>CBDAUZ010000001.1:0-2681113 GCA_965200745.1 Alphaproteobacteria bacterium
AAGGCGACGTGGGCGCATCCATGGCTATCGCGTTCCGGACATCTCCTGACAGCCAACGCCGCACTGCGCGGTGACGCATATCTCGTTGAAAAGCCGTCAACATCCATGGATTCAGCATTCGACCCGCGGTTCGTTCGGAACTGTCACTCGAATGGCGTTATCCCCTTGTCCGCGTCGGCCACCACTCAGTTCAAACGATCGAGCCCACTGTCCTCGGTGTCTGGAGTGACGATTACGGCGAATTGGAAGAAATTCCCAACGACGACAGCCTCGGCAACGAGTTTGACGAAAACAATCTGTTCAGAACCAGCAAGTTTCCCGGTGCCGATCGCGTGCGAACAGGGTTACGCTTGAACTATGGTGTTCGTCTGTCATCCATCTCACACGACGACCTTCGGAAGGAACTCGTGATCGGTCAATCCTGGCGCGTTGAACCGGACAGCAAGGATCCGCTGGTCAAGGACGGGCGGTCGTCGGATTTTGTCGGCAGGCTGTTGCTGGGCTTTTCGCGCGACACGAACCTGTCCTATCGATTCAGGTTTTCACCCGAACAGCTCAACAGGTCGCGCGTCAGCCTCGATACCCGTGCAGGCGATGTGGCGCTGGGTCTCGACTATGATTACATTCGCGGTGACGATGAAAATCGTCCCGATCACCAGCAGATTGCACTGAGTACGTCGGTACCGCTGCACGAATACTGGAAGTTGTCAGGAACATGGCGCAGTGATCTGTTCAACAGAAACAGATTCATCTATGGAGGTTCAATCACCTACGAAGATGAGTGTCTCTTCTTTGCTGCACGTGGAGAGCACAGGGAGACCGACACAAGAAACGACGATCACGGGACAGAGTTCTCCATTTCGATCAACCTGAAAACCTCCGCCGGTTCATGATCGCACCCGGAACGCGTGCTTCTGCTCCTTCAGGAAAACTTCGGTTGTTGATACCTTCCGCCGTTTTCAACTCCCTGACTTTGAGATCTTCCAAGACATGATTTCGATTCGATCACGTATCATTCGCACAATCGGGTTTCTGTTCCTGGCATCGCTGTTGGCGACAGGTCAGGTCCGTGCACAGGACTCGCTGCAGGTCATTGGCTCGGTCAACGACGACGTCATCACACTCCTCGACGTCATCGAGCGAATTGTCCTGCTCCTGCGCACATCGGGAATTGAGGACACGGCAGCAAACAGGCAACAGGTCTATCCCGACGCCCTGGACATGTTGGTCAATGAACGCCTGCAACTTCAGGAAGCAGAACGGGTCGGACTTCGCGATGGACAATCCGCCCTCGAGGATGCCCGTCGCGCTGTCGCCCGAAACATCGGCGTCAGTGTCGGTCAACTCGATAACCGGCTTGTCAGCATGGGTATCAATCCGGAAAGCCTCAACGAGAAGTTGCTTGCCGAACAGCTCTGGGTTTCGCTGGTCTCCATCCGCCTGCGACGTACGCCCGTGACCGAAGACAACGTTGATGACGAACTTGATCGCCTCATCGCGGAGGCCAATCAACCCGTCGTTCTCCTGTCCGAAATCTTCCTCAAATCTGATTCATCCGAGTCCGAAGATGGTGTGATTGGCAGTCTCCGGGAGATTGGCAAATCAATATCCTCCAACCGCCAGTTTGCGCAGATCGCGCAGCAGTATTCACAGAGCGCGAGTGCGCGCCTCGGTGGTGATCTCGGCTGGATCAATGAAAGCGAATTGCCACCGGCAACTCTGGAAGCCATTCAATCACTCGAAGTCGGAGGTATAACGCCACCGGTTCGCACAAACGACGGTTTCGCAATATTCCTGTTACGGAATCGCGGCGAACGCCACAGCCCGCGACCAGACGATGATGTCGTCCAGGTCCGCCAACTCACGTTCGGCGGGGGGAACGTATCAGACGAACAGATCGCGGCGATCACGTCCGGGATCACCGGTTGCGATTCGCTTGAGGACATTGTCGAATCGCAAGGTACTCTTGACGTCGGCTCTCCGATCGAAGCCCGAATGGGCGATCTTGATCCTTCAATCAGGACCTTGCTGGATCCGTTGAAAGAAGGTGAGGTTTCAGCCCCGTATACTGCCGGAGAGGTGCCCGCCGTACTGGTTGTCTGTTCGAGAACCGTTGCTGGCTTGCCCACGCGCGACGAGGTCTTCCAGACCCTGCAAATGCAGCGTTTTGAACGCATTGCGCGAAGTTACATGCGCGAGCTGCATCGCAATGCATTCATTGACATCAAGCGATGACAATGGCCTGTTCATCACGGAATGGCTATTCGACGCGGCAAAACGGCTTCACATACCGTCTCTGACGTGCGGGATGATTGCACCACACATCTGACAGGCGACGTTGCGAGAAGTGTGCGTGCACGTCGCGCGTTGGGGCAGAATTTTCTCCTCGACAGCAACATCCTCGACAGAATTGTTCTTCTTGCGGGTGATCTGAGAGGAAAGCGGGTACTGGAAATCGGGCCTGGGCCAGGCGGACTGACCCGGGCCCTGCTGCGGTCTGCGGCAACATCGATCCACGCTGTCGAGAAGGACAAGAGATTCGTCGCGGAACTGCAGCCATTGCTGCATGAGTTTCCGCAGCGGTTCTCGCTGCGCGCGTGCGACGTTCTCCATGTTGAACTGACCGATCTGCTTCAGGAACAGGACGTCATCATGGGTAATCTGGCGTTCAACATCGCATCGCAACTTCTGGTGCGGTTGCTGGACCATACCTCTTCCATCGATCGGATGGTTTTCATGTTCCAGAAGGAGGTTGCTGACCGCATTGTCGCGGAACCGGGGAACCGAACCTACGGACGATTGAGCGTATTGGTGCAATGGTCATGTCATGCCGAGATCTGCATGGCGTTGCCACCTGGCGCGTTTGTTCCGCGTCCCAGGGTTTCTGCATCGCTGCTACGCATCACGCCGCGCGCTGCACCACTTCATCCGGTCGGTGGTGATGCCCTGCGTGTCGTGACCAAAGCTGCATTCGGTCAACGCCGCAAGACGCTGCGCAACGCACTCAAGAATGTCTGTGCCGACACGGAAGCGCTGCTGGACCACGCATCAGTCTCGCCTCGCGCCCGTGCGGAAGATCTCGACGTCCCGACCTTTTGCCGTTTGGCGGCCAGTTTGGAACACGTGTCGCGCCAGAACAGGTCATGACGCAGGCTGGTGTTCTACTTCGAGACGTTCAGGGCGGGCGGCAGGCTCCAAAGGAGAATTCTTCGTCATTGCAGAAGTCGGGAAGCCGGATCGACGGACTGAATGCATTCACGGGAGGCGTCTGGCACTGTATATCGCCACGGGACGCGCACACATCGGGAAAACAGGTTCATGAATCAGGCGGGTTTTCGCGTCGTCATGGAACGGTCAGAAGACGGCGAGGTGGTCGAGAAGCTCGCTTTTCAGGCTCTGGGGCATCGATTTTCCCACAGTCCGGCTGCGCGAATGCGCGAAGGATTGCGTCCCATTCGGACTCTGTCGTTTGTTGCGCTGCTCGATGAATGTGTCATCGGTACCGTTCGTTGCTGGCCTGTGCGCATCGGCCAGACTGTCCCGGCAATCCAGTTGGGGCCTGTTGCGATTCAATCGCAGCACCGCGGAAACGGATACAGCAAAATTCTGGTCCACACGGTCATTTCGCATGCGCGGACGAACGGCCACACCATCATCATGCTTGTCGGCGACCCGGCACTATACCGGCAGTACGGATTCGTATCGGCCACGCCCCACGGTATCCTGCTCCCGGAAGCCGAGGATCAGGAGCGATTTCAGGTTCTCCCGCTGACGGACAATGCTCTTGTTGGCGTCTCCGGGACAGTCGGACCGGACAGGACCTCGCGTGAGGCGACAATGGCATAGCGCACGGCCCAGTATGGATGCCTGATCCAGCATGCCGATCGTGCGTCAACGGCATTTCGTCCCATCATGCTGAACAATCGTGAAGGGACCGTTCAATCCCCTGTACTGTCAGCCGATAGCGCGCGCCTGATTGACTGAACCATTTCCGGAATGCGTTCACTGCCGGATCGTTTCAATCGTTCGGCCGCGAGTATTGTCCGCACCTGTTCGACGCATGCGTCAATATCGTCGTTGACGAGTACATAATCGTAGTCGCTCCACTGCGCCAATTCGTCTCGTGCGCTCGCCAGACGCCGACGCATGACATCAGACGAATCGGTTCCGCGGCCAAACAGGCGCCGGCGCAACTCGTCGGCGCTTGGCGGCAGGATGAAGATACTGACGACATCATCATGTGATGCAGAACGCAGTTGCGCTGCACCCTGCCAGTCGATGTCGAACAGGACATCACGCCCGCTTGCGAGCAGTTGCTCAACAGCGGTCGCCGGAGTTCCATATGCGTGACCGAAGACCAATGCATGCTCAAGGAGCTCCCCCTCCGCCACCATGCGATTGAATTCCTGTTCGCTGACAAACAGGTAATCGCGCCCGTCCTGCTCATTCACACGGGGATTGCGGGTTGTAACCGAAACAGAAACGGCGATCCTGGACCCCTCCAATGTCAGAACGCGCGAAGCAATCGTGGTCTTGCCCGCACCGGATGGTGCGGATATCACAAGCATCAGCCCACGCTGGCAGCCGGCCGGGGTTTCTTCAGGCAATGTTGAGAACCTGTTCTCTGAGGCGGTCAATCTGGACCTTCATCTCAAGTCCCTGTTCAACGAGGTCCGGATCGCCTGACTTTGCACACAAGGTGTTCGCTTCCCGGGCAAGTTCCTGACACAGGAACTCCAGGCGTTTTCCTGATGATTCCTCCTGCAACGCATGACGAACCGCTTCAACGTGAACATTGATACGATTGAGTTCCTCACGAACATCTGCCTTGACTGCGAGCATGACAATTTCCTGTTCGATACGGGCGTTGTCGATTGCAGGTTGATCCGCACAAAAAGCTGCGATTCGTGATTGAAGAGTCTGATGAATCCGTTGTGGTTGCACCTCGGCCAGAAAGATTGCCCTGACGGTGCATTCTTCAATTGCATGTACGAAATGCACCATCACTTCCGCCAGTTGCAGTCCTTCCTGTCTGCGCTGTTCCTCAAGATCGTCAAGGACGGCGTCCAGGTCATCCAGAATCGGTTCCACCAAACCCGCGTGGAATGCCTCGGGCTTACCCTTGTCTGCGACCATGACACCGGGCAACGACAACAATTGAACCGCGGCAGCAAAATCAATTCCCTCGACGCGCATCAGGTGTCTGACTGTGCGTCGCGCCATCTTCAGGGTGGGTTCCCTGACGATGATATTGCTATCGTCATGTTCCACACGCAGGCGAATGCTGAGGTTGCCGCGCGCAAAACGCTGTTTCACCCTTTTGCGGACTGTTGTCTCCAACGACACCATATCTTCCGGAAGAAAACAGCGAATCTCCAGATTCCTGCTGTTGAGGCTGCGTGCATCCCACCGCCAGGAGTCTTCCCCCTCGATACCAGACCGACTCGCAAAACCCGTCATGCTCTGGATTTTCAAAACAGGTCCCAGTCTGATAGTGGTTAGAACCGGCGCCCACACGTCTTGTGTGTCACCTTGTACAGTGTTTCACAGCATGATCCAAAAGCCGAACACGATTCTCATTACCGGCGCCAGCAGTGGCATTGGACGGGCCCTCGCACATCGATACGCCGCGCCGGACACGACGCTGTTCCTTGGTGGTCGCAATGCCAGGAACCTTGCGGATACCGCCAACCAGTGTGCTGAACGGGGTGCGACCTGCCATACGAATGTTCAGGACGTCACTGATCGCCACCGCATGGAAGCGTGGGTCCGTGCATGCGATGATATGCGCAGCCTCGAACTCGTTGTGGCAAATGCGGGTGTTTCCGCCGGTACCGGCACCTCGGGTGAAGATCGCGACCAGATCCAGGACATCATGGCAACAAACGTGGACGGCGTCTTCAACACGGTCGTCCCCGTGATCGAACGAATGGTCGAACGTGGTACCGGCCAGATCGCAATTATTGCATCTCTTGCCGGATACATCGGATTCCCGGGTGCTCCCGCCTATTGCGCGAGCAAGGCGGCATTGCGGATCTGGGGCGAGGCGCAGCGAACCTGGCTCGCTCCCCGTGGCGTGCGTGTCTCCGTCGTCTGTCCGGGATTTGTCAGGACGCCCATGAGCAGCGGCAATCCCTACCCCATGCCTTTCATCGTGGATGCAGATGTCGCAGCTGAGAAGATCCAGAAGGGGCTTGAACGCAACCGTGCCTGTATTGCGTTCGCCTGGCAGGCAAACGCCATCATCCGTTTCTTCTCGCTGCTGCCCCAGTCCGTTCGCGCGCGTTTCCTCCTACGAACGCCGGGGAAACCGTCCGTTGACGAACAGGAAAATCGTGCGGAATCCTGAATGAACGATACCCGTTCTTGCGGCGTGCGCGGTCGCCGCGATCCGATGTCACCACCAGAAAATACGCGCGTCTGTCAGTAATTCACATCCGTCACTTGTAACGAGGACAGTCTCCTCGAAGTCGCCGACATAACCCATGTGACGAACGCTGCGTTCGACGCAAAGAACCATGTTTTCCTGCAGCACCGTGTGGTCGGTCTCGATGAGCCATGGCGAGTCCCAGCCAAGGCCGATTCCATGACCAAACCCCTTGAACGAGCCTTCGAGAGCAAAGCCCAGACTTTCGAGTTTTTCGCGACCGACGCGTGCAACATCCGATGCACGGACACCGGGTCTGATTGCAGCAATCGCGGCGTTCACGGCATGCATGGGTGCTTCAAAGACGCGAATCTGCTCAGCAGTGGCGTTGCCGACCGGTGCGGACCGCGCGTGGTCGAAATAGTAGCCTTCCAGTGCACCGGAAATGCCGACGTGGAACCAGTCCCCGTCCTCCAGCACCTCGTGCGATCCCCACGTCGGGAAACTGCTCGATACCATCGTCGGAGCGTTACCACCGCGACCCGATGACATGAACGAGTTGTACATGATCCCGCCACCACGAACGAGAACATCCATGCCGGCGGCCACGATGTCGCCGTGGGTTGCGCCTGGAACCGCACACGCGAGCATCGCGTCTGTAACCCGACTCCCCAACCGGGACGCGCGGCGCAGGATCTCGATCTCTGTCGGGGACTTGATCAGTCGTTCCTGAATCAGGACATGGTCCGCGTCGACCCATTCGATCGACGGCAATGCATCGGCAATCTGTCGATGAACGCGCCAGGGAATCGTGTCAGAGCCGGCAATCCCGATACGGCTGTCCTGGCGAAATGCGCCGCGGACTGCCTCGATGACCGATTCTGTTACATTTGCCGTCATAGTCAGATCGCACGCCACCGCTTCGTTCTCGTCCGCGGGCGGGTCGTCTGCGATCAGTACAGGTTCGCCCGTGACAGCAAGAATCACAAAGGTATGCGCCCGTGCCTGCCAGGCCCCGGGCACGTCGGGTATGAAAGGAAACCGCGAGTAATAGTTTGTCAGATACTTTACGTCGCCGTACCGGTCGACAGTTCCACCGCCGCGCGAGCAGACAAGCAGACCGTCAAGCCCTGACTGTTTCATGCGGGCCTGAACGTTTCTGCACCGCGCGGCAAACTCTGATTTCTTAATGGGCAACTTTTGCGTCCCTGATTGCACGCCAGATCCTCACCGGTGTGGCTGGCATGTCGATGTGTTCAATTCCCAGGTGCGCCAATGCGTCCACAAGTGCATTCATGACCGCCGGCGGCGCCCCGATCGCACCGGTCTCTCCGACTCCCTTGACACCGAGTGGATTGCGCTTGGTGGGGACGGCAATTCGTGTGGTTTCGATCATCGGCAGATCGCGTGCACGCGGGATCTGATAATCCATGAATGTGCCGCTCAACAACTGCCCCGATACCTCGTCATAAACCGTGTTTTCCGTCAGGGCCTGACCGATTCCTTGTGCGACGCCGCCATGCATCTGACCATCGACGATCAGTGGATTGAGAACAACACCGACGTCGTCGACGGTTATGTATCGCAGGAGCGCGATTTCGCCGGTTTCGGGGTCGACCTCAAGTTCGCAAATATGTGTTCCGTTCGGAAATGTTGGTCCGTTCCGGGGTTTGAAACTGCCGCGCACCTGGAAGCCCGGTTCCTCACCGGCCGGCAGTGAACCCGGATCATATGACCGTCTTGCGATATCTGCGAGCGTGATCGAGCGGTTCGTGTCGACTACACGGTACACGCCATCCTGAAACTCCACATCATTTTCGTCCGCATCGAGCACATGTGCTGCAATGCGCCGACCCTTGGCAATCGCAAGAGTCGCGGTGATGTTGCAGGCATTGCCCGCCACGGCAGCAAAATTCGAACCACCGTTCCCTGACCCGTAAGGCACAAGGTCGCTGTCACCTTGTTGCACGCGGATTTTCGACGGTTCGATTCCCAGTCGATCAGCAATGATCTGGGTGTAAACAGTCTCGTGCCCCTGACCATTCGTCTGGGTCCCGACCTTGAGCGTTGCGCTCCCTGACTGATCAATGATCAGGTCGGCCATATCCGGACCGAGACCGCCGCATCGATCGAACACGCCGGTAAGACCAAATCCGCGCAAACGACCGCGCGCTTCTGACTCGATACGTCGAGCGGGGAAACCCGCCGCATCGGCCTGTTTGAGTGCAAGGTCGAGATGGCGATCGAACGCGCCGCAATCGTAGACAAGGCCGACACCGGTTTCCCAGGGAAACTGATCTTCCCGGACGTAGTTTCGCCGGCGCAGCTCAGCGGGCGAAATGTCGAAACGCCGCGATGCGACATCGATGAGGCGCTCAACCAGGAAGGCGGTTTCCGGCCGACCTGCACCGCGATATGCATCAATCGGAATTGTGTTGGTCACCACACCATGCACCCGGGTATGCAACGCGGGGATGGCGTACAACATGGACTGGATGCCGACGGCAGCCACCGTCGCGACAAAGGGCATCAATTGCGAAACGTAAGCACCGAAATTTGCGACAACATCAACTTCCAGGCCTGTAATACGGTACCCGCTGTCGAATGCCATGCGGCCGCGCATGATCCTGTCCCTGCCCTGGAGATCACTGACAAAACTTTCGCTGCGGTCGGCCGTCCACTTGACTGCCCGCCCGGTCATGCGTGCCGCGACGAGAACCAGAACATATTCGTGGAACAGAAAATTCTTCATGCCGAACGCACCGCCGACATCATCGGTCAATACGCGAAGATCTCCACGCGGGATCCGCAACACGTGATCGGCCAATGGTGCGGCAAGCTTGTGGGCACCCTGCGAACTTGCATGGAGGACATATCTGTTCGCCCGCACATCGAACATGCCAATGGCCGATCGCGGTTCCATCGGGGCAACGACGACCCGGTTGTTCTCCACCTCGAGTTCGACGACATGCGCCGCTTCGCTTAGCGCTTCCCTTACGGCGTCCGCATCGCCGACGTCCCAGTCGAGCACAAGGTTATCGGGCGCCTGTGGCCACAGGTTCGGCGTGTCTTCGCGTATGGCATCGCGCGTTGCAACGACCGGATCGAGGACATCGTAGTCGACATTGACCATTTCCGCCGCATCTCTTGCAAGAGTCGGCGTGTCTGCAACAACGAATGCAACAGGTTCACCGACATGCGCGACCTTCTCGCCGGCAAGAACAGGCCGCGGGATCCTGGGCATATCGGTCCCGTTGCTGTTTTTCTGGATCGCTCTGACTGGCAGTGTGCCGATACCGGCCGCTTCAAGGTCTGCTGCCGTCATGACCAACCGAACACCGTCCGCATCTGATGCTGACGATATGTCCAGCGACCGTATCCCGGCATGGGCATGCGGCGTACGAACTACAGCGCCGTAGAGCATGTTGTCGTGGCGGATGTCGTCCGTGTACTGACCCAGCCCCCGCACGAGACGTGGATCCTCCTTGCGTGGAGTCGGTTGACCAATTCCGAACTTCGTCGTGACTGAATCCACCGCTACTCCATCGTCGCCCGTGATTTCCCTGCAGAACCAGACCCCGATGGGACTCAGAATCGCTCGGCGCGAAACGGTTTGACGTCCAGACCCGGATCACGGCCCGCGATTATATCGGAAACAACAAACCCCGACCGCGCCCCAAGCGTCAATCCAAGATGTTGATGGCCAAAATTGACAACAACGTTTTCCAGGCCGGCCAGCTTGCCGATCGCCGGGAGAAAGTCCGGCAAGGTCGGTCGCCGCCCCATCCACCGCGTCACCCTTGTTGACGCTGGCGGGTCAAAATTTCGCAACGCATGCCTGCCGCATTCCACGACCAGGTCTGCCCGGCGATAATCGGGGGCGGCGTCGATACCGGCAAACTCGACGGTACCCGCGAAACGCATGCCACCGGACATCTGCGCCATGCCGAAATGCTCTTCTCCGTGAATGATCGGGCGGGACAGTCCGGAGTCGTAGTCATGAAACACGGTGTGATAACCGCGTTCCGTATCCAGAAGTGTCTTGACCCCAAGTTTCGCCAGAACGCGGGCCGACCATGCACCGGCTGCAACAACCACCTTGTCAACCTTCAGTTCACCCGATCGCGTGACAACAGTGTCAACGCGGCCATTGCCGTGTCGGAAATCCACAACATCATCCTCGACGATCCTGCCGCCCGCGGACAGGAACTGATCTGCAACCGCCCTGACCAGAAGGTAGGGATCGAGAGCCTGGTAGACTTCTGGCTGGTAGGTTGCGCACACGACACTGTCGGAAAGTGCGGGTTCCATCTGGCGAAGTTCGTCGCGTGAGATTTCATGGAGACTGACACCGAGTTCGCCGAGAAGGTCCCGATCGCCGCGCCCCTTGTCGAACCCCTCTTCTGACGAATAGGCGAGCAGCATCCCGCGTTTGCGAATCAGTTTTTCCGCATCCGTGCCGGATACCAGTCTGTCCCAACTTGCCGGCGCTTCGCACAAGAGACTGTGAAACGCCCTGGCATTGCGCATCCGCGTTTCGTGGTTTGCCGCTCTCAGGAAGGCGATCAGCCAGGGAGCCAGTTTCGGAAGGTATCGCCAGCGGATCGCGGGGTTGCGTTTCCAATCCATGAGCATACCCGGAATCTGGCGAACCAGCGCCATTGACGGCATCGGGAGCGAAGAAGTGGCATCACAGATGATGCCTGCATTTCCGAATGAACAATTCTCACCCGGTCCGTCCCGGTCGATGAGAGTGACGTCATGTCCGTTCCGTATCAGCGCCAACGCCGCGCAGGTGCCCGCAACACCGGCGCCAATCACAACCACCTCGTGCCTGTTCGACGGGCTCGTGTCTGCGTCATGACCGGAATGCACGACCGGGGAGTTTTCTCGTGTCGCGGGAGATGTATCACGCATGATCGGCGCCGAAATAAAGCGATACGCGATGTCGGGCTTCTGCGAAGAAAAGCCAGCGTTCGATCAGGAGGCCAATCTGTGCGGCAACGGACGCCAGAGTGACGAAAACAACGGATGCCGGACCTTCGCTCGCGAGTGTGCACACCAGCAACAGGGCAGGGCCTGTGAAACCGGCCAGAAACGCCAGCTTGCGCAGTTTCCGTGCGTGCTTTCGGGCAACGCGATAGTGCATTTCCCTTTGAACCCACGTCTCGCTCGTCGACGGATTTTCAACAAGTCGCACGTTCCTTGCCCGCTCCTTCATGCCCAACGCGCTGCCGGCGTTCACGTCACCCCTATCCTGCGGTCGTGACCAGACAAGGAGCTTGTAGAGACCTGCCGAGAGAATCAGGACGGCGGCGCCGATCGGGAGCAAGGGTGAGACGGGCATGGGTGCAGTCAATACTGCCATCGCACAAACCACAACCGCACCACCCGCGAGTCCCAGCAGCAGGTACCCGGGAACTGTGTAGCCGGATGCCCAGTCCGGGACCGCCTTGATCGACGCATAGATCATCGATGTACAGTAAAGTGTAAAACCGGAGCACAACACCATCGCAATTCCGAGCGCGACTGCGAAATTGGCCCCCGGTCCGCCAAACAGCCAGCTCAATGTAAAGACAGTCGTCGGCGCGAACGTGATGATGGCTGCGACGCCTTCCCGAGACAACCAGGACGATTGCCATTGCGACAGCGCACGCCACGCCCGTTCCGGATGTTTCAGGTGAAACAGCGACGACAACAGTCCGGTCGTGACAAGAACCAGCGCAAGCAGACCGGTGAGAAGGAAGAAACGCGCACTGACCGGCAAGACGTCCGTTCCTACCAGCAGGCCAAGCCACATGAAGCAGCCGTAGCCGGTACCGGACAAGGTCGTGAACAACAGGATTGAAAAAGCGGGATACAGGGCTTCAATCCGTGAGCATGCGGTCGAGCCAACCCAGGAAACCCGTCGGCTGCGCCTGATCGATTTCATCGGTATCGGGCGCATGGCCTGCATGGCGGGTGCGGGGCGGGAGGTAACGGTTGACCGGTGCGGCACCGCTTTCGGGCATCAGGGCGACGCCGCCGCGTTCGGCAACGAGCTTGCTGACATCAGAATTCGGATCACCAAGATCGCCGAAGTGGCGGGCTGATGTGGGGCATGTACGTACGCAGGCGGGAATCCTGTCTTCAGGTTCAAGATTGGCATTGTCGATGCGGTCGACGCACAAGGTGCACTTTTTCATGACACCCGTTCCGGCATCGAGTTCACGCGCACCGTAAGGACACGCCCACGCACAAAGGCCGCACCCGATGCATTTATCCTCGTCCACGAGAACAATACCGTCTTCGGCGCGTTTCCATGATGCGCCAGTCGGACAGACGGGTACGCAAGGAGCGTCGTCGCAATGCAGACATGAGCGCGGGAAATGCAGCGTAAAGCCGCCGTCACCGTCATCGATCTCGAATGTGTGGATCCGGTTGAGCCAGGTACCCGATGCCTCGGCACCGTATGGATCCTGATCAGACAACGGAGAGTAGCTGCCGATCGAATTCCACGACTTGCAGGCAACTGCACAGGCATGACATCCGACACAGATATCCAGATCAATCACCAGCCCGAGCTTCGACTCCACCTTGTCCGGGAGGCTTGTCATGGCGTGATACCAGCGACCGGCATGTTCGTCGCAAGCACATCGAAATGCGGCTCCGCACGATCGGAATGCCTGGTACAGCGGGTGATCCTGACACGAAGATCATACCAGGCCGCCTGTCCGGTCACGGGATCCCCGTTTGCGCGCCGCCTACCGTTGTCGTCGACCGACAACTGATCGTCGATGAGATGGTTGAGAAGAAAACCGGTCGTCGCCTCTTTCGCATCTGCACCAAGTGTCCACGCCCCGGCACGCTTGCCGATGGCGTTCCATGTCCAGACGGTGTCGGACTGTACACCGTCCACGACGGCAGCCTGAACACGAATACGGCCGCACTGACTCTCGACAATGACCCAGTCACCATCCGAAATGTCCTGCTGCCTCGCGACATCCTGACCGATAAACAATCGGTTGTAGCCGTGAATTTGCCGCAACCACGCGTTCTGTGAACCCCAGGCGTGATACATCGCCATGGGTCGCTGTGTCACGGCGTGCAAAGGAAACCCCACTTCGTCCGGTTCAGAAACCGGATACCACAACGGGAGCGGATCCAGGTACTCCCGGACCTGTTCCCGTAACTCTTCCGGTGGCTGGTGCAACCCGTGCCCCTCTGCAGCCAGTCGAAACTTCTGCAATTCCTCGCTGTAAAGCTGCAGCACGATGGGTGCACTGTGGTCAATCAGTCCCAGCGATGTCGCATCCTTAAGATATCCGGCATTGGCGAACTTGTAGAACCTGTGTCCGGCAGCGAGTTCATGGCGCCAGTGGCAATCATGCGCCCTGTACGCATCGAGCTGGTGCGGGTTGACGGCACCTTTTCCGGCGCTTTCTCCGTCTGCGCCCCGCCAACCGGCCAGCGATCCGACGCCGGGTTTGCGTTCATGATTGACAATGTAGTCTGCATAACCACCCGGATAGCGCGGTGAGCCGTCCGCATTGGTCAGGCCGGTGAATTCAAGTCTGTGCCCCAGGTCAAGCAAAACGTCCTGAAAAGGCCTGACGTTCCGGTCGGGTTCCACAACGGGTGCCCTGATCGCATCAGCCGGTGCATCGGGGTCGCTGATCGGCCTGTCAAGCAGTGAGATGCAGTCCCAGCGTTCGAGATATGTGGTATCCGGAAGTACGAGGTCCGCATACGCAACCATTTCCGATTGATAGGCATCGACGTAGATGATGTGCGGAATGCGATAGTCGTCCGAACCAGGTTCGTGGTCCGTCAGCATTTTCATGATTGCTGACGTGTTCATGGAGGAGTTCCATGCCATGTTTGCCATGAACATGAACAGCGTATCGATCTTGTATGGATCACCCTTCCAGGCATTGGTGATCACATTTTGCATCAGGCCATGAATTGCGAGTGGTGCTTCCCACGAGAACGCCTTGTCGATCCGCACGGGCGTTCCGTCTTCTTCGACCAACAGGTCTTCCGGTCCGCCCGGGAATCCGAGTGGCATACCGGGCAACGCCTCGCATACGTTGATTTGTTCGGGTTTGCCTGACGGTCTCGTCGGACAGGGAATATGCCGCGGAAATGGCGGTCGGTAGCGATGCCCGCCCGGTGTATCGACAGTCCCCAGCAACAGCTGAAGAATATGGATGATGCGGCAGGTATGAAATCCATTCCGATGTGCCGAGATGCCACGCATCGCATGCATGCTGACCGGCCTGCCAACCATGTTCCGGTAGTGTCTGCCCCAACTGTCGATCCAGGGTTCTTCAACCGTTATGTCACTCTCGAATGCCGCTTTCGAGATTTCACGTGCAATCCTGCGAATGTCGGAAGCCGGCACACCTGTGATCTTTGCGGCGTTGCCCGGGGCGTGTCTGTCTTCGAGAACCCGGCGTGCCAGGAGTTCGAACGCCGGTACGGCACGCGTTCCGTCTGCAAGCGTTACCGCGCCCTTGAGCGCAATGTCGTTGTCCACTCTCTCGAATGGCACGACAGCGCCTGTTTGTCTCTCGCAGACAAGCGGTGAACCGTTCGCATCACGCGCAAGAAGGCCGTTTCGGGGTGAGCCGGGATCGCTGATCACAAGGTGTCCAGCGTTGGTGAAGCGCTTGAGATAGGCGGTATCAACCCAACCGTGCGTGAGCAGCTCATGGCACAAGGCCATGACAAAGGCGCCATCGGTTCCCGGTCTGATCGGGATCCACTCGTCTGCGATGGCGCTGTACCCGGTACGAACCGGATTGATCGACAGCACTTTCGCACCACGGGTCTTTAGCTTGCCCAGACCAACCTTCAGGGGATTGCTTGCATGATCTTCGGCAACACCGAACAGGAGGAGATAACGCGTGCGATCCCAGTCAGGTTCGCCAAATTCCCAGAATGAACCGCCGGTCGTGTACAATCCGGCCGCCGCCATGTTGACGGAACAAAATCCTCCGTGTGCGGCGTAGTTTGGCGTACCGAACTGTGCAGCCCACCAACCGGTAAACGCCTGGCTCTGATCTCTTCCCGTGTAGAACGCGAGTCGTTTCGGGTCGTTGTCTCGTATCGGCTTGAGCCACTTGATGGCGAGATCCATCGCCTGTTCCCAGGAAATCGGTTCAAACCTGTTTGACCCTCTGGGACCGACCCGGCGCATCGGCGTTGTGAGTCGTGCGGGTGAATAGTGATTCTTGAGGCCTGCTGCACCCTTGGCGCACAAGACACCCCCGTTTACGGGATGCGCACGATTGCCATCGATGTAGACAGGCTTACCGTTCTTCTTGTGAACCCGTATGCCACAGCGACAGGCACACATGTAACAGGTCGTGGTTTCTGTCTCATCCCACAGTGGTTCCATGCCAGCCTTGCCGTTCCCATCTCGCCGGACCAATCAACAATCCTCCGTATCACGGGCACGATACAACAGACATCTGTCTCGCATCATGTTCTTGATGCCTCGCAGCCAACGACCCGCAACGACGTGATCGAATACATCGATGTCCTGTCACGGGATTTCGAAAACCGCCGGGTCGTGGTGGACGGGGACAGGTTCAGCGCGTTCCTCGACAAGACCAGGTCTTGCCCGCCGGAACCCGGATCCCCGACAACAGGAACCGAATTTCGGTCAGTTCTGAAATACAGGAAGCAGACCCGGGATGCACCGGGCCTGCTTCCTTGAAAAGGTTTGACAGAGGTTGGTCAGCGATGAATCGCAATCACATCATTGCGTGATCGATCCAGCCCTGAACCTTGTCTGCGTTGTTGTCGAGCCACTCGTTTACCACTTCGAACAGATCACGACCCTCGTCATCGATTGACGCCATCATGACGGCCTGTTCACTGTTGGTGATCGAATAGTGCTCGATCAGTCGCCACGCTGCCGGGTGTGAGTCGGCGAAAGACGGATTGGCAACCTTCCAGATCGCTGAGCTTGCCCAGTCGCAATCATAGGTATCATCGGGATTGATGCCGAGGCTCGCGTCTTCGTAACATCCGTCAAAGTATTCCGGCAGGAATACGCGCTCGAGATTGACCTTCGCGTGGAGCCAATGCGGTTCCCAGAACATGACAATCAGAGGTGCCTGGCGCTCGACGGCTGACAAGATTTCGGTGATCAATGCACCTTCGCCACCTGACGAAATCGATACATAGTCCAGACCGAGCGCTGCAATACGCTTGCTGTTGGAGTCACCCCAGTCGGCCGGGTAATCCAGAAACCGTCCCGACGGGAGCGTTTCAGGTGTCGAAAACAGATCGGTGCAGTCGTTCAGTGCTTCCCAGCTCGGCAGCCCCGGACACATTTCGATGACATAATCGGGAACATACCAGGCTTCCTGCGGTTTCAGGCCTGCAACGGACACGATCTGTGCGTTACCCGAGTCAAAGTGTTCATCCCACGCATCACCTATGTTGGAACTCCAGATTTCCAGCGACGCATGAATATCGCCATCGGCAACTGCGGTCACCTGCGGGTAGTATCCGGCGGTGATGTACTCTACATCGTAGCCCATTCTTTTGAGAACTTCGCCCGCAATCGCCGTACTGATGTGCTGACCAGTCCACTCGTTCATCGCAAGACGAACCGGTTCATCGCTCTCGGGAATGGATTGAGCATTGACGCTCAACGAGCCGCCGAGCAGAAATGCGGCAGCGATAAGTGCAGTCCTTCTGCACAGATTGGTCATTGTGGTCTCTCCTCGTTCTTCACTGAGACGTCGCGCTCCTATTAAAACGCTCCATCGGGGATTCTAGGCAAACATACTTAAAATCGCGACAAAAAAAGTTTAACCACTGCGCATTCATCCGCAAGGTAACCGCGGGAGAATCTGTACACGCGCGAAGGTGTGCCGTGAACGACGGGATCAATGGCTACACGAAAAGGAAACAAAATCGCCAAAGGTTGCCACCGACAAACTGGTCAATCGGTGTCGACGATCTCGAAATCGGCATTTGTCGGTTCACCAGCCTTGCCGTTGATGGGAAGTATGTCCTGGGGACATGCAGACATCGCGACGACACAATCCATTTCGGCTTTCAGAACGACGTAGTCACCGGGCTTCGAGAGCGGTTCCTCGAAACTCAACGCGCCGTCTTGTTCCCAGGGTATGTTCATGAACAGATTCAGCGGCGAAGGCGTGTGGGTTTCCGACAGGTCGAGATCCGCCATTGCAGAGGACAGATTGTCTGCACAGTTATCGTGGTACCCTTCAACGCCGAGCAGGTGATAACGCCAACGGTCACATGCTGCCATCTGCGTGTCGTGGCGTCCCGGCGACGTGTCCTCGACCAGCGACAGGATGGGTCGCCGTCGATTGGTCACGAGTTTGTCACCAACGACAGGTGACATCCGCTTATTGTAGGCACGCGTTGCGTCCATTGCCATGTACTCGGACATATCATCGGCATTGAATGCCCAGGTATCGACGACCTGTTCACCGTGCGTATTCACAACCCGGATTGACTGACCCTTGGTGAGATGAACCGCCTTGCCGCCGCGCGCCGGCACTGTTCCCTGTTTCCCCATGTGAGCCTCCATTGCATTGGTTCGTATGCACGCATTCAAGTAAATTGAGCCGGAATTCGCAAGGAGCGAACCCGCCCGTGTGCGCGATCACGTCCATCAACACACCCGCCGATCTTGAACGGGGATTACGCATACTCTCCGCCACCGAGCCGCGTCTTGCGCGGGTCTGGGAGATCGTCGGCACCCCACCGATCAGGCGTGAGAAACCCGGGTTGCGATTCATGCTGCAGGTTGTCACCGAACAATCAATCTCCCTGAAAGCCGCTGCCGCCATCTGGAGCCGGCTGGACGAAGAGATGAATCTCGATGATCCCGCATCGGTCCTTGCGGTTCCGGCACACAGCCTGCGCCAGCTCGGTCTGAACAGGGTGAAGGGACGGGCATTTCACACGATCGCACAGGCTGACAATGCGGGTCTCTTCGACAGGCTCGCAACCATGACGGACGACGATGTCCGTTCATCACTCACGTCGCTTTACGGCGTCGGCCCCTGGACGGCGGAAATCTATGTCCTCTCGGCACTGGGTCGCAGGAACGCATGGCCGGCAGGCGATGTTGCACTGCAAAACGCGGTTCAAGAGATTCTGGAACTTTCCGCGCGTCCTGATGTGAAAGAAATGCACGCGATTGCCAGGGCATGGCAACCGTGGCGATCAGTCGCGGCTCGCCTTTTCTGGTCATGGATCAGAAGAAAGTGATGGCCTGCGGTTGCGCACCAACCGTAACCTGACTGGTCTCGCTGGCGCGTTTGATCGCATCGTCATCGCGATGGAACTGCTCAACGCCAGAGCAGCTTGTCGACTGTGATTGTCTTGCAGATCAGCATCCAACGCCGGTTCGTCATCGGGTTCAACAACCTGCTCCACGGTTCCGTTCCCCCTGCCCCACATCGTTCTCGACTGATTTCAGGGTCTGAAACCAATCGTCGATCAGTCCCGACGCGACATCGTCCTTCCACCCGGCACGCTTCCGACAAGAACGAAGCAACGTCGTTTGCGGAAGCGTCATTCATGCGACAGCAATGTCGGAGTTCCTGTGGCAACTGAAGGCTGCTGTAGGGTATGCTTGTTCCAGATTCCACAAGATCAAAGAGTGAGAACTCATGAGAAGCACATACCTCGCGGATCTGAAGCGAAAGCTCAGGGCCGGCATCATTGACAGAAGATATTTTGTTACTTCGGCACTGGCCGCCGGCGTTGCGCTGCCGACGGTGTTATCCATGGAGAAGTCCGTTCAGGCCGAGACACCCAAGAAGGGCGGGACACTGAGGCAAGGATTCTCGGCAGGATCCACGACAGAAAGTCTCGACGCACTGCTGAGCACCGGCTCGGTCGTTGAACTCTCCAACAACTGGTGTTGGGGCAACAACCTCACCGAAATTCAACCCGACGGTTCGTGCGCTCCTGAACTCGCCGAAAGTATGGAAGCGAGCAATCAGGCCAAGACCTGGATCTTCAAGCTACGCAAGGGCATTACCTTCCACAACGGAAAGTCGCTCACACCCGAAGACGTCATTCATTCCGTGCATCGTCATCGTGTTCCGGACAGCCCTTCACCCGTGCGGTCATTGTTCGAGTCGATCGTTGAACTGCGCAAGGATGGCGATGATACGGTCATCATGGAACTTGACGCACCGAATGCCGACTTCCCCTTCCTGTTGAGTGACTATCGTCTCATCATCATGGCGTCGGATGCCGAGGGCAATGTGGACACGACAACCGGAAACGGCACCGGTCCCTATGTCGTCCAGTCATTCGAACCGGGTTTGCAGGCGTTCTTCACGCGCAATCCGAACTACTTCAAGGAAGACCGGGCGCACTTCGATGCGGTTGAGAACTATGTAATCGTCGATCCGGCAACGCGGCAAAACTCGCTGACGACAGGCAGCCTCGACGTGATCGATTATGTGGAACCGAAGACCGCTGATCTCCTCAACCAGATCGCAGGCGTGCGGATACTCGAAGTCACGGGTACGCAAAACCGCAACATGGTCATGCGTCTCGATACGCCACCGTACGACAACCTCGATCTGCGTCTGGCGCTGAAATATGCTGCAAATCGCGAGCAACTGATTGAAAAAATTGAAGGCGGGCACGGCGTCGTCGGCAACGACCACCATATCTCGCCATCACAGCAGTATCACAATTCCGAATTGCCGCAACGCGTGTACGATCCGGACAAGGCGAAGTTCCACCTCAAGAATGCCGGAATGGAAGGCATTGAACTGGAACTCATCGCATCACCCGCCGCCCTTGAAGGCGCACTCGATGCAGCCGTACTGCTCAAGGAATCCGCAGCAGCAGCCGGGATCAACATTTCGATAACCCGGGCACCGGCAGACGGATTCTGGTCCACCGTCTGGAATCAGAAAGGTCGCGGGTTCGTCACGTCCTACTGGGGTGGCCGTCCGACGGTTGACTGGATGTTCACGACGTGTTGTGCAGCTGATTCCAACTGGAACGATACGGCGTGGAAGGGTACGCCAGCAGCGGATCGCTTCAACGAACTTCTCGTCGCCGCCCGATCGGAAACAAACGACGAGAAGCGTCGTGAAATGTACTGGGAATGCCAGCGGTTGATGCACGAGGATGGTGGAAACCTGATTTGGGGATTCACGAACTATCTCCACGGCTTGAGGGATAATGTGATGCACCCAGCAAGAGTCGCAGGCAACTGGACGCTCGACGGCGCGAAGAGCATGGAGCGCTGGTGGTTCGCCTGATTGCAGGTACAGGGATGTAACAACGAGAAAGGTCCCTTCAAGACATCCACTCCGAGTTCCGGAATCAACACGATTGCGGAACTCGGAGGCTTCACGGAACGGCCCGATCCATGACAATCGGTGCGCTGGTGCTTGAAAAAGTCCTTATCGGGTTTGCGGCAAAACAGTCGGGTCGTGAAAACCGGCATTGGACGACGGAAGCGGGGGTCGCCCGCGAATCAGATCCGACACCTTCTCGCCGATCATCATCGCCGGCGCATTGAGATTCCCGCTCGTGATTGACGGAATAACCGACGTGTCAACGACGCGCAGATTGTCAATACCATGCACCCTGCACGCCGGATCAACGACCGCCATCGGGTCGATCCCCATCTTGCACGTACCACATGGATGATAGGCGCTTTCAGCAGTCTCGCGAATCATGACATCAATGTCGTCATCAGACACCGCCTGTACCCAGGGATCCACGGCGTTTTGACGGTAGGGTTCAAAGGCGCGCTGTGAAACAACCTCCCGTGCCTGATGCACGCACAGACGCAGGTCTTCGACATCTCGCGGATCATCGAGAAAGTTGAAGTCGATCAGGGGTGTATCGTGCGGGTTGTTCGACGAGAGGCTCACTGATCCCCTGCTGTGCTCGCGCAGTGTTCCGACACAAATGCAAAACCCGCTCTTGCGTGTACTCGGCAGCCAACCCTCGAGCAGGAACGGGAAGAAGTGGTATTGAATATCCGGATGCAGGATATCCGGTCTGCTCCGTGTGAAGGCACCGACTTCGACCTGGCTAGAAGCGCAGACACCGTCACGGAACAGAAACCAGCGTGCTCCCGCCAATACCCGTCCCACGAGACCCGCATGCCGGTTTCGGGCGAAGCGACGCGCGGTCCGCCACTGAAGATGCACTTCCAGATGATCCTGCAGGTTGTGCCCCACTCCGGGCAAATCGTGCGCCGGGTCAATATCATGCTGACGGAGATGGTCTGCAGGACCGATCCCCGAAAGCATAAGCAACTGCGGGGACCGGAACGGGCCGGCCGCGACAATCACTTCCCGTTCGGCATAGAGGGTTTCGGCAACGCCATCCGACAGGACATGCACACCCACTGCGCGACGGCCTTCCAGAACGATCCCTGTCGCCATGGTGTTCATCCGCACTGTGAGATTGCCGCGCGCGCGTGCCGGTTCGATGAAGGCACGTGCCGTACTGGCCCGTTCACCCCGATCAATGTTCATGTCGAAGGGGCCGAAACCCTCCTGTTGAAATCCATTGACATCCATTGTTGTCGGAAAACCGGCCTGTTCTCCGGCATCGACGAAAGCGCGGGAGAGAGGATCGCGAACGCCGTAGCAAACTGTACCGACAGGCCCATCGTCGCCGCGCCAGGGGTCAGCGCCCCTGTTGTAACGCTCCGTACGGCGAAAGTAGGGAAGCACCTCGGCATATGACCAACCGTGTGCGCCATTCTCTACCCAACGTTCGTAATCCCGTGCATGCCCTCGAATGTAGGCCATTCCGTTGATCGCGGATGAACCACCCAGACCCTTGCCGCGCGGTTGATAGATCTTTCGGTCATTCAGATTCTTCTGCGGAACCGAATAGTGGCTCCAGTTGAACGGTCCGCCTTCAAAGTGCCAGCCAAGGGCAGCGGGCATACGAATCGACCAGTGGCCGGTTGGACCACCGGCTTCAATCAGGAGAACGCGGAGCCCGGGTTCCTCGGACAAACGTCCTGCAACGACACCGCCTGCGGAACCCGCGCCAACGATGATGTAATCATAACCCATCGGAATGCGCGTCCTCAGTTCATGGCGCCATCATTGACGGCGAGATCGGGATCTATGTCATGTCACTCAGATCGTAGCTGAACCGGCGCGTGGCACTCCAGGTCGGATTCCAGTCCCAGTGCGTAACCCGGCCTGTGGCCAGCGCCTTGCGCAGAAACAAGCGTCGTCGTTGGCTATCGATGACCTGATTGCGCAGCTGGCAGGGATTCCACTGTCGGTACAATTCGGCGCGCAACGATTTCTCGACGTCTGCGGTATCGGGACAGCCTGCCCGATTTTCCAGTTCGTCAGGGTCTTCCTCAAGGTTGAACAGCAGCGGTGGATCATTCTCGCCGTGAATCAGTTTCCACTTTCCCTTGCTGACCATGAACAGGGGTTCCACAGCCCCCTGGCTGCAGTACTCGCTCAATGCAATGTCAGGCCAGCCATCCCGGCACCCCGAAGCAAGTCCCGTCAAACTTGTTCCGTCAATCGGCGCGAACAATGGTGGCAGAGCTCCGTCGCCCGCCCACTCGAGAAATGTGGGAAGAAGATCAACCAGCGAAACGTTCTCACTGACCCGTCGCGCCTGAAAAATCGCGGGTGCATGGATGATCATCGGTATGCGAACAGACCACTCGAAGAAGTTCATCTTGAACCACATGCCGCGCTCTCCGAGCATTTCTCCGTGATCCGCGGTAACCACAATAATCGTGTTGTCTTTCTCACCAATCGCCTCGACGGTTTCCAGAACCCGACCGATCCGGTCATCGAGCCATGACATGACCGCGTAGTAGGCACGTCGTGCCCGCAGCACATCGTCCGGACCGACGTCATAGACATGACGGCCCATCGAATAAAAAAGTCTGCGACTGTGCGCATCGCATCTTTCTTCCGGTATGTCCGGCACACGCGGTTCATCAATCTCGTCATCACTGTAGAGATTCCAATGGGACGGCGGTGCATGATACGGATCATGCGGGCTGATAAATGAAGCAGTGAGGAAGAACGGCCTTTCTTCCGAACGGTCAGCGTGATCGTGGAGCCAGCGACATGTCTCCTCGGTGACCTCCTCGTCATATGCGGTATTGACGCTGCGACGTGCCGGTCCGGCATCACAAACCTGTTGCACGGTGGGATACGTCGGTTTTGACGTCTTCAGATCGCGGGTCCAGTCGCCGGTCCAGAGAAAATTGGCAGGATAGACATCCGGCGTGGTGCGGTCCTCAAATCCGTGGAGTTGATCGGCACCGACGAAATGCATCTTGCCGGACAGGCATGTGCGATAACCCATTGCCCGCAGATAATGCGCCAGCGTCGGTGTCTCCGAGCGAAACTCGCATGCGTTGTCATAGGAGCCAACTCGACTGGGCAATCGTCCCGACATGAAGGCCGCGCGCGCCGGAGCACAAATCGGATAGTTGCAATAGGCCTTTTCAAACACGACGCCTTCATCCGCCAGCCGTTCGATGTTCGGGGTTCGGCAAACTGACCCACCATATGGTTTCAGGACCTGGGGAGCCAATTGATCCATCATGATGAGCAGGATGTTGGGTTGTCGGGTCATGTGTTCTCGCCCGTCTGCGTGCACTCCGGTACGAAGAAGTCTCGGTCCTGCACGTTTTTTATTCAACACTTTCAGTGCGGTGTTGCTTCCACTCCCGCAAGGTCGCGACGCTGAGGAGCCCCTGACTTGCATCGTCTGATGTTTGTGGGGACGAAAGATCTGCAGCAACTGCATGCGTCGAAGAGAACGAACGCAGTCGGAGCATTTAAGTGGTCCAGAATTTTCCAGATGTCCGGTCTACTGCGGTCGCCACTACGGAAACTACCTGATTTCCATGCCTGCCGGTTTCCCATTGATGTGAGACCGCTTCAGAGCTTGTTGGATAGCGTTGCATACGGACTCTGTTGGCCCACCGTCCTGCTTGCAGCGTCTGCCTCACGGGACGGCCGACTTCGTGCCGTTCATCCGGAAGGGAAACACGCGATCATCTGATGTTGCCTTAATTTCTGCAGGAAGTGATCGGCAGTGCAATATGGGCCTCTCAATGGGACACCCAACCTGTACGTATAGTTAATTTCCGTCTTCTGAGGGCCCGACTTACGGGACACAACCTCATGGTCTGTCTGGTGCATTTTGCCATCACTACATCGACGCTGTGTCTCCCGGGCGCAGTTTTCACGACACTGCTGACAGTTTCACAATGCACCGGTTTTTATGCGGGATTCCGATCCTGCCGATCTTTCTGTATGCGCGTTCAACGCTGTTCGGCAAACCCGTCCATGTCGAACGCCGCATCGCCTGCCGCACACAAACGTTGCCGCTCCATTGCGAAGGCTGAAATGTCATATGGCGTGTGGGTGTCGCGCAAGAGCTGCGCCACTGTCTGTCCGATGACCGAGGCGAATTTGAACGCGTGGTTGGCACCGACGACACAGATGCAGTTCGGGTGCCCGGGCACACGGTCAAGAACAAAATCGCTGTCCGGCGTGTGCGTCAGAAGGCACGTCTTCGTGCATTGGACCGGCCCGAGCGCTTGCGGCATATGTGCTTCCGCGAAGACCCGAACCGCTGCTGCATTGGCAGCGTCAGGATCAAAACTCCGCTTGTCGGGGTCGGTGGAAAAGAACCGGTCCTTGGCGACTTTGACACCCATGTCACCGTAGGCAGGAACGCCGTAGAAATTGTCGAGGATCATCCAGATCCAGACCGGCAGTTGGTGGTGCGAGAACAGCGCAATTCGGGGAGAGTTGAAATATGTGACCTGCTCTTGTGTCACGCGAAGAGGAACGTGGTGATCAAGATGGGCCAGAAGCCTGTTGGTCCAGGGGCCGGCGGCGATGACAAGCTCTTCGCATTCGAAATCTTGCCCACCGGCGCTGATCCGATACACCCCACCCAGATGAACGATCCCTGAAACGGGCGTGTTGGCGATCAACCGCGCGCCATTGCGTTCAGCCAGGCGGCGATGTGTTGCGTTGGCCCGACTGGCCAGTACGAAACCACCGTCAGGCTGATAAACGCCATGCATCCGGTCCGTGATGCGAAACTGCGGAAAACGCTCTGCGGTTTGCACATCGTCCAACCGTTCGAACGGTACGCCACAGGCCGCCATGCTGCGATTGAAGGCCTCTTCGTCCAACGTTGTTTCGTCGGGCCAGAAATTCACCTCACCACATTGAACAAGCAGATTCTCGCCAGCATCTTCTTCCAGTTGATTCCACACGCGATAGGATGCCTGGGCGTACCGGACATACGCCTCGGTGTGATAGGTCAGACGGATGATCCGCGAGTGATCCTCGGATTCACCACGCACATGTCCGAGTTCAAACTGCTCAAGTCCCAGGACATCGCCACCTTCACGCTGCGAGAGCCAATAGGCCGCCGCACTGCCCAAGCCGCCGAGGCCGATGACGATAGTGCGATAGTCTGATCGATTTGCACGAGTCCGCAAAGTCAATCTCTACTTTTGATCGAGGTGATTGCGTTGTCCCGATCTAGTCGAAGCTGTCGGCGAGCGACAAGGGACGCGCACCTTCCTTGTCGCACTGTTATGAGGTGTCTGCGCGTCACTGACGCCGCTGAGATGTAAGCGTCGGCAGGCACTTCGAGCAGCGTTGATTACCGGACAACCTGCTGAGAGTGTGTTCGCGTGACACGGCAGGCAAGGCGTTCCGTCACGCAGGGTCCCGTGACAATGTGGACTGGAACGCGCACGTCCATCTGGATGATTTACAGGCCGTCATCCCCGTTCAGCTGCTGATCTTGCCGGTTGGTTGATGGTAAAAACTGTCCATACCGACTTGATCGCGAATGAAACGGCGGGAAGCATCCTGTGGTGGATTCCAGTCCCAGGGCGTTCGTTGACCCTTGGCCAACGCATCGCGCATGAACAGGCGTCGACGCTGGCTTTCGATTACACGCTCCTTCAGTTCGTGTGGTTTCCATTGACGGTAAACCTCATCTCGAAGCGCATTCTCGACATCGGCAACTTCCGCACGACCTGCGAGATTTTCAAGTTCATCCGGGTCTGCTTCCAGATTGTACAACACCGGTGGATCGCTCTCGCCGTGGATCAGCTTCCAGTCACCTCGGCTGACCATGAAAAGAGGCTCACACGTCCCTTCTCCACAATACTCGCTCAACGCGATGTCCGGCCAGTCATCGCGATTCCCTGATGCAAGGTTTGCCATGCTGGTACCGTCGATCGGTGCGACCAGATCGGGCAATTCTCCGTCGCCGGCCCATTCCAGGAACGTGGGAAAGAGATCAAGGAGCGATACGTTTTCCCGAACCCGTTGCACCTGGTAGATGGCCGGTGCATGAATGATCATGGGGACGCGGACCGACCATTCATGAAAACTCATCTTGAACCACATGCCGCGCTCACCGAGCATGTCTCCGTGATCCGCCGAAACGACAACAATCGTGTTGTCTTTCTCTCCAATCGCCTCGACGGTTTCCAGAACCCGACCAATCCGGTCATCGAGCCATGACATGACCGCGTAGTAGGCGCGTCGCGCCTTGCGCACGTCTTCGGGTCCGATTTCATCGAGATGACGACCCGTCGTATAGAACAGTCTCCGGCTGTGAGCATCGCGCAACTCCGGCGCCATGTCTGGTACGCGTGGATCGTCAATCTCGTCATCACTATAGAGATTCCAATGCGATAACGGAGCGAGATAGGGTCGTGCGGACTGATGAAGGACGTCGCAAGGAAGAACGGTTTTCCATCAGCGTGGTCGGCGTGGTCATGAATCCAGCGGCACGCTTCAACGGCAACCTCTTCATCATACTCGGTGTTGACACTGCGACGCACTGTTCCGGCATTGAGGACCGCCTGCATGGAATGGTACCAGGGTATCCAGACAGTCGGATCAAGTGCCCAGTCACTGGTCCACGAAAAGTCTGCAGGATAGACATCCGTGGTGACCCGATCCTCGAAACCATGGAGCTGGTCAGCGCCGATGAAATGCATCTTGCCCGAGAGACAGGTGTGGTAGCCCATGACCCGCAGATAGTGCGCCAGAGTCGGGATTTGCGACTGGAACTCGCTGGCGTTGTCATAGACGTCAATGCGACTCGGTAACCGCCCGGACATGAACGAGAATCGCGCGGGAGCGCAGATCGGGTAATTGCAGTAGGCCCTCTCGAATACGACCCCTTCGTCAGCGAGACGTTCGAGGTTCGGCGTCCTGCAAACTGTGCCCCCGTAGGGTCTCAGTACCTGTGGCGCCAACTGATCCATCATGATGAAAAGGATGTTGGGCTGTCTGGTCATGTGCAGGTCCTCGTTTCCGGTTCGGCGACCTTGAATCTGCCGGCATCCGTTCGGTTGTTGAAAATTCAGACACTCCCACCAACGAATGTCCAGGAAAAACAGTCCGACAGGATCACGCTGTCGTTATCTGGACGAGACGATCATCATCTCCTGCCTGACTCTTCAAGGGTCGCGGCTCACAGGATCCATAAAGCACCGTTTATCGAATACCGGAGTCGATCTGTTTTTCAGCGACAAACCGTATCCAACATCTGTCCGCGGTTTTCTGATCCCGCGACGTTCAGACATCCGATCCAACAACATCTGCAATGCTGGCGGCATTGGTGCGTGCGAGATTCTGCTCCAGACCATCGAGTATCTCCCCAACGAGGCCGGGTCCCTTGTAGATCAGGCCCGTGTACAACTGAATGAGTGATGCACCAGCACGCAGTTTCACCCAAGCATCCTTGGCAGACGCAATACCTCCGACCCCGATAATCGGCATTCTTCCCTGCGACGCATTGTAGACAGCACGCAGCAAACGTGTTGACTGTTCGAACAGCGGAGTACCGGATAGCCCTCCCTCCTCCGATGCATATTTCCCCTGCAAGTCATTGCTTCGCGCGACGGTTGTGTTCGAAATGACAAGACCGTCTGCCGCGTTCTGAAAGGCAATATCTGCAGCAGCAACAGCAGCAGCAACCGAGAGATCCGGTGCCAGTTTCACGAGCAGCGGACCCGTTGAATGACCGGCCCGTTCGGCGGCCAGGCTTTCGAGCAGCGGTGCCAGCCGACTTGCGAATTGCAAGTCTCGCAATCCGGGCGTGTTGGGAGAGGAAACGTTGATGACGGTGAAGTCTGCCAGCGGACCGAGGCGCCGATAGATTGTCAGGTAATCGGCGATTTCGTCGCGTGAATCACGATTGCAGCCAATGTTCACGCCAACCACACCGGTCCTGATTGATCGATTCTCCAGACGCTGTGCGACAGCATCCATTCCCTGGTTGTTGAAACCGAGTCGATTGATGACAGCCGCGTCTTCAGGAAGTCGAAACATGCGTGGACGCGGATTGCCGACCTGCGGACGCGGCGTCACCGACCCCACTTCAACAAAGCCGAACCCGGTTCTGAGCAGCGGTTCGAAAACTTTCGCGTTCTTGTCGAAACCCGCCGCAAGTCCGAGGGGATTTGGAAACCGTATGCCCCATATGTCTGTTTCGAGCAGCGGCCGCGACCGAGAGTTTCCTTGACCGACGAGTCCGTTTCGGAGCACCCAGATTGTCAGTGCATGGGCCGACTCGGGATCGAGTGCGTGCAGTAGTGGTCGAACAAGGCGAAAGGTATCCGGCAATCACCTGATCCCGTTAGTGGCGCCAACACAACCGCAGGACCATCGGCGAGTCACTGTGGTGGATAGGGATTCGTTGAACCAACGCAGTGAATTGAAATACCCGCACAACAGCTGCGAGACGGTACAAAGCCACTGCTTCACGCGGTAAACACTTCGGGTCGTTCAAATCTTTCGCCTGGATTGTCATGGACCAGCTTACGTACTTTGACGGTAGTTTTCACGAAGGCAACCCGAAGATCATGGGACCGCTGGACCAGTCATTCTGGTTTGCAACGCAGGTCTTTGACGGTGTGCGCACCTTCGATGGTGTTTTGCCTGATTTTGAACGCCATTGTAAACGCGCTCGGCTTGGCCGCGGGCAGCACGCAACGCGAAGTTGATGGCTGCCGGTGTTCGCCGCCACTCGAAACTAAACAGCGTTGTGACGTACACACGGTCCCCGACCTGTTCGAGAGCTTCCGGTGTATCGCCTTTGACGAACAGGACATTGTCTCTACAGCCGCGGAAACCGTGATAAGCGGCAATCTTCATGAGGCCGAGCGGCGGGAATTTGTTCGGATAGCCAGGCTCGACGAGAAGGATGTCTTCTTCGGCATGAATACGCTAGCGGACCCGCTGATCGTAAGCTTCGGCGGGTGCGTATGGCCGATGTCATCAGTACCGTCGCACCCATCTCAGTGGTTCCTGCCTCCGGGCCGTAGCGCTGTCACAACGCGTTGTTCGATAGTCGCGAAGCGCTTGTCGTCGTTGAGTTCCTCCTTCACGACGGCCAAGACCGTGCGGACGGCCCCGCGCGCCTGTTTATTACGGTCGGCCCGTGCACAACTTCCGCACCTTGCTCGACGATTTCGCCACCATCACCATGAACTGGATGGCGCCCCGCATGAAAGGCGCCCGATCCATCGAGATCATCACCGAACCCACTGCGCTGCAAGCCAGGGTCCTTGACCTGCTCGGCCTGCGTCTCTGGTGATGTACCCAGTAAACTACCACCGAAACTTTGAAGCTGACAAAATAATCAGCGGCATCCATGACACCGGTTCTGGAACTTCAGCTTAGCGCGAAGCAGGGTCCTCCCGTCTCGCCACATTTGATGCAGGCTTTGACAACGCTGCCAAGGAAAGAGCCAAGAGGCAGGGCTTCCACGACGCCTCGCCCGTCGGACCCGGGATCAACCGCAACAGATCGTCCGCGACAACGCTCAAGTCGCTGCAGCCTCCCATGGCCAATGCTCTTTGGCCGTATCCGGATCTCGTAGTCCACGGTCGGTTTCGACTTCGAGGGCAGCTCGCGCATTCATTGCCCTTGCAAACCAGAGCGATTGTTCGCGGGCGCTCAAATTGACGTATATGGCAACGGGTGGTGATTGTCCTACGGCTTTGCAGTATCGTGCGGCGACATCGCCGGGGTGGAGCTCGTATGCAGTTTCGCGTCGTAAATTGTCATCAGCAAGTGGTGTGTTCAGACGCTCGATAATGTAGCTGCGTTCGCTTGTTCCGATACCGTCGAACAGTGTTGCGGCAATGGAAAGTTGTGCTTTTCGTCCATGACTTTCATAATGCCAAGGTTGGTTCGAGCCGACACGCCACCGATATCTCCAGCGAAGCTGCGGCCCATCTGATTCTGACCTCTCTTCCTCACTATCGTCCTCGCTGGGAGGCATAGCCGCTTCATCCGACTGCTGCTGATCGTCGCTACCGGATTCTCCACGGAAACGGCGGGAGGCCTCATTCAATTGTGCCGATTCCATCGCTCGCAGAGTTGCCTTCCACGCCTCCGCGGCGCGCTCTAACATTTGGGTCCTGGCCACGTATCCATGGGCGTTCAACAAAAGTTTCAGGAAAGCTTCTGACGGGTTGTGGCGCGATTCCTTGTACCAGGCAACAAATGCACTTTGCAGGCCCTCTTCATCTGCGATCCTTGCAACTTCATCGGCGTTCCACGCTGAGCTGTGTATGCCTGCAAGCCATCGAATCTCACGATCCTCCGGCTCTGTCACATTATGTTCAATGAACGGCCGATCCTCGAGCTTCCCGGAATTGGCGTTCTTTCGAAACCAGCGCCAATGGCGACCGTTCGTGTACGCCACATACTGCACGTCCGCATCTATCGCATAACGTCGGACCTGCGTAGTCGGAGCGCCGTCCGCTAGCGGTACAGATGCCTTCTTCGCTTCGATGATCATCCATGGCTTGCCGTTCCGGAGGATGGCGTAGTCTACCTTTTCGTTTCCGGTATGGATGTCACCGCGTACCTCGAGACGCACATGGCGTGGATCCCGGACATCGTAGCCGAGCATTTCGAGATACGGATTGATGAGAGAAACCTTGGTCTGTTCCTCGTTGTCGCACAGGTCCGCAATGGCGCGTGCGCGGACGGCGAACGTCTCCATGCGCTCTTTGAGTTCCTCTGAATGCACACCTTTCCTTGCCATGCCCCCTCGACTCCTCCTCAACACTTGACATACCGCAGCGTGGACTTGCTGCCTTTCTCTGGCAGGCCAGACAATATCGTAAGTCGCGTTTGTTGCGCAATGAAGCTGGCCGGGTTGTCCATCCAGTCAAGCAGGGTCCAGAAGTTGTGGACGTTCTCATCTGTACTACAACAACCGGTGGCAGGAGACTATGATCCAGGAGAGCCGGGCACTGACCTTGGTCCGCTTATGTGCTTCCGATCATCGCCTTCACATCGGGTACGCTAGGCAGGTTGTTTGTTGTCCCGCCTTGCTGTGATGCAGGCGCCGCAATCGGTGTCTTGTGGGTGCTGCTTGTCTCCGCTGGCAGGTAAGCGGCTAAACGACGGCGTCCGTTTCGTAGCTTGCGCCTTGGAGTCCCTCCCCTGCCTCCTTGTGCGCTGTCCCAACGCACAAGGAGGAACGGAGCATGGCGGACATCGGAAAGGCTTCGGGCAGGCACAGGAGAATGGCTGCGCAGTGGCGGCAGCTTCTCGCTGACTTCGACGGATACGCGGGCTCGCAGAAGGCGTTCTGCCGTAGGCGGTCTGTGTCTGTGTCAGGGCCCGTGACGGAGCCGTGGTTCACGCCGGCTGCCGGGACCATGCCCGGCGCGGCTTCGACAGGATCAGGACACTCGATCCCCGGCGCTGCGACGAGGCGCTGGAGATGATTGGCGGTCTTTATGCCGAGGAAAAGCAGATCCGGGAGCGGAAGTTGTCGGGTGCGCAGAAGCTGGCGTGGTGGAGGGACCACTTCCTGTCGCAGGTTCAAGCCTTCCGGTGATAGTGCGACGGCATCATCCAGAGCCTGCTCCAGACCTGCCGCATGCACGGCGTCGACCCCAAAGTGTGGCTGGTCGATGTCCTGCAGCGTATCCCGGTCCATCCGGCCAGGCAGGTGGCGATGCTGACCGCGAAATCCTGGTCTGCCGGTGGCGCATTGGCGCTTGCCAGACACCAGCCGTACTCCTAGGATACTAGGTATGGTCGAGGCAATTGCATTTGATTCTCACCGCTTCATCAAACGTCTGACCAGCTCCGGCTTCACTGAGACACAGGCCGAGACGCTCGCCGATGAACATGTCACCCTGATCAACAGCAACCTGGCGACCAAGAGCGATATCGAGGCGCTGCATCACGATATTGAGACGCTACGCTTGGCGACCAAGAGCGATATCGAGGCGCTGCATCACGATATTGAGACGCTACGCTTGGCGACCAAGAGAGATATCGAGACGATGCATCACGATATTGAGACGCTACGCTTGGCGACCAAGAGAGATATCGAGGCGATGCGCCTGGAAATCAAGAGCGATATCGAGAACCTACGTCTGGCGGTGCAGGCCGACATCGCGAAAGTCGAGGGGCGCATAGAGGCGGGCAAGGTGGAGCTTCTGAAATGGATGCTTGCTGCGATGATCGCCCAGGGTGGCTTGATCGTCGCGCTGGTGAAGCTCCTGTAGACGGCGCCTGTTGTATCCAAGAATAATCCGACCTGCAGGGGCCTGTTTACCGGATTTTTTCGGACCGGATGTTTTTGAGAATCTGGCGTAGTGCGGGAAGGGTTTCCCGTCTCTTTCCAAGTAGTAGTATTGATTTGATCTTTTCGGCAGCCTGACCCGCGGGTTTGGCGTCGTCAGGCATTCGGTTTTGACAAGAAAGAGGTGGCCCGCGCGGTTTTGCCCCCGCCGGGCCGTGGGCGATATCGTTCAAGTGCATTATCAAACGCGTCTTACCGCCACGGAATACGTTGCCACACGTGCTTGGGAGTCGCCAAGCAAGCCGGCGTGTCGGCAGTCAGGTAATCGGGCCGAACGTCACATAATGGCCACTTACGCTGGCAGTGCAGTCGGGCCAGCGCCCGGCAATGAAGGACCGTCCCTTGTTCTTTTGTGCCAGGTTCATCGGCAGCAACAACAGTGGGTGCGACCGTCGTCCCGGACTTGTCCGTCGGTCGCAGATGGCGATGTATGGAGGTCGATGCGGGGGTAGGGGCGAACTGTCGTTGCTGAGCGAGCTTCAGCGCTACACGGAAGGGGGCGGAGAGGTGCTGACCGCGAAATCCTGGTCTGCCGGTGGCGCATTGGCGCTTGCCTGACGCCAGCCGTACTCCTAGGATACTAGGTATGGTCGAGGCAATTGCATTTGATTCTCACCGCTTCATCAAGCGTCTGACCAGCTCCGGCTTCACTGAGACACAGGCCGAGACGCTCGCCGATGAACATGTCACCCTGATCAACAGCAACCTGGCGACCAAGAGCGATATCGAGGCGCTGCATCACGATATCGAGACGCTGCGCTTGGCGACCAAGAGCGATATTGAGGCACTGCATCACGATATCGAGACGCTGCGCTTGGCGACCAAGAGAGATATTGAGGCGATGCGCCTGGAAACCAAGAGCGATATTGAGGCGATGCGCCTGGAAACCAAGAGCGATATTGAGGCGATGCGCTTGGCGACCAAGAGCGATATTGAGGCGATGCGCTCGGCGACCAAGAGCGATATTGAGGCACTGCATCACGATATCGAGACGCGCTGCGCCTGGAAACCAAGAGCGATATTGAGGCGATGCGCCTGGAAACCAAGAGCGATATCGAGAACCTACGTCAGGCGGTGCAGGCCGCCATCGCGAAAGTCGAGGGGCGCATAGAGGCGGGCAAGGTGGAGCTTCTGAAATGGATGTTTGCTGCGATGATCGCCCAGGGTGGTTTGATCGTCGCGCTGGTGAAGCTCCTGTAGACGGCGCCTTCGGAGCGTGTGCAGTGTGGCGGAGGTGTCGGCCGGCCGATATGCGCATCGCCGGGCCGGTACGCACCAGGCTGCAAGAGACCCCGGAGCCTGTGACGGTCTTCATCTGACCTGTATGGATCGTTGCACGGGCCTTGCGGTCGTGAGGGCGCAAGGCCCTGGTATGACCGGATGAATCCTCTGTCGGTCTGGTCTTTGCCTCGACATAGGAAGGAGGGCCCCCTGTCGCTCCGGAACACGGCTGACCTGGATGCCTTTGTCCGGGTGTTGAAGGTGACCTGTTCTTCCTTCGGCGCATCTCCGGGCGACCGCACGAATTGCCCCTTCCGGCCCGTTACGCCAGACTTAGCGCCGGGCCTGAGAGGAGGCAAGGATCATGAGCGTCGGATTGCAGGAGGTCGATGTCTCGATCGACGCCGTGGAGCTTGCCGCCGTTCTGAGAGTCTTGCGTTGTTTGAAAGGCGTTGAAAGACAACACGAAAATGAGGGGATCGAATCTTTTTCCCCCAATGCGTGTCGTGTAACCCATTCAAATTGAACGTTTGATGAATCTGGGTGGTCCGGATCGGCGCGGATTTCACCCCGGGGCGTCGGTGGCGTAGTGGATACGGATTCGTTGAAACAACGCAGTGAATTGAAATACCCGCACACCAGCTGCGAGACGGTACAAAGCCACTGCTTCACGTGGTAAACACTTCGGGTCGTTCAAATCTTTCGCCTGGATTGTCATGGACCAGCTTACGTACTTTGACGGTAGTTTTCACGAAGGCAACCCGAAGATCATGGGACCGCTGGACCAGTCATTCTGGTTTGCAACGCAGGTCTTTGACGGCGCGCGCGCCTTCGATGGTGTTTTGCCTGATATTGAACGCCATTGTAAACGCTGCGTGGCGTCCGCCAGGACGATGGACATGAATCCCGAACAGACCGCCGACGAACTTCAGGAACTGGCGGTCGACATGGCGCGAAAGTTTCCCCGTGACAAGCAACTTTATGTTCGTCCGACCTTCTGGAGCGGACAAACCGAGTCTCTCTGGACCGCGTCCAACAATACATTCTTCATGATGGTGCTCGAAGTCGCACCGATGTCGGTTGGCAAGGCATTCACGGCATGCCTCTCCGATATTCGTCGTCCTGCACCTGACATGGCGCCAACTCTCGCCAAGGCGTCCTGCCTCTATCCTGCAACCAGCATGGCGGTCAGACACGCCGTCCGTGCCGGGTTCGACAACGCCGTCATGCTCGACCATGAAGGAAACGTCGCGGAATTCGCAACGTCCAATCTCTTTTTCGCAAGAGACGGCCAGGTTCATACACCTGTACCAAACGGCACCTTTCTGAACGGAATCACGCGCCAACGCGTCATTGCACTGTTACGCGCAGCAGGTTGCGATGTGATTGAACGAACGATCAGCTATGACGAAGTCGCGGATGCCGACGAGGTCTTCAATACCGGGAACTACAACAAGCTTCAGCCTGCCACGCGAATTGGTGACCGCAGTCTGCAACCCGGACCATTTTTCAAGAAGGCGCGAGATCTCTATTTCGAGTATGTGATGGACGAAGGTCGTCGGTTCTGATTCAGTCGTGGACTCGCCCCGATTCCCGTGCGCTGCCGGTATCAGACTCCGATGACCAGGTCGGTTCCGAATATCTCGAGCACGCAAGGAAAACAGCCTCACCGGGGTCTGATATCCTGAAAACATGCGCCAAAGTGCTGAGGAAAAGGACAGGCGGTTTGTCTACAGACCCCTGAAATCCGGTTTCCGACGTTCTCGGTAGGCCGTAAGCCCCTCCCCGAAATCCCGCGACTTGAAACAGCGGAGCGTCTCACGCTTGAGCCATTGCGCGTCAAGCGTACCATCGGCGAGTCCATTGATCGCCTTCTTTGAGGTTTGCAGCGACAACGGCGACAAAGCTATCAGGCGCTGCGCGAGATCCGCAACAGTCACCGAGAGTTCCTTTCGATCGACAAGCAGATCCAGATAACCGGTCTCGAGCAACTCCGCCGCGTCAATGTTCTCGGCCAACAGAAAAAGGCGCCGCGCAGTACGTACACCGGTCCGGCTGACAAAACGTCTCAGTCCGGACTCGTGAAACACGACTCCCAATCGGGCCGGCGGCATCACAATGCGCATGCCATTGACACCAACCCGGAAGTCGCAGGCCAGTGCAAGGTCACATGCCGCGCCATAAGCGTTGCCGTTCAAAGCAGAGATCGTGACCGGTTTCAGTGCTTCAATTCGGTCAGCAAGGCGTTCAACCGGATTGTCGGTCCAGTCATGGTCGAGCACCTCACCGAGATTGACACCGGAGGAGAAACTCTTGTCGCCCGTGCCTGTCAGGACGATGACGCGCAGGTCCGAATCGTTATCCAGCACATCGAGGTCAGAAATGAGATCGTCTATCTCGGAGAGTTCGATCACATTGTGCCGTTCCGGACGATCGAGCGTGATCGTCGCCATCCTGTCTTCTCGAGAAATGGTCCATGCACGCATCACACGAGACCCTACACTGCAATCGTCACGCACACAGGACAATGGTCACTCGCTATGTCCCACCCGCGTACTTCACGGTGCACCTCGGCGGACACCAGTGAATCGACAAGGTCCGGCGTGACCCAGATGTGGTCAAGGCGACGGCCGTAGTCCGATGCCGACCAGTCGCGTGCACGGTAACTCCACCACGAATAGAGTTTCTGATCTTCCGGAACAAAGTGGCGTACTGCATCGACCCAGTTCAGCGAGCTCTGCAGTTCCGACATGGATTCGACTTCAACCGGCGTGTGCGAGACAACCTTGAGAAGCTTCTTGTGCGACCAGACGTCGTTCTCCAGTGGTGCAATATTGAGATCACCGACAATGATGCGGCGGGTCGGCGACGGCGTCATGTCCGAAAACCAGCCTGTCATTTCCGAAAGAAAATCCAGCTTGTGTCGAAACTTGTCGTTGACTTCCGGATCAGGAATGTCCCCGCCGGCTGGTACATAGACGTTGTGCAGTTCAATGTTGTCTGAATGTGATGTCCAGACGTGGCGACCATCATCTCGACCACACCAACGCACAATTCCCGAATTCAGAATTGGCTGACGACAGATCGTTGCAACACCGTTGTAGGCCTTGAAACCGGCCACCTGAATATACGGCCAGCCTGCTTCGCGAATGGCATCGAATGGGAACTGATCCTCCAGCGCCTTGATTTCCTGCAGGCAGAGAATGTCCGGCGTATAGCGCTCAAGATAGTCGAGAACAAGGTCGATCCGTCTGCGAACCGAATTGATGTTCCACGTCACAACCTTCAGTCGGGAGGAATTCCGGTTCATGACGGGATATCCTGGTCAGGCATCACGCATTCGCGACCGCGCGAAGCTCCTCGAGGACCTTGTCAACGTGTCCTTTCACCCGCACCTTGCGCCATGTCTTCCGAATGATCCCTTGCGAATCAATAATGAACGTCGAGCGGTCAATGCCCATGTAAGTGCGACCATAGTTCTTCTTTTCTACCCAGACACCCCATGCGTTGCATGCCGAGCCATCAGTGTCGGAAACGAGTCGAAATCCGAGATCATATTTTTCCCTGAACTTGACATGCCTTTCCACGCTGTCTCTGGAAACGCCGATAATTTCCGCCCCGAGCGCCGCAAACGCATCGGATTGATCGCGAAAATCACACGCCTCTCGGGTACATCCCGGCGTATCGTCCTTGGGGTAGAAATACAGTACAATCGGCTTGCCAAATTGCTCCGAGAACGTGAATTCCTCCCCATCATCCGTTCGGGCCGTGAAATCCGGCGCGATATCACCAATACTCGGATTGGGCATCAGATTTGTTCCCTTCGTGTCAGGAATTTACGATCGTTGCAGAGCCGCGCAGAACATGTCGCATAGTCAACGCGGACAAGGAACGGATTTGAGCAGTCTGATCCAGCGGAAGTACAAATATCGCGATCGCGGGTCAACGCACAAACACGCTCGCCCACGAATGCGTTGTGACCTGTTGATGCCCGAACACCTGTTCCCGGTTGCGTGTTTGTCCTTTCATTCGTCATGTCGACGGGATCAGTTTGACTGGCGGCGAACAGTTATCGAATTGTTGTGCCAGTTCAGGTGTTCATCGTTACATGACCGAATCCGCGGGATCATGAACCTGGTGGCGGGTCTTCCAGTAACGTCGCGTGTCTCCCGGCCGGAAGGCAGACTGGCAGGTTCACGGTGAAACTTCCATGAGCCGACGGTTGCTGCGTCACGTGCTTCATCTCGTGGGTGCTCTCGCGAGCATTGTTGCTGTCCTGCTCATCGTCCTGTTCTGGCGGCTGCATCAAGGTCCGGTCGTTGTCACAGGACTGCTGAACACGTTAGATGAATTTATCGGTGAAACACGCACCTACAACAACATGTTCAGATACAGTATCGGAGAGTTGCGGTTCGAATGGAGCGAAACGGAGCAAAAACTTGATCTCGTTGTCGACAACCTTCTCATTCACGATCTCAACGACGAAGAACTCCTGAACGTCAATGGTGTCTACATAGACCTTGCGTTGCTTCCACTCCTGACACTGGATTTTCGACCTCAGTCCTTGACGCTGGTCAATCCACAGATCTCGATCACGCGCGATGAATCAGGAAAGATCAGCGAACGCACGCTGGACAGTCTGCAACGGGTCGTTGCAAGTGCCGGTACACCAGGTTCCGACGCTGAAGTGGATCCAGTCCAGGGCTTCAAGGCGCTCTTGCAGTTGCTTGAATCCCCGCCCCTGGACCGCCTCAAGTCCCTGCAGATCGTCAATGCCGAGGTCTGGATCGACGATCGCTATCTGAGTCTGACCTGGCAGGCGCCGGTCGCCGATGCGGTCTTCAACCGAAACGATGACGGTGCGGTATTTGCCACAAATCTCGTTATTGAATCCGAACACCGTACCGTCGATCTGACGCTTCAGGCACAGTTTCATGACCAGACAGAATTGTTTTCTGTATCAGGCCGGATCAACGACCTGTCTACCGGCACCGTTGCGGATCTCGTACCCGAACTGTCCGACCTCTATGGTGTGGAACTCGCACTCGATCTCGCGTACGACGCCGAGTTCGACAACAATCTGGACCTGGTGTACGGCAATTTTTCTGCCTCGACTGATGGTGGCGTAATCGATCTCCCACGCTTCTTTTCTGACCGGTTTCGCATTGATGCAACAACCCTTGAGGGTGCGGTTCTGCCAGGATTCTCCGGCATCGTGCTTTCTGGTCTGAATATCGGACTCCCGTCAGGAGAAGTCAGCCTGTCTGGAACCCTCAGCGGTTTCGAAAACGACTCGATATTTTCTATCGGCCTGGACGCCAGTTCCGTTCCCGTCGATGATCTCCACGACTACTGGCCGGTTATTGCTGGTCCGAACGTTCGGACCTGGATCAGGGGAAGGCTTGCAGGCGGGATGCTGAACCGCGGCACGCTCAGGTATCAGTCAGAACTCGTGGAATTGGGCGATGAGGCGCGCGACGAATACGAGCTCTTTGTCGATCTCGATGTCTCTGAAACCCGCCTCAAATACGCCGACAGTTTGCCTCCGGTGGAGGAGCTTGATGCCCGATTGCTGATCCGGGACGGTCGCCTGCTTGTCGAGTCGAAAAGCGGCGCCTTCGACGGTATCACCGTACGCGATGGTCGTATCACCATGGACGCCGTCTATGGTTCAATGGGCCTGGTTGTCGTCGACCTGGAGGGTCAAGTTTCCGATGCCCTTGGTCTTGCGAAGTACTTTCCGAGTACCCGGGAGTCTGGCGTCGACGGAATCGACGATTCAATTCAGGGGTCCGTTGAGGGGAAGCTGACGGTATCGCTCCCGCCCGTGAAAGACCTGGTGGCGGACGACATTACATATCGTTTCGATGGAAAGGTCACGGATACGTCGGTTGCACAGGAACTCACGGGATACGCAATCGAACAGATCAGTGGCACAGTCGCATTCGATACACGCCAGGTCATCGCCTTTGACGGGGTTTCAACAATAAACGGCGTCGGTACATCAACACAATTTCGTCAATCATTGCGCGAAGCATTGGAGCCCGTTCGCAGTTTCAATCTTCGCGGAACACTCGACGATGACGACCGCACTGCACTCGGAATACCTCTTGCATCAGGTATTGAAGGTAACGTTGATGCAAGCGTGGCAATGGAGGAATCGGCCGACGGTACGCGGACATGGCAGATTGATCTGGATCTGGAAGCGGCTCAATTGGATATTGCCCTCGCCGGAATAACCAAAAACGCCGGCGAACTTGGATCTGCGAGCGCCCGGATCGTGGAAACTCCAACAATGCTGACGATCAGTGATGCAACACTATCGACACAAGCCGGCGGCTTTGTCGGCGCAGCAGAAGTCCAGGTCGAAGACCTGCAATTCAGGCATGTGCAGATTGATTCATTCACGTTCGGCCGAAACGATTTTGCGGCAAGCGTTCGGCGCGACGACGACGAGTCCATCGATATATCGATCACAGGCCGCCAGCTTGATTCGGCCACATGGTTGAACGACGACGGCGACGGTGCCGATACTCTGCCTGCACTTCGTATCTCCGGTTTCGTTGAAACTTTCTGGTATGAGAACGAAGACGCTCTCTACAATACGTATTTTGAAGGAAACTATCGCGACGATACTTGGGACGACGTCCGCGTTGCCGCGAATACCTCCGACAAAAACACCCTGAAGTTCGAACTACGTCAATCCGAACCGTTCATTCGCGAATTCGAGTTCCATGGAGACGATGCCGGTGATGTGATCGCGCTGTTCAGCGGTTTCGACAGGATTGAAGGCGGAACGATCCATGTTCACGGAACAGTTGACGACAGCACTGAATCATCCGTCATCGAAGGCACCCTTTCGGGAAAGAACTTTACGGTACACGAAACGCCGACCCTGGTTCGACTGCTGTCCCTGTCATCCCTGGTCGCGATCCTCCAGATGTTGACAAACCCGGAAGGCATGACATTCAGCACCGCTGAATTGCCGTTTCATTTCGCTGACGGAACCCTGACCCTGACCGACGGTCGACTTGTCGCTCCCGGTGTCGGATTTACCGTCAAGGGCACGGCAGATCTGCGAACGGAGAACCTGGCGCTTTCGGGGACGGTGATCCCCGTATATGTCCTGAACTCAATCCTGGATGGCATCCCGGGAATAGGTGACATAATCACAGGACTCGACGAAGGAAGCGGTATCCTCGCGTTTTCGTTTGAGATGCAGGGGCCGTTTGACGACATCGCGATTTTCGTCAATCCGGCATCCATTCTGGTGCCCGGGATTTTCCGCGATATCTTGTCTGAGTTACTGCCCTGACAACGAAGAACTGACCACAGTCGGGCAAATACCCATTCACACGATACGCAACAACGCGTGTCGTTTCTTTCCCGATGACAGCCTGATCGGGTCGAGGGGTGCTTCAGCCGGGTCGATTCTGGCGAATTCGTCTCGAACGACCGTGCCGTTGATTCGTGCACCACCGCCCTTGATAAGCCTGCGCGCATCACCGTTTGACGACGCCAAACCGGTCCGGCGCAGTGCCTCGTAAAGGAGAATCGTTCCGTCCGGACCATCAAGTCGAATTTCGGTGATCGGCAACTCGTCACCTGAAGTGCCCAGTTCGAAGGTCTGATGCGCCGTTCGTGACGCGGCCTGTGCGCGTTCTCTTCCATGACACAGACTTGTTGCCTCGTCTGCCAGCACTTTCTTTGCTTCGTTTATTTCTTCATTTTCCAACGATTCAAGGCGCACGATCTCACTGATCTCAAGATCGGTGAACAATCGCAAGAACCGCCCAACGTCCCGGTCGTCGGTGTTTCGCCAGTATTGCCAGTAGTCGTAGGGCGAACACATTTCAGGATCGAGCCAGACGGCGCCGGCAGCGGTCTTGCCCATCTTTGTCCCCGACGCCGTTGTAATCAGCGGGGTCGTGAGACCGAACAACTGCGCATCGTGCATGCGCCGACCCAGTTCAACACCCTGAACGATATTTCCCCACTGGTCGGATCCACCCATCTGCAGCGTACACGCGTGACGTCGCCACAGTTCCACGAAGTCCCATGCCTGCAGGATCATGTAGTTGAATTCGAGAAAGGAAAGTGGCTGTTCCCGTTCGAGACGCGACCGCACCGAATCCAGTGCAAGCATGCGGTTGACCGAAAAATGCCGCCCCGCGTCACGAAGAAGCGGGATATAGAGCAGTTCCGACAACCAGGTATCGTTGTTCACCATGACGGCATCGCTTTCACCGTCGCCGAACGTCAGAAAGCGGGAAAACACTTCCTTGATGCCATTCAGGTTGCGCTCTATGTCCTGGTCGTTGAGCAGCGGGCGGGCTTCGTCCCGGAACGAGGGATCTCCGACCTTGGTCGTCCCGCCTCCCATGAGAACAACCGGCTTGTGACCATGTTGCTGGAAACGCCTGAGAAGCATGATTGACACCATGCTGCCCACGTGAAGGCTTGGTGCAGTACAGTCGAACCCTATGTAGGCGACCACGCGTGTGCTGCTCGCCTTTTCATCAAGACTGTTGATGTCCGTGCACTGGTGAACAAAGCCACGGCTCTGAACATCGCGCAAGAACGCGGAACGTATCCTCTGCATGACCAGGTTCCCGAGTGAAGAACTGCTCTCTACCAATTGCAGACCGTTGCCTCAACGCACTATGGATATTCCGGTGGCGCAGGAATGGTCACCGGAATGCAGGTGTACGCAGATTGCCAAGTGGTCCGTGGGCAGGCGTCTTGTCGTCGCGTGGTTACACCGCTGGACCGTAACGGTCAGCGTTTTGACCGGAGTCAGGTTGCGAAGCGGTGAGCGCGGTTGCGCGAACGTGTCTCACGCGCAAACACCGTATCTCGGCAGTTCAGTTTCCGTGAAGACCAGATCAGGCTGTTCTCTCCATGGCCGTCGAACTCTGGAAACAAGACGATCGACAAGACCTCATTTCTGCATGCGTGTTTCTTCGGCCAGGGCATGGAACGCCCGGCCTGCAACCATGGCCATCGCCAGATCGACCTGGATTCCCGAATTCTGAATATCATTGAGAATGCTGGTGACCCGCGCGACGCGCGACATGTTCTCCTGAATCCAGGCCGCAACAGCCTTGCGTGGCTGCATGTTGCCGTACTGTCCGAGAATTGACGCCGTGATGCGGCTTTGTATCTGGTAGCTTTCGTCGACGATCGATTTCTGCGCAAGCCGTTCCCAACTGTTGTCCATGGACTGGGTGGAAAAGGTATCGCGCAACCACTCGACGCCGATGGTTTCGCCGAGATTGAAGAATACGGCAGCCGCGTGGGTAACCTCCACGTCCAGGTCAGACGCCACCTGAACCACATCGCATATCGTTGAGAGCGATCGCAGATTGGCAACCGCGGTTGCTGTTTCTGTTGGAATACCACGTGCCTCGAAACGCTTGCAGGCCGTCTCCAACTTGCGTTTGCGTTGTTTGCTGACGGTCGTCGGAAGCGCCTTGTCCAGCGATGACACGGCAGGCAGGAACCGGTTTGTGGTCTCACCGATCCGAACCGGATGGTCCGAATGACGAACCAGCCATTCTGTCACCCTTTCGAGCAGGAGCATCGTTTCGGTGAACATCACGCCCTGAATTTCGGTCGGGACCTTGTTGTCGAGTTCCTCAATGGCCAACCAGATCCTGCGCAAACTCCAGGAATCGCGTGCCACTGCGTAGCACCGCGCAATATCCGCAAACGCGTGGCCGGTCTCTTCGGACAATCGTCGCACGAATGTAATGCCGGCCCTGTTCACGATCGAATTCGTCGTCTGCGTTGCAATGATCTCGCGACTGAGTCGATGCGTCAGGATTTTGGGAGCGTATGTCTCGCGCATGGCGTCGGGAAAGTACCGAAGCAGATCGTGCTGCAGGTCAGGATCGTCAGGAAGGTCCGATTCAAGCAAGGCACCGTAAATATCCATCTTCGCATACGCCAGAAGCACACTCAGTTCGGGCCTGACAAATGTGCGGTCCTGCGTGCGCCACTCCGTCAGCGCCTCGTCATCGGGCAGTGCCTCGACTTTCCTGTCGAGTAATCCGGTCTGCTCGATCGCCCGCATGAACCGGACAAACTCGTCGTGTTGCGGCTTTGCGCGGTTCTGCTCGATGGTGAGTGTCTGCGTCTGGAGATAGTTGTCCCGAAGAACGAGTTCAGCAACCTCGTCTGTCATCTGTTCCAGAAGCTGATCGCGCTGCTTGAGCGTGAGGTCTCCGGCGCTCACGATATCGCCCAGGAGAATCTTTATGTTCACCTCGTGGTCCGAGCAGTCCACCCCGGCAGAGTTGTCAATCGCATCGGTATTGATGCGGCCTCCCATCCAGGCATATTCGATACGTCCGGCCTGGGTCACCCCCAGATTGCCTCCCTCACCAACCACCTTGGCGCCGACTTCGGCGCCATTTATTCGCAGTGCGTCGTTTGCCTTGTCGCCGACTTCCGTGTGACTCTCATGACTTGCCTTGACATAGGTGCCGATCCCGCCGTTCCAGAGCAGTTCGACATCTGCCTTGAGCATGGCCCTTATCAGTTCGTTCGGCGTCAGGGTGTCGTTTCGCAGGCCGAACCTGTTACGCACTTGTGATGACAGCGAGACTGATTTTGCGCTGCGCTCGAATACCGCGCCTCCTTCGGACAGTGCGTCCCGGTCGTAGGCATCCCATGACGGCGTTCGTGAGGAAAACAGTCTCGATCGTTCTGCAAAACTCTTCGCCGGATCGGGATCGGGATCGACAAATATGTGCAGATGGTTGAAAGCACCGACGAGCTGGATCTGTTCGGAGAGGAGCATGCCGTTGCCGAAAACATCGCCGCCCATGTCGCCGATACCGACGACGGTAAACGGCTCTTTCTGAATGTCCTTGCCCGTCTCGCTGAAATGACGCTTGACGGCTTCCCAACCTCCTCGGGCAGTGATGCCCATTGCCTTGTGGTCATACCCCGCAGAACCGCCAGATGCGAACGCGTCGCCCAACCAGTGCCCGTATGTCAACGCAACGTCGTTGGCAATGTCCGAGAATGTTGCCGTCCCCTTGTCCGCCGCGACAACCAGATATGGATCCGGGTCATCAATGCAGACAACCCGGCTTGGCGCCACGAGTTCGCCGTTGACGATATTGTCGGTTATGTCGAGCATGGCCGACATGAAGGTTTGATAACAGGCGATGCCCTCGTCCTGCTGTGCGCCCCTTCCGCCTGTTGCCGGCGGTTGGCGCACGACGAAACCACCCTTGGATCCAACGGGCACGATCACCGCGTTCTTCACCATCTGCGCCTTCATGAGACCCAGTACTTCGGTGCGGAAATCCTCCAGTCGATCGGACCATCTGATTCCGCCGCGCGCGACCGGACCACCCCTGAGATGAACAGCTTCGACGCGAACGGAGTGAACGAATATTTCTCTCCACGGCCGCGGTTCGGGAAGTTCGTCGATCTTCCGGCTGTCGAACTTGAGTGTGAGGTAATCCTTCGGTAACCCGGACGCATCAACCTGGAAATAGTTGGTTCGAAGCGTAGATTCGATCAGGTTGAGATAACGTCTGAGTATTCGATCCTGATCAAGCGAGGCCACATCTTCGAGTCTGGAAAGGATTTCAGACCTGATCTCGCCCTCACGCTCCTCGGCGCCCGCCCTGTTGTCCGGATCGAAGCGGACAATGAACAGGTCGATCAACAGACCCGTGATCTCGGGGTTGGTCGTCAGGGTGCGTTCAATGTAACGCTGACTGAACGGCGCATTGGCCTGAACAAGATAGCGGGCATATGTCCGCATGAGGACAATCTGATGCCACGCAAGGCCAAACAGTACGAGATCGTTGAAGTCGTCATCATCGACCTGTCCGATCCAGACCCGCTTGAATACTTCGTGAAATGACTGCCTGATCTGGCCGACGTCGATGTCCCAGTCGTAGTCAATGCGCACCAGAAAATCGTGAATCCAGTATCGCGCTCCACCCTGGGGCCTGATCTCGAACGGGGTTTCCGCAATGACAACGAGTCCCATGTGTTCGAGCATGGGTATGATGGTCGAGAGCGCGACCGGTTTACCCACGTGATACACCTTGAAATTCAGGATGCCGGGTTCAGCGTCGACCCGTCGGTAGAGGTTGACGGCAATACCGTCATCACCGATCTGTTCGATCCGGTCGATATCGGTCACAGCAAGGCGGGCGCTGAACGTCTCGCTGTAGTTCGACGGTATGCCCGGCGCATAGACCTGATGCAGTTCGGCGCCGCGGGCCTCACCAAACCGGTCGGTCAGGGTGTCCAGCAACTCATCCGACCAGTTGCGTGTTGCCTCGGACAGCAACCTCTCGACTTCGCGCACATCGACATAAGGTATTCCACCTTCCGCCGCGTGCACGATGAAATGGGCACGCGCCATTGGCGCATCGGAGATCTGGGTCTGTACGTCAATGGAACGTCCATTCAATTCTCTGAGCAGCACCGTTTCCATACGATGCTGAAGCTCGGTCGAATGCCTCTCCCGCGGGAGGTAGACAAGGCACGATGCGAATTGTCCATACGAGTCTTGCCGCATGAACAATCGAACACGTTGACGATACTCGAGGTGAAGAATGCCGTGGGCAAATTCTTCAAGTGTGTCGACATCCAGCTGAAACAGTTCGTCGCGCGGGAACGTATCCAGGACATGTTCCAGTGACTTTGCGTTGTGGCTTCCAGGGATGAAACCCGAACGGTCGATGACGGTCGCGACCTTGCGCCGCAGAAGCGGAATATCCTGTGGCTGCGCCCCGTACGCCGTTGAAGTCAGAAGACCAAGGAACCGTCGTTCGCCGACCACTTCGCCATTTTCGTCAAAACGCCGGATACCGATGTAATCCATGTAGACCGGTCGATGCACAACCGAACGGGTCCATGCCTTCGAAATGATGAAAAGTTCCTTTCGATTGACGTAACTCGCAAAATGCGGCGACAGCGGTTGTGCATGGCGGGCACGGCTCTCGTCTGAAACGTCGCGCAGGATGCCGAGATTGCTGTCGTCAACGATGTGTGCAATCACCGCACCGTCACGCCGTTCGAAGCGATATTCACGGTGACCGAGAAATGTGAAATGGTTGTTGCGTAACCAGTCGAGAAACTCCAGACCCTCCACGAGTTCTTCGCCTTCAACCGGTGATGATGCCTTGATTTCGACGATCTGCTGATCGAGCATCGTCATCATCGGCACCCAGTCCTCAACCGCTGCCCGAACGCTCTCCAGGACCTTGATCAGCCTGTTCTTGACCATTTCATGTTTGCTGGTCGGCAACTGTGTGACCTGGACATGGAGCAGCGACTCGGGATTTACCGCGTCACCCGCCCCGGCATCATCGGATGCGAACGACTGCAGGACACCGTTTTTCCGGCGCACTGCAATGACCGGATGGATGAGTCGATGCACAACCAGATCGAGGCCATTCAGCATGGCAACGACGGAATCGACAAGAAACGGCATGTCGTCGTTCACGATTTCAATGGCGGTATGCGTCGATTGCCAGCCGTCCTGTTCCAGATCCGGGTTGTAAACCCTTATGCGGATTTCGGATGGTTGGCGTTGACGGACGTACTGCCAGAACGACGCAATCGCGCCGTAAAGATTTTCCACTGCTTCGTCAGCGATGTCCTCGACAAGGACATCAGCGAAGTACTTGCTCGCAAACGCGTTGACCAGAGCCGCTTCATCGCCGAAGCGCGACCGGATCAGTTCGTGCAGTTCTCCAATCCGTTGCTCCAGTAGCTGATGATTATCGTGATACATCAGCACCTCCCGATTCTCGCAGTAGCAAACCCTAACGGGGACATCGTCAGGCTGCAAACGTGAATGCGTCGGCGCGATGCCGGGAACGCTCGATCAGGCGAGGAGATGACTTCGCTACACGTGTGGATTTGCAGGTTGAGTCTGCTATGTTTTGCACCGCATCACCGTAACGAATGCGCCCGTAGCTCAGCAGGATAGAGCACAGGATTCCTAATCCTGGGGTCGCAGGTTCGAGTCCTGCCGGGCGCGCCAGCGCAGCGTTTCAGGTTACTATTCCGGTCAATCGACCGGAACATTCACTGCTGCAGAACCCTGTCAGTCCTCCGACGATCTGTCGCGACTGATCCTGTCTGCCATGACACACAGAATCTCCCACATCATCTGAACACCGTTCAACGACGTGATCGTTCCGGAATCAAACGGTGGCGAGACTTCGACCACGTCGCCGCCGACGATCTCGAGTCCCATCAATCCCCGCAGCATTTTCTGTGCCTCGAAGGTTGAAAATCCTCCGACTTCCGGTGTGCCGGTCCCCGGCGCGTAAACGGGATCAAGGCCATCCACATCAAAGCTGATGTACGTCGGACCGTCCCCGACGACCTGGCGGGCCAGCTGAATCACGTCATCGATTCCGCGTTGGTACAATTCCTCGATATGGATGACGGTCATGCCGCTGGAATAGCTGAAATCCCACAGCGCTTCGGCCGGTCCGCGTATGCCAATCTGAATGGTGCGCCCGGGGTCGAGAACCCCGTCCTCAACTGCAACCTTGAACGGGCCACCATGATGATGTTTGTGGCCGAACAACTCCGGGCCGGTGTCGCAATGGGCGTCGAAGTGCACCATGCCGACCGGTTGACCGAGTTTGGCGGCAACCGCGCGCATGATCGGCAATGTGATCGAATGATCGCCCCCTGCCGTCAACGGGCAGACACCGGCCTCCATGACGTTGTTGTAGTGCTTTTCGATGTCGTTGATCGCGCGGTCGAGATCGTAGATCCCTTCAATGAGCACATCTCCCAGATCTGCCACCCGTGCGAGGTCGTAGGGACAGATCCCCGTCTGATGATTGACACGCCCCATGAGAGTCGACTGGTCCCGCAGTGAACGCGGTCCGTGGCGCGCGCCCGGCCTGTTCGTCACACCGCCATCAAACGGTACACCAATGATACCAATATCGACGCCAGGCCAACTTTCGGGATCTTCGAGAAGTTCCTGTCGCATGAACGTCGCCACGCCGGAGTATCGAGGCTTGTAGATCGCTCCCCAGGCGCGCCGTCGTGCTTCTGGTACACCATCGACAGTATCTTCGCTCATTTCACGATCCCCGCATGATCCTCATGCAACGAGTGTATCGCTGTATGCCCATGATTTACATGGCCCGAAAAATGGTTGCTGTCACAATCTGCCGAAGGACCCATTCGTCTGGCGTTTCAGCGTGATTTCTGCAAATCGTCGCGGATTGGGATATGTTGCGCTTCTCCAGCCACTTGCGGTGATCACATGACTGATCTGGAATTGCCACAGTTCGGTCAACGCGTTGAAGGCGTGGACTATCTGGAACGCCCGAGCGTGTACGGACTGGCACGCGACATGAACGGGTTCATTCTGGCGTGCCGGCGCACGAACAGGACCGTACTGCCCGGCGGCGGAATAGACGGTAACGAGTCGCTTGAAAACGCACTTGCGCGCGAGATTGCCGAAGAAACCGGTCACAGGATCACAAGCGCGAGCCCCTTGTGTCGTGCCTGGCAGTATCACACCTATCGCATCGACAAACCGCCAGCCAACAAGCTGTGTCACTTCTTCGTCGTAGAGGTCCAACATGATCCCGAAATCCTGCCGGAAATCGATCATCTGGCAGTTTGGTCTTCTCCGCGTGCCCTGATCACGGCGTTGACGTTCGCAAGCCACCGCTGGGCTCTGGAACTTCTGCTCGACAGCAAAGCCTAAAGCCCGGGCGTCTTGCAGGTTCAGACTGGATCGATCGGTTCAGCTGTCCACGTACGCGATAACAAGATCCCGCAGGGTGGCAATCCCGAGCGGATTGCGCGCGCCATCGACAACGATTGCGCGTGACAGTCCGAGTTTCAGAAGGAGACTCACTGCAAAACGGGCCTGCATGTCGGCGGACAGTGTCAGCACGGGTTTTGACATGATGTCCGCAATGTTGACCCGGTTCGGCGACAGGTTTTGTGCAATCACACCAGACGCAATGTCCGATACGACAACGATACCATGCTCATCCGATTCATCGCGTCGCATGACAATAAGGGACGAGATGTTCCGTTCCTTCATCAGTTTCAATGCGTTTGCGACCGTTTCCTGCTTCGATATCGTGACGATCTTTTCGTTCATGACCTCCGCAACCGAGATGTCCGATGTCAGTTTCATGTGTCGAATTCCAGTTCTTCCATGATGCGCGGGAGTTGGGTTGCGAGACCGGTCGCATCCTCGATTGATAGCTGAAACGCAATTCCTGTACCTGGTTCCTCGTCGAACCGGCCTGCCGCACTGATGCTTTCAAGAATTGATCGCGCCCTGGTTTCAACCACAAGAAACAGGACGACATTGCGGTGGACTGACAGGTCAAGTCCGAGAAACGTTCGTTCCGGCCGCAGTCCCTCGCCACGAACACTCGTGATTGTCGTTGCACCCGTTGCACCACCAGCCCGCGCAGCGTCAATCACGTCGTCGGTAATCTCGTCGCTGACAAGTGCGATGATAAGCTTGAGTTTCATGTTTCGGCCCCCCGGGACGTGCGGTCTATACGGTTGCGGTGCTTTTTGCGTGCATCAGTGAGCATTGCGTAACCGAGTACGAAGATTATCGAAAACACGTTCGCGAATGCGATGAGTCCAAACCCGTCGATGAGCGGATCGCGACCTGGAATTGCCGCGGCAAGCCCCAAACCGAGTGCTGCAACAACGGGGACAGTGACAGTCGATGTGGTTACGCCGCCGCTGTCATAGGCAAGCGGAATGATTGTTCGGTTTGATCGGAATGTCTGAAAGATCACGATGATGTATGCCCCGATGATGTACCATGGCAGCGGTGTTCCAGTGACAATCCGGAAACACCCCAGTGCAACGCCGATCGCCACGCCTGCAGCAACGGCAATCCTCAAACCAAGTGCATTGATACTGCCACTCGACACATCCTTGGCCTTCAGGGCAACGGCGATAAGTGAGGGTTCCGCAATCGTTGTCGAAAATCCGATTGCCGCGGCGAACGCATAGACAATGAGATAGTCGTCCCAGTGGATCGATCCGGCAGCGCTGTTTGAACCGAACGCGACAAGCTGCTGCACCATTGTCGCACCAATCGGAAAGAGGGCCTGTTCGAGGCCGATGAGGAAGAGGGCAAGTCCAAGAATTACCAGGAGGAATCCGAACACGATCTTGCGAAAGTTCACAAGGCGCCTGCGCAGGACCACGACCTGAAAAAAGACCAGGACTGCGAGAATTGGCAGCACATCAACAATCGTGGAGGTGATGGTCTCCAGAATGATGTCCGGTTCAATCATCGTCAGATCACCAACGCACCGTAGACCAGAACGAACATCATCGGCGTGAGGCTTGCAAACGCAATCAGTCCGAAACCGTCCAGAATGGGACTGCGTCCACGAATGGACGCGGCAAGGCCGACACCGAGTGCGGTGACAAGCGGTACGGTGATTGTGCTGGTCGTTACACCGCCGACATCGTAGGCGATGCCGATGAATTCGTCGGGTGCAACAAGGGTGAGAAGGGTCACGACCAGATAACCACCGATGATGAGAAAATGGATTGGCCAGCCCTTCAGAATGCGAAAAACACCCAGCATGATCGCGCATCCGACAGCGAACGCGACAACAAGTCGCAAATTCAACGCATATGATTCACGTGCTGCAATGCTGTCCGTAATCGTACCGCCGGCTGCCGCTGTTTCTGCGGCAGCGCCAGCAACAGAAATCAGCGCCGGTTCGGCAACCGTTGTCGCAAACCCGAGTCCGAACGAAAACGCAAGCAGAACTGTCAGATTACCCCGTCTTGCAAACGCCTCCGCCATCGATTCGCCGAGCGGAAACAAACCCTGCTCCAATCCTTCGACGAAGAGAACAAGGCCGGCCACGACGAATGCGAGCCCGACCAGTGTTCTTTCGAGGTCGGGAAACGGCTGTTGCAGAACGACGAACTGGAAGATGGCGATGACGGCGATGATTGGCGTCAGATCGCGAAACGCCGCAGCCGTCCTGCGGAGCACCACGTAGGAAAATCGTGCAGCCAGACGAGTCAGGACAATACCTCCTTGCCCGGTTGACACTGATGACTGTGCAGTCGTCGATGTTGCATCTTCGACCGAGACCCCGCGCGTTGCCGGTCTTGTTCACCGTCATGCGATGCAGTAACCCGCAATCGCGCAGCGGCGGAATTGTTCGACATCACTGCAGCGCTGCCAGAACGGCCTCCATTCGTGTGCGCCGTCTGGTCAGCTCCGCATCAGTCACCGGACCGTTCGGCGCCTGTTTGTGCATCATGATGCACCAGGCAAACGAGACCGCCTGGGAAAGCAGTGACCATCGTCGCAGTGCATGCAGATCTTCTTCCAGACCCGAAAGCTGTACGAGGGCGATGCTGTCGTCTTCGGTCATCGCCGACTCGGCACAGAAGTACGCCAGATCCCACATCGGATGGGTCAACGCCGAAAACTCCCAGTCGATCAGGATCACGCATTCGTTCGTGAGGAACATGTTGTCCTGAACCGGATCTATGTGTGATGCAACCAGGTTCCCGTGGTTCAGGATGCATGTATCGCAGTACCGTCTTATCAGCCTCCAGGCAGAACCGAACGCGTGATCTGCCTGCGGATCAGACACCCCCGCCGCCGCCAGATACCCGTGCAGCTTGTGCCAGGGATCCATGATGCCGGAGAAGCCCTCCGTCTTGCGCAATCTGGCAAATGTTCCAGCCGCTGCCTCGATGACACCTGATGTGAAAGGCTGCTTGATCCGCGTCAACGATTCGCCACCTGCATGGTGCTCAAGCGTGATGCCGTGTGCGTGATGCGCCGCAACAATTTCAGGTGCGACCCCGACGCGGGCAGCCAACCTTGCGTTTTCTGTTACGCGCATATGCTCGTCGGGTGATGATGCCGTGGTGACCCGCAAGATCATGGCGCTGCCATCCAGGATAAGATGGTAGCAGAGGTTTGCCGTACCACTCATGACGCCGACAACGTCCAGTTCCGCAACCGGATAATCCAGTATCGCAAGCAGGCTGACGACTCGGTCGCGGACTTCGCGGCAAGAAATCGGCATCAGTTTCCCTGGAACATGGAGTCGCACCCGGCAGGTTCGACATCCGGTTCATGTCGAAACACGCGTTTCAACTCACCGCATCGCAAGGTCCAGGAATCCATAGATGCCGAAACACATGATCGCTGCTCCAGTCGCACGGTTCAGCCACGGAAAGTCCGATCCTGAAAGCCATTTTCGCACATAGGACGCCATGCAGCAGAGTGATATCCACCAGGCCGCAGATCCGATCAACACGCCAGCGATCAGCAGCAACGAGCCAAGAAGGCTGACCGCGGTTTCCGTAACACGAATGGTCGCAAAGATGGAAATGAACGCCAGCACGGTAATCGGATTGACAATGGTCAGTGCGAATCCGGATCCGAACGCGTGAAGGATGGTTTCGTGATCGTATTCCTCATCATCCTTCGCAATTGACGTGCTTGTACCAGCCCGCAACAACATCCAGAGACCCAATGCCAACAGGACCGCGCTGCCCGAAACCTGAATGATGAACCTGTGTTCAACCAGAAAACTTTCAATCCCTGCGATCGCAAAGATCGCCAGCATGGCGAACAGCGTGTCACCGATCACTGCCCCGGTCCCTGTACTGAATCCGACAATTCTTCCGTCGAACAGGGTTCGCTGCAGACACAGTGCAGCAACCGGACCGACGGGTGCGGCGACAAGAAACCCGGCAATTGCACCGGTCAAGAGAAGAGGAAGCTCCATACGGTCTGGTCCCGGTCGAAATGTTTCGTTCTTAGCCGTTCTGATCCGTGGAGCGACAGAACTGCGTTAGCGACGGGCTCGGTTTATCAAAATTGATCAGGTTTGAACGCGCTCTTTTGTTTCCCGGTATCTCCTTACTGAATCGCATGTCCCGGTCCTGGATAGAAATCCACCATTGCCTCACACAACTCCAACGTCCATTTCTATCGTGAAAAACAACCGATTACGCGGATATTGTTGGTATTCACGGCCTGAATTCGACCCCAATTGCGTACACCATCTGTCAGGCACCTCCAATCGAGAAACTCATTATCGCGAAAACAGGACGCCTCTCGCAGTGATTATCGTGTCATTCGCTGAGCATCTGATCATCAAAAAGCGAGAAAACAACGGCAACAGACTCAATCGTGCCGAACCTTTCAAGCGCGCCACCGACAGCCCGTGGGCTGTATGCCGTTTGCGACGAAAGAGTGAACGAAAGTACGCATCAGGATTCTGGTGCTCGCTGCCAGACTTATCGATAGACCCTGACTTCCCGTTTCGAAATCACCCTGAATCGCCAAGCAAGCAGTATCCCCGCCAGGGTGATTCCGAATGTCTCACCCCACATCAACCCTTCGACACCCCAACCCAGGTAGTGCCCGAACATCCAGGAAGCAGGGACCATGACAGCCCAGAAGGAAAACAACCCTATCCAGGTTGCCGGCCAGACATCAGCCGCACCACGCAGCGCACCGGTCAACACCGCATGCAATCCGTCACTTGGAACCAGAACGACCACGACAAACAACGCGGCAACGATGAGCGCACTGATCTCTTCGGAATTGGTGTAAATAGAAGCGAGTGACTCCGGAATCAGCCAGATGATGACAGCGAACGGCAGCATCAAGAGAAGGATCAGACCGGTGCCGACCCAGCCTGCGAGTTCAACTCCGCGACGATCGCGTCGACCAACCGCATTGCCGACGCGAACGGCAGTGGCAGTCGACATACCGATTGCAATCATGAAGCAGAACGCATTGACATTCATCGCTGCCTGGAACGCCGCAACAGATACGTTGCCCAGGTGGCCCGCCATCATCGTGATAACCATGAACGCGGATGTCTCGAACGCGTAAGTCAACGCCATCGGCATGCCCAGTCGCAGGAACCGCCGTTCAAGAGCCATGGCATTCCGTATTGGAAGGAGGATGCCGTATACGTGCCGGTCTGCCATCGTCAGGACATAGGCAAAAATCCCTGCAAACATGAGCCATCGCGTAATGCTCGTTCCGAGAACGGCGCCCGATGCGCCCATCCCGTCAAAACCGAGTTCACCGAACACGAAGACCCAGTTGAGCGCTGCATTCACGACATTTGCGGCAATCGTGACAATCAGTCCCGGAACAGGCCGACCTATACCCTCAAGAAACATCGAACAGGCGGTGAAGAGAAAGATGCCCGGAATGCCCCAGGAGAACATTCGCATGACCTCGCCGCCATGGACCACGAGATCGGCCTCCTGGTTGAACAGTTGCAGAATGAGATCACCGCGGAACAGGACGATTGCCCACAGGATGCCAAGAAAGGCGCCGTTCGCCATGCCGATCCAGAATATCTGACCGCAATCGCGTTTCATGCCGGCGCCGTCAGTCTGCGAAACCAGAATGACCGTTCCTGCGAGAAATCCGAACCCGATAACGAGCAGCGTGATCTGCGGCGCGAATGCAATGGCGAGATACGCAAGTTCGAGGCCGCTCGCCTGCCCCGTCATGATCGTGTCGACCGTTGCCATGATCAACAGGCCGCATCGCGTGAGGATGACCGGTGCCGCCAGTCGCATCGTGCGTTCGATGTGATCCCGCAGTGTCGCGGGTGGCGTCGGGTGCATCTTTTTGGCCTGAGACATCATCGCTTCCTGTCGCCGATGCCTCGTCTGTCACGGAAAAACACGATTGAGATATCGGAATTCCGATCAGGGCAACTTGCGTTCGATCCTTTCCGGCATGACCGCGTCCAGGACGCCATCAGTCGACAGAACTGACAGCACAGGCGGCGGTTAACAGGTTCGTTGAACCTGTTCAGGTATCATACCCCGGTACGTGCCGGGGTATGAAACCTCGACGGGAATGAACTCGGCGTTCGTCGTTTATTGCCCCTGCGGTTGTGCCCACATCGCCGAGGTATCCAGGCCGTAAAGCGTTGTCTGGCCGGTGTGCCCGACTGTCTTCCAGTACGCGACGAGGTCATGTGGACGGAAGTACAGGGGAACGACGTAGCGCCCCCACATGAGAACACGGTCCAGAGCCTGTGCAGCTGCACGCAGATCCTCGGTCGTTCGGGCGTTCGACAGTGCAGCGATCAGAGAATCCAGCACTTCGTTCTTGATTCCCGGATAGTTGCGGCTTCCCTCACTGTCCGCAGCATCGCTCCCCCAGTAGATCCATTGTTCGTTACCCGGTGACAGGGAAACACCCCAGCGCCAGAGGATGCTGTCAAAATCGAATTTCGTCGTACGTGCACGGTACTGCGCGGCGTCGACTATTCGCATGTCTGGTCGAATACCCAGACGCTCGAGGTTGGCAAACCAGGGAAGGAAGACCCGTTCCTGTTCGGCGTCCGACGAGAGAAGTTCAAAAGTCAACGGCTCGCCGGTTTCGTGGTGCACCAGGACATCATCCCTCAGCACGAACCCCGCGTCGGCAAGCAGTTCCGATGCCTCGCGTAACTGATCGCGAATGCGACCGGTACCATCCGACTGCGGCCACGTGTACGCTCTCTCGAAGAGTTCGTCGGGAAGCTGATCTTTCCAGGGATCAAGCAATGCGCGTTCGTCTTGCGACGCCGGTCCGGTCGCAGCGAGTGCCGAATTCCCGAACAGGCTTGTTGTCGGGGCGTACTGCCCGTGCAGGATGTTCTTGTTGGTCCACTCAAAGTCGAATGCCAGTCCGAGCGCGACGCGAACCCTGACATCATCGAACGGCTTGCGACGCTGGTTCCACACGATGGCGAACAAACCGGACGGTCTGCCGTGGGTGATAGTTTCCATGACAATGCGTCCGTCTTCCACAGCGGGTGCATCGTATCCCGTCGCCCAGCGGCGCGCATCGAACTCGCGCCGGAAGTCAATATCACCTGCGAGAAACGCCTGTTGTGCAACATTCGTGTCACGGTAGTAGATGTACTCGACACGCTCGAAATTATGCCGGCCGGTCGTCTGAGGAAGATGATTTGCCCAGTAGTCAGGATCACGCTCATAAACGATGCGTCGACCCGGCTCGACCTCGACAATTCGATAAGGCCCGTTGCCCGGCTGAATTTCGAGGCTCGTCTCTGCAAACTCATGTGTCTCGTACCAGGACTTGGGAAGAACCGGCATGAGGCAGAGGAGCAATGCAAGTTCCCAATTGTCCGTCTGCAAGTCGAAACGAACAGTCAGGTCGTCGATCTTGTGGGTGGCGGTCACACCTGCGTAGTAGGTTTGCGTATGGGGTTTGCCCTCGGTCAGAAGTGTGTTGAACGTCCACAGGAGATCGTCAGCCGTTACCGGGCTGCCGTCATGAAAGCGTGCATCCGGGTCCAGATGAAAGGTGATGCTGCTGCGGTCATCAGGCAGTTCGATCGCCCGTGCCAGCTGCGGGTACATTGTGAATGGCTCATCAGGTGATCGATAAAGCAGCCGATCGTTGATGAGATGAAGACCCTGTGCCGGATTTCCCAGAATGATGAACGGGTTGAGACTGTCGTATGTTCCGATGGCGCTCATCCGCAACGTTCCGCCTTGTGGGGCGTCCGGATTGACCCACGGCATGGGCTGGGTGAGTCCGTCCGGGAAGGCTGCTTCGCCGTGCATTGCGAGTGAGGTCAGGAGTTCCGGAGAATCCGCATGAACCCGTGGTTGGACGGTGATTGAACAAACCCCGATAATCAGGGCTGAGATCAGAATTCGAATGGACAAGGTCACGGCGCGTGGATACTCCCTTTGGCAACTCCGTTGAACGGCAACAGGATTGTGTAAGGCTATGTCGGTATTTGCAACAGCGATAACAACCACTGTTGATTACGCACTGGAAGGCAAACAGGTAGGTCGGCTGCATCTTCCCTATTCGGTGACGCGATCGGCCTATGGCGTGATTCCGGTTCCCATTGCGGTTGTCGCCAAGGGTAGCGGACCGACCGTATTGCTCATGGCCGGCAACCATGGTGACGAATATGAGGGGCAGATCGCTCTCGGGAATCTGATCCGGAAACTGGACCCGAAAACCGTAAACGGACGGATCATCATCCTGCCTTCGGCCAATCTTCCCGCTGCCCGTGCCGGTGTGCGCGTGTCACCACTTGACGATGCAAACCTGAACCGCGTGTTCCCGGCAGGGACAGCCTCCAGCCCGACTCATGAAATTGCAGCATATCTGGAACAGGTCCTGTTTCCGATGAGTGACATTTTCATGGACCTTCATTCCGGTGGGGCATCACTGACCTATATTCCGTTTGTCGCGGCGACGATGACTGGCGACGTGCAACGCGACCGGCGCGCACTTGAACTTGTTCAGGCGTTCGGGGGGCCGTTCGGCCAGCTTGGATCCAGCGGGCCGGGTTCCCGAACCGCTGGAGGTGCGGCGGTTCGTGCCGGGTGTATTGCACTGAGCGGGGAGTTTGGCGGGTTTGGCATCGTTGATCGAAACCACCTCAAGTATGTCGAGAGCGGCGTTCACAACCTGCTTGTCGAGAGCGGCGTTCTTGACGCGGACCCCATAGTCGTCGAACAACCAACGATGCGTCTGATGTCCAGCGATGCACCGGAACTGTATCTTTTTGCACCTGACTACGGTGTATTTGTTCCTGAAGTGGACCTTGGTGACGTCGTTGACGAAGGTGCGCTTGGCGGTACAGTCCAGAACCTGGAACATCCGGAACGCGCCCCGCTGCCGGTTCATTTCAGGGTTCCGGGCAAGGTGATCTGCATGCGTGCCATTGGACGGGTCGAGCCTGGTGACTGCCTCATGCATCAGGCGGTCGATATTGCGGTCCCCGACTACCTCACCTGAACCGAAAACAACCTGCGGAACGGTCGACTCGGCAACAAGGAAGAACCAGCATGGTCAACATGGTCGCGAGCACCGAAGGGGTGCGTGTTCGTTCCGAGTTTCCACGTATGGTGAAAACAATTGATCACCTGTGGATTCCTGTCGATGACAATGTCCGGCTGTCGGCACGTGTCTGGATACCGGAAGATGCCGAATCGCATCCGGTACCGGCGATTATCGAGTACATTCCCTATCGTCACCGCGATGCCACGCTGCCGCGCGACGAATTGTTGCATCCGTGGTTTGCCGGACACGGGTACGCCGCGATCAGAATTGATCTTCGTGGTTCCGGCAACTCTGAAGGTGCGCCACTCGACGAATATGTTCTGCGAGAACAGGAAGACATGCTCGCCGCGCTCGCCTGGATCGCATCCCAGCCATGGTGTACCGGCAGCTGCGGCATGATCGGGATTTCCTGGGGCGGTTTTGCCGCGCTTCAGGCTGCTTTTCGCCGACCAACGCAACTGAAGGCAATTGTTGCCGTGTGTGCCACGCATGACCGGTTTGCTGAAGACGTTCATTACAAGTCCGGCTGTGTCCTCCGTAACAATCTGACGTGGAGTGCGCATTCGCAGACCTACACGGCGCGCCCACCCGATCCAGTCATTGTCGGCGACGCCTGGCGCGACATGTGGAGGCAGAGAATCGAAGAAATGCCGTTTCTCCTTGGCGAGTGGCTGAGCCGACAACAACGGGACGATTACTGGAAGCATGGGTCGGTATGTGAGGACTGGGATGCAATCGCGTGCCCGGTTTATGCCACGACCGGCTGGGCAGACGGTTACACCAACTCCGTGCTGCACATGGCAGAGCACCTCTCCGTTCCACGGCGTTGTGTCATAGGGCCATGGGCGCATGCATATCCGCATCTCGGTGTCCCGGGTCCTGCAACCGGATTTCTGCAGGACTGTCTGCGCTGGTGGGACCGATGGTTGAAGGGAATCGAGAACGGCATTGAAAACGATCCACCCGTCTATCTGTGGCTGCAGGACGCATTGCCGCCCGCCGTCCAACGCGCACATCAATCGGGACGCTGGATTACCGAAGACAATTGGCCATCGAAACGAACTGCCTGTCAGCTGCTCTTTCCAACGGCCGCAAACGGCCTGGAGGCAGCACCCGGAAAGGGCGAAATCAACGTGGCGACAGATTTGTCCGTCGGTCTCATGGCCGGGGAATGGAATCCGCATGGGTTCGGACCTGAACTCGCGGGCGATCAACGCATTGACGACGCACGGTCTGTACTATTCCATGCATCGTCGGCAGATCATGACCGTGCTGTCGTTGGACAGCCTGTCATCGATCTGCGCCTGAAGTCCGACAAACCGCTTGCCCAGATTGTCGCACGCCTCGTCATGGTTGCGCCTGACGGTCAGTCATCCTTGATATCTCTGGGTTGTCTGAACCTTGCGCATCGGAGATCAAGCGAACACCCGCAACCCCTTGAGGAGGGTGTGTTCGAGGACGTTTCAATAGTCATGAACGCGGTGGCTCAAACTGTACCTGCCGGACATGGATTGCGCCTTGCGTTGTCGACCGGAAGCTGGCCACTTCTCTGGCCTGCCCCGAACTTGCAACACTCACCGTTGATTGTGCTGCGAGCAGACTTCACCTGCCGATACACGTGATTGACGCCAGCAGCGATGATGAGGCGACGTTCGACCCACCCGAAATTCCGTGTGCAACGGACATCACCTGGGAGCGTCCACCCTCGCGAAAGCGCAAATTTGTCACCGATGTTGCGAATTCCTCGACCGAACTCGTTCTTGAGAAGGATGACGGTTGTTATCGAATAGAGTCTCATGGCATGGCCGTCGACCAGATAGGTGTCGAACGGCAGTTCATAACCGACGATGACCCGCTTTCCAGCAAGGGCGAGGTTTCCTGGGTTTTGACTATCGAGAGAGGCGACTGGAAGGTCGCAATCGATTCGGAAACAACACTCTGTTGCGATGCGGAAAATTTTTACGCTTCGTGCACGATAGTCGCCACGGAAGGTGAACGTGTCTTTGCGCAGCGAAAGTTCGAACGGAAGATCCCTCGAGAGTTCGTATAGTCGAAGTAACGCAACGTCTTGCGACGACTCGCAAACTCGAAAGCGAACAGAAACCGCTTCCCGGGTATCATAGTTAATGTGATTTTGTTCGGGTATCGCGTTGCACTACGCACGTCCGTCATGGCGAGCGCGGTCTACCGAAACGCACCACAAGGAAGATAAACATCGACGAACTGCGCGCGCAGGTCCGGGAGAAAACTCATGTCGCCATTTCGGGTAGCGTTGAGCGGGGACTTTCTGAACGCGGACGGGAGTCCGCGGTACCCGACGTTTGACCTTTCGCCACTCGAGAAAGATCCCGATATCGAGTTTTTCTTTGCCGACCCTGTCAACAATATCATCAGCGCAAACTCGATTGCCGACGCCGACGCGCTGATACTTCTCGGTGCGAAATTCCAGGCGAACAGCATGCCATCTGGCGGAAGGCTCGCAATGGTTGCGCGATTTGGTGTCGGTTACGACACCGTCGATGTTGATGCCTGCACCCGCAATGCGACCGCGGTTGTCATCACGCCCGATGGGGTTCGGCGTCCCGTCGCCGTCACTGCAGTCTGCTTTATTCTCGCACTGTCACAAAACCTTCTCCATCGGGACAGGCTCACCCGACAAGGTCCAGCCGGATGGGCTCGGCGCGGTGAGATCATGGGTCAGGGTCTCTCCGGCAGGACACTTGGTCAACTCGGTGTCGGTAATATTGGTGCCGAAATATTTCGCCTGGCCCGTTCGTTCGACATGAAATTCATCGCCCATGATCCCTACATCAACGATTCAGAATTGATGAGGCTCGGCGTGGAGCGGGTCGGACTGGAGGATCTTTTCCGACGCGCCGATTTTGTTTCCATCAGCTGCCCGCTGAACGACCAGACAAGGGGAATTGTCAATACGGAACGCATTGCCCTGATGAAGCCAACGGCATTTCTGATCAACACGGCGCGCGGCCCGATCGTCGATCAGACGGCGCTTGCCACGGCGCTCCGACGCAAGACTATTGCTGGCGCTGCGCTCGACGTGTTCGAGATCGAACCGACATCCCCGGATGAACAGCTCGCAACACTGGAAAACGTCATATTGTCACCACACGCAGCGAGCACGACGGATCAAGGTATCGCAGGAATGGGAGCCGGCGACATCGAAGCGACGCTGTCGCTGAAAAATGGTGACGTCCCGGAAAACATCGTCAATAGCCAGGTTCTTGACGATGAACGTTGGAAGAAGCGTCTTGAGGAATTCAGGACAAGGTTCGGCAACCACGGCAGTAGTAATCGAGAGTGATTTGCAGACAGATTGGGGATCTCGAGGCGTTCCACCGGGATCGAGACTGACCGTCAGTCTCGAAACGCTGTTGCGACGTTGTCGCCACCCGCGCACGATGAGAGTCGGCAGACCAGCCCTTACTTCTCATATTTCGACAAATTCCTGCGATGTAGCGTTCGTTCGGTCTTGCTATCGGCGACAATTACCTCGAGTTCGCCAAATTGCCTGATTCAAGGGCCATTCACGGCCCCAATGGCCATGTGATCGACCTCGTATTTCGTCATGACGGTGTATCTGGCCTGTTCGGAAGGCCACCGCCGGACACAACTCTCCCGTATCGGGGCGTTGCATCAACAATGACGGGAGATCCGGGGCGGGACGCAGAGTGCGCCAGACATGCATGAATGCCTCCTTGTCTGGGCTGCTCCCACCGCCGACAACGCCAACCGGTTCAGCGTGCTCTTGCCGGCCAGTGGCGCACAATCGGAACGCTTGCTCTCCAGACACCCGAGAATGGCACCAAACACCGGGTCGCGGCGCAGGACATCATGATCACAAAGATCCTCTTGGCCGACCAGCAATCCGCTGGCCAACACGTGTCTCAACCTTGTGAACAATCAGCTCGTGAGAGCGATGGTCGTCGAAACAGTCAGCAAAACGGCGAAACATGTTGGTGTTCATGTTTGCCAGACCGGCAAGCATGAGACCGGCGTTTGACAAGATCGTTCCGCCGGAGAAGTCCGCCTCAACCCGTCGTGGATGAGCGTTTCCGGGAACCTGAAAACTGACCCTTGCATGACGACAGTCCGTGTTCATGGGGGGATACTTCGTGTGCTACATTTGATTTTGTGATTCAATTATTTGCGGCACATTCTCCCCGAAACCTCAAACCCTGGTCTGAGATTATGGGGCTCATGAAATCAACCACTTGTAAGTACAAACCTATGAAGTCAAGATGTGTGGGTCCACGGTCACAAGAAGGTATCATGCCACCTGATGATCGGCGTCTTCGTGTTGATGGCCTGTCAGATCATGCGCATGCGACTTTGAGCGGTCCCGGAATTGGTCCTGTTCTGGTCTCGTCCGAAGGATTGGGTCATCGGCGAAGTTTAACTGCACGCCAGTTTGGTATCGCTTGATGGTGAAATTCAGAGCAAAATCACACCTGAAATCGAGAAACTGGCGTACAACGATAGCGGGTCTGATCAGTAGGTCGCTGCAAATTCGCCTCGGTTGCCAGGTGACGAAAATGTCTACGTTGCACGGATTGATCGGTGCAGACAGCGATCAGTTATCACCGCTGCAAAACAAAACAGGATGTCACATTCGATGACCGTACCCGATTATCAATCATTGATGCTCCCTGTTCTCAAGGCGATTGCTAATGGCAAGGAAGCGCCAACGAAAGAGATTCGCAACAGAATTGCCAATGCAGAGGGGTTAACCCAAGACGATTTGCGCGAATTGCTCCCAAGCGGTACGCAAACCGTTTTTGTGAACCGCGTAGCTTGGGCAATTTCTTACATGGAACATGCAGGGCTCGTGAAACGGGTCCGTCGTGGCGTCTATGTGTTGACGGACGATGGTAAAACGGTCCTGGAGGATCCGCCGCTTCGCGTTGATCTGAAATACCTCCAAAACTACCCGGCATTCTCCCGTTGGAGGACCAGAAAGAACGCTCCACTGTCAGACAAACCTCCCGTGTTGGGTTCGACGGCTGACACAAGTAGTACACCCGAAGAGACACTAGAACAGATTGCCAATGAACTTCGCGCAATTCTTGAAAACAAGATTCTGGACCTTGTACGAAACGCAACGCCGGAGTTTCTTGAACGAGTCGTCGTCGATTTGCTTATTGCGATGGGGTACGGCGGTGGCAATTCGATAATGGGCCAGGTTACCGGAAGATCGGGAGATGGTGGAATCGACGGCAAGATACGCGAGGATGCACTCGGACTGGACGAGGTCTATGTGCAAGCGAAGAAATACACTGCCAGCAACGTCGGGGAGGGCGAATTACGAAACTTCGCAGGGGCGATTGACGCTTCAGGTACGACCAAGGGCGTGTTCGTCACAACTTCCGACTTTACACGAAGTGCACGGGAATATGTGAAACTGAGCCCTAAACGGATCGTACTGATTGATGGCAAAGAACTGGCCCGACTCATGGTTTTGCACGATGTTGGTGTGCGTATGCTCGTTCGGCATGAAGTCAAGCGGATTGACCAGGATTACTTTTCTGAGCCGGATCTAGTTTAGGAAATTATATACTTGGCTACCCACGCCGCGCCGCCCGCGCGTGCGAAGCGAGCTTTGACTTTAACCGGCCGGTGGGGCTAAATCGAGAAGGTGAAGTGATTTGTGAAATCGGTCGTGAAAACGCCTTTAAAGATGATGTCCCGCCCGATCAAAACCTGCGGTTCCCCTTGACCAAGGTCAATCTCACACACATAGAGATCGGGAATATTTACCTGCATACCGCCAAAGCCAAGACCAAAATTCACAATATTATGTATCGACAGCCTTTGTCTCGGTCGCGCCTTTAATCGTGATTTTACCATGCGGTATGAGTCCAAGTTTCCGGACGATTGCGGGTGAAACACTTGTCCTAAACGCACCGGTATCGACAAGACCCTTGGTTTCGACTCCTTTCGTGGCTTGGACGGCAGCGCCTTGAACCGTTACGTCCAAGAGAATGCCAACGTCAGGGTTGAATGGTCCGCTAAGGCATGGCATGGGAAAACCACCCCAGATCCACGATCCTTTCCGTGACCTCCTGAACCGAGAACAGGCCATCCTTGAACTGCGAATCACCGGCGGTTACAGCATCCCTGACAGTATCGTAGAACGCGACGCATTCCCTGTTCCGCATCAGGGCCCAGCGATTGTCATACTTGCCGATCAGGTCAGGAAGCATTTTCTGGAACGCTTCGAAATTGGCGTCCACTTCATTCTGTCTTGCCTTGATATCCAGCATTTGATCACCAGTCGTCATAATTTAAAATTTGATTTGTAATGCTTTCAGAAGGTGGATTGTAACGAAAACACAGGGTCTTTTGACCCCTCTACAGGGCTCTGTCGGGATGGAAATCCAAATTGACGCAGGTCAAAGGGTTCCCGGTTTCAGGACATGTTTTCGTTGTAGAGTGTCCGGGGAACTGATGTGACTGGACTGTCCAGTTTCACGGAATTGGATACCCTGGACTGATTGGGTCAGGTTATTCGGACGCATTCGCAAGGCACTCCCACCGTACTCGGGATGTTTACGCCGTATTTCATCTCACGCGGTTGATCGAACCATCCGTATTCCACGATCTTCCCGAAACCGAATTCTCATCTACCAAATTGAACTCTTCGCGTTCATGGGTGTTTTATCCGGATGGCCACGCACCGCAGTCGTTCGACAATGATGTTTTCGCAAACGTTCGAGGAATCGGGGCCAATTGCGCTGAGTAGACCACCCAGAGCACAACGCCTGGTTTACCGGGAAACGGCGCACACCCGGAGGTCTGCGCCGCTTTTCACAAGTTCGAATTCAAAAATTGTTCTCGATCAGGTATCGAGCCAGACATCCTCCCAGTACATCCAGCCCCCGTACCCGTGTGGATGTCCTTTCAAATCCTTGACTCTTGAATGATACGCATCGAGCCAGTTGGTAAAGACCGGTATGACGCTTCCGCCTTCATCCCTGAGAATGAGCTGGCATTCTCGATAGAGTTCCTTACGCAGGTCCGTATCAACCGTACTACGTGCCTCAGCAACCAGCTGATCAAAACGCTCATGCGACCAGAATGTCTCGTTCCAGCTCCCGCCACTGATGTAGGCAATGGCAAACATGAGATCCGCGGTCGGTCGACCGTACCAGCTGGACCCGCACCAGGGCACCTTCATCCAGACGGCATTCCAGTAACCATCCGCAGGTACGCGCTTGACGGTTACATTCACGCCGGCTTCGTTCATCAGCTCAGCCATGACAACACTTGCGTTTGCGCCACCAAAGTTGTCCTCCGAAGCATGAAGCTCGAATGACGCATTCTCCATGCCTGCCTGCTTCAGATAGTACGCTGCCATGTCCGGGTCCCTTGGCAGCGCCTCAATATCCGCCGCAAAGAATGGATCGTGCTGTGGAATCGGATGATCGCGTCCGACCGTTCCGAGATTGTCCCAGCCGAGCTGCAGCATCCGCTCGCGATCGACCGCATGTTTCAATGCCATCCTGACATTATTGTCACTGTACGGCGCCTGATCGCAACGCATCGGATAGGTCGGGTGTGCTCCACCCGGCTGATTGAGAACTTCCGCGTTGCTTGCCTCGGCAACCGCGTTCACAAGCGGAGGATCGAGGCCGATCATGATATCGACTTCGTCACCGAGCAGTGCGTTGACTCGCGACGACGGATCAGGAATGCCCCAACTCTCGATTTCGTCGACGTACGGGCGACCAGTGCGGTGATAGTTTGGATGACGCTCGAACACGGCGAAGATGCCGGGTTCGTACTCACGAACTTTCCAGGCACCCGTGCCGACTGCGCCAACAGTATGATAACTTGCCTTGTCCGATCCCTCCGGCTGTGCCGTGAAGTGATACTCCGTCAGCAGGTAAGGAACGTCGGCGTTCGGGGTCTTCATGTTGAAGACGACATATTTGTCGCCATCCGTCGTGATAGACTCAACGTCACCAAGATAGGCATTCGCCGGAGATCCCTCATCAGGATCGAGATGTCGGTTGAATGAATACGCTACATCCGCGGCAGTCAGTGTCTTGCCATTGTGAAACTCGACACCATCCAGCAACTCGATGGTCCAGCGCGTCGCGTCTTCGTTCGGTTCCCAGGACGTCGCAAGATTTCCGACGATTCCCTGGTCCGGCAGATAGTCGATCAGTCGATTGTACAGCAATCCGGAACGGCCAATGTCTGCGCTACCGACAATGAGTGTCGGATCAAGCGTGTCGGCGGCACTGCTTCCCGTAAACGCGGCACGCAGGCTTCCACCAGTCTTCGGCTCACTTGCGTGTGTACGCGAAATTGTATCCTTGACCAGCGCCGCAGCGGCAGCGGCACCAAGACCAAGACTCATCAGGCCACTCTGAAAATCCCTGCGGGATACCTTGCCCTTCAGGAACTCGCTTACGAGCAGGTCCTTTTTCTCCATTGTTGCTAACCTCCCCAACCAGTTTCTTGTCGCGCTTGCGTATCGGCAACCGACCACATCAGACAATAGGTGAGCGGACGCATGCTGCCAACCGAATTGGTTGCAACGCACCAGCGCCTCTTGGAACATGGCGACTGAGCATTGCGAAATGTCGTGTTCCGCCGGGTCATCAAGGCACGGAGTTCTGGCGGCACCACTTACGCGATACAGACAATATTCACGCGCGAGGTTTGAGATAATCGCAGACTTCACGCATCGCCCGTTGACCGGAAAGATATGCGCCATGACAGGTGGAATAGGCATCCGGAATTGTCGCCTCACCGGCAAAATAGATGCGGTCATCCAGCGGTCGCGCCAATTCCAGCCGCTGTCCGGTTCGACCCGGTTTCGCTGCTGAATAGGACCCGAGTGTCAAGGGGTCGCCGGCCCAGGCTGTCACGATATTGCGATCCGTCACCTGCTTGACGATATCGTTACCCCAGGCACTGCGCATGTGTTCCACAAGGCACTCGACTGATGCGTTCACCCCTGCACGCTCCAGCCATGCACCAAACCGCCCGCCTGTCACACCAACCGCGTAACCGTGACCATAGGGGCGCAATTGTATACCCATTGGCGTCCCGTCGCTTTCAACCTGAACCGTCGTCCACCAGTTCTTGTCCGCAATTCCGTTATCATCGTCTTGCAGACGAACAGCAATCCTGTTGTGTACGCCGAGCGGAAGATCATCGATTGCCGCGAGTTTCCACTCCGGTAGCGCCGGCTCGAATGCGATGTGACGTGCTGCGAGCACGCCTGTCGATACGGTGACGACGACGGTGCGTGCGCTGATTGTTCCCTGAGTCGAAACGACATCGACACCGTCCCTCGTTGTCCTGATTCGCTCAACGGGGGAATTGTACTGCACGGAAACATCGTCTGCCCATCGACTGACCAGGGCGCCGTATCCATCCACGACGGGCCAGTCCTCGTCCGTGTCGTTGTAATTGACTGTGTCCCTGACACTGACCTCGTCGGGGTCGTGTGACGACGAAAGGGAAAACCAGTAGTTCCAGTATGGCGCCCAGGGGCTGTCGAGGTCGATGACGTCGGCAACCGCATCATCACAACTCTCGGCTGCCTCCCTGATTGCGCGGTCATTCGCTTCTTCCAGCGCATCGATTTCCCGGACTTCAGCATCACTCAAACGCACGCCAATCCTGTGTGCCATGTTGTCGAGACTCATATCACGGCGATACCGGAACCCGAGATCTTCCGCGATCTGCACAAAGGGGTTGATGCTCGCCGAGTGCATCCAGTGACATCCCAGATCGAACGGTACATCCTGCGAAAACATCTCCGTGTACGCCCTGCCACCGATCCGGTGCGACGCCTCAAGCACGACATGGTTCAGGCCGTTTTCGGCTGCAGTCTTCGCAGCCGACAGACCTGCAGATCCGGCACCCACGATAACAACGTCACAAGTCATTTGGTCTCCTCTGAAGTGTCTGCAACCAGCATTCACGAGACCGTGACACTGTGCAACATTCCGTTCGGGTTTGTTCCCGAAGCGACAATGTGTGTGAATGGTCACATGCTTGCCGCTCTTCCCGCATCTGCCTATGTTGCCGGTGGATTGAGGTGGGGAGTCTTGTATGAAGCCAATTCGGGACTGGTTTCACCGAACATTTTCCAATCAGCAGATCATCATACTGACCAGTCTGCTGTTGATCGGTCTTGTGGCGATCATTTTCATCGCCGACATGATTGCCCCGGTCATTGCGGCGTTGATCATTGCGCTGCTGCTGGACGGACCCGTACAGTGGATGACCCGCCGGGGTGTGCCACATATCTTGTCTGTCTCGGTGACATACTTCAGTTTCTTCCTCGCGGCGCTACTCGTTCTCCTCGGACTGCTCCCGATCCTGTTCGGACAGATGGCGAATTTTGTCGAACAGGTTCCGACGATGACCCAGCAGCTGCAGGAACATCTGGTCGGCTTGCCTGCGCAATACCCGGAAATCCTGACTGAAGAACAGGTCAACACCTTCATGACCGAAATCGGTGCGAACGTGATCAGCATCGTCTCCACGCTGCCGTCCTTCGCAGGTGCCTCGGTTGTCGGCCTGTTGACCGCCATTGTCTATCTTGTCCTGATACTTGTGCTGGTTTTTTTCATGGTCAAGGACAAGAAGAAGGTCATGCGCTGGATCGTCAGCTTCTTGCCGCATGAACGCGAATTGACGAGCCGGGTCTGGAATGAAATTCACGCACAGGTCTACAACTACATGCGTGGAAAATTCTGGGAGATACTCATCGTCGGCGCCGTAACCTGGGTTTCCTTCTCGCTGCTCGGCGTCAATTTCTCCATTCTGCTTGCGTTTATTACGGGATTTTCGGTCCTTATCCCCTATGTCGGCGCCGCAGCCGTCACCATTCCCGTCGCCGTCATCGCGCTTGTCCAGTACGGGATCGCCGCGGAAATGCTTTACGTCCTGGCCGTATACGGCATCATTCAGGCGTTGGACGGCAATATCCTGGCACCGCTTCTTTTCAGCGAGGTCGTCAACCTGCACCCGATTGCCATCATCGTCGCAATTCTCGTGTTTGGCGGTATCTGGGGATTCTGGGGTGTGTTCTTCGCAATCCCGCTTGCGACTGTCGTGCAGGCGGTCCTGCGTGCCTGGCCCCGATCAGCAGACAACGGCTGAAGTCGACGCAGTGCATAATTCCGGGCAGTCAGTCGATACACCGCAATCTCACCGTCATCTCCAGTTTCCGGATCGTCATACGGGACACGCGACCGCACGAATTGCGATGCGTCTCGACCATGATGGTGCATCCTCGCTGACGAACACAGTTCCGATGATACTCACGGTACATCGAAGCGTGCAGGTGGTGGTGTGCTCAAGCTGATCGCCGTCAGAATCCTGCTTGGCCTGCTCACGTTGTGGGCCATTTCTGTCCTGGTGTTCCTTGGCACGGAAATCCTGCCCGGTGATGTCGCAGAAGCCATACTGGGACAGGCTGCCACGCCGGAAACCATCGCGGCACTGCGGGAACAGCTCGGACTCAATGCACCACCATGGGAACGCTACATCAACTGGCTCGGCAATATACTGATCGGTGACCTCGGTACCTCACTGTCCAACGGGGTTGCCATCGACCGGATCATCGGCTCGCGGGTCTGGAACACCATTAACCTGGCACTTTATGCAACGGCTGTTGCCCTGCCTATATCACTGCTGCTGGGCCTGCTCTGCGCTGCATGGCCGGAAAGTACATTCGACCGCGTCACAACCTCGACCACGGTCTTTTTCATTTCAATCCCGGATTTCGTGATCGCAATCCTGCTCATCATTGTCTTTGCCACGGAACTCGGCTGGTTTCCCTCTGTCGTTCACCGGCCGCGTTGGGACAATCTTTTCACGACACTTGGTCAGACATTCCTGCCCATGCTCACACTGGTTCTCACGATTCTGGCACACATCATCAGAATGACCCGAGCGGCAGTCCTGGACATTCTCAAGCAGGCCTATATCGAGATGGCGCTGCTGAAAGGCGTGTCCAAGTCCCGCATCATCATACGTCACGCCATTCCCAATTCGTTGGGGCCGATCATCAACGTCATTGCGCTCAATCTCGGGTATCTCGTCAGCGGGGTCGTGATTGTCGAGGTCGTGTTTACCTATCCGGGACTCGGGCGCCTCATGGTTGATTCTGTCGTGTTCCGCGACCTGCCGTTGATACAGGCATCTGCTCTTGTCTTCTGCGGATTTTACATCGCACTGAATATCTGTGCGGACCTGATCGCAATCATGGCCAACCCACGTCTGCGGTACGCGAAATGACCATGACGCGCCCGGCAGACCGCGCACGTCGCAAGCGGAGCAAACGCGCACGACCAAAGCCCGATAGCTGGGCCTGGGCCGGAATCATCATAACCGTTTTCGGCATTTTGCTGGCGCTCTTCGGACCGTTGCTGGCGCCATACAACGTTGGGCAGATCGTGTCTGAACGTCCGTTCGAGGCGCCCGGTGTCACGACTTTTCTTGGCACCGATGTGCTGGCCCGCGATATTTACTCACGACTGCTCTACGGTGCACAGCTCACAGTTGGCGTCGCACTGGCCGCAACGGTGCTCGGCTTTGTGGCCGGCATGGCAATCGGATTTTCCTCGGCAGAGATCAAGGGCCGCTTTGACGATTTTGTCGTCTGGCTCGCAGACGCAATGTTGTCTTTTCCACCGCTTCTGCTTGCACTGATCGTGATCGCATCCCTTTCCTCAAGTCTTCCGGTTCTGATTTGCACGATCGCAGTCCTGCATGCGTCACGCGTTGTTCGTGTGAGCCGTGCTGTCGCGATGAATGTAGCCGCACTGGAATTTGTCGAGGTTGCGCGCGCACGCGGTGAGTCGTTGTTCTCGATTCTGGTTCGCGAGATCTGGCCATCGACGACGCGCCCGCTCGCGGTCGAGTTCGGGCTCAGGTTGACCTATTCGATTCTCTTCCTGTCCGGACTGAGTTTTCTCGGTCTCGGCATTCAGCCACCGGACGCCGACTGGGGTTCCATGGTCAGGGAAAACTACAAGGGACTGCAGTCAGGCGCGTACATGTCAGTGCTGGCGCCGGCGTTCGCCATCGCCATTCTGACCGTTGGCGTCAATCTCATCGTCGACTGGCTCGGTTCACAATCGGGACGTGCCATTTCCGAGGAACTCACGGGATGACGCCCCTGCTCCGAATTGAGGATCTCGTTGTCGAGGGTCGCCCGCCGTCCGGTGTCTGGATCGAGACAGTTCACCGTTGCAGCGTCAGCGTCAATCCTGGTGAGGTTGTTGCGCTGATAGGAGAGTCGGGTGCCGGCAAGACAACGGTCGCCCTGGCTGCTCTCGGATACTGTCGGCCAGGTACGCGATTCAAGCACGGACGGGTCTTTCTGGAAGACCGCGATATTCTGGAATTGACCACCGCGGAACGGCGTGAACTCCGCGGAAAGGACGTCGCGTATGTAGCCCAGAGTGCCCAGGCATCACTCAACCCGGCAATTCCGGTTGGCAATCAGATCGCCGAGAGCCTCCTCGTTCACAAGATGGCGGAAGCGGGAGCTGCGCGGGAACGGGCAACCCATTTACTCGATCTTCTGGACCTCCCCCACCCGGACTCCCTCTACAGGCGCTATCCGCACCAGACGTCTGGCGGTCAGCAGCAGAGGATCATGATGGCCATGGCGCTGGCCTGTCGGCCAAAACTCCTCGTGCTCGATGAGCCAACCACGGCACTCGATGTTACAACGCAGATAGAGGTTCTCAAGGCGATCAAGGACGTCATCCGCGATTTCGGGACTGCCTCGATCTATGTCAGCCATGATCTCTCTGTCGTTGCCCAGGTCGCAGACAGGATCCTTGTGATGAACGAGGGTTGGGTCGTCGAGGAGAATTCAACCGGCAACATTCTGGACAACGCACAGGAAGATTACACGCGTACACTCCTCGGCGCCGTGAAGCCACAGCCCGGCAAGGAGAACGCCAATGTCGGGCCCGACATGGCTGCAGAACGCACGGCGATCGTCTCGATGGATCGGGTTGATGCAACGTATGAGCGTCAACGGCTGTTCACCAGACCCGAGCGTGAAAAGAACGTACTCCATGAGGTGAACCTTGAGGTATACCCGCGCGAGGTCCTGGCACTGGTTGGTGAATCGGGCAGCGGAAAGTCCACACTCGCACGTGTTCTCGCAGGTTTGCATCCCGCGTTGTCCGGTGAGATCCGGCTCAACGGAAAGCCGTTGGCGCGACGCGTCAAACACCGCAACCGAAGTGATCTGCGACGAATCCAGATTATATTCCAGAGTCCCGACCAGTCACTGAACCCCGAGAAAAGGGTCGACGATGCGATCGGACGGCCACTTGAACTTTACTTTGGCATGTCCGGTTCGGAAAAACTCGACCGGATCGCGGAACTTCTGGAGATGGTGGGTCTTGATCCGGACTATGCCGGTCGATTTCCTGCTGAACTCTCGGGCGGACAGCGTCAGCGGGTCTCCATCGCGCGGGCATTCGCTGCCAATCCGGACATCATTCTGTGCGATGAGATTCTCTCAGCTCTCGATACCGTGGTGGCGGCGCGCATTCTCGATCTGATGAAACAACTACGCGAGGAACACGAAGTCGCCTATGTATTCATCAGTCATGACCTCTCGACAGTCGCATCAATCGCCGACCGTGTCGCGGTGATGTACGCGGGGCGCGTTATCGACTCAGGTACAACCCGGGACGTGTTTGCACCGCCACATCACCCCTACACCCAATTGCTCATGAATTCTGTGCCCGCCTTGCGACAGGGCTGGCTCGAGGAAGTCATCGACAGTCGCGAAGCGGAAGCCGGCATGCGCAGCAATGTCATGCTTCACGACCTGCCATGCCCGTTTCGCATTCGCTGTCCGTTCATGATCGAGAACATCTGCGATACCAATGCGCCGCCTGAACGCATCTCGCCAAACGGACATCTCATCCAGTGTCATCTCGATGAACAGACCCTGATCGCGGTACAGGAACAAACCTGAACAGTCAGAACGCTTCAGATTTCGTTTCGGCCGTAATCGTGTCGAATCGCGGTATCAATGTTCCGAGCGTCTGCGCAACCCGAAAGACGGCCTTGTCATCGCACGGATTACCGACGATCTGGATTCCGGTGGGAACACCGTTTGTCGCAAACCCGGATGGAACCGCGAGCGCCGGGCAGCGACCGAACGCATTGAAGATCGGCGTCATGACGATATCGTGGATGTCGAATGATTTCCCGCCAACGGGCAAGGGATCGACCCAGTCAGGCCATTCGGCGGGTATCTCGTTCGTACCAACCGTCGGGCAGATAAACGCGTCGAACTTCGAGAGAACACTCCCGAAGTCACGCCACGCTGCACCAATGATCTTCATGCATTCATGCAGCATTCGTGGCGTGTATGCATCGTTCTCGTCCGCGAATGTTTTCGTGTACACGCTGACCTGATCCGGTGCCTGCGTAACTGCGTCACGGAACTCATCGGCATAAATCAGACCGCCCCACGCCCCGTAACTTGATTTCACTGCTGCTGCCCAGTGTGTCGGAATCCATTCGAGTTCAACGCCGAGACTTTCCAGCAGCGCCATGACCGTATCCATGTTTCGGCGAACGACTTCGGAGACGGCATAGATGTCGAGATCATATGACCAGGCAATCTTCATGCCCGAAACATCCTGGAGACCGAGAGGGATCCTTGTCCGTTGAGTCAGGCTGGCTTGATCATGTCGATGATAGCCCGACATGATGTTCTGCATCAGTGCGGCATCGTCAGTCGTGCGCGTCATGGGACCGACCGTGAAGAATGGATCAAGTGCAACATCCGGGCTTGCGGGGTTGCGCCCGTAGGGTGGTTTGTAACCCACAATGCCGCACATTGCCGCAGGCATGCGAATGCTTCCTGCGCTGTCAGACCCTGTTGCCAGTGAGGTCGTACCCGATGCCACTGCAGCAGCGGACCCTCCCGATGACGCACCGCATGTCACGTCCGGATTCCAGGGATTTCGCGTGACCCCATGGAGCTTCGATGTGCAGGTCCACGGCCAGACGAATTCCGGACAGGTCGCCTGCGCGTGAACGATTGCACCAGCTCGTATCAATCGCTCGACAGAGGGGTTGGTATGATCTGCGATGTTGCGACGATGAATCATGGAGCCATACGTCTGCAGGAATCCCCTGATCGCCGTGTCCTCCTTGACCACGAGGGTCAGGCCCTCGAGCTTGCGCGGCCTGCCGTCCGTTCTGCCGTATCGCCGCTCCGCCTTGCGCGCCGCATCCATCGCCTGGTCGAAATGCGTGTAGGCCAGCGCGTTGACCGTCGGTTCCATCTCACTTGCCCGGGAGATCTGTGAGTCGAGCAACTCGACCGGCGAGAGTTCACGTGTCCTGAAGAGTTCGAGTGTTTCCGTGGCCGACAGATAACATGGATCAGTCATGGGCTTGCTCCCCGGTCGCAAATTCGTCACATGATCGGTTCAATACAGTCGCAGCGTACATCAGGGATTGCCATGTCAGTTCTGACCAGAAAACTCGCCGCAGAATTTGTCGGCACAGCTTTCCTGCTCGCCACGGTCGTTGGGTCCGGAATCATGGCCGAGACGCTTTCCCCCGACAACCTCGGCGTCGCACTCCTCGGAAACACGATTGCGACCGGTGCGATTCTCGTCGTTCTTATCCTGATCTACGGCCCCGTCTCGGGGGCGCACTTCAACCCCGCGGTAACGGCTGTCTTTCTGGTTCGTCGAGAACTGTCGCTGCGTGACAGCGTACTCTATCTGATCGTTCAGATTCTCGGTGCGCTCGCCGGTGCAGTGGTCGCACATGCCATGTTCGAGTATCCCGTGTTGTTCGCGTCTACCAACGCACGAACAGGTGCCGGTCAGTGGGTCGGTGAATTCGTTGCAACGTTCAGCCTTGTTGCGGCAATTCTCGGTTGTCTGCGATGGCGTCCCGACGCTGTTCCGTATGCCGTCGGACTGGCCATCACGGCCGGTTACTGGTTTACCTCGTCAACCTCCTTTGCGAACCCCGCAGTCACGATCGCCCGCAGCTTTACCGATACCTTTTCCGGAATCGTTCCTGCACACGCGCCTGCATTTATCATCGCACAGTTTGCCGGAGCACTGGTGGCGACGGTGTTTGCTGGTTGGCTTTATGGTGAATCCCGCAAATCAGGAGGCAGCCTCGACAAATCAGGCTGAGCGGGTGTTCAACTTTTTGTACTCAACAGCATGGCAATCAGGAACCCGCGTGCCCCAACGCGTTTCGCAGGATTCCTGCCAGACGGTTCGAACTTGCCGTGGGTCGTTGCACGACTTCGCGTACAAGACAGAGCCGCACCTGGATTCGGCATCTGCGTACAGTGCTTCCCGATCTGCACGACATTGCAACCGTTGAACGCCCGGAAGACCGACACTGCTATATGACATTCAAGTTCGCCAATGCGTTGACCATACCGTCCTGGCTGGTTTCCGACGGGACACTGCGGCTGACCGCTTTGACTCTTCCAGCCTGTATCAGGGATCAGGGCGGTGTATATCTGATCGAGGAGCCAGAAAACGGCATTCATCCCGCCGCATACGATGCTCCGCGTTCAGTTTACGGTACGCAAATCTTGCTGGCCACGCATTCACCTGCCATCCGCAACAAGGCCCGCGTCGATGCGGTGTCGTGCTTTACTCGAGAAAATTGCGGTGCAACAGATCTGGTGCTCGGCTCCGAACATCCGACTCTCCGCGATTGGCAGAGGTCGACCGACCTCGGCATCCTGTTGGCATCACGAGTGCTCGGATGATGCGTCGAGACCTTTCTCATTCTGTGCGATTGCGAGATTTCTGAATTCGCCTTCAATGACGGTTTGCGGCAAGTCATGTCCGATCAAGACAATCGCCGATTGACGAAAGTTATCCGGCCATCTGTCTAGATGGCGCAGCGGGTAGAAGACATGTTGCACGCCGTGAACGGCGACCGGTACGTCACTGCCTTCAAGATCAAGAACACCTTTCATGCGCAAGATCTTGTCGCCATGTCGCAGGAGCAGGCTATCGATCCAGTCGACAACCCTGTCGATTCGCAACGTGCTCGATGAACGAAGTGTCACCTGCATGATTGTGTGATCATGATGCGGTTCAGGAGGACTTGTGTGAGCGAGGCCGATCCATGACGCGCTGTCGTTTGATGTCGTAGCGAGAATGCCATGCGGTTCAACAGGTGCGACGAACAGATCCGCCGCGGCATTTATCGATCGCAGTTCTTTCTTCAACATCCGGACGCCGTCGTCGTCAGTCAGATCGCCCTTGGTAATGACCAGTCTGTCAGCGATCGCAGCCTGTCGTTGGGACTCCAGATTCCGGTGCAACTGATCCTGGCCGAAAACGGCATCGACTGCAGTGACAACGCTGTTTACCCGGCACCTTGGGGTAATCCTCTCATCAGAAAGAAGCGTGTGAACGATCGGCGCCGGGTCCGCCAGGCCTGAAGTCTCGACAAGGATATGTTCGAAGGACGGAAGCCGGCCACAGTCCTGTCGTTTCAGGATCCTGTCGAGGCCGGCGATCAGGTCCTCCCTTACGGCACAACACAGACAACCGGATCCGATCAGTATCGTCTCCTCGTCCACATGTTCCACGAGAAGATGATCGAGGCCGATTTCACCGAACTCGTTCACCAGAACGGCGGTCGGTGGCATATCCGGATGTCGCAGCATCCGGTTGATCAGTGTTGTCTTTCCGCTTCCCAGAAACCCTGTGAGGACCGTAACGGGATGTTGTTCTGTCATCCGGGTTCCAGGCCAAGCAAGGAAAGCGGCCTTTGATAGAGTATGTCCTCGATCAGACTGTCCGGTATCCGCGGCATTGCGAGACCATCACCCCAGTCGTTGATCATCCGGAATTCCTCTATGGCGCGCGCCGGTCGCCTGACAGGAAAATCGGAACCGAAGAGGATCCGGTCCGTCACATGGTATTCCTGCGCAATCATCAACCCGTTGTAGAGTTGCCACGGACGGTGAAACCGTGCCGACAGATCTGCATACACATTCGGGTTCTTGCGCATCAGGATCGCCGTCTGCTCCATGTAGGGTTGTCCAAAATGGGCGACAATGATCCGCAACTTCGGAAACTCGATTGCGACCCTGTCCAGAAGGCAGGGATCGGCAAACTCGAGACTGCCTGTGTAGGCGCCACCGCAATGAAACATGATCGGTACATCGTGTGCGCATGCAATCTCGTAGAGCACGAAGCATTCCGGGCTTCTCGGATCAATCGCCTGGTATGTCGGCGACAGTTTCAGTCCCTTCAGACCGAGATCCAGTGCATGCTCGAACGCCGTCGGCGCATCAGGCTCGAGAGGATGAACCGAACAAAACCCGACGGCACGACCCGGATACCGGCTGACGATCTGCGCCATGAACTCTGGAGGCGAGTGATTGCCCGAATGTTTCGGCAACGCAACGATGACGAATTTGTCAATTTCTGCTTCATGAATGGCCTGGTCAAACGAGTCCGGGTCTGCAACACCATCACCCAGGACATTGCGTAATGACTGGAGCGCCCGATCTTCGTCTGTCCTGTGTTCATGCAGGAAGCAATGTATGTGCCAGTCAATCAGTGCACTCATGAAATGTGCGCCACTTTCCCGTCGCGTTTCTTTGCGTTGGCTATGCCGTCATGCAGCAGTTCAGATCCACATTGCATCCTCGCTGCCGCTATAATCGAACTGTAAGAAACCCGGCACAATTATCAACATGACCCTGCACGAAGCGTTCTGGCCGGATTTCATCCATATCGCGGAACATCAGGCAATTCTTCATGATGTCGGGCTGTTGCTCACGGCTTGTATCGTCCCGGTGTCGTGGAGAGGATTGTTTTCAGAATCACAAATCCGGAGCGTTCAAGGGACATGAACAGCATCGAGGATCAAGTGCCGATATTCCGGCGGTCGCTGATGAAGAAGGCGCCCGACTGGGAAGCGGAACGGTGTTATCCGATCGTCGCCATGCGTGAAGCGGCAGCCATCGGTTTGACAGGCCTTCTCACACCCAGTGATCTTGGTGGGCTGGGAATGACACTGTGCGATGCCATCAAATACATCGAGGTTCTTGCCGCTGCGGATGCCGGGTTTACCTTTGCACTCAAGGTGCATGCAAACTTGACGGCAAGTATTGCACACGGAGACGCTCTCCATCGCGACAGATACCTCGATGACCTTCTCTCTGCGCGAAAGATCGGTGCATTCCTGCTCACCGAACCCGACGCCGGGAGTGATGCCGCAGGAATCACCACACGTGCACGGCGTGATGGTACGGACTGGATCATCGACGGAGAAAAGTCCTGGATCACCAACGGTGTTGCCGCGGATGTTCTCAAGGTTTTTGTGCAGACACAAGCGGAGCTCGGCTCGCGCGGAATCGCTGCGTTCCTGATTGACGCTGATTCTCCCGGTGTAACGCGACTGCCTGCCTACAGGATGCTTGGTGCACACGCGACAGGCGTCTGCGGCATGAAGTTCGCGTCTGTCCGGGTTCCCGAAGACGCGATGGTTCATGAACCCGGTTCTGCCTTCAAGGCTGGTTTGAACGGTATCAACACGGCGCGCACGGGTGTTGCAGCAATGTGTTGCGGGATCATGCAGTCATCCATCGACCATGCGCTTGCAGCCCTGAAGAGCCGCGAAGCGTTTGGTACGAATCTATCAATGATGCAGGGACTTCAATGGATGCTCGCGGATGCCGCCACCGATCTCGAGGCATCGCGTCTCCTGACGCAAAAATCCGCCAGGGCACTTGATGATGACGATGATGCAGTCATTGCCTGCGCACACGCCAAGAAGTTCGCGACACGCGCCGTCTGGAAAGTGGTCAGTGACTGCATGCAGATTCATGGTGCACGCGGATTTCGCTCCGACGACGACCATCCCATGACTCGTCACCTCGCTGGTGCGCGCATGACACAGTGGCTCGATGGCGCAACCGAGATCCAGAACGTCGTCATCTCCCGTTCCCTGATCTTCGACCGGTGACAGGCAGCTGTCGCAATTCGAGAAGACCGTGACAGAGTCAGTCGAAACCGTTGTGATCGGCGGCGGTGTCGTTGGTCTGGCCGTCGCACGGGAACTCGCATTGTCGGGTCGCGAAGTGATCATACTCGAAAAGGAAGAGCGCGTCGGCTCGCTCATGTCATCGCGCAACAGCGAGGTCATCCACGCGGGGATCTACTATCCGCCCGGAAGCTACAAGGCACGGTTTTGTGTTGTCGGAAAGAAGATGCTTTACGCATACTGCAGCGCCAATCATGTCGGTCATGGCAGGTGCGGAAAACTGATTGTCGCGACAAACGACGACGAAATCCCTGCACTTGAGACGATCTTTCGCAATGCCAACAACAACGGCGTCACGGATCTGGTCTGGCTCGATCAGTCAACAGTGCGTGAATATGAGCCGGACGTTGCGTGCGTTCGCGCACTCCTTTCCCCTTCAACCGGCATCATCGACAGCCACGCATTCGCAATGACGCTGTTGGGTGAAGCCGAGTCAACCGGCGCAGTCTGCGTCACCAATACCTCCGTCACCGGCGGTTCTGTCGTCGACCCTGACATGTTGATCGACACGGAAAGCAACGAACCGCTGACCCTGCGTGTTCGGGAGGTGATCAATTCCGCCGGTCTTGCCGCTCCCTCGATTGCGCGGTCAATGACAGGCTTTCCTGCAGATCGCGTACCACCGCTCTACCTGGCGAAGGGCAACTACTTCGCACTTGGGGCAAAAGCACCATTCAGGCACCTTGTGTATCCGGTTCCGGGACAGGCGGGTCTGGGAATTCATGCAACAATGGATCTGGCGGGGCGTGTTCGTTTCGGGCCCAACGTCGAGTGGGTCGATGCGGTCAATTATGACGTATCACTCGAAAGCATGCCGAAGTTCGTCGAGGCAATCAGGCGCTACTGGCCAGCGCTGCCGGACAATGCGCTGCATCCCGATTATAGCGGGATTCGACCCAAACTCCAGGGTCCCGGAATGGCGGCATCCGACTTCGTTATCCAGGGATGCAACGAACACGGTGTCGCCGGGCTTGTGAATCTGTTCGGGATCGAATCACCCGGCTTGACGGCTTCACTCGCTCTGGCAGTTCATGTCCGGAACATGCTAGACGCAGACCGTGCGCGACGTTCCACAAGGTGACCGGAAAACGGAAAGATGAGGAGGAACCGATGATCGACCTTTATACCTGGCCGACGCCGAACGGCCACAAGGTTCATATCATGCTTGAGGAAACGGCGACGCCCTACAAGGTCATCCCGATCGACATCGGCAAGGGAGACCAGTTTGAACCGGCGTTTCTGGAGATCAGTCCCAACAACAAGATGCCGGCGATTGTCGATCCGGATGGACCGGACGGCGAACCGATCAGTGTGTTCGAATCCGGTGCCATTCTGATTTATCTCGCTGAGAAGACGGGGCAATTCATGCCTGCGGCCGCACGCCAGCGTCATATGGTCCTGCAATGGCTGATGTTCCAGATGGGTGGCATCGGACCCATGCTCGGGCAGTGCCATCACTTTCGAAACTATGCTCCCGAACCGATCCCTTATGCTATCAAACGGTACACGAACGAAGCCGCGCGTCTTTACGGCGTGCTCGACAACAGGCTCGCGCAGGCAGAGTACATGGCCGGCGACTACTCGATCGCCGACATGGCGACGTACCCCTGGACACGCTCGATCGAAAACCAGGGCGTCAATCCGGACGACTTTCCCAATGTCTTGCGTTGGCAGCGGGCCATCGAGAGCCGTCCCGCGGTCATTCGCGGGTGCGATGTTCTCAAGGATGCCGGGCGTTCAGGTGAGATGACAGAAGAAGAACGGCAGATCCTGTTCGGCGACGCACAGTACAAGCGCCGTTGATCACCTGCGCCGCAGCAGCAGGATACTGTTGTTGGCGGGCATCTCGATGGTTTCTGCAAACAAGAGACCGTGCTTGTCCGCCTCGGCGGCGATGTCATTGACGTCGCGCACCCCCCATTCAGCATTCTGGTGCCGCAGCATCCGGTCGAAATTGCGGTTGCTGACCGCGATATGCTCGCCATTGAATGAAAACGGCCCGTAGATCAGCAGACAACCACCTGGTACGAGCAGATTTCCTGCACCTTCGGTCAATCCCCGTATGGTTTCGCGCTCCGTGCAATGAAGCATGTTGATGCACAGAACAGCGTCATACGGCCCGCCCGCGTCTTTCCACCACGCGACATGCAGCACATCGAGGTCCAGCGGCTTGTGAACATTCGGCAACGCGTGTGTCCACGCGTCCTGACTGGCGCGCATACGCGGGTCCGGATCACTTGGCTGCCAACGCATATCGGAAAATTCGTCCGCAAAACATGCAACATGCTGCCCGGGGCCGCTTGCCACTTCCAGTATGCAGCCGCCTGCGCGGTGTATGCGGTGCAGTTCCTGGCGTATTGCCTCACCGTTGCGTTGCGCCGCAGGCGCATGAAGTCGTGGGTCAGAACAGGGACTCACGGACTTTGCATAATTCCTGCCGAAACCCTCAGATCCCTCGTGCTTCATTGATCCCTGCCAGAAGATGCGTCGTTACCTCACCGGAATCTTCAAGGCCGTTATCGGTTTGCCATGCGCGAATTGCCCTGCGCGTCAACGGACCAACCAGCGCGTCAATGGGACCGCTGTCATACCCGAGGTCCCGTAATCCTTCCTGCACTGCGCGGGTGTAGCTGCGCAGCAGACCCTCGCGCGCCAGAATGCGCTCAGCTGATACAGCTGTCTGCTTGTTCTTGTTGATATGTGCAAGAAGTGTTGCCGATGGTTCGCCATCCTGGTCGAGCTGAAACTCGGCCTGGTAGGACTTGATCGCCCGTCGTGTGTTATTGCCAACCACACCATCGATCGGTCCGGGATCATATCCCATTGTCGTCAGGCCCATCTGGATGGCCTTGATCGTATCATCAGCCCATGACATGCCCGGCCCCACCATCAGCATCATGACAACAACCGCAAGTGAACCAGCACAACGACGAATCATGACTCGATCAGTTTGTCTGTCCGGCTGCAGGCAACCCGACCTCTTGCGGGGCAAACCCTGTGATCTGTCTGTAGATCGCGGGATCTGTTGCTCCTTCACTGGCGATCACAAGTACATCCGAGCGGCCGTCGAGGCCGAACGCGTGACGTGCATCGGGTTCTTCGGAAACGGCAATCAGACCGGCAAGGCCCGCTGCACCTGACTCACCGACAACCATGGGATTGTTGCATTGTGCAAGGGAGAGCATTGCCTCTGGACAATACCTGTCCGCAATCGAAACAAACGCATCCGCGCCGTTGTTCAGCACGGACCAGGCAAGAGGTGAAGGTTCGCCTGCGGCAAGACAAGCCATGACCGTTTCGAGCGATCCGTCGCCTGGTCGCGCCTTGCCATCCACGGCACTCTGATAGAGGCAGTTTGCGGCGTGTGGTTCCACGACGCCACACATCGGTCGATCTTCGCCAAAATCCTCCCAAAGAGGCGCTATGATACCCGTCGCCAACCCGCCAACACCTGCCTGCACGAGCACATGTGTCGGCATGTCCCTGGCGACTTCATCCAGGATTTCGGCCATGATGACCGAGTATCCCTGCATCACCCAGCACGGAATCTCTTCATAACCGGGCCACGCGGTATCGGACAGGACAAACCACCCGTTCTTCCTTGCATCGGCCGCTGCGGCGCGCACGGAGTCGTCATAGACACCGTCCACACGTTTGATCCTGGCGCCGTATGCAGCAATCGCCTCCTCGCGCCCCGGGCTGACATGTTCATGCAGATAGACAACGCACTGTGCACCGGCCATACCGGCTGCCCAGGCAACCGCGCGACCATGATTGCCGTCGGTTGCGGTACACAATGTGATTCCCTGGGTCTGATCCCGCGCGTCACCTGCAGACAATGACGCCAGGGACGCACCGGTCTCGCGTCCCAAAAGACGCATGACACCATTGAACGCACCCAGCGCCTTGAAACTGCCGACCGGGGTACGAAAGCCCTCGTGCTTGATTCGCAAACGCGCGATTCCGAAACGTTCCGCAAGGTCGGGCACGTCGACCAGGGGCGACGGTTGGTACGCACTCCAGTGACCGATTGCCTCGCGCGCCGCGTTCCGACTGGCCCGGCAGATCACGCGGTTCTGTTCCGCACCATACGGCAGTCGCCGGTCGCAGCGCGGGTTGAGATACATGCGAAAGTCAGTGGATGCAGTCTCGTTCATGGACACGAAACTAGCGATGTCATCGATACACGGCAACGGCGACTGTACTGATCTGCCAAGATTTGTATGTTGTGCCGTCAATCGAGCCAACCTCCTGATCATTCGTTACCTGGAGACCTTATGGAATACCGTCAACTCGGCCGCAGCGACATCCATGTCAGCGTTCTCTGCCTGGGGAGCATGAACTGGGGAAGCAACAGCACGGAAGAAGAAGGCCACCGCCAAATGGACACAGCCTTCGACCATGGCGTGAACTTTGTCGATACCGCCGAAATGTACGCCGTGCCAATGAAGGCCGAGACGCAAGGCCGCAGCGAGGAGGTAATCGGCACATGGATGAAGGCGCGCGGCAATCGCAGTGATGTCATCGTGGCGACCAAGGTCTCGGGCCCGAATCCGGATCTGTCTCATATCCGCGGCGGACCAGAACTGACAAAGGCGCACATTCACCAGGCGATTGACGCCAGCCTCGTGCGTCTGCAGACCGACTATGTGGATCTTTACCAGGTTCACTGGCCTGCACGTGAAACCAATTTCTTCGGTCAACTCGGATACCATCATCCCGTCGATGACGACTCGACGCCCATAGACGAAACGCTGGAGGGTCTGAGCGAGATCGTTGCCGCCGGAAAGGTGCGGACAATCGGCGTTTCGAATGAAACACCATGGGGCACGATGGTCTTCATTCACCTCGCAGAACAACACGGGATGCCCCGTATCGTTTCCAACCAGAATCCGTACAGCCTGCTGAACAGGACCTTCGAGCAGGGATGCGCCGAAATTGCCATGCGTGAACAGGTTGGATTGCTGGCCTACGCACCGATGGCTGCAGGTGCGCTCTCGGGCAAGTACCTCGACGGAAAACGGCCGCCTGGTGCACGCATGACAATGTTCCCGTCAAACTCCAGGTATCTCGGTCCGCCGAACGCCGAACCGGCGACGCGTGCCTATGTCGAACTCGCCCGTGACAGCAGTCTGGATCCGGGAGTCATGGCGTTGGCCTGGGTGAACCAGCAACCATTCACGACATCAACGATCATTGGCGCGATGAACATGGACCAGCTTTCTGCTGATCTCGGTAGCGCAGAATTGAAACTCGGCGACGATGTCGTTCAGGCGATCGAGGATATACACAAGCTTTATACATATCCCTGTCCCTGAACGGGCAGGACCTTGCTGGCCTCATTCACGTGGACTGGTGTCGTTGAGTTTTCCGAACCGCTTTCCTGGATACGCCATCGATAACCACCGTGACCTCTCCGCGCGGTGTTTCCTTTTCGAATCGCGTGCACAGATCGGAAAGCGGCTCGCGAACAATCTCCTCGTAGAGTTTTGTCAGTTCGACACAGACCGCAGCACGTCTGTCTCCCAGAACGTCAAGTGCGTCGACCAGGAACGCATGCAGACGATGCGGCGCCTCGAAGAGAACAATCGTGTGTGCGGCGTCCTTGTCCTGTTCAAGGAATCGCCGACGTTTTCCCGGTTTGCGTGGCGGGAATCCCTTGAAGACAAAGCTGGATGCCGGCAGCCCCGAGACTGCAATCGCCGTTGCAACCGCCGAGGGTCCCGGTATGACCTCGATCGAAAAACCGCCATCCACCGCAGAACGGACAGCCTGATAACCAGGATCACTGATCCCGGGCATACCGGCATCTGTCACCAGGCCAACGCGCAGACCTGCAGTCAGGTGGCCGACAATCTTTCTGACAGCACTATCTTCATTGTGGTCGTGACAGGAGAACATGACTCGTGGACGCGCCATTTCGAAGTGTGCGTAGATCTTGCGGGTGCGTCTGGTGTCTTCACAGGCAAGAACATCCACGCTGGACAGGGTTTCGCGGACTCGCGACGAGATGTCCCCAAGATTGCCTATCGGTGTTCCTATCAGCACGAGTGTTCCGCTCATCGTCACGTTACCCTTGGTCGGGTTCAGTCGCCCATGTCCACTGTACCGGAAATTTCTGACCATGACCGGCAGCGATAGTCCGTTACGCTGTCTTCTCGCTCCGCAAAGTGTTGCGGTCGTCGGTGCGACGGTTCGCGAGGGCGCGGTAGGGTTCAGCATTCCCAGGCATGTCGCGGGTCCCCGATTTCGCGGGGACGCAGTCGCCATCAACCCGCGATACGAACAGGTCGCCGGACTGCGATGTTATCCTTCCTTGCGGGAGACTCCCGAGACGCCGGAGTGCGCGATTTTCGCCGTAGCAGATCATCGCATGGAGCGCGCCGTCATTGATGCAATCGAGGCTGGCGTTCGTGCATGCGTCATTCTCGGCCGCCTTGTCGAACCTGCAGGGCTTGACCGTAAGATTGCGGGTCTTGCACGCGAAGCCAACATTGCTGTTTGCGGAGCGAACTGCATGGGACTGTTCAACACGGTGGAGGACGTTCGTCTTTCGATGTCCGATCTGCCTGGACTGGATCAATCGGGCCACATCGGTTTGCTCTCCCATAGCGGTTCCACGTGGTCGGGTCTCGGAGGGAACCATCGTCCGCTGCGCTTCAGCATCGGCGCTTCGATCGGCAACGAACTCGTGACAGGTCTTGCGGACTACATCGAGTTCATGATCGCACGTCCCGAAACCCGTGCCATTGCAATCGTGCTCGAGACCGTGCGCAATGGTGAGCGATTTATTGAAGCCGTCGAGAAAGCGGACGCAGCAGGAATTCCGATTGTTGCGTTGAAGCTTGGTTCCTCCGAGCGCGCAAAGGCGTTTGCGCTTTCGCACAGCGGCGCACTTTCCGGCGATTCACGGGTTTTCGACGCCGTTTGCCGACGACACAACGTTGTGCGCGTTACGGGTCTCGACGAGTTGCTCGATACGCTGGAAGTCATGGTTTGTGGCCGTGTGCCTACCACTTCACGGGTCGGCATCCTGACAGACTCCGGCGGGGAGCGGCAGCTCATCACCGACCTCGCCGAGCAGACCGGAACCGCTCTTGCGGAGTTCGGATCAGACACACGCACAACACTCGAAAATACTCTCGACACCGGTCTCGAACCGGTCAATCCGGTTGATTACTGGGGTGAAAGCGGTGTGCCGGTTCTCCCCCGCGCCTTGCGTGCAATCGCCAACGATCCGCAAACCGGCGTTGCCGTGCTGGCCACAAACATGGTCTCGGGGCGGATAATCCTCGATCACTCCGTTGCAGCAGTCCGTCAGATCCACGGCGAGGTCGAGAAGCCGTGCCTGATGATGAGCAACATTACAAGTGCAATTGATCCGGACGAATCGCGGAGTCTGCGTGAAGAAGGCATTCCTGTCCTTTGCGGGACCGAATTCGGTCTCAAGGCGATACGCAATCTGATTGACTGGCATTTCGGCAACCGCTCGCCAACGCTTATTCCTGAAGCTTTGCCGGCACAAACCGTAAAACGTTGGCGGACGCGTCTGCGAGACGATCCGCTCGATGCACGCGAAATGTTTGATCTGCTTGAGTCAATCGGCATTCCAACGCCTGTAACACTGCATTGTACGTGTGCCGATGAAGTCATGCGCGCTGCTCTGCAGACCGGATTTCCGGCTTTCCTGAAAACGGCCAACACCGATATTCAGCACAAGAGCGATTCTGGTGGAGTCATCGCAAACATCCCCGATGAAGTCGCGTTGTTTGACGCATATGCCGACCTGTCGCGAAAATTCGGACCGGCGGTGTTGCTCCAGGAATCCGCAAGACCCGGCGTGGAACTGATTCTCGGATTTGCGAGAGACCCTGATTTCGGACCGGTCATGACTCTTGGTGCAGGCGGCATTCTTGCCGAGTTCATCCAGGACAGCATTCAGTTCATTCCTCCCGTCGCACCTGAAGCGGTTGACGAACTCTTGCAGGGGCTCGCTGTTTCACGGTTGCTGGACGGTGCACGCGGAAAACCACCAGTAAACCGTCAGGCACTTGCACGCGCCGTATCACAATTTTCACTTGTTGCCCGCGACCTCGGCGATCTGATCAGCGCGTTCGATATCAACCCGCTGATCGTTCACGATGCGGGTGTGGTGGCCGTCGACTCTCTGGTTATCTCGGAATCATCCTGATTCGATACGTGCAAGCCGGAATGTGTCGGTTCATCCGACGTGCATGGAACCCGGTGATGCTCCTGCACAGACGATCATCCCTGTTCACGCAGTTCAGCAAGCAGATGTGCTCGCGAAAATCACAGATCCATCATCGCGACCTTTCCTGGCAAACGCACCCGACGCAGTATTGACCCATGGACCATCCTGCGAATAGACAGGATCTCACGGTGGTAGGCGTGCCGTTGTCCGGAATCGATCGTCCAGTTGACCGGAGATGACATCCGTGGACTCCGGCGTATGGTTTCAGTCGTGATCAAGAACCGGCGCGCTTCAAAGAGAGGAACAATCGGAACCATGCAATCAACGAGTGATTTCGCTCCGCTGTCGGGTGGATTGCACACGGATCCCGAGAAGTCATACACGATGGCGTCGCGGTACTACACCGATCCAGGAATTTACGAAGTGGAAAAGGAACGCATCTTTGCGTCTTCCTGGCTCTTTGCCTGTCACGAAAGCGAATTGCCGGAAGCCGGTTCGTACAAGACTCTGGATGTGGCAGACGAGAACATCGCCATCGTTCGTGGACGCGACAATGTCGTTCGCGGATTTTTCAACGTCTGTCAGCATCGGGCACACCGGGTTCTGAACGGATCAGGCAAACTCGCCGTCACGATGACCTGCCCGTATCACGCATGGGCCTACAACCTTGACGGAACACTGAGAACAGCGCGCGGGTCGGAAAATGTCGAGGGTTTCGACAAGCGTGATTTCGGGCTGCGCGAGGTTCGTGTCGACATCATGTTGGGATTGGTATTCGTCAATCTTGATATGAATGCCGCATCATTCGCCGAGCAGTATGCCGGACTCGAACAGGATATCCTGCGCTGGATGCCGCGCGCTGCAGCACTGAAGTTCGCCTGTCGGGAAGACTTCACGATCAACGCAAACTGGAAGGTTGTCGTCGACAATTTCCAGGAATGTTATCATTGTGAACCAGCACATCCGGCGTTTGTTGACATGGTTGCGATGCCGACCTACCGGAACAGGACGCACCGGTTGTGGTCCGCGCAGACATCCGACAAACCCCGTTCGACGACGTCTGATGCATACGACTTCGAGGTTGGCGACGTCGATTTCGGGTACGCGGGCTACTTCGTGTGGCCGAACCTGACAATCTGGCTCATGCCGGGTGAACCAAATCTCATGACATTGCTGATGAAGCCGGATGGTGCGGACAGATGCATTGAGCATCTGCACTGGCATTCGCTTGACGGCACACTGAGTGAACAGGGCAAGGCAGCGGTCGATTACGTCGTCGACATACTGCAACCTGAAGACATTTCGCTGTGTGAGAGCGTTCAGCAGGGCCTGAAATCCCGCGCGTATGACCGGGGACGAATCATGGTTGACCCAATTCGATCACATATCAGCGAACACGGTATTCATCATTTTCACAGCCTGGTCATGAATGCACTGGAAGGTGAATCACCGTTACCCACGCTGTTGAAGAACAAGGCTGCGTGAGGCGCATGCCTGGTACTGTCGATTTCTACTACGGGCTGGGAAGCCGCTATTCGTACATTGCTGCGGGACGTATACCCTGGCTGGAATCGGCGACCGGTGCGCACATCAACTGGATCCCGATCAACAGTCACCGGTTGATCACCTACAACCGGCCCAGTCCATTTTCACACGATCCGTTCGATGGCCAGTACAACTGGGCGTACCGACAGCGTGATGCAGAAGATCTGGCAACCCTCTATGGGTTGCCGTTTCTCGAACCCGTGGGACGCTTTGACGTCTTGTCGGGCAAAATGAAGCGGGACGAGGTTCTCGCCTTCTACGACATGCATGTACTCGCCGCACGCGCGGCGGGTCGACAGGGTGGCGTCCGCGAGATGAGCGATCGGCTTTTCCGAATGAATTTTGTAGACGATCGTACGGAGATTTCGTACGTCGACATCATTGGCGAGGCCGTTGAACTGGGTCTCGACATGGAGAAGTTCTACCGGGATCTGGTCGATCCCTCCTTGCGGGTTGAACACGATGAATCAGTCAAGGACGCAGCCGTGAGAGGCGCGTTCGGCGTACCGACATTTTTCGTCAACAATCGGATGTTCTGGGGCCAGGATCGCATGAACCTGGTCGAGGCGGCGCTGAACGGTCAAATCTGATCTGTCGTTGCGAACCCGGTGAACAGGCGGTGTTGTTGAACTACGTTGCCTGGTGCAAGGAAGTCCCCTCCCACCTTTACACACAGTCCCGGGCGTCCGGATCGGCCCTGCGTTCACACCGCGCAACAACCGACGCATTCAGATAGGGGACCGCCATGTGAGTGATTCAACCCCCATCCCCACATACTGCGGTACTTGTCTCTATGGGACATTCGCGACACCTGTAACGGGTCACGAACAGGGCTACGAGGGACGACCGACGTGGGGCGGAGTCCAACCCACACAGGCACGAGCCAAGCAAGGGATGATGTGTCCGTCTTGCTCCCTGGATACGCGGTATCGGATGGGGGCGTGGCCGAGCTCACTCACAGACGACTCCGTCGCCGTCACCGTCGCGCATGTAGCGATATGCCGGGTGATCGCGGTGAACCGGGGCAATACCGTGGAGGCGCGCCTCCTCGCAGGTGATTCGACCGTTTCCATTGTCATCGTAGAGCTCGAGCGCATGCCCCCCATGAGCGGGCAATGGACTTGAGCCGGAGCCAGACGCGGTGCTTCGGTCACACACCTGCGGCTCCATCTCAGTGCTCTCGCACGCAACGAGAATCCGCTCCAGAGCCTGCGCCTCGCGTCGGTCGATGGTCAGACCATATGCCTGGCGGACCTCCACCACCCTGGCCGCGAACCAACACCGATTGCGCACCGGCACCCACTCGGCGGCATCTTTATCGCGCTTCTGGTGGCGATTCACGCCCGGCGAGGCGAGGGTCAGGTTGCGCAAGTCGGTGGCGAATTGTGCACGCGTCTCCCGATCGCGGGCACATAGGCCAGAATCATGGGCCTCGCTCGTAGCGACGATGTGCTCGATGTCCGTCTCGGTCGCCGATCCGAAGCAGGTCCCGGTGTAAGGGCCATACACTGCGCCAAGGCTCCGCACGATGTCATGCTCGATGGATGGCGAGTATCGGTAATCGCGCTTGCGCTCGTAGGGCGAGCACCTGTACTCGGGCGCTACGGTGAGGCCACGCCAAGTCTCGGCAGACGCACCGTCGACGCAGAACAGCGCAGCGACGACGAACAAGGCGAATGCACCGAAAGATGCTCGCCGCGCACGACCACCCGGGCGATGGGGTCGCATTCCAACGCGCTGCCTAGAGACCACCAACGAGTCTCCGTCGACGACCCGAGCGCGACCCGACACATCCGCCCCGACAGGGCGCCCAGGGAGAATCGCCAGCACGACGCAAGCCAGAATGCGACAGACCGAATTCGGAATCGTCATCGTGCGCAACCCCTTGAGCCCCATGAACACGAAGAATCTCACACCCATGGCGCCAGGGCGACACCATTCGAGCCCTGCGCCTACAAAGCTCTTCCCTTACAGCCATAGTGTGCGCACTTGTCGCCCCGGCATCATGCACATCGCGCGCCGGGGAATTGTCCGGTCCGACGAGCTTCCAGCTTCCTTGCGACGCCCGACCGAGGGGCGCACTTCACAGCGTCCAGAAGGACTTCCGCGATACGATGACAAAAAAACACAGGAATTCCGACCACGTGCAGAAACACTCGGCAAGGCGCAGGAATAAGGAAACACAATAGGCATGAGCAGAAAACCCAATCAGAGGAAAAACAACCTCTTGAACAAGCTACGGCCGAAGTACGGTCCCAAGATAGTCAACGAGCGGAGAGACACATCGATCAATAAAAAATAAACCGGTTTTAGGCGAAGGATTTCCGTGCGCGTCGGCCGGACCGGAAAGAACTTCCGCATAACGCTTCCGAGGGTCGAGCAATGCACAAGGAGCCCGCAAAGCGATTCCAGACCACCATCAACCTGTCGTTCCTCATAGAAGGCCTCAAGAGCACCACGCCGTGCGTCAGTCAAGTAAGTGATCAAACGCGCAGATGGATGAACGGCGGGGTACTGACGGCAATCAGAGTCGTGCGCGATAAGGGCTTTCAACGCCGTCTCAACAGCCAACCCGGCATTGAGATAGGCGACATTTATATGCGGAATCAAAGACGGTGAGACAGGCTGAGAACGTAAATAGTTAAGTTGACGCCGTGAAGATATCAGAAAAGCGTCCGCAAAGGCATACATGTTCAAGATCTGGTCAGGTGTGGCACACAAAGGACGGGGGGTTGAGGTCTACGAGACATTATCGGCAGAATCCGAGCGGCAGACCGGATTGAGCTAAACCCTTGCCGCAGGCGACCGATGGGGTGAAGAACTGCATCCCGGTAAGAATCCCCTGGACAGTCAGTATCTTCACAGGGGTGGAGCATTGAGAATTCGGTATCCTCCGCGTCTTTGACCCGTGCCTCGCCTGTGAGTGGTCTCGGTCTCCATATTGGGGTTTATGATCGATCTTGTCTACCACATTTTGCGAAACCACGCGGCAGCAAGCTCTCAGTTCAAACCGAATTGACGATACACTCGGTGTCTGGAACAGGACGTGTTCGGGACGAAAGCCGAGTTTCAGATCTTCGATAACTCCGTTGCTTGCGATTGGGAGCGTTGTGACCTCACCGTAGGAACGGCAAGGGACAAGATTAATCTGCGGTGCGCCGATAAATGTCGCGACGAACTGGTTAGCGGGGCGGAAATACGGGTCGTGTGGCGTTCCGACCTGTTCGATGCGACCTTCTCCGCCATCATCATGGCTTCGACCTGGTCATGCGTCCCGTAGAGATCCTTGATGGTACAACCGATTTCAACACGCAGCTTGACGCGCAGCTCTGGTCGAGGTGCTCATCGAACAGAAAACCTTGGGTTCCTTGACCGGGCAACGCGCTGGCGTTGACCGCTCGGTTCTGACTTGGATCAAGGAATTGTTCGATGTGAAGCAACCTGCCAGTATTCACCACGCGGTAAGCGCGTTGTGGGGTGACGGTCTACTGCGGCTTTGAACATTTTGCTGATGCACTGGTAATCGTCGACGCTTCTCTTTGGATCGCATGGCGACGATTTTGGCGCGAAGCGCTCCGGGTGCGGTCGAGTGCCGCGTTGCACGCCGAAACAAACCGCGTTCGTGGAATCTGACCAGATGCCGATCTAGGCAACAGCTCTGATGGATTCTGTTTCATGCGACTGAAGAAGCCAGTTCTCCATGAATTTGCGAACCCATCTGTCGACCAGATGATCATACTTCATTGCTGCCGATATCTGTTCTTCCGGTTGCTGTGCGCCACGCTCCTTCAGCCTGTGCGGTGCTGCACCGTGCCACGTCTTGATGATGTCCAGTGTACATTCCGGGTGAAACTGTATGCCGTAAACTCTTTCGTCGGTGACGAACAACTGGTTCGGAAAGTAACCGTTGGCGCTCGTGGCCAGGAGCGTGCAACCGTCCGGTAGATCAAATCCTTCGCTGTGCCACTGGTAAAAATACCGCGTATCTCCCATGAGTTCGCGCCCGGCGTCAGTTGCCACCAGTTCCGTGAAACCGATCTCGTGCCAGTCCTCATCATGCGGCTGAACGGTCTTGCCAAGACAGCGGGCCAACATCTGTGCGCCAAGACATACACCGATGAACGGTGTACCGGACTTGAGGATCTTCTCGATCCACCTGAGTTCCGCAGCAATGAAATCAAGCTTGTCGTCGTCGTTGGCGCTCATCGGACCACCGAAAACCACGGCACCCGACAATTCCTCGGGTACCTGTGGCAACGCGTCGCCTTCCTTCACGCAGCATCTGACTTCGTTGAAACCAAGACGACGAATGTTGTCACCGATCCGGCCGGTATTCGACCAGTGGCCGTGAACAACACAGACGACCTTGCCCTTGTACGCGGGATCCGACTTACCGTTCATACGATCCAACAATCTCACTCAACCTCGATGCGCTACTCTATACACCGTAATGCATCAGCACACGTCAACATGTGTGCATGAACGGATAGCATGTTCCGGAACGGTGAATGTCGCGTCGAAAACGTCGGGCACAATCTTGTGCTCACTCCTTCAATTCTTTCGCATCCATGACCTCGACGTCATAACCGGACGCTTGCAGTTTTCCGACGATTTCCGTGACATGCTCGACACCCATCGTTTCCAGCGAGACGTCCAGATTCGCAAGTCGAGCCGAAAGCAGCGAAAACGCGCGCTGATGGCTCACTTCGATGATGTTGGCACCACAGTCACCAATAACAGATGCAACATTCGCGAGAACTCCCGGTGAATCGAGTATCTGGATACGCAGTCGCACCATCCGTCCGTCGCGTACCAGCCCATGCTCGACAATCGTGGAAAGAACACGGCTCTCGATATTGCCTCCCGAGAGAACCAGCCCGACTTTCTTGCCCCTGAAACGTTCGGAGAATCCCAGCAGACACGCCAGGGATGCCGCACCCCCGCCTTCCGCAACCGTCTTTTCTATCTCGATATAAACCTGAATCGCGCGCTCAAGTTGCTCTTCCGTGACCAGAAAAATCTCCGAAACAAGATCGCGGACAATCGGTATCGTCTTTATTCCCGGAGTCTTGATTGCGATTCCGTCCGCTATCGTTCGCCCCCCAGCCTTGATGTCGAGGCCTTGCAGCTGCTGGTACATGACGGGAAACATCGTTGCCTCGACGCCAACGACCTCAATGTCAGGTGAAACAGACCTGGCGGCTGTCGCGATTCCCGCAATGAGCCCGCCTCCGCCAATCGGTACGATCAGAACGTCGAGGTCCGGTACAGATTCGAGCATCTCAAGGGCAATGGTTCCCTGTCCGGCCATGATGCTTTCGTCATCGTATGGGTGAACGAATGTCTGCCCGTTCCGTTCGGCTATCGCACGGGCAGTTTGGCCAGCGTCGTCGACAGTCTCTCCCGACAGAACGACTTCCGCACCAAATCGTCTGGTGTTCCTTACCTTCACCATCGCAGACCCTTCGGGCATGACGATGGTCGAAGAAATATTCAGTTGACTGCTGTGGTAGGCAACTGCCTGCGCGTGGTTACCAGCGGACATGGCAATCACGCCATTGGCTCGCTCCTCCTCGTTCAACGACAGCAGTTTCACCAAGGCACCGCGGTCCTTGAATGATGCCGTGAACTGGTGGTTCTCAAACTTGACAAAAACAGTTGCACCACTGATTTCCGAAATGGTGCGAGCATGCAGACAGGGTGTTTGCACGACACGGCCTTCGATCATGCGGCGGGCGAGGCGAATGTCGGATCCAGAAATTGTCATGGCTTCGCTCCGGTCTCCAGGCTGATCTGTGCCTGTTGAAGCATCTCGGGTGTATCAACGTCGAAAAGGATACCCGTGTCGCTGGTTTCCACTTCCGTCACCGCATACCTGTTCTGCTCGATCAGATGCCTGGCGCCTGTATCGCCGGTCACCGAATGCAGGATTTCGGCAAACTGCAAGTCCCATAATACAGGATTACCGCGCTTTCCATCGAAAACAGGCAAGATGATGGCCGGTCGTGTTGCCGACTGAAATGCCGCAATCATCTCATTCAGGACTTGCGACTTCACGAGAGGCATATCGGCAAGGCAGATCAGAACGGCATCCAGGTAAACGGGCAAGGACGAAAGCCCCTTTCGCAGCGACGTCGCGACACCTTGCGCAAAGCGTTCGTTATGAACGAATCCGACGTCGCGTCCTTTCAACGCGTCTTGAACTTCCGATGCACCGTAGCCTGTCACAACGACGATCGTCTCGACCGATGCCTCCTGCAGGGCATCGATGACATGACAGATCAGTGGTTTACCCGCGACATCCATCGTGAGTTTGTTGTCTTCGCCCATCCGGCGACTGCTGCCACCGGCAAGCACAATTGCACCGGTCACCCGCTTCCCGACGTCGCTTGACCGACCTGTCTGCATGCGCGGGCGTGGGCGAAGGGGTATTTCCTTGAGCAAGCCGCCGACACCCATTGCCATGATGTCCTGCGCCGTGACCGTCAGCCCCGCTGCAATGCGCTGAAGAACAAAATCAAATCCGTTGATGCTCATGGACCGCGCGCAACCCGGCAAACCAAGAACCGGCACTCGTTCAAGACCACCGAGCATAAGAAGATTGCCCGGATCGACCGGCATACCGAGATGTTCAACCGCGCCGCCGGCCATTTCCAGCGCTGCCGGGATGACATCACGGCGATCCGTGATCGCGGATGCGCCATAAACAAGGATCAGATCATGCAGGTATGACATTCGTTTGATTTCCTGCGACAACTCCTCCATCCGATGGTCGACAACGGAAGTTTCCGAGAGGGCAAGCCCGAGGGCTTCCAGACGGGTTCTGACGATGTCAGTCGTCTTGTCCAGGGTGGTCGCCTTGACCGCATCAGTGCGCGTGAGGATCAGCCCTGCACGCATTGTGCGAAATGTCTTGATGGACAATGCTGCTGAATCGCCGGTTGCAGCCTGAACACATGTGCGTACGGCGTTCTCGGGGACCGCAAACGGGATGATCTTGATCGTTGCGACAAGTTTGCCTTCTTCGACGGGTTCCATCGGAGGAAGCGTTGCAACGGTCACCGCCTCGTTCACGGCATTGACCGTATTGATCACGGGAGCCACGATATCGAGAACACCTGGTTCTCCGGCAACAAGATTGACCCGACCGGTCGAAGCTGGAAGCAACCGTATGCCACGGCCAGCCAGTGCGGCAGCGACGCGCCGGGCAGCCTCATCCTCGTGAACGTCGTTGTCGTTCAGCGTCGCAACGGTGATAAATTCAAATCCATCGCTTTTGAGCATTTCAAGCTCATGTGCGCCAAGAAATGTGCCCTTGCGCAATACACGTCGGGAACAACGCGTGCTATGCGCCAGGATCGCACCCTCGGCCTCCCTGACAGGGATTTGACCGAACCTCACGCAAATCACCTGTTCTGCGTTATGACGATTTCCGAAATGATCGACAACGCGATTTCAGCTGGAGTTCTTGCACCAATATCGAGACCGGCCGGCGACCTGATTCGTGAGATTTCCGACTCGTCAAAACCCTGTCCCTGCAACCTTGCCACGCGTTTGGCGTGGGTCTTTCTGCTTCCCAGTGCAGCAATGTAGAACACTGGTGAGCGCAACACTGCGCACAGTGCCGGATCATCGATCTTGGGATCGTGAGTCAATGTCACGATCGCCGTGCGACTATCAGGTTTGATTTCCTCGAATGCATCATCGGGCCATGATTCCATGATCGTTGCGTCGGGAAACCGCTCCTGTTGCGTGTATGCGTTGCGCGGGTCCACGATGATGACTTCGTAACCGAGCGAATGGGCGAACCCCGTGAGCGTCTCCGCAGCATGAACAGCGCCAACGATCACGATGCGGCGCGGCGGACTGAACACCTGGAGGAAGTATCTGGTCTTGTTAATGTCGACAACCGAAGAGCGACCGGATGCAATTGCCGCCGTTACCGCAGCACCGAGTGGACCACCGCTTTGCGACGTGGCACGCGCTATCGTTGCAACGCCGGTCTCAAGTCGCGTGACGAGCACAACTGTTCGCTTGTTGCGCCGGGCTTCGTTCAGGATTTTGAGCGTATCGGCTTTCATGACAATGGTGCGACATGGATATGGACGGTTCCGCCGCAGGTCAGACCGACTTCCCAGGCGCGTTCATCCGTTACGGTGAATTCGAGATTTCTTACCTCGCCATCCGCCATCGCGTTCATCGCCTCTTCAATGACTGCGCCCTCAACGCAACCACCGGAAACTGATCCCCTGAATACACCGTCGTTGCGGACAGCAAGTACACTACCAGGTTGACGCGGGCTGGATCCCCAGGTTTCCGTGACTGTCGCCAATACAACCTGGAAGCCATCCTTGTGCCAGATTTCCGCCAGTTCGAGAATGTCATCTTCCACTTGGCACCTCGTCGTCTTCGAACATGAACTTCATGACCTGTACAGGACAACTCCCCAGCCTCTGGTGCAATGATACATCAGTTCAGACCGTGACGGAATCGGTCGGCTGAGACTGCCCAATGCGTGCTTCTCGCGGACCGGTGCATCGCGCAACACCAATCTTCCGGTGGTGGACAAGGACGAAGTCCTTACCGCCAGGATCAACGCCTCTCGATGGCGTTCATGAGTCGAAAATTGCAAAGGCCGCGCATACCGGAATGCAAGTGAAACCCCGTGAGACCATCGTGGCGGGGCGGATACCTGTGCACCAAAGGCGCTTGCTATTCCATCACATGCGTTGTTGCGCATGGACAATAGCACGTCCCTGCGGTCGGATTTCGTATGCGACGCAGATAACGTCGTAGAAAATCGGTGGTCGCGCCGCGCCGGTGAAACCGCAATGCGTCACATTGGCGAACCTGACAACAGGTCAGACAGGAGCACAACTGTCGAGATTCAACACCAGGATACTGTCAGAATACCGGTTGGAGGTGAGACATCACCGAACGCGTTGTCATCACTGCCTGGATTTTCGCTGCCCGATGTACCTGACGAAAGGTCAAACAGAAGTTGTTTTTCGGTTTCAGATGCACAAACGCGTGCGTCCTCGAACGGGTCAACCGCTCTCCCTGACACGGGACTGCCGTCCTTGTTGCGTCGTTCGAAATGTGCTGTCAGGCTCTGGAAATCAATCTCTATCTCGCCAGTACCTGGAGACGGATCAACCAACCGGATTCTATTCGGTGACACGGAACGCAACTTGAACCCGGTCACAATCAATCCGCGGTCTCCGATCTCGAACTCGACGATTCCATCCAACATGGCACCTGACAAATCCGGTTGCAGGCCGAATTCACCGAACAGCGCGTAGAGCCAGACACCCCGAACGCCTGCAACAAATGATTGCCGGCCCGACATCACATCCAGGACGACGGGACTCTCAAGGTGCATGGTACCACCCGCGATATTCCCGTGGAGTTGATGTATCTGCACGACTCGCCCGCCCCCGACCGTGATTTCGGCAACAAGATCCCGGACAGGGAGTCCCGTATCCAGCTCATCAATCGTCAACCGCTGATTCTGTGCCGATTTTAGGGGCAGAAAATCCGAAAAGTTGATTTCACCATTCAGTGCATGGAATTCGGTTTCCGCGAGCTGTCCGTTCAGTCCATAGAACGTCAGTCTGACGTCGGCTCCTGTCACGCCTTCATCAACGGACAGTTTTCCCTGTATTTCGAAGCTGCCGTCGACATCAGTCAGGAACTGGCCGATGACCGGAAACAGATCTGCAGGCTGCTGGCCGCCCGTTTCAAAGACGATGGACGGTACGCGCACAATTCCCTTCCACTCGTCGGCATCCTGGTGGTACCGGGCCTCAACGTTCGCCAGATATCGCGCATCGTCCAGATGAACATTGAGGACAACATTCAAATCGTGATTTTCACGCCAGACAGGTGTCAATAGAAGTTCCAGGCCACCTCGTCGAATGCGTGCCGGCTCTCGAACATCCTCGATTTGCTGGATTTTCGCGTTGATCTGCGGCCAGATTGACAGACCATTGTTATAGTTGGTGAGGACACGGATTCCACGCGCCCGCACCCCGGTCTGTTCGAGCAGCATGTCTCCTTTTTCGGTTTCCGTTCGTAGCTGGAAGTGATCCGGCCCCAGGAATTCAAGCCGCAATCCTGTTTCGGGAATGGTCCCGCTGACGATCTCCAGCACGTCGCGCTCATGCATCAACGCAACCCGAATACTTGCTGGATCAAGTAACAACCGCAGGTCAACCGAGAGGTCATCACCCAATCGCTGTACGACAAGCAATGGAAGCAGCTCGCGTTCGAGCCTCAGGGAAGTCGGCTCCAGGAGCCTGAACTTCTCGTGCTCAAGTGCGCCAATGTCTGTCCAGGATGTGCCTGTCAGCCAGATGTCAAAAATCCCGTTCTCGAGATTCATCTCCAACGGAACGTCTGATTCCATGTTGTCAATACGGAATGCTGCGGCCCGCACCGAACCGATCTTGATGTGTGCTTCGGGACGGCTTCGAGCACGGAGTCCGACTGTCCCGCCTGTGACTTCAAGGAGCGACTCGACCGATAACTGATGAAACGCGATGTGTTCGTTCTCTACACGATCAAGTCGAGCGTCGAGATTCAGCAGACCTGTCCACTCTGACCACGATCCCGTCACGTCGCCGTTGATTCGGAGGTCACCGAAAACCAGATCAGGCACAAGTTCGCCATCAAGGTGCGCATCGATTGTCGCGTTGAGGGACGCCTCCGCAGACCCGTTTCGGGGAACAACCGTGGTTCCGTCCAGTTCTACCTGTCCAAGAGGAGACGCCCCAGTCGAAACCAGCGCAGATACTGCGTGCGCAATGTTTGCCTGGTTTTCCTCCAGCGTTCCATTCAGACTGAACTGCGCAAGGTCAAGCGTGAACGCGGGTGGTCCGCCCTTCTCGTTCAGAATTGGCGAACCCGACCACCGGACCTTGACCGGCTCTGCCAATCGAACCAGATTGATGTCCATTTCCGTTGGCGACAGTGCAACCGCCAGTTCAAGTTCTGCCTCACCGATGTCCAATTCCTGATCGGTTATCCCGTCCGCTAGGCGCAACGAGAGCAGACCATCCAAGCGGTCCAGGCGTCGCGTGTCGTTCGCAGCGATTTCGAACCGGCCGTCACCAACAACCTCGGCGACAACACCGGATCCCTGGATGAAACGTCCACGCATTCCGCGCGCTGTCACGACACGCATACCGTCATCGTTGCGGGTCATGATCAGTTCCGCATCGACTTCAAACCTGCGTTCGACACTCACGAATGACAGGTCCGAAGCAAATTCGGACCCGTCGTACGCTGCCGTTCCCGAGAGCATCCCGATTGAATGTGAACCAAACGCGAGTTCCGCTCGCGCAATCTCGAGTTCAACGGTTTCAAGACTTTTCGAAGACGGTGAACAATCTGTGAGAAGTCGACCGGAGACATCGGTGGCTCGATACCACCCAATCGAGATTGCACCATGATCCACGCCAATTTCAGCCCGACACTGCCGATCTGACTTCGTCGTCGTCACGTTCAGGTTTCCACCCGCATTGCCGTGCGAACTGCGAAGTGACCAGGACCCGATACCCGTTATCGCGGATGTCGTGTCATTGAATCGTACCGAAAGATCAATGCTGATATCATCACTCTGTCCAGAGCGATGAAATTGAAGATTCACGATCGAAAGTGATCCGAATCGTTCCGCTATATTGCTGATATTATGTCGAAAATATCGATATACCGCATATTCTCGTGAAGCCTGCCGGTCGGGTGCGAAATCACCGGTAATGACAGGTTGCGTGATAACGATTCCTGTGAGCCTTCCACCGAGCACATCCGGCAACGCCCACTGCAGTTCTATCCGGTCCGCCGTCGCGATTTCGTCAATTCGAACATCACCGAGGATCATGCCATCCGTGTCTACGGACTCGATGTCATACTGCAGCGCCGCAATATTCAGACCGGGGAAAGCGTCGGTCAGAATGACATCTGCAATCAGATACCGAAATCCGAACCAGCCGGTTCCGGCGAGCGCTGCAAGGACAATGACGCCAAAGGCAATGTTTCTGAGCTTTTCTTTCAAGACTCGATCGCCACCCGAATCCGATCAGGTTTGTGTCAACGAAAGGGGTTCGATATCAACGGGACAGAATGAATGTCAGCTTACCGGGTGTTCACGGTAAACGGTTCCGTGAATTGTGTGTGCGCAAGTTTCCTTGTGTCGAACTTGCACGATACTCCGGTCAGTGCACGCGTCACTTTCAGATTGCGAACGGCGGTGGTCATGACATGACGACGCTGAAAGATTTCGCCGTCCTCTTCGAGAAGGAACCGAAATTCTGCGAGGAACACACATGAACAGGGAATCGCATTGATTGCGTGAATGAACGGTGCACGCTACCCGAGAATACCGCCGTCCGATCAACCGGATCGGAAACTCACACGTTGGATCTGATCTGCATTGCCGGAACCATGTTCCTGAAACTGCTTGCCTATTCGAGCGCTTTTGAAACCGCACGTTTCGCCATGATCGTCACGAGGTGCGCCCGATAGTCTGCGGGCGCATGAATGTCACTGTTCAACCCCTCTTCGGGAATGAAGATGTTCTCGACGGATTCCGACCTGAAATCAGCGGCAAGCGCCGCTTCCATTTCCGGCACCCTGAAAACACTGGCGCCCGCACCCGTCACGGCAACCCGAACACCGAATTTCGTTTCTGCGACAAAAACGCCCACCAGGGCATAGCGCGATGCCGGGTTGGGAAACTTCATGTATGCAGCCCGTCGCGGTACCGGAAATGAGACACCCGTAACGATTTCCCCGAACTCCAGTTCCGTCTGGAAGAGGTCGACAAAGTAGTCGTCACCTGAAATCTCGCGCTGGTCCGTCCGGACTGTCGCTCCGAGTGCGACAATCGCAGCGGGGTAGTCGGCTGCGGGATCAGCGTTGGCGATCGAACCACCAAGTGTTCCGCGGTTTCTCACCTGAAAGTCGCCAATCATCCCGGCAAGATCGGCAAGAGCCGGAATAGTTGTGCGCACAGTTTGGGAACGGGCCACCGAACCATGACGTTCGCCAGCAGAAATCACGATACTGTTATCTGTGTGCCGAATACCGCGCAGCGACTCCAGCTGTCCGATGTCGATCAGGTCAGTCGGAGCATCAAGGCGCATTTTCATCGTCGGAATCAGCGTATGCCCGCCTGCCAGATAACGTGCATCATCAGCCGATTCGAACAGGCTTCGTGCTTCCGCAACGGTCTCCGGTCGTCGATACTGAAACGGGTGCACGAGCGTCAGGCCATCTTGTCCGCAGCAGCGCGGATCGACTTGACGATGTTGTGATATCCCGTGCACCTGCACAGGTTTCCTTCGAGATGCTCGCGGATCTCGCGTTCACTCGGGTCCGGATTATGTCGAATGAGATCAAGCGCGCTCATGATCATGCCAGGTGTGCAAAACCCGCACTGGAGCCCGTGATTCTCGTGAAATGCCTCCTGTATCGGATGCAATTTTTCACCGTCCGCGAGGCCCTCGATCGTCAGTATCTCGCACCCGTCTACCTGTACGGCAAGCATTGTGCATGACTTGACCGATTCACCGTCGACATGCACGACACAGGCACCGCACTGACTCGTATCGCAACCGACATGCGTCCCGGTGAGACGCAGTGTTTCGCGCAGGAATGAGACGAGCAGTGTCCGTTCCGGACATTCAGCAGACCTGTGCTGCCCGTTAACTGTCATTGATACGGTGATGGTCATACGGCCGACATTCTCTGGATGATGGTCCGCAGTGTCCAATCGACAATGTCTCTGGTCAAGACGGATTGATCACAACCGGACCCGATGATCGTCGCTTTCTCGCACCGATCCGGATGAGATCTACTGCATGAACGCCGAGACCACGATGGCTGCAGTCAGAAGCAGCCCGCAGGTCAGGAAAATGGCCGTTTCCATTCTCGAATCCCCTTTTTCTCGCACGCTTGAACGGGTTGGCAACGCCTGCGTTGGCGCGCTGCCCTCTTCTTGCACCGTTTCCGCTGTATGCTCATCTGTTGTCGTTTCAGCAATCGCCTGCTCAGGCGGCGGTATCAGTTCGCTGACAGCAGAAAAGAACTCATCTGCCAGTTTCTTCCCGCTTGCCTCCATGAGGCGCGCACCGACCTGTGCGATCTTGCCACCGACCTGCCCGTCTGCGTCGTATCGCAACGTCGTGCCCGAATCATCTTCCGTGAGCGTCACACGGGCACCACCTTTTGCAAAACCGGCTACACCGCCCTGCCCTTCACCGGAAATCGTGTAGCTTGTTGGTTCAATGATTTCCGATAACTCGACGCGACCGCGAAACTGCGCCGAAACCGGACCCAGCTTGACCCGAACCCTTGCGGAAAAGGCGTTATCGGAATCCCTGACAAGTTCCTGACACCCGGGGATCGCCTGTTGCAACACATCGGGGTCGTTGAGCGCCTGCCAGACCGCCGCACGCGGCGCACTCAGTCGGTATTCTCCGGTAAGCTTCATGTACTGACTCCAGACTCGTGTCCGATTCCCTATCTGCCGAGCAGCAGAAGCACAATCAGAACAACCGCGAACAGGGACATTATGGCAATCGACGCCGATGTCATGACCGGATCACGGGCAAAGCGGCCCGTTGGACCACTCCAGTGCAGCGTGCGTTCCATCGCACGATGCTGAACATAGCGCCAGAATTGGAACAGCGGTTCGCCGAGAAACGCCATGCCGTCCCTGCAGCGACGGACGAGACGCGGCAGTAGCCAGCGATAGCTCCAGTCGGCATCAATGTTCACACCGGGCAGCTCAGGCGGATAGAGCCCGTAAATCTTCAGCAGGATGAACGCGAGCGCGGAGAAGAACAGCAACTGGCACTGGGTAAGCACATGCGCCGTGGTGTAGGGAACATAGTCCACCGGATAGGGAAGCATGCTGTAGAGAAACTGCGGGAAGAGTCCGTTGAAGATGCAGACAAATGCAGCAATCGCCATTGCGATGATCATCGGGCGCGGCGCCTCACGTGGCCGCAATCCACTGTCGTGCGCGAAGAATGCAAAAAACGGGACCTTGATGCCGGCGTGATGAAAGACACCGGCTGAAGCGAACAGCAATGCCAGCCAGATCCAGTGATGCCCCTCTTCAAGGGCTGCGGCCATGATCAGTGACTTGGAAACAAACCCGGACAACAACGGAAAGGCACTGATCGACGCTGCACCGATGATGCAGAACCCCGTCGTCGCCGGCATGGTGCGATACAACCCGCCGAGTTCCGACCCTCCGATCTTCCCGGTCCGGAACAGGACCGCACCCATGGTCATGAACAACAGGCTCTTGTAGATCACATGATTGAATACATGGCTTACGGCACCGTTGATCGCCAGTTCCGTTCCGATACCGATGCCGACGACCATGAATCCAAGCTGGTTGATCATGCTGTAGGCCAGCACGCGGCGCAGGTCATTCTCGATCACGGCATAGAAAATCGGGAACATCGTCATGACCGCACCGATCACAATGAGTTCTTCCGTTCCCGGAAACACCCGCGCCAACGCATAGACCGCGACCTTGGTCGTGAATGCGCTCATCAGGACAGTGCCGGTTTCGGTGGCTTCCGGATAGGTATCGGTAATCCAGCTGTGCAGGAGCGGAAATCCGCATTTCACACCGACTGCAATGAAGATGAGCCATGCCGCCCAGCCTTCGAGCGCCATGGGTCCAAGGGTCAATGCCTGACCACCGTCAGCCAGGAACACGATCCCTGCCAGCATCAGCAAACCCGACGAAACCTGAATGACAAGATAGCGAATAGCCGTATCGAGGGACCGGTTCGTCCGTCGTGCAACGACCAGTGCTGTTGACGTAAGCGCCAGACCTTCCCAGAACAGGAACAGCGTGATGAAGTCGCCGGCGAACACCGCGCCGACGGCACATCCGGCATAAGCCAGTGCCGCCGTGTGCTGCAGTCGGTCCGCAACATGGAGGCCGTAGATGACTCCGATCAGAGCGGCCAGATGAAACAGCCAGCCGAACAGCATCGACAACCGGTCTCCTGCGACCGGGACCATTTCGAACCCGAGCAGACCAATCGTGCCGAATGCCGAAAAATCCAGAAACAGGAGATTGATGCCGCCGACAATCGGCGTGGCGATCAGGATCACGGCACGCAGATGGCCGCTTGTCACCGCTGCCAGTGCAGCGCCGATCATGAAGATCAGAAATGGCGCTACGTCAGGCATCGTAATGATCTTCCCCACGCATGATCAGCTTGCGCAACCCCTTCGCCAGAAGAACCAGAAGGACGCACGCGACGAGTCCGTAGATGGCGTAGAAGCCGGGCAATGCCTCGAGTGGATGATCGTGATACCGGTGTACGAAGAAATCGGCGACAAACAGTAACGCGCAGAACACATAGAAGATGCGAATGAGCATCCTTACGTTGGACGGTCGATCAAGGAATCTCTGTTTTTCATTATTCGACATGATCTTCACCGCATGGAAAATGCTCGTGCGAGCAGGTCAACAACCGGGTCCGGAAACAGGAACAGAACCAGGCAGCCCAGCGACGTCACGGTAATGGCGGCGAGACAGGGTATCGGCGCTTCGTTGAATTGCCTGTGCGCGTCCGCTGGCAGCGGTCGCAGGAACGCACGGATCGGAATCGGGACAAGATAGGCAATGTTCAACAATGCGCTGACCGCCAGGACGGCAATGAGCAATGCCTGTTCAGCGTCCAGGGTTCCTTCGACCAGCATCCACTTGCTCCACAAACCGCCAAACGGTGGCAGTCCGATAATGCTGAGGCTGCCAACGAGAAACGCCGTCATGGTGATCGGCATGACGCGACCCAGTCCGTCCATCTGTGAAATCTCACTCTTGTGTGCCGCAACCAGAACTGCACCGGCGCAGAAGAAGAGCGTGATCTTGCCGAATGCATGGGTCAGGATGTGAAGACCGCCGGCAACATGTGCCACCTGTTGTGCGAGCAACGCGGCGAGCACGATGTACGAGAGTTGACTGATCGTCGAATAGGCAAGTCGGGCCTTGAGATTGTCCTTTGTCATCGCCACGAGTGATGCGGCCAGAATCGTGAAAGCGGCGACCCACTGAAGAACATCCGTCACCGCAAGGTCACGCAGCAGGTCGAATCCGAATATGAACCAGCTGACCTTGAGAATCGTGAACACGCCAGCCTTGACGACAGCGACGGCATGCAACAGCGCACTGACCGGTGTCGGCGCAACCATGGCCGCAGGCAGCCACCGGTGAAATGGCATGACGGCGGCCTTGCCGACACCAAAGACATAGAGCACCAGAAGGACTGCAGCTATTCCCGGTGTGATATCATCGGCAAACACGCCACCGGGCACAAAATCGAGAGTTCCCGCGATCGTCCAGGTTCCGATCACCGCCGGCAACTGCAGCGCGATCGATGTTCCCAACAGAATTCCGAGATAGGTTCGCCCGGCACGCTTGGCCGCGCCGGATCCCGCGTGGGTTACGAGCGGGAACGTCGAGATCGTGAGAACCTCGTAACACAGGAACAGCGTGAACATGTTGCCTGAAAACGCAACGCCGATCGTCGACGCAATGGCAACGGCGAAAAACGTATAGAAGCGCGTCTGGTTGCGTTCGTGGTGACCCCGCATGTAGCCGATCGCGTATACCGTGGTCACGATCCACAGACCGCTGGCGAGCAGCGCAAAGAGCATGCCGAATGGTTCAACGACAAACTTGATCGCGATGCCCTCGAGAGGCTCGACAACATCGATGGCCAGAACAGCGCCCTGGTCCAGTTCTGTTGCAATACTGCAGACAACGATAAACAGGACGACGGATGCAGAGAGACTGATTCCCTCGCGTACATTGGGCAGACGATGCGTCGCCAGAATCCCGGGTATTGCAACCAGGGGAACAGCGACAGCCAACAGGATGATCCAGGCTTCACCGTTCACGGCAGCACTCCGAGAGAACGCGCCGCCATGCTTGCCACACCAACGGTCAGGTCAGTGAAAACGCCCAGAACGATGCACAGGACGGTCAGGATCACAACAGGAACAAGCAGGAGCGGCGATGCTTCGTCAACGCCGCCAGCGTGATCGACCGGTTCGGTGAAGTACGCCGCTTCAACAACCCGCCAGACATAGACAACCGCGAGCAGGGAACTCAACACGATGATTGCGGCGGCGGGCCACAGTCCGGCCTCGATCGCTCCGAGAATGAAGTACCACTTGCTGATGAACCCGACCGTGAACGGTACGCCGATCATCGAGAGGCCTGCGACAACAAAGCACGCAGCACACACAGGCATGCGCCGCCCCAGACCGTGAAAACTGGAGAGAGTTGCTGTTCCGACCTTGAGAATGACACATGCCATGATCAGGAACAGCACACCCTTCATCAGTCCATGATTGAATATGTGCACCACGGCACCGACCATGCCGTCGTGATTTGCAAACCCGATTGCCGCGGCGATGTACCCCACCTGCGCAACGCTCGAATAGGCTAGCATCCGCTTGAGATCTTCCTGCCAGATGGCAACAAGCGAACCGATCACCGCGCCTATAAGGCCCAGCACGATGAGAAACGGACCGATGTGCATCGATTCGAATGAGAACTCTATGCCGAACACACTGAACAAGAACCTGATCAGTATGTAGGCGCCCACTTTCGTTGCTGTGGCACCGAAGAACGCCGAGACGAGTGAAGGCGCATAGGTATACGCGTTGGGCATCCAGGTATGCGCCGGAAACAGCGCAAACTTGATCCCTGCACCGACGACAATGAAAGCCAGCGCCGCATGTGCTGCGGCGGAATCGTTCGCATCACCAAGGCGCGCGGCCATGTCTGCCATGTTGAGCGTACCGGTGATCATGTAGGCCAGGCCGATACCCATCAGGATGAATGTCGCCCCGACCGTTCCCTGAATGAGATAGTTGAACGCGGCACGCATGGCCCGGCGATCAGCACCCATCGCCACGAGCCCGTAACTGGCAAGAGATGAAATCTCCAGAAAGACATAGAGATTGAAAACGTCACCGGTGATGACGATACCGAGCATCCCCGTCAACGCGAGCAACGCGACGGTGTAGAACAAGGGACGAGCCCGCGAGACAACCTCGACCCCGATGCCAAGCCGCGCCGCCGGTATGATCGTTGCACCCATGCCCGCCACCAGCACAAGGAGAAGGGCGTTCAGCGGATCAACGACGTACGCGATGCCGGTCTCGGGCAGCCAGCCGCCCATCGTGTAATGAATCGGCCCGGTCGAGATGACTTCGACGAATATCGCGATGGCAATCGCAAACACGGACCAGAAGACAATCGTCGTGAAAATCCACGCGATCTGCTGACGTCGAACGAGCGCACAAAGCGGCGCAGCGATTAACGGTAACGCGACCTGAATGGCGGGCAGGTTGGAAGCAAACGACATCTGCTCAGCGTTCGTCCGCGGCGGCGATCTCGTCTTCCTCGATCGTACCGTAGGCCTCGCGAATTCGGACGATCAACGCAAACGCAAGCGACATCGTGGCGACCGAGACAACAATAGCCGTGAGAATGAGTACGTGAGGAAGCGGGTTGGAATAGGTGTCGATACCATCGGCCAGAATAGGCGCCGAACCGCCCTCGAGAAATCCGACCGAGATATAGAGAAGGAAAACCGCTGTCTGGAAGATATTGAGACCGACGACCTTCTTGATGAGATTGCCGCGAGTCATGACGATATAGAGGCCTGTCATCAGCAGGATGATGGCGCCCCATTGAATGGCATGATCAAGAATGACCTGCATCAGTTCTCGCGCCGCCGCGCCAGCATGAGAAAGATGGTCGTCAGGACACCTGCGACCGTAATGCCGACACCAAGCTCGATCAGGATGATACCGACATGTTGTCCGTGTACCGGATCCTTGCTGTCCAGGACTCCGTAATTCAGGAACGTGCCGCCGAGGAACATGGTCGCAAATCCGACACCGGCATACAGGATGAGACCGATTGAAATCATCGCTGTAATGACACGATCGGACAGCACTTCCTGTGTATGGCGAAGGCCGAACACGATGGCATAGATGATGATGCCCGCCGCGAAGATGACTCCCGCCTGAAACCCACCGCCTGGACCGTAATCGCCATGCATCTGCACATAGAGTGCGAAGAGCAACATGAACGGTGCAAAGATCTTGACGCACACGCGCAATATGACGTGCTCGTTCATGCCTGATCTCTCTTCCAGCGGCGCATCAGTGCCAGCACGCATACACCGGCCGTGAAGATGACGGCCACTTCCCCGAGGGTGTCGAACCCGCGATAACTTGCGAGAACTGCCGTCACCATGTTCGGTACACCGGTATCGACAGGGCCTTCTGCAACATACCGGCTCCCCAGATGGGTATGAGACGGGGCTGCCGGGTCACCGGTATCCGGCATCTCGAATGTCGCCAGGAGAAGCGCACCGCCTGCCAGTACAACGATGACCAGCGCCGAGAGATGTATGTGTGCCCGGAAACGTGAACGAACCTCGTGACGCGATGTCAGCGACAGTGCGGTCAACATGAGAGTGAGCGTGATACCCGCACCGACAGCTGCTTCGGTGAAGGCAACATCCACCGCATGCAGAATGGTATACACCAGTGCAAGAAGCAGACTGTAGACACCGGTCAGAATGGCGATTCCCAGCAGATCGGTCATGCGCACGATCGCAATGGCCAGAATGATCATCAGAACGATCAGCGCCAGGGCATGCAGTTGCTCGATCATCGGGATTGTGCATCCCCGTCAGCCGACTCCTTCTGGTTCTCGGCTGGATTGTCCGGTGACAGTCCGCCAAGCAACGCGGAGTGCGCGACCGCATGGCTTGCCGTCGGCGTCGTGAAAAACAGGATTGCCGCAATCAGAAAAAGCTTGAAAGTGATCAGGTCAAATCCTGTCTGTAGTCCAAGTCCGAGCAGCATGAGCAGCGCGCCACCGGTATCGGCCAGACTTGCGGCGTGGAGACGCGTGTAGAAATCAGGCAGTCGAATCATGCCGATCGCAGCGACAAGCATGATGAATCCGCCGAGACCGAGGCACCCCCAGCTGAGCAGATCAACGACGTCAGTCACGTTTCCTCGCCGAGGTGACCATGCTTGAAATATTTCAGCGCCGCCAGGGTGCCGACAAAGTTGAGCAGTGCGTATGTCAGTGCAAGATCGAGAAAATCCGGGCGCCCGGTCAGAAATCCGACGACCGCAATCAGGACCACGGTCATCGTTCCGTGAACATTGGCGCTCAGGATCCTGTCGTACGTCGTGGGACCGCGAATGGCCCGTATGAGCGTCAGGGCCATGGAGAGAACAAGAAGCACGGAAGCGAGCAGAAACATCAGTTCTCGCCCTCGAATGAACGCACACGGCGATCCATTGCACCGTCTTTCAACGCATCAAGGCCACGCCGCGAAAGTGCGTGTACATAGATCCGGTCGCTTTCGACCGACACCGAAACGGTCCCGGGTGTCAATGTGATGGAGTTGGCGAACGTCACCAGTCCGACCGATGATTTCTGGCTTGCAGGAACCCAGTCCGCTGCAGGGTCGAGTTTTCGTGTCGGGGCGAGAATTGTACGTACAACCGTGACATTGGAGCATGCAATCTGCCACGCCAGCCATCCATGATAGAATGGTATACGCCAAACCAGATGTATCGGATGACCTTCGCGGTCCGTTGCGCCCATGCGGTGAGCGATCACGGTCACCATCAGACTTGCAACAACACCGCATCCGACCAGAAACGTGTCAGTATGTCCGGAAAGAAGCAGCCATGTCGCCAAAAGCAGTGCAAAGAGAGTGAATGCACGAATCAACTGCATGCAATCTCCAATCTGCAAGACACGGCCCGACAAGGTTTCTGCAACCGAGTATGCCCACTGCATACCACGGAACAAGACCATGTGCAGTCGAAGACGCCGCCATTCCTGCACAGGATGATCGATCCCGGTTGCATCGCCCGAAGCGAAACAGCCATGATGGATTGGTAACCGGAGGCGATTTCTCCGTTCCGGTCCTGCTGCACAACACCGCACATCGACGACTACCCGGCACATCGCTCATCGAGAGGATTACATGACAATGCTGGCAGGAGCAAAGCGCACACAGACTGCATCATTCGTCGGCAGGATTCTGGTGGCCTGTGTAATCTTCTGTGCAACCGGTACGCCGGCAACGGCGCACGATGTGGAATTTGCCCGTGATCAGATCGTCATCAGGTTGTCAAATGGTGAATCCCATTCATTCAATGTCGAATTGGCCGTCACGCCCCAACAACGGGAACATGGACTCATGTTCCGGGAATCACTGGACGAGGACGACGGGATGCTGTTTCTCTACACACGCGAGAAGACACGCTCCGTCTGGATGAAAAACACCTACATCTCACTGGATCTGCTCTTCATCAACGCGCAGGGTGAAATCGTCGATCTGACAACCCATACCGTTCCGCTCGATGATACATCGATGCTTTCCGGTGTTCCTGCCCTGGCCGTCCTTGAGGTGCTCGCCGGCACTGTCGCACGGCTGGGGATCAGTATAGGCGACCGGATCGACTACAAGGCATTCGAACGCGACTGAAAACAACCGGGAGGACCGCTGCCTGATGATGCTGACGCCAGCTGAACTCGACCGACTGACCATCCACACGGCGGCCGAGCTTGCCCGCAAGCGCAGGGCGCGCGGTTTGAAACTCAACCACCCCGAGGCCGTCGCACTGATCTCCGACGCGGTACTCGAGGCCGCACGCGACGGCGAGACACTTGCCGAAGTCATCAGTTTCGGACTGACAATCCTCACCGAAGACGACGTCCTGCCCGGTGTTGCTGAAATGGCCAGCCTGATCTGTGTCGAGGGACTGTTTGACGACGGATTGAAGACCATCACGCTCTGGCAACCGATTCGTCCGGGCAGCGAAACACAGGTGGAGTCGATGAACCCCGGTGAAATCCTGACCGGCGATGGAGAAATTGAACTCAATGCCGGTGCAGAGAAGACCGAGATTGTTGTCACGAACACCGGTGACCGACCGGTACATGTCGCAAGCCATTTCCACTTTTTCGAGGTCAACAGCGAACTGGACTTTGATCGAAGCGCCGCATTCGGCAAGCGGCTGGATGTGCCCGCTGGTGCGACTCGTCGATTCGAGCCCGGTCAATCGTGCGCAGTAACGCTCACCGAGATTCGCGGAAACGGCGTCGTGCGCGGCCTGAACCGGTTGACCGAGGGATCTCTTCATGATCCCGATGTGCGCGATTCCGCTCTCACCCGCGCACGAACCGAAAAATACCGGGGAGCGTGATCATGGCGAAAATGTCACGTACACGCTACGCGGAGATGTTCGGCCCGACGACCGGAGACAGGATCAGGCTCGGCGATACCTCCCTTCTCGCCCGGGTCGCGCATGATCTCGGTACATACGGCGAAGAGTCGATCACCGGTCTCGGCAAGACGCTTCGTGACGGCAACGGAATCAACGGCACAGTCACACTGTCCGATGGCGCTCTCGAAACCGTGCTCTGCAACGTCGTCGTGATGTGTCCGGTCCAGGGAATCTTCAAGGCGGATATCGGCATCAACAACGGACGGATTGCTGCACTCGGCAAGGCAGGAAACCCCGACATCATGGCCGGGGTTACACCTGGCATGACAATCGGACCGGGGACCAAGCACGTCAATGGTCAGGGGTTGATCGCCACGCCCGGCGGCATAGACGTACACGCGCATTATCTGCAACCGGCCGAGGTCTGGCATGCGTTGTCTTCCGGTTTGACAACGATGATCGGCGGCGGATTTCCGGGATGCTGGGCGATCGACAGCGGCGGTGACTGGGCCAATGCCCGCATGCTGAAGGCAATCGAGGAGTTTCCCATGAATTTCGGGCTCTTCGGACGAGGCGGCGCGAGTGACCCGCGGCCGATCGTCGAACAGCTCGCTTCCGGGATCATCGGCGTGAAGATTCACGAAGACCTCGGTGCCATGCCAGCCGTCATCGATACCTGCCTCAGTGTCGCCGACGATCACGACTTTCAGGTCCAGTTGCATACCGATTCCATGAATGAATCCGGGTTCTTCGAAACAACGATGTCGGCGATCGGCGGTCGGACCATTCACATGTACCACACGGAAGGTGCAGGTGGTGGACACGCACCGGATATCATCCGGTGCAATGGCGAGCCGAACTGCCTGCCCTCATCGACAACACCGACCAACCCGTTCACACGCAACGCTTTTGACGAGCATCTCGACATGATGATGCTGTGTCATACGCTGCGTGGCGACATTCCCGAAGACGTGGCGTTTGCCGAAAGCCGCTTGCGTCCCCAGACCATGACGGCTGAGGATATCCTGCATGATATCGGCGCGATCTCCATGGCGGGATCCGATGCGGAAGGCATGGGCCGCGTGATGGACGTCATTGCCGGCATGTGGCGTCTCGCATCCAAGATGAAGGATGAACGCGGTGCACTTCCCGAAGAATCCGATCACGGTTCCGACAATGAACGCATATTGCGCTATCTCGCCAAGTACACGATCAATCCCGCCATCACATTCGGGATCGAACAGCACGTCGGCTCGCTCCAGCCAGGCCGGCTCGCCGACATTGCCCTGTGGCAACCGGCATTTTTCGGCGTGAAGGTCAATCAGGTCTTCAAGTCCGGTATCGCGGTCTGGAGTCCGTTTGGCAACGCTGCCGCGTCGTTATCGATCACCGAACCGCTGATCTACCGTCGCGCCTGGCCGTCCTGCGGCGGCACGCCCAATCTTGTCTCCGTGACGTTTGTTCACCCGACGGCCATCGACGCGGACATTTCAGGGAGGCTTGATCTGTCGCGAGACATTCTGCCGGTTTCCGGAACGCGCCACCTTCGCAAGACGGATATGATTCGCAACGACGCACTGCCGGAGATCGCTGTCGACTCGTCGACATTCGAGGTTTCTGTTGACGGAACCAGGGCGGAATCCGAAGCGGTCGAGAATGTGACACTGAATCGCCGGTATTTTCTGATCTGACCGTGCGCGCATGCGCCCAATACCCGGCGTTGAACGCGTTTCTGTGTTGCGAAAAACTCATGCCTGCGCACGATTTTGTGATGGAAACTTGCGGGCGTTACGTGCATACGCGCGCCAGAATTTCTCCTGCACGGTGATCGACAATGATTGCTGCGGTCTTATCGGTCTGGGCCCTTCTTCTGGGTATTTCGCTCCTGATGGCCGGTGGCGGCCTGCAGGGCACACTGCTTGGCTTGCGGGCAACATCGGAAGGATTTCCGGTGTTCACGACAGGCATCGTGATGTCGAGTTACTATGCCGGTGCCATTGCCGGTTCGCTCCTGACACCGCACCTGATCCGCAATGTTGGTCCGATTCGCGTATTCGGCGCTCTTGCGTCGCTCGCGTCAATCACGGCACTGACGCACGTCGTGCTGATTGATCCCTACATCTGGACGGTGCTTCGCGCGCTCACCGGATTTTGTTACATCGGATTGTACATCGTCGCGGAGAGCTGGCTGAATGCGCGATCGACCAACCAGTCCCGCGGACAGTTGCTGTCGATCTACATGATCGTGATGACAGGTTCGATGGCCGGCGGTCCGCTACTCCTCAATTTCGGTAATCCGGCAGGTTTTGATCTCTTCATCCTTGCCTCCATACTTGTGTCGCTGGCAGTCATTCCGGTCGCTCTGACAACCTATGGTGCGCCTGAATTCGGCACCCAGGAACGATTCGGTATCCGGCGCCTTCTCGAAACATCGCCACTTGGCGCCCTGGGTTGCCTTGTCCACGGCGCAGCCTCGGGTGCGCTTATCTGGCTCGCTTCGGTCTATGGTGGATCCGTCGGAATGTCGGTTCAGAGCATTTCGATACTGACCGCGGCATCGATTCTTGGCGGTACAATCCTGGTCTGGCCGATTGGCCGTCTGAGCGACCGGTTTGATCGACGCATGATCCTGACCATCACTGCGCTGGCTGGGGGTGGCGTATCCCTGGTCGCAGCACTCATCGGGTCGTCATCGAACGTGTTGATCCCGATCGCCGCCGCAGCTGTCATTGGCAGTTTCGTCATGCCAACCTATTCATTGTCGATTGCGCACACGAACGACCACCTGGAGCCCTCCCAACTGGTTGCCGCCGCGAGCGGTCTGCTCCTGATAACCGGCGTGGGCGGCATGATCGGACCGGCGGCAGCGGGCGGGGTCATGGCTGTTTTCGGATCATCCGGCTACTTCCTGTTTCCTGCATTCGTTCTCATCGCGCTTGGATTGTTTGGTCTCTTCCGCATGTCCCGGCGTCCGTCCCTTCCCAACGACGATCAGCGCGATTTCGTTCAGGTGCCGCGCACGACCAGTGTGGGAACCCGCATAGCGCTGCGTGATCAGATGGACCGTGACCTGGGTTTCATGGCACGCAGATGAGTTGGTGCATGCGATGAACATTGTCGTGGTGATGGTCACTGATTACATGCTGTGTACCGGTTTCGCAGCGAACTCAAGGGGAACAACACCCTGTCGAGATCTGTCACCGGGTCGGGTGTCCTGTCCTCAGTGTGTGATGCGAAACATACCCGAAAAGTGAGGGACGCGATAAATCGCGCCCCTCAAGTGGAGGAGGACACACCATGAGTACCGGTGTTCAACGATGAAGAAAGGAATTCGCCGAACACCGTGCCAGTAACGGAACAGGGGTCATGAGCACCCACTCGTCGCCCCGCATGTCACACACTTGAGACATGTTCCGTTACGGACCATTGTGAGGTTTCCGCACTCTTCGCACGGATCTCCCTCATATCCTTGCATTTGCGCCGATCGAACCCGCCCGGCCAGCGCGTCTGCAATCCCTCCGCCAGCAGCGGCGACAAAACCCTGGACCGTTGCCGACTCGCTGTGCAACAGCGTCGGATCCATGTCCATGACACTTTCGTCGTCCGGAACTCTCCTGGCTTGTGCCTCGTCGCGACCACCGTCAACAACATGGAGTTTGCCGCGCGCGTACCCGACGCTCGCCAATCTCTGCAGCTGTTGTATCAGTGCCGCGGCATCTTCCTTCCAGTTCTCTTCGCTGATCATTTCCTCGTCTGCGTCACCGCGTCCAACGGTATCCGGCAGCAGATCGCGTGGTTCGACATGCGCCAGATCATTGCGGTCGAGATAGCTGATGGCAAGTTCGCGGAAAATGTAATCAAGCAGCGATGTCGACATCCTGATCGTGTCGTTGCCCTCGACAATTCCACTCGGATCAAACCGTGTGAAGGTGAACGCGTCGACGAATTCCTCGAGCGGAACGCCGTATTGCAGGCCGATCGACACCGCGATTGCGAAATTGTTCATGAGACTGCGGAACGCGGCGCCTTCCTTGTGCATGTCGATGAAGATCTCACCGAGACTGCCATCAACGTACTCGCCGGTCTTGAGATAGATCTTGTGACCGCCGACGATGGCTTTTTGCGTGTAGCCGCGCCGCCGACTGTCCAGTCGCTTGCGTTTTCCGCGATGGACTGCATCGGCAACGGCCTCCTGAACTGCGCGCCGTGTTGCTTCCGCCGGAGTCTCCTGCGCGTCAGCGTCCTCGACATCAACCTCCGGCAACGTCAGGGAGGAAAGTGGTTGCGACAGCTTGGAACCGTCACGGTAGAGCGCATTGGCCTTCAAACCAAGCTGCCAGGACAGCTCGTACGTGCTCGCACAGTCCTCGACTGAAGCACCATTTGGCATGTTGATCGTCTTGGATATCGCACCTGAAATGAACGGCTGTGCCGCCGCCATCATCCTGATGTGACTCTCTGTCGAAAGGCATCGCTTGCCAAGGCGGCCGCATGGATTGGCACAATCGAATACGCGCAGATGCACCTCGCGCAGGTGCGGTGCACCCTCGAGTGTCATGGCCCCGCAACAATAGATGTTCGCTGCGTCGATATCGTGTTTGGAAAATCCCAGGTGCTTGAGCAGATCAAACCCGCTCTGCGCAAGTAGGTCTGCATCGACACCGAGTTCCTTCCTGCAGAACTCGCTTCCGAGTGTCCAGTCGTTGAAAACGAACCTGATATCGAATGCACTTGGCAGGGCATTCTCGACCCGGGCCAGAACTTCGCGCGTGAAACCCTTTTCAGCCAGCACCGCATGGTTGATCCCGGGCGCCCCGTCCAGAGTTCCCCGACCCACGGTGTACATCGAGATATCCTCGATCTCGGACGGTGCATACCCGAGGGATGCAAGCGCCAGCGGAACCGTCCGGTTGATGATCTTGAAGTAACCGCCACCGGCGAGTTTCTTGAACTTGACGAGTGCAAAATCAGGTTCGATGCCGGTCGTGTCGCAGTCCATCACGAGACCGATTGTCCCGGTGGGCGCAATCACGGTCGCCTGGGCATTACGATATCCGAATTCCTCGCCGAGCTGCACAGCTTCATCCCAGGCCGCAACGGCTGCACGCCCGAGTTCCGCATCCGGCAGAGCCGCATGATCGATTGCCACGGGCGGTATCGACAGACCTTCATAGTTGTCCTGTCCGGACCGCGTCGCGGCACGATGATTGCGCATGACCCGGAGCATTTCGTCCCTGTTGATGTCGAATCCGGAAAACGCACCGAGTTCGCGCGCCATTTCGGCGCTTGTTGCATAGGCAACACCGGTCATCAGCGCACTGATCGCACCGCAGATCGATCGCGCCTCGTCGGAATCGTAACCGTAGCCCGAGGCCATCAGGTACCCACCGATGTTCGCGTAACCAAGACCGAGCGACCGGAAATCATATGATCGTCGTGCAATCTCTGCAGAGGGGAATTGCGCCATCATGACGGAGATTTCGAGAACGATCGTCCACAGGCGGACAGCGTGTCTGAACCGTACGCAATCAAAGCGGCCATCTTCGAGGCGGAATTTCTGCAGGTTCAGCGACGCCAGGTTGCACGCCGTGTCGTCGAGGAACATGTACTCGGAACACGGGTTCGATGCACTGATACGACCGGAATTCGGGCAGGTATGCCATTCGTTGATGGTCGTGTCGTACTGGATGCCCGGGTCCGCTGATGTCCATGCGGAATACGCGATCGAATCCCACAGATCCCGGGCACGGATCGTCTTGTGAATGCTGCGGTCGGTACGTCGTAGAAGGTCCCAGTGACCATCGTTTCGGACCGCTTCAAGAAACGCGTTCGTTACCCGCACCGAATTGTTGGCGTTCTGACCCGAAACGGTTCTGTACGCTTCGGAGTCCCAGTCCGTGTTGTAGGTTTCGAACTCGAGATCCGTGTAACCCTGTCGCGCCAGCTGGAGGACACGCTGGATGACCGACTCCGGCACCATCGCCTTGCGGGCATCGCGAATCTCCTGCGCGAGACTCGTGTTCTTCGCCGGCTCGAAGCGTTCCTCGGCGTGGCGGTCGCCGGAATGGCATGCCTGCATGATTGCGCGCAGGTGTTTCTCGCAGAGACGGGAACCCGCAACAAGCGCGGCGACCTTCTGCTCTTCCCTGCTCTTCCAGACGACAAACTCCTCGACATCCGGGTGGTCAATGTCGACCACGACCATCTTGGCAGCGCGCCGGGTTGTTCCACCCGACTTGATGGCGCCTGCGGCCCTGTCACCAACCTTGAGAAAACTCATCAATCCGGACGACTTGCCGCCGCCCGACAGCGGCTCACCTTCTCCACGCAATCTCGAAAAGTTCGAACCTGTACCAGAGCCGAACTTGAACAGGCGCGCTTCACGCACCCAGAGGTCCATGATCCCGTTTTCATTCACGAGATCGTCCGCCACGCTCTGGATGAAACAGGCGTGTGGCTGCGGGCGCTCGTAGGCGTTGGGTGAACGCGTCAGTTCGCCGGTTTCGTGATCAACGAAATGGTGGCCCTGCGGTGGACCCGCGACGCCGTACGCCCAGTGCAGGCCGGCATTGAACCACTGCGGTGAATTCGGTGCAGCCATCTGTTTCGCGAGCATGACGCGAATCTCGTCGAAAAAGGCGCGTGCATCGTTTTCCTGATCGAAGTAACCGCCCTTCCAGCCCCAGTATGTCCAGGTGCCCGCCATCCTGTCGAAGACCTGCCGGCTGCTGTGCTCGCCTCCGGACTTTGCGTTGTCCGCTGGCTCATGGCGCCACAGCCATTCGGGAACGCTGTCCTCGGGAACGGCCGCACGGCGATCGGGAACGCCTGCACGGCGAAAGTACTTCTGGGCCAACACGTCGCTTGCGACCTGGCTCCAGCTTTCCGGAACTTCTACGTCGTCCTTGTGAAAGACGACTGACCCGTCGGGATTACGGATTTCACTGGTTACCTTGCAGAACCGGATGTCCGCATAGACATCGGCGTCTTCCCTGGTGAAATGCCGGTCAATCCGCATCGCCTGATTTTCCCTCTAAACGCCGATGTTGCCTGCTGCAAGTTGATGAACCAAGGACAGAATTCACACAAATCATCGATTCACAGCCGATCCACATAAGGCGTTGTGTCTTCCAGTCCTGAAACCCCGAAATATGTACAAATCACTAAATGTTGCGCAACCCAATTCCAAAACCACGGGCAGCAATCGATCAATTTGCGAAAGAAGGAACTATATAGAGTAGAAATCGTCGAACACAACCCTTTATTTCGACCTGTTCAAATTTTGAAAAAATGCCGGGCGAGAATGTGCGCTTCAGCATGTTGTATGCTGCCCGGTTTGTCGAAAGATAGGCTTTCAAAACATCCGTATCTTGTAGTCATCCGGGCCGAACGACCGTGTGATGTTTTCACTCTTCCGAAACAAGATGCAGATATTTGCGACCGAAAGTTCCACTTTTCCGCACCAGAGAGCTGTCTGCGCGGATTTCGCCCCTGTTGTGCGCGGTGATTGCAGCGGCCCGATGCTGTGGCGCAAACACGCGGGTTGCGACAGGTGAACACTGCTGGTCTTCAGAGTGAATCGGGTGATCGTTGCTGGCGGATTTGCACATTCCCGAATGCGGAAAGACCTGTGGCAACTGCAGACGAATTGACCTGTTGGTAACCTGACGAAGACGCTGGTCCGGCAATTCCGTGCCTTGTCTGTCGCGCCTGCCGATATCGGAATCGTCGTGTCTGGGTTACGTTGACCTGCCTGAAGGCGGGAGCGGCAGTCACCTGTATTCAACAGGAGAATCAATACGGTTCTGGTCAAAAGACAACGACATTCGGGCTATATTGTCCGCATGAGCATGCCCAGTCCCATCATTCCGGAGACCTGTCTTCCCGTTACGCCGTCGCCTTTTCAGCTGACATCCGAATACGAACCCCGCGGGGACCAGCCCGCGGCGATCGATGAACTTGTCGAGGGTCTGCGTGTCGGTGAACGCGATCAGGTGCTGCTTGGCGTCACAGGGTCCGGCAAGACATTCACAATGGCCCAGGTCATCCAGCGGATGGGTCGGCCTGCGCTCATCCTGGCGCCGAACAAGACACTGGCTGCACAGCTCTACAACGAACTTTGCGGGTTCTTTCCCGACAACGCGGTCGAGTACTTCGTCTCCTATTACGACTATTATCAGCCCGAAGCGTATGTGCCGCGCACCGACACCTACATCGAAAAGGAATCCAGCCGCAACGAACAGATCGACCGCATGCGACATTCCGCGACTCGCGCCATCCTGGAACGCCGCGACACGATTATCGTTGCCAGTGTTTCCTGTATTTACGGTATCGGTGATGTCGAGAGTTACTCGGCAATGACGGTGACGCTTGAATGCGGCAAGAAGATCGACCGGGAGAAGATACTCAAGGAGCTTGTTACCTTGCAGTACCGCCGGAATGACATGGAGTTTCACCGGGGTACGTTCCGTGTGCGTGGCGATTGCGTCGAGATATTTCCGAGCCACCTCGAAGATGGTGCCTGGCGAATCGAGTTGTTCGGTGACGAAATCGAATCAATCGAGGAATTCGACCCACTGACAGGCGAAGTCGCGGGAGAAATGACCAAGGTCGTTGTCTACCCGAACAGCCATTACATCGTTCCCAAGCCCACTCTGCATCAGGCCATCGCGTCGATCAAACAGGAACTGCGGGAACGCCTCGCCTACTTTCAGGAGATCGGGCGATACCTGGAGGCAGAACGGCTCGAACAACGGTGCACCTTCGATCTCGAGATGCTCGAAGCAACAGGAATCTGCTCAGGGATCGAGAACTACTCGCGTTTTCTGACAGGTCGTGCACCCGGGGAACCTCCACCGACTTTGATGGAGTATCTTCCGGAAAATGCGTTGATCTTCATCGACGAGAGCCACGTCGCGGTTCCGCAGGTCGGTGGCATGTTCCGCGGCGACTACAGCCGCAAGTCAACGCTTGCCGAGTTCGGATTCCGGTTACCCAGCTGTGTCGACAATCGACCACTCAAGTTCGAGGAGTGGAACGAAATGCGTCCGCAGACCATCTATGTTTCCGCTACTCCCGGCGACTGGGAACTTGAACGCACGGGCGGTGTGTTTGTTGAACAGGTCATTCGACCAACGGGACTCATCGACCCAGTGTGCATTGTTCGTCCCGCCTCGTCCCAGGTCGATGACCTGATTGCTGAATGCAACGAAACGGTTGCCAAGGGTTACCGTGTGCTTGTCACGACGCTGACGAAGCGTATGTCCGAGGCATTGACCGAGTACATGATCGAATGCGGATTGCGCGTACGATATCTGCATTCCGATATCGATACGCTGGAGCGCGTGGAGATCATTCGCGACCTGCGTCTGGGTGTTTTTGATGTACTTGTGGGAATCAACCTGCTGCGTGAGGGACTTGATATTCCTGAGTGCGCACTTGTCGCCATACTTGATGCTGACAAGGAAGGTTTTCTGCGCAGCACACGTTCGCTCATTCAGACCATCGGTCGAGCGGCGCGCAATGTCGACGGGCGTGTCATCCTGTATGCGGATCACATGACCGGATCCCTCGAAACAGCGATCAACGAAACGGATCGTCGTCGCACACGACAGGCGGCGTGGAATGAAGAACAGGGGATCACACCTGAGTCAATTCGCAAGAGTGTGTCCGATGCGCTGCGTGACACTTCAAACGCCGATTTTGTGACTGTCGACACAGGTATTGCCGGGGACGTGGCAGAAGCCGAAATTCCGTTCGGGGAACGCGTCGAAATCCTGAAAAAATGGATGATTGATTTCGCTGCCAATCTCGAATTCGAGGAAGCGGCGCGTCTGCGCGATGAGATTCGCCGCCTCGAGGCCCTGGATCTGGGATTGCATGAACAGCCGCTGGATGTTGCGAAGGAAAGAAAGCCCCGGCGACGCACCCGAAAACGACAAGGTCCTTGAGCGATGGTCGGTGACAGGACAAATCACGCCCTTGTCACGGGGGCTGGACGCAGAATCGGTCACGCGCTTGCCATCCATCTTGCACAGCACGGTTGGGCCGTGACGCTCCATGCCCGAGATTCCATCGATACTGCAGATGCGACGGCTCGTACCATTCGCAATTCTGGTGGCCGTGCACAGGCCATTCAGGCGGACCTGACGAACCAGGACTCGATCAGCGTGCTACTGAATGAATCCCGGAGCGGCCTTGGCATGGTGAGGCTTCTTGTCAACAATGCTGCCACGTTCATTCCGGACAGATTGCACACGGCGACCCGAGATACCGTCGAGACCAATCTACAGGTGAATCTTATCGCTCCAATGTTCCTGGCACAGGGATTTGCTGCGCAGTTCGACAGGCACGACGGCGGCAACATCGTGAACGTTCTCGATCAGCGCGTTGACAACCCGACGCCGCATTACATGTCCTATTCTGCCTCCAAGTATGCGCTCGCGATTCTCACAAGAACCTGGTCCCTGGAGCTTGCGCCACGAATCAGGGTTAACGCGGTCAATCCCGGAATGGCGCTGCCGGACGTTGATGGCGACGAGAGTGAGATGACGGAATGGACGAAGAACTTTCCATTGCGCAGGGGTACTTCGCCAGCAGAGATATGTACCGCTGTAGATTTTCTTCTCTCGACGCCATCCGTGACAGGCGAGAGTATCAATCTGGACAGCGGTCAGCGACTCGGATGGTTGCATCCGGACTCCGGTTATCCGATAGGCGAAGAACCCGAATGAAAGACGTGTGGGTGTTCGTCGAAAATCTTGAGCTCGATGCATCGATCGGCGTACTCGAAAGTGAGAAACATCATCGTCAACGCATTCAGGTCGACATAAGACTTCAACTTGCGCACGAGCGTGTTAACGATTCTCATTACGCTGACTATCGTGTCCCTGCCGATACCGCCCGTCGAATTGTCGAAGCCGGACACATTGAACTCGTTGAGACGTTGGCGAAACGCATCGCCGAATCCTGTCTTGATGATCCGTTGGTCAACAAGGCAACGGTCACTGTACGCAAACCTGACGCCATTGCGGACGCCAGAGCTGCGGGAATCGAGATGACGCTCTCGAAGTGAAAGAATGTGCCGTGATCTACTGGTTCCATGGCCAGCAATCCACCACCGGGTCGTAAGAACTTGCTGCGCCGTATCTGCCACCTGACGTTTTCAATATCGGCACTTTCCGACTGGGTCAGTGTCACATGGATGCGACAACGAACTTATTGAGCTTGTCCCGAACCGGGTCCGGAATGACAGCAGATTTACGTGTCCCTGGATCGAAGAACACTTCAGTCAGTTCGTACCGGGCATGTGTTTCACCCGTTGTGTCGTGGATCATGTCGAATTCAAGGGTGATACTCTTGTTACCTACGCGCGTCATGGCCCCTTCGATCGCAACGAGATCGCCGACCTTGAGTTCCTTGATGAACGAAAGCACACCCCGGCCGGATACCGTGTGAACGCCGTGTTCGGTCATCAACTGGTTTACATCGAGGCCGTAACGCGACAATGCGAGAAACGCGGCATCATCAAAAAAATGCAGGTACCATCGTGCATTCATGTGACCGAAATGGTCGAGATGCCAGTTGTGTACCATTCCACGGGAGAGAAGTTGTCTCGAGGTATTGCTCACAGGCTTCAAACTCCGTTTTGCAGACTGACCGCGCCAGTTACGCGGCGACAGGTCGTGGGTTCAAGGTGGCGACGATCAAACGATAATCCGGAAAAGCCTGATTGTCCTGCGAAGACACACCGCCAGCCGCAGTCTTCGCGACGCCCGTCTACTACTGTTTCAGAACTGTCATCCAGCACGATCCCGACATTCGTGCCAAGTCCATGTCACATGCAACATGACGACAGTGGACAGGATCCTGGAGGAGGCACGACCCGCTTCAGGTAAAGGGCGTTGCCACCCGATCTGGACGGTGATCAAGGGTGAGAGAAAATCCTGATAAACTCGACACGGCTCCAGTTGCTCTGGAACGTGTAGCGCGTCCGGAGACGCGCGCTACCGAAAAGTCGCTGGAGAGAACCGAGAATGACCCGATCCATCAGGATAGGTTCTGACGACTTCGAGCCTGACAAGGACCTCATGGAAGCCCTGAACAGGGCAGAAAAATACACGCAAACGCCCGAATTAGCTCGCGGGCAGAAGACCTCCTTCGCCATGGGCATGATGCGTTTTGGCAGCACAGTTACGCGTGATCAAGTGACAGCTGTCCTCGATAAACTGGAGGGCCGTGATTGGCCCCGTTTGAATTGCCGGGTTCAGAAGAGGAACCTGCCGGTCAGGCTCTGGAGATGCCCAACGGGCTGCGACTTTCGGAGTTTCTGCTGTCGTCCTTTGAGGCCAACCTTGCGGTAGAAAGGCTTGGCCTGTCCCGAGCGCATCTCAATGCCATCAATTTCCGCACGATCCCTGCCACCACGATAACGCCGGAAAGTGCCGACCCCGCGCAGTTAGCAGGGCACTGTCAGAAACCGACGTCGTCGGCACCCTTGAGTCCGAGCACTCCACGAGCCTCCTCCGGCGTACAGATATCCATGGAAAGCTCGTCGAGAATACGGCGTATCCTGGCAACCTGATCTGCGTTGCTCTTCGCGAGTTCGCCGGCACCAATGTAGAGACTGTCTTCCAGGCCAACGCGAACATGGCCACCCATTGTTGCACCCATGGTCACAAACGGCATCTGATGGCGTCCTGCGGCAAGAATCGACCATTGATAGTCGTCTCCGAACAGGCGGTCAGCGGTCTCGCGCATGAAGGCAAGATTGGCTGGCTCAGCTGCAATTCCACCGAGAATGCCGAAGATTGTCTGCACGAAAAAAGGCGGCTCGACCCAACCCTGATCGACGCAATAAGCCAGGTTGTAGAGATGCCCGACATCATAGCACTCGAATTCGAAACGCGTTCCGAGACCCTGGCCAATCTCCCGCATCGCGTATTCTATGCTCTTGAACGTGTTGGGAAAGATCAGATCTCGCGAACCCTCGAGAAATGACTCTTCCCAGTCGTATTTCCAGGTATCGAACTTCTCGACGACCCCGAAGATTCCGAAGTTCATCGAGCCCATGTTGAGCGTACACATCTCCGGACGCGCGCGCTTTGTCGCGGAGAGTCGTTCTTCAAGCGACATCCCAAGTCCGCCGCCGGTTGAAATGTTCACCACGGCATCCGTCTGCTGCTTGATGCGAGGCAGAAACTGCATGAACACGTCAGGATCCGGAGTCGGCCTGCCATCCTGCGGATTGCGTGCGTGAAGGTGAAGAATGGTCGCACCCGCTTCCGCAGCGGCAACCGCCTCTGCTGCGATCTCATCAGGTGTGATCGGAAGGTAGGGCGACATGGTGGGCGTATGAACCGATCCCGTCACGGCGCATGTAATGATGACCTTTCTTCTTCGTGCCATTCTTTCAACTCCTCCCGGTCATGAATTTCGCGTAGATCAGAATTCACAGTCGTGGCGTTGGTCGCGTTCTCCAACTCTCGACCGCCTGCAACGTCTGCACAGATGGTCGATCAATTCTACCTGGTTGCCATCCAATGCGTGCCATTGTCATTCAAGGCGTGCCGGAATCCGCTGCGTACATGCTGTGCAATCGAAGCTTGTTCGCGAAATGTGACGGGGAACACGCAAGGCTGAAGGTGGTTCAGGCTTCGACCAGCTGTTTGCGCGCTGCCTGCAAATGTTTGATCACGACATCGACCGCGACGTCTGCGTCACGCACGAGCAGCGCCTCCAGAAGACACCGGTGCTCGCGATTGTAGGCATCGATCGATTGCGGCGTGAGCACCTTGTCCTTCATGGCGTTCCACTGTCGATGGCCGCGAACATGATTGATTCGGCGGTAGAACGATTGCATGAGTGGATTGTGGGTGGCGTCGGCGATGGCCTGGTGAAAATTCCGGTCGCGGCGTGTGAACGACTCCGCACTGGTGTTGTCGCTCTCAAGTTCAACCAGCCGCGATTCGAGCAGCTCGAGATCGCGCAGTGTGGCATGCAACGTCGCCAGACGAACCATGTGTGGCTCGACAGCAATACGCACCTCAATGAGTTCCAGCGGACTCGTAACCTCGGCAATGTCGTCGTCTTCGGTATCCGGGCGGAACGTGACAAATGTACCGCTACCGACGCTGCGCTGAATCAGATCTTCGTGTTCAAGCTGCCGCAGTGCACGGCGAATCGTCGTCCGGGAACTCGAAAATGACTCCGCCAGTTCGCGCTCGGCTGGCAACCGCTCGCCGTCAACCAGGACACCGTCGTGAATGGCCTGACGCAGCTGTATCGCAATGCCGTTCGCAGTCTTCCGGTCCGATATCGGCAGGAAGCGGAGTACCTCGCCCTGGTTTTCGTCTGCAGCGTCCATGAATTTCCGTTCAGTTCACCGGTATCTCTTGACATTCGTTCGCCAAAGGCAATTATTTATGCTGATTGGTCGCATTGGTACAGAATTGGCATACTCCGACTCGTCCTGTCAATTCCCTGCCATATCGAATTGACCATGAATAGAGGCTGGCTCAATGCATGAGCGACGCGGCAGCCGAACAAATGAGGGAGATCACGTGCGCATGGCCTTTCCCACCCATTCTCGCTATACGATCATCGGTGCAGGCATTCACGGCCTGTCAACGGCATACCATCTCGCGCTCGAACTGAAAGCCCGCAACAAGGGCAGCGGCAAGGATGTTCTCGTAATCGACAAGACGGGTATCGCGGCTGGCGCCAGCGGAATCGCCTGTGGTGTTGTACGCAACAACTACTACCAGCCGGCAATGCGCGAACTCATGGCACAATGTGTCGAGGTCTGGGAAAGTGACCCCGAGGCCTACAGTTATCATCCCGTCGGCTACATGCAGATCTCCAGCGAGTCGATGCACGAAGACATTGCGTCAATTTACGAGCAGCAACGGGCAATCGGATACGAATCAGCCTTCATCGAAGGTGCCGGAGAATGCACCGACTACATGAAGGGCATGTTCAGTGACTGGCGTGCCGAAGGCATTACGTCCGTACTGCACGAGAAAAAAGGTGGTTACGCCAACAACACGGCGTCCATGTACGGACTCGCCACGAAGGCCGAAAATGAAGGTGTGCGTATTCTCACCGGCTGCGAAGTCACGGGCTTCGAGAAGTCGGCCGGCAACGTATCAAAGGTGCTGACCGATCGCGGTGCCATCGAAACCGACATGGTTGTCGTCGGCGTTGGTCCCTGGGTCAGCAAGATCTGGGACATGCTCGAACTTCCCAAATCAGTCTCGATCCGTGGCAGTGACGGCACCATGCACGATGGGATCGATACATGGCGCTACTGGTGTCTTGAAGAAGGCACGCTCGGCGTAGACCCCAATCTCCAGAAAACCAACGACGGCAGCATGCCGCCTGTCATCCACGTAGACACCGATGCTCCACTTCGCTCCGATATCGATGGATCCGTCATCACGGAAGAAATGTGGGGAATCTATTACAAGCCCGATTTCAATTTTGCCGGTGTTCAGGGTGGTGCGATGCCCTACGAGGTCAAGACACCTGTCGACGACGTGGCACTCGACCCCTATGGCCCGGATTCACCGGACTTCGTGGTCGGTGACGATTTCGCACACATGTGGTGTTCCGCACTCGCCCACTGCCAGGAGCGGTTTTCCGGACAGATTTCCAGGTGGAAGAAGGAGCCGTCCGGTGGACTGGGCTGCTTCACACCCGACAGTTTCCCCGTGTTCGATACATTTTGCGGAAACGTCCAGATCATCGCCGACTCGAATCACGGCTACAAGATGATCGGTGTCGGCAAACTGGTCGCTGCGGAATGCATGGGCGAAACCAGCGCGCTTCTGGAGCCATTCCGTTTTTCCCGCTATGCAGAGGGAAGGATGCATCCGGTTTCCAACAGTCCATTCCCGTGGAGTTGAACCACTTGCCAACAACCCGGTCTGATCGCACGAATGCCTGATCCGCACCTGTTCGGCACACCTCCGTTGCACGGTCGACGCCGGGATCAATGAACCTGATACAGCTGAGGAAAATGATACATGCCGATGGATATTGAAGCCTATGTCGAAAAGGAAGGTCGCGCCGAACTCGTTCGCCAGGTGCGAAAGAAGATCGACGAACTGAAAATCGACTACATCTATTATCAGTTCATTTCGGTTACGGGACGCATTGTCGGCAAGGGCGTACCGGCCGACCACTGGGAGACAATCGCACAACGCGGCTTCCAGCTCGTCTACGGTTCCGTCGCCAACCTTTTTGTTGATCGCTACGGCGATTACATCGGTTACGGCCCTGAGTCCTCGGAACTCGTCGGCATTCCGGATCCCGAGACATTCGTCCAGCTTCCCTGGGACAAGAGGGTTGCCCGCGTTTACTGCACCTGCTTCCGCAACCGCGAGGAGCCGGTAAACCCGGGATCGTTCTTCACCGGCGATTGTCGCGGCAATCTGCGCCGTGCGCACGAAGCATTCCGCGAGAAACACAACGGGCTGCACATGCGGCATGGTACCGAGCCGGAAATGATGTGGCTCAAACGCGGCGAGAACGGCCTACCCGACGGTGGGTTCAGCAAGCCCAATTGCTACCACATCGACCAGTTCGAGAGCCTGCGCCCGGTGTTCATGAAGGTGATCGAGTACAGCCGCGCAATGGGTCTCGACATGATCCAGGGCGACCACGAGGATGCACCCGGTCAGCTCGAACTGAATTTCCAGTTCGATGACGCATTGCGTACGGCCGACCGGCTGACCACCTATCGACAGATCTGCGCCCAGGTTGCGCGTGAGAACAATCTCATTGCCTGCTTCATGTGCAAACCCTTCATGGGTGTATCCGCGTCGGGCTGCCACCACAATGTCTCGCTGTGGCACGACGGTGAGGAATCCCTCAATACTCTCGGACAGGACAATCCGGCAGGAATGCTGGAGAACTTCATGTACCAGAAGGGCGGAACCAATACGTTCCTTCCCGACGGATCCGACCCGCGCAAGCCGGGCAAGGTCGGTCTTCAGGCAATCGGCGGCATCATGGCCCACCTCGGCGCTCTGACAGCAATCGGGTGTTCGACCGTGAATTCCTATCGCCGGCTCTGGGACACGGGCTTCTGGGCTCCGGTCTTTGCTGACTGGGGGTATCAGAATCGCACGACCGGCATGCGCGTCTCGGCGCCAGGCCGTTTCGAGTACCGCGCGGTTGACTCGATGGTCAATCCCTACCTCATGGCCAATGCAATCATCCAGGCGTTCGATGACGGAATCGATAACGATCTCGATCCGGGCGAGCCGGAGGAACGCAACATCTACCAGGCCATGGAAGAGGGCAAACTGGTCAAGAAGCTCCCCATGTCACTCGGCGAAGCGCTCGAGCGCCTGAAAGGCGACGAGGTCATCAAGCGTTCGATGCCCGGCGACATGTACAGGGTCTTCATGCACTACAAGACGGACGAGTGGGAGAAATTCATGGCCACCGTCACCGAGTGGGACATGGAGAACTACTGGGATTGCCTCCCCTGAGTTCGACTGTTTCGCACGACCACGACCTCAGCGACGCGCTCTGATTCGGACCGATACTGCAAGGAAAATATAGTCATGTGTGGCATTGCCGGAATAATTCATCGCAACGAAGCGACAGACATAGGAAGCGAGATGACTGCGATGTTGCAGTCACTCAAGCATCGTGGACCGGACTCAACCGGATTCGCAGTTTACGGCATCCCGCAGGCCGGCGAGTTCGTGTTGCGTTTCAAGGTTGCCGAACAGGAGGATATCGGACGCGGATTTCAGATCCACCAGGAGGTTCGCGACCGCAAGGCGGAAGTCGACCGGCGTCTCGCGGATCTCGGCGTCGAGGTCGTCGGCGAGGATGACGCGACAGCGTATGCCTTTCGCTACCGCATCACGCACACCGGCGACATGCGCAAGGTTGCTGATTTCATCGAGGACGTCGAGTCAACCGAGATTCTCTCGCTCGGTACAAGCCTAGAACTTGTCAAGGACCTCGGTGACGCGACAACTGTTTCCGATCAATACGGCCTCAAGGGATTCAACGGCACCCATGCCATCGGACACACACGCATGGCAACCGAGTCCGACGTCGATATTCGGTCTGCGCATCCGTACTGGGCTTATCCCTACAACGACATTTCGGTTGTCCATAACGGCCAGTTGACCAACTACTGGATCAAGCGCCGCGATCTCGAACGCAAGAGTTTTCGCTTCATGTCGAGTTGCGACAGCGAGTTGATCGCGGTCTACCTCGCCGACAAGCTTCAGGAAGGCACACCGCTCAAGGATGCAATGGAACAGTCGGTCGACGAGTTCGACGGCGTGTTTACATATCTTGTCGCAACGTCCGACAGCCTTGGCATGGCCAAGGACGACATGGCTGCAAAACCGATGGTGCTTTACGAAAGCGACAATCTGGTTGCCATGGCATCCGAGGAAGTCGCCATTCGCCAGGTCCTGCCGCATGAGATCGATACTTTTGACCCCTATGACCGGGAGGTGCGCGTATGGCAGAGCTGATGCAGGACGACTCCGGACATGGCATGGGGCTGCACACCGAGCAGCTGACCGGCCGGACCCAGCAGCGCTTCTTTGACATCACGGAGGAGGAGAACTTCCTCTATCCCGAGGCGTTTGATGTCGATTTCAACAAGCGCACGACAATTGATGCCGCAAACATGAATGCGAAGCAGGTCAATCTTCGCATTCGCGAACTCATGAACGAAGGTTATGGCTCCATTGTGGTGAAGAACCCGATGGCACAGCATTCGCTCGGTGTCGGCATTCTCCAGCGCCTCAATCTCACGTTTGAAGGCAGCCTCGGATATTTCGGTGTCGGTCTGATCGACGGGCCGAATGTTCGCGTGACAGGACGTGTCGGGTGGTCATGTGCCGAGAACATGATGGCGGGTACCGTCATCATCGAGAAAAACGCCGGATCCACATTTGGGGCCGCAATCCGCGGCGGCGACCTGGTTTGCATGGGCGATGTCGGCTCGCGTACCGGTATTGATCAGAAGGGCGGTTCAATCATTGTCGGAGGACGCACGGGTGCGTTTTCAGGCTTCATGATGCAGCGTGGACGCATGGTTGTCCTGGGCGACGCAGGCAAGAATCTCGGCGATTCGATGTACGACGGAACGATTTTCATCGGCGGTGAGATCGAGAGCCTCGGTGTTGATGCGGTTCCCGCAGAAATGACGCAACTGGATTGTCAGTGGCTCGAGAGAAAATTGCGGCTATACGGTCTCAAGGCGCCCAACGGTGTCGAGAACATGACCAAGATCGTCGCCGGCAAGCAGCTCTGGAACTACGACAACCTTGAACCCTCAGAAAAGAAAATCGTTCTCTAGGTGGGGATGGCAGACATGGCGAATGGCTCCAACGGCAGTAACGGGCACGCGGTCGAAGCGCGCAACAAGGAAATTCTCGGCCAGAACTCCATGTTCCCGCCGCATGTTGTCGACGACATTCATATCAAGGCAGAACTGGGCCGCTATCGCATGCGCGGTATGGCGCTGTTCAAGACGATTCCAACCTGGGATGACCTGACATTCCTGCCGGGCACGCTCACCCGCTTCGTGATCGAAGGGTATCGGGAGAAATGCCAGACGCAAACGGTCATCGGACCGCGCGCCAAGAAACCGATCGTTCTTGATATACCCGTCTACATCACCGGCATGAGTTTCGGTGCGCTGAGTTACGAAGCGAAAACCGCTCTGGCGCGCGGCGCGACCATGGCGGGGACAGCGACATGTTCCGGCGAAGGCGGGATGATACCGGACGAGCGGCGCTATTCGGAAAAGTGGTTCTACCAGTGCATCCAGTCGCGCTACGGGTTCAACCCCCATCACCTGCGCCTTGCGGACGGATGCGAGTTCTTCATCGGTCAAGGCTGCAAGGTTGGCCTGGGCGGCCATCTCATGGGCCAGAAGGTCACCGACCAGGTCGCGGAAATGCGTTCGTTGCCGGCCGGCATCGACCAGCGTTCGCCAGCGCGGCATCCCGACTGGCTGGGTCCGGACGATCTTGCCCTGAAGATACAGGAGATTCGCGAAGCGACCGATTATCAGATCCCGATCCAGCTGAAGCTCGGCGCCGCGCGCGTGTATGACGACGTTCGCATGGCCGTCAAGACGGACCCGGATTCGATCTACATTGATGGCATGGAAGGATCGACCGGTGCCGGCCCGCATCTTGCGACGGAAGAAACCGGTATCCCCGGAATTGCGGCTATCCGGCAGGCACGGCGTGCCATCGACGACCTCGGCAAACGCGGCGAGATCACGCTGATCTACGCCGGTGCCGTACGCAACGGTGGCGATCTTGCAAAGGCGCTGGCACTCGGCGCTGATGCGGTCGCGATCGGCACGACCGCGATGATGGCTCTCAACTGTAACAAGGATATTCCCGAAGCAGACTACGAGGGCACGATCGGCGTTCCCGCCGGCTACTGCTACCATTGCCATACCGGCCGTTGCCCTGTCGGGGTTGCGACGCAGGATCCGGAACTGCGCAAGCGTCTCAACCCTGATGATGCAGCCGAACGGGTCTACAACATCCTCCATACGCTCGCGATCGAGTGCCAGATGATGGCCAGGGCTTGTGGCAAGACCAATGTTCACAGCCTGGAACCGGAAGACCTCGCGGCGCTCACCATGGAAGCATCCGCCATGGCCGGCGTTCCCCTTGCCGGCACCAATCACACCGTCGGTGTCGACGACTATCATCATTTATGAGGGCTGATCGATGACAAGCAGTGACAACGGACTGGAATCAGCAGACGTAAATTATTTCCTCAAGTCGGATGGTCTTGACACATCGCGCGAGAAGGAAATCGGGCAGCACATCGGCTACCGATACGATGTCAATCTGCTGCCCGACTACAACCGGCTCACGTCGTTCCTCAGAAACTATATCGAGATGATGGGTTGGGACGACCTCAACTGGCTTGAAGACGTTCACATGGGCTACGAGGAAGGCAACGCTGCGGTATTTGATCGCAATGCAAACGGCTGGATACGCGTACCGGAGTCCATGGAATTGCCGGACAATCAGCAGGACCGGGACATGATCGCGCGTGAACTGCTGATCAAGTTTCAGATGTCGGATCGCCATCCCATGCGCGATCTCTACAAGGCATACAGAAAGTTCTGAGTTTCAGGTCGAATTCCGTCCATCCATAGGGCTGATTCACGCTGATCGCAGGGCGCCTGTTTTCCGAAGGTACCGAAAAAGCACTGACTTTACTTCTCGGCGTTGTTTCGGGTGGGACATGACCACGCTCTGCCTGCCCGACAAGCTGGCATTTGTCCGAAGTCGTCGTGCGTCTTGTGCGCGGCGACGGCGATGTGACGAACTGATGAAGAAGCGGCACTCTTCTCGGCTTCCGTTACTTCGCAGGCAGCGGCCGACGCTCTCGATGCGGTCTGGTGCCAGGCCATCCATGCCGACAGCAAGTTCAACTTGATGAGCGGACCCGAACGGCATCAGTTCAGGCTCGGCATCAAGCGGCTGCGCTATTCCATCCAGTTTCTCGGCTCCGCCTATGGCGATCAGCGGTCATGGCTTCAGAACCTCTCGAGACTGCAGGATGCTCTCGGCGCCTCCCACGACGCCATGCTTGCGGACAGACTGATGAGGTAGCGTACTGCCCCTTCAGGCAGGCACCGCCGGCGCATGGCCCATGCCAGGGGCTTCGTAACAGGATGGTGGCTTGCGCAGGGCGAGGATCACGAACAGCAATCCCGCAAGCTCTGGCGGGAATTTACACGCCTCCGTCCCTTCTGGGGCCTCTATTCCCGCGGTGAGGATGCCGAAAAGATCAAATCAATACTACTACTTGGAAAGAAACGGGAAACCCTTCCCGCACTACGCCAGATTCTCAAAAACATCCGGTCCGAAATAATCCGGTAAACAGGCCCGTGCAGGTCGGATCATTCTTGGATACAACACCACCACCCATCATGCCATTGCCCGATCACAGTCTTCGCACCGCCAGCATCGTTGGCCAATACCCCGGGGAGCCATAAACGAATGGCGCGGTAGCTGACGACACCCGTGATCACCCGTAGACCACGTGGCCGTGCCATGCCCCTGGAACGGCACCAGGTTTCTTGTGGCCTGATCGCGAGAGAAGTTTCATAGAAAACTACCTTGCGGCCCGCTTCGCTGTCATGCTTGCGCCATGCACCGCGACGTCGCCAGCATGTCGGTGTGAATTGATCGGTTGTCGTGCCAGTGGAGGTATTCGCAGGGGTCAGCGAATGCCACGCCAACTTCACCTCGCTGACTGTTCAACTGCCTGACACCCCTGACACCGGACCGCCAACAGCAAAGGCGGGGAAGGCAGGTTGTGCATTCCTGTAGGGCGCGGTAGGTTCCACGCTGTGTTCGTAGGGGCATTTCCTTAGCCCGCGACAGGGGAAGTGACGCTGCTTTGAAATTGGAGGATCTTCACCCCGAACTGGTCGTTCGCGGGGTTCGCGTGGCGGAGGTCGTTACTGTGATCGGGGTAACGTGGCACGGCGCTGATGCGCTAACGCTGCTCTACCGTTCTGCATCCGGTGCAGTCGCCGAGGAAGTGCTGTTGCGGGCGGATGAGGAGCGACTGGAGCTTGTGTCGCAAGGGCGTCCATGGAGCTTCGACGGTGACGGCGATCTCTATCGTCTGGTTTCCGAAGCGCACCGTATCCGTCTCGCCCATTTGTTCGATCCCATGCTCGCGGTGCATACGTCGCTGATCGACCCCTTGCCTCACCAGATCACCGCCGTCTACGAAGCCATGCTGCCAAGGCAGCCGCTTCGCTTTCTCCTCGCCGATGATCCCGGCGCAGGCAAGACGATCATGGCTGGTCTCCTCATCAAGGAATTGATCGTCCGCGGCGACGTGACACGATGCCTGATCGTTTGCCCGGGAAGCCTCGTCGAACAATGGAAGGATGAACTCGATCGTCGGTTCGATCTCAATTTCGAGATCCTGACGAATGACAAGCTGGAAGCGGCGCGGACGGGTAACTGGTTCCTCGAGAACGACTTCGCGATTGCAAGGCTCGACAAACTGGCCAGAAACGAGGAGGTGCAGGCGAAGCTATCTGCGCGCGACTGTGACTACGACCTCGTGATCTGCGATGAAGCTCACAAGATGTCGGCGACCTTCTTCGGTGGCGACGTACATTATACGAAGCGATACCGGCTGGGACAGCTTCTTTCGAATCAAACCCGGCACTTGCTGCTGATGACGGCCACGCCGCACAACGGCAAGGAAACAGACTTTCAGTTGTTCCTGGCACTTCTGGACAGCGACCGATTCGAAGGCCGGTTTCGGGACGGCGTTCACCGCAACAACGCGACCGACCTGATGCGGCGCATGGTGAAGGAGAACCTCCTGAAGTTCGATGGGCGTCCGCTATTCCCGGAGCGGATCGCCTACTCGGTGCCCTACAAGCTCACCGATGATGAATCGCGGCTGTATCGTGCTGTCACGGAGTATGTTCAGGAGGAATTCAACCGCGCGGAGGCGTTGCAGAACGACAAGCGCGCCGGAACGGTTGGATTTGCGCTCACAGTGCTCCAGCGCCGCCTCGCCTCGTCTCCGGAAGCTATTTTCCAATCTCTGATGCGGCGACGCAACCGCCTGGAGGACCGCCTCGACAAGCTGGATGTCGTGGGACGGGGAGGGGTCCCGCCCGGTATCGCTTCGAGTTTCACGCTCGATGCAGACTATCTTGAAGACTTGGAGGATGCACCGGAAGACGAGGTCGAAGCAGCAGAGCGCGAAGTCCTCGACAAGGCGACCGCTGCGAGCACGATCCCGGAACTCAGACGGGAAATCGCGTCGCTCAAGAGGTTAGAAGAGATGGCAGGCGCGATCAGACGCGCCGGTAGCGACACGAAATGGCGCGAGCTCTCCAGGCTGCTGGATGCGATCCTGATTCGACAGGACATCGGCCCGCTTCTGAACAAGGAGGGCCAGCCCTCAAACGGCGACAAGCACGTCGTCTCCAACACCTCCCCAAAGAAGAAACTCGTCATCTTCACCGAGCATCGCGACACGTTGAACTACCTCATGAGCCGTATCGAAACCCTGCTCGGCAAGGCCGGCACGGTCGTCCAAATTCATGGTGGCGTGGGACAGGAACAGCGCCGCAGGGTGCAGGAGACGTTTCTGAATGACCCGGAGGTGCAGGTGCTGCTGGCGACCGATGCGGCAGGTGAAGGGATCAACCTGCAGCGGGCACACCTGATGGTGAACTACGATCTGCCATGGAACCCGAACCGGCTCGAGCAGCGTTTTGGGCGAATTCATCGCATCGGCCAGACTGAGGTATGCCATCTCTGGAATCTTGTGGCCGAGGACACCCGAGAGGGGGACGTCCTCAACAGATTGCTGGAGAAGCTGGAACAGGCGCGTACCGCGCTCAGCGGTCAGGTGTTCGATGTCCTCGGGAAGCTGGAGTTTGGCGGCAGGTCGCTCAGAGAGTTGCTGGTTGAGGCGATTCGATATGGTGACCGGCCTGAAGTCAGGGCGAGGCTGGAGCAGGTGGTAAGCGAGGCTGTGAACCAGGAAAGGCTGCTGGCCTTGATGCAAGAACGGGTGCTTGCACAGGACGTCCTGGGCTCAAGCAAGGTCGCCGACGTACGTGAGGAACTCGAACGGGCGCATGCCCGACGGCTTCAGCCCTTCTACGTCGAGTCATTTTTCCGTGAAGCATTCCGGAGGCTCGGTGGGACTTCACGGAAGCGGGAGCACGGTCGCTACCAGGTGAGCCGTGTGCCCGCGACGGTGCGCGACCGTGCCCGCGAAATCGGCAGCCGAGATCCTGTTTCCCGCAGCTACGAGCGCATAGCCTTCAAGAAGGAGCTGGTGACGATCCCCGGCAAGCCCCCCGCGGCGTTTGTTTGCCCGGGACATCCACTGCTCTCCGCCGTTCTCGATCTGACGCTTGAACGTCACGGCGAGCTGCTGAAACGGGGAGCGGTTCTGGTGGATGATGGCGATCATGGCGAAACGCCACGGGTCCTGTTCACCCTCGAACACGCCATACAGGAAGGTAGCCGAGGATCTGAGGACGACGCACGCATCATCTCGCAGAGGATGCTGTATGTGGAGATGGACAGCACGGGCAACAGACGACACCTGCAGAACGCACCCCACCTGGACTATCGCCCCCTGGGGAAGGAAGATCCGCGCCTGCCCGACATCCTCGGCCTGCCCGAACTTCAGTGGATTTCGCGGGAAGTTGAGGAAGACGTTCGTCGTGAGGCAATCGCCCACATCGTTCCGGATCATGTCGCCGAAGTTCGCAAACGGCGTCAGGAGATGATCGCGAAGACACGTGAGGCTGTGAAGGACCGGCTGACCAAGGAAATCAGCCACTGGTACCGCCGCTCCGAAGAGCTCCGCGCCCAGGAAAGCGCCGGCAAGCCGGGCGCACGACTGAACTCTGGCGAGGCAGCCCGACGTGCGGAGAAGCTGGAAGAGCGTCGGCAGGCGCGTCTGGCCCAACTCGACCGCGAGGAACAGTTTACGAAATTGCCACCTAGGGTGCTCGGTGGCGCCATCGTCATTCCAGGCGGATTGATCGCGCGGATGGTGAACAGCGTTCCGCGAACGGTTGCAGAGACACAAGAGTCCGCAGCGCGGGCACGCGGGATCATCATGGAGGTCGAGCGGGGACTGGGATTCGCACCAACGGATCGAGAGTTCGAGCGTCTCGGCTACGACATAGAGAGCCGTGTGCCGGAGACGGGCAGACTGCGCTTCATCGAAGTCAAGGGGCGGGTCAGCGGCGCGAACACGATCTCGGTCACCAGGAACGAAGTGATGACGGCGCTCAACAAGCCGGACGACTACATCCTGGCCATTGTGGAGTTCCTGGACGGCAACAGGCATCGCGTCCACTACATTCGGGAACCGTTCGAACAGGAGCCCGACTGGGCCGTGGACAGTTCGAACTACCGCATGGACGATTTGATCGCTCGCGCGCAAGCGCCATCATGAACGGCCACCGAAAACACGATCAAGGCCGTTCTCTGCGCCTGAAAAGACGCCGACTCTGTCTTGTAAAGGTGCCTTACAGTCGGAGCACAGGCCAAAAATGACAGTCACGCGCACGAAACTCATCGAAGTGGCGTTGCCGCTCGATGCAATCAATAAGGCTTCTGTGCGAGAGAAGTCGATTCGGCACGGCCACCCAAGCACGCTGCACCTATGGTGGGCGCGACGACCACTTGCGGCGGCCCGTGCGGTGATTTTCAGTCAGATGGTGGACGATCCGTCTTCGGTGCCGGAGGAGTTTCCGACTTCCCAGATGCAAGACGCCGAGCGAGAACGCCTGTTCTGCATCCTGCGGGAGCTGGTGCTTTGGGAAAACACCGGCAACGAGACGGTGCTCGCCAAGGCCCGCGCCGAGATACGCCGGAGCTGGCGGCGCACCTGTGCGGACAACGCAGACCATCCACGCGCCGCCGAGCTCTACGACCCGGAGAGACTGCCCGCCTTCCACGATCCCTTCGCCGGTGGCGGTACGTTGCCGCTTGAGGCGCAGCGCCTGGGTCTGGAGGCACATGCCAGTGATCTGAACCCGGTGGCGGTGCTGATCAACAAGGCGATGATCGAGATTCCGCCGAAGTTCGCCGGGCGACCGCCTGTGAACCCAGAGGACCGGGCTGGCCTTGCGGGAGTGGGTGGATGGTCAGGGGCGTCAGGTCTTGCGGCGGATGTGCGCTACTACGCCAAGTGGATGCGCGACGAGGCGGAAAGGCGCATCGGCCATCTGTATCCAAAGGTGGAAGTGACGGCAGAGATGGCGCAGGAGCGTCCAGACCTCAAGCGCTATGTCGGTCGCAAGTTGACGGTGATTGCCTGGCTGTGGGCGCGCACGGTGCGAAGTCCGAACCCCGCCTTTGCGGACGTGGAGGTGCCACTGGCGAGTTCGTTTGTCCTGTCATCGAAGAAGGGCAAGGAGGCGTATGTCGAGCCCGTGATAGAAGGGCGCAGCTATCGGTTCGTGGTGAGGGTCGGAACACCGCCGAAAGAGGAAACAAGGGACCAAACTCGCGGCGGCTCAGCCACTTCCTGTGCCTTATGTCCGGTTCGCCGATGCTCCAGATCATGTGAAGTCAGAAGGCTGGCAAACGGATGGGGCGCACCTCATGGCAGTGGTCGCTGAGGGTGATCGTGGCAGGGTCATACTTGAATCCAAACGCACTGATGCAGATTCGGGCCCTGACGGCAAAATCAGGTTGGCGACCACCTGAAGCCCTGCCTCATGATCCGAGAGCCATCTGGTGCGTGCTCTAAGGTCGGATACGCTTTGCGGATCTCTTCACGCCCCGGCAGCTTGTTGCCCTCACCACCTTCTCCGATTTGGTGGACGAAGCGAGAGAGCGTATTCGTAGCGTTGCCGCTACCGTGGCCTGGCAGACGACTGAATTGCCCTTGAGCTGCGGGTGGTACAGGCGCGACGGCCTACGCCGAGGCAGTGGGGGTGTATCTCGGTCTGCTCGTGGATAAGTTGCTGATTACTGGTCAACAATTTGTTCGTGGGATTCACTGGAGTGAAGTCCGAAACACATTTGGTCGCCAAGCGATCCCGATGATCTGGGACTTTGCTGAAGGAAATCCCTTCTCAACGTCGAGTGGCGGATGGCTGAACCAAATCACATGGGTCTCAAAGGCGCTCGGGAGTAGTTCCAGCACGTCCCCAAGGACGTAGCAGTGGCGTGAGTGACGCAACCACGCAGATTGGCCAGCCTTTCCAAGGTCGTCTCGACCGATCCGCCATACTATGACAACATCGGCTACGCAGACCTCTCTGACTTCTTCTATGTATGGCTGCGCCGCTCCCTCAGATCGACCTTCCCTGATTTCTTTGCGACCGTCGCCGTTCCCAAAGGCGATGAGTTGGTTGCCTCACCGTACCGACATGGTTCCCGCGACGCGGCCGAGCGCTTCTTCCTGAAAGGCATGTCGCAGGCCATCGAGCGCCTGGCTGCGCAAGCGCATCCAGGTGTCCCTGTGATCCTCTTCTACGCATTCAAACAATCCGAGAGAAAGAGCGACGCGGGTGTCTCCAGCACCGGCTGGGAAACGTTTCTTGACGCCGTAATCCGTTCCGGGTTCGGTATCAGCGGTACTTGGCCCATGCGGACAGAACTCAGTAACCGTATGGTAGGAACGGGCACCAATGCCCTCGCCTCCAGCATCATTCTCGTGTGCCGAAGGCGTCCCGAGAACGCGTCCTTGGCCACTCGCCGCGAATTCACGGCGACTCTACGTGCAACCCTTGCACCGGCCGTGATCCAGATGCAATCCGGCAACATCGCACCCGTCGATCTCGCCCAAGCCGCCATCGGCCCCGGAATGCGAGTATACACCCGCTACGAGCCTGTCAGTAGGACACAGGCAACACACCGGATTTATCTGTCTGTCCCTGCCGCATGCAGATCGGCATGCGGCAGTTCGACACGGCCACGATGGCGTGGTTCACGGACGGGGTCAAGACGAGGCGCCTGAGCCGCTCGGCTCTGGCGGCCGGGCTGTAAGGACACCGGCACCGGCCCGGCCTGCGCCGCCGACCCGACATCGGTGAGGCAATCGGGCCGAACGTCACAAAATGGCCGCTTAGATCTGTTCGCCGCCCTGTGCCCGGCAACCGGGACCGCGGTCGGGCATATCTGCCCCCGTGCCAACACTCTGGAGATGAACCGCCACCTTGCACAGATCGCAGACACCGTGGCCCGGGGACGCCACGCGGTCGTTGTGCTGGATGGGGCCGCCTAAAATCACTCACGCGACATCCCGCCGAACATCTCCCTGCTGCGTCTGCCTCCCTGCAGCACGGAACTGAACCCTGCAGAACAGGTGTTTTCAATCCTCAAGCAGAACCACTTTTCAAACCGGGTCTTCACCACCACCGAGCACGTCGTGGCCACCGTCAACACCGTCTGGAAACGCTTTACTCAATCGCGTGGAAGAATCACTTCCATCACGACAAGGACATGGTCTACGCCATGCTGAATCCCACCATACACATGCACCACCCTATAGGTTGTTACTTATTCTGACTGGTATTGCCTCCGATCAGCGCCGCGATCCGCCGCGATCGAACAAGTCCCCATGCACCGATTCCAAAGAGCGTGCCAGCTGGGCGATCGACGGCCAGCTTCTGACGAGCGTGTTGTACCCCAACGCCTCCGCCGCCCGATTCTTCCGATCCGACAGCACGTACAGGCGATAACACAATTCGCGTGCGGTATCGGCAGCGCCACCGAGTGCGTGCACCAGTTTGGCCGCCCCTTCTTCCCCTTCGGTCTCAAGGACACGGATTAGGTGATGTACCATCTCCCACGACGTCAACCGCGAGTCCGTTCTCGGGTCCCAGTCGACCGGGAGTTCTTTCGGTGCAAGGAGTCGTACCTTGCCTTCCTGAGAGACAAGTATCCCGGCGTCTATCATTCCTGCGATGCTGGTGTTCTTTGCCTTGGACAGCGTCTCGGCGCGACCAAACTCCCCCTCTGCGAAGCCGTACTCCTCGAACCAGGAAAGCGCCCAGCGGCTGTCCGAATCGAAGTCACCTTCCTGCTCGGCGAGCACTTCATCGAGGATCTGGTTGATGAGTGCAAGCGCATCGCGAACGGTCATCGGTTTGCCGGATGCGTCCAGCACCTTGGCGTAGCGGGTGTATACTCGCATTCCGGGGCCGATGGCGGCTTGGGCGAGGTCGACGGGTGCGATATTGCCGGATTGCATCTGGATCACGGCCGGTGCAAGGGTTGCACGTAGAGTCGCCGTGAATTCGCGGCGAGTGGCCAAGGACGCATTCTCGGGAAGCCTTCGGCACACGAGAATGATGCTGGAGGCGAGGGCATTGGTGCCCATTCCTAACATGCGGTTGCTGAGTTCTGTCCGCATGGGCCAAGTGCCGCTGATACCGAAGCCGGAACGGATTACGGCGTCAAGAAACGTTTCCCAGCCGGTGCTGGAGACACCCGCGTCGCTCTTTCTCTCGGATTGTTTGAACGCGTAGAAGAGGGTCACAGGGACACTTGGATGCGCTTGCGCAGCCAGGCGCTCGATGGCCTGCGACATGCCTTTCAGGAAGAAGCGCTCGGCCGCGTCGCGGGAACCATGTCGGTACGGTGAGGCAACTAACTCATCCCCTTTGGGAACCGCGACCGTCGCAAAGAAATCAGGGAAGGTCGCTCTGAGGGAACGGCGCAGCCATACATAGAAGAAGTCAGAGAGGTCTGCGTAGCCGATGTTGTCATAGTATGGCGGATCGGTCGAGACGACCTTGGCAAGGCTGGCCATCTGCGTGGCTGCGTCAACGCCACTGCTACGTCCTTTGGGGCGTGCTGGAACCGTCCCGAGCGCCTTTGAGACCCATGTGATTTGGTTCAGCCATCCGCCACTCGACGTTGAGAGGGGATTGGCTTCGCAGAAATCCCAGATCATCGGGATCGCTTGGCGAACAAACGTGTGACCAACTTTTTCTCCAGGAGAATGCCACGAACAAATTGTTGACCAGTAATCAGCGCACTTATCGACGGCAAGACCGAGATACACCCCCACTGCCTCGGCGTAGGCCGTCGCGCCCACACCACCCTCCCTCAAGGGCAATTCATCGTCTGCCAGTCCAGTAGCGGCAACGCTACGAATATGCTCTCTCGCTTCGTCCACCAAATCGGAGAAGGTGGTGAGGGCGACAAGCTGCCGGGGCGTGAAAAGATCACCGAGGTTCTCCAGCCCATAGGCCGGTCCTTTGAAGTCGCGATGCTTCTTAGGCATCTCACAATCCGGTCGCCAAGTCGGTGTAGCCAGCCGAGAAGTCGCCTCATGTGCTTGGTCCGGTTCGATGTACAATCGGCCACGGTCACCCTCCGCAACTATCGCCATTAGCCGTGCGCCCAAGTGACCCGCCTTACCTTCACTGCGGATGTGGTTGTATGATACCGGTATTCCGGACATCAGACAGCGGAATGCCTGTCGTTTTCCCGCTGATGTCCCCGCCTGTGTCACTGTTAAATCCGTGGGCGTTCCGACCCTCACCACGAACCGATAGCTGCGCCCTTCTATCACGGGCTCGACATACGCCTCCTTGCCCTTCTTCGATGACAGGACAAACGAACTCGCCAGTGGCACCTCCACGTCCGCAAAGGCGGGGTTCGGACTTCGCACCGTGCGCGCCCACAGCCAGGCAATCACCGTCAACTTGCGACCGACATAGCGCTTGAGGTCTGGACGCTCCTGCGCCATCTCTGCCGTCACTTCCACCTTTGGATACAGATGGCCGATGCGCCTTTCCGCCTCGTCGCGCATCCACTTGGCGTAGTAGCGCACATCCGCCGCAAGACCTGACGCCCCTGACCATCCACCCACTCCCGCAAGGCCAGCCCTGTCCTCTGGGTTCACAGGCGGTCGCCCGGCGAACTTCGGCGGAATCTCGATCATCGCCATGTTGATCAGCACCGCCACCGGGTTCAGATCACTGGCATGTGCCTCCAGACCCAGGCGCTGCGCCTCAAGCGGCAACGTACCGCCACCGGCGAAGGGATCGTGGAAGGCGGGCAGTCTCTCCGGGTCGTAGAGCTCGGCGGCGCGTGGATGGTCTGCGTTGTCCGCACAGGTGCGCCGCCAGCTCCGGCGTATCTCGGTGCGGGCCTTGGCGAGCACCGTCTCGTTGCCGGTGTTTTCCCAAAGCACCAGCTCCCGCAGGATGCAGAACAGGCGTTCTCGCTCGGCGTCTTGCATCTGGGAAGTCGGAAACTCCTCCGGCACCGACGACGGATCGTCCACCATCTGACTGAAAATCACCGCACGAGCCGCCGCCAACGGTTTGCGAGACCACCAGAGATGGAGGGTGGACGGATGACCGTGACGGATGGACTTCTCGCGTGCGCCGGCCGCGTTGATTGCATCGAGCGGCAGGGCGACTTCAATGAGTTTTCTGCGCAAGACATCCTCTCAAGCGACGATCATGCAGGTGAGCGCAGGATCGTTATCCAATCCAACCGTTGGAGGAAGATATCCGTCAAGGGTTCACTCGTGTCAACCGCTGACCACCGGTCAGGGTCTCTGAGATGGCTGAGCCGATCCGTTCCGCGGCGGCTTCAGTTTCTCGGTCGCTCACATGCGCATAGCGTAGTGTCATGCGCATTTGGGCATGACCAAGAAGTCGGGAAACGACCGGCAACGGAATGCCGGCCAAGACCGCGTGACTTGCAAATGTATGGCGAAGATCGTGCAGCCGGGCATCGGCGATGCCTGCAGTTCCACGGACCTTTCGCCAAAGCGAGAGCTCTGGTGAGCGATTGGTCAAGGGATCGGAAAGAGACGGAAAGACGAACGCACCGACCCGAGGCTGTCTGGCGATGATGGTCTGGGCCTCGGCGCTGAGAAAGACCGTTCGAGGACCGGTCTTCGCGTCCCTGAGGACGAACCGGTCAGCGTGAACCTCTGACCAGCGCAAGCCGATGAGTTCGCCCTTTCGGCACCCTGTCAGCAGCAGCAGACGGATAATGTCGGCTTGTTGGACGCCGGAGCCCCTCCCGTGATGCGCATCGAGAGCTCTATTGAGGCGATGGATCTCCACGCGGCTCAGAAAGCGCGTCTTCCTCGGGCGCGGATTGCGTCGGATGGTACGGGCAGGATTTGATGTGAGTTCGCCGCATTCGACGGCAAAATTCAGGATTTGAGACAGTACATCCAGCGCACGATTCGCGCCTGCAGGCGCAATCTTCGAGTAGCGATCGAACCAGTTGCAGATCACCTCTTGGTCAAGTTCGCCGAGGGGCATCGCGCCGAACTCAGGGAGCAGTTGGGTGCGGAGAAGACTGTCGACCCGGCGTCTGGTGGAAGGCTTGCACGGATCATGGCAGGCAGCTCGCCACGGGAACGTCACAAAATCCGCGAATGTCTTCATGGTTGCGATGCCATGGCACCGGCGACCGCCTGCACGCTCTGCACGGCCAGTGCATCGTCGAAGTGGAGATACCGTAGCGTGGTCGCCGGGTCGCGATGCCCGAGAAGTCGACCGATTGTCAACACTGTCTCGCCCTCGCGCAGGGCGAAACTCGCGTAACTGTGTCGCAGGTCGTGAAGCCGCACGTCCGACAGATTCGCCGCCTCGCGAATACCACGCCAATGCCGGTAAAGGGTCTCCGTGTGCATCGGCCCATCGCCATGTCTCGCCGGGAACATCCAGGCCGACGTCTTGTCGAGCGTAGCCAGCACAAGGCGGCTGGCTGCGGAGAGCCACACAGTCCGTGGCCCAGTCTTGCTGTCTCGCAGGTACAGGTTGCCTTCCCGGTAGTCATTCCACTTCAAGTGCCGAACCTCGCCCTGTCGGCATCCCGTGAGAATCAGTAGTCGCACTAGTGCGACCGGCACCGGTGTACAGTGCTCGCGCTCCGCGAGCACTGTGCCAAGATGACGAGTTTCCGCGACGGTAAGGAAACGGCAGCGACCGGGTGTGCGGTAGCGTCGCAGGCCCGCACATGGATTGCTGTTCTCCGGACGAAGTCCCAGCCGCTCCGCTTCGCGGAACACGCCCGAGAGGACAGGCAAGGCCCGGTTAGCTGCTGCGGGCGTGGCGCAGATAGTAGCGAACCACTGCCGAACCTCGCATGACGTGACGTCTGCAACGGGTCGATGCGCAAAGAACGGCATGATCTGATTACGCATGTAGCAGCGGTTGACTGCCAGTGTTCCGGGTTTCCACAGGCGGGATTGCCGCCGGATGGCTGACGCGGCGAACGGACCGAAGAGGGTGGTTGGCTTTTCATGCATGGTCGTGTGCTCCATTATCCAAGTCGTCTGCATTGGCAAGGGTCTGTCACTTACCCATAGTTCTCCGTCTAGGATCAGGTTGTTTGGTGCGGATTCCGGCGCATGTGTTCCCGATGACTGACGAAGAGCAGGAAGTCTCGCATTCCCTTCCAGGTGAGTTGAGCGCCGGGCAGCGGTTGTCTTTTCGAGGTAAGCGGCCATTTTGTGACGTTCGGCCCGATTGCCTGACTACCGTCGGACCGGCGGCGGCGCAGGCCGGTGCGGTCCCGGGGTCCTAGAGGAGGTGGCTCTGGTGCCCCGCCTTGACCGTGTCCGTGAACCACTCCATCGTGGCCGTCTATCCTTGGCGCATGCCGATCTGCATGCGGCAGGGATAGACGGATAAATCCAGTGTGGTAACTAGTGTCCTGCTGACAGGGTAAAGGTAGCGGTCGCGGCTTTGGCGTTTGGCCCCGAGCTGCACGGACACCGAGGTAACAATTCTTCGCGAAGAGAGGTTCTATGGCGACGACCAATCACGAACGTGTCGGCAAGGCGCTGGAACTGCTACGCAGCGGAATCGCTCCCTATGTGAAGCGCGAGGTAAACGCCAATTGGAAGCGGTTGCCCATGGAGATGATCCGGCGCCACCTAGAAGATCCTCTTGCGAAGAGACCGATCGAACAGTGGGACGTGGCGGGCCTCTTGCGGTTGATGAACGGTATCTGGCGTGACGTGTTCCAGGACACGCTTGGCTACAGCGGCCGCAACCTGGTTTCCGAGTTGCGTGAGTGGCGGAACAAGTGGGCACATCAGGAGCGCTTTTCGAGTGAAGACACCGATCGCGCACTGGACTCGACGGCGCGTCTGCTCGCAGCGGTATCGGCGCCACAGGCCGCCGAAGTCGCACAGATGAAGATGGACCTTCGCCGTCTGGTGTTCGACGAACAGGTGCGCAGTGAGGAGCGACGCCTCACGTCCCGCCAGGGCAGCGCTGCACCAACGTCGGGCATCAAGGCGTGGCGCGATGTGGTCGAACCGCATGACGACGTGGCGACAGGACGCTATCAACAGGCCGAGTTCGCGGCCGACCTCGGCGACGTGCACCGGGGCCGGGGTGCCGACGAGTACCGTGATCCGGTTGAGTTCTTTCGGCGCACCTATCTGACCGAAAGTCTGAAGTCACTGCTTGTGGGCGCCATCCGCCGTCTGTCGGGAGGAGACGGAGATCCGGTCATACAACTTCAGACCAACTTCGGAGGCGGCAAGACGCACTCGATGTTGGCGCTCTATCACCTTTTCTCCGGCATCGACGCCCAGACCCTGCAAGGATTGTCTGAAGTGCTCGACGAGGCCGGAGCCGACCAGCTTGACGCAGTCCGGCAAGTGGTTCTGGTAGGCACCCAGATTTCTCCCGGTGACCCGGAGGTGAAGGCTGACGGGACCGTCGCCCACACGCTATGGGGCGAGCTGGCGTACCAGCTCGGCGGTCGCGAGGCCTATGAACGGGTTCGTGCCGATGACGAGCGAGCGACCAACCCTGGACACAAGCTCCGCGATCTGCTGGAAGACTACGGGCCGTGCATGATTCTGATCGACGAGTGGGTGGCCTACGCTCGTCAGCTCCATCATGAACCAGGCCTGCCGGGTGGGACGTTCGAGACTCAGTTCACCTTTGCGCAGGCACTGACAGAGGCAGTCAAACTGACGACAAACTGCTTGCTGATGGTATCGCTGCCAGCGTCGGACCAAACCGGCAAAGAGAGTGCCGACGTCGACGACTCGGAAGTGGGTGGCATGCGCGGCCGTGATGCTCTTGAGCGCCTTCGCAACGTCATCGCGCGCGTCGAATCACCATGGCGACCGGCGACAGCCGAGGAAGGATTCGAGATTGTCAGACGCCGATTGTTCAAACCGCTTGCCGGACAAGAGGCCGTCAAGCAGAGGGATGTCACCGCACGAGCGTTCGCCAATCTCTACAAGACCCATCGAGCAGAGTTCCCTGCTGTCTGCGCGGACTCCGACTACGAACGCCGCATGCAAGCCGCCTATCCGATCCATCCCGAGGTGTTCGATCGCCTTTACACCGACTGGTCGACGCTTGCGAGGTTCCAGCGCACCCGAGGTGTGCTGCGTCTGATGGCCGCGGTGATCCACAGTCTGTGGGAAAGCGGTGACCGCAGCCCTTTGATCCAGCCGTGGAACGTGCATCTCGACAATCCACGCGTGCAAAACGAACTTACACGCTATCTTTCCGACAACTGGACCCCAGTCATCGAAAAGGATGTCGACGGCGCCAATTCCTTGCCGACCGCGATCGATCGCGATGCACCCAATCTCGGCCGACTCAGCGCTACACAGCGGGTCGCGCGCACGATCTATCTCGGCTCCGCACCAATTGCCGAGGCAGCACGGCGAGGAATCGAGGACACGCGCATCAAGCTCGGCTGTGTCGCGCCGGCGGAGGCCCCGGCGGTCTTCGGTGACGGGCTTCGCCGCCTCGCGGTGCGCGCCACATATCTCTATCAGGACGCCACACGTTACTGGTACGACACACAGCCGACGGTGGCCAAACTGGCACAGGACCGGGCAGAGGAACTCCGGCGAAACCCGGACGCAGTGGCAGCAGAGCTTGAAAGTCGGCTTAGAAACGATCTGAAGGAAAGAAGCGCTTTCGCGCGTATCCATACGTTTCCGAGATCGCCTGCGGATGTGACGGATGAGAGCGACGCACGGCTTGTGGTGCTGCCGCCGGACAAGAACTACCTTCGCGGCGGCGACACGCCCGCCCAGGCAATGGCAACCAGTATCCTGGAGTCCCGCGGTACGGCTCCGAGACGTTTCCGCAACGCATTGGTGTTCCTCACGGCCGACAGGACACGATCTAAGGAACTGGAAGAGGGGGTACGCCGCTTCCTGGCATGGAAGTCGATCGTCGAGAATGTGGAGGCGCTTGGCCTGGTCCCTCATCAGGTCAGACAGGCCAAGGATCAGCAGGAGGCGGCAAGCGCCACTGTGATGGCGAGGATTCCGGAAACCTACAAGTGGCTGCTCGTTCCGGAACAGAAATCGCCGGATGAGGCCATGTCCTGGAAGTCGCTGAGCCTGTCCGCATCGGGCCCGCTAGCGGAACGAACCTCGCGCCGGCTACTGAGCGATGAGCTTCTGATTGGTGAGCTGGGCTCCACCTACCTTCGATTGATTTTGGACGATATCCCGCTTTGGCGTGGCGACCATGTCGCCATTCGCCAATTGATCGATAATTTCGGGCAATTTTTGTACCTGCCAAGGCTGACGAACGCAGATGTGCTCGTTCGCGCAATCAAGGACGGCATCGCGCTCCTGACCTGGGAGCACGACAGCTTTGCGTTTGCTGACGAGTACGACGAAGCAGAGAAGCGGTATCGTGGCTTGCAGGTTCGCCGTGAGATCGAAATCACGCGCGATAGCAGTGGCCTGCTTGTGAAACCAGATGTTGCACGTGCACAGATAGACAGCGAAGCTCCAACGCCGACACCCACGGAAACACCTTTGCCGGCTCCCAATGGTGGAACCAGACCCGGTCGGACAACTGAATCTGAAGGAGATCAGCCACCGCAGCGTGTCGATCCTCGCAGATTCCATGCGACTGCGACGCTCAATCACTCCCGGATCGGCCCGGAAGCGAGCCGGATTGCGGAAGAGGTGGTCTCTCACCTCGATGGTTTGGTGGGCTCGAAGGTACGCGTGACACTCGAAATCGAGGTGGAGGTGCCGGCCGGCGTCCCGGAGCATGTCGAGCGGATCGTTACCGAGAATAGTGTTAGTCTGCGCTTGGACGGTCATGCCTTCGAGAAAGAGTGACGCGACCTGCTGTTGTATCCAAGAATAGTCCGACCTGCAGGGGCCTGTTTACCGGATTATTTCGGACCGGATGTTTTTGAGAATCTGGCGTAGTGCGGGCAGGGTTTCCTGTTTGGTTTCCTGTTTCTTTCCACGTAGTAGTATTGATTTGATCTTTTCGGCAGCCTGACCCGCCGGTTTTGGCGTCGTCAGGCATTCGGTTTTGACAAGAAAGAGGTGGCCCGCGCGGTATCATCCCCGCCGGGGTGGAGCCTGGGCTCTACCGCAACTTGACCCGAAATCCGGCGTCGCTGTATTCAAAAAAAATCGGAAATGTAGTGCCATGTCGGGAAATGGCATGGGACAATATTGCCAAAAATCAATCACTTATCTAACTTCAAATCACTACAACTGACAACTTGGGATAAGGTCACAAGCTGCGCCTGAAGCGCACTTCTCTCCGCGAAAACACACCCCCGCAGCGCCTCCAGCGCTGTTCTGACCGGAATCTGCCCGTATCTGCTCCGCAACAGGCTGGCTCAGCCCGGGCCGCACCACCCCCGTCGCTTCAGGCACAATGAGCGTGAATCAGGCCTGGTCCATCCATGATCATTCAACGGTTGGGCGGTTTCGACCTGACACAGAGCACGAGACGTCCGAAAGAAATTCCCGCCCGAGGCGGCTCGCATTCTCAAGAATCTTGTGCGCATCTTCGCCGCCAGTGGTCGAGCCGTGCAGGAATTCGAGCCTGCCGTTGCGAATTCCGCAGTAATTGAAGAGTCCGGTCACGATCTCCGTCATCATCGCTGTGTCGTAGTTGTCGCTCGCATACCCTTCGGCATCCGATGCCGACAGTCCGACCGCCATCGCGTGGGAGAAATGCAGTTTTCTCCCGTCATACGCATAATCCTTGTTCCACACACGATCGACCCAGCCCTTGAGAATGGCGGGAAACGACCACCACCAGATCGGAAACACCAGGATGATCGCGTCGTTGCGGTCAAGTCTGGCCATTTCGGTCCGGACTTCAGCCGAATAAACCTTGTCCGTCCTTTCCCAGTCGGGTTCATCTGCCTCGCGCAGTCGCGGATCGAATCCCTCGGTATACAGATCGGCGATTTCGACAGTGTGCCCGCTTTCAGTCAGCACGTCCGCCAATGCATCTGTCACCTGCCCCGTCAGGGAATTCCTGCGCGGGTGCGCCAGAACGATCAGAACTTTCATGTGATACTCCGCTGCCCGACTGTATCTGCAAGTGTCCGATCCACCCACAGTGTCGTCAGATGTTCATGCACACTGTTCTGTTCCAGACGATTACGCAATCCCTTGAAATCCACAGCATCCATGTTCTGATCCTGATTGAAACAGGAAAACACAGGCAATGCCGGTTTACCCGTAACAGGATCGACCTGCGGTTGCAGGCACTGGGCGCAGATTTCCTTCATCATGCATTGCATCGGACTGTTGATTGAGCCAATGGCCCGATGTTCCGGCTTGAGCCATTTCGCAAGAACTCCGTGTCGCGCGGTGTTTACCGCCGCCATCATGCGATCCGAGCCGATACAGAGTATTCTGTCGATCTCATCAAGTCCGATTGATTTCCTGCCAAGGCGACCGTCCTGGTATGCAATGAGGGCATCAACGATGTTGCCGACAAAACACACATCCTGTTCGCGTGTCGGTTGGAACCCGGGCTCTTCATCACAAGCCCAGATCACGGCGTCCGACGCAGCCTCGATTTCTTCGACCTTGTAGCGGTCCTCGACCTTGCGATATCCGGCCGTGTAGAGGACTCTGCAACCGCGATCGCGCATTGCACGTCCGATCGAAAACAGCACGGCATTTCCAAGTCCACCGCCGATCAGAAGCACGTTTTCATTTGGCTGGATCTCGGTCGGCGATCCTGTCGGGCCCATGAGGACGACCGGTTCTCCGGGTGCCATGTGCGCCATCAGGTTCGACGATCCGCCGAGTTCAAGACCGATCACGGAAATGCAGTTCCCGTCCTGCGACAATGCGGCACCGGTCATGGCGAGCGGCTCCATCGACAGGAGTGTGCCGTCACGGCCCCGGGGCGAAAAACCTTCAAGATTCTGCAGGCGATAGAACTGGCCGGGGTGGAAAGCCCGTGCCGCCGCGGGTGCATGGACCACGACCTCGACGATTGTCGGCGTCAACCTGTTCACTGCAACGACCCGTGCGATCAGCTGGCGATCAAGTTCGGCAACGAACGCCGCGTCATCCTTATCTGAGGCAGGATTCATGCTTTCAAGCAGTCTGGAGATATGTGGATAGGAACGCTTGGCGCCTCCCATGGCCTTGACGACGTTTCCGGCAAAGCTCGGGTGGAGGTCTCCGTGGAAACTCATCGCCCGTCCGTCGGCGCGGAAATGCATCAACGTCTGTGCGGCAGTCGGTTTTGCCGACCTTTCCGGCGAGACCGGTTGATTGTCCACGTCGCGCGCCTGAAAGAACTTTCCGTCCAGCGGCAGGGCTTCGGCAGTTTCGCGCGCCAGAGTCGTATTGGGTTGTGTTCCTGCAGCGACGAGGACCGAGCGTGCCGGGAGTGTGTGCCGATTGCCCGCGCCATCGACAACATCAAGCGACTCCACGTGTGCATGGTGGTCGACGTTGATTCGCACCGGCGAGAGTCCCGGTGCAATCCGGATACCCTCCTCCATTGCCAGGGCCACCTCCTCGTGATTGAGCTTGTAGCTTGGTGCACTTGCGAGATCGCGTCGATAGACCATGGTGACACCACCCCATGCATTGAGCAGGCGAAGCGTGTCCGGTTCACGCTCCTCTGCCCGGGCGGCATCGTGCTCCTCCTGCAGCAGACGGGCGTGTTCCAGAAAGGACTCTGCAATCTCCCTCTCCTCCTCACGCCATCCGGCACGTACCTTGTCTTCACCCAGCGTCCCGCAAAGTGACCTGAAACGACGTGCGAACTTGGCCACCTGAACCGGGTAGTAGGCGAGCGCCTCGGTTGACGTATCTATCGCCGTCAGTCCACCACCGATAACAACCGCAGGCAGGCGCAGTTGCAGGTTTGCAACGGTTCGCTCACGGGCCGCACCGGTTAACTGCAGTGCCATAAGAAAATCCGATGCCATGCGCACACCACGTGCCAAGGAATTCGGCATATCGATGTAGGTGGGCCGGCCCGCGCCCGCACACAGTGCCACATGATCGAAACCGAGTTCGAATGCATCTGCAACATCGATTGTTCCGCCGAAGCGCACACCCCCGTAGACCCGGAAACCGGCGCGCCGTTCGAGTTGAAGCCGGATGAGCTTCAGGAAGTTCTTGTCCCAGCGGACCGTGATTCCGTATTCCGCTACGCCACCGAAACCTGCCGTGGTCCGGTCATCCAGACTTTCATACAGTTCATCAATCTCGCGGATCGGCTTGAATTCACATCGCTTCCCGGTGCTGTCGATTCCGGAAATTGCCGGATCAAGGGGCTCGATCTTCAATCCGTCGATGGCAACGACCGCATGTCCGTCATTCAGCAGGTGGTGCGACAGATTGAATCCGGCCGGCCCTGTTCCGACAACCAGTACGCGGCGTCCCGTGGCAGTGCGAGGCAGAGGCCGCTCGAGGTTCAGCGGATTCCACCGCGACAGGAGGTTGTAGATTTCAAAACCCCAGGGCAAGGCAAGTACGTCCTTCAGGGTTCGTGTCTCTATCTGCGGGATATCAACCGGTTCCTGCTTCTGATAGATGCATGCCTTCATGCAATCATTGCAGATGCGGTGCCCCGTCGCAGCACAGAGCGGATTGTCGACCATGACGACCGCAAGTGCTGCAAGTCCGAAACCGCGCGCCTTGAGCAGGTTCATCTCGCTGATCTTCTCGTCGAGAGGACATCCGGCAAGCGGAATGCCGAGCGCCGAGTCCCGGAACCTGCCTTCCCTGTCCTTCAATCCGTGGGAACAGCTGTCCTTGCCCTGGTTATGGCAGAAGATGCAGTAATTGGCCTGATCGAGTACCCGCTCCAGATTCATGCCGTGATCGGTGAGCGCAAATCCTTCCCGACGACGAATACGTTCCGGGCTCGACCGCAGCATTTCGACACCGTCGACGATTTCGGTCTCGAGCGGGACCAGATTCCGGGCATCAATCCTGTGCGGCAGGTGAAACAGCGAGCTCTTCGCGTAGCGCGCCTGTCCAGCGGCAGACATGGTTGCCCAGGCAGCAAACCGTGCCGCACAATCTATTCTTTCCGCGTTTGACTCTTCGTCCTCAAGCCAGGTCATGACGGCACGCGCGAAATTGCGCTCGTTCACAGCCTGTCCAATATGTCCGGAAATCTCCTGTGTGATCGAATCGCCGTCGACCTGTGCAAGTTCATCGCCGCGAATTGCCTTGGCCGCACGACGTCGGACAAACTTCAGCTTGCACTGATAGATCGGGTCGAGTTCAAGGACCGCGTCGCGGTGCCCGGAAATCTCTTCTCCGATATCAAAGAGTTCACCCAGAAACTGCTCAAGAAAGGGTCCCAGATCAGTCAGCAATTCCGAATACGCGCGCGGTTCAAGTTCTTGCGGTGCACGGCGTGCGGTGACAAGACGATTGAACAGGTCCGTGTCGCGGACACGCAGGTCATCAACGAACAGGTTGTCGATCCTGATCAGACCATCGCGTGAATAGAGGTCAGAAAACGACAGGTCGTGTGCCAAGGACAGCCTGTTCATCGACAGCTCCCCAAAATCATCGTGTACCCGGTTAACTGGTCAATAAATTTTCGAAATTGAAGGATGAACTGACGCTGCTCAATCGGCACGCGGCAACTCATTGCCCGAGTCGTTGTTGAACCAGCTTCGTACCTTGACGAGGTTCGCAATTCCGTTCTTGACGGTTCTTTGGTCGTGACCGGCCGCTCGCCAGTCGTTCCGGTAACGCGCAATCTCGCCAATACGATCCTCCCAGACGGACGGAAACATGCTTTCTAGATGCTGACGTATGATACCTGAAAGTCCAGGAGCGCGACCATTTGTCGAAATCGCTAGGGTGAGGTCACCACGACGCACGACTGCCGGCATGTAGAAGTCGCACAGTTCCGGGCAATCCTCGACGTTGACGAGTACCTGCATGGCACGACAACGCTCTGCCAGATCATGAGCTTCGTTTGTTTCAAGTCCGGCACATAATACAAATTTTGCTGCTGACAACTCCAGGTTGTCCGGAAGATGCGAAATCACGTCCAGGGAAGGCCCTTGCTCGATTTCTGTCCTGTCGTCGCTGTAAACGGTCAAAGACACATTTCCCGCTGCAAGAACCGTTCGTATCTTGCGGCGGATCGCAGCGCCACGGCCAACAACAACGACTCGGATCCGACTGGCGTCGAGTTGAAAGGGGAGCATGGTGCGCGATTCCGTTTCGCTCACCGGATTATCATTGTGCTGACGTCCGGAAGCTGACGAACGACGCATGACTGGTTCTGACATGGCTATCACTCCATTCGGCGCGTCTCGTCGACAACTGCCTGCGCGTGATCCAGCCACGTACGGGGACCGTGTGGTTCCGTCGAAAGATGGGTTGCTGGCCCATCGCTTTAGCCGGATTTCTTGTGCGCCCGCAAGCTGAAGATCAAATCGGCGCGTGTTGGAACTGCAATGTAGTTATCGACGCACCCCGACGCAAGAACGCGCACCACGTTTCAGGCTTTGGAATCAGATCCGGTCGAGACGGCATGACTTTGAGGACTGATTCAGGATTCCCGGACAACGACCGCTGCGGATCGTTTCATTCGCCGCCGGTCCCTTCGTCCATTGAACCGGTGTACGCCAGACCGTATCCAGCCAACAGGTTAATCCCAGGTTCGGCGTGCAACACCTTGGCAGAGTGTTACACCTCGGGGATCGGCACCTGACCTGCTGATAACGATCTGCTGTCGGACATATGCACCCGCTACATCGTCCGAAAACATCCAGAGAACACCAGGCTGTTGCAGCCGGCGCCGGCATCGTGCTGACCTACGTCGCACCCGTTCTGCGTGCCAGTTCTCTGAACCCATCGATGATCTCACGCGGCTCAATGTCCCACGCACGAGCATAATGCTGAATGTTCGGGGTGTGTCGGAGTATCGCCTGCAAGTCCCAGTATGGAAGGTTGTCGTCCTCGAATCCGGTCTGCGCAAGGTAGAACGACGTCAGTTCATCAATGGCGTCAAAGCCGAGATTCCAGCATAGTTCGGCACGCAGGTTGGCGAGATCCGCGAGAGGATCTCCGAACCATGCATCCTCCCAGTCAACGACGCTGCCCAGAGTTGTGTTGCACCACAACATGTTGCCGGGCCAGAGATCGCCGTGCAGTAACGCGAGAGGAGATGAAGCGGAAACCGGTCCACGTGATTCAACGGCTTCGAGAATCGAACCAAGTTCGACGGGAACATTTTCCAACACCACATCTGAATTCAGCGGCGTGAAAGCAGGTACGGAATCGCACAATTCGTGTGCATCAATTCCGTGAAGGCTTGCCATGAACTCTGCCATTTGTCGTACCGCACCCATCGGATCTGGCGGGTCATACTGCGGTTTGCCATCAAGGCAGGAGATCACGAGGTACGGTAAGGGTAACAGGCCGGTCGATTCATCAAGATAGAGTGGTTCCGGCACCGACAGACCATGACCAACAAGAAATTCCAGAATCCGGAATTCCGTACGCGCGGCATGTGGATCGCGCCGCAAGTTCGCAATTCCGCACTGTCGAATGACGACTTTCTCGAAACTGCCATCGGGATGCTGAACACGAACCACCGTCATCACAGCGGAATCACCCTCCGACATGTCCCGTATTCCGGTGATCTGCGCGTACGGACTGAACTGCCGTACGATGTGCTGCAATACCGTTGCGTCTGGTGTCTTTCTCTCAATACCTGACACGATATCGCCCACCGGTAACGGGGTCCCGCCCGGTCCATACGTCGATGATCCGGCGCGGCCTGTCGAGCATCGCCAATAATCGGTGAGCCTCCGTTTCCGGATCCTTCAGTGTATCGTCCTTGATTTCCGGATCTTCGCGCGAACCGATCTTCGCAACAGAGACAACAAGACATTCCTCAACCATGCCTATCGCGATGGCGAAGGGATGAAACTCGTTGGCCAGGTTTGCGAGTGCTGTCATCCGTTTCTCATCCAGCCAATGTTCCGCTTCAGTTCGATCAGCCGCATAAACCCGCATTGCCTTGCGCAGTGCCGGATGCGTCTCGATCGGCACTCTGGACTGGTCAGCCGGTTCGATATCAGAGTTGCGCGTTACCGCAACGATCGCTGTGGGAGGAAGATCGGAGAGGTTGATCTGCATGAACCAGATCAGCGCCTGCTTGCCTGAAACATGTCGACGGTCGCGTGTACTGCAGATCGCATAACTGCAGTTCCGATACTCACCGGTAAAGACGTCTTCCAGAGACAGCTGCAGGGGGTCCTGCATCAGTCCCGCGGCGACAAACCGGCGTGTGACCAGATGCTGTCCCGCGACACGCTGTGACACGGCCTGATCCATATGTGCGCAGACCGCTTCAGTGATCTTGCGCTTGAGAATCGGCAGCGTTTCCGGTTTCTTGCGGCGACGCAGTCTGAAAAACAGATCAGCAACAACCAGTGTTGCCAGCACGGCAATTCCCTGCACGCTCAGATGCGTTCGACCGGTTTCCCAAGTGTAAAATCCGATCCAGATCATCGCAATGAGACAGATACCGGTCGCGATCCGTCCAGGACTCGAACGGGGTTCGGACTTCTCTATTGTTTCAACATGCCGTTTTGCCCACGGAAGAACATCGCGTTCATAGATCGCGGCAAATCCCCGTTCATAGTGGGCCCGTTCGATAAACGACGATTGTGACGATCCTGTGCTGGAAGTCTCCATTGCGTCGCATCCTGTCCGGTGCCCGATTATCGTTGATTCGGACACGAGACGCACCTCACCCGATACAGTGTAATCGTTCGCGTTGACGCTTCCGGAAAACCAGAAAGTTCAAATCAATTATTGAACTGCGCATCGTTCTCCGGTTTGTGACGGTTACATGTGGAACGCGCAGGATACGCTACCAGATCACCTGCAGCCACGATAATTCAATGCTCTCAGTGAAAACCTGTCAGCTGCAACACAATCATCGTGAAACGCCGTGAGGTGAAATCCATCACCCGACAGGGTGGCGATTCCATCGAGTTTCATCAGTGACACTGGCACGTGTATGCGGCGAGATCCGGAAATGTTTTTCGGCGGTGGCGTTGACGTTATCTGCAAGAGCGGAAATCACCGCCGGAATATCGGTGTCGACCATGCCACTATCGAATCCGGTTGCCCCTTTTCGTTACATCGAAAGGCCGCAGACGCGGCTTCGATCAGCCATCAGGTGCCCGTCCTCTGATGCTTTCCACACCTTGTACTATCACAGTCTATGTGCTCACGCGGTGTCACGGATTTGTTGCGGAGACCTGTATCGATCGCGGCGGAAACTGGATTACGCAACTTGACTTTCAATTCCTGCATGTTGTCCCGGTAGGAGGCGGTGAAATCCGGATCATCGTTAAATGCCGCGTGGGCACGACCAGGGATCAGGCGATAGGCGCGGCCCTGTCACTTACCCATAGTTGACTGCGTCCAGGATGAGGTGATTTGGTGCGGATTCAGGCGCATGTGTTCCCAATGGCTGGCGAAGATCAGGACGTCTCGCAGTCCCTTCCAGATGAGTTGAGCACTGGGCCGCGGTTGGCTTTTCGAGGTGCGGAAGCCGACGGGTTGCGTGATGTCAATCACGAAGCGCCGGATGGTGAGGACGTCGTCGGGCGGCGGCCTGGGCAGACGGCACCAGGTAACCTATGAGTAGAGAGCCGCGACTCCGGTGTCGCTCAGGATGTCGCGGGCTGGTGTATCGGGAGTGACGCTGGCGGTGCGGGCCAGGTCGAGGACACGCCAGGCGAGGCTGACCTTGCAGGCGCGCCAGGAGCTTGCGCCGTACGGGTGTCCGCCATTCCGTCCATCGGCGGCGGGTCGCAAGGGTGGCCGGCCAGCGCCTTGAAGATCAGGGCTTCCTGACCGAGTTCGCTGGTGTCGGATGTCACACGTGTGCCACCGCTGGATCCTCCGCCCAGCCCTTTTCTGCCAGTACATCCGCGGCAAGGCCGATCTGGCGCGGTGAAAAGTGCTTCTTGCGTTCGTTCCAGCCATGGACCTGCGCAACGAGACCGTCCCGCGAAGTCGGGCGGTCGTGATCAAGAACCCAGTGCACCGTGGCGAGAAGTTCCATACCGAAGGGAGATTCAAACCCTGCGACGAGATCGGCAACCCGATCAAATCGCTCCCGCGTGGCCGATTCGCGTTGCAGTAAGTCTTGCGCCTCACCGATGGCGCCCGGGACGAGTTCAAGCGGCTTGTCCGGCGCGTCACCGCCTTCGGCATAGCCCGACACGAAGTGCCCTTCGATCTCGTGCAGGACGTGGCGCAGATTCTCCGCGTATGGACCATACAAGCTATTGGCATATCTCAGCCTCAGCGGCTCACCGGCAATCTGCATGAAATACATAAGCTTGTGGACTTCGAGCATGCTGACGAAGGGATCGAGGAAGCCTCTCAGATAACGATCCATCAGCCCGACCAGCGCCGCCCGGCCCGGGGTCATTCGTGGCGCTTCGCGGCTCCGCATCATTCGGCCCGCCTCAGGCGCTCGCCCCGGCTCGAAGACGACGACATCCAGATCATCGAAGCTGTGCAACGCCGCCTCGATACGCGGGCGCACGTCACCCCAGTCGAGTCCGCCAAGACCACTGCCCAACGGCGGGACGGCGATCGATCGAATCTCCCGCTCGCGGATCACCGCCGTCAGGTCTTCCAGCCCGGCTTCGATATCCTCGATCCGGCTGTTGGCACGCCAGTGCCGCTTGGTCGGGAAATTGACGATATAGCGCGGGTTCGCGAGTGCGCCCGTCTCGAAGACGAACATGCGGCCGGGTCGCACCTCCTGGCGCCGGCACGCTGCGGCGTAGGCCCGGAAGTTGTCCGGGAAGGCCTTTTTGAACTGCAATGCAACGCCGCGCCCCATGACGCCGACGCAGTTGACGGTGTTCACTAGAGCCTCGGCGTCCACGGCAAGGATATCACCCGTTTCGAACCGGATCATGGTCTTCTCCCTCGCCTCAATAGTACCAGTTGCTGTTGACATGAACGTCAGGCCGGTGGGCAGTCGAACGCACCACATCGCGGGCCTGCCCCTGGACAGGCAGGGAATGAACGCCGATGCAGCGGATCAGGGTCCACGGGACGTAGCGCTCAATCAGGAACTCCGCCTGCTTGTTTTCCTTCACGGACGGACGAATACCCGCGCCCGACCAGCGTCTGGCCTGCACGGCAACCCAATCGACTTCATCCAACCGGGTCAGGTCGCAGCGATCCTCAACATACCCGGAACCGGCACTCGACAGGGTGAATGCCCATCGTTGCCCGTTCCGGTCCGCCCATTCGATTGTCTCCCGGAGGTCGGCCTCCCGATGAACAATGGAGTCCTGGCCCCATCATAGGCAAGCGCCGGATGTTTCTCATGTAGATTGCGTACAGCATGACGGAGCGCGGGCAAAAATAGAATGGTACGCAGTCGCTGACATGAAGCCCGTGTTCCGGCGAACACATTTCCAGCGATTGAACTGAAACCGACTTTGCTGTTGAATGCACGCAATCCGTGCAGGTCGTTCGAAGGGCTTGCCAATACTGCGAGGGAGCGCATTGCATGCCAGTCGGCCCTGAAATGTCATCCGCCGGAACACGGTCTTCATGCTTGCGTTGATCGCACGTCGGCTTGCAGTCGGCGTCCTGACCCTGCTCGTTGTATCCATTCTTATCTTTGCCGGTACCGAGATACTGCCCGGTGACGTGGCAACCGCAATTCTCGGTCAGTCCGCCACGCCGGAAAACACCGCCGCCATTCGTGAACAACTGGGATTGAATCGTCCGGCACCCGAACGCTACTTCGATTGGCTCGTCGCTTTCGTCCAGGGTGACCTCGGCACGTCGCTCGGCAACAGGCGCCCGATTGCGCCGCAAATCGGTTTCAGATTCGAAAACACCATGCTCCTCGCGGCACTTGCCGCCGTCATTGCCGTACCGCTGGCAATCGGACTGGGGCTGGTCTCGGCAATTCGTCAGGGAACCCCTCTGGACCGCAGTATCTCCGTCAGCAGCCTGATGGCCATTTCGGTTCCCGAATTCTTCATCGGCTATGTGCTGATCCTGGTTTTTGCTGTCAAACTCGGCTGGCTTCCCAGCCTCTCCAATGTCAATGACCGCATGGACACGCTGGAACGGCTCGTCGTCATGGCCTTGCCGGCAGTCACGCTGACGCTCGTGACGCTTGCCCACATGATGAGAATGACGCGCGCTGCGGTGATCGGCGTGATGAACAGTTCATATATCGAGATGGCACATCTCAAGGGTGTGAAGTACTGGCGAGTCGTGGTTCAGCACGCCCTGCCGAACGTGCTTTCACCCATCATCACAGTCGTCATGCTGAATCTCGCCTATCTGATTGTCGGCGTGGTCGTCGTGGAGGTGGTCTATACCTATCCCGGCATGGGGCAATACATGGTTGATTCGGTTTCCAAGCGCGACGTGCCGGTTGTGCAGGCTTGCGCCATGATCTTTGCCGGTGTCTGGGTTCTACTCATTCTCGCGGCCGACATTGCCGCGATCATCGCAAATCCGCGTCTCCGGCATCCGAAGTAGGAAGGCAGTCAATGGTTACCACATCGGAAACCGCACAATGGGTCCGCCCGACCCGCTCCATGATGGTTCGCCAGTTCTTTGCGGAAATGCCGCTCACCTCGCGTGTCGGTTTTGTCATCGTTGTCATCAATCTTGTGGTTGTTCTGCTGGCACCATTGCTCGCGCCATACGGCGAGACCGAACTCGTGACGGACGTATGGGCACCGCCCTCCGCGGAAAACCTGCTGGGCGGCGATCAGCTGGGACGCGACATGCTGACCCGCGTCATCTATGGGGCACGAACGACAATCACCATTGCGTTCATCGCGACACTCATCGCCTTCTTCCTGGGTATCGTGACCGGATTTGCTGCTGCGGTCCTCGGTGGCATCGTCGACATGGTTCTTTCGAGAATTGTCGAAGCGCTCATGGCCATTCCCACGTTGATCCTGGCGCTCGTCGTAATCTCGGTTCTCGGTTCGGAAATCTACATTCTTGTCGCGGTGATCGCGGTTCTCGATTCCACGCGTGTATTTCGACTGTCTCGCGCGATTGCGATGGACGTATCGGTCATGGAGTACGTCGAGGCGGCGCGGCTGCGGGGTGAGAAGCTCTGGTGGATCATGACTCGGGAGATTCTTCCCAACACCGTCATGCCTCTTGTCGCGGAATTCGGCCTGCGTTTCGCTTTCGCCTTCCTCTTCATTGCGTCGTTGAGCTTTCTCGGCCTCGGCATCCAACCGCCGCTCGCCGACTGGGGCGGTATGGTCCGGGAGAACGCGACAGCGATCATCTACGGAATTCCCGCACCACTCTACCCTGCCGGTGCAATTGCCATCCTGGCAATCGGGGTAAACCTGCTCGTCGACTATGTGCTTGCCCGATCGAATCGCTCGGCAGCTGCTGAATTCGAGGGATAAGCGTTGTGAACGATACGTCAACCACCAAGGCCAACGGTGAACTCCTCCTGGACATGCGGGAGCTGCGCATTGAGGCGCGTGGTGCAGACGGAAATCCGTTCCGGATTGTCAACGACGTTGATGTCAAGGTCCGACGCGGTGAGGTCCTCGGACTGATTGGCGAATCCGGTGCCGGGAAGTCGACGATCGGTCTGGCATCGATGTGTTTCGCACGTCCCGGCTGCGCCATAACCGGAGGCGAGATCCATTTCGATGGCACGGACCTGCGCACACTTGACGAGGACGACGTCAGGCAGATGCGCGGCGTCCGGGCTGCTTACATTGCACAGAGCGCTGCTGCGTCGTTCAACCCGTCAAAGCGCCTGAATGACCAGGTGACCGAAGCGGCCGTGCGACACAGTGTCATGAACGTATCGAATGCTACGCGCCGTGCGGTGGAACTCTACGAAAAGCTTGACCTTCCTGATCCGGGTACAATTGGACGACGCTATCCCCATCAGGTTTCCGGCGGTCAGTTGCAACGCGTGATGTCAGCCATGGCGATGACTTGCGGTCCGGACCTGCTGGTGCTCGATGAACCGACAACAGCCCTCGATGTCACAACGCAGATCGAGGTACTCGCGACCGTTCGCGATCTGATTCGTGTGAACAAGACCGCCGCGCTCTACATCACGCACGATCTCGCTGTTGTTGCACAGATTGCAGACAGGATCATGGTCCTGCGCTACGGTGACTTGATCGAGGAAGGCGACACCCATCAGATTCTGCATAACCCGGCAGATCCCTACACCAGGGAATTGATCTCGGCTCGTACTGAAGAAATAAACACCAAGGTGTTTACCGGTATGCCCGAGTTTCCGGTCCTCTCGATCAAGAATGTCACCGCGAGTTACGACAAGCGTGTTGATGTACTCAAGGAGATCAATGTCGATATCGGTCGCGGCGAAACCGTTGCGATTGTCGGTGAATCAGGCAGCGGCAAATCGACACTCGCACGCGTTGTGACCGGACTTCTCCCGCCGCACAAGGGTCACGTCGAGTTTGATGGCAAGAAGTTCTCCCGTGCACTCAAGGACAGGACCAAGGAAGAGTTGCGCAAGGCACAGATGATCTATCAGATGCCGGATGTTGCAATGAATCCGCGCCAGAGGGTTTCGGAAATCATTGGTCGACCCCTGACATTCTACTTCGGCATTACCGGTAAGGAGCGGGAAGACCGCGTCTTTGAATTGCTGCACGAGATCGACATGGAACCGGAACTGGCGGACCGTTTTCCGAACCAGTTGTCGGGCGGTCAAAAGCAACGCGTCTGCATCGCGCGTGCGCTTGCCGCCGATCCGGAGCTCATTATCTGCGATGAAGTAACGTCCGCACTCGATCAGGTTGTCGCGGCCGGAATCCTCAAGCTTCTTGACCGGCTCCAGAAAGAAAAGGACATGGCATACATGTTCATCACGCACGATCTGGGAATCGTCCGCAACATAGCGGACAGGACGATCGTCATGTTTCAGGGTGAAGTGGTTGAACAGGGAACGACCGAACAGATCTTCACGCCACCACAGAAAGAGGCGTACACCCGCAAGCTCATTGCCTCGACACCCGAGATGCGGACAGACTGGCTTGACGAAGTCCTGCTTGAACGCGGAGATCTGTTCGAGATCGACGCAGCCGCCCACGTCTGAATTCGCCAGGCTGTTACAGGTTTACAATTCCGACAGGGGCACTCCTGCGGGTCGCCAAGCCGTACGAAGCAGACTTGGCAGTCCGTTTTCCTTCCCCTTTGTCTACGCGGCGCTCAAGGCGCTGACATAGTCGAAATCATATCCGAAAGCACGCGGCCCAACGAGTTGCAGCCCTTTCTCGCTTGAGAGTATGCCCGGCGCCGGCAACGCGACAACATCAATGCGTTGGCCGTAGCGCAGGGTCTCGGTCCCGACCGCTTCTCCAGACTCCTGATCCATAAGACAAATGATGTCCGGCGTCATGACAACAGGTTCACGGTCACGCCGGCCAACCAGGTACTCGTTCTGGAATTCAACTTCGAAGACACCATTTTCCGAATCGCGCAATGTTGTCACGCCACGCAGAAAGCCCTCGGTTGTACGACGATTGACGTCGATGACCTTTCCGGTGAACACGATCCGACCACCTTCCGCGTCGGCAAGTGCCGCTGCGGGTTTCTCATGACGACGGCGTGCGTCCCGCACAGCCTTGCCGATTTCGAGTGCTCGGGTCACAGAATTCAGAATCCCGCATTCGCGAATCTCGCGACCGGTTCGCGGTGCCTTCGCTGTTGGAGCGGTTGATCCAAGAGCCGTACACACGGCGCGAGAAATCCGTTCCATCCATAGCCAGCTCTCGGCTTGTGTCACAATGACGGCGTTGTTTCTGATATCGCCCAGCGCCAAGGGAAACATCGCAAGATCGTGAATGGCGAAACTTGTCATCTGGGCTTCCGGAAACGCCCGCCCCATCGCGTCGGCATCCACAACCGGAATGCCCATAACAGCCGCCACGAGAAATGGCTCGATGCCATTTCCACCACCAATCTCGACCGGCATGACTGCGCGAAACTGCATGCCGAGATACTTCTCGAGTGCCCGCACCGGTGTCGCAGACAATTCAGGATCAGCGAGCCTTTCCTGACCCACCAATGGTGCGCCCATGGTCGAGACAACAACGACATTTTCGTCGTCTGCCAGTTCATCGGCCTGCATCAGATCAACACGGATACCGCGATCGTAGAGTAATCGGAGATTGAGCAATCCGTCATAAGGGCTGCCACCACCTCCGGAACCAAGTATCCACGCTCCCGTTGCCAGCGAGTCAAGTTCGTCAGGTTCAAGCTGTCTCATCTGGCCTTGTCCATAGCGTCGACGATCAGTTTGGAACATGATGGAATGTGACAAGCGGAGTCAAACGTACATGGACAGCAGCAAAACGGTCATTCGCAATATCCGCTGGCTCGTCGCCTGGGACGGCCGTCAACATGTCTACATCAATGGTTCGGACCTGGCGTTTGCCAACGGCAGAATCACGGCGATCGGCAACGCCTTGTCTGTCGAGGACGCAATCGAGATCGACGGTTCTGACCTGCTCGTCATGCCTGGCCTGATCGACATTCACACCCACGCGCAAAGCGAACCGATGCGAAAGGGAATCACTGACGAAACGCATTCCCCGGGGTTTTGGCACAGTTCGCTCTATGAGCACCTGCCTGTTTTCGAACCGGTTGACGAAGAAGGTCGTCTGGCCTGTCTTTACACCAGCATCGGTGAACTTCTGCTTTCGGGTGTCACCACGGTCGTCGACCTTTCCATGCCCTTTGACGGCTGGCTTGATGTTCTCGCCGAGAGCGGTGTACGTGCAGTCGTGGCACCGATGTTTCGTGACGCTCGCTGGTTCACGAAAGATGGTCACAGTCTCGATTACGACTGGAATCCTGACAACGGTCGTCAGGGCTTTGAAACAGCGCGCCGAGTCATCGAGCTTGCGCGCCAACACCCGTGTGGACGACTAGACGGAATGATCGCGCCTTCTCAGGTCGACACGTGCAGCGAAAATCTCCTGCGAGACAGCCATGCATACGCGACGGAACGCAATCTTCCCTGGACCATACATGCGGCGCAATCGGTCACGGAATTTCACGAGATGCAGCGGCGTCACGGCAAAACACCGATCGCCTGGCTGGACGAGATCGGCGTTCTCGATGATCGCAGCCTGATCGCTCATTGCATCTTCCTCGATCATCATCCCTGGATTCACTGGACGTCGCAGACGGATCTCGATCGCATGGGCGATAATGGGGCAACAGTCGCCCATTGCCCCACCGTGTTCTCGAGACGCGGTATCGCTCTCAATACGCTCGGCAGCTATATCAGGCATGGTGTTTCGGTGGGTCTGGGTACGGATACATATCCGCACAACATGCTTGATGAAATGCGCACGGCCGCCATCGCTGCACGCCTGGTCGGCGAAACTGTCGATGACCTCGATTACAGAGATGTGTTTGACGCTGCGACCGTCGCCGGCGCGGCTGCCTTGAGACGCGACGATCTGGGCCGACTGACACCGGGTGCATGTGCAGACATTGTCGCTATTGACCTGAAACACCCGGCCATGATGCCGGTTCGCGATCCTCTCAGAACACTTCTGGTCGTTGCAGCAGAACGCGCGGTGCGCGACGTCTGGGTTGATGGCCGTCACATTGTCCAGACCGGCAAGCTGAAAACGGTCGACATGCCCCGTGTGCTTCAGGAACTCGAATTGGCGCAGAAACGGATGATGGCGCTGGTTCCCCGGAGGGATTGGGCGGGTCGGACTGTTGACGAATTGGCACCCATGATACTCAAGGTCGCCGATGCATCAGCACTTTCTCGGACGGATACGACCGAACGCGGAACATGTACGCATTCGGACAGTTGAACAACAGAAAACATGACGCTGTTTGATGTCGGGGTTGAGATAGTTCGCAGATTTGACGGAGGTAGTACGATGACCAATTCGCTCGCCAAGGTTGACGTGTCGATAGACACATCCGAGCTTGTGGAGATCATTGAACGCGACGGTGCGGCTATCGTTCACAATGCACTCGATGAACGACAGCTCAGAGAAATGAACCAGGAAGTCAACGAAACAATCGCAGCAACCGCACCTGGTCTTCGCAATCCGACGTCAGATTTCTTTGTAGAATTCTATGGTAGCCAGACGATTCGCCTCGACGGGCTGCCCGGCGTTTCGACGACCTTCTGGGAGATCATGGAAGACTCCTTCATGACGCGCCTTGCCGATACGCTTCTGTTACCCAACTGCGAGGACTACCTGCTCAACACGGGCCAGATCATCCAGATCGGCCCGGGGGAATCGTCCCAGTTTTTGCATCGTGACGAGGATGCATGGTCATACTACAAGCCTCCCAAACCGCTCCTCGAAGTCGAGGCGATGTTCGCACTGACGGATTTCACAATCGAGAATGGATGCACGCAGGTTGTCCCCGGTAGCCACAAGTGGGATCCGGAGCGCGAGGCTCTGCCGCATGAAATTCAACGCGCTGAAATGCCGGCCGGATCGGCCCTCGTTTATCTCGGGAATACCGTGCACGGTGGCGGAGCCAACACGACAACAGACACGTGGCGGCGCGGCATGTTCTTCGGGTTTGTCGTGGGATGGCTGCGGACAGAGGAAGCCTGCCTGTTGACAGTTCCGATAGAAAAGGTGCGGGAAATGCCGATACGCGTTCAGGAATTGCTCGGATACAAGGCGCACGAGGGTATCGGCGTCGTCGACGTCGGCAGTCCGATGGTACTCCTGCAGTAACAGCATCGTCGGGTTGTGGTTGAGCGTTCAGGCGTGCACTTGATCGCGACCATAGGCACAAACAAGACGCGGGAGGTTACCACAGGTCGGCGCCGGGAATGGCCATTCACCTGCCGCCCGCGCGATCGTGCCATGCGTGTTGATCTGTCAGATTGGGCGTACGATGACCAGACGACGATGGACGAATGGAGTCCGCTCCTGCGCAACGTCAGACTTCCTGACCTCGGGGCATTCATTCGGCAATGGTCATGCAACATGATCGGGATGTGTGAGTTCAAGAATGTCGGACTCGCCGTTTGACGGGAGTTCATGGAGCAGACGCAGTCTGGTTCCCGGGAAGACGGTTCGGGTCTGATTGAGTTCCTCGATCAGTGGTTTGATGACCCGGTCGACGGCATTATCGGCGGAATGCGGACCCGGAGGATGTTGTTTTCCGGTTCGGGGAGGATGTCGGCGTCGGCCTGGAACAGGGTACGCAGGTGGCGTCGCGGGCGTTCGTTCTTGCCCTGTGCGACGGCGCCCATCACGCGTGGTTCGCCGCGCCAGGCGAGCATGTGGATGGCATCGAACAACAGCTTTTCGCCCTGTGGCGGGGCGTGGAATGGCTGACTATCGCCGAGGACGAACGTGGGATCATGACCGTCCGCATCCTGTACGCGAGGATGGATGCATCCCGCCACCTGTGATCGCAGAGCCCGGCAAAGTGTTCTCGGTAGAAAGAAGGATCGTCTACGCTTTGGCATCGGGACGACCCATAATCACCTCAGTCAAAGGCCGGCGTTCTCCCCGTTCACAGAAGCTCTTGCTCGGACGCAGCGCACTATCTGGAGTTTCGCAAATGGTAAGCGTTCCGCTCTCAGGTGACAGGAATCACCTGTTGCGTGTTCGTTTCCAGTCTTTTCATGGCAGCTTCAACCAGATGTCTTTTCTGGTTTATCGCGTTTGTTGTACCTGTCGTGACACGCGCGTCCCTGCGTGGCTCCGGCACGGCCATTGTTTTGAGATTGTTCACACGTTGTTATCCTCGACGCGCCTGCGTTCAGGATCAGTTGAGAACCAGGGTCATCCACGAGAGAGGCAACATGCAACAGACCGTCAACGAGGCGATGAGAGCCGGTGCAGACAATTTGTTGGCTGGATGCGTTCGCGCAGAACCTGGTGACAGTCTCATGCTGGTACGCGAGCCGCCAGATGAGTCCTACTATGATTCTGCGGTGGCGGATTGCATCGCTTCAGTTGCACGCGATCGGCAGCTGGACGTCCACGATCTCACGACCGGCCTGATTCAGGGACCGGACAATGCACCTGATTTTCTGTGGCGGGCACTGGAGTCGATCGATCATGTTGTCTTTCTGGCGCGGATCGGTGATCAGATGCGTTTTTATCCGTTGCCGGGAGAGGGATCCAAAACGATGTGTTATGCCCTCGACCCTTTCATTCTGGGTTCGGAAGTGTGCCGCACGCCCTATGGCCTCTCCCAGACCATTCTCGAAACCTTGCAGAACGAACTGGACCGCATGTCATCCTGGAGGGTGACCTGCCCGCTGGGCACCGACATTTCCGGAACAACGATTCCCCGTAAACGAACAAGTACGAAACGCAGCGACTTCACACTCAGGCTGTTTCCCGATGGCCCGATTCGTCCCATCCCCTGTGGCACGGCATCGGGCAAAATCGTGACTTACCTTCTGCCTGCATCAGCCACCCATCGCTACGAACCTTATGGTCTCTGGCTCGATGAACCGGTCACCATCCATGTACGTGACGGGCGTATCGTGGATATCAGCGGATCCGCTGCCCGGGATGTGCGACAACATTACGAGAATGTCGGCGCGCTGCTTGGGCTCGATCCATGGATCATCCATTCCTGGCACCTCGGCGCCAACCCCGGGGTAACGTATGCGGGTGACGCCGCCAGTGACCTTGAACGCTGGAACGGCGTCATGCATTCGCATCCGCGTTACGCACACTTTCATACCTGCGGCGGGCAGGCGCCGGGAGAGATCGCCAATGTCCTGCTCGATACGACGGTAACATTCGACGGTAAACCCTACTGGGAGGCCGGGCGCCTTGTCTTCCTCGATCGACCGGATATCGTGGCCATCAGGGACAGATTCGAGGGATGTGAAAACGCCTTCGTCATGAACAACCGGATCGGATTGGATGCCAGATCGTGACGAAGGAACTGGCCTGGATTGACATGGTGGATGACGCCGAGGCGAAAGGCGCGTTGCGCGAGGCCTATGACGAGGTGGGTCGAGACGGTGGTTTTGTCCACGTCATGTACAAGGTCTTCGCTTCCAGACCGGATCTGCTGCTACTTGCTGATCGCTTCTATCGGGAACTTCTTCACAACGACCGCCGCTGCCTTGCAGCGTGGGAACAGGAAATGGTTGCAACACAGGTTGCCATTCTTTGTGGCTGTCAATACGCAAGGGACAATCACGGCGCCAACATGGTTTCCCTGCTCGGCGATGAGTCGCGCGGTGACGAGATTCTTCGGGCCCTGGAAACTGCACAGTCTCCCTCTGGTAGCGACGACCGTATTTCTGAAATTCTCGCGTACACACGCAAACTCACGCTGACCCCGGGACAGATGGAACGGTCGGATGTCGAATCACTGCGTGACGCAGGTCTCGATGATGCAACGATTTTCGAAGTGAACCAGATCGCCGCGAACTTCGCCTATTGGTCCCGTATGCTGAATGGTCTCGGGATTCGGGCAGGAGACGAACAGATCGGCAGATACGGCAAACCAGTGTGACAGATAGACGGAGCCGCCGCCGGGGAGGTCGCAACACGGCACTCGAGAGAAACCGCATGCCGGCACAGGATCTTCGCCGACAACAGCGATTGCGTCTTACCGTCATGAACGAAACCGGCGCGCGAACCGTTCACAACGGCGCATTGCGAATTCTCGAGGAAGTCGGTGTCATCATTGACGATCTGGATACGCGCCGCGTTCTTCTGGACGACCATGGTTGTCAGGAGAGCGATGATGGATACGTCCTGATTCCGGCAGAGAAAGTAGCTGACGCCCTCGCAACGGTCCCGGACAAGGTCAGGCTTTTCGATCGGTCTGGCACCTGTGTCGTTGACACGCGTGCAGACAGACCCGCCTATTGCGCCGGTCACAACTGCGTCAACATACTGGATCATCGGACCGGGGAATTGCGACCCGGCATCCTTGACGACATCGCTCGCAACGCAAAGGTGTGCGAGGCACTCCCGCATCTCGATGTGGCGTGCTCGCTTGGTTATCCAACCGATGTCCCTGCCGAGATCGAGGCGACCAGCTCGGTCAACACCATGATGGACAATACCCGCAAACCGATCGCCTTCACCGCACATGACGAAGTCAAGGCGGAGGCGATATGGCAGGCCATGGCGGACCGGTTGGGAGGGTGGCAAAAACTCTCGGACCGGCCCTGCGGACTCGATCTGACCGGACCTGTTTCACCTTTGCGACTCGGTGACGAACTGTGTCGCCGTCTGCAGCTCGCGGCACACAATCAGCTTCCCATCGTCTGTTATCCCGCGATCTTTCCGGGCATGGCCTGTCCCATAACTGTGGCAGGTGCACTTGCACAATCCGCTGCCGAAACACTCGCAGGGGTTGTTATTCACCAGATTGCCGGACCAGGTGCGCCCGTGATGGCCGGTTCTTCAGTTCTGCCGATGGATATGAAGACCGCCACCATCGCCTACGGTGGCCCTGAATACATGCTTGGCAATCTTGGAGGTACGGATTACTTCAACTACATCGGATTGCCGAGCTGGATTGGTGCAGGGTGCTCCGACTCTCATACGGTCGATGCGCAGGCAGCGTCGGAGGTCGGAGCCAACATGGCGCTCGCATCCCTGGCCGGAACAGCGTTTATCCACAATCTCGGATTCTTGTCTTCCGGACGCACCGGATCCCTCGAAATGCTGGTGTTGTGCGACGAACTGGCAGGCTGGACCTCGCGTTTTGCGCATGGCTACGACGCCGACGAGGATGCCGTCGGCGTCGATGTCGTCAAACGTGCCGCAAAGACCAATGCATTCCTCACGGACTCCCATACAACGGATCGCTATCTCTCCGAAAACTGGTTTCCCCCCATGTTCGAGCGGTCCGATGCCGGTCTCTGGCTCGAAAGCGGCGCACGAACCATGCAGGACAAGATCAGGGACCGTCTTGACGAAATTCTGGAATGAAGAACAGCTACAACAGGATTTGATGCGAACACATCTCGTTCCCCGGATCATGCGTTCCTGTTGATGATGCCACGCCACGATTTTCCAGGGCATGTGAGACATTGATTACACCGAGGCATCAGGCCGTAAAGCGATTGAGGACATTGCGGGTAACCTGTTCAACCTGCATGTCGGCCAACCGCAAACCGTTCACCCACTCACAGGTTGCAGCCGTATAGACTTCGCCGTGACCACGACGAAATGACACGATCATGCCGTTACCGCGTGCGACCCTGTCGATGTTCCGCGGCGATGAATCGCCGTAGACAGCGTTGGCCATGAATCGGGCATCACGGCTGCCAATGTAGAGATCTTCGCCCTCAATTCCGAAATCTGCCTCGACATTACATGCCATGCCGAGCGCGACAATTTCGAGCCCGTCAGGCGTCCCGTTCCCCGCACATGGGTGGGGAAGGCCATCTTCGATAACATGTTTGAGCCCGTCGACCTCGTAGCCGAAAATCCGGCTTTCGGCACCGAGAATATCGCCGTATCCCAGATAGGCATTTTCGAATGACCAGTGTTCCGGCCGGTATATCGGAAATCCACCAGTTCCCCTTCCGACGCAGTGTCCAAGTCCGGCATACACGCCGCACGAGCCATTGACGCCGAATGTCAACGCACCCGGGCGCGCGATCTCGGGGGCTTCCCAAAAGGTGGTCGCGTAACGCTGGTCGGCTGTTCCGATGACGGGGTCCTCGTCGCGCGCAACGTACTTGTAGCAAATTTGACTGCGAGTCTCGTCCTCAAGCCGGATCTGCCACAGGAAGTTCCCTGCAAAGCGGGCAACGTGACCGCCGTTTTCCACGAAGGACTCGACTGCGTCGCGCATTTCCCAACTCCAGTACTCATCGTGTCCGGCCAGGACGACACAGCGATGACCATCAAGAAGGTGAGGGTCCGCGTGCAAATCGTGCAGGGTGGCGTAGTCTGTCTTGTAACCCTCCTTTTCAAGCCAGCGGGCCATGTGCCTCTCATAACTTGCCCACCCAGCGGACGCGTATTTCTTCGAATACCCGTTGGACCAGGCCCATTCCATATAGGGATAGCGGGCCGCGGTGCCAGGCGGGAGTGGTCGTTCGGGCACCGCGCGTGGAGCACCCGGCGGCAGCCACGCGAATCCACGTGACCACGGACGCTGGGTCGATAACACCGGGGAAAAGCGATTGCGCTCTGGACCGGCAATTCCCTCGTACGCGTTCGATCCACCCCACTCATTGTAGGCAACCCACGTACCGGTCGCTGCCAGCAGAACAACGGGCGCTTGTGGCTTCGACGCCGCTGCACGAATGAGCACAATATGATGGTAGGTTGCCTCTTGCAGACCGTCGCGGACGGTCAGGGTGATCAGATACCCACCGGGTTTCCAGTGTTCCGGTATCCGGAACGACCAGGTGACGGGCCAACCGCAGCCGATAACAGAACAATCGTCGGGAGATGCATGCCATTGACCGGCAAGATCGCGCTCGCGATGGAGGCTTTCATATTCCTTTCCATCTCTTCCGAGCTCGAGATCAAAAGTTTTCGCGTTTGTCGATACACATAACTCGAGGGTTTCACCTGCCCTCCAGGACATGCGCGTTGTGTAGGCCCAAATCTGCAAAATTGTCGGATCGTCGCTCGCTGCGTCGTACCAGGTATCGACCACATGACGGGGCCGTCTCGTTGTACGCGGTGTTGCCATCGGACTCTTTGCTCTGATTTATTCAAGAAAGCTGCGCGGTGTAACGACCCGGGTATCCCGGCTTCGATCTGACTCTATCAGAGTGTCCGGTTGAAGCATTGCTCGTTTGTCGACGTGAATTCTCGATTGGATAGCGTGTGCATTCCGTGAACTGTGATGCCGGGTGCAGTCCATGGCGTGTTCTGGTTCGAACCTGGCGTACGGTTTGTGTCAGGCTCTGATTCTGCTGACGGCGCCGTAGGGTATTCGCGTCGACAACCATCTTGGCGGTGGCGTGATCATGCAGCACAAGCCGCCAGCGATCTCGTGCAAATCTGTTCTGGAACAAACCTGACCACCACGGAAGACGTCGCTACACGGCGCGGGACGCTGGCATACCGACGGGCGTGTCCACAAGGCAAGGATGCGTCTACATACAAGGATAACGTGCCCGGAACGATTGATCATCGCCGAACCTGTGAGAGTACGATCACCAGCCTGTTTTCAACGGAACTTCACCCCGCCGCACGCAAACCGGTGACGGTGCCGCGTGGAGGCAATCGGGCGATCGTCGCACCGTTCTCGCGCTCCGCGCGACGCAGTTCGTAAAGCTTCTGGAGATTGAACCAGAATTCTCCCGAGGTTCCGAAATATCGCCCGAGATGCAACGCCGTGTCCGTGGTGACGGCCCGCCGGCAGGACCGACGCGTTCAGAAAGTGACTTTCGACAGCGGGAAATCTCGATGAACTGCCGATCCTTGTGCCTCAGGTCTGCACACAAACCTGCGTACAATCCCGGGAACGTTATCCGGTTCGGCATCGGGTGCCGTGAATCTCCTCCTTGCGCTTTGCCACATATTCCTCGAGTTCCTGCTCGACCGCCGGATCTATCGGGGGCTTCCGGTAGTTCTTCAGAAGTTGTTTCCACACGGCATTGGCCCGCTGCGATGCAGACTTCGCGCCGCCATCCATCCAGTTTTCGAAATTGCTCCAATCCGACAGGATCGGTTCATAGAACGCTGTCTCGTATCGTTCCAGCGTGTGCGTCGTCCCGAAAAAATGACCGCTTTCGATGGCTGACGGTATGTCCTCTAGTCCAAGTGCATCGTCACTGAGATCCAGTGGTTTGAGGAGTGCCGTCTGCATCTGGAGAAGTTCGGCATCGAGAATGAGCTTCTCGAAGGAGCATGTCAGTCCGCCTTCAAGCCAACCGCCTGCATGCATCATGACATTGACATGCGCCTGCACACAGGCATTGATCGACATGAGGCTCTCATACGCCGCCTGCGCATCAACACAATTTGATCCGGTGGTATTCGAGGAGCGCAGGGCAAGACCGTATCGACGTGCCATCTGCCCTGAAACAAGGACAGACTGTGCGTATTCTGGTGTCCCAAATGCGGGCGAACCGGTCTTCATGTCTACGTTGGTCGTGAAGTGCCCGTAGAACACCGGAGCACCTCGACATGCGGCCTGGCCGAGAACAATTCCGCCGAGTGCTTCCGCATTCTGCTGCACCAATGATCCACCCACGCTTGCCGGACTCATGGCGCCGGCGAGTGTGAACGGCGTGACGTGGATTGGCTGACCTGCCCGGGCAAACTCGATCAGACCTTCAGCCTGCCCGTCATCAAGCAGTAACGGCGAATTGGTGTTGATCCCGCCGACAATCCCTGGACGCGCGCGTAATCCGTCGTCGTCTGTCCGGAGAGCAATCCGCGCCATCTCGATACAGTCACGCGCCCGCTCTGCCGAGTTGAGCCAGTTCGGCTGCCATCCCTTGTCGCACAGGGTTGTTTGCGCCAGCATCATGTCGAGATGCCGGCTCTCGGGCGGCAAATCAAGCGGCTCGACGCCGCTGCCTCCCTCGTGATGAAATATGTTCAGCGAAGCGGAAAGTTTCACGAAGTTGCGCATGTCTTCGCGTGTTCCGGACTGCCGACCACGATCGAGATCCGAAACGAAAGCGGGGCCGCAAACAGTGGCAAAGACCAGGGAGTTACCGCCAACCCTGACGGTCTTGTGCGGGTCGCGGGCATGAATCGTGAAACATCCCGGAATCCCCGTCAGCATTTCCTCGACCAGGGCGGGATCAAACACCACACGTGAGGAATCACGATCCACTTCGGCTCCGGCCTTCTCCAGGAGATCCTGCGCCACCGAACTGGTCACCTTCAATCCTATGTCGCGAAGGATCATCAGACTGGCTGCATGTATCGCCTCGACGTGATCAGCCGTTACCGGTTCAAGTGGCGGTAGCGGGTTGCGCACCTCGGCAAACGGCAACTGGACGATTTCCCCGGGATTACGGCGGCGACGACTTCTACGGGCCATGGGCGAATCCGAAAAATTGAGGTGAAAAAGCCCCCGGCGGTGCCTCGTAACGATGGATCAACGCAACCATGAACAGTCGTTTTTCGACGCGCAAGATGCCGGAATTTCAGCTCCGCATGCGGAGGCCGGATGGATCATAGAGCGGCCGGGACTGCAACCTGGCAGGCCGCATTTCTCCCAGAATCTCCACACTGAAGTTCCCGTCTTCTTCCCAGGCTTTCGGGAGGATATAGCCCATGGCAATGTGTTTCCGGACAACCGGTCCCCATCCCCCGGAGGTACACTGACCAACCAGCTCACCGTCAAGATACACAGGTTCGTCACCCCAGACTGCCGCGTCACCGGCATCCACTGTCAATGTTGCAATACGCCATCGGGGCGCATCATAGGACAGTACCGCAGCGCGCCCGATGAAGTCTCGACCGTCCGATGCCACATGCGACATCACGCCGCATTCATGTGCACGAAAATCAGGCGAGAGTTCCAGACCCCAGGCAGCGAAACCCTTTTCCAGCCTGGTGTGCATCAGGCTGCGTGTTCCGACCAACGCAAGCCCGGACTCCCTGCCCTCGCATGACAACAGATTGAAAAGTTCGGCCTGTCGCGATCGGTCGAGATACATTTCGTAACCGCATTCGCCCGTGAACGAGATACGCAACAGAAAGATGTCCGGTATGCCGCCGATGGAAGTCCGCGCGACCGACATGAACGGAAATCCGGATGTTGTCATGTCGCGTTCGGAAATCCGCGCCAGAAGATCCTGTGCACGCGGTCCAGCCATGTGAAGACCGGCAAGTTCTGCCGAGACATTTCGAACCGTCACGTCGTTACCGGGGAGATAACGACCAAACCAGCGCATCGACGCACATTGCATGGTATCGGATCCCAGAACCAGGAAGTGGTCGGGCGCAACGTGTGAAATCGAAAAGTCGCCGATGACCCGGCCCGTAGGCGACAACATCGGTGAAAGGGCAATCCTGCCGAGACGCGGAATCCGTCCTGCCATGATGCGGCCAAGCCAGGCTGCGGCCCCGGTACCGGTGACCTCGTACTTGGCCATTGCAGAAAACTCCATCAACCCCATGTCGTTGCGGATGCGAGCACCCTCGTCGGCAACAGGCCCCCACCAGTTGGGCTGCCGAAAGGTCAGGCTGTCGCGTTGTCCCGGGTTTGATGCGAACCAGTTGGGGTGTTCCTGGCCAAATGAGACACCGAAGACCGCGCCTGCATCAGCCAGTGTCTCGTGGACTGCAGTCTTGACAACGGGACGACCCGCCTCGAATTCCTGATAGGGATACGTCCTCTCCGACCTGTTTTCGTAGAAGTACCGTGTCGTTTGCTCCGTGTATCGCCTGTCCGCCCAGCGTCCGAAACGCGCCACGTCCCAGGCGAATACGTCGAGATCCGGTTCACCTTCAATTATCCATTGGGCGATGACACGACCCACGCCCGCACCCTGGTTGAAACCAGCCATGACACCGTTGGCGCAGAAGTAGTTTTCAAGATCCGGATGAGGACCGATGAGTGGAGCAAGATCGGGCGAGAAGATCATCGGTCCGTTGATTATCCGCCGCACACCCGCTGTCTCGAGACACGGCATGATCTCGACTGCCCGATTCATGTTTTTGTCAATCCGGCCGAGATCATCGGGCAGCAACTCGTGGCCGAATGTGTCCGGCGTTCCGTCCTTTGCCCAATGCATACACCTGTCTTCATAGGCCCCGACAAGCAGTCCGTTGCCTTCCTGACGGGCATAACAACCGTTCTCGTTGTCATTGATCTGCGGAAGTTCAAAATCGAGCCGTTCGATTTCGTCGATCCTTTCGGTGACGAGATAGTGGTGTTCGACCGGCATCAGCGGAAGTTCAACTCCGGCCAGACGACCAACTTCCCGCCCCCACAGACCTGCCGCGTTCACCACGTATTCACAATGAATCTCGTCATCACCGGCCCGGACGACCCAGCTGCCATCGGCCTGTTGAATTGTCGTTGTGACAGGTGAATGGCGACGAACGTCAGCACCGAGAATCCGTGCCGCTGACGCAAACGCCTGGGTTGCGGATGCAGGATCGACGTGTCCGCCATCCACCTCCCACAAGGCTCCCAAAATCCGGCTGGTATCCAGGATCGGCGCTCTTTCAGCAATTTCACTTCGCGTGATGAAGTGGCTTTCGATACCAAGCGGTCTGCAGGATGCCTGCATGATGGCATTGGATTCCATCTCTTCGGGTGTCCGGCAGATATTGAGACCACCGGTGACGTGAAATCCGCAGTGAATGTCGAATTCGTTTTCGAGTTCGCGATAACTCTGGAAGGTATAGTGGTGCATCCGGGCTGCAAGGATCGGACGCGTAACCGTGAACAGCCCGCCCGCGGCGTGCCAGCTCGACCCGGATGTCAGTTCCTGCCGCTCGAGGAGAACAACATCACGCCAACCGGATTTCGCAAGGTGATAAAGAACCGAGCAGCCGACGATACCGCCACCGATCACGACCACACGCACGACCTGCCGCACACCAGTAACTCCCGTCGAATCGCGGCATTATGTGGTTCCCCCGACGCACGCACAACAGGACTGAAAACGCGTTTGTGCGATCGACGTCATGTGTGTTTACCCCTGCGGGTCAACACAAGGATCGATCCGGCTGACGCTCGATTGTCGACACCGATTCATCATGCGTTTGCCAGTCACCGTCACGTCTGCCAATACCTGTCCGACTTGCCTTACCATTCACTCTGGAAAGGATTTTTTTAAGATCAGACAACGGTCGGTTTGAAGTCGAACCCGCAGATACGGTGCGCACGCCCCCGTTTGTTCGTGCCAGTGACCTTGTTCGACAGGATTTTTGTGTATCACATTACCGCTGCAAACATCGGATTTTCAGAGGGCGGTGCGATGCCGATATCGGCTGATGTGGCAGACGTCAGTTCACCTTCACCTGCGTCTTCCAGCAACGCCCGCACATCAGGTCGATCAAGAAAGACAAAACGCCCGTCCTGCCAGAATGGCTCGTCGTCGATGATGACCGTGGCGTCGAAAAGCTGGATGGCCAGATCGCCCGGATCACGTCCCGCGGCATGAAAGTGCAGATATCTTGGCGAGCCGTAACTCACCGTTCCCCACCGTTCCGGATCGGAATACGGGCTACCCTCGAAGAAGGTGTGTGGATTGACACCAACATGCCAGGAATTCAGCCTGAAGGGATCGCCGCCAGTCAGCGCCGCGGCGCGGCGGCACTGATCGACCAGTGCATCCACGACCGATGACTCGCCGACAAAATCTGTCATGACACCATCGTCGACCGTGGCGGTAACCGGCGAGTCCAGCACGAGAGTACTGTCCTCGTAGACTCTCGTCGACGATGACAAGACAAAATGATCGACAACAATCCGGCCATGGAGAGCCTGCACGCTGACCGGGGGAAAGATCATGGTCGGGAAGAGTTTCAGGGTGAAAGGGATCAGGGCCGGTTGCTGGTCATTGCGCACGATTTCACCGGAAAGATCGGTACCCGCCCTGTCGCGTATGCGATAACAACGGGCATTGGTCATACATGCGACAAGACGCGCAAGAATACGCTCTGTCAGATTGAAATCGGTTCTGGCAAAAGCGGATGAGAGATGGCGTCTGGTCAACGTATACGTCATCACGCTTGTTCCTGTCGCCGGCGTTTCAACAAAACGGACCTGGTCGCCGAGACGTGACAGGAACACAGTAATCTCGGACTCTTTCATGGCCTCCGATACAGCGTGCGGAAAATCCTCTGCAGACGAACCCGGTTCCACCACGAGTATTTCCGGCAGCATGCCAAGTTTCCGGGCAGCACTTGCAATGTCCGCCGCAAGCTCGGGTTCGAACAGGGAACGGGATTCGCAATCCGCCACAATCAGAACATGATCACCTGCGGTGGCGCCGGCACAGGAAACAAGCAGGTTGCGTGCCCCGCGAAAGATGTCGTCTTCATTCATGCGGACTACCCGTTTGCACAGTTGACCTCGTTTGACGGCAACTGAAATATATCGAGATCAATCCTGCGCACAAACCGGACTTGCAGTGGGTTTTCACGCGACAAAAAAGTTCTCTGCACTTGCACTTCTTCGCCATGGCCTGGATGGCCACAGGACATGGCCGGAAATCCTGCCAGATCAGGAGCCCCGTCCAGCATACGACATCGTCATTGTCGGCGGTGGTGGACACGGGTTGGCGACAGCCTACTACCTTGCACGTCGTCACAGTTCACTGCGCATCGCGGTATTCGAGGCAAACTGGATCGGTAGCGGAAACACGGCGCGCAACACGGCGATCATCCGCTCCGACTACCTTCTGGAAGCCAGCTTCGCGCTGAAGAACCTCGCCCTGCAGATGTGGCGCAAACTTGGCCAGGAACTCAATTTCAACCTGATGGTGTCGCCACGCGGCTATATCGACCTCGCCCACTCAGATGACGAACTTGAACAGTTCACTGTTCGCGCCAACGCCATGCGTCTCGGCGGGAGCGACGCAGAGATCCTGAACAGGGAGACGCTCGCGCAAAGGGTTCCACAGCTCGACCTGAGCGAACGCCACAGGTTTCCGATTGTCGGCGCCCTGTTCCAGCGTTCGGGCGGGATTGTCAGACATGACGCTGTTGCCTGGGGATACGCTCGCAAGGCCGCTGCGATGGGTGTTCATATCTTTCAGAACGCGCCCGTTACGGGTTTTGAGACCGAACATGGTCGACTCACCGGGCTCAATACGGCCGGGGTCGAATCGCGTGCGAGAAAGCGCTCATTTCAGTCGCAGGAAACTCGGCAGAAGTGGCTGGCATGGCGGGGTTCCCCCTCCCGGTGATGCCAATCAATGTCCAGGCTTTCGTGACCGAACCAGTCAAGCCGGCACTGGATTGTGTTGTGAATTACAATGCCGGTCTGACCTATGTCAGCCAGAGTGCGAAGGGTGAATTTGTCGTTGGCGGTGCAACAGACGGTTACTGCTCGACCGCAAGAAGAGGCAGTTTTGCACGCATAGAGGAATCTCTCGCGCGTGCCGTCCAGATGTTTCCCTTTCTGAGTCGTCTGCGACTCATGCGGCACTGGTCTGGCACAGCCGACATGACCCCTGATGGCAACGCGATTGTGGGCAGAACGCCCGTCGACGGACTCGTGATCAACAGCGGGTGGGGTTATGCAGGGTTCAAGGCAACACCGGCCGTCGGTTTTCTGCTCGCCGACCTGTTGGTCGACGAAAAATTGCCGGAACTTCTGGTGCCGTTTGCTCTTGACCGATTCGAAACAGGTGCGTTGATCGACGATGCCGGTATCGGCCCCTGGCCCTGGATGCATTGAATGTTGCTGATCCCCTGCCCGCATTGTGGTTCACGCGACGAAAGTGAATTCGTCTATGGCGGTCCGCAACGCAGCTTTCCACCGTTGGACGGCCTGACAGAGATGTCGCAGTGGAGTCATGTTGTGCATTACGACGGAACAGCAAACGATTGCGTGCAGGAACTCTGGTATCACCGTTCAGGTTGCGAACAATGGATATGTCTCCGGCGCGACTCGAAAACCCATGAATTCCTTCCCGTGCCATGACGCAGCCATTTCGCCTCTCCAGCGGTGGTGTGATTGATCGCGCACGACCGATTGTTTTCAGCTTCAACGACAAGCCGTATCAGGGATACGCTGGCGACACGCTGGCCTCGGCACTGCTGGCAAACGGCGTTCACCTTGTCGCGCGTTCACTTCGCTACCATCGACCGCGTGGCATCCTGACCTCCGGTCCCGAAGAGCCGTGCGCCCTGTTGACCGTAGAAGACGCGTATGGTTCGACACCCAACCTCAAGGCAACCGAGGTCGCGTTAAAGGACGACCTCAAGGTCCGTTCACAGAATCACTGGCCCGACCTCACATTCGATATTGCCGGATTGTTGCAGCCCGTCACAAAGTTCCTTGGTGCCGGTTTCTACTACAAGACATTCATGTGGCCGCGTTCCGGTTGGCATCATCTGTACGAACCTTTTCTGCGCCGTATGGCTGGACAGGGCACAACCGATATGTCGAGAAGCGAAGCGCTCTACGACAAACAACATCTTCACTGCGACATTGCCATTATCGGTGCCGGCGCGACGGGTCTCGCAGCAGCGCTTTCAGCATCACGTTCTGGCATCTCCACCATTCTCCTTGAACAGGACCGGCAATTGGGCGGATCGTTGACCAACGGTCAACTTCCAGACAGTGCAGGCCAACGTGCACTCACCCATCAGAACGAAGCGACTCTCCGGAACTCCTCGCATGTTCGTATCCTTTCGCAGACGCTGGCATGCGGCGCCTACGATCACGGTCGGGTCAATGCCGTCACCCTTCACGATGATGGTCCGACCCACGCAACTTTCTGGAAGATCCGGGCACGCCGGATCATTGTCGCTACAGGAGCCTTTGAACGACCATTGGTCTTTCCCGACAACGACCGGCCGGGAATCATGCTCGCCGGCGCCGTTCGCAGCTACATTCGCCGGTGGGCGGTAAGACCCGGAAACCGTGCAATTGTTGCAGTGGCCTCGGCTTCCGAGCGAAACGATACCATTGCATGTCTGAACGCGGCTGGAATTGAGGTTGTGGCGACCGTGAACAGTGATGACAGGATCGTCTCGACCCGTGGGCGCCATCGGATCAAGGGTCTCACGATCGAGCGTGACGGAGGCTCGCGACACCAGTTCCCATGCGATCTCCTGTGTGTTTCTGCAGGGTGGTCTGCAGCATCGCATCTCTTTGCCCATGTCGGTGGTCAACTTGCGTTTGACAACACACTTGAATCCCTGGTCCCGGTTTCACAGTCCCCCTTCATCCGACTTGCAGGTGGCGCCCGTGGATTGTTCAACATCGATGACGCAGTAGTCGATGGAGAAACAGCGGTCAGCGAGTTCGTGGACCAATCCGGTGCCACCAGGGTTTTTCGCAAAATCAAGACCAGGACGGCAGTCCGCAAGGCAGCACAGTTTGCTGGCAGAACAAATGCCTTCGTTGATTTTCAGAATGATGTCACACGCCATGACATCGCTCAGGCTGTCCGTGAGGGTTATCGAGACATAGAACTCGTCAAACGCTACACGACACTGGGCATGGGCACAGATCAGGGCAAGACCAGTTGGAGCAATGCCATTCTGGAACTGGCCTCCTGCACGAATCAGAAACCGGACGATATCGGCCACACGCGGTTCAGGCCCATGATGTCGCCGGTTCCAATCGGTGCTCTGGTCGGTGCGGAAACGGACGCGAACCTGACACCAGTGCGTCGTACGCCATTTCACCGCGTCTTCGAAACGATGGGTTGTGTGTTCGAGACATCTGGTGCGTGGCACTATTCCCGGTGTTTCCCGAATCCCGGAGAGAGTATGGCTGCAGCCACGGAACGCGAAGTTCGTGCGGTGCGTCATGGCCTGGGCTTTGTCGACATGTCAACGCTGGGCAAGATCGAGGTCCGCGGACGCGATTCTCTCTGTTTCCTTTCCCGCGTCTTCTGCAACGACCTCGACAAGCTCCAACCGGGTCGACTGCGTTACGCGCTTATGTTGCGGGAAGACGGAATGGTCCTTGATGATGGTGTGGTCGCGCAGCTCACGGACGATCGTTTCCTCGTGACCACAACCACCGCCAACTCTGACGCCGTGTGGCTGCATCTTCAGAAACTTGCACAAGTGAATTGGCCCGATCTCGATGTGACGCTGATAAAGACAAGCGAACAATGGGCATCGCTGGCTGTCGCAGGTCCCCGGGCCAGAGAGTTTCTGGCATTGCTTGAACCGGATTTTCCGGTTGATCGGACCAGCTTTCCCTTCGCCGCCGTACGCGAGGGCAAGCTCGGCGGTGATCTGCCAGCACGCCTTTTCACGGTCAGTTACTCCGGTGAAATGGCGTGTGAAATCAATGTTCCGGCAGGGCTGGCCGATACTCTCATTGACCGCGTGATGACTTGCGGTGCCAGGTGGAAAATCACGCCTTATGGTCTTGCAGCACTCGACGTCCTGCGCATCGAGAAGGGGCACATCGCGGTGGGCACCGAGATCGATGGTCGACGCACGCCTGCCGATCTTGGACTGGCAGGGCTGGTTTCCAGAAAAAAGGACTTCATAGGTCGGGCACTGCTCCAGCGTCCAGCCTTGCAGGCCCGTGACCGACCCTCTCTGGTCGGTGTCCGGCCCGTCGATGGAAAGTCACAGATTCCTGCAGGCGCACATCTCGTCAGCACGATCACGGAGGACGGTTCCGGAACCAGTCTGGGTTATCTGACCGCGACCATATTCAGTCCAACGCTTGTTCATCCCGTCGCCCTCGCGTTCCTCAAGAACGGTGCTGCGCATCACGGTGCCATTATGCTGGCTGTCTCGCCGGTTGCCGACAAAACCGTCGAGGTCGAGGTGTCCGGACCGCGATTTCTTGATCCCAAGGGCGAACGTCTTCGTGTCTGAACAGATTGCGCGCAAACCTGCAACAGATGCGGACGGGCGTCCCGGTTCCGGTTTGGTCGTGTCGGAGGTCTCGCTCACTATCACGCTCGAGTTCGACAGCACCGGTCAACCACCCCAAGGCTGCATCACGCAGAACGAAGGACATCCGGTCATTCGGCATTGGCCGGATCGAGTCTGGCGCATTGGCGACACGGGAAGGGGTGCAGATAACGGTATCGACATAAGCCACGGCGAAGTCGTCTTGCGCGTTTCCGGGCCGCGAGCACTTGCCTTTCTGGCACCCTATCTGGCAGCAGACCTGCCGTCACCGGATTGCGGCACGATTCGCAGCAGGATGAGCGACTACGACCTTGTACTCTGGTGGCTCAGCGACCAGGAGGTTCATGTAGCGGTGAGCCGCAGCTTCGCCCAGTCTTTCGTCGATCACCTGCGCCATCTGGAGAGACGGCAAACCACGCCGGTTCCTGAGAGTTGAAGCCGCCTACCGGAGAGGACATGGAGCCGATCTCCGGTAGGCGAATCGAAATGTTCAGGCCAACCACCAGCGTTCGATCAACTTGTAACCGTCAAACTCCCAGTTGCCCGCGATTTGCTCGGGATGACGTACATTTTCGCGATACGCAGTGATGTGGTTCGAGAACAGATGGATGACCGACGGGCAGTCGTCGCGACAGATGGCCTGCATTTCAAAATACATGTCACGCCGCTTGTTTTCGTCGAGTTCGCCTCTGGCCTCTACCAGCAACTGGTTGAACTTTTCGTTCCTCCAGTATGATTCGTTCCAGTTCGACGATTCCGAATAGCCCTGCGTGAACATCCAGTCCTCAGTGGGGCGCCCGCTCCAGTAGCTCGCAGACCAGGGCGCAACCAGCCACACATCGGACCAGTAGCCGTCGGCCGGCGCACGCACGGGTGTGATATTGATACCGGCGGCCTTCGCATGTTCCGAAAACAGTACGGCCGTATCAACGGCTCCCGGATAGAGACCGTCAGACGCAATCAGCTCAACGTCCAGTGAATCCATACCCGCCTGTGCAAGATGCCATTTTGCCTTTTCAGGGTCGTAAGCCCGTTGCGGAAGTTCGTCGTTGTAATACCGGTTGGCTGGACTGATCGGATGATCGTTACCAAGCGAGCCATGTCCCAAAACGATCTTTTCGAGAACCTGTTCACGGTCGATTGACAGCTTGAGGGCCATACGCACATTCGGGTCCGTGAACGGTGCCAGGTCGCCGCGCATCGGGAACGTGTAGTGCTGGGTTCCGGGCGTATCGATTGTCACCACTCCCGACATATCCGCCATCAGACTGGCGACCTTGGCGTCAATATCTCCGGCGACATCAATGCTGTCGGTCAGGAGCCCGTTTGTCCGCGCTGTAGAATCGGGTATCGAGAGAATTTCGGCGCTTTCGACGTGCGCCTTCCCGGGAATGTAATAGTTCGGGTTGCGGCGCATGACTGCCCGAAGACCAGGCTCGAACGACTCGAGAATGTAGGGCCCTGCCCCGACACCGGAAAGGTCAACCTCATCGCCGTCTGCCGGCATGATCGAGAGAGAACTTGCGCTCAGGATGAACGGAAAATCCGAGTTCCCCTCCTTCAGTGTGAAGATCACCTTGTCGGGTCCGTCAGCTGTCATGTCCGTGACTGTTTCCATGACGGAACGCATTGCCGATGCCGAGTCCTCGCCCTGGGATCTGCGCAAGGACTGAATGACGTCATTGGAGTCGATGGTCTTGCCGTTGTGGAATTCTATTCCCTTGCGCAGCGTAAAGAGCCACTTGTCCGGACCACCCACGGGTTCGTAACTCTCGGCAAGGAGAGGTTCGAGCTCGCCGTTTGCATTCACTTCGGTGAGCTGGGTGTAGATCGTGTACCACAACATGTTGACGAAACCGCTGGACAGCGTCGTCGGGTCCAGACCGTCAGTTGAGGAACCCTGCACCGTGGCAACGCGAAGATGTCCGCCCTTGTTCGGTTCCGCCGCTGCGGCATTTCGGTTCAGAACTGACGGCATGGCCGCCGCAGTTCCGAGCGCCGCTGCACGAGTCGAGAATTCCCTTCGATTCATCCAGCTTTCTTGTCGTCCGATACGCCTCGTCATCAATCAGTCACCCTTGCTTCTGGTGTTTGCGTTCAACCGACACGAGTGTCAGCCAGTCAGAAACGCGCTTGAAGAATCCCTCACCGTCTTGTGAAGCGGCGAGCAAGTCAGTGTACCTTGCACCCGCCAATCGTCGCAATGAAATCTGCAGCATGCTCTCCGTTCCGGACGAGATAACCGGGAGCGGTCGAGAAAACATCCAGAGGTCAACTTATTGAATAGCCATCCGACAGATGCCTCGTTTTGCTTTTCGCGATCCGACGAAAGCAACATCCGAATTCTCCACGGTATTCATGGTCACCATGTGCATGTTGATCGACGACTTGCGGAAAGATGCGGACATCGTGGTTGAAATGATCCCCTGCCTCATGGGGAGATCAAACGGCTCGTCGAGGATTGATCCGGGTTTCGTCGGACAGATGCAATCGAGGCTCCCGGTCAACTGTCAACCGGAAACGGGATGCGTGTTTTTCGGGTGTGCCGGTGAGGATCTGGCTTGTGATGTCTCCTGACTACGCCGCCGCGGTCAGCTGATGCCTGACCAGGCGAGCGTAGAGTCCGTTGCGCGCCAGCAATTCTTCGTGGGTGCCCTGTTCAATCACGCGGCCTTCCTCCATGGCAACGATGAGATCAGCTGTTCGCACCGTCGAAAGACGATGAGCGATCACGATCGTTGTCCTCCGGGACATGAGCTTGTCGAGAGCGCGTCGGACACCCATTTCGCTCACGGCATCAAGGTGACTGGTCGCTTCATCCAAAATCAGGATTGGCGAATCCTTGAGAAAAGCACGTGCGATTGCCACACGCTGTCGTTGACCACCCGAAAGCCTCGCACCGCGTTCTCCGACCCTTGTTTCCATACCCGAGGGCAAACTCGCGATAACTGCATCAAGTGCCGCATGTGTGACCGCACTCCTGAGTTCCTCATCGGTTGCATCCGGTCTCGCAATCCTGATGTTCGCTTCCAGCGTGTCGTTGAAGAGGAACGTATCCTGGGCCACAAGCGCGGTACGATGGCGAAGGTCGTCGAGTTTGAAATCCCGCAGATCGGTATCGTCAAGCAAGATGCGCCCGCTGTCGGGATCCCAGAAACGCATCATCATATGCGCCAGCGTTGATTTTCCCGCACCACTCGGTCCGACAAGCGCGACCGTTGAACCGGCGCGGACATCCAGGGATACCTTGTGCAGTGCCGGCTGCGCCCGACCACGGTATGTGAAACTCACGTTCTCGAAACGCAGGCTCGCTCCAGCATCAAGGTGCTGCACGCCGGCACCCCGACCATCAACAATCGGCACAGGTTCGGAATCAACTGCATAAAGCCGCCGTGCAGCACCGAGCGTATCGGCAAGTTGTCGACCGACATGGGCGATTTCGCTGACCGGAAGGAATGATGCCATCGCCAGCAGGGTGAACAGGGGCAGAAGATTTCTGTCAAGATCACCGTAAACGACTGCGAGCGCGCCACTCACGATGATGGCAAGGCCGCCCAGACCCGTTGCGATTTCAAGAACGGCCATCTGCACCGTCAGATCGCGATAGAACGGTAATCGGGTACGATAGACTGAACGCGCTATTGTCACGAATGCGTCGCGCCGGATTCCCACCTGCTGGAATGCCAGCAATTCACCAAGACCCTGAATGGAATCTGCCGTGAACGCATTGAGCTCACCGAGGGCTTCCCTGGCACGCGACCCGAGTCGATCAAGTCGTGATCGCAGGATAACAGGCGACATGGCAACGATTGCGAGAAACGGCAGCAGGGCGATCGCCATGAGCCACCCGTACCACAGGAGCACACCGGTAACGACGGCGGGGACGAGCACTGCGACAAAAGCTGGCGCGACGGTATGCGCATAGAAGTACTCCACCGTCTCGATGTCCTGAGTTGCCATCGCCGACAGGTCACCCGAACGCCGCCGCAAGAGATAGGCCGGCGCCAGTCTGTCGAGTTTCGCAAAAAGGCGAACGCGCATTTCGGCAAGCAACCTGAAGGCCATGTCATGGGCAAACCATGACTCCAGCCAGTGCAGCAGACCGGCCAATGGTGCAATGCAAATGAGCAAGATCAACAGGGAGTTGTATTCTCCACCCGTATTGAACCGGGCAACGACAAGTGCTGAAACGGCACCGACTCCGATGAATGCAATGACACGCAGAATTCCGAAAATGAGTGTCGACACAAATTTCCAGGATTCCTCGCCGATGAACGAAAACAGGATTTTCGAGGCACCGGCCCAACCCAACCCCTCTGCACGAACAATTCCTTCGGTGGGTTCAGCCTCGGCTACCGCCCGGTCATGGAGATCCTTTTCGCGGGAGTCTGCCGTGGCGTCGACTTGCTGGATGTCATCGGTCTGACGTGCTTCTGCGGACTGTTCGTGCATGAGCTGCCAGTATGGACCGTTCCGGGAAATGAGTTCCTGATGCGTACCTTCCTCGGCTATTCGGCCTTCGTCGAGAACCAGTATGCGATCAGTGTTGATCACGCTGGATAGTCGGTGCGCAAACACAAGCGTGGTGCGACCTTCCATCAGATGACTGAGCGCTTGCTGAATCGTCGCCTCGTTCTCCGCGTCCACGGCGGAGAGTGCTTCGTCGAGAACGAGAACGGGTGTATCGCGCAGGAGTGCGCGTGCAATTGCAATGCGCTGACGTTGACCACCTGACAGTCTGACACCGCGCTCACCAATCAGTGTCTTGTATGCGGACGGCAAGGCGTTGATGAATTCGTGCGCATTCGCAAGTCGACAGGCTTCGACAAGTTCGTCCTGCGTTGCATCCGGCTTGCCAAATCGGAGATTTTCCTCAACCGAGCCGTTGAACAGGTAGGTGTCCTGATTGACGACCGCGATGTTTTCACGAAGGGAGTCAAACGACATTTCACGCAGGTCTTGACCCTCGAGGCGAACCGCGCCACCGACGGGATCGAAGTATCGCAGGATCAGCCGTACGATTGACGACTTGCCGGCCCCTGATGCTCCGACGATTCCGATTCGCTCACCACGATTGAGCGAAAAACTGAGGTCCTCGTGCACCCGTACAGATTCGCCAGGATAGGCGAAGGAAACCCTGTCGAACTCGATCACGGGTTGATCGCCCTTTCGATGTGAGCTGTTGATGTCCGGTTGAGACACCTCGGTCACAAGGGGTTCCGCATGGAGAACATGAAAGATAGCCTCGGCTGCCGATTGACCGAGCATGCCGGTATGCAATTGGGCACGCATGTCGCGCAATGGGCGGAACAGTTCGACGCCCATCATCAGAAGAATCAGGAGCGTCGAGAGCTCCATCAAACCGGCTTCGACACGCCAGACGCCAAACGCGAGTGCGGCAGCCGCTCCGACCGCAATCGCGGTATCCGTCACACCCCGGCCAATGGCATTGGTGGCATTGACCCACAGGGTTCCACGCGCAAGATCCAGTGCCTTTTTTGCCAATACCTTCGCCCGCGCCGTGCTCTGGCCGAAGGACTTCAGTGTTGCGAGTCCTTGCACGGAGTCGAGGAACTCCGCGCCAAATTCGCTGTAGGCGCGTTCGCGACGAATGCTCGCCTTTCGATCCAGGTGATGAAATGCCACCGGAAGTGCAAGCGCCAGGAACGCCGCGCCGACCAGCACCAATGCAACGGGCAGGTCGAGAAACGCGACAAAACTGAGAATGCCGATCGGCGTGAGGATTGCGATCAGCAGCGTTGGCAAGAATTCACCGAAGTAGGTTTCCAGTTGTTCAACAGCGTCGACGACGGAAATGACAATGTCTCCCGTTCGCTGCTGACCGAACCACGCGGGTCCCAGAACAACCGCCTTGTCATAAATTTTCTTGCGAATGGCGATCTGCACCTGCGCCGCTGTTTCGTGCGCGACCATGACGCGGATGTACTCAAGTCCGCCACGGAGAAACATGACACCGGCAACCAGCACGATCGGGCCGACAAGTTCATCGAATGTCGCACCTTCGAAGACCATCGCAATAAGCCAGCCAAGCAATGCCAGCCGGGCTATGCCAACTGATGCGGCGGCCAAACCGACAATGACTGAAACTGCCATACGTCTGCGGACGCCCACAGTGAACGCCCAGAGTTGTCGATCAAAGTACATTGGAATACCTGACTGGCGGTGCATCCGGAAAAGATCAAGAATTGGATGCTGACGCACGATACGGCGTGATCTGATCAGAATAAAGCCCCGGCATGGTTCACGCAGTACATTACGATCGGCGGTAATCGTCGTGCGTTCGCGATACTGCACAACTTTCGCCAGAACCAGATTGGCATGACGCCGTGTTGCCCTCGCGGGTTGATTTCCTCCTTACTCGTGCAACCGATGAGTTCCTCGACGCACCCCTGCACGCTACCCCACCGTCTCATCTTGATTGACGCTGAGTCTCACGTTGATTGTCGGGAACCAACGTCCACCGCTACAGCACCGATTCCACGGCCAAAGGCCATTATGCCGATCACAGATCAATGACACATGAACACAGTAAACGACATAGATCAGAGGGTGGAAAGCACGACGAGGACTAATGACGGACACCACTTCGATGAGTGGATCCGCATCGGCGGCCGTTCCGTGCAATGAAACCGCGTTCCTTCACATTCCTCACCGCGTTGCAGCAACCCAGAGTTCTCGATCAACGCAATCCTGCCTGCATCCCCTTGTTCATCGAACAGATCGGGAATCGATTTCTCGCGAGACTACCTCTATCGTGAAATGCGCGGCCGAAGGATGTGGCAGTCCTCTTGATGGCATTTTCGTGCCGCGTCGAAAGACGTGCTGAAAACACAAGGATCGTTTCCCTGGCACGCATCAGATTGAAAATGGGAGAAATCGCTTGGCCCGAATGAAAGACCTTGATCCGTCCCTTCGCGGGTTTCTCGAGGATCATGCCGTACCGAATGTCGAGGGCAATCCATGGACGATACCTGCGCCGCCTGAAGATCAACGATTGGCGCTGGTATCAACCGCAGGCCTCAAACTGGCGGATGATGAACCTTTCACCGTTGATTCAGCGGACTACCGGGTCATTCCGTTGGACCGTGCAGACGATGTCATCGCCGATCATCTCTCGGTCTCGCATGACCGGACCGGGTTCATGCAGGACATCAACACGACGTTTCCGTTGCCGCTGTTGCGTGAACTCGTGAAGAATGGCGAGATCGGATCCCTTGCCGACTGGCATTACTCGTTCATGGGTGCCACCAGTCCTGTCGAAATGGAACCGGCCGCGCGCAGTCTCTCGGCTATACTCAAACAGGATGGCGTCAATACAGTTCTGTTGGCGCCAGTTTGACCTCTTTGCACATGCGCCGTGAGCGGATTGGCAAAGTATTTCGAGGAAGAAGGCCTGGCGACAACACTGATCGCATTGATCCGAACTCAGGCTGTTGCAATGCAACCGCCGCGGGCGCTCTGGGTTCCCTATCCGCTTGGCAGGCCATTCGGTCATCCCGGCGATCGAACCGGGCAGTTGCAAGTCATACGAGCCGCACTGGAACTGCTCACATTTCCCGAGGGTCCCGTACTCGTCGATTTTCCCGATGAAGTCGAAACCGCCTGCGACGACGCATGGGTTTGTCCTGTGCGGTTTCCTGCGCCTGAAGCAGGAGACGACCAACTCGAAGCGGTTCTTGGTGAAATTCGCGCACTCGCACCATGGTACGAGGTGCGAAAGTCACGCCACGGCAGAACGGCTGTCGGTGTTGCGGGTCTGGGTATCGAAGATGCAGCGTGCTTGCTCCACACGGGTATCACGAGCTTCGCAGAGAGAGACCAGGACTCGATGACCGAGTTCAGCGACATGCTCCGACGGGCGACAGCGGATATCAATGCGTTCTATTTTGAAGCAGCAACCGGCAGACCCGGATATGTCACAGGTCAGGAGGTCACGGATTGGTTCTGGCAAGAAACGGCGGCAGCCGCACTGATCCAGGATCTGCGGCATGCGTGTCTGGCGTCCGCAAACCCGGATTTGAAAGAGCTTGGCGAGCTCTTTCTGGTACCCGAGACCTATCAGTGACGAATTTCAATCTTCGGTTGACCTGACTCGCGTACCCTGCCGACAACGGCAGTGAAGGCGTTGCCGCACGCTTTCAACGCTTCAACAACCGTACCCGCGTTCTCTTCGGGTACGCCGGCAAGCAGTCCTCCTGCCGTCTGCGGATCAAAGAGCAACGGATCGATCTCCCGGACATTCATCATGTCTGAAAGATATGAAAGGTTGCCAGAATGAAGCGTACTGGCGATGCCGCGTTCAAGCAGCTCCCGTGCACCGGGGTATGCAGGAAGTGATCCACCCTGCACCTCGACGCGAACCCGCGATTGATCAACCATTCCACGGAGATGTCCGGCAAAACCGAACCCTGTCACGTCCGTCATTGCCGAAACGCCATGCCTCAAGAGCACATCCGCTGCAGGCCCGTTCGAGCGTTGCATCGATTCGAGTGCTGCCTCGATCCACTCGCCCTCGGCCTCACCGCGCATGTCGGCAGCAAACAAGGCGCCGGTCCCCAGTGGTTTGGTCAGAATGAGCAGGTCACCGGGTCGTAGACCTGATGCACGTACGAGATCCTCTTCGCGGACCGTTCCGTTCACGACAAGTCCCAGCGAAATGCGTTCCGATTCTCCGGTATGCCCACCAACAAGGCTGCAATTCTCGGCATCGAGAACAGACAACACGCCTGAGAGCATCTGAACCAGGTCTTCCTCCATCATCTGATGGGAACCATCCAGCAGACCCGCCAGAACCAGAGCGGTAACAGGACGCGCACCCATCGCAAATACATCCGACAGCGCATGAACCGCCGCAATACGTCCGAATATCCAGGGGTCATCGACAAAGGAGGGGAAATGATCAATGGTCTGCACACTCAGCATGCCCGCGTCCATTCGCGTAACCGCCGCATCGTCGCCGAGACCAAGAACGACTTCCGAACGCCGATGGATCTCCAATCGGGCAAGCGCCCGCTGCAGGACCCGCGCGGGAACTTTCGCACCACATCCGCCACACCGCATCTTTTCCATTCCACCGGTATCCATGGTCGGAAACCGCGTGTACTTCGCTAGCCATTGGCGATCGATGTAATCCTTGAGATGCCAGACCCAACGACCGCTGAATGTCAGCCGGCCACGCGCACCGATCGCATGACGGCGGCCTGTTGAAATCAGTGCCATTGTATGTTTTTGCGGTCGATACGGGAGCAGGTCTTGCCGTTCGCCAATGCGGCGAAGATTCTTCGCAAGCACAGGTCCCTGGCGGACTGCATGCACGCCGTTTCGTACGACAGAAAAGTCTGTAAACGCAACAGTATCGCCCGACGCCAGCACCTGGGGGTGTGAAACCGACCGAAGACAGTCGTCGACTTCCACAAAGCCCCTGGCATCAAGTTTCAGCCCTGTTTCGCGCAACCAGGGTGCTGGTGCCGGTCCGGTTGCAAGTACGGCAGCATCACAGGGAAGAACACGGCCGTCGTTCAGTACAACCCGGTCCGTCTTGACAGCAACGACGCGGGAGCCTGTTACGACGGTAACCCCGGCATTATCGAGTGCACGGCCAAGTCGTGTACGCACCGATGAACGGAACATCGGAACAATGTCCGTGTTTTCGTCTATGAGCGTAAACTCAACCTGCGTACCAGCGGAATCTCCCATTGCGCGGGCAAGGCGCGTGCGCAAACCCAGGGCAACCTCGATACCACCTGCACCACCGCCAATCATGACAACATGGACGCGACGCCCGATACTTGCGGCGTTGTTTTCGAACTCTGCCCAACGTGCGACAAACTGCTCAACCGGTTTGACCGGCATACCGTGCGCGCGTGCGCCGTCAATCGAGTCAAGTGCAGGGGTTGATCCAATATCCAGCAGCAACAGATCGTATCGCAGCAATGGCCGAGTGCCGAGAACGACCACTTGCGAGTCAAGATCCAGGCCCGTGGCGGAAGCATGTACAAATCTCGCACCCGCGCGGGCGCACAGTGGGCGCAGATCGACATGAGCCTCGGTGCGTTCGTAGATGCCGGCAAGATAACCGGGCAACATGCCCGAATAGGGTACACAAACGTCGCGACTGACCAGTGTCAGGCGAAACGACTTGAACGGCCGCATGGCCGCTGAACGCAAAACCTCGACATGCGCGTGTCCGCCGCCAACGAGAACGACGTCTGACAAAAAAACACTCAAGGCACCGGGTGCCCGGACTGGCGGAAGGGAGCGGGAGTCGAACCCACCAGGACCATGCAAGGCCCCTCATCGGTTTTGAAGACCGTGCGGTTCACCGGAACCGTTTCCCCTCCCCGTGCACCGACATGCATCACGGATTCAAACACGATCAGCGTGCGCACGTTGCGACACCTGTTCTTCCGTCAACCGATCCGTTGAAACGAGGCTGATGTTTGAACGTCGCGCATTCCGATTGCGCGAACGTCCGCCGGCCGCCAAACGCGTGAAGACCCAGTTCACGACCGTCCGTTCACCGTTCAAACCACCGGAAACAGAAATCTGTTTCGTGCGGCGCATTGTTCCGTCGCCCAGGTACACGCTTTCGCAAACCTCGACGACACCCCCGGCAACCTTGAGTTGCCAACCCGCACCGGATTTGAGTCGCAACATGACGACGTCGGTATCGACCATGACGGCCGGTTGTACATCCGGATGAAGATGAAAACGCAGGGAAAACTTCTCACCCCCCGGCCCCTCCAGCACGTCCTCGCCGTATAGCGTATCGCCGTTCGACGAAAGATGGAGATGGCGTTTGTGAATGATGCGTCCCAGGGTTCTGTAGCCGTCGTGTGACATGTCGAGCGTGATTTCGCCTTCGTTTTCGCGACGATCGACCACAACCCTGCGCGGCGATCGACCAAGAGTTCCGTTGGCGCGGAACTCAATCACGTTCTTGTCATCCACCGAAACGGTGGAATGTGCTGCCGTCCCGCGTGCAGCGTGACGCCAAGCCTCTTCAGGTCCGTTCCATGGGCCCATTGAAACGACAATGCGCTCCCGTCCGGCGCTGAATTCAAAGGCCAGCGGTGCTGCATGTGCGGTCGCACACCACTCGGATTCCGGTGGGACACCGACATCAACGAGTACCAGCGTGTTTCCGACTTCCAGTCTTTCGTATCCCGAGAACAGGGCTCTGCGAATGGATTTTCCGCCAGACTGTCCGATCGTCAGCACGGCTTCGATGAGATCTGCATTGCCCTCGCCCGAACCGTTGAACAGGGCCAGTGTTCCGTCCTGGTGCCTGAAAAAGCGGAGCATCACCGCCGCCCTGTCAATCGTGAACTGGAGCCACTCGGGCACCTCCTGTTCGAACTGGATCAAGGCCAGGCGAATGTCGACGAGATCGCGCAGCAGATTGAGCAGAATTGTCGGATTGCGCTGCACCTGACCGCCGTCAGAGAGTGTTTGCGCCTCAAGTTGCAGTTTCAGCGCCAGGAGACCCTGGGTCAGTCGCTGCTCGTACTCCGGTATGGAGAGTCCGGCATAGATCAGACCGCGGGACGCCGAGATCCTGCCCGGACCATCAACACCGGCATCGTACATCTGTGCAAGATTACGCGTCTGCTCACAAAGACTGCCAAAGAACAAGTCGCGAAACTCGTCATCAGCACCGGAAAGCAGGAATCCGGCATTCATCAACCATGCAGTCAGTCTGCTGCCAACAATGTCACAACGCCGCGCGAAGCGGCGTGAATGACTGCACTCGCGTGTCCAGCTGACAATCGTGTCGCGTGCAAATTTTCTGGAATCGCCGCCGACCTGACGAACATCGCGCAACCACGAAAAACTGTGTAGTTCATCGACCCATCCAGCCCATGCGGATGAGCAGAACCAGTCGGGCTCGCCCTTGTGCTGATCAAACCGGAACGATTGGCCGGCAAATGTCCATTGGCCATCACATATGGCTCGCCCGGATTCAACATCTCCAGGCCACGGATCAATCGGGTTTCCGCGCAACCTGTCGGGAATGTTCAATTCTCTGAAAAGCGGGTACAGACGGCTTCGCTGCAGGGCGGTGACGACCTTCAGGACGAGCCGGGCCTTCAGATCTTTCTGCATGATCTAATCCCCGCGCAACGCCTCGATGTTGGATTCGTAGTAGTTTGCTCCGCGCTCGAATACGGCTGTGCCGGCAACCAGAACGTCCGCTCCGGCATCAATAACGGCGCGTGCAGTCGTCGCGTTGATTCCGCCATCCACTTCCAGGTCGATCTTTCTGCCGCTTCCGTCGATCAGTTTCCGCAGCTCGGCAATCTTCGGGAGGACATGATCCATGAACGGCTGCCCCCCGCGTCCCGGTTCCACGCTCATCACCAGCAAAAGATCCGTAAGCTCCAGAAACGGCACCACCGCCTGCGCCGGTGTCGCGGGCTTGATCGCGAGCCCCGTCCTGACACCGAATTGTCTGATAATCTCCAGAATGGTCGGGATATCCTCATCGATCTCTGCATGGACGGTGATTATATCGCAGCCTGCGGCAATGAAATCTTCAAGAAGCACCCGCACCGGACTGATCATCAGGTGCACATCGAACGGCTTGTTGCTGCACCGTCTCAGGTGACGGATAACCGGTGCGCCGATCGTCAGATTGGATACGAAGTGTCCATCCATCACATCAACATGGATGTAGTCGCAGCCCGCATCGTCAATCATGCGTATTTCCTCGCCGAGTCGCGAAAAATCGGCTGACAGGATTGACGGCGCAATACGGACGGGCTGTTGCACGTTCTCGAGGTATCAGCTTAACCGTAACGCTGCAAGCGCATGGCAAAGAATCCATCCATTCCACCGTCGATTGCATCAGGTGTCGTGCGCAGACAACCGTGTGCATCAACCAGTTCATGGAAGTCGCCGAGCAGACCAGCATCAATCGGATCCAGCCGGCATCCGGCCGGCAGATTGCAGCGCAGAAACTCGCTCTCTTCCGGTTGCAGTGAACAGACCGCATACACGAGAATTCCACCGGGTTTGACGAACTCGATTGCCCTGCTGATGAGTTCGCGCTGTCGCCTGGCATGACGAACGACGTCATCTGGTTGCCTGATCCAGGGAATGTCCGGGTGACGCCGAATGACGCCGGTCCCGCTGCACGGTGCGTCCAGCAGGACAGCGTCAGCCGGGTTCTGCGGCTCCCACGCCATCATGTCCGCCACGACGATATCGACCGTGCACCCGAGCCGTTGAAGATTGTCGCGCAGCCGACCAACGCGGCGCCGGGATATATCGACAGCTGTCACCCTGGCACCTGACATCGCAAGCTGTGCGGTCTTGCCGCCCGGCGCAGCACAAAGATCCAGCACATTCATGCCCGCGATCTCACCCATCAGTCGAACAGGCAGTGAAGCTGCAACATCCTGCACCCACCAGTCACCTGACCTGTATCCCGGCAATGAGTCGATACTGGTGTCGGCTGGCAGGCGCAGTACTCCGTCGGATAGCAGCCTCGCTCCCAGACGTTGCGCCCAGTCTTCGGCGTCACGTTTCACCACAAGGTCGATACCCGCCCTCTGCCCATGTTCGCGCGCGATCGCGCAGCTCTTTTCTGCGCCATAGGCATGTGTCCACGACGCCCGTAGCCAGTCGGGGGTATTCAGAAGCTGTGCATCCTGAGATCTTGCACGGCACGCGCCTTCGCGCGTCATGCGTCGAAGAACGGCATTCACCAGAGACGCATGTGACCGGCAGCAGGTTTTTGCAAGATCGACAGAGGTCGAGACCGCTGCATGATGGGCAATGCCGAGAAACACGATCTGCGCGGTTCCCATCCGCAAGATGTTCCGAACGAGCCTGTCATGCCTGGCCAACGGAAACCTGAGACATCCGTCGATCAGGTTGTCGATCTGTCCCAGATGCCGGCAGGTGCCCGCCGTGATCGCACGGACAAGTGCCCTGTCGTTGTTCGACAGCCGTGCATGTGCGCGTTCGCGATCAATTGCGGTTTCAAGCGGATTTCGCTGTTCAAGACAACGCACCAGAATGTTCAGTGCCGCAAATCTGGCTTCATTGCCCGGTGTCTGTCTGGCAACACCGCGTGTGTTTGAACCTGCCGAAACGCTCAAGATATTCGCGTGTGCTCAACCTGATTGACGGATCGCTCGATGATCCAGGCTTCGGGCATCGCCGGCATGGCCCCTTCCATTGTACACGCGAGGGCGCCAGCAGATGATGCCAACCGCATTGCATCGGCAAACGATCGGCCTGTGTCAAGCGACGCCGCAAACACACCGACAAACGCATCACCCGCACCAACGGTATCGATTACGTCGACACGCAAGGCCCCGGTTCGCCAACAAACGCCGTCAACACAGGAGACAGCTCCCTTGCCGCCAAGCGTCACGATGACCGCGAGTCCGTGATTCCGAGCCAGGTCGCGGGCAAGGTTCACCGGTTCCCGGTTGGAGAACCCGGATTCTTCCGCGATCTTGTACGCTTCTCCCTCGTTCACGATAAGCCAGTCGACACAATCCAGTTCCACCGGACCGGCAGGCGCTGCGTTGAGAATGACACGTTTGCCGTGTTCCCGCGCCCGCCGGGCCAGTTTGAAACTCTCTGCGCCTCGCACTTCCAGTTGCAGGAGAAGTGTCGAACAGCCAACGAGCAACTCATCTGGAACGTGGCAACTTCGCGTAGCCTGATTGGCGCCGCTTGCGACAACAATCTGGTTTTCACCATTCCTGTCGACGGCAATCAGGGCAAGCCCGGTCGGCTCACGGACATGCCGGACATGCGACATTTGAATGCCGGCTTCAGCCAATGATTCCAGTATCGGCGTCGTGTGTTGATCCTGGCCAACGCAGCCAGCAATGGAGACCGATGCACCTGCACGTGCCGCCGCCACGGCCTGATTCCCTCCCTTGCCGCCGGGCCGCTGGATGTGGGACGGGGCGGACACCGTTTCTCCCGGTCGCGGCAGTTCAGTCACAGGCACAATGAGATCGAGGTTCAGCGAGCCGAAAACAACGATCACGGATCAACCCCGTTCAGTTTCCGCACCGACTGTACTGACACTGCGTGTGTATGGACGACTCGAAGTCTGAATGACAGCAAGGTCTCAGCAGTCCAGCGTTGTATCCCTTTCCCACTGTGTCAGATGCCGGGTGTATGCAGTCCATTGCGCCGACTTCATCTTGATGAACGCGTCAACCGTTTCATCGCCGAAACTCTCACGCAGCATCGTGCTATCAGCTGTCAGACGCAACGCATCGAGAAGATTGAGCGGCAGACGCGGTACATCGAGAGAATCAACATCCGCCTCATACATGTTGATATCGAGCCGCTGACCCGGATCTGTCTTGTTCTCAATTCCATGAAGGCCGGCGGAAAGTAGCGCCGCCTGTGCAAGATAGGGATTCGTCGCCCCATCCATGACCCGAAATTCAAATCGACCTTCATCAGGAATCCGTACCATGTGTGTGCGGTTGTTCCCCGTGTAACTGACGGTGTTCGGCGCCCAGGTCGCTCCCGACTTGGTGACCTGACCGTTGATGCGCTTGTAGCTGTTGACAGTGGGATTGAAGATCGACGTCAGTTCCTTGGCATGTGAAAGAACACCGCCCAGGAAATTGTATCCGAGATGCGAAATTCCCAATTCACCGTCAGAATCGTGAAACAGGTTTTCCCCATCGTCCGGACCACCCCACAGACTGGCATGCATGTGGCACCCGTTGCCCGTGATGTGGCTGAACGGCTTCGGCATGAACGTTGCACGCAATCCGTGATTCTCTGCAATCGACTTGACCATGAACTTGAAAAACGTGTGGCGGTCCGCGGTGACGAGGGCATCGTCATAGTCCCAGTTCATCTCGAACTGGCCGTTCGCGTCTTCGTGATCGTTCTGGTATGGCCCCCAACCAAGGGTCAGCATGGCGTCACAGATTTCCGACACGACATCGTAGCGCCGCATCAACGCCTGTTGATCGTAACAGGGTTTCGACATGATATCGCGCGGATCCGAGATATCCGTGCCATCGGCGTTGATCAGATGATACTCACACTCGACTCCGGTCTTGAAACGGTATCCCTTTTCCTGCGCGCGTGACAGGACACGGCGCAGCACATTACGCGGTCCCTGACCAACTTCTTCGCCGGACATCACGAGATTTCCTGCCATCCATCCGACTTCAGGTTTCCACGGCAATTGAATAAGCGATGACGGGTCGGGAACGGCAAACATGTCGGGATATGCCGGCGTCATGTCGAGCCAGGTTGCAAACCCCGCAAAACCCGCGCCGTCTTCCACCATGGCGTCAATCGCTTGCGCCGGAACGAGTTTTGATCGGGACACGCCTGCGAGATCAGAAAAACTGATCAAGAAGTAGCGAATCCCCTTTTCCTCGGCGATCTGAGAAACAGCAGTCATGTATTCCCCCGTCATGTTCAATATCGATCAGGCAAACGTCACACAGCCCCTGCCCTGCAATACATGCGGCAGGTGGGCCGCCTGTCAGGAATTTTCTTTCAGCTTGCCCGAATGCGTTTCAACTGCGTGTGCGTACGCCGGTTCCCCGGAATCCGCAAGTGTCCGGCTTGGAATTGTCGGCAGCTAACTTAAGATAAACTCGCGTTCATGTAACCGTTTTCCCGTATCTGAAACTCGTTTCGGCAACCATGGCCTCAGACCGTAAAGACCAGCGTCCATCATCCGCCAATCCCATGTGGGGTGGACGGTTCACACAGGGACCTTCGGAAATCATGGCGCAAATCAACGCGTCGGTTGACTTCGATTGCCGGCTCGCACGCGATGATATTCGCGGTTCCCAGGCGCATGCCAACATGCTCGCGAAGAGAGGTGTCATTTCCGAAGCTGAGAACGCTGCGATTCAGGAGGGTCTGATACGCATTCGCGACGAGATCGAGGCCGGCGTATTCAACTTTGATTCTGCGCTCGAAGATGTTCACATGAATATCGAATCGCGCTTGCGCCAATTGATCGGTGAACCTGCCGGCGTCCTTCATACGGCGCGGTCCCGCAACGATCAGGTGGCGACTGACATGCGATTGTGGTTGCGCGATCAGATCGACACCCTCGATGCCGCTTTCCGCGATCTACAGGACGCGTTGATTGACAAGGCCGAAGTGCATGCTGCAGCGATCATGCCCGGACTGACGCACCTTCAACCGGCACAGCCGGTCACACTTGGTCACCACCTCCTCGCCTATGTGGAGATGTTTGGTCGCGACCGCGGTCGGCTCGCGGACTGCAGACAGCGCATGAATGAATCGCCTCTGGGTTCCGCAGCGCTGGCTGGCACAACCTATCCGATCGATCGCAAGCAGACGGCGTACGATCTTGGTTTTGACAGGCCAACGTCGAATTCAATGGATGCGGTATCGGACCGCGATTTCGCTCTGGAGTTCCTCGCAACCGCCGTGACGGCTGCTCTGCACCTATCGCGTCTGGCGGAGGAACTTGTGTACTGGACAGGTGTGTCTGTCGGGTTTGTCCGGCTTCCCGACAGCCTGACAACCGGATCATCGATCATGCCGCAGAAACGCAATGCGGACGCCGCAGAACTTGTACGCGGCAAGACAGGGCGCGTGATTGGTTCCTTCGTGACACTTGCAACCATGCTCAAGGCACTGCCGTTGACCTACGCAAAGGACATGCAGGAAGACAAGGAACCCGTGTTCGACACCGTCGACACGCTTCTTCTCACGATTCCCGCCACAACGGCCATGATCGCAAACATGGAAATCGACAAGCAGACCATGTATGCGGCAACCGCACGTGGACATCTGACGGCAACCGATCTTGCGGATTGGCTGGTCCAGCAGGGACAGATGACATTCCGCGAGGCCCATCACGCTGTTGGCAAAGTTGTTGACACGGCCGATCAGCGCGGCGTGGACATCGCGGATCTTTCCGGGGATACCATTCGTGAACTGATTCCTGAATTCCACGCGGACCCGAAGGAAGTCCTGACGGTTGACGCTGCTGTCGCGAACCGATCAAGCGCCGGCGGAACCGCACCGCAACAGGTCATCGAAGCCGTCCGACTGGCACGCGAGAGGTATCTGACATGACACGCCGCAAGACCTTGCTGTTTCTGATTTGCGCCACCCTTGCAGCATGCGGACGCAAGGGGCCTCCGGTCGCGCCAGCAGACGATTGACAGACTATTGACGTTGAAGCCCTTTTCGCGCCGCAACGGCGTGCTCCATGCCGAATGTCTGTCGCTCGAGAAACTTGCGGCTGAAGTCGCGACGCCATTCTACTGTTACAGCGAATCCTATCTGCGGAAGCGATACGAACGTCTCAGTACAGCCATCGCGATGTCCGGAACGCGAATCGCCTTTGCCGTCAAGTCGAATGGCAATCTGTCAGTCCTGCGTATTCTGGGTGAACTCGGTGCTGGCGCCGATGTCGTTTCCGAAGGCGAGATCCGACGGTGCCTGCGGGCCGGAATTCCCGCCTCGTCAATTGTCTTTTCCGGTGTCGGCAAGACACACGACGAACTGGCATACGCCATCGCACTGGGCATTCACCAGATCAACATCGAAAGCGTGTCCGAACTTGACCGGATCCAGGAGATATGTGAGCGCAATGCCGTTCAGGCCGACGTGGCCATCCGGCTCAATCCGGACATCGCGGCAGGCGGGCATGACAAGATTTCCACCGGCCGCAAGACGGACAAGTTCGGCCTGAGTGCCGAAGAGATCATTCATCTGAACGATCGCATACAGGCGTCGCGAAATGTCCGTCTGGTTGGGCTTGCCGTGCATATCGGATCTCAGATCAACGACGTAGCAGCATTCCGTACGGCATGGAGCCGGTTGTGTGACTTGCGGGAGGAACTGCAGCGTCGCGGTGCAGACATTGAACGTCTGGATCTCGGAGGCGGGCTGGGCGTGCGGTACACGGATGACGATCCGGAACTCGATCTCGATGCATATGCAGGGCTGTTGAACGAAATTGCCCGGAACACCGGTGCGGAACTGACCATTGAACCTGGTCGCTGGATTACCGCAGGCGCGGGCGTCCTCGTCTCCCGTGTGATTGCGGTCAAGGAGGCCGGCGGCAAACGCATTGTCATTGTCGATTGCGCGATGAACGACCTGATGCGACCAACCCTCTACGATGCAATCCATCCGGTCTGGCCCGTACGCGACGGTACCGGTGCGTTTCCGGCCGCCGTGGCGGGTCCGGTATGTGAATCGGGTGACATCCTGGCACAGGCAGCGGCGTTGCCTGAACTGCAACCGGACGACCTGCTTGCGATCGGTATGGCCGGTGCGTATGGCGCCGTCCTGTCATCTGCGTACAATGCTCGTCTGCTGGTCCCGGAGATCATTGTTCATGACAATGCGTGGAGATGGGCGAGACGGAGACCGACACATGAGGAATCAATGGCGCTCGAGTGGATGGACTGAACCGGACCTGAACTGCGAATGAACGTCGATCCGAATGCCCGAAAACGCGACCGGCTGGGCTGGCGAGTCCGCGTCATGCGGACGCTGCTGCGCGTCGAACACGCGTTATCCGTGTTCTGGCGTACGGCCGCACTGACCGCGCTGTTCGTCGGTCTGACCCTGCTGGGCCTCTGGGGGTGGTTGCCCGGATATCTGCACGTTGCTGTCCTGCTGGTGTTTGCCTTGGCCGCCATTGTCGTGGTGCGTCTGGAATGGGTGCGCATTGCATGGCCCGGAACGCCAGAAGCGGAACGACGTCTTGAACTGTCGAACCAGCTCCTGCACCGACCCATTTCGACCCTCAATGATTCGTACGCAGGCAACCCCCACGATCATGTCAGCCGGGAGCTGTTCGAACTCCACAAGAAGCGGACGCTCGAACGACTTCAGGGGCTTCGACTAGCAGGTTTGCGTACACAAAGTGCACAGTCTGACAGATTCGCACTGCGTGCCATCGGTTATCTGATTCTCGTGTGGGGTCTCGTCGCCGGATGGTCGCAGGCATCGGTGCATTTCGCCGCACTGGCAAATCCCGATTTCTCTCGCGGCCTGTCAGCCGGCACCACCGGTGAATTGACGCTCTGGATCACACCACCCGCCTACACGGGTGTTCCGCCAATCTGGCTCGACCCGAATACAACCGACGAGAACAGCGTTCCGCTCGATGTCCCCGTCAGAAGCGAACTGTTCGTCCAGGTCCGCGGTGGCGATGATCAACCTGAACTCGTCGTCGACGATTCCACCGTCCCGTTCGAAACGGCCGGTGATGCAAATTACGAATTGCATTACACGCTTGACGAATCGGCACAGGTGGCGGTGCGACAGGACGGCGCAGACCATGCGAGCTGGACTTTCAACATCATTCCCGACGAATTGCCTGTCATTCGACTTGACGGTGAACCCTCCGAGACGCTTCGGACATCGTTGCGTCTCGATGTTGTTGCAAACGACGACTACGGACTCCGCCAGATCATCGGTACAATAGGGCTGACGGACCGCGAGACAGGAGATACGCTCGAGATCAACATTCCGCTTCCACGCCAGGGAATCGGAGAATACCGGGGCGCCTCATTTTTCAATCTCACTGCTCACCCCTGGGCGGGAAGCGACGCGACACTGGTCCTGACCGCAACCGACATGATCGATCAGGAGGGCGTGAGCGCCCCGTACACGTTTACACTCCCCGAACGGTATTTCTCGCATCCGGTCGCCCGCGAGATCATCGCACAAAGAAAGCGCCTGACGCTTGATCGCGACAATCCGGAAGAAATTGCGTCCCACCTCCACGCGCTTTCACGCAAACCATCCGAATATCTCGGTGAATTCGGGATTCATCTGTCGCTCGTCACGGCTTCGACACGGCTGAGACTTGATTCCCGCGAGGGCAGAACCGGTGCAACCGGGCAGGTCGAACCGGACTATCCGGTCGTCGGACTCTTGTGGGATACGGCACTGGCAATCGAGGAAGGCCCGCTTGCATTCGCGGAAATGCGTGTTCGTGCACTGCAGGAGGAACTTCTGGAAGCACTGGCGTCGAATGCGCCCGCATCCGAGGTCGAACGATTGATCGCCGAACTCAGCCGCGCCATGGACAGTTACATGCGTGCCCTTTCCGAACGCATGCGTGCAGACCCGGGCGAACTCTTCGACCCGACCGACGCAATGCGCGCTGTCGGCAGCCGGGAACTCAATGATCTGGTCGACCGGATTGGCGAACTCTACCGCACCGGTTCAACCGAACAGGCGCGCACACTGCTGAACCGGCTCCAGGAAATCATGGAAAACATCCAGACGGGTAACCTGTCGGATCTCACGGGCAACGTCACGGCCGAAATGATGGAGATCATCCAGACCGTGCGACAGTTGCTGTCGGATCAGCAAGGCCTGCTCGACGAGAGCTTTGAACTTCTGCGTCAGGAACTCACCGACGGTGCCCTGGACTCGCGCACGCAAGCACTGCGTCAGAAGCAGCTCCAACGCGTTCTTCGGGAACTGCTCGCCGGAATGGAAGAGCGAAACAACGATACGCCGCACTCATTCGGGCGTGCCGACCGTTCAATGGGTCGCGCTTTCCGGCAGTTGCGGCAGAACCGGCCGGGGGTTGCAGTCGATCACCAGAGTGAGGCCATTGAATTCCTGCGTGAAGGTGCGAGCGAAATCATGCGCCAGCTCATCGACCAGGCGGGCGATTCGGCAACCGGCGACGGACCAAACTATTTTTCAGCGCCAAGGGATCCGGTCGGCAGGCAATCGGGTTCCAACGGCCTGTTTGACGTCGATGGTGTCGAGTTGCCCGACAAGGCGTCAATCATCCGGGCACGGGAGATACTCGAAGAGCTCATCCGGCGCTCCAGTGAGACTCACAGGTCACCCGGCGAACACGAATACCTCCACCGTCTCCTGCGGCGATTCTAGTCACTGCGATCTCCCCAGTGGAGCAGCAATTCGATCCGGTCAAAGAACGGTTCCGTTACTCCCCGCACCTCGACGTTCCAGTGGTGAAGCGACAAGCCCAGCATCAACACGATAAGGAGTACGACGAGCAGGTTTGTTGCCAAATCCGATTCAACCGGTTCCTCGACAGTCGCTGCCGGCACGACAACCGGAAGCGACGTGCTGTCGGACTTCTGTCCCTGGTCCGGCAACTCCACGGACGGCGGTTCCGTGAGCGTCTCTGATTGCGAACTCCCACGGACGAACCAGATGTAACGGCAGACAGAACAACGGACGATTCGTCCAGCCGGACCAAGCAGCTCCTCCGCAAGGCGAAACCGTGTCTGACATGATGGGCAGGACACAATCATTTGGGGTATCCCTGCCTGCTATGAATGAATGCCGGTGCTGTGGCCGGGTACGAGACCAGCAGGCAATCGGCTGCCGAAAGCACTATTATGGCGTACCTGCCATATTGACAAGGTCGGGCATTCGTAGGCACAAGCAGAGCAGTTTCAGGGGGATTTTGTTGATCAAACTGGAAAGTGTTGGTCTTCGCTACGGCAACGGAGCGCAAGTTCTCAGTGACATCAATCTTTCGATTGAAACGGGCTCCTGTCACCTTCTTGTCGGATCCGGCGGCGCCGGTAAGACGTCCCTCCTGCGTATGCTGTATCTTGCACAACAGCCAACCAGCGGGTTGCTCCGGGTGTTCGATCACGCGGTCGAAAACCTGTCCCGACTCGACAAGGCCGTTCTGCGCCGCCGCATGGGGATTGTGTTTCAGGATCATCGTCTCCTTGATCACCTTTCAGTATTCGAGAACGTCTCCCTGCCCCTGACACTCGATGGCGCTGCGCCAGACCTGTTCCGTGAACGCGTCGATCAGATGCTCGACTGGCTCGATCTCGCCGACATGGCGGACGCACCCGCATCAACCCTGTCCAACAGCGCAAGAAGATGCGTCACCGTGGCGAGAGCTGTCGTATCACAGCCGGAACTGATCCTGGCCGATGAACCGGTTCACGAACTCGACCGAAAAACCGCTGATCAGGTCATGTATCTCTTGTCCGAACTGAATGTGGGTGGAACGACGGTTGTGGTTGCAACCCGCGACTCGACACTGACACGACATCATTCCTGGCCGGTCCTGCGGCTCGATGCAGGCCGACTTGAGAACCGGTTCAACTGATGTTGATGCGAATTGCGACATGGTTTCCGATGGCACGTTCAGGGGCTGCACACCGCGTACCATGGATATTCGGCGTATTGGTGTTCCTCACGTGCTATGCATTGTTCTCGTTCCTCGTCCTCGAAACCTCAGTCAGGGAGTGGAACCGGAGCTTCAGCACACGCATGACGGTTGAGGTACCGCCAGACGAAACAGGTGAACATGTCAGGAAAGTCATATCAGAGTTGGAGGATTTGCCCGGTGTCGTTGATGTAAGGCATCTGGATGATGACCCGTTCTTTCTCGCACACTGGAGCGGGTCGGTTTCCGGCGGACGGTCGATGTACATACCGACGCTGCTCTCCGTTCGTACCCTTTCACCGGGCATTCTTGACGCTGTTGCTGCCGAACGCATCATCGAACGCCTTGTTCCCGGTGTTCGGCTGCATGACGGTCACCTCTGGCGTAAACCGGTTCAATCGGCCACAGGCATCATCCGTGTCATAACGGCCATCGCATTACTCCTGCTCATCGCTGCCACAGTCGCGATCTCTGTCCTTCTCTCCCTCACGATAGTGTCAGCGCACCACAGGACCGTCGAACTTCTCCATCTCATCGGCGCGGAAGACGGGTTCATTGCGGGAGTCTTTCAACGACACATGCTTGTCCTCACACTTGCTGGCGGTATTCCCGGAATGGGTCTTGCGGTGGCGGTCGTCCTGGCTATCGGTGCAAGCCTCGACCGTGTCGATTCATCGTTGCTCCGTGTTCAGGAGATCGGTCCGGTTGGTTGGGCATTGATACTGTGCGTGCCGCTTGTCGCAACAACTCTCGCGTTGGTCGTGACCCATGTGACGCTTCGCAATGTCCTTGGACGCATGCCGTGAAAGGGAGGCGCATCCGGCCTCTTCAACGAGCAGTGTTTCATGTCGGTATCGTCTTGCCACCGGCACTCCTGCTCATCGGTTTTGTCATGTTCGTGACAGGCATGCCGCAAAAGCCGGAACACCTGTTCGATGATGCCGATGCCATCGTCATACTGACCGGAGGCAGCGAACGGTTTCCTGCTGGTGTTGCCCTGTTGGCGAGCGGTGCCGCAGACCATCTCTTCGTCACGGGCGTACCATCGGGAATCGATACCGAAACCTTGCTTCACGCACACGGCCTGGACGGGCAGAATCTGCCATGTTGCATAGAACTGGGACATGAGGCGCGCCATACACTCGGCAACGCGCGTGAAACCGCGGCGTGGATGGCGCACAACGGTCACGATTCGATGATTCTGGTCACGTCAAGATTTCACATGCCGCGCAGTCTTGTCGTCTTCCACGAGCTGATGCCGGATCTGGCCATTCAACCCTACCCCGTCGAGATGGATCACCCGGTCGTCGATCACTGGTGGCGAGACCCGGACGTCGCCGCAACAGCCTTCGTCGAGTATCTGAAGTATCTCGCCATTCTCGTATGGTCGTTGGCATGATGCTCCTGCGATCGTTGCTGTTCACATGCATATCATTGCCTGTCATGTTCGTACTGACGGTGGCCGGACTTGCATGCCTTCCGTTCTCACGGCGGACAACGGCCCGATTCCCGATCATCTTTGCCGTGATCCAGCTGAAACTGCTGGACGCGATTGTCGGTATCAGAACGGAGATTCGCGGCAATCTGCCGGAGTCACCGTCGCTGATCGCAGTGAAACACCAATCTGCCCTGGAAGCCTACATTCTGGTCACACGGTTTCCCGACGCAGTGATTGTCCTGAAGAAGGAACTCGTTTCGTTTCCTCTTGTCGGTCCCGTCATCGCTGCACTCGACCCGATTGCCGTCGACCGCAATAGCGGTGCACCTGCATTGCGCAAGATGGTCGCCGAGGCAAAGAATGCCGCACGTCACGGACGCCACGTCATCATCTTTCCCGAAGGCATGCGCACAATTCCGGGTGCGCCGTCGCGTTATGAGCGCGGGATCGCTGCACTCTATACGGCGCTGGGAATCAACGTTGTTCCGGTTGCACTGAACACCGGGTTGTTCTGGCCAAGACGCCGCCTGCGCAAGAGGTCGGGAACCGCCGTGATCTCGTTTCTCGAACCGATACCGCCGACCCTGCCGCGCAACGAGTTCCTGAAGCGACTCGAATCCGCCATAGAGAACGAATCAGATCTGCTTCATTGCACCACCCGGCGGTAGCACGGAAATTCGTTTGTCAGCGTCTTCGTTTACGTGTACAAATGGTGAACATTTGTGATTCTGCCAATTCCCGACGATACACGTGACGACTGACACAAACATATCGGGTGTCATGCCACCCTCCCCGATCGCCATGCAGATCTGGGATATGAAGTATCGCATCAAGGACTCCGACGGTACTCCGATTGACAACAATATCGAGTCTACCTGGAGACGGGTTGCCGATTCGCTTGCAGCTGTTGAATCCGGTGGAGGGGCCGGTCACCGCAAGAAACACGCCGACCGGTTTTTTGCAGCCATGCAGGACTACAAGTTTCTTCCAGGCGGCAGAATCCTTGCCGGCGCCGGCTCCAACAGGAATGTCACACTGTTCAACTGCTTCGTCATGGGATCCATTCCTGACGACATGGGTGGGATATTCGAACATCTCAAGGAAGCCGCATTGACCATGCAGTCTGGTGGCGGCATCGGTTACGACTTCTCGACATTGCGACCCAAGGGTGCGCCCGTTCACGGCGTCGGTGCGGACGCATCCGGTCCGCTGACATTCATGGATGTGTGGGATTCGATGTGCCGAACCATCATGAGTGCGGGCTACCGGCGCGGTGCGATGATGGCGACGATGCGGTGTGACCATCCTGACATCGAGGATTTTGTGGACGCCAAGCAGGAATCAGGGCGTCTGCGTATGTTCAACCTCTCGGTTCTTGTCACCGATTCCTTCATGCAGGCAGTCAAGGACGACGGTGCATGGGACCTCGAATTCGGGGGTGTCGTCTACCGCACAATACGCGCACGCGACCTGTGGGACAGGATCATGCGCAGCACCTTTGCCTGCGCCGAACCCGGGGTGATCTTTGTCGACCGAATCAATGCGCTGAACAACCTGCATTACTGTGAAACCATCAGCGCCACGAACCCGTGCGGCGAGCAACCGTTGCCGCCCTACGGCGCCTGTCTCCTGGGTTCAATCAACCTCGCGCGGTTTGTAAACGCACCGTTTACGGAAGCGGCACAACTTGACACGGCACTTTTTAACAAAACGGTCCGATCAGCCGTGCGCATGCTGGACAATGCTATCGATGTCTCACGATACCCGCTGGCGTCCCAACGACATGAGGCAGAGGCAAAACGTCGAATCGGACTGGGTATCACAGGTCTGGGCGATGCCCTCATCATGATGCGAATGCGTTATGGCAGCGCACAGGCTGTCGCGTTGACGGAAACATGGATGCGCCGCCTCCAGCGGCAGGCGTATCTCGCGTCAGCGGGTCTCGCGAAGGAAAAGGGGAGCTTTCCGCTCCTTGACCGGGAGCAATGGCTTGCGAGCAAGGGCCTTGCCGAACTCGATGATGACGTCCGCGCCGAGATCTGCCGGTACGGGATACGCAATGCCCTGCTGACGTCCATTGCCCCGACAGGCACGATTTCGCTGTTCGCCGACAACATTTCGTCCGGCATCGAGCCTGTCTTCGCATTCTCGTTCAATCGCAATGTTCTTCTTCCGGACGGTACACGGCAGAACGGGGAAGTGACGGACTATGCGGTGCGTCTCTTTCGTCGCATGTACCCCGATGCACCGCTTCCGGACTATTTCGTGGACGCGCAACATCTCAAACCCGCAGATCATGTCCGCATGCAGGCCGTGGTTCAGCGGTTTGTCGACAGCTCGATCTCCAAGACGGTCAATGTTCCCGAGGATATCGCGTTCGACGACTTCCGCAGCGTCTACATGCTCGCTTGGGACAGCGGCTGCAAGGGTTGCACCACCTACCGGCCAAACGATGTAACAGGTGCAGTTCTCGAAACGCCGACAGCGAACGCACGACAGCAGGAATTGCCGTTCGCGCCGCAATCAAGCGAAAAGCCTGCCAACACATTCGAAACCGGTGGCGTCATTCATCTGACGCGCCCGCTTGACAGACCGGAGGTCCTGCAAGGACGGACATACAGGCTGCGTTGGCCCGAGAACGATCACGCGATCTACCTGACGGTGAACGATATCATCCGCGACGGGCGGCGTTGTCCGTTCGAGGTCCTGATAAACTCGACGAACATGGATCACTACGCCTGGACACTGGCACTGACACGCATGATCTCGGCTATCTTCCGGCGTGGCGGCGATGTCAGTTTTGTCGTGGACGAATTGAAGGACGTTTTCGATCCGCGCGGCGGACAATGGATGAACGGACGTTATGTGCCGTCGTTACTGGCCGCAATCGGTGAGGTACTGGAAACGCACATGATCGAAATCGGCTTCATCAGGCGAGACACTGAATCGGTTGTCGTTCTTCCGGATCCTCGTGCGCCGTCGCGTGGCGTCCCTCCGCTGTGCCCGCGTTGCAGCCAACCCGGTCTGCTGCATCAGGAAGGTTGCGACCTGTGCACATCGTGCGGTTACTCGAAGTGCGCGTGAAAACTGCGGTATCACGGCAGGTCATCCGGCGTGGCGGCCCCGACGTCTTGCAACCGGGCCCTGTTGCATGAACGGCACGATCATCTGGTACAGCGCGCAACGCAAGTATGGTTTTGTACGCCCGCTCGACGGCGGTCATGATATTGTGTTCGACTTGGACCCTGCAGCACGCGCCAGACTCGGTGAAATCAGAACCGGCATGGCCGTTCACTACCTTGTGCGCCACGACATGACCGGCCCTGTCGCACACCACCTCATGAACGGACACATGCAGGAAGACCTGCCATAACGTTTCAACACCAGATCCCGTATCCTCAACATCGCCGGAATGCGATGAAGATCCGGGACAACGCATTGACACCGTGTTGTCGAATTTCATAGTTTCCCGGACATCGCATTCCACCGTGTGCCAGTCCCTGCGGTGTGGAAGTATGGATAACGACAACGACAGTTCGACCAGATCTTCCGAGTTGCAGAAACGTGTGGACGCGATGCGCGTGCGCCAGTCTGCAGACGAGTCACCCAAACGTGGCGTCGCGACCGGTTACGGAATGGCCATACGACTTGCTGTGGAGTTGGTCGCAGCACTCGGTGTTTCGGTGTTTCTCGGCTTGTGGCTGGACCGGGAATTCGAGACATCGCCGATTTTTCTCATCATCTTGCTGATCATGGGTATGGCAGCAGGGTTCATGAACGTCTACAAGGTCGCCAACGGTCTCACGGGCGGATCGCTGCGCGGTCCTGCAAAAGACAAGGAGGACAGAACGCGTGGCAGATGAATCCCACGGTGACAGCGGATTGCATGCCCTTGACCAGTTCAAGGTCTTTCCCGTCGTGGAATTCGACGTGGCGGGGTTGGCCCTGCATGTCACCAACTCGGTTCTCTGGATGTTCGCAGCGACAGTCCTCGTCATCGCATTCACGACAATCTTCACCAGCAAGCGCGCGCTGGTTCCCGGGCGCATGCAGTCGCTCGTGGAGATATCGTATGAATTCATCGGCAAGATGATTCACGACAATGTCGGGAACGAGGGGCGTCCCTACTTCCCGTTCATCTTCACGCTCTTCATGTTCGTTCTCTTCTGCAACATGCTGGGCATGCTGCCGTATTCGTTCACGGTGACCAGCCAGATTGTCGTGACATTTGCGTTGGCGCTGACCGTGTTTATCGGCGTCACCATTATCGGGTTCATCCGGCACGGATTCGGGTTCTTCCATTTCTTTCTTCCGCATGGCGTGCCGGGTTTTCTTGCACCTCTGGTCATTCCCATCGAGGTGCTTTCCTATCTGATCAGACCGGTCAGCCTCGGACTGCGTCTCTTCGCCAACCTGACCGCAGGCCACACGATGTTGAAGGTCTTTGCCTTCTTTGTGGTCAATCTCGGCGCATTCTACATTGTTCCAGGCATCGTCCCCATGGCCGCAGTTGTCGGGTTGACGCTGCTGGAATTTGCCATCGCATTCCTGCAGGCCTATGTGTTCGCAGTCTTGAGCTGCATTTACCTGCATGACGCGATTCACATGCACTGACAAACAGACAATTTTTTTAGGAAAGGACTGTCATGGAACCGGAAGCCGCTAAGCTGATTGGTGCTGGCCTGGCCGTTATCGGACTGGGAGGTGTTGGCGCAGGTATCGGTAATATCTTCGCCTCGATGATCTCGTCTGTCGGACGCAATCCGGCAGCCGCAGGCAATGTTCAGGGATTCATGTGGATCGGGTTCGCGCTGGTGGAAGCGGTTGCGCTTTATGCGCTTCTGATCGCACTTCTTCTTCTCTTTGCGCTCTGATCACACCGGCGTTCAAACAGATCGTCCACGCCGGTTCGCCAACCTGAAGACCATTCGTCATGCCACAGCTTGATCAGGCACAATACCTGCCCCAGTTGTTCTGGCTGGCCGTGTGTTTCATCACGCTTTATCTCGTGATGGCCTATGTGGCGCTGCCGCGCATCGGACGGGTCATGAGCGAACGCAAGCATTCGATTGAATCGGATCTTGATGCTGCAGAGCGTTTCAGGACAGAGGCGGACTCGGCACGCGCGGGCTATCTCGCCGCAATCGACGATGCACGCGGAAACGCGCGCGAGATGATATCCGGCGCACAGCACGAGATGCATCTAGCCAGCGAAACACGGGAGCGTGAACTTGATCGGGAGATTACCGAACAGATCGAGTCTGCCCAGCAAGAAATCGCGCAGACTCGTGAACGTCTGTTGACCGGGCTTGCTGACGTTGCGGCGGACGCGGCACAAGTCGCAACCCGGCGACTTGTCGGGATCGATGTGAAAAGTGAAACAGCGGCTGCCGCCGTTGAAAAGGTTCGCCGGAACTGAACGATGGGCAGTCTGATCTCGGATCCGTCGTTCTGGGTTGCCGTCGCGTTTTTCATCGCCATCGGCATCGTATTCCGCCCGTTGTCCCGCCTTGTGCTGACCGCCATCGACAAGCGCAGCGCCGAGATTGCACGAAACCTTGATGAAGCGAGACAACTCCGCGAGGAGGCGCAGGCGTTCCTGGCCAAACAGGAGCGACAGCAACGTGACGCCGAGAAGGAAATTCAGGATATCATCAATCAGGCGCACGAAGAGGTGGAACGCCTGAAAAATCAGGCGAGCGATGAACTGGCTGCAAGAATTGAACTTCGCCGACAGCAGGCACTGGATCGCATCAGCCAGGCAGAAGCCGACGCCATTCGTGACGCACGGCATGCAGCCGTTGCACTGGCGGTTGATGCGACTCGGCAGATCCTCGCGGACCAGCTGGACGACAATGATCAGAATCGCCTGATCAAGACGGCTATCGGAGAACTCGGCGAGAAAATGCGTTCGCAGTCGCCGTCGTAACCGACCGCTCCGTCCTTTCCTGCGACGCGTCTCCTAGTCTTCGCCTTTTTTCCAGACCAGTACCGGTCGCCGCGCGGCAGCCGTCTCGTCGAGACGACGCCTGGGTGCCAGTTGCGGCGCGTCTGCAAAATGGTCCGTATTTCCGGATTTCGCCAGATCCACGAGATGGCTCATGGTGTCGCAGAACTGGTCCAGACTGTCCTTGCTTTCCGTCTCCGTGGGTTCGATGAGCATCGCACCGTGCACGACAAGGGGAAAATACATCGTCATCGGATGAAAACCCTCGTCGATCATGGCCTTGGCGAGATCGAGCGTGGAGACGCCCGTCTCACCGAGTGTTTCGTCGTCAAACAGGCACTCGTGCATGCATGGAACCGGAAACGGGGCATTGAGCCTGCCTTTCAACCGTGCCTGAACGTAGTTCGCGTTCAGAACCGCGTCTTCGGCGACCTGGCGAAGCCCATCTGCACCATGACTCATCATGTAAGCCAGAGCGCGTATGAACATGCCCATCTGACCGTGAAATCCGCGTAGCCGTCCAAAGGAGTGTCCGGTCTCGTCGCGTTCAACAAGGTCCCAGCCATCCGCCGTGCGAACCACATAGGGGAGCGGCGCATGGGGAAGCAGTTCCTCTGAAAGAACGACTGGTCCGCTGCCGGGTCCGCCACCGCCATGAGGCGTCGAGAACGTCTTGTGGAGGTTGATATGCATCGCATCTACGCCGAGGTCGCCCGGTCTGACACGGCCAACGATTGCATTGAAATTGGCGCCGTCCGAATAGACGAACGCACCGGCGTCATGCACGGCCTGCGCTATCTCGATGACATCGTTTTCGAACAACCCGCATGTGTTCGGGTTGGTGAGCATCAGCGCCGCAACAGTGTCGTCGAGCGCCGATCTCAATGCCTCGACATTGACCCTGCCTTCCTGGTTCGCCGGTATGGCCTGAACCCTGTATCCGCACAATGCGGCAGTTGCGGGATTCGTCCCATGTGCCGATTCCGGCACGAGGACTTTCTCACGCGGATTGCCGCGCTCGGTCAGCGCTGCACGAATAGCCATGATCCCGGCAAGTTCACCTTGCGCACCCGCGGCAGGTGACATTGCCACGCCCTGCATGCCAGTCATCGTCGTCAACCAGTGCGCGAGCGTCCCGATCACTTCAAGACACCCTTGAACGGTCCGGACAGGCTGCATCGGATGCGCCTGGGAAAAACCCGGCATCCTGACCACTTTTTCGTTGAGACGTGGGTTGTGCTTCATCGTGCATGACCCGAGCGGATAAAGCCCCGTATCGATGGCGTAGTTTTTCTGCGAGAGGCGCGTGAAATGCCGTACGACTTGCGGTTCCGAAACACCTGGCAATCCGATGCGTCCGCGTCTTTCAAGTCCTCCCAGTCGCAAGGGTCTGTCGTCCGGTTCGACAAGATCAACACCGGTTCGCCCTTCGGCATGCTGCTCAAAGAGCAACGGTTCATTCATGAGGAGGCCGCGGTGGCCGGATGCCGTTTTCATGCCAGCACCTCCGACATACCGTCGTACAGTGCTTCAATATGCGCATCCGTCGTCATTTCCGTTGCCGCAACCGCAAGCAGATTCCCGCAATCCGGATTGTCAGGGTAGAAACGCGAGAGCGGAACACCCGCCAGAATGCCGCGCGCAGCCAGTTCTTCCACGACAGCACCGGCCGGTCTCGAGAGCTGTACCGTAAACTCGTTGAACCAGGAATCATTGACGACCTCGACGCCGTCAATCTCCGCCAGTCGGTCTGCTGTCTTTTGCGCTGCCTCATGATTGAGTCGCGCGAGTCGGGTCAAACCTGCTTCGCCGAGAAGGGATAGATGGATCGTGAATGCGAGTGCGCACAAGCCTGAATTCGTACAGATGTTGCTGGTGGCCTTTTCCCGCCGGATATGCTGTTCGCGCGTCGAGAGGGTGAGAACCCAGCCACGGTTTCCATCAGCATCGACCGTCTGGCCGGCAAGTCGACCGGGCATCTGACGGACATACTTGCCGCGCGTTGAAAAGAGTCCCACATACGGGCCTCCAAATCCGAGCGGATTTCCGATGGACTGACCTTCACACACCACGATGTCGGCACCCATCTCCCCGGGAGATTGCACGAGTCCCAGTGACACGACTTCTGTCACAACCACGACGAGCAACGCACCAGCGTCATGGCACGCCTGCGCAAGCGAACGCATGTCCTGCAATCTGCCGAGCAGATCCGGATTCTGGACCACGATGCAGCTCGTATTCTTGTCAAGAAGGCTTGAAAGGTCTTCCGTGCCATCAATGGTCAACGGCACCGTGACAATGTCGAAATCACCATAACGCGCATAGGTTTCGACAGTGTCGCGATAGTGCGGGTGAAGACTTCCCGAAAGTACCGCGCGTCGGCGACGCGTGCACCGGTTGGCCATCAGAACGGCTTCCGCTGTCGCCGATGCACCGTCATACATGGAGGCGTTTGCGACATCCATGCCCGTAAGCATGGTCACCATTGTCTGGAACTCGAACAACATCTGCAGCGTGCCCTGGGAAACTTCCGGCTGATAGGGCGTATAGGATGTCAGGAACTCGCCGCGTTGAATCAACGCGTCCACACTGGATGGAATGTGGTGGTGATATGCGCCGCACCCCACGAAGAAGGGTGCGTTCCCGGCATGAACGTTCTTTTCCGCCATACGCGCGAACGTTCTCTCGACGGCAATTTCTCCCTGATGCAGCGGAAGTTCAACAAGACCGTCAAGCCAAACGGATTTCGGGACATCAACATAGAGATCATCGATGGACGAGACGCCAATGACGTCGAGCATCGAACGACGCATATCCTCGGTCTGAGGTAGATATCGCATCAGGAAGACCCCGCAATGAAACTGGCGTAACTGTCTTCGTCCATCAGTGCGTCGAGCTGGGATGCGTTTGACAGTTGAATGCGCACGATCCAGCCCTGACCGTACGGGTCGGCGTTGACCTGCGAAGGATCATCCATGAGGTCATCGTTGACCTCGACGACTTCACCGGAAACCGGCGCATAAATCTCGCTCGCCGCTTTCACCGATTCGATGACACCGAGTTCATCGCCCGGGTCGAAACTGCTTCCGATCTCGGGCATCTCGACATACACGACATCACCGAGCTGTTCCTGTGCAAACCCGGAAATACCGATTGTCCCGATTCCGTCGACAACTTCGATCCATTCATGATCATTGCTGAACAACCTGTCACTCATGGATTGTCTCCTCCTGGCGAGCGAATGTATCGATGCGGAACGAAAGGCAACGCCACAATCTCCGCACTGATCGATTTACCGCGCAACTCGATTTCGAGTTGCGTTCCTTGTGCACTCATGTCTGACTTGACATAACCCATGGCCACAGGTCCGCCGACAGTCGCGCCGAACCCGCCGCTTGTTATGTACCCCTGCCCGGTTCCGTGGCCGTCACGAATGGCTGCGCCTTCCCGCACCGGTGCCCGGCTCGCAGGTCGGATCCCGACCCGTCGCGTACCCGCACCGTTCTTCAGCTGATCAAGAATGACGTCGGCTCCGCGAAAACCGCCTTCTGCACGACGACGTTTTTGAATCGTCCATGCGAGATCGGCCTCAACCGGGGTCGTCTTCTCATCTATGTCATGTCCGTACAGGCACAATCCGGCTTCCAGACGCAGACTGTCCCGCGCACCCAATCCGATCGGTGTCACCAGTTCGTTCCTGAGAATGCGCCTTGCCAGGCTTTCGGCGACTTCGTCGCCCACGGAAATCTCGTAGCCGTCTTCACCTGTATAACCACATCGGCTGACCGTGATTGCGGCACCATCGATGCTTGCATCGACAGCTTCCATGAAAGAAAGGTCCGCACACTCCGGTACTATTTCCTTCAGTACTGTCACCGCTTTTGGCCCCTGCAAGGCCAGGAGAGCACGGGTTTCCATGAACTCGGTGTTCCCGACACCGTCGAGATGCGTACGAAGCAATTCTACGTCGCCGTACTTGCGCGACGCATTGACGACGAGAAAAAGGTGATCGTTGCGCGCCGTGACCATCAGGTCATCGATTATGCCGCCCGTATCATTGGTGAATTGCGTGTAACGGATGCGTCTGTTTCGAAGATTGCAAATATCTGCCGGAACCAGGTGTTCAAGCGCAGACGCGAGTGTGCGCAGGTCACTGGAACCTGTTGGCGTAATTCTGACCTGCCCCATATGCGACACATCGAACAGGCCCGCGCTTTCACGGGTCGCGTTGTGTTCCTTGATAATGCCTGTCGGATAGTTCACCGGCATCGCGTAGCCCGCAAATGGAACCATGCGGCCACCGAGTTCCCGGTGCAGTGAATCGAGTGGTGTCGTTTTCAGCGATTCTTCAGGGGCCAACAGGGATACCTCCCTCCGGTTGCGCAAGAACGGAAACAACGCGTGTTTCCGAACTGCCCCCTCTGTCCCTGAGCCTGAGAGCATCGCCTGTAACCGGCTTTCCCCTTCGGCGAAGCGGAATGTCAGTCCGCCTTCTCTCCAGAGTGGCCATCCCCTGACGGTACCTTTGCCTGAGAGATTTCGGGACGGATTGCTCCTTCGGCGTCGACCGGTCGTCGAGCTCTCCCGCCAGGATCAGAGGCCTTTGTAAGATATTAGAAAGGCTACCATGTTCGTCAACCACACAACCGCCCGCATGTTTGTGTATTCACTTTCCCGGGTCGAATGACACGCGTCAACGACCAGACACATGCACCTTTGCATGCTCATTCGAATTCTGCTGTCCGTCGGTTGAATGCACTGTGCGATCTGGTCGAGTCTTCGAGGTCAAGCAAGCCATGATGGACACGGATACGCATGACCGACCAATCTGCCCCAACGCAATTACCTATCGGCAATGAGTGACGGATTGGGGCACGGTAACCCGTGATCACACGTGTCGTGGTCAAGTGCTTCGAGCATCAGGAATTCCAGCTAGAGCCTGTGACGGTACTGGCTGGTCAGAACAACACAGGAACGACAACGTTCATCCAGGCCCTCTGGGCTATCGTGCTGGATCGTCGGCATCGGTTCTCGGTGATCCGCTTTGCGATCTCGCAGCACTGATTGCAATCTCGGCCTCAAGGGAGATCCTGCCAAAGATTTTCGACCGCGCCGGAACGCCGCTGAGGAAAGCCGACTGCTACCGCATCGCGGAAGTCATGGAGCCGGATGAAATTCACGCGTGCTTGACACGATTCCTGCTCTGGTCCCGAAAACTCATCGCGGGGTTTTCGCGCCAACGGTCGATCGTGTGATGAGATCGCCTGTCTGTCTTTTGCGCTTTCATGAACCATTGTGTGCGCGACGATACGTGGAAACCAGTTAATCAGTTCCACAATGAATCGAGGATCAGAACCGTGCAGGACATTTTGAAAACCCTCGATCCAGCCAACGCGATCGCTGCGGCATTCGACGTGCCGGTCGTGTGCAGGATCATGCTTCCGTCTCGCGTACGTTGCCGTGCGTACGACACTGTGCGCCGCACAGGGTCTGGTGATCCAGCGCAACTGTCAGGCAGCTGAACACGAAAAAACGGGTTGATTTCAGAATTGACAGGTTGCTTGCAACTCCTGTGGCGACAAGAGAATGCGATCTCCCCATGCCCTCAGCGCTTGCCGTTTTTCGCCCGCGCTTCATGCGGGCGTCTACAGGGACGCTTTCCTGACAGTCTCTGCAATATCTTCTGCTGTTGCTCGGGCAAGGTTTGCATCCATGTGTTCGGTTGTAATCCTGACCTTCGGTTCCGTACCCGAAGGACGAACAACCAGTCGACCATCCGGCGCAAGATGCCTTCGAGCCAGTTCCAGCGTCTTCTTGATCCCCTGTTGTTCGAGGACTTCTACGTCGTTGCATTGCACGTTGAGTGTGACCTGGGGTATCGCCTCGAACTGGCGGCCAATCTCACTCATCCGCCGTTGGCTCTTGATCAGAACCGCAAGCACCTGAAGCGCCGCGATCAATCCGTCACCGGTCGTCGAATGCTGGGAGAACACAAGGTGACCCGCCGGTTCGCCCCCGACATTACAACCAGTTTCACGCATTTTCTCAACGACATAACGATCACCGACCTGCGTGCGAAACAGTTCGAGTTCCCGCTCTTCCAGGAATTTCTGCAAACCAAGGTTCGAAACAACGGTTCCAACGACACCGCCACCGGTCAATCCGCCGTTTCTGTTCATCCAGTCGCTGACCAGTGCAATGATCTGGTCTCCGTCGATCAGGTTGCCTAGCTCATCAGCGATGACAACGCGATCAGCATCGCCGTCGACGGCAATACCAATGTCGGCACCTTTCAACTTGACGGTTTCGCACATCAGCTCGGGCGCCATGGACCCGCAACCCAGATTGATATTCGATCCGTTCGGCTCGACTCCGATCGTCTCGACCTCTGCGCCAAGTTCCCACAAGGCTTCAGGGATGACCTTGTAGCCAGCGCCGTTGGCTGCATCGACAACAATACGCAACCCGTCAAGTCTCATGTTGCGCGGGTTCGTGTTCTTGCAAAATTCAGAATACCGCCCGAGTGCGCCCTGCAACCGGCGCACTCGACCCATGGAGTCCGGGCTCGCAACCTGATCCTGGAGGTCGCTGGCAAGTCGTTCCTCGATTGCCAATTCCACGGCATCGGAAAGCTTGTAACCGTCAGGTCCGAACAGCTTGATACCGTTGTCTTCAAAACCGTTATGCGACGCCGAGATCATCACGCCGAGATCTGCGCGCATTGAACGGGTGAGGATTGCGACACCCGGCGTGGGAATGGGCCCGATCAACAGGACCTCCATCCCGACAGCCGCAAATCCGGCGGTCAACGCATGTTCGATTGTGTAACAGGAAAGACGCGTGTCCTTGCCTATAACGACCCGATGCGCTCGATTGCCACCGCGGAAGTGGAGTCCAGCTGCCATTCCCGTCTTGAGCGCAAACTCGGAAGTCATCGGCCACTTGTTGGCCCGCCCCCTTATTCCGTCAGTGCCAAAGTAGCGACGTCCCATGATCCACTCTTTGAATTCCAATCGAATGCCAGACGCGAAGTGCCTGAACCGTCTCCGCTACGTCGTGAACCCGCACCATGGAGGCGCCTGACGCGGCAGCAGCCAATGCCACCGCCACACTGCCCGACAATCTCCGGTCCGGGTGGTCCACGCCGCTGAGCGTTCCGATAAACCGCTTCCTGGACGCACCGACGACAACCGCTGTGCCCAGCGTCGTGAAGAGTGCCAGATCGCGCAACAGCACGAGATTGTGTGACACGGTTTTTCCGAACCCGATACCCGGATCGACGGCGATGTTCTCAATCCTGATTCCGGCTCGCAGACACAAACTTATCCTCTTCTCAAGGTAATCGAAAACGTCAAGGCTTGCGTGGTCATAGACCGGTGCGTTCTGCATTGTTCGCGGATCCCCGCCAGAATGCATCAGAATGACCCGACACCCGGCGTCCCGCACCGTTTGCAAGCTGCAGCAATCGTACTCAAGCGCTGTGACGTCGTTGACAATCGTTGCGCCAGCATCAAGAGCGGCACCCATGACCGTCGACTTGCGTGTATCAATCGAAATTGGTGTATCGAGATCACGGATCGCTTCGACTGCCGGTATGACCCGATCAAGTTCTTCCTGAAGTGGAACCGGTTGCGCACCTGGCCTGGTCGACTCGCCACCGATGTCGAGAACATCAACGCCGTTTTCCACCATCTCGCCGGCCAGACTGACTGCCTGTTGCGGCGATTCATATCGGCCACCGTCGGAGAAGCTGTCGGGGGTGACATTGATGACGCCCATCACCCCGACAGGCCCGCAGTCAACTGATTTGCCAGCAAACGAGCCGCAAAGCCTGCGCACGCGTGCCGCGAACTTGTCATGCGCATCGCTCCCGACGCGTGCGATCCAGTTGCCGATTTCGTCGAGGCTCGCCTCAACGACGTCTACGTGTTCACGAGACCGTATCAGGACGTGCGCCCGCCTGTCTGCACGGTTCGATCCCGTACCCGCCGGGATTGCGCGTGGTTTCAGGTAAAGCCTGTTCGTCGGGTGAACAAATTTCGGAAGCTGCGGAAGTCCGATGACGGGTAGTCGTGAGGTCAATGCTCCGGTTGCAACCACGGCGTAGCGCCGCCTGGCATGCTGCCCTTGCCCTCTGTCGTCGGAACCGAGGATCCCTTGGGCTGTTGATGCGTCGAGTCAGAGTCGCTGCCGGTATCGCGATGTATCTCCTCGCCCCTGATGACCCGGCGAACCTCGTCGCCCGAAAGGGTCTCATGTTCGAGCAATGCCGCAGCAAGCAATTCGAGTTCGCCAAAATGCCCCTTCAGGATCTCGCGCGCCGTATCCGCACCTTCGTCGATGACTCGCCGGATCTCGGCATCAATTATCGACGCTGTCGCGTCCGAGACATTCTTGCGCTGGGTGACGGAGTGACCAAGGAAAACCTCTTCCTCGTTGTCGCCATACAACAGCGGTCCAAGCTTGTCGGAAAATCCGAACTGGGTCACCATGCGTCGCGCCAGGTCTGTCGCAACCTTGATGTCGTTGCTGGCACCCGTCGTGACATTCTCCTTTCCGAACTTCATCTCTTCAGCCAGACGCCCGCCAAACAGGCTGGCGATCTTTGCCTTCAATTCACGTTCCGAGACACTCAGGCGATCGCGTTCCGGAAGATACATGGTCACGCCAAGCGCGCGTCCACGCGGAATGATTGTCACCTTGTGCAGCGGTTCGTGGCCCGGCGCATAGATCATGACCAGGGCGTGCCCGCCTTCGTGATAGGCCGTCAGTCTTTTTTCATCCTCGGTCATCACCATGGATCGACGTTCCGCCCCCATCAGAACCTTGTCTTTCGCGTCCTCGAATTCTGCCATTGTAATGACGCGTTTTGCCCGACGTGCCGCGAGCAGCGCGGCCTCATTGACAAGATTGGCAAGGTCTGCGCCGGAAAATCCCGGTGTGCCCCTGGCGATGGTTTTCAGAATGACATCAGCACCGATCGGCGTCTTGCGCGTGTGGACCTTGAGGATCTTCTCGCGACCGAGAATGTCCGGATTGGCGACAACAACCTGTCGATCGAATCGTCCCGGGCGCAGAAGCGCCGGATCAAGAACATCGGGGCGGTTGGTTGCGGCGATGAGAATAATCCCCTCGTTTGTCTCGAACCCGTCCATCTCGACAAGGAGCTGATTGAGAGTCTGTTCCCGTTCGTCGTTGCCGCCGCCCAGTCCGGCTCCACGATGGCGCCCGACGGCATCGATCTCATCAACGAAGATGATGCACGGTGCGTTCTTCTTCGATTGCTCGAACATGTCCCGCACCCGACTCGCACCGACGCCGACGAACATCTCGACAAAGTCGGAACCTGAAATCGTGTAGAACGGAACATTCGCCTCGCCAGCGATGGCACGCGCAAGCAGCGTCTTGCCCGTACCGGGCGGTCCCACGAGCAGCACGCCTTTCGGGATCTTGCCGCCGAGCCGCTGAAACTTCTGGGGATTCTTAAGGTACTCGACAATTTCCTCAAGCTCGTCCTTGGCCTCGTCCACACCCGCGACGTCCTCGAAAGTCACGCGACCCTGCTTTTCGTTCAGGAGCCGCGCCTTGGATCTCCCGAATCCCATCGCCTTGCCGCCACCTGACTGCATCTGACGCATGAAAAAGATCCAGACGCCGATGAGGAGGAGCATGGGGAACCACGAAAGCAGAATTCCGAAGATCGACGGCATGCCTTCTTCAGCCGGTACGGCCGAGATCAGGACATCGTTGCGTTCCAGCAATGCCACCAGTCCCGGATCATCGGGGGCGTAGGTCGCGAAGTCCTGTCCACCCATGTCATGGCCTGTGATCTGACTTCCCTGAATGGTGACATCGCGGACCTGTCCTGCCTCCACATTATGAATGAACGTGGAGTAAGCGATCTCTCGCTGATTGCTACCTGACGGTTGAAACAGATTGAACAGCGCGACAATAAGCAGGGCAATGATCAGCCATAGCGCGATGTTGCGTCCGAAGCTGCTCACGGTATTTCCTTCAACATGAGTGTGGTGACTTTCGTACTCTATATTATGGTGATGCGGTTATGAGAATACCACCCTGAAAGGCGGCTGACAGTACCAGGCCTGCATGGCAACGCACGCGCGGTGACCTGAGACGGCAAGGCGCTGACCAGTTGGAGTCCCCGCTGTGCTTCGTACACGGAAAGTCACTGGTTCCAGGCCGTTAACCATGCAACCTTGCGCGGGAGGCGAAAGTTCCTTTCAGTCGTGTCATCAGCACTGCCGTCGCGTGCGCGCCGGATCGCTGCACGGAGAGCAATGCGTGTCGCACAATGGAGAACTGATCATTGCCCTGAACAACGGCGGAACAAGGAGATGACGCGGCGCGAATCGCACGTTCACCGAAGCCGACGACCTGTCCGTCGCAACAAGAACGGAGGGAATCGCGACAAGTCGATCTGACCGGAAGACGGCAGGCAGCGTCGACAGGACCGACTCGGGCAGATTGATCTCAATTCCGTTTTCTTTCACGACGTCCCGCGTAAGAGCGCAGACACGCCATGAACCGCGTGGCAAGGTCATGCGAAATCGACCGTCCCAAAGGTGTTCTCCATCAGAGAACTTGCAGTCGGGAAGGTGACGTCGCTCACGCATCACTGTCACGACGTCATTTCCACGCCAGAGACATCGCCCAAGTGTCGTGTTGATCTGATCAGTTCCGCACATCAGGGCGTCAAGTTCGGACAGTTTTCGCGATGAAGGCGCATAGGTGCCTCCCCCGGTTGTCAGGGCGACACGTGCCAGAACTCCTGCTCTCAGATCGGCGCCGTGGCAGCGCCACCGGTTTCGATGGACTCGCGCAACACCAAATTCGTCCTGTGTCACGATGCGCGCAATGACGCCCGAAAGTTTCCGTTCCCATGCAACCCTCTGCACTGCCGGCGCGTGGTCAATGATTCCGGGATCGCGTACGGTCACACGCATTCGTGCGCGCGCAAAACGCGTATCGCGGTTGGATGGATCTTCAACCCAGCCAAACCCTTGCGAAACAAGCGTCGCCCCCAGACGCTCGCCAGGCACGTCGAGCAATGGCCGCAGGATGCGAAACGCGGAGTGCTCGACGCAACCGGACATACCTGCGAGCCCAACCGTTCCACTGCCGGATTGACGACGCATACAGATTGTCTCGAACTGATCATCTCGGTGATGCGCGACAAGCAGATGCAGGACACCCAGTTCATTGCATTTTTGGGAAAGGAGGCGCATCCGCTCATGGCGCGCTGTTTCCTCGATCGCCGAAACAGGTTTGGGTCCGTGCCAGGTCAAGAGATGCGGCGTAACACCGAATTGTCGACACCATTTTTCCACGTGGCGTGCTTCGGTACGTGATTCCGGGCGCAACCCGTGGTCCACGATGAGTGCCAGAACGTCGCCATTCCGGTTTTGCGCCCATGACTTTGCGAGTACGAGCAGAGCCGTGCTGTCCCGACCGCCGGAAAGTGCCACGGCAACCCGCGGCATCGCTTCAAACGGCGCGAAGCGGCCAAGAAGTTCGTCGAATTCGGAATTCCCGACCGGTGTCGCGGAACAACGCATTGTTACGTGCGGAAATGCAATATCCCGAAAACTGCTCAGCTTGTCTTGCAACCGGCGGCTGCAGCAGCCGCATTGGCCTCGTCCAGGATGACACTTCCTGCATCAGGAAACCGCTCGTGCAATTCCCGGAAAGTTGCACACGCTTCCTCGACCTTCTCGAGTTTGACGAGTGTTGCCCCCAGCTTCGACAGACTGGCTGCCGCTTTCGGACCATCCGGACTCTGTTGATAACCCTTGAGAAAGGCGACAGCGGCGTCCCTGTAACGCTCACGCACAAGATGCGTTGACCCAAGCCAGTAATAGGCGTTTCCAACCAGTTCGCTCGTCGGGTTGAGCGCGATGAATTCTGTGAACGCAATTTCCGCGGCATCATGATCGGCGCGTCGGAGCAGCGAAAACGCGTAATTGAACTGCTCCATCACAGTCCCCGAGGGCAGGACATTGCCGCCCGCGTCAGTGTCCGCAATGTTCGCTTCCGATTCCTCCGGTGTCGAGGCCGGAGCCTCCGCCGTCATCCCGGTTTCCGTTGGCTTCTCCTTGACGACCATTCCCTGCTCGATCCGCGACAGACGCTCGTCCAGGTCCGCTACAAGACGATCGATCCGACCGCTGAATTCGAACTCCATCTCCTCGACCCGCCCGGTCAGCGTTCGAAGTTCAGCCTCCAGACGCTGATAGACAAGGAGCAACCGTGTGTTGTCGGTCTCGCCTCCCGTAGTCGCGGGCAGTTCAGAGGGGTCTGCCTTGTATACGAAACGCTGCAGGTCGTTGAGATCACCACGCAGGCGTTCAAGCTCATACGTAAGTGACTGAAGCGAAGAATCCTGCGCGTATGCCGATCCGGACCACAAGCATGCAACCAGCAGCACATGCAGTGCGGTTTTTCTCATACCCGCCCCTTTGCTCAACCACATATCCTCATACAACCGGTGATCGTCCTCACTGGAACTGGAGAACGATCAACTGTGTAATGACATCATCCCAAGGTCAGGACACCGCGCCTGTTCTGTCGCCACGCTGCCTCGTTGTGACCCTCGATGTCAGGGCGTTCCTTGCCGTAGCTGATCGTGGCAATCCGCGAGGGATCGACACCTTCCAGCACAAGGAATTCCTTGATGGCGTTGGCGCGCCGCTCACCGAGCGCAAGGTTGTATTCGCGCGTACCACGCTCGTCACAATGCCCTTCAAGCACGACAATGACGTCCGTGAATTCGTTCATCCACTCTGCCCAGCGACGAATGGTTATCAGCGCTTCCGCATCGACTTGCGAACTGTCGAATGCGAAATGCACGCGATCACCCAGGACCTCCTGGACGAAGCGTTCCGATGTCGGGTCAATCGATTCAGGTTCAACGGTGATTTCCTCAACCACCTCGTCAACTTCGCCCGTGCCTACGTCAACTTCCTCAACCTCAGATGTCGTTTCACACGCCGCGACGAGGAGTCCGGCAAAAAGCAGTGTGAGCAATCTGTAGCGCATGAAACAATCCCCTGTGAACAATTAGAGAACAATTGGTATCCGAATCAGCTGAACACGTGATTCACCGCCCGATACACAATATACATGTTCGAGGCTGAAAACAGTCAAGATTTAGCAGTCCAATCAACAGCAACGCAATCACGTAAACTAGTGGATAACATATCCCGCGGGTTAATCATAACAGGGATGACCACGCGGGATCCGATGCATCTCCCGGCGTTGCGACCTCGCGTTCGTTGTAACCGGTGAAATCGATGCTGATCAGTCTCCGTCGGGTCGATGATCCCTCGTAGGTATCCCGTGTGAACATCAGGACCCGACCATTGGGCGACCACGTCGGTCCCTCGACGAGGTCACCTGTCGCAAGCAGCCGTTCGTTTCCGATCTGTTCAACACCACTGCCATTGTCCGCGACTTCCATGACACCGATATAGAACTTCTTGTCCGCCCGATCCTGCTTGGTGAAGGCGATCACATCGCCGCGCGGCGACCAGACCGGTGTCGTGTAACTGCCCTGGCCACGCGAGAGTCGGCGGACGTTCGAGCCATCCGCATTCATGACATAGAGTTGCGGTGAACCGCTGCGATCCGAGACAAAGGTAATATGCGATCCGTCAGGTGAGAAACACGGTGAAACTTCGGTCGAGGAGGACGTGGTCAACTGCGAGATGCGCCGTGTCTCGAGGTCAAGTACGAAAATGTCCGTGTTTCCGTCGATCGCCAGCGACATGATCACCTGCTCACCGTCGGGTGAAAAACGCGGGGCAAACTTCATCCCGGGAAAGTCACCGAGCACTTCACGGCGCCCGGATCGTATGTTGTGGAGATATACCCGCGCCGACCGGTTTACGAACGCCATGTAGACTATGTTCTCGTTGGTCGGCGAAAAACGCGGTGTGATGATCTGGTTCGCGCCGTCGCTCAGGACAGTCACGTTGGCACCGTCCTGATCCATGATCGCAACGCGTTTTTCGAGCAAGGTCGCCGGACCGCTTTCCGCAATGAAAACAATCCGCGAATCGAAATACCCCATCTCTCCGGTCAGCCGTTCAAACACCTGGTCGGAGATCTTGTGCGCAATGCGGCGCATGATTCCCTCGCTGCCCCTGTAGGCGAGACCGATCAGCTGGTCTTCGGAGAACGTATCAAACAACCGAAATCCCACGCGGAGTCTGCCATCGGACTCCCGGTCAACCCAGCCGGTCACGAGTGCTGTCGCCCCCCTGACGACGCGCCATTCAGCGAGATCGGGAATGTTCTCGCGTGTCGCAACGGAATCCGCGCCGATGACTTCGAACAACCCGGACCGCTCAAGGTTACCGGCGATAACCTGGGCGAGTTCCGTTGCGACCTCCGCTTCCGTTTCGGCCGCAGAGAAGCGGGGGACGCCGATCGGCAACGGATCGGCATGACCTGAATCGACGTCAACGACAAGTTGCGCAGAGACGGGTGCCGTGGAAGTCATCAGGATTATCGCGGTAAGGCACGAAATCAGAACAGGGAGAAACTTGGGCTTCATCGTCTCAGGTCCTCAACATAAAACTGGGATCAAATCGTATGATCATGTGGCGCCAGGCATTGTACCGTTCAAAATCAAGATTCCGGAACGGACGATCACGAAAATACAGAACTGCGCGATGCGCCCTTTCGGCCGCCGCGCGACGGACTTCATCGTTTTCGCCTCCTTCGACAGAGACGATCTTTGCCTGTGCTACACGTCCATCTGCACGCAACACAACCTCTATTGTCACGATGAGGCCCCGTGCACCCGATGCACCGCTTTGAATGTTCCAACGGCGCGCGATTTGCTGCGCGATGACAGTGCGAAGCGCAGCCAGGTCTTCGTCACTTGTCTGAACAGCCGAGTCAAGGCTCGACAGGACGTCGTTGAAACTGACTGGCTGCTCGTTTTGCGGAGGCTGTGGTTCCTCTTGCTGCTGATCAAGGAGCATCGATTCCTGAACATCTGCAAATGATGTTTCCGGCTTCGGCGGTTCCGGTGGTTTCTGTGTTGGCAACGGCGACGGAGCTGATTCGGCCGATTCTTCCGGTACCGTTTCACTTGCGGTTTCTTCCACCGGCTCGGGTTCAGGTTCCGGCTCGGGCGGCGGCTCGGGTTCAGGTTCCGGCTCAGGTATCGGCTCGGGTTCCGGTAGTGGTTCGGGCTCCGGTAGTGGTTCGGCCCGCGCGGTTTCCTCTGCAATCTCGACGATTTCAACAACGATGGGTTCGGCCATTGTAGGACGATGGTTGAAAATCTGCGGCAGTCCCGTGATGACCAGAACAACCAGCACAAGGTGCATGAGAGACGACGCTATCCAGCTACCGCGCGACATCATTCGCTCATGGCTCGTTCGGCAGTTGTCTGGCTTCAAGCGCGAGACGTCTGAATCCCGCCTCGTTGATTACCCCCATCACGGTCATCACTTCACCGTACGCCACGCCCCTGTCGCCCTTGACGAACACCCTGACTTCAGGATTGTTGTCGGTCGCCAGCAACAATCGCTCACCGAGTTGCTCAAGAGTCACGGCACTTTCCATAAGGTAGATACTTCCATCGGCCTGAACCGTTACCTCGACGGGTTCATCCGTCCCCGGTATTTCGGAAACGGCAGCTTCGGGCAGATCGACTTCAATGCCCGCGGTCAACAAGGGTGCCGTGATCATGAACACGATCAGCAAGACGAGCATGATATCCACGAACGGCGTAACGTTGATTTCGCTCATGGGGCGGTGACGACGCCTTGAACGCACACCGCGCCACGCCGAGACCGTACTGCCCGTTGACGCCACCATCAGGCTTTCTCGTCCAGCTGCCGCGAGATCAATGCGTGGAATTCCGCTGCAAAACTCTCGAGTCGGCTGCCGTAGCGATCGATATCAGCCGACAACTTGTTGTAGGCCACAACAGCCGGAATCGCCGCAAGCAGGCCGAGAGCCGTGGCAAAAAGGGCCTCGGCAATACCAGGCGCGACAACTGCCAACGATGTATTGCGTGCCACCGCTATGGCCGTGAAGGCATTCATGATCCCCCAGACGGTGCCAAACAGACCGACGAACGGCGCTGTCGATCCGACCGTCGCCAGGAATCCCATGTAGCGTTCGAGACCGTCCATCTCCCGATCCAGCGAAACCTGCATGACCTGACCGATCCGCTGCTTCAACCCGGCCCGCAAACCCTCCTCGGCGATCATCTCATGACGCTCAAGTGCACGACGCAGTTCATCCATGGCGGCTGAAAACACAACCGTCATGGGATGCTGACCCGAAACCGCCGTACGACGGCTCAATTCTTCCAGGTTGCCGTCCGACCAGAATTCGTCCTCGAACGATTCAGCCTGGCCGCGCAATCGACGCAATCTCGTGACCTTGTCGAAGATGATCGCCCATGACCACAAGGAGGCTGCGACAAGAACGATCATGACGATCTTGACGACCAGATCTGCACGCCAGAACAGACTCCATATCGTCATGCTGGCATCCGTTTGCGCCTCGGCAAGTAACGTCATTTCCAAATTGCGAATCTCCCACCTTGAGACTATCGGTCTGTCATGCCGGCCAGGGTACCACGCAGCTGCTCGGGTATGCGCGACGGTCGCCCTTCCGATGAAAGCAGTGCCAGGTTGACAGCGAGGCGAACCAGCACCTTGCCGTCATGCAAGACCTCCTGATCCATGCACATCCGGGCACCAGAAATACGCGAGAGACTGGTTTCCACGACCAGTTCGTCATCGAGTCGTGCGGCCCGCTTGAAGTCCATGTTCATCGACGAAACAACAAACCCGCCACCGGAGGTTTCGCGAATGCCGGCATGTGTGAATCCGGCATGTCGCAGGTACTCCGTTCGACCCCGTTCAGCAAACCGAAGATATGCCGTGTGGTAGACAATGCCGCCTGCATCCGTGTCCTCGAAATAAACGCGGATCGGCAGCCTGTGAACCCTGCGGCCAGCGTCCTCGACCTCAGCCATTGTTGTCACGCGCGGCATTTGCATCTGTTTCGAAGAGATCCGTCTGCGCGAGATGTCGCCCGGGCACGTCCTTTCCGAGGTGCCTGTATCCCTGCGGCGTCACAACACGGCCGCTCGGCGTCCGCTTGATCATTCCTTCCTGCATGAGAAATGGTTCTATCACGTCTTCCAGAAAATCCCGGTGTTCCGACAGCGCCGCGGCGATCGTCTCGACACCCACGGGGCCGCCGTCATAGTTGAGCAGAACGCAGCTCAGATATCTGCGATCCATCATGTCGAGACCAAGGCCATCGACTTCCAGTCGCTGCAGGGCTGAATCAGCGGCCCTTGCATCAATCACGTCGATGCGCTCGACCAGCGCAATGTCACTGACACGATGCAACAAGCGCACGGCAACGCGCGGCGTCCCGCGTGAGCGACGCGCGATTTCCAGGGCGCCTTCGCCCGAGATCTCCACGCCATTGATGCGTGCAAGACGCATGACCATGACGGCAATATCCGAAGGCTCGTAGAAATCGAGCCGCAGCGGAATGAGGAACCTGTCCAGCAGCGGTTTCGTCAGCAATCCCGTCCGCGTCGTCGCACCAACCAGCGTGAACTTGTTGAGATCAATGCGGATTGACTTGGCCGCCGGTCCTTCACCGATCATGAGGTCAAGTTGGAACTCTTCCATTGCGGGATAGAGAATCTCCTCGATGGCGGGATTGAGACGATGGATTTCGTCAATGAACAGAACGTCGCGATCATCGAGGTTCGTAAGCTGTGCCGCCAGGTCACCGGCGCGCGCAATGATGGGACCGGACGTTTGACGAAATCCGACCCCCAGTTCATTGGCGACAATGCGTGCAAGCGTTGTCTTTCCGAGCCCCGGAGGACCATGAAACAGAACGTGATCAAGTGCGCCACCACGTTCACGTGCCGCCTGTATTCCAATCGCCAGGTTCTCACAGACAGTGCGTTGACCGATAAAGGACGCCAGTGAACGCGGGCGCGGAGAATGGTCCGATTCATCGTTGAGATCGCCAGCAAACAACGGTCGGGTTTCCCGCATCACGCAAGATCCTTGAGGCAGGCGGTGATCAACACCGAGGTTCCGGCATCATCGCCAAGGTCCTTTCGGGCCTTGCGGACGGCACGGGAGGCTTCCGTCCGGGAGTAACCGAGGTTGATCAGTGCAAGCACGGCGTCGTTGTCGGCCTCGCCATATGTGCCTGTCAACTGCACGGCCGGGTCGGAGCCAAACTCGTCGATCCTGTCCTTCAACTCCGTAATCAGTCGTGATGCAAGGCGCTTGCCGACACCGCTCGCCCGTGTGAACGATTCATGATCCTGGGCAATGATCGCACCGACAACCTGTTCGGGCGTGACCACTGACAGGATCGCCAGTGCGATGCGCGGGCTGACGCCCTGGACCGAATGCAAGACCCTGAAACAGTCTCGTTCGACCAGTTCCGCAAATCCGTATAGCAGGATGCGGTCGTCCCGCAGGTGTGTTTCGACGAAAACCTTGATCTGACTGTCTGCACGTTCCAGTGAACCGAGCGTTCGTGCCGAGCACCCGAGGTGATAACCAACGCCGTGCACATCAATAACCGCCCAGGCATCCCCTATTGCTTCCACCTGTCCCTTGAGACTCCCGATCATCGTGCTGAACCGGTGCGGTTGTGTTGTGCAGAGCGACGATGAAGCGCGTGACAGATCGCAACGGCCAGGGCATCTGCTGAATCTGCCGATTGCTCTGCAGATCCGGGTAGAAGCATCGCGACCATGGCCATGACCTGACTCTTCTGGGCCTTGCCGGAACCGGTCACGGTTTTCTTGACGAGGCGTGCAGGATACTCACTGACCGGCTGTCCCGCCGCGCCTGCAGCCACAAGGGCCGCACCGCGTGCGTGCCCGAGTTTCAACGTGCTGCTTGCATTGAGACTGACAAAGACTTCCTCAACCGCCGTGACGTCGGGTTCATGCATTTCGATCACGTCGTGTACGCCACGATAGATCGCAGCAAGACGGTCGACCATCGGCAGATCCACCTGTGGGCAGATCACACCGCATGCCTCGTATTGCAGCGTACTGTCTTTCACGCTGATCGTTCCCCATCCGGTGTGGCGCAAACCGGGATCGAGCCCCAGAATTCGCATGATCGCTCAAATTGTCAGTTGTTCGAGTACATCGTCGGCGATTTCGAAGTTGGCAGAAACGGACTGCACGTCGTCGTTGTCTTCCAGGACGTCCACGAGTTTCAGCACCGAGATTGCACGGTCTTCCGAGACTTCGATCGACGATATCGGTTTCCAGATCAGACCTGCGTCACGCGGTACGCCAAACAGTCCGGTCAGGGACTCGCTGACGGATCCGAAATCATTCGGACCACACTCGATCGTATAGGCGTCTTCGTCGATGTGGACGTCTTCGGCACCGGCGTCGAGCGCCGCCTCGAACACGGAATCCTCATCACCTGCCGTTGGCGGCAACACGATCTGGCCGATGCGCGAAAACATGAATGCCACGCTGCCCGATTCTCCGAGCGTACCACCATGCTTGTTGAATGCAGCACGCACTTCAGCAACGGTACGATTGCGGTTGTCCGTCAGTGCCTCGACGATGATCGCCACACCGCCTGGTCCGTAGCCCTCATATCGAATTTCCTGATAGTCGGTTGAATCCTCTCCACCGACGGCGCGCTTGATCGCGCGTTCGATAGCATCCTTGCTCATGTTGACTGCACGTGCGGCCTGAATTGCGGAACGAAGACGTGGATTATGGTCCGGATCCGGCAGCCCGGACCTGGCAGCAACAGCTATCTCACGGCCGACCCTTGTGAACTGGCGCGCGCGCTTCGCGTCCTGCGCACCCTTCCGGTACATGATATTTTTCCATTTGGAATGGCCAGCCATGGTACGAGCGTGCGATGTTCCGTTCTTGCTTTCACCAGACGTTACAACCCCCGATGCAAGCGAGATTTCTGTGGCGCGGCAGGATTACCGACGGTACGACAATCTGATGCACGATTCTTGTGATTTAATCAATCTGTTGTGGTTGGAATCGAGTCAACTTCGCAGGTGTTGTTTGCAACAAACACGCACCGGTCCTGAACATACGTGCGCAAACGGCCCGGAGTCCTTGTCGTCATCAAATTCCACCGCCTCTCACGAACCGAAGGCCGGTCAGTGATACTGTCGGCGGCATGCATCAGGTTTTCCGGAAGAACGAATCCGCTGTTTCGCCAGCGATACACGGGGTACCCATCAGTTCACGATCCGAACACGGAATCCGCTGAATGGCGTGCCGATTCCTTCTCGTGGACAGCGTTCCGTGCACGCCGGATCTCGTCCTCGAGCTCGCGGATGTAGTCATGCAGAGCACCGATCGACATTTCCGTGAGGTTCCGTTTCAGTTCGGCTTTCGGTACCGGATCAAGATCCTCGAACATCAGTAACTTCCCGCTTCCCGAGTGAATTCATGTATAGGAGACGCAGGGTCTCTGCAACGGAGAGAACATGAACGCGATCATGCGCGTCGCCGTCTATGACGGCCATGGTGGCAGCGACGTCGTCCGAATAGAGGATCGACCCGTGCCTGAACCGTCTCTGGGTGAGGTTCTCGTCCGGGTCCATGCTGCTGGAGTGAATCGACCTGATCTTCTGCAGCGTGCAGGTTCCTATCCCCCTCCTCCCGGTGCGAGTGACATACCCGGACTCGAGATTGCCGGCGAAGTGACACGCGTTGGCCCCGGTGTTCATGTCGTGCAACCAGGCGACAAGGTCATGGCTCTGGTCAGCGGCGGCGGTTACGCGGAGTACTGTGTCGTACCGGAACCGTTGGCATTGCCCAAACCTGACAATCTCAGCTGGGCCGAGGCTGCGGGTGTTCCCGAGACCTGTTTCACGGTATGGACAAATGTCTTCGAGAGATCGCGGCTGATCGGCGGCGAGAGCATTCTGGTCCACGGCGGTGCCAGCGGCATCGGTACCACTGCCATCCAGTTGGCCCATGCGCGCGGCGCGCGTGTGTTCGCGACTGCAGGGAGCGACGCACGGTGCCGGGCTTGCGAGAAACTCGGTGCCGAACGTGCATTCAACTACCGGACCGAAGATTTTTGTGGCGGTATCAGGTCATTGACGAACAATCGTGGCGTCGATGTGATCCTTGACATGGCTGGTGGCGACAGCATTCAGAGAAATATCGCCGCTCTCGCCGTCGACGGACGCTTGTGTTTCATCGCATTCCTGACGGGGTCGCGTGCAGAGATCAACTTCATGCCATTGATGTTGAAGCGTGCAACGATCACGGGTTCCACATTGCGGGCACGCTCCGTAGCCGAAAAGGCCGTCATTGCCGAGGCACTCAAACGCGAGGTCATTCCATTGCTCGAAAGCGGACGTGTCCGGACCATCATCCAGGAAATCTTTCCCTTGCACGAGGCAGCGGCTGCCCAGGACGCAATCGATCAGGACCATGTCGGAAAGGTTGTTCTGTCGATGATCTGAAACGCGCATCACGCGCATTCGCGACACCCGCACCTGCCCGTGAGTGAACCCGGTTTGGACCTCCGGGTCCGGGAGATCACCGGCCTTCGACGAAATTCTCATACGGAACACATGCCATGCCTGCCACTTCTACAGACTTGATGGCGAAGCTGCGCGAACTCGGGATCGCGCACACGACACATCATCATCCGCCTGTCTTTACCGTTGAGGAAGCCAGAGAACACTGCGGCGACCTGCCCGGACAGCATTGCAAGAACCTGTTTCTCAAGGACAAGAAGGGCGCACTCTGGCTGGTGGTTGCATGCGATGATGCAAGGATCAACATGAAGTCACTTGACAAGAAGATCGGATCAGCGCGTCTCAGTTTCGGCAGAGGCGACCTGTTGGTGGAGGTGCTCGGGGTCATTCCTGGCGCGGTGACTCCGTTCGCCCTGATCAACGACACCACGCAGCGGGTCCGTGTTGTCCTTGACGCAAGGATGATGCGCGCCGACCTGGTGAATTTTCATCCGCTGCAGAATGACTCGACAACCGCGCTGACGCCCGACGGTTTACTGCAGTTCATCCGGAACTGCGGACATGAGCCACAGATCACGGTGCTTGACGACGATCCGGGTTGAATCCGGCTGACGCAGCTGCGTTCCCCTGTGGCGTATCGTGCACCGTCTGTGCCGTGAAGAGGGAAAACACGGGGCACGAACACCATAAACGTCAGGCATCGTCCGGTCCGATCCATGTAAACGGATTGTGGGCGACTTCCCAGAGATGGCCGTCGGGATCCTTGAAATATCCGCTGTATCCACCCCAGAAGACCTTCTGCGGCTTTTTCGCCAGAACCGCACCTGCAGCAACAGCCTGGTTGATCACTTCGTCCACTTCAGATTCGGTGCGAACATTGTGTGCAAGTGTGAATGAGGAAAAACCGCTTCCTTCTGAAGAAACTTCCGCATCCTCGGCCAGCGCCTCACGACCGTAAAGGCCAAGCCATGCGCCATCGAGTGTGAAAAATGCGATATCCGTTCCAGAGTAATCCAGACGCGGCAATCCCAGCCCCTCCTCGTAAAACCTGATCGACGCAGCAAGGTCGCGTACACCCAGTGTGACCATACTGATATGTGGTTTCATTTTCTTGCTCCCGTGCCCGTGTTCACCCAACCGTTTCCACAATGTTTCGCCTGACTGGTATCCGTGACGCGCATACTGCGGGAATGTACCCGCTGCAAGCGCCAGGCTGCAGCAATCAGCCAACGCAACGCCCCAAATGCCTGGCCGCTGATGATGGTATCAAGTCGCCACGGTACCGGAGCATGCATGTTCCATTTCAATGCGTCGTCTGGCACAGGAACGATCTTGTCGGGGACCGAATCGATGAACGGTGTCGTTCCCGCACTATGTCGACAACATGACTCCTGTGATTCTCGAACTCTCGGACCGGCACGCGCCGGACCCCAGTTTCATTGTGCGGTGTGACGCCTCACGGGATAGTCCGCAAACTCTGCATCGATGCCTGATGGCAGGTCGTCACGGATTGTCAGCGAAAGCGGGCAGGAGAATGTTGTCGTAGCCTGGTTGTACCGGTATGTTCCGGGTCCGGGTTCGCCTGCTTGCATCTGCGCTCATTGCCAAGACTGCGAACTGTTTACCAAATTGTCCACGCCGTCAGGTGAGCAGCGCTTGCCGCAGAGCGTAACGGTACGCGTTGAAATCTGATTTCGTCACAGTTCAAGATATTGACCGGGGTCCAAGGTTGCGCGTGGGCGTAGTAACTCAAGAAACGGAGAATTCAACATGCCAACGCGTCTTCTCATGCCGGTGGCAACGGCAGTCTGGCTGGTTGAGAACTCAATCCTGACATTCAAGCAGATCGCCGATCTCTGCAACATGCACGAACTTGAAGTACAGAATGTCGCTGACGGCGAATTGGGCGAGAGCATACTCGGTCAGAACCCGGTTGAATCTGGTCAAATCACGGCTGAGGAACTTGCGCGGTGCGAAGCTGATCCGAACGCCGTTGTCCAACTCAAGCAACGTGAAGACATTCTGAATACAAAAACAAAACGTGGACGATACACGCCGATCTCGAAGCGTCGCGATAAACCCGACGCCATCGCGTTCCTTCTCAAGACATATCCGCAACTGAGCGATGCGCAGATCATGAAACTGGTCGGCACGACCCGCCCGACAATCCAGCGTATCAGGGAAAACGCGCAGCGGAATTCCAGTACCGTGGAGCTCAAGGACCCGGTACTCGTGGGACTGTGCAGCGCACAGGAACTTGATCTCGCACTCGAAAAGGCCGAAGCCAATTCGAGCCTTACGACGCCGCGCAGCGCACGGTTTACTGGCAACCCCCTCGCCGGCTGAACCAGACCTACTTTTCCGTTTCGGCAGCCTCGTCACCAGTGATGTTCTGCGTGTGGCGCATGAGAAGCGGAATCTGGAGCAGCGAAAACAGGATCGTCAGACCGAGCAGACCGAAGACCTTGAAGTAGACCCAGATCTCTTCACTTTGCGTTCGCCAGACGATCTCATTTGCCAATGCGAGAAAGACGAAGAATGCCGCATACCGCCACGTGAATGTTCGCCAACCCCGTTCGTCGAGATCGATGGCCTGGTTCAGGACAAATTGCAGCGGTGAACGGTTCAACAACATGCCACCCGTGAGTAACGCCGCAAAGAGTAGGGAAACAATTGTCGGCTTGATCTTGATAAACAAAGGATCGTTGAGAAACAGGGTCAGGCCACCAAACACAAGTACGATCGTTGCGGTGACCAATGCGATTCGTGGAACGTGGCGCGCGACAAACCATCCCAATGCCAACGCACCGAGAGCCGCGACCATCAAAACACCTGTCGCAACCATCAGGTCGTAGGTGAGGTAAGCCAGAAAGAACAGAACCAGCGGACCATGATCCGTCGCCATGGTTAACCAGACTGGGGGACGGCTTTCGTTCATCGTATTCCTCGAGTCATGTCCACATGTGGCACAGTAATGCCGCCGTTATCGCACGAGTGAAACCGAGAAAAAACATCGTCCAAACCACGCACTCCGGAGTTTTCGGTAGACACTATCCGGAAACCGGCAGGAATCCGCTGTCGGAAACACACATGCAGAAAAGCAAATTGACACCAGCGATCCCGGGTTGTGTCTTTCTCGATCAGCATGGGCCACCTCTTGTGCGTAGCGCTGCAGATTCGTGGAAGGAATTCCGGAAACACGCTCCCGAACAACACCGAATGTCACACGTTCCTCCTTACGACTGAATTTCCAGCCACGGAATTGAGGACGTCAAGTCCGCACATTCCCGGATCGACAAATGTGGGTGTGTTCAGACCTTGCAACGGCGTCGTTGCGGTTTCGATCCGGTCCCCAACTCGATGTGCAACGCCGTCGTATGGCGTTGCTCGCAGGACAGTTTCCCTGACCGATCTCCGGCGTGACGTTGCATCGTGGGTTGCTGCTCGGTTGCCGCACAGTCCAGTGCACGGCACCTCACGCGTGTCGTATTGCCCGGGCCTTCATGTCCTTAAATCATCATCAAGCCTCTTGCACAACAAATGTTATGATATAACATTACCCTCTCCTTTCACACATTGAGTGCATATGGCTGCCAAAGTATTGAACAAACCACGGCCTTGTCGCGACCCGAATTGTCGCGACGGCCATTCGCCAGTTGAACGGGTCGCACTCGCGGAATCGATCTGTGCGGGTCGCGGCGTGCAGATGACAGATCAGAGGCGACGGGTGCTGGAGTTGCTTTGGGCCAGTGACGGACCGACCAGCGCCTATCAGTTGATTGACGCGGTCAGGCTCAAGGACTCCCGTCCCGTTGCACCACCGACTGTGTACCGTGCGCTTCACTTCCTGATGGAACAGGGGTTCGTTTCACGGATCGAAAGCCTCAACGCCTATGTTCCTTGCAGCCATCCCGAACGCGACCACGATTGCCTTTTCTTCATCTGCAGCACGTGCCAGGCATCAGTCGAGCTGGAGGATCCGCGGATCGCTGGATTGCTCGCCGAGGATGCCGCGGACCTCGGGTTTGTTGCGAACAGACGCACTATCGAAGTCGAAGGAACGTGTGGGCGTTGCCTGGAAGCCGACGCCGCACAAATCGCGGAATCACATCCTTGAATAATCGACAACTTGAGTTCGACGAGCCAGCAGGACGCGTACGCCGCAACGCGACCGGGAGCAGCGAAGCGCACGCACCTGTTCAGTCTGGTGTTCATCTGATGACACTCGGAGTTTTCACCAGACTGCTCTGGGGTGCTCTCATTGTCGCAGCTATCTGCGGTGCTTTCTTCTGGGCGACCTCCTGACCGGAGCCGATATGACTGCTGCACTCAAGTTCGAGAATCTGACCCTTGGTTACGATCGGCTTCCAGCTGTGCACCAACTCCAGGGCGAGATCACCGAAGGCAGTCTGACTGCTGTTGTCGGGCCGAACGGCGCTGGCAAATCCACCATGTTGAAAGGTGTAATCGGGATGCTCCGACCGCTCGAGGGCCGGATCGCATTCGGAACAATTGCACGCAACGATATCGCCTATATGCCACAGCAATCCAGTGTCGACCGGGCGTTCCCGATCACGGTTGCGGAAATTGTGGCCATGGGTCTCTGGAAAGAGATTGGTGGATTCTCGAGATTGCGATTCAGTCACCGTGCGCGCGTTGCCGAAGCAATATCAGCGGTCGGTCTCACAGGATTCGAAAAGCGGGCGATCGGATCGTTATCAGGCGGGCAAATCCAGCGTGTTCTCTTTGCTCGTCTGTTGCTGCAGGACGCACGTCTTGTCCTTCTTGACGAACCCTTCATGGCCGTCGATGCGAGAACAATGGCCGATCTGATCAAGGTCGTCCACCGCTGGCATGGTGAAGGTCGAACGATACTGACTGTGTTGCACGATGTTGACATCGTGCGGACTCATTTCCCGCGCACATTGATGCTGGCGCGTGAACTCGTTGCACATGGTCCCACAGCAGAGGTCCTGACCGCCGAAAACCAGTTCCGTGCGCGCCAGATGTGTGAGGCCTGTGCTGGGCCGCCACATATATGCGGGCGGCAAGCTGCATGATCTGGGAGATACTCTTCCAGCCCTTTGCTGATTACGGCTTCATGAGACGCGCTTTGATGGGCTGCATTGCCATTTCTGTAGGCGCGACACCGGTGGGAGTGTTCCTGATCCTTCGCAGGATGAGTCTGTCGGGCGACGCGATAGCCCATGCGATTTTGCCAGGCGCGGCTGTCGGATACCTCGTCGCCGGTCTCTCACTTGGCGCGATGACCTTTGGTGGGTTGGTCGCCGGCATGACCGTCGTACTTCTGGCCGGTTTCGTGACCCGCATAACAGCAATGCGGGAGGATGCGAGTCTCGCTGCGTTTCACCTGATTTCACTGGCAATCGGCGTGCTGATCGTGTCGACACGCGGCAGCAATGTCGATCTGATGCACGTTCTCTTCGGGACCGTGCTCGCGCTCGACGATGCCGCCCTGATTCTTCTTTCTTCGATTGCAAGCATATCAGTCCTGACACTTTCCTTGATGCTCCGACCCCTCGTTCTCGAATGTGCGGATCCGCAATTCCTGCGTTCGGTGAGCCGCCTCAGCGTTGTGACGCATTTCGTGTTTCTCGCCCTGGTCGTGCTGAATCTCGTGGCTGGCTTTCATGCGCTCGGTACGTTGATGGCCGTCGGTATCATGATCCTTCCTGCAGCAGCCGCTCGATTCTGGGCAGTCGGAATCGGTGCCTTGATTGTCGCCGCGGTCGTGATTGCTGCCCTCTCAAGCGTGACCGGTCTATTGCTTTCCTATCACTTCAGTCTGCCATCAGGCCCGTCGATCATTCTCGTCGCGGGACTGTTTTACATGTTGTCCCTGGTTTTCGGACCGGTAGGCAGCGTCGTTCGATCCCATTCCCAAAGCTATCTTCAAGTCTGACAAGGAGTTTCAATGTTTACCCGCAGAATCTTATTCGTCGCCGTTGCTGCGATCTTTTCCTGGTCGTTCACCGGCGCCGCTACTGCAGAGTCTGATGATCCGCTTCCGGTTGTCGCGACGTTTTCAATCGTCGGCGACATGGCTGCACGCATTGGTGGAAAATATGTGTCCGTCACGACGCTTGTCGGACATGACGGCGATTCGCACGTCTACCAACCGACTCCTGCTGATGCGAAGGCGGTAAGCGAAGCAAAGGTCGTTATTGTCAATGGCCTGGAATTCGAAGGCTGGTTTGATCGTCTGATTGACGCATCGGATTTCCAGGGTGACCCGGTGGTGGCTACCTTAGGAGTTAACCTGATTGCATATGATCTCGACGATCATTCTTCTGATCAGGATCACGATGATCATGGACACGCGGATGACGACGCTCATGACGATCACGGGCATGCAGGCGAAGATGATCATGATGAACATGCGCACGATGACGAAGATGGGCACGATGATGACGCTCACGATGAGCACGGGCATGCGGATGACGACGCTCATGACGATCACGGGCATGCAGGTGAAGATGATCACGATGAACATGCGCACGATGACGAAGATGGGCACGATGATGACGCTCACGATGAACACGGGCATGCGGATGACGACGCTCACGACGATCACGGGCATGCGGATGACGACGCTCATGACGATCACGGGCATGCAGGTGAAGATGATCATGATGAACATGCGCACGATGACGAAGATGGGCACGATGACGACGCTCACGATGAGCACGGGCATGCGGAAGAAGATGATCACATGGGACATGAACATCATCACGGTGAATTCGATCCCCATGCATGGCAGAGCCTGACGAACGCACTGATCTATGTAGAGAACATCGCTGCGGCGCTCGTTGAAGCTTCACCGCAAAACGCCGATGCGATTATTCGCAATCGCGATGAGTATCTCATGGAAATCACGGACCTCGACGCAGAAGTCAGAGAGATGTTTTCGGGACTTCCAGAAGACGGTCGGACAGTTGTCACATCACACGACGCGCTCCAGTACTTTGGTCGTGCTTACGGGTTAACGTTTGTCGCACCCCAGGGTGCCAGCACTGAATCGGAAGTATCCGCGAAGGACCTCGCGCACCTTATCGAGCAGATACGTGCAGAGGGTATACGCGCCATGTTTATCGAGAACATTGGTGATTCGCGCCTGTTGGAACGCATTGCTGATGAAACTGGCACGGTCATAGGCGGCACGCTGTATACGGACGCGTTGTCGGATATGAATGGCCCGGCATCAACCTATCTGGACATGATGCGTCATAACGCGACAACGATTGCACAAGCACTGACTCGCTGAACACGTGTCACAATTGTCACAACCACAGTGAATTTCAATTCACGATTGCACCGTCTTTAGAGGACATTCCAGTCCTGTTTTCCAGCGGTGGTGATGACGCTCCTGATGTTGGCGAAGTGGCGTGCACCATCGATTGATTGAAAGCAGCCTGAGATTTTCAGACTTGCCTTGGACATTTCGAGATTCTGCTCACCGCGGTCATGCCGATATCGGCATGACCGCGGTGGTGACAGGCATCGTAAGGGATTTCAGGGACCTTCAGTTCACCAACCCTTTGCGTCGTGGCGCGGAGGGAGAAGCGCAATGATGGAGACGGCGCTTGAACCGTTGGCGCATCTGCGCATCGGTTTGACCAAAGAATTGCAAGTTGTCTGTTTTCTCGATTCAGCCAGAAACAGGGACGCAGCCGGTTCGAGACACTGATCTCCGTGCGGGCACTTCTTCATACGGAGAATTTCGCCAAAGGCATCACGTCCAGCAGTGCGCTTCCGACGCATCCACACGAAATCGTTCCTGTTCGAAAAAACACGCACCAATCCGCGTCGCGTGGCGACGAAATCAACAGAGATGTACAGGTCCGGGCAACCGTTTCATCGGTCGCAACGAAGTTCTAGTCATGAAAATGACAGTAAATGACTTCGAATCTTGTTGCCCGTCTCATCCTTGTTGAAGAAAACTGAAAGTCAGAAGGATCAAAGACACCGCGTCACTGTTGAGTCGAGCGACGGCATCCGAACAACCTGTGAGAGGAAGCACGACGCTTGTAAACCACCCCCAAACCGAAACAATCGGTTGATCAGGAGAATGGATGTTTCACGAGACAGGGAATCGCAAGGCATGAGACATGACACGCTGGAATTGACAGATGTTTCGTTGCAATGGGTCCAGATGGGTACCGGACCGGACATTGTCTGGTGTCCTGGCGGAGACCAGACCGGCGCCGAATGGCACGAGCAATTCGAGCGCTTTCCGGATTTTCGTTGCACGAGCTTTGATCCCCGTGGAGCCGGTTCAACCATTAGCCATTCTGCACCGCCCTGGTCCATCGAACTTTATGCACGCGATACGGCGGAATTGATCAAGGCTGTCTGTAGCCCGCCCGTCGTCATTGTCGGCCTCTCGATGGGCGCACTGATCGTGCAGGAGATGCTTCTCACATATCCTGAACTTGTCCGTGTCGGTATTGCGATGGGCACGTCCGGGAGCAAGGGCGGTTTCATCCATGAGTGGGAGAGCGCGGAAGTGCGCTTGCGCGAGTCAGGAGTCAAACTGGCGGCGGATTTCGCTCTCGTTCACTATGCCCTGCTCATGTATCCTTCCGAAGTTCTCGGTGATGACGCGTTATGGGAGAAGTGTAAGCCTGTCGTAGCCGCAGCCTATTCTGAACGGGATAATCAGATGCTTGCGGCCCAATGGCAGGCATGTCTCGACTACTCGAGCATGGACCGTCTTCCTCACTGTACCCGACCGCTGCACGTAATCGGATTTGAACAGGACATGCAAACACCGCCCGCACGCGGTCGGCTCGTCGCCGAGGCTGCGCCACACGGCCAGTTTCACCTGCTCAGGGGTATGGGACACTGTTCGCTGTTCCGGCATCGGCCCGATGCTGTCGGCGACAAGATTCGCGAGATCATTGCATTGCAGAGTTGAACGTGATCGGTTTCGATCTGCCTGAATCCTGTCAAACCAGGACCGGATGTTGCAGTGGTGCGCGATCACCTGGATCGCGAAACCCTGTAATCACAGAACAGTTGAATTGCGGTGCGATTGAAAATCTTCTGTGTTGTTCGCGTGACGTGCATATCTGTGGACAGATTACAGTCATCCAGACCACGTCTGCCGATATAGGGCGACTTTTCGGGTAATGCAGCGCGTGAGCATACAGGTATGCTGAACAGGTATTTCGAAATCGAACAGCACCGGTCGAGCATACGCCGTGAGATCCTGGCCGGCGTGACGACGTTTCTCACCATGGCCTACATCCTGTTCGTGAACCCTGCGATCCTTTCGTTCGCCGGCATGGATTTTGGCGGGGTCTTTGTCGCAACGTGCATTGCAGCAGCCGTTGGCACCGGAATCATGGGGCTTTGGGCCAGGTATCCCATTGCCCTGGCACCCGGAATGGGTCTGAATGGTTTCTTCACCTATGGAATCGTGCGGGGCATGGGGCACCCGTGACAAGTGGCTCTGAGCATGGTGTTCATTTCGGGCATCCTGTTCGTGATCATATCTGTCCTGCCGGTGCAAAACCTGTGGTTTTCGTCCTTGCCGCGTTGTTCATCGCAAAGTACGCGTTTCTGTGAGGAACATATTCTTATCCCGCAAAAATCCCGCAAACGGCATGCGTGGTAGCAGCACCGCGAAACCATCGGATGAACAACGTGTCATCGTTCCGCTTATCGAAGAAGACACGATAAAGACGCGCGTGCGAGATTGCGGCGCAGTTGCCGGACCGCCCCGTCGTCGTTGTCATTCTCAAGGGGAGCTTTGTTTTTGCCGCGGATCTGATCCGTGAACTGGGTCAATTCGAACAGAACCCGGAGATTGACTTTATCTCGGTCTCAAGTTACGGCAGCGGAACGACAAGCTCGGGCTCCTTAAACCTGATTCGCGACCTCTCCCAGGACGTCGAGGGGCGGACTGTACTCATCGTCGATGACATTCTTGACTCCGGGAGGACGCTCGCATTTGTCCGAAACGAACTGGAAACCCGCGGAGCGCTTCGCGTCCTTACTTGTGCGTTACTCGACAAGCCGTCGCGCAGAGTTGTCGAGATCAACGCCGACTTTGCGGGTTTCGAAGTCGATGACGTCTTCGTGTTTGGCTACGGAATGGATCTGGACCAGAGGTTCAGGGAACTCCCCTTTATCGGCACGATGGCATCTGCACGACGCTGCCACGAATGACAGACACATCGATAGGTGATTGTGTCCTGTTCGGTTGACCCGGGGCTGATCCAATCTGCGTCGTTGATTCCAATGTCACGAATGTCTCCAAACACTCTATATTGTCAGGAAGGTTGAATCCGGCTGACGACACCGAAATCCAGAAAAAAGAAACACGCGAAATGGCCGAAGAACGAAAAAGACGCATGCGGGGCGGCAGCGATGCGCGGCGGGCACAGAGACGAAGCAAGTTCGACGTAACGCCCCTGCCCTATATTCAACGCCAGATTCCGGTGTTTGACGTCCTCACCGACGAAGGTCTCGAGATCATCGAGAACAATGCCGAAATCATCATGGAGGAGATCGGCATCGTCATCAAGGACGACGCGGAGGTCGTACGGCTCTGGTGTGACGCAGGGGCCGATGTGGCCGACGACGGAGAAACCCTGCATGTGCCCAGAGGACTTGCACGTAAACTGCTCGAGACGGCTCCACGGCATTTCATCCAGCATGCGCGCAATCCTGAACGAAACGTCAAGATCGGTGACGGATCGACGGTGTTCGCACCGGTGTACGGGCCACCGTTTGTCCATGACATCGACAAGGGACGGCGGTACGCAACGATCAACGACTTCCAGAATTTCGTGAAACTCGCATACATGACACCTGCCATGCACCATTCGGGCGGGACAGTGTGCGAACCTGTCGATATCCCCGTCAACAAACGGCATCTCGACATGGTCCTTGCGCATTTGCGCTACAGCGACAAGCCGTTCATGGGTTCGGTGACGGCACCGGAACGCGCCGCAGATACCGTCGAATTGGCGCGCATTGCGCTGGGCAGGGAAGTGGTTGATGCACACTGTTGCATTATCAATCTCATCAACGCCAACTCGCCGATGACCTTCGACGGCATGATGCTTGGCGCATTGAAGGTTTACGCGGCGGCAGGCCAGGCGTGCGTCGTTTCACCCTTCATTCTTTCGGGCGCCATGAGCCCTGTGACGGTGGCCGGGACAGTTGCACAACTCCTTGCAGAAGCCCTCGTGGGCATGGCGACGACACAGCTGGTTCGTCCGGGTGCGCCTGTTGTATTCGGCACATTCGGCAGTTCGATCTCCATGCAATCCGGCGCACCGACTTTCGGCACGCCGGAACCGACGCTTGTATTATTCGCTTCGGCGCAACTCGCCCGGCGTATCGGCGTCCCGTTCCGTTCGGGTGGCTCCCTGTGCGGTTCGAAGATTCCGGACGCTCAGGCTGCATTCGAAAGTTCCCAGACTCTCTCCGCCACGCTTTTGGGGGGTGTCAATTTTGTCCTGCATGCAGCAGGCTGGCTCGAAGGTGGTCTTGCCTCCGGGTACGAGAAATTCGTGATGGACGCCGATCAGATTGGCATGATGCAGGTCCTTGCACGAGGCGTGGATCTTTCCGAGAGCGGGCAGGCCATGGATGCCATCAGGGAAGTGGGCCCCGGCAGCCATTTTCTCGGTTGTGCGCATACCCAGGAACACTTCCAGACGGCGTTCTATCGGTCCACGATCGCCGACAACAACAGCTTCGAACAATGGGAAGCAGACGGTTCGCTTGACGCGGCAAAACGTGCCAACCAGCTCTGGAAAGACATGCTGGCTGACTACCAGCAGCCGTCAATCGATCCCGGTGTTGCCGAAGAACTTGACGAATACGTCGCCCGCAGGAAAGCAGAAATGCCGGACGCGTTTACCTGATCGAACTATTCTTCAGGGCACGCGTTTCAGTCGATGCATCAGGCTTGATGTATCCCACCGGTTTCCACCGAGGCGCTGGATCTCTGCATAGAACTGATCAACAAGTGCTGCGACAGGGAGGAGAGCGCCGTTGCGTGTGGCCTCGGCAATCGCGATTCGCAGATCCTTGCGCATCCAGTCGACAGCAAACCCGAAGTCGTATTCATCGGCACACATGGTTGAACCACGATTGACCATCTGCCAGGAGCCTGCGGCTCCCTTGGAGATGACGTCGATAACCTGCTCGCCGTCGAGTCCGGCGCGCTGTGCGAAATTCAGGCCTTCCGCAAGTCCCTGGACAAGTCCCGCAATACAGATCTGGTTTGCCATCTTGCAGAGCTGCCCGGTACCCGTACCACCCATGAGCGTGACGGCCTTGCCGTAGCACTCCATGACGGGTCGTGCCCGCTCGAATACATCGGGGTCACCGCCGACCATGATCGTCAGGATACCATTTTCGGCGCCCGCCTGGCCCCCGGAGACCGGTGCATCGAGAAAACCGACACCGCGTTTCGCGAGCAACCCGGAAACCTCGTGGGCGATATCTGCGGACGCCGTGGTGTGATCGACATGGATCGTCCCTTCGGCCATCCCGTCTGCGGCTCCGTTTTCTCCTGCAATCACCTCACGAACGCTGTCATCGTCGCCAACGCAGGAAAAAACGATCTCCTGGCCACGCGCCGCATCTGCGGGAGTCGGGCATGCCTTGCCGCGGTGTTGGTTGAGCCACTGTTCGCTGACCGTGTCTGTCCTGTTGTAGACCGTGACATCGTGCCCCGCTGCAGAGAGATGACCTGCCATCGGATAGCCCATGACACCGAGACCCAAGAACGCAACCTTCATTGATTCCTCCTGACAAGACCTGCGTGAACCCGATCATATACCTGTCATCGTGCGGCCAGAGCGACCCGGTCGGGTCGCCGCCCAAAATCTCTTGTGAACGACGCCCTGTTTCTCCGCCGCATGCTCGAAGCACCGAATGGCAGCGTCGAACCTGTCGCGGCCGTCCGGGTTGCAGAATCCCGCAACCATACCGTTGTATTCCGTCAGCGCGTCGACCTGTACCGGTTCACCCGACCAGGGACAGTTGGCATTGATGGAATCGGTCAGCTTGAGTTCCATCTTCATCTCGTATTCGTTCATGTACAGGCGCGCTACATACACAACGACAGAAGCCCCGATTGTCAATCATGCCGCGCGAATTCGGAGAGGTTGGTGAACTGATAACAGCGGTCGTTCATCTCTTCGCAACACAGGTCATCACATCGTCGAAAAACACCTGTGGCATGATCGGCGAGACTGTCAGTCGATTGCATCCGGTTCACCAGGCGTGTTGACCGGTTGGCATCGCGATATATGCTCCGGTGTCGCGTTACCGACGATCAGGAAAGGACCTCACATGCTGACAATGCTTGCGACTTCTGCATTACTCGGCCTGGTTGGACTGGCAGGATTGCTGGTCGCTGCATATTCCGACGGTACGGCAACACAATACATGGGTTTGGGCGTCCTTGTTCTCAGTTGGTTCCTCCTCGTCCGGTATCACGCCCATCGCGCAAGTTCCGGAAATGAGGAGCGGGACACAGGATAGGAACAGGTTTGCACTTCGAGTCGTTGCATTCGATGCGAGACAGGGGAACAAAATGGGAAGAATGATCGAATTCAATCGCCCTGATGGCGGATCAACCCGGGGATTCGAGGCACTGGCCGGAAGCGATGCACCCGGTGTCATCGTTATTCAGGAATGGTGGGGTCTCAACGATCAGATTTGCGGTGTCGCCGACCGGTTCGCGCGGGCCGGCTTCAACGCGCTTGCGCCCGACCTGTATGAAGGACGGGTCGCGGGAGACGGCGACGAAGCAAGCCACATGATGGACGGCCTCGACTTTGCCGGTGCGACGCATCAGGACATTCGCGGCGCTGTAACCCATCTTGCAGCATCCGGAAACGGTCGCGTTGCCGTGATGGGATTCTGCATGGGCGGCGCATTGACAATTGCTTCTGCCGTGCACATTCCCGAATGCCATGCTGCAGTCTGTTATTATGGTATTCCACCTGTCGAGTTTGCAGATCCCGCAGGAATTGGCATCCCGTTTCAGGGGCATTTCGCCAACATCGACGACTGGTGCAATCCGGCGGCCGTCGATGCGCTCGAAGAGGGTCTGGAAAGCGGCGGAGTCGATTATGCGTTGTACCGTTACGATGCCGAACATGCCTTTTTCAATGAGGTTTCGGATGCGTATGACGTCTCGAGCGCCCGAGATTCCTGGACACGCATGATGAGGTTTCTCGGCGAGAAACTGTGAACCGAAGAGCGTTGCGTCTGTTCACCGGCACGGACTTCGACGCCAGTAATCAGGCAACAGGACCAATCAGACAGTTCTGCTGATGCCTGCTTCTTGCGGTTCGTTCGTGTAGGCAACCGCTTCGTGCGGGATTTCCTATTCGCCGGAACCCGATTTGTCCGGCTGTCCACCTGCAGCTGCGAGCAATGTCAACACATCGCCGGGTTCCGTATTGAACGATGTCACCAGGCGAATCGTACCATGACCATCGCCGGTCGGAGAAATCGGATAGAAACCGAAACCTGTTGCCTGCATTCTTTCGAACATCTCCAACGGCAGGGAAACGAAAATCTCGTTTGCCTCGACAGGATAAAGAAGTCTGACACCGTCGAGCGACGCCAGTCCGACAGCCAGCGTTCGTGCCTGCTGATTGGCGTGTGCAGCCCATCGGATCCAGTTGTCGTTTTCCAGATAGGCCAGCAACTGCGCGGTGAAGAAACGCATCTTGCTGAACAACTGACCGGCACGCTTGTGCATGCGCAACAATCTGTTGGCATCGCGTCGCCTCTCGCCGAACAGGACAATTGCCTCGGCTGCCAGACAACCATTCTTGGTTGCGCCAAGTGACAGTACCTCGACACCCGTACGCCAGCTCAGGTCTGCAGGACTTGCATTCAGAGACGCGACCGCGTTCGCGAAGCGCGCACCATCCATGTGGTAGGCAAGATTGCACTTTCGTGCGACATCACCGTGCCCGCGCAGTTCGTCGGTTGAATACAGGGTTCCATGCTCACTGGCCTGGGTGACCGAAACAGTCGCGGGCATGGGATGATGGACATCCTCGGGATCATGTACGCGCGCCGCCTCTTCCACTGTCGCTGCGGAGAGTCGTCCGAGTTTGCCAGGAAGAGCAATCAGTTTTGCTCCACCGGAATAGAACTCGGGTCCATTCGCTTCATCGACCACGATGTGAGAATCGCTGTGACAGTAAATCGCCCCCCAAGGGGGTGTGATCAGGGCGAGCGAGAGACAGTTGGCAATGGTGCCGGTTGCGACGGGCAGAACGGTAACGTCTGTCTCGAAAATTTCCGCGACCGCTGATTCGAGCCTGGCAGATGATTCATCGTTACCATAAGACGGGACACCACCATGATTCGCCCGCCCTATGGCATCCATGATTTCGGGCGCTACACCCGATGCGTTGTCACTTCCGAAATGCGGTTGTGCCATGGTGAGTCCAGAACATTCTTGTGTAAGTCATTGACGCGAAAGCAGTTCGAGAGTGCCAAGGCGACGGCCGGTTTGCCCATCGATCGTCATGATGGCCTGTGCACCTGATTCCAGTTCAAGCAGGAGTGAAATCGTCCCCTCACCTGCTGTGATATCCGTAACCCTGGCTCCTGCGGGCAGCGCAACCGCGTGATCTCCGTATGACGCTTCATCCGCGCTTTGAACGTCGCCGGTACCGATTATCCTGTCAGCCGCGGTGTAGACGACAACAGCCGTCAACAGCGCAATCGCGACACCCATTCCGATTGCAATGATCTTGATCGTGCCCGGGACCCGTTCCATGTTTGATCCTTATCAAGCGGCGCGACAACATCGCAAACCAGAGGCACGAATGATCGAACACACGCATACCGTCAGTGTCGACGAAAACGGATGTCGTGCCGATCAGGTCCTTGCGGCAAGATTGCAAGAACTGTCTCGAACGCGCATTCGTTCACTGATCGAGAACGGCTTTCTTGCCGTCGAGCAGCGGACGATAACGAAGGCAGGTTACAGGGTCAAACAGGGTGAGTGTCTCGTATTGTGTGTTCCACCGCCACGCCCCGCAGAACCCGAAGCGCAGGCGCGTGAACTCGACATCCTCTTTGAAGACGCAAACCTGCTCGTGTTGAACAAGCCTGCTGGACTCGTTGTTCATCCCGCAGCAGGAAATCCCGATGGAACGCTTGTAAATGCCCTTGTTGCGCATTGCGGTGACAGCCTGTCCGGTATCGGAGGCGTGACCCGCCCCGGAATCGTTCACAGACTTGACAAGGATACCAGTGGTCTGATGGTCGTTGCCAAGACCGACCGCACACATGTTGCGCTCTCCGCCGCACTGTCTCGTCGTGACATCCGGCGTGAATACCTGGCCTTTGCACACGGTGTACCAAACCCTGCGTCGGGAGAAATCTCCGCACCTATCGGGCGTTCAAGACAGAACCGAAAGAAACTTGCCGTTGTCGCACACGGCAAACCGGCATTGACCCGGTACACGGTTGCACGGAACTGGGGAACTGTTGCGTCGCTGTTGCGCTGCACACTTGCTACGGGTCGGACACATCAGATTCGCGTACACCTTGAACATATCGGCCATCCCGTGATTGGTGATCGCGTATACGCAGGTTCCGGGTCCCGGCATGCGAGCCGCCGCCTGTTTGACACGCGCGAACTGTCAAGGCCTTCACGGCAAGCCCTCCATGCGGTAATGCTGGGATTCACACACCCCATGACTGGTGAATCGCATCGTTTCCACGCCGTGTTACCGGAAGACCTGCAGGACTTGACACAAGCCCTTGACAACACGGTCTTGACATAGGCTCGCGAATGACCGTCGATTGCGTTATAATCAGGTGGTAACGTGCGCCCGAACAAGGATTTGCATCGCATGCCTGAAGTTAGTTTGCCGACCTTGTCACCGGAGAGCGGGCTTTCGAGCTATCTTCAGAAAATCAAGGAATTTCCCTTGCTTTCGGCAGAAAGGGAATTCGAACTCGCGCGGCGCATGCGGGATTACGGTGACGTTTCCGCAGCACATGAACTGGTCACCAGTCATCTGCGTCTCGTTGCAAGAATTTCCAAGGGATACAAGGGGTACGGCTTGCCGCTGTCGGAGCTGATTTCCCAGGGAAATGTCGGTCTCATGCTCGCCGTCAAGCGTTTCGATCCGGAAAAGGGATTCCGTTTGTCAACCTATGCGATGTGGTGGATTCGCGCGTCGATCCAGGAATACATCCTTCATTCGTGGTCCATCGTCAAACTCGGTACGACGGCGGCGCAGAAAAAACTCTTCTTCAATCTGCGCAAGGTCAAGCAGCGCCTCGAGGTTTTTGAAGAAGGTGACATGCCTCCCGAGACCGTCTCGCAGATCGCGCGCGATCTCAACGTCCCGGAACAGGATGTCACAAACATGAACCGGCGAATTTTCGGCCAGGACAATTCGCTGAATGTGCCGGTTCAGGACGGTAGCACGAGCGAATGGCAGGACCTCCTCGTTGACGACGTGGACAATCAGGAAACAATTTACGGTGATCGCGAGGAATTCAGTTCAAGACGGGGAACTCTCGACCGGGCACTCGACACGCTCAGCGATCGTGAACGCCATATATTCAGCGAGCGCCGTCTCATGGAAAGTCCGATGACGCTGAAGGATCTCTCGTCGATCTACGGTGTAAGTCGCGAACGCGTTCGCCAGATCGAGGCGCGGGCTTTCGAGAAGGTCCAGAAGGCGATGCTGGAATTCGAGGAAGAGAAACGGACCATCAATCTCTGAGCGGTCAGCGCACTATCCGACAAACGGATCCTTGACCAGGATCGTATCTTCCCGCTGCGGACTCGTTGACAGCAAGGCGACAGGGGCTTCGATCAGTTCCTCGATCCGCCGTACATACTTGATGCATCTTGCGGGAAGTTCGGCCCACGAGCGGGCACCACGCGTACTTTCCTCCCAGCCATCCAACGTCTCGTAAACAGGCTCGATCTCCTGTTGCACGGAGGCAGCCGCCGGCATGTGATCGAGCAGCCGTCCCCGGTACCGGTATGCAACGCATACGTCGAGGCTTTTCATGCCGTCAAGGATGTCGAGCTTTGTCAGCGCGATCCCGTCGATGCCACCGATCTTGACCGCCTGGCGAAGCATCACGGCGTCGAACCATCCGCAGCGTCGGGGTCTTCCGGTCACGGTTCCGAACTCCTTGCCCCTTTCTCCGAGCCAACGCCCGATATCGTTTGCCTGCTCGGTGGGAAACGGTCCCGATCCGACCCGTGTCGTGTAGGCCTTGGTGATTCCGAGGACGAAGTGCAGCGCTGACGGTGCAACTGCTGAGCCAACCGCCGCCTGCGCGGCGACCGTATTGGATGAGGTAACGAACGGATATGTACCGTGATCGATATCGAGGTAATGTCCCTGGGCTCCCTCGAACAGGATACGCTTTCCGGTCCGACGAATTCTCTCGAGTTCGAGCCAGACAGGCCTGGCATAGGCCAGAACCGGTTCGGCAATATCCCGCAGACGTCCCAGCAATGCGTTGCGGTCCACCGCGGGAAGGCCAATCCCGGCTCTCAATGCATCGTGGTGATCAAGCAAGTTGTCAACCTTGGCCGACAACGCGTCCGGATCGGCCAGGTCACAGATCCTGATCGCGCGACGCGCAACCCTGTCCTCGTAGGCAGGTCCAATTCCACGGCCGGTTGTGCCGATCATCACCGTGTTTCTGCGCGCCTCTCTGGCGCGGTCGAGTTCTCCATGCAGCGGCAGGACGAGTGACGCGCTTTCCGACACGTTCAGATTGTGTGGCGATACCTCCACACCCTGTTCGCGGATCCGGTCAATCTCGGCGAGCAACGCCCAGGGATCCACGACGACGCCATTGCCAAGTATCGAGAACTTGTCGGGTCGGACAACGCCCGATGGCAACAAGGACAGGCGAAATGTCTGATTTCCGATCTGCAGGGTATGTCCGGCGTTGTGACCGCCCTGAAACCGCACGACGACATCCGCGCGTTCCGAGAGCCAGTCGACGATCTTGCCCTTGCCCTCGTCTCCCCATTGGGTTCCAACAACAACAACATTCGCCATGAACCCGTTCTCCTTCAGTTCAAGCCACGCGTCAGCGCGGCGAACCGGACGGTTGCGACCGGCGTCTACCGATCAATTCTACATGTACGGGAATGTGACCTTGCTTGCGGTCGGGATTCGGGTGGCGTGATCAGTATTCGGAACTGTCACGCACCTGGTTGAACTGCTCGCGATCCAGCTGGAGCCCGATGAAGACGGTGTGATCCGATATACCTGACGTCGTGTCGAACGGTAACGACAATTCGATTCCCCCTGACACAATCACGTCGAAGCCTTCCTCTTCAAACAGGACTTCAGGCTGAAACGATCTCTTGGAGACGACGGCCTGCTGACCGTCTGTAACCGCAGCAAAATACGGAATGATCGTGGAATCGTCGGCACCGACCCGTTGGACAAATATGTCGACATCGACCAGCAGATCCACACGACCGGACTCCGCGAAGTATTCACAGGTCCAGACGGGATTGTCGATCGACGCAATGAACACGGTTTCACCGTCCCGTTTCTGCTCCAGGGACGAGGCTGCGTCGACGAGCCGGACTTGCGGGCACGCTGCAGCGCCGACATTCGACGTAGAACTGCACGCACCGAGAAACGCCGTTGCAAACAGGACGCCTGCCCATCTCGACACGCAAGAAGCTGAGATCATCGGTGTTCAGCCAGCGAGTGTATTGTGTGTTCCGTCACAATACGGGCGGTCACCTGTCTTCTTGCAAACGCACAACCAGGCGGGTCCGGCAGAATCGCATTGAAAGATGACGGGCTTGAATGATGTACCCTTGTGCGATCCATCACAGTACGGCTGGTTAGCGCTACGCCCGCAACTGCACCAGAAGTATCGCGTCTTTTCTTCCAGTTCGACCCTGATCGGTTCGAATCCTCCGGATTCAGTTCCCATGTCTTGCGTTTCCCCTTTAATTGGCGATCGGCCATTACCATTTGATTCATGAAAATCATTTGTCCGATTTACCCACGGCTTCGGGCACCTTAATGTGCCGAATGAGGTGCGACAAGCCAGCACAGGGAAAGCAGATGGAAGCAACGGCCACACCAACAGTCAGCGACAACAACCCGCTCAGTGTCTTGCTGGCCAGTCCACGAGGATTCTGCGCAGGCGTTGAACGCGCCATTGCCATCGTCGTGGAAACGCTCGAACGTTACGGTTCACCTGTCTATGTCCGTCACGAGATCGTTCATAACCGCCATGTTGTCGATTCACTGCGTGCCAAGGGCGTGGTTTTTGTCGATGAGCTTGACGAGATTGTCGAGGAAGATCGTCCGGTTCTGTTTTCGGCACATGGTGTTTCCCGTGCCGTTGTTCAGGAAGCACGGGATCGCGGATTTCAGATTTTTGACGCGACCTGCCCGCTGGTGTCCAAGGTGCATCGCGAAGCTGACAAACACTATCGCAACGGCAAGAAAATCATTCTCATCGGTCACGCAGGACATCCTGAAGTTGACGGTACGATCGGCCAGCTCCCCGAGGGAGCCATTCTGCTCGTCGAGTCGAACGAGGATGCGAAAAACCTGGAACTGGAGGATTCCTCGAACCTGGCCTTCATCACACAGACAACGTTGTCGGTTGAAGATACAGAGGAGATCGTCAAGACGCTGATGGAACGTTTTCCGTCGATCGTCGGTCCACGCGGCAAGGATATCTGTTATGCGACGACGAATCGCCAGCAGGCTGTCCGTTTGATTGCCGAGCGCTGCGACCTTCTCTATGTGCTGGGTTCGCCAAGTTCCTCGAACTCGCTGCGTCTCGTTGAGGTTGCTTATGCAGCTGGCGCCAAGAAGGCGCGGCTCATCGACGATGTCAACGCGATCGATTTATCGGATCTTGAAGATATCCGGACGATTGGCGTGACAGCCGGCGCATCGGCGCCAGAGTTTCTTGTCGAGGGTATCATTGCACGTCTCGGGGAAGTTCGGCATCTGGAAATCGAGGAGATTTCGGCGAAGCAGGAGAATGTCCGCTTCAAGATGCCCAGGGAATTGACCAACTGAACACTATTGCAACATGGCCGTCTATACCGACGTCTCGACGGAGGAACTCGAGCGGTTTCTTGCCAGATACGATCTCGGAAAACTGATCTCCGCCAAGGGTATCGCCGAGGGCATTGAAAACAGCAACTATTTTGTCATGACGGAGGCAGGATCATTCATCCTGACTCTCTACGAGAAACGTGTGCAGGCTTGCGACCTGCCTTACTTTCTTTCGTTGATGGAGTTTCTTGCCGCACGTGGCATACCGTGTCCCACGCCCATCCGCGACCGTTCAGGGCAGGCGCTTCGGACCCTGTGTGACAGACCCGCAGCGCTCATCAGTTTCCTGACCGGTGTGTCGGCATCTCCCGTCAACACGCAACACTGTGCAGCGGTAGGACGTGCGTTGGCAGCACTTCATGCCGCGGGTCAGGACTTTCCCGGTTCGCGGCGCAATGCCCTTGATCTCATGGGGTGGTGCGAACTGGCCGAGGTTTGCAGCAAGGATGCCGATCGCTTCAGACCCGGTGTAGGATCCGAGATCGTGAACGAGATTGAATTGCTCGACAGATGCTGGCCCGGCGAATTGCCCGACGGCGTCATTCACGGCGACCTCTTCAACGACAACGTATTCTTTGACGGGACTCGTCTGACCGGTCTGATCGATTTCTATTTTGCCTGTAATGATCTGCTGACTTATGACATCGCAATCTGCCTGAATGCCTGGTGTTTCGACAACAACAATCACTTCGTCCCGGAACGTGCGGCTGCGCTCGTCGATGCGTATCGCGCGGTCAGACCCCTTGACAGGGCCGAGTACGATGCGCTCCCCTTGCTTGCGCGCGGCGCCGCACTCCGCTTTCTCTTGACGCGTCTTCACGACTGGCTCAATCCCGTCGACGGTTCGCTTGTCACGACCAAGGACCCCGCCGAGTATCTCACTAAACTGCGATTTCACCGCGGAATAAGCCACACTTCCGCATACGGAATAACCTGGCAGTGACGGTCACGCCTGTCGTCATCTACACCGACGGCGCCTGCAAGGGTAATCCCGGACCTGGTGGATGGGGAGCCCTGCTTTCCTGGAACGGTCACGAACGCGAGATTTGCGGGGGCGAAGCGCGGACAACGAACAATCGTATGGAATTGCTGGCAGCTGTTCGCGCCTTGCAGGCGCTCAAGAAACCGTCGAATGTCGAACTCTATACCGACAGCCAGTATGTTCAGAAGGGCATGTCGAGCTGGCTCAGGAAGTGGAAGGCAGCGGGTCGTCTGGAGTCGGGAAGAAACAAGGTGAAAAACGCCGATCTCTGGAAAGAACTCGACGCAATTGCGTCAGTTCACCGCGTCAACTGGCGATGGGTTGAGGGCCACAGCGGCATCGATGGCAACGAACGGGCAGATGAACTGGCGCGCAAGGGCATGATCCCGTTCCTGTAGATCAATTTCCTGGCCGTCAGCATTGCCTCTGCACCGGTTGCACGCAATTCGCCCTGGTCAATGCAAATCTGGCGTAACACACCATCGTTCACCAGCATTGCGGGCCGCTCTCGACTTCATATGTGACTCACGCGGTTGATTTCAGACGGGTTGAATCCGAAACGGGCACTGTATCGCCACTTCGAGATCCCGGGATACGGAAAGACCCGATTTCGAAGGAACGTCGAACCGGACCGGACCTGCTCGACCCCAGTCCCCGATCGGCGGTGCGCCCGTTCAGTGTTTGCGGTACCAGGCGAGGAACGGGATCGCAACGGCGTACATTGTGATGCCGTACACGGCTGCAGGCAGCGCCAGCGGGCTGAAACCACTCTCGGTTCCGGTGATCAGAGCCGCCAGTGTGATCCCGATTGTCGAGTTCTGAATGCCCACCTCGATCGAGATCGTCTTGCTCTCATTCCATGACAGCCTTGCCACTCGGGCCAGACCCAGCCCGATCAGCAAAAGGGCAATGTTCAGGGAAACCAGACCGGCACCCATTAGACCGAGATTGTCAACAAACAGCTGCCAGTTTCCGGTCAGTGCCGCGAGGACGATCAGAATGAAGAGAATGATGGCAAGTTTCGATAAAAGCGGCTCGATCCTGTTTGCAAACCGGGTGGCAAGGTGACGAACACCGACGCCGATGGCGACAGGTAGCGTGGTGATCAGGAACATTGCAAAAGCCAAACCGCTGATCGAGACCTCGGGTGCATCCTGCCCCATGAAATGTGTAATGGACCATGCCGCCAATATGGGAACTGTCAGAATCGAGAGAAGACTGATCACGGCTGTCAGGCTGACTGAAAGCGCCACGTCGCCCTGAGCGAGCTTCGTCAGGACGTTTGTGGTCACACCACCGGGGCAAAAGCTCAGCAGCATGAAGCCGACAGCGATTTCCGGTGGAAAGCCAAACAGTTTGACGGTCAAGAAAGCTGCAACCGGCAGGAGAACAACCTGGCATATCGCACCAATGGCAAAGGGATATCCCCTGCTCAGAACGCGACGGAAGTCAGCGACCTCGAGCTTGATGCCCAGGGACAGCATGATGATGGCCAAGGAGATCGGCAGGCCGACATTCGTGAGCAGGTCCAAGTGCTATTCCCTTCAAGTGCGTTTCTGGTCAACCCAGGCGCACAGTTGCCTGTTCCCGGACTTGTTCCACCGTCGATGGTGGTACATCACACGGGCCATCCTGGTGCGGTTTGGTTGGGAAAACGGAATGGTCCGGGATGTGTTTCGCCGTCCCCTGTCATCATCTGTGCAGCCGCGACACTGCCGATGGTCACCACGCGCTGTGACCGCCGGAGTGTTTCGAAATGGGACTGTATATTAGAGTCATGACGAACAATTACATCGCATTGTTGTTCGTACGTGCTGGCTTTCGGAGAAACCATCAAATGTCGAACTGCATGCCGGCGTGTTCACGGAGGGTTGGCGGACTGGTTCAGGACGTGGAGGGCCGCGGATCGTCTGGAGTCGGTCGGAAACAACTTAAAAAACGCCGACTTCCGGAAGAATCACGACAAGATTGCGTCAGCGCACCGCGTCAAGCGGCAACGGGTTGAGGATCATCGCGGCCTTGACGATAACGAACGGGCGGATGAACCGGCGCGCGAAGGGAGAAAACCCTTCCCGTAGATCAACTTTCTTGACCGTCAGCCAAGTTCCTTCAGCATTGCCTCTGCACTGGTTGCACGCAATCCACCGCCTTCTTCAATGAACAACTGGCGTAACTCGCCGTCGTTCACCAGCATCGCGAACCGCTTGCCGCGGATACCCAGACCAAAATTCGAGAAGTCGCTGTCCAACCCCAGCGCCCTTGTGTAATCGCCGTTCCCGTCGGCAATCAACTCGACACTGTTGCCTGTGTTGCTGGCCTCGCCCCAAGCCTGCATGACGAAAAGATCGTTCACTGCCATGCAGGCGATCTTGTCAACACCCTTCTCCCGCAGTGCATCCGCATTGGCAACAAATCCCGGAAGATGTTCTTTCGAACAGGTCGGCGTGAATGCTCCCGGAACAGAAAACAGAACAACCAACCTGTTTGCAAAGTAGTCGCTGGCTTCAGTTTCGTTCACATCGTCAGTTGTCGCGACCAGCAATGTACCGTCCGGCATCCTGTCGCCTACCTTGATCGTCATCGCCTGCTCCGGGTGTGTTCGTTGATTTCGTGCATCTAAACCAAACTGAGGCAATGACTCAAGCCCGTGCAATACGCCACGGTGGGAATCGCACACTGCTGCACCACCTTGTGACAATACCGGGGTCGGGAAGCCCTGTGCGGTGATTGTCGCCGATGAGCCATTCGTTCCCGTCAGTGACGTGACACGGCCACGATCATCTGAACGGCTCCGCATTCGATGCGCGAACATCGTGCCTTGTCGGCAGCAAAGACCTCGGACTTGCAACCGGCATTGACACTGCATGGTCAGACGGGTTGGCAAGGTCGCATTGCCGTCCACGCAAGCAGACGCGAAAACATGCATGTTGGATACCTGACCAGCGTCGCACGACACGCAATGAGATTTCACGCGAGTGGAAAAGGGATGCACCTCCGGCAGACCGACATGATGGCATCACTGCGCAGGTCAGCGGCGTTCTTGCGGCTGGCCTGATCGGGGTTGGTGAGACAATCATATGCTGCGGCCCGAAAACCTCCGCGGCATTGTTCACGTCTGTTCAACCGATATTGAATTCCGGCGTGGTCGCTGCGACACTGAAGACCATCGGCGAACCGGGTCAGTTGACTGTACGGACTGCAGGATCATCCGATTCACCGTGCGAAAATGCTGTCGCTCCAGTAAAGAGTATGTGCGGTTGAACGACGAATTGTGCACAGCTGGAACAATTGAACGGTCCGATTTCGACGTAAATCAATCGTACATTTCCAATGATTGTCCAGAAGTGTTCCGGATGACTCAACGATGCACCGAAGCTGAACGATTCGATCATGGAACTTTCACAATTCGAAGGCGCACATCTATTCTCGTGTCTCAAACCTGGCGGAGGTGATCATGGACAGTGCTTCCTCTCTTGAGGGGCGGTATCTCATTGCGATGCCGACCATTCGGGATGGCGAGTTTGATCGCACACTTGTCTACATGTGCGTACACGGTGAGCACGGTTCCATGGGATTTGTTGTCAACAAGCCCATGCCAGGGATTGATTTCAATCGGGTGCTTGAAGAGCTCGGTCTCGACACGAGCGTCACGGAATCATCGATCATCATTCATCGCGGCGGTCCGGTGGCCCAGGGTCGCGGATTTGTGCTCCATTCCGATGACTACATGAATGAGTCGTCCGTTCCCGTATCGAAGGGAATTGCGCTCACCGCGACAACTGATGTCATCGTTGCCCTAGCCGGTGGCGATGGTCCCAAGAAGAGCTTTCTGGCAATGGGTTATGCCGGTTGGGGACCGGGTCAGCTTGACGCCGAGATCCTTGCAAACGGGTGGATTGTCTGCGAAGCGGACCACGATCTGATCTTCAGTTCATCGTATGACGACAAGTGGCAAGATGCGTTGCAGCGTATAGGCATCGATCCGGCGATGCTGGTCATGCCGTCAGGGGATATCAGCAAGCCCAACTGAGTCGTCGTGCGCATCCGGGGTTCGCCGATGCGCATTGACAAGCGAATACAGGACGTGATCGCGCCAGCAACCATTGATGCGCAGGTAGTTCCGGGCGAGCCCCTCAACCTGAAATCCATGAGATTCGAGCAGACGTCGACTTGCGGTGTTTGTCGGAATGCATGCCGCTTCCAGTCGATTGAGGCCGAGCTCCCTGAAACCGTAACCCAATACCGCACCCAACGCTTCGCTCATGTACCCCTGTCTGGCATGTGGAAAACCTATCCAATACCCGAGTGTACCGCTCTGACAACGTGATTCGATGATTCCTGAAATCGTGATACCCCCGAGCAATGCCTCGTCTTCCTGACGGATGAGGAAGAAACTGAAAGCGTCGCCTGATTCACGTTCACGCGACTGATCCTTCAGCCGCCGATGGAAAGCGGAACGTGTAAGGGATCGGCGTGACCAGGTCGGCTCCCACGGTTGCAGGAACTCGCTGCTCACACCGCGCAAGTGCGCCCAATCTGCCCAGTCGGTTGCTCGCGGAAATCTCAGGAAGAGGCGTGGCGCCACTAGGCGAACAGCGGATTCCAGCGCCGATGGTCCAGGTGCGCTCCAGAACATGTTTCCGGTCAGCAGATTCTCGACGCAACGCGATCGTACAGGTTGTCTGTCGAAACCGGACCGAGAGTTGCGACTGTCGGCGCCGCGTTACTGACGATCCGGCCGGCACAATCACGGATGTCCTGCAATTCAAGCGACCCGATACGGTCAAGTATCTCCTTGCGAGAGATCGGGCGCCCATGGATCAGTAACTGGCGGGCGAGTGTCTCGCATCGCGCTGACGTACTTTCGCGCGCCATGAGAAGACCTGCGGTGATCTGCGCACGTGCCCTGTCGATTTCCTGCGATTCGAGGTCCTCGGATACCCTGAGCAGATTATCCACGATCATGTCAGCAACATCACCGGCATGTTCCTGCGCACACCCGGCATAGACACCGAACAGACCGCCATCGATAAACGACCAGTGGAAGGCGTAGACGCTGTATGCGAGTCCATGTTCTTCCCTGATTTCCTGAAAAAGCCTGGAGGACATTCCACCACCGAGTGCTCCGGTGAGAATCTGGACGGCATAGAAATTGTCCTCGCGAAATCCGAATCCGTCGCAGCCGAGAACGAGGTGGAACTGCTCGATGTCGTCCTGCCGTTCATCCGAGCCGCCTGCATAGCGTGCCGGTTCAGAAGGAAAATTGTCCGCTGAACGTGGTAATGAAAACAACTCTTCGGCCAGGGAAACAACCTTGTCGTGTTCGACTGCACCGGCAGCCGCCAGGATCATCTTGTCAGCCTTGTAACGTCGTTCCATGTAGTCTTTCACGGCCTCGCGCGGGAGTGTCGACACACCCTCGCACGTTCCGAGAATCGAACGTCCGATCGGTTGATCGGGAAATGCACGTTCCTGGAAAATATCGAAAATGATGTCGTCGGGCGTGTCCTGGACCTGCGCGATCTCCTGAACGACGACGCTGCGCTCCTTTTCGAGTTCGTCCGCGTCAAAGGTCGAGTTCTGAAGAATGTCGGCCAGTACATCGATGGCGAGCGGTACATCGTCCTTGAGGACACGTGCATGGTAGGCCGTGTGTTCCTTGGAGGTGTAGGCGTTGATCTGGCCGCCGACATCCTCGATTTCCTGCGCGATCATCCGGGCGTTGCGTCGTTTCGTTCCCTTGAAGGCCATGTGTTCGAGCAGATGCGAAACACCATGAAGCTCTTCCGGTTCGTTGCGTGCTCCGACGTCGACCCAGATACCAAGGGTCGCTGTCTCCGCACCCTCGATCCGGTCTGTCGCAACCCGCATGCCGTTCGCCAACGTTGTTACGTCAATACTCAATTTTCCCCCCTGGTGCTCTTTGCCACCTCAAACCGTTGTCATCGAAGCTATGTACCCCTGCACACGCGCGAGATCGTTCGGCAGCACTTTCACGCGCTCGGGCATTGCATACAGGGATTGCAATGCATCCGGCATCTCAGGCATGACCCCGACCGCATTCCGGATCGCCTCCGGGAATTTTGCCGGATGTGCCTGCGCGTGCACAATGACAGGCGCGCTCCGATCATCCTGCATGGCGTCAACGGCGGCCGTACCACACGCGGTGTGTGGATCAACCAGAATGCCGCACGATGACCAGATACGCCTGATCTCCCGGACGATGCCGTCATCCGTCGTGGCATGACTGTCCATCAGTGCACCAATTCTTGTGTGCTGGTCATCTGTTGCCGTGAATCCCCCTGACTCGGCCAGACGGGTCATCATGGTGTTGACCGTGGTTGCTTCACGTTCGCACATCTCGAACAGAAATCGTTCAAAATTGCTCGATATCTGGATGTCCATGCTCGGTGAAAGCGTCTTGACGACCGGTGCTGTTTCATAGCGACCGGACTGGATGAACCTGTGAAGTATGTCGTTGGCGTTCGTCGCGACGACAAACCGCGAGATGGGCACACCCATCCGCATGGCGGCGTATGCTGCAAAACAGGCGCCGAAATTTGCCGACGGAATTGTCATGACGACCGCGCGGTCCGGTGCGCCAAGGCGAACAGCGGCAGCGACGTTGTAGGCGATCTGTGCCATGATCCGCGCCCAGTTGATCGAGTTGACGGCAGCAAGACGCAGTCTTTCGCGCAGCACGACGTTGCGGAACATGGCTTTCACCAACGCCTGGCAATCGTCAAACGTCCCGTCAATTGCAATACAGAAGATGTTGGATGCATCGACGGTCGTCATCTGCCGCCGCTGGATTTCGCTGATCCGTCCCTTCGGAAACAGGATGAACACATCCATGTTCCTTCGACCCGCGCATCCTGCAATCGCTGCTGATCCGGTATCTCCGGAAGTCGCACCGATGATCGTTATGCGTTCGCCTCTCTCCTCGAGTGCACGATCAAACAGGCGACCGAGGAGCTGCAGGGCAACATCCTTGAATGCAAACGTCGGGCCATGAAAAAGTTCCAGGAACCATGCATGATCATCGTACCGGTGCAACGGCACGACTGCACCGTGGCGAAACGCTCGACAGGCTTCCTCCACGACCGCACGGAACGGTTCAGGACGAATCCAGTCGGACACGAAGGGCTGCATGACACATGCAGCAATGTCCGCGTATGGCAAATCCTGCATCCGGCGCAGTTCGCTGCTTTCGAGTTGCGGCCAGTTATTCGGAACATACAGGCCGCCGTCACGCGCCAGACCCGCGAGTAACACGTCAGCGAATGACAGTTCAGGCGCCTGCCCTCTGGTACTGCGATACTTCATGATCCGGACTGCATCAGGATCGCATCTTTCCGCCATTGGCATCGTAGAGCGGCCGTCCCTGCACAGTCGCTGCATGCATCGCACCGTTTATTTCTACGCGCAGTTGCGTATCGGGTCTTGCCAGGTCCGCGGGCACATACCCCATGGCCACCGACAGGCCGCAATGATGGGCAAAACCACCCGATGTGACATAGCCGACCGCGTCATCTCCCGACAGTATGGCTTCGTCACCTGAAACATCGATATCGTCGGTTTCCACAGTCATCGTGACCAGGCGTTTTGCGGGGCCGTCACGGCGCTCCGCAAGTGCCGCATCCCTGCCTGTGAATTCACGTTCCCATTCGATGAAACTGTCGAGACCGCTCTCGGCGGCGGTGAAGTCCGGACGATATTCAAGGAACCAGGCACCCCAGGATTTCTCAAGTCGCAAACTCATCAACGCCCGCGCACCATACCATCGCAGGTCGAAATCGCGGCCGACGTCCTCGACCTCCTCATAGAGTCGCAACAGGTATTGCGGACGGGTGTAGATTTCGTAGCCGAGTTCACCGGAAAACGAGATGCGATTGAGCACGACGGGGACACCTGCGACATAGGTCTGCCGGATATCGCGGAACCGCAACGCTTCACCGGACACATCGTCTCGCGTCATGCGTGCCAGGACCGCACGCGCGAGCGGACCCGAGATGGCGATGCCGTGCAGTTCATCCGAGATGTTGCGGTACGTCACATCTGCGCCGAAAACACAGGTGTCAAACCAACGGCGATGCGCATTCTGCATCGCGCCGGATCCGAAGAGAATGAAGTGGTCGTCCGCCAGACACCCGACCGTCAGGTCGCCGTAGAGTTTTCCACGTGGCGTGAGCATGGGAGAGAGCATCAGCCGGCCCGGTTTCGGAATTCGACCGGCGAGGACCCGCTCAAGGATCGTACGGGCCTGCGGGCCGTGAAATTCGTGTTTGGCAAAGTTGGCGATCTCGACGGCACCGACAGCGTTGCGCACGGCATGCACTTCCTGTGCCACCCGTTCATGCGCACGGGATCTGTGAAATGTCGGCTCCTCCCATGCATCGTCCGGACCATCGGCAAACCACAGGACATTCTCGAGTCCATAGGCGTCGCCCCAGACAGCGCCTTTCGCCGACAAGCGATCGTAGAGTGATGTCGTCCCCTGTTTGCGGCCGACCGGAAGGGTCTCGTTCGGGAAGGTCATGACGAAGCGGCGCTCGTAATTTTCGCTGCTTTTTCGCGTACCCCAGTCGGGACTCGCATAATGGCCGAAACGTGCAACATCCATTGCCCAGACATCGACCGACGGTTCACCGTCGATCATCCACTCTGCGAGGCACAGACCGACACCGCCCGCCTGGCAGAATCCTGCCATGACGCCAACCGCAACCCAGTAGTTTCGCATGCCCGGTACCGGTCCGATCATCGGATTTCCATCAGGCCCGAATGTGAACGGTCCGTTGATGATCCGGCGAATGCCTGCCTTGCGCAACGCAGGAATGCGTTCAAACCCGAGTTCAAGCCGGTCACCGATGTTGTCGAGTTTCGGCTCTAGCGTCTCATGCCCGAAGTCAAGGGGTGTTCCGGCAACCGACCACGGTGTTGCATGTGGCTCGTATGTGCCCAGCAACATGCCGTTCTGTTCCTGACGAAAGTACATGTTGCCTTCGTAATCGATACCGGCGGGCAATCGTTCCTCGCGCTCCACAATCTCCGGAATGTCTTCGGTAATCAGGTAATGGTGTTCCATGGGCTGAACCGGCAGATCCAGGCCGGCCAGTGCGCCAACCTCTCGTGCCCACAGTCCCGCCGCGTTGACGACATGATCGGCGCGAATGGTGCCGCTCTCGGTCACGACATCCCATGTGCCATCCGGATGCATGCAGGTTTCAAGGACCGGCGTATTGATCCTGAATTCGGCGCCAAGCGTCCGCGCAGCGCGCGCGTAGGCGTACGTCACACCGGATGGATCGATATCGCCGTCCAGTGGGTCCCATAACGCTGCGCGGTAGCGGGACGGGTCGATCAGGGGATGACGGCGCGCGGCTTCCTCGACGCTGATGAACTCCTGATCAAGACCCATGTAGCGCGCCTTTGAGCGTTCGCGCCGCAGGTAGTCATGCCAGCTTTCGGTTGACGCCAGATAGAAACCGCCGGTGTTGTGAAGACCGACGGACTGACCGGAGAGTTCCTCGAGTTCCTTGTAGAGATTGATCGTGTACCCCTGGAGACGCGAGATGTTCGGATCGGAAGAAATCGTGTGAATCTGACCTGCCGCGTGCCACGAGGAACCGGACGTCAATTCGTTTCGCTCAAGCAACAGGACGTCCGTCCACCCGTGCTTCGCGAGGTGAAACAGGATCGAACAGCCGACCACACCTCCGCCGATCACGACGACGCGTGCATGATCACGCATGACAACCTCCAGACGGTTCCGCGACGTGAGATATCCGATTTCCGTTTCCCGGTCGAGACCATGACAGATGGTCGATGACTCATTAGCGCTGGTTCAGCGTTTCTGTGTGACAGGCAGCCCGGCTGATTGCCTGCCTTCGGCATGGGCAGCATTTCCCGGTCGCGGTTCCCCGACAGGGTGGTTTCTCCTGTATAGTCGTGTCGTCAGCGTCGTCTCTGGGTTGAACCGCAAATCCGCCAACCTATGCAGTTCGACGTCCAGGATCCGGAACAGGTCGGCAGGTTCATGGCATGACTACTCTGGCAGAATTGGTTCTGCGCGTTCCGCAAGGCGTTCAGAAACGCGTCAAGGACACCAAGGACCAGCTCCGTTCGCCCATTCAGGATGCACTGCGCGCGGAGTGCCGGTTGTTGCTCCGCACACCTGAAGAAGCCGCGATGCGACGGGGTGTGGCGCAGGTGCCGATCAGTGTTGATCCCGCCTACCCCAACGTCATTGCCAGCATGGAGTTTTCCGAAAGCGCCGACATCATCATGTTGTTTGGTCGCAATCGGAAAATCCTCGAGCAGACCAAGGTGAATGGCCCCATGCTGCAAGAACTGTCCGCGGCACTGACGCAGCTTCCACAAGCAGGGCGCTGGGTCTTTCCGGAATCCGATCAGATCGAGAATGTTGCAAACTGGGCAAGCCGACTCCTGACCGCCATGGACCGTCAGGATCCCCTGACGAAAATCCTCGACGTCAACGAAGATTTTCTTGGCGTGTACGAGTACGACTCGTCAGAACTTCTCGCCGAGGAGAGGTACGTCAACACCGCGCGTGTACGTATCTACTGGGCCGTGATCGGACTGGTTTCGGAATGGATCGGCTGCACGGTCGAGGATCTGACGATTGTTGTTCTCGTCCACGAACTTTCACATGCCTATACCCAACTCGGTGCGGATATCGAGGGGCGTCGCTGGCCTGTCAGGTATTTCGCCGACGCCGAGCCGGCGGTCAAGGAAGGCCTCGCGCAATACTATACGGACCGCGTGCTCAAACGCCTGGAGAAGCGTTTCCCGGGCGCCCGCAATGCTTACATGAAGATGCTTCCCCAACAGCCCCCGATCTACAACCGACACCGCATGTGGCTCGAAAAGTACACGCCGGAAGATGTGCGGCGCGCCATGCTGGAGTTCAGACGGCGGCGCGAGACATCAATCAGGGAATTCGAGCGCCGACTCAAACGGGCGCATCGCGATCTCGAACCCGGGAATTGATCCTCCACACCCGTGCCGCGAGACCCGGTACGACAGTTTTCTCACAGACCGCACGCAGTTACGCATTGTCCCACAACCGGATTGCAGCCAAGGTTCATGTCCGGATTTCAGGCGGAGATGTTCATGTCATCGTGCTTGCGACAGGAAAATCTCGGACGCGCATTGCGACCGCGTTCCATCTGTTTCATCGGTGGATCGTTTCTCGAGCCTTCCATCGACTCGGTTCGCCGCCTGGGGTTCGACGGCACAGTTTCGGTCGTCAACCCGCGCCGCAAACAGATTGCGGGCCATACCTGTTTCGACTCGGTGCAGTCGCTGCCGGAGCCTCCTGATGTTGCACTGATTGCAGTCAACCGCGAACTGACAGTCTCACAGGTTGCCGAACTACGGGAAAAAGGTGCGGGAGGCGCCGTCTGTTACGCCGCCGGTTTTTCCGAAACCGGTGAGCACGGCCGTGACCTTGAAGAGAAACTGCACCATGTAGCCGGCGACCTCGCGCTGATCGGGCCCAACTGTTACGGCTACAACAATCATGTCGACGGCATTCCGTTGATGGTCTATCCGACGCACAGCGAACGGACCGAGCGCGGTTGCGCATTGATCGTCCAGAGCGGCAATCTCGCAATCAATCTTGCCAACAGCCAGCGCGCCGTCCCGCTGGCCTATCTCATTTCCTGCGGAAATCAGGCTGTTCTCGAGATTTCCGACTACATGGCGTTTCTTGTCGACGATCCTGCGGTCTCCTGCTTTGCACTGTTTATCGAGGGTCTCAAGGATGTTCGACGCTTTGCACGGGTGGCGCGACGAGCGCTTGAACTCGGCAAGCCTGTCATCGCCCTCAAATCCGGCATATCGTCGCTCGGGGCGCGTATGGCCGTCAGTCACACCGCGTCACTGGCCGGTGACGACAGTCTCTACCAGGCGTTGTTCGACCGATTGAACATCATCCGTGTCGAAACGCCCGCGGATCTGCTTGAGACCGCGAAGATGATTACGGTGACCGGTGTTCCACGGGGCAGAAAACTGGCGGTATTCACCTGTTCCGGTGGCGACTCCGAGGCCGTTGCGGATCTGGTTGAACCGTACGGCGGCATCTTCCCGCAACCATCACCGGAACATCGCAATGCCATGCAGCAATACATGCAGGTCTTCACGAGTATCAGCAATCCACTTGACTACAATACGGACAACTGGGGCAACAGGGAGGTCCTGACCGCGTTGTTTTCCACGATGATGCTGGAAGATGTCGATGCCGGATATCTTGTCATCGACTCCTGGTCAGGCAGTACAGACGATGTGCGGGAAAACGCGACCGTTGATGCAGCCGTGCTGGCATTGAACGATGCCGGCAAGGCACGCGGGGTCCCGTGCGCGACGGCATGCGTCATTCCCGAAAACGTGACACCACGCCAGCAAGGCATGTTCCATGAGATGGCGATTGCGTCGCTGAACGGTATTCGGGAAGGCACACTCGCCCTGATCAGAACCTGTATTCATGGTGAGCGACGGGATGCGTGTCTCGAACGTGCACACGAACTGTCAACACCAGCAGTCGTGTCGGGACAGACACGTACTCTCGACGAGGCGCAGGGGAAGGCGTTGCTTGCCGAAATCGGACTGACGCTGCCGGAAAGCCGGGTTGTTCATCCGTCCCATGCGGTCAAGGCAGCAGAGGAGATCGGCTTTCCTGTTGTCGTGAAGGTTCTCGCAGACACTGTTCTGCACAAGTCTGATGTCGCCGGTGTCTCTCTGGATCTGCGGAATGCGACCGATGTCGAACATGCCGTGCGTGATATGGAATCGCGGCTCGGAATTTCACAGCTACTGGTCGAATCCATGCTGCCATCTCCGGTGGCGGAAATGATAGTCGGGGTAACGACCGACAGTGACTTCGGACAGGTCCTGGTCATCGGCGCAGGGGGCATCCTGGTTGAACTCTACAAGGATTCTGCGACGCTTCTGCTACCCGTTACCGAAGACGATGTCCTTCAGGCGATTGACGGACTGACGGTCTCACGACTGTTGCGGGGATACCGCGGCAGACCGGCGTGCGATTTGACCGAACTGGTCTTGGCGATCATGAAGATCGCACAGTATGCAGGGAACCACAGCGAACGGATCGTTGAACTTGAGGTCAACCCGTTGTTTGTCATGCCGGCGGGGCAACCGCCGATCGTTGCGGACGCCCTTGTCCGGGTCGTCCGAGGGAGAAATTGAATGAGTGATGTCGTACACACACGCAGAACGGGGAAGATCATCGAGATTGTCATCGACAATCCACCGGCGAACGCCATCAATCGCGCGGTTACCCGCGGGTTGTCGCAGGCATTCGTGGAGTTGCGTGATGATCCGGATCTGCTCGTCGGAATCGTTACCGGGGCCGGCGAAAAGTTCTTTTCGCCAGGATGGGATCTGAAAGAGGGCGCTGCGGAATTCGATGCCATCGAATCAGGTGAAATGACACACGACGACCGTGAACATGACGTTCCGGGCGGGTTTGCCGGGATCACCGAGATGTGGGATCTCTACAAACCGGTCATCGCTGCCATAAACGGTTATGCAGTCGGTGGAGGATGGGAAATCGCGCTCGCAAGCGACATCCAGTATGCCGTTCCGCATGCGACGTTCTTCATTCCTGATGTTCACATGGGTTTTATCGCCGATGCCGGTGCGATCCAGATCTTGCCACGCCGTCTGCCGCACGCCGTGGCCATGGACATTCTGCTGACCGGTCGGCGGATGGGGGCTGAAGAGGCGTTGCGCTGGGGGCTTGTCAACGAGATCGTCGAACCGGAAAAACTGATGGAGCGTGCCCACGAAACGGCTTCTCATCTTGCAGACGGCGGTCCACTTGCGCTGCAGGCAACCAAGGAGGCCGTTCGCCACGCCATGCATGTATCAATTCCGGACTGTTTCAGAATGTTGCGCGGTGGTGAACTCCCCATCTATCAGCGCATGCTGACAAGCGAGGATGCGCGTGAAGGGCCGCGTGCATTTTCGGAAAAACGCAAGCCCGTGTTCAAGGGAATCTAGTTCAAGTCACCAGACGCGAACCGGTGGTCTCGCCCGATTCAGCAGCACAAGCCCTATTCAGTCCTGACGTATGTCTCCCGACCACCACTGACATTCAACATGGTGCCGGTGACGTAGGCCGCTTCCGCCGAACAGAGCCAGAGAACTGCCTGGGCAATTTCGTTGCTTTCGCCAATTCGACCAAGAGGGACATTCCTCTTGCCACGCTCCGTGACTTCCTCCTGACCGAGACTCTTGTCCCAGATCTCGGTTCTGATCAGCCCCGGTCGTACGCAAACCACGCGAATTCCCTCCGGTGCCACTTCCTTGGCCAGCCCCATCGTGAATGAGTCAAGCCCACCCTTTGTGCCTGCGTACACAACATCGCCCGGAAGTCCGCCGTAAACACCCGAAATCGATGAGATATTGACAATGACGCCGCCGCTGCCGCCGCGTCTTGTCGACATGCGTGCGATCGCCAGACGGCTCGTCAGAATCGGGCCGAGCAGATTGGTGTCAATGATCTTTCGCACACTGTCGATTTCCTGATCCGCGATATCGGCCTCAACTGACATGCCTGCATTGTTGACCAGAACATCGACCTTCCCGAACCGCCGGTCGGTTTCTGAAAAAAGGTGATCAATGTCCGAAGGTCTGGAGACGTCAGCGCGGCAGGTGGCGGCGTTGCGGCCGCTCTTTCGAATCTCGGCTGCGACGGCTTCTGCAGCGTCGGCCGCCTGTGCGTAGTTGACCATGACGTCGTACCCGCGCACGCCGGCCAGCCGGGCAATTGCAGCACCTATACCGCGGCTCCCACCCGTGACAATCATCACTCCCGATTGGTCTGTGTCACCCATGGAGTGCCTCCCTCATGATCGTTGCGATACCTTCAGACCGGGTCGCGTCGCAGTGACTGCGCCATGCAATGCACACCACCACCACCGCGGGTGAAGACGTCAACATCGGGATCGTACACCTTGAATCCCAGCGCCTTGAGCTTGTCGATCAGATCCGTCGCGTGTGCGGGTGCGAGAACCGAGTCGCGTCCCAGTGACATCACGTTACAGGCCAATGCCATGGTATCCTGGTAGTTTACGGGCACGATCTCGATCTTCTTGTCTCGCAACCAGTCAACAATCTCGGGATCCGTCGTCTCAAGACACACCGCACACAGTTTCTCGGCCAGCATGCAGACCATCAGGTCAACATGCACATAGTGTTCGGCAATGGGCGCTATCCGGACTTCCCAGCCTTCGCGTTCGAACCAGTTCCGAACCTGTTCCGCCGACTGCTCCTGGGTGCGCTCGCCGCACCAGCCGATCAGCACACAGCCCGGTTCGATGATGTCGAAGTCACCCCCTTCGAACGAACCTGCGGTGACCATGTCATAAATCGGAATACCGTTTTCCATGTAGAAGCGGATGACGGGACCATATTCGCCGCGACGCCACCATTGCGCCATCTGGGTCACGACAGCGCCATAAGGGGTCATGAACGAGGAATCGCGCGCAAAGACCTGATACGGCAAACTGGAATCCGCATCGAGCCAGTGAACGCGTACACCGGCTTCTTCATAGGCATCGACCATTTCGCGGTGCTGGCGCATGGCGATCTGATGATCGAACCTTTCACCGCGCTTCAGCGTGGATTTGGAAATCGAGCTCGTCGGCAGCCAGTGAAAATTGTCGGCTGGCCCGAGAAGCACATCGGTCAGCAATCCGTACTCCGAGTTGCAACCCCACTCGGTCAGCACCGGCGTGCCACCCTTCTCAAGACGACATTGAACAGCAGATTGATTCATTGCGACGTGTCCTGATCTACGTTTTCTGCGCAACAAAGGGCCACCCGGAGACGTACCGGATTCGGGCGAACGCCGTTTCCCTCTGTTGCCGGTTTCACACCATTCAGGTGGTGTAGTCCGGGTCTTTTCTCTCGACCATGCGACGCACCGAATGCCAACCTGACTCATCGGTCATGAAGTCGTCGTCCGCTGCATACGCGAGCGTCCGCTTCAACGCTTCGTCGCTCGGCAGAATGTACTCCTGTCCTGAAGAAAGAACGTCGACCTGAACCTTGCACGCGACCTCGAGATTGTAGAGGCGCAGGAACGCCGAGCCGGCCGTTGCACCACAGGACAGCAGTCCGTGATTTTCCAGCACCGCAACATTGTGTTCGCCAAGATCCGCAACAAGCTTTTCGCATTCCTCGGGACCGGCAGTCTGAATATCCCAGGGGTGATAGGCGATATGGCCGTAAAGGAACATGGCCTGTTGCGTGAGCGGCAGAACACCGCACTTCATGCAGCTGACCGTCATGCCCGCGCGTGTATGCGTATGCAGGACCCAGTTGACGTCATCGCGAGCCTTGAGGATTGCATGATGAATGGCATGTCCGGCGGAATTCACGGGCCAGTCGCCGCGCACAAGATTTCCGTCAAAATCGACAACGATCAGATTCGATGCCGTGATTTCGTCGAACATCAGTCCATACGGATTGATGAGATATTGATCGGGTTCATCCGGCAGACGCGCCGAGATATGGGTGTAGATCAGATCGGTCCATCCATAATGGACAAAAGCCCGGTAAAGCGCCGCCAGTTCGCACCGAAGCTCCCACTCCGATGAAGACACCTCGGCTGGTTGAAGCCTGGTTACAACCGTCATGACATCAGTTCTCCCGCATTCAAGAAGCTACACCGCGAATCCATGGAAGCACCATGGCACGCAACCTTACCCCGACGACTCCGGCCGTTGCAAAGGACAACAGGGGTTCTCCGTCAATCACTGTCCGTTGGCAATGACGCGACTGCAGCATCGTATCAAGCATACGACCGTTTGCGAATCATCGCAGTCGAAACTGCATCGATCCATGGCAATCGCCCGTCTTCGACGCCACCCGGGCGCGTCTCAATCTCGACACGGGACCAGACTGACAGTCCCTGACACAACATCGCTGTCGCTTTCCAACCGCAACAACAGCCGTACCAGATACTCATCCGGGACCGGGCCGACTCCATGATGTCGGACGCGGTGTGCAGGAATCCTGTCGAACAGATCAACGACAAGAAATCAGTGACGCAATGGACAATCAACCGCTATCGTTGGGCGCGCGAATGGTTGCAAGGAAATCAGATGAAGATCACCAGGATCGAAGTTTACCAACTGGATATCCCGTTGGTGAAACCGAAGCGCTACCCCAACAAGACATACGAATCCCTGGACGACACCATCATTCGGATCGAAACCGATACTGGCCTCGTTGGCTGGGGCGAGGTCTGCCCGATTGCATCGACATATCAACCCGAACATGCGCTTGGCGTGCGTGCGGCGATTGAAGAGATGGCGCCTGGACTGATCGGCGAGGATCCAACCCAGACCGACCGGATCAATGCCACCATGAACAAGTGGTTGATGGGCGGCGAATACGCCAAGTCGGCCATCGATATCGCATGCTGGGACATAACGGGCAAAGCCTATGGTCGGCCGCTCTACCACCTGATTGGTGGGCGCATGCAGGAAAGGGCTCGCGGCTACCCGGAAATCGAACCCGGCCCGCCAGAACTCGTCGAACAACGCATAACCCAGTACCGCGGCGAAGGGTTCACCCATTTTCAACTCAAGGCCGCCCGGGGCAGTGATTATGATCTGGACATTGCCCGCATTCGCAAGGCCTCGAAGGTCGTACGCCCCGGGGAAGTCCTGGTCGTGGACGGGAACAAGGCCTGGAAAACCCATGAAGCCTTGCGGTTCCTGAGGGCCACGGAAGATATCGATTTTTACGTCGAGCAACCCTGCCTGACCTATGAGGAATGCCTGTCCGTTCGCCGACAATCCCGCCAACCGATGATCCTCGACGAATGCATGACCGACATCAGGGTCATGCTGCGCGGGCTGGCCGATAATTGCTTTGAAGGTATCGGTTGCAAGATCACGCGTGTTGGCGGCATCACAGGCATGCGTCTGATCCGCGATGTGTGCACTGCCGCCGGCAAGATCATGACGGTCGATGATGCATGGGGAGCTGACCTGTCTGCAGCGGCACAGGCCCATATGGCTGTCTCGACGCCGCCAGCAACCTTCTTTGCGACCTACGTTTCAACCTATTTCTCCAAGCTGCGGTATGATCACGAAGCACCGATGCTTGTGGACGGGTATCTCGACGCAAATGAAAAACCGGGATTGGGGGTCGAGCCGGACATGTCAGTCCTTGGCGAGACTGTGCGAACATACGCATAGGCCGGATGTGTCCCCTTCTTCACAACTGTCCGTCAGGTTGCCGTGTCGAACATTCCGCTGTTGCACACTCCGGATACGGAACCGCGGCGCTGAGCCTGCAAGACACGGTCAGATTGCCGCGTGACCTGCCATGTCATTGATGCCCGTCGATTGAATTCCGACAAACAGGGACCCCTTCCATGAGCGAACGCAAGAAGCAACTGCTTGATCGAATAGAGGCAGATCGTGACAAGCTGATCGGCTTCTTCAGCGAATTTGTCGCCACGCCGACACCCAATCCCCCGGGCGACACCAGAAACGCCGTGGCACACATACGACGCTTCCTCGATGAGCACGGACTTTCTCATCGCGTCATTGATCCCGAACCGCTGTTCCCGAATGTTGTCGCAAGCTTCGACTGCGCTAGCGATGGGCGCCATCTGGTTCTCAACGGTCACATCGATGTCTTTCCGGCAGACGACGAAGGTTGGGACCACGGAGGTCCGTGGTCGGGACGCGTTGCCGACGGCGCTGTCTGGGGACGCGGCGCCTGCGACATGAAATGCGGTACATCAGCATCGATATTCACCTATGCGTATCTCAACGAAATCCGCGAACATCTTCGGGGAAAACTGACGCTGACGTGCGTTTCCGATGAGGAAACATTTGGTCCCTGGGGCGCACGATATCTGATGGAGCACCATCCCGAAGTGCACGGCGATTGCTGCCTCAACGGTGAACCGTCAAGTCCGTGGTCGATTCGCTTCGGTGAAAAGGGACCGTGGTGGATCACCTTTCATGTGCGTACTGCGGGGGCGCACGGCGCCTATACCCATGCAGGCGAGAGTGCGAGTTTTCTGGCCATGGAGTTCTGCAGGGAACTTCGTCAGGCCGTGGATTCGATCGCGGTCCACCCGCCGCACAACATCGCGCGCGTGCTGGAAGCCGCACGCGATGCCTATGATCAGGCGATGGGCGACGGTGCATCCGGGATCATCGGCAAGGTTACATGCAACATCGGCAGACTCGATGCCGGTTCCAAGGTGAATGTCGTGCCGGGTTACGCGCGGATCGAAGCCGACCTTCGACTGCCGGTCGGCTGCGACAAGGAAACCGTTTCAGCTGTGGTGGATCAGTTACTCAAGCGCTATCCGCAGATCGAAATGGAAGAGCAGAACTTCATGGCGCCATCCTGGTGCGACCCTGACGGCGAGATGATGGGAATCCTGCAGGAAAATGTTCAGGAATTGCGTGGTTTCCGGCCTGTCCCGATCGCAAGCCTCGGAGGCACTGATGCACGGCTGTGGCGCTATCGCGGAATCGGCGGATATGTATACGGTCCGCCGCCAAGCGGAATGGGACAACGCAACGAACATGTAACCATCGACGACTTTCTGCACGTCGTCAGAAGCCACACACTCTCCGCATTCGATTACCTGTCAGCGTAGACGACCGCAGATCCCCGGGGCGACGCCGCTATTTCATGTGATAGCGAGCAGATGTCCCCGTCGCGCCAGGACTTTGTCAAACGCCTCCACGAAGCCGTCGAGATCATCATCCGTCACCGGCAAGCCCAGTAGCAACGAATTACGCCAGGTCATCCGCTGTCCCTCGGCGAGCAGGTCGTAAAAGATCAACGCCGCCTTGTCCGCATTCTCCCGTTCGGAGTCATGACTGTTCCGTATCGGCCCCTCGCAACAATGAATCTGCATGATCGATCCCATACCGGTAACAATCATTGGCAGATCATGACGGGAAATCGTCTCGTTGAGTCTTGCGCGAAACCTGTCGCCACGTGCATTGAATTCCTCCGCGACTTCAGGCGTGTAGACTTCGGTCATCGCCACGGAACCCGCTGCGTGTGTGATGACGTTGTTGTTGAATGTTCCGGCGTGCGCGAGTGCGCCATCACTGCGCGGATCATAGAGCTGCATGATGTCGTCACGGCCGCCGAATGCGCCAAACGTCGCGCCGCCGCCGATATACTTGCCCAGTGCCGTCATGTCCGGTGTCACGCCGAGTATCTGTTGCAGGCCACCACCCGAAAGCCGGCTGGTTACCACCTCGTCAAATATGAGCACCACGCCGTGTTGCGCCGTCACGGAACGGAGTGTCTCGAGAAAGGATTTGTCGCCCGGGATCATGCCGCTCGATCCCTGCAGCGGTTCGATAACCACACAGGCAAGATCGTCAGCGTGCTCGGAAATCAGCGAAACCGTCTGATCCGTGTCGTTGAACGGTGCAATGACGTAGTCAAACGGGGCATTGATCCTGGACGGACCATGCCCGAACAGGAACACGCCACCATGATAGGCGCCGTCGAAAACCATGACCTTGTTGCGACCGGTAAACGCACGTGCAGTCGAAATGGCCATGAGATTGGCTTCTGTGCCCGAGTTGGTGAACCGGACCTTGTCGACTGAAGGAAATCGACGGACAATCTCCGCTGCCAGTACACGTTCATATCGGTTCGGTCCGCCGAGAACCGTGCCGTCCCCGAGCGCCTGAACGATTGCATCGCGTATGCGCGTGTTGGAGTGACCAAACAGTCCCGCACCGAACTCGCCGACAAAGTTCGTATACTTGTGGTTGTCTATGTCCCAGACATACTGACCCTCGCCCCGTGCCATCGTCAGCGGAAACGGCGGATAGAAGAGTACGCTTCGTGTGTTGCCACCCGGCATGGAACGGGCGGCGCGCTGATCCTCCTGCTGACTCCGGGGGTTGTTTCTGGTGAACTGCGCAATGCTCTCGTCAAGCGCTTCGCGCAGGTCCTGTTCGTGTGCAATGTTGCGGATCTGTGACATCCCGTTCCCCGTTCATGGGTGAATCGCGGAGGAGAATAGCCTGCACCCGCGCGTTACTCCAGTTGCAACAGCGGAAGCGGGCGCCCTGCAGTGACACGCGGTCATGACCGGTGACGCGGTTCTACAATCCGATTATCCGTTTTGCCGGAATTGCACGCCTGTGCTTTACTGTCCGAAGTTCAGATTGCACATGTGGTTCCGAGGATGTTTCCAAACCTCTTCTCCCCGCTTTCCATACGAAACGTAACATTCAGAAACCGCATCTTCTCGACGGGCCACATGACGACCCTCGCGTCGGACTACATGCCCAACGAGGACCTCGTCGCGTACCATGAAGCACGCGCACGCGGTGGTGCAGGTCTGGTCATCGTCGAAGTTGCGACAGTCCACGAGTCTGCGATCTACACTTCGCACACCATCAAGGCGGATACGGACGACTGCATTCCCGGTTATGTCCGTATCGCGAAGGCGGTTCACCAGCATGACTGCAGGGTCATCGGACAGCTGTTCCATCCTGGACGCGAGAACTTTGAATCGATCGACGGAACCGCCGCAGTCGCATATGCGCCGTCTGCCGTTCCCAACGAGCGTTTCCACGTCATGCCGCGGCCGATGTCACGAGTCCCTTGTCAGGGATGTCGTCGCGGGATACTGCAGTGCAGCCCGGCGCATGCAGGAAAGCGGTCTTGATGGTGTCGAGATTGTTGCGAGCCATGGCTATCTTCCGGCGCAGTTCCTCAACCCGAAAATAAATCTGCGGACTGACGAATACGGTGGCGACCTGGTGAATCGTGCCCGTTTCCTCCGCGAGATCGCGCACGGTGTTCGCGAAACCGTGGGCAATGATTTCGTTGTTGGAATTCGCATATCGGGCGATGAACGGTCATACGACGGACTCGACCTCGAAACCGCAACAGCCGCCATCCTGCATCTCGATGAAACAGGCTGTTTTGATTACTTCAACGTCATCGCAGGTTCGTCGTCATCGTTGGGCGGTTCCATCCATATTGTCCCGCCGATGTTTGTCGAGAACGCGTATGTCGCCCCCTACGCGGCATCCATTCGCGCCGAAGTCAATGTGCCCGTTTTTGTCGCCGGCCGGATCAACCAGCCGCACCAGGCCGAGGAGATTGTCAAGACCGGGCAGGCCGACATGATCGGCATGACCCGTGCACAGATTTGCGATCCCGAACTGGCAAACAAGTCGCGCGAGGGGCGCATCGACGATATTCGCGCCTGTATCGGCTGCAATCAGGCATGCATCGGTCACATGCACATGGGGGTTCCCATCTCGTGCATCCAGCATCCCGAAACCGGTCGCGAACGTGCATTTGGAAAACGCAAGCCGGCAGATGCACGCAGGACGATCCTGGTGGCGGGCGGCGGCCCTGGTGGCATGAAGGCAGCCGCAGTCGCGGCGGAACGCGGACATGAGGTGATTCTCTGCGAAGCCACCGAGAGTCTTGGCGGTCAGACCCTGCTGGCGCAGCTACTGCCCGGACGAACCGAATTCGGCGGTATCGTGACCAACCTGACACGGGAGATGGAACGCGCCGGTGTCGCGGTCAGGAAGCAAACCCCTGTAACACGCACATTCGTAGACGAAATGGCGCCGGATGCCGTGGTCATCGCAACAGGAGCGCGTCCCGCGCCCGTCGAGATCGAAGGCATGGACGAGGGCCATGTGGTCGAAGCCTGGTCTGTCATACGCGGCGAAGCCAATGTTGGCGGCAATGTCGTGGTGGCTGACTGGCGTTGTGACTGGATCGGACTGGGACTCGCCGAACATCTTGCCCGTAACGGATGCAGTGTCACGCTTGCTGTCAATGGTTACATGCCAGGACAGACCATCCAGATGTACGTCCGCGATCACTGGGCGGGTATCCTGCACGAACTCGGGGTCAACGTCATACCCTATGCGCGTCTGTTCGGCGTCGATGCGGACAGCGTGTATCTTCAGCATGCGACCAGCGGTGACGCGATCATCGTGGAGGACATCGACACGCTGGTGACCTCTCTCGGACATCACTCGGTCACGTCGCTCGCCGATGAACTGGAAGACTGGGACGGCGATGTCCATCTCGTCGGCGATTGCCTTGCGCCACGCACGGCCGAGGAAGCGGTTTTCGAAGGGCTCAAGGTGGCAGCGGAGATTTGACCATGTCCATTCCAACCCGTGCACAGGGCGTGCTGGACTTCTGGTTTCGCGAACTCGACCCCGAACACTGGTTCAGACCCTACGACGGGCTCGACGAAATGATCAGCGCGCGCTTCAGCGCGTTGCTCGACGAACTCACCCTGAACGGCATTCCCGACGACTGGCGTGAAACCGCACACGGACGCCTCGCTGGCGTGATCGTGCTCGACCAGTTTCCCCGCAATATTCATCGCGGGACACCACGTGCCCACGCGACAGATCCGATGGCCCTTATTCTGGCCCGCGATACCGTATCGCAGGGCTTGCATACAAGCCTTGACCCGAATCAGCAGCTGTTTCTCTACATGCCGTTTCAGCACGCTGAAGATCTCGGATCGCAGGCTGAGGGACTACCGCTATTCGATTCACTCGGGCGTCCGGAATCAGCGACATCATCGCGTGCACATTACGATGTCGTCGAACGCTTCGGCCGTTTCCCGCACCGCAACGCGTATCTCGGTCGAATATCGTCACCTGACGAGGAAGCCTATATCGCGGAACCTGGCTCAGGCTTCTGAACCCTTTGAATCCCGCGCCCGATGAACCGACGGCATTCAACCGTCAGGACGTTTTCGACGACCTGATCGGCATTGTAGACAGTGCCGGCGCGATCATCATGGACCACTACGGTCAGGTGTGCGCTGAGTTGAAGGCCGATCATTCACCGGTTACGGCAGCCGACATTGACGCAGAGGACTTCATCCTTGCAGCGCTCGCTGACCTGACGCCGGACATTCCTGTTGTGGCAGAGGAACAGACTGCCCGTGGACAGGCCTCCGAAGAAACACACGCGACGTTCTGGCTTGTCGATCCGCTCGACGGGACCCGGGAGTTCATCAGCGGGAACGGAGAGTTCACCGTCAACATTGCGCTGATCGAGGACCGGGTTCCGACAATGGCGTTCGTCGGTGCACCGGCGCGTCAGATGTTGTTTGCCAGCAATGGATGCCGGGCGTTCCGGCGCACAGCGGAAAGTGATCTCCTGCCAATCACTGTTCGAAAGGCGCGCTCTGACGACCTGACTGTCGCCGTCAGTCGGTCGCACTCGAACGCCGAAACTGAAGCGATGACCCGATGGTTGGGTTGCAAGCATCAGTTGACAGGCGGAAGCTCACTCAAATTCTGCCTCATTGCCGAAGGATCGGCCGACCTTTACCCGCGTCTGGGTCCCACCATGGAATGGGATACCGCGGCAGGGCATGGAATCCTGCTTGCCGCTGGCGGACACGTCCTGAATCTGGATGGACAGGAACTGGTCTACGGCAAGACCGGATTTCGCAACGCCGATTTCCTGGCATGCGGCGACCTGTCCGCCGACAATCGGTTGCGCGCAGTGGTGAAGAGCGCATTGGAAAGTGCGAAGATGGAACGATGCAGTCAGGCGTGAACGAAAGTGCGATCAGTGAACTGAAGGCCGTTGTCGGCGACGGCGCATGGATTGTCGATCCGCATGAAACCGAACCCTATACACGCGACTGGCGCGCGTTGTGGCCGGGCACCACGCCCATCGTATTGTTGCCGCATTCGGCTGAAGAAGTTTCGGCAATCATCAAGACCTGTAGGCATCACAATCTCGCGGTTGTCCCGCAATCAGGCAATACCGGGCTTGTCGGCGGTGGCACCCCGGATTCTTCGGGCAACAGCGTTGTCGTATCCCTGAACAGGATGAACACGATCCGTTCCATTGATGTCGTCGGCAACACGATGACGGCCGAGGCAGGCTGCATTCTCGCGGATGTCCAGGACCACGCCCGCGAACACAACCGATTGTATCCGCTCAGTCTGGCGGCAGAGGGAAGTTGCCGTATCGGCGGCGTTCTCTCGACAAATGCCGGTGGAACAAATGTCCTGAAGTATGGCAGCGCACGCGAGCATGTCCTGGGACTCGAGGTCGTCCTTGCCGACGGCAGGATCTGGAATGGATTGCGTCATCTGAGAAAAGACAACACCGGATACGATCTCAAGCAGGTATTTCTCGGAAGCGAGGGAACACTCGGCATCATCACAGCTGCCGTTCTCAAGTTGTGGCCGTTGCCCCAACAAACGGTCACGAGCTGGATCGGCCTTTCCGACGTCAATCGTGCGCTGGCCTTGCTGACCCGATTGCAGGACGAAACGGGTGGACAGGTCACGGCATTCGAATACATCGAGAAAGAGGCCCTGGACTGCACTTTCCGTCACTTTCCGGAAATTCGTTCACCACTTGCCGGCACGCACCCCGTGTCGCTGCTTGTCGAGGTATCCTCCGGCACTTCCGGTGGCACGTTGCGCAACACCGTCGAAGATACCCTGATGACGCACATGTCATGTGGAACACTGAACGATGCGGTCATTGCCGAGTCGGTTTCGCAACAGCGCGCGTTCTGGCACATTCGCGACACGATTCCCGAGGCGCAGATCCACCAGGGTGGCGGCATCAAACACGATATCGCCGTGCCGCTTCCCAGCATTGCGAAATTCCTGCAGATCGCCCCGAGGAAAGTGCGGGAACATTTTCCCGACGCCGTGTTTTTTGTGTTCGGCCACCTCGGGGACGGCAACATTCACTTCAACATTTGCGCCTGCACCGCGGAGGAAACAACGGCATTGCTCGCACGACAGACGGACATCAATAACGCTGTCGAGGGCCTCGCGGTCGATCTCGGCGGTTCATTCAGCGCCGAACACGGAGTCGGCAGGCTGCGACTGCCGCAAATGGACCTCTACAAGCCAGCGCTTGAACGCGAACTCATGGCAACGCTGAAGGATGCATTGGACCCGAAAGGAATTCTCAATCCGGGCAAGGTCGTCCGTGCGGGAACAACAGACCCCGTCGTCAGCCCTTGCCGCGCCAGGGAACCAGCCAGCCCTCCAGACGGCGCATGATCAACTCGATGATGTAACCGATGACACCGATGAGGATGATCCCGATCACGACCGTATCTGTCTGAAGAAAGTTCTTCGCGATCATGATCATGGACCCCAGTCCCTTGTCGGCAGCGACCAGTTCCGCTGCAACCACGGTTCCCCAGCACACGCCCATCGCGGTACGCAAGCCGGTGAAAATCTCGGGCAGGGCGTTGGGCAGCACGACATGGCGCAGGATCTGCAATTTTGACGCACCGAGCGAATAGGCTGCATGCACCTTTGAAATGCGAACACTCGATACACCCGCCCGCGCCGCAATCGTCATGATGAACAGCGAGGCAAGAAACAGCAGGAAGATCTTGGCGAACTCGTCAATTCCGAACCACAGGATGACAAGCGGGATGAGAGCCAGCGGCGGAATCGGGCGCATGAATTCGACAATCGGATCGAATAGTCCGCGACCGATAGACGACAGCCCCATGGCAAATCCCAGCGGCACCCCGACAATCGTGCCGTAAAACACACCCGACAGGACACGATAAACACTGATGCCTACGTGATCCCACAGCGCGGTGTTGCGGAATCCTTCGGTCGCAATCTTGATCAATCGGTCAAAGGTACCGTCGATTGTCGGCCAGTAGAAAGGCTCCACGAGATTGAGGACCGATGCAATGATCCAGAGAATGGCCAGCACGGCAACTGTCATCACAGAATAGAAACGCCCGGAATTGACAGCCGAAGCGTCGCCGAATTTCACTGTCTTCTGACGTGTGAACGAGTTGTCGGCAAGTCCGAGCCAGACACGAAAACCGCTCGGTTTACTGTCCGGATTTTTCGAAGAATTCGTCATGTCACCCCTCACCCATGATCTGTTCTTCCATGTCCCAGATCATGGACAAAACCTCTTCACGCACCGCGACGAAATCGGACGCCGCCTTGACCTCTCGCGCCGGCTTGACCAGCGCCTCCTCCGGAAATGGCAATTGGAATATCTTTTCGATGCGTCCCGGGCGTGGCGCCATCACGATCAGCCGTTCGCCAAGGAACAGGGCTTCCTCCACGGAATGTGTGATCAGGATGATGGTCTTGCCTGTTTCCTTCCAGAGCTTCAGAACAAGTCCCTGCATCTTTTCGCGTGTGAGTGCGTCAAGTGCCCCCAGCGGTTCGTCCATGAGAATGACGTCGGGATCGTTGGCGAGGCACCGCGCCAGCGCAACACGCTGCTGCATTCCCCCGGAGAGCTGATAGACCGGCTTGTCGCCGAACCCACTCAGACCGACCGTGTCGAGCAGGTGCTCGACCTTGCCGGACGTTTCCTTTTCCGATTTCCCCGCCATTCGCGGACCAAAGGCTATGTTGCGCGCAACCGACAGCCACTCGAAGAGTGCACCCTGCTGAAAGACCATTCCCCGTTCAGCGCCCGGTCCGGTCACCGTCTTGCCACCGAGCCTCACCTCGCCGCGTGTCGGGGCAAGAAATCCCGCAATGATGTTGAGAAGCGTCGTCTTGCCGCATCCTGACGGTCCGAGAACGCTGATGATTTCGCCTTGCGACACATCCAGCGACACGTCGTTGAGGGCATGTACCTCGCTGTCCGGCAACGTATAAACCATGGACACGCGATCTATCTCGATTCCCGCCACGACGCCTCCCGCACCGTTTCAAAAGTAATCGGGCGGCTGTTTCCAGCCGCCCGAGGTAGAACCACCTACTGCAAGAAACTGTCGTCGATGAAACCGGAATAATCGTCGAGCGACGTTTCCATGTTTCCGGCGCCAACCATGACATCGGCAACGCCCTTGGTCATTTCCTGGACACCACCGCCAAGCCAGTTCGCACCCATCTGGTCCTTTGCGGACGGAAATCCGAAGTTGTTCAGCATGTCCTGCGTCGGATCTTCATCCATGCCGGCTGCTCCGGCGATCGTCGACAGTTTGGCGCCCGGATCGGCCTTGTATGCCATGTTGGCTTCTTCGGTCACCTGCATGAACGCACGCACGAGTTCGGGATGATTGACAGCAAAATCTTCAGTCACAGTGATGATATCGAACGTGTTGATTCCGACTGCTTCCTGTTCGGCGCCCGTCATGAGCGGTGAACCGACGGTCATCATGCGTTCAAGCGCGCCGCCAAAGGCGCATGCCATCACCACGTCGCCACGGATCAGAGCAACGGCGGCATCCGCCGGGTTCATCTGGGTCAAGTCAACCATCGACGCATCGACACCGAGATGTTCAAGCGTCCGCAACAGCTTGTAGTGAGTCACGTTTCCGATCGGCGTCGCGACTTTCTGGCCTTCGAGTTCCTTGGCATTGGCCTGCGTGATACCCGAATCATCGCGAACGATGCAGAGATCGTTTTCTGCATATGTCACGGCAATTCCAACGAGCTTCAACGGGGCGCCGTTGGAGATGCCAACAACAAAGGGTACGAAACCCTGGCTGTAGGCAATCTGGACATCGCCGGAAACCATTGCCTGCGTCATTTCGTTGCCGTTACCGAAAGCACGCCAGTCGAGTTCGACTCCCATCGCCGCGTCGTAGGTCTTTTCAACCTGCGCAACCTGATTGGGCGTCGGCCATTCCAGAAAGTATGCAACAGTCACGGTATCCCCGTGATGTGCAGACACCGGTGCAGCCATAAAGGACAAAGCGAACACGCCGCTTACAGCGAACAGGAGTTTCTTCATAGCCGGATCTTCCTTCGATTGTTTATTCACGCACTTCGCGTACCGTCCGGTCACAGACGATCGGTAGAATGAATCTCTTTTCATAACCGTAATCATAACGCGAATCCAGTGACACCGGCGCATCTACATCACTTGCGTCGCCGTATTGCGCAAAAAATACCCTTTCGCGCCGCAATTTCTCGATCAACGTCGTTCTGACCAGGTTTGATAGTCGTCCCAGGTGTCGACATCGGACAGTTCCTCCGTCAAGACGACGCGTGCGCCTGCTGGCAGATACGCACGGGTATCGTCCAGTGCATGTTCACTCGACCAGCGCACGGGCCCGAACAGCTTTTGCGATCTGAATTCAGACGAAACTCCGATCAGCCAGTATCCGCCGTCACTGGCCGGCCCGAACACGACATCGAACTCAGCGAGCAGGTCAAATGCGGCCAGAACGTGTCGTGCTGCAAGATCGGGAATATCGCTGCCAACGACGACCACGGGGCCCGGCGGCATCGCGTTGATGGCGCCCTGCATTCTGTCCCCCAGGTCACCATCGCCCTGCGCAACGGCCCTGTGTCCGCGCATCCACTGCGCTTGCGTCGTGACAGGCGGTGTGACGGCAAGCACCAGGTTCCAGTCACCAGTTTCAAGACGACCCAGGATGTCATCAAGTGTCCTGCGGTAAAACGTCGCGGCATGGTCAGCGCCGATCACCGCAGCCAGCCTGGTCTTCACCGGTCCAGCATCAGGGTCGCGCGCCATAACGACAACGGACCGCACGATCATCCGTAGAATTTCGCAATCCGTTGCGGTGAAACGCCAAGAAAGTACAACGCCAGACAGGTCTGATTGCGCAGGATGCGGCGCATGAAACCCGCGCGGCGATAACGGATCGCGGAGGTTCGCGCATGGCAATTCAATGCAACCAGTCGACGGCGCCCGATCTTCCTGACAATCGCGACATCCTCCATCAATGGTATTTCGGGATATCCGCCGACAGACTCGAAAAGTCTGCGCGAGATCAGCAGGCCCTGATCACCGTAGGGCAATCCCAGAAACCGGCAACGCAGCGCGACGACACGCTCAAGCAGTCGCGCGACAACGGACGGGTGGTCGAGACAATAGCGAAAGTAGGCGGCCCGCATTGCGTTTTCCGTGTTGCTGACAAATTCCATCACTTCCGTACCCCAGTCCTGTTCGGGGATTGTATCGGCATGAAGAAACAGCAACCAGTCGCCGGTGGAAACAGCAGCGCCCGACGCAAGCTGCAAACCCCGTCCAGAATCGGTCACCACCAGGCGTGTGCCGGAATCGCGCGCGGTTTTCTGCGTATCGTCCGTCGAACCGCCGTCGACAACGATAACCTCGTCCGGCTCGAAGTGGCTGGTATGCAGACATCTGAGAAATCGGCGAAGTGACGTTTCAGCATTCAGGGTTGGAATCACGACAGAAATCCGCTGCATGACAGCCATCATACCCGCGATTTCACAATATGTGGCGTTGCGGTCAATGCGTGTCTTTCTTCTTGCCTTCCACAACATGTTCGCATAATGTTCGAAACAGAACAGGAGGCGAACATGGACGGCAGGACAGTATTGCTGCAACGCAGGGGACGCGCAGCCGCGAGCAATCGATCGAGTCGCTATCACAGCGAAAAATCCGAACCTTTCGATGACGGGTGGGGAACGATTGACGCGGAACCCGAACCTCTGAACACCGAAGTCATCATCGACAACAGCAAGACAATCATTGCCACAAATGCGTCGCCCGACCTTCCCTTCGATCGTTCGGTGAATCCCTACCGTGGGTGCGAACACGGATGCATCTACTGCTATGCACGCCCGTCACATACCTGGCTCGGGTTCTCTGCGGGTCTCGATTTTGAATCAAAAATCGTGATGAAACCCGATGCGCCACGCATGTTGCGGCACACCTTTTCGCGCAAGAGTTACAAACCCCGGCTTATCGCACTCGGTACAAACACCGACCCCTACCAGCCCGTCGAGCGGCGACACGAATTGACGCGCAACATTCTGGAACTCATGCTCGAATGCAGACATCCGGTTGCAATTGTGACGAAGTCAGCACTCGTGGTGCGTGATCTGGATCTGCTACAGGAACTGGCGCAACTCAATCTTGTTCGGGTCTGGGTCTCCGTGACGACCTGCGAGCGCATGTTGGCTCGACGCATGGAACCGCGTGCTTCAACGCCGGTCAAACGTCTTGAAGCCATCGCGGAACTTGCGAGCGCCGGTGTCGAGACGGGGGTCATGTTCGCACCGGTCATCCCCGGGCTGAATGATCACGAACTCGAGAATGTTCTTGAAATGGCTGCGGAAGCCGGGGCGACAAGTGCCGACTATGGTCTCGTGCGTTTACCGCATGAAGTGGCATCGTTGTTCAAGGAGTGGCTTGAAGCACACTACCCTGATCGCGCCAGCAGGGTCATGGGGTTGATTCGAAGCTGTCGGAATGGCGATGAAAGTGACAGCCGGTGGGGTGTTCGCATGCGCGGAACCGGCGTGTTTGCGGATCTCATCGCCAACCGGTTTTCGTTGGCCCGAACCAGGCTGGGTCTCGACAGACCGGTTGGCAACCTGGACACATCGAAGTTCAGGCATCCGTCCGTACAGAGTGAACAACTGGATCTATTCGCTGACTGAACTGAACAATCCGGGTTTTCCTTGCGGGTATTGTCATTCGATGTCCGGCGGGAAATTGTTTTCATGAATACTGGAAGTCGCCCGCCACAGGCGGCCGTCCCGCCATTGCAGAAGGCGTGTGTGCAGGTGATCCGGCGGGACATCACGGCAGACGACAGCGCCACATGCGCCATCGTGTTTCACCGGAGACCTGCGAAGCTCTGTGCTGCAATGACAAAGCGTTCATGACTTTGTTGTCGATCTGCGTCTGGCAGATTGTTTCCGGCTGATCCCGAAAGTTTCGACAACGATCGATCGTCTACTGACCTGTGTCACGTGAATCGAGTGATGGCCGGATCGTTTCAGGTGGGACTGATTTCGGATGCTCCCAGGTGCCGCCTTGAATCACTGTTCGAAAGACAACCGGTTGTTCCTGACTCCAATACGCGTCAAGTCTGCGGCAAGACGATGAAGAAATAGTAAACCTTGACTTGCTCGACCTGATCTCCCTTCAGGGCAGGCTTGAATATGGTGAATGCCCCCTTGGAACGAGAATGCACCGGTGCCACCAAGCAGCAGATTCGCACCCGTCAGTTGAGTCGGTCAGGGCTGACATCCTTATCCGTGACCAAGGGGCATGCTTGCGCAGATTGTCGACAAGTGGCGCTCAGGTGGTGATACCCGGCATCCAAGCCTGATCACGTGCAAAAAACCCAGACCCAGGTTCGGTCGCAAACCGTCAGCACCTGCATGAAAATGGCGCGTCATGTTTTTGAAGGCGTGTTCAGTATCCAGTTTCGCCATGACATCACCAACCAGCAGGCTATCCTCCGTCCAGCCCGCACCTTCCAGATAGGACGTGACATCTGATGGCCGCCGGGATCCCCTTATGGCGAGCTGTGTGCCACCAAAGCGGGCCGGGAACCTTCCAACCGAGGTTATTCGGGTCCCCTTTTTCGTCGCGTCATTCGAGTCGCGCAATTGCGTGGGCTTCGCAATCATCGCGGTCGCTACCGACTGCGAGCGCTGCGACCACGATCTTGAGTGCGCTGTTTTGCATACCGGTGCGATTGTCGATGCGGGTATGTGACTCAGGGCCGAGATAGAATGCCGGTGACGATCCATGGGGTGAAGTGATGTCGTACTCCAGCACGATCGACCTGCCGACGATTTCACGAAGTGCGGAATCTTCCCTGGCGGTTTACGCATGCCGTCATGCAACCGCGCGGATAGACACATCCAAGTCTTCTGCCATCCCTGTCTTTTCGAAGAACGCAGCCGAACGAATTCCACTCATGATCATCCCACCCAGATCCGCCACCTGGTTTGTCATCATGTAACGGCAGTTCGAAACCGAACGGAAATTCAGCCATGTGCACGGGCCTGCATCAACAGCTGTTGCCATTCCTGCCTACCTGTCAACTCGACCGGAAGACGCCACGGAAGTTGATCCAGCAACGCACCGAGAGATCTTGCCTCGCGAACACATTGCTCTTCGTTGCGACACAGTTCTTCCATTGAGGTCATCAGAATCAGTTCTATTGTGTTTGAATAACGCCACAGCAAATCAATACGCTGTATGATGCAGCGTTATGCACCACGGCGACCAGCTTACAGCAATAGCCATCATCATGACCGTTGCCATGCTTTGCGGTCTTCTGCTCGGTCGCCAGCGGCAACCGGCAATGATTGGCTACATCATTGCCGGTGTTGTGCTGGGGCCGTCCGGATTCGGATTTCTTGAGGACAGGGAGCAGATTCTCCTGCTCGCAGAACTCGGCGTTCTGCTGCTGCTGTTCACGATCGGCCTCGAGATCGACGCGAGCAATTTTCGATCCATACTCCGTTTTGCATTTGCCGCGACCGGCATGCAGATTGCCATTGCAACGGCAGTCTTCCTTCTGGTCGCCATTCCGATGGGATGGAACTGGCAGACGGGTGTGTTGGTCGGGTTCGGCGTCGCACTTTCATCCACGGCAGTCACAATCAAGGTTCTGGAGGAACTCGGCGCAGTTCAGAGCGAAATCGGTCAGCGCATCATCGCAATCCTGATCGCCCAGGATCTGGCGGTTGTGCCCATGATGCTTTTCGTGTCGACGCTGGCTGCAGATCAGACAGACCTCCTGCAAACACTTGCCCCTGCACTTGGTTCGGTCCTCTTCCTGGCCTTTGTCCTTTGGTTCCTTGCCCGACAAGGACGCATCAAACTGCCTTTCATCCATCTGATTCACGGAAAGAGCGACCTTATCGCCATCGGGGCGCTTGCCGTCTGTTTTGCAGCAGCATCCATCAGCGGACTTCTTGGACTGTCGACCGCATACGGTGCGTTCCTCGCGGGACTGTTCCTCGGGAACAGTACGGACCGATCGCGCATTGAAACGGCTACGCTGCCGATCCAGGGCGTGTTGCTCATGGTCTTCTTCTTGTCGATCGGCTTGCTTATCGACCTCGCGTTTGTCTGGGATCACATCGTCGAGATCCTGGTGATGCTCCTGCTTGTAACGCTCGGCAAGACAGCGATGAACGTTGGTATTCTCAAGTTTCTGGGAGAACCATGGCCCCGGGCATGGTTTGGAGGTGTTGCGTTGGGGCAGGTCGGGGAGTTTTCGTTCCTCCTGATCGCGTTGGGGCTTTCCGTGAACGCAATCGACAACGACGCCTACAGGGAATTCCTCACCGTCATCGCATTGAGCCTGATCATCAGTCCGATCTGGCTCGACAGCGCACGCAGGTTGCAACGGGTGGCAGAGTCCAGAACCGATACATTGCGTGATCTGATGACACGGCTTTATCCCCTGCTGACCCGACAGACCGGCATTTTGCAACAGACCTTCAAGAAACGTCGAAAATCCGGCCGCGACGCGAACAGGACGAAACAGGGATCGGAACTCTCCGGACCAGTCAGACGTGAGTCCTTGGAAGATGAATGACAGCCTTGCTGCAACATTCAGCAAGTGCGATCGATTGATTGCAGGAGTCGACGAAGCCGGTCGCGGCTCCTGGGCTGGTCCCGTCGTCGCTGCGGCTGTGGTCTTGCACGCGCAACATACGCCACCCGGACTCAACGATTCCAAGAAACTCAACCGGACGCAACGCGAAGAACTGTATGCGTTACTCGGGAGTTCTGCATTGATCGCAACAGGATGCGCGAGTGTCGAGGAAATCGACAGTTTCAATATTCTTCAGGCAACGCTTTTGGCCATGCAGCGGGCCATCCATTCCCTGCCTGTTACTGTGTCATCGGCTCTTGTCGATGGTCTGCATGCACCAGATGTTTCCTGTCCGGTCACGACCGTTGTCGCAGGAGATGCGCAATGTCCGATCATCTCCGCCGCTTCGATTATCGCGAAAGTCTCGCGCGACAGGACCATGCAGGAACTGGCGCGTAGTCATCCCGGGTACGGTTGGGAGCGAAACAACGGCTATGGGACCGCCGAACATCGTGCCGCCATCGAACGCCTTGGCATCACACGGCATCATCGTCGGTCGTTTCGTCCCGTGGCCAGATTCCTGCGCACCTGAGAGCCTTTTTCGTCATCGTCGCAAGTGCGAGATTGGTCAATTCCTGCGGGGTGTGCCACAGGCCAGTGGTATCCACGCCATCAACCTGACAGCACGCAATCTTCATGTTCAGACTGAGGTGGGTGAAGTCATGCCGAACAGTCTGGTCGAGAAACCGCCACGCGCCCAAAACTGGTGCGAATCGTGTGGCGTCGGCATCCAACCAGCGTGATGTCCGCATTGGCGTCGACGGGAGATCAAGCATACCTGCGAGGAGTCCTGTTTCTGGACGACGCCGAAACAGGACACTGCCATCCTTCCGTATGGCACAGAACACGGTTGCGTACATGGAAACGCGTGCGGCCTTCAATTTGCGAACCGGAAGTTCCGCGACGATGCCACATTTCAGTGCCGTGCACCCCGCTGACCATGGACAGTGCGCACAATCGGGACGCCTGGGTGTGCAAACCGTTGCGCCCAGCTCCATCAATGCCTGCGCGAAATCACCCGGTCGATTGACCGGAATCAACTTTTCCACGCGTTGTCTGATTTGTGCTTTCGTCGCGGGCGTACGCAACCCGTCGACGCGGCTGATCACACGCTCGACATTACCATCGACAGCGGCAGCTTGCCTGTTCCAGGCAATCGCTGCAATGGCAGCAGCTGTGTAGGATCCGATACCGGGCAGCTTAGCCAGTTCCGTGACGGAATCGGGAAACACGCCATCATGTTCGGACATGATCATTCGGGCACAGGCATGTGCATTCCGAGCGCGAGCGTAATATCCCAGACCCGACCACTCAGCCAGAACGTCGTCGCGGGGCGCAGCCGCGAGGTCGTGCACGGTCGGCCAACGCGAAAGAAACCGCGTATAACGCGGCGCAACGACCTGCACAGTTGTCTGCTGCAACATGATTTCGGATAGCCAAACTCGATAGGGATCCGGCGTTTCACCAGAGCCGGCGCGCCACGGCAGATCACGCTTCACACGGTCGTACCAGTCGAGCAGGCGTTGTGGATCAGAATGATTCGCTTCCATGAGCATGAAACCGGAGTGACCGCTGCATTGTAAGTGTGCCGTGGAAAGGCGCACATGAGAAATTACGGGTCAGGAATCGTCTTCTGACTGCGGGACAATCACACGCTTCACTTCTGAACACTCCAGGTTGGAACGTTGTCCTGACCAAATGTGCCACAGGTTATGGTGACTTTCGAAAATACGGTCGTCTTGGTGAGTGACCGATTTGATCCTGCCATGTTCAAGGCAGAAGAGTTCTTCGGTGGTGACGTGGATCCCGGTCGAATGATCGTTGGACCGATTGCTGAGTTTAGCTACAGGGGGGCGTCGGTGCGCGTTCTCCTTGAATCCAGCCCGTATCGATCTCATTGCCCGAAGTGACGAAGTCATGCCGAATGAGCTGGAAGCGGCTGCTCAGGATCTCTTTGATACCATTGACTCGAACCGTACTGCAGTAACCAGGGTGGGCTTCAACTGTGACGTCGCCCTTCCGTGCCAAAACGGTATCAATTTCAGCAACAAGTTGGCAAACATTGAGTTGCTGGGTGTTATAGCAGCGGCACCGAACGCACAGGTATCGACTTCAACGAGGTACGCGCTTGGTGGGTTGCAATAATACACCCTACGTTATCGCGCCACACACCCAATCGCAGGGTCGAGGCCTGTTTCTCGCTATAAATGGCCATCAGTCTGTAGATCAGGCTGACAATGTGACACCAACACTGACCAGCCTCTCTACGTTTCGTAATGACGTCAACAATCTCCATGCTTGCATCAGAAACGAACTCGTCTGAGTGTATGAATCATATGTCTATGTTTTATTTGATTACTTTTTCACGCAGTTGCTTCACGCGCTACGCGCCTGACAAGAAATCGACAGGCGGCCAATTGCGCCCAGGCCAGGGCATTGTCAGTGTGACGCTCGTCATCCTTCGACAAGCGACGGCATCGGCCCATCCAGGCAAAGGTCCGCTCCACGACCCACCGGCGGGGCAACACCGCGCCTTCGGTTTTTCCACAATCTCGAGGATGTCTGGCAGACCCTGTTCCCGGATCTCCTTTCAAAGTTTCGGTCCCGCATAGCCGCCATCGGCATACAGTTTGGAGATCGTCGGCGCCGTTGCCAACAGTTGCATGACAACCTCCAGGGCACCGTCCCTGTCCTGGACGTCAGCGGGTGAACCATCATGACAATCGGGCTGCCTTGCGCGTCCACGGCAATGTGCCGCTTGCGACCCTTGATCCTCTTGCCTGCGTCATAGCCACAGCGACCGTCGCTCTCCGTGGTCTTCACCGACTGGCTGTCGATCACCGCCGTGCTCGGCTCCGCAGAGCGTCCCGATGAGCACCGCGCCAGATCCCGCAAACGCTGCAGGACCGTGCCAGGAACACCGCTGCGACGCCACCCGTAGAAATAGTTCTGGACAGTTGAAAATGGTGGATGTTCACCGGGAAGCGCCCGCCACTGGCAGCCCGTGCTGAGGATGTACCCGATGGCGTCGAACACCGACCGCAGATCGATCTTGCGCGGACGCCCCATCTTGCCCTGCTTGGGCAGCAGCGGTTCGATGACAGACCATTCTGCGTCCTGTTTTGCCGATGGTCGTCTGATCGCTTATAACGCCTGTGAGTGGTCTCGGTCCAAGGCATGGCATCCTCCAGATTGGGGTTCAAAATCGATTTGGTTTACCACATCTTGCGAGACCACTCGAAATATGCATCAAGCTCTAAAAGGGCCAGCGCTCAGCAGTCGATGGACATTTGATGGACATATTCGCCTTTCGTGAAGAGCTTGTCGCCGAATACGAGCGTTTTTCCCGAAGCTTCGTGAAGATCCGAGCCGAGGACATCTCTCAAAAAATCGATAAGGCCTACGCCGAGGGCCAGTTCTGGCCCGCCCCGCTCATCCAGCTCAATCCCAACTTCGAGTCCGGCGGATACGTCGACGATCTGGTCGCCGCCGGCACACTCGACGCCGAGTGCGCGAAGGTGTTCCGGCTCAAGAGCGGGGACAACCCGTTCGGCGAGCCCCTCTTGCTGCACCGCCACCAGACCGACGCGATTGAAATTGCCAGACGGGTCGAAAGTTACGTCCTGACCACCGGCACGGGCTCCGGGAAATCACTCGCCTATTTCATTCCCATCGTCGACGACGTGTTGCGCCGAAAGCGTGTCGGCGACGCCTCCAAGGGCATCACCGCCATCGTCGTCTATCCGATGAACGCACTCTGCAACAGTCAGCGTGAGGAACTGGAGAAGTATCTGCGCCTTGGGTACGCAGAAGGCGGCGAGCCGGTCACCTTCGCCCGGTACACGGGGCAGGAATCGAACGAGGAACGCGACCGCATCGCGAAGAACCCGCCCGACATTCTGCTGACCAACTACGTCATGCTCGAGCTGATCATGACGCGGCTCCAGGAAACCGATAAGGCGGTGCGCGAACACGCCGCCGGGCTCCGCTTCCTGGTGCTTGACGAACTGCATACCTATCGCGGGCGCCAGGGCGCTGACGTCGCCATGCTGGTCCGTCGGGTGCGCGAGCGGTTCAACAAACAGCTTCTTTGCATCGGCACGTCAGCGACGATGGCTTCGGAAGGAGCGCTCGAAGATCGGGATAAAGACGTCGCGTGCATGGCCAGTCGACTCTTCGGTGCCACGGTCTACTCGGGCAACGTCGTTTCCGAAACGCTTCGGCGCGTTACCGACCGCGACGCATGCTTGAGCGCGTCTGATTTACGTGCCTCCGTTGAACGGGGCGTCCCCGCGAATCCGACGCACGAAGCCCTCATGGCCCATCCGGTCGCGACTTGGGTGGAGCGCAATCTCGGGCTTGAAGAGCAAGGTGACAAGCTCGTGCGAACCTCACGTCCTTTGACCATTGTCGAAGCCTCGAATCGTCTTGCCAACGACAGCAACCTCGACGCCAAGCGCTGCCGCGACTACCTCACGAACTTTCTCCTGACCGCCCACCAAAGCCGGAATGAACGAGGCCAGAGCTTCTTCGCCTTTCGGCTCCACCAGTTCATCAGCGGCGCATGGAACGTCTACACGACCCTTGAAACACCGGTCGAGCGGCATCTAACCCTGCACGGACAGCAGTTCAAACCCGGCGACCGCGACCGTCCACTCTTCCCGCTCGCCTTCTGCCGCGCCTGCGGCCAGGAATACCTGCCCGTCTGGGCGAAACTTGTCGGTAAGCAGCCGCACACCTTCGAGCCCCGGGATCTGACCGAACGATCCAATGATGACGAGGAAATCAAGTTCGGCTACCTCATGCCCGATCCGGGCGGTGTGTTCGACCCCGCGGATATCGGAAACCACTTTCCCGAGGAATGGCTGGAGTTCCACAGCGACGAGCCTCGCATCAAGACCCATTTCCGACAGTACCGGCCTCTCGGCATCCGGGTCGATACGCGAGGCGCCGTGTCGGTGGATGGCCTGCCTGTCTGGTTCATCCCGGGGCCCTTCCGCTTCTGTCTGCATCGATGTTGCGACGCCTACTACGACGGCAGCATGCGGAGCGACATGACCAAGCTTTCGGGGCTTTCCAGCGAGGGGCGCAGCTCGGCCACGACAGTTCTGGCGCTCTCCTCGCTGAGACACCTCATCGGCACCGACCTCGACGAGCAGACCAAAAAGCTACTGGCATTCACCGACAACCGTCAGGATGCAAGCCTCCAAGCCGGCCATTTTAACGACTTCGTCCAAATCCTACTCCTGCGGGGCGCACTCCTTTCGGCCATACGGGCCGAGCCTGAAGGATTGCTGACCGACGCCAATCTGACCCAGAGCGTGCTTGCTCGCCTGAATCTGGTGACGTGGGACTACTCCGCTAGTCCCAAGGCCAAGGGCTTCAAGGCCGACAACACCATCAAGACCCTTCGCGATGTGCTTGGCTATCGCCTGTACTTCGATTTGCAGCGCGGCTGGCGCATCACCAACCCCAATCTCGAACAGCTGGAGTTACTGGAGATCGGCTATCGGGACCTGGTAGTTTGCTGCGACGACGAAGAGGAATGGGGCGCAGTGCATCCGCTGCTTGGCTCCATCGAGCCCCCGCGTCGCCTAGAATTGGTGCGAGACCTTCTTGAGCGGATGCGGAGGGCGCTTTGTATCAAGACCATCTACCTCGATCCGAACTTTCAGGAACAGATACGCAACCGGAGCTTCAACCAGTTGAAGGAGCCATGGGGGCTTTCGGAGGAGGAGCGCCTGTTCTCCCACGCCTTCATGGTGCCCAGACCCAGCGGCCGCCAGTCGGATTTTCGCACTCTTCATATCTCCCACCGATCCGTGTTCGGCCGCAAGATAAAGTCGCAGTCATTCTGGGGAACGGACAATCCCTGCTATCCGGCCAAGTTCGACGAAGAAGTCTACAACACCATCATCGACGACGTCCTGAGCGTGCTTACCAACTACGGCTACGTTGAACCTCAGGACCTCGACGGCAATCGTGTCGGCTATCGCATCGACGGTTCTGTGCTTGAATGGCATTTCGCCGAAGAGTCCACGACGGAAGCGGGCGCGGCCAATGTGTTTTTCCGCAACCTCTACGAGAACGTGGCCGGGCTCCTCGACAACGATGATCGCCTCCTCCATCAGCTTGAGGCGCGCGAACACACCGCCCAAGTCGATACCGAGGCCCGCGAGCAGCGTGAGCTCCGTTTTCGCAAGGGGCTGTCGGGCGAGCGCATCGTCGGTCACAAAGTGGAACCGGCCGGCCTACCGATTCTCTTTTGCTCGCCGACCATGGAGTTGGGCGTCGATATTTCCACGCTCAACGCGGTCTACATGCGCAACATGCCGCCGACACCTGCGAACTACGCCCAGCGTAGCGGACGGGCGGGCAGAAGCGGCCAGCCTGCGCTTGTCATCACCTACTGCGCAGCGAAGTCTCCGCATGATCAATATTTCTTCTCCGATCCCACACGCATGGTGGCAGGCGCCATCAACCCCCCGAACATTGATCTCGCCAACGAGGACCTCGTCCGAAGTCACCTTCAGGCGGTCTGGCTCGCCGAGACCGGTGTCAAGCTCGGGTCTTCTGTGCCTGACGTTCTGGACCGGGAAACGCCCGACGCGCTACCCTTGCGCGCCGAGATCACCGAACAGATCGGCGCGGCCTCGGCCGTTCCTGAAGCACAACGGCGTGCGACGTACATCGTCGGGACACTCAAGTCCGTCCTGACCAAACAGGCCGCGCCCTGGTACACGAACACTTGGCTCAACAGTGCGATGAATTCCGCAGAGCGCCGCTTCAACGAGGCTTTCGACCGATGGCGCTCGCTCTTCCGAGCGACCGCGGGCCAGATGAAGTTCGCCAACGACATTGTCAACAACGCCGCTGCAACCGAACAGGAGCGCCGTGAAGCGAAGGCACGGTACGACGAAGCGTACGTCCAGCAACAGTTGCTGCTCGATAACCGGTCCACCATGAACTCCGACTTCTATACCTACCGCTACCTGGCGGCCGAGGGGTTCCTTCCCGGCTACAACTTCCCGCGCCTGCCGCTGATGGCGTTCGTGCCCGGCCGCCGCGAGAATGTGGCCCGAGATTCGTTTCTGAGCCGGCCCAGGTTTTTGGGGCTCACCGAGTTCGGCCCCCAGTCCATCATCTATCACGAGGGCAGCACCTATCGCGTGCGCCGCGCCATTCTCTCCATGCGCGACGAGACCGCGATGACTGACTCGGCCAAACTCCCTTTACAGGCCGCCCGCATCTGTGCGGCATGCGGTTATGGGCACTTCGGCGACCAGAAGGAGTCAGAACGCTGCGTCAACTGTGATCGACGCCTCGAAGGCGGGCGCTCGATTATGAACCTCTACCGCATCGAACAGGTGTCCACCCAGCGGGCGAACCGGATCACCTCGGACGAGGAAGAACGCCAGCGCCAAGGTTACGAGATGATCACGACGCTTCGCTTCAGCGAAGAGAACCGCCAGCCCCGCGTAGAGACGGTCGAGGCCGTTGAGAGCGGTGAGGTCCTGCTGAAAATGCACTATGGTCCCGCCGCAACGCTGTGGCGAATCAATCTCGGCTGGCGCCGCCGTGGGGAGAAGTCCATCTACGGCTTCAGTGTCGATGCCACTACGGGCGAATGGACCAAGGACTCGCAGGCACCCACCGATGCTGAAGACGACGCGGTGCGCGAAGGCAAGACCGTCGAACGCATCACTCCGTTCGTCGAGGATACACGCAACGTTCTCGTGCTCCGTCCCACAATCGAGTTGTCTGAGACCGCCATGGTCTCGCTGCAATACGCGATCAAGCGCGGCATCGAGCAGAAATACCAACTGGAAGAGGCGGAGCTCGCGGCCGAGCCACTGCCTGACCGCGACAATCGGAGCACAATCCTGCTCTACGAGGCCGCCGAAGGCGGCGCCGGCGTGCTCACCCGGCTGGCTAGCGAACCCGGCGCACTAGCCCAGATTGCACGCAAGGCGCTCGATGTCTGCCACTACAAATCGCTGTCGGGACACTGGTCCGGGCCTGATGACCTCGACAATCAGGACGACGGCTGCGAAGCCGGCTGCTATCGCTGCCTGCTCAGCTACTACAACCAGCCCGATCATTCGCAGATCGACCGGAAGGACCGGAGCGTGCTCGACCTGCTCTGCCGGTTGACGCGCAGCGAGCGCGGAAGTCCCGACCCGTCGCCCGGCAGCGGCGACAGCTTCGACGAGCTGTGGAACATCGCCGGCTCCGGCCTGGAAAAGGACTGGCTGACTTACCTCAAGGACAACGGTTACCGCCTTCCAAACCGGGGACAGCTCTACCTGAAGGAATTTAATACGCGGCCTGACTTTGCTTACGTCGACCATCAGACTCTGATCTACATCGACGGTCCTCACCATCGCGCACCGCGCAAGATGTCCGAAGATGCCGAAGTAACCCAGCGCCTCGAAAACGCGGGATACACAGTTGTGCGCTTCACCGAGGACAGCACGTCGTGGGGTTCTGTCATCGATGAATACGGCTGGGTCTTCGGGCCCGGCGCCTCGTCGGTCACGAAGTAGGACCCGGGCCACCGGAAATGGACGCCGCAATTACCTTCAAACCAGGAGACTTGGTCCGGGTGCGCAAGCGCGAGTGGGTGGTACTTCCGGAGACACGCGACGATCTTCTGAGACTCCGGCCGCTCGGCGGCGCGGAGGATGACGCGACCCTTATTTATCTTCCCCTCGAGCCCGAGGCGCCCGTTCCGGCGACATTCGATCCACCCGATCCTACCCTGCCGGGCTCCCACGAGGCGGCGCTACTGCTGCGCGATGCGCTTCGCCTGAAGCTGCGGGCAGGCGCAGGACCGTTTCGGAGTTTCGGCAATCTGAATGTCGAACCACGCGCCTATCAGTTGGTGCCGTTGCTTATGGCCCTCAAGCAGGAGACCGTCCGGCTGCTCGTCAGCGACGATGTCGGTATCGGCAAGACCATCGAGGCAGGTCTCATTGCGCGGGAGCTACTCGACCGCGGCGAGATCGAACGGCTCGCCGTCATCTGTCCACCACATCTTTGCGAACAGTGGCAACAGGAACTCGCGGAGAAGTTTGCCATCGACGCCGAGGTCGTGCGCACTGGCACTGCCACCCGCCTTGAGCGCGGACTGCGCCCCGACGAATCTGTATTCGAGGTCTATTCCTTCACGGTGGTTTCGCTCGACTACATCAAATCGGACCGGCGCCGCAGCGACTTCCTGCGCACTTGCCCGGAGTTCGTAATCGTCGACGAGGCGCACACCTGCGTGCGGTCGAACACGAACACCCGTCACCAGCGCTATCAGCTGCTCAAGGGTCTCGCCGAGAGCAAGCCACGGCGAGGCATGGTGTTTCTGACCGCTACTCCGCACTCGGGCGACGACACCGCATTCCACAACCTGCTCGGTCTGCTGGAACCGAAGTTCTCCGAACTGGCCGAAGCGCCGGAAGGCGACAAGCGCCGACGTTTACGCAACGAACTCGCACTGCATCTCGTGCAACGCCGCCGCGGCGACATCGCCGAATGGAAGGACGACACCGGTTTTCCCCTCCGTGAAAGCCGTGAGGCGACCTACCGGTTGACGGGCAAGTGGGGTGCGCTCTTCGCCGATGTGCTTGCCTATGCGAGGACTATGGTCCAGCGCACCGAGAACCGAACGAAGCTTGAGCAGCGCATGTCCTGGTGGGCCGCACTTGCGCTTCTGCGCTGTGTTTCCTCCAGCCCCGCGGCCGCGTCACTTGCACTGCGAACCCGGCTCCAGGCCGCCGAAGGCGAAACCGTCGAGGCGCGGCTCGCTAATCTGGACCACACGACGGCAGAGACCGTGATGGATGCGGCGGCCGAAGACTCGCTCGCCCTGACCGAGAGTGTCCCCGCCGGCACCGTCGAAGGGACGGAGGACGCGGGTGCGCTCCGCGCACTTGTCGACCGTGCGGATGCGCTTCGCGGCTACCGCAACGATCCCAAGCTCAACACGCTCATCAAGGAGGTCAGGCAACTTGTGGCGGATGGCTTCCGCCCGGTGGTCTTCTGCCGCTTCATCGCCACCGCGCATTACGTCGGCGACGAGCTGAGAGGCGCGCTCGGGGAAGACCAGTCGTACGTTGCCGTGATCACCGGGGAACTCACTCCCGACCAGCGCGAAGAACGCGTGGAGGCCCTGTCCAAACTCGACGAGAATGTCGCGCCCATGCTCGTTGCCACCGATTGCCTGTCCGAAGGCGTCAACCTTCAGAATCACTTCGACGCGGTGGTTCACTACGACCTAACCTGGAATCCCACTCGCCATGAGCAGCGTGAGGGCCGCGCGGACCGCTTCGGGCAAGTGTCCCGGATTGTGCGCGCGCTGATGCTCTACGGCGAGAACAATCCCGTAGACGGTGCGGTGCTTCGCGTAATCCTCCGCAAGGCCGAGAAGATCCGCAAGGAGCTCGGTGTTGCGGTGCCTCTGCCAGCGGACAACAACAAGGTCGGCGACGCAATTATGAAAGCCGTTCTGCTTCACGGCGGTGCCCATTCCCGAGACATTCAGACGGCGTTCGAATTCATGAACACCGAAGCCGAGGTGGAAAACGCTTGGCAGACGGCAATCCATAAGATGACGCGCACTGTCTTCGCTCAGGGGCGCCTGACGCCGGACGATGTGCTGCCCGAGTGGCGAAAGGCTGTATCCGTACTGGGCGGATCCGACGATGTCGCCCGCTTCGTGCGCCTTTCCACCGAACGCCTGGGAGCGGCGCTTGATGCGCGCAACGGCTATTTCCGGTTGCCGGTCGCACATTTGCCCAAGCCGCTTCAGGATCGTCTTGACGCCATCGGGTTCACCGCCTCGGCGAAGCTGTCGTTCAAGCAACCCGCACCCGCGGGCGCGACCTACATCCACCGCGCACATCCGCTGGTCGCAACGCTTGCCGACTTCGTGGCCGAACAGGCCCTCGACATCGAAGCCACCGACATCGCTGCCCGCACCGGAGCAATCTTCACGAGTGGTGTCGGAACACGCACGGTGCTTTATCTGCTGCGCCTACGCAGCCAGCTCCTTGTGGAACAGCGCGGCATGGACGGACGGTACGCGCCGCTCAAGTCCCTGCTCGCCGAGGAGTGTCTGGGGATCGCGGTCAGGGAAGGCACCGGTGAGCTCCTGACCGAAGACGACGCGCTTTCGCTCATGTCGCTCGAACCGGACCGCAACATGCCGGATGGTCAGAAGACTCACCTGATCCGTCAGGCCATGAGCGCACTGCCGGATCTGGAAGACACCTTCACACGTGTCGCGCAGGAACAGGCTGGGCTATTGCTCGCCGATCACCGCCGCATTCGCCAGGCCAGCGACGCCAAGGGGCTGCGATACGATGTCGTCCCGGCTCTGCCGGTCGACAAGATCGGGGTCTATGTCTTCATGCCCATGGCGACATTGTGACCATGGCACGCATGCGTAGAAGCCGGGGTTTCACGGCCCTGAAGATCGAAGGCGGCCTGCTGCCGCCGGAGTTTCTCCGGGCGGTCGCCGCGCTCGAGGCGCCCCGTCAGACGGGCGCGGACTACGGGCTCTCGAAATCCCTCGCCATCAAGGAAGAGCTCGCACGATACTGGCGCATCGCCAACGATCTCCACGGGAGATACGCCGAGCGTCGTCCACGGCGCGACCTCCGTGGGCCGCAGGTCGGCATCGAGGAATGGCTCGTCCCGTTCCTGAGCTCGCTGCTTGGCTACAATGACCTGACCATCGCCGAGAGTGTCGTACGGGAAGATCGCGTGTTCAGGCTGACACACCGCGCTTGTGGCGGCACCGTGCCCCTTCTTCTCGTTACGCACGACTTCGACCTCGACAGGGCTGATCCGCGTTTCGGGCAGGACGGCCGTCGGCAGGCGCCCCACGGCATGATGCAGGAGTACCTCAATGCGGAGGACACCTCACTGTGGGGCATGGTCTCCAACGGTTCGAAGCTCCGCATCCTGCGCAACAATGCGAGCCTGACGCGACCCGCCTACATCGAAGCCGACCTTGATCTTCTTTTCGCCGAAGAACTCTACCCCGACTTCGCCGCTTTCTGGCTTTCCGCTCATGCCAGTCGCCTTCAACCCGTCGACGGCAAACCATCGGCCTGTATCATCGAGTCTTGGCGAAAGAAGGCGCAAGAGACCGGAGAACGCATCCGGGAGAATCTCCGCGGCGGTGTTACCGACTCCCTGCGACAGCTCGGCAACGGTTTTCTACGGCATCACTCCAATGGCGAACTGCGCGATGCCCTCGCACAGGGTGCGCTCTCGCCGGAGCGCTATTTTCAGCAACTCCTTCGCCTCGTGTACCGCCTGCTCTTTCTCTTTGCGGCCGAGGAACGCAACCTGCTTCACGCACCGGAGGCCACTGACGAACAGCGCGACGTGTTCGCCAAAGGCTACGCGCTGTCCCAACTGCGCGAACGCGCTCTGCGTCGCCGGCATTACGATCGGAACCAGGATCTCTGGCAGGGTCTCCAGATCACCTTCAGGGTGCTCGCCGAAGGCGCGCCCGCCCTTGGCCTGCCCGCTCTCGGCGGGCTTTTCCGGGACGATCAGTGTCCCGACCTCGACGCCGCGGCCGTCGCCAACGAACATCTGCTCGACGCTGTGCGTAGCCTCGCCTTCTTCCGGTCAAACCGGGGCCTCGCTCGAATCAATTACAGGGACATGGATACCGAGGAACTGGGTTCGGTCTACGAAAGCCTCCTGGAGCTTCGGCCTGTCATCGATGTGAACGCTTCGCCCTGGACATTCGCCTTCGTCGGCGGCACCAGCAGCGAGCAGGCGACGGGGTCCGAGCGCAAGCTGACTGGCTCGTACTACACGCCGCCGAGCCTGGTAAGCGAACTCATCAAATCGACCCTCGACCCGGTGATCGCCCAGACCGTCAAGGCACATCCAGAGCATCCACGCACCGCCCTTCTCGAGCTGCGGGTCATCGACCCCGCCTGCGGCTCGGGCCACTTCCTGCTGGCTGCCGCACGGCGTCTCGCCGCCGAGATCGCCCGTATCGAGTCGCCCCCCGACACTTCCGATGAGACAGTGCGCCGGCATGCGCTGCGCGAGGTGGTGCAGCATTGCATCTACGGCGTCGACCGCAACCCGCTTGCCGTTGAGCTGTGCAAGACGGCGCTGTGGACCGAGACAGTCGAACCGGGCAAACCGCTCAACTTTCTCGATTCCCATATCCTTCAAGGCGACAGCCTGGTTGGTATTCTTGATCCAGGAATCATGGCGAACGGCATACCCGCCGATGCCTATAAGCCATTGACCGGCGACGAAAAGGAGGTTTGCCGCAGCTTGCGCAATCGCAACCGCCGACCGCAGCAATCCGATCTCTTCGACGAAAGGACCGCGCTGGAATTCGCACGGGCCGATCTCGACCTCGATGCCATGCCGGAAGACACGCTCGTTGAAGTCGAGCACAAGCGCGCCACCTGGAAAACTCAGCTTGGCGACAGAACCTACGTCCGCGAGACAATGCGCGCCGACCTCTTCGTGGGGACGTACTTCGCGCCCAAGACGCACGACAGCCTCGACATCGTGCCTCTCAGCGAGGACATCGATAGCCTCGACCGCAACATTCCGCAGCGCGTCGGCGTCGAACGCCTTGTTCGAAATCTTGGCCACACCCACCGCTTTCTTCACTGGCATCTCGCGTTCGCCAAGATCATGCAAAACGGCGGCTTCGACGCCGTTCTCGGAAACCCGCCGTGGGAACGCATAAAGCTGCAGGAGCAGGAGTTCTTCGCTTCACGTTCCCCGGAGATCGCGACGGCGCCCAACAAGGCTGCGCGAGATCGTCTGATCCAACACTTGAATCGCGATGACGCGCTCCCGGCGGAAAGAGCCCTGTATCAGAATTTCACGACCGCAAAACGCCACGCCGAAGCGACAAGCCAGTATGCCCGCACAGGAGGTAGGTTCCCTCTGACCGGAGTCGGCGACATGAACACTTATGCCGTCTTCGCTGAGACAGTCCTACAGCTCATCAAGCCCCAGGGCCGGGCCGGGTTGATCGTGCCCACAGGCATCGCCACGGATCACTCCACCAAGGAGTTCTTCGATCGCGTCGTCAGCCAGCAACAGCTCGTCAGCCTGTTCGACTTCGAGAACCGGGAGAAGGTCTTTCCTGGTGTGCATAGTTCCTACAAATTCTGCCTCCTCACGTTGAGCGGCGAAGATAATCCCACACCCGACGCCGAGTTCGCGTTCTTCCTGCATCAGGGGGCGCATTTGAAGGATACCGAGCGACGTTTCACGCTCAGCGCTAACGACTTCTCACTGTTCAACCCCAACACCTGCACCTGTCCAATTTTCCGCATCCGCCGCGATATGGAGATCGCACGCAAGATGTACAAGCGCGCTGGCGTTTTCTGGAAGGAAGGGAGCGGGTCGCAGCCGGAAGAAAACCCATGGGGTGTGAAGTTCTCCACAATGTTTCATATGTCCAATGATTCGCGATTGTTCAGGACCCGGCGACAGATGGAGGAGGATGGCTGGCAACTCGAAGGTAACGTTTTCGTTCGCGGGGACAAACGTTACCTGCCGCTCTATGAGGCCAAGTTATTTCATCAATACGATCACCGCTTCGCCACCTTCGATGGCGTCTCCGAGCGCGACATCAGGAACGGCAAAACTCGACTGATGACAGTGGCGGAGAAGTCGGATCCCGGCACGGTCGTCATCCCGCGCTATTGGGTGCCAGAAATTAATGTGGCAGAAAGACTTGACAGAGGTGAAATGACCGTGTCATCTCGAGCAGAGCAGAGCAGAGCAGAGCAGAGCAGAGCAGAGCAGAGCAGAGCAGAGCAGAGCAGAGCAGAGCAGAGCAGAGCAGCAGAGCAGAGCAGAGCAGAGCAGAGCAGAGCAGAGCAGAGCAGAGCAGAGCAGAGCAGAGCAGAGCAGAGCTATTCACGGTACTCGCGAGGTCAGTCCGCAGCTCGTTCTCCGAAGGTTCGCTCGCGCAACAGACGAAAGAACGAGTATCTTCGCCATGATTCCGACCCTTGGGCTGGGCGATTCGGGAATCGCGGTCAATATTGGGTTATTGCATTCTGCGACATCACCAATGCGACCAACAAGAGGACTGCAATACTCGCGGTCCTACGGTGTATGGCCATGAATCACAAAACTCCACTTTTGGGTGTAAACGACGAGTGCTGGCTTCAAGCCTTCCGAGGAATCACAAATTCAACAAATGAGCGAACCTTTCTTTCGGGTAACTTATCTATAGGCGGGTTCGGTCACAGCGCACCTATCATCGACTACAGAAATACCCGGTCCGTTGCATCGGCCTTGGTTCTGGCGAATATGAATAGTCTTCCTCTTGATTGGGCTGCTAGAATGTCCGTCGGCGGGGTCAACATGAGTTTCTTTATCGTCAAGCAGCTGCCCGTACTACCGCCGGAAACTTATCTGGAAGAAAGTGTCTGCGGTCAGATGTGGGTTCAATTGGTCGTTCCCCGCGTTCTCGAATTGACCTATACGGCTGAGGAATTGAGTGCGTTCGCCCGCGACCTTGGTTACGATGGCCCGCCGTTTCCGTGGAACGAGGAACGTCGTCATTGTCTCCGCTGCGAATTGGATGCGATTTTCGCCCACATGTATGAGCTTTGTCGTTCCGATCTGGAATGGATTCTGGACGCCCCGCCTCCGAGTTCGTCCTTCTCGTCCCTTAAGCAAAATGAGATGAAAGAGTTCGGTGAGTACCGCACGGCGCGTTATGTGCTCCAGGCATTCGACTCGCTTGAGCAGGGACAGATCCCCAATTTAGGTGGCTGACCGCTAGGATGCCCAACCACGGAGGCTCCCTTGCTGCAATCCTGTTGCATGGATCTCAGGATAGGCCTCCTCGATCGTCGCCCGCACCTGCGAAGGTCTGTTTCTTCGGCGTAAGTTCGCTGCGTTCAACACTCCCGGGACGAGGATGAGTAGTGCGTGATGGGGTGTGCCGCGATGCGCACCGTTTGCTGCAACCTCTTGCATGAAGACGTTCCGCCTGCGGGTAGACCTTGTCTTTCACGGCGACGGCGGTGCGGGCCGCATGATGGTCTTTGAAGACCTCGTGCAGGACACAACAGGCAGGAGTGTCCAACAGTGGTGGAGAGGTGGTGGCTAAAACACGGATGAAGATTATCCTCCGCAGGACCCTAGCGGGTTTCACATGTATCCTTCCCCCAACAGAACGTCCACGCCGTCTCCGCCCACCGCGTCGAACCAAGCCTTGCGTACAAGATCGATACCGTGTTCTGATTCAGGTCATGACAAGCGAAGCCGGCAAATCGAGCGCGTCGACCAGTATTGACACCATGAGCAAACCATCTTCGGCTCACGACGACGCGGTATCCAGCGAAAAAGGGAAAGCCCGTCGCAAGTCAAGACAATCCGCGCGCCTGGAACGGGTCACGCATGTGTCCCGACTCCTGCGTATGACATCCCGGTCATACGGCCGACGGACACGGAGCCCAGGGGCGATAATGCGTACCGAATGGTTGTCCATCATCGGCCCGGAACTTGCTGCAATCACGCGGCCAGAACGGTTCATCAATGGTCGGCTGACGCTTCTGGTTGAAAGTTCCCGTGCACTCGAAGTGCAACATATGTCGGATCTGATCACCACGCGGATCAACACCTATTTCGGAAAAAACACTGTCAGGAAACTTGCCTTTCTGCAGGGAACCCAGATTGTTCCACCGGCGCCCCCGAAGTCGTGTCCGCACCCATCCCCCGGAATTTCCGACGCAGAACTGGAGAAGCAGGTCGCACGTGTCGAGGATCCACAATTACGTGACGCTCTCCGAGAACTTGGACGCGGCATCGCGAGCGCACCTGACGACTGATTACGTCGTTTGTTTGCCGGTCAGGTGATGTGGGTGATCCTGCCGGATCAGCAGGACGAGCTGCGGATCCGTTAAAACTCGGCATCAGCTGGCGCAGGGACACGATCCCTGGAACGCCAGTCTCGTTCCCTGCCATTCCGACGAAACCACTCTGAAGTCAGATGTTGAACCCTGCCGAATCGTCATTCCAACACGCAGGAAACAGTTGCAGGGCCATAATGTGTCTACTATATGTTGCTCTTGAACAAACCCGCCAATTCGGGATCGGATATGGTCGTGTACAATAGGCGAAATGTGATTGCCGGGATGGCCGCCACAGCCGTCATTCCCTGGACCAGCCTTCGAGCGCAAACAGCGTTCGGACTGCCCGAAATGATCCTTGGCGACCCGAACGCGTCGATCGAAATCATCGAATATGCGTCGATGACCTGCCCGGCATGCGCGAATTTTCACAACAACGTACTTCCACAACTCAAGTCTGCGTATCTCGACACCGGCAAGGCACGCCTGATCGTGCGTGACTTTCCACTCGACCGATTGGCTCTGGATGTTTCGGTGATCGCACGCTGCGAAAGCAGCAAATGGTTCTTCGCGTTCATCGAAGCCGCATTCGCATCCCAGCGCAGCTGGCTCTATGCCGACGATCCTGTTTCGGGACTGAAGGACCTCGTCCGCATGGGAGGGCGCGACCCGGGGCTGGTCGATGCGTGTCTGGCCGACGAGGAGACCAGGGACAATATTCTTGCCATGGCCCTTGATGCACGGGACACCTACAAGATCAATAGTACGCCTTCATTCGTCATCAATGGAGAGTACATCAAGGGACTCTCGACATTCGAGGCTTTCGACGCATTCCTGCGTGATCTCGCCCCCACTTGACGCCAGGCACAGGCGCACGCAGAGAAACCGACAGGAACGACACCATGCACTTTGCGAGCCTCAAGTTGCGCGGTTTCAAGTCATTCGTCGATCCCGCGGAACTTCTGGTCGAGCCCGGACTCACCGGAATTGTGGGACCCAACGGTTGCGGCAAGTCAAATCTCGTAGAGGCGCTGCGATGGATCATGGGCGAGTCATCGGCATCGAAGATGCGCGCCGCCGGCATGGACGATGTCATATTTTCCGGAACCCGGTTGCGGCCTCCGCACAATGTTGCTGAAGTCGCGCTGCGCATCACCAACACAAGTCGCGATGCACCCGCGGCATGGAACGACAGCGACGAGATCCAGGTTGTCCGCCGCATAGAACGCAGCACCGGCTCATCATACAGTATCAATGGTCAGGACGCGCGTGCTCGCGATGTGCGTCTGTTTTTCTCGGATGTCGCGAGCGGTGCACGCAGCGTATCCATGGTGAGCCAGGGTCAGGTTGCCAGTCTGCTCAATGCGAAGCCGCAAGCCCGTCGTCAACTCCTTGAGGAAGCCGCCGGCATCGTCGGATTGCAATCGCGCAGACATGAAGCCGATCTGAAGTTGAACGGTGCTGAAGCAAATCTCGAACGGCTGGCGGACATCATCGCGGAAATCGAGACGCAGCAAGCAAACCTGCAGCGTCAATCGCGCCAGGCGATGCGATATCGCCAGGTGAGTGAGCGGATTCGAAACCTTCTCGCACAACTTCTCCTCCGACGGTGGCTTGACGCCACCGAAGATCATGAACGCGAAAACGCCGCATTGAATGAGCTGGAGACGGAAATCGTCACATCCACGCAGCAGGTTGCGCATGAGAATGCGATTCTCCTGAACGCACAGGAATCCCTCAAGAATGAGGAAGAGGTCCTGGCACGCGTCGATCGTGCAGTCGGCGACCTGCGGCTTGAACGGGTTTCACTCGATGCCGAGCGACGCCACTATCATGAACAGAAAACCAGTTCCGAATCTCAGCTCGCACAGCTCGGCGACGATCTCGCAAAGGGACGCAGTCTCATATCCGACGTGGTCAAGGACCTTGAGAACCTGGACAACGAGGAAACCGAAATAAGGTGTTCAGAAGAGACATATGCGCGGGAACAGTCCGATACCCTGGAACAGGTCGATCAACTGGAAAGGATCGTGACACGCGTCGAAACCGATGTCATTGCGAAATCCGAACAGCGTGCCGTGCACTTCGCACGACAGGAAGCAATGGAAATGCGGCGACTGGATCTGGAAAGTCGCGACAGTCGACTTGAACTGGAGATGGCCGTACTGAAAGAGAGCAACAACGCCGACGAAAACGAGAGTGACGTGGAGTTCGTGCTCGAATCGCTGCAGAAGGAATGTAGCGAAGCCGCGTATGACCTCGATCAGGCCAGGGAGTCTCTGGGTACCACTCAGGAGATTCATTCGATCAATCAGAACCGGGCGGAAGTGGCCAGAGTGAATCTCAGACGCGCCGAGTCCGCAGTCAGCAGGCTGCAAGCAGAATACGACGCACTCGCGGCGCTTGCCGCCGGCCACCGAACCGAACAGGATGCCCCGATACTTGACCTGGTCGCCGTAAGGAGTGGTTACGAAAAGGCACTTGGCGCCGCGTTCGGTGACGAACTCGATGCATCAACTGAACCTGGTGGTCCGGCAACCTGGACAGGAGCCGATCCGCTTGACAGGCCTTCGCCGCTGCCCGGCGACCTGCCAGCTCTGGCATCATTTGTAACTGCACCGCCCGAATTGTCCCGCCGATTGTCGCAAACCGCGGTTGTACCGGATCACGATGGCGATCGCCTCGCATCCGGTCTCGAACCGGGTCAGCGGCTTGTCTCCTGTGAAGGTCGAATGTGGCGCTGGGACGGCTATGTCGTCCACGACATGGATTCGACCGTTGCAACCAGGATTGCCATGCGCGCCCGACTCGAGACACTCGCCAGCGACGTCAAGGTTGCACACGATGCCCAAGAAACATGCAAGACGGGCCTTGCGCGCATCGAATCGGAACTCGATGACACATATCGTCAGGTTCAGCTTGCACAGGCAAGCGTGGAAACAGGAACACAGTCGCTTCAGAACGCACAGGACAAACTGCGTGATACGTCATCCAACTTCGACACCCTACGCCTGCAACGACAAAACCGTAAGTCGCGACTTGATCAACTTGAGTCTGAACGGCGCGAACTGCGTACGGAACTGGAATCCTTGCGGTCAGAACTGGAGAAACAGGAAGTCCTGATTCCGGAGTCGGAACTTGTTTCTGCGCGCAAGCTCCTGGTCGATGAACGGGCAAGGCTGTCCCGAACCCGGTCCACACTGGATCGTGTTCAGCGCACGATCGAAGAAAATCATGCCCGCTTGCGCGAGATCGCTGCCTTGCGTACGTCCCGCACGCAGAATCACGGTGAACTGACGCTATGGGTTGAAGAACTGGATGCGCGTCGCTGCGAACTGGAGACGACACTCGTGCGTCTCCAGAAACTGCCGCAAGCACTGGAAACCCGCGCGGCTGATCTCGACCTGCGAACCATGGAATCGGAGCGCACGCTGCGCGATGCCCGTGATTCTGTTGCGCGTGCCCAGGGTAAACTCGCGGAGTCCACCCGTTCGTTACGTGCATGTGAGTCGACGCTGGCAGGACTACGTGAACGACGCGCCAGCGCCGAAGTCCTGACAGCACAGGCGAAGTTTGCAACCGACGAGGGCGCGAACGTCATCGAATCGCAACTGGGACTGCAACCGCACGAACTCGTCAAGACCATTCCGGACATCGAGAATCTTGCAACGGCTGTCCACCTGCAGACACAACACGACCGCGCGACGCGCGAACGAGACAACATCGGTGCTGTCAACCTGCTGGCACAATCCGAAGCCGAAGAGCTTGAATTGAGACTGCGGGCCTTGTACGCCGAAAGAGACGAACTTGAGGAAGCCATTCAACGACTGCGCCGCTCGCTTCATGATCTCAACCGTGAGGGACGGCAACGATTGCGCGCAGCTTTCACGACGATTGACGATCACTTCCAGAAACTCAACGCGTTCTTTCTTGGCGGCAGCTCGCGCCTCGTTCTCACGGATTCCGACGACCCGCTCGAAGCAGGTCTGGACATCGAGGTCAATCCGTCCGGCAAGGATGTGATGCGGCTGTCACTGCTGTCTGGCGGTGAGAAATCCGCCGCGTCCCTTTCACTGCTGTTTGCGCTCTTTCTTACGAATCCGGCGCCGATTTGCGTACTTGATGAGGTCGACGATTCACTCGACGACGCAAATGTCGGACGGTTCTGCGATCTGCTTGACGAACTGTCAAAATCCGGCCGCAGCAGGTTCCTCGTCATTTCACACAAGATTCAGACAATGGCGCGCATGGATCGGTTGTATGGCGTGACAATGGGCGAACCCGGTGTGTCGCAGCTATTGTCAGTGGACCTGTCCGGGACCGATCATCTGCAACTGGCGGCGTAGTCTCTCCGCAGAAATGGATGCGCCGCTCCACGTTCTGCTTTCCGAAATTCGACAATGCCGCGCTTGCGTATCCCGTCTGCCGCTGGGGCCGCGCCCTGTCATCCGGTGCAAGGAGACCGCGCGTATTCTGATCATCGGTCAGGCACCCGGCAGACTGGTGCACGAGACCGGCATACCCTGGAATGACCGCAGTGGCGACAGGCTGCGTTCCTGGATGAACCTGTCGCGCGACGAATTCTACGACGATTCACGCATCGCGATCATGCCGATGGGATTTTGCTATCCGGGTCGCGCGCCAAACGGCGGCGACTGTCCACCCCGACCCGAGTGTGCCCCGCTATGGCACGACCGTGTCCTTGAACTGCTGGTAGACATTCGCCTCGTTATCCTTGTCGGCGGCTATGCGCATGCCCGATACCTGCCATACAAACCCGGCAGAACCGTGACCGAAACCGTGTACACATGGCGCGACTGCCTTCCACGATATCTGCCACTCCCGCATCCCTCCTGGCGCAACACAGCCTGGTTGCGGCGCAATCCCTGGTTTGAACAACACCTGTTGCCGGAGCTGCGTCTGCGTGTTCACAACACGATCGACACATTTGTGTGACCAGGAGAGTCGGGAGGAAGCGCCCGTTATGCCGTTTTCCCCGCGCAGGCCGTCGGCCTGCACGGCAATTTTGTATTGATTCACCTTCATACATGTGCTTTACAGGTATGCACTTGCCGTTCGACGCCAATTACTGACGGCTCGCAACTTCGACATCTGAATCTAGTGGCGTCGCTAAATTGTCCCGTGGCATTTTTGTCATGATCTTGCATCAAAAGAAAATCCCATGAAACCAATGAACACCGGCAAATTATGAGACACGGCGGACCCGGCCGACGTTTCCGGAACAACAACCGGAACAACACGCGGCGCGGCAATGGCCGCAACCAGTCTTTCGAGAGCACGGGCCCGGACGTCAAGGTTCGGGGAACAGCACAACAGGTGGCAGACAAGTATGTCGCCTTCGCACGGGACGCATCCGCCGCTGGCGACCATGTTGCCGCCGAAAACTGCCTGCAACATGCCGAGCACTATCAGCGCATTGTAAACTACCAGGCCGAACGTGCACTGGAACAGCAACGCGAGCGCGAAGCGCGCGACGACAATCGAAACGGGAAAGGTCGGGGACCAGGTCAGTTTGAATCGCACCCCGGCGATGCGTCCGCTGAAACTGAATCCCGGCGACCCGCCCACAACGGCGACGAAGGCGAAAGCCACGCGGTCCACGAAGTCGAAGCAGTCGCAGTTCGATCGGGTCGACGTGCAAACGGCGCAGACCGTGACCATCCGATTCCAACCGGTGAAACCCTGATACCGGCCGACGAACCGGAACAGACGCCTCCCGCATGAACGTCGTGCAACACTATTGTGTTGCAATATTACAACACCATCTTTCTTCTGGAATTTCGTTCCAGGTAGGAAAGCAAGATGGACTTCAATAACCTCACAGAACGTACGCAGGGATTTCTGCAGGCCGCGCGCACGCTCGCGTCCAATCGCGGTCATCAGTATCTGACGCCCGCGCATGTTCTCCATGCACTGCTGTCTGACAGGGACGGTCTTGCCGCCGGACTGTTACGTCACGCCGAAGCAGATGCATCTGCCGCGCTGTCAGCAACCGAAACCGAACTCAAGCGCCTCCCTGTTGTCCAGGGCAGTGTTATCCGGTTTCATCCCGATACGGTACAATTGCTGGATTCAGCATCAAAAACTGCAAATCTTGCAAAGGACAGGTTTGTCGCGGTCGACAGCCTGCTGCTTGCGCTTGCGACGTCCGATGCAACAACATCTCGCATCCTCGGCAACGCCGGAGCGACGCCCAAGGCGCTGCGTCATGCCATTGATGCCATGCGCAAGGGTCGCCGCGCGGAAAGTGCGACCTCCGAAGACGGTTTCAATGCGCTTGAACGATACACGCTTGACCTGACTGGTGCCGCGCACTCGGGTGACCTCGATCCGGTCATCGGCCGGGACGAGGAAATTCGCAGAACCATGCAGGTTCTTTCGCGCCGTACGAAGAACAATCCGGTCCTCATTGGCGAACCGGGCGTCGGCAAGACCGCGATCGTCGAGGGGCTTGCCCTGCGCATCGCCAGCGGCGACGTCCCGGAATCCCTCATGCACAAGCAACTGCTTGCACTCGATCTTGGCCAGCTGGTTGCCGGCGCCAAGTATCGCGGCGAGTTTGAGGAACGAATGAAATCGGTGCTTCAGGAGATCGAGGCATCTGATGGCAACGTCATCATCTTCATTGACGAACTTCACACACTTGTCGGTGCGGGTGCCGCGGAAGGGTCGATGGATGCATCGAACCTCCTGAAACCCACGCTTGCGCGCGGCAAGCTGCATTGCGTCGGCGCCACGACACTGGATGAGTACCGCAAGCACATCGAGAAAGATGCCGCTCTGGCGCGGCGGTTTCAGTCTGTTCTTGTCTCCGAACCGGGAGTCGAGGACACCATCTCGATCCTTCGCGGTCTGAAGGAAAAGTACGAACTTCACCACGGCGTGCGCATCACGGACAACGCGACTGTTGCCGCCGCAACGCTCTCCAACCGCTACATTTCCGACCGGTTTCTCCCTGACAAGGCGATCGACCTGGTCGATGAGGCGGCAAGCCGGCTCAAGATGGAAATCGAATCCCGGCCCGAAGAGATCGACGAACTCGAGCGAAAGATCATGCAGTTGCAGATCGAACGCGAAGTCCTGGGCAAGGAAGCCGGTTCCACAAAACGTCTGGAGCAGCTGCAAGGGGAATTGGCTGAACTCGAGGAATCATGTGCCGAACTGACACAGCGCTGGGAAGAGGAGAAGTGCCAGCTCACTACCGTACAGGAGATGAAGGAGAAACTGGAGAGCTGTCGGCATGAACTGGAGCAATCCAAACGGTCGGGCGACCTTTCCCGGGCAGGTGAACTTGCCTATGGCGTAATACCGGACCTTGAGGCAAAGCTTGGTGAACTCGAAAGCGCTCAGGGAAAGCACCTGCTCGATGAGGCCGTAACCGAAGACCACATTGCCGCGGTTGTCTCGCGCTGGACGGGTGTGCCTGTCGAGAAAATGCTGGCAAGCGAGCGAATGAAGCTTCTCAACATGGAAAACCATCTTGCACACCGCGTTGTCGGCCAGGACGAGGCGCTGACTGCTGTAGCCAACTCTGTTCGTCGTGCACGCGCCGGGCTGAAGGATCCCTCGCGTCCGGTGGGAAGTTTCATGTTCCTCGGGCCGACGGGTGTCGGCAAGACGGAACTCGTCAAGACGCTGGCTGAATTCATGTTTGATGACGAGTCCGCCATCGTGCGTCTCGACATGTCGGAGTTCATGGAGAAACACGCTGTTTCCCGCCTGATCGGGGCGCCGCCCGGTTACGTCGGCTACGAAGAGGGTGGAGTCCTGACCGAAGCGGTACGCCGACGGCCCTGGAGAGTCGTTCTGTTCGACGAAATCGAGAAGGCACACGCAGACGTGTTCAACATACTCTTGCAGGTTCTCGATGACGGACGCCTGACTGACGGACACGGCAGGACAGTCGACTTTCGCAATACGCTGATTGTCATGACGTCGAACACGGGTGCCGAAGTTCTTGCAGATCTATCGGCCGATGCCGACGCCAGTGAGGCGCGTGAACGCGTCATGCAGGCAATCAGGGCGCAGTTTCGACCCGAGTTCCTGAATCGACTCGATGAGATCATCTTGTTCAAGCGCCTGCGCCGCGACCTGATGGTCGAGATTGTCGACATTCAGCTTCGCGAACTGCTGCAACGGCTGCAGGACCGTGGCGTGTCATTGTCGCTGGACAATGCCGCCCGCGGCTGGCTCGCGGAAGCCGGGTACGACCCGGTCTATGGCGCAAGACCCTTGCGGCGCGTGATCCAGCGTGAACTGCAAAATCCCCTGGCAGAACACATCCTCGCCAGCGACTCCGTGGACACGGAAACAGTCAATGTGACCGTCCAGAACAATCAACTGCATTTCACGATTGGTGGAAACGACCTGCAAGAAGCGGCGTAATGCATCGGAGGTCCGAAAATCGGATGATCTGAATTCGGGCTTCAGTCTGCAAGAACTCCAGCCTGGCTCTCGGGCAGGATCTGACCACCATCGACAATGATGGTTTGACCGGTGACGTAGCGGGCCTCGTCGCTCGCCAGGTAGAGAACGGCATGCGCAATGTCGTCGGGTTGTCCCAGTTCACCCATCGGGATGGCAGGCCGCATCGTCGCCTCATGCTCTGTTGCCGCACGGGATCCGGTTTTTCTGATCTGTATGTTGCCCGGTTCGACAGCATTGACCGTCACGCCATGACGCGCAACTTCCAGTGCAGCAGCGCGAATGAATCCGTTCACACCTGCCTTTGACGCACAGTAATGCGCCCAACCCGGCATTGCCACACGCGGTCCGGATATAGAGGAGGTGACAACGATCCTGCCATATTCCTGTTTTGTCATCACCGGAATGAGGGCGCGTGTGATCAGGAACAGGCTCTTGAGGTTTGTATCAATAACCATGTCCCATTCGCGTTCCGACATCTTGTCAATCGGGGATGAGGGATAGGCGCCGGCGTTATGCGCAACGATATCGATAGAACCCAACTCGCGCTTGGCCGTTGCAATCATCACCCGCACATCGCGACTGTTCGATACATCAGTCCGGATTGCGGTTGCGTTTCCTCCGTTGTGTCTGATCGCCGCTGCGACGCGTTCGCCACGGTCCAGCGTCCGCGTCGCGATGAGGACGTTTGCGCCCTCGCGTGCAAACACCTGGGCGATCGATGCGCCAATTCCACGCCCGCCGCCAGTGACGACCGCGTTCTTCCCGGCAAGCCTGCCATGCATGAGGCATCCTCCCTGTCCTGTGAAAATCTCACCCCGATCCGGATCGTACGCGACGTGACCCGGTTTCCGACGAGGATGACGAACAGGTCGCGCCTGCGCCGGCGATCTCCCCGAACCCCATCCCGAATGAGACTTTACTCGATCGAAATCCTGCGTGCGAATTCCGGATAACTCTCGGAAACAAACCGATCGACTGTCTCCGCGAGAAGTGCGCGCTGATCCTTGTCTGGCGGTGGTGTCGTCGCAACAGACTCCGGTTCGGTGTATCTGAACCCGGTTCGCATACGAACTTCCTCACGACTGCTCCAGGGGTGAACGGACTCAAGCGTGAAACCCGCACGCGTCCTGTCGAAACTGAAGACACAAAGTTCAGTCACAAGAGCCCGTGGGCCCCCGGTTCGATACACATCGGGATCCGACACGCCCGGGGCACTGATGAAGTCAACCCGGGGGACAAGCGTCTCTCTCGTATGAATCTCGCGAAACAGGATGACATTCGGGATCAGGTAGTAAAGGTACGCCGACCCGAACGATCCCGGAAACCGTTTCAGGCCACCATCGCGTTTCCGGGTCTCGACGAGATTGACGTTCGCCTGGCCATCAATTTGTGCACCACCGAGAAAGAACGCATCAATGCGCCCCTGTGCAGCGCGATCAAACAACTCGCGCCCTCCATCACTGAAATCATTGTGTTGTCGGCTACCGAGTACCGTAATGCGTTGCGGTCCGAGCCCGAGCTCACGCGCCAGAAATGCCGCAGCACAGGGAACGGGTGATTGCGCACCGACGGCTGTGCGCTTGCAGCCTCGAAGTAGTCGCGCGAGCGTAAGCACCAGCAGCGCAGTGCGTTCACTGTCACGCGGATTCTTGCTCATCGACAAGCCATCGCTCGAGCCAACTGTCGAACCCGTTCTGTGTTTGCGCTGCGTGCATATAGGAATCGATCATCCGGGTGTCCGCATCGCAATAGGGCGGGAATGCAAGCGGCAGACTACCCCCGGGAGCATGCACCACCCGATCGACGTAGACGGACGACAATGCGCCAGCTGCCATCGTCTCGTCTTCAAACAACTGATCTTCACAAACTTCCTCGACGGTTGTGATCGTTCGCTTGGCAGCATGGGCCATTGTTGCAAGCTCGCGTCGTCGCCCGATCCAGAGGTTTCCCTCGCGGTCAGCAATTTCGCAGTGAAAGATGGCAACATCAGGTCTGATGGCCTGCAGTGCGACAATCCGGTCTCCCGGCACAAACGGGTTTTCGAGCACGGTCCAGTCTTCTCGCCCACGAAATACATCAGTCCCGATCAACCCGCGGAGGGGAATGAACGGCAATCCTTTTTCGCTGGCTTGCAAACCTGCGTGAATGGCGGGACATGTCGAGTCGATCATCTGGACAGTTGCGCGTTCGACCGCCTCGCGAAACCTCGGTGCGTGACCCCGCTCACCCATCGTAACCGCCGCAGCTTCGATGGACGCGACCAATCCCGCACCGATGAGGATGTCGATCTGAAGACCACTCTGCGGTACAGCCACGATGTGCAGATCACCAATACCCTGCCGGACGATCTCTCGCGTCATCGCCATGGAAACGCCACAATATTCCGGCGGCAGCGCGATTTTCGAACCCGGGAAAATTGTCGCCGCGGCTTCCCGTAAACCGATCAAGTCCGTGCCAAGTGTATTATTGTGTCTGTTGTACGGATTCCGTTCGATCAAGCACGGCCGAATGTACATTCATGTGATGGATGAATATGGAGTCTATTCGTGCACGCTCGTCCTGGAATTGACGCAATCTCTCACCTTCCAGTGTCTCGCCTGACGGCAGGCGCAAGTCCATCGGATTGATCTGCTTGCCGTCCACAAGCACTTCGTAGTGCAGATGCGGTCCCGTCGAACGTCCGGTGCTTCCGACATACCCGATTGTCTGTCCCTGGCTGACGCGTGTCCCCTTTTTCATGTTCGACGCAAAGCCTTTCATGTGGGCATAGGCCGTCGAATATGTACTGTTATGCCTGAGACGGATGTAGTTTCCGTATCCATTTCTCCATCCGATGGCATCAACAACCCCGTCACCTGCTGCAGCGATGGGTGTGCCTGAGGGAACACCGAAGTCAACACCCTTGTGCATCCGCGTGAATCCGAACAGGGTTCGCATACCGTAATTCGACGTGATGCGTGCACCATCAACCGGTGTTCGCAGCAGCGCCTTTCGCACGCTCTCTCCGTCATCATTGAAATAGTCAAAGCGTCCGTCGCCGGTCGCAAACCGGTAGGCTGGCAGTTCGGTACCCGAAACCTCCAGCGACATGTAGATCGGTTCGCCGGAACGGACCGACGTTCCGAATTCGTCAACAAACATCTCATACAGCACTTCAAAGCGGTCGCCGCGGCGTATCTCGCGCTGAAAATCGACATCAAAACTGAACGCCCGGATCATCTTGACCACGATGCCGTGCGGAACGCCGGCGTTCAGCGCCGCGCTATAGATGCTGCTGGTGATTTGACCTACGGCAACTCGGTATTCAAGGTGCAGCGGGGTATCGATCCGAACCGAACTGAATCCGTGTTCGTTCCTGAACACCTCAACGTGAAATCCTGGTCGCGGACTCAAGACCAGTCCAAGCAGGCTCTCCTGGTGCAGATAGACATCGATTGCCTGTCCTGCGCGCATTTTTCGGGGATCGACATGTTCACGCATGGCGTCTATCGCCGTCGCAGCCTGCACACGATCAATTTTCAGCTTGGTCAGTGCGTTCACGAGCGTGTCATTGCGGGCCAGTTCGATTGTGCGGGGTTCAAACACGAGCAGGTCTGCCAAGGCGACCTCGTGGACAGGACCATCCGGATTGGTGGTTGCATCATGCAAAAGAAACTGAAGGTCTGCACCGCGTTTCAGGATCAGAAACGGTTCATGTCCGTTGCTCTCGCGCAGCAGGAACTGCGACGGCGACATGGTCTCCGCCGTCTCCGTGAACTGGATGGAGAGACTCGTTTCACGCGATTCTGGCCGCGTCTCCATGCTTGCCTCGACCTCTGAAACCAGCAGTTTTGCCTCATCCTCATCCGCAACCAGGGCATGGACGAGATTTCGGAGATCACTTCGCGAGAATGACTTCACCGTCACGACCTTGACGTCCCCCGTGCTGACGTCACGTCCTGCAGTTTCGGACTGTCCGGCTGTATCTGGTTCGCCGTCGTTCCTGATCTTGCCGCGCCCCGATCGGGACGGGATTGCTGTCACAGGAAGATCGGTATCAATGGACGCGCGTTCCGTCGAACCGAATGTGTCGGGATCCTCGCTCGTCGCCTCACCGGACGCGGCGATGTCCGGGCTTTCGTCAAGTTGTTCTGCATTTGCTGCGGTATCACGCGTGTCGTTTCCGTCCTCCCGGGGACGCAGCAATTGCATGGCCGTGTGGACAATCGCGTCCGAATCACTGGCACGTTGTCCGCGGAATCCCTCGCCGTCTTTCACCCTTTCTGCCATGACGTACGTGCCACCCTCAATGACCAGGATGACAAGTCCGGTCACCAGTGTACCGGTCCCAGCCGGGTCGGGCACATGAAGTACGAGCAGCTGTTGTCCGATCTGGAGTTTTCGTGGATCGAAGTTTGCTTCCAGTGCGGCCAGGACCGCATCCGCCTCACTCTCGACGACGCCGGTTCCGGTGATCAGGCCGATCAGGGTATCCCCGCGATCCGCCATCCCTCGTATGACTGCCATGCCAGTTTGTGACACGATCTCCCGGGAAAGTGACACCAGGGTTTCAGTCGTGACAGGCGACGACAGGGCAGCAAGCTCTCCGCGGTTGCTGTCGCGTCTGGAAACCGCGTATGTATCGGGAGTCGGCTGAGTCACCACGATAAATTCATTGTCGGCGGTCTCAAGGATCAACTCCGCGAAACGCTTTTTCCCGTTAACCGACCTGAACGCGATATCGATTTTCTGCCCAATCTGCATTGATCGCGTATCATAATGTTCTGCGATGATGCGTGTGACACTGTCTGCCTCATTATAGCTTGCACCCGCGTTGACGAGCAGGTTGATCAGCGTGTCGCCGGCACGTACTTCCCCTTTCCAGTATTCCAGCAATTCAGGGTCGGCTGCGGATTGCAGAAACTCTATCTCGTCCGAAACGACCTTGAACGCTGTGAAACGGTCCTCTTCGAGACGCCTGACAACAACATGACCGCTTTTCTCCATAACCAGCGATATTTCGGCGAGCGTGTTCGTGGCGTCTGCCTTTGGGAGGATCAGCAACGAAACAGAGTCGCCGATCTGCAGTTGCCTCGGATCGAAGACTGCCCGAAGCGCTTCAATGGCATAATGCGATTCACTGGCTGGCAGTCCGGTGTGCGCAAGTATGTCTTCGAGCGTATCACCTTTCTGGACACTGAAGACTTGTCGTGTCGCAGCCGTCTTCTGCGTGACAACCGGAACAGCCGCGGTGTCGCTTGCGGAATCCGCATCCGGCTTGATGTCTGTCAGCGGGGCGGTGCCGGGTTCGGCGTCAAGAAACCAGAACGCAATGATGCAAACAAGCAACAGCAGGGCGAACCCCGACGCCACCACGGCAGGCATCGTGAGTTTCGTTCTCATGGAGCACCTGTCCCCCATGAACTTCTATCCGTCAGGCGTGCCATCGGGTTGCATTCTAGCAAACTGATGGGTGGTGTTGAACATCAACAAATTACATCGTCCAACCGAAGAACTTATGCGCCAGGGCGTGTCGCCGGTTGTATCGAAACCGTGCCGGATGGCATCTTTTTCCGTCATCCCACCAATTCGAACAACATGGTTACAAATCTGCAATCCGGGAATTGACAGACACAGCGTGAACTGACTATAACGCACCTCTTGTCGCCGGGCAGGATTCGGCGTCGCGTGGGTTTGTGCCCACACTGCTGTTTGAAAATGTGAAGATCAGGAAGAGATGCGTGGGTGGTGGTGCGTCCGCGTACCGCTCGTACATGCGAATGTACGGTCACGCATCGAAATTGCCAGGATTCATGCCCGAATTCTGGCGATGTCAGTCAATGGATCCCGATGATCCTTTGATATGTGACTTTATTTTCGAGCATGTTCGAGCCACGAGAAGCAAAGCTTCAAGATCAAACTTGAGAGTTTGATCCTGGCTCAGAACGAACGCTGGCGGCGTGCTTAACACATGCAAGTCGAACGAAGTCGGCCCTTCGGGGAAGACTTAGTGGCGAACGGGTGAGTAACGCGTGGGAATCTGCCCTGGTGTGGGGAACAACTACGGGAAACTGTAGCTAATACCGCATACGCCCCCTTCCCTGGGGGGAAAGGCTTCGGCCGCACTTGGAGGAGCCCGCGTCGGATTAGCTTGTTGGTGGGGTAATGGCCTACCAAGGCTTCGATCCGTAACTGGTCTGAGAGGACGATCAGTCACACTGGAACTGAGACACGGTCCAGACTCCTACGGGAGGCAGCAGTGGGGAATTTTGCACAATGGGGGAAACCCTGATGCAGCAACGCCGCGTGGATGAAGAAGGCCCTAGGGTTGTAAAGTCCTTTCAGCAGGAAAGATCATGACGGTACCTGCAGAAGAAGCCCCGGCTAACTCCGTGCCAGCAGCCGCGGTAATACGGAGGGGGCTAGCGTTGTTCGGAATTACTGGGCGTAAAGCGCGCGTAGGCGGTTTGCGAAGTTGGGTGTGAAAGCCCGGGGCTCAACCCCGGAACTGCACTCAAAACTCGCAGGCTAGAGACTTGGAGAGGTGGGCGGAATTCCGAGTGTAGAGGTGAAATTCGTAGATATTCGGAAGAACACCAGTTGCGAAGGCGGCTCACTGGCCAAGTTCTGACGCTGAGGTGCGAAAGCGTGGGGAGCAAACAGGATTAGATACCCTGGTAGTCCACTGCTGTAAACGATGGGTGCCAAACGTTGGGGAGCATGCTCTTCAGTGTCGCAGTTAACGCATTAAGCACCCCGCCTGGGAAGTACGGCCGCAAGGTTAAAACTCAAAGGAATTGACGGGGGCCCGCACAAGCGGTGGAGCATGTGGTTTAATTCGACGCAACGCGAAGAACCTTACCAGCTCTTGACATGCCTGTTAGGGGACCAAGAGATTGGTCCTGTCAGTTCGGCTGGACAGTGCACAGGTGCTGCATGGCTGTCGTCAGCTCGTGTCGTGAGATGTTGGGTTAAGTCCCGCAACGAGCGCAACCCTCACCTTCAGTTGCCAACGGTACGGCCGGGAACTCTGGAGGGACCGCCGGTGACAAGCCGGAGGAAGGCGGGGATGACGTCAAGTCCTTATGACCCTTACGAGCTGGGCTACACACGTGCTACAATGGCGATCACAATGGGAAGCAATACGGCAACGTGGAGCCAATCCCCAACAGTCGTCTCAGTTCGGATTGTCCTCTGCAACTCGAGGGCATGAAGTCGGAATCGCTAGTAATCGCGTATCAGCATGACGCGGTGAATACGTTCCCGGGCCTTGTACACACCGCCCGTCACACCATGGGAGTTGGTTTTACCCGAAGCCGGTGCGCTAACCGCAAGGAGGCAGCCGACCACGGTAGGGTCAGCGACTGGGGTGAAGTCGTAACAAGGTAGCCGTAGGGGAACCTGCGGCTGGATCACCTCCTTTCTAATGATGTGTCTCCAGGCAACTGTCCGGGGGCGCATGACAATACCAAGTGGCGGCCACCGCCCACGCATCTCTTCCATTTTCAAACAGGTTCGCCCGCGACTTTTCGGGTGCCTTGTCAGTCAGGGGGCCCGTAGCTCAGCAGGTTAGAGCGCACGCCTGATAAGCGTGAGGTCGGTAGTTCGAGTCTATCCGGGCCCACCAGTCCAGTCGTGCAGTGACCGGGGGTGTAGCTCAGTCGGGAGAGCGCCTGCTTTGCAAGCAGGAGGTCATCGGTTCAAGTCCGTTCACCTCCACCAACTCAAGCGGTGGTGGAACCGACGGGCCGGCGAATACTGATTGGAAGACAAAGGAATTTTTCAAATCGTGAATAGAATAGCAAACACTGCTGGGACACGGATTACCGTCAATCTGACGGCGGTCCTGCCAGGTCCCAAGTGGTGTAGTACTCCGGCGCGGGTTTAGGCCCGCGCATGTAGATTGAGCTGAAGATCAAGCGCAATAAGGGCATTTGGTGGATGCCTTGGCACCAGAAGGCGATGAAGGACGTGGCACTCTGCGAAAAGTTCCGGGGAATTGAGAGCAAATTTTGATCCGGAAATATCCGAATGGGGAAACCCGACCCTTTTCAAGGGTCATTGTCGACTGAATTCATAGGTCGACAAGGCGAACCCGGCGAACTGAAATATCTCAGTAGCCGGAGGAAAGGACATCAACCGAGACTCCGTCAGTAGTGACGAGCGAACGCGGACCAGGCCATTGGCGGCCTGGGAACAACCGGAACTGGCTGGAAAGCCGGGCCATAGTGGGTGATAGCCCCGTACGGGTATGTTCCCTGGCAGTCATCGAGTAGGGCGGGACACGTGAAATCCTGTCTGAACATGGGGGGACCACCCTCCAAGCCTAAGTACTCTCTGGTGACCGATAGCGAACAAGTACCGTGAGGGAAAGGTGAAAAGCACCCCGACGAGGGGAGTGAAAGAGAACCTGAAACCGGATGCCTACAAGCAGTCGGAGGGGAACATGCGGTTACGATCGTATGGTGCCCTGACGGCGTACCTTTTGCATAATGGGTCAGTGACTTGGTATCTGCAGCAAGCTTAAGCCGTTAGGTGTAGGCGCAGCGAAAGCGAGTCTGAACAGGGCGTCGAGTTGCAGGTATCAGACCCGAAACCGGGTGATCTAGCCATGGTCAGGTTGAAGGTGCGGTAACACGCACTGGAGGACCGAACCCACGTCTGTTGAAAAAGGCGGGGACGAACTGTGGCTAGGGGTGAAAGGCCAAACAAACCCGGCTATAGCTGGTTCTCCGCGAAAGCTATTTAGGTAGCGCGTCATGTATTGCCCCTGGGGGTAGAGCACTGGATGGGCTAGGGGGGAGCGATCCTTACCAAACCTAACCAAACTCCGAATACCAGGGAGCACAGCATGGCAGACAGACCATGGGTGCTAAGATCCGTGGTCGAAAGGGAAACAGCCCAGATCGCCAGCTAAGGTCCCTAAGTCACGGCTAAGTGGGAAAGCATGTGAGACGGCCAAGACAACCAGGAGGTTGGCTTAGAAGCAGCCACCCTTTAAAGAAAGCGTAACAGCTCACTGGTCTAGATTCAGCTGTCTTGCGGCGAAGATGTAACGGGGCTCAAGCCGTGCACCGAAGCTGCGAATATGCACATCATGGTACACATAACCTGTCGCGGTTCGCCGCGGGCGGCTGTGTGGTGCCGTATTGAGGATGTGCATGTGGTAGCGGAGCGTTCCGTAGGCCTGTGAAGGCGGACTTGTGAGAGCCGCTGGAGGTATCGGAAGTGAGAATGCTGACATGAGTAACGATAAAGAGTGCGAGAAACACTCTCGCCGAAATCCCAAGGGTTCCTGCGCAAGGTTAATCCGCGCAGGGTTAGCCGGCCCCTAAGGCGAGGCCGAAAGGCGTAGTCGATGGGAACCAGGTGAATATTCCTGGGCCAGCCAGTAGTGACGGACTTCGTAAATTGTCCCGGCTTATCGGATTGTTCGGGGCAGTGAGGAAGTTCCAGGAAATAGCTCTGGCATTATGACCGTACCCTAAACCGACACAGGTGGGATGGTTGAGTATACCAAGGCGCTTGAGAGAACGATGTTGAAGGAACTCGGCAAATTGCCTCCGTAACTTCGGGAGAAGGAGGCCCTGCATCCGGGCAACCGGTTGCAGGGGGCACAAAGCGGGGGGTAGCGACTGTTTACTAAAAACACAGGGCTCTGCTAAGTCGCAAGACGACGTATAGGGTCTGACGCCTGCCCGGTGCCGGAAGGTTAAGGGGAGAGGTGCAAGCCTTGAACTGAAGCCCCGGTAAACGGCGGCCGTAACTATAACGGTCCTAAGGTAGCGAAATTCCTTGGCGGGTAAGTTCCGTCCTGCACGAATGGCGTAACGACTTCCCCACTGTCTCCAACATCGACTCAGTGAAATTGAATTCTCCGTGAAGATGCGGAGTACCCGTGGTTAGACGGAAAGACCCCGTGCACCTTTACTGCAGCTTTGCACTGGTACTAACGATTGTTTGTGTAGGATAGGTGGGAGCCATTGAAGCATCGGCGCCAGCTGATGTGGAGGCAACCTTGAAATACCACCCTGATGGTCGTTGGTATCTAACCGAGTCCCGTGAAACCGGGGCCGGGACCCTGCATGGTGGGTAGTTTGACTGGGGCGGTCGCCTCCTAAAGAGTAACGGAGGCGCGCGAAGGTGGGCTCAAGCTGGTCGGAAATCAGCTGTTGAGTGCAATGGCAAAAGCCTGCCTGACTGCGAGGCCGACGGGCCGAGCAGAGACGAAAGTCGGTCATAGTGATCTGGTGGTTCCGCGTGGAAGGGCCATCACTTAACGGATAAAAGGTACGCCGGGGATAACAGGCTGATACCGCCCAAGAGTTCACATCGACGGCGGTGTTTGGCACCTCGATGTCGTCTCATCACATCCTGGGGCTGGAACAGGTCCCAAGGGTTCGGCTGTTCGCCGATTAAAGTGGTACGTGAGATGGGTTTAGAACGTCGTGAGACAGTTCGGTCCCTATCTGCCATGGGTGTAGGAAACTTGAGAGGAGCTGTCCCTAGTACGAGAGGACCGGGATGGACGCACCTCTGGTGTACCGGTTGTCGCGCCAGCGGCATCGCCGGGTAGCTATGTGCGGAAAGGATAACCGCTGAAAGCATCTAAGCGGGAAGCCCACCTCGAAACGAGGTTTCCCATGAGAGCCGTGGAAGACCACCACGTTGATAGGCCAGGTGTGGAAGCGCGGTAACGCGTGCAGCTAACTGGTCCTAATCGCTCGATCGGCTTGATCTTCTGAAACGCAAGTTTCTCAATCTGGTGTCAGGATCGTATCCGCGCCGGAGTACTACACCGAATTGCTGGTTTTGAATCCGCGATGCAAAAGCCCGGTGGTTCTGGCGGGGGGCCTCCACCCGATTCCATTTCGAACTCGGTCGTTAAATCCCCCAGCGCCGATGGTACTTCGTCTCAAGGCGTGGGAGAGTAGGTCGCTGCCGGGCTTTTGCATTGCGCATTGAACCTGCACGTTGTTCGTACGCCGATCTCATTCGATTGGCAATTCCTTGATGCGGGGTGGAGCAGTCTGGAAGCTCGTCAGGCTCATAACCTGAAGGTCGCAGGTTCAAATCCTGCCCCCGCTACCATCGCATGCCCTTGAAAAATCTGATGTTTTCAAGGGTTTTTCTTTCCGGACAGTCTCATCAAACCCCTTGGCGTACGCATACCATAAGCGAATTGATGAGAACCCCCTGCGCATCCAAGCGCACGGATTCGGGGAAACGATCGTAACCCTCCGGTGAGGGCTGCGGGTTATACGCGATGATCCGACGCCGTACCGGGCAATCGGAGCCGGAATGCCCGTCGCGACCATTCGACGTAATCGGAGTATCTGCGGAGCAGGTCCAGATCAATGCGCGCAGACTTACGGGCCAGCAAGCGTTCACCTTCTTGTGTCAACCGGTACACGCCGCGACGGACCCGCGTCAGAAGGCCGGCACGCTCCGTGGAGATCACGGCCCAACTCACACGGTTCACTAAGACTGCCTGCCTACCGCTCGGGAGCAGTTCGCGGACATCGTCGTCGGAGAGCCCCTCGGCAGCGGCCACGCGAGCACGAATTTCCGCAATCGGGGGTTGGGGAACCATCGGCAAGCGCCATGAGCGCGGGCAGCATCAGCGACTGAAAATCGGGCACCGGCATCGACTACCGCTCCCCTACGCCGCCGATTGCCGCGGCGTCACCCTCTCGGCGATCTCGCGGCCCGCCGCGAGCTCCACTTTGCGGAGCTCCCAGGTCTTCTGCAAGTTCATCCAGAGTTGCGGCGTCGTCCCGAAGTACCGCGCCAACCTGAGTGCGGTGTCCGCGCTCACGCCCCGCTGGCCGTTCAGGATCATCGTCACCCGGTTCACCGGCACGCCCAGCGCCTTCGACAGCGCGTTGGCCGACAGCCCGAGCTCGTCAAGTTCCTCGCGCAGAATCTCGCCCGGATGTACCGGTCTCATTCCGTTCCTCGCGCTCATGTCAGATACCCTCAGTGATAATCGACGATCTCCACATCATGTGGCCCGTCGTCCGTCCAGCGGAAGCAGACGCGCCATTGCGCGTTGATCCGAATGCTGTGCTGACCGGCGCGGTCGCCCCGCAGTGCTTCCAGTCGATTGCTCGGCAGCGCAGCAAGGTCGCCGAGCATCTCCGCGCTTTCCAGCAGGACCAGACGACGCGCCGCCTGTCTGGCGAAGCCCTGAAACGCCGCGACACGTCGTCCCTCGAAGAAGCGCCGCGTCTCCCGGTCTCCGAAGCTTCGTATCATGCGCACCGACAATAACCTCTGTTACGCATTCCGTAAAGGACGCCGGTCGGCGCGTCGTTGTCACACCCGACGCTCCCATGGTGCCCTCAACGCCCTGTCTGCGCTTGTCGTACAGCCTTCTGCGCAATCGGCGGCAAACGGCGCCTCGGTGTTATTGGACCGAGCGTGTATCGGTACGATACACGCTGATCGTCATGCCCCGGCGTAGCCGGGACGGCGTTTGTCCATCAGCGATACATGGCCGCAACACGCTGTGCGGCGGACAGATACACGAGCGCTACACGCTGGCGCCCAAGGAAGCATGGGCCCGACACTCGCTGATGCACGCCGGCGGCCTTCTATTCACCCGTCTCCTTCCCGGTATCCGCGTGAAGCTCTCGATCGAGTTTCTCGTCCCCGATCCTGCAAAATCGTAGGGAAACCTCCGAAATCCGACAACAAACCGTCCGGTGAGTGAACATTCTTCTCCGGAACCGATAGCCACCGGGTTCCCGTGATCTCGGAAGGGAGCAGGAACATGACCGAAGACGCACTGGGCAGCGACGAGAAACAAAGCAACGTTCGAAAGACCCGGGGCATCCGCCTCTCAGCCCAAGTTGTCAGTTGTAGTGATTTGCAGTTAGATAAGTGATTGATTTTTGGCAATATTGTCCCATGCCATTTCCCGACATGGCACTACATTTCTGATTTTTTATGAATACAGCGACGCCGGATTTCGGGTCAAGTTGCGGTAGAGCCCAGGCTCCACCCCGGCGGCCCGAGCCAGCGCGGCAAGTTGTGCTGACGGCCGCACATCCTGGCGGGTGACAATCTGCTCCCCATCCACGGTCTGGATCCGGGACGTAATCCGCACCCACTGGTTCATGCGGTTGCGAACCCCCTCCCAGCGCAGCTTGATGCCCGCACTGCGCAGGCGGGTGCGGGTCAGGCTGCCGAAAAGATCAAATCGATACTACTACTTGGAAAGAAACAGGAAACCCTTCCCGCACTACGCCAGATTCTCAAAAACATCCGGTCCGAAATAATCCGGTAAACAGGCCCCTGAAGGTTGGATTATTCTTGGATACAACACCGTAGCCGAAACTCACGGCATTCCGGTCGACGAGTTTGTCCGCCAGCGGATGCTGGCGATCACCAGAAGCGAACCCGGCAACGATGTTCCCTCGGCGTCTATCGACGAGCTCGCTGCGCTGATCGAGAGGACGTTTCGGTACAGCTACGTGCAGGCGACGAAAATGCGCGATGATATGATCCGGCAGGTGCGCAAGGCAGAGATGGAAAAACTGGTCGCCGGCGCCCGCGAGGTACTGGTTTCTCTACGGAAAGCCGAAGCGGAGTGACAGCAGACATCTGCTCGGTCGTGAAAGGAAGCGGTTGCTTCGATCTGTCCGGGAGAGAACGGGAATCACCCCGGACCGGCATTGCAGCACGACAATACGGCCATTACGTTTCTGACAAACAGATGTGGAGAAGCGGACCATGCGCGGCCTTCCCAAGCGCATCATGGAATATGCTGAGGCACAGCCAGAGGCCACGCCGCTGTGCGCGGGCGCCCTGCTTCACCTCGGTAACCGGGCTGCAGTCGACCAGGCACTATGGCGTCTGGCCCGTTCGGGCCGTCTGATGCGTATCTGCCAGGGCGTCTATATGCGCCCGGTCGAGACCCGCTTCGGCTCGTGCGGGCCGCGCGTCGGCAAGGCGATCGAGGCCCTTTCAAATCTCTGGGGCGAAACCATCGTGCCGTGCGGCGGTGCGGCGGCAAACCGCCTCCGACTGACCACCCAGAACCCTGTGCGAGAGGTCTATCTCACATCCGGCCCCGACCGACAGCTGCGCTTCGGCTCATCGGTCGTCGAGCTTCGCCATGCTCCACGTTGGCAACTGGCGGCGCCGCGCCGCAAGGCGGGCGATGTCATTCGCGCCCTGGCATGGCTCGGACCGGAAGAAATCGAGAACAGCCTCGAAGCGGTCCTGCCTGCGCTTTCCGAAGCAGATCGCGAAGAGCTTTTGGTTGCAAGGGCCATCATGCCCGACTGGATGGCGGAATCGGTGAGCGTGCATCTTTCGCTTGGCTGAAACCTGTTACTCCGATCTCTCGGTTGACGATCGCCGTTACGCCCTGAGAGTCGCTCAGGAGAAAGGCTGGCACCGGGCGTTCCTGCTTGAGAAGGACATTTGGGTGGTCGCGACGCTTGGTGTCCTGTTCGGCGCTCCGGTACGCAACCGGTGGGACGGGCGTCACGCCTGTCCGAAGCCATGCAAAGAACTCGGGCAGCATCTCCCAGAAACTCTCGACTGGTGGCAACACCTGAAACTGATGGCCCAGCATCGGTTCCCAGGAACCCTCGAGATTGCTTCTGTACATCTCCAGCCCCCGAGTGTCGGAATAGCAAGGCTGCGGTGTACACATTTCTGCTGCAAGACGTCGCCCAGGACGTCAGTCCGGGCCGGGCTTCCGCATTGCGGTACAGATTGATCACGTCGTAAAGGTCGCGGGGGCGTGCCCGATCACCGAGGGCCCGAACCTTTTCAAAGAACGTTTCCTCGTAAGCGTAACAGAGGACAGCAAATCCCTCCGCCGGCGCATCGCTGTAGTCGTGATAGATCCCGCGCTCGACCGGTGGCAGGACAACAAGTTCATCGGTCGTCAGGTCGAGCTTGATGCGCGGGAGACCGCCAGAGCGAAGAGCGATCGGCCCCGGGTAGCTCAGCTTGCCTCGACAGGACACCGTGCCGCGGGGGTTTTCGAAGACGTCGAACTCCTGCAGTTCCCCGGGAAGCTCAATGCCGGTCTGCTCGTAGATCCATTCTCCGACGTTCCGGAACAGACCGACCAGAAAATCATCTTCGATGTGAGAGGGGTCGGTGAGCGTAAAGTCGAGATCTTCGGAAAAACGGTAGGTCTCGAGATAGCATTTCTTGAGGCAGGTTCCGCCCTTGAATATCCAGTTCCCGGCGAGAGCCGTCTGCTGAAAGATCCCGGCGAGAACCCAGAACCCAACCCAGCATGTAGTCTTTCTCAACGACCTGAGGCAACAGGCCGAGGGTATCAGCCATATCGAGGATTTCACGGCGATCGATCATGTGGGCACTGCCAGAAGCCAGCTTTCCGGAACGAACAGGCGCCAGCGAGTCACCAGCCGGCAGCAAGGAAGTGTGGGATCGAGCCACGCATTACCCTGCGTCAGACGCTCCCGGCATGCGTCGAGAAGGACACTGCATCCGGACCCCCGTTCTGCCAAGAAACCCAGGCGCTTGAATATGGCACCATTGCCGATCCGATCAGCGTAGGTCACCAGCCTCTCATCGTCCCGGTCGCTGCGACCGAAATAGGACGTCAGGCAGTCGTCGACATGCTGGATACCAGCCCCGAGCCCGGGATCGTCCAGAATGTCGACAATGGTGCGGTGAACGTCCGATACGGCGATCCTGGTCCTGCCGCGCCAGACATTCCTGGTTCCGAACATCGTGCCCGGCCGGAGATGCCGCAGGATGAAACTGGCAACATGATGTTCCCGGCTTGCTACACGCACCGGCCGCTCCGTCATCACTACGATATCGCGGAAGATTTGTTCCGTCAGACCCCAGTGTTCCGCCGCAGTTCGTCCGCCGATGTAGGCGGGGTCGTACAGCGCCGGCACCAGCACCCATGGATCGTCCAGTACCTTCTCGCTGATCAGGGAGTCGAGGCTGGCCGGAGCATAAGCTCCAGGGCCTACACGGCGTAACCAACCCTGTCCGCTCCACCGGGACAGCAACTTGGCGGCAGCGATGCGGTTGATGTTGAGGGTTCGTTCGGCATCGGCGATGCGAACGATGTCGCCAGCTTCCCGGATCACTGTCGCCAGTCTGCGACGTCCCTCGGGTATCGTGATCTCTCTGCTCATGAACGAGGTATATCAATCATACAAATATTCCCGTCTTTCAGGAATTTCTGTTGCATCGTTGCATTCTGTCTGGAATCACGCAAGATACATGGTGTCTGAGACAAGCCAAATTTCCACCATATGAGGAATTTTTGTAGCACTGATAGATTATCGGGATCTGTCGACCGAGTATGACCGCGGTCCTGGCTGGGGCTGCAAGATCAGGATCCGGTTGCTGCCCCGCGCAGCTTCGGCGCGACCTGCCAGCGTACCGGACACAATGAGGACCGGCTTGCCATACTCGGCGGTAACCATGCGGATTGGCATCACAAGATATGTTTCGTTGGAGATGACCAAAGCGGCGTTGAATGCTCCTGCCAATAGGTAATTGAGAAGATAAGCCGCGGGATTGGCGCCCGAGCCCTTTATCTTCCATCGCATGGAACCCGGCGATGAGCGCTTCTGTATCCTGATTACTGTCCGCCAGGATATCGGCTCCGATGCTGTCGGCGATCTTCGATTCCGAGGCCTTGACGGAATCCCGTGCCAGATGGGCGTAACGCGCGGTGGTCTGCACGTGGGTGTGGCCGAGCAGCTTGCCGATCATGGGAAGACTTTCGCCCAGCGCCAGGGCGCGTGAGGCTAAACTGTAGCGCAGATCGTGAATGCGCACGTCGTCGAGACCGGTCCAGGCCCGGATGCGCCGCCACGGGTGCTGAAGGACGGTGAGGTGCGCACCCGGCTTCCTGCCCGCGATCACCCAGGGATTGTCATCCGGACGGGGCAAGTCGGCCAGCACACTGGCGGCGGTACGCGACAGCGGTAGATAGATCGTGACCGGTTCCGTGAAGTCCGTGGGATCGCAGACGAAAGCTACGGCCTCAGCGTGTCCGAAAGACGGAATCCGTAAGTCTTTGACCCGTCATTCCCGGGAGCATAATTTGATTGATCGCTGACTCGAAGATGGGTTCGGATCACGGAGGCGCCGCGTGAGCACCACCATCACCTTCCGCGACATCGACCCTGGGGACAAGTCCTGGCTCAGGCGCGAGGCCCGTCAGACCGGTGTATCGATGGAGGAGCTGGTCCGCCGGCTGATCCACGAGAAGCGCACCAAGACCAAGCGCCGTCCGAAACCGTCCGAGGCCTTTGCACGATATTTCGGGGAAGGGTATGGCGTCGAACTTCCTCTCCCGATCCGCTGCGGCTACAGACCGCTGTCGTTCTCCGATGAGGAGAGAGAATGACCGCTCCGCTGGCGTGGCTAATCGACACCAATGTCATATCCGAAATGATGCGGCCGAAACCGGAGCCGCGCGTTGCCGCCTTTCTGGACTCGATCGCCGACGAGGTGGCCGGGTGATCGGTCAGCAGATCGTCGGGATCGCCGCGGATACGCATCTCAGCGTGCGCAGATCGATGTTTGTGTCACTTGTTTTGTTTGCGTTACTTGATGACTATCCTGCACGCGGACCAATGGAGGTGCCGTGATGAAGGGAAAGGTCGCAGCAAGATTCGAATACGGCATTCCGACCGACAAGGATGCGATGCTCGCCGACCGCGCGGGTCGGAAACTGGAAGCGCTGATCGACGGGACAGGACCGGTATCCGTGCGCTTCGGCGCCGAGACCATGGACATTCCCACACCGGCGGTACGGCTGCTCAAGAGAATTCTGGATCAGATGGCGCACGGCAACGGCGTTGCGCTGACGCCGTTGCACGCCGAATTGACCACCCGGCAGGCGGCGGACCTGTTGCAGGTCTCGCGGACCCATCTGGTGCAATTGCTCGACGAGGGACGAATCCCGTACCGGAAGGTGGGCGCGCATCGTCGTGTCCGGACCGAGGATATCCTCGCCTGGCGCCGGAAGACGGAGTCCCATCGTCGTGAAGTGCTGGACGAACTGACGGCCCGCGATCAGGAACTCGGCTTGCAGTAGGCAATGACTGGACTGACGGCGTTGCTCGACGCCAATGTTCTCTACCCGGCCCGCATCCACGACTTCCTGCTACGTTTGGCAAATCGGTATCTGTATGCGCCGCTTTGGAGCGCCGATATTCATGCAGAATGGATGCGGAGCCTGTTGGCGGATCGGCCCGATCTCGATCCCGGTGTGCTGGTCCGGACGCGCATGGCGATGGACGACCATGGAAAGCATGACCAGACGATATTGGGGAGGCCGGTACGGCCCCCTGAGCCGATTGGCGATCTCCCAGTTCTTGGCCTTCAGCTCGTCGTGCGCCTGTACGTTCATGGAGGCCCTACTCTACTTTCCGGTCGCCTCCCATCACGGTCGCGCGGCAGGTTGGCCCCTCTCATCCGCAAGTCAACGACCCCGGTCCTGCATCGCGCGAATTCCCGACCATTCAAGGTGGCTATCATTGCCTAGGCATGGCCGACGGGGCGGTCCCCGGGTCAAACTCGCCGATCGGCAGCCCCGAGGAGGCTTCAGCCGCGCCCCTCATCCCGTCGCCAGGGATTGACGATTTCGACCCCAGTATCCTGAAAATCCTGCACATTGCGCGTCACCAGGACGGCGCCGCGCGAGCGGGATATAGCGGCAATCTGGCAATCCGCCTCACCGATCGGGCGGCCCGCTTGGCGGCGGGCTGACGCGATCTCCGCATAGGCTCGGGCCGCAAGGCTGTCGAACGGCAGGATCCGGTCGGCAAAGCCCCGGTCGAGCCACCGGGTCATGGCGGCCTCCAAGGCGTTTCGCCGTTCGCCCGCCGGCATGATCGCGACACCGTAGAGCAGTTCCGCCTCGCTCACTGCCGTCAGATACAACTCCTGCGCATCGCGTTCGGCGATCCATGCTGCCACCGTGGGCAAAGGCTCGAGGAGCATGAGTTCGGAGACGACATTCGTGTCAAGGACGTACATGCGGGCCGCTCAGGAATAGTCGGGCGGCGCACGCATCGGACCTCGCGCGGGAAGTTCCAGGTCGACGCCCCCAAGGGGCGCGAAGCATTCGCGGGTGAACTTCGCCAGATCCCGGGGTTCGGTCTTTCCGTCGCTCACCGCCTCGCGCAGGATGATCCGTACCTCCTCTTCCATCGAGCGGCTGTGCTCGGCGGCTCGCACCTGCAGCCGTGTCTTCACCTCGTCATCAATGTTGCGGATCGTGATGCTCGCCATGGGCCTCTTCCCTCGACTGTTCGGGATCGGCCAAGGTATCCCTTGCTTGCACTGCAAGCAAGATTGTGTGTGCAGCTCATTCGACGGCCGCGGGCAAGTACGTGGCCGCACCCGTACGAACGCTGCCGTGATTGACGACGATAAACGAGGATTCATCCGTGCGCTCGCCCGCAAGAGATCGCGATGCCACCTTTCTGGACGATTTCGTTGTCGCGGCCCGGAAGTTTCAGGGATAACCGATCGGGAGGCACAGCAGGCAAATCCCCGAGGGAGCCCATCTTCGGACGCTTCGCAAAATCGGGGTGCGCACAGCGCCATCCTGGAACGATGGCGAAATCCGGTTTCGGTTGGTAGCTGAGGACGACCGCTCACCACTGCAAAAGGGCACTGCGACGGTGAAAGGACTCTGACCGCGCCAAATGCAATTCTCCGTCGAATACGTCCAGGTTCAAAAAGGTGGATCCTTCGCGGCCGCCCCGTCGCTGTCCCCGATTCCCCTTCGGTACGCCCCTTAGCAGCGCTTGCATTTGCGGCCGACCTTTCCACCGTATGCCGGCGGATCATCGCGGTCGGACCGGAGATGGTGCGTGACGGGCCCCTCGCATGCTTCTCGAAACGCCGGGTTGGGTCCAGGCGCGGAGATTGTGCACGAAGAACGGGATCGGTCATCGGCAGGCTCTGGATGCGGGAGAACGGCGAAGCCTGGAGCCCTCCGGACACCAGACTTCAACTCACCTGGGTGCAGCGCCTCCTGGCGCCGCTGGTGGAACCGCTCTCCATCGACGAGGCGTTCCTGGACCTCACCGGCACCGAGGCGCTGCACCGGACAAACCTGGCCGGGACGCTGGCGGGCCTTGCACGCCGGGTGGAGGAGGAGCTTGGCATCACCGTCTTGATCGGGCTGAGCTACCACAAGTTCCAGGCCAAGATCGCCTCGGACCTCGACGAGGCCGCGCGGATACAGCGTGACATGCGCCGTATCGCTGTCGGTTGCGATCTGCGGCAATCCGGAGAAATGCGCGCTTCCTGCGGCCATCGCCATGCGGTGAAGGCATGTGTCGTAGCGTCATGATTCACGTGCGAAGATGCAGCATTGTTGACTTGAGTATGTACGACAATATACACTTGTAATTATACAACGCGTTGAACTTGTGAAAACACGCAGGTAACCCGGTATGGTTACGCCGAATGAGAAACTCGCTGCGTCGCTGGCGCAGCTCCAGAAGCTTCAAGGCCGGGGTCGAGGTGTTTTCCGCTCCGGCGAACTGACGCGTGTTCACCGCGAGCGACTGGTCAGGAACGGTTATTTACGCTTAGTGATGAAGGGGTGGCTGATCTCTTCCAGCCCGGACGCCGATCCCGGTGACACAACCCCGTGGCTTGCCTCATTCTGGGAGTTCTGCGCGGCTTATTGTATGGCTCGGTTCGGACAAGACTGGTACCTGTCCCCGGAGCAGTCATTGCTGCTTCTCGCCGAAAACACCGTCATTCCGCACCAAGTCGTCATTTACACCCCCAAGGGCACCAACAACACTGTCCATCTGCTGTTCGGCACATCACTTTACGATCTCCGGCAAAAGGAGATGCCGCCGGACGCCGACCTGACGGAACGAGACGGACTCCGGTTCCTTATCCCAGAGGCGGCAATGGCCCGCGTGCCGGAGGCGTTTTTTGTCCGGTATCCGGTTGAAGCGCGGGTTTTGCTCTCCGGCGTTCGCGACGCCACTGACGTGCTGGGGCGGTTGCTTGACGGCGGCCATTCGGTGGTTGCCGGACGACTGGCTGGCGCCTTCCGCCGGATCGGCCGGGATGATGTGGCCGAAGAGATTCTCAGCGTCATGAAACGCGCCGGTTACGATGTTCGAGAGGTGGATCCGTTCAAGTCGGAACAGACCTTTGATGTGCTGAACCGGACGCAAGCGCCGATTGTGGGCCGACTGCATTCGCTGTGGAAGATAATGCGGGAACCAGTGATTGCCGTAATGCCGGAAGCACCCGGCCTACCGAAAGACACCAAGACCTATTTGTCCTTCATCGATGACATCTACCGGGACGATGCCTATCACTCGCTGTCGATCGAGGGCTACCGCATCACGCCGGATTTGATCGACCGGGTGCGCGCGGGCAACTGGAATCCGGACAATCATGTCGCCGACCTGCAGAGCCGCGATGCCCTCGCTGCCCGCGGCTACTGGCAGGCATTTCAGCTTGTCCGAGCGACCGTCAGTGAGATCATTGACGGCTGTGAAGCCGGTGTACTGGTCCGTAACGCTCACCGTGAATGGCATCGCGAATTGTTCCAGCCCTGCGTCGCTGCCGGCTTGATCGCGGCTTCGGCTTTGGCCGGTTACCGGAACAATGCTGTCTTTCTTCGCGGGTCCCGGCATGTGCCGCCCCGCTGGGAGGCGGTACGCGATGCCATGCCGGCCTTGTTCGATCTCCTGGAAAGTGAATCCGAGCCGTCAGTACGGACTGTGCTCGGGCACTGGATGTTCGGCTACGTTCATCCTTACCCGGACGGCAACGGGCGCATGGCGCGCTTTGTCATGAACGCGATGCTCGCCTCCGGCGGCTATCCATGGACCGTCATCCGGGTCGAGGACCGCGATGCTTACCTGGCCGCACTGGAGAGTGCCAGCATCGATCTGGATATCGGCCCGTTCGCGCGGTTTGTGGCCGAGCGGGTACAGCGGTCGCTGGAGCAGGTGGCGTGAAATCATGGCAGATGACGGGTTCGGTGGGATTCGCCCAAATTCAGGCAGCTCCTGCCGAGGCACAACGGGCCGCTATACACGAACTGACCTGGTGTTCTCCGCTAGTAATCGTTCAATGTGCGTGGATGTTGCTGGTGACGATAGGAGCTGCTGTGTATGCCTGTATCATCGGAAACTAAAACGGTAAATTTATCAACGGAAAGGAATTGCGTGGATTGAATCTTCCACGGGGTTCCTTCCGTGCCATTCTGGCCTTGGTGACCATCGGTTCGTTTATCAATGTAATGGTGCTCGGCGCACCCGTCCTGGGCGAAAAGTTCGACAGTGTATTGGCTGCATTCGGCACTCTGACGGGTTCGATTGTGGGCTTTTACTTCGGAACGAGAGGAGCGACTCCGCCACCTGACGGGAAGTGAGGCCACGAGCGATTCTCCTCAGTGACGAAATCCAAGCGGACAACCTTGCAACCGACGTGCATACTCGAAAATTCGAGACTATTTCACTCGATTTAAGCTGCATCGTTCTCATCTTTGTACATCAGCGCATCAATCCGGTCGGCGATGCGGTATAGCTCGGTACCTGTCCGCTGGAGCAGCGCGTTCGAGGCGGCACAGGACGAACTTGCCGCGCTATCTTCGCCGGAGGGGCTGACGCAGGATCTATTCACCATCTACGTGGCGGGCATACTGAAACAGATGCCGTTGCTCGCCGAGATAGACAAGCTGGCGGTGGCCGGTTTGACGGACACGAAGGCGCACGAGTTTCTGACCAATAGTCTCGGTGGCGGCACCGTCGCGGAACGGGACCACGCGCAGGTTTGGCGCGTGATTAAACTCTGGCTGTTGCACTTCTTCCCGGATTCCTATCGGCTTTAGACCGGTCAGGAAGTGTTGGACAAAGCCTGGGAATTGCCACGCCGCTGACATTGGCGTTGCGCCACATCAGGACTCGATGCGTCAATCAAGCGTGATCGCTTCGATCGCACGCCGGACAGCGTCGCGACGCGCTTGTGCCCCCAGTCCATCGGGTCGTGTGCGAGAGCTTGGGCGGCGAAAACGAGACCCTGGCGGCGTGGTTTCTGCCTCGGGACCGCGTGCTCCCCGCCGGTCAGGCGGGAACGAGGTCGTCGAGGGTGACGCGGAGGGCATCGGCGAGGGAGCGGAGCGTCCGGACAGAGCCGGTGGCGCGCCCCGCTTCGATGTCGTTGATTTGGACGCGGCTGACCCCTGCGGAGCGCGCGAGGTGCGACTGGGACATGCCCCGATACGTCCGCCAGACTTGCAGCGGATTGTGATCGTCGATCAGGCGGTCGGCGACCTCGGCGGGCAGCAGTTCCTCGGCTCCGGCCTTAAGGCGGGCCGCGACGGACCGGGCCACATGGAGATCCACGCCTTCCTCCGCGGCGGCGCACAGGCGGTCGTACTCGGCCCTGGTAATGGTGACAGTTTCGCTCATCGGTCTACTCCCTGTAGTCATCGCCCCGGCTTGCGATGTGGAGAATCTCAAGCCGTTCGGCATCCCGCATGACGACACGCCAATCGCCGACGCGCAGCCGAAGGAACCCATCGGGACCGCGCAGGTGGGTGTCGTTGTTGGCCTGCGACGCCGGGTCGTGCGCGTAGCTGCGGATCTTGTCTCGTATGCGGTCTGCAAGATTCCGGGGTCTGCGCTAACGCGAAGCTCGGCAGCTTGCGCCTGCACGACCTTCGCCATACCGTCGCCAGCCAGGCTATGATGTCCGGTGAGAACCTTCCGCTGGTCGGCGTCATGCTCGGGCATCGTAAACACGACGCCACCGCGCGATATACCCATGTCGCCGACGGACACCTTGTCGAAGCGGCGGAGAATGTCGGACGAATCATCGCGGATACGATGGAGTCAAAATCAAGCCCCCTCCGCACTCGGCAGGTCAATATCTATGAGTTCGAAAAAATCGCTTTCGGACAGTATTTGAATTTCCGAACCCTCCTCGATCAACACCTCCACCTTTCGATGTTTGCTGCTCTTCTCATAGCCCTTCAGCCTGCTCTCGTCCTGGATGCCCACAACGAGCATCGTGACCTTCTTGCTGGCGCCGTCGACTACGTTGCATCCAGCTTCCGCAGCCATGTCGGCTGCTCGGCTTCGTGGAACATCAAGCGCTCCGGTGAACAGAATTGTTTCTCCGAATAACGTACCCTCCATGTTCCCATCTCTCTTCGCGGACGACGTGCCAGAAGTGGTTGACCGCGCACCGGAGGAAGACGATGGGAAGATAGGATGATTAACCCGGCGCAGCCAATCTTCGATGTCTGTTTCTGTGGCTGCACATGCGCGAAGCACGATCTCTGCGGCTGCCTTGGCATCTTCAAGAGCGTTGTGATGCCTGAATGAGATTTCGAGTTCCTTCGCAATGTTCTTGAGGCCGTAACCCCTCCGTCCGTAGCTTTCCGGCCATGCTCGACGAGCGATTTTGGCGCTGTCGAGCCACGTAACCTGAAGCTGTTCAAGATCATACTTCGTCATGGCTCGCTCAAATGCAACACGGTCAAATGAAGTGTGGCTTACCAGCACTGATCCGCGTAGCCGGTGCCGCAACTCGTCACGAATTTCGGGAAGGGTGGGGCTATACCTCACATCGTTCTTGTCGATTCTGTGAATATCGACATTCCATGGATCGAACCAATCCTCCGGATTCACCAAGGTTTCCCATTCGCCCTCGAACTTTCCGTCTCGAACGTGCACGATACCGATTTGGCAGATGCTCGCACGATCAGCGTTGGCGGTTTCGACATCGATCGAATTGAACGTCAGCATGTTGGATTACCCCGTCGCGTCATGTGTACAGCCTGTCTGCCTCTTCCGTCAGCGGCCTGGTTGTAGTGCGCTTGCGCGAGCTCGTAGCTCGCCTGCATCCGCATCCAGTGATCGGCGGTGCCCCAGCCGATAGCCTCCAGAGCCAACCCCATGTTCACCGACAGGCCCGCCTTGCCGTTCAGCAGGCGCGACAGCGAGACCCGGTCGCAGCCGAGCCGCGCCGCCTGTCTCTTCCAGACCGCCCCGAGCATATCCCGGTCCACATACCGCGTCGCGGCCCGTGTCATCAGCGCCGCGCTCGGCAAGCCGCTGATCGGCGGCGGACCCGCCGAGGCCCCGTTCGATCATTGCCGCCTCGATGGTCTGCCGCCGGTATAGCGCGACAATCAGGCTGAGACGGATCGACAAGCAGGAAGAGATTCTGACGCTTCCGATACTTTGATTGTCGGGAACCAAACGGCGTGACCGTCACCTTTCTCGCATTGTTCGAACTTTCATCTACTTGTTCTGCGATGCGATGTAGATGCTGTCTATGGAAGAAGCGAGAATTGCGTCAAAGACGGCTTCGCTCTGCCCGACGTGCAAACCCTCGGTCAACGCTCGCGAGAAGCTTGCCACTACGTCGTGATTTCGCGACAGTCGTAGATTGGCCTCTTCGCGCGTGTAGCCTCCGGAAAGGGCGGTTACGCGCAACACCTTGGGATGACTTACGCACGGTGCGTAGAAATTATCGCTCTCGGGCAGGGTCAGCTTGAGCATGACGCGCTCACCGGGCCCCAATTCCTCGAGAGCAATGAGGAGTTCCTCCTTGAGAAGGGCCTCGGCGTTGGCTTTCTCCGGACTGTGTATGTCAATCTCTGGCTCAATGATCGGAATCAGGCCCGCCGCGAGGATCTGACGCGCGACCGCGAACTGTTGGTCGACAACCGCCTTGATCCCGCTGGTATTGGCGCGTCTGATGACAGAACGCATTTTTGTGCCGAAGACGCCGTTCTCCCTGGCGCGCAAGAGCAGATCGTCGAGCCCGGTCATCTGCTTCATGACTTGGACCCCGTTTGCCTCTTGTGAAAGACCGCTGTCAACCTTGAGGAACGGAACGACGTGTTTCTCCTCCCAAAGATAGCGTGCCGAAAGTTTTCCTTCGATCTCCCGGTCCAACGTGTTCTCGAACAGGATTGCTCCCAAGATCCTGGCACCGGTGAAGCTGGGGCTGGTGACGATGCGTGTGCGCATTGCGTGTATGATCGAGAACATTTCTTCATCGGTCGACCATGCGCCTTCGTCGAGACCATAGTGTCGGAGGGCCACAGGTGTGCTCCCGCCACTCTGATCCAGCGCAGCTATGAATCCCGGATCCTGCTCAACCCTGGCAAGTTGCTTTCTTGAAGTAATCATGGTCATGGAGAGTTCTGCATTCCCAAAGTTCACAAACCAACAGCGGTAACATCGTGTCAACCGTCCCTGGATCAGGTTGCAACTGAACACTGAAATGCCAATGGTCCAGGGTGTGCGATCGCCTCTTTTTCGCACATCATTCGCGCGTGTTCCTAGCCCTCTCGCCGTGATGTCCACACGGTTGCCGACCTTGTAGCGAAAGCCCTCGCCGGGCACCGTGTAGATGCCAGAGTTTTCCACCCGAACGAGTACTAAATCACCCGAGTTGCCGCGCTGCTCGAACACCGGGATAACAGAACAATCCTGGAAACAAATTACCTTTCCGACAGCAGTGGCTCACCAACGGTTTCATTCATGGTGACAGCCGCCACGATTTCGCAAACTGATAGCGGTGATCCGCACGATAGCAACCATCAGACCAGATGCCTTGCGGCTCTGTTGGCGGCGTGTTTCACGCAACAAATTGCAGTTTGTCAGTATACGAGGGTGGCGCGAGGCATCGCCTGAACGTCAAAAATGGTGAGCTGCCTGTTTGTGGCGTCGTCTTCCTGCTGCCCGTCTTGGATGCAATCTGTTTCGCGCAATTCTGTCACTCGGTACCGACATCCATCGCACCGCTCACCGTCACTGCCCGACTTTTCTTCGTCTTCAGCAATGGAAGGTCGCGCGTTCTTCCCGGTATATGCGTTCGAACCGTCTGAGTTCGTCTGTACGTGCGACAAACTCCCTTTCGCGTCTGCGAGGAGAAAGGGTCCCACCGTTTTGATGGACGAACCGGAAGAGAAGGTCCGAAACGCGGTCTGGCATATCAACGATGCAATTCAGACCTTTCCGAAACGCGTCGCAACGCATCAGAAACTCTGCTTCTTGCGGGACGTCCCATTCGATTGTCCGTGGCACACTGCCTTAAAGGAACGCGGTTTGAGACGTAGCATCGAAATACCGGCAAAATCTTTGGTGTCGTTCAACACCGCAATCCGTCGGTTTCCTCCGCACCAGCGGCAACAGGCGCAGTGAGTAGTCTTCGATTCGATCCGGAATCGCTGCTGAAACGGGAAGTGTGATCCCCGGCGAGAGGAAACCACGCTGTGACCGCACATGATGAATCAGGTATCGGTGCAGCCGGCCGTTCCCGTCGTCGAAAGGATGGGTGTAGATAGAGCCGTAGGCCAGAACCGACGCGGCGACAACCGGATCAAGCTGCCGGGCGGCATTCCGGTCGAAAGCGACCATCCCCTCTATCAATTGCGCCAGATCATCCGGCCGGGCACTGATATGGGACGGGATTGGCATGCGCGTATCGTAATCGCGTTTACCAACAAAACCGTCCTCGTTCCGAAGGCCCATTTGGAGCAGCTCTGGTTCATGTTATCCGCGTTACAAACCTGATGCCTGGCAACGCAATGAATGGCTGCAGGGATACACGCTTCGAACGCGTTGCGATAGCGGCTCCCCTGCTCGATGCCGAGGATCACGATGGTTTGAGCTGAACCTTCGCGGATTCGGTTTTCACGTTAAACTGAACCACACGTTCCCGCCGACAAATTCACACAAGATTCTGTGATTGTACGTCAATACGATACGTCGTCGTCAGGAACTGTTTGAACAGAACCACTTCTTCGGTGCGACGCCCTGTGGAACAACGCAATGCCTGTGCCAGTTGGTCTGGCCGTTCTTCAGTGACGTGCGCGGCCCGTTACCCTGGCAGCACCAGCAGTAGACAGCGAAGCGCTATGTCGGCGAGACTGATGGTCGCTTCGCGATAGGCCGTCGCGTGAATTTCGCCGCATCGAACGGCTCCACGGCACGGTGTTGAAGGTTCGGGTTGCGACATGTCTGCAACGAAACTAAATAACCACACCATTTCTCTGAAAGACCTTGTAACCTGTGTATTCGGTTTTCGGGACGGTACAAGACACAACCCTCTCGAATGCTGGACCAACGGGACGCAGGCACATTTCGCCACAACAGTCTGTTGCCTTCATGAAAATGCCGGGTAGTCCGTGACCAATTCCATTCGTGCAGTGTCCACCTGGCGCATCGGTGTGGATGTTGGAGGCACGTTCACGGACGTTGCGCTGAGATCGAACGACGGAAACCTGGAAACCTGCAAGATCGCAACGACGCCGGAGGCTCCCGAAAAAGGTGTCATGGCCGGTATAGACCGCGTGCTGCAACAAGCGTCTATCAAACCAGCAGACGTCTCCAGCGTCGTTCACGGAACAACTTTGGCAACTAATGCACTGATTGAGCGAAAAGGTGCACGAACGGCGTTGATTTGTACCGAGGGTTTTCGCGACACCTTGCGACTAGCTTACGAAACCCGCTACGACCAGTTCGATATTTGGCTCACGCCACAGGAACCACTTGTTCCACGCCACCTCACCTTTCCCGTCCCGAACCGGTGTCAAAGGGAATGTTCTGCGTGAACTCGATGAGTCGGCGCTGCCAGAACTGGTTTCACAGCTTGAGAGGGAGAGAATCGAGTCGGTCGCGATTGGCTTGCTGCATTCCTACGCCAATCCCGATCATGAACGGAGGGTCGGGGATCTGATCGCGCGAACCATGCCGTCGATGCATGTAACACTCTCCTCCGAAGTCTGTCCTGAAGTCCGAGAATACGAGCGACTGACAACGACAGTGTGCAACGCCTATGTCCAGCCGATCATGGCGCGTTATCTTTCGGCGCTGGCCATCGCCTTGAAGGAGTTCTCGATTGGCTGTCCGTTGCTGCTCATTACCTCCGGCGGCAGCATATGTTCCCTCGAAACTGCCATACGGTTCCCGATACGTCTCGTTGAGTCCGGTCCCAGTGGAGGCGCTGTACTTGCATCGTCCGCCGCTGCACGACGCGGCGAACAACGGGTCGTTTCCTACGACATGGGCGGTACGACAGCAAAGATCTGTCTCATCGACGATGCGACCCCGCAAACGTCGCGAACGTTCGAAATAGCGCGCGCCGCCCGATTCATGCGTGGCAGCGGTATGACGATCAGGCTTCCCGTGATCGACATGATCGAGATCGGTGCCGGCGGTGGTTCGATCGCCCGTGTCAACGATCTGGGACAGATCACTGTCGGCCCCGAAAGTGCTGGGTCAGAACCGGGACCGAGCTGCTACCAGCGCGGCGGGACTGATGCGACAGTTACCGATGCCGACCTGCTGCTTGGCCGGCTCGACGATTCGGGTTTTGCCACCAATCAGATTGAACTCAGCACGTTTGCCGCGACTGCAAGTATCCGAAAAGGTGTAGCAAATCCTGCGGAATTGCGTGTTATCGACGGCGCCAGAGCCATCTCGGAGGTGGTCGATGAGACAATGGCGAACGCCGCAAAGGTTCATGCGGTTGAACGTGGTATGGATCTGCGTCAGCGCACCATGATTGCATTCGGTGGTGCAGGACCTGTCCATGCATGCCGTGTCGCTGCCAAATCAGGCATCTCGCGCATCATCATTCCGGAAGACCCCGGAGTCGGTTCCGCAATCGGATTCCTGTTGGCGCCGACAGCCTACGAAATCGTGCAAAGCCTCTATATGACGCTGGAAGATTTCGACAGCGAGAGGATCACGGGTCTGTTCGAGGACCTCGAACAGCAGGCACGCGCGGTTGTCAGATCGGGCGCGCCGGATGCCAAGCCCGCAGTTCACCGAAGTTGCTTCATGCGATATGTCGGGCAAGGCCACGAAATAGAGATACCGGTCAGCAACGGCAAACTGGACAAGTCCGAGCGCGACACACTGTTACGGGCGTATGAAACCGAATACACCCGGCAGTTCAATCGCAAGATACCGGGTATGGGCGCGGAGGTATTGAGCTGGAAACTGGTCGTGTCCGCACCACACGAAATTCAACCATTCGACGGAGCATTGAAGGTCGAGGCACACCAGTCCCGACCGCATGGATCGCGCAGTATCGTCGATGCGAGGCAAGGCCAGATTACCGTCCCGGTCCATGAGCGCACCCGCATGGCGCCTGGCGCTACGTTTGCAGGTCCATGCCTTGTCATCGAAGCACAAACCACAACTGTCGTCACGGCCGATTTCGACGGTTACATTGATGCACTGAGCAACATCGTACTCGAACGCAAGGAAGACTGACGTTTATGGTGAACCCAATCGAACGCATTGATCTTCAGGTCATGTGGGACAGGTTGATCGCTGTTGTTGAAGAACAGGGCCAGACGTTGATCCGGGCGGCATTCAGCCCGATCGTTCGGGAATGCGGCGATATCTCTGCGGGTGTCTTTGATCTGCAGGGCCGAATGCTCGCACAAGCTGTCACGGGAACACCCGGCCACATCAATACGATGGCCGCTTCTGTCAAACATTTCATTCGGCACTTCCCGATCGACACAATGGCCGAAGGCGACGTCTATCTGATGAACGATCCCTGGATGGGCGCCGGGCACCTGAACGATTTCGTTCTCGCGAAACCCTGTTTTCTGGACGGCGATCTGGTCGGTTTCAACGCGTGCACAACCCATCTTGCCGACATAGGTGGCAACAGTTTCGGACCGGACGCAGCCGATGTGTTCGAGGAGGGGTTCTACATTCCTCCGATCAGATTGGTCGATCGTGGCGAACTGAACGATACGCTGATCACGCTCTTACTCGCGAACAGCCGTGTTCCGGTTCAGAATGAAGGCGATCTCTATGCACTGATCGCGTGCACGGAAACCGGGGCCATGCGTCTCGCAGACATGATGCACGAGTTTGAAATCACGTCTCTCGACACGCTTGCAGAACATATCATTTCAACCTCTCGTCGCGCGACGATCAGACGGCTCAACGCGTGGCCGCAGGGTTGCTGGTACAACGAAATGATGGTTGACGGTTACGACTTTCCCATTCTTATTGCGGCCAGTACGCGGATCGAGAAATCGCGGGTCGTTGTTGATTTCAGCGGAAGTTCAGGACACTCGCGTTACGGTATCAACTGCCCGTTAACCTATTCACAAGCCAATGCGGTCTTCGGTCTGAAATGCATCATTGCGCCCGACATTCCCAACAATGCCGGCGCACTTGAGCCGTTCGAAGTGACGGCACCTGCCGGAACAATCATGAACGCCATCAAGCCGGCGCCGGTTGTCATGCGTCATATCGTGGGACAATTGCTCCCCGACGCGGTTTTCGGGTGCCTGCACAAGGCCTATCCGGGACGGGTACCATCGGAAGGGACGTCGATCCTGTGGGACCTCTCGCTGCGTGGCGGTTTCGGGCATCATCACGCATCAAACCAGACGCGATTTGCGCTTGAAGTCGTACACAACGGCGGCATGGGTGCACGACCGGTCAGTGACGGGTTGAATGCGACCGCCTATCCTTCCGGCGTCATGGGAAGTCAGGTCGAGATGACAGAATCCGTGGCGCCGCTGATTGTCTGGCGCAGGGAGTTGCGTCCCGATTCCGGTGGACCTGGAAAGTACCGCGGCGGACACGGCCAGATCATCGAGATTGGCACAAGCGAGGAAGCACCAATGCAACTCGCTGCAGCCCTTGACAGGGTCGACTTTCCGCCGCGCGGACGCCAGGGAGGAAAAAACGGCGCCAACGGCATCATCCGTCTGCAGTCAGGCAAACCCCTCAATGGCAAGGGCGAGCAGGAGATTCCGCCGGATGATCGCATCTGGATGGAAACACCTGGCGGCGGCGGTTACGGACCACCCGAGGAACGCAATCCTCATGACGTCGCACGGGACATTCAAGCCGGACTGGTTACCAGGGAAGCAGCGAGGCGCGACTATGGCATCGATCCGGATCGCATGTCGCCGCAAGAGGTCGCCTGACCACAATTTTCCGGAATATCCGGAACCGGTTCTTTCAGGTGTTGCAGACCTCAGGTGTGGTCATGCGAGCTGATCAATCCAGCATCGCCTCCACCCTGCAGATACCGGCCACGCGTACAAATTCCGCGCGACGAAGGGCGATGTTCTGTTCATTGAGAAAGTGTTCAACAGGATCCGCGTGAACACCAATTCCAACATTCAGAAGCTTGTGCTCCACGCGAGAGGTACCCGGGATTTCTGGAGAGAATCCCGGCGAATGATGTCGTGTGTGTGATTGAATCGCCCGGGCTTGACCAAGAATGTCAACGATAGGCCCGCCGCCTTGACCCTTCAGTCCAGGTGATGACGTCGTCGATGACGAGGCATGTTTCTTCAACAGCGTATCCGGCGACCAGAACCCGCGAGAACATCCTCTCCAGCGGAAAAAACGACAATGGGACCGATCCGGGTGGCAACACGAGCGTATTCTGCCGTTCATTGTATTCCGGTACGATGTTGTAAACCCCGGACGGCGCAGGCTTCGCCCCGGATGATCGTCATCACCGGCGGTCTTGAACACGGGATACCGAGGAACACTGGACGGATCGCAGGACTCACGTCGTCCAACAGCCAGATCCAGATGTGTAATTCACCGTTGATATCCACAAGCTGCATGCCATCGACGCCCCACCATACGGAATGATCGCGCACCATTGTCTCGTCGGGGCGTTCCAGATAACGCATGGGTGGATATCTCGCAGAACCTGTCCATTGCGTTTTCGCGAAACGGCACACGATCGTGGTACACATCGACATCACTGATCGGTCGCGGTGATATTTTCTGTCAATTCAGTACCATCCGGCAGGGCTGACGGCACGCGCAGTCGAAAGACGTGAAGATCGGAACATCCAGTTCAGCTTCGCCATTCACTCAATGCGGCCATGCAAACAATGCATACCTTGATTTGCCGTGGCCGGACAATAATACACTTCTCGCTGACCTGAACCGGTAACTGAAACGTGCGCGGTTTTCATGTGCAGGCGTGGCTCGGGGTCTCCGAACTCCACAATGCCATGCCCTTCGCCGTGATTTATGGTCTTCAGGGACTGTCCCGGTCTCTGCCGCTTGCTGTCCTGCCGCTGACAGCCCTCGACCATTTCGGTTCCGCACAGGGCGTCAGCCTTTTCTACTTTGCAACATCGTTTGTTGCGTTGATGGCGACGCTCCTCATTCCGGTCCTTGTTCACCGGTTGAACCGGCGACGTGTGATGATGCTGGGATCAGCAGTGGTCGGTGTGTCGGCCATATTGCTGGCCAACGACAATGCATGGGTGTTTTCCAGCGGTATGTGCCTGTTTCTCATAGGCTTCATTGCGCTCGAGATCACACTCAACCTGTATCTGATGGACAAGATTCCCCGCAGGGAATTCGGGCGGTTCGAACCGGTCAGGATACTGTTTCTGGGTGTCGGTTACATGATTGGCCCGGTTGCCGGCGTCATTCTGCTGAACGCGTTGGGTCCGGAAGCGACCTACGGAACCATGTTTGCGTTGACACTCCTGACTTACGTCATCTTCCTCTACCTGCGACTCTCGGAGAGTGAGGCGTTCACCGCGCCGACGCATGCGCCGCCAAACCCGTTCCGTTTTCTGCTGCGTTTCTTCCACCAACCCCGCCTGACACTCGCGTGGCTGCTTGCCCTTGGACGATCAGGCTGGTGGGCCATGTACTTCATCTACATTCCGATATTCTGTGTCGAGGCGGGTATCAGCGAGACCATGGCCGGAATCATTGTCTCTGCGGGTGTGTCCGCCGTACTTCTGTGCCCGCTGTGGGGTCGGCTTGGACAACGATTCGGAATCCGCCGGCTTCTAATCTGCGGGTACGCGCTTTCCGCAGTTTCCTCCCTCGCCATTGGCATGACACTTGGCATGCCATGGGTGGCGGTTGCGATGATGTTGATTGCATCATTTGTCACCAGTTCAATCGACGGTGCAGGAAACATGCTGTTTCTGCGTGCGGTTCACCCGTATGAGCGTTCGGAAATGACAAGTGTTTTCATTACCTACAGGGACATATCGCAAATCACGGCGCCCGGAATTTTCACGGTTCTTCTCAGTGTGTTTGCGCTGCCCGCTGTATTCGTTTCCGCGGGAGTCGGTATGGCAGTCATGGCCTGGTACTCGCGCTACATTCCTCGACAGTATTGAGTACCGCGACAGCCGGCGTTCACGCATACCCGGTTTGGCAGTGTTCCGGCAGACGGGCTGAAAACGGTTACGAACCCGATGATGTCAGAGGAAGATATGCCGTAATGATTTCGCGGATCTTCCCGTTGACGACATCGTGCTTGTGTCCACACAACGACAGATGCGCCAGTCCATCAAGATGGTGATAATGACCATTGGCGGCCAGGCTGGCGCACTTCCGGCCAAGACCCGGCGGCGCCTGCATATCAAGTCCGAACCCGATGACATGGATCGGTACCGGACATTCGGGCAGCCGGTCACGCGTATCGAAGTCGCAGCACGCCTGCCACTGCGCATCAAGCATGGCGCCGTCCCTGTGTTCATAGGCTGCAGAGGTCACCGCACGCAGCGAACTCCAGAGTTCCGGACTGTCAAGAACTTCGGGCGTATGCATGAAGGCTGCGTAGTGTGTCATGGCAAAGTCCGGCGGGAGGTCGCCATGCATGCGCCTGTAGCGAATTTCCGCCGTCATCCACTCGAGAGAAAACCCCTCCGAGACAGCGAAGGTGCCCATTGGAATCGCAACACGCACGAGATGCGGCCAGTTGATCGCGACTTCCTGGACAATCAGCGATCCCATCGAAAGTCCCGCGAGCACGACCGGCGGCGCGCAAACAGCGTCGATAAGCTCCGCGCAATCTCTGGCCATGTCGAGTATTGACCACGGCGGACCCTCGAGGTGCTCAGTCTCCCCGACTCCGCGCGGATCCATCGTGGTATTTCGAAAGTCGGGAAATCCCCCGACTTGCCATCTCATTTCGCTGCCGCGTTGATCACCGCCCGGCAGCCAGACGACGTCAGGTCCTTCTCCGGTCTGCTCGTAGTAGACCCGTGCACCGGAAGCCTCGAATATCGACATACCAGCCTCCGTGTCAGGATATCGATCGCTTCACTTTCTCGTACAAGTCCGGCGACAGGTTGGGTCTTTCACGGATGCGACGCAACTCCGACTTCATGAGTTCGCGCCTCTGCGAGTCGAAACGATCCCAGCGAATGAGCGGATCTACAAGCCGTGCTGCAACTTGCGGATTACTGCTGTCAATCTCGATCAGCCTGTCTGCCAGGAAGCGGTATCCCGCGCCGTCTCTTCTGTGGAAATTCACAGGATTGTGTGACGCGAATGCACCGATCAGTGCATAGACCATGTTGGGACTCGACGGTTTGTAGGATTCGTGAGAACGCAGTCTGTCGACCCGATCCAGTGTGCCGGGAAGCGGCGACATGGCCTGTGCTGCCAGCCACTTGCCGATCACCAGGTCATCATCACGAAACCTGTCGTGGAACACATCAAGGCACTGTTGTTGAACAGGTGTATCGATCGAACAAAGAAGCAGAAGGGCCTGAAGCCGATCCGTCATGTTCGACGCATTGTCAAATTGCCCGCGCAACAGGTCGATCGCCCGTTGATCGTCCACACCGGTGAACCAGTAGAGAGACGCCCCCCGCAACGCTCGTTTGCCCGCCTGTTCCGCATCCGGTCTGTAGTGTTCACCGGACTCCATGGAACGGTATGTTTCGAACCATCGCTCGCGATACCTGCTGCCAATCGTCCGCCGTGCGCTGCAGAGAGCCGTCCGGATGGCATCGGGGTCAACCGTCGACATCTGGTCCGCCAGCCAGGATTCACTTGGCATGGCCAGTGCCCGCGCCTTGAACATCAGATCAAGGGAACTGTCTGCCAGTGTCTCACCGATTGCCTCGATATACGCTTCATCGACTTTCGGTTCGTTTCCCTGCTGAACGCACGCGACCATGTCAAGAAGTACGGATGTTCCAAACTGCTGACCCGACTCCCACCTGACAAACGGGTCGTTGTCATGTGCCATCAGAAACGCACGTTCGGTTTCGTTGAGATTTGAACGGATGCGAACAGGTGCACTGAACTGCCGGTTGAGGGACGCGACCGGATTTGCGCCGACGTTCCGGAATTCGAATGTCTGTTCGGATCGGATCAGATTGAGCACATGGCTCGATGCGGTTCGCCCGTCGAGTGTGACCTCCATGTCGTTTCCGTTGGGTCCGACCAGTCCCACCTCGAACGGAATGTGAAGCGGAAGCTTCTCGTCCTGCCCCTGGGTCGGTTCTGTCTTCTGACACAGTGTCAGCCGGTAAACGGATTCCTCGGGTACATACGTGCCCTGCGCCGAAATGACCGGTGTTCCCGACTGGCTGTACCACAGTCTGAAGTGGTCGAGGTTGACACCGGTCGCGTCGGACATGGCAGCAATGAAATCATCGCACGTAACCGCGCTGCCATCGTGCCGCGCAATATAGAGATCCAGGCCCTTGCGGAATCCCTCCCGGCCAAGGATCCGTTCCATCATCCGGATAACCTCGGCACCCTTCTCGTACACGGTCGGCGTATAGAGATTGTTGATCTCGATGTACGCCGCAGGTCTCACGGGATGCGACATCGGGCTGGAATCTTCAGGAAACTGATGGGCTCGCAAACGCCGGACATCGTCGATTCGCTTGACCGGTCGACTGCGCACGTCCGAGCTGAATTCCTGATCGCGGTAGACCGTCAGACCCTCCTTGAGCGACAATTGGAACCAGTCGCGGCAGGTAACCCTGTTGCCCGTCCAGTTATGGAAGTATTCATGCGCAACCACCGCCTCGATGGCTTCGTAATCGGAGTCTGTTGCGGTCTCCGGACTCGCAAGGACCAGTTGCGAATTGAAAACATTGAGACTCTTGTTCTCCATCGCACCCATGTTGAAATCTGATACGGCGACAATATTGAAGCTGTCGAGATCGTATTCGAGACCGTAGCGTTCCTCGTCCCAGCGCATGGACCGCTTCAGGGCGTCCATCGCGTACGTACACTTCTCCTGGTTGCCATGCTCGCTCCAGATCCTGAGCAGAACATCGCGTCCGGACACCGTGGTGAACCGGTCCTCGATACAACCGAGGTCACCTGCAACAAGTGCAAAGAGATACGACGGCTTGGCAAACGGATCATGCCAGACTGCACGATGACGACCGTCACCAAGATCGCGTTCCTCGACCAGATCACCGTTCGACAGCAGGACCGGGCAGGTTTCGCGATCTGCATCCACTGTCACCGTGTAGACGGAAAGTACATCCGGCCGGTCGCAGTGAAATGTGATGCGCCTGAAACCCTCGGCCTCGCATTGTGTGCAATAGAATCCCGACGAGATGTAAAGCCCTTCAAGCGCCGTATTGTCCGTTGGCGAAATCGTCGTACGTGTTGTCAGCTGGAAGTCCGACGGCGGCGCATGGATGATCAGCGAAGACTCATCGTGCGTGTAGGCTGACGGGTCTGCCGCAATCCCGTTGATCGCAATGTATTCCAGGGGCAGATCGTCTCCGTCGAGACGAAGCGGAACAGGGCCCGCGTCATCACCGCAATCGCGTGAAACCGCAAGGTCAGCGGTGACACGTGTCTTGTGCGGGTCTAGTTCGACATGCAGCGAGATCCTGTCAATCCGATAGGGCAACGGCTCATAGTCCGATAACCGGATTTCACGCGGTGATTCCGTTCGCATTTCTTCAAGGCTCCGGTTGCTGACAACGACATATCACAATGTCATTCCGCGTTCACACGCAGGTGAATGACAGCGGATGCTTTCCATCTATCCGCGTCACACGGCCGTGCGTACAAGCGGGCGCTCATCGATCGGCATGTGCAGGATTGCTGCAATCAATCCCAGAACAGCGCTTCCCCACCAGATCATGTCATAGCTGCCGGTTGAGTCATGCCACCAGCCGCCCAGCCAGACACCGAGAAAGCTGCCGGCCTGGTGGCTGAAAAATACAATACCAAACAGTGTCGCCATGTATCTGGTCCCAAACACCTGCGCAACGATGCCCGACGTAAGCGGAACGGTCGAGAGCCAAATCAGGCCCATGGATGCAGCAAACAGATAGATGGTGAGCTCGGTCTTGGGCGCGAGCATGAGAAGCGTGATCAGGATCGCACGGAAAAAATAGATCGTCGAGAGGGAGTACTTCTTCTTCCATCGTTGTCCTGCGACGCCGGCAAGCAGACACCCGACAATGTTGAATGCACCGACGATGGCGATCGACCATGCTGCTGTGTCCGATGAAAGTCCGAGTCCGGTCACATAGGCGGGAAAGTGCACCGTGATGAATGCAATCTGAAAACCGCACACGAAAAATCCCGATGTCAGAAGGACGAAACCGGAATGGCGACCGGCTTCGCGCAAGGCATCCGACATGCTCTGATCGGTGAAGACCTCGTCAACAGCCGATCCAGGCGGCGGCAGAACGAACGCCAGCGGAATCAGCACGAGCACGGCCGCTGCGAGTACAAGCAGTGCACCATCCCATCCGAATGCATTGATGGCGAACTGGGTGTTCGGGGAGAAAACAACCTGACCGAACGAGCCTGCAGCAGTTCCCAGGCCGAGAACCATCGAACGCCGATTCCTGGAGACGACGCGTGCCATCGAAGCCAGAGCCAGGGAAAATGCAGTGAACGCAATTCCCAGCCCAACAAGAATTCCGGCCACGATAACGAACAGCGAACCGCTCTCGACAACCGACATCGCGCAGGTACCCACCGCATAGACGATGGCACCGAACACGATGACCCTGGACGGCCCGAAACGATCGGCGATCATGCCGGCAACCGGAACGCCAAGTCCCCAGATCAGATTCTGGACTGCAAGCGCAATGGAGAACGTCTCGCGGGTCCAGCCGTGCGCGTCGACGATCGGTTCCTGAAACAGGCCGAATATTGACCGCACCCCGAACCCGACGACGGCGATTGCACATCCCGCCGCAATGACGGCGAAAGGTGAGCGCCAGGATGCGATGGCCGCTTCCCGTCCGGTCATGATCAGGTATCAGTTGGTTGACGTCGCGCCTGATTCAGCCGTCGAGCACTTTTCTGAACAAGCGACCGACAGACTTCGCCGGGTGTTCGCCAGCCGGGCGTTCTGCAGCGGCCTGTTTCATCTGTGCGGCTTTCCTTTGAATGACCGGACGCGCTTTCTTTTCATACACCTCTCGTGCGTGCGCACGCACACGCGGGTTTGTCGCCACGTATCGGGCAGCAGAAAACAGGAGCCTTCGTACGCCGAGCAATCAAACCTCCGTCAAGCAACACCGGAAACAGGATGCATGGTTGAAACGGCAGAAACAAGTGTCAAGGCGCATGGACATCCGTTTCCGCCCCGATTCAACCCTGTGCAACACCCCAGATTTCCACTGTGTTCTCGGGCGAATGCATCATCGGTTTGGGGACAAGCGTCATGGGTGGCAGTGCCCCGCCAACACACGCGGCAACCGTATCGAGAAACCGGTCGGTATCGGCCTGTCCGTTGCTTGTGAAGTAACAGACCATGAGTTTGAGATCAGCAGGACGTCGCTGGAATCCGCGCAGCAGGTCTTCCACATAAGTCATCGTGAACCGGGTCTGCGCCGCAAGGTCTCCCGGCATGATTCGCACACCGACATTCGTGAACGGCGTGTGTGGCACCTGGCCGCCGAGCCAGATCATGTTGCGCAACCGGATCGCCTGACGATAGGGCATTGGAATGGGCCAGTCCCAGACCCGCTCGGGCCAGTAGTCCTCGCGTCCTATGTACTTGTCGAACCCGTTCCACAGGGCCCGCATGGCCATGACCTCGATCTTCGTGCGTGCGCCTTCCGGATAGAGCCGATGACAGGGAACGACTGTGGCCGGCGGTGCCGGTTCCCGAAAATGGCTTGCCCTTGCCTGCGCCAATGGCGCCCATTCGTCGAGTGTAGCACCGAAGTAATACCCCTCCATCTTCACGCTGTCCTGAAGCGACGCGCCCAGGGCTGCCAGGGTTCTTTCATGCATCTCCATGACAGCATGGCTCTGTTCGACAGGCTCTTCGGATATCAGATCACCGCCGTCGTCCACTGCGGCACGGTTCGCCACGGCAATGAACTCACCGGCCCGTAGTCCGGCCGTGACCTGGCGACCATCGAGGCTGGACGCCCATGAACCGGGTACGGCGAGTGGAACTGTCCTGATATCAGAAAGGCGGCGCCAGTTACGCTGCGCAATCACCTGAATCTGAATGCACTGGCCTGCAAAGGGCTGCAGCGGTTCCGGTACGGTGCTGATGACAGGGAGCGGGTCTGTCGGAAGATGACTGGCGAGTGATGCGATAATGTCCCAGTCACTCGTTCCGGATGAATAGAATACCTTCAGACGAACAATGTCGGCGAGCGTACAGAACTCCAGTGCAAGTGCGCTTGCAATGTTCTCGACCGTACCGGCAATCTGGTCGTGCATGTTATCCGGGTGGCGGATCTTTCCGTTGGCGTCGAAGTCACCTACTCCGCCAACAAACGCAAGGGGACCCGCGCTCCCTGCCTGGTGGTGAACAATGTCAACCGGCCACTTCCAGATCTTCTCGAACATCCTGTTCTCCCTTGTGTTCGCGTGACACGCTCACGCTGCAAGCGCAGCGATCTCGGCGACCTGTGAGTCGGACATTCGCCATGCCGTGACCGCACCTGCATTGTCGCGAACCTGGTCCGCACGTGTCGCACCACATATCACGGTCGTGACGACTTCATGACTTGCCAGCCAGCCGACGGCAAGTTCAAGCAGCGAATGGCCATGCTCCGAGGCATAGGCGCGCAGACGCTCGACGCGTTCGAAATTCGCGGGTGACAGGAGTGTCGCGTAGCGTGGATCGTCGCCTGAAAGGCGTGTGTTTCCTGGTATCGCCGCGCCACGCCTGTACTTTCCCGACAACAGGCCCATCGCCAGCGGAAAATATGGCATGAAGCCGAAACCGAAGTGATGGGCCGCCGGAACGACCTCCGTTTCGACAGCACGGGAAAACAGGCTCCATTCGTTCTGGGCCGCAACAAATCCCGGGATTCCAAGCTTGCCGGCCCGCCATGCAGCATCAGCAATCTGCCAACCGCTGTAGTTCGAGCATCCGTAGTAACGGATCTTTCCCTGATCAATCAGCCTGTCGAGTGCGTCGAGTGTTTCGGCGACCGGGGTCAACGGGTCGGGTGCGTGATGCAGGTACAGATCGATGTAATCCGTACCGAGCCGTTTCAGACTGCCTTCACATGACCGGATGATGTAGTTGCGGGACCCGCGTGGAATGTCTCGTTGGTCGCTTGCCAATTTGAGACCGAACTTTGTGACGATCGTGACATCTTTCCGACGCGGACCGAGTGCATTGCCCAGTATTGTCTCCGACGTCCCGTCATCGTACATGTCTGCCGTGTCGAAAAGCGCAATGCCGTTGTCAAGCGCCGCGTGAACAACCTTTTTGCCCTGTTCAGCATCAACATGCCATCCAAGGGTATTGCATCCCATTCCCGCCAGGGTGACCTGCAGGCCCGAGTTGCCGAAAGTTCGATACTCCATTGCTCCATTTCCGTTGTGTACTGCCAGATGCCATTGACATGCATGAACATCGATGCCCCGACCGCAATGATCAATGCAGTGCCTTCACCATGCCGCCGGAACCCGGGCATATCAACATTGTGAGACAACTATCCCGGCAGTTGGCACAACGACGCGTCCGTCGCGACTATTCGTCGTTCCGAATTGAACGCTCTTCGCAATACAATGCGGGCAACATGCTGCCGCGAGAGAACGACACGATGGTTCTGTACTCCCGAACCCTGCCAATTCGACACGGGTCAGATCGATGAACCGGCGTTTCCCTGTCGATGACACATTGCGGCAGATGGTGACGCAGAATCTTGCAGCGTTCGATGTCATCGCCCAGCCCCCAACAGGATTGAAGCACGCAGCTGTCACCATGACGATCATTGCCGACAGGAACGGCAAGGGTGCGTTCATCCTGACGCGGCGCGCTTCGCGCATGCACCGGCATGCGGGCCAGTTTGCCCTGCCGGGAGGACGAATTGATTCGGGCGAAAGTCCCGAAGAAGCTGCATTGCGTGAATTGCGTGAAGAGGTTGATCTTTCGCTGCCCGACAGCGCGGTGCTCGGCCGTCTCGATGACTATCCCACGCGATCCGGTTACCTCATCACACCGGTCGTGATCTGGGCTGGTCGAAAGGTGACGCTTCAGCCAAACCCCGACGAAGTCGCCCTGATCTTCCGCATTCCGTTCACATCGCTGTTTCGTGCAGGGTCACCGGAATTTGTCGAGATCCCGGAGAGTTCACGGCCGGTCATCCGAATGCCATTGGCGGGTAGCAAGATTCATGCACCGACCGCCGCGGTAATCTACCAGTTTCGCGAAGTTTGCCTGTCAGGTAGCGATACGCGCGTCACACACCTGGAACAGCCGGTCTTTGCCTGGAAATAGATTGATCACAGTCGCTGGTGCGTCGTGGTCGTGTGAGTCGGATGCACAGGTCCATGCACTGAACAGGAAAACGACGTTACCCTTCTCCCACGTAGCGAAAAGGGATTGTGCGACAAATCCGCGCAAACAGATCTGTCTGCAAAAGACGTCGTCACCGAAGGTCTCTGCGGTTATCAAGATTGATCTTGACAGGTCACGACCATCACATCGTGTGCCAACATCAAGACAGAGGCGGCGATGGCCTCAAGGCAACCGGCGCCTCCTCACAACCTGAAATGTCTTCTCGAACCTGATCTCAGGCTGCTTTCAGCCAGACCGCCGTGTCGTGAAAGACGCCGCCACCGATTGGCGCACCCGGTTCTGCAGAAACAAGAAGATTGATACCGATTCCTTCCTCGAAAGCCGAATTGGGCCAGATACTCTCGACGATCACCGTCTTTCTGCATTGACCACCACCCAACTCGGCATCCAGCACCAGACTGCCCTTCTCGTTTCCGATACGCACCCTCGCACCGTCGCGAATGCCTAGTTCAGCAGCATCTTCGGGATGAATCATGACCCTTGGCTGACCCTCCCTTTTCAGGGACGACGCCGTTTCGTTGAAACTCGAGTTGAGAAAACTGCGGGCGGGCGCTGTTACAAGGCGGAATGGCTTGCGTGAATCTTCACGATCGATCACGTCCCAATAGTCCGGCAAATCCGGCATGGTGTCGGGGGTTCCGGGTGGACCGAACCTGTTCTGCCGGTGCGACCAGTCCGCTCGAAAATGAAAACGGCGATCCGAATGGGCAAATCCGTTGAGGTAATGGGAGGTTTCGAAGTCCGGTTGTACATCGCGCCAACGTTCTCGTTCAAGATCATCGATCATGCCCCAACCCGAACTCTCCAGAAATTGCGCCGCGAGATCGCGAGCCGAGAGCGAGAATCCCGGATGCATGTCACCAATGCCAAGCCTGTGGGCGAGGCTATTGATCACTTCAAGGTTGTTGCGGCACTCACCCGGTGCCTCGACAAGTTTGGGGCCCCACATGATGTGCTGATGACCGCCGCCCTGGTAGATATCATCATGTTCCAGAAACATCGTCGCCGGCAGCACGATGTCCGCCATCTCTGCCGTTTCCGTCATGAATTGCTCATGAACGCACACGAACAGGTCATCGCGTGCAAACCCCTCGTGTACAAGCCGAAGTTCCGGAGCGACGGAAACCGGATTGGTATTCTGGATCAGTATTGCTGTAACGGGCGGACCGTCGCCAAGGTCGCGCCGGTCACCTGTCAGCACAGGCCCGATTCTCGACATGTCCATCACGCGAACGGAAGAATCTCTCTGATCCAGGGCCTCGATCACACCGCGATTCCAGTGAAAGATTCCACCGTTGTTATGAAACGCTCCTCCTCCTTCATGGCGCCATGCGCCCGTTACCGACGGGATGCAGGCGACCGCGTGCATCGAGACGGATCCATTGCGGGAACGCGTAAACCCGTAGCCAAGACGGAAATATGTGCGTGGATTCTGTCCAATCAGACGGGCGAACTCCTCGATCTGCGTAGCAGGAACACCGCAGATCGACTCGGCCCATTCAGGCGTCCGACTCTTGAGATGATCTGCCAACCCGTCCGGATCGTCCGTATAGCGCTGCATCCAGTCCTCGTCCGCCATTCCGTCGCGGAACAGGACATGCATGACACCACAGGCAAGCGCCGCATCTGTTCCCGGTTTGACGCACAGGAACATGTCTGCCTGCTGCGCCGTTCCGGTCAGGTACGTGTCAACGACGACAATCTTCGCCTTTCGTTGCCGTCGCGCACGCATCACGTGTGTCATGACATTGACTTGCGTGTTCACCGGATTGGTCCCCCAGATGACGACAACGTCCGAACGCTGCATCTCGCGGGGGTCGGGGCCCATCAGCATTCCCGTGGCGGCAATAAAACCGGCTTGTGAAAGCGTCGAGCAGATCGTGTTGTGCTGACCGCTGTATCGCTTGACATTACGCAAGGCATTGATGCTGTCGCGCATCACGAAACCCATTGTTCCCGCGTAGTAGTAGGGCCAGACAGCTTCTGTACCATACCGGGATTCAGCGTCGTCGAAACGGAACGCGACCTCGTCCAGCGCCTCGTCCCAGGAGATCGGCGAAAATTGCCCGGATCCCTTGGGCCCGGTCCGTCGAAGCGGTCTGGTCAATCTGTCCGGATGATGCAGGCGTTCAGCGTACCGCGCGACCTTGGCGCATACGACGCCTGCTGTGTAACTGTTCTCCTTCGACCCCCTTACGCGACCGATGCGGTCGGGTCCGATAACCTCGACCTCAAGTGCACAGGTCGACGGACAGTCGTGGGGACAGGCGCTATATCCAATTTGCACATCTGCGTCATACATCGCCGATACTACCATGCAAGGAGCGGCATGAAGCCGCGTGGTTGAACACCGTGCGCCTCGCAGCACTCCTGCACCAACGACCCAGGTGGGGGAACATCTGGTGGCATACCCCAGGAATAGGCCGGCAAGCCTCCCGTGATCCAGACAGAGTCCAGTCCTTGTGCATGTGCACCGCTGATATCGGTTTCAATCCCGTCACCGAGGGCCAGAATGCGATTGTCTGGTATGTTTGCAAGGCTTTCACGACACCGATCATAGACGACCGGATACGGTTTGCCTTCCTGCTTTACGTTGCCGCCCATTGACACATACCTCTCGGCAATGCTGCCCGCGCACAGGTTTCTTTGATTGCCACGCAAGACATATCGATCAGGGTTGGATGAAACCATAGGAAGATTCAACTCGAGCGCCCGTTCAAGTTCACCCCGGAAGTCGGCGATCGTCTCGTCCTTGTTGCGAATTCCGCAACAGAGTACGAAATCGGCGTCCGAGACGGACGCAACCCGCACCTTGTCGAGACCGTCGAGAAGTCCACAATCGCGTTTGGCGCCGATGACGTAGTATGTGCGTCCCAACGCCATGTACCACGGACTGCGAGCCTGCTCTATCTCGTAGCGCACCGCCATTCCCGCAGTCATGATCGAATCCCATGCGTCAGCAGGAACACCGAACGAATTCAGTTGCCATTCCACAGCGTCACGCAGGCGGGGCGCGTTTGACAGCAATACGACCCGACCACCTTGTTTTCGGAATCTGCGCAGACACGCAACCGCCGAAGGAATTCCGGTGATTCCATCATGGAGGCAGCCCCAGAGATCCACGAGAAGTGCGTCATAGTCGTCTGCTATTTCCGATAGTCCACGCAAGTGTGACGGAGTCCTGTCCGACTGTCTGTCCGGTTTCTCAACCATTGCTCATCACTGCATGTCCCGACGTGGTCAGTGCGCCAAAAAACCTACGAAATGGCCCCGATGCCACGACGTTTCTCCTGCACTGCACGTATGCGTTCACGCCTGATATCCGCGTGTCGCTTGCGACCGTGCAGTTGATGATCGCCCAGGTTCATCAATCCAGCCCCTCGTAGCATCGATTGGCATCGGCGCGTGTGGCTTTGAGACCCTTGTCCGTCGTCATTTTCGAGAAAGCCTCATACTCCGGTACAGGCGCAGTGCCACGGATTGCAACCCTATCACTACCCCGACTCTCATGCCGGGCATCAGACAACGAATCGCTGCTGCCCAAGCAAGGCAAGATGGAGCGTCCGCGCAAGACCGATCTGCGGTCGGTGCCGTCTGGCACATCCTCAGCACGGGCTGCCAGTGGCGGGCGCGTCCCGGTGAATATCCGCCATTTTCAACGGTCCAGAACTATTTCTACGGGTGGCGTCGCAGGCAAGGTCCTGCAGTGCTTGCGAAAACTGGCGCGGTGCTCGCTCTGCGGAGCCGAGCACGGCCATGATCGACAGCCAGTCGGTGAAGACCACGGAGAGCGGCGGGCTATGACGCGGGCAAGATGATCAAGGGCCGCAAGCGGCACATTGCCGTGGACGCGCAAGGCAGCCCGATTGTCATGATGGTTCACCCCTCGAGATTGTGGAAAAGCCGAACGATACCAAGGGCTTCACGGTGTTGCCCGCCGGTGGGTCGTGGAGCGGACCTTTGCCTGGATGGGCCGATGCCGTCGCTTGTCGAAGGATTACGAGCGCCACACTGACAATGCCTTGGCCTGGGCGCAATTGGTCGCCTGTCGATTTCCTGTCAGGTGCGTGAAGCAACCGCGCGAAAAAATTAACAAATAAAACAACGTCTTATGATTCATACTCTTAAATCGATTTGGCGAACCAATGGTTAATGGTTCAGCATTTCGCAAACTGAGATCTCAATAGTTTCTGATTTCTCCATGGCCGCATTCGGGCCGGATAACTCTTTCAACGCACCTGTTCCATCTCAGTGGCAACTGCTCGCATTACGCCAAGAACTCGGAGACAATCGCCGACAGCACGATGGCTTGCCTGCTCAATGTGCACACCTTCGCGGCGTACGACGGCTTCCAGGGTATGGCGTCCTTTCGCCGGACTTTCGGAACGAATGGTACGATAGTCGTTGACCATATCCTGCCAACGACCAACATCCTCAGGTAGTCCATAGCGTCGGCACGACTGCTGAATCACGCGCTTATCAAAATTCGCATTCCATGCAAGACAGATGTTTGCACCCTTCAGCACTGGCTTCACTTCATTCCAAACGGTTGACCAGTCTCTAGCCTCCTGTTTCCGCAGCCATTGCTTTGTCATCCCATGAATACGTCAAGCCTCTCGCGGAACTGGTCCTGCAGGGAGAGTAAGCGCATGTATACGAATCTTGCCGCAGGTATCCACTGCCGCAATCTCGATAACCTCTGCCTTTGCATCCAGCCCTGTGGTTTCAGTATCGACGATAAGCACATCCTCACGATCTAGAAGGTCGTTCCACACGTGCAACTTTCGAGCATCCCTGGGTTTGCGGTCACTTCGAAGGGACTTCTGCGTCTCGTCATGTTCAGGAGCAATCGAGACACCCCCAATAACGATTGCAATAAACCAAACAACAAAGGCCCAGAAGCTGGAGCCCTCACTGATCAATTCGGCACTGAAACGTGCGAGAGCAAAAGAAAGCAGGGAGACTGGAATCAGCCACAGCGTAACCCGTGTAGAGCGAAAACGTACTGCAGGACGAAATACACCCAAGGCCAAGAGCCAGAAGGGAACACTGGCAAACCATCGCCAACCGGATTCAATTGCGAAAAACAGCGAAAACCCGCTCGCAACACAGAACAGGCACAGCATCAACAAAAGGAAGATGCGCACAGAAATTATCTTTTCTGGGTATTATTGGGAACTTACCCTATTCCTCGGTTGTTTTTTGTCATGAACACAAAAATCACAATCATACAAATAGTTACGGTAATATATCGGCGCTAAACACTTTCATTCAACAAGTGCGCCACGGCCGCGATAAACCAACCGCTGGCGAAATCCATATTGATTTCACCGATAAGCCGATGGACAGGGTTAATGCGTGCATCGGCCGGATCATGGAGAATCTACGATACGCCGCACCACACCATGAAACCCAAGTCATTGCCGATGCAACTGCGACCAACGCCACTGGTATTCACTGGGAATACAAGCCCATCGATCATATCGTGGCTGCTGATCCGGATGGTTATTATTCTATCACGACCCCACGCATGACACCGTCTTATCCAGCCCGATCTTTCCGGTTTCCCTGTGATATTTTGTATGCATTAATTGCCTGTATCGATATCAATAACCAGGATGTTCCTAACCATAATAATTTGAATCCGGGAACCGGTTTTCTTTTTGTTGGGCGGAATCCCGCCAGTCTTGCGACACGAATGACATAATCTCGTAGTTGTCAGATCAGGTGGTGCCCGAACCGGTACATCTGGATATTTATCATTCAGTAAAATTTGGCAAATCTCGCTTTCTTCAGGTTCAACGACTTCCGTTGCCAACCTGTCTGGCTCTAACTTGACGCACCTTTGCAGACCAAAAACACGCCAGGCTACGACCGAATGGAGCGCCATGCGCTCCGATCTCACCCCAGCTCCTGTGTACAGGTCTTCCTCTATCTTGTAGCCACGTTTCAATACTCTGAAGTATTCCTTGATCCTCCAGCGCGTTTCATACCACCTGCAGATTCGCGCGGCATTGTCAGCATCAGCCTCACCTTCCGTGCAGATCAATAACCAGTTCAATGGCGACTTGATGCCTCCAGGCGGCTGATCCTCCTTCACCGACACGGCGATCACCGGCAAGCTGGGGCTTCCAGTCCCTGCCTTGCGGTTTTGTGACGCCCGCAGTTGGACTTTGGCAATACGCAAGGAGACTGTCGCCGTTCTCTCCTCACGGGCCCGTTTGCCGCCCTGTGCGCCAATGACGACCTCCTTCTTTACCACCGGGTCAAGCGACTCAAGATGCGCCGGCAGGGCCACCACTGCGCCGTCATCCAGCACCACCGTGTGATGGCGGGAACCATGATTGCCTACCAGCAAACCCACCTGATCCGCCAACGCATGCTGGCGTTCAAACAGCTCCCGGATATCGCCCTCCGGATCACACACCGAGACCACGCGAGTCGCCGGCAACTTGTCACCCTCAGCGATCAATGGCCTGTTCAACGCACAGGCCACCGACAACTGCCCGGCCAACTCCAGTCCCTTAACCCAGCGAATCGACTCCCTGACCTGATCATCTTCCCTGGCGCGGCTGAAGAACTGACCGTCTATATCCATCACCCCAAGCACCCGACTGCCATCCCCGGTAAAGGCAACACTGCAATGAGCAACGATCCCATGAACCGTGACCCAACTCGCGTACTTCATGACGTCAGGGTTCATAGTCGAGGGATCCTGCACCACCAACGAATCCTGCACCGCCAACACCACAGGCTGTTGTGCACAGCGCAGCACGGTCGAATACCGGTGTGATTCAGGGACCTCATCCAGACTGATATTCTCGTATTTTATCAGTCGATCAGCTCCCTTGCGTTTGGCTGACTGATCCAGGATACGCGAAGTCTCATCAGCGTGTGCATCCGCCCAGTCTCTCCTCATGCGTAACAGACGTGCAGCCAGCCGCCTATCCGGATAGGTCGAGGCCCCGTGTTGTATCCAAGAATAATCCGACAAGGCATGGGCCTCCTGTGCCCGATAAGCCTCCCTTGGACACGCCTGCAGGCGCTCTTGCCATCTCGCCTGCAAGGGTAACACGAACACCTGCTTCGGTTCACGCCTGGCATCACGCCGTCCGGTCGTCTCTCCCTTCCACTGCCAGCCACTGGCCACTGTGCACTTTCGCCACGTGAGTATAGGCCAGCACGGTGGCGAGCCCATAAGCCTGTCGCCAGTCCGCCACCAGGCGGGCGGTGGCCAGGGTCAGGGCCTGTGAGGCCAGGCCATGGAACTTGACCTGGGGCAGAATCAGAAACCGGCCGTTGTTGACCACCAGGGGCAGGTTCCTGACCCGCGCCCGCGGTGATCAGCCAATGAACTCAGGGCGGACCTGCTCGTGCCCGCTGGCGGCACGACAGGACAATCCGCCCAGACGCCCGTACTGATCGCTTATCAGCCTGTACTTCAAGACCTGCCCGGGATGCCTGGGGGCTGCCTGCGGGTGCCAGGCATGCATCATGGAAGAACAGGTGCGGGAATCGTGTTTCTGGAACGGTTCAATCGAGAGTTTGCCCAGGGCTTTCAAAGGACCGTTGATCTGGGGAACCGGTTCGTAGGGGGCGTGCTGACTTGCGGAATCCGGGACCGTTTTCCTGGGGGCTGGCAGGGTCATATTCAGTTCCTTGGCTAATTTGGGTACGGTTGAAGGTGCACAACCCGGGAGAGGCTGATCGGGTTCGAAAGGATATGTATGACGAAGGAACGGGATGTTCTTGTCATTGGCGCAGGTGCGGCCGGACTGTCAGCCGCGAAGGAACTGAAACGGCTCGGTATTACCTTTGACCTGATTGAGGCGTCTCATCGAATCGGTGGCCGCGCGTACTCGGAAGAGATCGCGCCGAACGTCTGGTTCGACCTTGGCTGCGCATGGCTCGTTGGCGGAGAAGCCAACCCGTTTGCCGGTATTGGAGACGCTCTCGGAATAGAACTGGGCAGATTCGCTGCCGATGCCTACAAGCCGGAAAATCATCGGTTCGTATGCAACGGAACAATTCTGGACCCGCATGAATGGACTGCCTGTCGCCGCTACTTCGTCGACTGTCACAACCAGATTGCAGCCGCAGCGGGGTGCGAACAGGATGCGGCAATCAGCGAAGTGATCGACCTTGAGAGCGACTATGCCCCACCCTTTCTGGAGAACATTGCGACGGCATGGGGGCTGGATGCCGACGCGGTATCAGCCGCTGATTTTGCCAGTGCCCGTGGTGAACTCGGATTTCCCGTGCGGCGTGGTTATGGAAACCTGATTGCCGCATGGGGTGCTGATGTCCCGGTCACGCTCAACGCACGTGCCGAACGCATCGACTGGTCAGGTCCTGTTGTTCTCGTTGATACACCGAAGGGAACGGTACGGGCGGCCCGTGTTCTGAGCACCGTCTCGACAGGCATCCTCGGGTCCGGCGAGATCAGCTTTTCGCCACCATTGCCCAATTGGAAACAGAACGCCATCCACGGCCTGCCCATGGGCACCGAGAACAAGATGGGTGTGGCATTCGATACGGACGTTTTTGGTCCGGAAGGCCGTGGTCATTACACAATCTGGAATCATGACGGCGACATGGCAAAGATCGATGCAAGCACAATGGGTCTCAACGTTGCCGCTGTTTTTGTCGGTGGTCGTCACGGCATATGGCTCGAAAGGCAGGGTCCTCGGGCGTGCCATGATTTTGCCGTGGACCGGGTGGCTGAAGTGTTTGGCAACAGCATACGCAAGCACGTCACCCGCTCCATAACAACAGCCTGGAGTACAGAGCCGTGGACACGGGGATCGTGGGCCTGCGCTCGCCCCGGACAGGCGCATCAGCGCAAGAACCTCGCGCAGGCGGTTGACGACCGCCTGTATTTTGCCGGTGAGGCCACGATGATCGGCGGCCAGGGATCCTGTGACGGCGCCTATCTTTCCGGAATCCGCGCCGCCCGCAACATTGCTGCCAGTATGAATCGTTCTTCGAAATCCTCGTCGGCATTCGCGGTCGGATAACCTGGCTTGCCAGTCCATCGTGAGTGTGCCGGAAGTTGCCCGTTGTCTGGATTCAGAGTCACCTGACATTCGATGTTCAACCCCAAACAACAGAGCATGTCGGGATGGTTTTCCACCAAACCCCACGGGACGATGCTTCAACAACGCCAGAAACCAGAAGAATTTGAACAGACCGGACAGTGCGTGATCGTCCCATGAACACGCTGACAACAAACCACCTCACTCTCGAACCTCTGAATCCGCGCAACCTGAAGGATCTCGAGAACATGTTCGCCAATCGCGAACACATGTGGGATTTGATGGACATTCCAGGCAGATCCAATGATGCCCGAGACCTCGCACGCTTCTATCTCGATCGTTCAATCTGGAATTTCGAGAACGTTGGTGCCGGAATGTGGGGAATGTACATCCGTCTCAATAATATGCTGGTGTTCATCGGCTACACGGGAGTTGTCAACGACGCAGGCTCAATGATTGATCTTGGGAGCAAGGCAGAAATCGGCTGGGCCATCGGACCGGACTACGGCGGGAAGGGCTTCGCGACCGAAGGAACCCGCCGAATTGTCACACACCTGATCGAGCGTTTCGGTACACGGCGTATTGTCGCAATAACGAGTCCTGACAATCATGCATCGCGCAGACTCATGACGCGTCTGGGCCTTGTTCATGAGGGAAACATCACCGCGTATCAGGGTGATCAGGTTGTCTATTCCGTCGATCGTGACGATTGGCTGAATCACGAGAACAGCTGATCCGATCACTTGGAGCGTCGTCGACTGCCTCTTGCTGGCGTGTAACCCTTTTTCAAAACGCTCTCGGCATCGAGCAGCCGGCGCGGGGAACGTACAAAAATGTTCAGCTATTCTGGTTGAAACTGACAAGCCACGCTCGACACTGATTTTGACATGGATGCCGATGTGCTTTCTGCACCGTTGTAGACCTCGTGCAGGGGGCGCAACGGCGGGACTTCGGGATCAAGGCGCAGGGAGAAATTGTCTCCGACGAGGCAGATGTCGCCGGCATCGTGGCGGTTGTCGAGGCTGACGGCGCGATCCGTGTTGACGCGTCTTTCAGCTTTGAAGAGGAACATGTCGTCGAGATAGCTGCGGGGATCGACGGAACACAGGCGTTCGCGGCATTCTGCCCATTCGTCATGCGGCGTTATGCCATTGAAGATGCAGTGCGGACGACGATGGTATGTTCCCTCGAACCAAGCCTTCAAGATGTTGTTGAGGTCTTCGATGCTCGCGACGTCACCATCGTCGCTCTAGGAACTGCTCGCGCACGGTTCTGTAAAAGGCGCCTCTCCGGATCGTGCATGCGTATAGCGCGACAATGAGGATGAAACGGGCGATGAATGACAACAAATTCGACCGATCCCTTGCGCAACAGAATCTGCCCGTTGAAAGAACGCACGACAACTTCGTGAATGACGAATGCCGTTATCGCGTGACTGATTGTGAGAACCCGCGGGTCGTACACCATCAGGAAACTGCACTGCAGACTGACACGCCTGTCGCTGTTGAAACGCGAGATCCGAGACCGTTGCACATGACACTGTTCGGACCACCGGGTCGTTCTGACTATGCCTTGGTTCGGATTGCTGTGGCATAGAGAGCGACGTCTGTTGCGCTCATCCCGAGGACTCGCGCAATGTCACGCCATCGCTCCAGTGCAGTCGCGACTTCATCGATGATTGCATTGGCCCGAACGGCATCCAACGCAAAACAAGGCGCGACCTTGCGGGCAAGATCAAGGTCGGCATCCGAACCTTCGTCAGATATCCACGTCGTCAGTTCCCGGGCCTTTTCGGACTCAGGAACCGGGTTCAGATCATAGGCTGGCGAAAGGCGCCACTTGTTTTCCCGTTCGTAAAGGAAGCCGTGGTTGCGGAGATGGTCGTCGAGATTGCCGACCATCACGTTGAAGACAATCCGCCTCCACAATTCGTGCAGGTCCAATGTGGGTTCACTCGAATACATCCTGATTACTTCGGCGATATCCGTGTATGTCGCTTCATCACCATCGTTGAGCCCCAGAATGGTCATGGCGGAAACAAACGGAATCCTTCCGTCCTTATCACGATCAAAACGGGTTATCAGGGATACCGGCCGACCCGCCACATCCAGCAATGTTGCCGGGGCAACATCAATTCCGGCTTCAGCGGCGAGAGTCATCGCCAACACTTCACCATGCGGGATGCTGCGATCGTCATCGTTCCTGGGAAACTTGGCAATTGCCAGATGACCCGATTGATCGATGACCGCGGATTTCGGGCGTGCGCCACCAAGCGGTGAGCCCTCGTTCAGCAGAATTCTGAGATCTTCGGCCGTTTCCGTATCTGACAGCACCGCATCGGCCGCATTGATGAGCGCCGGCAGTCGTATCAGGGGAGGAACGCGATAGCGGCCGATATTGTGGTCGAACGCCTCTTCGCCTTTCCGTCGATACCGGAGCGCACCTATTCTGGTCTGATCGTTGATAGCGAGAAGATAGTCGACCTCGGACAGGACACGCTGTTCACCAGCTTTACGAAATGCGCGCCGTATCAGTTGTTGGCCCCAACGGTCTGGTGCGGTGTCGCGTAACGCTCCTGGCAACGCTGACTTGCTGGCGGAGGTGTAAAATTGATGGTTTTCCAACGGCAGGTTCGCCGGGTCCAGGGCAAACGCATCGGATCGGTCAAGCCATTCGTCAGCGTATTCGAAAACAGAACTTTGACCGTGACGCCTGGCGATGTAATGAAACTGGCCGACGAAACATGCTTGTCCATCGTGTTCGACAAAGACCTCGATCGAGTCGGTCATGATGGTGATCGGACACGACGGCGTGGCCGTACTCTCCTGGGCAGTCGTTCCTCCTCGATGTCCAATCCGAGTTCGTCGTCGCGCCTGTCAGCGACCTGAGCAAGACGTTCGGCAAGCCCCAGAATTGCCAAGACAGTCGCATAGATACCAATTGAAACCGATGGATCACCGCGTTCGACCTTGTAGAGTGTGCCACGGCTGATGAATGCACGTTCAGCCATTGAAACCGTCGAGATGCGGCGTTTCTTGCGAGCAACCACGATGTCCTCCCCCAGCTTGGAGAGGGCCTGTTTGGCGGCTCTGGGGAGCGCAGGGATTGCAGCTGTTTTCATGAATTGTCTTATATTATTTTCAAAATACGATTTAGTGTTCACAATATAGGACATAGTGAGGTTCGATCAACCGATTCCCAGGACTCGGGACCTTTCCATCTCGAACCGATGCACCATGGATTGCCAGTCGATGTCACGCTATCCGACAAACTGGCAGCAACGCACGCCTTACTGCCACATGACAGGATCGCCGTACCTGACAAATCAGGCGTCGCGGTGTTTGCGCAAACCCAGACGATGCGATTTCGTGAATGCGTCTTCAAACTTTCCGATGCAAATCCCGCACCAGTTTCACATTCGCGAACAGCAGCATCGCTCGCACGATGCACCGTGTTACGACTTCACTTCGTCGCAATATTGGTATTCCCGTGGCGACATTCACCGGGAACGTCATGTTGGGAAACAAGGTCTGGTGTCGGAACGTCAGGTTGACCGGTCGTTCGTGTGTACCAGCCCGTCACATTCTTGCCGAAAGATACGCATCGCACCGTATCGCATTTTTGAATCCTGCGATGAAACGCCATGCTGTCGTCTTTCCGAAACCGGTAGAAGCGAGCGGCACAACAGGATTGATGTCATCTCATCATGATGTGTGACACGCACCAGAGCGAAGGTTGAACGAGTTGTTCAAGGGTGCAGATCAGGTGCAGTCTTGGAGCGGACCTGTCTTGCGCCACCCGGGGACTATGCGTGTCTGCCGGAAATCCGGGACGTTTCCGTCGTCGACTGACTCGCACAACGTTCATTTTCCGACCAGCATTACCTGCGCAGGGGCTACGGCCCGAATGTGCTTTCAGATAGTATCGCGTTTCCAGGGTAACCGTATGGGGAGCGGTGCACGGCGTCGTCTACCCTGCATGAACCGCACAGGGACGTGTGATGACCGAATTCCCCATGACGAAGCCAGGTAGACGCCGCGGGATTCTTTCCTGGTGCCTCTTCGACTGGGCGAACTCACCAACATCAACAGTCGTCATCACGTTCATATTTGCTCCGTACTTCACACGCGGTGTTGTCGGCAATGAAGCTGAAGGCTTTGCGCTATGGAGTTGGGGCATTGCAGTTTCTGCACTCGTTATTGCCTTTCTTGCACCCGTTACAGGGGCCATCGCCGACGCGGCCGGTCGACGCAAACCGTGGATTGCCGCCTTTACCGCGTTGGCCGTTACATGCACGGCTCTTCTCTGGTTTTGCGAACCCTCTCCTGCATGGATTGTCGGCACACTGCTGCTCGTCGTGCTCGTCAACATCGGTTTTGAGACATCGCTGGTTTTTTACAATGCCATGCTGCCGGATGTCGCCGGCAAGGACTATACCGGAAGAATATCCGGCTGGGCCTGGGGGTTGGGCTATGCTGGAGGAATCGCTTGTCTCGTCCTGGCACTCTTCGTGTTTGTTCTGCCGGAAACCAAGCCCTTTGGCCTGGACACATCGACCAGCGAACACATCCGGATTCTCGGTCCCATCGTTGCCTTGTGGCTGATCGTCTTCGGATGGCCGATGTTCGCATACACGCCCGATCGGCCGGCCAAGTCCAGTTCGCTCGGTGTTTCCATCTCACAGGGCCTCGTTCGTTTGCGGACAACCTTGCGCGAACTGCGTCATCACCGAATCATCGTTCGATACCTGATTGCGCGGATTCTCTACATCGATGGATTGAATACGCTCTTTGCGCTCGGCGGTGTTTTCGCCGCAACTGCATTCGGTATGGACGAACAGTCCGTCATAATGTTCGCCATTGCATTGAACTGTACCGCATGTCTCGGCGCTGCCGGGTTCGCGTGGCTCGACGACCGGATTGGCGCTCTCAGGACGCTGACAATTTCGCTGGCCTTCCTGACGGCTCTTTCCGCGATAATCCTGTTCGTTCAATCAGTCATGTGGTTTTGGATCTTCGGCATGTTGATGGGCATTTTCGTGGGCCCTGTCCAATCAGCCAGCAGATCCTTGATGGCTCATCTGACGCCGCGCGACATGGAAGGTGAGATGTTCGGTTTCTTCGCCCTGTCAGGCAAGATCACCAGTTTTGCCGGACCGTTGTTCGTCGGCATTGTCACCACGATCACGGGCAGTCAGCGTATCGGTATGGCCGTCATTCTGGTCTTTCTGATAACCGGACTGGCAGTCCTTTACACCCTGCCCAGGGATTTGACGCGCAGATAACCCGTCCGGCTGCTTCCCGAGAAGCAGCGAATTGCGCACCAGCCTCGGCAGCGAACCGGTCATCCCCATGGCATCGCGCATGAAAAAACGCTTCAGGGGCGGCGTCCGATTGACGAGTTCAAGCCCTGTCCGGCGCAATATTGCGAGCGCCGGATCCCTGTTGGAGAACAGGCGGTTCAGCCCGTGGGTGACGGCGAACAGCGATTGTACATCAACGCGACGTTTCCTGGCCCAGTCATCGAGAAGTGTACGGTCGCCAGGATCGAGTCCGATTTTTCTTCCATCCCCGAGAACCTCTGCAAGCGTGATGCAATCCCTGATTCCAAGATTGAACCCCTGACCGGCCACGGGATGAATTGCGTGGGCGGCATCGCCTGCGAGGACCAGTCGCCCGGTGAACATCTCATGCGCCATGACCGCGCGCAAGGGATAGCGCCAGACCGGACCGGTCATTGAGAGCCCACCAAGAAATCCGCCAAATCGCCGTTGCAACTCGACCGCGAGTTCGTCCCTCTCGAGTTGCAGAATCCGTTCTGCAATGACATCCCGCTCAGTCCATACGATGGACGAGATGTGGCCCGGCAATGGCAGGATTGCGAACGGACCGGAGGCAAGGAATCGTTCGTGAGCGACACCGCGGTGCGGTCTCTCATGACGGACGCTGCAGACGATCGCAGTCTGATTGTATACATGGCGCCAGGCGCCGATTTCGGCTTGCTTGCGCATCGCTGAATCCACGCCGTCACATGCGATCACAAGGCTGGTGTTGATTATCCTGCCGTCCGACAGATGCAGATCAATACTGCCCTCGTCCTGTTGGTGTCTCGTCACCTCGCTATCGATTCGGACAATCCGTCCGGAATGTCCGACGCCTTCATCCAGCGCGCAACGCACGTGTCGATTCTCGACAATCCATCCCATGGGATGATCACCTGTTTCGCGATGATCGAAGTGCAGGAACATGCGTGAGTCACGATCGGTGACCCGTATGTCCAGAATTGGCTGGGCATGTTCGACGATCCGGTCCCAGACACCCAATCCGTCAAGTGCCAACGCGGACCCCCAGGCGATCGAGGTCACCCTGCCGTCGAAGCCCGGTTTCAGAACCTCCGCCGAGCCGACGCGATCAATCAGGTGTACGTGGAAACCGGCAGCAGCCAGTGCCAACGCACAGGTCTGGCCGTTGAGACCGCCACCAACGATTGCCATGTCACCATCTTTCGCCATGCTCGCATTCAATACGAGATCGCATATACCGTCACCACCGGTATTCACACGCGTGATAGAGTCGTCCGCGTCAGATCCGTTTCGGAGGTGCGCAAGATGACAGACTGGCTCACGACAAGCGCATTCCGTATGGGTGACGCGATCGCCACAGGTGCAATCGATCCGGTGGAACTCGCCGAGTTCTTTCTTGACCGAATCGCGCAGGATGATCCTGATCGCAAGATCTTTGTCCGCATGGACCGGAATCGGACCCTGTCGGAAGCCCATGCCGCCAGAAGCCGCCAGAAGGCCGGAATCAGGCTCAGTCCGTTCGACGGTGTCCCGATCTCCTGGAAAGACCTCGTCGATGTAGCAGGCGTCGAGACAAACATGGCGGCGCGTGCGCTCAAGGGCCGCATTCCTGCACATGACGCGGAAGTTCTCGCGCGGGCAACCCGGTGCGGTACTGTGTTCCTGGGCAAGACCAACCTGACCGAATTTGCGTTTTCCGGGCTCGGCATCAACACGACCTACGGGACACCTGCAAATCCACACGACAGCGAAACCGACCGCATACCGGGCGGGTCTTCATCGGGCGCCGGAGTCGCGGTGGCGCGCGGTCTCGGACCGGTTGCCATCGGCAGCGACACGGGTGGATCCGTGCGCATACCTGCTTCGCTGAACGGAGTGACGGGACTGAAGACAACCCTCGGTGCGTTGCCGATGCGCGGCGTCCTGCCACTTGCTTCAAGACTCGACTCCATCGGCCCGCTGACCAGAAACACGACCGATGCGGCAATCATGTGGTCGATTCTCTCCGGCCAGCCGGTAGCGGACACGACAAATGCCGATCTCGAGAACTGCCATCTTGTCACGGCTGATTCACTGTGGCGTGATCTCGATCCTGAAGTCGAGAGAGCTTGCAACAATGCTCTGGAATCGCTCCGATCTGCCGGAGCAACCATTCGACACGACCCGGCAGACGAATTCAGCGAAACATCTGAACTGGCGCAGAAGCTCATCACAACCGACGCGTGGTCGGCATGGAAACATGTGATCGAAGCGCGGGAGGCGGATATCTTTCCACCCATGTTGCCGCGATTTCAGGCCGGGCAATCCACCCCGGGCAGCGAAATTCTTCAAATCCTGCGTCAACAGGACGATGTCTCCATGCGCGTGTGTTACCGTCTTGCCGGCTGCGACGCGATGATTGCGCCGACGGTCCCGATATTGCCACCCGCCATCGAACCGCTGCTTGGAGACCGTGACGCCTATATGCACGCTAACCGCATGTGCCTGCGCAACACAACGCCCGTGAACGTCCTGAACCTCTGTGCAATGACCATTCCATGCGGCGTGAGTGCGCCAGGTCTTCCCGTCGGGCTGATGCTCATCCAGCAACCGCATCATGAGAACAGACTGCTGCGCCTCGGCAAGGCCGTTGAGCGCGCACTCTCGGAAAACACACCGGACACAACATCTTGATACGGCGTTCAGGCCTCCGGCCCATGTCCGGAATCCACCCGCACATGCTGGCGATTGTGTTCGCCGTGATCGGCATCTTTGTGATCAACACGTCCGACGCTGTCGCCAAGTGGATCGTACAGGACCTTCCGGTGTTCCAGATCATGCTGTTTCAGTCGATCGGCCTGTTCGTGGTTGCACACCTGGTCGAACGTCGTACCGATACCTTCCGGTTCATTCGCACCCGGGACCCGTTCTGGCAGCTGTTGCGCTCGCTTTGCGTCTTTTTCAGCGGCATCACATTCTACAAGGGTCTGCAATCGCTGCCGTTCGCGGACCTCATTGCAATCCTGTTCATCAGTCCGCTGACGATCACGGGCATGGCACATGTGTTTCTCAAGGAACGGGCGGGGTTACGGCGCTGGATTGCCTGTTTCGTCGGGTTGATCGGCGCACTGGTCATCGTGCGTCCCGGTACCGATGTCATGGGTTGGTCGGCCATCTGGCCTGTTCTTGCTGTCATATCGTGGTCGACATACATCATCGTGACGCGTCGCATATCGTACCGGAACTCCACAGGTAACATGATGTTGTGGGCTGCCCTTGTCGGTCTTTTCATCCTGATCACGACATTACCCCTGTACTGGGTCGATCCCCACCCGTTGCAACTTGTGGGACTTTTCCTGATCGGATTGCTTTCGGCGACAAGCAACGGGTTTACGATTCGGGCCTATGCAATGGCGCCGGCATCACTTCTGGCACCATTCATCTACTGTGAGATGATTGGCGCAACAGCGTATGGCTGGTATTTCTGGGACGAGTTTCCAGACATCTGGACGTGGGTCGGCGCCACCATCATCGTTGCGGCGGGCCTCTATGTCTGGCGGCGGGAATTGCAGGTCACACGCGCAAACCGGCATCGCAAACGCACAGCCTGACTGGCCGTGCCGCAATTCGGCACTTGTTAACGTACAAGCTGAATATGCAGCGTTAATTATGCGACATTACGTGACAATTGAAACATTCCACAGCACTATGTTAGTCTTTCGGGACAACCTTTGGGAACAAACATGATCAGCGACAGGCTTGATCAGCTACGGGATTATCCGTTCAAACGCCTCGATGCCCTGGTGAAAGACATCCCGCTGCCCAATGGACACGATCACGCGTTACCCATGTATCTGGGTGAACCGCGTCATGGTGTTCCCGATGTTTTGCAGCGTGTCCTTGACGGACGTCTCGATGGTTTCGGTCAGTATCCGCCCGTCGAAGGTACGCCGAGCTTGCGCCGTACGATCGTTGCGTGGCTGCAACGACGCTACGCGTTGCCGACCAGTCTGCTCGACGCGGACGACTGCATCATTCCGGTACACGGGACACGCGAGGGCCTGTTCATGATCGCGTTGGCCGCGGTGCCACGCTCGCGTTCCGGATCGACCCCCGCTGCGTTGATGCCCAATCCGTTCTACCAACCCTACAAGGGCGGTGCTGTTGCGGCCGGAGCGGAACCGGTCTGCCTGCCGTGCACGGCCGAAACAGGATTTCTTCCGGATCTCGATAGCCTCGATGCGACCCTGCTGTCGCGAACCGCTATCTTCTATCTCTGTTCGCCGTCGAATCCCCAGGGCGCGGTCGCAGACCGCGACTATCTCCGTCATGCGGTCAATCTCGCGCGGACATACGGGTTCCTTCTGGTGTCCGATGAGTGTTACGCGGAGATCTACGATCGTACGCCACCGCCCGGCATTCTCCAGATCTGTGCGGAGGACGGCGATCTTTCGAATGTGGTCTGTTTCCACTCACTGTCGAAGCGTTCAAGCGTTCCCGGACTTCGCCATGGGTTTGCCGCTGGTGATCCGGTCTTCATGGAAGCGTTCCTGCGCCTGCGCCGCTATGCCGCGGCAGGTTGTCCGGCACTACATTTCAACGCAGCAGAAGAACTGTGGTCCGAGGAAACGCATGTCGAACGCAACAGGGCGCTCTACCGGAACAAGATAGACATTGCAGAGAGAATACTCGGGAACCGACTGGGGTTCTTTCGTCCACCGGGCGGATTCTTCCTGTGGCTTGATGCGGAAAACGGCGAGATGGCTGCACGGAAACTCTGGTCGGAAGCCGCCGTGAAGGTCCTGCCGGGAAAGTACCTGGCAACCGATATGCCGGACGGCTCCAACCCCGCAGACCGGTACATACGTGTTGCGCTTGTCTGCGACGAGGAAACAACACGCGAAGGCCTGTCACGCATTGCGGATACACTCACGTGAATGAACGAGCAACGCGGTCGTCCGTGTACGACCCGACAACAACGACCTGATACCGGGTGACGAAATGGCGGTAAGAAGCGCGACATCAACTTCTCCACAACTGTTCCGGACAACCGCTTTCGACTGGTTGCGAAATGGGGTTTCGGTGCTCGTTGGTATCGCATGCCTGGCGGTCGCCTGCTGGCTCGCCGTCGCGTTGGCGACATACAGTTCCGGCGATCCGTCCATCAATCACGCGACATCGGCCACGCCCGAGAACGTTGCCGGTGTTGCGGGTGCCTACGTCGCGGACGTGTCACTGACCTGGGCGGGACTTGCCGCCTTGCTTCCGGCATTCGTCCTGATCGGATGGGCGCATGCACTGATCAGATTTCGCAAGCTGACCAGACCGCTGCTGCGTGTTTTCTGCCTTGTGATCTCGTTCGTCCTGCTCATGCCTGTCCTGGCGAACCTGTGGCCTGATGTCGAGGACATGCCTGCCGGCGCCGGCGGGCTCGGTGGCATCCTCGTCCTTGATATGCTGGCAGTCTGGATCGACAGCTACGAACTGTCATTGTCATGGTTGGTCACCGCACTTGTTGCAATGAGCATGTTGACGTTTCCCGTTGCTGCCGCGATGTCATTCAGCGGCGTTTTTCATGGAGTCGGTGGCGCTGTCTCAAGGATGATCAGAAAACGTCCGGCATTGCGCCGAAGGCTTGTTCCGGTCCGATTCCGAATTCGCCGCTTTGGACTCAGGCGTTTCAGCTTGCGCCTTCCGCCATTTCTGCAAAGGGTTCGTTCGGGGCAGTTCAGGCGCAGATCCCGTTCAACCGAAAACGAACCGCGAGTCATGACGGGCAGTCCTCCCAAGGCACCCGGCAGGAAAAGAAAGGCCACGAAGAAAACCGGCACTGCAGCACGGTCAAAGGCCGATGCAACGTCAACACGGCAGGCTCAGGAGAAAAAGTACACCTTTCCGCCAACCGATCTCCTTGAAGCAACAAAACGCAGCAGCCGTACAAGCGTCTCCCAGCGGGAACTTGAGGAACAGGCGGAACAACTTCAGACAGTGCTTTCGGACTTCGGAATTCGCGGTGAAATTGTCAACGCCAGACCCGGTCCTGTTGTCACGCGTTTCGACCTTGAACCCGACGCGGGGATCCGGGCGAACAGGATCATCGCACTCTCGGATGACATTGCACGGAGCATGTCGGCCGTATCAGCCCGTGTTGCCATCGTCACCGGCAGCAAGCTCATGGGCATCGAGTTGCCCAAACGCGAACGGGAGCTGGTGCTGCTGCGTGAATTGCTGGAGAGCCCCGCATTCACGTCAAAGAATCGACATCTGCCCGTGATCCTTGGCAAGGATATTTCCGGTGCGCCTGTCATCGAGGATCTGGTTGACATGCCGCATCTCCTCATCGCCGGCACGACGGGCTCGGGCAAGTCCGTCGGCGTTAACGCGATGATCCTGTCACTCCTGTTCCGGCTGAGTCCGAAGGAATGCCGCCTGATCCTGATCGATCCCAAGATGCTTGAACTGTCCGTCTATGACGACATTCCGCACCTTCTCGCACCCGTCGTGACCGAACCCGCCAAGGCCGTGCAGGCCCTGAACTGGGTCGTGCGGGAGATGGAGCGGCGATACAGATCAATGCAGAAGGTCAACGCGCGCAATATCACCGTGTTCAACGAGAAGGTCAGGGCGGCGCTGGCCCGCAACAAACCGCTCATCCGGCAGGTCCAGGTCGGATTCCATCCTGAAACCGGGGAACCCGTTCACGAACAGGATGTCATTGCAACAGAAACCTTGCCCTACATCGTCGTGGTTGTTGACGAGATGGCAGACCTCATGCTCGTTGCTGGACGCGAAATCGAGGGGGCGGTCCAGCGTCTGGCGCAAATGGCGCGTGCCGCCGGAATACACATTATCATGGCGACGCAACGTCCCTCGGTCGACGTAATCACCGGAACCATCAAGGCCAACTTCCCCTCTCGAATCTCGTTCCATGTGGCGTCGAAGACCGACAGTCGCACGATTTTCAACGAGCACGGCGCGGAACAGTTGCTGGGCAAGGGCGACATGCTGTTTGCTTACAGCGGCCGCAAGATGACACGCATCCACGGACCGTTCGTCAGTGACGAGGAAGTCACGCGCGTCGCGGAAAATTTGCGACAGCAAGGCAAACCCGACTACCTCGAGGACATCACTGAAGAACACACTGATGTTCAGGGTGGAACACTCGGACTGCTGGACAAGCCAACCGTGGACAAGGATCAGGGACTCTATGATCAGGCTGTCTATCTGGTCACGACAGAAAAGAAGGCATCAACCAGTTTCGTGCAGCGGCATCTGAAGATCGGTTACAATCGTGCTGCCAATATTGTTGAGCGGATGGAACGGGAAGGTGTCGTAAGTTCACCAAACCACGTCAACAAACGCGAGGTTCTTGCACCGCCGCCGCCGGGTCCACCAGGATGAGTCACGCAGATTCGGAAAGCGAGTCCGAACGCACCTGCACGTCTGCGGTGTGTGGATGTGCGCACGACAGCCGCTACCAGCCGACATGCCGTGATCGAATACCTGCGACGCACCTGAGGGTTTCCTTGTACCCGTACGGTTTCCGGTCGAATATCCGGATGTCTGTCCGGGGCTGACCTGTCGTGTTCCAGATCTACCTCCCGATTGCCGAGATGTCGGTCGACATCTTCCTTCTGCTTGGCATGGGCGCAGCAGTCGGTTTTCTCTCGGGCCTGTTCGGTGTCGGCGGTGGATTCCTGATGACGCCGTTGCTGATCTTCATTGGCGTACCGCCGGCCGTTGCGGTCGGTTCGGAAGTGAATCAGGTTGTCGCGGCATCGGTTTCCGGATTCATGGCGCACTGGCGGCGCAGTCAGGTCGATTTCAAGATGGGAACCGTTCTGCTGATCGGCGGCGTTCTCGGGTCTGCATTCGGCGTCTGGTTGTTCGGTATCCTGCGACAGGTCGGTCAGATCGATCTCGTTATCTCGATCTCCTATGTCATCATGCTCGGTTCTATCGGTTCACTCATGCTGATCGAATCAGGTCGAACGATTCTTCGACGCCATCGTGGAACGGCCGTTCGCCGGAAAGCACACGTGCACTACTGGGCGCACGGGTTGCCGTTCAAGATGCGGTTCAGGACATCAAGGCTCTACATCAGTGCCATACCGCCTGTCGCGCTCGGGTTTGCGGTTGGCGTCCTCGCCGCAATCATGGGTGTCGGCGGCGGTTTCATTCTCGTTCCCGCGATGATCTACCTCCTCGGCATGCCGGTCAGCGTCGTGATCGGCACCTCCCTGTTCCAGATCACGTTTGTCACCGCCGCAGCAACACTGTTTCACTCCACCGCGACGCAGACCGTGGACGTGCTGCTCGCCGGGCTTCTGACAATCGGCGCTGTCGTCGGCGCCCAGATCGGGACACGCGTCGGTGCGGAACTCAAGGGTGATGAACTGCGTGGTTTGCTCGCACTTGTCGTGCTCAGTGTCTGTGCAACCCTGTTGTGGCGGCTGGTCAGCGAGCCGATCAGCCTGTTCACGCTTTCCGTTGCGGGGTTCCATTGAACCGCCTCGCGATCGTCGTGCTTTGCGCCCTTACGGTGTTTGCGGCGCCCAGAAGTGATGCCCAGGAGCTTGTTTCCGGGCTTTCGCATCATCTTATCGAGATTTCGGCCAACTTCCAGGGAACCGAACTTCTGACATTCGGTGCGATCGAAGGCACGGGCGATGTCGTTGTCGTCGTCCGCGGACCGCGCAAGACAACCACGGTTCGCAAGAAGGGACGGGTTTTTGGAATCTGGCTGAACAAGGAATCGTCCCGATTCCTGTCGGTTCCCGGATTCTATGGACTTGCCACCACGCGCCCGCTCGAGGAAATCGGCAGCACCGAGATTTTCAATGCACTCGAGATCGGCGTCAATGGTCTGCGGTTCGAACCAGAGGATCGCGATCAGGACGATGTCGAGGAGTTCCGGGAAGCACTGATACAGATACGCCAGGAAGAGGGTCTGTTTCCGGTCGAGCCATCCGTCGTCGAGGTTGTCGGCGGCAAGTTGTTCAAAGCCAGCATCCCGCTACCCGCAGGCATACCCGTCGGGACCTATACAGCCGATACATTCCTCGTGCGCGAAGGTGTCATTGCCGCCGCACAGTCGTCGCCCATCATTGTCTCAAAGGCCGGGTTCAGCGCAGAGATATTTCACTTTGCACACCGGAACTCGTTACTCTACGGAGTTCTTGCGGTGATCGGTGCCGTAATGGCAGGGTTGACTGGCAACTTTCTCTTCCGCAGGCCTTGAACCGGGACCTTGAATGCCAACTGAAACCAATCAGCCGCCGCCGGCGGACACACCACAAGATACCGGTGCGGCCGGACACATTGCCGGCCAGGTCAAGTTTCTCGTCTGTGTCGATGCATCGCCACCGAGCAAGGTCGCCGTTCACTATGCCTGCCGCAGGGCAAAGAACACCAACGGCAGGGTTGCGCTGCTGCATGTCGTACCTCCGGTCGACTTTCGCCAATGGTCGGGTGTCGAACAGATCATGCGCGAGGAGCGTTACGAAGAGGCAAACAACCTACTGCAGGATATCGCGGCCGACGTGAACGCCTGGGCCGGTGTCATGCCTGAACTTGTGGTGCGGGAGGGACGCATAGGTGACGAAATACTCGGCGCCATTGATGACGATCCGGCCATTGATCTTTTGTGCGTCGGCTCAAATCCAAGTGACGGCCGTGGACGGCTTGTCTCGTTTCTTGCCGCACACCTGTCAAGCCGTTTGACTATTCCGCTTGTCGTCATACCCGGGACACTCTCTGACGAGCAGATCATCAGTATCACCTGAAGACCACTGCCGAAATCAATCCCGGTTTTCCACAATTTGCTGCAGCCTGTGTCATCTTGCGTTTGCCGATTGATGCCGCTAGGTTCGCAATAGGTCTTCAAGCGCAGCAAGGGAGATAAGCTGTGTTCATTCAGACTGAGGACACGCCAAATCCGTTAGCCATGAAGTTCATTCCCGGGCGTACAGTTGTTGCTTCGGGTACTGCAAACTTCACGGACCGGCATACTGCAGCCCGCTCGCCGCTGGCGGCGCGGTTGTTCGATGTTTCCGGAATTGAGGGAGTTTTCCTCGGTTCCGACTTCATCTCCGTGACCAAATCCGAGTCCGGAGAATGGCAGCTTCTGCGACCCGTTATTCTCGGTGTCATCATGGAGCATTTCGTCGCAGGTCATCCGGTTCTTCTGAACGACGATCAAGGCCCAGAGGAAAGCACTGATGAAAGTTCAGAGGTTGTCCGGCAGATCAAGGAGTTGCTTGACACGCGTGTTCGCCCCGCTGTTGCACAGGATGGTGGTGATATCGTCTTCCACTCCTATCACGACGGTGTCGTTTCCCTCACCATGCAGGGTGCATGCCAAGGATGCCCCAGTTCCACAATGACGCTGAAAATGGGCATCGAAAATCTCCTGCGTCACTACATCCCGGAGGTGACCGAGGTCCGACCGGTTATCTGATCGGCTCACACAGTGTGATTCACCGGCAGGCTTTCCACGCCTGTCTGCGTGTCGGGGAGAAACATGCCTTCCGCTCGATTTTTCGCAACCTGCCTGCTCGTGATGTGCCTTGCCGCGAATTCGGCAAGTGCCACGTCACCGACGTCCAGAATCGATAATTCCGAGTCGACCAATTCGCGCAGTCACAAGACGCAAGATGTTGCACTTCTCGTCAGCAACTATGACCTTGAGCGTGTGCGCAACGGTGACCTGTCGGTTCCACGTTCCATCGTTCCGATCGTACCAGGTGATCTGGCCCGGATTACGAACCTCAAGGCCAGGAAGGTTATATTCATCCAGTTCATGTTGCCGATGATTCTCCGCGTCAACGAACGGATCGAAGCACAGCGTCGTCGACTGGTTTATCTCCTGTGGCAGATTGACGCCGGACGAGACCTTGATCAGCGCGATCTCCTGTGGCTCGATAATCTGGCCCGTGAGTACGGTCTTGGAACGGACGACCGCGATGAATTGATCCGTCGTGTGGACACGGTTCCTGTCTCCATCTTCCTGGCACAGGCTATTATCGAATCCGGCTGGGGCACATCGAGATTTGCCGTTGAAGGGAACGCCCTCTACGGACAGCGCACCTGGAACGAGAGTACCGGCATCATCCCGAAAAAACGACGGTCGAAACAATCATTCGTCGTCAGGACGTTTTCCAAACCACATGGGTCCGTGGTCGCCTACGCAAACAACCTGAACCAGCATCCCGCCTACAGCGAGTTTCGAAAATCACGCGCGAAGGCCCGTGCAGACGGCCTTCCCATGGACAGCCGGACACTCGTTCGATTTCTCGGTGGGTACGCTGAGGAGCCCGATTACGTCAATCGTGTACTCGATATCATTGACGACAATGCTCTGACCGATTTCGATGACGCTCGTTTGGGAACGGCGGCAATCTGACGCCAAATCAGAGTATCCGCAGGGGTGCTGCCGTTCGGCCGCGCCGGCCCGGATCGAACCTCGATCGGATCTGCGGCGGGCAGCGGGGGAGTCGTTCGGGCGCCGGGCATGCGCGATGCGATACGGCACCGCTTCGAACGGGAATGAATCGCTGTCTGTCGCAGGAGCGGAAGAGGCCATGTGCCCTGCGCCATTCATGACGCGTGCCGGACCCTCAGGCTGATTGGCGCTCCACGAAGCGACGGAACAAGCCGTCGGCCTTGCTGAGCTGTTCGAAGGTGCCCTCCTGAACGACCTTTCCAGCCTGAAGTACGTAGATACGGCTCGCCTGGCGGATCGTGGATATGCGATGGGCGATGACGATGCGCGTCGCACTGGAATTCTCGATTCCGGCCATGGTCAGTTCCTGGCTCTTCGCGTCAAGCCAGCTGGTTGCTTCGTCGAGAAAGAGAATGCTCGGCCTGCGCACCAGTGCCGCTGCGATGCGGACGCGCTGCACCTGCCCGCCGGAAAACGTCGAGCCGCTGCCGCCCATCGGGGTGTGCATGCCCATCGGCATGGCGGCGATGTCATCGGCAATTGCGGCCTGCCGCGCGGCTCGCCAAGCGTCGTCAAGGGTAAGGCTTTCGTCCACGCCGTTGATATTGTCCATCACCGTGCCTGCCAGCAGACTGTTCTCCTGCATCACGACGCCGATCTGGCGGCGCAGGAAATCGGCGTTGATGCGCGCAAGATCGTGGCCGTCATAGTAGACGGTTCCTGAGGACGGCGTCTCGAGACCGAGCGCCAGGCGCATGAGCGTGCTCTTTCCCGAACCCGACTCGCCGACGACAGCGATGAACTCGCCCGGCTTGGTGCGGATCGTCACTTCGTCGAGGACGAGAGGGCCGGATTCCGAATAGCGGAAGCTGACACGATCGAAGACGATTTCGCCGTTGATTTGCGGTGCCGCTCCGTCATGTGTTCCGCCCTCCGGCAGCGCCGCCAGGATTTCCCGCGATTGCTCGCCGGCCGGGATCAGTGCGGCGATGGCCTCGAACGAAAGGCTGAAGATGACGAGTGAGCCAACGAACATCATCGATGCAGAGTAGATGACCATGAAATCCCCGACCGACAGCTGGGCCCGGTCCTGGGTGAGCGCCACGGCGATGAAGGCCGCGGTCCACAGCGCCGGAATCGAAATGGCGAGCGCGGTCAGGTGTTCGTTCAGCTTCGAGATGTCGATCTCGGCCAGTTTCTGCGTGCGATATTGTCTTGCCCATTTCGCATAGGCGGAGGCCTCGGCCCCACTCGCCCGCAGCTTGCCGATCCCGTTGATGAGCTGGAACAGGTGACCGGCAAGCGTGCGTGCAGCTGCAAAGCGGCGCCGGTGATACCCGACCTGTACCATGCCTATGGCGACTGTCAGCCCGAGCGTCGCGATACCGAGGCACAGGCTCAGCCACCCCAGCGCGGTGTTGTAGACGAAGACCAGGGCGAAAGTCGGCATCAGGAACAGCACGGACAGGATGGCACCGGACGCCAGGGCGGACAATTGGTCGCGCATGACCAGGAATGTCATGGCCCGGGTCGCGAGGTCGCCGACAGTGAAACTCCGAAAGAACACCGGGCGCAGCCGCAGGAGGCGGTCCCAGACAGCCGCCACGATGCGCGTGGAGGCGCGTCCCTCGAGCCGCATCATCGCGGTCCCGCGCAACATGTTGAGCAGACCCGCCAGGACGGCCGCCACCACCACCAGCCCTGTGAGGTGGAGCAGCCGGTCGGGTTCTCCCGAAGGGGCCAGGATATCGGCCAGGAGGCCGAGGGCCACTGCCGGAAACAGCAGGACGGCGCCGGCCGCGATTCCCGCCAGCGTCAACTGGCCGAGGTCTCCTGCCTGATTGCGGCTGGCGAGGCGCAGCAGGTCGCGGGCGCCGGCCGGCCGGTCAGTCGGCAGGGGCCGGTAGACCATGACGGCATCGTCGATGAACTGGTCCGCGGTGCCTGCCGTCACCCGCCGGGCCTCGCCCGATACCGGATCGATGCTGCGATACCACCCGGACCGCCCGGGAAGAAGCGCGACGGGCTGTCCGTCATCCTTGCGCCAGGCGATCATCGCCCCGCTGTCTCCGTACCACCAGCGGTCTTCTTCCTTGAGACGCACCTGCCTGCCATTGAGACCGGATGCCAGCAGGACGGAGCGGAGGCTGTCCTTCGCCTCTTGTCTGTCCGGGACCCGGATGGCGATGTCCTCATAGGCAGCGACGATCCGCAATGCCGCAAGCGGCCCGGAATCGGCGTGGTCCGGAACAAATCCGTCGATGACAGAGTACAACCGGCTTCTGGACGCCGCCCTGTCCGTTCTCCGCCATGCCCCCCTGTTGCGCTGAAGGTTGGCTTCGTCGGCGAGAAGCAGCATGCGGTTGAAGGCTTCGGCGGCGAGTGCAAGCCTGTGAAACTCCGGCACATGCAGCGTCAGGAGATCGGCGGGGTCCATGTCCGAGGTCGCTTGGGCCTCGACCTCCACGCGTGCTGGAAGCATAGCCCAGATTCCGGGGCTGACAGGCATCAGGGCCGATGGCCCCGGACCCGATTCTTCCGTTCCGAGGTATGCGGCATCGGCGGCATCGCCACGAATCCACGCCACTCCTCGCTCGGAGGAGACCGTGCCCGATGCGGAGGTGGTCGATCCTGCCGTCAGCAGGACATCGGCACGCGGCCGGGGATCGATGTCTCGCACCACCGCTTCCGCAAATTCACGGATCCATGCGTCGACCTGTCCGGCCAGGGCATGCCCTGCCGCTCCTTCGGGCAAGCGCTCCAGCAGGTCCGTGATCCCGATCGGGCGAAGCGCAGAACCAGGCAAGCCCTTGGCCAGCAGCCCCAGGCCGCTGTTGCCGTCGCTCTGACCGAACAGGAGGCGCCCGCGCTGCGCCCGGATCATGTGCTTGTACATCGATGCGGTGCGGTCTTCCTGGAACTCGACCGCAAAGACATCGACCGTGCCGCTCTCCACGATCCACACGGTGGTGGAGTCATCGAGGCGCAGCGGCTGGTTGCCGGCGCAGGGAATCGGTTCCCCGAAAAAGTCCGCAAAATCGACGCCGTCGACGGGTTGTTCCGGCATGCGGGCGCGATCAGGAGGAATGGATGAGTTCATGGTACAGGCCCGTCTCCTCCTTCATCAGCTCGTCATGTGTTCCGCGCTGAACCTCCTTTCCGTTGTTGAGCACCACGATCAGGTCGCTGTCGCGAATCGTGCTCAGCCTGTGCGCGACGATCAGACAGGTACAGCCCCGCCGGCGTATCGCGTCGTCGATCTCCAGTTCGCTGACGGTATCCAGGGCGCTGGTGGCCTCGTCGAGGATCAGGACCGACGGGCTGTTCACCAGGGCGCGGGCGATCTCCAGACGCTGACGCTGCCCGCCGCTGAAATTGCGTCCGCCTTCCTCCACCGCCGAGGCATAGCCCAGCGGGCGGGATGCGATTGCGTGGTGGATCGCCGCGTCACGCGCTGCCGCGACGATGGCCGAATCCGGCGTCGTCGGATTCCACAAGGTAAGGTTCTCGTTCACGGTACCGGCGAACAGGACGACGTTCTGGTCCACCATGGCCACCGAACTGGTCAGGATCTCGCGGGGGATCTCGTGTCGAAGATGGCCATCGAACCGGACCTCGCCCGACCAGGGCTGGTAGACACCGGCCACCAGGAGGGACAATGTCGACTTGCCGGAACCGCTCGGTCCCACGATCGCCACACGCTGCCCCGGTTCGACCGTCAGGTTGAAGTCCTCGAGCAGTGGCGGCCGGTTCTTCTGGAATCCGAATGTGATGTTGCGCAACTCCACACGCCCCACGAGTTGCAGGCGCTGGTTCAGGGTCACGAGCCTGTCGGTCTGCGCCGCTTCTTCCCCGCCGAACTCCCTGTCAGGCTCCGCATCCATGACGTCATCAAGCCTGCGCAGGTTCGCGGACATGGTCTCCAGCAGGTCGCTCAACTGGGCGAATCGTCCCACGGGACGCAGGAAGTTCATGGCCAGGATGTACGAGGCGGTCAGTGCGCCGAGCGTCATGTCTCCCGACATGACCCGCCAGCCGCCAAGTCCGATGACAAGAGCGGAACCGAGGACGAGCGCTGCCGGCGGCAAGGATTCAACGACATGGCCAAGTTCGACGAATTTCTGCCGGGCATTCAGTTCGCGTGCCTGATAGGCGGTGAACCGCGAGAAGAAATTGCCCCCCTGGGCGGTCGCCTGCAGCGAATCGATGATGCTGAGCCCGCCCATGCCGAGGCCTGACATCATGCCCTGCTCGTGCAACAGGACATGATTGTGGTCCGTGCGCAGATAGGTGATGTATCGCATAGCCAACAGACACATCACGCCCAGAAGGCCGACTGCGACGCCCGTCAGCGAATCGAGGACAAGTATCAGGATCAGGAATGCGAGGCTCATCACCAGCTCGATCGCGATGCCTGTCAACTGGATCGAGCCGATCAGGGCGATCTGATCGATCAATTGCATGCGCGAGGCCACGTCGCCTGCGTGGCGGCGGGTAAAGAAGTCGATGGGCAGCCGGACCAGCCGGCTCAGATAGCGGTCCGACTGCTGAACGGACAGGACAAGGGAGATCTTTCGCAGAGCGCGCATCTGGAGCCATGCCAGCATGTAGGATGCGACACCGGCGGCGATCGCAAGCCCCATCACCAGGCCGGCCCAGCCCTCTTGGGCGTCGCCGACGACATGGTCGACGAAAACGGCCAGCAGGATGGGCAGGGCAAGCCCCGGTATTACCAGGAGGAGGCCGCAGAGGATGGCAAAGGCGAGGGCCGGACGCACGGACCTCAGCCATGGCCAGAACTGCTTGAGGATGCCGGGATGCGCTCCGCCGGGCTCGAAGGACTCGCCCGGGGGCAATTCCAGCGTGACGCCCGTAAAGCATCGGTCGAACTCGTCCTCGCCGATGGTGCGGCGCCCCACCGCCGGGTCATTGATGAAAAAGCGGCCGCGTCCGATGCCCTCGAGAACGACAAAGTGCCGGAACTCCCAGAACAGGATGAGAGGCATCTTCATGGCCCTGAGTTGATTGATTTCCCGTCGCCATGCCGAAGGCTGCAGACCGTATCTGCGCGCCGCCCTGAGGATATCGGCGGCATTCGCGCCGTCTCGGCCGACGCAGCAGGCCTCGCGAAGGTCCTGAAGCGGAACCCACTTTCCCAGATAGGCAAGGACGATGCCGAGGCTGGCCGCGCCGCATTCCGTGGCCTCGAGCTGCAGGATGACGGGTGTCTTGACGCGCCGGCCGGGAGTGGATTTGCGTCCGAACAGGTTCATTGCCGTGGCGCCGACTCCGTGTCGGCCAGGAGGTCCAGCAGTGTTGCAGTTTCCACGATGATGCGGACCCGGCAGGGCATGGCGTCCGACAGTGGCATGTCCGGTTCCTGGAGCAGGTTCAGGCGCACCATGGTCATGGCGCCCTGTCCGTGCGTGCCGCCGCCTTCCGAGAGAAGGCGAGTAAACCAGGCGGGCGGCGCAGCCGGCTCGGGAGCGACCATCACGACCTGGCCAGGCAGCGGCTGTTCGTCCGTCAAACCACCGACAAAGACCTGCGCCTTCATTCCCTTGCCGAGTTCTCGCGCCTCGGCAGGAGGAAGATAGGCGACGACCTCCACCCTGCCGCTTTCACCCATGCGCAGATCCGCCAGCGGCGTGCCGACGGCGACGGCCTGCCCCACATGAAGATGAAGTGCCGACACCACTCCCGCATAGGGCGCAAGGACCGCTCCCTCCCCGCGGCGTTGTGTCAGCCTCGCGAGTTCCTGCCGCGCCGCCGCCAGGCGTTCGTCGGTCCCGGCTTCGCGTTCGAGCACCGTCACATAGGCCAGCTGCGAGGCCAGCTGCGCCTCCAGTTCAGGCGACAGGACATGTGCGATCGGTTCACCCTTGGCAACGCCGTCCTTCACACCGACCGGAACATCCGTAACGACGCCGACTGCGCCGGCCTGCACGGTGTAGCGCTCGCCCGGATACAGGATCAGGCCTTCCGCGATCAGGGTCCGGTCCAGACTGCCGAATGCCGACCAGGAGAAAGCGGCGATGAGCGCAACAGCAAAACTGATCCGGATGATCCATTCATGGGGGGCCGTCACGCAGGCAAGGTCGTCCATGGGGTCCGGCCTGGATTGCCTCAGGAGGGCGCGTTCCCGAAAAATCCCTGGAGATAACATTATCGGACCGACCGGCGACCTTGCTTCGAAGCTAGCCTAGGTGATGAAGCCCGGCGCGGCAACCAAGCGAAACAATGCCGCGCTCGAGGGGCCACGTGAATGAAGGCTCTGCATGGCACGGCGGCCGCCGGCGCCGTCGGCAATACGGCTTTCGTTCCGGTATCGCTGGCTGACTCTTCCCCGAGGCCCGAGCGGCCTGACATCACGCAAGGCTTGGCGAAGGGTGATGCCTGTTGATATGATGATTCGCCCGCATGGCCGCAGGCTTCCCGCCAGCACATCGATATCAGAGTATGAAACATAAGTCGTTGATTTATTTGTTATTTGTTATCATGCGGTTGCTTCACGCGCCACGCGCCTGACAAGAAATCGACAGGCGGCCAATTGCGTCCAGGCCAAGGCATTGTCAGTGTGGCGCTCGTAATCCTTCGACAAGCGACGGCATCGGCCCATCCAGGCAAAGGTCCGCTCCACGACCCACCGGCGGGGCAACACCGTGAAACCCTTGGTATCCTTCGGTTTTTCCACAATCTCGAGGATGTCTGGCAGGCCCTGTTCCCGGATCTCCTTGCGAAGTTTCGGTCCCGCATAGCCACCATCGGCATACAGTTTGGAGATCGTCGGCACCGTCGCCAACAGCTGTATGATAACCTCCAGGGCAGCGTCCCTGTCCTGGACGTCAGCCGGGTGAACCATCATGACAATCGGGCTGCCTAGCGCGTCCACGACAATGTGCCGCTTGCGGCCCTTGATCCTCTTGCCCGCGTCATAGCCACAGGGACCGCCACTCTCCGTGGTCTTCACCGACTGGCTGTCGATCACGGCCATGCGCGGGCTCCGCAGAGCGTCCCGATAAGCACCGCACCCGATCCCGCAAGTGCTGCAGGACCTTGTCTGCGACGCCACCCGTAGAAATAGTTCTGGACCGTCGAAAATGGTGGATATTCACCGGGAAGCGCCCGCCACTGGCAGCCCGTGCTGAGAATGTACTGAATGGCGTCGAACACCGACCGCAGATCGGTCTTGCGCGGACGACCCATCTTGCCCTGCTTGGGCAGCTGCGGTCCGATGATAGCCCATTGTGCGTCCGTGAGATTGTTTTGCCGATGGTCGTCTGATCGCTTATAACGCCTGTGAGTGGTCTCGGTCCCCTCCAGATTGGGAATCGAGATCGATCTAGTTTACCACATCTTGCGAGACCACTCGACATATGGATCAAACTCTCAGCGGTTCTGGCGACCTGACGGGTCATGACACGGCCGCCACGCCGTTCAACGAAACGGGGCCGGATCATGCGTGGAATGACAAGTACCCGGGATAGACCGCCGGGATCCGTTGACGGCGTAACACGGGTGACCTCGTCCCTCGAATGGACTGCGCTGGCCGCAATTGTCCTGGCCATGATCGCCGTGTCCCTGTGGTCGGCTTTCGGAAGCCTGGACCGAAACGTGACGGTCGAGGGAGCCATCCTGCGGGGGGGAGAACGTCACGCCGTCCTGTCCGGGACCGCGGGCACGGTCGCCGAAGTGCTCGCAGGTGCGAACGACACGGTGGTGCAAGGCGCCCCCATCGCACGGCTGTATCAGCCGGAGCTGGAGGCGCGGATCAGCGGGTTGCGGTCGCGTATCGACCGGTTGGAGCAGGCCGGCGATGCTGATGAAGGTTCCGTGACCGCGGCACGCCTCGAGCTTGCCGGGTTGACCGCGCGCCGGGTCAGCGGCGAGATCCTGGCGCCTTTTGCCGGTACCGTGACGGCAATGCATGTCGCCGTGGGAGAACCCCTGAAGGTCGGTACGCCGGTCTCGGAATTGCGACGCGCCGGAGGCGATTCCCTGGAAGTGGTGATCTTCGTTCCGGGCGACAAGGCGGAGAGGCTGCGCGAGGGCATGCGGGCGCAGGTCGAGATCGACAGCTCCGTCGCGGGGGCCGGCGTCGCCGCTGAAATCGTCGAGATTGCGACCGAGAGCGGCCCTCCACCGGCCTGGTTCTCGCGGATTTCGGGAGTTGACGGAGCGGGCGCGACCTTGCCGCCGAGACACAGGATCCGGCTGGCCCTGCTTGATGAGCTGGACAATCCGCCGGCCGACGCCGCGCCATGCCGGGTCCATATCATTCTCGAGACCGTCTCCTTGTTCGAACTGGTGACCTGAAATCCTGGTCACCCAGTGCTTGTCGAGCCGACAATGGGTGATGGCGGCGACATGTTCGGCATTGTTGTCGAGCACATCCGCGATCCGCTGCTGCATCGCCAGTGTGGGAGAGCGCCAAGAATTCTGAATCTGGGCGAAGCGGGGCGCCAGGTTGTCGCTGGTGGCGTCGCCGGTGGCCAGAAGGGCCTCGTTCAGCGTCCAGGTTCCCGTATGGGCAAGCATGGCCTCCTTGGTGTATTTCGTCGTCGTGTACATCAGGCACAGGGCGTCATTGGCGCCCGGCGCCCGCGCCACCGTGTGGGCCGTGGCCGGCCCCGGTGCGCCCACGCTTTTCCAGGTCTCAGAGCTTGATCCATATGTCGAGTGGTCTCGCAAGATGTGGTAAACCAGATCGATTTTTAACCACAATCTGGAGGATACCATGCCTTGGACCGAGACCACTCACAGGCGTTATAAGCGATCAGACGACCATCGGCAAAACAATCTCACGGACGCACAATGGGCTATCATCGGACCGCAGCTGCCCAAGCAGGGCAAGATGGGTCGTCCGCGCAAGACCGATCTGCGGTCGGTGTTCGACGCCATTCAGTACATTCTCAGCACGGGCTGCCAGTGGCGGGCGCTTCCCGGTGAATATCCACCATTTTCGACGGTCCAGAACTATTTCTACGGGTGGCGTCGCAGACAAGGTCCTGCAGCACTTGCGGGATCGGGTGCGGTGCTTATCGGGACGCTCTGCGGAGCCCGCGCATGGCCGTGATCGACAGCCAGTCGGTGAAGACCACGGAGAGTGGCGGTCCCTGTGGCTATGACGCGGGCAAGAGGATCAAGGGCCGCAAGCGGCACATTGTCGTGGACGCGCTAGGCAGCCCGATTGTCATGATGGTTCACCCGGCTGACGTCCAGGACAGGGACGCTGCCCTGGAGGTTATCATACAGCTGTTGGCGACGGTGCCGACGATCTCCAAACTGTATGCCGATGGTGGCTATGCGGGACCGAAACTTCGCAAGGAGATCCGGGAACAGGGCCTGCCAGACATCCTCGAGATTGTGGAAAAACCGAAGGATACCAAGGGTTTCACGGTGTTGCCCCGCCGGTGGGTCGTGGAGCGGACCTTTGCCTGGATGGGCCGATGCCGTCGCTTGTCGAAGGATTACGAGCGCCACACTGACAATGCCTTGGCCTGGACGCAATTGGCCGCCTGTCGATTTCTTGTCAGGCGCGTGGCGCGTGAAGCAACCGCATGATAACAAATAACAAATAAATCAACGACTTATGTTTCATACTCTCAGGCTCATCACAGATGAAGGTGTAGATGCAGCTCCAGTAGCTTCCGGAATGGGTGTCCCACACGCAGGTGTTGGTGCGCAGTGTTCCGAAAGAGGGATGAAACGATATCGCCGCGTCCATGTCGTCGTAGTAGCCCTTGGCGGCGTGGACTGGCTTCGAGCCGCACACCTTCTCCGCGGGCTCGCCCATGAACTTCAGGCTCCCGGCGATATCGTGGCACTCCATCGCCGCCTTGGCGGCCAGTATCCCGGCCAGGGCGGAGATGCCGAGGGCGGAATGCGGATCGGTGTGGCCGGCCGCGGCATGATGGGCGCCGTCCCTGAGCTTGCGCCAGGGCACGCGGTCCTGGTTGTTGCCGGGCACGGCGTCATACTCGGGATAGGATCCGATGGTCGGCCCGCTGCCGTTCGACCAGCGCGCGCAGAAGGCGGAAGGCATGCCGCCGGAGCCTTCCTCGACCTCGATTCTCTCCCGCTTCAGGCAGTCCACATACCATGCCGCCGACCGGTATTCGCGCCACGCCGGTTCGTGAAAGACCCAGATCACGCGATGCCAGTCCGAGAGTGTCCGGCGGTTGGCTTCGACCCAGTCGATGGCCGTCTGCTTTTCAGGTGTCATGTTTGCCGCTCCGCATGCATCAGCCGGCCCGCGCGCCTCCCTCGAGCCTATCACAGGCGGCCCTGTGAGGCACCCAAGGCCATCCCTGACATCGACCAGTCCCGGCCAGGTGCCATGCTTGAGTCTGTTACAGGCGGCCGAATTGCGCCGACACGCCCTGTCTTCGCAATGCGTGGGTTGCGCCCGCCATGCCGGGAGGTCGAATCCCGCGCAGTTCGCCTTGTTTGTTCCGCCGGGCCCGGGGTGATGCCGGTGCGCATGGCCGGTCCGGGCCTGCAGCCCCTGATCGGCTATACCACGCAAGGCTCCGCTTCCGTTGTGGCGGTGATGCCGAAACCGCCGGTATCCGATCTGTAAAGGACGGCGGCGGGTCTCTCCGGGCTAGGAAGGGCCGCCGGCTTCGGATGGTGGAGGGGAAGTACGCGCTGCTGTTTGGTGGTCCGGTCGGCAAGGTGCTGCCACATCGGCTGTCGCGTGCAAGTCGAGATAGGCCTTTGCGCGCCGATCCGCGCCGTCGAGCGTGATCTTGAGATGGCTGACGCAGCGGTGGGCGTTGAGGAGTACGTGCATGTCGGAGAAGAGTTTGCTGCCGGGAAACCTTCGCAGCCCCTCGGCCTTGGCCGGCAGGCAGAGATCCTGCGCCACCAGCCAGTCGAGCATGTCCTCCATCCGGTCCTTCTCCGGCACCCATTCGAGTCCGAGCGGAGAACCGAGCCCCTCCGGTCCGACATCCAGACCGAGCATACGGCGGGACGACAGCGGTTCCAAGGCGGACGCGATCCGTTCGACCTCCGGCAGGGAGCCCGGCCAGCCGATGCGCTCCAGAAAGCGCATCGCCGCCGCCATTGTCGCGAACGTGCAGACGAGGCGCAGACCGCGGCGCAGGCGCGCCGGAAACGTCCCGGCGTGGATCACACGCGCCTCTTCGCCGGGAAGGAGGGAAAAGATCCGCTCGACCGTCCGGCGCTCGCCGGCGTCCTCCTCCATTCCTGCCGAGCGGGCGAGCGCCGACAGCATGTCGCCTGGATTGCGGAACGCCTTACCGGCGGCGTCGCCGGCCGCCGTCAGGAAGAGTCCGGGTCTCCGGTCCGGTCCGGATTCAATCAGGTCGTATTCGAGAATCGGCAGGCCGACGATACGGGAAAGACAGGAACCGGGCTCTTCGAGTTGTGCGAGAAGCCAGGCCAGCGCCGCGGCCTGCGGGTCGCTTCCCTTTGCTTCGCTCCCGCGTCGGCGAAAGTGTGCCGATACGCTCGAACCGGGAACGATGGCGACGGCAAGGTCAGCCGCCGGTTCCGCCTCGCCCAGGCGGATTTCAAGCCCGAACGGGAAAATCGCCGTCGCCAGCGGCAATGTGGAGGCGCACCGGAGAACACGCTCCAAACCGGAGCCCGCAACCAGCGACTGCGGGATCTCCGGCCGGAGCGTGTCTAGAAACCAGCCGAGCGATGACCTGTTCGTCAACGCAGGGGAAGCCTGGGTCTGGTCGGTGGATTACCGGGCCGGATGATCGGACATGCCTACCAAATATTTATTCGTGATGTAAAACTACCTCCCCCCCCCGAGAAGAAGCCTCCGCTGACTTGCGCGAGGTCGCTTTCGGAGATCATGGGGGAAGGCGGGAGCACAATGTGTACGTGCTCTGCCGATTGTTCATGCACCGAAAGCGACAAGCTGACTGGAATGGATACATCGAACTCGCTTTCGATCGTGCCGCGCGGATCGTCGAGCAGTAACTGCCGGAACGCGTCGTCCGCGCCGGCCTTTTCGATCAATTGATCGCGCATCTCTGCCGCTGTCTTCATGATACTCGTCTCCTTGTCATTATGCCAACTGATACAGGCTTGACGCATTGCCAAAACACCTGCCGCACAGGCTTGCGCTGTCTAGATACGTAGGCATGTGCTTTCTTTTTTCAACCCTCGCAACCCGCCAGCCGCATTCGCGACGCGCTGTGGCAATGTTGCACCCTTGCGCTTGCATGTGCGATGGCGATCCCCCCCCGCCTATCATTGAATCACACTTGATTCCGACATGAGTTTCTGCATGAAGCAGCATCATGCAGATTGGTTTGCGTCAGGTTTCAGCGGACACGATGTCGTGGCTGAGCAATGCATGCAAGAGTGGTGATTGCTCGCGCGCATCACTGGCGCGCGAGATCTCCAGTCTCGAGGGCTGGCTTGACTATCGGGGTCGCCCGCGTTTGTCATCGGGGCATCATGTTCTTCCGGTTCTGGCGCGCGAGCTTGGTGTTTCCTTGCCGCCCCGCGCGTTACCGGTTGGTGATGCCCATGTTCGTGCGGCGGTTGGTTATCCGGACCTGTCTCTTTCCTGCACGCTTGCGGCGCTTGGTGTTGTCTCGGTTGATCTGGTTTCGGAGGCGGATCGCCGTTGTTGGGATTCGATGATGGAGAGCCATCATCGTGGCGGTTGGCGGCGCGCACCGGGTGGTTTGCTGCGCTACTGGATCCGTTCATCGCGCTACGGGATTGTGGGCGGCTTGTGTTTCACCGCGGCGGGCCTGCAGCTCAAGCCGCGCGATGACTATATTGGCTGGTCCGCCGCCGCCCGCCTTGCCCACATACAAGAGGTTGTGTGCAACCATCGATTTCTGATTTTGCCGTCGGTGCGGGTGCACCATCTGGCTTCGACGGCACTGCGCGCGGCAACCGTGCGCGTGGCCACGGACTGGCAGGAGCGCTATGGCGTGCGCCCCCTTCTGCTTTACACATTCGTTGCGCCGGACCATTCGGGTCTGAGCTACCGTGCGGCGGGCTGGGAATGCTGTCCGCAATGGACATCGGGTCGCCGTTCCGGGGTGCCGCGTGCGGTCTGGGTGAAGCCACTGGAGGCGGGCTGGAAGGCGGCACTCACCCACGAGGAGGCGCCTGTTCTCGGCCGTTCCAAACCGTTGTATTGTGACGGTTCGTGGGCGCAACGCGAGTATGCCCGCAGTTCTTATCCCGACGGCCGCGTCAGGCGCCGGATTGCGGCGATGGGCAAGGCATGGCAGAAGAAACTGGGCGCGTCGATCCCGGTTATCTTTCCACGCCAGGCTGATCAGACGGCGGCCTATCGATTGCTGTCGAACGAGAATGTGACCATGAAGCATATCCTGGAGCCGCATTACGAGGCGACTGTTGACCGCTGCCGACAGGAGCGTCTGGTGCTGGCGATCCAGGACACGACGACCGTGAACTACGACACCTTGTCTGCGACGGGCGGCCTTGACGATCTCGGTGGCGGCGGCAAGGGGACAGCGGGTGTTCTCGCGCATTGCGGCATGGCGATCAACGGCGTTGGCCGTCCGCTGGGCCTGTTCACCATGGATGCGTCGTTCCGGCGGGCCGCCGGCAAGGACAGTGTCCGCTGGGTGGCGGGTCTTGACCGTGCGCGGGAACTTGCTGCGGCCTGTGCGCACACCCGGGTTGTCAGCGTCTGTGACCGCGAGGGCGATTTCTGGAGCCTGTTGTCGCACGCCAGAGACACCGGTGGCGAACTTCTGGTGCGTGCCAGCCGTTCGGCGCAGCGCCGGGTCGACACGCCTGCCGGTGCGGTTGACCTGTGGAGTCATGTCGAAGGGCTGGAACCGCTCGGGACACGGACCATCGATGTGCCGGGCTGCGGCGGACCCAACCGGCGCAAGGCGCGCACGGTCACGTTGACCCTGCGGTCTGCCCATGTTGATCTGATTGCGCCCAACGATGTCGGCGGTGACCCCCTGTCCATGCTGGCGGTTTCGGCACGCGAGGATAACCCGAAAAAGAACACCACCCCCCTGAACTGGTTGCTGCTTTCCACCGTCGGTGAAGCCAATCTCGACGGCGCGAAGGAACTCCTGCGCTTCTACGAACTGCGCTGGAGCATCGAACGCTTCTTCCATGCGCTCAAGACCGGAACACGCATCGAAGACCGGCGGCTCGACGAGGCCGACGACCTCAAGAAATGTCTGGCATTCGACGCCATCACGGCCTTCCGGGTGTGGGACCTCACCTGGCTGGCGCGGACCAGGGCCAACGACCCGGCGCACGAATATGTGCCACCACACGACATCGAGATGTTGTGCGCCCTCACGCGCTTCTATCAACTCAAATCAGTGCGCGGACCGCCCGGACCGGACATGGATATCGAAAAGTTTGTCATCCTGACCGCCGGGCTGGCAGGCTTCCATCCATCAAAACGACAACCCTTGCCCGGCACACAGAAACTCTGGGAAGGAAGTCAGATCCTGACCCAATCCGTGACCGGATACCAGGCAATAAAAGAAATACTGGACCAATAACCCGCAAAGGAAACCATCCAGGAAACGGAATCAAGTGTGATGCATTGATAGGAACATGGCCGGCCTCGTGCCCGGCAGGAAGATGAATCTAACGACCCCGTTTCACCCACTGTCCGGAGCCTTGCCTTGGCTCGAGGGGCCTCTTGTGACCGCGTACTGCGAACGGTTTCATTGTGAGGGCGCGAAGGATTTGCTGCGCACAATACCGGCAGGATGGATAGGTGTTGACACCCGGTGGCGCCTGCACGCTACCCCACCGTCTCATCTTGATTGACGCTGAGTCTCACGTTGATTGTCGGGGACCAGGCCCCGGTTTGCCGCACTGCGCCTGATCGCCTGACGATGTGCGACGTTGCGGTCGGCATAGCACGCCCGGTGCACCGTGTCGGGTGCAACGTTGAACCACACACACGCGGCTACCACACCGGCCTTGCTTCATCACCTGTACGGATACACGGCCACAGGCGGCCCGCCGCTCATCATGGAGAGCAGACGGATAGCCCGCGATCATCACCGCATGGTCCGTATCGGTGTCGTCATGGAGATAACGGCGATCCGACTTGCGCGTTACCCACAGATACGGCGGGTCGCCGTAGACCAGCTCCGATCCGTCAAAGTCTCCAGAAACCGCTGGGCGCAACCGTGAACAAGCGCCACATCGTAACCGCAGCGAAACGACGCCAGCGCATGTGCATCCAGTTCAATCCCGATGTTGTGCAAGGCCGCAGGTTTGCGACGCATCGTTGCCCCACCGCCCAGATGTGTCTCGACGTACACGCTGTGTGGAGGCATCATCGCAATCAGCACCTGACACCGTCTTCGAACCAGAGGATGCGTTGCCCATGAGGGCGCCAGGCCGTCAACCCGATGGACACGACACGAGCAATCGGAAACCATGTTGTCAAATCATCCCGCAGAGCGACCAATTGCGCCCGGATCCGACAAGATCGGTACCCTCGATCAACGCACTGACGCAGACACAATCCTGAAATGAGAATGACTGATTGTTGGACTCAACAGCGGTGCACCGGACACGAAGGCTCACATTTCCCTTTCCTGTACTGCATGGCGGAACCAGGATGGTCACGAATCAACTGGAACGGGTGCAGTCAGAAACTTGATCCATTGACGGGAAGGTTATCGACATGACGACGTCTACACGAAGTTCAACGCACCGTTTCAGTCCAGGACAATTGACACCCATCGTGGTGCTGGCGTTCCTGATCGCCGCAATCGGTCCATGTCGTGCACAATCAATCGAAGAGGTGCGAGAAGCCCACGACAACGGTCGCTTCCTGGAAGCCGCTGAACTCGGTGAGTCCCTGTCAACGTCCGAAAGTCTCACCATCGCCTCACTGAGTCTGACGATTCATGGATTTCATGTCGTTGAAGGCGATGATGCCATGCCCTTCCTGGTTCGCGCTGCCGAGCTTGCAGAAAGGGCCATTGATCAGGACGGGGATAATGTCGATGCTCGTGTTGCCTTGTCCCGTGCCCTCGGACGTCAGGCGCAGACCATGGGCACGATGAAGGCCGCAAACCTCGAAATTCCGCAGAAGTTACGGCGTATCCTGGAACAAGCCCTGGAGATGGACCCCGCGTCGGCGGCGGCTCATCTCGGTTTCGGGATGTGGAATTCCGAAGTCGTGGACGGCGCAGGTTCATTCCTCGCGGGTTTGATGTACGGCGCATCAAAGGACAAGGCACTGTACGCCTTCGAAAAAAGTCTCGAACTTGCGCCTGACGAAAAGATTGTTCTCTACGAAGTCGCGCTTGGTCTCGAACGACTCGATGCGTCCAGATACGCAGACCGGATACGGGAATTGTTGATGCATGCTCTCGAAATTCCGATCGGCAACGCCTTCGATTCGATCATTCACACGCGAATCACCGAACGGTTCGTGTAACATTCATGGTCAAACGATGCGCACGTCTGTCCACGATCAGACCACCATCGTGTAGCGCCAGTTTGACGGAAGCGTATGGCGGCACCTGGAGGCCGGGCGTGTACCCGTCCGGAATGTTCGCTCTGCATATGCCCGGCTTTTCAGCCAGGGACAAGAAACGGAATGCCCAGCCAGCGGAATCCGCCCGGATCATACGGAATCGTGCAATTGACACGACTGCGCCCGACCGGAAACGGTGTATCAATCCGGACCTCGACCCGTCGACCGAGAAACTCGATGCGTGCGTCACCACCATGTGAGGCGAAGCAATTCAACCGGTCCAGCGCCCCCACCTCGTCGGGAATCGTGAAACCGATTGCCGGGGGATTGGCCTCGTTCGCCGCGACAAGCATGTCGTCAGGCACCAGATCGGTTACGGGGAGCGGGTAGCTCTCCAGAATAGACGCGAACCTCTCAATTTCGCCGTAGCGTTCGTTGAGCGCAAACCTGGGAAGCTTGAATGGGTCCGTGGTTGTCGACACCACCCCGGAATGCTGTCCGAACGCTGCAATGAAACCGGCATCCTTGACCATCTGGACCAGTTCGTCGCTGTACTCACCGAACGGATAGGCAAAAATCCGTGGCGTCGATCCGAGTTCCCTGATGAACACCGATGTCATGCGCACCATGTCGTCAAGAACTGCGCCGTTATCCATCATGACCATATGCTCATGGGTATCGCTGTGTGCGCCAATCTGGACTCCGGCATCGCGCAACATGCGCACATCATCCCACGACAGTGACCTGTTTGTTCGACCCACCGAATCGGTGTTGACGAAAACAGTGAACGGAAACCCCTTCTCCTGGAGACGCGTGAATGCATGCTCCAGAATTGTACTGGATACATCGTCAACCGTTATTGCAACGGCATTTTCAGGAAGTTCTCCGTCCGCGATCATTGCATCAACGACGTCGTCAAGCGGAACCACCTGATATCGACTACTCGAGAGTATCTCGAGATGTGCGTCGAATTGTTCAAGCCGAATATTGGTTGACGCCAGACTGTCTTCCCCAAACCGGTGATACATCAGGACAACAGCACCGGTTTCCTCGTCGGCCCATGCCGGAGAAATCAGGACAAACGGATACGAGATCATCAGCACGAATGCTGCCTGGAAGATGCACATCGCCAGCGCGCTTGTGGCGGATCCGAAGATTCTCAATGGATACTCTCCCGTCAACGGTCCGATCGCACCGTCCTTATGACGAAAGCCCGGTTGTGCCAGGCCGGTCGCGATCAGGTTATCCGGCGTCGTCACGCCATCATCCCGGTACCTGCAGCCCGATCGGAAAGAACAGGATAACGCGATGGATTGAAGAGTTGATAATGCCACCATTCATTGTTGTACCAGTCGAAACCCGCAGCGGTCATGATACCGAGCAACAGGACACGATTGGTGCGTTCTTCACGCGACAAGCCGGCAGCATCATGATGGCCGCGCACAGTCAGATCGTCGACTGGTCCACCCATGTCCAGTTCCTTGCCCGAAAGATCGAGCAAGGTTAAATCGAGTGCAATGCCCCTGCTGTGCGGTGATCCCCTTGACGGCGGTGCGACGTAGTTTGCATCCGGGGTGTGATCCCACAAACGCTGTTGTGCCTCGGAAGGCCTGAACGCATCGGTGATGCGGATACGGTATCCAAGTTCACGGACCATCTTGATTGCCCTGGCAAGACACAAGGCTGCATCCTCATGCAGAAAACAGGCTTCCCGGCCGTAGATGCGCCGTCCAGTGAAATTGTCATCGCGCGCATACAGCAGGTCAATCTCCACGTCCCATTCGGGAGGCGATATCTCAACCAGTCCGGTCTGACCCAAGAAAGCCTCTCAGTGATTCCGGCCGTCGTTCATCCACAAACACTACCGTTCGACTGCGACATTTGATAGTGTCGCCACAGGAACAGGTCGAGGGAAATCGGTGAGAACCTCTGGTTTCAGGCCGATGCTGCCCCCGCAACTGTAACGGTGAGACCGGAGATGGATAATCCACTGGAAAGCGCCGGGTCTGGCGTTGACCGGGAAGGAATCTCCAGTGTCGTTGACCCGCAGCCAGGACATCTCGCTGTTCCCGTTCTGGATCCTCTGCGCCTCGGAGGGAGGTCGGATGTCCGTTGCTGCATTTCGCTGGCGCGACACATCGTTACAAGAACCCGGCAACCCGCACGTCTGTTTCGTGTTCGGCGCGACGCGATCCGGCAAGAGCCGGTTTGCCGAACAACTCGTCACGCAAACCGGTCTTGAACGGGTCTACATCGCGACAGCAGTCGCTGGCGATGCCGAGATGTCCGAGCGGATCGCCCGCCATCGGTCACGACGCGGTGACGACTGGATCACAATTGAAGAACCCGTTGAGATCGAACGGGTCCTTCGTGCTGCAATGGCGGAGTGCGATCGGGTTGCCCTTGTTGATTGCCTGACGATCTGGCTGGCCAATCTCATGGCGACCGATCACGGTATTGATCACTACACGACATCTCTCCTGCGTCATCTCGCCGAGATACGCACGCCCATTGTTCTGGTCTCCAACGAGGTCGGGAGCGGAATCGTTCCCGATAACGCCCTCGCCCGAACATTCCGTGATGACCTGGGAACCCTGAATCGACGCGTGGCCGAAATTGCCGGTCGTGTCGTCCTCGTTTCTGCCGGAATTCCACTTACCCTGAAGGATAGTTCATGACATTGAACGAAAAGATCCCGGTCACCGTGCTCACCGGGTTTCTCGGCGCCGGAAAGACGACACTGGTCCAGCACCTGATCCGCAATGCAGGCGGAACCCGTTTCGGATTCATCGTCAACGAATTCGGCGATCTCGGAATCGACCGTGAACTCATCCGCGGTTGCGGTGTCGAAGGTTGCGAGGACGACGACATCGTCGAACTCGCCAACGGCTGCATCTGTTGCACTGTTGCGGACGACTTTCTTCCTGCCATGCTCGGTCTCGTCGACCGGGACGAACCGCCCGAGCATATCGTCATCGAGACGTCGGGACTTGCGCTCCCGAAGCCGCTGGTCAAGGCCTTCACATGGCCCGAGGTTCGGACCCGCGTCACGGTTGATGGCGTCATCGCTGTTGTTGACGGACCCGCCGTTGCCGAAGGGACCTTTGCGGATGATCCGGACGCGGTACAGACGCAGCGCGAGGAAACACCGGAACTCGATCACGAGAACCCCCTTGAGGAGGTTTTCGAGGAGCAGCTCCTTTGTGCCGACATGATTGTCGTCAACAAGTCAGATCTTCTTGATCGCACGTCAGCGGCGCAGGTTCGTGCAATCCTGGACAGTGCGCGACGCCAGACAACACGCGTCGTTTCGGCAACACGGGGTGAGATCGATCCCCTTGTCGTTCTCGGAATCGGTGCAGCTGCCGAGGATGATCTGGATCAGCGTCCATCGCATCACGATGGTGTCGACGATGATCATGACCATGACGAATTCGACTCGTTCTCCCTGCAACTCGAGAGAGTCGACGATCCGGCGCAACTCGAGTCGATGCTCAAGGATATCGTTGCGCAACACGAAATCCTGCGGGTGAAGGGATTTGTGGAGGTCACGGGATCACCCATGCGCCATGTCTTTCAGGGCGTGGGAGGACGCATCGTACGCTACTTCGATCGACCCTGGCTGACCGGGGAAAGTCGTCGCGGGACAATCGTGTTCATCGGCCTGAAGGGAATGAACCGGGATACGATCGCCAGGGAACTCGGCGGAATTCGTCCCTGATGCACCTGCTCGCGGCGCGGCCGGGCCTCCTCATTGACGGCAGCGAGGCGGTAGATCTTCGGCAAAGCCCGGGAGATATTGCAATTCTTTCCGCTGCCGACACGGAACTTGCATTGTTGGCCGATGCGGCGCAACGGCGTCAGTCCTCCAGACCTGTCGTGCGACTCGCAAGCACCCTACAACTGGCGCATAACCTTTCGGTTGACACCTGGATCGAGTCAGTTGCTTCACATGCCCGGATCATCGTTGCCCGGATGCTCGGTGGTGCGTCCTACTGGCGGTACGGCACCGATGAACTCACTGAACTTGCACGCCGGTCCGGATGCCGCCTGGTGCTGCTTCCAGGAGACGACCGCGAGGATCCGGAACTCCGCGAACTCTCCTCGATCAGCGATCACGCGTACGACGTACTGTGGTCCTACCTCAACCACGGTGGTTCCACGAACGCCGACAATTTTCTCGGTTTTCTCGCAAACCTCTGTGACTTCACCGAACCGGTCCTGCCACCGCAACCGTTTGCGCGTTCGGGCTGCTATTGGCCCGCCGTCGGGGTAACCGACAGGGAGCATATTCGCAATTTCTGGGCTGGCGACCGACCTGTCGTCGCCATTGTGTTCTACCGCGCGCTCGTTCAGGCTGCGGATACGGCCCCGATTGACATGCTGGTCGATAGTCTGACGGCTGCGGGTCTCAACCCCCTCCCCGTCTTTTCGCAAAGCCTGCGGGAACCCGGACCGTCTGCATTCGTTGAAGAAACACTGGCCCGGTATCCGCCGTCAGTGATCGTGAACTGTACGGGATTCTCGTTGTTCAGTCCCGATTCGATCCGTGGCCCCACGCCGTTCGATACCGCCGATTGTCCAATCATCCAGGCGGTTCTGTCATCCGACAGTCTGGAGTCCTGGGAGACGCGCACGCGCGGCCTCGCACCGCGCGATATCGCCATGAACGTTGCCCTGCCGGAAGTTGACGGACGAATTTTCTCGCGCGCCATCTCTTTCAAGTCCGCCAAACGTTTCAACAAGTTTGCGGAAACAAGCGTGGTTCGCCATGAACCGCTTGAAGACAGGGTGGACTGGACCGCTGCGCTCGCAGCCGCGTGGGTTCGCCTCGGAAAGACACCCGTCGCACAACGCCGCGTCGCGATGGTTCTCGCGAACTATCCGGGAAAAACCGCCCGAATCGGCAACGGTGTCGGACTGGACACACCCGCCTCGGCTGTCAACATTCTCGTGCGCATGTATGCCGCTGGCTACCGGACCGGCCCCGTTCCTGACGACGGCGGCACGTTCATCAGGACCCTGATCGACCGGAAGACCAGAATCCGCGATGACACAGCATGCACACTTGATCTTGACACATACCAACAGAGGTTTTCCAACCTTCCCGCAGCTGTCCGGAAGCTGACAACCGAACGCTGGGGCGCGCCGGTTGCCGATCCGACATGCATTGATGGCGCGTTTCGGTTGCACGTCCACCAACAGGACAACATTGTCATCGGTGTGCAACCCGGACGCGGATATGGTCTCGATCCAAAAGCGGCCTATCACGACCCCGACCTGCCGCCACCGCATAGCTATCTCGCCTTCTACTTCTGGATCATTCACGAATTCGGCGCACACGCCGTGATTCAACTCGGCAAGCACGGTAATCTCGAATGGCTGCCGGGAAAGTCGCTGGCACTGTCAGAATCCTGTTTCCCCGAGGCCGTGTTTGCGCCAATTCCATTGATCTATCCGTTCATCGTGAACGACCCGGGCGAGGGAACACAGGCAAAGCGTCGCAATGCCGCAGTCATTGTCGATCACCTGACACCGCCGCTGACGCGTGCGGGAACCTACGGCGCCCTGAACGACCTTGAACAACTGGTCGATGAATACTTCACCGCGAGCCAGACGGATCCGCGCCGGCTGCCGGTTCTTGCCCGTGACATTCTTGATCTCTGTTCTTCAACAGGACTGGATCAGGATTGCGGATTCACCACGTCAGATGACGAGGAAAGTCGCCTGTCCAGATTGGACGGTTATCTGTGCGAACTGAAGGAAATGCAGATTCGCGACGGTCTGCACATCCTTGGGGATTCGCCACAGGGTGAGCTCCGTGATTCGCTGCTGGTTGCGCTGGCCCGCATGCCGCGCCGCAACGGCGATGGTGAATCGTTGATTCGCGCGCTCGCCCGTGATCTGTCCCTTGCGTTCGATCCACTCGATGCAGACATGTCGGTGTCCTGGGCGTCCCATCGTCCACCGTGCCTGGAACAGGTGCATGATTCGCCCTGGCGCACAAACGGCGACACGATCGAACGCCTTGAACTGCTTGCCAGTGCGCTGGTCGCAGGGCGATGTGAAGTGAACCCGGACTGGCACCACACGGCAATCGTACTCAAGGAAATCAGCGAAACACTGGCACCGGCCGTTGAGGCGTGCGGTGAACGTGAATTGACTGCAGTTCTCGACGCGCTCGATGGCCGTTTTATCGAACCGGGCCCGTCTGGTGCACCCAGCAGGGGTCGCCCCGAAGTCCTGCCAACCGGACGCAATTTCTTTTCGGTCGATACACGTGTTGTCCCGACCGCCGCGTCCTGGCAGCTTGGCTCAAAATCCGCGGCGCGTCTGCTTGAACGTCATGTTCAGGAGCATGGTGTCTGGCCGCGTTCCGTCGCATTGTCGGCCTGGGGCACAGCGAACATGCGCACCGGCGGCGACGATATTGCGCAGGCGATGGCTCTGATTGGCGCCCGGCCGGTCTGGGAAAAACGCACGGGCCGTGTCACCGGATTCGATACCATACCGCTCGACATTCTCGCGCGGCCACGTGTGGACGTTACCTTGCGCGTTTCCGGCTTTTTCCGTGACGCCTTTCCTTCTCTCATCGATCTCTTCGACAACGCGGTACGCCGGATTGCCGAACTCGACGAGCCGTCGGATATGAATCCTCTGGCAGCGCACGCCCGCCGTGAGGCCGCCAATGCAGCCGGCGATCCTGATCAGGCCTGGCGCAATGCGACAATTCGCGTGTTCGGGTCCAAACCGGGTGCCTATGGCGCCGGACTGCAAGCCCTGATCGACGATTCCTTGTGGGAAACCGACAAGGATCTCGCGCGTGCGTTTGTCTCCTGGAGCGGATATGCTTACGGCGCAGGTTCCGAAGGCATTGCAGCACACGATCACTTCGAAAACAGGCTGGCGCATACGGAGGTTGTGATCCACAACCAGGACAATCGTGAGCACGACCTTCTCGATTCGGATGATTACTACCAGTTTGAGGGGGGCATGACCGCTGCGGTGCGTCATGCATCGGGATCACAGCCAACCGTCTACCACAATGACCATTCGCGCCCCGAAAGCCCTGCGATAAGGACATTGCAGGAAGAAATTGCCCGTGTTGTTCGTGCGCGTGTCGTCAATCCCAAGTGGATCGCGGGTGTCATGCGGCACGGTTACAAGGGCGCCTTCGAAATGGCCGCGACAGTCGATTACCTGTTCGGGTTCGCTGCATCCGCCCGCTGCGTCGCGGATCATCATTTTGATGCCGTCTATGATGCGTGGCTGGCGGATGACACGGTCAGACGGTTCATTTCAGAAGCGAATCCGCATGCCCTGCGCGATATTGCGCTGCGGATGTCCGAGGCACAGAAACGCGGGTTGTGGAAATCCCGTCGCAACAGCACCATGGCGCTGCTTGACGCGCTGATTGCCGAGAAGAACGGAGGACATGAACAGTGACGGAGACTGCAAACGATCATGCGACCAACGATCGTCATCGCGAGAAGATGCAGAAACGAAAGGCCGCACGCGACAGGATAATGGAAACGAAGACCGAGGAACGTGGTCTGATCATCGTTCACACCGGCAAGGGAAAGGGAAAATCGTCGGCTGCGTGGGGCATGGCGCTTCGTTGCCTGGGTCACGGTTACCGGATCGGTATTGTCCAGTTCATCAAGGGCCGAACCGAAACGGGTGAATACAAGTTTCTGACAAGATTCCCGGAAAGCGTGACATACAGGGTCATGGGTGAAGGCTTCACGTGGGAGACCCAGGATCGCGCCCGTGACATCGAGATGGCGAATGCGGCGTGGATGACGTCAAGGGAACTGATGCAGGACCCTGATATCCGGATGGTCATACTCGACGAACTGAACATTGCCCTGCGCTACGAATACGTCGATCTTGCAGACGTGCTCGAGACCCTGTCGAACAAGAGACCGGACCTGCACGTCGTCATAACCGGCCGGAATGCGCATGCTGATCTTGTTGCGTGTGCGGACCTCGTCACAGAAATGACGCTGGTGAAACATCCGTTTCGTGATGGTGTGAAGAGTCAACCAGGCGTCGAGTTCTGAACCGGTCGGTTCGATCATCTGACGCAACATCGCCTGTGCAATCAGTGTCCTCGCTTGCAATCTGACCCGATGCCCCGACGCACACGTGCGCTGATGATCCAGGGAACCGGCTCCGACGTCGGGAAGTCCGTTGTGGTCGCGGGTCTGGCGCGTGCTTTCACGCGTCGTGGTCTGAACGTTCGTCCATTCAAACCCCAGAACATGTCGAACAACGCCGGCGTGACAGCGGACGGCGGCGAAATCGGTCGCGCCCAGATGCTTCAGGCGCATGCATGCGGTGTTCTCCCGAGCGTTCACATGAATCCCGTTCTCCTGAAACCGCAATCGGACCGCGAATCGCAAATCATCGTACAGGGTGCCGTGACGGGCCGCTCGAGTCCCTTTGACTACAGAAATCGCAAGGCGGAACTTCTCAAACCCATACTGGAAAGTTTCTCCATCCTGTCCCGCGAGGCGGACCTGTTGCTGATCGAAGGTGCGGGCTCACCTGCAGAAGTCAATCTTCGTGAAAACGACGTCGCGAACATGGGATTTGCAATCGAAGCCGATGTCCCTGTCGTGTTGCTCGGCGATATCGAGCGGGGCGGCGTCATCGCAAACCTCGTGGGTACGATGATGCTTCTCGACGAAAGGGAGCGATCGCTGGTCAAGGCGTGCTGCATCAACAAGTTTCGCGGTGATCCCGGTCTGTTCGACAGCGCTCTCGACTGCATACGCTCCCGCGCCGGACTTGCCTGTCTTGGCGTCATACCCTGGCTGCCGCAGGCACGAAACCTTCCTGCCGAGGACTCGGCAAACCTGGATGATGCCATGCCAATGGCACGGTCGGGAGAAAAAGGTTCGGGCGCGCCGATCCGAGTCGTTGTGCCGCGATTGGACCGGATCGCGAACCACGACGATCTCGACCCGTTGCAGGCTGAACCCGACGTGACGGTAACCCTTTTGCAACCCGATGACGCACTGCCTGGTGATACGGATCTCGTCATTCTTCCCGGCTCAAAGAATACGCGCAGCGACCTGGCACGCTTGAAATCCCATGGTTGGCACATTGACATTGCCGCACATGTGCGGCGCGGCGGTTGGGTTGTCGGCATGTGCGGCGGATTTCAGATGCTTGGACACGAAGTCAGCGACCCCGACGGTGTCGAGGGCGACCCGGGCACCGAGGATGGACTTGGCTTGCTGGACATTTCAACGGTTCTTGATCGTTCGAAGCGGCTTTCACGCGTCACGGGAGAGGAGCTGTCGACGCGTTCGTCCGTTGTCGGCTACGAAATACATGCGGGAATCTCGACCGGACCCGACTGTGCCCGACCGATGATCATGCTTGAATCAGGTCCCGACGGTGCAATCTCCCGTTCCGGCAAGGTCATGGGAACCTATGTTCACGGAATCTTTGCGTCGGACCGGTTCAGGTACAGTTTTCTGAACGCAATCAGGCAGAGGGAATCGACGGCGATCTCGTATCAGGACCGCATCGATACAGCGCTCGATTCAATCGCTGACGGTATCGAGAAGGCAACAAGGCTTGATGCCTGGTATGAGATTGCCGCGGGTTACTGACCTGTCCATGTCGCCACGAAAAGCAGAAGTCCGCTACTGATGATGAACCAGACAACGCACGAACGAACAAGAAGACGCAGCGCCCTGCGAATGTCATCGGCCGTGCAATCCGCGCGACCGTCTCCCATCCACCCGTCGTTGACAACGTGATCGGCGTAGTATCGGGGACCGGCAAGCGAGATGCCGAGTGCACCTGCAAACGCGGCTTCGGGCCAACCCGCGTTGGGAGACTTGTGCTTTCCCGCATCACGCTGCATCGCCGTCACGGCCGCTCTGGCGTTGAGTCCGCATGTTTGTGCGGCAAGGGCGACTATCAGTCCGGAAAGGCGTGCCGGTACAAGATTGAGAAGATCATCGAACCGTGCAGACGCCCAACCGAAATCGACATGCCGGTCGTCAACATGACCGATCATGCTGTCGAGCGTATTGACAGTCTTGTAGATCAGCACGCCCGGGAGGCCTGCGACGAGGTACCAGAAAACCGGCGCCACGACGCCGTCGGAAAAGTTCTCGGAACAGCTTTCTATTGCCGCACGGGAGACGCCCGCCTCGTCGAGAACAGCCGGATTGCGCCCGACAGTTCTCGCAACAACGATACGCGCCTCGTCGAGACCGTCCCGCTCGAGGGCAATGGCAACGGCAGCGATGTGATCGTGAAGGTCGCGTTGTGCAATCAGTGTGAAAAGTATCAACGCCTCGACCGCCATCAATGCCGGGAATGCTTCACTCGCTGCATTGACCAGTGTTCCAGACATCCCGGCGACGACGGTCATCAGTACAAGTGTCACGACACCCAGGAGTCGTTTTCGACCCGGTCCTCCTTTATTAAGGCGCACTTCAAGCCAGGCACAGGCGTCACCGACAAGCGCAACTGGATGTCTTATACGCGACCAGATCCAGCGCGGGTCGCCGAGTGCTGCATCCGCAGCCAGCGCAGCGGCCAACACGATCAACGATACATTGTCAAACAACATCGGTGCGGTCCGATCGCGGAAAGGAACCCGCCGAGAAGGGTATGGAGCACACGGGCATGAACAAGACGGCGGTAATGATCTGTGGACATGGCAGCCGGGATACCGGCGCGGTCCGGGAGTTTTCCTGCGTCGCGGACAAACTGTCCGAACGCGTCTCCTGGCCCATGGCGTACGGGTTTCTTGAATTCGCCACACCGATCATTCGTGACGGTCTCGACAGGCTACGTAACCAGGGCGCGACACGGATACTCGCCGTACCCGGCATGTTGTTTGCCGCCGGACACGTCAAGAACGATGTTCCAAGTGTGCTGAACAGTTATGCGGCGCAGAACAATCTGGAAGTCCTCTATGGGCGGGACCTCGGTGACGACGTCCGCATGGTGCGCGCCGCTGGTGAGAGGGTTCGTGAAGCCATTGCACGCGCCGATGCCGAACAGGCGATTCCGCTTCATGACACCCTGCTGTTGACGGTCGGACGCGGTACATCGGATCCGGATGCAAATGCCAATATATCCCGGGTATCGCGCCTCGTGGCCGAAGGAATCGGTGTCGGGTGGGGTGCAACCGCATACTCCGGCGTGACGTTCCCGCTTGTACAACCGGCGCTTGAACGCCTCGTCCGGCTGGGGTTCAGGCGAATCATCGTGTTCCCGTACTTCCTGTTCACCGGTGTCCTGGTTCGTCGCATCTATGAAGCGACGGACAATGTCGCAAGACAGTTTCCCGAAATCCAGTTCGTACGGGCGGATTACCTGAATGACCACCCGCTTGTTCTCGATACCTTCGTCTCGCGCATTCACGAGATTCTCGACGGTACCGGAAACATGAATTGCCAGTTTTGCAAGTACCGGGAACAGATTCTCGGATTTGAAAGCGAGGTTGGTCTGCCGCAGGAAAGCCATCATCATCACGTTGAAGGCATCGGAACAGGTGGTCACACGCATCATCACCACGGGCACACACATCACCCTTATCCCCATGCCGACCACCCGCTAGGTCCACGGACTCTCGCCCACGACTGAATACCGCTTGCGTTCAGCGAACCGTCTTGTTGCATGTGCCGGTTGATCATGGTGCGTGTCTTGTCAACGACCGCCGGGCGGTGCGAACTTCCTGTGCAATCATTTCTGGAATCCGAAGGGATCGACGAGAGGACCCTGTAAACCACCCTGTTCCAGACCGGTCGAACGACAGGTACCGATGGACGACAATACAGTGACGAAACAGTTTTGACGGGTTCAGGGAACATGTACGATCAACGCACGCGCGGTCTCTGACCTGTTCCAGATCGCAAGTCCTGTGCGAGGTGACCGGATGCTGCAGGAATTTGTCGTGACCGACGCAGCCGATAACATGCATGCGACACACACACACACCTGGTGAGAAGACGACATGTCGAACAATCGAAGTGAAGTGCTCAAGGCTCTCTACGATGATGTGCATCAGTCAAACATGTTTCCATTCTGGGCAACAAGCACGGATGTGGAACACGACGAGATACGCCAGCTCATGGATTCCACGCGCGCTGTTCCGTTCGTCTGGAATTACGCCGAGACCATTCTCCCCCTCCTCGAGCGATCGGCTGAACTCGTGTCAATGGCCGATTCCGAGAGGCGTTCACTGATTTTGATCAATCCCGGTCTCGCACCCCGGCGCGCTACGGTGACGACGATGTACACGGCCTACCGTCTCAACGATCCGCATGAGGTCATGCCGCCGCATCGCCATTCGCCCAACGCCATCCGGTTCGGCTTGACGGGTACGCAGAATTTTACCGGTGTCGAAGGCGAGAACATCGAATTCGGACCAGGCGACATGGTCTTGACGCCGCATGACACCTGGCACAACCACGGCAACAAGGGAGACGAACCCGCGGTCAACCTGTCCGTGCTTGACTTGCCGCTGGTCGAGACCATGAACGCCATTTATTTCGAGCACGATTATCGCGAGGAAGAACACGGCGTGATGATGAATCGACGCGAGCAGTCTGCGCGATTCCAGGACGATTACTCCGCGTGTATTTATGGACGTGGCGGATTTCGCGCTCATTTTGTCTCGCATCATCGTGGCACCGGAATGGCGTCGCCAATGTATGTGTATCGTTGGGCACCGATTCGGGAATTCCTGGAAGAGAACCGGGACCGTGACGGCGACGCGTACGATGCGCTGAAGATCGAGTACACCAACCCGCTTGATGGACAACCGGTATTCCGGACCATGACCTATTTCGCCATGATGCTGCGCCCCGGTGAGCGAACGATGCCCTCGAAGCAGACAGCCAGTCTTCTGGTCTCCCCCATCGAAGGTGAACCGGGTCATTCGATCATCGATGGTGAACGTCATGGCTGGTCGAAATTCGATACCGTCGCCATACCCGGCGGCAGCTGGGTCGAACATGTCAATGAGACGCGCAACCCCATTGTCCTGTTCGTCGCAAGCGATGAACCGGCACTGCGCAGCGTCGGTCTCTACAAGCGCTGGGGACGCAACGAAGCCGGCGATGTCCTGCGCATCGCGGACTGATGAGGATGGAACACGCACGGAACGTCACACAACTCGGACATATTGACTGCCCTGGCGGTGGGCAGGTCTGGGTCGATGGACACTTGCTGTATGTCGGGCACATGCGCGCCCCGACCGGAACGTCAATCTACGACGTCTCGGATCCGGCATCGCCGAAGCCTCTCGCGAGAATTTTTCTGCCGGATGGCTGGCACTCACACAAGGTGCGTACCGCTGACGGGATCATGATCGTCAATCATGAAAAGCTGGGTCCGGGGGCTGAAGAATTCGGCGGGGGCCTTGCAATCTACAATGTTGAAGACCCGGCCAATCCGGTGTTGATCACGAAGTGGAGAACGCACGGCAAGGGCGTGCATCGTTTCGATTTCGATGGCCGGTATGCCTATATCTCGCCGACTGCCGCGGGATATGTCGGCAACATCGTGATGATTCTCGATCTTGGGAACCCGTTACAACCGCGCGAGGTCGGCCGATGGTGGCTGCCGGGACAATGGCAAGCCGGCGGCGAAGAGTATCCGTGGGACAACTATGTACCGCCCCGCTGCCACCACCCGTTACGATACCGGAATCGCCTCAACGTCAGTTACTGGCATCACGGGTTCGTGATCCTGGATATCGACGACATGTCGAAACCCGTTGCCGTGTCGGGACGCAATACCACCAGCAGTTTTCCGCACCCGACGCACACGTGCCTGCGCCTGAACGAACCGGTCATGGGCCGTGAAATCATGATCGTGGCGGATGAGGATGTTGCCAAACTATACCCGACCGCACCCGCGTTCACCTGGGTTTACGACGTAACCGACGAGCGGAATCCGGTTTCCATCGCGACGTTTCAGGTCCCGGGCGTCGACCAGGACGGTTCACCGCAAACACCGATGACCGGCTGTCATCAACCGAGCGAACGCCTGACCGGAACAACCGTGGTTCCGTTCGCGTGGTTTGCGCAGGGTCTGCGGCTTGTGGATTTCCGGAATCCCTTCATGCCTGAAGAAGTCGGGTACTGGCGCGCAGCGCCTCCACAGGGCGCGGAGCGCGTATCCGCCAATGATGTCACGATCGATTCCAGGGGAGTCATCTACCTGATCGATCGCCAGCACGGCGTCGACATTCTGGAGACCTCACTTTTCTGAGCACCCGTGTCCTGCTGCGGACCATGTCATGATCCTTATCAACAATGTTTCCGGTTTCGCGATAAAACAAACAGGTACATGTTGCGCACGAATTCACGCATAATGCGATTATCGAACCGGAAAGTGGGGTTTCGGGTCAACGCGCCATTCGCGTGATCTGCCGTTCGGGATTCCCTGGCGTCCGTGCTTTCAGACGCTCAGGTGCGGTGCTGCAAGGAGGTTGGCTGGGGAACAGTCACAACAGTTGCGAGGGATAACATCAAGATGCGTTCTTCTGTGATCGGGCTTGGAACCATGGGACCTGGCATTGTGATGACAATGGCCCGCGCAGGCATGGATGTCCTGGCGTATGATTCCGACCCTGACGCCAGCGCGCGTTGCACCGAGCAATTCGAGCCGATTCGGCTCGTTCTCGACCAACTGGAGTTTCCCGACCGCGGGGACCAGAACAATATCGAAATCGTATCGAGCCTGTCCGATGTGTTGGTGGACACCGAGTTTGTCCTTGAGAACATTAACGAGAGTCTCCAGCTCAAACAGGTCCTGCTGGCAGAGATCGAACGGGAAGTGCCTGCAGATGTCGTGATTGCCTCCGATACGTCGGGGATCCCGATCAGCGCATTGCAGGACGGTGCCGCGACGCCTGAACGAGTTGTCGGAATGCATTGGTCAAATCCGCCACATCTCATTCCGGTCATCGAAGTCGTTGCCGGCACGCAAACCAGTCAGGAGACCATCAACAAGCTGACTCGCATCGTCGAGGATCTCGATGCTTTCCCGATCACCATCAAACGCGATATACCGGGGTTTGTCGAAAACCGGATTCTCTACTCGATCATGCGTGAGTCCTTGAATCTGGTCGACGACGGGATCATCAGTCCAACGGATCTCGACACCTGCATTTCATGGGGTATCGGCTACAAACTAGCTGTCATCGGTCCGATGAGCCTTCTCGATATGGCGGGACTGGACCTCTACAACTCCGTCGCGAGCTATCTCAACAAGGAACTGGCCAACAACACGGATGTCAGCAAGTACATCACCGAGAAGGTGGCAGAAGGCAAGTTCGGTCAGAAAACAGGTGAAGGAATCTTTACCTACAATCCGGAAGGTCTAAATGCCTTGCGGCGGTTGCGAGCAGAACGTTTCATTGCGGTTCGACAGGCACTCGGTCTGTAACCTGCAGAAACCGTCCTGCGTACGGAACGACAGATGACTATACGCAAGACCGTGTATGTGGCGGAAACTGTCTTCTCGGAAGCAGGCAAACCGTCACCCGTGCCGGTCAGTCGCGTCGCTGCCATTGCGGTAATCTCCAACCCCTGTGCCGGCGCATGGCATGCGAATCTTGATGAGCTTGCCGACCTCGGTCTGCACATCGGTGAGACATTGGCTGAAAAAGCGGTCGCGCTGCTGGAAAACAATCCGGTTGCCTACGGCAAGGCGGCGATTGTCGGTGTCAACGGCGATATAGAACACGCAGCCGCCGTGCTGCACCCGAAACTCGGCAAACCGATGCGCGCCGCATGTGGCGGTGGTCAATCGCTGATCCCCTCTGTTACCAAGGTGGCTGCAGCTGGCGCGTCCGTCGACATTCCGCTGGCACACAAGGATGAAATCTGGAGCTTCAACGAACTTGACACCATAACGGTGTTCGTCGCCGATGCACCGCGGCCTGACGAGATTGTCGCAGCCATTGCGTATTCCGACGGCGGTCGACCGGAGCCCAGGATTGGCGCAACCCGCGCGGTTGTCTGAATCAGAGCGACAGGGAGAGATGAATCATGATGCGGTTTGAGGGACGTGTTGCAATCGTGACCGGCGCGGCCAGTGGAATCGGCGCTGAAGCCGCGAAACGCCTTGCCACCGAAGGTGCATCAACGGCTTTTGTCGACATCGATGAAGATGGTGCGCACAGCAAGGCACGCGCTGTCGGCGGTCTGGCATTCGGATTGGGTTGCGACGTCGCAGATCCTGAGTCCGTCGCAGCAATGCACAGCGCGGTTCTCGAGAAGTGCGGCAAGATCGACATACTCGTCAACGCGGCAGCAATTGTTCCGTTTGTCCCGTGGGACGAATTGACGTTCGAGGAATGGCGCAGGGTCTTGCGGGTGAATCTGGACGGTTTGTATCTGATGTGCCGTGCGTCCTCCGATGCCATGCGCCAGTCGGGCTATGGCCGTATCGTGGCTGTCTGCTCGAATTCCATTTTCGCCGGCACGCCGAACATGGCGCACTATGTTGCATCCAAGGGCGGTGTGCTGACCTTTGCCCGCGCACTCGCCACGGAACTTGGAGGCGACAGGATCACGGTCAACTGCGTCTGCCCGGGCCTTACCGATACCGAAGGCGTACGCAAGACAGCGCATGTCAACGCCTTCGAGATCGTCAACATGCTTCAGGCCATCAAGGGTAACGGTACCCCGCCGGATATTGTGCCGGCGATCGCGTTTCTCGCTTCGGAGGAGGCACACTGGATTACCGGTCAGGCGCTCAACGTGGATGCGGGCATGGTCCGGGTGTAACAGACAGTTTCGGAAATACCGTGGTGGCTCAGAAACGGCAGTGGAGTTTCTGTTCGCAAGAACCCGTGCACGACAACCTGTAGTCGGCTTCGGCGCCGCGCCGCAACGCAAGCAAGGAGACGTCGTTCACGGTACGAGACCAGTCAGAATCACTGCCGCAGAGAATGTTCTCGATCATGAGAAGTGAGTCGGCAGGGCGGATGGCCAGTTCTCCTGTATCAGAATTGCGAACGACCACCACGATCAATTCGGAGTCCGGTGCAATCACTGGGAACTGCCGGGTCACGAAGTGTGCAAGAACGGCAACGCATCGCAGGGGCGATGGCGAATCATTGCCAATCACAAGCCGGACCTGAGACTCCTCGGATTTTGCGTCTATCGACGGCATGAGGCAGGATAGGATCACAAGAAAGACGATTGATATGTGTCGAGGGTCCATTTCGCTCAAGGGTGCATGCTGAAGTCTGGTGAATCCTGAATCTGCGGAACCGCGTGACATGCGGACCCGGCCGAACAGATTCTGCTTCTCCTTCGTCCCGTGGCCCCAGGGCCTCCCGATGCATCAGGCCAGGGAGATATCGGAATGTCCAGTAACGCCATCAGGCCTCCCGTACTGACGCTGAGCGCCGGTCCGGTCCAGAGCTATCCTTCCGTACTGCAAGCTTTGGCGAAACCGCAAGGTTACGATTTCGATCCGTCATTTCAGCAGTTCTACGAGCAAACCGCAAAGCGTTGCGCCGAAGCCATGCGCTCGACCAACCCGGCGCTCATTCTGCAGGCTGAACCCGCTGTGGCAATCGAGGCTGCGGCTGCCTCGCTCATTTCACGACAGGACACGGTTCTGAACCTGGTCTCCGGTGTCTACGGCAAGGGTTTCGGCTACTGGTCGGCACGGTATCACGGCTCCATGATCGAGTACGAGGTTGCCTACAACGACGCGCTCGATCCGGAAGTGGTCCGTACCTGCCTGCGCGAGAATCCGGCAGTGACTGTTGTATCTGTCGTTCACGTTGACACGCCTTCCGGAACCGTCAATCCGGTCATCGAGATTGGCAAGATCGTCGCGGACCACGGTGCGCTCCTGATTGTCGATGCAGTGTCCTCCTTCGCCGGAATGGATATTCATCCCGACGCCTGTCATGCGGATGTTTTCATCACGGGCCCGGGCAAGTGTCTCGGCGGCGTCCCCGGAATCACGGTTGTTTCCGTCTCGGATGCGGCTTGGGATCACATGGCCGGGAATCCAGATGCGCCGCGCGCATCAATCCTGAGCTATCTCGACTGGAAGGATGCATGGAGCAGCGACGCAGCGTTCCCGTTCACGCCATCAACGGCTGAGATAGGCGGACTCGCCGAGGCGATTGACGGATATCTTGCCGAAGGTCCCGAAAACGTCTGGAAGCGGCACGCGCTGACCGCTGCGGCCTGTCGTGCAGGTGTCGTGGCACTTGGTGCCGAACTGTGGGCTGCATCCGACGCGGCGGCAGCACCGACGACAACAGCGGTGCGAATTCCGCAGGGCATGACGGATACCGATATCATCTCGACGGCACGGGATTGTTACGGCGTTGCCTTTTCGCTGGGACGCGGCGATACGCTGGGCAAGCTGTTGCGTATCGGTCACATGGGTCCGACCGCAGAACCGGTCTATGCGCTGACCGCCGTCACAGTGCTTGGCGCCACACTGAATCGGCTTGGTTTCCCTGCAAAAACGGCAGCGGGCGTTGACGCGGCGCTTGCCGTCATCGATCAGGGCGTATCGTGAGCATGTTCCATTCGACACGCAAAATCGCTCGGGTTCCTCTGCGCGTACATTGATTTCGACAAACGCGGTTGCCAGCCATTCATTTCGACCCGATCGAAACGCTCAACGACAGGGATTCACCAGGCACGAAGAGTTCGTAACTGGTCACCATAAACGGCCACGAGCTTTGTCATTGTGTGACGGGCGCCACCGGCCCGTTGCTTGCGAACGGGGTCGGGGCCCTCTGCTACATCAAGGCACGTAGCCTTCTCCGGCGCAAAGTTGAATGCTTGCCGCATACTGATGTTGCGTGATATTAGGTATAACATGGTTTAATGCCATTTAAATACGACTTTCGTAAAATTTGACTTGCATGTGTTTTGGAATAAGCGTGTTTTGATGACGATGAACCGCCAAAGAACGCCACGCCTGAAACCGCTCCTGGATACTGTCCCTCCCGGCTTCATGGTAGACACGCCATGGCTGAGAGCCCGAGGGATCGACCCGAAGTCCATCCACGACTATGTCGCCCGCGGGTGGCTAGAACGCGTGGTCCGCGGCGTGTACCGCCGTCCGCTACCCGACGGCGCGCAGGGCGGTCACGAGGAGGCCTGGGCGATTCCGCTTCTCTCCCTGCAATGGATCATGAAGTACGCCGTACATCTCGGAGGAGAGAGTGCCCTCGACATGGCCGGCTACGCCCATTACTTGAGACTCGGCGGGAGATCGCGCGTTCATTTCTATGGCGAGGTGCCGTCATGGCTGAAGCGGCTGCCCATGCAGGTCGAGACCGTAGTCCGCCGGCGCACGCTCTTCGGCGACGCCCCCCTCGGTATCGACGATGCCAATCTTGACGCTGCGAGAAGCCAACCGATGGTGAACGTGTGGCGCTGGCCCCTCAGGGCATCGTCGCCGGAACGCGCCATCCTCGAGGCCCTCGACGAGCTGCCGCGGAATGCGACCTTCGAGAACCTCGACAAGGTCTTCGAGGGACTGGTGTCGCTCCGACCCAAGCGGCTCACGATGCTCCTCAAGGCGTGCCACAGCGTGAAGGTGCGACGGCTGTTCTTCGTGTTTGCCGACAAGCACCAGCACGCATGGCGCAAGCACTTGGATACCTCAGAGTTCGATTTCGGGTCTGGGCCGCGGGCCTTGGTAGAGGGCGGCAGATTCCATCCGACCTATCGCATCTACGTGCCCGAAATGTTCCTGACCGGATCACAGCAAACGGCAGACGGCGATGTTTGACCGGTACGCGGCGCAGGTACGCCTGCTCCTGGACACGCTGCCCGATATCGCCAACGAGAACGTGTTTGCACTCAAGGGCGGCACCGCCATCAACCTGTTCTACAGGGACATGCCGAGATTGTCCGTCGACATCGACCTGACTTACCTGCCGGTGGCGGACCGTCAATCTTCGTTGCAGGACATCGACCATGCCCTCGACCGCATCGTCGCGGCCATCGCCCGCCGCAACCCGCACATCGAGGCGCGCCGTGCAGCGGGTGGCGGAAACGCCGACACGCGCATCATGGTTAGTGACGGCCAGTAGCAAATAAAGATCGAGACCTCCCCGATAGCGCGGGGGGCGGTGTATCCAGCGACCACAATGAACGCTTCGGAGGCCGTGACGGCGCTCTTCGGATTCGTCGAGACGACCGTGCTGACGTTCGAGGATGTGTACGGCGGGAAACTTGCCGAGGCTCTCGATCGCCAGCATCCGCGCGACCTCTACGATGTGAATCTCCTGTATGAGAACGAAGGCCTGACAGCAGATATCTTTCGAACGTTTATGGTCTATGTGGCGAGCTCTGGCCGTCCGATGCACGCGCTGCTGGCGCCGACGGCGCCTCTCAGGGAGGAGCTGTATGGTAAGGAATTCGTGGGATCGCCTGGCACCAGGTCCAGGGAAGGAAGATGATCAGACTGATGAACAGAAGTGTCGGGATTGCGAGAAGCAATCTCCGTATTGTGTAATTTAACATGGGAGTCCGACCGGATCCGTTATCGTCGCATCGGTGCTGATGCGGAGCGCGAACGAATCGTCGTCACGACAGGGATAGCAGCCCGGGATCGACTGGATCCCGGGCTGAATTCAAAAATGTTCACTCGGAGATGCGATACCAGTCGGCAGCGTTCCAGAGTTCCGAATCCCAGGTATTGAGCACGATTCCACCCAGCGTGTTTGCGTGCGCAGAAACCCGGCCACGGTAGACCAGCGGGATCATGATATGCTGTTGCATCAGCATGTCGTTCATCGCTCTGGCAAGTTCGGCGCGTTCATTGATGTCACCCGTCTTCGACATTGTATCGAGAAGTGCATCATATTCCGGGCTGCAGTAGCGCGGGATATTGCCACCCTGCCACTGGCTGGCGGGGCTCGGATCGTTACCGCAACGCCAGCTACCAAGGTACGGCTCAGGATCAGCACCACCGAAACCATTCGCGTACATCTCGATGTCGGCAAAGAACTTCTGGGTGGTGTCGGGTTTGCCTGGATCACCGCCGAAGAACACTGACGCAGAAAGATTGCGCAATTCCGTTTCCACACCAATTTCCGACCACCACTGCTTGATCAGAGCCTGAAAGTCCTGACGAACGGCATTGGTGGACGTCTGGTAGAGAATCGAAAGGCGAACGCCGTCCTTCGCACGCACACCATCGCTGCCAACTAACCAGTCGGCACTGTCGAGCAGGGTGTTTGCACCTTCGATGTCCTGGGTGAGACATGAGTCATTCGCTGACGACTCATAAATCGCTGGCGCGGGTACAATATTGCATGTCACACGACCAGCGGGACCATAACCGATCTCGACAAGAAGCGCGCGATCAATGGCCATGGAAAGTGCCTTGCGGACATCGGGGTCCGTCAGGAAGGGATGCGGATGGGCACGCGTCGAACGCTCGTCTCCAAGGGCAGGAGACGGGTTCGTCAGGTTTACCATCAGCCGTTCCACGAGTGTTCCGAATGCGGAAACCACGACACCCTTGCCAGCTGCCTCCATGTCCGCAAGGACGTCAGGTGCAAGCTGCAGATTCCATGCGTAGTCGAATTCCCCGGTCTCAAGTACCGACCGTCCTGCCGCAGCAGCATCACCGCCGCCCTTGAAGGTCAGCGTCGCAAACGCCGGTTTTGCAGGATCACGGTAATTCGGATTCGCTTCCATGCTGATTACGTCATTGGGACGGAAATCCGTGACACGAAATGGTCCGGTACCGATCGGATTGAAGTTCGCTTCCGTGCACTCCCGTGCCTTGGCACCGACACAATTCTCGAACTGCTTCTTCTGAATGATTGGCGTCTTGTCACCAACAAATGGACCATAGGGAAACGGCTTGGGAACACCGAATGTAATCTGTACGGTCAGCTCGTCCAGCGCGTCGACCGAGACCAGATCGCCGAACTTCCCACGCTGCGAACACCCGCCGTCGGGGTTGATGCAGTACTCAGCGGTGAACACGACATCAGCGGATGTAACCGGTGAACCGTCGGACCAGAGCAGGCCTGGCTTCAGTTTCCAGGTGATCTTCGTCAGATCGGCAGAGACACCGCCATTCGCGACAGTCGGAACGGATTCGGCAAGCCATGGCGTGATGTTGCCATTTTCGTCGTACCTTGCCAGCGGATCAAGTATGAGAGATGCAGCCTCAATATCCTTCGTGCCTCTAGACAGGTACGGGTTCAGAATGGACGGTGCCTGCCAGTAGATAATACTGACATGTCCGTCGCTGCCACGTTCTGCATAGGCCGTCGCCGCAACCAGTCCCAACATCAGACCGGTTACTGCAAGCGCAAGTTTTTTCATGCCGGAACTCCTTTCCGTTCTTGCCGGTCAGGTGCCGTAGAGTAGCAGATTTCCATGACTTTCGGACAACGCGTGCAGAACACACATCCGGTCGGCGGGTTGGCAGGTGATGGCACATCGCCCTCGAGAATAATTCTCTGACGATGCTGTTCGTGTACGGGATCAGGCTCGGGAACGGCGGAAAGCAATGCCTCCGTATAGGGGTGACCCGGTCTCTCGTAGAGATCCTTGACGTCCGCGAGTTCGATGACCTTGCCAAGGTACATGACCGCAACCCTGTCAGCGATGTGGCGCACCATTCCAAGATCATGACTGATAAAGAGATAGGTCAGATTCATCTGTTCCTGCAGGTCCTCAAGCAGATTGACGACCTGTGCCTGAATGGAGACGTCCAGCGCCGCAATCGGCTCGTCACAGATAATCAGGCGGGGACGCAGGGCCAGCGCCCTGGCTATGCCAATGCGTTGTCGTTGGCCGCCGGAAAACTCATGTGGATACCTGTTGGCAAAATCCTGATTGAGTCCGACAGACTTCATCAGTTCAATCACGCGTTCGTGACGCTCGTCTCGCGAAAGGTTTCTGTGTTCGTCGAGTGGTTCTGAAATGATCTCTGCAACGGTCATGCGCGGATTGAGACTGGCCTGGGGATCCTGAAAGATCATCTGCATTTCGGAACGCAGCTTCCGGACCTCACCGCTGCTGCCCAAGCAGGGCAAGATGGGTCGTCCGCGCAGGACCGATCTGCGGTCGACGCCATCTGGTACATCCTCAGCACGGGCTGCCCATTGGCGGTCGCTTCCGGTGAATATCCACCATTTTCAACAGTCCAGAACTATTTCTACGGGTGGCGTCGCAGGCAAGGTCCTGCAGCGCTTGCGGGATCTGGCGCGGTGCTCGCTCTGCGGAGCCGAGCATGGCCGTGATCGACAGCCAGTCGGTGAAGACCACGGAGAGTGGCGGTCCCTGTGGCTATGATGCAAGCAAGAAGATCAAGGGCCGCAAGCGGCACATTGCCGTGGACGCGCAAGGCAACCCGATTGTCATGATGGTTCACCCGGCTGACGTCCAGGACAGGGACGGTGCCCTGGAGGTTGTCATACAGCTGTTGGCAACGGCGCCGACGATCTCCAAACTGTATGCCGATATGGTGGCTATGCGGGGCCGAAACTTCGAAAGGAGATCCGGGAACAGGGTCTGCCAGACATCCTCGAGATTGTGGAATAGCCGAAGGCACGGTGTTGTCCCGCCGGTGAGTCGTGGAGCGGACCTTTGCCTGGATGGGCCGATGCCGTCGCTTGTCGAAGGATGACGAGCGCCACACTGACAATCCCTGGCCTGGGCGCAATTGGCCGCCTGTCGATTTCTTGTCAGGCGCGTGGCGCGTGAAACAACTGCGTGAAAAAAATTGACTATTAAAACATGGATTTATGATTCAAACTCTTACACCTTTCGCGCCGGCGACCCGTAGCGTTCTCTATTGCCTCTTCAGAAGCTCAGGCTTCAGAGCGAAGATGCTCACAAGGGTCACCGGCACGTCCAAAAGCCATCAGCGTGTCGCGCCGAATTCTCTTCTCGCTTGCGAGGTGCTCGCTGCGGATTCAAGGTTGCTTGCCTTGTTCGACGGAAAAGTCAGCCCAATGATGAATCTGCTTCTCTCGAATCGTCGAGAGTCCCACGAACTGACGCTGATCCGCGCCCTCCTCCTACCGAAGCTCATGTCCGGCGAAATTCGCCTCCATGATGCCGAGAAGGCGGTGGCATGAGTTCGTTGACGGACATTGAGAAGCGGTATCTCGAAAAGTTGCTCGACATGAACGGCGGCTATGTTCTCGACTTCACGGACGCCACATTTGGTGAATTCTTCGAACGGCACAACGTCGACATCCACGGTCGCAAGTATCAGACGTTCGGAACGTCGAAGGCGAAGAAGCTCCGCGCCTTTTGGTCATCGGAATCCGACCAACAGGTCGGCACAGTGGTGTCCGAACTGCTGGACACCTATGAGGCAGACTGCGACCTCAACGGCAGGGAACTGAACAAGGGATTGCTGGAAAAAGTGCGCAGCATCGCCGGACGGCTGAACGGTCAATCTACCGTTTCTCTGGTGACCACGACGAAAGGCCAGTTTCTAGCTCGGGAGTTCGCGGTTCCGAACATTCGAAATATGCCCATTGACGCGCAGGTCGTGTCGATAGTCGAAGCAAGACTTGACGAGGCCCGCATCGCGCTTGCCGCAGGTGCCCATTTGTCAGTGATCTTTATGTGCGGCAGCGTCGTTGAAGCCGTTTTGCTCGGCGCAGCCCAGAAGGCTCCAGCAAAATTCAATCAGGCGAACGCGACGCCGAGGGCAACGAACGGATCGCCGAAACGTTTTCATGAATGGAGCCTTGCACAGTTGATCGACGTTGCGTGCGAGGTTGGCATTCTGGGGCCCGACATCAAGAAATTCAGTCACGGCTTGCGCGATTTCCGGAACTATATCCACCCATACCAGCAGATGGCCTCCGGTTTCACACCGGATGAACACACCGCCAAGGTCTGCTTCCAAGTCCTGAAGGCCGTTTTGGCGAGCCTGGCGGGTGAGCGCTCATGATGCGCGTCTCCGTCAATCCCAAGCTTCTGCATTGGGCGCGCGAGCGCGCTGGTTTTGCGCAGGAAGATCTGGCGGCGAGATTCAAGAAACTGCCAGAGTGGGAAAGCGGCGAGGTTCAGCCCACGCTGAAGCAGTTGGAGGCCTTCGCTCGCGCCGTCCATGTGCCATTCGGTTATCTGTTCTTCCCGGAGCCCCCCGTCGAACGCCTCCCGATCGCCGACTTCCGCACTGTTGCGGACAAAGCAAAGGTCAAAGCGAGCCCCGACCTGATCGATACGCTCTACGCCATGCAGCGGAGACAGGCATGGCTACGGGAGCACCTCGTCGAGAGCGGGGTGGAGCCGTTGGCCTTCGCGGCGAGCGCCAGTCTTGCAGACGACCCCGGTGCGGTGGGCCGAGAGATGCGGCGTGTGCTTGGCCTGGACGAGGGCTGGACGGCGGGGGTGCGCAGTTGGCAGGATGCCGTGAATGAGCTGCGCCGCATGATCGAGCAACTTGGCGTGATGGCGGTAATCAACGGTATCGTCGGCAACAATACGCACCGTCGGCTGAGCGTGGCGGAGTTTCGCGGGTTCGCGCTCACGGATCGTTATGCACCCCTGATTTTCGTGAACGGCGCGGGTGCGAAATCCGCCCAGATGTTCACGCTGGCTCACGAGCTGGCCCACATCTGGCTCGGCGAAGAGGGGCTTTCCGGCTTCGATCACCTGCTTCCTGGCGGCACGGACGTGGAAGATTGGTGCAACCAGGCAGCGGCTGAATTCCTCGCACCATCGCGCGAAATGCGGGAGCGCTGGAACAAGGTCAGACGGGAAGTGAATCCCTTCGAGGCCCTTGGTCGGTCGTTCAAGGTGAGCCCGGTTGTCGCGGCCCGTCGAGCCATGGACCTCAAGCTCATTGAGCGCAACATTTTCTTCGAATTCTACGAAGGCTACATCACGCGGGAACATCGGGGCGGGGCGGCATCGTCCGGTGGCGATTTTTACAACAAACAGAACGTGCGTGTCGGCAAGCTTTTCGCAACCCATGTGATGCGGGCAGCAATGGGAGGCGAGATAGGTTTCAGGGAAGCCTATGAGCTGACCGGCCTCCGGGGCGGAACGTTCCAGGACTACGCCAATAAACTGGGCATCCTGCTTCCCTGATGACAAATCAGACAACATATCTCGTGGACTCCGACGCCCTCATTACCGCAAAGGATCTGTACTACGCGTTCGATCTATGCCCCGGATTCTGGAAGAGCTTGCTTCATTATCACCGAGAGGGTCGGGTTTTCAGCATTGACAGAGTACGAAACGAGTTGCTCATGGGTCGCAGTAACGAGGATCTGGTTCAGTGGGTGAAAAACGATGTCCCGGACGAATTCTTCCTGCCAGTCGACACCGATGAATTGGCGCGCGTCTATGCGGAAATCATGATGTGGGTTCAACGCCATCCAGACTATTTCGATCATGCGAAAGCGAAGTTCGCGACGGGTGCGGACGGCTGGCTCGTAGCCTGCGCACGTGTTTGGGGCGCGACCGTCGTGACGAACGAGCAGCCTGCCCCGGAGTCCCGAAGGGACGTGAAACTGCCGGATGTTTGCGACGAATTCAGAGTCCTTCGGCAGGACACGTTCGTCATGCTTCGAGCGCTGGGAGTGCGGTTCGATTGGAAGGGCGGAGTTGAATGAGCCAAAGCATGAACCCCTATGAAATGCTCCGCCGCGAGCGAGTTCGCTTCGTCCAGGGATATGCCGGAACCGGCAAGACCACCATGCTGAACCGCGCCTGCGCGATGCTCGAGAAGAAGGGCTACACGGTCCGGGTCCTTGCGCCGTGCATTCCTTCCAGGGACGCACCGTCGACACGGTGATCACCGCCATGGAGGCGAAACACCCCAATCTCACCACCCAGCAGATGCTCTATGTCGAGATCAGCCGCGCACGCGACCGCGCCGAATTCGTCACCGACGACAGGGAGCAGCTCGAAGCCGTCGCCGGCGAGCGCATCGCCGCACTGGAAGCTGTCGGGTCGGAGCGGACCGCAACGCCGGAAGCCCGATCCGATGTGGGCCGCAGCGCCGGTCGGGAAAGCGGTACGCCAGAATCGCCGGAGAAACACCGGGCGCCGGAACCCGAAATCGGGAAAGCGCACGTTCCGAAGCGCATCGCGCACGATCTCGGCTTATGATGCGGCGCTGCGGGTGCCAGTGCAGAACGGAGTAGCATCGGTGCCGTTCTGTTTTGGCAGAACAGATCATCCGATATATTCGTATATAATCCGATCTTCGAAGGAGTCCGATATGGCCTTGGTCAAGAAGAGCATCACTGTAACGGATCGACAGGAGCGGTGGATCAGAACCGTGGTCGCCAGCGGCGAGTACGGCAATGACAGCGAATATTTGCGCGATCTGATCCGCCGGGATCAGGAACAGAATGCGCAGTTCCGCGCGTTGAAGCAGGCCATTCAGGACGGTCTGGAGAGCGGCGTGAGCGACAGGACAGTGAAGGAAGTGTGGGCCGAAGTGGAGCAACGCTATCGCGCGCGGCATGGCTGACTATCAGCTTTCCTCTCTCGCCGAGGCCGACCTCGCCGGGATCGCCGACTAAACCATCGAGACCTTCGGCATCGAACAGGCGCGCCGCTATCGCGACGAATTCGATGCGTGCTTCCGAAACCTCGCGAAGAATCCGCAATCGGGCCGGAACGCCGAACGATTGGCGCCGGGACTGCGGCGCTGGGAGCATCGCTCGCACGTCGTATTCTATACCGAGGACGAACGCGGAGTTTTGATCGTTCGTATCCTGCACGCGAGGATGGATGCAATCCGTCATTTATGACGGAGGAAGTGGTTGAGGGTCATCGCCCCTACTGTCGCCCTTTTTGGTCTTGGTGATGGACACGATGAATGCCATTCCGCCCATCATCCACCGTTGCGCGACGACTGTCGGCGACATGAACCGCCGAGGTCGCCGCGGTGAGGGACGGCAAGGTGACGTTCCGGCTGGAGGACGGGCGCAGCCTCGACCTCTACCCCGGCGATCCGCAACTGCGCCAAATCGACCGCGTCTGGGCCTCCACCGTGCATTCCTTCCAGGGTCGCACCGTCGGCACGGTGATGCCGCCATGGAGGCGAAGCATCCCAATCTCACCACCCAGCAGATGCTCTATGTCGAGATCAGCCGCGCACGCGACCGCGCCGAATTCGTCACCGACGACAGGGAACCGCTCAGGGAGCAGCTCGAAGCGGCCACCGGAGAGAGGATCGCCGCGCTGGAAGCGGTCGAGACCGAGCGGGCCTGGGCGCTGGAAGCCTGATCCGATATGGGCCGCAGCGCCGGTCGGGAAAGCGGTGAGCCGAAATCGCCGGAGAAACACCGGGCGCTGGAAACGGAACACGAGAAGGCCTCGACACCGAAGCGCATCGACCACGATCTCGGTCTGTAATCCGATGCAGGAAACGAGTGTCCACGCGTGAGGCTATACGGTCCCTATATGGGACCGTGATACTTTGATAATATACGATATACTAGTATATAGGGAGTCATGAGGATCGTAGCCCGGCCCAGGCTGATTGCGTTTGGGGAGCGCTTTCCGGATGCGAAGGTGCAGCTTGACGCGTGGTGGACCGAGGCCAGGCGCGCGGAGTGGAAAACACCGGCCGACATCAAGGCGCAGTACCGCAACGCGAGCATCCTCAAGGGCGGGCGCGTGGTTTTCAATATCTGCGGCCACAAGTATCGGCTGGTCGTCCGATTCGACTACGGCAAGGGTATCGGACTTGTCCGTTTTCTGGGAACTCACAAGGAGTACGACCGAATCAACGCGGAGGAGGTGTGATGATGAGCGAATATCGTATCCGGCCAATTCATTCCGAGCAGGACTATGTCGATGCTCTCGCCCGCGTTGAAGCGCTCATGGAGATGGATCGCTCATCGGCGGAAGACGACGAGTTTGACGTGCTCGCGACTCTCATCGAGGTCTACGAGGATCGGCTTTTTCCGATGAATGCACCCGATCCCATCGAAGCGATCAAGTTCCGCATGCATCAGCTCGGGAAGAACCAGAGCGACCTGGCCCCGATCTTCGGGAGTCGGGCGAAAGCCTCGGAGGTGCTGAGCGGTAAGCGCGATCTGACCCTGAAGATGATCCGTGCCTTGCATGAGCATCTGGGCATTCCCGCAGAGGTTCTGATCCGTGACGGTAGGAGCCTGCCAAAGGCTCCTGCCGGGATCGATCTCGACCGCTTTCCCGTCACCGAAATGGCCAAGCGAGGGTGGATCAAGAAGACGGCGGATATGAAGGACCGCATCGAGGAAATCGTGCAGGAGCTTGTCGCCTGTGCCGGTGGCCGCGAAGCGCTTCCCCAGGCGCTCTTCCGTCAGGGCGGCGGGGCGCGCGTGAACGCCAGGACCGACCTGCATGCCATGCAGGCGTGGTGTCTCCACATCCTTTGCAAGGCTAGATGCGCGGGGCTTGAGGGTATCTACGAGTCCGGGACCATAGACCTTGTCTTCCTGCGGGACCTTGCGAGGCTCAGTACCTTCGATGATGGACCGAGGCTTGCCAGGGAGAAGCTCGCGAAGCATGGCATCGCGTTGGTTGTCGCGGCCCATCTGCCGACGACCTATCTCGATGGCGCCGCGCTCTGGACCATGGAAAAGGTGCCTGTAGTCGGCATGACGGTCCGGCATGACCGCCTCGACAATTTCTGGTTCTGTCTTCTGCACGAACTCGCCCATCTCGGGCGCCATTTTCCGGACGGGAATGGAGAGGTCTTCATCGACGATCTGCAGCTCCGCGAACGAAACCATGAGCGCGATGACGAGCGTGAGCGCGAAGCTGACGAATGGGCGCAAGAGGCGCTGATCCCGTCGGAGATCTGGGACGAGCATCCGGCGCAAGACAACCCGAGTGTTCGGAATGTTCTTTCGCTTGCGCGAAAAGCCGATGTGCATCCTGCAATTGTGGCGGGTCGCATCCGTCACGAGTCGCGCAACTACCGGCTTCTGTCGCAGTTCGTTGGCGCAAGAGAGGTGGGTCCGCTGCTAAGAGCATGAATCATAAATCAATGACTTATGATTCATACCCCAACGTGAGAACTGGTCGATTCTGGACCGCCGGAAGTGAGTGGCCTGTGCCGCAATCGCTTGAGGACGATCCGATTAGCGTGGGTATGAATGTTGCGACTAGGCGTAAAATCCGTCCGGCGCCTTCACATAGTCCCCGAAACTGTCCGGGTCGTGCGAGTAGAACAGTTCCGCATCGTGTTTCTCTGCCAGTTCCTTCAGCCGGTGCATTGACTGCAGACTGGCGACCGGATCAAGGTGAAAGCTCGAGATGCACATGAGATCCATGTTCTTCTGGCTGTAACAGGCATCTGCGGTGAACAGCATGGGACGGCGATTGTCGAGTTCCACCATCATGCTGTAATGCCCCGCAGTGTGTCCGGGTGTCTCGAACAGCCACAGGCCTTTCGCGATCTCCTGATCTCCTGTCAGGGTTTCGAATTTCGGCGTGTAGATGTCCATTTCCGGGTCACCCTCAGAGGCACCGGTTCCGTCGCGCGCCTGCTCGTGTTCCGGCGAGAAACTGAGATCCGAGTAGCCGAGATGCTCGAAAGGCTGATAGCACGAGCATGCCTCGAGTTCCTTTGCGTGGCAGAGGGTACACGCTTCGGTCAGGTATTTGTTTCCACCGCAATGATCAAAGTGGTAGTGCGAATTGATCACATAATTGATGTCGCCAGGCCGGAGCCCGAGCAGTGCAAGAGAGCCGGGGATTGTCTGTTCAGGTGTCTGGATCGGTTTTTCGAACGGCAGGACCTTCATGACATGATCGTAATCGTAGCCGGTGTCGAACAGGTACAGGCCGTCCTTGTGTTCAACCAGTACGGCGTAGCAGGGAAATCGCAGTTCCCCGCCCGGTCCGCGGTTCCAGAAGGCATGGAAACCGTCGATCACAAGTGTTCCACCGTCCAGCAGATGAACCTTTGTTCCGCTCATAATTGCGATCCTCCATCGTTCTGCTTCATGTGCCGAGTCCGGCCGTCAATTCAGCGTTCCCCCCTGAGATAGGGCAGACCGAGCGCCGCAGGCAGGAAACTGTGACGCGCGAATAGTACGAGAACCAGTATCACCATGACAAATGGCAACATCTGGATCACATCAGTCGGAATGTTGACACCGGCGACCTGCAACGCCGTCGTCGACGCAAGACTTGCACCGAACAGCATCGCGCCAAGCAGGACCCATAAGGGTTTCCCGCGCGCGAGCATCGCCAGAACGATCGCGATGAATCCCGCTCCTCCGGTCATGAACGGGAGAAACAGGCCGCCACCCACTGTTGACATGTAGGCGCCGCCAACGCCTGCCAGGGCGCCCGTCAGCATGACGGCAGCACATCGTGTCAGCTTGACGCTGACGCCTGCCGCATCGAGTGCAGCCGGTACGTCGCCCGCTGCCTGCAAATTCAGTCCGAACTGCGTGCGACGGAAAATCCAGATCATGATCGGGACGAGCAGCACCGCGGCATAGACAAGCAGATTTCGGTCGAACAGCGCCGGACCGATGACAGGCAGATCCGAGAGACCTGGCACAGGCAGCGTCTCGACCCGCGACAGGCGGGGATAGCTGCGCGAGAACTGGAAGTGATGGAGCAACGCCGTCAGCCCTTCGGCGCCCAGTGTGATCGCGATTCCGACAACAATTTGATTCATGCTGAAAACAACGCACAGGATCAGCATGACCATTGCGGCGGCCATGCCCGCGAGTGCCCCGGCGACGAACCCGAACAGGAACGATTCGCTCAGGAATGCGACTGAAAATCCGGCGTAGGCGCCGGTCAGCATCATGCCTTCAATACCGATGTTCAGGACACCGGCCTTTTCGGAAATCTGCTCACCGAGTCCGGCGAGCAGCAACGGTACACCTGCCGTGACCGCGCCGAACACCAGAGAGGTGATGAATGCTTCTGTGAGGAGTGCGTCCACGGTCTATTCCACACCGTGCGCCCGAAGCAGGCGGTCGAGGTACTCGGTGAGCGTGAAGAACAACATCAGCAACGCAACAAAGAACAGCACAAAGTAGGTCGGCACATCCATGCGCCGCGCCGCACTCTCACCACCAATTGTCAGGATGGCAAACAGAAACACGAATGCAATGACGGCTATACCGTTGAATCTGGCAAGAAATACGAGAGGAATCACAAGAATTCCGAATGCGGGATTCCAGTCTGCACGAATGGTGCCATGGACACCAAGCACATCCACGGCGCCGCCGAGACCCGCGAGGCCGGCGCTGATCGCAAAGGCAACAAATGTCAGGCGCGAAACATGCAATCCGGCGTGCACGGCGGTTCTGGGGTTGGCGCCGACAACCTGAAGTTTCAGACCCAGCGATGTCCGGGTCATGACAAAGTGCACAACAAGGACCGAAAGAATGGCGAGAACGACGCCCCAATGAACGGTACTCTCGCCGATGCGTCCGATACGATCCGCCACGGCAAGGGTCTCGGTTTGCGGAACTGTCGTCGAAGGATCGTTGAAGGGGATCTTGATGAGGACATTGGCCAGCGCAACACCCAGGAAACTCATCATCAGCGTCGAGATGATCTCGTTGATCCCGTGCCGGGCTTTCAGAAACGCCGGCACGAGAGACCACAACGCACCAATCGCAAAGGCAACCGGAAAACAGATCACAAGGGCAAGCAGCGGATTCATCACGGTCACAAGAACCGGCGCCAGTGCCGCAATGCATACGGCAGCCAGAAGAAACTGCCCGTCAACGCCGAGATTCCACAGGCCGGCACGAAACGCGACAATAAGGCCGGCCGCAATGAACAACAGCGGCGCCATCCTCGTAATTGATGCCTCGAATCCCGTCGGACTGTAGAGACCACGCTTGAGAACATATCCGAAATAGGCAACAGGGTCCTTGCCGAAGACGATCAGCAACAGCCCACCGGCGATGACGGTCAGCATAACCGGTAACAGGATGGAAAACGCGGTACGCGCTGTCGCCCGTATACGAATCGCCGTTACTCCGTTTGTCACCTGGCAACTCCGGCCATGAGTCTGCCGATCTCGGTTGCCGCATCGTCCGCATTGACAACGACGCCTGCAATCCGCCCGCGATCCATGACGGCAATTCGGTCAGAAACCTCGAGAAGTTCATCGAGTTCGTTCGATATGACAACGATTGCGGCGTCCGATCCCCCGGCGCCACTCCTGATCCATCGCCTGGCCCGCCGGGTGTTGAACAGGTCAAGTCCGTGCGTCGGCTTGTTGAGAACCAGCAACCGAGCGTCGGGGGACCATTCCCGCGCAAGCAATGCCTTCTGGATGTTGCCGCCGGACAGTGTTGCAATCGCGGTTTTCTCGGATGGCGTCACAATCTCGCTCGTCTTGATGACGTCGCGTGCATAGGCATGCAGCTTGCGCCACAAAGTCAATCCGTATTGCCAGAACTTCGGTGTTCCGATCTCCTTGAGAATGAGATTTGTCGATACGGAGTGGGTTGCGGCGGTTCCCTCACCCAGCCTTTCGTCAGTGACATAGCGGATACCAAGTTGTCGTCGCGCGCCAACTCCGAGTCCCGACAGGGAAGCTGACTCCATCTCGACCACACCCGCGTGGTGAAACCGTTGACCGGCGATGACTTCAGCCAGATGCTTCTGGCCATTCCCGTCAACGCCGGCAATGCCCAGAACCTCGTGTGACAAGATTTCGAGGTTGACGCCCCGTAACGGACATTCCCCCTGTTGGCCGGTTGTCGAGACATCCCGCAGGGAAACAACCGGTTTTGACCCGATGGTGTTGCGCCTGCCGGTTTCGTCGCCTGTGTCAGATTGCGAATCCGGACCGTCCACCTGACTGTCGCGGTCAAACATCATCGCGACAACATCGTTCATTATCTCTTCGCGTGGTCGAGACGCGAGGTCGTCCTTCGTTACTTCCCCGATGACCCGTCCACCGCGCAGCACCGAAATACGATCCGCGAGTTCATAGGCCTCGCCAAGCTTGTGCGTGATGAAAACAATCGCAACGCCGTGATCACGCAATCGGCGTATGACGACACCGAGATCCTCGACGCCCTGCGGTGTCAGCATGGATGTCGGTTCATCCAGTATGAGTACGAGTTCGCCGTGCCACAGTGCGCGCATGATCTCGACCTGTTGCTGTTGGCCAAGGGACAGCCGGCCAACCGGCGCATCAGGTGAAACATTGGCAGAGAGAAGTTCCGCGAGTTCGGTGAATCTCCTCATGGTGGAACCCCGGTCGCAGCGCTGCCACCACGGGCGGCCAAGCATGAGATTCTCAAGTACGGTCAGGCTCGGAACCAGGAGAACATGCTGGTATACGGTCCCGATACCGAGACCAAGGGCATCAGACGGTGACGCGATCTTTCGGCGCTGTCCGCCAACTTCAATCCATCCTGAATCCGGGCGTTGCATGCCCGAGACAATCCCGATCAGGGTCGACTTGCCCGCCCCGTTTTCTCCCAGAAGGGCGTGAACTTCACGTCGGTGAAACTTCAGTGATACACGGTCGTTCGCGAGCACGCCCGGAAAACGCTTGGTAATCGAACACAGTTCGACAGCAACGTCGTTCCCGGACGTACTCGCGTCAGATTCAATAACGTCGGGCAGCTATTACTCCTCTGCCACGTCCACTGACGACATCAACGCACGTACTTCCTGTGCGTCGGTGATCAGGTCAACACTGATGGAACCCTCGACAATGGCGTCACGGGTATTCATGACTTCTTGCCAGACATTTTCGGGAATATGATCTGATTGCAGCAGCTGGACGGAATTGTCCGACAGCTGAATCTTGTACCCCTTCGTTCCGAACGTTCCCTCCTGGAGGTCGGCGACCATGGACGCGTAGACAGGAGTCAGGTTCCACATGACCGAACTCAGCAGGTGACCCTTGTCAAGCGATGACTTGTCACCGATTACGTCAATAAACCATACCTTTTCGCCATCAACGGCGGGCGTTGTCTCGACAGCCTGGATCATGCCGAAACTCGATCCGTTACCCTGCCCGAACACGACATCGGCGCCGGCAGCAATGACGGATTCCGTCACCCGGCGTCCGCCGGCAGCATCACCGTATGCTGCAGGACCGATCACCGCGTAGATGACGTTGATATTGGGATTCGTTGCCTTTGCACCCATGGCAAACCCGGCTGACTGCGAGTTCCAGGACGGCGGTTCACCCGATACAACAATGGCCACGGTTCCACTGCGTGTCATGAGCGCTGCCAACTGCCCCGCGAGGTAGGCGCCGCCGTGTCCGTGCAATGTGTAGTCTGCGACCAGCCCTTCAACCATCGCACCGGAATTGTCGACTACCGCAACCGGAACGCCGGTTTCTGCCGCAATCTCGGGACCCGCGGTGTTGTAACCGCTTGCGTGGGCGATCATGAGACTCGCGCCGTCTTCAGCCAGCTCACGTAGCGTCGGGCGAACATCTCCGTAGCCAAGCCCCTCTGCGGGCATGAACTCGAGACCCATTTCCTCTGCAACCGCGCGTGCGGCATCCACGCCTTGCTGGTTCCAGCCGTAGTCTGTTCCCTGTTCAGGAACCAGAACGGCGATGCTCGTTACCTCGTCAGCTGTTGCTGGCAGTCCTGACGTCGCCAGACCCAGTGCCGCAACAGCGAGAAACGGTTTCATCAGAAATCTCATCGACATTTCCCCTCACCTTGTGTTCCAACTCGCAAGAAGATTCACGACCTTTTCATTTCGACGGACCGTGACTTCCGAGTCGCGTCCCACAAGTCTAACGCCATTCTCCCGCCAAACAAAACAAACGGTCATGGCAAATCCGGCCAACGCCTTGTGTCTTGCCGACCGTGGACAGATTCAACGCGCGCTATCGGCGATGTGCGTCCAGGATCAGACTCCGGACATCCGAGCTCCACGACAAATGGTGTCTTGTGGCAAGAAATTCCGGTCGTTCGGAGACTATCGACACGCTGTTGCGTCTGCCGTCCATGAGAGCGCCGCAATCTCCCCGCAGGTACGCTGGTTCGAATCATGGGTCTTCGGCACCGATGAGAGAGAATCGGCTCATCAGCCGCTACATCAGGACCGCGATATTCGTGCCAGACCGCGTGACATGTCCAGCCTTCAATCACCCGTGCATTCACCGGTTTACCTGCGGCGGTTGCCGTCACAATCCCCCCTTCGCTGAAACCCCGGAGAAAAAGGTTCTGCGGATCAACCCAGGTCAGTCTGCGCGCCTCGCGAATTGCCAAATTCGCTTCAACCTGTCGCCACTCGATTGACGTCGCTGTGGAATCCGCCGACGTTGCGGTTTGGATCACAACGCACCGGTTCACGCGCAAGACTGTCGCTAGGAATCACGGCAAAATTCGCTATTGCGAGAAGGGTCGCCGCACCGTCGCTTGCGGTACCGAGACCAGCACACCGAACCTCCGTCGTACAAACGCCATGGTTTTCCGACAGGCGTTCATCGACGTTACTGATTCGCGCGCGAACCAATCCGCTCTCGCCTGGCTTGGCCGCCGGTGCGTTCATCCATGTCCGCATGAGATCATTATCGTCACCCGACGAGATTCCGGACCCGGATACCACGCCGAGAAAAACAACAACCACCAGAGAGGACCATGCGCCACGGTCGCTGTTAAAAATATGAAATGACGGTCCAGGTTGAACGGCGTCAGTTCGTTTCCTTCTTTGCTACACAAGGTGACGTACCTCCGCTATACCCCTTGCAAGATCGCGAGCGAGATCATCAGGCAGAAGCCGCAATCATTCCGAACCGTTCAGCGGCAATCTCGCGCTACTGACGCGCGTGCACTCAGGTCATTTGATTGAGCGGTGCACGAACTATCCCCAATTCAATCGTTTCCACGACTCCATGTCTGCGTGATAAAAATAGAGACATTCTGCACGGAACATGCTGATAGCGAGCCTGAATGCAATCTGGGGGAGACCATGACAACCAAGCGTAATCTGAATCAACCCGTGACCTCGAACACTCGAAACGATCTTGACCGGCGTACATTCATGGGCGCGACGGCATCAACCGGACTGGCTGTTTCGACAGTTTCTTTGCTTCCGGGAACCGGTATTGCCGATCAGCCACATGGCGGCCATGCAAGAATTGGTTCGGATGGCGGCGCTGGCATCGATACCCTGGATCCGTTGAAGGCGATCGGAACAGATCATGTTACCCAGGCGGCGCTCTGCTGCTTCGATACACTGACGGAACTCCAGGCGGATGGAACGCCTGTGGGCAGTCTCGCAGAAAGTTGGGACACGTCAGCAGATGGGCGGACCTGGACCTTCAAGCTGCGAGAGGCTGAGTTCCACAACGGAAAGAATGTGACAGCTGACGATGTCGTCTGGTCGCTCAATCTTCAAAAAAGTGAAGAAAACACCTATGCCGAGGGTCAACAGCTCGTCGGATCCCTTGAGGAGTTACGGGCCGACGGTTCCGATACGGTTGTCATGGTGCAGAAGGAAGCGAACTTCGATCTTCCGGTTCACCTCTCGGCGTTCGGTCTTCTGATCGGACCTGAAGGTACGACCGACTGGGATGCGGGTGTTGGTTCAGGTCCGTATGTTCTCGATGAGTGGGAGCCGGGTGTGCGATTTGCCGGCCACAAGTACGAGAACTTCTATCGTGAAGACCAGGGCCTGTTCCACTCTGTGGAGTTGCTCAATATCGAGGATCCCGCGGCACGTGCGAGCGCACTCCTCGGCGGATCAGTTGACGTGATCGGGCAGCCCGACGCACGCACTGCCCGACTGCTCGGTGAATCTGACGGGTATAGTTTGCTTGAGGTACCCGGGACGCAGCACTTCACGACGGCGATGCGAACAGACCTGGATCCGTTCACGGACAACAACCTGCGGCTCGCTGTCAAGTACGGCATCAAACGCCAGGAAATCGTCGACAAGGTGTTTGGTGGATTCGGTTATGTCGGCAACGATCATCCCATCGGCCGCAATCAGCAGTTTTTCAACACCGACCTTCCACAGCGCGAATACGACCCTGAAAAAGCTGCGTGGCACCTGAAGCAAGCCGGTCTTGATCAGATCGCACTTGAGTTGAAGGCCAGTGAAGGTGCATTTGCCGGGTCCGTCGACATGTCGGTTCTCATGGCGGAATCAATGGCGCCAGCGGGCATTGACGTCACGGTTGATCGCGTACCCGGTGACGGTTACTGGTCGGAAGTCTGGCTCACGGCACCCTGGTGCTGCGTTTACTGGAACGGACGGCCGACTGTCGACTGGATGCTGACGACGTCCTACATCTCGAGTTCTTCGTGGAATGACACCTACTTCAAGAACGCGCACTTCGATGCAACCCTTGCAGCGGCCAGAAGCGAGCCTGATCAGTCGTTGCGCCAGGAAATGTATTTTGAACTTCAGGAGATCCTGAACATGGAAGGCGGCACCACTGTGGTCGCTTTCGCGAGTTCCTTGATTGGCGCGTCTGACGAACTCGGACATGGAGAAGTCGGCGGCAGCCGACGCATGGATGACTCCAGAATTGCGCGTCGCTGGTGGTTCAAGAGCTAGAACCGTAATAGTTCTCTGACTGCATGACCTGACGCTTGTCCGGACTGGCTGAATTGGATTTTTTCTGAGCTCCATGTGTTCAGCTGATCGCTGTGGTGCACCGGTTCGCGAAGTCGAACATGTCTGGATCCCGCTGTCTGACGGTATCCGGCTGGCAGCACGACTTTGGTTACCCGTCGGTGCGGACAGTAGACCCGTACCGGCGATCATTGAGTACATCCCCTACCGCAAGCGGGATCTGACCCGCTTGCGGGACGAACGCAATCACCGTGTGTTTGCAGCGGCCGGCTACGCATCGATCCGCATTGACATGCGTGGATCAGGCGATTCCGAGGGCCGCATGACAGACATGTACATGTCTGCGGAACTCGACGATGCGATCGCGGTGATCGAGTGGATTGCATCCCGGCCCTGGTGCGACGGTCGTGTAGGCATGTTCGGACAATCCTGGGGCGGCACGGCAAGTCTGCAGGCGGCAAGTCGACGACCGGCTGCACTCAAGGCGATCCTGGCTTGTTGCGCCACCAACAATCGCTTTGACGATGACATTCACCATATGGGTGGTTGCCTATTGACCGACACGGTCGAATGGGGCGCGCATCTCCCGGCAATCCTTGCCTCGCCACCGGATCCGCAAACCGTCGGGGAGGACTGGCGATCCCTCTGGATGGACCGTCTCAAGACAATCTCCTTCCCGCTGGAGAACTGGGTCCGTCACGAATGGCGTGACGAATACTGGCGCCATGGCGCCGTCGACGAAGATCCGGACAGCATCAACTGTCCGATCCTTGCCGTCGGTGGATGGTCTGACCGTTACAGCAATACCGTCATGTCGCTATTGACCCGATCAAAGGCACGTTGCTGGGGCATTATCGGTCCCTGGGGGCATCACTATCCGTTTGACGGCAGTCCGGGACCGGCAATCGGGTTTCAGGAAGAAGCCATTCGCTGGTGGGATCGATGGCTGAGAGGAGTCGATAACGGAATTGATCGGGAACCCCGGTTGCGTGTCTGGCGAATGGAGTACCAGCCACCGGAAGACCGGTTCGTCAAACGCAGGGGAAACTGGATCGCAGAAAACACCTGGCCGTCGACGAGAGTCACCGATATCGTGTACCGCCTGGGCAGCGGTGGAGTTCTGGCTGCGCATTCCGGTGAAGCTGCTGGTGAAGTACCGGAAATCCCCGTTACTGGAATTGTCGGGCTCGGTAGTGGAGACACGGGTTACTTTGGTCGGACAGGCGGTCTGCCGCTTGCCCAGCAACAGGACGACAGCGCCTCACTCATATTTGAAAGCGCACCTCTTGACGAAACTCTTGATTTGTTGGGATCGGCAGTTCTTGAAATCAATGTTCTGTGCGACAAACCGGTGGCAACGCTTGCTGTACGGCTCAACGACGTTCCGCCCGAGGGTGATGTTGCACGCGTTTCCTATGGTATTCGCAATCTTGCTCTTGATGATCGTGGCCTGCCGGACGACGCGTTAAGGCATCTTGGCCGTCGTCGCTGCAGGATCACCCTCCCCAATACGGCCTACCGATTCAACGCCGGTCATCGTATCAGGTTGTCCCTGTCGGACTCATATTGGCCGCAGGTCTGGCCTTCTCCAGAACCGGCATGCATTGCCGTCGAAACCGATACGGCGTCCTTGACGCTGCCGCGCCGCGACGCAGATCACGCAATCGACTCACTTGTCCGTTTCGCCAGTCCGACCGTCTTCGACGACCCGAACACAGCCATGTTGAGTGCACCGAAAATCGATCGATCAATTCGTCGGGATGCGTCCTCGGGAGAATTGCGTGTGACATGGACGAATACACCCGCTCGTCTGCGGTTTGCGCAGACCGGACTTGAATTCGGTTCCCGAACACACTGTGTGCACACAATGATCGGCGGAGACAACGAAAGCGCACATTGTCGGGTTGAACACAGGCTCAGCTACAGGCGCGATGAATGGAATGTCGAGGTGGTCTGCACTGCCGAACTTTCTGCAACGAAGAACTTGTTTCAACCAACGGGACATCTTGTCGTTCGGGAGAACGGATCCAACATCTTCGAACAACGGTGGTCACCCGTCATTCCACGCACCTGTTCATAACCGGTGTTTTTCGATTCACTCCTGCGCACCACACCGTGAAAACAGGGACAACGCAATCAGATCACGTGTTTCTTCGGATTGCGTGGTGTGTCATGCAAACGCACGAGACGTGACCGGGCGACCTCTTTGAGTGCCTGTACCAGTTCAACACGGTTCCCATCTCCGATTCATGGAACGCGATGGAAACCGCCCTGTCCCCTTATCCACTTGAAAAGCAAGCGCAGGGAACAGGCGTTTCCGCTGCATGATCGACAAGAACCTTACCCACCGTTCCGCTCGCAGCAGGACAATCGCAAGAAATTGACCCTGCGCAGAAACCAAACGCTGTCGGAAATCTACTCGTGGTGCCCGCGCGTGAGGTTTCGGCCACGCGAAGGCGAAACCAGGCGAAACCAGAGTTTTGCTGCAAACGTTACACGCGGAAGTGGTCTCTGTTGTCCAACCTGGATCAGTTTCCTCGACCGTGGAAGGGAAATTCTCGAACACCCATTTGGCGGGACGAGTCGTACGTCTCGCCCCCGGATCGATCTGCCGGCAATCAAAACCAATGGACACGTTGTTGTCCGGCATTCCGGGTATCCCTGCCTTGCCCACAAGAATGCGCCAAATCAAGGTACCTCGGGCTCGCGCCCCGTGATGAGATCCGCGGCCCGTTCAGCGATCGCCACAACTGCCGCGTTGATGTTGCCGCTTGTCAGACTTGGCATGACCGATGCATCGACAACTCTGAGATTGTCCACGCCATGAACACACAAGTTCCCGTCCACCACCGATGAATTGTCAGAGGACGTTCCCATCGCACATGTCCCCAACGGATGATGCACGGTGATCGAGGTGGAACGGATGTGAGCATCGAGTCCTTCTGCATCCACCTGCTTCGGTGCGATTGCGGCGCCGATGAAGGGCTGAACGACCGGTCTGGATAGAACATCACGCGCCAATTCAACACCGGCCCTGATCACTCCGCGATCACGTTCAGTCCGAAGAAAACCCAATTGAATGCGTGGCGGGTCCAACGGATTTGATGACTTCAGCGTGACGGCGCCCGTGTCTTCGGGATGAAGCATGACGACACGACAGGCAAATCCGTCCTGAAAGGGTTTGATGAACGGACTGAAATACGGACCAACGCCCAACGGCGCGGCCGTGAACAGCAACTGGATATCCGGGACGGTGGACGCGGGATCAACCTTCAGGAAGGCTGTAATGCCCCCTGGTACATCGCTCGCAAACCCGCGGCCAAAGAGGTACGCAGACATCATTGAAAAGGCTATTCGATCGTAACGCAATGCCCGATGGAAGGGGCCCGGGTTTTTTCGTGCAAAGAGAAGAATGGTCGACAGATGATCCTGCAGGTTCTTGCCGACTGCGGGAAGATCAATCCGGACATCGATTTCGTGACGATTGAGTTCGGTGGCCGGTCCGATCCCGGACAACATCAACAACTGTGGTGAATTGATCACGCCACCGGAAAGCACGACTGACCGTCCTGCATGAAGCAATTCTTGCTGTCCCTTGTGGTGATACGCGACACCTGTTGCACGATTTCCGTCGAGCATAACCCGGGTTACATGCGCATTGGTTATCACCTTGAGGTTGTTTCGACCGAGAGCCGGACGCAGATACGCTGTTGCTGCACTGCATCGGCGTCCATTGCCGATCGTCATCTGCAACCGGCCGAATCCATCCTGTGTGTGCCCGTTATAGTCGTCTGTCCAGGAATGTCCGGCATCTGTGCCTGCCTGACCGAAAGCGTCAACGAGCGAATCGTTGTACTTGCAGAACTGTACATTCAGTGGTCCGTCGCCACCGCGAAGTTCCGACTTTCCACCCTCCCATGTTTCCTGTTTTCTGAAGTACGGCAGCAGGTGAGCGTACGACCATGACTCGAGGCCCTGATTGACCCAACTGTCATAGTCTCGCCGGTTCCCCCGAACATGGGCCATCGCGTTGACGGATGACGATCCGCCAACCACCTTGCCGCGCGCACATTCGACACCGCGTCCGTCCAGACCAGGGTCCGGTTCGAAGAAATACGACCAGTCATGCAGCCTGTTCTGCAGGATCTTGCCCCAGCCGAGCGGTACATGAATCAGCGGGTCACGGTCCCATCCCCCGGCTTCAAGCAATACCACGCGTGTCCCGGAATCTTGCGACAGTCTGTTGGCGAGCGTACATCCGGCTGAACCTGCACCAACTATGACATAGTCTGTCTCTTTTCCCGCGGTATTCCTGCTCACATCATTGCTTCCAAACCGTTTGCAAGAGCATTGTACGCACCCGATATGTACCGGCAAACAACCGGCATGTCTGGATGATCACCGAAGACCAATGTTGTTCACGCAATTGATTCCCATTCACTGAACGAAGGTGTCGCTGTGGTGCGATGGGTCACCACGCGTACCGTCAAACAGCCCCCGTTGCAGATTGACCGTTTCAGACTGACGTATACGTGTTTTACCGCGTCTCTACACAGTTGACATGACATCCATTCAGCAGGCGTTGGCAAGCGGCGAGATTGTAGCCGCAATGGCATGGAACGATGCCTATGCGGCCTTTCAGCGTGAAAATGTCCCGATCACCGATATGTTCAATCCCGAAGAAGACTTGCGCATATGGGCATCGTGCATGGTCTTGAACAAGGATGCCGAGCCCCCTGACCTGGCCTATGACCTGATGATCAGTATGACATCTCCCGAAGCGGGCGGCTGTTGAACAACCACCACTTGTTCACGCTGATCACGGGGTGATTGCGCTTGCTGCGCGTTTCGTTTGCGGGTTGTCGTGATCGCTCGCCAGATTTGCTCAAGACGCTGCGTGCCTGTGTGGAAACAGCACGGGCCGCGCAGTGGGCTGTCCGAGCTCGTTTGTCGAGACATTTGAGCTGTTTGCAAGGCACAACATTTCGGCCTCTGCAGGCAAACTCGAACTGTTCAGGCGATTTCGGACGAGAGAATCAACACTTCCGTAACCCTGTTCCGATAACGCTCGTACGATCCGACAAAGTATTCATGTTCGATCACATGCCATGTCTGATCAGTAAACCAGTCTTCCACATAGTGATTTTTCCTGTAGCGGTTTTCCAACCACATCGACAGGGCAAATGGACAGTCACCGTCGATCAGCGTCCGTGCCAGCTGTTCCGCATCATCGGTCGAAAAGCGATTGAGGTAGTCAGTGTGGCGTCCGACATAGGGTGGGTCGCAATACACGAGATCATTCTTTGACGCGCGAAGGACAGTGTCTCGCCAGTCCGCGACCACGAACTCCCAATCCTTGTCTCGCATGGAGTCCTGTACCCACGAAACCTGGTTCACGATGCGGGTTATCATCGACGGACGAAACCTGTCAGGTTTTCGACAGAACGGCACATTGAACTGTCCAGACCTGTTGAACCGCATCACGCCGTTGAAACACGCACGATTCAAGAAAAGGAAATCGTGCGGTTCCCCCGTCTCATTGAACCGTTCGCGAATCCGATAGTAATGCCTCTCCCCTTCCCGATTGAGGTGCGTTCCCTCCCGTTCGAGGTGGGTTCGTACCGTATTGGCGGTGACGGCACCGTTCTGTATCGCAGAATAAAAACCTATGATGTGGTGGTTGGTATCGGCGAGAACGGCTCGTTTCGGCGCAAGATTGAATGCCACAACCGCGGATCCGGCAAACGGCTCGATCCAGCGACCGTCACCCGCCCAGTTTATCGCTTCCGCAATACGACCGATCTGCGCTGTCTTGATTCCCTGGGTCTTCAGCGGCGGGGTGCGCGTTTCAATGACACGCGGCAGAAATGGCGCCTGGTCTGCGGGGAACAGGTCATCAGCGTACACGATCAGCGTCGCGGGAGATCTGTCTCCGGCAGCAACACACCGTTGCCACTCTTCGCCTGCACCGGACGTTCACCGACTCGCACCGGAAGCGCCGGTATCATCGCGTGTATATGGTCAATCGTCGTGCCGCAACAACCACCAATGATCTGAACCCCCGAGTCAACCCAGTCCTTGCAGCGATTGGCAAAGGTCGCGGGAGATACATTAGCCGTGGCCATATGTGTCTTTCTGTCGAATATCAACGTCTCCGGATAGGCCATGACAGGTCCCTGCCATCGTGCAAAAAGACAATCGAGGCCCGGATCAGTTGCCTCGACGGTGCTGTGCATGATTCCGAAAACGTCACCGCCGATGTTCACCAACGCGTCGATGATGACGCCGAGTGACTCCGGTTCGCCCTGCGCCTCGCTCAAGTCCATGTTGCGTGGCGCCTCAATCAACAGGTCCCATCCGGTCAGATCACCGTTGTTCTGAAGGGTACAACTGATTCCCACCCAGACCGGCAGTCCAGTGGCCATGGCTGCCTCGAGACAGCGGGACGCGTGAACAACATCGCCCATCATTTCAAGAACAATCAGATCCACACCGGAATCCGCCAGCACTTGGGCCATCTCGTGGAAATTGGCACACTCATCGTCTGCGGTTGGTACAAACGCCGGATCCGCAACCGTGGTGCCTGCAATCCAGGCGAATGTCGTGGACATCGAGCCCGCCACGGCGATGGGACGGTCGGGTCTCACGTTATCAATTGCCTCCTTCGCAATTTCCACCGCACGCCGGTTGATCGCGAGGGTCTCGTCAGCCAAACCTGCGCCCGCCAGAACATGCCTGCAGGTCGCGAAGGTGTTCGTCGTGATTACGTCAACACCGGCACGCAGATATGACTCGTGCACGTCGCGAACCACGTCCGGATGAGTCTTGTTTGCGACGGCACACCACGCGGCGCTGTTCATTGCGCCACCAAGGCGTGCAACTTCCGTACCAGTCGCACCGTCAAGAATGACGACCTGACCGTTGTCCAGTTTTTCCTGAAGGATCACGCGTTTCTTCCCGTTGATTGGTATTGCCACCGGTGAAAACGAATTCACCTTCCCTGATCCTACACTGCCATTTCCGACATCGTACATTCAATCGTCGTTCCATTCGCGCAAACACTTCGTCGACAATTGACGCATGGCAGAAAGCGATCGTCCACGCGCAGGGATCGGGGGACGCCGTTTCAGTAACGCCGACGATGGTCGAAACGGCAAGAGATCCTGAATCACACGGAGTCGCCGGAACGCTGGTCCAGGCAGCACGACAGGCTTGTGCGGCGCGTCGTCCGCGGGTTCGGCGGCTCAACCCGGGATTTGTGAGCCCGCAACTTGACACCACAGCGGAATGGTTCGATCGTTTCAATCAGAACGGCATTCAGGTGATTGACTCCTGAAGGGAGTTGCAGGTTCATGGCAGTGCGCATCAACAGTCATGCATCAGGCACCGCTGTTGAAACACTGCATGATTCTCTTCAAGAACACGGATATCTGGTTCTGCGAGACGCTGCGCCAGATCTGACGCGACAGGCATATACGGAGTTGATTTCGCAAGTCGACGCGGCGCCTTTCGGTCATACAATGTTCCTTGGTCACCGCACGAAGAGGTTGGGTGGTCTGCTTGCGCGGTCCGAAGCGGCACGCGAACTCGCCATGCATCCGGACGTTCTTGCAATCTGCGAGACGTCATTGCTCACCAGCGCTGCGAATTATCAGTTGAACTTCTCCGGAATCATGCATCTGGAACCGGGCGCATCGGCACAGAAACTTCATCGTGACGAATCGCTGTATCCGGTCAGTCATCCCTGCCCGCCAATGATCATCGCCACGATGTGGGCCTTGACCGAGTTCACACGCGAGAACGGTGGAACCTGCGTCGTACCCGGAAGCAATCACTGGCCCCAGGAACGGACCCCGACGATGGATGAAGTCGTTTCGGTGGAGATGGAACCGGGATCAGTATTGTTCTACACCGGTGGCGTTTACCATGGCGGCGGCCACAACAGATCCAGGAAGGCACGCACGGGTCTGGCTCTGCAATATGCCTGGGCCTGGTTGCGGCAAGAAGAAAACCAGTACATCGCAAACCCACCCGACGTCGCCCGTCAGTATCCGGAGAAACTTCGGCGTTTGATCGGTTATGATTATGCGGGGCCCTTCCTCGGATTCGCTCACGGCGATGATCCCCATCGGGTGTTTGAACCGGAGTACACCGGCTATCCGCAGCGCTCGCGTGCAGAAATCGATGCGCGTTCTGCAACGATTCAACTCTTCAATGTGACGCAAAGATCGGATTCTTCTCGCAATGCTGTCGACGACGGCACGGAAGGGATTGGACCGGGCGAAGCCCTCAACTGAACACCGGTTCGTTCACAGGAAAAAAACGCGATCAAACCGGCGACTGGCGCGTGCTGGCCATTGGAGAAGTCTCTACAGCGATCAGGATCACCCGGTTTCAATGACCAGCCGGCTTGACCTGTCCAGACCGGCGACGATCTCGACGAGGTCAACCATTGCGAAGGCAATGCAGCCTGCCGTGGACGCATAGTCATCGCTGGCGACATGCACGAATATCGCGCTTCCTTTTTCGGAAACCGGTGGCGATGAATTGTACGCGACAACAACAAGCAGATCATACAGCGCATCCGATCGCCACATGCGCTCGTGACTCCCGGAATACGGCAATGTAACGGGACGATTGTATTCCGGTTTCAGGGGATCATCGCACCAGCCGTCCGACGGCAAGATTGGCTTGACGGGAAGCATGCACTGCGGCGGCGCAATACGATCGGGACGATAGAGAACATCGCCGAACTCCCAGACACCTGCCGGTGTTCCACCGTCACCTTCCCGCTTGTCCACGATGATTCCGGTTCTGCCGAGCGCGCAGCGGTAGATTTTCCCGAGGAAACTGCAACGACCATCCGCAGTGACTCGAAGAAACGAATAGTCGCCTTGTTCACCGTGAGCCGTCATTCAACCTCGTTCTGTTATCAATTCCTGCTTGAAGAAACCAATTGTCGCGCGTTCGCGCTACTGTCAGCGCCGGACACTTCTTGCAATCGCCACAGCAAGCACAAGCCCGCCAACGGTTGATGCCAGGGTGACAAGTCCAAACGAAAGCCCGAAGCTCATCCATCCAAAATCGTCAATGATCCAGCCGGCGGCAATCGGCGCGGCAAGAATTCCGAGATTTCGTCCCGTCATCAGGTATCCAAACGCTGTCGAACTGACCTGATTATGACTGAACAACAGTCCTGGCACCGCGAACAGGCATGTTGGCGCGGCACCCGAGACAATGCCATACACTGTGAGGGCCGCAACAGCTGTGACGGCGTCTGGATAGGGCGCCAGAAGCCAGACGGCCACCTGGATCACTGTCGTTGTCACGAAAAGCAAACCGAATGGTGCGCCGTGTCGCAATAGCAATCCAGCGGCCAGACAACTGACAAGGACACCCACGACGGCAATCAGGTTGATGGCGGCCGCAAGATCCGCGCCGATGGCAAACTCGACGGTCATGTAGTTCGGTAGCCATGTCATGAACGCAATGTACTGACCGCTCCAAAGGGCGAATACGACGCCGGCGAGAACCAGTTGAAATCGTCGATCCGGGACATCACGAGTCGCGTGCTGCGCTTCGACGGAGAGTGTCGTCCGGATGGTGTTCCAGCGAAACAGGGCCCAGACAGTCATGCCGACAGTCAAGGCGATCGACATCCACCACAGGTACTGCCACCCGTGGTTTTCGAAAAACAGGAATCCGCCCACCAATGCGAGGACCTGTCCGATCGGCACCCATATCGCAACAATTCCTGCAACAAACGGCAGCTGATCCGGCGACGCAGACCGGTTGGCGATCGCCGGTCCGGCAATCGCAAAGACGGCGTAGGCGAGCCCCTCTAGTCCGCGTGCCAGCAGATTCAGCCATGCAGTGCCCGGCACGACAAGCGTGACGAGATTGCCGATCGCAAACAACAACAGGGAAACACTCATGACTGTCGACGGCGAACGGGCGATCTGCCCTCCGGCAAGAACAGACAGGAGCAGCCCGGAAAACGCATAAATCGAAACCAGACCGCCCGCGGTAATTCGATCGTAACCATAGGCATCGATCATGAGCGGCAGCGCCGGCGGCAGTTTCAGCAACTGGAATGCTGCAAAACTTGAAACTGCAAGCCCGAAGGCGACACCGCCCCAGTCGCTGCGCGTGACTGGCGCGTCAGTTGCGTACGTGTTCAAGCAGCTCAGCCTGTATCAGACAACTCGGCAAGCGTGAGAAGGGACTCGAGTGCGATACCATGTCGCGCGAAAAGCTCCGTTCCCCCCTGCTGCCGGTCAACAACCGTTATCACCCTGGTTACCCGGCATCCGAATGTGGTGACGGCCTCCATTGCCATGAACGTCGAATGTCCACTGGTCATCGTGTCCTCGAACAACGCAACGGTGTCTCCAGGTTGCAGTTGTCCTTCTATCTGCCGTTGGGTTCCCCGGGTTTTTGCCTTTTCGCGAACATAGAAACCCCGCAATGCCTGGTCCGATGCCGCACTGAGTGTCACAACCGACGCGACGATCGGTATGGCCGCCGTCGCCATGCCGCCAACCGCTGTCACCCCCGAACCCTTCAGCTTGTCAAGCAGCAGCGACGCGATCAGGGCGCTGCCTCTCGGGTGCATCGTCACCCTTCGCAGATCAACATACACCGATGACTGCCGGCCGGATGCAAGTGTGTATTCCCCATCGAGAAGTGCATGTTCGCAGACAATGGTCTTCAGATCGGGAAGAGTGTCATACATTGCGGAATCCCGTTCATCGTGCGTGCGTCAGGTTGGCTGTGCGATTCCGATCTGTCGGAGCCGTGCAATCGTCATAGCGTATTTGAACCGGATTTTCTTGAGCCGTGACAGGATCGAACCAATTTCAACATGAACGAACTGGCAAGACTGATCGCAACAAGCGGGAGATATTCTGATGCCGCGACGACACCGGGCATGTTCTTCACCAGATTATGTCCGAACACCCATTCGATCTGGTACCCGCAATGATCGATCCGGCCAAATGCCATCCGCTGTTTTGGCCGGTTGTCCTTCAGCGATGCGGCGTTCTGCCGAGGGCGATACGCGTGCAGACCAGTTAACCCCAAGGTACTGGTGCGTCCCCGGTTCGTTCCCCGCGTCGCATGTATTCAGCGCACATCTGGTGAGAGTGCTCCATTCGGAGCATGACGCCATGCATTCGATGTCCCTTTCATGTGGCACCGGTTCCTGTTCGCACCCGATTCGGTTTCTCGCGACACCACCATGGTGATACAAGATTCGTGAAAATGTTGAATGTCGTCGGTACATACAGTTTATGCATGACCCGGACGCCGAAGGGGGATTGTCGCATATGAAAGACAGGGTTGTGCTGGTGACCGGAGGCAACTCGGGGATCGGCCGTGGAATTGCACATCGGTTTGCACGTGAGGGGGCACGGGTTGCCATTGTCGGGCGTAACCTGGAACGGGGAGCCCGAACCGAACAGGAACTGCGCGAACTGACGCGGGATGCTTCCTTCCTTGCATGTGACCTGTCTCGGGAATCTGATGTTTCGACAATGATCGAGACCGTTGCCGAAAGGTTTGGCCGCATCGACATTGTCGTGAACAACGCCGGTCTTGCCGGTCGTCGTGTCGCTGTGCGCGATACCGATTCCCCGGGCATAAGGTGGGACAAGTTTCGCGGACCCAATCTCGATGCACCATGGTTTGTGAGTTCATATGCAATGCCTCACCTCATCGAATCCGGGGGCAATATAGTCTGCATCAGTTCCACGGCGACATGGCATGGAAACTGGGGCACCTACGGCATTGCGAAAGCGGGCGTTGAAGCACTCGTCCGGAGTTTTGCGACAGAGGGTGCGCGACACGGCGTCAGATGCAATGGCGTGTCACCGGGGTGGATCTCGTCGGAACGCGACCAGGACTATCTGTCCCCGACAGGGTCCGGCTGGAAGTCTCCGCCGTCCGCGCTGAACCGCATGGGAACCCCGGACGAGATTGCTGCAGCAGTCAGATTCCTGGCCAGTGACGAGGCAAGCTTCATCACGGGACAGACGCTCATCGTTGACGGCGGGCTCATGATACTGGACTACCCGTCCATGGAAATGCTTGAGGATTACGGACCATCGATGTCATCGGGAAAATCCATTTTCCCGTCGCCGGACTGATACGCGACGATGGACAAGATGTCCGATGGTCTTGTCGCAACACTTTGCGCACAGGGCGGCATGTTCGATACCTTCTGTCAGGGAGACACGGCAAGCGTATTCCTGCTGGCATCGATCATGATGATCGTCAGCGTGTGGATGCTGTTCCTGAAACCCCGGATCCCGATCCCGCAGGCATTGCCGCGGGGTTTGACACGTTTTCTTCTTGAGATCTGCAACGACTGGCTGCGCATTTTCGGTGGTGTTGCGGGAGCGTTCTTCCTGCCTATCGGCACGATGCTGGTACTGGCGACACTCACTGGCGGGCTGGCATTCTGGCACTGGCCTGTCGCACTTGTGATGTTTGCCGGACTGATCGTCTGGCACCTGCGTTAACCAGGACTTGCCCCGCAGGAAAAGGCTGTCATGCCGTTTGTCGTCATGAACGGCCGTCCTGCTCGTCGATGTGCCAGCTTACGTCAAACCCCAGTGCGGCAAAGTTGGCGCGGGTAACTTCGTTCAGTCTGCATTTGTTCGTCCGTGCCACATCCGCGACGCGTTCCACAACCTCATCGAAACCCTCGAGCGAAGAGTCGAGGAGAATTCGCCGCCACGATGATCCGAGCTGCAACTCCATCCAGCCGCGCGCCAGCTGATCCGCCTGCGAGCGACGACGACGCATCGAATAGTAAGACAGTTTGATTCTGTCGAGTTTTGCCCAGGCAATGGTGCGAGGAAACAACCCGGATTGCCGGATCTCCGTATCCGTCACCGTCACGAACGCGAACTGACGGATAATTGTTCTCACCAGGAAGGAGAGGAAGATCGCGGCAATGATCAGAAATATCGCATCGACAACAGACGAGAAATCTCGCAGCACAGGCGGTGCCGCGGTTCCGCACAAGCCTACCAGTGCCAACAGGTAGTCTCTGATCAGGGCGCGTTGTCGATACTTCAGGTGAAGCGGATTATTCATGTCTGTCAATCTGATCGTCGGAAGCCACACGTACAACCCTGGGTCACGCGGGTTTCGTCTCCGGAAGGTGGTCGGTCACGCGGTCTTTACAGAAACTCCCACAACAACCACAGGCTGACCAGACTGCGTCGGGTTGTGCGGCCACCGCGTGTTGCGTCGAATCGCGGATCAATGTCGAACGCGGACGCAACCATTCACCACCGCCAGGTCGGACGGCACTTGATCCTCCAGGCAGTCCTGCCGTTGGGTATGATCGGGATGGTCGTGCGGATGCTGCAGGCAATGGATTTGTGGCCGTTGGCGACAACGATGAACGGGAGAATCCGACAGCCGCAGTGGCGGAGGGAACGGGATTCGAACCCGTGAGGACTTGCGCCCAACACGCTTTCCAGGCGTGCGCCTTAAACCGCTCGGCCATCCCTCCTTTCGATCAGAGATAACGCAATCCCGCAAGGGTGTCACGGTACCTCAGTCCCTGATCCGCATCGTTGCGAGAAACGCATCCTGCGGGATTTCCACACTCCCGAACTGCCGCATGCGCTTCTTGCCACGCTTCTGTTTCTCAAGGAGTTTCCGCTTGCGTGTGACATCTCCGCCGTAGCACTTGGCGAGCACGTTCTTTCGCAGTGCCGAAACCGTTTCCCGGGCGACAATTCGACCGCCGATAGCCGCCTGGATCGGAATCTTGAACAGTTGTCGCGGAATGGCGTCCTTCAGTTTTTCGCAAACATCACGACCGCGAGCGTCGGCGCGACCGCGCTCCACAATCTGGCTCAACCCCTCAACCGGTTCGGCGTTCACCAGAATATCGACCCGAACAAGATCGCCTGCACGATATTCGTCAAGGTGATAGTCGAAGCTCGCATAGCCACGCGTGACCGATTTCAGTCGATCATGGAAATCGAAGACGATTTCGCTGAGCGGAATCCTGTAGACAACCATGGCGCGTGCACCAACATAGGTGAGCTGTTCCTGTTCACCGCGCTTGTCGGTACACAGTTTCAAGACTGCCCCGAGAAACTCGTCCGGCACCAGTATTGTCGCCTTGATCCACGGTTCCTCGATCATTGCGATCTGCGTTGGATCGGGAAGGTCCACCGGATTGTGCAATTCGTAGCTGGCGCCGCTTTTTTCCGTTATGCGGTACACGACACTTGGCGCCGTAGCGAGAAGGTCGAGATCAAACTCCCTTTCAAGACGCTCCTGTATGATTTCCAGGTGTAAAATGCCCAGGAACCCGCAGCGGAATCCGAGACCGAGTGCAGCCGAGCTCTCCGGTTCGAAATGGAAACTCGCGTCGTTCAGTCGCAACTTTCCCAGACAATCCCGCAAGTCGTTGTACGTGTCCGATTCCGTGGGATAGAGACCACAAAAGACAACAGGGACACTGGGTGTAAATCCCTTCAATGCGTGGGTCGTCGGCCGCTTCTCGTCGGTAACCGTATCGCCAACCCGACATTCCGCGATGTCCTTGATTCCGGCTGTGAAAAACCCGATCTCCCCGGGCCCCAGCTCATCAATCAGCACAGGTTTGGGAGTCATGATCCCGACGCGGTCCACTTCCCGAACAGCGCCGGTTCCGATCATGCGGACACGCTGTCCCTTGCGCACCGTTCCGTCAATCACGCGAATGAGACTGACGACACCCAGATAGGCATCGTACCGGGAATCGACGAGCAACGCCTTGAACGGCGCATCACGCCCCGCGCTCGTTGGCGCCGGCAGGTTTTCGACTATCGCGTCCAGCACATCGCTGACGCGTTCGCCAGTTTTTGCCGATACGCCGAGTGCGTTCATCGCATCGATGCCGATGGAGCTTTCAATGTCATCGCGTACGCGATCGACATCCGCCGCAGGCAGGTCAATCTTGTTCACGACCGGCAGGATTTCCAGATCGGCGTCCACCGCGAGAAACGCGTTCGCAACCGTCTGCGCCTCGACCCCCTGGGTGGCGTCAACCAGCAGAACGGCTCCCTCGCAAGCCCGCAGGCTGCGACTGACCTCATAGGTAAAGTCGACGTGTCCCGGCGTATCAATGATGTTGATGGCGTAATCCTGACCATCCGACGCGGTGTAGTTCAAGCACACGGTTTGCGCCTTGATCGTGATCCCGCGCTCCCGTTCAAGATCCATCGAGTCCAGTACGCGACCGCGCATTTCACGCGCCTGAAGTCCGCCGCAGAGTTCAATGAACCTGTCAGCAAGTGTTGACTTGCCGTGATCAATATGCGCCACGATTGCGATGTTGCGTATGTGATCGATTGCAGCAGTTTCCGGTTTCCCAGAAGACATGGGCCTATCCTTTAATCGCCCCTGAGCCGACCGTTCGTGCGCTTCGCAACGCGTGACACAATCTCGGTCGCCACAGCGTCGAGTTCAGCGTCGGTCAAGGTCCTGACCACAGGCTCCAGATTGACCGACACGGCAACCGATTTCATCCCGCTCTCTACCTGGTCACCCGAATAGAGATCGAACACTTCGACATCACCGATCAGTTCCTTGTCGGCGGAACGAATTGCACGAATCAGGGTTTCCGACGTTACGTCATGCGAAACGACGAAGGCGAAATCCCTGCGCACCGGTTGGAGTGAAGAGAGTTTCAGGCGTGAACGCGCAGGCCCCTTGCCTCCCATGACCGGCAGGTCATCCAGAATGATCTCGAACGCGGCGACTGAACCTGTCATGTCGTGGTCGGCAACCAGTTGCGGGTGAAGCTCACCAAACACCGCGCACTGCTTCGGTCCGAGTTGCAAGGTACCGGTGCGTCCGGGATGGAACCATGGTGCCACGTTTCTCGACGTTTGCAGGCGTGCGACGGGAATGCCGATTGACTCAAGTACCGCGAGTGCGTCGGATTTTGCATCGAACAGGTCTGCTGGACGGGCTTGTGATCCCCAATGCCTTCGCACAGCGTTCCCCGCGCGAATTCCTGCAACCGACGTTTGCTGCCCTTCCGGTGTGGCCTGGCGATACACCGGACCGATTTCGAACAATCCGAAATCTGCCTCTCCACGTGCAACATTCTTGCCGCCGGCGTGCAGCAGACCGGGCAATCCGGATGGACGCATCACATCCATGTCCGCCGAGATCGGGTTGACAAGTGTCAGGTCTGCGGCGCCTCCACCAAAACGGGACGCATTGGATGACGAGACAAATGAGTACGTGACGCTCTCGTTCATGCCGCGTGCCGACAGAACCCGGCGCGCGGTTCGCAGATTCCTCTGCTTTCTCGTCAGGACGGGTCGTGTGACGGCATTGTTGCGCGGCAGGGATACCATCGGAATGTTATCGAAGCCGTGGATGCGAAGTATCTCCTCGATCACGTCGGCTTCGCATTGCATGTCATGACGCCAGGTCGGTACCCGAACATGCCAGCTGTCCGCACTCACGACGTCGACCTTGAAACCAAGATTTCGCAGAATGTCTGTTGCACGCTCCGGTGAAACATCCGCGCCACCCAGTGTACGTACACGCGAGGGCCGGATTGTCAGCTGCGGTCCGGCTGTCGGGATCGCACCGGCGATCACCGGTGCGCTTGCTTCACCGCCACAGATCTGCACGACCAGGCGGGTTGCAATTTCAAGGCCTTCAGCAGCTGCTGCATCGTCAATTCCGCGCTCGAACCGCTGCCGTGCGTCCGTCACAAGTTCCAGCGTTCGTCCGGTTCTTGCGGTCCTGATCTTGTCGAACAGGGCGATCTCGATGAAACCGTTGGTCGTATCCATCTGCACACCAGTGTGTTCACCACCGATAATGCCCCCAAGACCCAGTACACCGGACTCGTCATTGATCACCGTCATCTCAGGTGTGACGTCGTAGCAGCGTCCGTTGAGAGCCTCGAAACTCTCACCTTTTCTGCCAATTCGAGAACCGATGTTTCCCGTCAACTTGTCTGCGTCATAGATATGCGCCGGCCGGCCAATATCCATGGTCAACCAGTTGGTGATGTCGACAAGTGCAGAGATAGGCCGCAATCCGACAGCTTCGAGTTTGCGCTGCATCCAGTCGGGACTGGGCCCATTCTTGAGTCCGCGAAAATATCGACCGAGAAACGCCGGGCAGGCATCCCGGGTTGCGTCGTCGAAATCCAGTACAATATCGACAGGACTCTTGAATGAACCTTCAACGGCATGAGTCTGAATTGGTATCAGTTTTCCCAGACCGGCCGCTGCCAGATCCCGTGCTATTCCCCTTACCCCGAAACAGTCACCCCGATCCGGTGTGACCTTGAGATCGATCACGGGGTCATCGAGTCCGGCGACAGTCGCATAGGGCGCACCGACCGGGGCATCATCAGGCAGTTCGATGATACCGTCATGTTCATCGGAGATGCCCATCTCGCGTTCCGAGCACAGCATGCCGCAGCTGACGACACCGCGTATTTCAGATTTCTTCAGATCGAGACCGGTTCCCGGAATATACGTTCCCGCTGGTGCGAATACGCCCTTGAGATCCTTGCGCGCATTCGGCGCTCCGCAGATCACCTGGACATCGCCGTCGCACGTATCGACGATCAGCACCTGCAGGCGATCAGCGTTGGGGTGCTGCGTCGCCGTTCGTACCTGTCCAACAGTGAACGACGTGAACGCACGTCCGGGATCAACAACCGCTTCGACCTCGATGCCGATCCGGTTCAGCGTCGAAACAACGTCGTCAAGTGTTGCATCCGTTTCAAGGTGCCGCCGCAACCAGTCAAGTGTGATCTTCATTCTGCCAGCCCTCCGTGAAGGGTCGGCAGGTCATGGGCTGCGAAGCCGTAATGACGCAGCCACCGCAAGTCCGCTTCAAAGAAATCACGCAAATCAGGGATGCCGTACTTGAGCATCGCAAGACGGTCAATACCAAGCCCGAAAGCAAATCCCTGATAGCGGTCCGGATCAATTCCCCCGTTGCGCAATACGTTCGGGTGAACCATGCCGCTTCCCAGGATCTCGAGCCAGTCGTCACCCTTTCCGATGCTGAGGACGCCGTCGCTGAACGAACACCCGATGTCCACCTCCATGGACGGCGATGTGAACGGAAAATAGCTGGGACGGAAACGCATGGGGAGATTCTCGATATCGAAGAAGGCCGCCAGGAAGTCCCGCAAGCAACCCTTGAGGTGTCCGAGATGCGTCCTTTCGTCGACAACAAGCCCTTCGACCTGATGGAACATGGGTGTATGCGTCGCATCGCTGTCGCTGCGATAGGTCCGACCCGGTGCGATGATCCGTATTGGCGGTTGATTCGCCAGCATGTAGCGGATCTGAACCGGTGATGTGTGTGTGCGCAAGACGGGACGATCGTCACGCTCGCCGGCTGGCAGATAGAACGTGTCATGCTCCTGCCGTGCGGGGTGTTCGTCGGGAATGTTGAGAGCCCCGAAGTTGAGCCAGTCGTCCTCGATATCGGGACCTTCCGCAATCGAGAAACCCATGTCTGCAAAGATGGCAACAATCTCGTCGGTGACCTGACTGACCGGATGCACGGTACCTGTGAATTCGGGACGAACCGGCAGCGTTACGTCTACGCGCTCCTTTTCGAGACGGATATCCATCTCCTTGCGGCGCAACACATCCCCTCGCGCATCGAGCGATGCCTGTATTGTCTCCTTGGCTGTGTTGAGCAGGCGCCCCGCGTCGCGGCGTGCGTCACTGTCAAGATCGCGCAAGTTCTTCATCAGGGCAGTGAGTGCGCCCTTTCTGCCGAGAGCTCCGACGCGGACAGCGTCGAGTTCTTTCAGATTGGCGGCATCGGAAATCGCCGCGACGGTTTCCTCTTCCAGCCTTGCAATCTGCTTTTCCATTCCACGATCCCGTACAGCATAAAGGGGGCTTCATCGCCCCCTTCGCCGGATCGTGACTGATCAGCCGCCGACGAATGGGGCGGCTTGGTTACTCAGGCTGATTTTGCCACTGCCTGCCGCGCCGTTTCGCACAAGCTCGCAAACGATGCGGGTTCACGAACTGCAATATCCGCGAGTATCTTGCGGTCCATGTCGGTGCCTGCAAGCTTCATGCCGTGCATGAACTGGGAGTATGTCATGTCGTGCTCACGGGCCGCTGCATTGATCCGCTGAATCCACAACGCGCGGAAATCGCGCTTGCGGGTTCTCCGATCGCGATAGGCATACTGCAAGGCCTTTTCGACGCGTTCCAGGGCCGTCTTGTAACAGCTGTTGGCGCGGCCCCGATAACCCTTGGAAAGTTTCAGCACTTTCTTGTGGCGCGCGTGCGACGTCGTGCCTCGTTTAACTCTCGCCATGATTCCGATCCGCTTGTTTCGCCGCGTTATCCGTATGGAAGCAGGCGTTTGATCATCGCCTGATCTGCCGGACTTACACCCGTTGCGCGACGCGTCTTGCGAATGAAACGTGCCGTACGACGGCGCATGAAGTGCCGCTTGCCAGCATGATTCCGCTTGAGCTTGCCGCTCCCGGTCAGGGAAATCCGCTTCTTTACCGAACTCTTTGTACGCAGTTTCGGCATACGTTCAGGCCCGAACAACTGTTTTCGAGGAGGAGGCGCCTTATACCCGCATATTCCGGCGCACGCAAGCAGCCGCAAAATCGTTCATGAACATGCTGATCCCATCAACCTGACTACAGGTGATCGGGAAGGATATCGAGACCTGAAACCTGTCGGGAAAGCTTGCCACAGTGCGGTCATGACCTGTCACGGGCACAGCACCACCGGATCATGGACTTTGAACTGTTTGATCGATCCGCGGCCGCCACCTTAGGTTGATGGTCAATGCATCGAACAGACGAATTCATGCGGCCGCGGTATCCGTTGGCTTCGGGTCGTCGCAAGGCAGCAAACAATCGCCATACACAGGCGAATGCGACGCAAGACGGTCGAACGCGTTCAATCGTCGTTCATTACTTTGGCGCCATGACCATGGTCATCTGCCGACCTTCCAGTTTTGGCATCATCTCGACCTTCGCAACGTCGTCTGATTCATCGCGAATCCGCGCGAGCAGGTTTTCACCGATCTCCGGATGTGCAAGTTCACGTCCACGAAAACGAATTGTGATCTTCACCTTGTCGCCATCGTCGATGAAACGGACAACCGATCGCATCTTGACCGCGTAGTCATGCGTGTCGATGTTGGGACGCATCTTGATCTCCTTGACGGAAATCGTGCGTTGCCGTTTCTTGGCTTCGTTGTCGCGTTTTTGCGTTTCGTACTTGAATTTACCGTAATCAAGAAGTTTGCAAACCGGTGGGTTAGCCTTCGGCGAAACCTCGACAAGGTCGAGGTTTGCATCTTCTGCGGCTCTTTTTGCTGCCTGTAGGGGAACAACTCCGACCTGACTCCCGTCTGCGCGAATCAAGCGCACAAATTGTGCCGTAATCTGGTCGTTGACGCCGAGTTCATTCTTTTCGCTCTGCGTCCTTATCTGTAACGGGCGTGCTATCTGATCCTTCTCCCCGGTTTTGCCGCCGTTCCGCGCTCAGGCTGGTGGGCGGGCTTCTTGTGTGAGTGTATGAATGGCGTCGTCAAGTGCAAGTGATTGCTGACGACGTTCGCCCAGTCGCCGCAAAGATACGGACTTTTCATCCGATTCCCGCTTTCCGACAGCCAGTATCAACGGAACTTTCGACACGGAATGCTGCCGTACCTTGTAACCGATCTTCTCGGACCCGGTGTCCAGTATTCCGCGCAGTCCCGCCTGTACCAGACGTTCATGGACCTCGCGCGCATAATCATCGGATTCGTTTGTCACGGTCGCCACAACATGCTGCACCGGTGCCAGCCATAAGGGGAAGTGGCCCTTGTAGTGTTCGATCAGGATGGCAATGAAACGCTCGAACGAACCGAGGATCGCACGATGCAGCAGGACAGGCCGCCGTCGCTCCCCCGTTGACGCCACATAGGTGGCATCCAGACGCTCCGGCAACACGAAATCAACCTGCAGCGTCCCGCACTGCCACTCCCGACCGATCGCGTCGCGCAGGACAAACTCCAGTTTCGGTCCGTAGAACGCCCCTTCTCCCGGATTCATCTCGGGTTCCAGCCCTGCAGAATGCGCAGCGTCGAGGAGTGCGGCTTCTGCCTGGTCCCAAACCTCATCCGCGCCTGCACGTACCGGTGGTCGATCGGCAAACTTGATCCTGAACGAGTCAAACCCGAGATCCGCATAGACTGCCGAAAGCAGTTCGCAGAACCTGATTGTCTCGGATTCGATCTGTTCTTCCGTACAGAATATGTGTGCGTCGTCCTGTGTGAACGACCTGACACGGAGCAGGCCGTTCAGGGCGCCTGACGGTTCGTAGCGCATGCATGAGCCAAATTCCGAAAAACGCAGCGGCAGGTCGCGATAACTTTTCACACCCTTGCGAAAGATCTGGACATGACACGGACAATTCATCGGCTTGAGCGCCCAGATGCGTTCGTCTTCTGTCTGCGCGGTAAACATGTTCTCGCGAAACTTGTCCCAGTGCCCTGATGCTTCCCAGAGCGTACGGTCGACCATTTGCGGCGTGTTGATTTCCTGATATCCGGATTTCTCCACGCGTCTGCGTATGTAGTCCATCAAGGTCAGATAGAGTCGCCACCCGGACGGATGCCAGAACGCCGATCCGACTGCCTCGTCCTGAAAGTGAAACAGCGACATCTCACGCCCGATTCGACGGTGGTCGCGTTCCTCCGCTTCCTTCAACTGCTCCAGATACGCACGCAACTGTTTCGCATCCGGCCATGCCGTTCCATAAACTCTCTGGAGCATCTCGTTGCGGCTGTCGCCGCGCCAGTACGCACCAGCCAGACGCAGGAGTTTGAATGCACGCGGCAACCTGCCGGTCGATGGAAGATGTGGCCCGCGGCAGAGATCTATCCAGTCACCCTGCCGGTAGAGAGTGATTTCCTCATCAGCCGGCAGATCGCGAATGATTTCGGCCTTGTAGAGTTCCCCTTCTTTCGTGAAGAACGCGACCGCCGCGTCGCGATCCCAGACTTCGCGTGTTATCGGTTCGTCCCTGGCAACGATCTCGTGCATGCGTCCTTCGATCTTCTCCAGGTCGTCCGGCGTGAACGGTTCCGGTGTGGCGAAGTCATAGTAGAACCCGTTGTCGATGACCGGACCGATTGTGATCTGAACGTCCGGGTAGATCTCCTTTGCCGCCTGTGCCAGGACGTGGGCCGCGTCATGACGAAGAAGTTCCAGACTCTCCGGCGAACGAGCCGTGACAATCTCCACGGACGCATCACACTCGATTTCCCGATTGAGATCGCGCGTTTCTCCGTTGACATTGACGGCCCACGCTGCGCGCAGGAGGCCTGATCCGATCGTCGCGGCCACGTCGGCACCGGTTGTCGGTTTCGGCATCTGCCGAACCGAACCGTCGGGCAACGTAATCGCTATCTGATCAGGAACCATTCAGGGTCTCCGGATGAAAATGCGCGCCGTTTTATCAGCACACGACGCTGATGTCTTGCCCCGGGTCGACGAATATGACCCCGTACGAACCGTCGACGAACGCAACGCCGGTTTCGACTGCATGAATATCAACGCCGACCGACCAGTTCGGCATAGAGTTTCATGGTCTGTTCACCCATGATCTCGTCGGAGTAGTGCGTGACGACGTGCGCACGCGACAACGCCGCGTAACGAACGCGCAAGTCTGCACTCATCGACAACGCGTCGTCCAGTGCTCGACCCAGTGCCTCCGGATCGTCCGGGGATACGATCCAGCCGGCCGTTCCATCCATGATGGACTCACCCACTCCGCCACTGTTTGCCGCGACGACCGGCACGCCCATCGCCTGCGCTTCGATGGCGACCCGCATGAAACCCAATGGCTGCATTGATATGGCAACAACAACATCTGAAAGCCGATAGGCGGCGGGCATGTCGTCACACCGGTCAATCAGGAATACCTTGCCCGAAAGACCGCGTTCGTAAATCTGCCTTTCAAGATGGTTGCGCATCCGCATGCGCGTCGCACCAACTCCGAGCATCAGGCAGACGTAATCACCCGTGACATGCACCAATGCGTCGAGGACTTCCGTATGACCGGACGTTCTTGTCAATCGACCCGAGATCATGATGACAGGCAGTCCATCCGGCAACGCCCAGGCCTCCGTCAGCCGCGTCACGCGTTCGACCTTGATTGATGCCGGGTCGAAGCGCACAAAATCGATCCCGTTGCGGATCTTGCAGAGCACGCCGGAAGCAATGTCAAAATTCGTGTCGACGTAATCCTCGATAAAATTCGACACGGCGATGACCCTGTCGCCACGAACGATGACGTCGTTGCGATACCGCGTCAGAAGCGTATCTGCCCTGTAGGGGTGATGAACGGTTGTAACGAATGGTCTTCCCGTCTTGCGCGCCGCACGGCTGGCAGCGCGCGCCGACAACGGCATATGGGCGTGTATCAGGTCAATGTCCTGCGAACGAACAAGTGTCGACAGACGCAGGACATTGCGCCAGTGGGTAAACGGCGAACCGGACGCCATCGGGAAAACAATGTGTCGTGCCTTCGACCGCGCAAGTTCCGGCACGAGAGCGCCGCCGGCCGAAGCAACATGCGCTGTGCCGCCCGCTGCAACGACAGCTTTTGAAAGCGCGATGACATGACGTTCAACGCCACCGAATTCGAGGGCGTCGAGTACATAAAGTACGTTCAGACCGCGCTCTTCCGGTGTTTGATTCATGGTATCAGTGTTCCGTTCGAACAATGCACGGGAGTACAGCAGCTCCATGTATGAGACCGATTCATCGGCTGATCGACTCGATCTGCCCGGCGCAGGTCATATTGCCTACCGCACGGTCGCGGGTCGCAGTCCCGGGATCATCTTTCTTGGTGGCTACGCGTCCGACATGAACGGCACAAAGGCGACATTCCTTGATGAATGGTGCCGCCGTCATGACCGCGCCTTTCTCCGTTTCGACTATCAGGGCCACGGCAGTTCCAGCGGCCAGTTTGCCGATGGCACCATTTCGTCATGGACACGGGACGCGTGCAGGGTACTCGACAAACTCACCGAAGGTCCCCAAATTCTCGTCGGATCCAGTATGGGCGGCTGGATCATGTTAAACCTTGTATCGTGCCGGTCCGAGAGAATTCACGCACTTGTCGGCATTGCCGCTGCGCCCGACTTCAGTCAGTACATCTGGTGGAGTCTCGATGCAGCGGAACGCGAAAGGCTGGATGCATCCGGCGTTCATTCGCTCGGCGACGGCCTGGTGGTCACGCGGGATTTCATTGCGGACGGCCGCAAGAACAACGTCATGCGAGGCGAAATCGACATCGATGTGCCGGTCAGGCTGCTGCACGGTATGGAAGACACCTCGGTTCCCTGGCAGACCACCCTGGACATTGCACAACGTCTCGGGTCCCGGGACGTGGAAATCCTTCTTGTCAAGGACGGCGATCATCGTCTCTCGCGCGATCGCGATCTTGAACGACTGGGCAGCGTTCTCGAGGAACTTGTGGCACAGACCTGAGACGCGCACGTCATCGCCGTTCTCCTCACAGCAGCGACGCCAGTCCTTCGCGGTAGGTGGGATATTGCAGCTCCACGCCGAGTTCCCTGCGAATGGTGCGGTTCGATACGCGCTTGTTTTCCGCATAGAAACTCGCTGCCATTCCTTCAAGGGCGGCATTCTCGAAGTTGACGGCCGCCGGTTCATCAACGCCCAGGAGCTGACATCCATATGACACGACGCGGTGCGGTTCTTCGGGAAGATCGTCACAGACATTATAGACCGCACCGGGTCGCGGCCTCTCGAACGAGGCGCGCAGCGTCGTGGCAATGTCATCGACGTGAATGCGCGAGAAAACCTGTCCCTGTTTGACAATCCGGCGCGCCCGCCCCCGTCTGATCTGTTCCAGGACACCGCGCCCCGGTCCGTAGATTCCGGCCAATCGGAAAATGTGCACCGGCAAACCGTAGCGTTCATGCATGATCCGCCAATACTCCTCTGCCCTTGCCCGACGCACTGTTCGCGCCTGTCCGGGCCGCAGTTCTGAACTTTCGTCGACCCAGGCACCACCGCGGTCGCCATACACACCCGTCGTTGAAAGATAGCCTGCCCATTGGAGGTTTTCGCTCGCAACAATCCTGTCCGCGTGATGGTGCAGGATCGGAACCGGCTTGTCCTCGACCGGTGCAATGGAATCGAGGAGATGTGTCGCGCGACCAAGTGCCGCTACTGCATCATCACAAAGCACACCGTCGACCGACTGAAAGACTTCGAACCCCTCCGCACACAGGTCATGCTGCTTGTCGACCGTACGCGTCGTCCCGCTGACCTGCCAGCCCGCGTCAGACAGTCGACGGGCGAGATGCAGGGCCGAATAACCCAGACCCGCGCAGAACAGATGACCTGATTTCATGCGGCAAACCACTCCGAACGCACTGACGGATCCGTCTCACGCGCCGCATACTGCCTGCGCGCAGCGACAAAATCGGTCGTATCAGCGAGTCGCGCCATCGCCCATACCGCCATGGCCCGCACGAGAGGGGAATTGTCGAGAAGCCGATCGGCGATGGTTGAAAGCGCTGCAGGATTACCGCTGTTTCCCAGTGCAATAAGAACATTGCGAACAAACCGGTTGCGCCCTGTCCGTTTGATCGGACTACCACGAAACAGCGTGCGAAACCCTGCATCATCCAGTTTCGACAGTTCGATCAGACGCGGGTCTGTCAGGGATTCGCGCGGCAGCAACTCCGGTACAGCGGTATCGACCGCAAACTTGTTCCAGGGGCAGACGGCGATACAGTCATCGCAACCGTAAACACGATTGCCCATGGGGATACGAAACTGGCGGTCGATATGCCCCTTGTGTTCAATCGTCAGGTAGGAAATGCAGCGTCGCGCATCGAGCTGGTAGGGCGCCGGAAAGGCACGTGTCGGACAGATGTCAAGGCAGGCCCGGCACGATCCGCAGTGGTCGGATTCGGCAGCATCCGGATCCAGTTCGAGATCGCAGTAGATCACGCCGAGGAAGAACCATGATCCAAGTTCGCGCGAGACGAGGTTTGTATGCTTGCCCTGCCAACCGATTCCGGCCTTCTGGGCCAGAGGTTTTTCCATGACCGGTGCGGTATCGACAAACACCTTGAGTTCACATGCCGTTTCATCAACCAGCCAACGCGCCAGCTGTTTGAGCTTTTTCTTCACCACATCATGATAATCGTTCGAACGTGCATAGGCGGAGATGATTCCACGATCGGTGTGCCCGAGCTTTTCCAGTGACAACCTGTCGGGTCGATATGACGCGGCGACAACGATGACGCTGCGGGAACCATCCCACAGGGCCTTTGGTGCCGCGCGTTCCGCAACGCGCCGCGACAACCAGTCCATGTCGCCGTGATAGTCATGGGCAAGATAGGTCCGCAGGTTGGCAAACCACTCGGACGGCGCCGACGCATCGGAAACCCCGCAGGCACTGAACCCGAGCATTTTCGCCTGCGTACGAATGCGCGCCACGAGACCCTGTGACGCGGATGTCTGATTCATGACTTGTACGGGCTGCACTTGCGACCTGGTGCAGATGCAGCAATCAATCGGGCATTGTCCCGAAATCGACGGAACGATTCGTCAGTACACGAATGACTGTCTTCCCCGCTTCCCGAAACCTGCGATCCGGTCACCGTCAGAAGTCCAGATCCTGATAATGGCTCGACGGTCGGATATGACGCAGCTTGTCGGCCAGAATTGACCGGAACGAGGGTCGGGACTTGATCCGGGCATACCAGTCCTTGGCGCTTTCGTTCCAGTCCCACGGCACACAATCGAGATAGTCGATGCACGAGAACTGTGCGGCAGCGGCGATGTCCGCTTCGCTGAGTTCTCTCCCGGCAATCCAGTTCCGGTTGTCCACCAGATATCCCACATACTCCAGGTGCAGGCGAATGTTCTGCATGCCGGCTCGTACACGTGTGGAATCGGGGCCGCCCAGACCGTGGTCATGCTTGGTGACCTTTTCGCCAACAATGTTGTCTGTCACCTCACGCACCATCTTTCGTTCAAACCAGTCGACAAGACGCCGCGTCTCCGCACGCTGCCACGGTGTTGAACCAAGAAAGTCTGGCGCTGGATACACCTCATCGATGTGCCCCGTGATTGCCAGACTGCCACAGATGACTGAACCGTCGGTCTCCAGCAATACAGGGACTTCGCCAGCGTGGTTCAACCTGTAGAACTCCTCGCCCAGACTCGTCGTATCGATGACCCTTGTCGTGAATTCGAGCCCCTTCTCCGCAAGAAGGATGCGAATCTTGCGGCAGACAGGAGAAAACGGGTCGTGCAACAGTTCCCTTTGGCGGGTCACATCAGCCACTGGATCGGCGTTCACGAGCTGACTGTCTCAATGAATTCTGGGTTGACGCATGGAACGATCGTGAAGGCCCCGGTGGCTGGAATGATTTCCCCGTGAACATTTCTGTCGTCGCAAGACCCGGCCGAAGACAAGGGCAATCCGCAAGAACTCTTCCTTGAACAGCATCAAATTAGCACGTCACCCGGATCGTACAAGATCGTTACGCAACGTCGGTTCATTCGCGCCGGAACGTGCATCCCGTTCAGGCAGCCGATGCAATCAGTTCGTCCTCGAGTGGATGCGCCAGACGCGGCAGCAGTTCACGTGGACAGATCTGCCTGAAGTTGTCGATTTCGCTGTTCCAGTCCCGGAGAATCTGTGCTGCGTGCGCAGACTGGGTCTCCTGATGATGCGCGGAGACATGCGTGTGAAGAACGTTCTGCCAATGGGTGTTCGAGACCCGGCTGATGATGACGCTGTCCTGATTGACCAGCGCGTCCAGGCTCTCGAGCGGATCATGAACAAACGCCATGCCACCCGTCATGCCTGCTGCGAAGTTCGCGCCGACCCGACCGAGTATGACAACAGTTCCACCGGTCATGTATTCACAACCGTTGGAGCCACATCCTTCGACAACCGCGTTCGCTCCCGAATTGCGCACGGCAAAGCGCTCGCCTGCCTGACCGCAGGCATAGAGACTACCCGCAGTGGCGCCAAACAGCACGGTGTTGCCAATGATGGCATTGTTCCGGGCGATCCGCGTACTCGAGGTTGGCGGTCGCACGACAATCTGGCCGCCCGACAGTCCCTTGCCGACATAGTCGTTGGCGTCTCCAAACACCTCGATCCTGAGCCCCTGTACGGCGAATGCGCCGAGCGACTGGCCCGCAGACCCCCGCAAGCGAACGGTCATGTGATCTGCGGGAAGTCTGTTCATGCCAAAACGCCGTGTAATCTCCGAGGACATGCGCGCTCCCACGGCACGGTGCGTATTGCGAACGTCATAGGCCAGTTGCATCTTTTCGCGTTCGTCAAGCGCTGCGCGTGCGTCACGAAGCATGCGTGCATCGAGAGTGTCGGGCACCTCGTTGCGTCCCGAGACCGTGCAGTACCGGGGGTGTTCTCCAGAGTCCGCCTGAACAAGTATGGGGTTCAGGTCCAGGTCATCAAGGTCGGAACTGCCGCGGCTGACCTGCTTGAGAAGATCGGTGCGGCCAATGACCTCGCGCAATGTCCGGAAGCCGAGCGACGCCAGAATGCGACGTACGTCCTCGGCGATGAACGAGAAAAGGTTCACCACCTTTTCGGGTGAACCTGCGAACTTCTCGCGCAGCGCCGGTTTTTGTGTACAGATGCCGACCGGGCACGTGTTCGAATGGCATTGCCGAACCAGAAGACAACCCATCGCAACCAATGAGGCCGTTCCGACACCGAATTCCTCGGCGCCCATCATCGCGGCAATGACAACATCGCGCCCGGTCTTGATACCGCCGTCTGTTCGAAGGACAACCCTGTGACGCAACTGATTGAGGGTCAGGACCTGATTGGCCTCGGTCAGACCCATCTCCCATGGTGCACCGGCGAACTTGATACTTGATTGTGGACTCGCTCCGGTCCCGCCGACGTGCCCGGAGATCAGGATGACGTCCGCCTTTGCCTTGGCGACACCGGCCGCAATAGTGCCGACGCCCGCCTGGCTGACAAGTTTTACACAAACCCGTGCGACCGGATTGATCTGCTTGAGGTCGTAGATGAGTTGGGCAAGATCCTCGATCGAATAAATATCGTGGTGCGGCGGCGGCGAAATCAGGGTGACGCCCGGTGTTGCATGACGCAGTCGCCCGATCAGTTCGGTGACCTTGAAGCCCGGAAGTTGTCCCCCTTCGCCCGGTTTTGCACCCTGCGCAATCTTGATCTCGAGTTCGCGGCAGTTGTTGAGATATTCGGCCGTGACGCCAAAACGTGCGGATGCAACCTGCTTGATGGGCGAATTGGGGTTATCGCCGTTTTCCCGTGACTGGAATCTCTCGGGATCCTCCCCACCCTCACCTGAGTCAGAGAGTGCCCCGATCCGGTTCATCGCAATCGAGAGCGTCTCGTGCGCCTCCACGGAAAGTGCGCCGAGCGACATGCCCGGAGTGACAAATCGCTTGCGGAGTTCAGTGATCGACTCCACTTCGTCAATATCGACCGGCTCATTGACGAATCTGAAGCCGAGCAGGTCGCGTATGTTCACCGGCGGGAGTGATTCGATGCGGTCGGCGTAGCGTTCGTAAATTCGCCAGCTGTTTGTCGCAACGGCGGTCTGCAACTGATGAATCAGTTCGCCTTCCCATGAATGCACCTCGCCGTTGTGCCGGTATCTGTAGAGACCACCAACCGGAAGGAATGTTGATTCCGCCCCGAATACGTCGGCGTGAAGTTTGAAGACCCTGGTCTCGATTCCGGTCAGACCAACACCGGATATGCGCGACGGCATGCCGGGAAAAAACTCGGCAATCAGCGTACGAGACAGGCCGATTGTCTCGAAGTTGTATCCGCCCCTGTAGGACGAGATAACGGCAATGCCCATTTTCGACATGACCTTCAGCAGACCGTCGTTGATTGCCGTGCTGTAACGCGCGATACACGAGTCGAGCGAGAGATCGCCATAGAGACCGTGCGCGTGCTGACCGGCAATACTCTCCTCTGCGAGATACGCATTGACGGTTGTCGCACCGACACCGATGAGCACGGAAAAATAGTGGACATCGAGGCATTCGGCAGACCGCACATTCAGCGAGACATAGGTCCGCAGTGACTGACGTACCAGATGACTGTGAACCGCACCTGCAGCAAGAATCATCGGAATTGCCGCACGCTCCGGGCCGACATGCTCGTCGGTCAGCACGAGATGTTCGCACCCGCGGCGAACCGCCTCTTCGGCCTCACGCCGTATGTGTCTGATTGCATCCTGCAGCGACGTTCCGTCGCCGACGGGAACGGTACAGTCGACTTCAGTTGCAGACTTGCCCAGATGTCTGCGTATCGCCTCGAACTGCGCGTTCGTCAAGACCGGTGTGCGAAGCTGCAGTATGCGCGTCTGGCTCTCGTTCTGATCGAGGATGTTGGAGAGGTTGCCCAACCGCGTGACAAGCGTCATGACACGTCGTTCACGCAGTGAATCAATCGGCGGGTTCGTCACCTGACTGAAGGACTGCCGAAAGAAGTGATGAAGGAGCCTGTGCCGGTTGGACAGCACCGCCAGCGGTGTATCGTCCCCCATGGACCCGACCGCTTCCTTGGCCTCCATCACCATCGGTTTGAGAACAAGTTCGAGATCCTCGAGCGTGTACGCGGCAGCCAGCTGACGGGTGCGCAATTCATCGGCGTCGAACATGCGTTGTGTACCGTCCCCGATCCGGACCAGTGAATCGAGGTGCGTGATATTGTCGATCCACTGCGCGTAGGGTTGCTCCGCCGCGATGAATTCCTTCAGTTCGAGATCTTCGAAAAACCGCCCATGCTCGAGATCGACAGCGATCATCTCGCCGGGCCCCAACCTGCCGCTGTGAACGAGGTTGTGTTCGGGAACAGGCACCATGCCGGTTTCCGAACCGACAATCAGCAGACCGTCGCCGGTTCGGCTATAGCGCATCGGACGCAAGCCGTTGCGATCCATGCCCGCAATCACCCAGCGACCGTCCGCGGCAGCAATCGCTGCCGGTCCGTCCCATGGTTCCATGACGGTGTTGCAATAGAGATAAAGCGCACGCGCCTGTTCGGAAAGCGCCGGATTGTCCGACCAGACTTCCGGAATCAGCATGGTCTTCACGAGCGGAACCGATCGCCGTGCGCGGACCAGAAGTTCGAATACAGCGTCGAGTGCGGCTGAATCCGAATAGCCCGCGAGTATCACGGGCTTGATCACCTCGATGTGCTCCGCAAAGTCCGTGTGTCCGATGCGCGCCTCGTGGCTCAGCATCCAGTTGATGTTGCCTCGCAGTGAATTGATCTCGCCATTGTGCGCGAGCATCCGAAACGGCTGGGCAAGCTTCCAGGTGGGAAACGTGTTGGTCGAATACCGCTGGTGAATAATCGCGAAATTCGAGACAAACCGCTCGTCGAGCAGGTCCGGATAGAAGTTCGACAGCTGCTCGGCCAGAAACATCCCCTTGTAGACAAGCACCCTGCAGGACAACGAACAGATATAGAAATCGTTGATCTGGACGTCCCTGACCCGCGCCTCGATCTTGCGTCGGATGACGTAGAGATCCCGCTCGAACGCGTCGTCAGGCAGATGGCGTTCATTCGCGATCATGATCTGCTCGATTTCCGGACGCGTTGCATTGGCGCCCTCGCCAATGACGTTTCCGTCTATCGGAACCTGTCGCCAACCGAATATCCGGTAGCCGAAGTTCAGAATCTCGGATTCAACAATCGCGCGGCACAATTCCGCAGCGCCAAGATCCGTACGCGGAAGGAAAACCATGCCCACCGCGAGACGCCCCCCTCCGGGTGCATGACCTGTACGTTCGACATGTTCACGGAAGAAGTCCTGCGGAACCTGTACCTGTATACCGGCCCCGTCGCCCGTCTTGCCGTCTGCACTCACTGCGCCGCGATGCCAGACCGCACGCAGCGCCTTCACGCCGGTTTCAACAACCTGCCTGCGCGGCTTTCCGTCGATCGCCGCAACAAATCCGACACCGCATGCATCGCGCTCGAATGCCGGATCATAGAGACCGTCACGCTGGAGTCGCGCGATTTCCTCCGGTTGCGTTGTTCCGGTCCGGATCATGACAATCGGGTGCGTTGACGCAGGTAGCGATGTATGGATGTCGCGGCGTTGCGGCCATCACGGATGGCCCAGACAACAAGCGACGCACCACGCACAATATCTCCCGCGGCGAAAACACCCGGAATACCGGTGATGCCAGTCTCCGGGTCAACGCTGATCGTCCCGTCTTCATCAGTTTCCAGGTCCTGCAGCTCGAACATCTCCGCAACCGGTTCCGGATCGAAACCAAGGGCCTTCAGGACCATCGTCGCTTCAAGCTGATAACCCGATCCGTCGACCGGGACCGGCCGCAGACGACCGCCGGTATCGGGTTCGGACAGGCGCATGCGCGATGCACGGACACCTTCGACACGCGTATCTCCCTGAAAGGCGTCCGGTGCCGACAGGAATTCGAAAACAACACCTTCTTCCAGTGCGTAATTCACTTCACGCTGGCTGCCGGGCATGTTCGGCCGATCCCGTCGGTAGAGACAGGTGACCGATCGTGCATCCTGTCGGACCGCGGTTCGCACACAATCCATCGCCGTATCCCCGCCGCCGACAACGATGACGTCCTTGCCGGAAGCATTGAGATCCGGAAAATCACCGACATCATCGCCGAGTCCCCGGCGATTGCTTGTCGTGAGATAGTCGAGTGCCGGATAAACGCCCGGGAGTCCGGAACCGGGCGCCACGAGTTCGCGGGCGCTGTAGACGCCCGTGGCGATCAGGACCGCGTCATACCTTTCCTGCAGTTCATTGAACGACAGGTCTCGTCCGATTTCCGTATTGACCCGGAACTCGATTCCGCCCGCATCAAGAAGTTCGATCCGGCGCGACACGACTTTCTTGTCGAGCTTGAAATTCGGAATGCCGTAAGTCAGCAGTCCGCCTGCCCGGTCATGGCGATCGTATATCGTCACCCGATATCCCTGGCGGCGAAGCTGGTCCGCTGCGGCAAGACCGGCTGGACCGGCGCCAACGATTGCGACGGACTGATCACGCTCGATTCTCGGACGGGGCGGGTGAATCCAGCCTTCTTCGAATGCCGTTTCGGTGACATGGCGTTCGATCATGCCGATCGTCACGGAATCAAATCCCTTTTCGATGACGCAGTTGCCCTCACACAACCTGTCCTGCGGACAGATTCGACCGCAAATCTCCGGAAACGTATTGGTGAGGGCCGCGATTTCATACGCTTCGCGCAACCGTCCCTCCGCTGTGAGTTGCAACCAGTCCGGAATATTGTTGTGAAGCGGACAGTGAATCTGACAGAACGGAACGCCACACTGGGAACACCGCGACGCCTGTTCCGCGGCCTTGTCTGGACGAAATTCGTCAAAAATCTCGCTGAAATCACGTCGACGCAGGACAGGCGTACGCTTGGGTGCTCGCTGTTGGGGCGTGTCGACGAATCTGAGCAGCATGGGTTCCGGTGCGCCAAATTGAACGGGATCCGCACCTACTAACTGATCGACCGGGTGGAAGCGATCAGATAATGCGTATTATAGTCAATACTATTGACATAAAAACGGGTTTCATCACGCACATTGGCCAGTCTGGCAGTAAAACGCCTGTTCGCCCGATAAAATAATGTCAATAATATTGTCTATTTCGAGATATATAACCGTACGGGCTTGGTTGGTACAATCCATTCAGGTTTGACCATACGCGACAATTCGGTGACCATTCTTCAGCTTCTGATTCTGGCAGGTGTACAGGGCGTCACAGAGTTTCTGCCGATCAGTTCGTCTGCCCACCTGATTCTGACATCACAGGGTCTGGGTTGGCCGGATCAGGGACTTGAACTGGATGTCGCCGTGCACGCGGGTACGCTACTTGCGGTCCTGATCTACTTTCACCGCGACATATTCCGGATCCTGTTCATGAAACCCCGTCGTTTCGGTGAGCGCAGTCCACCATTGGCGTGGATGATTGTGGTGGCAACCATTCCGGTCGGTATTGCGGGGTTCGTACTGTACGAGGCCGGCACGACGTTTCTCAGAAGCCCGGAAATCATCGCATGGGCAACGCTGGGATTCGGTATCCTTCTTTTTGTTTCTGACAGGCTTGGATTGACGATCAATCGCCTTGAGGACATGACCTGGGGGGCGGCCATCGCAATCGGGATCGCCCAAGTGCTCGCACTGATACCGGGAACGAGCCGTTCGGGGGTTACGATGACTGCTGCGCGATTCCTCGGATTTGAACGTATCCATGCCGCGCGGTTCTCGATGCTGCTGTCGATTCCCGTCATCGCTGCGGCGACATTGCTCACCGTACTCGAGACAGGGGCGGCGCCGGCACTCACTCAGAGCATGTTGATTGCGGCGGCATTTTCGTTCTTCATGGCAATCATCGCCATCTGGTTCATGATGTCCTGGCTGCGCAGGTCAACATTCACGCCATTCGTTGTCTACCGGATACTGCTTGGCGCGGGGTTGCTCGTCTGGCTCTATTCCTGAACGACTTCGCCGGCTGTGCGGACCCGGCCGGTCCATCCGCCGCGACGGTATCTGTGCAGATAGGTTGGAACGATCAGTTCCAGTGGAGTCGCCTTGATACCGAGGTCAGACAATCCGCGTGCTCCGCGAGACACGGTGTTGTCGATCTGCAGCAGTTTGACCTGGTCGGGAGTGAGCGGCGGTTTCGGAAGGTACTGCAGCACGATCGATTGCAGTTGTGCGACAAGGTAGGGGAGCGGCACGAGGAGTGCACGCCGGTGTGTCTCTTTGCGAATGATCTCCATCAGGCGCCGAAACGTGTAGACACACGGTCCGCCGAGCTCGAAGTCCCCGCCGCGCAAGGTTGAATCGGAGAGGCACCGTGCAATCCCGGATGCAACGTCATCGGCATAGACCGGTTGCATCCGGCTCGTACCGCCGCCGAACAACGGTATGACCGGAGAAATCGCAAACAGTCGTGCGAACAGATTGAAGAAACCGTCTTCGGGACCGAATACGATCGACGGTCTGATCACAATGGTTTCCGCGACATGAGAGCGCAGGGTGTTCTCGGCTGCTGCCTTGGATCGGGCATACCGCGATGGTGCGTCAGTGCTGGCACCGATCGCGGAAACCTGGACGATGTTGCGGATTCCGTTCGCTGACGCGGCCTGGCCGATGTTGTGCGCCGCGCCAACGTGCACACGCTCAAAGTTGCGGTTGCCGCGTTCGTAGAGAATGCCGACAAGATTGACGACCGCATCGCTGTTCTCGATTGCCTGTGCGACCGATTGCGGATCTGACACATCTGCAGCGAGCGGCACGATCTGGCCCACATCTCCCGAAGGCAGGAGGAAACCGGCACCGTCGGGGTCGCGAACCGCGACAACAACGCGCCATCCATCACCGGCAAGACGTCTGACGAGATACCTGCCAATAAAGCCCGATCCGCCGAACACGGTCACGGTTTGTCGATTCATCATCCGATCCGAAAGTTATCCTGCCTGATGATCGAATGCCGGCTTCAATTCGTCAATTGTCCGCAGGCCTGACAATCGACCGATCGGGGGCCATTTCCGAAGTTGTCCGGAAGGAATTCCAGCATGTCGCCTGAACGGCCAGGCGGGCGACGCGCGGGTGTTTCACGCTTGACAGCGTTCCGGCATCTTCATAGGACACCTTCGAAGAGGCCCAGGTGGCGGAATTGGTAGACGCGCAGGTTTCAGGTACCTGTGGGGGCAACCCCGTGGAAGTTCGAGTCTTCTCCTGGGCACCAGAAGTTCTTCGGCAGAAATACCAGCCACATCCGGTCGCTCGCTGAGCGCGATGCTTGTCCCTGGCCGAGGCGACTGACAGATTTGCGCGATATCTCATCCACGGTACCCGGCACGAAATGGCAAACCTCCTCTATCAAGATGACATACCGGATAACCTCGATCTTGGCCCGGTGGTTGCTGTCGACACGGAGACCATGGGTCTCAATCCGTTTCGCGACCGGCTTTGCCTTGTTCAGTTGTGCGCAGGCGACGGGAACGCACACCTGGTTCAACTCCGACCGGAGAAGCGCGATGCGCAAAATCTGGTCAGGATGCTGGAAGATCCGGAAATCCTGAAAATCTTTCATTACGCACGATTCGATCTGGTTGCGCTGATGGCCGGGCTCGACGCGGTCGTGGAACCGGTTTATTGCACGAAGATCGCCTCGCGACTGGTCCGGACCTACACCGACAAGCACGGACTCAAGGAGCTCTGCAAGGAAGTCCTCGGCGTCGATATCTCCAAGCAGATGCAATCGAGCGACTGGGGTGCTGAAAGGCTGACCGCCCATCAACTGAAGTATGCCGCTGCGGACGTCCTGTACCTTCATCGACTGCGGGAAGAACTCAACAATCGCCTGGAACGGGAACACCGCCTTGAACTGGCTCATGAGATCTTCCGGTTTCTTCCTGCACGCGCAAGACTCGACCTTCTGGGCTGGCACGACACCGATATTTTCGCCCATTAGGCACAGCTGCGATTCACGTCGTTGGCCGGACCATGAGCGACAGGGAAAACACGATCGCGGATTCGCCGCAACCTGGCGGTTACCTCCGACACTCGATGCAGGGTGGTTTCTACTCGCGTTTTGTGCGGTTCATGCGGATCGCACTGCCAGCCAGCGCAGCCTTGATGTCTCTCGCGGTGGTGATGTGGTTGATTATTGGAAACAATCGGCCGATTTCCGCAGCTGAATCCGGTGTGGTTGTTCCGCCTGACGGTCAGGCAACCATGGAGAATGTCAGTTTTCTGGTGTCAACCGGAACAGATCATGTCTTCATCATTCGTGCACGGCGTGCCCGGTACACGCAAGACAATCAGAACAGCATTCATCTGGACGGCATTACAGGAAACCTCACGATGGCAGACGGTGGAACGACGTCGATCAGTTCGCGATCGGGCCTCTACGATGTCAAGAAACAGACATTGCTTCTGGGTACGGATGTTGTCCTCGCCGCGGCGAATGGTGTGCGTTTGCACGGGCAGGATGTCTGGTTCCACAGTGAGTCGGGTGAAGCGGGCAGCGATCAAGCCGTTCGGGTTTTCGGTTCAGGGCTGGATTTTACCGCCCAGGGCTTTCACAGCGCCGGAAACGGTGGCAGTTTGTTCTTTACCGGACCCGTCAGGGTCATCCTTGTACCGGATTGAAAGTCCACGATGCGCGCCACATTGCCCGTCCTCGTCCTGATGCATGTGCTGGCGTTTTCCAGCCTCGCCGATGACAACAAGCCATGGCAGATCGATCGCGACGAAAATCTCGAAATCGAGGCGGGCAGCATGGAGTATTCGCAAGAGACGCGAACGCTGACGCTTTTTGACGATGTTCAGGTCACACAAGGGACATTGCGTATTTCTGCACAACGCATTGTCGTCCGGTACGATGACGAATCGGATACCGAAGTCAGCATGATCGAAGCATTTGATTCGGTGTCGACCACGTCCAGGGGCAGCACCGCCAAAAGTGATACTGCCTCCTATGACGTCAAGTCGGGAGATATCACGTTGCGCGGAAACGTCAGGCTTGTCAGTGCTGGCGCCGTCATGACGGGCGGCGAGGCACAGATTGACCTTGTCACGGGTGAAAGCAGGCTCATTGGCGGTGCGGACCGGGTCAACATTCTTCTCAGTCCCGGTGCCATCGACGCGGAGGATGTTCCAGAAGAGCAATGAGCCGACCCTATGATGTTCCGACATCGCCAAGACTCGTTACAGAGAACACCGGCCTTGTTGTCGAGAACATCCACAAGAGCTACAAGCGCCGTCCCGTTCTGCGCGGCGTGAGCCTCCGGTTGCGCCGCGGGGAGGCAGTCGGATTGCTTGGCCCTAATGGTGCGGGCAAGACGACCTGTTTCTACATGATCTCAGGGCTTGATACCCCCGACTCCGGCCGTATTTACCTGGACGGCCGCGATATCACACAGTTGCCCATGTACAGACGCGCCCGACTGGGTATCGGCTATCTCCCGCAGGAAGCGTCAATCTTCCGCGGTATGACCGTGGAGGACAATGTACGCGCGATCCTGGAGTTGACGGAACCGATCGCGCAAACGCGTGCGGAGAAACTCGACTCGTTGCTGGCTGAATTTTCCATATCGCATCTGCGCCACACGCACGCACAGGTTCTCTCGGGTGGGGAACGCAGGCGAGTCGAAATCGCGCGCGCTCTCGCCGCGCACCCGAGTTTCATTCTGCTCGACGAGCCCCTTGCCGGGGTCGACCCGATTGCAATCGGCGATATTCGCAACCTCGTTTCCCATCTCAAGACACGCGGAATCGGCGTACTTGTCACGGATCACAACGTGCGCGACACCTTCGAACTGATTGACCGGGCCTATGTCGTTCACGAGGGGCGGGTTCTGGCAGAAGGAACACCGGATGATGTCTCGAACGATTCCAGTGTGCGTCAGACGTATCTCGGAACGCGGTTCAGAATCTGATCCAGCATCGTCCCTTTTTCATGTCCGGAGAGGTATTGTCCTGAATCATCGACATGTCCTGCGTGCCTGATCCTGTCTGGCCAGTGAACACAGGTCTTATCGAACGCATCCATAGATTGCGCAGGCCGATCCGCGTATCGACATGACACCGGCAGGGCATTGTGCTCTGTCTCACGGGTAAAACGCGCGTGCACCATGTCTTGCGTTGCATATACGGCGTGCCTATATAGCCGCACGCAGAATCGTCCAACGACGAATGGGGCGAAATGCATGCCCTGAACGGAGCAAGACCGTCGCTCAGGACACAGATCTCGGATTCACCATGAAAGTAACCATTTCGGGTCACCAATCGAATGTTGGCGAAGCGTTTCGTGAACATGTGAAAAAGCACGTGGAAGATGCCGTCGGCAAGTATTTTGCCGACTCGCACCACGCGCATGTATCATTCACACGGGAAAGCCAAAATCATCTGGTGCATATTTCCGTTCATGTCGGACGCGACATCGACGCCGACGGCAGTGCAAGCGCGTTGACCGCATCGGCCGCGTTCAATCTGGCATGTGAACACGTTGAAAAACAGTTACGGCGCAGCAAAAGGAAGTTGCGCGCGCATCACTGACAGGGCGACACCACACGGCCCGACTTCGGGCTGAACAGGACCGGCAAATGGAGATCTCGTATCTTGTAACCCCGGAATGCGTCATTACCAACTTGCGATCGACGAGCAAGAAGCAGGCGCTGCAGGACCTCGCCCGCCACGCATCCCGGGTTTCGGACGCCGATGAACGATCGATATTCGATGCGTTGCTCGAGCGTGAACGGCTCGGCTCGACGGGCGTCGGTCTCGGCATTGCGATCCCCCATGCCAAACTTCCGGACCTGAAACATCTGCGTGGCGTTTTCGCCCGTGCCCGATCGCCGATTAACTTCGACGCCGTCGACGAACAACCCGTCGATCTCGTATTCCTGCTTCTTGCACCGGAGGGTGCCGGCGCAGACCATCTCAAGGCGTTGGCGAGTATTTCGCGCCTGCTGCGCAATCCCGATACCTGTCAGAAACTGCGCGATGCCGACGATCGGGACGCCATTTATGCCCTGTTGACCGGTTCCGCTTCGGAACACTGAAACCGGGCGTGCTCGTTCACGGCACCTGTATCGATTTCAGCGGGAACGGGGTTCTTCTGCGGGGTGGACCCGGTTGCGGAAAAAGCGACCTTGCGTTGCGGCTGATCCGGGAGTGTCGAGCAGGACTGGTTAGCGATGACCGGGTCTGCCTGACTCAACGGCATGGTCTGTTGTTCGCGACTGCACCAGCATCAATCTACGGACTGCTCGAAGTTCGCGGAATCGGCGTTATCGGATGCGAGACCGTGCAGCAATCCTGTCTGAAACTCGTTCTCGATCTCTGTAACATTGATGCTGTACCCCGGATGTACAGCCCACAGTTCGTTGTTCTTGCCGGTGTCGAGATTCCGGTTGCACCGTTGCACCCGTTCGAACATTCCGCACCGGCGAAAACGACGATCTTACTTGAACACGCCCTTGCAGGTTTTCCGGCTGATCCCGTGTGAAACCCGCGTTTGGTCACCAACACCAGTGAACGGCGTGGCGGTCGTCGAGGTCTTGCGCACACGTGGGTCGACCGTCAGGTTTCTTCGGAATGTAGCGACAGTCCACTTTCAGTTGCCTGAATGCAAAGGCGTCACGATTGCGCTGTTCGTGCATTGTAACGGTACTTTTTACTCGACCGGACGAAAGCAAAAGGCAGCGAATTGATGGCCGCCACGGATCGCATTCTTGTCGCCGGAAAGGTGCCGGTGGCAGGCATCGCGCTTCCTGTATCAAACCCCACTTTCATTCGAGTGGATCAGGGCTGTTTCCCACGCAGGCTCAAAGTGGATTGCGTCGATAATCTGATGCAGTGCGCAAGGGTTTCCAGTTTTATTCATGTCAGGAAACATGAACTTGAGAATGTTGGCGTCGGACAAAGGGGTTGGTATCGACAGTCGATCCGGTTTCACGACGAAGAGGTCAGCTGGCGCCGTAGCATCCATCGTGCCGTTGGTGAAATCGTTCAAGTCCATTCAAAAACAGAACTTGCCACCCCGGAAGAGGTTGCCACACGGTGACAGGAGTCGGCGACCGTACCAGCGTGTCTCCCGACTACCACTTGCGCAAAATCGGACACCGGAGTAACACTGCGCGGCAGGATAACCAACTGCCCGTGGCAGTAAGGGACCTGAAATACTTGTACCCCTATAGCGGGTCGTCTGCATAGGCGCCAATGACAGCACCGCCAAGCGGAACCCTTGATCATGATCGGCCTTCTCCTCGTAACCCACGGATGTCTGGCGAATGACTTTGTGGCCGCCATGGAACATGTCGTCGGTGCTCAGACCAACGTCGCCACCGTGTGCATCGAACCCGAAGACGACATCGAGAAGCGCCGCGAAGACATTCTTGAAGCCGTGGAAATCGTCGATACCGGCAGCGGTGTCGTGATTCTGACAGACATGTTTGGCGGAACTCCATCAAACCTCGCGATATCCGCCATGGCGCGAGGAAACGTTGACGTCATCGCGGGGATCAATCTTCCCATGCTGATCAAGCTCGTTTCCGTGAGGGAGACCACGCCACTCGCAGAAGCAGTGGTCGCCGCACAGGACGCCGGAAAGCAATACATCAACGTCGCCAGCAAGCTTCTCAAGAGCAAATCCTGAACTCCCGATGTCGCAGGAGACGAGCGAAACTGCGGTTGTTTCATGCCAAATGCAAATCGTGAACGAGCGGGGACTGCATGCACGAGCGGCAGCCCGTTTTGTTTCGGTTCTCAGTGATTTTGAAGCCGACATTACGGTTGAGAAGGACGGAGACCGTGTCTCCGGTCGTTCCATCATGGGATTGATGATGCTCGCCGCTTCGAAAGGTACATCGATCAGGGTCGAGGCGCGCGGAATGGATGCCGAACTTGCCATCGCCGCGTTGGAGAAACTGGTGCGGAACTGTTTCGATGAGTAATGCGAAATCGACCGAACTGAATGGCCTCGGCGTCGCACAGGGCATTGCCATCGGACCCGCGTATGTTCTGGAAAGCGACCGCCTTGACGTTCCCGTGCATGAAATCGAACACGTCGGCAGACCGGACGAAATCAATCGATTCAGGGAGGCGGTAGGCGGTGTTCAGGACTATCTGGAGGAACTTTCAAGGAAGTCCAGGACACTGCCGGCAAGCGCTGCCGAGGAAGTCGGCTTTCTGCTCGAAGCCTACAAACAGATGCTCGACAACTCGCGATTGATTCGCGGTGCAGTCGCACGCATCGAGAACGACGGTCTGAATGCGGAGGCCGCTGTCTCAAGGGAGGTCGGCGAAATTGTTCGTGCCTTTGCGAACATGAACGACACCTACCTCGCTGAACGCGCCAAGGATGTCCGCGACGTCGGACGACGCCTGATTCGCAATCTCATGAAATCGCCCTATCGGGTGCTGACAGATCTGCCCCACGGGACTGTTGTCGTCTCGGAAGAGCTGACCCCGGCCGATACCGCACTTCTCGACCCGAACAACGTCGCCGGATTTGCGACGTCCAGCGGCGGCGCACAGGATCATACCGGAATATTGGCTCGATCGCTGGGATTACCTGCAGTTGTTGGCGTCGGTTCGCAACTGGATGAGATTGTCAGTGGTGATCTGATCATCGTCGATGGCATCGAGGGGATAGTGTATGTCAACCCTGATCCCGCGACGCGTGCACACTTCGAGGAACGTCAGGATACTCTTGAACGGCAGTCTCGCGAACTCGACAGGCTGCGCAACATCACGGCAACGACGCGCGACGGTGCACGCATCGTGCTCCAGGCAAATATTGATCTGGCAAATGAAATTGATCCCGCCCTCCGGCATGGTGCCGAAGGAATAGGCCTCTATCGAACCGAATACCTCTATCTCAATCGGGAGTCCGTACCCGACGAGAACGAACAGTACGCCCATCTGCGCGACATCGTCGAGCGCATGGAAGGGCGACCCGTCACCATCAGGACACTTGATGCCGGCGCCGACAAACTCCCCTACTCACTTGCCAGGGATCTGCCTGCGAGTGCCAATCCGGCCATGGGTTTGCGTGCAATCAGGCTTTCACTCCGTTTTGATCAACTCCTGGAATCGCAACTTGCGGCAATCTTGCGCGCCAGTGCCCACGGCAGCATCCGCATTCTGCTTCCCATGATTTCGAATGTGGCCGAGATCAGGCAGGTTCGGCAGATCTTGACACGGATCGCCCGGCGACTTCGGGAGAACCGGGTCCCGATTGCCGTTCCGCTTCCGCCAGTCGGGGTGATGATCGAGATTCCCGGCGCGGCTTTGGCCGCCGATAGCCTGGCACAGGAATGCGATTTCTTTTCCATCGGCACGAACGATCTGACGATGTACACACTCGCCATCGACCGTGGTAACGAACAGGTTGCACATCTCTACAACCCCCTCCATCCCGCGGTCTTGCGATTGATCCAGTTCACGACCGCCGCCGCGCATCGTGCGTCCATTCCGGTCAATGTCTGCGGTGAAATGGCGGGAGATCCGCGGATGTCCGCATTGCTCCTGGGTTTGGGTATCCGCGATCTTTCGATGGCCTCGTCGTCGGTTCCCTATGTCAAGCAACGCATCCGGAACATGGAACTCAGCGATTCAATCAGGCGTGCCGAAGCCATCATGGAGCAGTCGGACTCGGGCGTGGTCACCGCACTGCTTGACGATTTCAACACGGCATTGTGATGGCGTGTACTGATTTGTCTGCCGCATCATGTCCTGCGCAATCCGTATCGTCCGTTTACGCGTGCATGCCAAACGGTTCCGGCATGTTCATTTCGATCCCGTGCTGACCGCGGTCATGAACAGACACGTAAATGACCGGGGTGCGTTGGACGTCAAACACCGGCTTTGGTAATTCACCCTTCCCCTCACGAACACCACAGATTCACGTCCCGGGAGCAAACATGAGCACGTTCAGCGATTACCGCGTAGCAGATCCGAACCTCGCGGAATGGGGCCGAAAGGAGATCGAGATCGCCGAGGTCGAGATGCCCGGACTCATGGCAATACGCGAGCAATATGCCGAATCCCGGCCGCTCGCCGGTGCACGCATAACCGGTTGTCTGCATATGACGGTTCAGACCGCCGTGCTGATCGAGACGCTCGGGGCCCTCGGCGCGGAAATTCGCTGGTCTTCCTGCAATATCTTCTCGACGCAGGATCACGCGGCCGCGGCGATTGCAACCTCTGGTGTACCGGTGTTTGCGTGGAAAGGTGAAACCGAGGAGGAATACTGGTGGTGTATCGAGCAGACCATAATCAGCCCGGACGGATGGCGGCCAAATCTGCTCCTCGACGACGGCGGCGACCTCACCGCCATCATGCATGACAAATATCCGGAATTGCTGGCTGATGTTCATGGTGTCAGCGAAGAAACAACAACGGGCGTCGCAAGGCTTTATCACATGGCGCGTAACGACTTGCTGAAGGTGCCGGCGTTTGACGTCAACAATTCAGTGACCAAGTCGAAGTTCGACAATGTCTACGGGTGCCGTGAAAGCCTGACGGACGGAATCCGCCGGGCGACAGACGTGATGATGGCCGGCAAGGTTGCCGCTGTCGCTGGCTACGGCGGTGTTGGCAAAGGTTCGGCACAATCGCTGCGCGGCGCAGGCGCCCGTGTGATGATTACCGAAATCGACCCGATCTGTGCCTTGCAGGCCGCCATGGATGGTTACGAGGTGGTTACCATGGACGACGCCGCACCGAGAGCCGATATCTTCGTGACGGCAACCGGCAACACGCATGTCATTACGGTTGATCACATGCGCACGATGAAGGACCGCGCAATTGTCTGCAACATCGGACACTTCGATAACGAGATCGAAGTCGACGGGACACGCAACTTCAAATGGAACAACATCAAGCCGCAGGTCGACGAGATCGAGTTTCCGGACGGGAAGAAGATCATCCTTCTGGCGGAAGGGAGACTGGTTAACCTCGGTTGTGCGACAGGTCACCCGAGTTTTGTCATGAGTGCAAGCTTCACAAACCAGGTTCTGGCACAGATCGAGTTATGGTCGGAGCGAGACAGCGGAAAGTACTCACGCCAGGTCTATGTCTTGCCGAAACACCTCGATGAGCAGGTTGCACGCCTGCACCTCGACAAGGTTGGCGCACGATTGACGACGCTCACACCGCGACAGGCCGATTACATCGGTGTTGATGCCGCGGGGCCGTTCAAACCCGAAGAGTATCGATACTAGGCCGCAAGGCCGGGAACACCCCGGGTTGTCGAGTACTCGAAATGGAGCGCTTTGCCAGGATGGACCAGATCGTAGATTGCGTGGGCTGCCATAGCGGCCTCCGAGAAGCCTGAGAGAATCAGTTTCAGCTTGCCCGGATAGGTTGCGATGTCACCGACCGCATGAATACCACGGGTATTGGTTTGCGACGTCGCAGGATTGACAACAATGAGGTTGCGTTCAAGCGCAAGCCCCCACCTGGCAACAGGGCCCAGTTCCATTCTGAGGCCGTAGAACGGCAAAAGCAGATCCGCCTTCAGTTGAAGAGTGTTGCCGTCGAGGTCAGCGACAATCACCGCGTCGAGAACGCCGCTTTCTCCTTGCAGTCCGTGAAGCTGGTAGGGAACAACCAGTTCGACCCTGCCGGTTTCAACCAGTTCGCGCATCTGCCTGACGGTTTCGGGCAAGGCCCGGAACCGGTCGCGTCGATGAACGAGCATGATCTTGTCGGCGATTCCGTCGAGGGCCAACACCCAATCGAGCGCAGAATCGCCGCCGCCTGCGATCACGACCCTTTTTCCGCGATGCGATTCCTTGTGGGTCACAAGATACGAGACGGCACCGGTTTTCTCGTATGAGTCTATGTCATTCAATGGCGGACGGTTCGGCCCGAACGTTCCGCAACCCGCAGCGATGACGATGGCCTTGCAATGGATGGCATTTCCGGTCGACGTCCTGACAACAAACGCACCGGCGTCGCCTTCGATGGCGACGACTTGCTGTTCAAGATGGTAGACTGGTTCGAACGGTGCCGCCTGCTCGGACAGTCTGGCGACAAGTTCCTGTGCCTCAACGACCGGATAACCGGGGATATCGTAGATTGGTTTTTCCGGATAAAGGGCGCTGCACTGACCACCCGCGACGTCAAGCGTATCAACGACATGGCACCGCATGTCGAGCATGCCGGCCTCGAAAACCTGGAACAGGCCGACAGGTCCAGCTCCCACGATGACAATATCGGTCTTGTGCACACCGTTCATGTTTGCATCTCGTAATGGATTCCGGCGTCGTGCAACAGTCCATGTCTGGTGATGGGTGAGTTTGCAGACTGATGATACGAAAAGATCGTGAGGATGAAATCCGACGATTTCTGGCGAGAAACGGCTGGCAGTCAGCCAATCGCAAGAGAATACCCGGGGATGCGTCATTTCGTCGATACGAGCGACTGACGAGTCACCTCGGAAAGGCGATTCTGATGGACGCACCACCACTCCGGGAAAGTGTCGGCCCGTTTGTCCGGGTTGGACAATTCCTGAAGGATTGCGGGCTTTCGGCTCCTGACATACTGGCAAGCGACGTCGATGCCGGTTTTCTCCTGCTGGAAGACCTGGGAGACGACATCTACACGCGCATTCTCGAAAACGGCAAGTCCGAGAAGGAACTCTACATCGCCGCAGTCGATGCACTTCTCGTCATTCACCAGATGGACATACCGACTGGCTGGCCGACATACGATGAACAGCGATACCTTGACGAGGTCCTGCTTTTGACGGACTGGTTCATGCCATTGGCAGATCTGGAGATATCAGCGCGCTGCAGGGAGGATTATGTTGCGATCTGGCAAGACCTCCTGCCACTTGCAGGGCGGGTACCGGAAACCGTGGTCCTGCGAGACTATCATGCCGATAATCTGATCTGGCTTCCTGATCGTGCAGGTCCGGCCCGTGTCGGTCAGCTCGACTTCCAGGACGCCGTGATCGGCCCTGTCAGCTATGATCTTGTTTCCCTGCTCGAAGACGCGCGTCGCGATGTCTGTCAGTCGACGGTCGAGGCGGCAATCGGGCACTTTCTTGCGAACGCGACGTCAATCAGACGGGATGATCTGCAAACCTCATATGCAATTCTGGGCGCTCAGCGAAATCTGAAAATCATCGGAATCTTTTGCAGGCTTCTGCAACGCGACAACAAACCCGGATATCTGGAATACCTTCCGCGGGTCTGGGAACACGTAAACCGGAACATTCGCCATCCTGCTCTGGAACCTGTCGCTGTATGGCTTGACCAGTGGATTCCGCCAGCGGCGCGAACGATTCCACGATGAGTTCGATCTCGCGGACAATGTTGCTTGCAGCTGGTCGTGGTGCACGCATGAAACCTTTGTCAGATACCTTGCCGAAGCCGCTCATCAGTATCTGCGGGCGCACAATTCTTGATCGCATGCTGGATCGGTTTTGCGAACAGGAACTGGTTGTCATCAACGTATGGCACCTCCCTGACCTGATCGAAGAGGCGGTTGCAGAACGCTGTGCGCCACCGATAACCGTGTTGCGTGAGGCTCGGTTGCTTGACACGGGAGGCGGTGTGCTCAATGCACTCCCGCTACTCGATTCTGATGCGTTCTTTGTTGCCAATACCGATGTGGTTCTGTGGGAACCGCGTCAGCCCGCCCTTGACGTCCTGTGTCGTGCGTGGGAGCCGGAGACGATGGACGCACTCCTGCTTCTTGTTCCGATGCAAAACGCTGGTGGGTTCGAAGGTGCCGGTGATTTCTTTCTCGGCCGCGACGGGAAGATCGAACGCCCTTCACCAGGCGAGGCTGCACCGTTTGTTTATGCCAGTATTCAGATCGTTGCATCACATCTGTTCGACGATCCGCCGGAGGTTCCGTTCTCATTCAACCTGCTTTGGGACCGGGCTGCTGCCAGGGCGCGCCTTGCAGGAGTCGTGCTCGATGGTGGCTGGTTCACGATAGACAGGCCCGAAAAGATCCGGGAAGCCGAGGCCTGGTTGTCAACCCGAAACTGAACTGTGATTCGGCTTGCCGTTGGTCATGCCGCACTTCGGCCGTCAATTCACAAGAATATGAACTGACTTGTACGGGCCGACGAATCAAGGTCGAGACATACCGCTTGAGATCAGGATCCGGGCTCTGACCAACTGGACGATTGAACGGTATTGTCAAACTCCGAGACCCTATCGAATTGAACGGCGCCGCCGCCACAAACAGGGTGTGAGGACTTCATTGATTGACAGCGGGAACACGCACACGCGTCCGGAGTCTCCCGTGCTGTCGAACCGGTTTCCCGAACCCGTTGTTTCAGGGTGTGGAAATCCATCCAGAATGCATGCCAAGCAAATCCACAGGCGAGCCATTGTCTTTGCACGAATGCCGCAACCCGACAGACGTATTCCAACACCTCCTGCTTGACGCGGAATCCCGTGGCGAACAGATTCAATCGGGTTCAACCCTTCACGAAGACATCCGGAGATCCATATATGAACATCAGGCACACAACCGACGATTCCTTCCAGACGGACGTCCTTGAAGCAAATGGTGTCGTTCTCGTTGATTTCTGGGCTGAGTGGTGTGGTCCCTGCAAGCAGATCGCACCAACACTTGAGGATGTGGCAACCGATTACGACGACAAGGTCCGGGTCGTGAAGGTGAACATCGACGAAAATCCCGGTATTCCGTCACGCTACGGTGTCAGGGGTATTCCAACTCTCATCCTCTTCAAGTCCGGCGAGGTCAGTTCCATCAAGGTCGGCGCATTGCCGAAGAGCAAGTTATACGACTGGCTCGACAATACGGTGTGAGTCCCGGCGGATTGTCCGGTCCACACGGCATGGAATGCAGCGATAAAGCGGTTTTCCGGCGTTTCGCTCCGCAACAGGCGGTGCGAACAGTGATGGGCATCAGAGCTTGAGCGTCGCTGGTCGCAACGAATTCAGGGATTTCGTCGAACATCATCCTGAAATCAGGTGGGTCGACACTGTTTTGCCGGATATCTGCGGTATCCCCCGCGGCAAGCGACTCGACATAAACGCCGGTGAAAAACTCTACACAACAGGCATGTTGCTGCCTGGCTCAACGGCAGCGCTGGACGTGCTCGGCAACAACATTGACAGCACGGGCATGGGTCAGACAGATGGCGATCCGGACTATCCGTGTCATGCGGTCGCGAACACGCTGGTTCCGGTACCCTGGTCCGACGGCACCCACGGACAGGTGCTGGTCGAAATGCGAGACAACGACGGGAACTTCTGGTGGCTCGATCAGCGATGCATCGTCAAGAGCATGCTCAGTCGTATCGAGAAACTCGGCTTCCGGATTCGGTCAGCATTCGAACTGGAATTCTATCTCGTGGACAGTGCGGTCACCGGAAAACCGGTGCGCGCAAGATCCCCGGTGAATGGAAGACGACCCACCGACACGCAGGTTTATCTGCTCGACGAGCTTGATGCGTTCGGTCCGGTATTGAACGACATGATCAGTTCATCAAGGTTGCAGAATATTCCTTCCGATGTGGCAACAATCGAGTACGCACCCGGCCAATTCGAAATCAACCTCCATTACACCGACGACCCGGTCACCACGTGTGACCATGCTTTCCTGCAGAAGCGGGCAATCAAGGGCGTCGGCTCCAGACATGGCATGATTTCCACCTTCATGGCCCGGCCGTTTCCGGATACCTCCACGAGCGGAACGCACCTGCATCTGTCGCTGATTGATGACAGCGGTCGAAATCTCTTCGACGACGGTACACCGCAAGGCAGCGAACTCATGCGCCATGCCATCGGTGGATTGCGGACGACGATGAAGGAAGGCATGTCCATCTGGGCGCCGAACGCGAATTCCTACCGACGCATCACACCCGATGGCTGGGCACCACTCGCGCCCACCTGGGGATACAACAATCGAACGGTCTCGCTGCGTATTCCTGGCGGACCATCGCAGGCCCGACGTATCGAACACCGGACCGCCGGCGCGGACGCCAACCCCTACCTCGTCATGGCCGCGGTTCTTGCGGGAATGCATCACGGGATCGTGAACAGTGTTGATCCCGGAGAACCGTCGACAGGGAATGCCGCGATCGGTGCAACCGCGTCATTGCCTTCCGTCTGGGTCGATTCCCTGCGTGAATTCGACAGGGCCACGATACTGCCCGAATATTTCGGGAGTCGCTGGTGGGACGTCTACAGCAAGCTGAAGTGGTCGGAGTTCCTGGAATTCAACAACCACATCTCGCAGATCGAATATGACCGTCTTCTGACTCTTGTCTGAGCCCCGCACAATCACGGAATGTGTCCGGGTTGTCAGTGCCCTTCGGTATTATTGACCGCGTCGAATGTGGTGTAATTCACAGTTTCAGTGTGTTTCAGCACCGGTATGTCGTGTAGTGCAAACGGGCCTTGCGCACGAAAAGCACCAGTCTCTCAAATACATTTGTTCGCAGTGGTCACATGTTTACGCCGGATCAACCTGAACGACAGCCGACGGTTTTTTGTGCCTTCAACGAGCCGATTGTCACAGGACCGAAACGAACAGATGTTAACGAATTCCGCGCGATCCTGGTGTTGTGATCGCGAAACAGCCCGATCGACTTGATGGGGAAAACCCACATGCGGCGCGAACGACAAACCAAAATAGTGGCAACACCTAGACTAGGCATACTATCGCCGCATTGTTTGTCGTCGGCGCCGACGTTTTTCACCTCAAAATGAGCCACGGAGATCACGCGTTCCACCGCAAGTGCCGCGATACGCTGCGTGAACTTGAACACCGGTTCGGTCGGCCCATTGGCGTACTGGTCGATCTTCAGGGTCCAGAGTTTCGCATAGGCCGGTGGCGGCGAAACGACAGTCACGCATAAGGGAACGGGGTCCGGTGGACCCATTCAGGAATATCTGTTGGCGCTCGCTATTGCATTGAACAGTATACATGCGCTGGCCTGCGATACAGATGGAATCGACGGTGCATCGAACGCGGGAGGAACGTACATTCATCCGGACACGCTTCAGAAATCGCAATCGCTGCCGCATCACACATGCGCAATCAGATCATGTTGCCCTGACCAGCGGCGGTGCACCCGGCAGATCCTGAACCCGTTCCACCTTTCGCAACGCCCACTTGAGTTGATCAAGATCGAATCCGGAGAGCGTCGCCGGCGCAACGGAATTCGACAACTTGATACCATGTTCGAGATCACGCAGTTGCTGATCCAGGATTGTCTCAAGCAGGACAGTGTGTGCAGCAAGAAGATCCTCTACCACACCAGTCTTGTCGGGATGGGCATCCGCAATGGCCTGCAGTCGCGCGGATGTTGATCGGGCATCACACCCGAGTCGAATTGCACCTGCGCGTGCTGCCGAAAAGATCGGCATGATTCCTGATTTCTTGAGATCAACGCGGCTCCGGCGATCCAGGCGCAAACGACCGAGCAGGCCGAACACGCTATCGAATTCGCAAGCACGAACTGTCAGCAATGTCTGGAACGAAACCGACTTTCTCGCCATCTCCAGTGTGTCATGCATGAGTGACTCGGCCAGAGTCCGGTCTCCATGAACGGCCCTTGCGTCAAAAAATATATCCGCATTGAGTAGATCCTGCGGTTTCGTTCGGCTTAACCAGCCCGCGACCGTTTCACGCCAGGCGGTACTGCTCATGCGCCAATCCGCCGACGATGCCATGATATCTCCAGGACAGAATCGTACACCTGCCTGATCGAGAATCATGCTGGTCTTTCGCCCCAGTTCCGCATACCACGCGTCGTCGTTTCCGTTACCATCGGCGATCACAAGAGCGTTGTCCTGATCCAGAGCCAGCAAGCTCTCCCCGCGACCACCGGACCCGAGAACCAACAGTGCATATGGTCGCGGTGCCGGTCCGTATTCTTGCGAAATCTCGGCATCTGCAAACTGACATGCCTTCTGCGTCAGTGACCTGAGTTCCCTGGAAATCACCGCGCTGATCGTTCGCGCGTCTACTGACTGTTCGGCCAGAACCCCGACGACTGCAGACAGGTCTGCCCATGTCTTGCCCAGTTCAGCCGGGGTTTCGGCGTTTTCGATGTTCCGTCCCAACGAAACCGCATCACCGCCACGGTGGCTTAACGCATCGCGTAAGGTAAGGGCACCCACGAGCAGATTGTTTGCATCGGTAACGCCAAGGTGGCGAATTCCGGCGCGGGTCATCTGGACAATGGCGCGATAGACGAATTCGTTGATGTCAACCGTAACCAGCGGTTCCGAACAGTGCGTTGAAACCCGCTGTGAAAGTGCCTTGACCCCGTTTTGCGCAATGGCCCTCAGCACATCGCTTTCTGTCAGAATACCGCGCCTGTGATCTGCGAATTTGATGAACAGCGATGAAACCGACGATAAGGTCATTCTATCGACAGCCACGCCCAACGACGTCCGAGAGTGTACCACCCGTGGCCGAGACATGACATCACCGACCATATGGCGAAACGGGAAACTGTCGAGATTTGCGACACCACCGTGACGTGATCGTTGTGTCGTTTTGAGATCGCCCTTGCGATGCCGCGCATCGCTGCACGCTTTTTCAGCCTGTGCAAATGTCGCTATACCCACACCCTGCAAGAACGGAACCAGGGCCAGATAGATCTTCGCCGTCAGTGTGGCATCAACCAATGCCCGGTGGCGTCCCTTTTCTGCGATCGCCAGGACTTCACCCAGTCCCAGCCATCTGGCAACAGATTCGAGCTTCAGATCGTCGATGTTCGGCGCCAGCAATCCGACAAGAATTTGCAAGTCGAGCATTCTCGGAGGCGACCAATGCAGTCCGGCACGATCATGTTCATGACGAAATACGCCAACATCAAAATCGGATGAATAACCGACAAATGGCGTGACACCCGCCCAGGCATTGAACGAACGCAGTGCCTCACGAAATGTCGGAGATCCCGCGACGTCCTTGTCACGAATTCCGTGAATGCGGCTGACTGATTCTGGGATGGGAACGCCCGGATTCACCAGCAACGAAAATAAATCGGGATCATTGTGATCGCCTGGTCCGACTCGCAACGCACCGATTTCGACGATTCGATCGTTTGCAGGATTCAATCCGGTCGTTTCAAGATCCAGGGAAACAACCTCGATTGAAGCAAGGGGTGTTGCCGCCAGACCTCGTGGTAATCGCGGGAAACTCATGGTTCACGACCTTTCACGAGACAATTCCCGAACTGTTTTGATCATTCCGCCGGATCTCCATTTGCAAAGACACCCGTGCTTCAAACTTCCACGGCGCACATCATGCTTCGGTTGTCGCGCGCAAACCAATGGCACCGATCAAAATCAATGCAATGAACGCGAGCTGGATCGTGGCGAGTTTCTCGCCAAAGACCAACAAGCCAATCGCCGCTGCACCAACAATCCCGATCCCGGCCCAGATTGCGTAGACAACGCCGACCGGGAGAACCTTCATCGCCGGAGCCACGGCAACAAAGCAGAGAATGTAGCAGACCATCGCGAACAGGCCCCAATGGAGTTTCTCGAAACCGTGCGAAGCCTTGAGTGCTGTCGTGCCCGCAACCTCAAACGCAATCGCAATCACCAGATACATCCAACCTGTCATTTCAGAATCCCTTTACTGTGTCTGCTCGGTGAACATGCACGAAGGCATGGAACGTATGTGAGCAGACCTTACGCGGGACGGGTGTTCGCGTCTCCGGACTCGCGGTGTATTCGACCATCAATATCCGGTGCCCGCGATGCGGTGCTCAAGCATCTTGCTGCGAAAATACCCTGGCTTCACGCTGAATCGAATGTGCCACATAGGACTGTTGATCATCGCATTCTTCGCAATGCGCCCTGTTCAGTGTGGTGCCGGAACAAGCCTTCATCTGAAGCAGAAAGATCTGGTTGCCATCGATGACCGTCCGATCTCATCGCAGCCTGCGTCACTTTCATGGATTGGGTGATGACGGGATCGCACGCGGACTGACGAATGTCGGCCGTTCTGCGGTTACTGCGAACATCGATTCCAGTTCCATGCCGAGATGTATCAAACGCGATTCCTCGAAAAGCCCACTCCACAACGAAAGGCCTCTGGGTACGCGCAGATTCCGTTCAACGCCTGGCGTCGAATTCCGGCCCATCGGGGCTTCTGTTCGCGTTGAGACATTCTCGAAACCTGCCCGAAGATGAAGGCACGGATGACCTGTGAAGTTGCTTGCAACGAGCATCGGACCGGTCGAATGCGGACCGACAAGTACATCAATCTCGCGAAACAGATTGTCCAGTTCTTCCATGACACGCCGACGTAACCGGTCCGCCTGAACATGGTCGACTGCAGAGAGAAACCGCGCCTTGCGAAACGCGTTTGGCCATGCTTCCGCATCCTGCCTTCTGAGCATGTCGTCACGGTTTGTGAGAGTCAGTTCCTCGAAGCACGCGGCTGATTCCGCAAACAGAATTGAAACAAGTGAATCATAGGGAAGTTCCTGCAACCGCAATTCCGATACCGCGAAACCAAGTTCGCGAACGGTTTCCAGAATTTCGCGGTCCAGATCTGTGACATCCGGGCTGTCGTATGCTTCGGCAAGGTATCCCAGCCGCACCGGTTTCCATGTTTCGTCTGCCCGATGGTTGAATGGCATCTCGATCGAGCCCGTGTCGCGCAAATCTCCGCCATTCAGTGCCGCAAGCACCACACCGGTATCTTCGACACTGCGACAGATCGGCCCGACCTTGTCGAGGGACCAACACAGGGCCATGCCGCCATGACGGGAGACCCGACCATATGTCGGTCGAAGCCCGGTCGTTCCGCATCGTTCCGATGGTGATGTAATGGAACCCAGCGTCTCGGTTCCGATCGAGAACGCACATAACCCGGCAGCCGTTGCTGCCGCGGAACCTGCACTCGAACCGCTCGCGCCTTCATCGAGATTCCATGGATTTCTGGTTCGACCACCAAACCAGATATCGCCGAACGCCAGTGCACCGACAGTCGACTTGCCCAACAGAACGGCACCGGCATCCCGCAGTCGTGTCGCGACAGTCGAGTCCTCCGTTGCAACCTGGGCGACCCACGGTTCGGCACCCCAGGTTGTCGGCACATCCCGGACATCGAACAGATCCTTCAGGGCATATGGAATGCCATGAAGTGGGCCAAGCCAGGTACCGGATCCCAGGAGAGAATCCATGGCGTCCGCCTCGCGACGGGCACGTTCAGCCGTGACGGTTACGAAACACTCCAGGGTGGGCGCAAGTTCATCTATCCGGGCAAGATAGATTTCTGTCAGTCGGCGTGATGTGAGCGTTCCGGCTTTGATCCAGTGCGACAGTTCAAGGACGGTTGCATAGGCGATTTCCTCAAGATCGTCGGGTACGGGACCTTGATTCCGACACGTCCATGACACCGGTTGTTGCGGCTCTGGCGGCCGAAACCCCGGCAGTCGTGGATCAAATCGCGTAGCCGTTGGATAACCGTTGGGAAAGACGATCGTGCGTCGTTGCTGTGCCAGTTCGATCTGCCCTGACAGATTGTCCTGCATGAGAGTGCGCTCACCATCGCTGTATGCAATGCCGAGCAGGGTTTCTGCTGCTGCTATCGTCGACTTGTCGATCCGATTCATACCCGTCTCCCGACAACCGCTGGATCCATCGGTTTGCGTGAACAATCATCATGCGGTCCGGACGTTTTCAGGTGACGGCGCATGAAACCATCGCAAGTGTCCAAGACATCCTGATCAGGACTTGTTTACCGCCTTCGGCGCCGCCTGACCCTGCAGTATTTGGCGAAGGACAATGCAACCGGAATCCGCGTCGCCCCGAAGGGATCATGTGTTGGATTCAAGAACACGTCCTGCAAGATACAGGGAGCCGCAAACAAGCAACCGGCTCGGACCCCGTGACTTTTCCCTTAACATCCCGATCGCGGATTCGATGCTGTCGGCTTGTTGAGACTGCAATCCTGACGACCTTAGAACATCTTGTGTCTCGGTTGCTGTCAGACTGTTCTTTTCTCCCGGAATGGCAAGGGTGACAGCGTTGCGAACATGTGGAACCAGGAACCTGATGAAACCGGCAGGATCCTTCGTATTCATCATGGCAACAACAATATCGAGCGGCTTGTCCGTCCAGCCGCTGGCCATGTCCGCAAGGACCTGACCGGCCGCGGGGTTATGCCCGCCATCCAGCCACAGCTCGATTTGCGCACCTGCAAGTCTGGACAGTCTTCCGCTGCGGATGCGCTGCAGCCTTGCAGGCCAGCAGACCGTGCGGAGTCCTTGTGCAAACGCAGACAACGGTACGGGAAACCGCACATGACCGCGAAGCGCCGCAATGGCCGTTGCCGCGTTCCAATGCTGATGCTTACCAGGAAGCGCCGGTTCGGGAACTTCGAGAACACCAGCATCATCTTGGTACGTCAACCGCCCGGGACTGTCAGAAGAAACACTGAAATTCTCTCCAGCCGCCATCAGGGGCGCGCCGAGTTCACGTGCGCGTGCCGCTATCACGGATGCCGCAGCAGGCTCCTGTGGACCGGTTATGAGTGGAACACCAGACTTGATGATACCGGCTTTCTCGTATGCAATTTCAGGAATCGCGTTCCCGAGAAACTGCTGATGGTCCAGGGAAACCGGCGTGATGACTGTCGCAAGCGGTTGCGTGACGACATTCGTTGCATCAAGACGGCCCCCGAGGCCCGTCTCCATCAGGACCAGGTCGGCAGACGTCCGGGAAAACGCGAGAAAGGCGGCGGCGGTCGTGATTTCAAAAAACGTAATCTGTGCACCGGCGTTCGCGCGTTCACACTCGTCGAGGATTGACGCAAGATCAGCTTCAGGGATGTGCGCCCCGTCGATCTCGATGCGTTCGTGGAAACGTACAAGATGCGGTGAGGTGTAGACATGGACGCGATAACCGGCGGCGACCAGGATTGCACGCATGCAGGCAATAACCGACCCCTTGCCGTTGGTCCCCGCAACATGGATGACCGGTGGCAGCATTGTGTGCGGATTACCGATTGCCGCAAGCAATCCGGTCATTCGGTCAAGTGTCAGATCGATCAGCTTCGGATGAAGACGCGTCAGCCGATCAAGAAGAAAATCGGTTGAATGCTGCGTCACACCGATGCAACGACCTCGTGCGGCTCGGAGGAAAGCAATCTTGGACCTTCCTCCCCGGCTTCTTCAGAAGGCATGAGGTGCTGGAGAATGATCTGGAGGTGCTTGCACATCTGCGAACGCGAAATCACCATGTCGAGCATGCCGTGTTCAAGCAGGTACTCCGCACGCTGGAAGCCCTCCGGCAGTGTCTCGCGGATGGTTTCCTGAATCACCCGCGCACCGGCGAATCCGATGATAGCGCCCGGTTCGGCGATCGCGATGTCACCGAGCATCGCGAATGACGCCGTGACACCGCCGGTTGTCGGATTCGTCAACACGCTGACATAGGGCAACCCCGCTTCCTTCAACTCGGTAATTGCCGTTGATGTTCGCGCCATCTGCATCAACGACAGGATACCCTCCTGCATCCGTGCACCACCTGATGCGGAAAAAATGACCAATGCCGCCCTGTTCTCGATTGCGAGGTGCGCCGCGGTGACAATTGCCTCTCCGGCAGCCGTTCCCATCGACCCACCCATGAACGCGAAATTGAAGACTGCGCAGACAGCAGCCCGTCCGCCAATCCGCCCATCGGCGACCACAATGGCGTCGTCGTGGCCCGTGTTCTTCTGTGCGTCCTTGAGACGGTCAGAATAGTGTTTTCGGTCGCGAAACTTCAGCGGATCCACCGGGACGTTCGGCACCGAATGGTGAGAAAAGACACCGCCGTCAAAGATCGATGCCAATCGCGCGTCTGGCGAAATTCGCAGGTGGTGGCCACAGTGCGGACAAACGAACAGAGCGGTTTCGAGATCCCGCCTGAAAATCATCTGATCGCAACTCGAGCATTTCTCCCAGAGGTTTTCCCTGGCCGGTGTCGGATTGCGTCGAACAAGATCCCGCAGTTTCGGCAGCGTCAGGTTGGACAGCCAACTCATGATCGAGCCATCCGTATTGCCCGGGACAGTTCGCGTGCAAGGGCGTGAACGCGCTCAACGCACTGCGTGGCGCCCGCTTCAGCATGATCCGCTATCACCTGACAAAACGCCGACCCCAGAACAACCGCATCCGCGACTCGTGCAACGTCGGCAGCCTGCTCCGGCGTCCTGATACCAAACCCGACTGCGATCGGAAGATCCGTATGCTGCTTGAGTCGGGTGACCGCCGCCTCAATCGATTCCGTGTCCGCCGAACCCGTACCGGTCACGCCCTTGATCGATACATAGTAGACGAACCCGGAGGTATTGGAGAGCACCGCCGGAAGCCGCGAATCCCTGGTGGTCGGTGTTGCCAGACGAATCCAGTTGAGACCGGCGTCGATGGCAGGTGTACAGAGTTCAGTGTCCTCCTCTGCCGGAAGATCCACGATAATCAGACCGTCAACACCCGCAGTCCGTGCGTTCTTCAGAAACGTGGCGTTGCCGTAACTGTAGATCGGATTGTAGTAGCCCATGAGAACAATGGGGGTCTCCTGATCCGTCTTGCGGAATGCATCGACCAGCTCGAGGGTTCGCTCCAGCGACATGCCGCTTTCCAGGGCGCGCAACGACGCAGCCTGCACGGTCGGACCATCCGCCATGGGGTCCGTAAACGGCATGCCCAGTTCAATCAGATCGGCTCCCGCATCCGGCAACCCCTGAAGTATCCGCAGTGAAGTATCAAAATCAGGATCACCGGCCGAAACATAGGCGACGAGTCCCGCGCGACCGGCGTTGCGCAGATTGCTGAACGCCCTGTCAATCCGCCCGACGTTCAAACTGACTCTCCGAGCACCTGCGCAACGCTGAATACATCCTTGTCGCCACGCCCGCACATGTTCATGCAGATGATGTGATCTTCCGGAAGGCCCGGTGCAATTTTCATGATATGCGCCAGTGCATGCGACGGTTCAAGTGCCGGAATGATCCCCTCGAGTCGCGCGCACAACTGAAATGCTTCAAGTGCTTCCCTGTCTGTTGCAGAGACATACGTCACGCGCCCGACGTCAGCCAGCCAGGAATGTTCCGGGCCAATTCCCGGATAATCCAGACCGGCAGAAATGGAGTGTGCCTCGACAATCTGTCCATCATCGTCCTGCAGCAGATAGGTCCTGTTGCCATGAAGAACGCCAGGTCGTCCTTCCGTGATGGTCGCTGCGTGCTTGCCGGTGTTCACACCATGTCCACCGGCCTCGACACCGAGGATCTCGACGTCCGCCTCGTCGAGAAACGGATGAAACAATCCCATTGCATTGGACCCGCCACCAACACACGCGACCAGCGTATCAGGCAGGCGCCCTTCGGCCTCCATCATCTGTTCGCGAACCTCGGTGCCGATCACGGATTGAAACTCGCGCACCATTTCCGGGTACGGGTGCGGCCCGGCAACCGTGCCGATTATGTAGAATGTTGAATCGACGTTGGCCACCCAATCCCGTAACGCTTCGTTCAGTGCATCCTTGAGCGAACATGATCCGGACTTGACAGGCCGTACTTCGGCCCCCAGCAACTTCATGCGAAACAGGTTCGGTGCCTGCCGTTCAATATCCTTCGAACCCATGTAGACAACGCAGGGCAACCCGACACGTGCGCATACTGTTGCTGTCGCGACGCCGTGTTGACCGGCGCCGGTTTCCGCGATGATGCGTGTCTTGCCCATGCGCTGCGCGAGGAGAATCTGCCCGATCGTGTTGTTGATCTTGTGGGAACCTGTGTGATTGAGCTCGTCGCGTTTGAAGTAGATTTTTGCGCCGCCCAGGTGTTTGGTCAGCTTTTCCGCAAGGTACAGGGGACTCGGTCGACCAACATAGTGACGGCCCCAATGTTCAAACTCGGACCAGAATGCCGGATCGTTCTTCGCGTCCTTCCAGGTCTGCTCAAGGTCCAGAATGAGCGGCATGAGCGTTTCCGCAACATACCGACCACCGAACTTTCCAAAATGTCCGTGTTCGTCGGGACCCTTACGGTATGAGTTTACTGCTGCCATCGATTGTTCAGGTTTAACTGTCATACCGGAAACCCGTACCCCTGTTCTGTACTGTTGGCAATGCTGCAAATGTTGCGCACAGGCATGCAAGATAGCGACAACCGGAAACTGGTGCGCGGGCGGTCATGCCGGACCACTGCAGCCTTTCGCAGAATTCAGGTTGTCGAACCGATCGAATGCGCGGCCTCAAGAAATCCCTTGATGAGTTCAGGACTCTTCCGACCCGGTTCAGTCTCGACGCCTGACGACACATCGACAATACGTGCACTGCTCAGGGAGACGGCATCTGTGAGATTCTCGCGCTGCAATCCGCCCGAAAGAACCCAGGGCAATGCGTGACTGCGGCCCTTGAGAACTGTCCAGTCGAACGACACGGCGTTACCGCCAGGGCGGTCTGCACCGGGCGGCGGTGCAGCATCGAACATGATGTAGTCTGCGACTCCGAGAAACGCATCTGCGTGCGTGATGTCCGATGCATCATGTACACGAACGACTTTCATGGCCTTGACACCAAAACGCTGCCGGACATCTGCAATACGCTGGCTGCATTCGTGTCCATGAAACTGGATCATGGTCAGGCGACCGGCAGAGATTGCATGGCGAAGAAGGTCATCGTCTGCGTCAACTGTCACACCGACGCGTTCGATATTGTCCGGCACACGATCAGCCAGTTTCGCAACCTGCTCATATTTCACGAATCGCGGGCTACGGCGGAAGAAAACGAAACCCACCATCCGGGCACCGTGGCTGACTGCTGCTTCGACAGAGGCATGATCACGCAACCCGCAAATCTTGACGCAAACGGACATGTCAACCGGCAACAATGTCATCCACGACCTGTTCGGCAGCCTCGGCAGGGTTCTTCGATCGGGTGATGGGGCGACCGACAACAATGAAGTCGGCGCCGGCGGCAATGGTTTCACCGGGGCCGCGTGCGCGTTTCTGATCGTCTCCCGCGATGCTCACCATGCGTACACCCGGTGCTACAATGATGAATCCCTCGCCACACTGCCTGCGCACGCGTGCAACTTCGAAGGGTGAACAGACGACTCCATCCACGCCGCAGGCTTGTGCGAGTTCCGCGGTCCTGGACACCTGATCGGAAACAGAGTCACCGATACCGGTTGATCGAAGATCATCCTGGTCGAGACTGGTCAACACCGTGACAGCAAGTATGGCGGGTCTTTCCTCGCCTGCTTCACGGGCGGCAGCGACCGCCTCCAGCATCATCCGGGCACCGCCGGAGGCGTGAACCGTTGTCAAGAATGGCCGCACACATGCAATGGAGCGTATGGCTTCGACCACGGTATTGGGAATGTCGTGTAACTTCAGGTCAAGAAAGACAGGCTGGGTCGCCTCCACAACCGTCCTGATACGCGCCGGTCCATTGGCGAGCGTGAATTCAAGACCGAACTTGAACGCGCCGACATGATCCGAAACCTGACTGACGATCGTCCGTGCCCGATCAGGACATTTTGTATCGAGCGCACATATCAGCCTTGTTCGTGCAACCGCCCGATTCACGGGGATCTCCCGTCATCGTGCAGACAGTTCGCGTACACCATCAGGTTGTTTCCATCCGGTCCATAAGAACACGCGCCGTCCAGAGATCCAGATGGCCACCGCCGGCATTCTTGTAAAGTGTGATCTCCTCGTCGTTCCTGCGTCCGGTGCAGATTCCTCTCGCCAGGTCAAACAGGTCACCCGCAATGTCCCCCGCGTCGATGATCCCGTCGTGCAGCGGCTGACAAATATCGCCAACCCGATCGAGAGCAAATCTCCTTGAATCGACATACACGCGCGCACGACGGACGCATTCGTCGTCACTCTCGCGCATGTGCGGCTGATATCCGCCAATCAGGTCGAGGTGCGCACCGTTCTTGAGCCATTCCCCCCGTATGAGTGGTACGGTCGCCATTGTTGCACACGAAACAATGTCTGCAGTTCGCGCTGCCGCCTCGAGGTCAGCGACCGCCTCGACGCGACAGTCGTTGCAGGAAAGATCAGCGGCGAGACGTTGGGCGCGCGCTTCAGTCCGGTTCCAGATCATGACATGAGAGATCGTTGGCCTGATCGCACGATGCGCCATGACGAGATGCGGCGCCATGGCACCGGCTCCAACCATGAGCATGCGTGATGCATCGTGTCGCGCCAGGAACCTGGCGCCGGCAGCGGAATCCGACGCAGTCTTGCGCAGGGTCAACGCTGTACCGTCAATCAGCGAGACGAGTTTCCCGATCTTGCCGTCGAACAGTGCGTAGATGCCCTGGACCGTCGGCAAACCTGTCCCCGTGTACGCGTTTTCGGGGAAGACGGTCACGATCTTGATCCCCACGGCCTTGCCCCATTGCCAGGCCGGCAGGGCAAGGAGAACGTTTGTGGTGTCCGCGTTTACGGGATGGTTGAGCTGATAATCGTGTGCCTCGTCGAAATCCTCGAGATGCGCCTTGATCAAACCTTCAACGGCCACAGGATAGTCCAGCAGGCGGTGAACCGTCTCGGCTGAAACGAATTGAACCATCATTCAGATTCCCGCGAGGTCAGCCACTTGGAAGTGTCCTTTGCTGGCCAGGCAGCCCTGCATCTTCGTTTCCGGACTCAATCGTTGATTTGAGAGTGACTATCTCGTTTCGTGAACGGCCAAGTTCTTTCTCAAGTGTCCTGATGGTTCGCTTTCTCCTTGCCGAAAGTCGACGCTCCGTGTGCGCACGCAACCAGACAAAAATGCCGCCGAACAACGCCCCGAAACCGAATACCGTCACCACAAGGAGAAATACGGGTACGACAACGTCGCGTGGATACGGTGCGAGCGATACGACAACCGTACCCCTGTTGGAAACCACAAAGACAATCAGAACCACACCGACAACGGTACCGAGCAACCAGGCTGCGAGAGCCACGGGGTTCCGCATATATTGTCAGTCCGAGGTCTTCGCTTCGTTCAGGCGTATCAGGAGATGCTTTCCCGCCTTGAAATGGATTGCGACCTTCATGGGCACGTCAACCCTTTCACCGGTCCGGGGATTTCGCCCTCGCTTGGCGTTGCGCTGCCGCGTCGACAGCGTACCGAAACCGCGCAACTCGACACGCGAGCCTTCTGCCAGGGTTTTGGCAATCTTGTCAAAAATCGAATCGACTATGAGAACTGATTCACGCTCCTGAAGAAACGGAAAACGCTCACCAATTCGCTTGATCAAGTCCTTCTTGGTCATAACCGAAACCTAGTGGAAAACCCGCAAAGTTCCTGCCCAATTTTAGATCACTTGTCAAACTATTGTGCTGATTCGGTTGAGGCACGTGGCCGGTGTTCCGACGGTTTTCAGCCCGAACCAGGTACATATACCTGAAATGACCCGCAGGCGCAGAGTGCTCAAGCGTGCGCATTGAGCCGGTCGTTTGTGCCGGATTGGTCAAACCCGACGCGATCATCGCAGACAGGTCCGGACGGACGATATCCGGGGTCAGTATTGTTTTCTGCCGGTGACGTGCGGTCATGCAGCAATGATTGCAAGGGGTGCCAGTCCCGACACCCCTTGCAGACAATTCAGGTTGCGATCAGCTCTGAAGGTCGTTGAACCACCAGCGCTCCATCATCCTGCCGCCATCAAGATTCCAGTTACCCGCAACATGTGGACCGTGGCTCAGTCTGGTGGATGCTGCATCAACGTGGTTCGCGTATGCCACCACAACGACACCGCCCTCGGTTGCGACGATTTCCTGCATTTCGCGGTACATCTCGCGGCGCAGGTCTTCGTCGAGTTCGGAACGCGCCTGGATCAGCAAATCATTGAACCGATCGTGTTTCCAATACGTGTCGTTCCAGGGTGCGTCGGCCGCATAGGCGGTCGAGAACATCCAGTCTTCCGTCGGGCGTCCACCCCAGTAGCAGGTGCACCAGGCTTTCTGCATCCACACGTCAGACCAGTAACCATCTGCGGCTTCCCTGATGACGTTGATGTCGATACCCGCCGCAGCCGCATGTTCCCTGTAAAGGACAGCTGCATCGACAGCACCGACAAAAGCGGCTTCAGAGGTGGAGAGGTCGACCGAGAGACTGTCGAGGCCCGACTGTTGCAGATGCCATTTCGCCCTATCCGGATCATACGTCGCCGCACCGATTTCGGTCGAGTAGAACCGATTGGCGGGCGTGATCGGCGTATCCTGTCCAGGTACACCAAATCCGCGCAGGATCTTGTCAACGATATCCTCGCGGTTGACAGCGTATTTCAACGCCTGACGAACATTGTTGTCATCGAACGGCGCCATGTCCGTGCGCATTGGCAGTGTGTAGTGAAGTGTTCCCGTCGCCTCTTTCAGATTGACGTCCGGGTGTTGCGCCAGAAGGTTTGCCGTTTTCGTGTCAACGCGATCGATGACATCGACCTGACCTGACATGATCGCGTTCTGTCGTGCTGCCGGATCGGCAATCGTCGTCATGATGACTTCGTCGAACCAGCCGGCATCCGTCTTCCAGTAGTTCGGGTGCCTCGCCAACGTCGCGCTAACGCCCGGAATGTAATCGACAACTTTATAGCTGCCTGCGCCCACACCCGACGCCGGGTCCGCGATATTGCCTGCACCGTCAGACGGCTGAATGCCGAGATGATAGTCACTCATGATGAAGGGATAGTCGGCATTTCCGGCGCTGAGCTCGATCACGACCGTATCGCCGTTAACCCGAATATCGTCGACCTGTTCAAACAGGCTGGAGACAGCCGAAATCGAGTTTGCACCCCGATGATAGTTGAGGCTGGCGACAACATCGTCAGGCGTGAGCGTCTTTCCGTTGTGGAATTCAACACCGCTGCGGATCTTGAACGTCCAGACCTTGGCGTCCGGCGACGCACTCCATTCTTCGGCGAGTTCCGGCGCGATCTGATTCTGTTCGTCAACCGCCGTGATATAGTTGAACAGTCCTCCGAGACCCATGCCTGACGAAAATCCGTTTTCATACGTAGCCGGATCAAGTGTATCGGTTGTCGATCCATGTCCCAGTCCCATACGCAGCGTACCGCCCCGCGCGGGTTCTGAAGCCATTGCGTGTCCCGTTGTCAGGGAGGTCGGCAAGATTGTTGCTGCAGCTCCGGCTGCGGCGCCACCGAGTACAGTACGGCGCGACGCATTGAGCCCTTTTCTCGCGTAACTCATGATTATTCACTCCCGGTTTTTAAGCCCCTTGGATAAACGCATGCGAATTCGTTACCGTTGTTGATGATCCCGGTTCATTATCCGCTTGCCCGTATTCTTGCAGTTTCGGGTAGTGGATTCCACAGTTAGATACCCGGTCCGGACACACGCGGGGCTGGCAGCAAACCCGCTTGACGCCGCGGATACCATTCGCGCAAGGCGGGATCAGGAAGCCTGCCGTGCATTGCGCCGTATCGGAGAACTTTATGGAAACAGGCCGCAACCTCATGAACGAAAATCTGCCACTGACAGGCGGGTGCCAGTGTGGGCATGTCCGCTACGAAGTGAGCAAACCGCCGATAACGCTTTACTGTTGTCATTGCACCGAATGTCAGGCGCAATCCTCATCAGCGTTCGGCATGTCATTGCGCATATGTCGCGACGCTCTCGCGATTGACTGGTCCGCCATGTCGTGCTGGTCCCGTTCAACCGACAGCGGCGGAACGATGGATTGCTATTTCTGCCCGGAATGCGGTACCCGACTGGTCCATGCCATAGCTGCACGGAGCAACAGCCTGTCGATCAAGGCAGGCTCGCTCGACCGTCGCAAGGAGCTCATGCCCGTCGGACATATATGGACAGGCAGTGCGCAGAACTGGGTCAGGTTTGGTGACGACATGCTTGTGGCATCAGGCGACCCGGTAGACTTCACGCCCTACCAGGCGCGGTGGAACCGGATCGATCACGCTGAATCGCGCTGAGACCGGATTTCATGAGGCCCGGGAATGGACTCTGGATCCGCGAACCTGGTCACGACGTTCTCAAGGAGGCGGCTGACATTGTTGTTGTAGTTGTTGTGTGCCAGTGATCCGGCAAAGGCGATTGAACTGACCGAGAACACGGCGCCGCCAAACGGCATTTCGTAGTACACCATGTCGCAAACGACAAACGGGCAGTTCTCTCCATTGACTGCCGAATGAGAATGATGGAACTCTTCGTTCACCCAATGAAAGTCAACACCGAAATCGTCTGCCCGTGCGACAACGAGTGCGTGCGGTGGCGTGCCTGCTTCATGATCGATACTGTCAATTTCGCTGCCGGCCGCACCGCCAAAAACCGTCCCGAAATCGCCAATCTTCTCGTCACGACCGATTCCCTCGAATATCCATGAGGCACGCGGATCTTCACTGGCGTCGGTCCGCTTGTAGTACGAACTGAAATTGAATCCCTGGGCGGAAAATCCGGTGCCACAAATCGTTTCGGGCGCCATGCCGTTTCTCCGCCAAAGGCCGCCAAGCTCTCCGTTGAAACTCATGTAGTATTCGCCGCCGTCTGCGATCCAGCTGCGCATGCCATCTTCAGCCCGGCGCATCTCCATGACGCCCGGCAACGTGTCATGCAGTGCAACCCGCCAGTAGAACCCGTTTCCACCGAGATAGATAAATCGTCCGCCTCCCTGCTGATAGGCCAGCAGAGAACGCATCATGGACGTGGTCGTGTATTCGGGGTGGGTCGTGGTCATGACGCAGGTGTAATTTTCAAGCAACGTCAACCCGCCTTCATGCAAGTCGTCATCCGTGATGACGTCGTAGGCGATTTCCTTTTCCTCGAGCCAGTCCGTGATATGGGTATCGGCATTGTACTGCCACAAGACCGCACAGGGGCCCATGTGCAAAAACGGTCGCAGTCGGGACGCATAGGCAACACCCGAGCCGTCCGAATGATTGTCGTACATCGAGAGTCCGTGTTCCGGATGCATGTGGAGATGGACATCGTCCATGTCCCAGACCGTGAACCCGTTGCTGCTGTGCTCGCCGAGCGTTCCCCAGTCAAAACCCATGTGGTTGTTCGCATACGCGTAGTAACTGCAGGTTGCGACCAGCAATGCGACCCGCGCACGCGGCTTGTGTACCGACGGTCTGACATAGAAGGGGATGTAGAATTGCTGATCATTCTGGCTGAGCCGTGCGCAATAGAACCCGCTGCGGATTGATTCGGGAATGGTCCAGTGCGCGTCCGTTTCCCATTTGCAGTCGTAGAGATCGTCCTCGTGAAAGTGAATGGCGCCGTAATGATCAGGTCGGCGAGTCCAGTTCATTTCTGTTCCGTCGTGGTTCCACCCCTTCATCGCCCGGGTCGGCATGTTGACGATTTCGCCGTGCGTCCCGTAGGGACCGATGTCGTATGCGGTGGTTCCGGACATCTCCTTGCTGAAATCCCACAACGCGACCAGGTCTGTCTTCAGGTCATCCGGAACGTACCGATGCTTCAGCTGTTCGATTTCGAAATCTGCCAGTGCCCTGCGCGACAAGGCCGGCGAGTCGATCTTGCCATTGAAGTGTCCCGTTGCCACAGTCCGACCCGCTCGATCGCGGTTATGTGCTGCAATGCGGAACGGGCCGCCGACAACCGGACTGATCCTGGTGGTCTTGTACCGTTCATCGGCGTCATAGTCCCCGGCATAGCGAACCTTCGGGCTCTGTGAAATAAACACCGTGCCCGCTTCGCAATCCAGTGTTGCCACTACAAGGTACCATCGTCGCTCGTGCATGGGTGTGCCGGTACTGAGACAGAAAACGTCCTTGCCGTCCCCGAAACGAATCGTTGCCATGCCATCTTCCACGGTCAGTGCAAAGCCTGTGCGCTTGTCTTCACGCCAGGTTCCCATCACCGTCTGCACCTCTTTCTTGTGCAATGTCGGCCAGATCATTGCTTGAAGCGTGAATTCTTTCAGAGCGAGACTGGGCAGCTTGTCAAAACAGACCATCGAACCAACCTGCGTCCACTGGTAGCGGGCCGGATAGCTGCCATTCACCTCAGCATCGACCGGGTAAAGTTTCAGTCCCGGTCCTTCGGGCGTGTCATCTCCACATCGAATTCGGACTATCTCAAGATCAAAGTTGCCTTCATCTTCGCTGGAGACCTTGAATTCAATCTCCTCACCGGGTTCCACGCTGATTTCATCTGCATAACCAAGCAATCTTCTCAATGAACCGGCCTCCGTCGAATCACGAACACTTGAGGACGAATTGTGCCCATCATGTGAATTCGCATACCCGGTCCGTGACCCGACGCTCAGGAAATATCAAGATCTTCGCCGGTGTGTTTCTTCCAGCGCAGCTTGAAAATGTGCCACTCGCCGTCAGCGAGGTTGTCGAACTTCACATCGTCGTGAAAGGTCAGCGGAACGCCGCGTTTTCCGGGCAACTGGGCCAGGCACCATTCCTTGTAGGGGACCGTGTTCACCAGGATGAATTTGCCCTCGATCGGTTCCCAGCGCATGACGTTCAGGACCTTCTGCAATTCCGCGCTGTGCGGTCCGAACGGTTTGCTTCTGAATTCGGCAGCCAGATCCGTGCGTCGGGGGTCAATCTTGTACATTGTACCTTTCCGGTCTAGCCAGTGATCCCTGACCGATCCAGGTCGACCGAACGATGAAGAATCACGGCAATCCCGGTTCAACGATCCGCACGCGACATTTCCCGATCATGAATCGTGGTGGAGCCGAGGGGAGTCGAACCCCTGACCTCTTGAATGCCATTCAAGCGCTCTCCCAACTGAGCTACGGCCCCGAGGATCACATGATTGTACCAGCCATTCGCCATGGAATGAGTCGGAACGTGTGTCCAAAAGATAACGTTGGACCATACGGGTCGCAAGCGTCCGGTCGCGTCCACGTCATCACGCGGGTTGCAATTCACGAAATCAGGCATGGTCGTTCAGCACCTGAAAATCCCGCTGCCGGGGGATCAGATGTGATGGCGCCGTCATGATTCCGTTCCGGTTCGTCTTGTCGTTGTTCGACGGATGAAGACTGAAGTCCTGTCACCAGGACCCAGGTCAACAAGGCCCGTCCGCGATCAATCGCATAAGACAGGTCTCGTTCACATTGATCGAATGCCAATCAGTCAAAACGACGGTCCGTACACGGACTCACGCAAGCTCGTGTTTGCGACAGAAGTAAAGATCTGAAAATCCGTTCAGACGATCAGAACGTTCAACCGTTCACCATTCGATCGGCTCGCGGTCACGGAAAAACCCGCCAGTCGGCCCGTCCTCATCAAGCATTGCCAGCCAGATGGCGGTATCAGCACCTTCCTCGGGAGAGCGGCTGGCGCTCATTCCGCCCATACGGGTCCGTACCCATCCCGGGCACATCGCGTTGACCTTGACCGAATTCGGCAGGGTGCGCGCAGCGGCCACGGTGAGAGCATTCAAAGCCGCCTTGGCCACACCATAGGCACCGGGTCCCGAGACACCGTCCGAAAAGGCACCCCATCCGGAGGATACATTGACGACCCGGCCATATCCCTGTTCCACCATGTGCGGCGTCAGGTGATGCATGAGGAGGTATGGTCCACGCACCATCACGGCAATCGACTCCATGAAATCATCGGGATCATTCAGGATGCTGTCCGAACCGAGGACGCCGGCATTGTTGATCAGGATGTCCACAGCGCCAACTTCATCCACTGCCCGGTTTATGCTGTCCCGATCAGATACGTCGAGTTGCACCGCTGTCGCTCCGATACTGCGCGCAACGATTTCTCCGGCAGCCAGATCACGAGACCCGATCAGGACGTCGAAGCCCTGATCAGCCAGTCCCTTGGCAATGGCCGTTCCAATGCCGCGATTGCCCCCTGTCACAAGTGTGCGTTTCATGGTGTTCTCATTCAGCAGATCGGAAAGTCATCGGATTGATTCTACCCGTTTTCGGGCGACAATCAGAGTGTGGCCACGTGCGCACAAGACACCCGTTTTTTTACGCGGCACTCAAACCATCAAGAGTTCGCGCAACCCCGAAAAGGTAACGATCATTCGACCAAGGTGGTCGACTGCACGCGTTTGCCGTTTCACCGAAGCCGCGTTCCGTTGTTTCCGTGAACGAAAATACCATCTGTCAGCGGCAGATTGCCGGTTTACATGGTCCGCGCGTGGGTTCCGGTCTCAATGAGCCAAAACCGACTCATGCGAGGATTCGTCGATTGCGATCAGGTCTCGAGATCATCCTCGTCGTCATCGTGCGCATCGATGCCATCGTCGAATTCATCGTCAAGCGCGTCGTCTTCGGTGATTTCCTCAATGGTCTCCGGTTCGACGTCTGGCGCGGGCCTGTGTTGCGGATCGTGCTCTACGATGGCGGCACCACATTTCGGACAAATAGGTGGCGACCGCTGCATGTCGTAAAATTTGGTGACGCATTCCACGCACACACGCTTGACACCCCACTCGGGTTTCGCCAAGGCAAATTCCTCCGATAGAAATTTCAGCATTAAAGCGGAACGCCGGATATCGATTTACAACGTTTCTGTCAAAAAGAAAGTAACATGAATCCAACCTCAACCTGCAGCATTTTAACAGTGCTGCTTTTTCATCACGAGACAGACAACGGCACACCCGGATGTTCGGGCACTACAAGACACTTTGCATGACCATGAAGCCGAAAACTGTCACGTCGTTCCCGGTTGAAACGGTTTCCGGCGACATCGAAGTTCCCGGCGACAAATCCGTATCTCACCGCGCCTTGCTTTTCGGTGCCCTTGCAGTCGGCGAAACCAGAATTCGCAATCTCCTGGAAAGTGCTGATGTTCTGGCCACCATGCGTGCAATACAAATGCTCGACGCCACGGTCGAGCGGGATGACCGGGGATTCCTGCGCGTTTACGGTTGCGGAACCGGCGGGTTGGGCGAGCCCGACAACATTCTCGACATGGGAAATTCCGGTACCAGCGCCCGATTGCTGACCGGAATTCTGGCCGGTCAGCCGTTCACAACATTTCTCTCGGGCGATGCGTCGTTGAATGCCAGACCGATGCAACGGGTCATGGCGCCGCTTGTCGAGATGGGGGCGCGGTTCACGTGTCGCCGCGGCGGTCTGCTGCCCATGGCGATCTCCGGGAGTGACAATCTGTTGCCCATTGTCTATCGGCTGCCTGTTGCATCGGCGCAGGTCAAGTCATGCGTCCTGCTTGCAGGCCTCCATGCCGCTGGTGAGACTTCGGTCGTCGAGAACGTGCCGACGCGCGATCACACAGAGCGGCTTCTCCGCACATTCGGTGCCACTGTCGACGTCGTGAACCACGAAACCCCTGAAACGACGATTACCATCAAGGGACACCAGGAACTCACGCCCGCCGACGTCGCGGTTCCCGGTGACATTTCGTCTGCTGCCTTTCCGATTGCTGCCGCTGCGTGCCTGCCGGGATCGGATCTGACTGTTCGGTCGGTCGGTACAAATCCGCGTCGTTGCGGCCTGATCGAAACGTTGCGTGAGATGGGTGCCGACATTGCAATCACACCTGTAACCAAAGATGATTCGGGCCACGAACCTCTTGCAGACATTCGTGTGAAAGGCGCACATCTCCAGGGTGTTGAAGTGCCGGCCGAACGGGCACCGTCGATGATTGATGAGTTTCCGGTCCTGTCCGTTGTCGCAGCGTGTGCAGACGGCCAAACCGGCCTGCACGGTCTTTCGGAACTACGATTCAAGGAAAGTGACAGGTTATCGGCATTGGTTCACGGCCTGCAAGCAAACGGCATCGAGGTTCAGGAGCATGAAGACGGCGTGCGAATAACCGGTTGCGGCGGTCGTCCGCCAGGTGGCGGTCTGGTGACCTGCAATTTCGACCACCGTATCGCCATGTCGTTCCTCGTGCTTGGTCTGTTCTCGAACAGCCCGGTTGTCGTGGACGATACACGATCGATCGAAACCAGTTTTCCTGATTTCGAAACATCAATGCAACTGATCGGAGCAGTGTTCAAATCGTGACCCGCGGAACGGTCGTGATCGCTGTCGATGGCCCTGTTGCGGCAGGAAAGGGAAGTCTGGCACGCGGACTTGCGCGCCTGTTCGGGTTGCGTCACCTGGATTCCGGCATGCTTTATCGTGCGGTTGCGTCCAGGGTACTCCAGTCGGACGGCAACCCTCGCGACGCAAGGTTTTGTACGACAATTGCGCAGGAGCTTTGTCAATCCGATCTCGAACGCGGTGATCTGCGTAGTCAGGCCGTTGGTTCGGCCGCATCATTGCTGGCAACGCATGAAGGTGTCCGGGCTGCGTTGTACCTGTTTCAGCGCCAGTTTGCTGTTCAACCACCAGGTGCCGTGATTGACGGTCGGGACATCGGCACTGTCGTCTTTCCGGAAGCGGATGTGAAACTGTTTGTCACGGCGAGCCCGGAGATCAGGGCGGATCGCCGGTACCGGGAATTGCTCTCGCGCAATGAACAGGTTGATCCGGAAGCAGTTCTTGCAGAAATCCACGAACGCGACCGCCGTGATTCCGATCGCCAGATTGCGCCGCTGCGTCGCGCTGAAGATGCACTTGCTCTGGACACAACGACGCTGTCACCCGAACAGGCACTGGCGTCTGCGGCACGTCTGGTCGAGGCGCACATTCCGCTTGATCGTGTGGTTGCCTCTGACCCGGAACGCGCATGAATTTCGAGAAATCATCGACCCCATGGTGCGCATCATGACCTGCACGCTCGACAACCCGGCTGTTCCCCGTAGTTTGCAAAACTCTTCGAATCTCTCATTCAAGAGGACGGCTGCCGCAAACACCGGATGGATTGGACCGGTTTCAACCTGGTCACGGAGCACCATCAGTTCGACGACCTTGGCTACGATGCGGCGTTGTTCGGCGAGAGGAGGCGAGGAAAGGGAGTATTTGCGAAATACTCAACCGGCACACAGTTTCTGCCCTGCTGTGCCCGTCAGCTTTGAAATACCTGCTTGGATGAAGATAAGGACACTTCAGGATCAGTAAAGTATGATCACGACAAACAAGGAGTGGTCGTACAATATGAAGTGCGGTGGTACCACTTCCACCGGTTAAATTGCGAAAAAACAGAACTCAAAGCATGGCGTAATCTTTGCCAATCCCGCGTCGCCTTCGGCAATGTGAGTGTATCCGCGCTTGATCTCACCCCAAGGGCGCTCCCCCATGCAAATTGGAATGCCATACTCTGCAGGGATCATTCGCATTGGAATGAACGACGCCGGTTGTTTGTCCGGGAAGTGGTTGCGAGGATTTGTGACACCCCATTCTACAATCCGCGTCCAAATCCAACCGTCTGGAAGCGGATACGGTGTTTCATCGAGACGTCGTGATACAGGACGTTTGTAGGATCGAGTTTTCCTTGTCTTTGTAAGCCGCATCTTTTCCGCCGCAACGCGCTTGAGCAGTTCAGACGCCGGTTCGTCGGTAGGGTTCTGCTCCACTAGACTGCCACGCACGGCGAGGTCGAGCACAAAACGGCGCAGACGGCATCGGTTGCCCCTACCACCTGGTCATAGAGGGCGAACAGGTGTTCGGCGTTCATTGCGCGGGCGATCCCAACTCGGCGAGCAATGCCTGTATCAGATCGCGTAATTGTCGAAGGTTAATTTCGACGTAGACCCATGCGCGTTCCGGCTCAATCCGATCGAAACCGTGGCTCAGCAGGTTGCGGAAATCTGCAACCCGATGCACACGCGGGATACGTTCCGCAAGTTCCGAATGGGAGCTCTGCAGCCGATATAATTGCCTCGCCCATGATTTCGAACTTGCGCTCGACCGAGTAGTGTCTCAGTTTGACTTTTGCCAATAATGTTTTGATGTGCTCGTTCCGTTCTTCATGAGGGATGGCGGTAAATGGTATAATGAGGGCCCCACGGCAATCCAGCGAGGTAAACCATGCCGAAAGGACCGAACGGCGAGCGCAGGCCCGCGGACGCTGTGGGCTGCGCCGTTCATGTGGCGAAGATCGCCACGGGGGAAATAGAGGACAACGCCGGCTCTCCGCGCCAGCCGAACAGGGCGAACGGTCGCAGGATCGGCGGCCATAGGCGGGCGGAGATCCTTTCGCCGGAACGCCGCTGGGAAATAGCCAAAGCCGCGGCTTCCGCCCACTGGTCTTCTCAACCCTGCAAATGACCGCGACAACTGGGGGGGGGGGGGGGCGAACTGGTCGAACCAGACGGTCTGGACTGGTGACAACCTCCCGATCATGCGCGGCATGAACGGCGCGTCGGTTGACCTGATCTACCTTGACCCGCCGTTCAACTCGAAAGCCAATTATGCCGCGCCGATCGGATCGCTGGCGGCGGGCGCGGCGTTCAGGGACACATGGACGCTGGCGGACGTGGACATCGCATGGGTGGATCTGATCGAGGCGAAGCATCCAGCTCTCAACCGGGTCATCGCCGCTGCCATGACCAAGAGCGACAGGGCCTATTTGATTTACATGGCGGCGCGGCTGCTCGAGATGCGGCGGCTGCTGAAACCCACCGGCAGCATTTATCTCCACTGCGACCCGACCATGAGCCACTATCTCAAACTGGTCATGGATGCAGTGTTCGGACGGAAGGCGTTCAGGAACGAGATTGTATGGTGCTACACCGGTCCGGGTTCTCCAAAAATGCGGCAGTTCAACCGCAAGCATGATACCCTGCTATGGTACAGTGGAGGAGGCGACAACTGGACGTTCAACGCCGATGCGGTGAGGATTCCTCATAAGGCACTCAATACCAACAGGAAAGGCGCGGCCATTTCCGACCCTCTTACCCCGGCTCTGCGGAACCACTACATCGCTCTGGGAAAGGTGCCGGAAACTTGGTGGCCTGAATTCTCACCGGTGGGACGGCGGAAGAGCGAGCGCACGGGCTATCCCACGCAGAAGCCGCTTGCGCTTCTCCAGCGCATCATCAAGGCAAGCAGCAATCTCGGCGATACGGTGCTTTCCGTTCTGTGGTTGCGCGACGGCCTGCATAGCGGCGGAACTGGAGGGCCGGGAATGGGTGGGCATCGACATATCGACTAAGGCCGCCGACCTCGTTAAGGAACGCCTGCATCGGGAAGTGGGGCTGTTCTACAGCGGCCTGCACCGGACGGACGTTCCCCGCCGCACCGACATCGGCCAGTTAATCCGCTACAATGACGCGAGGAACAGGCGGCTTCTGTATGGAGAGCAGGGCGGGCACTGCAGCGGATGTGGAACGCATTTCCAGATGCGGAACCTCACCGTGGACCACATCATCCCCCGGTCAAAGGGCGGGACGGACCATATCGACAATCTCCAGCTTCTATGCGGGCACTGCAATTCCGTGAAAGGCGACAGGGGTATGGAATACCTGGTGGCGCGACTTGCGGCATAAATCGCAGCATTAAACGGACACGTTGCGCGACATGGACTGGATCGTTGGCCTGATCGAGGACCGGGCGACGACGCCGAAGAAGCCAGGACCTAAGCCGCGGACGAAATACAAGCCGAGAAAGTCTCGCCGAGCGTTGCGCCTTCGGTGAAGCGTTCGATATCCGCTCCCGCCTGCTCAACGTCCATCAACAGGACGCGTGGGTCATGCAACATAAACCAGCTCAAGCGATCTGTTGACGGCATCGCGCATATAGGGATTGCGGAACTCATGTTTCTCGACAAGGTCGATGGAACGGCCAAGTGCATCCCGCAAGGCATCCCTGAAATCGAAGTAATGGTCGAGGGTCGCAGGTGCGCATTCTGGATCGAATTCGACAAGAAAGTCGGCGTCGCTGGTCTCTGGATCGAAATCCGTACCGCGTGAATACCAATCTTTCCCGGATTATTGGCGAACGAAATCCATACCGGAATTAATCGTAACAGCGCCTCTGATAGTACACTCTTTAGCTGGTCGCGGAGCGTTGCCACCTTCGCCTCGGCCACATTCAGTTCCGTTAACCCTTACTTCTCATACTTCGACAAATTCCTGCGATGGAGCGTTCGTTCGGTTTTGCTACCGGCGACATTTACCCTGAGTTCACCAAATTGCCGGATTCAAGGGCCATTCACGGCCCCAACGGCCATGTGAACGACCTCGTATTTCGTCATGACGGTGTATCTGGCCTGTTCGGAAGGCCACCGCTGGACACAACTCTCCCGTATCGGGGAGTTGCATCAACAATGACGGGAGATCCGGGGCGGGACGCAGAGTGCGCCAGACATGCATGAATGCCTCCTTGGCGCTGGTCCGCTCCCACCGCCGACAACGCCAACCGGTTCAGCGTGCTTTTGCCGGCACGTGGCGCGCAATCGGAACGCTTGCTCTCCAGACACCCGAGAATGGCACCAAACACCGGGTCGCGGCGCAGGGAAACATGATCACAAAGATCCTCTTGGCCGACCAGCAATCCGCTGGCCAACACGTGTCTCAACCTTGTGAACAATCAGCTCGTGAGAGCGATGGTCGGCGAAACAGTCAGCAATCCGGCGAAACATGTTGGTGTTCATGTTTGCCAGACCGGCACGCATGAGACCGGCGTTTGACGAGATTGTTCCACCGGAGAAATCTGCTTCAACCCGTCGTGGATGAGCATTTCCGGGAACTTGAAAAACCCTGGTCTGAGATAAATGGGTTAGATCCGATGTTTGTCGATCCTGTTGCACAATTGGGATTCTTCGACCCGCACGAACGGCAAAACTTGAACAAGAAAACCGGTTGAAGTGCGATGTTGTGGAGATATATATTCGCCACGGCTGAAAAATACCTGCCTTGCGGGACGACTCTTCCGCGAAATCCACAGCAGGCCACGGGAACACAATCCATCGTTCCCGGAACGCCAAATCAGGAGACATGATGGAACAAACCACAAGTACGCCCGATGTTGCGGGTGTGCCACCAGCAACCGATGAAGAAAATTTTGAAGATCTGTTCAGCGAGTACATCGAACGGATCAATATCGCTGAAGGCTCCGTCGTCGAAGGAATCGTTATCGCCATTCAGAACGATATCGCCCTGATCGACGTAGGACTGAAGGCAGAGGGTCGGGTCCCGCTGCGGGAATTCGAAAAAGCCGGGGAAGACGCGGATCTTGCCGTTGGCGCCAAGGTTGAAGTATTTGTCGAGAGACTCGAGAACCGGAATGGTGAAACCGTTCTCTCACGCGAAAAGGCGCAGCGCGAAGAAGTCTGGAACCAGCTCGAGGCCGCATTCCAGGACGGAAGCCGGGTTTCCGGTGAAATCTTCCAGAGGGTCAAGGGTGGATTCACCGTCAATCTCGGCGGCGCGTATGCATTCCTGCCCGGCAGTCAGATTGACATACGACCTGTCCGCGACGTGACGCCTTTGATGGGTGATAAGCATGAATTCCGCATCCTCAAGATGGACCGCCGCCGCAGCAACATCGTCGTGTCCCGGCGTGCGGTACTCGAGGATGAACGGGCAGGTCAGCGCGCCGAACTGATCGCGAGACTGAACGAGGGCCAGGTTCTCGAGGGAATAGTCAAGAACATCACCGATTACGGTGCTTTCGTGGACCTCGGCGGACTCGACGGACTTTTGCACGTAACGGACATCTCATGGCGCCGCATCAACCACCCCTCCGAGGCGGTTACGATCGGCGACACGATCATGGTGCAGGTCATTCGATTCAATCCCGAAACACAGCGCATCTCTCTCGGCATGAAGCAACTCGAGACGGATCCGTGGGAAGGTGTCAGCGAGAAATACCCCAAGGGTGCCCGCCTGCATGGTCGCGTCACGAACATCACCGACTACGGTGCGTTTGTGGAACTCGAACCCGGCGTCGAGGGACTTGTTCATGTCTCCGAAATGAGCTGGACAAAGAAGAACGTACATCCAGGCCAGATCGCATCCACCAGCCAGGAGGTCGAGGTCGAGATTCTCGATGTCGACCCCAACAAGCGACGCATCAGTCTTGGTATCAAGCAGACCCAGGCCAACCCCTGGGAATCGTTTGCTCTGGCCAATCCGAAAGGAACAGAACTCGAGGGCGAGATCCGCAACGTTACGGAATTCGGCATGTTCGTCGATGTCGGGAACGATCTCGATGGCATGGTGCACATGTCCGATATTTCCTGGGACAAGAGCGGCGAAGAGGCTATCCGCGCCTACAAGAAGGGTGATGTGGTTCGCGTCAAGATCCTTGAGGTTGATACGGTCAAGGAACGAATCAGCCTTGGCATGAAACAGCTTGAACCTGACGTGTTCGCGGAATCAACGCGTGAACTCGGTCGCGGTTCGGTGGTTACCTGTGTCGTCACCGCCGTCAACGATGGCGGTGTCGAGGTGTCTGTCGACGATCAGCTCAAGGGCTTCATCCGCAAGGGTGAACTTTCACGTGACCGACGCGAACAGCGTCCGGACCGCTTTGCCTCGGGCGATCGACTCGACGCCATCGTCACGAATATCGACAGGGGAACGCGGGTCCTCTCATTGTCGGTCAGGGCACTCGAGATCGACCAGGAGAAAAAGGCCCTGGCGACCTACGGAACGGCGGACTCCGGTGCAACTCTTGGCGACATTCTCGGGGCTGCCTTGTCTGCGCGGCAAAGCGAGATCGAGGAGCATGCCCGGGCCAAAGCCGAGGAGCAGTCGAAAGAATCCTGAGGAGAACAGCTGAACGGACCTGCGTTCCGGTCCGTTCAGCCTTCCTCCGCGATCAGTCTGGCCGCCTTATGCGCAGTCATGATGGTCGGGCCGTTGGTGTTTCCGGAAACGATGTTCGGAAACACCGATGCGTCGACGATGCGCAATCCCGCAACACCGTGCATTTTCAGGCGATTGTCCACAACCGAACCGGCAGGATCGGGTCCCATGCGACACGTGCAACTGGGGTGAAACACGGTTCCGCACCGTGCACGAATATCCGCGATCAGTTCCTCATCGGTTGCGATCTGGTCTCCCGGTTGCAGTTCCCTGGTGATGACTGCACGCAGTGCCGGCTGGTTGGCGAGCACACGCAGAAACTTCACCCCCTCCAGCATCTCCTCAAGATCATGATCCGTCGAGAAACTCTGCGGATAAATCAACGGCGGGTCGAGCGGATCAGGTGACCGCAGGGTTATGGTCCCACGGCTGGTCGGTCGGCAACTCGACAACCCGATCGCGACGGCAGGGAACGGGTCCGGATTGAGAACAGGGCGTTCGCCCTCGTGCTTGCGTGAAATGATCGACATGGCCTGGAAATAGAGCTGCATGTTTGCACGCGGACGTTGCGGATTCGTCCGGAAAAATCCGCCGCCGTGGTTGATGCTCAGCGATAGTGGGCCCCTGCCACCCAGAAGATAGTGTGCCCCGGCGACCATTCGTGCCGACCAGGTACCGAGTTTCTCGTTCAGTGTCGGCTGCGTGACTCCGAAGACATAATTGATTCCGAGATGATCCTGCAGATGTCTCCCGACATTCGGATTGTGATGCCGTACCGCAATTCCGTTTCTGGCCAGGGTTTCGCCGTCGCCAATTCCCGACAGCATCAGGAGCTGTGGTGTGTTGACAGCGCCGGCTGACACGATGATCTCCCGCCGTGCACGAGCTGTGTGTTCCTTTCCGTTTTGCTGGTAGACCACATGGTCGACCTGATCGCCGGTCCAGCCGATGCGCAGGACCTGGGCGCGGGTCTCGACCTTGACGTTATGTCGCTGCATGGCAGGACGAAGAAACGCACGGGCAGCGGACATGCGCCGACTCTTCTTCGTCGTGATCTGGTAGTATCCGACCCCTTCCTGATCCCGTCCGTTGAAATCGCGGTTGAACGACAGCCCTGCTTCCGTGCCGGCTTCAATGAACGCCGTGCAGTACGGCGCAACTTTCGCGGAGACATCACTGACGTGCAGGCGGCCACCCGTCGCACGCCATTCATCTGCTCCTGCCTGATTGTCCTCGATTGCCCGGAAATGCGGCAATACGTCCTGCCAACCCCACCCGGGGTTTCCGGCATCGCGCCAGTCATCGTAATCCTGCGCGTGCCCGCGAATGAACACCATTGCATTGATTGAACTCGAACCGCCCAGGACCTTGCCGCGCGGCCAGTAATCCGAACGGTTTCCCAATCCGGGATCAGGTTCAGTCTCGTAAGCCCAATTGACGGACCTGTTGTAGTAGTTCTTGCCGTATCCGAGTGGCACGTGAATCCAGAAACGCCTGTCACCGGGACCGGCTTCAAGAACCAGGATGCTCTGTCTGCCGTCCTGCGACAGTTGCTCTGCGAGAACACACCCCGCCGAGCCCGCGCCGACGATGATGGTGTCAAACTCCATACCCGTATCAGTCACCGTCGAGGTAATGCGTGTACCCGGGAGAAATCATTCCGGAGGCGAAACTAAAGGACAGGATTCAGTCGGACGCATTGACAAGACCGATTCCGCGTCGTGTTTCTTCCGCAATGCGATCGACGACCGAGACGATGGCCTCATCCCGTGTCGCACCCTCATGCATGCAAAGTCGGAAATGGTCGACCTGCCTGTCAGCCGCAGAACCATTGCGGATTATCTCGCGGGCATGTTGCAGGTCATCGTGGCAGCCGAGCGACCGCGCATCGCCGTCGAGTTCCCCGATCAGCACTTCAACGAGTTCCGCCATGTCGGTCCGGGTTCCGTCTTCGGGGTCGCCGAGGTTGGCAAAGACGCCATAGCGTTGCGCATGCCATCTGTTTTCGCTGATGAGTTCCGTCAACGGTTCATCCGGCAGACCACCGTCCCGTGCCTGCCGGCAGAGACGGCGGATCAACGATCCGTATATGGCAACGAGGCACATCAGATCGTCGATATCCGTACATACGTCGCAAATTCTCATCTCGATCGTCGGATAACTGTTCGAAGGACGAATGTCCCACCAGAGTTCGCTCGCATTCTCGATGAACCTGAGCCTCTGGAGGTTCCGGACCAGTGTTTCGAAGTCTTCTGCCGAATCAAATGCACGGGGAATTCCCGTGCGTGGGAGTGCACTCATGATGTTCAGCCGCGCAGACTTGAAACCTGTTTCCTCGCCCGCACTGAACGGAGACGATGTCGACAGTGCGTGCAGAACCGGGAGGTATCGACGCAGAGCCGTCATGATCTGCACGCGTGTGTCATGATCGGCAAACCCCGCATGAATATGCATGCCACCGATCATGAAGCGTCGAAGCGTCTCCTGGTACACCAGCGAGAACTGTTCGTACCGCTCCTTTGGCGTCGGCATCTGCGAGCGCCAGCGTGCAAACGGGTGCGTTGATGACGCAATGACCGATGCGCCGTGCGCCTGGGCGATTTCGATGACCGTACGCCGAACCTCACATACCGCTTCACGTACTGCCTGTGTCGACGTGCATACGCTGGTGTTGGTCTCGATCTGCGAACGCAGCAGCTCGCGAACGACCTTGTGCGGCGCGGACTGTTCCTCGCACGCGCTGAATATCGCGGGATCCGGATCGGCGAGTAGATCTCTCGAGCGTGGATCGATCAGGAAAAGTTCTTCTTCAACACCGAAAGTGATCGAAAGGTCATCCGAATTCTGTTCGCTGGACATGTACCTTCAACTCGTGAATGTGTGGGGTGGATCCGGTCCGCGTTGCCAATCCAGGTCAGGCGCCTGACCCGGCGATCGTTTCTACGCCGTGGCGCTCAAGCAGTGCGCACATCTTCGGACGAGACTGGATTCGAAGAACTAGTTCACGAACGTTCTGTTCCCTCTCGAACATTGCCGGATAATTCCAGTGCATGTACGCCTCGACGACAAACAGGATGTCCGCCGTCGTGAAGGCTTGTCCGGTTAACCACGACATGCCGACAATCGCGTTGTCAATTTGCGACCAGAGCAAGTCGGCACTGTCTCGCGCCGCCTGCCGTACGCCTTCAACGCCCTCTTCGTCGGTCGTGAACCAGTCTGCGTGATACTCGTTTGCGACGGCAGGGTGAATTACCGAATTGAGATAGAGCATCCACTGATACCATCTTGCCCTGTCGGGGGTGCCAGGCGGCGGCGCAAGCTCCGCCGACGGGTGTCGATCACACAGATACATGGCAATCGCCGAACCCTCGAAAAGCACGACGTCGTCATCGACCAGAGTCGGCACCAATCCGTCGGGCCTGAGTGCGAGGTACGCGGGATCTGTCGAACGACCATCCGGCAGTTCGATCAGATCGTATTCAGCGCCAATCTCGTCGAGTGTCCCCTCGGGCAGCATCGACATGGTGTATGGCTTTCCGTAAAGACGATACATTGATCGTTCATCTCCAGACTTCGACTGTTGCACATTAGCCAGAACACACGATCACTGCCACCAGCGACGGGGAATGCCTCATGCCACAGATTAACGCCAACGGGATCGGGATCTACGTCGAGGAACATGGTGATGTGACGGGCACGCCACTTCTCATGATTCGCGGTCTCGGCAGTCAGATCATTCACTGGCCTCCGGCGATGATCAGGGAACTTGTTGACAGGGGATTTCGGGTCATCACACCGGATAACAGGGACGCCGGCCTTTCAGAAAAGTTTGATTCATTCGGACCTGTCAAGCGGGAGGATTTTCTGGCGCGACTCGCACGGGGTGACGATGTCGCGCCGCCGTATCGTGTCGAAGACATGGCCGCTGATCACGCGGCGGTACTCGATCATTTCGAGATCGACGCCGCACACGTATTCGGAATCTCGATGGGTGGCATGATTGCGCAGGTCATGACGGCGATCATGCCCGAGAGAGTTCTTTCCCTTGTCTCGACGATGTCATCATCGGGCAATCCCGATCTGCCGATGGGAACGCCCGAGGCGCGTGATCTGCTTCAGCAGGCACCTGAAGACCCGGATGATCTTGCATCGGTGACCAGCTTGATTCTTGCAGGCGACAGGGCGTGGGGAAGCCCGGATTATCCCTTTGACCTGGCAGAACGCCGCGTGCTCATTGCCGCAGCATGGGAACGATGCTGGTGTCCTGACGGGGTTACACGGCAGTTGGCAGCTGTGGATTTCAATGGATCGCGAACCGAAATGCAGAAGACAATCACCCGGCCGACACTGGTCATTCACGGACTTGATGACACGCTGCTGCCACCCGAACACGGCAGGGATACGGCACGAAACATCAAGCGGTCGATTCTCGTCGAGATCCCGGGGATGGGTCACAATCTCGACGGAGATCTCGGTCCCATCATCGCGCGTCTCGTATCAGATCATGTCAGGAGTCTTGAATGAAGGTGCCCAGGGGCGGAATCGAACCACCGACACCGTGATTTTCAGTCACGTGCTCTACCGACTGAGCTACCTGGGCGAAGAACCATCCGCGCTGATTTCCTAGGAAAAAACACCCGCAATGTCTACGTGAAGCAGTTGCGTTGTGGCGATCTTCACGTACCGGTTTTCCACGGCAAGGACAAGAAATACCGCGCGGGTGCTGGATCAGTACGACAGTGCGCCACGTCGCAATCGCCGATTGACCGCGTCATTCGTCGGTTTTTCTGGATCGTTCGCAATGCCGACTGAGGCGGGTTGATTGGTAACCCGGCAGGAGAACAAGCCTTCCGACGCCCGATCCGGGTGGCTTGGAAAGTCTTTTGGGTCCGAATCAACTGAATTCCGCCTAATCGCAGCTCACATCCAGGATACTGGTGCTCGCAATGTCGTTTTGTCCTGCGAGAATCAGTGCAGCAGAAGCCGACTCCTCGAACGCATGATACAATTCGTGAAGGACTCGCTCGCCAAGTGCATTCGTTGATCGTCCATGCGTTTCTTCAACACAGCCGGTCCGATCCGGTCACACGATCATTACGACATCGATCCGTTGTCCCGTCTGGATCTCGCCGAAACACTCAATCTGATCGCCTTGAAGAAGTACTTCGTACTGCACGCACCGCGACAGACCGGCAAGACTACGGTCCTGTGTCAGTTGCGCACGAACCTGGTCTCGAATTTCAGCAGTCTGTGACACATGATCCGGCGCACTACGTCGATGCATCGAGTCGGCTGGACACCAACAAGCTTCTGACAGGACTTTTTCGGGCAGCATTCTCAATCCTGGCTGGAACGGTTCACGTACAAGGAGGCCGGTCCACAGTTACTGCTGCAGGTTTTTCTGCAACAAAATTGTCAACAGTGGCGGGCGTATCCGAGCACGCCCTTGGCAGCGGCCGTACTGATCTCTTGATCGAGTGGCCTGCCGGAGTTGGCCCCGAGACTCAGCGTGTTGCGACCGAATGCAAGGGGCGCCGCGATCGTGTCATGGAGGAAGGGCTACAGCAGTTACGGCGTTACATGGATCGTTGCGGCGCCCAGGAGCGCCACCGTTCGACCCTGACACTCTTCCGTGGACGAAGAGACTTTTCAGAGAACGCCGAAGGCTTGCCGATTACTGTCCGGGGAATGTAGACGCGACAATTCAGTCGTCGAACCGGTGGTTTACTGCACGAAAAGCGAACTGACAGTTCCAATCGCATTCACCAATTCGAGATTGGACGACGGACGTAGCGTCAGTACTACCAATGAAATAATCTTTGAGAATCAGCGTCTTGCTAACAACACACATGCGGCTATCAGCGGTTTCACGCACTCCGCCTGCGACCTGCAAAGTCGACATGAATAACCTTGTTGTTCACATCGGAAACATCCGCGTTCCCGTAGGCAGGATACTTTCCGTCCCCTGATACAACATATGGCTCGTCAACGCCGATCCACTTGGCAAGGTCCAGAAACTTGCACTGTTCGGAACAGAACGGCTTGTATTCCCGATCCGTTGCTGCGCCACATATCGGGCACTTCGAGAGCTCGCTGCGAGGCATTGCGTGCACCACCCTGTACCATGGTTGTTGCGCGGGTCTCCACGAACCGCTGCGGCGACACTGAAAGCCCCACCACAGCAGTTCCAGGATTTTCTTGTTTATCGCAAAAAGTTGTCAAGTGCAGCTTTCTGATCGTCATCGAGTGTCGCATAGAAGCTGTCGAGAGCGGGATGGATTTTCTCCATGATCTCACTGGCGACGACGAGCATTGTATCAGCCCGGTCCATCCAGCCAGGAAGTGAGTCGGGCCGACCCTCCTCCATGAGAACGACACAACGGCTTTCGATCACCTTGTCGCTGTCGTTCACGGCAACGACGAGTTCATTCCATGCGCTTTCCTGTTCTGTCGAAAAGGTCGTGAATGACTCCACAACCTCAAGGGCCATGTCGATCCTCTCGGTACGCTTCTCGCTGCACAACGCACGCATTCCGTGACGACGTCCGTGGTGGTCTCCGTCGCGATGTCCTGCAATCGCCTCGCTCATGAGATTGAGACCGGCAAGCTTGGCATCCCTTACTCCGATGTCGAAGATCAGGGCTCCGCCACCAATCACGGCAACCGAGAGAATGGAGACAACGATGACTTTCTTGATCCTGTTCACTTTTCCGTTCCTTTCTGTCTGCAAACTGATTGACTGGAACTGATATAGGCCTCGGACACATTGAACGTGTTTCAAAGGCCGGGTGTTTTTGTCACCATTCGTTGCAGTTCCGAGGAATGAAACATTCGTTTACAAATCTTTTGCACCACCGAAAGGAACCTTGCCTAACTTGGCGATGATGACAAACGCAACGCCTCACCTGCTGATTGTCGACGATGACCGTGAGATCGTCGATCTGACGTCGCGTTACCTGCGGCGGCACGGATTTCGTACAACCGGACTCCAGGATTCGCGACAGGTGGATGCGGTACTGGACGACGGGCGTTTCGACCTCGTCATTCTCGATCTCATGATGCCGGGTGAGGACGGGCTGTCCATTTGCCGGAGACTGCGTACACGCAGTGATATCCCGATCATCATGCTCACCGCGCTCGGCGAGGAAACCGACAGGATTGTCGGCCTTGAAATCGGCGCCGACGACTATATCCCGAAACCGTTCAATCCGCGTGAATTGCTGGCACGGATCAAGGCCGTCCTGCGACGCACGCGTGAACGGGACAGTTCCACCACGGACGAAACCGGATCACGGGACCTCGAATTCGCCGGTTGGTCGCTGTCACTGAAAAACCGGGAGCTTCGTGATTCCGAAGGTGAACCGGTCAAGCTCACATCGGGTGAGTTCGATCTGCTTGCAGCAATGGTTCAGAGACCCGGGCGTACCCTGAGTCGGGATCAACTGCTCGACCTTACGCGCGGGCGCGACGCAGGTCCGTTCGACCGGTCGATCGATGTTCTGCTCTCCCGATTGCGACGCAAGATCGAGGACGACCCGCAGAATCCGCGCCTGATCAAGACGGTTCGAAACGGCGGGTATGTCCTTGCGGTAACGGTTGAGCCCGCATGAACCTCGACCCTCGACGCTGGGCATGGTCAAGCGGTTTTGCGTTTCGCTTTTCCATCCCGCTGGTTCTGCTGTTTGTTCTTTGCCTGTGGATCGGTGGCGGCATCTACATCAACGACAGGGCGAAACTGTCACATCGTTTGTTTACCGACTCGATCGCACAGCGGATCGAGTCGATCGTTCCGCTTCTGGAAACGACGCTGCCGCAGGAACGGCAGGAACTGATCAGGGCGCTCAACAGTCCCACGCTCGCGGTATTTGTTTCGGACAAACCACCGCATGCCCGCGTCGAATCTTCCTGGTGGCTCGATCCGCGCCGACTCGATGAGCTGCGCGAAAGTCTGCCCGATCTCGGATCCCGCACAATCGTGATCGAGGGGTTGGATCGCGAATTTCGCGATGAACAAGACCATGACGATCAGTCGTATGGACTGAGCCAGAAACACCACAATCTGCAATACAGCCGCGTCCGGGTCCGCATTTCAGTTGGTCTCGCAACAGGTGAGTGGGCGCAGTTTCTGGCAGCGGCGCCGTCGCTTTCCTACCGATGGGCCTTGCGCACGGTTGCCTGGGCAACCGTGGCGACTGTCATTGTCATCTTTATTGTTTTCTGGTTTTCGTTCCGGCAGACGCGTCCACTTCGCCGGTTTGCAGACGCTGCCGACCGCATTGGTCGCGACATCCGCTCCCCACAGCTCGATGAAACCGGATCGCGTGAATTGCGTAAGGCATCGCGCGCCTTCAACCGCATGCAGGAACGCTTGCGTAGCCTGCTCGACGACCGGACCATGATGCTGGCCGCGATCAGTCACGATCTCAAGACGATGCTGACGCGCTTGCGGTTGCGGATCGAGTTCATCAACGATCCTGCGCAGCGGGAAAAGGCTGTTGCCGACCTGTTCGAAATGCAGGCGATGCTGAACGAAACACTTTCGTTTGCAGGCGATGATGCGGCCGACGCACCGCGCGTTCGGAGCGACCTGACAGCACTGGTGCACAATATCTGCGAATCCCTGTCGGAGACAGGCTGTGACATACGAGTCGATGCGAGCAAACCGATCTGGATCGACTGTTCACCCGGGCACATACGACGTGCGATCGAGAACATCATCGGCAATGCGGTCAAGTACGGGAGCGTTGCAGAAGTTTGGCTGGAAACGCAGGCAGGGTACGCCATTGTCACCGTAATGGATCGCGGCCCGGGTATTCCCGTCGAACGAATTGCAGACGTGTTTCGCCCGTTCTATCGCCTGGAAACCTCAAGAAACAGGGAAACGGGCGGTTCCGGTCTTGGCCTGACGGTTGCGCTTTCTGTTGTGCGCCGCCATGGCGGCGACATAGCATTGCGTAATCGCGAGACCGGCGGGTTGTGCGTCCGAATTTCGCTGCCAGGCGTCGACAAGAAGGCCTGAAAACACCCGGCTTTCCAAAAAATCACCGCGTCTGACTTTCAGCTGGACCTAGATCATCCGCCAGGGTGCCGGCCAGTTGTCGGACAGTTCCACCACCTCCCTGTGAAACGGCGGCTGATCCAGGGGAACAATACTGTCGAGTTCGCGTGCATAGCGATGTCCGCTGTAGACAGCGGCTGCGAGCAACCCGGGAACCAGGCAATCACCGATGGCGGTGACACTCTTGACGCCACGTGCCTCCCAGTCCGCCGAACATTCCTGCAATTCGCGGCAGAGTGAATCGTTCGGGTGCCGCATTGTCACAGGGACAAGTGAACCGCGTTGAATACAGGAGGTCCGGCCGGTGTAGACACAAGTCAGCTGAACCGTGTCATCGCCAACCGCAGAAACAGACTTGCCGGTCACGATTGTGACGCCCAGTTCGAGCAACCGCGCCTGAATACGCGATTGTTCCATCGTATTGTGGGTCCAGCTGGCTACATCCGGTGACGTGGTGACATAAGTCACGGCATGCCCCTGTGCTGAAGCGACTTCCGCCAGCACACTCGCCATGTAGTAGTGATCGTCGTCGAATATGACCACCGGTGAACTGAACGCGTTACCAGCCATGACATCGTCTGGTGTCAGGATCCCGGTTGAATCCGGGGAAACGATCGGAATGCGGTTGGATCGACCAACGCCGTCGCCGCGCCAGTGCGCCCCCGTAGCAATCGCGACATGCCCGAACCCGAATTCCAGAATTTCGGCTGCTGTCAGACGGCTGTCCATGTAAAGTTCAACGCTGGGCATTTTCCGGATCTGACCAATGCGCCAGTCCCTGACGCGAGCCCAGCTCGCAAGGCCCGGCAAGGCGGCAAGCCTGTTGAGATGGCCACCGACTTCCGTACCTGCTTCCGCCAGGGTGGTTTCGTACCCGCGTTGTCCCAGTGCCCGCGCCGCCTCGAGACCGGCGGGTCCCGCGCCGACAACCAGAACGCGTTCTGCGCTTCCGCGTGCATCGATCCGTTCGGGATGCCATCCACGACGCCATTCCTCACCCTTGGTCGGGTTTTGCGTACAACGCATCGGCGTCATCATGAAATCGCCGGAGACGCATATGTTGCATCCGATGCACTCGCGGATGTCGTCGAGTCGTCCCTCTTCGATCTTCTTCGGAAGGAACGGATCAGAGATCGATGGTCGCGCCGCACCGATGAAGTCGACCACTTTCCTGTTGATCAGCGAGACCATCCGGTCGACAGATGTATAGCGGCCAACCGCAACGACCGGTTTCGACGTGACGGACTTTACCCAGTGAATGAATTCTTCCTGATATCCTTCCTCGGAAAAACGGGCTGTCTGGCTGTCGTTGTCCCATTCACTGATGTTGACATCCCACAAATCCGGCAGTTCGGCGAGCATCTCGACCACTGCACGTCCGTCACCGTCAGCCGTGATTCCGTTGTCACCGAGTAATTCGTCGACGGCAAAACGAACGGCGACTGCCATCGTGTCGCCTACCGCTTCTTTCGTATCCTCGATGACTTCGCGAAGGAGCCGTGCGCGGTTCTCGATTGATCCGCCGTATTCATCCGTGCGCTGATTGTACCGTCGCGAGATGAAGTGCTGCATCATGCACAGGTTGTGACCGGCATACACGTAGACGATGTCAAATCCGGCGTCGCGTGCCCGGTAGACGGCGTCGCGATGCCAACGCCTGAAGTTGGCAATGTCCGTGCGATCCATGGCGCGTGTCTGGTACGGCAGGCCATCCTCGACCGGCAGCGCAACAGGTCCCATCGAGACTTCACGCGACTGCAGGTTCGCATTCACATGCCCGCCGTAGACGAGTTCGCAACCAGCGAGTGCACCGTGACGCTTCACACTCTCTGCCATGCGGGCCAGAATCGGGATATCCTGAGCGGTCCACAGACGCGCCTCAATGGCCGGCGACACCTCGCTGGAGTGATGAAAATCACATTCCTCGGTGCAGACGACAGCCCATCCACCCTCTGCCTTGACCTCGCGCATGGCCGCCATGGCGCTTGGATAGTGCGTGCCCATGCCGTTGCAGTGGGGAACCTGATAGAAACGGTTGCGCGCTTTCACCGGTCCGATTGCCACTTCGTCAAAAAGCACGTCATATCGCGGGTCGCGCATCGTCATCTCCAAACTGTTGCGACAGTGACTGTCTGCCAGACCTCCACGGACAGCAGCCAATCGATTAATCCGGTTCGCGGTTTTCCGAATCGTAGCGAAACATCCCGACCCCGTGCAACAACTGCACTGTTTCGTGCAGGTCGAGACCGACGACGTTGTTGTAGGAACCACGCAACCGTTTCACGAAAGCTGCGGCACGGCCCTGTATTGCATAGCCTCCTGCCTTGCCATGCCACTCACCGCTTTGCAGATACCAATCGATTTCCGCTCGCGACAATCGCTTGAAATCGACTCGTGTCACCACCACACGCGACACAGAGTGGTCGTCGAGGACAAGGCTGATTCCGCCGATGACGTCATGCGCGCGGCCCGACAGACGCAGCAGGCAGGTGCGTGCCGCGTCAACTGTCTCCGGTGCGGGCAGGATACGCCGGCCGCAGACGACAACCGTATCGGCTGCGAGAATCGCAGCATCCTGTCGGTGAAAGAGGACCTGCTGTGCCTTGGTCCGGGCAAGGCGCCGCGCAAGATCGCGGGGGTTTTCATCCTTCAAGGGCGATTCATCAATGTCGGCCGGCAGGACCTCGTCCGGTTCGACCGCAATCTGCCGCAGCAGCGACAAACGACGGGGCGACCGTGACGCGAGTATCAGTTTTTTCTGGGTGTTCGACATGACGGTCGCAATCACCTCCGGGAACGCGGGAAACAACACATTGGCGCTCTCGCCAAAGTTGATCTCTCATTTGACGATGGGCCCTGATCAACCCCCGTCGCTTGCCATCGAACAGCGTCGATATTCAGATCGGCGCCAGGCGGTTTGCAGGAAAACGGTCCTTGATTCTGCGCATGATCATGTCGCGAACCTGACGATAGGCATCGAGAACAACGTCCCTGTTTCCTTCCGTTGCAGTGGGATCGAACGTCAACCAGTACTCTACCTCGAGTGCCGCGTAACGGGTCAGTTCAATCGCCCTGTGCTGGGCTTCGGGTGACATCGTGATCACGAGGTCAAAACTCTCACCGCTGTCACCGATGTCATCGAACGTCTTGGTCTTGTGTCGTGACATGTCGATTCCGATCTCGTCCATGACGGCAATCATGAACGGGTCACCGCCGTCTGAAGGACGCACCCCGACGGAATCAACAAAGATGCGGCTGCCATAAAGACTCTTCAGCAAGCCTTCCGCCATGGGCGAGCGTACGGAATTGAAATTGCAGGCGAACAGGACGGCTCCGGGAAGGTCGGTCACGCAGTCATCCCCTGATATGCAGGACGCAGACCAGCGTGAACAGGCGCCGTGACGTTTCGTCGTCGATAACGACCTGATTGGCGAGAAGTTGTCTCAACAGGTCAGCACCGTCGTTGTGCAGGCTACGCCGACCCATGTCGATTGCCTCAATGCGAGACGGCGGTGCATTCTTGATTGCGTCAAAGTAGCTCTCGCATACCTTGAAGTAATCCTTCACAAGGCGTCGAAACCGGCTCAACGGTATCGTGATCGCAGTAAGTGGATCACCCGCCTCGTCGTGTACGTCGAAGACGAGGCTCCGGCCATCACGGATCTGCAACTTGACCTTGAAGGGACCGGTGAACGTGCCGACGGGATCGAACAGGTTTTCCTCAAGGAGGTCATAGATTGCGACAGCACGTTCATGTTCGACTTCAGGACTGCGACGTACAATCAGCCGCTCATCCAGCTCAATATCGATGATTCGCGCTGTTGCTGTCCGGTCTGACTCACCCATCAGACGTAATCCACACACAACGCAGACGGAAATGCACCCGATCCGGCGGGTTACGTGTCTTCAGTCGTCGAATTCCGCGTCTCCTTGACCGTGCTTCAGGATTCGATCTCTCACGTCGTACCGGCGATGGTTTGTTCCGCCAGATCGAAAACGACGCTGCGCAGGGCCTCGTCAGCGTTTTCATCGCCACCGGCGTGCGCATAAAGAGCACGTTGCCGATCAGCTGATGTCCCGGATTTGCAGATATCGCGTATGCGCAGCAACGCGTCGGAACAATCCAGTGCTTCGGCATCTTCCGCCACGAGGATCAGGAGTTCGTCCATCAGGTCTGCAAACGGGACCAGTTTTCTCTTGCCGAAATCGACCAGGGCGCTCTTGACGCCAAACCGCTGCGCGAGCCATCTGTTCTCGTTGATCAGCATGTTCGAATACTCGCGCCACTTCTGATTGTTCTGTCGCAACCGATACAGCATGCGCAGGATGCACTGGAAAAGAGATGCGACAGTCAGGGCATCCTCGAGATTGGGACATACATCGCAGATTCTCATTTCCAGTGTCGGATAGCGCGCACTCGGGCGCAGGTCCCACCAGATCTTTGTACCGTCCTCGACAAGTCCTGCGCTGGTCATGTGTTCAATCATGCGCTGGTACTCCGACCAGCTCGCGAGTGAATCGGGCAGACCGGTCCGCGGCATGCTGTCGAATACCGTCAGACGATAGCACTGCAATCCCGTATCCCGGCCTTGCCAGAACGGTGACGACGTTGTCAGGCACAGCAGATGCGGCAGGAAGTAGCGCGCCTGGTTCATGAGATCGATGCGCAGATCGTCATCATCTATCCCGACATGAACATGCATGCCGCAAATCAGAAGTCTGCGTGCAACGGCCTGCATGTCGCGTGCGAGGATCTCGTAGCGATCCTTTTGCACGAATGCCTGTTCGCGCCAGTCGCCGAAAGGATGCGTTGAACACGCCAGAATCGCCAGATCATGACGTGCCGCGACCTTTCCGACACCATGCCGCAGGCGCTGCAGTTCCGTTCGTGCCTCCTTGACGTTGCGACAGACGGACGTGGCGATCTCGACCTGAGACTTGAGGAATTCCGGCGAAACCTGATCGCCGAGCTCACCGACGTACTCGTCGAAGAGCGTATCCGGCGTATCCCGCGCCAGTGCGCCGGTACGCCTGTCCACGAGGTGATACTCCTCCTCGATTCCGATCGTGAATGCTGGTTCCTTCGAACTCACTTGCTCAGGCCTCCGTCGTTGTGGCCAATGATGTGACGACAGACGCCTCGTCCATCGCTGGCCTGCTGCCCTGGATATCGTATCGTCTTTCCTGTGTATCGACTTCACCGTTGCGCAGGATTTGTGCCTTGACCGTGCCGCACGCTTCATCGGCACGAATACCGCCGCGTAATGCGCTTGCGCCGGTATCCCCGAACAGTACGCCAAAACGGGGATCGAGTGCCCGACTGACCCGCGCCGACAGCCAGATGCGAAGCAGGCGGCGAATTCGGCCCTGGCCGGGATCATCGCAGAATGCATCCCGCGCATGATAGATGACATGATTGTTGAGAAACTGCATGTCGCCCGGCTTGAGTTCCATCTCGAGGCAGGTCTCATCGGCGATTTCAGACAGCAGATCGAGTGCCTCCCACTGCGCATCGGTCATCGTCGGGACCCCCGGCAATTTCTGCGCAGCTTCGACATAGGTACGGGAGTAATGGCTTGCGAACCTGCTTTCGTGAACTGTGAAGACAGGAAGTGCATAGACCGTATGCGCACCGCCCTTCTCCTCACCCAAACGGCTGCGCACCACGTCCTGATAGAGCAAGGACGCGAGGTACGGTGCGCGTGCCACCATCTCGTCGTGGATGGTGACAGCCGAGGCAATCCGGCTTCGTCCACCGCTCAGTGCCGTTCCTATCGACAGCAGACCGACCAGATCGGCGCGGTCGGTATGCCAACGCAACGGCCGGGTTGATTGCGCACGCGCACGCGACGAGAGAAAGGCCGTTCCGTCTGCATTTGTCATTTGCCCGCGAATCACGCCGACATCGCTGCCTTCGTCGCGAATCTCCCCGATTATCTCGCCACTCGCGGACTGGTAGACGGGTGTCCCGAGGTGACCGGACAAACCCATCAAAACCATCTTGCACTGTTCGAGCGTCAAACGGTGGACAGGCAAACCTTTGAAAACCTGGAATCCGCGTCCGTATTCCAGTTCACGGGCTGCCGTCGCAAGTACCTGCTTCAGGTTGGATAACGGGAATTCTTCCGCGCCCAATTCCCACCACGAACAATCACCGGCAAATTCAAGCGCGTGATCGATCTCTGCGATATCATCAGTGCTGAAGCGATATGTCCAGCTACCGGATTCGGCGAGTTCACGACCGAACCAGACGGACGGACCGCCAAGCGGGGCCGGATTCGCACTCATGTGTCGTGGATCACGTAGTGACCATCTGCCGATCAGCAGCAGACGGCACCATCAACAGTTGCGCACATGACAGTCCAACCATGTCGGCACATTCCCCATCATGCGTATGCCGGTCACACACCGCGTGTATCCCGTGTCACGACCGATCGGTATGGCTCTCCTGCAACGCGCGCCAGACGCGGTGCGGCGTTGCAGGCATGTCAAATGACTGAATACCGTGTTGCGCCAGGGCATCGAGAACTGCGTTGGTGACCGCCGCAGGTGCCGCGAAAGTACCGGCTTCCCCTACTCCCTTGGCGCCAAGCGGGTTTGTTGTGCAACGGCTGTTCAACCGATTTGATTCGAACCCGCAGAGTGTGTCGGCACGGGGCATTGGATAGTCCATGAAGCTCCCGCTCAGCAGTTGGCCACTCTCGTCATCATAGATCATGGCTTCACCCAGTGCCTGTCCGACGCCCTGTACAATACCGCCATGGAGTTGTCCTTCGACAATGATCGGATTGATCTCCACACCCACATCGTCAACAGCCACATACCGGATCAGATCCGTTTGTCCTGTTTCGGGGTCGATTTCCACCTCCGCAATGTGCGCACCCATCGGCCACGTAAAGGCCTCAGGGTCATAGAAACTGGTCTCGTCCAGACCGGGTTCCAGTCCGTCCGGTCCTGTCACTGGTGCAGTGTATGCTGCATGGGCAACGTCCGAAAAACTGATGACATGGTTTGTACCGCGAATCCTGAACTGACCATCGACAAGATCGATGTTCTCCGGTTCCGCTTCAAGCAGGGCAGCAGCGTGTTGCGTGGCCTTTGCGATGACCTTTCGGCACGCCTGCATGGTTGCCGGGCCGCAGATGACAGCGGAACGCGAGGCGAATGTGCCCAGTCCCCGTTGCACGCGCCGTGTATCGCCAAAGACAACCTCGACATCGTCGATGTCAATGCCGACGAGATCGGAAACGATTTGTGCAAAGGCCGTCTCGTGACCCTGGCCGTGATTGTGCGAACCGACATACAGGGTCGATGAACCGGATGGATGGACCTGAAGTCGTGCGCTTTCCCAACTACCGATAAGCGCTCCCGCTTCCTGACCGTCGCGTGATGTGCATCCACCGCAATTGGCGGCATAGAGCGCCATGCCGATGCCGCGAAGCCGGTTTCGGTTGCGCGCCTCCTTTCTTCGGATATCCCACGTGTCGTGTCCGGCATTCCTGGCAGCGTTTGCGAGCAGTTGAACCGGATCGCCACTGTCCAGGACGCTGCCCATGGCAGTCCGGCAGGGCATGTCATGCGATTGCGCGAGATTTTGTCTGCGCAACGCCAGGGAATCGACACCAAGTTTCCGTGCGGCGTGGTCAATCAGGCGCTCCGTGACGTAGACAGCCTCGGATCGGCCGGCGCCGCGATAGGCATCGACGGGTGCGGTATTCGTGAAAACGCAACGTACGTCGGCATATGCCGCCTTGAAGAGGTAAGGTCCAGGAAGCGAGTAACAACAATAGACGGTGGGAACGGCGGGGCTGTGCTGACTGAGATAGGCGCCCATGTTCGCCGTGATCGAGACCCGCAAGGCGAGGAAATTCAACTCTGCATCCAGAGCGATTTCCCCCAGCGTCACATGATCGCGCGCCGCTGCATCGCTCTGAAATGACTCACCGCGTGTGTTGATCCACGCAACATCCCGACCGAGACGGCGCGCCGCCCAGCAGATAACCGCATCCTCTGGATACATGTATGACTTCATGCCGAACCCGCCACCGATATCAGGCGAAACGACGTCGATTCTGGTCTCGGACAGGCCGAGAACACTTGCGAGCGTGGTCTGAAGCTCATGCGGCAGCTGGCACGTGGACGTCAATGTGATGTGATCACGACCAGCATCGTAATGCGCTGCAGCAATGCGCGGCTCGATCGGCAAGGCGGCAATGCGATGGTTTGTCAGTTCGAGCGAAACGACATGCGCGGCGCGGCTGAATGCAGATTCCGTCTCGACGGCGTCGCCCGCAGACCAGTGAAGGCATGTGTTGTTGTGGCATCCGGGCCAGATTGCGGGTGCACCAGGTTTCAGGGCGCTGCCCATTGTCGTTAGGGTCGGCAATTCCTCGAACGTGACATCGAGTTCTTCTGCCGCATCCTGTGCGATGTCGTCGGTGTCGGCGACGATCACGGCATAGGGCTGACCGACAAACCTGACCTCGTTTTCGGCCAGCGGTCGCGCATCCGGTACAAACATCCCGGATCCGTCGGTGTTCTTGAAGTTCCAGTGGAGCGGCATTGTTCCGACGCCACTTGAGACCATGTCGTTGCCGGTGATAACCGCATGGACGCCGGGTCTTGCACAAACCGTGGCACGATCCTGCACATGCACAAGAGCGCGGGCGTAGGGTGAGCGCAGGAAGTGTGCCCGCAACATGCCCTGCACGATGGTATCACCGGCGTAATGGCCGCGGCCAGTCACAAACCTTCTGTCCTCCTTGCGAAGGACCGAACTGCCAATTCCAGTATCCCTCATGGGTGAATTAGTAAGGGAATTGCATCGCAAAGTCACAACATCGCTTATCCGCGCACGGCAGTGTTTCTTGCGGAATCGTCATCCGCTTCAACTGAATTGACCAGCCCTGTCAAGGGTCGTTCAACGCACCCGGAGGATTGTGGTCATTCATGCTGCAAACAGGGTACACACATCGAAACTGAACCCCTCCGGTACGTACAAATACTGGAGCACCAGGCAACGGTGCGGTACATGACGTGCAACATCGTTGCCGGTTTTTTAGGGAGCCGGTACCGATCGACCCGCATCGTCGGTCGGTGTCACGGGATCAGCCCGTACATTTTTTCAGAACCACTGCGTCTACCGGCCTGGTGCTTCGTCGAAGCGTGTTCCATTTCCGCAAACCGTGACTGCCCATAACCCGACCGCCAGCACCTGAACAAATTCAACAGACTCAGTGGCCACATCCGCATGAAGTTCGTACCCCTTACACGCCAAACTCTCGAAATCGACCCGGAAAATCGGTGCCTGGGGCGTTTTGCAAATGGCTCCATGCGTTATGATTCCCATTCGCAAATCAACGGTGGAAGCAATAGAAACCGGTTGCAAGGCAAACAGGTACACGACGTCAATGTCAGCACATGATCTCATTATTCGCAACGGTCTTGTCATCGATGGCACAGGCATACCCGGTTATGTGGCTGATGTCGCAATTGACAACGATCGCATAGCGGCTATCGGCAAACTGACAAGCGCAACGGCGGAACGCACGATCGACGCCACGAAACGGATCGTTTCACCGGGTTTCATCGACGCGCACACGCATGACGATCGCATGTTGCGCGATTTCGGCGACATGACCCCGAAGGTTTCACAGGGCGTGACAACCGTTGTTGCGGGGAATTGTGGAATTTCGCTTGCACCACTCGTGGCAACGGAAAGACCGATGGAACCGCTCGATCTTCTCGGTCTCAGGGAAGACTATCGCTATCCGGATTTTCGCGCATTCGTCGACGAACTGTCACGACATCCGCCCGCGTGTAATTCAGCGCTTCTCGTCGGTCACGGGACACTCCGCCTCTCGACCATGGCCGATGTCGCACGTCCGGGAACAAGCGACGAGATTGCCGCAATGAAGATACAGGTCTCGGAAGCAATGGAGTCAGGCGCGATTGGCTTGTCGAGCGGACTGGAATATCCGCCCGCCCGGTTCAGCGAAACAAATGAACTGATCGAGCTTGCATCGGCTGCTGCGGCAGCAGGCGGGATCTACGCCACCCACATGCGGGACTACGGTGACCGTGCACGGGAAGCCTTCGATGAAGCTGTCGAGGTTGGAAACTCTGCGGGGCTTCCGGTTGTCATATCGCATTTCCACTGCCACAGCCCGGACAAGGCAGGTTTGTGCAGCGAAGCACTGGACTGGTACGACGATAGCAGAGCAGCCGGTGCCGAACTGATCGCGGACGCCTATCCCTATGAGGCGTCGAGTACATCAATCCTGCCAAGATTCGTCGAAAGAAAGGTCCGAACTTTCATCACCTGGTCAGGCCCGCACCCGGAAATGAACGGGACCTGGCTCGCGGATATCGCGGCGCAATGGGATGTGGACGAAATGACTGCAGCAGAACGTCTGGCGCCTGGCGGCGCCATCTATTTCGGACGCGATGAAGCCAACGTGCAGCGCCTCATGCAGCATCCCGATATCATCATCGGCTCCGACGGAATTCCGCTCACGCCACACCCGCATCCACGACTTTGGGGTACATTTCCGCGATTCCTCGGGCATTACGCACGCGACCTCTCACTTGTGTCTTTCGAGAACGCGATAAGGCGGATGACATCCGTGCCGGCCGCCCGGTTCGGGTTGACCGACCGCGGTGTCCTCGAACCGGGAGCCATGGCGGACATGACAATCTTCGATCCGTTGACCATCATCGATCGTGCAACCTATACCGACCCGGAAAAGGCGGCTGCTGGAATCGATCATGTATTCGTCAACGGCACAGAGGTCTGGAACCGCGCGGGCCACACGGGCGCCCGTCCCGGTCGCGTCGCTGGCAGACGCAATGCGAAGCAACATTGAGCGAACAACAACAGACGGATATCCGGTCTCGCATCGCAACAGCTTGGTGTGCCGGAATGCACCCGATACGAGATAGCCGACTGTGCGATCTGTTCCATATTGGTTTCAAGTGGGCCTGAAAGGCGCGACCAGCCATGACCGATGCCCAATTCACGCCTCGTTGACGATTTGATGTTTCGATACGACGAACGCTCCGGGAAAACGCATTGTACCGTTCTGACAAGAACATGGTGCTCTCCCAGAGGCAGTTCGCATCATGAACGACCCGAAGGCTATACCGGGTCAGACTGCATGCCACCGACGACATTCGGTCTGATGGGGTGCAATGCGTAAACAGGAGATGACTGAAGATGACGCTTTCGACATTCGACTTCATCATCGTGGGTGCAGGTTCAGCGGGGTCGGTTCTCGCCAGGCGTCTGAGTGAATCCGCTGCAAATCGCGTTCTGGTTCTTGAGTACGGCGGCAGGGACAACTCGATTTTCATTCAGATGCCGAGCGCACTGACCATGCCGATGCACATGAAGAAGTTCGACTGGGGTTTCTACACGGAACCTGAGCCCGGTCTGAACGGTCGCCGGATTCACCAGGCGCGCGGCAAGGTGATCGGTGGTTCATCGTCGATAAACGGCATGGTCTATGTACGCGGCAATCGGGGTGATTTCGACGACTGGGAAGCGCAGGGCGCGACTGGTTGGGGTTACCGACATGTACTCCCCTATTTCCGCAGGGCGGAAGACTGCGCCTATGGACCAGACTCGTATCGGGGCAGTGGCGGCGAACTGCACGTTTCCAACGGCAACAACATGCGCAATCCGCTCTACGAGGTGTTTATCGAAGCGGGACGCCAGGCAGGATATCCCGTAACTGATGACTACAACGGTTATCAGCAGGAAGGTTTCTGCCGCATGGACATGACGGTCAAGAACGGTGTGCGGTGGTCGACCGCCAATGCATATCTGAAACCGAGTCTCTCACGTACCAATCTTCATCTGGAAATGCATGCACTGACCCATTGCATCCTGCTCGATGGCAAGCGGGCGGTTGGTGTCCGGTTCAAGGACAGGTCCGGGCAGATCAACGATGTCTTTGCAACACAGGATGTCATCCTTGCTTCCGGGCCGATCAATTCTCCGAAACTGCTCATGCTTTCCGGTATCGGACCGGAAAAGCACCTTCGGGATCACGGAATCGACGTCAAGCATCATCTCCCCGGTGTCGGCGAAAACCTCCATGACCATCTCGAAGTCTGGATTCAGCAGGCCTGTACACAGCCCATCACGCTCAATTCCTCTCTCGGTTTGTTCAGCAAGGGTCTGATCGGTCTGCGCTGGCTGCTGTTTCGCAACGGGCTCGGGGCGACCAACCATTTCGAGTCAAACGGGTACATCCGGAGCCGACCTGGTATTCCCTACCCCGACATCCAGTATCACTTTTTGGCAGGCGCTGTTGCATTCGATGGTTCAAGCGCAGCGAACCAGCATGCATTTCAGGTTCATCTCGGCCCCAACAAACCAAGGAGTCGCGGGACGTTGACCCTGCACTCATCCAATCCGGAGGATCCACCAAGACTGTTCTTCAACTATCTCGCTCACGAGGATGACAGACGCGCCTTCCGCGACGGGATCAGGTTAACCCGCGAAATCTTCGCACAACCTGCCTTTGATCAATACCGCGGTGCGGAACTCAACCCGGGTGCGTCTGTTCAGTCAGACGACGAACTCGACAGCTTCGTCGCCGCAAATGCCGAGACAGGCTATCATCCCTGCGGCAGTTGCAAGATGGGTCTGGATCCGCTCGCCGTCGTGGATCCGCAGAATCGTGTTCACGGCATCGAAAACCTCCGTGTCATCGACTCTTCAATCATGCCGACCATCACCAACGGCAACCTCAATGCGCCGACAATCATGATTGGCGAAAAGGGTGCCGATCATGTTCTAGGCGTTGCCCCGCTACCGCCATCCAATGCCGATGCCTTCACGGCAAGCGCGTGGGAAACCTCACAGCGCCTGGGGACGCCGCAGGTGTAGCTTGCCCCGACCCCACGACGCAGTTTTCAAATCTCACAGGTGCGACGCTTGTCGCCTCCTGTGGCGTTCTGTCAGCCGATCATATCGCATTTCCGGATGAGGATGTCGGGCAGAAGTCGATCGTTGGAACAGCCTGTCAACGTCAGGTCTGTTGCACTCACCGGCTGTTTATTTCGGTTTCATACGTTGCGACCGCGCTCGTCAGATCGTCGAAGCCTGGAACATTCCCGATGATCACTTCACGCATCCCGGAATAGTCGCGGCGCAGTGCCGTTTCGTGCGCCATGTCTGGAGCCAGACGCAAGGGTCCCGGTTTCGCGTCTTCGTCGATTGCCCATGACGCGTTGAAGAAAACAGACATGGTGTACCCGACTTGTTCAAGCAGATTGATGCTGGCCAGGTTGCACGTCCTGGTATCGTGCGTGATTGGCTGGGTCATGTCGGGATATCCTGTCGGCAAGCGGTTTCCTGTCAGGCGGAAAGCCGTCGTTCGCCGGACGGGTTGCCGACTCTCGGGCCCGTGTAGCAACGTATACGGTATCGTTTTTTCCTGACGGGTTTGAACGCGTTCGCCCACGGCCCAGCGGTGGCTACCACGGGGACGCCCCTTTCTGTGGGCCCCGAATGCCTGCCGGCGCCAGGACCTGAGATCAGGCTGCCGTAAGGCACGCATCCACGAAACCTGGAAAAGAAGGAACCGGGAATTCCTCTCGCACTGCGTCGGATTCTCAACACAATCCGATACGATTCAGACCCGGGGAACAACCTGGAACAGATCGGACGAATGCTGGACGATGCACCTGGTCGCTCGCCATTTCCTCGGTCATTGCGGCGTGCAGGTTGCGCATGTCGGCACCCTGGCAAGGATGAATCCGGGGTATTTTTCGACGGAAGTCTGTTGTTGAATACGATCACGGGAGATCGGGATCAGGACAGTATCGGCGTTGGATCCGGCAAAGATGACGCGGTCTGCCTCTCCACTCTCGAATTGTGGTTCTGACAGGGGGACGTTTCAATGAATGACACGCGTGCAACGGGTACCAGAATCATCACGCGGTTTCCGCGCAGTATCCGGAAAATTGAAACTGTCTGGATACCCATGCGTGACGGTGTGAGTCTGGCGGCGACAATCTGGCTTCCGGTCGATGCAGAGGAAAATCCTGTTCCGGCTGTATTGGAATTCATTCCCTATCGTCGACGGGACTTCACAGCTGGTGGCGATACGCTTCATCACCCCTACATCGCTGGTCAGGGTTATGCCGCCGTTCGATGTGACCTGCGTGGCAACGGTGACTCGGAAGGTCTCTTTGACGACGAGTACTCCCCAACCGAACTGGCTGATGGATGTGATGTGCTCGCCTGGTTGGCATCACAGCCATGGTGCACCGGAAAGACGGGGATGATGGGAATCAGCTGGGGAGGTTTCAATTGTCTGCAGGTTGCGGCGTTGCGACCGCCTTCGTTGAAGGCCGTGTACTCGGTTGCGTCGACTGATGACCGGTATGCCGATGACATTCATTTCATGGGTGGGTGCCTGCTCAATGACAACCTGAACTGGGGCGCCACGATGACGACATTCTCGTTGCGTCCTCCCGATCCCGTAGTCGTCGGCGAGCGATGGCGAGAGATGTGGCTGGAACGACTGAACGGTGCGCCGTGTCTTCCCATTGAATGGCTTCATCATCAACGACGCGACGGTCAGTGGAGACACGGATCTGTTTGCGAAAACTATGACGATATTGAAGCTGCGGTCTACATGGTCGGCGGATGGGCAGATGGTTACACCAACGCGATCTTTCGAACTGCCGCAGGCATCAAGGCGCCATTCAGAGGCCTTGTTGGACCCTGGACGCACGCATACCCGTGGAATGCGGTTCCAGGTCCGGAAATCGACGGCCTCCGCGACCTTTGCCGGTGGTGGGACCATTGGTTGAAAGATGTTGATACAGGCATGATGCAGGAGCCGCGTCTCCGCTGCTACATGCAGGATTCAATGCCGCCAAGGACGTTCTACGACTTTCGACCCGGCAAGTGGGTCGGCGAGACCGCGTGGCCTTCGCGCGGAATCAACAACAAGATTCTCTATCTCAATTCCAATGGCCTTTGCGATAACCCCGGCGATCCCATGGAACGCATCCACTCCGCAGACGTGCTCGAAGGCATGACTCACGGCGAGTGGTGCCCGTACGGATACGCAGCGGAGATGCCGTCCGATCAACGGGAGGAGGATGCCCGTAGTCTTGTCTTTGACTCACCGGTTCTGGTCGAACCGCTCGAAGTCCTCGGGATGCCCGAACTGGAGTTGACACTCGTGACCACATCTCCCCAGACACAACTCTATGCGCGTCTGTGCGACGTTGCCCCGGATGGCGCATCGACGCGGGTCAGTTTCGGTATTCTGAACCTCAGTCACCGCGATGGTCACACGTCGTTGAAACCCATGCCGCATGATTCGAGCACGGTCACGGTGCCAATCAACAACTGTGGACATGTCTTTGCACGAGGCCACCGGCTGCGCGTAACCATACAGACAGGTTCATGGCCTCTCGTCTGGCCATCTCCGGAACTTGCGACGATCAGGATCACGACAGGCGCAAGCAGGCTGCGCATTCCGGTGAGAGATGGGCAACCATCGGATGCCGAACTACCCGATCTTGGAACACCGGCGATAGCCGAACCACTTGAGACAACTGTCTGGCGTCCATATCAGCGCGGTCGAAAGATGACCCGCGACTTCGATTCGGGTGTTATCAACGTCGAGATGGTCAAGGATCGGGGGCACTACCGGATCGAGCAGACGGGCGTGGAACTGGCCGGCAAGGGAACAGAGAACTACAGCATCACGGAAGGCGACCCACTCTCTGCGAAAGCCCACGTCGCGTATGAGATCTCCTTCAAACGCGCGCCTGACTGGAATGCCAGAGTCGAAACAACCTTCGAAATGACATCGACCCGCGATGCGTTTCTGGTTCGTGCGAACGCCGATGCGTGGGACGGTAACAAGAAGATCTGGACGAAAACCTGGAATGACACGATTCCGCGCGACGGTGTCTGAATTTGCGGGGACACGCCCATTGTCCGTACGGTGAGCCTGGTTTTGCATTGATGTTGCACGTCCATGAAAACAGGTCGAGCTGCCGCGCTTGACCTGACCGGGTTTCGCCGTGACACTGACCCTGACTACATTCAATTATCGAGGAGAGGATTGACGATGACACCACCGGTACTATCGCGAAGGGCGATGCTGCAGGGCACAGCGATGTCTGTTGCCGCTGCCGGATTCGTCGATGGTCTGATTGATCCAACCACGGCTTGGGCGCAATCGGATCGGCAGCTGCGGGTTCGCGCGAACAGGGCCATCCTGTCAACAGACCCTGGCTACATGATTGGCGGGTTCGAGATGGTCCTTCAGTACGCCTGTCTTGCGCGTCTCGCCAAGTACACGAATGATACAGAGAATTGGGGATGGGAACCGAGTGAGTTTGTCGTTTCAGTCGATCGGGTCGACGCACAGACCATCACGTTCGAGCTGAAACAGGGGATCATGTGGTATGACGGGTCAACGGACGAGGCGATCAGCGAACTCAATGCCGAAGACGTGAAATTCTCGCTTGAGCGTATGAAAGTCTCCGAGTGGAAGGACAAGGCTGTTGCGCTCGATCACGTTGAGGTTACAGGCAGCCACACAGGTACCATTCATCTCAATCAGCCGTTCGCACCGATCTGGATAACCTGGCTTTGCGATGGAACCGGATCAATCCTGCCAAAACAGGCTGTCGAGGAACTCGGCGGAAAGTTCGATGGAATCTTCAATTTCTATTGCGGGTATTACAAGGTTTCCGAGTGGGTTCAGAAACAGAGCTTCACGCTGAGTCCCAACCCGCACTGGCAGGGCATGTCTCCGGGTATTTCGGATGTCAAGTTTCTGATCATCGACGACGAAAAGACTGCAGAAATCGCCTTCGAAGCCGATGAAGTGGACATAACCGGCATTGCTGTCGATGCAATTCCGAGACTGATGGAATCACCGCCCGAAGGCGGGATCGTGAAACTCTTCTCTGGTACGCAGTGGTACTGGATGGGCATGAACACGGAACATCCCAATCTCCAGGACATTCGGGTCCGCCGGGCGATCCAGCATGCCGTGGATGTCGAAACGATCATCGACGGCGCCTGGGCTGGTGTCGGAACCCGTGCCTTCGGAATCGTGCCTCCTGGTCTGATCGGACATCGAACCAGCGGCACATACATGCAACCGGATCTCGACGCCGCACGCGCACTCATTGCAGAGGCCGGTGCTGAAGGTCTGAAACTGACGTTGAAAACAATCAATCTCCAGGACCGTATCGCCGCCGCGACGATCATTCAGGCCAATCTTGCAGAGGTCGGAATCGACGCGGAAGTCGTTCCAATGGATGCAGGTCCGTTCTGGAATCTCGGACTCGAAACCGAGGGTGACGATTGGAAGGACCTTGAACTCTGGATCATGGCATATCTCGACTCACCGGATCCAAGCCAGATGGTTCAATGGTTCATTTCGGACCAGGTTGGCATCTGGAACTGGGAACGCTGGAGTGATCCCGAGTTTGATGAGCTGTTCTCCAAGGGTCTCGGCGAAACGGACATGCAAAAACGCCACGACATCTACGTCCGGATGCAGGAGATCATGGAAGAACACGCGGGATATGTCTGGCTGTTCTTCCCGCCAAATGGCGTGTTGTATCGAGAGGGTCTGGAACCCGTGATCACACCCAACGGGTACATCTACCAGATTCCTCAATTCAACTGGGTATAACGATTTCAGGATTGTTTGCGCCTTCCGGGTGTTCGCATTCGGAAGGCGCTGCCCTTCAGGCACATGGCTGGCACTGTTCACTGACAGGTGTTTCGTTTTCGGACGTACCCGATGTTGCTGTGGTCCTCGGGTGCCAGCAAGACGCTGACCGTCAATACGGGCCCGGGACAATCGGCGAACCGTCGCGAAAGCGCTCCGGCCGAAATCTGTGCATATCATGCCCGGGGTCCCGGCCCGTCATGAGATCGGCCATGATACGCCCCATCGCCGGTCCGATACCAAACCCGTGACCGCTGAATCCTGTTGCAACCCACAAACCGCGTATGTCCAGTTCGCCGATCATCGGCACAGCGTCCGGCGTGACATCGATCATTCCTGCCCAGGCATCTGCGAGTCGAACACCCGCCAGCGACGGTGCTCTTTGCGGGAGTCTTTCTTCCAGACGTCGAACCACCAGACGAGACGGGCGTGGGTCCAGCACACGCATACGCTCGAACGGGCTTTCCTGATCGGCAGACCAGCGCCGTGCAATACCCCAACTCCCCGGATAACCTGCCGGAGCTGATGGCCGCAACTTGACGTGCCTGGACGACTTCTTCAGGAGCCGCAAGAACAGCGTTGCGTAGCGAAAAGAGGCAGGCCCGATGTAGTGCTCAGCCACATCTCCCGTCGAAATCGAGTAACTGCCATCTGCACGGTACCTGATGGCCAATCCAGGTACACCGATGTTCAAGGGGACATGATCGGGAGCCGAATCAGTGCGGGCAGCGGTCGAGCGCACCACCAGTTGCGGCAAATCCACATTGCACGCAGCTGCAAACAGATTCGACCACGCGCCCCCGGCAAGCAAAACCTGCGAACAGACAACACGCCCCTTTTCCGTATGGACTCCCGTGATCCTGCCACCCGTCATGTCGAGTGCGCGCACGGCACATTCTTCAATGACCGGGACACCCCGTTTTGTCAGGGCGTGTGCCCAGGACGGAACGGCGACCCACGGCTCGGCTCGGCCGTCAGTAGGCGTCATCATTCCCCCGACAAACTCGCCGCGAATGTAGGGGAACCGGGACTTGACACTGTCGGCATCGAGGAGTGTCGTATCCAACTGATGTTCACGCGCAATCTCGTACCAGGCGTGCATCCCTTCCAGAGTGGGCTCATCCTCTGCAAGTCGCACACACGATGACGGTGTGAACGCGAGACCAGCCTCACCGGTGTCGCGTGCAAGAGAGCGCCAGATGCGGTTCGATTCCATCATGATCGGCAGTTCGGCGCGGTCCCTGCCCTGTTGACGCACCCAGCCCCAGTTCCTGCTGGACTGTTCCGCGGCAATTCGCCCCTTTTCGGCAACAAGAACCCTGGCGCCGCGTGCCGCGAGGAACCACGCACTGGCGACGCCGGCAATGCCACCGCCTATGACCACGACATCGACAGCGTCGGGCAGCGGGTCTGAAAAACGTACAGGTGTTTCAAGTGTCAGCATTTCGGCTGTTTCGTTCGTTCGCAAAACGATGTCAAACTGGATCCGCGGTTTCTGTGGACCTGCTGAACAGTTCAATACCGGACCAGACAGACAATTCGTGCCGTGAGAGATCGGGTGATGACGTCAACCCGCACCGCCGGCGCATTCGATACATCGCGTGACCGCGGGATTGAACGCCAGACGTTTCAGGGCGATGTCATCTCCGCATTCGAGGCACATACCGTATTCGCCGTTGGCGACACGCTCGAGCGCAGCGTGTATCTCGTGTCTCTCGTGATTCCGGCGACGTTCCTGTGCCGCAGCCATTGCCTGGATCTGCATCGCATCAAGGCGGGACAGTCTCCCGACGCTTTGCTGGTCGAGTTCCACGGGCTTGCGTGAATCCTCGGACGCGGCCGAACTCTCTTCAAGCGTCGCGAGGCGGTCCTCCAGCGCCGACGACAATCGTGCTATGTCCTGTTCACTCAACATCGACTCATTGGCGCCCCTAGGCAGTTACCGCGTCATTGTAACGCCAAGGGGGCCGGGACGCGCCACCGTTTTCTGCTCCCGCTTACATGCACGGATCACTCAACCCGTCATGGCTTGTGCGCACTGGCGTTCACCCGACCCGGCACGCGTTGAACAACCCCGTCCTGCGCATATCTGCCAGAAGCACCGGGGTCTCGAAATCACGAATTCCAGGTACGTTCACTGATGTTGTGTGGTACGTATTGCGCATGGTCGTTCCTTGAAAATTGTGATTCATTTCGTGAGGCCAACATGAACGTGATCCCACTTCGTACAGGATTCACTGACGACGCAGAGTTCTCGCAGACCATGAATGCGTCGTACTATTTCGACAAGGACATCTTCGAGCAGGAAAAGGCAGCGATCTTCTACAGCACCTGGCAGTACGTCGGGCACGTATCAATGCTGCCTGAACCGGGCAGCTACATCGTACGCGATGTTCTTGATCAAAGTGTCGTTGTCCTGCGTAACGCCAATGGTGAGATCAGATGCTACTTCAATGTCTGCCAGCATCGCGCACACCGCCTGCTCGAAGGCGATGGCAAGATCGGGCCGATCATTACCTGCCCCTACCATCATTGGGCGTACGGTCAGGACGGATCACTGCGATCTGCCCGCGGCAGCGAGAAGATGCGCGGCTTCGATCCTTCCCAGTATCGACTGGAAGAGGTGCGGACCGGCGAGATGCTTGGATTCCTGTTCGTCAATCTTGACGGGAACGCGCCGGATTTCGACGAGGTTTCGGGTGCTCTCAAGGCGGAGATCGCATCGTTTTCGCCTGACGCGGCAAACCTCAAGTGTGCAAAACGCAGTGAATATGAACTCAGGGCAAACTGGAAGAACTCGATTGAAAACTATGACGAGTGTTTCCACTGCCCGACTCAACATCGCTCGCTGATCGAGGAAGCGCTCGACTGGTCAAGCTACCGGATCTATACCCATCCGCATCACCATACCCATTACACCGACGGCAAGAATGTCACCTATTCGACTGTCACCGAGAGTGCGGCAAAGCCCGAACGATTTGCGAGTTGGCTGCTCTGGCCAAACTGGGTCTGTGAGGCATATCCCGGCGGAAACCTGACAATCTTCCACCATGTTTCGCTGGAGCCGGAACGCATGGTGCAGAAGTGTGAGTACTACTTTCTGCACGATGAGCCGACGGAAGAAGAAAACGAGTTCATTGAATTCGTACATTCCGTTCGCCTGGAAGATGTTCCGCTGTGCGAAAGTGTCCAGAAAGGTTTTCACAGTCTCGGATATCGCCAGGGACGCTTTGTTGTCGACAGCGAGCGTACGCAGATATCGGAACATGCTGTACACGACTTTCAACGCAAGTGGTTGAAAGCGATGAACATGGGTTGAGAATCGCGGACACCGCCGCGTTCCAATCTGGACCGGGTTTCACGGAAAACATGGAGTCACCTTGTTTTGCCGATCGAGAGCACAATTTCGTGACTGCTTGGAACTGATCCGATGGTCTTCAGGCTGGATACTCACCGTTCAGTGTTTTGAAGCATGGCAAGATCAGCTGCGGAGGTGTTAGCGATCGGCGTACACAAAGCTGTATCAAACGGCGGTAAACAATCCTGATCATCCATACATCACCGTCTTGATGCGCAATCACGCACCATAACCCGTGTGTTTCGACAGTATTCATGCAAGATTGAGCCGTTTGCTGAACCGGCATGGACCAGGCATTCAGAAATCGCGATCTATTGCGTCAACGGTGAAGGAACGTCGCATAAGGGATCAGACGCAGGTGTGACGTTCGCAATCTCGGGGGGCAAGATGTCGTTCCCGAAGTGAAATGCGTCTTCGTTGATAATCCACCCGCCCGAACAAGAAACCCGTCCCGAACGATGAACAAGGCGTGGCAAACAAGTGAAGGCATGCCAATGCCTGTCACGGTGCAGTTCGTATGGAGCAGACGACATCAGTAACCTTGTGCGCCGTGTCGCCATACGTACATCCTGGTGCATTGTGCGAAGCACCACGGTACGGCCAGAACGTGCCCATGCGAGGAACGCCTGCCGATTACAATAACCTGAAATTCGACGGTTCAGATGCTTGACGGCATCCTGTTCAGGACAGGCTTCCGATCGTTATTCCCCGTGGGATCGAGAACCGCGATCAGTCGCGGTTCTCTAGTTCAACCTTGCCTCAGAGGCCGGCGTACACATCCTCCCACGCCTCAAGCATTTCAGCATCAATCTGCGGCGAAACCGGAACCCAGAACGTCACGCCGTTCATGAGTGCAACCGGATCTTCGTAGCCCAACGCAGCCAGAGTCGAGGTATCGACGAGTTCGAAAGACTTCTGGTTACCATGGCCATAACCATATGCCTCAATGAGGAATTTTCCGGCTTCCGGCGACAACCATGCATCGATGAAATCATAACCCATCTGTTCGTCGGCTTCGGAACCCTTCAGACGTACAATGCCGCACGCCCATCCGAACGCCCCTTCCTTCGGCGATGCAAACGCGACGGGGACACCCTGCTCGGCGAGATTGACCAGGGCCTCGTTCCAGGCATAACCGACAACACATTCACCCGACGCAATGGCTTGTTCCATGTCGGTCTGACTGTCCCAGTAAAACCGTACCAACGGACGCTGCTTGCGTGTCATTTCAGCTGCTTCTGCAACCTGCTCACTCGTCGGATTCATCGGATCATAACCGAGCAGCTTCAGTGCAATCGATATGTTGACGACCGTTCCGCGCGCACAGATCCTGCCTGCAAACTGTTCGTCAAACAGCATGTTCCATGATTCTTCGCCGTCGTAGAGGTCAGTCCGATAGATGATGGACGACAATCCAAAATCAGTGATCGCCATGTAGACGTCGCCGTCGATGACCGAACCTGTCATCGTATGCAGTGAAGGGAACATGTCGTTCCAGTTCGACAGGCGCGACGGGTCGATCGGGTCGACCGCGCCGGCCGCATGCCACTTCGGAACATTGTCAACACACGGATGCGCAAGGTCTGCCTGGAACCCGCTCCGGATCTTCTGCAGGCCGTCTTCCGCCGAGGCGAAAACCGACCAAGACGGTTCACCACCATACTTCGCGACATAGGGTGGGTAGAGCTCTGGAACCTCGTAACCCGACCATGTGAAGTAATGAAGATCGCTCGCTGCTGCACGCGCGGACGATGTCATCAACGCCGACGAAACAGGAACCAGACCTGCAACGGTGCCGGCTGCCATGAACTGCCTTCGGCTGATCCTGCCGTGGATAAACTGGTTGTGCAGCTTATCGACATTCGGAAGTTTCAAAAAATGCATAGATCATCTCCTCCCCGGTTGATCATATGTTTTGCACTTCGCATTAAATCTTGCGTTCCTCTCTCGTCAGGCAGACCGATATCATTGACACGCCCGTCACAGCCCAGCCTGAATGTCTTCCCAGGTCGAGAGCATCAATTCGTCGACTTCTGCCGATGCCGGAACCCAGAAGGTCACACCGTTCATCAGCGCAACAGGATCGTCGTAACCGAGAGCAGACAACGTTGAAGGATCAACAAGATCAAATGAATTCTGGTTACCGTGTCCGTATCCATATGCCTCGATCAGAAACTTGCCGGTTTCCGGTGCAAGCCACGCATCGATGAAGTCGTACTGCAGCTGCTCATCAGCCGGCGCACCCTTCATCCGAACCAGACCGCACGCCCATCCAAAGGCCCCTTCCTTTGGTGACGCGAATGCAACCGGTATACCTTGCTCCGTCAGGTTAACGAGCGACTCGTTCCACGAATAGGCGACGACACACTCTCCGGAGGCAACCGCCTGCTCCATTTCGGTCTGGCTGTCCCAGTAAAAACGCACAAGCGGGCGCTGTTTGCGGGCCAGATCCGCAGCTGCGGCAACGTCTTCGGGTGTTGGATTGATTGGATCAAAACCAAGCAGCTTCAATGCGATTGACAAGGTCGCGGAATCAGCGCGTGCGCAAATTCGTCCTGCGAACTGCTCGTCGAAAAGCATGTTCCAGGTTTCCTCGCCGTCGTAGAGATCAGTTCGATAAATGATCGATGACAGGCCGAAATCCGTCAGAACCATATAGACATCGCCGTCGATCGTTGACCCGTCCATCGTGTGCAGTGCCGGAAACATGTCGTTCCAGTACGAGACTCGACTGGTGTCGATCGGTTCAATGACGCCTGCGTGGTACCAGCGCGGAACGTAGTCGACGCACGGATGCGATATGTCGACCTGGAACCCGCTGCGTATCTTCTGCAACCCAGCTTCGGAGGACGCAAACACTGACCACGACGGTTCACCACCGTGCTTTTCGATGTACTCGCCAAACAGTTCGGGAACTTCGTAACCCGACCAGGTAAAGTAGTGAAGATCACCGGCGGCCGCGCGTGCCTGGCTCATCGAAAGTGATGTCGACGCAGGAACAAGTCCTGCTGCCGCCGTCGCCTGCATGAACTTGCGACGGTCGATCCTTCGCGAGATCAACTGATTCTGCAGTTTCTCCACATTGGGTTGTTTAAGAAGAAACATCTTCCTCGAATCCTGAAATTGTAGAAGTAAAGTGTGCTCCGGTCAGACCGCAGACGCACAATGTTCGATCAGATCAATTCGACGAACACCGCATGCCGGCCCCTGTCACCTTCCCGCCAGCGCACGCGAATGCGCTGACCGGCGTCAAGCCTGTCAAGTCCGAACTTCGACAGAACCCGTCCGGGCAGGAAAATGTCTGATCCGCCATCGTCCGGCATCACGAAACCGAATCCGCGATTGTAGTCATAGAACTTGACTTCGCCGCTCGTTTCCTGATCCTTGGTCGGAGGCCTTGAATAATCGGCATCTCCGTACCGGCGATCATGTCCGCCGCGTCGGGCACGACCCCCGCCAGCCGCGGATTCCTCAGCAGTTGACAAATCGACATCGTGTACCGCCGATACCTGAAGTCCGCGGTCAGTGCGCGAAACATCGCATTGCAGTGTTGTACCCGGCGGCAAGTCTTCCACATTTGTCGCTGCAAGCGCCGTAACATGAATGAACACATCAGGTTCATCGGGAGAAACCTGTACAAATCCGAAACCCTTTGCGGGATTGAACCACTTGACAGTGGCACTGATATTCAGTCGTTCATTCACCAATTCACCCTACTTCTCATGGTTCATTTCTCTTAGTGTCCAAAAATATGTGCAGACAGGTTCGGAACTTCTCGCAGACACGCTGGTCACAGTTCACGATGCTTCACGCATTTCGCTCATACCCATCCACAAAAATACCTCACCGTTTCATCGTGACGACTCAACTCATCGAAGGCAAGGGTAAATCAATGAGAGACGCTTGGGTTGCGACGATTTTCACGACGTTTTGAACCAGCGATAACGTCAGCACGCCCTGTGTTGGCATGACATCGACATTACCATTGACAAACTGCTGCCAGAATCTGTTCGAGCTCGAAGAAATCGCTGGCGTTGACGGCGTACGTGTCCTTTCCATCATGCACGGTCAGACCGGCCGGGTTGACGGCTGCGCCTGGTTGCGGGCGCGGTGCGCCGGAGGTCATTCGGCGCAGTGATGGTATTCCGGACCAGCGCGTTATCCGCACTCTTCCAGTCAACCGCGGATGTCCTGCCGGATATGATCATGGAGCCCTGTACATCCACATCCTGGGAATCCTCGTGAAATGCCGGTGACGGCGTACTCCAGGGAATTGCGCCAAAAACCTGTGTGAACCCGGGTGTTTTCTATCGGAATCAACCTGCGCAGTAACTGTCATCCCTCCGGAAGCGGCAGGTCAAATTCCCGGACTGGGGAACACTTGTTCCCGTACGACACCCGCACAGACGAATGTCCGTGCATGCAGCAGGCATATCGATAAACGACGGCGTGGAACAACCAGTCCAGTTCCTCCCTGGCAAGGACATGAAGTTGACCGATGCGGACGGTAACAAGAAACATGTTCGAACTCTCGACATCGTCGGTCGATCAGTACTTCTGGAATATTTCGATTTCCGGTCATCGGATGTAGCGACACGGAAGGTGGACGCTTGTTCCGGATCAAATCAGCGGCCTTGCGGTTGGCTGCAATCGATATGACGCCGTATTGATAGCCGTGATGCGAAAGCTGGGGATCCTGGATAATGGCTTGTGTAAACGCTCACCGCACAACACAGGTCTCTGAACGAGGCGAATCAAGAAACCCGTCATGATCCATTTCACACGGAACTTGCAAAACCCCCTTGCATGGTCCACATGGTGACAAGACTCGACAAACAGGTCGGAGTCGCCCCTGCAAGAATCGAAAGGGAACTGGATGTCGAAGGAGGATCTGATCGAGGCCGAAGGTGTTGTGACTGAAATCCTGCCCGATGCACACTTCCGGGTTGAACTCGATAACGGCCATAAAGTCATGGCCTATACTTCAGGACGCATGCGAAAGGCGCGCATTCGCGTTCTGACCGGTGACAGGGTAACTGTCGAAATGACGCCTTATGACCTGACCAAGGCAAGGATAAACTTCCGCCACAAGGACGAGCGGGTCTCCAGCTCACCCAGTCATCCACGTCGGTACCCGCGGACACGACGACGGTAAAATCAGACAACCATTCGCGCTGCGTACCAGAACGCAAAATTTGCAACGGACGGTTCAAGAGACGAGAACCTGCCGCGCGCAGCCCACGGCGACGCCATGCCCGCCTGCTGTTCCTCCAGTACGACAATATCTTCTTCGAGAGCCTCGTCCATGCGCCGATAGTAATGTGCTGCACGTTTCTCGAAATCAGGCGCCGCCAAGGTCTGGGGCGGAAAACAGACCGACATGGCCACCCGACAACGATCAACGGTAATCGGCCAGGTTTCGTAGACCCACATCGCTTCCGATCCTGCAGCGAATGTCACCGTCGGAAAGATCCATGTGTAGCGCGTTCCGTTGCGTTCAGGCCCGCCGAGACCGGGTATGACAGGCAGCGCAAATTCCTGCTCGTCGGACTTCAGGCCACCCGTTCCGCTGGTTAACCCGAATTGCGTCGTGAATGCGCCGGATACCGGTTCCGGCGGATCGGGTTCACGATAGATCTTGCCAAAGGTCCGGCCATGGACAAACGGCAGGTGATAGTACTCGTTGAACACTTCGAGAAAGAGTTTCCAGTTGCACGCAACCTCGAGTTCACGTCGCCGGGCTGTGACCAGATCTGCGAGCGTCCATGGCGCGTGAATTGTCACAAACTGATCCATCCACTGGTCAAGATCGGCCGTTTCCCGATCAAGGCAAACGAATGTGAAACCCGCCAGCTCTGCCGTGCGGAATTCTATCAATCCGTAGTCTGAACGATCGAATCCGTTGGCCGTATCCATACGGGATGCGGCAACGAGCGAGCCGTCAAGTCCATAGATCCAGGCATGAAACGGGCAGCGAATGTGTCCGGCATTACCGCTGCCGGTGAGGAGTCTGGTTCCGCGGTGCCGACAGGAATTGGCAAATGCCCGCAGATTGCCCGTATCGTCTCGCAGGACAATGACGGGTACGGCGCCAATATCCACCGCAATGTAGTCTCCTGCACGCTGCAACCTGTCGGACCTGCCGCAACTGACCCACCCGCGACGAAACAGCATCGCGTTCTCGATTGCCAGCACATCGGGATCACGGTAGCAGGCAGGCGGCAGTGTTTCTGCCTCCGATACCGGAGGTATCAGTCTGGTCAACTGATCCCGGACCACCGGATCCAGTGTTGGCACCGACCTGTCTGTTGCCGCGTTTCGAACACACGCAGCACTTGCGTCTCGCAAGTTCTCCATCAATGTTGTACCCGGAAAAACCAACTCTGGATGCAACGATGAAGATAGCCGATGTCACAACCTTTGTCGTTGGCAACCCGCCACCGCATTTCGGCGGCAACTACTTCATTTTCGTCAAGCTTGTCACTGATAACGGCATCGTCGGTTACGGCGAGATCTACACCGCAACGTTTTCCCCCCATGTTGTCGCACAGATGGCCGAGGACACCGCTGCGCAGCATGTCATTGGCATGGACCCGTTCCAGATCGAGGTGATGTGGCGGCGCATCTACGGCGCAGGGTACAGCGGACGTCCTGAACTCTCACTTGTTGCAATCATGTCGGGTCTCGAGATGGCTTGCTGGGATATCATCGGCAAGGCGCTCGACAAACCGGTGCATGCCCTACTCGGCGGCAAGGTACGTGAACGTCTCAGGAGCTATACCTATCTGTACCCCGAGCCGGGTGACACCGCGGACGTCTATCTCGATCCCGACTTCGCGGCGGAGCGCACAGCCGCCTACATCGCGGAGGGGTTCACCGCCGTCAAATTTGATCCTGCCGGTCCCTACAGTGTTCTCGATCCACGGCAGCCCTCACAGGAACGCCTGGAACTTTCTGCTGCATTCGTACGCAAGATGCGCGAAGCTGCCGGTGACCGGGCGGACCTTCTGTTTGGCACACACGGTCAATTCACGGTATCGGGCGCGATACGCCTCGCCCGTCGTATCGAGCCCTACGATCCGCTGTGGTTCGAGGAACCCACGCCACCTGAAATGCCGGAAGCGATGGCACAGGTTGCCCGCGCAACCTCGATACCCATCGCAACGGGCGAACGGCTTGCCACCAAATACGAGTTTGCCCGTGTGCTGGGAACGGGCGCCGCGTCGATATTGCAAATGGCGCTTGGACGGGTAGGCGGCCTGCTCGAAGGAAAGAAGATTGCCGGCATGGCAGAAGCGCATTACGCCCAGATTGCACCGCATCTCTATTGTGGCCCGATCGAGGGCGCCGCCAACGCTCAACTTGCTGCTTGCAGCCCCAATTTCCTGATTCTCGAGAGCATCCGAAAGTGGGACGGCTTTCATGCAGAGATACTTGCGTCACCCGTGGTCTGGGAGAGTGGTTTCGTTATTGTCCCCGATACACCGGGTCTCGGTGTCGAACTCGATGAAGAGGTTGCGTTGGCACATCCATATACCGGAAGCGCACGTCATCTCGAGGTCTGCGAGGAAGACGCCGCTTTCGCATGAACCAGTTCGTCACGACAATGGGCGTCCACAACCACATGATGCACCGGTGACCAGTACCATCGCATGCCATTGGTGCATACGCTGATGCAACATGTGGCCGTGTTTGCCGACAACACCGGCTATCGCGACAGGACGTTCGGCCGACGACGGCCGCACTGATTGAACATGACGCTGCCGCAAGAAGGAAAACTGCCCGTCGCCAGCCTCGCGGCTGTCATCGGCGGCCTTACCGTGGTTGCGATGCTCGTCGGTTACAATTCGCCGCTCTTTTCGACGCGACTTGACGAGATGGGATACAGCGATCGGCTGATCGGAATAAACGCCGCCGCCCATTCGATCGCACCGTTCATCGTGGCGCCGCTGGCACCATTGATCCTTGCGCGCTACGGACTCGCGAGAACGATGATCTTTGCGGCATTGGCAGAAAGCGCCCTTTACCTGCTGTGCATGGTGGTTCCGGGATTCTGGGGCTGGAGCACCATTCGTCTGGCGATGGGTGCGATCGGGACGACAGCGTGGATCGCCGGTGAAGTCTGGATCGCCCAGGCGGCGACCGATGCCACCCGCGGACGCGTGCTCGCAATCTACAATTCTGCCTTTGGCATCGGGGTCGCGGCGGGGCCGGCCTTTCTGGCGTGGGTCGGGCACGGAGGCAATCTGCCGTTCATGCTTGCCGCCTTGCTGCTCGTCGTCGGCGTTGTTCCCATCATATGGGCGCGACGTCTCGCACCCGCGATGGACAGCGAACACCGAACCCCATCCATGCGTGCACTGCTGGATCCGCTCAAGGGCGCACCCGTACCGATGATGCTCAACCTGTTTTACGCGCTGATCTTTCTTGCGATCTGGACTTTCCTGCCCGTCTACGCGATCGACACGGGCTATGATGTCACGCGCGCATACGAACAGCTTTCGTTCTTTGCCCTGGGCGGCGTCATGCTGCAGCTTCCTGTCGGCTATCTGGTCGACCGCGGCGACAGCCGTTTCATTGGCGTGACACTGATGCTTGCGACTCTCGTCTGGGTCCTGGGATTTGCCTGGGCCGTGCACACACCCCTGTTCGATTTTGCGTACTTCTTCTTCCTCGGTGGCATATCGAGCGGCGTCTATGTGGTCGCACTCTCGATCATCGGCAAACAGTACCGCGGCACACGGCTTGCAGCGGCAATCACCGTTTACACATTGATGTGGAGCGTCGGCAGCCTCATCGGTCCACCTGTCATCGGACTGATTACAGATCTGCTTGGACCGGCCGGGCTACAATACGCGTTGATCGCGTTCTCGCTGATTTTCCTGCCGTTTGTCGTGCGCGACTGGTGGCGTTCCCGGACACCCGATCCGACTAGCGCATGACAAACGGGTTGCCCATGGGGGCATCGGAGGTGTTGATCCATAGAGTGCGCGTGCGCGTGTAGTCGTAGATGGCCTGCGCGCCCGACTCCCTGCCAAATCCGGAGTCCTTGAACCCGCCAAACTCGGCAATCGGCGAAACAACCCTGTAGGTGTTGATCCACACGATTCCCGCACGGACCTGTTTCTGGACCCTGAGAGCCCTGCTGATATTGCGGGTGAAAATCCCGGCAGCCAGGCCAAAACGCGTGTCGTTGGCTTTCGCCACCACTTCATTCTCGTCATGGAATCGAAGAACCGCCAGAACCGGACCGAATAGTTCCGTGCGCACAATTTCCATGTCCTGATCAGGACACTCGACAATCGTGGGTTCGTAGAACCAGCCATCACCTGTCCCCGACGAACGACGCCCGCCAAGACGGATCGTACCACCTTCCGTTGTAGCCTTTTCGACCTGCTGTTCGCACAGTTCCAATTGTCGGCGCGTGCACAGTGGCCCCATCTGTGTCGTTTCGCTCATGGGGTCACCCAACACGATTGACGTCGCCGCACTGGTCAGCGAGTCGAGAAACCTGTCGTAGATCTTGTCATGCAGGTAAATCCTGCTTCCAGCAACACAACTCTGGCCACTTGCGCCGAAAATGCTTGCCATGCAGCCGTTCACGGCACTCTCGAGATCGGCGTCATCGAACACGATGACGGGTGACTTTCCACCAAGTTCAAGCGAAACCTGCGCCAGGTTCTCGGCTGCGTTGCGGACGATATGCCGTGCGTTCTCGGGGCCCCCGGTGAAACTGATTCGCGCAACCTGCGGATGTTGCGTAAGCGCGCGGCCGCATGGTTCGGCAAAGCCGGAAACAATGTTCACGACTCCGGGCGGAAATCCGGCTGCTTCGATCAGCTCACCGAATTTCAGCATCGCTGCCGATGCCTGTTCGCTCGCCTTGAGAACAACCGTGTTGCCGGCCGCAAGTGCGGGGCCGAGCTTGACCGCCACCAGAAAGAGCTGGCTGTTCCAGGGAACTACCGCTGCAACAACGCCCAGAGGTTCGCGCGTGGTCAGCGTCATCATGTCCGGCTTGTCGATCGGCAGGGTCTCCCCCGTGACCTTGTCTGCCAGTCCCCCATAGAAATCAAAGAACTGGGCAATGTAGCGTGCTTGCCAGCGTGTCTCGTTGAACAGTTTTCCGGTATCGATACTCTCCAGTCTGCCGAGTTCCTCCGAGTGTTCAGCGAGCAGCGTCGCAAGATTTCGCAGGAGTCTGCCGCGTTCGGTCGGCAACATCGAAGCCCAGGGGCTGTTCTCGAATGCACGGCTGGCCGCCGTTACGGCCTTGTTGACATCATTCTCGCTTGCCGCGGGAATTGTGGCCCAGACCTTGCCGGTTGCGGGGTTGACACTCTCGAAGGTCGCAGCGTTCTCGGCGTCCACCATGACACCGTCGATCAGCATCTGAAAATGCTCAGTGGACATGCCAATTCCTTTCGTCTGCCATCCGTTCCTGCACAATGTTGCCGCGTGAAACTCGCATAACGGTCATGCAACACGCAAGACATCGCTGGTCACGGGTCGTGCTCTGGCACTGTTGATCGAAACCGAATGTGATAAAACCACTACACGTAAATCAGGATGGAGGAGTCGGTGCCTGACAAGAAGGTTGTTGGCGACCCGCTGGTGATCAACGGGCGGAAACTCTCCCTTTCCAGGGCAATTCGGGCTGGTGACTTTGTCTACCTCACCGGCCAGATACCGCTGGTTGACGGTGTTCCGATGACGTACGGGACAATCGAGGATCAGACCCGCGTTGTCGTCGAAGATATCCGCGACACACTGGCGCTTGCCGGCTGCACACTGTCCGATGTCGTCAAGGCCATGGTCTGGTTGCGTGACCGTGCGGATTTTCCAGGCTTCAATGAAGTGTATTCCGCGTACTTCCCCGATGATCCACCCGCGCGATCAGCGGTCGTCTCCGAACTGCTGGTCGACGTGAGAGTCGAGATTGAAGTCGTGGCGTATCACCCGGAGCCGTGATCTGCGGCCACACGATCTGGTTCTGTTCACCCCGGGTCAACACTGTTCTGCACAGGCTCCTGGACGAATTTCCTTCCGGTCAATCGCTCGAAGGCCGTGATGTAGCGTGCGCGGGTCTCGCGCACGACCGTATCAGGTAGCGTGGGTCCCGGGTGTGTCCGGTTCCAGTCGGGAACAGTGTCAAGCCAATCCCGGACGATCTGCTTGTCATACGCCGGAGGCGAGATACCGGTTCGATATCCGTCGATCGACCAGAAACGCGAGCTGTCACTGGTCAGACATTCGTCAACCAGGTGAAGGACACCGTCAACAAGACCGAATTCGAACTTCGTATCTGCCAGTATCAGGCCACAGTCACGGGCATGCAGCGCGGCCCGATCGTAGATCTTCAGCGAGATTGTCCGGATTTCGTCCGCTAGCTCGGCGCCGATCCGGTCAGCAACGTCCGAAAAGGAAATATTCTCATCGTGGGATCCCGGAGCTGCCTTCGTTGCAGGCGTGAATACCGGCTCCGGCAACTTCTGCGCCTTCTCCAGTCCGGCGGGTAACGCTATGCCCGAAACCGCACCGCAACGGCGGTAGTCCGCCCAGGCACTTCCTGCCAGATAGCCCCGGACAACACACTCGACCGGCAGGACGTTTGCACGCCGGACGACAACCGAACGATCCTGAAGCCACGCCTTCTCGTCGTCTTCAAGTTTCAGTCCAGAGAGATTCGTACCAACGATGTGCCCGGGCACCAGATCGGAAACCAGATCGAACCAGAACAGGGAGAGCATGTTGAGCAGGCGACCCTTGTCCGGAATCAGGGTCGGAAGAATGACATCGAACGCGCTGATACGATCAGTTGCGACAAACAGGAGCATGTCATCCGCCGCGTAGACATCGCGTACCTTTCCCTGATGAACCAGGTGCAGGTTGCGCAACATCATGACCTGAATAACGCAGACAATGCGGATTTCATCGCGGAGAACACCCGCGAGACGTCAACAGTTCACGCGAGCAAGGACATGGAAGACACGCACACGTCACGACAAACATTGCCATTCGGGACCAACGGTTCTTTCACGAAGGCTGCACAGGACTGTCCGAGGACATCGTCACAAACGGAACCTGTCCGTTGGTCTGAAGAATAGCGATTCAGCGGCCCAATCAACAGTGCAGTGCGCGCCGCACGGCTGCCATTTGCGACAATTTGTGGGGAAAATCAGGGCTTGTGTCGCGCCCCGGGCTTGCGGAACGAGACACAATGCGTGGCAATGGCAACGCTGGCCCTTACGCTGTAACTGGCTCTATCACCTGTGGCCGCGGCAATTCACGACAAATCGCGATCTTGTCCGTTCATCAAGTACGGACAGGTTCTCAAGCCCGATATCCTCGCGCAGGTGTTTGCTGAGGTGGGCGAGTTCGCGTTCCGCGCGGATGCAGTTGCGCCATCTGCGCAGATCACTGAAAACAGCATTCAACATCGTCATGCTCCTTTCCGATTGCATCCGGCAACCATTGCCGGAATTGACATATGGAAGTCAGTCGGGGACGCTGCGGTACGGACAGGCGTGCTTTCGCACGTTCGAAGAGGATCCGAAACCATTTCGAGGGAGGAGGTGTCACCGTCCCCGACTACGTTGAAATTTGGTATAGGCATCCCCGAGGTACAATATCCATGTGCGAAACCGAGATATGCGCTGAACGCATGGCTGACTCTGAACGCCCCCTTTCGGCCAATCCGGACGTCGATGGCCCCCGTATTCTGACACTGCAATTCTGGCCCGGTTGCCATCTCGGCCAGATTCACAAGACGTTTTCCGAACGGGGTGTGACAAACACGAACGTCAGGGTTGATCACGCGGGTGGTTGTGCGCGCAGTCTGTTCGACGCGCATGACGGCCTGGTCTTGCTGGGCGGCCCGCAGTACGCCGAGGATGATGAAAACCACCCCTACCTTGCATCGGCGGTTGACCTTGTCCGGCGGTTCCATGAGTCTGCCAAACCGGTACTCGGCGTTTGCCTGGGCGGCCAGTTGCTGGCGCGCGCACTTGGTGCGCGTGTCCACAAACAGGGCTGGACGGAGATCGGATTTATCGAAATCGAACCGACACCGGCCGCAAACGATGATCCGTTATTCGAAGATCAGGGATCCGTCAGGATCATGCAGTTTCACGAGGATACATTCGATCTGCCTGCAGATTCCGAATTGTTGATGACCGGCACTTCATGCCGGAACCAGGTCTTTCGTGTCGGTCGAAGTTACGGATTTCAATGCCACTTCGAATGTTCGATCACACTCTGGAACGAATGGTACGCGGAACTGCATGATCATTTGTTCCAGGCTGATCCGACCTATCACGCGAACTGGAAAAACGACTTTGAACGCCACGAAGCCGGTTCACTCGAGTTTTGTGCGAATATTTCCGCACGCTGGCTCGATCTGGTAGACGCCGCACGGCACTCTGTACCGGGGTAGGTCACAGTTGATCACTTCAAGGTGACGAAAGTCGCCCGTCCTTGTCGATCACGAACAGTTCGTCGTCGATCTCGACTCCGGTCTCGACACGCGTCAGCGTGACACGCGTGATCAACCCTTGTGCATCCTTGACGATCCAGCGGGTAAGCCTGACCGGATCCTCCTTCAGGACGAGTGCGAATGCACCGGCTCCCGGGTTTTCGATGTCCATCAGTACCATGATGATCTCATCGTTCTGCCGCTGCACTTCAATTGCGTAGACGTCTTCGTCAAGTTTCACGTCCGGGCGCATGAGAACATGCACCGGCGTATCGGAAATGCTCCCCTCCATGATTTCCATTGTCTCGCCGTCACGGAACATGAACCGTTGTCCACGCGAGATGAACAGCGTGTCGGAATGGTCATAGGACAGGCGTGCAAAATGGGGTCGCTTGATCAGGAACCTGCCGGTATTGACTGTCTCGTCCGGATTGATCTGATCAAACGTCGCATCGAGAGTCGTGATCGCGTTGAGATACCGCTCGACGGCCTCGATGGTACGCTGCCGCTCGTCACCCTCGAGGTTTGCAAGGGTCGGCTGCGGAAGCGCGAGGAACGAAAATACAAGAAGTACAACGCAAGCTGTTCGCATGAATTCACTCTATCAGAAGCCGTAGATACCTGTACGCCTGATCTCGGCACAGACGGTATCGGAGCAGCAGACGGGCCGCTCCAATGCGACAAGGCACCACATGTCACACGATCCGACTTCAGCGCCAGTATTCTTTTGTGAGATCGGGCGGACCTTCGCAATTCAGGCGCCCTTCCTCGACATGCCGGATGATGTGCGCAAGGACGGAACACCCGGCAGCGGGCCGCAATGACAATGGCAGACCCGCGTACATATGTTCGACCATCGACCCGATGGTGCGGATCCCGCCGTCCACGCATTCCAGAATCTGCCGGTCCCGCATCATCCGGTGGTCGATGAGTGCCCTGACAAAATTCCCGGGATCAGTAATCGCAGGTCCATGCGTCGGACGATAGATCCTGTCATCGCGTGTGAGGAGAACATTCAGGCTCTTCATGTAATCGCCGAGGTTTCCGTCCGGCGGTGCGATGACCGTTGTTGACCAACCCATGACATGATCGCCGGAGAACAGGGTGTTCTCCTCAAGGTAGGCGTAACAGATATGGTTTGATGTATGACCCGGCGTTGCAACAGCCTCGATCGTCCAGTTGTCGCCCTCGATGATTTCGCCGTGTTCCACTGTGTGATCGGCCCTGAAACACGAGTCGAACCCTTCCTCGAATGCATGGTCTTCATCGGCGGCATGTGTGCGCAGTCCCGAGGCCCAGATCCGAGCGCCGGTCTCTCTCCTGATCATGGCCGCTGCGGGTGAATGGTCCATGTGCGTGTGAGTCACGAACTGATGCGTGATCGTCTCGCCCCGCGTCGCCTGTAGGATGGCCTCGACGTGGCGTTCGTCTGCCGGACCGGCATCAATCACGGCAATGTTCCCGTGTCCCACGATCCAGGTCCCGGTTCCGTGGTAGGTAAAGCCTGATGGATTTCTTGCAACGATGCGGCGCAGCCCCGGCGTGAACGATTGCGCCACTGCGTACTCAACATGTTTTTCGTGGACAAAGTGGATCATCGTGACTTCAACCTGTGCCCTGTCCGACCGGCAATCCCGGATACGCAACCGGGTAAGGTTGCGCAAATTCGTCGACGATGCAGGTCAGGATCTTCCCGCCAGCATGTCCTTGAGACCTGAAGACCTTGATGTGCGCCGTCGAATGCACAATCGCAAGGCCTCTTCCCCGGCATGGACGACAATGCGTTTCCTTGCGCGCGTCATGGCCGTGTAAAGCACTTCGCGAGACAGTACCGAGGAATCCGCGGGACCGGGGATGACCACAATCTCGTCGTACTCGGAACCCTGCGATCGATGGATCGTCAAGGCGTAATAACTCTCGTGGCTGGGTAGTCGGCTTTCGGCCACCACGCGTGTGGACCCATCATCATCGTGCAGTTCGGGAAACCAGATACGCAGGCCGCCACCGCCACGCAGGACAATCCCGGTATCGCCGTTGGACAATCCGCTGCGCCGGTCATTGCGTGAGACAATGAGAAGTCGTCCAGGGTAGAGTTCACCTGTTTGGTGCGCAATGTGTTCGTCCTGCAGTTCCCTCTCCACGACGCTGTTGAAATAATCGGAACCGAAGCGACCCCGCCGGTGACCACAGAGAACCCGGAGCGGACCGAATGCAGAACTGTCCACACTCTTCCTGTCCTTCAACTCTCGCACCAGCGGAATGAAGTGTTTTCGTGCTGTCTGTTGCGCAAGGTTTCTGATTGCAGTGTCATCTGGCATGCGATTCCATTCGATCATGTCACCGTCCGCCGCATGAAGCAGCGATAGCACCGCGTCTTCGTCGCCGTTCCGTATGGATGTGGCGAGTTTCCCGATCTGGCTTGTTTCCGGAAATCGCCAGTTTTTCGTGAGTTCCACGACACAGTCGCGCAATGGTGAATCAGGATCGCTCGCAGACTGGCACAAATCTCCGAAAACCGATCCGGGAAGGACCGATGCCAGTTGCGAAGCGTCGCCGAGTAGAATGATCCGGGTATCCGGGCCAATTGCCTGCATCACGCGTGCCATGAGCGACAGATCGACCATGGAACATTCGTCAATGACAAGCAGTTGGGGTGGCTTCACCGAACTGCGATCCTCGATAAGCCAGCGATGTACTGTTCGCACCTGTGCAATCGGCTGATTCGTACCGGCGTGCCGCAGATTCCGGAAACGAAGGGCCAGCGATTCCTGCAATCTTGAAGCGGCCTTTCCCGTCGGCGCGACAAACACGATACGCCGATGGTCGACGAGTTCCAGTTCAACCAGCAGCATCACGATCGATGCAACAAGCGTCGTCTTTCCCGTACCCGGGCCTCCCGAGATGACGCAGAATCGGTTCATCGCGGCTGCTTCTGCTGCCTGCAGTGCCTTTTCGTGCTGGTCCGGCGCGATTTGTTCGAACATGTCCCTTGTATTCGCGCGGGAGCGCACGGGAGAGTTCAGGAGTTCGCGTATGCGGTCAGCAATAACCTTTTGAGACTTCCAGAAACGGTAAAGATACAACCTGCCGCTGTTGTCGAGCATCAGCGGTGTCCGTGTCTCGGTATCGGGTGAACCGATCAGCGGACTGGTGCGCAGTTGCGAAATCCAGGCGTCCGGTTCCGGCAGATCAACCTTGCTCTCGGCGTAACGCTGCCGAAGCCCCGCATTTCGCGGATCAAGGCAGCTGTCACCGTCGCGCGTGATCGAACTCACCAGTGCGGCTGCGTATGGCGCCAGAGCACAATCGGGATCGAGATCGGCGATGGCCGACGCGAAATGCAGATCAATCTCACCAATAACCTGCTTTTCCTTCAGTTGCTCTAGGGAATCCCGGTGCGTCATGCATGGTCTCCACGAAACAGGGAATCCAGTGCATCGATGCATTGCGCATCCGGTCTGTCGAAGTGAACGCCATAGGACATGCCCGTCTCCACCCGAATGCCGCGTAAATAGAGGTATATCGCACCACCCATGTGACGTTCATAGTCGTAGTCCTTGACGTGCAATCCAAGGTGACGATGCAATGCCACGAGATAGATCAGGTACTGCAGGGCATAACCGCTCGATCGTATGGAATCGGCAATGGCGTCCGGCGCGTAGTCGCTGAGCCTGGGGCCGAGCCAGTTCGACTTGTAATCGAGTACATACCATCTCTCGTCGTGTTCGATGATCAGATCGATGTAACCCTTGAGAAAACCGTTGATCATGTCATTCAGTTGAAGCTTGTCGCGCGCTTCCGTGTATCCGAATTCAACAAGGCAGTCCGCAATCTCGTCCAGACGCACACCCCTCATCGGGAAATGAAACTCGAGTTCCGCAATTCGACGATGCGGACCCGCCAGGGAAAATGTGCCGCCACTGATGGATTTCAGGGGTACCCTGCGGGTCTGGTCAACCATGAAACTGACGGCGTCGGCATACTCGGTTGCAAATCCGTAATCTCGCAGGCTCTCGATGCAGATGCTCTGCAAGTCAGCAGGCCCGCCTTCGTCCGTGTCGAGTTTCTCCAGAATGCTGTGCACGCAACTGCCTGCAGCCGAACCGCGAAAGTTTGTCTCGAATACGTCGCGATCATCCTCGGCCTGCTCGACCGGCACCTGTTCGGTTTGTTCGACGTCGTGTGCGTCATCATCGTCGTCAACGACCGGCGTGACCGCATGCTGCCATGTACCACGGGTAAGGGAGGAAAAGCTGACCATGCGGCGGTCAGTACGCAACGTCGTCTCGAACGATCGCGCCGTCAGTTCAACGGCTGACGACACCGTGTCCTGACCACGGTAGGTCATGCCAGATGGTCGGGCAGATTCCGCAACGAACAGTTCCGGATGCCGATTCACGAACGCATGCAGCTGGTCGGGAAAACTTGCCAGTAGCGCGTCATCTGTCTTGGTCGGCAGACTCTGGCCAAAACCCTCGGGATGAACAAACCATGCCAACGGCGATTTCGTGAGGTAGCCATGAAGGCATGCGGTCAGGATACACCTGTACCTCGCCCGCGTGACGGCGACATAGAACAATCGCAACTGTTCGGAGAACCTCTCACGTAACGCAATTCTTCGTGTATCTCTCGTCGGATCGAGATCGAGAACCTCTTCGTACCTTTCATCTGTTTCCTTGTGGTATGAAATCTCCCGGCTGTTTGAATTGTCGGCATTTTGCGCGTGCATGTCCCATACAAACGGACAGAACACGATCGGGAACTCCAGTCCCTTGCACCCGTGCATCGTCAGGATCCGCACCAGTTCATCGTCGTTGTCCAGCCGGAGCTGTTCTTCCGAATTGACAGACTTCGGGTTTTCGCAGCGGCCGCTCATCCACGTCGCCAGTTCGTAGGGCGTGAGTCGATTTTCGGTTTCCGCCTGTTGCAGAAGATCCACCAGGTGACGAACGTTTGTCAGGCGACGAGTCCCGCCTGCGTAGCTCAGGAGAATCACGCTGCCGTTCTCGGCGACGAGGATCTTGCGCATCATTGCCGCGATGCCCCTGTTCGCCCACAGCTTTTTCCATACCGCAATGCGCCGCTGCTGTTCCTCCCAAGCCTCGCCGTACTGACAGAATTCGGCCATTTCGCGTGCCGTGAATCCGAACATGTCCGCCGTCAATGCACCTCTGAGCGTTTCGTCATCGACACGCTGGACCAGTGCCCAGAGAAATCTCTCGAGTTGTTGCGCCTCCCTGGTTGCAAACACGCTGGCTTCGGAGGGCAGAACACAGTCGATCCCGACGTCCTTCAATGCGGAGGCCATCTTCTTTGCCTGATCATGACTTCGGACGAGTATGGCAACATCAGAACCCCGAACGGGCCTTTGTTCCTCTTCCGTGATTGTTGCCTCTCCGGACTGGGACAGATGAAGGAGATGGGCGATCTCTGCCGCGACAGTCTTGACGACTGCGGAGCGTGCAGCGCTCACGGTCTTGAACTTTTCGCGTATTGATCCGCTACCGGTGCTTCTGTCACCCGATGCAACGATGTCATCCTGCGACTCAGGTTCTTCACTTGTGGCACCGTCGTCGGTTTGACGGTCAGGTTGGCCGGACGATCCGACGAGCTGAATGCGCATGGGCACACCGTCATCGCCACGTATCACCAACGGATTTCCTGCCGGTTTTCCGGCGTTCACACGTGTGTAGCCGATTTCGCGCGGTTCCCAGAACGGCATCTGTATGGAGAACATGCTGTTGACTGCGTTGACCAGACCAGGAACCGAACGCCAGTTTGTGTCGAGGATCAGTCTCGACTTCGCTGACCGTGCCGCCGCGACGTAGGCGTAAACATCCGCTCCCCTGAACTGATAGATTGATTGTTTCGGGTCACCCACCATGAACAGTCGGCCTGACACCTCGGAACTGTCGGCTGACTCGTAAATCAATTTGAAGATTTCGGCCTGAACGGGGTCGGTATCCTGAAACTCATCGATAAGCGCCACGGGAAATCGCGACCGCAGCCGATGGGCCAGTCTGGCTCCTGACCGATCACTCAGCGATCGTCTCAGTTCGAGCAGGATATCATCAAAGCCGAGGACCCGATCTCTCAACGAACGCCGGTGCATTTCGTTGAAGTATGTTTCCCGAAACTCGACTTTCATCTTGCGCAGCTGGTTTTCTGAGGCGACTTGAAAGGCCTGGTACGCTTCACTCAGGTCGTCATGGGACTCGAGAATACGGTACGTCGGTACCGCGTACCCCTTCTTCATGCCTGCAGTGATTTTCGCCAGACCGTATTTTTCAACCAGTTCAAAGAATTTCTTGTCGAACTTCCCTTCGCTATAGGCAGCGTCGAGACTGGACATGTCGGTTTTGGCAGTGGCGCGGCGGTATCTGTTCCTGTTCAGGCCTTCGTCGTAAATGACAAAGTCTGCCAACGCACTGCCATCAGAAATCCACAGATCCCGTGCACGATCGAGGCACGCGTTTCGGTCATTCAGGAATGTCCGATAATCGCCGGAATGACTGTCGACGCCGGTCACTTTCATGTCCGGCCTGCTTTTCCAGTTGCGCAACCATTCACGTGCCTTGGCGAACCCGAACTCATTCTCGATGGCGAACTTGACGAGCTCCTCATCACGCGTTGCACAAAGCCGTTTCCAGGTATTGGCGATCACCTGATTCTCTTCCGGTTCGCGATCGGCGACGAGCTGCATCGCAAACGGTGCGCGGGCCTCAAATGCATACTCTTCCAGCACCCGACGGCAGAATCCGTGTATCGTCTCGATGTTTGCCCGGTCGAAGTCTCTCAATGCCGCCGTGATCCGCCCGCGAGCCCTGTCTTCATCGAAGTCCGTGCGAGACTGCCATTCCCGGCAGATACCGCGGGCCTGCGACATATCCTCACGCGCCGGTACACTTTCGCCCGACGTCATGTTCGCCTGCAGGAGTTGCTGAACATCGCGCAGCAATCCGTGCACCCGTTCGCGCAGTTCGCGCGTCGCTGCCTTGGTGAATGTCACAATCAGGATCCGGTTCAGATCCAGTTCCTCCTCGACCACCAGGCGAACCAGCAGCGTCGTGATTGCGTAGGTCTTGCCGGTTCCTGCAGCGGCTTCGATCAGCACATTGCCCGGTTCATCCAACGGACAATTCAACGGGGTTGCCGTTTGACCGGTGTTCATTGCGCCGGACATTCGTCTGCAACCCCGCTTCGCCATGCCTCGATCCTTTTCAGCAGCGGACGTCCTTGCGCATCCGGCAACAGAAGTTTGAAAACGACTTCAATGAACTCCTGCGTGACGGGATCCTTCAGTTGAAGCGGGTCGAGGTCTTCCAGTGTCAGTGCGAAGCTGGCGTCATGAATTTCCGGATGGTTCCTGTATCCTTCCTCCATCCAGGTTTCGCGAACCGACAACATTGCTTCACGCAGACGGTCCATGTCGAAATTGTCCCAACCGTCCTTTTTAAGAGTGTCCCGCAACCTGATTGAGGACCTTGGTGCGAACGGCAGTAATTGTCTCTGCCCGGCCTTCCACATCTCGATCCACTTCAACAATTCACCTGACGGATTCTCCAGGCGTTTATCCTGTGTGATGGGTTTGACTGTGCCGTCTTTCGGTTCGATAAACAGATACGTAACGGCGTCGCTGGGTTTCCCGCACGCTGCCAGAAGGAGCCGCAGCAATGTCATATCGATCTCTTCCTGCGCACGCTTTCTTCCAGCTCGCCAGAGAAACGCTCCGTTGGTCGTCGAGTAATCCTCGATCTTCCCGATCAGACGGATACCAGCGATGGTCACATCGACATAGACCGGTGCACTCTCGCCCCCCAGATGATTGTCGCGGTCCTTCCTGATCTCCTGTGTTGTTCGCACAACAGCGTCGAGGACGTCCCTGCCTTCAAGCCCCCATGGCAATATGCCGCGCTCCTGAAGCAGCTGTCGCAACGTCTGTTCGCCGACCCCTTCGAGCTGACGTGACATCGCGTAATCAAAGAGGTTGTAGCGTTCCAGGCCACTGAGGATCAGGATATCCTCGTCGCTGATCGACTTTCTGTCGATCGCGATTCTGGAACCTGTCGCGGCGCGCAGGAAGGCCTTCGCGGGGTTCCGGAAAAACCGGCGCAACTCGGCAACAGACAATTGTTGAGATACCTCGGTTGGAACCTCTGTCCGGAACCGGTACCTGTTTTCAGCACGCAAAGGCCGACCGACGAGATTTTCCGCTGCAATGCGCATGCTTGAGGCATAGCTGAAGAGCTTCTGCGACGTCTCCCCGAAGTACGCGGGATTGAAGGGCTGAAGCGGGTGTTCAACAACTGATTCATCGTCATCAAATCTGGATTCCAGATATGCGACGAATTCCTTGAGCGGAATGGACGGTGTTTGCAGTTCATTGTTGGACTGGGAGCGGCCAATGTAGGTCACGATGAACGAACGTCGCGCTCCCAGCAGGGCTTCAAGAAACGCGAATCGGTCTTCACTGCGCTGATCCTGATCACCGCGACGCGCGCCTTCCCCGTGCGCAACACGATCAAACATTGGCGCCGTGGGTTTTCGTGGAAACGCGCCGACATCCATGCCCACGACACACAACACTCTCGCAGGATAAACCTCACCCGCGCGCAGTCTTGCCGCGACAGCGCGGTCGGCCAGACGGGGTGCAAGCGGGTTTCTCGTTTCGATCTTGCCAACGACAGCGTCAAGAATGGCCGTGTAGGGCAACGACCCCGTTACCTCATTCGTCTCGGCCGCCAGTTCTTCAATCAACCGATCGAGGGCATTGATTCCCTTGCGAATGTCGTCCGGAACAACCTGCTCGCCTTCCCAGACAAAGTCCTCGTATGTCTTCCTGAGAGCCGAAATCCACTCTGCAGCAGGGCGTTCCTCCTCTGCCCAGGTTCGCAGCGCGAATACACGCTCGCAATACGTCATGAAACGCCCCATCAGGGATATCAATTCGGTGTCCGGATCGAAGCCGGCAACACCGTAACTGACGACAGGTGCAACCCCGGCAAACAGGTTTGACTCCGTTCCCGTCGCGTATCCCATTAGCAATCGCTGCAGACCCCATTTCCAGGTCAGGTGAGGCTTCGCTTCGAGGTTTTCTTCCGCTCGATGCCCGGCATCGACACCCCAGCGTATTCCGGCCTCGTGAACCCACTGCCGTGCCGTGGCCAGATCAGTCTCGTTCATGCCGTACCGCTGCCGGAACACAGCGGATTCAAGGGGACGCAGGACCGCTTCCGCACCGTAACGGGAAAGCGGCAGGGCAAGCAGGTCCGCAAATGCACGCAATGTCGACGAGACAACATCACTCGTACGCGAAACCGACACGGGGATCTGCGCCGCTGCATCGAACACCGCGTCGATGGCAGGACCGTACAAATAGGGATCCGTGGTCAAGATCAGGATGTCGGACGGTACAAGATCAGGATCGTCTTCGAGAAGTGCAAGAAGCCTGTCGTGCAGCACTTCGACCTCTCGTGTCACGGAATGACACACATGAACCTGAATTGAATCATCCGGCGGTACCGCAGGCCGGGCCGAATGATCGATCGACCGGCCGAGCTTCAGATCCAGGATGTCGCGCTGCACATGGGCCAGTCTGCTTTCGCCTTCGGGCTCCACGAATACACCGTCCATCCCCCGACTCTCGCGTTCAATCAGCGAGTCGAAGCTGTCGCGTCCAAATCTGCCCCAACCGGCAAGAAGTTCATTTCCTTCCGCATGGTGCAGATCGGGTTTTGGCTCCTCACCGACTCTTCGCCGAATTTCGCGTTCCGTATAGATATCGCCCCAGTACTCCCGACAGGGATTGTGCATGTACATGTTGACGGCAATTTTCGATCCCGCCGCCGTGAGAATATCGAGATAGAGGGGTGTGAAATGCGCGACTGCAAAGAAACTCACCCTTTCCGGCCAACCCTGCGGTCTGGCTGCATCAGCCATCGCTTCGCGATAGACCTTGCTGGCGCTGACCCAATGACCGGGTTGTGAATCATCGCGCACCAGCCTCGCCCAGAGGACGGCCTGCCAACGAAGGGTTTCATCGGTGGGAAACTTGTGTTGTTCCCAATCTTCAATCCAGTCCGGACGAAACGAAACGTATCGCTCCAGCACGTGCGCGATCCTGTCCGCTAGTTGAAAGAGTGCGCCCTTGTCCGCGGCTTCGTAGTAGCTGCGTAGCGGCGCCCCGACAGGTTCTTCAACAAGCCCGGGAAGCATCTCGTAAATCCGCCAGCGCATGCTGGCCGGTGTATAGTGACGGTTCTCCGGTATGGTGCTGGCCGCCCTGCGCATGAGCTTCCAGATGAACTTGGCGGGCTGTTCGAATTGCAGGTTGGCGGCGATGCCGAGGCGCGTGCAGAGTTCCAGTTTCAGCCAGTTCTCCAGATTGACGCTGGGAACAACAATATGCTCACGGGCAAACGCGCCGGCCGGTTCGCTTCGAATCGAGTCTGCGAGCGCTTCGGCGAGGCACTCCAGCCTGTTGGAATGAACAACCTTCATCTGACTATAGCAACAGGCTCCGTCGTGCTCTCGTATGCGCCCGCGCTGTCAGACGCCACAGTCATCAGACTGCAACCGGTACAACCGTCGCCGCCTGGCACGCATTCAATGAAGCGAATTCAGCTGTTCGTCGATGAGTCCGCGCATGCGTTCCCGTCCGAAGATCCCGTAATGACCCGGATAGACACACGTCACGGGCAAGCTGCGCATTCTCTCCAGGCTATTCACATAGGCATCGGGACTTGGCGGCGGCCACGCAGGTCCATGTCGACCGTCGTAGAGCATATCACTTGTAAAGAGGCTTCCGGTGGCTTCCTCCCAGAGGATGATACCACCTGGTTCACGCCCGGGCGCGAAGAGAACCTCAAGATGGCGATCGCCGAGATCAATGATGTCGCCGTCGTCAACCAGCTGTGTCGGTTCGGCAGGAATCAACCTGTAATCCTTCAGATCAAACCCCTCCCAGGGCAGCGACCACAGCGTTTCCTCGTTGAGGTAGACGGAAATCGTTTCCGCCTCAACCCGGGTATCAAGCAGGTAGGGTGCGTCTCGGGCATGACACAGTCGGGAGTCAAATCCCGACCAGCCACCGGCGTGATCGTAGTAGCAGTTCAGTGCAACCGCCGTAACCGGTGCTCCGGCAATGGCGTTGACGAGCGGTACGGGGGATACAATTCCGCATCCGGTATCGACGAGCAGTGCACGCTCACGACCTCTCAGGAGCCAGAAATCACCTGCTGCATACGGATCGACGTGATGCTCACGGAATCGAAGCACATCGTTCGCACACGCTTCCACGGAGAACCACGTCTCGGCGACCTGTTTCCCGGTCTCATTGGTTCCGTTACTGCTTGTCATGCGTGGATATCTCCATTTGTACGGTTCGCATCCCGGGGATCGGAAAGTGGTGGGGAAAGACCGTTTCCAGATACCGGAAGCAGTCAGCACACGCCTGTTCGCGACTCATCGCCTTCGGATACAACAACAGATTCAGCCACAATCCGTCAACGAGTGCCTCGATCGTTCGTGTGAGTGCGGTCGCATCGTGTTCCGGATACGGTCCATCAGCGACAAGTTCCCTGCATAATCGCAGGATCTCCGCACCGCGTTCGTCGTCGTGCCGGTGATGAACGTCGAGGTACGCCGGACGCTGGCGGGCCTGTCCCCAGAACGCGAACCAGACCGCGAGCTTCTTGGGTTCACAGATCTTGCTGTCGAAATCCGCGTTGAGTATTGCCGCAAGTTGCAACGCCGGCGCCGCACCGGCACTGTCAAGAGCCTCTCGCCAACATGCGTAGTGTTCCTCGACCAGATGGCCGAGAGTTTCCAGATAGAGGCTCTCCTTGCTTTCGAAATGAAAGTTCACCACGCCGTGGGAGAGATTGGCGGTCTGCGTCACCGTCGCCAGCGTCGTCCCGGAGAACCCGCGTTTCGAGATCGAGTCAATTGCAGCGTCGATCAGCTGTCTGCGGCGCACCGCACGCGAGGCCGTCCGCCCGTTTTGTACCTTCTTTGCTTTCATCCATCCGCGAATCAAAAGGGGAAATTGTGTTCGGGCGTTACACCCTGCCATGTCATTGGCGTTTTCAGGCGTCCATTGAACCCCCGGTACATGGGCCGATCCGGGAGCCGCCCGGATCGGCACAAGACACTGCAGACTGAGGGAATCAACCCAGGGCTATCAGTTCAGCCCAGTCGCGATTGATCTTCTGTTCGATGTCCACCGGGACTGACTCGATGAACACACCGGCGCCCAACACATCATCCGGATTTTTCGACAGACCCCGCGCGGCGAGTTGTTCCTGGCTGACAAGATCGAATGCGGATGCACTGGCATGCCCGTAACCGTATTCCTCAATCAGGAACTTTCCGACTTCGGGGGCGATCAATGCATCGAGGAGGTCATGCGCCTTTTCGTAATTCGGCGCATTCGATGTCAACACCATGCCGCAGACCCAGGTTAATGCGCCTTCCTTGGGATTGGCGAACCTGACGGGAACACCTTCACTGTGCAGTGTCAGGGGCGTACTGTTCCATGTCATGGCGGCCACGAGTTCACCCGAAGCCAGCGACTGTTCCACGGTTGTCATGTCGCTTTGACGATAAAGCAGCAGCGGCTGCTGTTCCATCATGAGATCGAATACGATTTTCAGATCATCATCGGTCAGATTGTCCGTATCGACGCCAGCGTAAATCGCAGCACACCACCACGAATCTTCAGCTGCATCGATGATTGCCAGGCGTCCGGCGTAACGCTCGTCCCACAAGATTCCCCAGGATTCCTCCTCGCCCTCGAGATCGACAAGATCGGTGCGATAGGTGATCGAGGTCTGACCCCAGTCAAACGGAACGAAGAAGTTTCCTTCCTCGAACACTGTCCCGTTCAACGATTGCAGCGAGGGAATCACATCGTTCCAGTTCGGCATCAGCGCGGTGTCTATCGCCTGAATGACACCGGCATCACGGAAGCGAACCACGTTGCTGCTGCACGGATGCATGATATCAACGGTGTAACCGGTGCGAACCTTCTGGAATGCCTCCTCGATATCCCCGAAAATCGGCAGTTCCGGCATGACACCATGCTTTTCGACATACGCCGGAAAAACTTCCGGAATGTCATATCCCGACCAGGTGTAGTAAATCGCCTGATCTTCATCCGCTCTCGACGAGACCACAGGCATGGTCACTGTTGCGATACCTGTTGCCGCCAACGCCTTGTTGAAGTCGCGCCGCGACAGGTCCCCGTTTTTCAGACGCTTGATCGTTTCCCTTACATCCATGCTCCATTACCTCCCTAATTGACTTCAGTCTTCCGGTTGCGCTCGAACGGGATCGCCCGTGAACCAGCCGACCACATGACGCGTTAAAGCTATACGTGCTGTGAACTGACTGAACAGTCAATCAATTGTTCGGTCCCTGCCTGCACAATCACCACATTCCGTCCGTTGCGTGCCCTTTACTCAAATATCGACGGCGACAAACCGCATGGCCTGACGCGCAGTGCGCCGTGTCATCTTCCTGCGAACAGGCGAGTTGAGAAGCCGGTTCAGTGCGGCAACGGCGATTCGGCCCGCCGAACCCGTTTCAGGCGCCGCGGCAAGCTTGCGGACCGCAAACGCCGTCTTCACCAGATGAACCGACACGATGTACTCGTCAAAACCGTGATCCATCAGTTTCTCGTCAACACCTGCGAAGAACGACGTCGTATCCTCGACCATCCAGTCTTCGGGTTCGAACGCCGAATCCTGGTGTCCGATGTTGCGACCGGAAAAACACGCCATCTGCAGAAGACCCGCTGGCCACAGTTCCGGATAACGCCGACAGATCGCCAGGACCGCGTCGGCAAACGTCAGCCCATGCGTCAGGTCCAGCCAGCCAAAGTCGCTGCCGTAGGGTTGATCGATGTCATCGAGATGGTGAAGATCAAACGCAAGCATGTTCATTGCGTTGGCATGGAGCAGACTGCGGAACAGATCAACGGACGGTGCCGAACCGTGCTGCGAAACGAGATCGAGCGCCTTGTTTGCATCGAGATTCAGGAATGCGGCGGCGGAGGGCGCTGCACCGTTGGGTTTGACGCCGAAATTCTCCTTCGCATCGCCGTAGGCCCTGAATTCCGGAATCAGATCTTCACGGAACGCCGAAACGAGACTTCGCACCAGCGACAGGAGAACAGGTTCCGCGATCTCCTCTCCCAGTCTTTTGATCAATTCACCCGCCTTTGTCACGTAAATCGCCGAATGCCCGAAATCCGCGTAATGCGCCAGCGCCGCACGCGCGAGTGCCGGTTCCATTTTCTGCCAGGCATCGCCGGCAGCCAGCGCTCCCCGCGTCAGCCGAATCGCCTTCGCCTCATCCTCGATTTCCATTGCGTGATCGAAGGCCTGCGGATCCCACGCCTCGGCCCCCTCGGCGTAGGGGTATTTCTGCTCGCGCAGCGTGTCGTCCGCCATGTGCCCGATCGATTCAAGCAGGCAGATCAGCTGGTTTTCCGGGTTGCCGTCCTGCATGTCGTGCAGGTGAAGCCAGTCGGCGGTTCCGGCGTAGGCGTGTGTCCACCCGAATTCCATCCGGTCGTGCGACCAGTGAATCGCTTCGCGAACGGTAGTCATCGGATCAACACCGAGACGCATGACCCGGGCAATCTCGCGGGACAGGCGTTCGTAATCGTGATCGTCGAAACCGGTCTTCAGGCCTTCGAGTGCACCGCCGAGCTGTTCATTCACGGGTGGGTCGATGATTTCGACCCACACAGCGTCATCGCGAACCTCGACGGGAAAGATCCGGAGCCGGTCGCCGTCACGCTGATTTTCTCCTGTTTCAAGATCGAATTTCCAGTTGTGCCAGTTGCACGTCAGCAGGCAGTTTTCGTCAAGTGTTCCTTCGCGCAACGGATACCCCTCGTGCGGGCATCGGTTGTTGCATGCAAGAATTCCGCGCGGCGTATCGAAAATCGCTATCTGTCTACCGTCAATTCGAAAAACGGTTCGCCCATTCTGCCTGAGCGTTGCGAGATCCACCGCCTTGGTCCATCCCTGAAACATCGTCGGTCACTCCAGATTTGCGTCGCACAATACCACGCACCACACGGTTCATTCCATCTCGGTACGGCGCACGTGTAAAATACCCGCCATGACATATCCGCAATCAGGACACGCCCTTGCTGTTTCCGGACTCACCTGCACCCGCAACGGTCGCACGGTGTTTCGGGACATATCATTCGGTGCTGCGCCCGGTGGGGCGGTCGGCGTGTCAGGTCCGAACGGCAGCGGCAAGACGAGCCTCTTGCGTGCAATCGCCGGTCTTCTCCCTTGTGCGGCCGGTACGGTCTCCTGGCACGGGAACGATGTCCGCGATGCAGGATCCGCGTGGCGTCGGGAAGTGGTTTACTGCGGGCACAGGAATGCGATCAAACCCGGTCTGACGGTTCGCGAAAACGTCGTCTTCTGGATACGCCTTGCGCGAAGTCCGCTTTCTCCGTGCGACGCACTCGAGTGCGTCAATCTCCGCCTCCTCGCGGACGTACCGGCGGCCGCGCTGTCGGCGGGTCAGCAGAAACGCCTGTCACTCGCCCGTCTTGTGGTGGGAACAGGAGTGTGCTGGTTACTCGACGAACCCTTCGCTTCACTCGACGATGCGTCCGTCCATCTGTTTCAATCCCTGATTCTGACCAATCAAAGAAACAACGGGATCGTCATCGTCTCCGCGCATGGTGACATGAAGATCGACTGCACAACCGCGATATCACTGGGTACATGAACCGACGACGCGCCAATCAGGCCCTGATGCCTCTCGCCATTCATCAGGAATGTGTTGCAGGACGCATGATCCGGAAATCTCCGCACGATGCACCGGGTCAGACATCATCAATCTGCGGGACCATGACGTGACCGTCTGGTTGTCGATTGTCCGAACGGAGTGTCTGATCACATTTCGACGGGGTGGTGCTTTCTCGATATCGATCGGGTTTCTCTTCCTTGTGATCATGCTGTTTCCCATCGGGGTTGGACCCGAAGAGAGCATATTGAGAGTCATTGCATCCGGCGTGATCTGGATCACCGTTCTGCTTGCGGCGGTCATTTCGCTGGAAAGCCTGTTTCGTGGCGACCTGGACGACGGGACACTGGAGTATCTGGCGTTATCAGCCCTGCCGCTCGAGGTGATTGTCAGCGCGAAGTGCGTTGCACAATGGCTGACATGGGGTCTCCCCGTTGTTGTTCTCAGTCCGCTCATGGCACTGCTCATGGGACTCGATCCCGTTTCCTGGCCGGTCCTCATCATGTCACTGGCGATTGGAACACCGACGTTGTGTCTTCTCGGTGCGGCAATCGCTGCACTGACAACCGGTGCACGTCGTGGTGGTGCCATTTTCGGCTTGCTGGTCCTGCCGCTTTTTCTTCCCGTGCTCGTTTTCGGCGTCCTTGCGGTCGAAGCAAGTCTGGCAGGGCAATCGCCACTGCCGCATCTCCTCATAGAATGCGCAATATTCGTTGTTTCCGTTCCGGTCGGCCTGTTCGGCTCCGCGAGTGCACTGCGCCTTGCAATTGAAGCTGCATAGCTGAAAAGTGGGACGTTCACTTCAACGCGTACAGAACTGACATCCCTTGCTTTCATTCAACTTTCACATTCTGGCGAGCCCGGCGCGTTTTCGCCGCCTTTCCGAGACCCTTCTGCCCTGGCTTTCCGTCCTCGCGGGCGGATTGATCGGCAGTGGTCTGGTCTGGGGCCTTGTCATCGCGCCACCCGACTATCTTCAGGGCGACGCACAGAGGGTCATGTACGTCCATGTTCCCGCAGCCTGGATGGCAATGCTCTGCTATGCCGTCATGGCCGCACTCTCGGCGTCCTTGCTTGTCTGGAAGCACCAGCTTGCAGGAATTGCTGCGTGTGCATCCGCACCGATCGGGTTGTGTTTCACGGCAATCGCACTGGTGACCGGCAGCCTGTGGGGCAAGCCGACGTGGGGGACGTACTGGGTCTGGGATGCGCGCCTGACCTCGGTTCTCGTATTGTTTTTCCTCTACGCGGGTTTCATTGCCCTCGCCGGGAGCTTTGACGACCGAGACCGGGGCATGCGCGCCGCCGCAATCCTGGCGCTCATCGGGATTGTCAATCTGCCAATCATCAAGTTCTCGGTCGACTGGTGGAACACGTTGCATCAACCGGCGAGTGTCTTTCGCGTGGACGGTCCGACCATTCACAGTTCGTTGCTGTATCCGTTGATCGTCATGGCACTCGGATTCCTGGCACTGTTTCTGGTTGTCCTGCTGCTTCGCATTCGCGGTGAACTGGCGATGCGACGCCTGGAAACCCTGCATCGGCTTCAGGCCGCCGAGACCACCTGATGGGCCTGTCAATGAGTGAGTTTTTCGATATGGGTGGCTACGCAGCGACGGTCTGGCCAGCCTATGGCGTTGCCTTTGTCATTCTCGCGGGGCTGCTGTTCGTGAGCTGGCGCCAGACACGCCGCCGCGAGGCCGATCTCGAACGTTACGGAAAATCCAGGCGATCTTGACACGAAAACTGCGAAAATCCCGCCGTATTGCCATTCTCGTCATTAGCATGAGCTGCCTCGCTGTGGCCACGACGCTGGTTCTCGTGGCGCTCGAGGAACGTGTAACCTACTTCTTTTCTCCCAGTACACTTTCGCTCGAACGTGTCCCGACGAATGTCGATATTCGATTGGGTGGCCTGGTTCAGGAAGGGAGCGTCATGGACATGGGCGGTGGCACAATCCGGTTTGTCGTTACCGATGGCGTGCAAAGCGTGACCGCATTCCATACCGGCATACTGCCGGATCTGTTTCGGGAAGGTCAGGGCGTTGTGGCAACAGGGCGATGGAACGCTGAAACAGGCGCGTTTGTGAGCAGCGAGATCCTGGCAAAACATGACGAGAACTACATGCCGCCGGAGGTGGCTGACGCGCTTCGGGAAAGCGGCTACATGCGTGATGAAGAATAGGTGCGAATCCCGCTGTGTTTCACCCATCCGGTCCGAAGCGTATGCTGCAACGTGCGATTGAAGATCCCTGCTTCGTGGGATACCGCCCATTGCCACCTGATCACGGAACTGTCTTTCCGTGTCTGATCGCGCACTGACAGCATGGTCCACCTGAATTCGGCTAACGACACGGATCGTGGCGCCAACCGGCAAATCGCCGTCTGGCTTCTGTTTGTATCTGCACTCGTTTGCGCAACCGTCGTGCTCGGTGGTGTCACACGCCTGACGGAATCGGGTCTTTCCATGACCGACTGGCGTCCCGTGACCGGGTGGATTCCGCCGATGACCCTTGAGGATTGGCAAGCCGCGTTCGACAAGTACAGGCAATCACCCGAGTATCGCGAAATCAATCAGGGCATGAGTCTTGAATCCTTCAAGAGGATTTTCTGGTTCGAATACGCGCATCGTGTACTGGGACGAGTCATCGGTCTGGTATTTTTTCTGCCCTTTGTCTGGTTTCTGGCACGACGGAAAGTGCCGCGGCCCCTGGTTCCGCGGCTCTGGCTGCTGCTGGCACTGGGTGCTGCGCAAGGTTTTGTCGGGTGGTACATGGTCGCAAGCGGTCTGGTCGATCGCCCGAGTGTCAGTCCATACCGTCTGGCACTGCATCTCGCCTTGGCGTTTCTGATCCATGCCATGCTGGTGTGGACTGCTGCAGGTCTGCTGCATCAACCCGCCTACGGGTCACGCGAGACCAGGATCGCCCGTTTGCGGGCCTGGACATGGGCCCTCCTGGCCTTGACATCACTCACCGTCGTCTCCGGCGCTTTCGTTGCCGGCCTCGATGCCGGTCTCTACTACAACACATTCCCGCTCATGGGTGATCACTTCATACCGCCGGATTACGTGAACAACCTGCCCTGGTGGCGCAATTCGTTCGAGAACGCTGCGGCTGCCCAGTTCAATCATCGCATTCTGGCGATTCTCGCCGTCGCGGCTATTGCGATACTCGCATACGCATCGCGTACCCGAATTCTCACAGGTCTCAGTCGATCCCTGGTCCGACTGGTTGTCGTCATGGCACTGCTTCAGGGTGGACTGGGTATTGCAACATTGCTGGCTTATGTACCAATCTGGCTTGCTGCGCTCCACCAGGCTGGCGCACTCACCCTCTTCACACTGGTCCTTCTGCTCACATGGAGTCTGCGCCAGAGTAAGGTTTCGTAATTTCCAGGTGGCAAACCGTCGACACCTGCGATCGGACACAGAACACTGCTGCGGTCCCGAATGGCCGTTTCAGCGGCCTGCCAGAACAGGTTATTCGGCCAGTGCCGCACCAATAGCCTGAAAACAGCGTGCGGTATCAAGACTGATGCTGTCATCGGTCGCAAGTGGTTCGGACGCCAATTTGGCGATGACCATGTCTGCAACCGGATCAATCCAGAGGTACTGACCGTGAATGCCGATGCCGGTGTAACAGGTGTGTGAATCACCGATGATCCACCATTTGTTCCTGTAACCGCCATCCGGATTTTCCGCGGCGTACTCGCCGGCCTTCCATGCATCGCGGTCGGCACCGAAGCGTGTATCCGCGACCCACGTTTCCGGGATGACCTGTCGGCCGTTGATCTGACCGTTGTCGAGCATCATCTGGCCAACGCGCGCAAGGTCGCGAAGCGACACGCATATCCCACCTGCAGTGCGCGGCGCACCAAGTCGATCCACGGTAATCAGTGCGTTCTGCTCCGCACCAAGTGGTTGCCAGAGATATTCGCTGGCAACATCAACGAAGCGTCGACCCGTTGCCCGCTCAACAATCCATCCCAGCAGGTCGGTGCAGGGAGAGACATAGTGGAACATCGCGCCGTGTTCGCCCTCCTTGCACATGCTCGGAAGCCAGGAGCGAAGATCACCCATGTGTGCCGGGTCCTGCAGAGGCTTCCAGCCGGTCACCTCGCGGTACTCCACAATGGGTCCTTCGGTTGCCGTGTAATCCTCGACGAAATCGCTCGCCACGGTCATGTCGAGAATATGTTGCAGCTTGCAGTCTCCGAAAGCCGATTCTTCCAGTTCAGGAATCAGATGGGTTACTCCTTCATCGGGATCCAACAGACCGCGTTCAACCAGGACGCCCGTGATCAGGGCCGTCAGCGACTTCGAGACCGACGCCAGGAGATGCTGGTTGTGTGCCTGGAATCCATTCCGGTAATGCTCGGAAACGATCGATCCGCGATGAAGGATGCAAAATCCGTCGACGTGGTTGCGGTCAAGGTAGTCACGCACGGTCACCTGCTCGTCCCGATGATCACGGAATGTCGTTTCCATGACGTTGCGTGAGGCACGGGGAAGATGCGTCGCTGGTCCATCGCCGCGCCAGATGATCGCACATGGCAAAATCTCGTTGACGTGGTGAAACGCCCACCGATTGAACGGTGGCGTTCGCCAGTTCTCCAGCGTGACCTGCGATACCGGTTCCGGAGGGAAACCGTTCATGAGTACTGGCTTTGCCATGATCAGACCTCTGACGCGTGGAATACTGCTATGCTGCACTGAACGAACATCATAGCATCCTGATTTGAGGCATGCGCAACAGGAGGCAGGCGAATGGAGGCAGTTGCGAGGCGCGACCACGCCGATGCGCTGATCGAACTTGCGGCACTGTTGGGTGACCGGTTCTCGACCGGCCACGCGACCCGGGAACAACACGCACACGACGAGAGTTGGCATCACCCGCAATCACCACATGCGGTCGTCTTTCCTGAATCAACGGAAGAGGTCGCATCGATTGTCGAGATCTGTGCCCGCCATCAGACACCGGTCATACCATTCGGGACCGGGACTTCGCTTGAGGGTCAGGTCATCGCCGTTGACGGTGGCGTGACGATAAACATGATGCGGATGAACCGCGTCCTGCATGTCAATGCCGAGGATCTTGACGCCACAGTCGAGGCCGGTGTCACCCGCAAACAGCTGAACGAATACCTCCGCGACCAGGGCCTGTTCTTTCCGGTCGATCCCGGTGCCGACGCATCGATTGGCGGCATGGCGGCGACCCGGGCTTCAGGAACGAACGCTGTACGTTACGGAACCATGCGCGAAGCCGTCCTCGCATTGACGGTTGTAACGGCCGACGGGCGTATCGTTCGCACGGCGCGGCGTGCCCGCAAGTCTTCTGCCGGATACGACCTGACACGCCTGTTCGTGGGTTCGGAAGGAACGCTTGGTGTCATTACCGAGGTTACTGTCCGCCTGTTCGGAATCCCCGAAGCGATCAGTGCGGCAACGGTTACCTTTCCGGATATTGGAAACGCCGTCGATGCAGTCATTCTCACAATTCAGTCCGGAATTGGCATGGCGCGCATCGAACTGCTTGACGACCTGCAAGTCGATGCAATCAACAGGTACGCGGGCCTCGACAATCCCGTAGCGCCAACATTGTTCCTGGAGTTTCACGGTACGGATGCCTCGGTCGCGGAGCAGGCTGAACGCATGGGTGAAATCTGCAGTGAACTTGGCGGCAGCAATTTCCGGTGGGTGACACGTCAGGAAGACAGGAATCGCCTCTGGCAGGCACGACACGACGCCGCGTGGGCTGCAAAGGCCTTGCGTACAGGCTGCTCGCTCTGGCCAACGGATGTCTGCGTTCCGATTTCCCGTCTGACCGAATGCATTGTCGAAACCAAGAAGGACCTGGAGGAAAGTTTCCTGCTGGCGCCGCTCGTCGGCCATGTCGGAGACGGCAATTTTCACCTGTCGTTCATTCTTGACCGGGACAACCCGGACGAACTGGCCGAGGCACATCGTCTCAACGATCGCCTTGTGATGCGTGCATTGGCGATGGATGGAACCTGCACGGGCGAACACGGCGTCGGACTGGGGAAGATGAAGTTTCTTCAGGCAGAACATGGTGATGCGCTTGTCCTCATGCGCCAACTGAAGAGCGCGCTCGACAGCAGGAACATCATGAACCCGGGCAAGATCCTGACGGATTGAACACACGCTGGATCAGTATCGGGATTGGCCGGACCTGCCGAGTCACATGACGTGGTTTCCGAGATCCGGATCATGTTTGCGGTTGCAATAAACGCCGATATGGACCAGCAGATGCACTGCACCGGCAAGCTTGTCCGACGGTGACAGAGCGTGTTCATGTGCGTAGTCGCACGGAAAGCCGCGTTCATTATGGTTGAAAATGCATTTGGGGATCGCAGGTGGGAACCTGTTATCCCAGCAACGTCATCAACATGATGCGCGAGGCGACCGCGACATACGGATCAAGCTCTTAGGGTGTCGGCCGCCCGCCGCTACGCTTGAATGAGGCCGGGGCGCGAAGGCCCCGGAAATCGCGTTCGACAAGGCGCTTGCCAAGGCCGACAAAGTGCTTCAATGAGGCCGGGGCGCGAAGACCCCGGAAATGCCCCACTGTACAACCCTGTGACAATCAATGCCATATCCAGGCGTTTTCGAGAAGCCCCTCTTCTGGCGCGCTTCGCCGAGGGCGTCGGCGCCTTGGCCAACGCGTCGATGCCGGGATCAAGGAACGCGATGGCAGCATCGAGACCGTGATCAAGGCAGAACCGGACTAGCTCGAAACCTTCCGGATCCTGACCGCGATCCGCCGCTTCGTCGCCGCAGCAGCGCTGCTGTGCTGGATGCCGGAGCTCGGCAGAACAGGCCCGCGTCAGGCTGCCGAAAAGATCAAATCAATACTACTACTTAGAAAGAAACAGGAAACCCTTCCCGCACTACGCCAGATTCTCAAAAACATCCGGTCCAAAATAATCCTGTAAACAGGCCCCTGCAGGTCGGTTTAATCTTGGATACAACAACCGGCCTAGGCGGGCAAGCGGATCAGGAAACTCAGGAACGCGACGCCTACCGCGACGGCTCCGACAACGGCCAGGATCAACCGCGTTTCGCGCTTGACAGCTTCGGCATCGCGCTTGGCGATATCTTCGGCAAGCCGTCCGATATCCGTCTTGTATTCGGCCTGGACCGTCATCATGCGCTCCTCCGAGACAGCCAGGTGCCGGGCGAGCTCGTGGTTGTCCGGCGCTGGGCTCATGCGTGAGCATAGGCGAGAAAGTGTGTTGTCGACAAGGTCCTGCAGCACTTGCGGGATCGAGTGCGGTGTTTATCGGGACGCTCTGCGGAGCCGAGCATGGCCGTGATCGACAGCCAGTCGGTGAAGACCACGGAGAGTGGCGGGCTATGACGCGGGCAAGAGAATCAAGGGCCGCAAGCGGCACATTGCCGTGGACGCGCAAGGCGACCCGATTGTCATGATGGTTCACCCGGCTGACGTCCAGGACAGGGACGGTGCCCTGGAGGTTATCATGCAGCTGTTGGCGACGGCGACCTCCAAACTGTATGCCGATGGTGGCTATGCGGGGCCGAAACTTCGAAAGGAGATCCGGGAACAGGGCCTGCCAGAAATACTCTAGATTGTGGAAAAGCCGAAGGATACCAAGGGCTTCACGGTGTTGCCCTGCCGGTGGGTCGTGGAGCGGGCCTTTGCCTGGATGGACCGATGCCGTCGCTTGTCGAAGGATTGCAAGCGCCACACTGACAATGCCTTGGCCTGAGCGCCATTGGCCGCCTGTCGATTTCTTGTCAGGTGCGTGGCGCGTGAAGCAACCGCATGATAACAGATAAACAAATAAATCAATAACTTATGATTCATACTCTCAGAGGAGGCGGCAGAAAATTCCGGCGTACGCGCCGTGAGTTTACAAAAAATTACAGACGACCCAGTGTGTCGAATAGATCGAGTTCCTGGCAGATCCTGTCGCTAGGAGGTCGGCAGTTGCAACACTGTTCCTGCGTCAGGATTCCGGCAGCGTCCCGATGTGCTGTGCACAGTGCGGATGAACCGGGTCAGTACCATGATGGACTCGGGATACCACGCCGGATTTGTGTTGTTCAGACCGTGTTCTCATGACAAGGTAGAATCAGGCATTGGAGAGGACTGAACCGGTTTTCCGTCACCCGCGCAGGAGTGATTTCATGTCTAAAACCTCCATCAAGATCACACCCGTAACGCCGACCATTGGTGCGGAGATGGAAGGCTTCGATCTACGTGCCATTCCTGATGACGACAGTCTTCTCGAAACCGTGAAATGCGCCCTGCAAAAGCATCTGGTCCTGTTTTTCCGAGACCAGCAGCTGTGCCCTGCGTCACTCCAGGCTATCGGTCGGCGCATCGGACCGCTTCATCGCCACCCACAAGGCGATATCGAAGGTTTCGACGGAGTCATTTCGGTCCATACAGACAGGAATTCGACCACTTTCGGTGGAAGCAAGTGGCACGCTGACGCAACCTGTGATTCAGAACCTCCAACGGCCAGTCTTCTCTACATGGAAAAGGTGCCGAATTTCGGCGGCGACACGTTATTCGCGAATGTTCACGCTGCATTCGAGACCCTGTCCGTGCCAATGAAGAAATTTCTTGAAGAGTTGACAGCCGTTCACACAAGTGCGCGGCATTACGGCGGCTACTTCGGTACGGCGCGCGAAAATACGCGCGACGGTTCCTTCCCGGAGTCAATCCACCCTGTTGTTGCGGTTCATCCTGAATCGGGACGCAAGGCACTTTACGTCAACGAAATCTTCACGGCGTCCGTCTGTGAACTGGAACCTGCAGAAAGTACGGCGCTGTTGGGGTTTCTGTTTGCCCACATCTCGCATCCCAGGTTTCAGTGTCGTTTCAAGTGGCGTACGCACTCGGCGGCGCTTTGGGACAACCGTGCGACACAACACCTTGCCGTCTGGGATTACTGGCCGGAAACCCGGTCCGGACTTCGCGTAACCATGCAGGGCGCAATGCCACCAAAACCGGTCAGGCGTGACTGCTGATTTCAACAGTGGTCCTGCCTTGCAGGCAGCATCCCGGGTTGAACCCGCATTGTCCGCATGGCGCGTGCCGGATGTCATACGACAACGATGTTGCGCGGCAATCGGGAGAGAACTTCAAGACCGTTATCGGTGACAAGAAAACTCTCGATGTATGCTGCTCCTGAACCACCAGGCCACTCTTCCCAGACATCGAACTGGTTTTCGAGGTTGAAAACCTGACCCGGTGTGATCACGCGGTCGCCGAGATTGTTGCGCGGGCTCAACCAGTGACTGCCACACCAGTCTGGCGGCACGGCAATGCCCAGAGAATAGCCGCCAACAAACCAGACATATTTTCGCAAACCGGCTTCATCGATAAACGCGTCTGCAACCTCCTGGACTTTCGACAACGGATCACCAACCTTGCAGGCATCAACAACCGCGTCCACGCACGCCGCAGATGTGTTCATCATACCCGTCCAGCGCGGATCAGGTGGACCGAGCGAAAAGGTGCGGTTGATGTTCACGTGATACCTGTGCAGGCAGCTGCAGAAATCCACAAACACGATCTCGCCCTGGCGAATTCGCCGATGTTGCGGCGGGCTGTGATGCGTTCCCGCGCGGGGTCCTGACCCGATCATCGTGCGAATACCGGGATAGCCGCCTCCAGATTTCATCATGGTTGCTGCTATAACGGCTTCCAGTTCTGTTTCCATGATCCCTTCGGCTATCGAATCGCGGGCTGCCGACATGGCTTCGTCGGCAATTCCGGCGGCCTTGCGTACGACCGCGATTTCGGCGGGCGATTTGATGAACCGCAGCTCCTCAATCAGAAACGAATGATCCTCGACTGCCGCACCGCCGTCTTCCAGAACCTGTTGCAGGGTATCGTAGACCCGACCATGGGGCGCATATCCCCAGGGTTGAATTCCGATCTTCGCGGATCTGAGTCCAAAATCCGCAAGTGCGTTGGCGATCTGGCTGCATTCAGACTCGACTGACTCGTGATTGAGCCAGCATACCTCGCGGATCTCGGGTGTGGTCGAGATGATGGTGGTGTGTCCCTTGCCATCAAAGAACAGCGTCTGGTCTGCGGCGCCAAGAATAAGCAGACCCGTAAGGTTTTCCAGGTGATACCAGATCATGTCGTACCCGGTGAGCCAGGTCAGATCCGCCGGGTTTGTGACATAGAGCGCATCAAGACCCGCATCCTTCATCGCATTGCGTGTTCGCTGCCGACGATTGGCATATTGTGTGAAGGGTTGTTCCCAGTCAATCTGTTGACGCAGGTACGACTGGATCATGGCGACCTCTCAAGCATGTGATTCGAACCACGGAAACAGCATAACGCCGTCATTGATACAACGAATACCCGGTTCGGCACTGTTCAATGACGCCAGGGCGCCATGTGTGACGTTGGGTGTCATGACATTGGTGTTGTGCGCAAGGCAAACCGTACGGTCATTCAGGAATCGGCGGATTGTTCCAAATTCTCGAACAGAAACCACAGACGTCCACCAGGCGGATCAATTCGTGAGGAATCAGATACGCGAATCTGGTGGAGCTGAGGGGATTCGAACCCCTGACCTTCGCATTGCGAACGCGACGCTCTCCCGACTGAGCTACAGCCCCGACTGATTGTTGAATGCGACCAGGATGTTATGTCTGCATACACATGAGTCAAGCACATGTCCCGGGCGCGGAACTCAATTCACTCCGACGCGAGGTTTTGCCGGGGAAACGAATGACGGTGCGGTCGATGGTCGTGATGCACGTTCCGCCGGGGGTGGTGGATCGGAGCGCGAATTTCGGAGCAGATCCGCGCGTTATCAGGCCGTTGCGATACACTCTTCTGTTTCGGAACTCGGCTTTACCTTGACGATCACGCGGGTCTCATCGAGACCGTCCAATCGCACGATCGTACACTGTTCTCCTCCTTTCTCGACTGTTGCCTTGACGAAACACGCCGGCGTCAAGTCCAGGTTCAGGGACCTCACCTGCGCCAGGAGCGTCAACCGGAGTCGCACGCATTCACACGGGGGTCGACACAATGCATCTGTCCTGAACCGGAACGGCATCTTGTTGTCAAAACACTGTCAAAGTATGTTCCCTGCTGACCCATCCTTCACGGTCGATGTCATTGGAGAGGTGCCGGAGTGGTTGAACGGGGCGGTCTCGAAAACCGTTGTGCGCTTTGCGTACCGAGGGTTCGAATCCCTCTCTCTCCGCCATGAATATCTTGATAACAACACCGTACGAGACACATGCCACAATCGATGTTTCGGTGATCTCTCTCCGTCAGCCCGTGTGAATAACAATCTTCACCGCTGACAGTCGATCATGCCTGAACTGCCAGAAGTGGAAACCGTGCGGCGCGGCCTCGAACCCGTGCTCCTCGGCCAACGAATTATTCAGGTCGAACAGCGTCGAAAAGACCTGCGCATACCGTTTCCTGCCGACTTCGCTGCACGGCTGGAAAGAAGAACTATCCACGCGTTACGGCGTCGTGCGAAGTATCTGCTTGTCGATCTCGACGATGACTCGGTTGTCATCTGGCATCTCGGCATGTCGGGAAGCGTGCGGGTAGAACCGCCAGGAAGCAATCGCGTGCCAGGGCGGCACGACCATGTCTGCCTGTCCATGGCGAACGGACACCGGATTCTGTTCAACGATCCCAGACGCTTCGGGTTGATGACACTGACCATGCGCAACGAGGAGTCGACTCACCCGCTTCTTGCTGCACTTGCAGCGGACCCGCTTGATCCGCTGTTTACGCCGACATGCCTGGAGAAAAGACTGAGACAACGCCGAACACCGATAAAAAACGCCCTGCTCGATCAGCGTACGGTGGGCGGCGTGGGAAACATCTATGCAAGTGAAGCACTGTTTCGGGCAGGAATATCGCCACGCCGCCTGGCATGCAATCTGACAGCCAGCGCGCATGACAAACTGGTTCACGCACTTGTCACCGTTTTGCAAGAGGCTGTCGATGCCGGCGGTTCATCACTGCGGGATCACCGTTTGACCAGTGGTGAACTCGGTTACTTTCAGCACCGGTTCCAGGTCTACAATCGGGAAGGCGAGAATTGCGCACGAGAAGGGTGCGCGGGAATTGTCCGAAGGATCGTGCAGGGCGGCCGATCGACATTCATGTGCGGCGGATGCCAGCGCTGAACCGATTGTGCAGAACAACCTGGGTTTCGCGCTCCGTGCCTTTGCGACCCTGCCTGCCCACTTCAGAACACCCGTCATTTTCGGCATGGATTGCCGTCGATTCCCCGGTCTGGTCGAGGTAAAAATTCTGTGTCGATTCGTGGACCGATTCGCGCGTGCCGCATCGAACCAGAACACGATGTGAACGAATGACCCGCGAATCCGCAGTATCCTGCCATTGACGGCAATTACCCCCGTCGTTATAAGCCAGCGTCTTTCTTCACCCGAAATCCGGATCGAATCTCCATGGCAAACAGCCCCCAGGCACGCAAGCGAAACCGCCAAAATGCAAGACGTTCCGCAGTTTGCAGGAGCCGTAAAAGTCGAATCAATACCTTCGTCAACGGAGTTGACAGGGCTATTCAGTCGGGCGACCGCGATGCTGCGGATACTGCGTTCCGTGCCGCCGAATCCGAGATCATGCGCGGTGCCTCAAGAGGTGTTCTCCACAGGAACACTGCGTCCCGAAAAGTTTCTCGTCTCGCCCGCCGGGTGCTCAAGATGTAGGAAATCCGCCCAACGGCATTCTCTGTATATTGATCGCTGAACGCGCCGGGATTCGATAGCTCGGCGCGTTTTCCATAGCTAATCCACCGATCATTCCAAGCCCCTGCAAAGGCGATTATCGACAATCGTTTGTATCTCCTGCGCCTTGCGTATTAACCTCGCCCGCATTGTTCGCCCGGAACACAAATCAACCGCCGGTGTCGGCAGAGTTGGAGGGTGACGGGGGAACAGACGACGAGAGAATCCAGTAACAAGAACAGGATGCATGGGCCACGCCGGGTCGACCGACGATTTTCGAATGACTGCCTCTTCGCAGTCGGTTCGCACCCGGTACCAACAGCAATTAATCAGTCCATCCCCGAAACTTCCCAGGTACGGGTTCGAGAACTGATCTTGCGAGTAAGGCACACCAGTTCTGGAATTGTATTTGGGCCTGAAACGACACAGTTGGCCAGCAGGTCTCTGGAAGACTGCCGGCAGGGGGAGCGAGTGATTGATGGCGCCTAAAAAACTGCAACCATTCAAGGACATAGAGGCCAAATGGAAACGCGTACGCTCAAGATTGCGCGTTGAGCTGGGCGAAAATGCTTACAGGACATGGCTTCGACCGTTGACCTTGAAGGGCATGAACGGCGATGAGGTCGTCATGGTTGTTCCGGGCGACAACATGCGCAGATGGGTGCTCGAAAGGTGTGGTGACCGCCTGCAGGATCTCTGGTGCCGAGAGAGCAGCGATATCAAAGGGATATCGATTCAGGTTTCCAAACCGGAAAACCGCGAAAATCAACGCAGGGTCGTAGCGCGCCAGGAAGCGCGCTACATGAACAACAGCTATATCAATCGCGTACCCGGTGACGACGAGAGCCGACTCGTCAACAGACTCAATCCACGCTTCACTTTCGAGAATTTCATCGTCGGTCAGTCAAATCAGTTTGCCTGTTCCGCTGCCAGCAGGGTCTGCACCTCGGAAGCCAGATCAGCCGGTTTCAATCCGCTTTACATTTACGGTGGCGTCGGTCTGGGAAAGACACATCTCATGAACGCCATCGCCTGGGAAATCAGGGCGTGCTCCCCGATGCGTCAGGTCCTTTACCTGTCGGCCGAGAAATTCATGGTCCAGTTCGTGAAAGCCGTGCGCAACGACCGGGCCGATTCGTTCAAGGAGACATTTCGCGCAGTTGATGTTCTCATGATTGACGACATCCAGTTCATCGCGAACAAACGGTCGACCCAGGAAGAGTTCTTTCACACGTTTGACGCACTCATGGATCGCAATCGCCAGATCGTGGTCTCCGCGGATCGTCCTCCCGGCGATCTCGAAAGCATGAACGAACGCCTGAAATCCCGCCTCGGCGGCGGCCTGGTCGCGAACATTCATGCTGCGGATTACGAGCTGCGCCTCGAGGTGCTGAAATCGAAGCTGGCGCTTGCCATCCGTGAGGCCCGGGTTGCCAATCTGAGCACGGACGATATCCCTCTCGCGGTGATGCAGTATGTGGCCACAAACATCACATCGAACATTCGCGAGCTTGAAGGCGCCCTCAACCGGATTGTGGCGCAGATCGAGATGATCGATCGGCCGGTAACAGTCGAGATCGCCAAGGAACGCCTGCGCGACCTGTTGCGATCAAACGATCGCAGAATCTCGGTCGAGGAAATCCAGCGCGCCGTTGCCGAACACTACGGAATAACGGTCGCGGACCTGCTTTCGAACTGCAAGCAACGCGCAATCGCCCGTCCGCGCCAGGTTGCGATGTACCTGGTGAAACGTCTGACCAACCGCAGCCTGCCTGATATTGGACGAAAGTTCGGAGGACGCGATCACACGACAATCATGCACGGCGTTCGCCGAATTACCCAGCTGATGAACGAGAACGAAGTGTTCGCGGATGAAGTGGAAAAACTGGAGCGGTCGCTGACCGCCTGAATTTTCGGCATCGTCCATGGCGCACCCTTCAACGCGCCGTTGCAAGGATTGAAACCGTCGACAAGGACGAAAGTGTGCTTCATGAAAACAAGGGGCTTCCGTAGAGACCCCGTGCCCTGCAGACAAAACCTGGAAGCGCACGCGGTGTGTGCGCCGCTTTGCGAGAATCGGCACCAGGCACGTGCCGTGGTACAAGCACCGTATTTTCTGCTAGAATTGTACGCGCGAGCCGATGTGTTTTCGCCAGCGTGTGCTGCCGATTCCTGGCCAACTTAGTCTCCTCATGCGACGGATGCGGTGTCATGAAAATTGTTGTGGAACGCTCGGCCCTTCAGAAGATACTCGCTGATGCCCAGAGTGTCGTCGAACGAAGCAATACCGTTCCCATCCTGAACAACGTCCGCCTCGAGGCCTTCAGTGATTCACTGCGGATCACGGCATCAAACATGAGCATGGAAGTCACGGACCGCGTACCTGCCGCAATCCAGGAGGGCGGCGCCACCACGGTCCCTGCCCTGGTCCTGAACGAGATCTGGCAGGGCCTGCCGGACGGCTCCGAGGTGCTTCTTGATGGCACCGATTCACCCAACCGCCTGATGCTCAAATGCGGTTCAATAGATTTCCAGTTCTCCTGCCTGCCCGCGACCGATTTTCCGGTCATTTCCGACCCGCCCGAGTATCCGCACAACTTCAGGATCCTCGCGCAGGATCTGCGAAACATGATCGACAAATCGCAGTTTGCCACGTCGACTGACGAGAACCGCAAGAACCTCAATGGACTGTTTTTTCATACCGCGGGAACGAATCAGGGTACGCTGCTGCGATCCGTTGCAACAGACGGCCACCGACTGGCACGCATTGATGTCGGCGACCCGGGGGAGTCAGCAGACGTACCGGGTACCATCCTGCCCAAGAGAAATGTCGTCGCCCTGCGCAAGATCATCGCGGACTATCAGGGTGATATAGAAATCGACGTTTCTGATGCGCAGGCGCGATTCAAGTTCGGAAGTCTCGTTCTGAAATCCAAACTCATCGATGACAGGTTTCCCGACTACAACCGTGTCATACCGCACGACAATGACAAGATCTTTGCTGCCGACAGGCTCGAGTTCATCAAGGCTGCCAGCCGCATGATGGCCATCGCGGAGCAACCCATGTACCCGATCAAGTTGTCGGTAGAAAACAGCTCGATGACACTCTCGGTGAATGGATCCATGGGTGCCGGCAAGGAAGTCATCACGACCGACTGGGGTGGCCCGCTGCTGGAAATCGGTTTCAACGGAAAGTACCTGCTGGATGCCTTGCAGGCTCTTGACGGTGAAGGCGTCGAGTTCAGACTTTCCAACCCGAACCAGGCCGCCGTCATCAACGCAAAAGACGATCAGCGCTCTCTCCATGTCCTTATGCCCATCCGGGTATAGGCATGGCATCCATTGCACTGGCGCAGCGGCCGGATGCGATCAGTCCCGGAACCCTGGGAAGACTGACAGTCAACGACTTTCGTTCCTGGACGAGTTTGTCAGTCGACGCGGAATTTTGTCCGGTCGTTCTCACCGGCGCTAACGGATCTGGAAAGACCAACATACTTGAGGCCATATCGTGGCTTGCGCCCGGGCGCGGTTTGCGGGGTGCGCACATTCGGGAGCCCTGCCCTTACGCGTCAGGCAATCCATGGACCGTTTCAGCGCAGGTCATGACACCGGATGGTATGGTGCGCATCGGCACCGGATTCGACGATGACCGTCGCGTTGTACGGATTGATGGTGTGTCGGCGCGCGGTCCCGCGGACATGTCTGCCCATCTATCGATCGTATGGCTTACGCCGTCGATGGACAGCCTGTTTCGCGAACAGGCGATTCACCGCCGCAGGTTCATGGACAGACTCGTCGCCACGCATGATCCGCTCCACACCCGGCGTGTCGGAATGTATCAACGCTACCTGCGTGAACGGTCTCGCCTTCTACGCGAACGCCGCGACGAGACGTCGTGGATCGCAATACTGGAAGAGAATATCGCGCAAACCGGCATTGCCATTGCGGCAGCCCGGCGCATGTTCTGCGATCACCTCGCGCCGGTTCTTGTAGACGACCTTGCACCGTTTCCGGGTGTGGCGTTGCATGTGACCGGCAGGGTGGAACAGTGGCTCGACACGATGCCGGCACTCGACGCCGAACAGGCGTTTCGGACCTTCCTCGAACAATCAAGGAACAGTGACAGGGAAACGGGCGGCGCAGCGGATGGACCGCATCGCAGCGATCTTGACGCCCTGCATCTGCCGACCGGGACGCCGGCAAACCTGTGTTCAACGGGCCAGCAAAAAAGTCTCGTGGTTGCGATTGTTCTTGCCGCCGCGCGCCTGAATGCAGATCGTCCGGCCCCGGTACTCCTGCTCGACGATATCGCAGCGCACTTCGACGTGCGACACCGCGAGACGCTGTTCGCCGTACTCCTGCAATTGAATTTGCAGTTCTGGCTTACCGGTACGGATCCGGACGTGTTCACTGAACTCGAACAGCATGCACGGTTCTATAGAGTCGCAGACGGCAGGATCGCGCTTTCCTCTTGAATTGGATGTCAAATGACTGAACAGATACCGGTACTGGCTGAAGAAGAGATCGTTGAAGACGGATATACGGCCGACTCCATCACGGTCCTGCGCGGCCTCGATCCGGTCAGGAAGAACCCCGGCATGTTCATCGGTGATACAGTCGATGGCAGCGGTCTTCATCACATGCTGTTCGAGGTTGTCGACAACGCCATCGATGAGGTCATGGCGGGCCACTGCGACACGATCGAGGTCGTCCTCAACGATGATGATTCAGCGACTGTAACGGATAACGGGCGCGGCATACCCACGGACGAACACCAGGAGGAAAGAAGGTCGGCGGCCGAAGTCATCATGACTGTCCTGCACGCCGGCGGAAAATTCGACAAGAAGAACTATCAGACGTCCGGCGGGTTGCACGGCGTCGGCGTTTCGGTGGTCAACGCATTGTCGGACTGGCTGGACCTGACCATCTGGCGTGATGGAAAGGAGCATTTCATTGCCTTTCGCAACGGCGCGGCCGGGTCAGGACTTGAAACACGCGGCAACACGGACAGAACCGGTACCCGGGTCCGGTTCAAGCCATCACCAGGAACATTCACGCTGACGGCGTTCAGTTTCGAACGCCTGGAAAACCGTTTTCGTGAACTCGCGTTTCTCAACAGCAATGTAACCATTTCTCTCCGGGACGAACGGCGCGGTGCTGAAACCGCCGAAGCCACGCTGAACTTCACCGGCGGCCTGAAGGACTATGTTCGCTACATCGACCGCGAGAAGAAAACGCTTCACGAGGAACCGATCTGGTTTCGCAAGACTGTCAACACTGTCGAGGTCGAAGTCGCGATGGAGTGGACATCGAGCTATCACGACAGGGATACGCTCTGCTTCACCAACAACATTCCGCAACGCGATGGAGGCGACCATCTCACCGGTTTTCGCAAGGCGCTGACCAACACGGTTCAGAAGTACGTCAGGGAAAACAATATCAAGAAGGCCCTGAACCGTATCAGCGGCGAGGACATGCGCGAGGGACTGACAGCAGTCGTATCCTGCAAGCTCCCCAACCCGAGTTTTGCATCGCAAACGAAGGAAAAGCTCGTCTCGCAGGTCACAAGGGAAGCGGTCATTCAGATTGTCTCCGAACAGCTTGGCCAGTGGTTCGAGGAAAACCCGGCACCGGCAAACGACATCATCTCGAAATGCGTGGCGGCGGCGACGGCGCGGGAAGCGGCGCGCAAGGCACGGGAACTTGTCCAGAAGAAGGGTGCGCTCAATATCGGCACGCTTCCCGGCAAACTCGCCAACTGCCAGGAAAAGGATCCGCGCAAGGCGGAACTGTTTATTGTCGAGGGAGATTCAGCGGGCGGTTCGGCCAAGCAGGCACGCGACCGGTCGAACCAGGCTGTCTTGCCGTTGCGTGGCAAGATCCTCAACGTCGAGCGCGTCCAGGTCGACAAGATGCTGTCGTCCGACCAGATCGTCACCCTGATCCGGGCACTTGGCGCAGGTGTCGGAACGGATTTCAACAAGGAGGACCTGCGCTATCACAAGGTTGTGATCATGACGGACGCCGATGTGGACGGCGCCCATATCCGCACACTCTTGCTGACTTTTTTCTATCGTCAGATGCGGCCGCTCGTCGAGGAAGGATTTCTTTACATTGCGCAACCGCCCCTCTTCAAGGTCAAGCGCGGAAACAGCGAACTCTATCTCAAGGACGAACAGGAGTTCGACGACTACCTTGTACGTGCAGGCCGCGAGCGATGCGTGTTTCGCAATGCAGCGGGACAGGCGATCGAAGACGCGGAACTCGCGGAACTGATCAGGGAAGCCCGCACGGCTGCGGAACTTGTTCGCGGCCTGTCCCAGCGCACGCCGACAACAATTCTCGAACAATTCGCGCTTTCAGGTGGCCTTTCAGGTGAGGCGATCTCCAGTCCCGATGCCATGACACGGGTAACCGATGAAACAGCGCTCCGGCTGAACCGGCATGCGGCGGAGGGGGATGGCAAGTGGACATGTGCCCATTCACCGGGAGACGGCCTGACCTTCTCTCGTGAAATCCGGGGTGTCAGTGAATCACATTTTGTGAAGGAGTCTGCTCTTCGCAGCGTTTCTGCCGCCCGCCTGAACAGTGTTCTCGAGAGCCTGCATCCGCATTTTGCCGAACCGGGCATCCTGCACCGCAGTGACAAGGAAACACCGATCACGGGCCCGGTCAGCCTCGTCAATGCCGTGATGGAATTCGGACGTCACGGCACCGCGATCCAGCGGTACAAGGGCCTGGGCGAGATGAATCCCGATCAGCTTTGGGAAACGACACTCGATCCGGCGGTTCGCATTCTCCTGCAGGTTTCCGTCGATGACGCAACCAAGGCGGAACATCTTTTCGAGACGCTCATGGGAGAGACGGTCAAGCCGCGCCGCGATTTTATTCAGACGAACGCTCTCAAGGTAACAAATCTCGATTTCTAGAGTGGTGTCTTGACGCGTAAGAAACCGTCGCGGAAACGCAAGGTCAAGCCGCGTCGTCGTTCCCTGTTTCGCGTGTTGCTGCGCTGGTTGTTCGCTGCAGCAATATGGGGATTTCTGGCGCTGGCTGTCTTCGTCGGCTGGACAGCCCTGGAACTTCCTGACCTCGATGAACTTGTCGACAGTCGTGCGCCGTTCGTCACGGTCCTGGCGTCTGACGGAGAGGTTCTCTCAACCTATGGCGATGTCCACGGCCGCGCCCTGCACTTCAGCGAGTTACCCCAGGAACTCGTTCTGGCTGCCATCGCAATCGAGGATCGCCGGTTCTTCGATCACTTTGGAATCGATGTCTTCGGCATCTTGCGCGCCGGCATCTCGAATTTCCGCAGCGGGCGCATCGTCCAGGGTGGCAGCACGATAACGCAGCAGATTGCCAAGAACCTGTTCCTCACACCGGAGCGCTCATACAAACGCAAGTTCCAGGAAATGCTGCTGTCGTTCTGGCTCGAACAGAAGTTCTCCAAGACCGAATTGCTCGCGATCTATCTCAACAGAATCTACCTGGGCGCCGGAATGTTCGGGGTTGACGCTGCCGCCCGGCGGTTTTTCGACAAGTCCGCCCGCGATCTTTCGCTGGCTGAAGCCGCAATGATTGCAGGATTGTTCAAGGCACCATCCCGATACAATCCGATCACGAATCCGGAGTCCGCGCAACAACGTGCTGCCGTTGTCCTTGACGCCATGGTGCAGGCGGAATTCATCGATTCTGCCACCGCCCATCACGTACAGCAGTCTCCGGCATCCGCACACGGCAACAGGTCGACCGGAAAGGACGTACGCTATGCCACCGACTGGGTGATGACACAGTCGGCGGATCATGTCGGCGTTCCGCAGACCGACATCGTTGTCGTGACAACCATCAATCCGGCAATTCAGCGTCTTGCGCAAAACACCTTGCGCGAAGCCATTGAGGTCCATGGCACGGAACTGAACGCGAACCAGGGGGCGCTTGTGACACTTGCGCCCGACGGCAGAATACTCGCGATGGTCGGTGGTGCGGACTATGGCGCAACACAGTTCAATCGCGCGACAAATGCCCTGCGTCAACCAGGGTCCGTGTTCAAGTTGTTTGTCTACCTTGCGGCACTCGAGGCGGGTTTTCGACCGGATGACATCGTGATCGATCGTCCCGTCACAATCAGGAACTGGAGTCCCCGGAACTTCAACGAGCGTCACGAAGGCCGGATCAGCCTGCAGCAGGCGTTTGCCCGATCGATCAATACCGTCGCCGCGGACGTAGCCTGGCGAACCGGCATTCCCAGGGTCGCCGAGGTCGCGAAACGTCTTGGCGTGGACGGTGACATTCCAGTGGTGCCCAGTATTGCCCTGGGGACACGCGACATGACGCTCCTCGATCTCAGTGCTGCCTATGCCGTCGTTGCCAACCAGGGACTCGCTGTCTGGCCGTACGTCATTCAAGAAATCAGGTCAGCTGATGGAGACGTGTTGTACCGTCACGAGCCGGTCGCGACACCACGTCTTCTGGATCCTCCGGTTCATGCAGACATGATCAACCTGCTGCAGACCGTGATCAGTGACGGTACCGGCCGCAACGCAGCCATTGCCTGGCCAGCCGGTGGAAAAACCGGTACCAGTCAGGATTTCCGTGATGCCTGGTTTATCGGATTCACGCGACAATTCACCACCGGTGTATGGATTGGCAACGACGACGGTTCCTCGATGAACGAGGTCACTGGCGGCCGCCTGCCGGCGCAGATCTGGGCTCAATACATGAACGGAATCATGGCGGGACGCGAAGCATTGCCTCTTGTTGACCCTGTCGAACGGGTCATTGACGCAACGCAACCCCGAAACGCCACGACGAACGTCCCCGATCGATAAGGGCGCTGCACGCGAACACTGCGAATTTTAACAGGACGTTGTTTCCGGTTGTCTGGATCGCGGTGGCAATTCTCGTGTGCAATGGCATCGAACTGCCCGGTTGCGTTGCTGTCTTGTGATTCGTTCTGATTTCACCCATGCGTACAATTCCTGTCGCTGAAATGCAGGATTGCGGGGCACGTTCCGATTACAGCCGAACACGCCGGATTGAAACAACAAGGCGCCAGACCGGATCATGTGCGACCAGGACCTTGGACAGCGTAGACGTCAGTCCTGACAAGACGGGACACAACGTCTTGCTGCGGATGAACGCATTCACACAGATCGAGATTGAACAGGCACGTCAGGCGGAAGTGATGAAGACCATGGAAGCAAACCCTGAACGACCACTTGCGCAGTTCGCGGAGAAAATGGCCTAGCGGGACGTCGCCAACACGCGTTGGATGGTGGGTCTGGCGCCACCGTTCTCGTTATGACTGTACCGGGTCTGTTGATCAGTGTTTCGTGACCGGCGCACGCGCCGATCTGCGGGCGAATATCTCCGCTGCCATCGTGACGATGCTCGGTTGACCATATCGGGTGTTGCCTATGACTGCGCTTGCAACCTGAATGACAGTGCCTCTGCGATGAACTGAACCTGTCCATTGCGGATTTCCATCGGACACCAGAAATGGAACCGGCCTGAACACCTGCGTTCCGCCATATCCCGCGAAACGGGTCTGTGCTGCCACTTGTCAACGACCAGGTCTGATTGTCGCGACCAAGGCCGCGTCACACGCACCGGTATCGACGACATCCACACGACGTCAAAGTGACCTGTGAACAGTTTATTTGGGCAAGAGACCCCGGCCTGAAGCGTTCAGTTCAGTCCAAGCACATCAGTCATGGAATAAAATCCGGGCGGACGCCCTTTCAACCACATTGCCGCCGTGACAGCACCGCGTGCGAAGATGCCACGGTCACTTGCGCGATGTCCGATTTCTATACGTTCACCAAGCGCGGCAAAGACAACCTGATGCTCGCCGACAACATCCCCGCCACGCAACGCGGCCATACCGATTGCGCCCCTTTGTCGCGCACCGGTGACGCCGTCACGGCCCCGGTCGGAAACATCATCCAGATTGACTCCCCTTCCCTCCGCCGCTGCATTGGCAAGGGCCAATGCGGTTCCCGACGGTGCATCGACCTTGTGGCGGTGATGCATTTCGACAATCTCGATATCGAATTCATCGTCAAGAGCGGCCGCAACCTTGCGTGTGACGCCCAGCAACAGGTTGACGCCGAGGCTCATGTTCGCGGCAAACACAATGGGCGCACCTGATGCCGCTTCGCGCAATCGTGCGACATCGTCAGTCGAAAGACCGGTGGTTCCAGCGACCAATCCACCACCCGTTCTGGCGGCCATCATCGCATTCGAGACGGTGGATTGCGGTGTCGTGAAGTCGATGACGACATCGCTTGCCGCAAACAGTTCCTCGGGACTGTCCGTCACCCGCACGACGGTAGAACCCATGCCTGCAAGCTGGCCTGGATCCTGCCCGATCAGGTCGCTGCCGGGCATTTCACTTGCAGCGACGAGGTCGATGCCGTCGCGTTCGACAATGCAACGGATCAGCATGCGTCCCATGCGGCCGCCACAGCCGCATACGCCAGCCCTGACCGTCAATGACGCAATCCATGCATGAAGTCCCGTACTCTGGCGAAGAAACCTTCCGATTCCGGATTGTTGCTGTCGCTGCGACCGGCTATCTCGAACTCTAAAAGCAGGTCCCGCTGTTCTGCGGTCAGTTCCACCGGCGTCTCGACCAGGACCTCCACGATCATGTCGCCGCGACGGCGCTTGTGTACAACCGGCATGCCCTTGCCGGCAAAACGGAACTTGTTGCCGCTTTGCGTCCCGGCTGGAATCTCGAGCTTGACCGAGCTTCCGTCAATTGTCGGAATTTCAACCTGCCCACCCAATGCAGCCTTCGTCATGGCGACGGGAACCGAGCAATAGATCGTTGACTCGTTTCTCATGAAGATCGGATGCGCGCGAACACCAACATCGATATAGAGGTCACCTGGCGGACCGCCATGAGGTCCAGGTTCGCCGCCGCCCGACATGCGAATCCGAACGCCGTCGCCGATACCGGCGGGGATCTTGACGTTGACCGCCCTGTTGCGTTGCACGCGACCAGCGCCCGAACAGGCCCGGCACCGATCTATGATGATCCTGCCTGAACCACGACAGCTTCTGCAGGTCTCCGAAATCGTGAAGAAACCCTGTCGGACCTGGACCGTGCCCTGTCCGGCGCACACTTCACACGTCATGACACCATCCGCGCTCGCTGCACCGCTGCCGTCGCACGCACTGCACTGTTCGCTCGAGGGTATCTTGATCCGTGTTTCCTTCCCGGCATAGGCCTCTTCAAGGCTGATCTCGATCGCGTATCGAACATTGTTGCCGGACCGGCTCTGGCGCCCACCCGAACTGAACATGCCGCCGAAGACGTGTCCGAATATGTCGTCGAAATCGAATCCGTCGGCGTGAGCGCCGCCGGTCGCCTGATCAAACGCCCCGTATCCGAACCGGTCATAGGCTGCACGCTTCTCGGAATCCGAGAGAATTGCGTGTGCGTCGTTCGCTTCGCGAAACTTCTCGGCCGCGCAGGCGTCACCCGCGTTGCGATCTGGATGATACTTCATCGCCAGCGAGCGATACGCTTTCTTGATCGCCGCGTCATCAGCATCACGGCCGACGCCGAGGATTTCATATGGATCGCGTCTGTTCATCAGTCCATCAGGGTTCAACCCCGCCAAAGCGATTGGCGCACCGGAATGATCGCAGGATCAATCGGTTCGGGCATCGCGTCTGTCTTCGTCGTTGTCCACTTCCTCGAAGTCCGCGTCAACAATGTTATCGTCAGAATTACCGAATGGTCCCTGTTGGCCGCTGCCGGCAGCCTGCTGTTGTTGCTGGCCATAGATTGCCTGACCGATCTTCATGGCGGCCGTACTGAGTTCTTCGGTTGCACTGCGAATCGCGTCGACATCCTCACCGTCAAGGACACTCTTCAGACTGTCAATTGACGACTGGACCTCACCCTTGAGTTCGTCACCGATTGCGGCGTCATGTTCGGTAAGCTGTTGCGTGATGGTATGGATCAGCGCGTCCGCGTTGTTGCGCGCCTCGACGAGTTCACGCCGTCTCTTGTCTTCCTCCGCGTGCAAGTCCGCATCCTTGACCATGCCTTCGATCTCGTCGTCAGACAGACCGCCTGATGCCTTGATCTGGATCTGCTGCTCCTTGCCCGTTGCCTTGTCCTGCGCCGAGACCTTGACGATACCATTGGCATCAATGTCGAAGGTGACGTCGATCTGGGGAACACCACGACGTGCCGGCGCGATTCCAACGAGGTCGAACTGGCCGAGAAGCTTGTTGTCCGCCGCCATTTCGCGCTCACCCTGGAAAACACGGATCGTGACTGCGGGCTGATTGTCCTCCGCTGTGGAGAAGACCTGGCTCTTGCGCGTCGGAATGGTCGTGTTGCGCTCGATCAGACGCGTAAAGACACCGCCGAGAGTCTCGATACCCAGGGAGAGTGGCGTGACGTCAAGCAGCAGGACATCCTTGACCTCGCCCTGGAGAACACCGGCCTGGATGGCTGCGCCGATTGCAACAACCTCATCGGGATTGACTCCCTTGTGCGGTTCCTTGCCGAAGAACATCTGGACCCGTTCCTGCACCTTGGGCATGCGGGTCATGCCGCCGACGAGCACGATCTCGTCGATCTCGCCAGCTGCCAGACCTGCATCCTTCAGAGCACTCTTGCACGGCTGCAGTGTTGCCTCGATCAGCTCACCAACGAGCGCTTCAAGCTTGGCACGTGTCAGCTTGATCGTCAGATGCTTGGGACCGCTCTGATCGGCCGTGATGAACGGAAGGTTGATTTCCGTCTGTACGGCGCTCGACAGTTCAATCTTGGCTTTTTCGGCCGCTTCCTTGAGGCGCTGGAGCGCAAGCTTGTCACCCCGCAAATCAATCCCGTTGTCCTTCTTGAATTCGTCGGCAAGATAATCGAGGACACGCTTGTCAAAATCCTCACCGCCAAGGAATGTATTGCCGTTCGTCGACTTGACCTCGAAGACACCGTCGCCGATCTCGAGAATCGAAACGTCAAAGGTTCCGCCGCCAAGATCGTACACCACGATCGTGCCTGACTCGTTCTTGTCGAGGCCGTAGGCGAGCGCCGCCGCTGTAGGTTCGTTGATGATGCGCTGGACATCGAGGCCGGCAATCTTGCCCGCATCCTTCGTCGCCTGACGCTGGCTGTCATTGAAGTAGGCGGGAACCGTTATCACCGCCTGCGTGATCTCCTGGCCGACATACGCTTCAGCGGTCTCCTTCATCTTCTGCAGGATGAAGGCACTGATCTGGCTCGGGCTGTAGGACGTGCCGCGCGCGGAGACCCAGGCATCTCCGTTGCTCGCCCTTTCGATCCTGTAGGGGACGAGATCGATGTCCTGTTGTGTGACCTTGTCGTCGTATCGACGCCCGATCAGCCGCTTGATGGCGAAGAGGGTCGCTTCGGGATTTGTTACAGCCTGACGTTTGGCGGGCTGGCCAACGAGACGTTCACCGTCCTCGCTGAATGCAACCATGGACGGGGTCGTTCTGCCCCCTTCCGCGTTTTCGACAACCCGCGTGTTTCCGGCTTCCATGATGGCAACGCACGAATTCGTGGTCCCGAGATCAATTCCGATAACCTTGCTCATTTGTGTTTTTCTCCTCGATGTGGCGGATCCGCCGGCAGGCCCTGTTCAAGGCACCTCCAGTCGATCCCCGGGGCGCCATTTCTGGCACTTTGAGATATAGTTTCAGGTCATACGCTTGCAAGGTTCTCCACCCGAGCGAGCCTTGATGTGTTGGCAGGCCTCATTCGTCCGGTTGTCTGGGGGGCGGCTTCTTTGAAATTCCGACCATCGACGGTCGCAACAGACGTCCGTGGATCGTGTATCCCGACCTGAGAACCTGCAACACCGTGCCTGATGGTACCTCCTCTGACTCGATTTCGAACATTGCCTGATGGAAGTTCGGATCAAACTTCTCGCCTAATGCCTCGATCAGCAGAATTCCGTGTTGACCCAGCGTGTCATGGAGCCCCTTCATTGTCAGTTCGACTCCTGAAACGAGCGATTCGTTGACGTTTTCCTCGCCCTCGACGGCTTGCAGGGCGCGCGAAAGGTTGTCTGCAACCGAGAGAATATCCCGTGCGAAATCAGACGATCCGAAAGTCCGGGCATCTTCTATGTCCCGTGCCGCACGCTTGCGGACATTTTCCATCTCGGCAACCGCGCGCAACAGCTTGTCCCGGACCATCTCCAGATCACTTTCGAGAGCCTCGATACGTATGGCGGCGGCGTCGACGGCCTCCTCCGTAGCGTCGATGGTTTCATGATCGGGCTCATCCTCTGCCGCGACCACATCGTTCTCTGCTGATTCAACCGGGATATCCGTCGCGTCGTCACCACCCGGTGTCGGGGCGTCAGCGTCCCCGGGTTGCACGTCTTCGCGTTTGATCTCTTGAATTGTTGTCATTGCCTACCTTGTCTGACTACCGGATAGTCCCGCAATCTCAGCCCAGCAATCGTGAAACGACGCGTGCGGTGTAATCGACCATGGGGATGATTCGTGCATAGTTCATGTGCGTCGGCCCTATTACACCAAGCGCTCCGACCAGTCGCTGCGTCCCGTCTGACAGGGGTGCCACGATCGTGGAACAACCGGACAAGCTGAAAAGTTCGCTATCTGCACCGATAAAGATGCCGACTCCCTCGGCATCCTGTGCAAGTTCAAGCAATTTCATCATGTACTCCGCTTCGTCCAGTTTGTCGAGAAGATCACGAATACGCTCGAGATCATCCATGACGCGGACATCCTGAAGCAGATTCGCCATGCCGTGTACGATCAGGGTCGCCCGTTCGTTTCCGGAGACGTCGTGCGTCCAGGTCGCAAGTCCGGCTTCCACGACCTTGCTTGACACGGTGTCGAGTTCGGCCTGACGGGCCGCGAGTTCATTGCGAATTTCCTCTGCCGCCGACGTCAGGGTTCGCCCGCGCAGTCTCTTCGACAGGTAGTTTCCCGCACGGATCAGCGACGCCGACGTCACATCGGGCGGCAGGTCGATTATCCGGTTTTCGACCATGCCGTTGGCATGTTCGAGAATGATCAACGCACGCATCGATTCAAGCGCGACGAACTCTACATTGTGCAGGGTCTCATTTTTCTTCGGCGCGACGACAACACCGGCGTGATGCGAAAACCCCGACAGAAGTGCGGTTGCGGACTGGAAAAGATCCTCGTAGTCCCGCCCCACATCCTCACATGCAGCCTCGACTGCCGATCGTTCCTCCTCGGTCAGGTCACCAATCTGCAGGATTGCATTCACGAACAGGCGCAGACCGCGTTCCGTGGGTTGCCGTCCGGCGCTTGTATGCGGTGCACGTATCAATCCCGCTTCCTCGAGATCGGACATGACATTGCGAACCGACGCCGGGGACAGCGCGGTTGGCATCTGTTTGGCAATCTTGCGCGAGCCCACGGGTTCTCCGGTGCGCACAAATTCGTCAACCAGGATTCGCAGGATCTCCCTGGATCTTTCGTTCAGTTCCTGGATCACTTGCCAGCTCCCGTTTCAACGTCCCTGCTTCTAGTTTTGGACAGATTCGGGGTCAACGCTATCGTAATCTCACCCGACCTTCCGCAAATTTCCTGCAGCAGTGCCGTGTCGTCTCTCCTTGCCATCTTGTCGAGATCGTCCCCTTTGTATCTGTGCAGTTCATCACCCGGTCTGCGATTTCAGTGGAGAAACTGAACGGAATTTCATGTACGACGTGATCCTCGATCCGTTTTACTGCCTTGCCTGGTCCACTGTTGTCCCTGTCACACAAAACGATGTGACGATCGATGCAGCGGGTTTCCCGATCACAGGGTTGCGGATGCCATGACAGTCTGCTGACCTGATTCGATATGGATCACCGCGGACCGCCTGATCAAGGAGTACAGACTTGCCCCGAACTGCCGGCCGTTTGCCCCAACAGATGCGCGCAGTGGAAATCGAACCGCGCGTGGCGCGAAACGCCGATGGTTCGTGCCTCATCCGGTTCGGCCACACCCATGTCCTCTGTACGGCAACCATTGAGGACCGTCTCCCCTTCTGGTTGCGCGGAAAGGGCCATGGTTGGGTCACGGCAGAGTACGGCATGCTGCCGCGTGCAACACATGAGCGAACACCGCGGGAAGCCGTACGCGGAAAGCAGACGGGCCGCACCCAGGAAATTCAACGCCTGATCGGCCGGAGTCTCCGCGCGGTGACAAACTTGTCGCTACTTCGCGATCACATGATCGTTGTCGACTGTGATGTCATCCAGGCCGATGGCGGAACGCGCACGGCCTCCATCACCGGCGGTTACGTCGCATTGCGTCTCGCGCTTGCGCATCTGGTCGGGCGCAGCAACATTCCGACCGTTCCGCTGGCCGACCATGTCGCGGCAGTGTCCTGCGGAATCATCAACGGCACGAAGATGCTTGATCTCGATTACAAGGAGGACTCGGCTGCCGACGCTGACGCCAATTTTGTCATGACCGGTTCGGGACAACTCGTCGAGGTTCAAGCGACTGCCGAAGGTGCACTCTTTTCGCGAAAGGATTTCGACGAACTGCTCGACCTCGCCGCAACGGGGATTGCCGAGATCGTCAAGACCCAGCGCGACGCGCTGGATCGGATGTCTTGACGAACCTGCCCGACAGGCTGGTTGTCGCCAGCCACAATCGTGGCAAGGTCCGCGAATTCATGGACCTGCTGGAGCCTCTGGGCGTGGCAGTCAGCGGCGCTTCGGTGCTGGGGCTTGAGGAACCTGAAGAAACCGGTGAGACCTACGAGCAGAACGCGCGACTGAAATCGACGTTGGCCGCACATTCCTCCGGCATGCCGGCCCTGGCTGATGATTCCGGTCTGTCCGTCAATGCGTTGAACGGTGCACCCGGTGTGTTTTCGGCACGATGGAGCATGCCCGGCCGCGATTTCGCCCGCGCCATGATGCGTCTTGCGCACGAACTTGACGGACTCGCAGACCGCAGCGCCAGCTTCCGGTGCGTTCTGGTACTCTCCTGGCCCGACGGCAAACGGATCGTTGCGCGCGGCAGCGTTGACGGCGCGATCGTTTTTCCCCCGCGCGGCAACAGGGGTTTCGGTTACGATCCGGTCTTTGTTCCGCAGGGCCACACACGAACCTATGGCGAGATGAGCCGCGCGGAAAAGGAGAAGGACAATCACCGCACCAGAGCGTTCAGCGACCTGCTCCGCCAACTCTGACGCCCCACGATTCGGCGTTTATGTTCACTGGCCCTTTTGTCAGTCGAAATGTCCTTACTGTGATTTCAACAGCCATGTACGCCAGAGTATCGACGAGACTGCCTGGCGTGATGCGCTTCTGCGCGAGATCAGGTATGTCGCCATGCAGACGAACGACAGGGTTGTCGACAGCATATTCTTCGGTGGCGGCACCCCGTCCCTCATGGCACCGGAAACGGTCGGCGTTCTACTCGAGTCGATCAACGCCAGCTGGACGGTCACCGACGATCCGGAAATAACACTCGAAGCCAATCCAGGGAGTGTCGACAGACAGCGATTTGCAGGATTCAGAGCCGCCGGCGTGAACAGGATCTCGCTGGGAATCCAGTCTCTTGAGCAAGGCGGTCTCACTGCGCTGGGACGCCGCCACGACATCAATGACTCGATTCATGCCATCAATGTCGCAACCGAACTCTTCAGCCGCGTCTCGCTGGACCTGATTTACGGCCGTCCCGGACAGACCGTTACGGCTTGGGAGCACGAACTCCGCATGGCCGTTTCGATGGGTACGGGGCACCTGTCTCTTTATCAACTGACCATTGAACCCGGAACAGAGTTTCATGCCCGCCATCGACGCGGAGAACTTGTCCTTCCCGACGATGATGTGCAGGCCGACATGTGGTTTCTCACGCGCGACATCACCGATGCGGCTGGCATACCCGGATACGAGATCTCGAATCATGCCAGACCCGGCGATGCCTGTCGGCACAACCTGAACTACTGGCGTTCCGGAGAATGGGCCGGTGTGGGGCCGGGTGCTTACGGACGGATCAACGACGCGCCCGGTTCCAGTATTGAATTCAGGCACGCACGACTGCCTGAAGCCTGGATCGCACAGGTTGCGCGAGACGGTCATGGAATCGTCTCCGAGTGTCGGATTACGGGACGCACGAGATTGGCCGAAATACTGTTCATGGGTCTGCGACTGACAGAGGGCATGTCACGCACGAACCTGGTGCGAACAGCGGGCGACGAACTTGTCGACAGTCTGGATCACAGCGTTATCGCCTTGCTTGAAGACCAGGGTTTCATCGAATGGGGACGAGAGCGGGTCCGCGCAACCGACAAGGGGCGCAGTGTGTTGAACACGATCCTCGAGGCGTTGCTGGAATAGTCCTGACCGCATGGAATAGCGGCTTTGGCATCTCGATAGCACGCCATTTCCGCGGCATTCACTGCGCGAACAAACTTCAATGTATCAACTGCCGGTGTCAGCATCCCGCGGGGCAAAGCGTGCAGGCGCCTGGTTGGCAACGACGACAGTTCCGTCAGCCACTTCAAGTACCATGAGGCCGCGGTCAACCGTGCCATCGTCGTTGAAACGAAACGATCCCTCGAGTCCGCCGAAACCCCTCCAGTCATTGATTGAACGGTTACCTGGAAGGAGTGACAGGGACAGGGCAACGGCATCATAGGTCAGTGAATCGAGACGCGTCGGCGCACGCGAAAACTGCCTTGCATATCGTCTTTCAAAGCGGTCAATCTGGCGGCGCGGCGTGTCGGCGAACCAGGCACCCTGCATGACCGGTTCATTCAGCAGATCCAGATCACGCCAGCCCGTCAGTCCCATCAGACGTACGGTGCTGCCGCCGATGTCGTGATAGCCGAGCCATGCCGCGATGCTGCGCATGGCAGCGCCTGTTTCGGGTATGAAAAGCATGTCGAATGCAGCAACCGGCCCGGATGCCAGAAATTGCAATCTCTCCTGTGCCGCATCGTCCTGGCGTTCTCGCAGGGTATTCGTCAATTGCTGTACATCGCTGTTGCGCGCAGGACGAGAGACCAGTCGGGCAATGGTGGATTCAATATCCATGCCGTCCGGACTGTAGGTCTCCCTTGCGGTAACCCACCCGCCGTGTCGTGCCGTTGCAACAACAAGTGAACGTTCCATTCTCTTGCCGAATTCGCTCATCGGTCCCAGGAACGCGAAACGCAGATACCCCTGTGAAACGGCATACTGAACCACCCGTTCCACCTGTATCTCCGGTGCCATCCCGAACACGAATATAGACGGCTCCGCGACGGTAACGTCCGACGAAAGGGCCAGAACAGGAACTGAACGAAGGTGGGGTGCCGCGTTTGTGACGTCCGCAGAAAAGAGAGGGCCGACAACAAACCGCGGCAATGCTGTCATGACTTCACGCGCCGCCATGCCGGCACCCTCGTCTCCGGCTGTGTCCGCAACAACGAGTTCCGCCTGGTTCCCACGGATATCGAACAATGCGAGCGCCGCAGCATCGAGCAACGCCGTGCCGAGTTCCGCGTGCAAACCGGAAAGCGGGAGCAACAGGCCAACGCGTGCAATCGTGTCCTCTGGCGGGTCGTAGAAGTTTCCGATCTCCTCCGGAGCCTCGACTTCCACCACAATATCTTCATCAATCTCGACGGGTGCCGTTACGTCGACAACGGCCTGTTGTGTGTCGGTCGGCATGCACGACGCTGACACCAGCGCAAGAACAATCAGCAAAACTGCAATGTGAAAACGCTGCATCACGGCCAATATCGCTATCAAATTACCCACGGGTTACAGTGTATACTGATTGATCCCTGTCCCGGTTACGCACAGGGGTAGCACCGCATGATCAACTCTGTACGGGTTTACACGCGCCTGCTGTTTCATGCCACAATACCGAATGCATCGACGATTGTGATTGTATTTTCCGAGATCAGGGAGTCCGACCCGTAATGCGACAAAAATTGATATTCATTCTGGGCTTGTGTGTTGGCGCAACAATGTTGCACGGCTGTGTGGCGTTGGCCGTCGGGGCGGCTGCACATGGTGGAATCGCGGTTGTGCAGGACCAGTCAATCGGAGAGCAGTTTGACGACGTCGCAATTCTCTTCGACGTCAGCAGCCGGTTGGAGAAAGATCCGGAAAGATTTGGCAATGTCTCGGTCGATGTGACGGAAGGGCGTGTTCTGCTGACCGGCAATGTCAAGACTCCCGAGGACCGGGTCGAGGCCATCAGGCTGGCGTGGCAAGCCGCCGATGTCGTCGAGGTCATCAACGAGATCGTCGTGGCAGATTCCGGCGGTTTCCAGGACTATTTCGACGATGTTCGAATCTCGACAGCATTGCGGGCTGCGCTCCTTTTCGATACCGATGTCTTCAATCTGAATTACAATGTCGAGACGGTGAACGGTGTGATCTACCTCACCGGAATCGCCCGGTCGAACGCGGAACTCGAGAAGGCCATCGGACACGCCCGCATGATCGAGGGCGCGAAAGAGGTCATCAGTTATGTCCGGGTCAAGTGAGTCTCGCAGCGCGGGTCGAACGGGTAAGAGAACGATAATGACCGGTTTGCCGTGAGTCTCGCGGTCGGCATCCAGATGGATCCTGTCGGGTCCATCGACATCGATACCGATACAACCTTTGTTCTTGCGCTCGAAGCGCAGGAACGGGGATACGGGCTGTTTTTCTTTGAACCACGGGATCTGCACTATCGCGACGGTGACGTACGCGCTTTCACGCGTCGCCTGACGCTTCGGAGAGAGCACGGCAAACACTTCACGCTCGGTGAACGAACGCTGACAAATCTTGTGGACCTCGACGTGATCCTCATGCGCCAGGATCCGCCGTTTGACATGTCGTACATCACGGCAACCCATCTGTTGCAGAAACTCCGGGATCAGGTATGCGTCGTGAACGACCCGGAAACTGTCCGCAATGCTCCGGAAAAGCTGTTCGTTACTGAATTCAGGGAGCTGATGCCGTCCACACTCATCACTGCATCGTCCGATGCCGTGATATCATTTCGTGCGCAACACGGCGACATCGTGATCAAGCCGCTTTACGGGAATGGTGGCGAAGGCGTTATCCGTGTCCGCGAAGATGACGAGAACCTTTCGGCGATACTCGAAATGTTCGCACGCATGTACCGTGAACCTTTCATCGTCCAGCAGTATCTTCCCGAAGTGCGTGACGGCGACAAACGCATCATTCTGGTTGACGGCGAACCCGTCGGTGCAATCAATCGAATTCCCCCAAAAGGTGAGGCACGGTCCAACATGCATGCCGGCGGCAAGCCGGTGAAATCCGACCTTACGACGCGTGACCGGGAAATCTGCAATGCGATCGGGCCTGATTTGCGGAATGCGGGACTGATTTTTGTCGGAATTGACGTCATCGGTGACTGTCTGACGGAAATCAACGTCACATCACCGACCGGGATTCAGGAAATCAACAGGTTTGACGGCGTGAGGCTGGAGGCGCTTGTCTGGGACGCCATCGAATCCCGTCTCGAGAACTAGCGACATCTTGCTGCAATCGACCTGTGCGGGTACGCACAGGTCGATGCACAACAGGGGCAGGATTATCCGGCGTTTTCACCGGCACGTTTCACTGTCCCTGTTGCCCGTATTGCCAGGGCGGTTCCAGCACGACGGACCGGACTGCTGATAGCGGGGATGACCTGATTGGTCTTCTGTCCACCTGCACGCAGTCCGGTCGACAATGCGCGCGGTTGTCAGCCGAACATGTCGGCGGAAATCGCGTCGTACCAGGCCAGTGATTCCTCATACGTGGCTTTCCTGAGATCCGCATCTTCCCCTGTCTGCGAGATAAATCCGTCAGTCTTGCCAATCTTCTCATCCGTTGCTTCGTAGGATGCGCCAACTTTCACACCATCATCGGTCGCGATCAACGACCAGCATGTGTTGGAGAATCGGGCAGGAAACACATCTGAACCAGTCAGCGCACCCCGCACGGCCATTGCACAGACCTTTGCCTGGCTGTTGGCGGAGAATCCGGATTTGGGCATGTCGCCTTGATTGGATGCATCGCCCAGAACGTGGATGTTCTCGTCCTCGCGACTCTGCATGGTATAGGCGACCACTGGTGCCCATCCACCGTCATCGGTGATCCCTGCGACGGCGGCAATGCGACCGGCCTGCTGTGCCGGAATGACATTGCAGACATCCACGTTCATCGTTTCTCCGTCGACGATGACTTCCATACTGGAAGGTCGTACTTCAACATTATCACCACCGAAATCAGGCCCGATTCGTTCGATCATTCCGGGATAATGATGTTGCCAGCCCTCCTCAAACAGAGCCTGTTTCGAAAACTTGGACTTGGGATCAACAATGATGATTTTCGCCGTCGGATTGGTTTCCTTCAGAACGTGCGCGACCATCGAGATCCGTTCATACGGTCCGGGAGGACAGCGAAACGGATTGGGGGGCGCAACCATGCAATACACACCGCCCTCGCGCATGGAAGCAATCTGTGCCTTGAGCAATTGCGTCTGTGAGCCTGCCTTGTAGGCATGCGGCATGCGGTTTTGCTGCGAGAGATCCCATCCCGCGACCGAGCCCGGCTTGAAATCAATGCCTGGAGAAAGAACCAGTCGGTCATAGCCCAGTGTTCCGCCACCAGCCAGGCCGACTGTTCGTGAATCGCGGTCTACGGAAATTGCCCAGTCATGCACGACATTGACGCCATAGGATGCGGCCAGGGTTCCGTAACTGTGCCCGATTGAATCGAAATCCCTGAACCCGCCGATGAAAAGATTGGAGAAGAAACACGAGTAGTAGGCGCGCGTCGGTTCCACGAGAGTGACATCAATCTCTCCACTTGAATCCCTTGCGATGTAACGTGCTGCTGTTGCGCCACCAGCGCCACCACCCACAACAACCACCCTGGGCCGCGATTGCGCGAGCACCGCAGGTGATGACAAGACAACGGATGCACCGATTGACGACGCAATGAAGCTCCGCCGATTGATACTGTTTTTACGGTCACTCTGCTTCATAAGGTCTGTCCTCTCATTATTCGTGTGTGTTGCTGTAATGGATTGCGAGTGCGGCGATCTCCTCATTCGACAGGTTCCGCGCAATCAGTTGCATTGCCGGATTGTCAATTTTCCCGTGTTTGTATGCGTGTAGCGCGATCACGAAATCGTTAACCGGCCAACCCGTGATCGAAGGGATGCCCTGGTCTCCCTGTCCCTTATGATGGCAGGACGTACACTGACCCGCCAGGTAGGCGCCGTATGCGGGGTCTCCTTCAATTTCCAGGATCGCCGGATCGAGATCGTATTCTTCAAGAGTATACGTTGGTTCTGCCGGGGGAAGATTGACATTCGTGCTGGTGAACATTGTCAACCAGACGATCAGTTCTGCACGATCGTGGGCGTCAGGGATACCGGCAAAACTCATGCGCGACCGCTCCACAACCTTGCCCGGTTCTGCAAGAAACGCATCCAGGGTGACCGTCGTCCAGATCAGACCATTTTCCCCTGCGTTCTTCATCGCGTTGGAATATCGGAAGTCCGGGAGTGAGCCCGCCGTGCGATCAAGAAGATCGTTGAGATGTGGTCCTATCCGATGTTCCGCTCCTTCGCCTATCTGATGGCAACGCTTGCAGTACGCATACAACTGCTTGCCGTACGCATCATCAGCGGCCCGAAGGACATCGTGCGGTACGAGCGTTCCGAGCAGCAACACGAATAGAAACAGGGGGACGGCGCACACCGCAATGCCCGACGACCTTGAACCCGTGTGTTCGGGCTCGCTATGCGATCGCCAGCTGTTTGCTAAGTCGGTAAACGGAACCGTCATCGTCCACCCACTCCAGGTCGAGTACACCTGCTTCCGAAACCACCATTTCGAACTGAAAGTAAGGATCAGTGGAGATGGCTGGTTCCAGATCGACCGAGAGCGCCTCCTCTCCATTAAATTTCACCGCAAACCTGTTAATGATCTGCCTTGGAACCAGATTGTCATCACGATCGTAGCGCAGGCCCGTGTGCATCGGATGCGTGATCCTTGCCTTGACGGTGAACGGGACACCCGGAGTCACCGACTTCGGCAACTTCACACGTGGTTTCGGTTCCGACATCGTCACTCTCTCAGGCGCAGCCGCCGACCGTCACGGCGATCCACTGTGTCCTTTTTCGATATGTCCCGTCCGCCATTTCCGCCACCGCGATCAGGTTCTGGCTTCTCGCCAGTCGGATGCGGACGTTTATGCCAGGCAGAACAGTCTTCCCGAAGGAAACAACAGCGACTTCAGGGTTGGGGTTTCCATCAGCAAACAAGGCAATCCGTCGCGCACCGGTTGCACCGACATAAACCGGTACCGCACCCCCGTTGTCAGCTATTTCGGGCGCGTCGAGCCGGATCGCTCCATCCTCCGGCACCTTGCCTGCAGTGAATCGCTCGATTGCACCGATGAAATCGTTGTTGGCCGCGCGCGACAAACCGGCCGGTAGATGTAGCGCAACTGCAGTTGCGACACCCAACCGTAACAACTGGCGCCGGGATGATGATGGTCTGTATTCGCTGCGTGCTTCCATGAATTTCATGTTATTCCGTACCTGCATGACATCAACCGAACATCTGTTTTCCAGACAATCGAAAAACTAATGACTCTGAACCTCTTGCTTGTCAGGCCTGTCCCACCTGAAGCGATGGATTCTCCCGTCATCGTTGATTGATCTCCCCGAGACGGGAGAGGCGTGTCATCAGCAAGGCCGTTCGAACAGGACCAATGCACGGAAACCGGGCCGCAGAGTGAACGGTAACGGTTCAAGTGTGTTTCGTCATGAGATGGAACGCTGCAGTTGGTTCGGTAGCACTCGTTTGCCCGGATCCGCAGACGAATCAAGATACTTCGTTATGTGACCAATACCGTTTGCTGGGGTGAATATACCAGATATGGCTCGATCCATTGCTGCCTGGATCCTCTCCAGAACGATATTCGCCATGATGTCCCCGATGCGTCCTCGGACAATACTTCGAATCCCATTCGCTATCTCCGGGTCAGGTCGCTGCTCTACCAGAGGCTGCCGAGCAGCAGTCCCTCGGCCACCAAACTTCTGACAGTCGGGTTGTCGCTCGCTCTCGAAACCATCAGTGTTTTTCTCGAGGATCCATGTTTCATCAGGTTCACGGGCATCGACGAAGTACGGTTGGTGTGTGGTGACATATATTCGGGACAAATTTCGTCTACCACTGGCGTGTTGGCGGAACTCTCTGGCACGCATTTCCAAGAGTTTGTGATACATCCGGTACAGACAAATGGGGGTGGTCGCGGGTCTTCCAGCATGAACAAACAGGCGAATACCTTCAATGTGCCATCGGACATCTGTTGAGCGTGGAATGGAGACTCGAATCTCCTTTCATTGAAGCGAAGAAGCAACCTTCTGTCCGGACTTCATTCTGTGTCGATGTAGTCGATACCGGGAATGCTCCCTGCAATCCTGTCCTGAATGCCCCTGAATTCGGCGGGATGCTCCCGTTCCATGAATTTGACCACGTTGCCGAGGTTGTCTCCATGAATGTTCAAGTGTCTCTCAGAGTATGAATCATACGTCATAGATTTGTTTGTTATTTATTTTCACGCGGTTGCCTCACGCGCCTGACAGGAAATCGACAGGCGGCCAATTACGCCCAGGCCAGGGCATTGTCAGTATGGCGCTCGTCATCCCTCGACAAGCGACGGCATCGGCCCATCCAGGCAAGGGTCCGCTCCACGACCCACCGGCGGGGCAACACCGTGAAACCCCCTGGTATCCTTCGGCTTTTCCACAATCTCGAGGATGTCCGGGTCGCGGTAGGTAAGCGCGTTGCCCCCGCTCAGATCCGTACGTACCCGTTCAGGCATACGGCTCCTTGTTCGAGTGTTGACGATCAGCCGCTGACTCGGCGACGGGTGTCGTATGGCCACTTTCGGTCACCAGGCAAGCTGCAAGTGGTCAAGGACTTCCCGTCGCATCCGGTCCCGTTGCGCGCGACGGCGGACGGTTTTCATCTAACAGTCACTTCGCTGTACGAACAAAGCGCATCAGGAACCTGTAACTGCCCGGCCCGGCACAGTCGTTCAGCCAACCGCCGATCACCTTGCCGAGCCACCACGTCAAGGGCGCGCGATGCTCGCTTACGAAGGGCCTGCTACAGCCGCCGAAGGGTGCGCCTGGCCGCCGGCTTGCGTCCGACGTAGAAGTCTCCCTTCCGGGTCTTGTCGCAATATGCCCAGAAAGTCGAAGGTCTCCGATCGCCCCGCTCCTTCCGGTTCGCAGACGCGAACCGTCCGAATTCGAGAACGCGGGTCTTCTTCGCATGCAGCCTCAAGCCAAACTGCGCCAACCATTCCTTCAGATCGTGCAGGAAACGTGTCGCCTCTCTGCGGTACCGCAAGCCGGCAACATAGTCGTCTCCATAGCGCACGATGATCGCATCGCCGGTTGCCATACCTCGACGCCATTTGCGATGGAACCACAGGTCCAGCACATAATGCAGGTCGATGTTCGCGAGCACAGGCGGGCCCCTTGCGGGGTGCCTTGCCCTGCTTGGGCAGCAGCGGTTCGATGACAGACCATTCGGCGTCCGTGAGATTGTTTTTCCGATGGTCGTCTGATCGTTTACAACGCCTGTGAGTGGTCTCGGTCCCCCCGGATTGGGGTTCTAGATCCATCTGGTCTACTACATCTTGCGAGACCACTCGACATATGGATCAAGCTCCTGGACACCGCAACCAGCATGTTCGCGACTGCCGGGGAAAGAACACCGACCCCAACCAATCTAGGCACGCCGCGAGTTAATCAACCGTTTCCCGCGCCGGACCGGCGAACAGGCTGGTCTGAACTCTGCTCTGACGAACGTCCAAACAACGCGGGATAAATGACAGTCACACCGTCATCATAGCCCGGGAAATCAACCGGTAATCAACCTGGAAAACAACACAAAACTGCATCAGTTAGCAACGCATGCCGCAGACCACAACGGTCTTGGGCGATGTGACTATCTTTCAATCATTACTGCCGCCCGTCAGTGAGGGATGCAGGTCAGAATACCAGCGACATGGTGATCGCCAAGTTAGCCAAGTAGATTGCCAAAATTAGCACGAGCGCCCACGTCAAGAAACGCAGTTCCGATGTAATCGTGGATTCCAGCGACTGCATCTTGGAATTCAGCGCCCGCATCTCGGATTTCAGCGAACTTTCCACGGGCTGCATCTCGGATTTTACCGAGCGAATCTCGGACCGCATCTCGGATTTCAACGACTGCATCTCGGACCGCATCTCGAATTTCGCCGAGCGAATCTCGGATCTCAGCACAGAGATATCGGCCTTTGTCACGAGATCACCTTGTACATCGCGGATAGCGGATGCGATGGCTTCCGCCTGGTGCTGTTCCAGTCCAGTCGCCACCATGGCCCGTGCCGCCTTAAGGGTGTCGAATGCTAGCGCCATCAAAGTCTCCAGTTCAGTCGCGCCCGAACCCACGGGACAGTGCCATACTCTCTAGACCGGACAGATCGAACGCGACAATCGCCTCGCGCAGCTCAGCCAGCCATCCGGTAGCCGGTTGTATCATCAGTTTCCCGAACACTTCCAGCACAGTTTCTCCCTGAAACTGGAAGGCGGACGTTCACAGGGCACCATAAATATTGTGACCTTGGGAGCCCCTAGTCAAACTGTCCAACAGTTGTGAAGACCGCAAGCCTGGTTGTTGCATCTGTCGCGAGAGTTGTTCAGATCATCATCGTTGGTCTTTCACGTCTTGTCGATCGTCTGCTGCAGAAACTGTTCGTTGTCGAGATTCGGAAACGGTTTCTTGCACGCCGCGCCACAAAGAGCGGCGAACTTTGCATGTGGCGCACATGCACGGAACGTCCCCTCATGGACTGCATTCGCAGTGTGACTCGCCCGAGGCAGGGGCTCTACTTGAGGTCCGTCGATCCGGCCGAGACGTGCCTTCTTGCCCCCCTGTTGTCATCCTCCTGCCGTCAACCCGAAGTCCACGCGACATATCCCGGAATGGAAATGCAGAAACTATCAATATGAAATCGGCTACCGGTGGTGAAATGGACATTTCGAAGGTTGACGTTCACGTTGTTTCGGATGCGTTCCTTCTTCGCTTGTCTGATTCAGGTTGAAACATGTATGAATCGCTGGGATTTGAAGAGCTGACGCCGCTTACCGCTTCTGTCATCCTTGGCCTCCTGCTGGGATGCCTCTATGGCGTGTTCGCGCAACGCAGTGCGTTGTGCCTGCGTCGCGGTCTGACTGGTGCGTGGGTCGATTGCTTGCCCGCTTTGGGCATATGGGTCATGGCCTTTGCATCAGCTATCGTGGGAACCCGGCTGGCAGTCTCCGCAGGGTTGATCTCGTTCGAATATCATCGATTTCTCGCCTTTGATTCGCCTGTTGTGTCGGTGATCGTGGGCGGGTTGCTGTTCGGTGTCGGGATGACACTGGCAGGGGGATGCCCGTCCCGATTGACCGTTCTGACAGGGACTGGAAACCTTCGTTCGTTATTTGCACTTCTGATCTTTGCGGTAACCGCACTCGCAACACAACGAGGAATACTGGCGCCTGTTCGTCAGTTGTTTGGTGACTGGACAGTGGATTTCGGCGCGCTTGTTTCCTTTGCAGAACTGCCCGGGGGAGAAATCTGGCCACTTGGTCTGGTTCTGGTTGCCGTGATTTTTTCGATTCGTGCCGGTGCGCGGTTTTCGCACCTGTTGATGGCGAGTGCGGCCGGATTGCTTGTACCGTTGGGGTGGATCGGTACAGGTTTCTTCCTGATGGATGACTTCGATCCCATACCCATGCAATCGTTGGGTTTTACAGGCCCTGTGTCTGATTCACTTTTCTGGACGGTCGCTGCAACGTCCATTCCGGCCGGGTTCGGCACCGGACTCGTGGCCGGGACCATTCTTGGCAGTCTCGTCTCTGCTCTCGTTTCCGGTGGCTTTCAATGGACCGGCCTCGAAGGCCCGCACCAGACTGTTCGTTACTTCGCGGGAGCCGTACTTCTGGGCGTGGGAGGCGTCCTGGCTGGTGGATGCACAATCGGGGCAGGATTGTCCGGCGTTTCCACCGCAAGTTTTACCGCGCTGATTGCACTTGTTGCCATGGCGGTTTCAGCACGACTGACCGGATTGCTGATTGCACGCCGGGCCTGATTGGTCCTCTATCCGCGTAACTCCGGTCCAGTCATCAATGCGTGCGGTTGTCAGTTGAACATGTCGGCGGAAGTCACTTCGCACCGGCGCGGTATTCCTCGTGTGTGACTGACCTGAGGTTTGCACTTTCCCCGAGTCTGCGAAACAAACCGGCACATCCTCTTGAAGAAGTTCTTCCGCTGGTAACGACCCGGTTTGTTGAACACCACCCATGTTTTGGGCGTTTCATCCGGGCGGTCGGCGACTTCAACGTTGCAGGTTTGCGACGCGTGCCATCGCAGAACATGTTTCACACCCTGTACCTCGCTGGTACGAACACATTCCGCGCATGTATGCCGCCATGAATGTGTTCGTCCCGACTGGCGCTGTCCCGAGTTTTCGAATTGATCATTCGATCGGAAGATCTTGCGTTCCGGACACTCCTGCTGAACGTGGATTGCAGACTGCACAAGCTTCCTTCAGGATGACCGTGTTACAGACAACAAAATCAGGTCAACAGCGATCAAGGAAGCTGAACATGACAGCCAAACCCGTCAGACTGAATGCTGCAGGCGAGCCGTCTTCCGGGATGATGCCGTCAGACATGATCGCTACGGAGGCATTTACGACCAGCGATCAGACAGAACTGATCTCAAATCACTACACGAGCGATGACCAGAGAGTCCTGACGGGAGTGTGGGAGTGCGCCCCATGCAGGGGGCAGATCGATGCGTATCCTGCGCACGAGATGATGGTTATTCTTGCCGGTTCAATGACGGTAATCGACACCGACGGAAACACGGAAACGTATGAAGCAGGTGACACATTCTTTGTCCCGAAAGGTGCGCCGTTCACCTGGGAGGTCAACAGACCGCTACGCAAGTTCTACATGATTGCGAACGTCTGACCCGCAAGGCGCAAACTGCGCGAGACGCAACAACGCCGTCTCGGTGAAAGGCTCGCGTGCGAGAAATCGTCGCCTGACATTCTCCGTGTGCCGGGCAGCGCAAGGTTCGACGGGACATCATGATCATTGGAGTGATGCCGGCCGATCCGTCCAGCGCGATGACAGCATGGCGCCCATCGTCGACTTCGCGTGCAATGTCAACCAGGTTCCGGCGCATCTTCTCCTTAAATGACGTAGGAGGGCAGGCATGGCGAACGGCCTTTCCGGGAGCCGAACACAGTGTGGCGAACAGATAACAGTGACCGCGTGATACTGGTCGCACAGGATGCGTTTGCGCATGCCATGGCGAACCCACACACGAAAGAGCATGCCCTGCTGACGGTTTCGTGATTCGCCTCGTTGCGTGAAGGTTCACACAAACATGCGTGTGATTTGATCAGACACGTTCAAGGGCGATGGCGATTCCCTGACCCACACCAATACACATCGTTGCAAGCGCTCTCCTGGCGCCGGTTTGTGACAGTTCCAAGGCTGCTGTTCCGGTGATCCTTACCCCGGACATCCCGAGTGGATGGCCCAGTGCAATGGCGCCTCCGTTGGGATTGACCCGCCGGTCGTCGTCGTCAACACCAATCTCCCGCAGGACGGCAAGCGCCTGACTGGCAAAGGCCTCGTTCAGCTCGATCACATCGAAATCAGCAATCTCCAGACCCGACCGATCGAGAATCCTGCGTGTGGCGGGCACCGGTCCGATTCCCATGACTCGGGGTGGCACACCGGCAGTTGCCGCGCCCGTCACGCGTGCAACCGGTGTCAGGCCATGTTTCCTGGCTGCAGATTCCGATGCAAGAATCAACGCTGCGGCTCCGTCGTTGACGCCTGAGGCATTACCCGCAGTGACTGTTCCACCGCCGCGAAATGGCGTCGGCAACTTCGCAAGACCTTCCAGTGAGGTTGATGCACGCGGATGCTCATCGTGTTCCACCACGACAGGCTGGCCCTTGCGCTGCGGAACAGTGACGGGCGTGATCTCGTGAGCAAAACGTCCGTTTTGTATCGCGGCAGCTGCTTTTCGTTGCGAGCACAATGCAAACAGATCCTGATCATCGCGGGACACACGGTGTTCTTCAGCCACGTTCTCGGCCGTTTCAGGCATTGAATCGACACCGTGTAGTTCCACCATGCGCGGGTTGACAAACCGCCATCCCAGCGTCGTGTCCTCGATCCTGCTGTTGCGCGAAAAGGCCGTTTCGGCCTTGGGCAGGACAAACGGCGCACGCGACATGGATTCGACTCCACCGGCGACCACCAGATCGACCTCTCCAGATCTGATCATCCGTGCGCCGCTTGCAACAGCGTCCATTCCCGAACCACACAAACGGTTTACGGTGGAACCTGGCACCGATACCGGCATGCCCGCGAGCAGAAGCGCCATGCGCGCAACGTTGCGGTTATCCTCACCTGCCTGATTCACACACCCGAAAATGACCTCGTCCACTTCCGACCAGTCGAGGTCATGGCGTGCCATGAGAGCCTTGAGCGGTATCGCCGCAAGATCGTCCGTACGCACGGAAGAGAGAGCACCACCGAACCGACCGATCGGCGTGCGAATGTAGTCACAAATCAGGGCATCACGCATTTCACACTCCAAGCCAGCGCATGTGTGCCTCATCGTCAGCACGGAATTCGTCGGGATTGCCGCGCCAGACGATCTGACCACGGCTCATCAGGCTCAATTCATCCGCCAATCCCAACGCAAACCCGAGATTCTGCTCGACGAGAAGGACGGTCATGCCATCGTATTTCAGTTCCATCAACTTGCCGTGAATCTGCTGAATGATGATCGGTGCAAGACCCTCTGTCGGTTCGTCGAGGATCAGGATGCGCGGGTTGGTCATCAGTGCGCGCCCGATCGCGAGCATCTGCTGTTCACCGCCAGAGAGTTCCTGGCCACCGAGGTGCATGCGATCAGCCAGGTTGGAGAAGAAACCCGAAACCCGTTCGACAGTCCAACGCGGATTTGCGCCGGCAACACGACCGGCGAGTTCGAGGTTCTCTCGTACTGAAAGGGCGCCAAACACATCGCGCGTCTCCGGAACGAAAGCGATACCGTCATGCGCGTTGACATACGGCGGCCGGTTGGTGATCTCCTGTCCGGCGAAGATCACCGTGCCCTTCTGCACAGGCACCAGCCCCATGATCGACTTCAGCGTCGTTGACTTGCCAACACCGTTGCGTCCGAGCAGCGCATGAACCGTACCCTTGCGAACCGTGAGATCGAGACCGTGAAGGATCAGGGTCTCGCCGTAACCGGCTTCCACATTCACCAACTCAAGCATTGCCCTGCCAGTCCCCCAGATAGATCTCGCGCACAACCGGATTGCCACGGGTTTCGTCGGGGGCTCCCTCAAAGACAACTTCGCCAAAATTGAGAACCGTTATGCGATCGGCAACCGCAAATGCCAAATCCATGTCATGCTCGATGATCACGACCGTGAGGTGCGCCGGCAATGCGTGCAGGAGGTTTTGGAACCTGTCGATCATGGATGGACCGACCCCCGACGCCGGTTCATCCATCAACAGCAGTCGCGGACGCGTTGCCAGTGCCAGCCCGACCTCAAGCTGGCGACGGTTGCCGTACGAAACATTCCTGACCGTTGTTTCAAGCAGATCTGTCAGTCCTACCTGTTCCGCTACTGAGTCGGTACATTCGCGCACCTCGCTATCACGGAAACTGTCACGGAACAGCCAATTGAACTTGTTCTGCGCGGCTGCGGCAGCCAGCGACAGGTTTTCGCGAACCGTGAGATCGTCGAACAGGTTGTTCTTCTGATAACTGCGGGCGATACCCGCACGCGCGCGGCGCGCGACAGACAGATGACCGATTGTTGTTCCGTCGAGCAGGATCTCGCCGGATGTCGCGTCGAGCGTACCTGCGAGCAGATTGAACAATGTTGTCTTGCCGGCGCCGTTCGGTCCGAGGACAACACGGCGTTCACCAGGTTCGAGACGGAACGAGACATTCCGCACAACCTGATTTCCACCGAAGGACTTGCAGAGGTTGCGAACCTCAAGCATGGCCCGACGCCAACGCTTGACGACGCCGCAGACCAAGCCAGTGTTCGAATTGACCGTATAGACCCCGGCCTCCGGCAAACACTGTCACGATCAGAAGGGATCCGATCACGATGTGCCAATAATCGGTGTAGTCCGAGACCGCGTGTTTCAGGAAGACGAAGGCAACCGCGCCGAGAAGAGGACCCACCAGCGTTCCCAATCCGCCCAGTATGACAACAATGAGAACCTCACCCGATGCAGTCCAGAACAGGAGCTCAGGCGAGACGTACATGATGTGTTGTGCACCAAGGATTCCTGCAATTCCCGCCAGCAACGACGAAATCGCCATCGCCTGTGCACGATGGCGAACCGTGCTCACCCCGAGGGCGCGAAGCCTTTCCTCATTCGATCTTATTCCCGTCAGTGTGCGACCGAACGCCGAACGCAAGGTCCAGGCCGCCACGGCATACACGACAACGACCAGTAACAATGCATAGAGCGTGAAGGTTACCGGATCGTTCATCGCGATCCCCGCCCATGCGAGATCAAACCGTGACAGTCCACCCATTCCGTCATCGCCGCCAAGCCAGCGAGACTGGAAGAAGAACGTATATGCCACCTGGCCGAAGGCCAGCGTCGCCATGATGAAGAATATGCCTGTTGTTCGACCGGTCACCCACCCGACAAGGGAACCAAGCGTCGCAGACGCAAGAATGCCAACCACCGCCGCGGGCAGGTTCGGCCACCCCAGCTTGACAGACAGGATTGCGTATACATATGCGGCAATACCCATGATTGCGCCATGGCACAGCGAGACCATGCCGCCAAATCCGGCTACAAAATCGAGGCTCAGCGCAAGAATTGCGAGAATCGCGATCTCGACCACGATCTCGCTCGCGTAATAACCACCGGTTGCTGCATGCGTGGCCAGGGCAATGATCACAACGGCCAGGACCAGCAGGCGCGTCGTTGTCTGATGAAACACTATTGTCCCCGCGCAGGCAGGAGACCTTGCGGGCGCAACACAAGGACTGCCGCAAGAAGCACATAGATCGAGATCGCCGCCAGTTCAGGCAGCAGGACGGCACCGATTGTCTCTATGAAACCGACAATCAACGACCCGACAATTGCACCCTGCAGGCTGCCCAGACCGCCTATGACGACAACGATCAGCGTGGGTATCAGAACCGAGATGCCCATGCCCGATGTCGCAGAGACGATGGGCACCGCAATGACGCCCGCCATACCGGCCAGTGCGCAACCAAGACAGAACACAAGAAAGAACAGGCGCCCGACATTGACGCCAAGCGCCGATGCCATCTCACTGTTTTCGACACCGGCCCGAATCATTGCGCCGACCTGGGTTTGCGAAAGTGCAACCCACAATACGCCCATGACGAAAAAGCCCGCGGCAATGATGAATATCCGATAAGCCGGATATGCGATGCCCAGGAATGAGACACTGCCGGAAAGAATGTCCGGGACATCAAGTCCCAGGGCGATGTCGCCCCAACCCATGCGGACGATATCCACAAAAACAAAAATGAGACCGAATGTGACAAGCACCTGGTTCATGGGCCCGGCGAAACGCATGCGGTTGATGAGCGCGAAGAAGAGCACTGCGCCAATGGCCATCACCATCAATGGCGCGAGAACCAGTGCTGCCCAATAGCTTCCGGTCATGGCGGCAATCGAGATACCGAAATACGCGCCGACCATGTAGAGCGCACCATGTGCGAGGTTGACGAAGTGCAATAACCCGAAAATCACAGTCAACCCGATGGAAAGCAGAAAAAGAAGCATCGCGTACTGGACGGCGTTCAGAAACTGCAGAATCCAGAACTCCAGACCCATCAGGCGGAATCCGATTCAGTCGGTAAACATGACTCCTGCCCGATGCCTGACAGGCCCGGGCAGGAGTGAATACGCATTACTGGATGGCGCAACCGTTCGGCTCGTCTCGGACACTCTCGGTTACACCGAGCACCTTCTGGGTCATGAAGTCGCCGTCAGCTACGGTTTCATAGAAGTAGATGTTCTGAACGATGTTGTTCGTCGCACGATCGATCTCGATCGGCCCACGCGGACTGGTGAAGCTGATCGAGGACAGGGCATCGGCGATGCTCGCACGGTCCGCACCACCCGCGTCGACTGCGGCCATCAACGCGATTCCGGCATCATAGCCCTGCACGGCAAATTCTGAAGGAACACGTTCGAATCTGGCCTGGAATGCATCGACAAACGCATTGTTTTCCGGCGTATCGAGCGTCGGAACATAATGAAGCGCCGTAATCACCCCGGCGGCCGCCGGACCCTCGGCGTTGACATAGAGCGGCGAGGTCAGGAAACCCGATCCGAACAGTGGCATGTCCAGTTCAAAGGACCCGTACTGCTTGACAAACGAGATTGCCTCGCCGCCAGCGTAGAAGACATAAAGGGCATCAGCACCAGATGCACTGGCGTTGGTCAGGTAGGGGCCGAAATCCTTTGTCTGTCCGAACGGTGTGAATGTTCCGCCGACCACTTCGCCACCAGCTTCGGTAAATGTGGTTGTTATGGCATCAATCATCTGGTGTCCTGCTGCATAGTCAGGCGCCAGCGTGTAGATCGTGTTGATCCCGTTTGCCTTCAGCCAGGGGCCCATCGGTCGGTTGATCTGGCCGTTCGAGAACGAGACACGGGTGATGTACGCCGAACAGGATTCACCGGTTGCATGATTGTTGCCGGCATTTGCGACAATCAGGGGGACCTGCGAGCTGTCAACAAAATCACGGATCGCTCCGAGAACACCGGATGACACGATGCCAACCATGACATCGACCTCATCCTGAAGAACCAGCTTGCGCGCCATCGCCAATCCGACTGGCGGCTTCACCTCCGTGTCCTCCTGCATGATGAGAAACTCTTCGGTGCGACCTGCGCGCTCTAGTGCGAAATTGAAACCGTCTGTGATTTCACCGCCCAGGGCTGCATATGTTCCCGAATACGGCAACAGCAGACCGACCTTTGTTTCTGCGTGGGCGGACCCCGCCACGCTGACGGTCAGTGCGACCAGAAATGACAGTAATCTGGAACTCATGCGCCTTCTCCATTTCGAGTTCCCGACGCATCGGTGCGCCGGTGAGTTGTACGATGAAAATTCGATTCTTCGGCAAGGGAGGTGAAGCAGCCAGGTTATTGGCCGAGAATGAATGTTGATGCGGACAATATGTCGCAGGAACAGGCCACACATACAGTCCTGGTAACTCTGGAATAACCGGATCACAGGGTACGACCGAAATTCCCGTTGCGGAATTTAGCCGAACGCCGGAACTTCATTCAAGACGAACTCTTGACGGTTGGTGCGTGTCAGTGCGCAGGATCGATGAGGGGCGCGTCGCCGGGATGGATCGGGAGACCACGGTATCCGGATCGATGTCCACCTGACTGACAAGACGTCGTTCATCAAGGTCCGGTTTCGGGGCAAAAGACTCAACTTGTTGCCGCTCGGAAACTTGAGATACTGAAGACAGATTGACCGCAGATCTCTGCAACGCGTTTCGTGATACGCAGCAGGAGGGATGGACTTGGCACATACCGACAACGGGAATGCCGTAATTCACTTCGTTGAACGCCCTGTCGCCGAAGGAAATGCGGAAAAGGTTGTCTTTCGCGAAGTCGACGGGGACAAGAGGATCCTGACGTATGGTCAGCTCTCGGAAGCCAGTTCCCGCTTCGCCGGTGCGCTGAAGGCTCACGGTGTTCGCCGTGAGGAACGAGTCGCCATGATCATGCTTGATCGACTCGCGTTTCCGATAGTTTTCTGGGGTGCCATCAAGTTTGGCGCCATTCCGGTGCCGATGAACACATTGCTGGCATCGGAGATTTACCGAAACATGCTCGACGACAGCCGCGCGTCGGTCCTCGTGGTGTCGGCAGAACTTCTGGACGTTGTCAAACCGGCGATTGATGTGAACGAACATCTGCGAACAGTGATTGTCGAGGGAGCGTCACCGGCTGGCATGACAGGTTTCGCGGCATTTGTGCATGATGCACCGGCATTTGAAACCGTCCATTCCAGTGCCGACGAGACGGCGTTCTGGCTCTATTCCTCGGGTTCAACCGGTTCACCGAAGGGTGTGCGGCACGTCCACGCCTCCTTGCAGTCAACCTGTGCGACCTATGGCGATCAGGTACTCGGAATCAGGAAAGATGACGTCGTCTTCTCTGCAGCAAAACTGTTTTTTGCGTATGGGCTGGGCAACGGACTCTCGTTTCCGCAGTCAGTTTGCGCAACGACACTGCTGTTGAGCGGACGACCTGCTCCGCAGTCCGTACTCGCGGTCATCGAACGCGACCGGCCGACGGTGTTTTTTGGTGTGCCAACACTCTACGCGGCAATGATCAATCAATTGGAAAACACACGCGCGTCCGGGCTGGATCACAATCTCAGAATCTGCGTATCGGCAGGCGAGGCGCTGCCGCGCGAGATCGGTGAACGCTGGGAGAAACTGACCGGAACAGAACTCATCGACGGGGTCGGATCCACCGAAATGCTTCACATTTTCCTGTCCAACTCACCTGATGATGTCGTCTATGGCACATCAGGTACACCTGTACCCGGATATCGCGTTCGCCTCGTGGACGAAAATGATCACCCCGTTGGCCCTGGAGAGATCGGCGAACTACTGGTAAGCGGCCCTTCAAGCTCGGAGGGTTACTGGAATCGAAGGGAAAAATCGCAGTCCACGTTTGAAGGACACTGGACTCGCACGGGCGACAAGTACGAGAAAACGAACGATGGTCGATACCTCTATTGCGGTCGATCCGATGACATGTTCAAGGTCTCGGGAATCTGGCTTTCTCCATTTGAAGTCGAACAGGCGCTGATCGCCCACCCCGCAGTACTCGAGGCCGCTGTTGTTGCACACAAGGATCAGGACGGGCTTGAGAAACCCTCTGCCTTTCTGGTGCTCAAGGACGCAGCAAATCCTCCCGATGAGACTGAACTGAAGAAGTTCGTGCAAGAGAAGGTCGGTCTCTGGAAGTATCCGCGCTGGTTCAGCGTTGTCGACGCCTTGCCCAAGACGGCGACCGGGAAGATTCAACGATTCAAGTTGCGTGATCAACCAGCCGGTATGAATGTCAATTGACTGGTGCGTCGGGAGTGGATTTGTCGAGATTGACGGCAAATCTCTCGAGTGGTCCACGTTCGGCGCGACGCCACAACACGATCCCGTGATCGTCATGTTGCATGAAGGGCTGGGTTGCGTGCAGTTGTGGCGCGCGTTTCCTGCGCTGGTTGCTTCAGATTGCGCACATCCGGTCCTTGCCTTCTCACGTGCGGGGTATGGTCAGTCCGATGCAGCTGAATTGCCGCGGCCTCTCGATTACATGACACGCGAGGCAACAGTCATCATTCCACAGTTGCTCGATGCAATCGGTGCCGAACGATATGTCCTGCTGGGCCACTCCGATGGTGCGACCATCGCCGCAGAGTATGCGGGCCGCGTTGTTGATCCGCGTCTATGCGGGCTTGTCCTGATTGCACCACATTTTTTCACCGAACCCGAAGGTCTCGCCGAAATCAGGCGAATTCGCGAGTCCTTCGCAGACGGGAATTTGCGAAAGCGCATGGCGCGGTATCATCGAAATGCAGAAGCCACGTTCAGGGGATGGAACGATGCCTGGCTGGACCCGGGATTCGCGGTGTGGAATGTCGTCGCCGTCATCGACCGGTTCGCGGTGCCCGCGTTGGTGATCCAGGGTATTCAGGATCCCTATGGTACGCCGGCACAAGCAGATGTTGTCGCAAATCGCAGTCGGTTTCCGGTCGAGACCCTGATGCTCGAGAATTGCGGGCATTCGCCGCACATCGAGCAGACTGCGCGCACCGTCACAGCTGTCACCCGGTTCGTCATGAACTTCACGCGGACCGCAACTGCGATTGCCTGACAATGATTATCGATTTTCAGACGGACCCGTCGCAATACAGACATTGGCGCATATCGTATGACAAGGACGTCGCATCGCTTTACATGGATGTCGATGAAGACGGCGGCCTGTTCGACGGATACCAGCTGAAACTCAACTCGTATGACCTCGGCGTTGACATCGAGCTTGCCGATATTGTGCAACGCATGAGATTCGAACATCCGGAGATCAAGGTTGTGGTGCTGCGCTCTGCGAATGATGCGGTCTTTTGCGCAGGTGCGAACATCCGCATGCTCGGACGTGCAAGCCATGCACACAAGGTCAATTTCTGCAAGTTCACCAACGAAACCCGCATGACCTTCGAGTCGGCCGAGACTGAATCGGGCCAGAAGTACATGTGCGCCATCAAGGGCGCCTGTGCCGGCGGCGGTTACGAGCTCGCACTCGCCTGCAACTACATCTTGTTGACCGACGACCGGAACTCGCATGTCGCACTACCAGAAGTCCCCCTTCTCGCCGTGCTCCCGGGAACGGGCGGGATCACACGGATCATCGACAAACGCAAGGTTCGTCGCGACAGGGCCGACGTGTTCTGTTCGACCGAGGAAGGCGTCAAGGGGCAGCGCGCTGCGGACTGGAACCTTGTTGACGAGGTTGTCCCAAACATCCGCTTCAATGATGTCGTTGCCGAGCGCGCCAGGCAGTTTGCAGACAAATCCCGGAAGTTGACAGGCACCGGCATTCAACTTGGTCCACTGGAGCGACAGGTATCAGAAGACTCTCTGGTCTATTCGTGTCTGACGGTCACAATTGATCGACGATCCGGCAAGGCCGACATCCTGTTGCGTGGCCCCGATGCGAATGCCCCTGCAGATACCGATGACCTGCATCGTGCAGGCGATCGTGCATATCTGTTGCGACTGGCTCGCGAACTGGACGATGCCATACTTCATCTGCGGTTCAACGAGCGCGAACTTGGTCTCATCATATTCCGCAGCCAGGGTGAACCAGAGGGTGTTCTGGAACACGAGAAGCAACTGCTCGCAAGCAGGGACAACGACTGGCTTGCAAACGAAATACTCATGTACTGGAAGCGTGTTCTGAAGCGCCTTGATATCACGTCGCGTACGCTGATCGCGCTGGTTGAACACGGATCATGTTTCGCAGGCGTTCTGGCCGAGATTCTCTGGGCATCTGACCGTAGCTACATGATGGACGGCGAATTCGAAAACGACGATCGTCCAGAGGCACGTCTGGTGTTGTCTGAAGCGAACTTCGGACTCTGCCCGATGGCAAACAACCGCACGCGATTGCAGAATCGTTTTCCGCAGTGCGATTCAGGGATGGAGGAACTTCGTGAACGGATCGGTGAATCCATGGACGCCGCTGCAGTGCGGGACGCCGGACTGGTCACTGAAACGCATGACGAAATCGACTGGGACGATGAGATCCGGATGTTTCTCGAGGAACGCGCTTCGTTCAGTCCCGATGCCCTGACCGGCATGGAGGCGAACTTGCGAGCAACCGGTCCCGAAACCATGGAAACACGTATCTTCGGGCGGCTCACTGCCTGGCAGAACTGGATCTTTCAGCGACCCAACGCAGTCGGTGAATCGGGCGCACTACAGCGTTACGGCAGCGGACTTCGCGGCGCGTTCGACATGGAACGCGTGTGACAGGCAGGGACAAGATGGCGATGCATGATCAGACAGCCGTCAGCTACGACACGCAGATTCCGAACAATGTCGGCTTGCATGCAGACAGACGGGTTCGGCGCGGGCTCGAGAACTGGCATCCCGGATTCATCGACTGGTGGAAGGCGCTCATTCCCGACCAGTTCCAGAAATCACAGATCTACCTGCGCACGGCGGTGTCCGTGGACCCGCGTGGCTGGGCAACATTCGACTATGTCGAATTGCCGTCCTATCGTTGGGGCATTCTTCTTGCGCCGCGGGTTCCTGATCGCCGGATCCCGTGCGGAGAACATTATGGCGAGCCCGCGTGGCAGGAAGTGCCTGGCGCATACCGCAACATGCTCAAGCGACTGATCGTCATTCAGGGCGATACCGAACCTGCATCTGTCGAACAGCAGAAGTTTCTCGGATTGACGGCGCCCTCGCTCTACGACATGCGAAATCTCTTTCAGGTCAACGTGGAAGAGGGTCGCCATCTGTGGTCGATGGTCTATCTGCTGCACAAGTACTTCGGAAAGGACGGAAGAGAGGAAGCGGACGATCTCCTGCATCGATCCTCGGGATCAGCTGACGCCCCCCGTATCCTGGGTGCGTTCAACGAGGAAACGCCGGACTGGCTTTCTTTCTTCATGTTCACGTTCTTCACGGACCGTGACGGGAAAATGCAGCTGGAATCCCTGGCGCAGTCCGGATTTGATCCGCTTTCCCGTACCTGCCGGTTCATGCTGACAGAAGAGGCGCATCACATGTTCGTGGGAGAATCCGGTGTCCGCCGGGTCATCGAGCGTACATGCCAGGTGATGAACGAAAACGGTATCAGGGATCCCCATGACATCGGCCTGGTTCGCAGCTACGGCGTCATCGATCTGCCGACAATCCGCAAGAAGATGAACCTGCACTACACACTCAGTCTTGACCTCTTCGGGCGGGAAGTTTCGACCAACGCGGCGAACGCATTCAATGCCGGCATCAAGGGGCGTTTCATGGAACATCGACTGAAGGACGATCACAAGTTGACGGACGCGACATACGCTGTGTGTGATCTGGACGGCGACCGGATTGTTCGCAAGGAGGTTCCCGCACTCACGGCAATCAACATGCGCCTGCGCGATGACTACATTCGGGACGCATCCCGTGGCGTTGGCCGATGGAACAGGATTGTCGAAAACGCCGGATTGGAATTCAGGTTCGCGTTGCCGCACGAGAGTTTCAATCGCAAGATCGGCGTATTCGCTGGCGGGAGGTTTGATCCGTCCGGCCAACCGGTTTCCGAGACTGCCTATCGCGCGGGAATGGATGACTGGCTGCCGACGCCGGAAGACGGCGATTACATCCGGTCGCTGATGCGCCCCGAACACACGCCCGGAAAATTCGCCAGCTGGATTGCACCGCCGCCGTTCGGTATCAATGGCAAGCCCGGAGATTTCGCGTATGTGAAACTGCATATGGCGTGACGAGAATGCTGACAGGACACCATCAACAGAAACGATGACCTGCCGATATGATACGCAGGCGGATAAACGTTCTTGCCTTTCTGACACAGGAGTAGCCCGACCAGATGCTAGGACCCAAGCACCCCGGGTTTGATACCCTGACCTTGCACGGCGGACAGCACCCGGATCCGGTAACCGGTGCACGGGCTGTACCTATCTACCAATCGACATCGTATGTCTTTCCCGACACCGATCACGCAGCGGCCCTGTTCAATCTGGAACGCGCGGGACACATCTACTCGCGGATATCCAATCCGACTGTCGCGGTCCTTGAAGAGCGAATTGCCGGACTGGAAGGCGGTGTCGGCGCGGTCTGCACAGCGAGCGGACAGGCGGCACTTCACCTGGCTGTTGCAACCCTGATGAACCAGGGCGGTCACATCGTGTCATCCGGGTCAATCTATGGCGGCAGTCATAACATGTTCAACTACACATTGCCGCGTTTCGGTATCACGACGACATTCGTCAATCCGCGCGATCCGGAAGCGTTCCGCACGGCGATCCGGCCTGAAACACGGCTTCTGTTTGCGGAGACCCTGGGAAATCCGGGGCTGGAGGTTCTGGACATTCCGGCTATCGCGGATGTTGCCCATACGGCGGGTTTGCCGTTGATGGTCGACAATACCTTTGCCACGCCCTACCTCTCGCGTCCGTTTGATTACGGTGCTGATCTTGTCATGCACTCGGTCACCAAGTTTCTCGGTGGTCACGGTGTCGCGATCGGTGGTGTCCTGGTCGACCGCGGCGCTTTCGATTGGGAAGCCGGCGATCTGTTTCCGACACTGACCGAACCCTATGCCGGTTATCATGAGCTGGATTTCGCCGAGGAATTCGGTCCGGCTGCGATGATCATGCGCGCACGTGCAGAAGGTCTGCGGGATTTCGGTGCATGCATGAGCCCCGCAAACGCGTTTTACCTTCTGCAGGGTGTTGAAACGCTCCCGCTGCGCATGACACGCCATGTTGAAAACACGCGGATAATTTCCGAGTTCCTGTCATCACACGATGCAGTCGAGAGCGTTTCGTATCCTGGTCTTCCGGATCATCCGGATCACGAACTGGCAAAACGTCTGTTGCCCCGCGGCGCCGGGGCAATCTTCAGCTTCGAATTGAAGGGTGGACGCAAGGCAGGCGCGCTGTTCATCGAAGCGCTGCAGCTTTTTTCACATCTGGCCAACGTCGGTGATGCGAAGTCCCTGGTCATTCACCCTGCGTCAACGACGCATCAACAAATGACACCGCAAGCATTACGCGATGCCGGTGTTTCCGAGGGTCTGGTGCGCCTGTCGATCGGTCTGGAGGATCCGGACGATTTGATTGACGATCTGAAACGCGGTCTTCGAGCCGCAAGGAAAGCCTGAGCGATGTCACTTGAACTGCAGGTAGACGGGAACGTTGTCTTTGCAGCGACCGGCGGAAAGACGTTCGATCCGGATCTGCCAACAATCGTCTTCGTCCATGGTGCATCCATGAACCGTACCGTCTGGGCTTCGCAGGCACGCTACTTCGCCCACCACGGGTGGTCGGTACTCGCACCCGATCTTCCCGGTCATGGCCGTTCCGGGGGTGGGGCACTTTCCGGCATCGGTGATATTGCGGACTGGATTTATCGATTCACGAATACGGCGAATACAGGACCGGTCGTTCTGGTCGGCCATTCGATGGGCTCACTCCCGGTTCTCGAGGCGGCAGCGCGATACCCGGAACATGTCAGCAAGATCGTTCTGCTTGGTACCAGCATTCCCATGCCTGTTGCCGACGCGCTGCTCGACAACGCGCACAGGAACGACGATGCCGCCCACGACATGGTGACGATCTGGGGACACAGCAAATCAGCTCAGATCGGCGGTTCATCAATCCCCGGAATGTGGATCACCGGCGGCGCAATGCGGCTACTCGAGCGTGGTGGCGACGGCGTACTCTATAACGACATGGCTGCCTGCAATGCCTATACGACAGGTCTTGAGGCAGCCGCGCGTGTGACCTGTCCCGCGATTCTGATACTTGGCGACGCTGACATGATGACGCCGCCACGGAACGCCAGATCGCTTGTCGACGCCCTTCCGCACGGACAGATGATTGTTCTGAAAAACTGCGGACACATGATGATGGCTGAACAGCCGAACGAGACACTTGATGCCCTGATCAGGGCACTTGCGTAGAGGCAAATCCTTGGGAACGGCAGCCGTGGTTTTCATTGTTCTCGGGATCATGCTGATCGGATTCGGTCTGCTGTCGCTCTCGAACATTCTCAACATGGGAATTACACAACATCAACGCGATCACGCAGATCTTACAACACCGGAATTCTGGGTTCAGATGTCGAAGTTCATCGTGATTGGCCTGATCCTGATCGGCATCGGCGTGATTTTTGCAGTGCTTGCGTGACGGTATATGGCACCGACCGCCGATTGACGTCGTCGGTCGGGTTTTACTGCAACAGCTGCGCTTTCTGGTTTGTGCACGTCGCCAAGGCGTGAACCGCGCCACAGTTGTCTCGATCCAGGGTGCTGCGGCACCCAATCCGATACGTTGCCCGCGGAGGTTCCTTGTAACACGCGTTCTTGCCGGAACGGGTTGCCGACAAGGCATATGCGCACTTCAGTTGACTTCCGTCCAACACCGGACTGATCTGTTACATGCCCATAATTAGACGCCGAATATACGTTCTCTCGCCTTGGCCATTCGGTTGCTGGAAAGGAGAATACTATCGCCCATCGCAGTGGCTGTGACACTCTCGACGTTCTGAAAGAACGACGCTTTGAAAAAAACGACTCTCTCCGATGGCACCGATTCACCACATATTATCAGCCTCAAATCTGATACGATTCGAATCCCCCCCCCCCCGGGTCGGAGAGTAGACATGAACGACAAGAAGCGTGATGCAGTAACGCAAGCACTTATCGAGGCCGTGATTGACGATTTCCTGGACGCCGCCGCCGCCGAGGTGGATTTGGACGACGATGATCTCTGGGAGGAGACCATTGAAGATATCGAGGACGTGTTCGACGAGGAAGAAATCATGGCCGCAGGCTACGACGAGGAGGATTTGGAAGAAAATGAATTCTGGCGGATAACCTATGGAGTCACTTACCGCGGGCGTGACCGCCCGCATTTGCGCCATTCCATCATTCGAAAAAAACCATAATGGCGATGTTCGATCGGTGAAAGATTGGAATGATTTTCAGACGTTCTGAACGCGTGCGTTGTTCAAGATCGGGTTGTCAGTTTGTTTATCCCGCGGATTGAACGCGTTTTTGTGTGATGTTGAGGTTGACAGGTGTGTCGCGCGGTTATTGGAATGAATGATTGCATATTTCAGGAATTCTGATGCCATGAAGACCCTGCCCATGTTCCGGCCGTAAGCCACACGGATCGGTCATTCGAGCTTCTCCATAGGCGTCGACGGTGACCACTGCATCGACTACTCCCATCCCGAACGGATCGATTCTCACGACATCAGTAACAAGGCGGCACGCAACCTGTGGATCGCCAGGTTTGCCACCACAGGCACTTCCACCAAAGATCTGGCAGCGGCGTGTCGGACTCGTACGTTCACCGTGCGGCGAAGCAGCTTTAGGAACACGGTGTGGCAAAGATGATTGGCTCGGAGCCGAACGGACAGTTTGGCGCACTATAAGAAGCGCCGGTTCTGTAGAAGGTCAAGGGACGAGCCTCACAGGACGGAAGCACTCTTACGCAATTCATCGAGGATGTCCTGTGCGTGCCGCACGCTGACGCGCCGAAACACAGTTCAACTGCTCTCAAGACACAGGCTTCAAGCCACCACAAACTTGAAACAACGGTTACCAATACATACACCTGAACGACGGAATTCCATTCACCACGTCAATTCGTTGCGGTGCACGCGTATCGCAAACGGGCAGTACAGTGTTCTCTCCAACAGTGATGCATGTGACCGATTGAACTGCAAACAGGAAGGATTCAATGAGCGACAAGGTGCGAACGCACATCAATGGCAGGATTCTGGAAATTACGCTCGACAATCCCAAGGCGAATGCCATTGGCGCCGCCGTCAGTCGCGACATGAACGCCGCATTCGAGAGGTTCGAGGCAGATCAGGACCTGTGGGCGGCAATTCTGACCGGTTCAGGAGACAAATTCTTCTGTACGGGCTGGGACCTCAACGAAGGCGCGGAAGAAAACCCGGATCGGGACTATGGCGCTGGCGGTTTCGGCGGATTGATGCGTCGGTTCAATCTCAACAAACCCGTGATCATGGCGATCAACGGCTACTGTGTTGCGGGCGGATTTGAACTCGCTCTCGCCGGCGACATCCTGGTTGCATCAGAAAACGCGGAGTTCTTCCTGTCCGAGGTCAACGTCGGGTTGACGACGTCCGGCCCCAGCATTTCCCGACTCCTGTCGCGGCTGCCACGAAGCGTGGCTCTCGAACTCCTGTTCACAGGCAGGCGCATGCGTGCCAGGGAAGCGCATGAACTCGGACTGGTGAGCAGACTTGCACCACACGGTAAGGCGTTGGCGGTCGCGCGAGAAATTGCTGAACAGATTGTTGCAGCTGCGCCGTTGTCAGTTCAGGCAGAAAAACAGATGGTCAACCTGCTTGGTGACCTGACACCCCGGGAAGCCGACAGATACGAACAGGACGGCCTCCTGACCATGAAAACGGCCGTTCTGAGTTCCGAAGATTCGCGCGAAGGTGCACGGGCGTTCATCGAAAAGCGCAAGCCCGTCTGGCGTGGCAGGTAAACGAGGCGAATCAGGAACGTGTCAGCACCTCGGCCTGCTCGAGGAGTTCAGGCCAGTCCTCTTCCCAACAGCACCTGTGTGTGAACCGGGGAACGACCACGAGATGACTTTGTCGTCGATCCGTCATCCGGGCCAGAAATGATTCCGCATCCGATGCCGTGACGTTGTCGTCAAGTTCGCCGACAAAGTGCACCTGCGGGATGTGACTGATGTGATCTGCGATGTCCGCGGCATTCAGCGAATGCCGCAGCGGGGTGACACCCAGACGTGTTGTCCAGTTGAGATGATCGAGGTTGCCGGCGATCGTAATCAACGATTCAACATCCGTGCGAAACGCGGTGACATACGCGGCAATCTGTCCGCCACCGGAATATCCGACCAGTCGCAGGTTCACCGCACCCATTCGATGCTTGATGACATCGATAGCCTGGCTGACCGACCAGACAACCGCCTCGCTGTATCGTGCCAGTGACCAGAATCGCGACGGGCAACCGGTGAGATCCACCGAAGCAAGGTATTGGCACGGACGTGCAACATATGCCGTCATCTCTCCCGGATCGCTCGTCGCCAGATTGAGGACAAGCGTGCTGCGTGGAGTCGGGTCCTTCGACAGCGTTTGCCTGTTCTCCCACGCGAGACCATCTCCCTCGATGTAGACCGTGAGCAATGCACTGTGCGCGGCAGGCGCTGAGGAATAGGACAAGAGCGTAAACTCTTCCGTCCTGATCCATGACGCTTCCCAGCCGTGATTGGCTGCCACGAGATCGGCATCAGCTTTCCATGGCGATTCCTGTCGGCGCGTTTCCTCCAGCCAGATGGACGTGGCGCCGACGAGCAGGAGGGCTACTGCAAGAAAAAGCCAGCGCCTAGGTCCCACGCGGCGGGACCGTTCCTGTCGTTTCAACGATCAGGCCATAGTGTTCCGGACGACGATGTGCCGCAAAGTTGAAAACGCCCTTCTTGATCTCTGCACCCGCATCAAGATCGATCGTCGCAACGATGAGTTCGTCGTCCAGTGTCGCCGCCTGCGCAACGACTTCAGCGTTTGGCGATACAATCGCACTTGAGCCCATCATGTGAACACCATCTTCGTAACCGGCCTTGGCTACACCACAAACCCAGGTGCCGTTCTGGTAGGCGCCTGACTGCATCGAAAGCAGGTTGTGGTGGATGCGCAGATGCGGCGGTTCGTAAACCTGGCCGTTCATCGTCGGGGTGTTGTAACCGACAAGAACAAGTTCCACACCCTGCAGACCCAGTACGCGGAATGCCTCGGGCCATCTGCGGTCATTGCAGATGAGCATGCCCACTTTGCCGCCCATTGTGTCCCAGACCGGGAAGCCGAGATTACCGACCTCGAAATAACGTTTTTCCAGATGCTGGAATTGCCGCGCGCGATCAAATTCACCATGCCCGGGGAGATGAATCTTGCGGTACTTGCCGACCGTCTTCCCCGCACGATCGACAAGAATTGCCGTGTTGAATCGGCGTCCCTCGCAAAACTCCGCATAACCCAGATGAAATCCGACTCCGAGCTCGCGTGCCGTTTCAAAGAGCTGTCTTGTCTCGGGTCCCGGCATCTCCGACTCGAAAAAACTGTCAAGTTCCTCCTCGTCTTCAATGAGCCAGCGCGGAAAGAATGTCGTCAACGCAAGTTCCGGATAGACGACCAGCGTGCAGCCCTTTCCGTGGGCTTCGCGCATGAGATCAACCATGCGTGCAACTGTCTTCGACCGGGAATCCGATCGTGACACGGGGCCAAGCTGTGCCCCGCCTATGGTGAGCAAACGTGCTGACATCGCCAATCTCTCCCATTCCCGTGATGCGCGCGAATCGTGTCGCTGCCGTGGCGCACAACACCGCCTCGTTCACAAGCTCTCAACCCCGATAACCCAGTGCGACGAGATAGATTTCGCGCGACTCCTGCCGGCTGGCTGGAGGTTTCGCATGCACGGTACGCTGAAAACACGTCTTGAGAGCCGAGAGCAACGTGTTATCGGCGCCGCCGCGCATGACCTTGACGACGAGAGAACCGCCCTGGTCGAGAACAATTGTCGCAAATTCAAACGCCGTTTCGGCAAGCGCCAGCGTCCGAACATGATCGGTTGACCTGTGCCCGGTTGCCGGTGCAGCCATGTCGGAAAGCACAAGTCCACATTCCTCACCAAGCTGGTCGCGGACACATTCGCGAATGCCATGTTCCATGATGTCGCCGCGAATGAACTGAACGCCGGGAATCGGGTCCATGTCCGCAAGATCCACGGCGATGACTCTTTTGACCCTTTCGTTCGAAGCGGCAACCTGTGACCAGCCACCCGGCGCCGCCCCCAGATCAACAACAGCGTTCGCCTGCGCAAGGAGACCAAATCGCTCGTCAAGCTGCATCAGCTTGTATGCCGCGCGGGAACGGTAGCCTTCAGCCCGTGCACTGATCGCATATGGATCGTTGATCTGTCGTTCCAGCCACAGGGTCGAGGAGAGTTTTCGTCCCTTCGCGCTGGTCAGGCGTTGCTTCAACCTGCGACCCTTCGGCCGTGCTTTCGACTTGCGTGCGCTCATGACCTATTCGTTCACAAGTGACAATCGGACATGCGTGTCAAAATCGGACGTCCAGCCGCGCTGTTGTGTGGACGCAAGCGACAATCAATCCCTCAGCACACTGGATCGCGCGGTCCGACCGCGTTCAACGCCATTGCAACCGCCGCCTGTACGGGATCAACGATCGCGACGCCAACGGCTGTTTCCAGTCGCTTGCGGTATCGCGCCATTCCGGCACAACCCATGATCACGACGTCGGCGCCATGGCGTTCCTTCAATTCACCCGCCGCCTGGATCATGGCCGTCGCAACGCGTTCCTCCTGATCGAGTTCGGCAACACCGATACCGATCGGTATATCCGCAGCGAGACTCGACAGAACACCCATTGACTCCAGTTGCCGACGATGTCGGCAAACTGACTGTTCCAATATCGAGATGACACCGAACTTCTTCCCGCGTGTCATTGCGGTCGCATATCCGCATTGTGCGATGCCAAACACCGGCGCACGGCTGGTCTCGCGAGCTGCCGCAAGACCCGGATCGCAAAAACAGGCGATGACATAGGCATCTGCCGTACATGATGCGATTCGATCCGGCACCATTCGGGAGGCAAGGGCAACATGCTGGTCAGTCTCGATCCCCGGTGGACCGTCTTCAAGTGTCACACAATCGATAACGGGACCGTCGGCAAACCGCAGGTGATCAAGCGCATCCGACATTGCCCTGGTGACAACGGTGTTGCTGTTGGGATTGATGACAAGAATGCGTTTCGACATCAGGTCACACCGGTCTCACGAAATCCCCGAAACCGGGCTCCGCAAGAACATTCCCGCCATCGAAGACCTTCCGGCCCCGCAACCAGGTTTCTTTCACACGAACTGTGAAGGTCATGCCGTGATACGGCGTCCAGGGTGCCATCTCACAGTGCAGACTGGTGTCATCATGTCTGAAACTGCCGCGTTCAAGGACGACAAAATCCGCGTCAGAACCTGCGCGAATGGCACCCTTTTGCGGCCAGAGTCCGAAATGTCTGGACGGTCCCTCGCACAGCATGCGTGTCACAAGCATCGGATCATGCCCCCGCGTTTCCGCAGCGGTGAACATTGCCGGCAGCAGGCACTCGACTCCAGGTGCGCCAGGCGACGCGGCGAACACATCGTCATCGGGTTTTCGCTCAAGCGGCCAGGAACAATGGTCAGACGAGATGAATGCCGCATCTCCGTCGGCAACACGGGACCACAGTGCTTCCCTTTCATCGGGGCGTATGGGCGGGTTGACCTTGCCCCTGGCTCCGAGGTCCAGCACATCTGCTTCATCAAAGACCAGATAGTGGATACAGGTCTCGCAGGTCGCGGAAAAACCCTGGTCGCGATACTGCCGTGCCATGTCGAAACCGCGCGCAAGTGACGAATGCACAATATGCGCACGCGCACCGGTCTGTGCGCCCATCTCGAGAATGATCGCATTCGCCAGGAGTTCTGCAAGCGGCGGCCGACTGGGATGGTGCGCATTCAGACCTGTCTCCTTTCGTGCCCTGAACTGCCTGATGGCGTCGTCGACAACTTCCTGATCCTCGTTGTGCACCGCCACGGTCAAACCGGTTTCGGCAATTGCAGAAAACGCAATCGCCATCTGGTCATGCGGAATTCGCGGAAACCTGTGCGGATTTGATTCGTAGGTCGACATCTTGAATGCACAGACACCGCCATCTGCAAGTGCTGCAATCTGATCCGGTTCGACCTGCTTCTTGACCGAACCGTACAACGCTGTGTCGACATATGCGACGCGATTGGCAGTTTCGATCTTCTCGTCAAGAAGTTCGCGGTTCCAGACCGGATCGGGTTCATCAAACGGCATGTCGACGATTGTCGTGACGCCACCTGCAGCAGCGCTGCGCGTGAGATCCTCCAGTCCGGCGAATCCGGCGATTGATCCGGCATGGGTCTGTCCGTCGACAACGCCGGGGATAATCAGATTGTCGCCGTAATCCGCAACCGCGCCGCCTTCCGGATGATACCCCTCGCCCGTTGCGGCAATCTTCCCATCATGAACTGCGAACCAGGACGCAGGCGCAAGCCTGTCGGGCAGGACAAGACAGCCGCGGACAATCAGGTCGAACATCATGGCCTCGTGATCAGGTGTTGCCGTGTTCACCACACGGTTCAGGCAACGCGGGGATGATGCGGTTGACATGATGCGGTTGCCGCATGAAGCACATGCAGTGTTCCTTCACAATGGGCTCCAGTAGAGCGACAAGTTGGCGGTTTTCATCCGACTGAACGTTCAGTTCCCCGACAATCCTCTCGACATCACGCACGATCCGGTCGATGTCGACGGTCATGAATTTGCGGTCCTGGTAGACGAACCTGCCATTGATCATGACAGAACGCACGGATGATCCGTCATCACTGTACACCAGCTGATTGAACGGATCGTTCAGCGGAACATACGTGAGATCGTCAAGGTCCAGAATGGCAAGATCCGCCTTGTAACCCGGCGCAATGCGCCCGATCTGACCAGCCATACCGAGGGTCACCGCGCCTCCGCGGGTCGCCATGTCCAATGCCTCCGCAGACGAGATCCAGTCGTCAGTTTCATGGGTGGTAATGCGCGAGACACATGCGCACAGCCGTATCGCTTCAAACATGTTCTGATGATCGGACGAGTTTGAACCGTCGGTTCCGATACCGACGTTGACGCCGGCACGCCGCAACGCGTTTGCGGCCGCAACGCCGGATCCAAGACGCAGATTGCTTCCGGGATTGTGTGCAATCGAACAGCCATGGTGCGCAAGACGCGCCATATCATCGCAGTCAAGCCAGATCCCGTGTGCTCCCGTGAACTTCTCCGACAACATGCCCACGGACTCCAGATGCGCTGTCAGGGAACGACCGTACCGCTGCTTTCCGACCAACGCCTGCAACCGGGATTCGGCAAGATGGGTGTGAACCGGGCAGTCAAACTCGTCAATGAGTGTTTGACAGGCACCGAGAAATTCGTCCGTACAGTGAACCGGGATGGATGGTGCGATTCCGAATCGCAGCTTGTCGGTATCGAACGGCCAGTTGGCGAGCAATTCCCGACACGCGTCGACGGCAAGCGTGCCTGAACTGTCTTCCCGTGCCGCCATCTGTTTCTGCAATCTTTCGGGAAGAGCGGAAAAAAGACCGGGCACGGCACGATAGAGGGTCATATCCATCATCATTGGTGCAATCAGTGCACGCATGCCGATCGTATCGTACGCGCGGGCGACGTGGTGCATACCGTCAACAGTGGGAACCGGTATCTCCCAGGTCAGGTCGTACACCGCGGTGCAACCCCTGCGAACCATCTCGGCCGCATTGAGAATCGTTGCAAGATACGCGGCCTCATGTGTGCGACCGCCACTGATCCAGAAACCGGCGTTGAGGAGAAGTTCCAGTGACCAGCGGTCACCCTGTCCCTTGCCCAGACTTCCGTGACCATGTGTATGGGCGTTGACCAGGCCCGGAATGATCATGCGATCCGACATGTCGAACACTTCTGTTCGGTCAATCTCTTCGGAGTCTTCCTTGCCCACCGCGACGATTGTTCCGGCTTCGATGGCAATATCGAGAGTCCGTGCCGTGCGTGTCGCCGGATCCAGAACAAGACCACCCTTCAGAACCGTGCGTTCGCTCATTGCTGTGTGAACTCCGCCTGTTTGATCACCGCACGCAGGTGTTCATGCCAGTCGTCTACCGGTTCCCAGCCCAACAGCGTACTAGCAGGTCGCAGATCGTAGGCACTTGCCCGGGGATTGGTACGATACAGATCCGGATCCTTGACCTCTGGTGCAGCGCCGCAGTTTCTGGTTATCAGGTCAATCGTCGGGATCGAACTGCAATTGTCCCGGCCGGTAACAAAACACGCGGCAAATCCTCTGATATCCGCGTGCAGTGCCGCAAGGAACGCACGCGCCGCATCGCCGGGCGTAACTACTGCCCGGCTCGGCGCCAGCGTCTCGCGCAAGGTCCGCCAGTCCGGCGAGGATGCCGGGGGTGGCGGATGACCGTTATCAAGTTCCGCTGTCAGGCAGGCGATCGAATAGGTGATGTCATCCTGCGCGATCAGACATGGTCTGAGGCAGACGACGTCAAGGGTGCCGCGACGCACGAATGACCGCGCGAATTCCTCGCAGACTTTCTTTGAAATACCGTACGCCTGGCGTGGATCAAGTTCGGCATCAATTCCGATCGGGAGCCGCGCCGGCGGATTTTCCGGCCCCAACCCGAGAGCTGCGACGCTCGAGGCCAGAACAACGCGCCGAATTGCGGATTCTTCAGCGGTCTGCAGGACATTCCATGTGCCGCGAAGGTTCACATCAATGTACGACTCCGCGTTTTCCGCGGCACCGTCATCGAGTGCTGCAAGGTGAATGATCGCATCGCAACCGGACATCGCTGCACGAACAGCATCAATGTCGCGAACGTCGGCCTCGACGAACCGCACGGGCAGGTTTTCCGGTGCTGCGAGATCGACGACTGTTACATCTGCGGTTGCAGCAACTTCGTTGACGACCCATCGACCCAGCCTGCCGCTGCCACCGGTCACCACCACATGTTCCGGTCTGGCGCTCATGTCGGCGCACCCTCCTCCGCGGCGTTGCTGACCCCTGTGCGATGTTCAGGGATGCGTTCTTGTCGACTCATTTCCGCCGGTATGACAAGTGCATCAACGGCCACGCAGTTCTCGGCGCCACAAATCAGGGGGTTGACGTCAAGTTCGGAAATCAGATCGCCAAGGGTCTCGGCGATGTGCGCGATACGCGTGAGCGTCTCGCATACGGCTTCAATGTTTGCCGGCGGGGCTCCGCGAATACCGTCGAGGCACGGACGACATTCGAGCCGGTTCAGTGCACGCAGTGCGCCTTGTCGACCCACCGGCGGCAGGAGAAAAGCCCTGTCGCGCAGCACTTCGACGAAGGTGCCGCCCGCACCGATCATGATGAATGGTCCGAAATCCGCATCAGAAACAATTCCGGCTGCGAGTTCGAAACCGGACTCAACCATCCCGGAGACCATGAACCGCGGACCGAGGCGTTCCTGCATGTCTTCACATGCCGCTTGCAACTGTGCGATGTCCGTAATGCCAACCTTGACTCCTCCGACGTCGGTCTTGTGTCCGATGCCGGCAACTGCTGTCTTGAGGACGACAGGAAACCCGATCTCCTGTGCGTAGGTGACAGCGTCATCTGCGCTTTCCACGACGCGGTGCGGCGGAACGTCAATGCGGTAGTCGGCAAGGAGCGCGAGTCCGTCTGCTTCGTCAAACGGCCTGCCTGTCATCAGGCGCTGTCGCCACTTTCCGACAATCTTGTCAGAAACCGGTTCAATCCTGTCCGCCGGTGAGTCCTCGATACGGTCCCGACGCTGCATCGCAAGTCTGACTGCGTTCAGGAAGGTCCGCGTTCCGTCGAACACGGGTACGGGGCTTCGGGCCGCCACGCTGATCGCCTCGTGATTGACCGACCGGCTCCAGTGCTGACACAGAAACACAGGTTTGTCGGTGTTCCGATCAACCTGTTCCGCAAGTTCGAGCAACTCCGGTCCGTAATCGCCGGGAAGGCACACATCCGCAAAAATGGTGGCAAGACAGGAGTCCGTGTCATCAACAAGAGCCTGCATGCATCCGGTATATACGTTCTGCCATTCGATTCCGCTTCCCCAGACATCGGTGGGATTGACCGGTTCCAGCCCGTACTCGAGAAGCCCTGCGAGTTTCCTGACCGTATCAGGACCGATGTCCGACAACGGCACTCCCATCCGGTCAGCGAGATCAATGAGCATGCCGCGTGCACCGCCGGAATCCATGACTCCGGATACCCCGCCCGACGCAATTCGCTTGCCCTGGGAGAAAAGCAGCGATGCGGCGGCCAACTCATCCCAGGTTTCCACGCGCAGAACACCATGATGATCGAACAACGCGTCAAACACCGCGTCGTTTCCGGCAAGTGCACCGGAATGGCTCTGTGCCAGTCTTGCACTCATTTCCGTTCGACCAACCTTGATGGCGACCACGGGGACATCCTGCGCAGCGGCGCGGTCGAGCGCCGCGCGAAACGCGTCGGGTTCCCTTACGGCCTCAAGAAACAGTGCAATAACGCGCGTACTTTCCTGATCGAGTGCGTAATCCATGTAATCGGCGACGTTGACCGTGAGCTCCTGCCCTGACGATACGCAGAGATTGTGACGATATCGTGGATCCACGAATTGCAGGGAGAGGAAACATGTGCCTGAATGGCTGATCATGGCGATATGACCAGGATCAAAGAAACAATGCTGTTCGACGTTTATCCAGGTCGCACGCACGCCGCAGATCGCGTTCACAAACCCCATACAGTTTGCACCGCATACAAGCAGGCCAGCTTCACGGGCAATGGCACGCAATCGTTCGCGTAACGGTGGTTCTCTGGTATCGGACTCGAGATAGGTACTGCCAAACATCGTGACCGACCTGGCACCCGCTCTGACTGCCTCGATCAGTGCATCCTCGATGCGGGCATTTGCCACACTCAGGACGGCGAGGTCGACGTGTTCCGGAACTTCCGAAAGTGACGGATAACAATCGAGTTCATCTATCCGGTCGTAGCGCGGATTGACCGGGTAAACGGTGCCGCCATATCCGGCGTGACTGAGGTTTCGCAAGGTTGCCAGACCGAATGACCCTTCGCGGGCAGTCGCGCCAACCAGAGCGATGGACTTGGGTTCCAGCATCGGACTGAGCGGATGGTTGTACATGGAGTCTACCGGTCACGGGGGAAGAAAACGGAGAGAGAGAGTGTTTCGGTGCGCTTCACATGATCGCAGTTCTTGTCACATGTCCAGACTCGATCATTTCCTCTCCGTCTTCAATGACCCGACCGGGCAGCGGAAAACAACACGTTCCGCGCTCGCCACGATGACCATTTGATCAGCGGTGCACCCTTGACGTGTCGATCAGAATGTGTGGCGGAGATGAACGAATGCACAAGGAGCGTTTCATCTGCTCTCCGGGTTTGAGATCCTGTCTGAATAGTCGTCACCTTGATCACGAACATACTACAAATATTATCGTTATCGAATGTCATTCAATATATTGATGCATTCAGTCCTGTACCTCTGACAAGTTCCCGGAAACACTTTTCCGCGAAAATCTCTCGCCCCGACGTATTCCGGAAACAACAGTGCCATCCGGTCCGCGGCATCAGCCACCCAGAAGTGCGCAACACGTGACAACGCACGCCTTGACTTGCGCCTGCTGCACAAGACAAGCGGCCCTTGCGATACCATGATCGTACTTTCGGGCCGCGTATCCCGTCACAGTCATTCCATCTGCTTGGCGGCCATTGCAACGGGTTCGTATACGTACAAACCGGGTTGATTCCGGCGGACAGACCGGTTGAACCCGAATTCAATCACGCGGTCCCGGTTGCGATGCAAGGACACAAGGTGTCAGATACCCGGACATCACGTCACAACCGGAGGCGACCAGATTGAAGACGCCATTCTCAGAGCCGGGTTCATATCTGAACGAGATCGCGGGTTCATTGTCGATAACCCATGCGGCGGTTCCGTGCCTGATTTTTCTCATGCGCGGGCAAGTAACGGTCGAGGCACCTTGAGCGAGATTGACAGATTACCGTCCGTCGACGGATTTCTCCAGACGCCGCACGGCCAGGTCCTGATCGACGGGTATGGGCGGGACCTTGTGGTTGACGCAACCCGCAGGGTGTTATCGGATCTCCGGACGTCGAGATCAGCCGGTTTTTTGTCGGTAGTGGAACTTGGCAACCTGGTTCAACGTGCGTGTGCGGCGCGACTTGCGCCCTCGTTCCAATCGGTTTTCAATCTGACCGGAACGATCCTGCATACAAATCTCGGTCGTGCGCCACTCGCGCACGCTGCAATTGATGCCATCGTCCAAGCAGCCCGTACGGCTTCAAACCTTGAATATGACCTGGATACGGGTCGGCGCGGCGATCGTCATCGCGGTGTTGCAGACAGACTGACGCGGTTGACAGGTGCTGAAGACGCGCTCGTCGTCAACAACAATGCGGCTGCGATCCACCTCGTGTTGAATTCGCTGGCGCGCAGGAAAGAGGTGCCGGTGTCTCGCGGTGAACTCGTCGAAATCGGCGGCTCGTTCCGGATGCCCAATATCATGGCCAACGCGGGATGCAAGCTGATTGAAGTCGGAACGACGAACCGAACCCACCTGGAAGATTACAGAGATGCCATAAACTCCCGCACGGCGTTGCTTCTCAAGGTCCACACGAGCAATTTTTCGGTATCCGGTTTCACGTCTTCAGTCAGCGAACGCCCTCTCGCCGCACTTGCTTCGTCATATGCCATTCCGCTGATCGTCGACCTGGGTAGCGGTGCGCTTGTCGACCTCTCAAGGTGGAACCTTCCGCGTGAAACACTCGTCAGTGAAACACTCGACTGCGGAGCTGATCTGGTCACATTCAGCGGCGACAAGTTGCTTGGCGGTCCACAAGCCGGACTCATCGCGGGTCGACGCGAACTGATTCAGCGATTGCGGCGCAATCCACTGGCCCGCGCAATGCGTGCCGACAAGCTGACCCTGGCGGCACTTGATGCGACATTGACGCTATACGAGGATCCGGACCGCTTGCCTGATCGTCTGCCCGTACTCGGTTTCATGACTCGTTCCCCTGACGAGATCTTGCAACAGGCAAATCGGTTGCGTCCGCCGGTTGCAGATGCCTTGCCCGATGACGTAGTCGTTGCCGTGGTCGAAATGCAGAGCCAGATCGGAAGCGGCGCACAACCGGCGCGAACGTTGCCCAGTTACGGTATTGCAATCACGCCAAGACAGCGTCGCAAGGGATCCGATGCGCGTTTGCGCAAGATATCGGCATGGCTGCGATGCCAGGAGATTCCTGTCATCAGTTCGCTGCGTGACGGGGCGTTGATGATGGATCTGCGCTGCCTGACCGATGAGGAATCGTTCGTGAAACAGCTCGCCAATCCGTTGTGATTGTTGCAACAGCAGGTCATGTCGATCACGGAAAGACAAGCCTTGTAAAGGCCATAACCGGTGTCGAGACGGACCGCCTGCCGGAAGAGAAGGCGCGCGGACTGACGATCCTGCCCGGCTTCGCTTACCTTGCCCATCAATCCGGCAAGACGATCGGCTTCATTGACGTGCCCGGACACGAACGGTTCGTTCGCAACATGGTTGCCGGTGTCTCTGCTGTCGATCTGGCATTGCTGGTTGTCGCAACGGACGACGGGATCATGCCGCAGACACGGGAACACACCGCTATCCTGTCGCTGCTGGGCGTGTCGAACGTGATTGTCGCACTGACAAAAGCTGATCGTGTCAGCGCTGATCGTGTGGCGCGTGTATCGGCCGATATCAGCCGGTTTCTTGACCAGCTCGGCATGAATGAACTTGGGTGTGTTGCCACGGTCGCGCCTGATGGAACTGGTGTCGCCGAAGTGATTTCGCTGATCGCACAGTTTGACGCGGTCACGCGCGGGGAAGAACCCGGCACGGGCTTTCGACTGGCAATCGATCGTGCGTTTGTGGTCAGCGGCGCCGGTACGGTTGTGACGGGAACGGTTCATGCCGGAACCGTCAATCAAGGTGATGAGCTTGACATCATGCCGCGTCAGGATCGCGTGCGTGTACGATCGATCCATGTACAGGACAGGAAGGCCACACGCGCAACAAGAGGTGATCGCGCCGCATTGAACCTCACCGGAATCGACTCACGAAATGCAGGATATGGTGACTGGGTCGTTTCGAGAAACTTGTTGGGAAGCTCAACCCGGATTGATACGGAACTCCACCATCTGGCTGCGGTCCAACGGGACTTCAGGACACAAAGTCGCGTTCACATTCATCATGGCACAGGTCATGTAACCGGGCGTGTCGCGCTACTCGAAGCGTCATCACTGGCGCCCGGTTCATCCGGTCTCGCCCGGTTGGTGACGGATACACCTCTTGTTGCAGCCCACGGAGACCGCATCGTCATACGCGATGAAGCAGCACGCCGTACGATTGCAGGTTGCGTCGTGCTGGACGTAAACGGTTCTGCCCGAGGCCAGGCGCGACCCGATCGACTGGCTTACCTGCACGCTACACGCTCGCACGATACAGACGCCGCACTTTCATCCGCGATCTCGATGTTTCGCAACGGGATTGATGTTTCTGCGTTCCTGACCAATCGGAACATCTCACCCGACACCCGGAACAACTACACGATCATGGGACAATGCATGGATTACCGGGTCGGGCACGCCGTGTTTACCGTTCTGAAATCATTCAGGAACTGCCTGGCTTCAGAAATTGTCGCAACTGTCCAACGGGATCATGCAGAACGTCACGACCGCGCGGGTAAACCCGCAAACGAACTGCACCGTGATCTGTCAGGCAGATGGTCGCGACCTCTTGTCGAGATTGTCCTTCGGGAAATGGTTCGCGCCGGGACACTCGCCCGCCGCGGGATCGTGTATCACCTTCCGGGTCACAGTGTTCAGCCTGGTGAACAGGATCGTGAACTCTGGGAGCGTTGCAGTTCAGCACTTGATGCATCAGACGGCACGCCAACGAGCCTGTTTCCTCTTGCCCGTGATCTGGAACTGGACCCTGAGTTTCTCAGGAAATTTCTGGAGAGAATGCTGGATTTCGGTATCGTTGTCCGGATCAGGCACAATCGCTTTGTAACACCAGACGTACTGGAATCAGCTGCCGCGACTGCACGATCTCTTTGTGAAGGGAGCGCGGATGGATTCAGCGTCGGCGACTTTCGCGACCGCTCGGGTTACGGGCGAAATTTCGTTATCGATCTTCTGGAGTATCTCGACAAACACGGTGTCACGGAACGCAAGCAGGAGTTCAGAACGATTGTGCGCATTTCCGATGACCGGCGTGCAGCGACGCAATGATGGGACAGCAGAAACCAGACGTCACGGTGTATGCCAGAATGGCTTGAGATCCAGGAATTCCCGCCAGAGCGCACGACTTTCCGCCTCGTTTTGCGTCTTTCTCGCAAGTTGCCGTCCTTCAACAAGCCCGCATGCACGGTTAAGCCTGCTCAGCCTCTGCTTCCCGGATTCGGACTCCATGCATTCCCTGAGCAGCCGCTTCGAAACAGCTGTATCGTTTGCAAAGCCAAGTGAATCCTGCAATTTCCCGAGAACCGACAGGTAATCGTCTGCGCGTCCCCACGATGATTCCATGATCTGAAGCCCGTAACGCAGATGCTTGATCTTGATGCGTAACGTGTGTCGTTCAGCCTGGTTCATCTGTTGAAATCCTGCGCCGTGTTCAACAACACTCCGGTAAAGATCCTCAAGTCTGTGCGCTGTCACGGCGGTTGCCCGTTCGTCCAGACAACCGGAACTGTCCTGCCAACCTTGTCGACTTATCCATCGTCCGAGAAACAGGATCGCGCGCGTGTATCGATGAGAACCAATGATACGTCGTGCCTTGTCGTACCCTCGTCGCCGTTTCCTTTCGACAACTTTCGCCAGCAACCGCACATCGGCGTCATCTCCCGATTCGACAAGAACCGTTCGAATCGCATTGTCAAGCAAGACATCAATGTCCCGTGCTTCCGTGAGACTTCGCAAGGTCCAGCGAACTTCGCGACGAAACCAGGAAAATTCATCTTCCGGAAGCCACACCTGAAAGAACTCGAGCACCGCGCGCAGTCGACGCAATGCAACGCGCAGTTGATGCAATCCTCTGCTGTCGCGTCCATCGAGAACACACGTCTGATTGACGAGCCAGTGATCAAAGCATGCATTCAAGGATTTTGAGATGACTTCGTCGAGTGTAGCCGCCGGTGACAATTGTATCTTCCGTGCCTTGTACCATTGAGGCGGTGCACCGCCTGCAACACAATACCCGCGTTCTGACTTCGTTCGTGGTTCCAGCGATACGGGTTCGCACTGGTGCAGGACAAGTCCGAGATCAAAGAGGTCGCTCGTTTCCCCGTCAATGAGTTCGAGTTCGATCTCATTGACGTTCTCGTGCTTGTGGCGTGCGGTTATCGTTCCCCGATCGAGAGCCACTTCGATTGTCGCGCGTCGATCACCGGACACGTGATTGATGATGAATGTCCGCCTGTTGATCCTGGTCTCGAACTGGAGAGCGAGTTTCTGCGTATCGATGTGGTCAATGTCCTGTTTGAGTACATACGCAAGGCTTTCGCAGTCCGGCTCCGGGCCGATGAGAGGTGTGTCATGTTCAAGGCGGGCGGTTGCGGAATAGGCCGTGTCTCCGGTCTTGATGGTCTGCAGGTATTCGTTTCCCGTACGCCGCACACGAAGCGCAAGATTACTGTTTCTCAGCAACCCGTCCGGCGTATCGAAATAGCTCGAGTGAAGATGTCGTTCGCCCTGATCAAGACCCGTGACCAGCGGCGGTTGTTTCAGCAGGTTGGCAACCGTCTTCGCGGAAACCCGAAACCTGATTTCGACTTCTCTATGCCAGCCCTTCGCTACGTTCTGGTCTGAACCGGACATGATCGACTCAGTCTGGCGCCTCTTCGAACTGTGGCAGGTTGTCTGTTATCTCGTACCACGGCGCCATGGATCCAACATAAATGTTGTCCTGCGCACCCTGACCCGGATCGTCATCGAGTGAACCGAACGGAATGACCACAAGATTGCGTTCGGAATCAACACGCGGCATCCCCGAGCCGCACTGCGTGCAAAACACCTGCGAGAAATACCGGGCTGTTTCCAGACGATAGGTCTTCAGCAGTTCCTCGCCACGCGTGAAACAAAAATTGTCGACCGCCGTCAATCCGTTTGTCGTATGTGCTGTCGCGCGCGCCCGCCGACAGCGTAGACAATGGCAATTATGAACAGCGTCCATGGGCCGGGTTACCTCGAAGGCAATTTCATCGCACAGACAGCTCCCGCGAACGACGCCATCTCGACCGGCCGAACGCGGCTCCATGTCTATGATCGGCCCCACTTCGGGTGCTTCGTAATGTTCATACTGTGGCAGGTCATCCGTGATCGTGTACCAGGGAGCACGCGACGTTGCGAAGATATGTGCGTGCGCGCGTATTCCCGGGTCGCCGTCAATCAAACCCACAGGTATCTCGATTCTGCCTGCGGTCAATTCGCCAGGAACAACAGAGCCGCAGCACTTGCAGAAATACCTGTCCGAACCTGGCGACGAACGATAGGTGCTGACGCAGTCGGCACCGGTCGTCATGTGAAAATTCGACGACGAACAGAACGCGTAGGTTGCAAACGGCGCTCCGTGTGCCTTGCGGCACATGGAACAGTGACAATGGGTCATATCGGCGAGTTCGCCTTCCACTTCCCACGAAACACATCCGCAGAGGCACTGTCCCTCGATCATGTTCATCTGCCTCCGATATCGATCATTGTCGGATCTGCTTGATCAGGATTCACTTTCGATGATTGCGCGCGCGTCGCTTACGACACGCTTTACGCCTTCCACCAACACGGTCACGTTGTCCGTCAGGGCTGCGAACGTCAGCCTGGCATCACGGGCGTTCTTCATGTTCTTGTGTGTGAAGATGTTCATGCCAAAATCCTTGGATGCCGCAAAACATGCGTCGGCCACTGTCTTGCGGTCGCGATCGTCTGCTTCGCCGAAGACCCCGTTGCGTCCACGCGCCATGTTCAGATCGGCCGGACCAAGAAAGATACCGTCAACGGTATCAAGACTCAGAATCGCCTCAACGTCCCTGAGCGCACCAACGGTTTCCACCATTGGATAGAACATGATGCGCTTGTTCTGTTCCTCGAAGAATGTGACCGGTTGGCCACCGTAATCGAAGGTTCGTCCTCCACCGACGCTACGGTCCCCCAGGGGCGGATACTTCGCGTAAGATCCGAGTTCCTGCGCGTGCTCAAGGTTTTCAACATGCGGGACGATCACGCCATCAGCGCCGGAGTCCAGCACGCCTTGAATGGCGATGCGCGAGGGCTCGGAAACACGGACAAACGACAACAATCCCATGCTTCCGGCGAGAAGGATGAGGAGATCGGCACTGCCCCTGTCGAACGCGCCGTGCTCCATGTCCAGGGTAATGCCGTCGCAACCCGTCAACCTTGCGACTTCAACAAGTTCCGGACTGCCTGTCGAAATCCAGAATGTATAGGTCATCTTGCGGTTCTGGTCCGCCATCTGGAATCCCCCTCAATTCCGGCTGACCAGGTCAAACCGGTCTGTTCGCGCCTGATTCTGACAGAGACCAGGCGGATCGGCAACGAGATACACGGGCCCATCACATGTCAGTCAATCGCCTTTTTGATGAACGTGTCAGCCAATGCTGCGGGAGGTCCCGACCGTCAAGGTGAGACTCAACGCCAATCAAGATGAGACGGTGGAATAGCGTGCAGGGGTTGCGAGACCCGATATCTGCCTCGTCTGTTTGACAACAGCCGATAAGGCGTGTGACTCGGGACCATCGGCGTCCGCTGTCAGCACGGAATATTTGGCAATTTCCGGAACGCGTATTATTGAATCGTGGATGAAAACGGCCAGCGCAACAGTGGATGCACGGCGGAAAGGAACGAAAAAACCTCTGTGAACACACCTGTACACGAAGAACTGAAGGCCATGAACCGGCACCGGGAGCCCCCCGTACAGCCTGTTGATGCATGCCAAGGCCGTTCTGCTTCGGTTCGGCTGCCCGCTGAAGCCGACCAGGTGCACCGTTCTCATGGAACGCGACAGGCTTGAGCCACAGAAGATGTCGAATACGTTGGTGGATCGCGTGCTTGGCAAGGCATTCGATCCTTCAAGGAGGCATCCGGTTGAAAAAACGAGACTTTCGCCCGGCCGCAATTGATCGTCAAGACAGTGAACCCGACCCATGACCGAGCAACCGGACCTGTTTGACGATCCCACACCCGGTTTCCTGCTTGCTACCTACAAAGTGGGCATGTTTCCCATGGGGCACTCCAGAGAAAGCGAGGGCGTGAGTTGGTATGACCCGGAACATCGGGCTGTCATTCCCCTTGATGCCTTTCATGTTCCACGAAGTCTCAAAAAGACCATACGACGCGGCAAGTTCGAGATAACGGTCGACACCGCGTTCAGACATGTCATTGATGCATGTGCGGCCCCTGGTCCCGGCAGGGAGCAGACATGGATCAGCAGGAAACTCGAACGGTTGTACGTCGAACTCCACGAGGCTGATCACGCCCACAGTGTTGAATGCTGGTGTGACGGTCAGCTCGTTGGCGGACTTTACGGTGTCAGTGTGGGTGGTGCATTTTTCGGCGAAAGCATGTTCTCGCGTGAACGCGATGCAAGCAAGGTCGCGTTGGTCCACCTGGTCGAACGACTTGCCCGGGGCCATTTCGATCTTCTCGAGATACAGTACATCACGCCGCATCTCTCGCAGTTCGGCGCCATCGAAGTTTCACGCAGTGCGTATCACAAGATGTTGGTAACGGCCTGCATGAACAAAATCGCCGACTTCCGTCGTTATTCCCGGGAGTCGACGCCCTTGTCATCAAGGCATTCAATCACCCAGATATCGTAAACCGGGTGCTCAAGGGCCGAAATGCCCGGTGAGGACGCCAGCATCCATCCGGAAAAAACCCGTTTTACCTCTTCATCGCGCTTGTCGACGATCTGCAGAAACGCCGCACTTTCGGGAGCCTGATAAGGCGGTGTGCTGAAACACGCACGGGCCGTCACTTCCAGGGTACCGAATTCCATCGTGTCCTCGACCTCCAACCTGATCTCGGAACTGCGGCCGGTTACCTTGTCGGTCGCACCGAGAAGTACGCGATTGTAGGACTCGAACACCTGATTTTCGCTTGCCTGAGCAACAGGCAAGGCAATTGCCATCCATGCAGCGACTGCAAGGAACTGAATCACACAAACGGATTCCGCACTGTCGTCACGAGGTCCGCAAGCACACGTTTGAACTGCGTTTCATCGCAACCCATGACGATTGCATCTTCCAGGGCTTCCTGTGCCATCTCCTGCAACTCGGCGAGATTGTCCTGAAGAACTGCCAGCTTGTCATGACAGGAGACGGGTTCGCCGTCCGGACCGATCCATGTATCGGGCAGGTAGGGGGCGCTGCTATCTGATTTGTTCATGCCTGGGCGCCGATCGCATTGTGCGACGCATTCAACGCCGCGGTTCAGTTCGACTCCGCTCCGTAGAGCGAACGCGAAAGAATTTTCATCAGGTCCACGGGTTCCTGCGTGTCCACGAACAGGTGCCCTTCGGATACGTAGTCACCGGACCCAGGCTCGGCAATGACGTGATTGTTCCCCAGCAATCCGTCTGAACCGATACCCAGTCGCGTATCCGACGGCAAGGCAATGTCAGCAGCGATATCCATCGTGACAATTGCCGTGAACCAGTCCTGGTTCAGCATGACATCGGAAACCCTGCCGACCTTGATTCCTGCAATCCGGACGTCGGCGCCAACTTCCAGTCCGCCGACCGATGTAAACTCGGCGCGTACCGAATACCCGTCGGGAATTGATACGGCGGATTTCTGATAGGCAAACACAAGAAACCCGATTGCGATAACGATGAACGCAACGCCAGTCAGGGTTTCTGCGAGTTTCGTTGTCATGACATGTTCTCAGGACCCGGAATCCATGCCTCATAGTCACCTGTCGCTTCAGGGCGTTTTCCGCCCCGCAGGAGGTGACCAGGTGGAAGATAGGCCGCTTTGGTTCCGGTGAGGTTGGGAAGATGGGGTTTTTCCCATGATCGTGCCGTCAAGGGCGCAACACTGGGCGGATCTTCAAGAGTTCGATGCAACCATGCGTTCCAGCCTGGAGGCACCTTGGATGCTTCCGGAATGCCCTTGTAGAGAACCCAGCGCCTGCGCCAGCGACCATCAGGTACGCCTCTTTGCTGGAAGTACCTGTTGCCGAATTCGTCCTCTCCGACGAACTCGCCGCGCAGCCATGTGTACAGTCGCGTTCCGAGTGTTGCCATCAGCTTTCACATATTCCGAGATACGCCATAGTGCGATGAAAGCCACCCAAAATCCACCGTCGAGTTTTGATGAAGGCTGCGGCAAACACCGCACATCGGTCGCGCGTGTTCAAGAATGGGACGCAGCCGTCGCCAATGTCTCATGTGGACTTGGGAAACAGTACGCGTGGAGGGGTGGGAAATGGACAAGGACCCTGCTCCTCCGGGTTCATTGAACGCGACTGGGGACGAAAGGAAAGAAACGCCATTCCGCGCCTGTTTCCGTTATAAGGAAGACGCGCAGGGACGATGAAACTCCATTGTCGTTCGACCCGAGGTCGGGAAAGACTTCTCGCTTCGCGATACTCGCTGACTATCCGCATCTCTGCCACCTTGTCCTTTCCATCGGGGCATTCGAGAATTACGTACCCGTCTTGTCAAACGTCGCCCGAAAGGGCTTTCCTCACGCAATTACACCCTTGCGCAGTTCCACGCAGCAAAGGCAGGACAGGGGCCTTGCTGCGTGCGCACACTAACACCGATCACAATCCGGACTCTGATCTTGTCGCAAGGCAGACACTGCGGAGCATGATCCAAATTGCGGGACAGGGCCATCACGGGGACTGATAATGCCATGCGATGGCAAACACTTCAGAGTCATCACATCGATCACGTTCTGACACGTCGGTGATCCTGCACTGTACTCTCTGTCGTCTTGTCTGATCTCCTTGTTCTTCATGGCCCCAACGGAACGGACAACAAGCCGGCAGATCGCCGTCGCAACGCTGGCACGACGCAGTAGCGGCACTACTGGCCGAAGCACGATGCGCTGCCGGATAACCGCGCCGCCTTCGCTATTGCGATCACCGCGGTCGAGAACATGGATCCGCCGCGCGGTCGGGGCCGCGACTGACCGTCGCTCCTTGCGGTGACCACGGAAAACTGATCAGAACGCCCAGGTCCGTTGCGGCCAACGCGGTGGAGCCAATGTTTACGGAGACCAGAAGGATGACCAGCCGGCTCTCGCGCTGCTGAAGCCGAACCTCGAAAGACCTGTTTCGTCTTCCGCCTGCATTGTTTTCATTCGTTCGTCCAGCACCGCAACCTTGCGTTCAATATAACCAGCAGGTTTTCAACAGAGTCCACTGGACTTGCTCCAGGCGGCAGCTGAGCAACCTTCGCTGAAACCATCAACATCCCTGACTTCGCGGACTCCTGTTCATGAAATCACAAGTTGTGCTTCGCCGATTCCGCTTATGGCGCAGACCACACTGTCACCAGCGGTGATGCTGAAAGCTTTCACAATCGAACCTGTCACGACAAGTTCTCCACTACGCAGCGTTTGATCACGATCCGCCATATTGTTTGCAAGCCATGCAAGTGCCTCAAACGGATGTCCCATGACTTCGCTGCTCGATGCCTCGCCCATGAACTCTCCAGACTTTTGCGCGGAAGCCGTCAGAGCGTTGAGGTCTTCCAACTGCCAGGAGGAAATCTCGTCTCCGACAACGACGGCTCTTTGAAAGAAATCATCGGCAATCATCTCCGGCACGGTGGTTGAATCATCCTCCGCGTGCCGAATCTCCGCGATTTCAATTGCAACAAACACTGAGTCGACGAATTCGGCGATGCTGTAACGATCATGGCGTGATGCGTGATGTTTGACATCTCTTGCCAGACGTACGCCAAGCTCGCACTCGGCAACGGGATTGCACAAATCGTCGCCGCGCAGGACCGCCGGGCTCTTGTGGACGTTTTCGGACATCACGGCACCGCCACTTGGTTCAGGAATGCCGAGCATCTCCTGCATTGCTTTCACGGTGCATCCGATCTTCCAACCGGCGTGTTGTTCACCGAGACGTTTCCGATGATGGAGGATTGCACTCTGAAGTGCGTAACCGTCCGTGTATGTGACGGGACGCAGATGTTCCGGCAAACGTTTGAACATGCCGCCGACATTACGATCGACGATCATGATTTCTGCCGCTTGGGCAAGAGCTTCAGGAGTCATCCTACCAACCTCGCTCATCTGGTTTCAGTCTCTGCAGCAGCAATGCTGACACAGATGACAGTATGCACATAACGGACCTCGGCATCTCCCGTGGCGGTGTTCATTCCTGCGAACGCGGTTGTGCAGGTGCAATTCTTGCGGAGGGCCAGAAGCTGGAAAACGCCGTGCATTCCATCCAATCGGGCTCGGGGTGGGCAGCGTGATCATTTCAGCGGAAGGCTTGCACCGCAGTCGTCGTCGGGCTGTACCAGACGATCACCCGGAAAGGTCAAACGCGTTCGTGTGCGTGATGGATTGCGGTACGGCCGATGATCCGGAATTCACGGGAAACCTCTCGTATTGCGTCGCTGTGTGCAAGTGGATAAATTGCGGCGGAAGGCGTCATTGAGCGCCTTCGTTAACCGTGACGTCGCAACTCGGAGGCAAGATGGAAATTTCAGACGAACGGAGGGGCGATCATCTGATTATTCTGATCGGCGGACGGGTGGACGGAGTCACGTCACCACAGCTTGAGCAACATATCCGTGATTCTGTTGCGCAAGGGCATGTGAAAATCATACTTGATTGCGGTCAGATGGGATATGTCAGCAGTGCCGGGCTCAGAGTCTTCCTCGTCGGCGCAAAGATCTGCCAGCAGAACAAGGGCAATCTCAGAATCTGCTCCTTGCAACCCGATTGTGACTCGGTCATCAGGACAGGTGGTTTTCATACCATTATTGCCTGCCACAACACTCGTGAAGACGCATTGGCGGCAACTACTTAGGATCAGGTCCGATGCTGACATTCGTTGAAGAGATTCTTCTTCTGACGCTTGACGACGAGAATGGATCGTTCATGCCCATCCGTGACAACACGATGGAGTATGTTCTTGCGGGTGCTGTCCTCATGGACCTCGCATTTACAAACCGCATTGATACTGATCCGGATCAGCTGATCCTGCTGAACAAGGCGGCGACGGGGATTGCAATGATCGACCCCGTTCTCGGAAGAATCGCGGACACGGATGGCTCACACGACACCCGCTATTGGGTTGAATCAATCGCCCGCGAGTTTGCGAACGCCCTGCGCAAAGACGCGCTCAACAGCCTGATCGGTCACGGCATCCTCGAATCCAAGGAGCAAAAGCTGCTGTGGGTCTTTCGGGCGCGTCGTTATCCCGTGATCGATGGAAGAGCGGAGCGGGAGGTGAAACTCCGGATCGCCGGTGTGCTTTTCTCGGACGAGATTCCCGACCCAAGGGACGTATCGATCATCTGTCTCGCCGATGCGTGCGGCATCCTCCGTCATGTTTTCGGCGACCGGGAAGTTGAGAGGATCAGGCCGAGGATCGAACAGGTCCGCAAGCTTGATCTGATCGGCCGTGAAGTCAGTGAAACCATCATGGAAATCGAACGTACGATGGCTATGGCCATGGCGCGCATACCTCACTGATCGTCGGAAAACATCCACTCTGACAACCCGATACATTCGTTTCTGATCCGCACAAACCGCGTTGTCGTGTCTGATCGGCGAGAGAATATCCGATACAGACTGTTCGTCGATATCAGACGTTCAGCAGAATTCCGGTGCGGACGGCTTCAGTCTGCGTTGCCAGAGATACGCATAGGAAACACGACATTCATCGGCAAGTTTCTGCTCGGACGCGCTGAGTGAGATTGTTCTCCGATGCCGCGCTTCAAAGCCGGTGGAGTTCTTGACGCTCCTGTACCAATGCGCACCCCACACACCATCGGATGCGCGGCGGCCAGCCGACCATGAGAGCATGGAAGTCAGAAATGGTACGCGCAACGCGTTGCACAGGTCTTCAAGGACGCCGCGAGGATCGTGCAGGAGTTCGGACACCTCAACAACTGGTGGTGTTTCGCCGGTTCGCTGGATGACCTCATCGTAGAGTTCGACCTGAAGATCGTATCCCAGGTCATGCATGGTGACGGAATCCCGCTGAACGCGGTAGGACGCAATGGCATCAAGGGGATCGCGGATAAGAAACGCGTGCCGATGGCGGGCAAACCAGGTCCGTTCGATTTCCGGGATCATGTGATGGGTCATGTGTTTCTGAAACCAGATTGCCGAGCCGTCGGGCGCGCTTCCTGAAATCATTCTGGCAACTTCCGCGGGGTCGCTGGATTGCGACTCGATCGATTCCTGTGCCATGGGGTGGTCGATCCCCGTTTTCGAGAGAAACGACGCGTAGAACGGTTCGTCAGTCACGAAGGTGTCGGGTCGATTTTCCCAGGAACGCATCATGGCCGTTGAGAGGTTTCTCGGGCCGGACCACATGGCAATGCGAACCGTCACGCTGGTGGACACTCCAGTTGCAGTCGTTCGGCGTAAAGTTGTTGCAGCCTGCGGACGACCGGACCGGGTACGGGTGAATCACCGATCTTTCTGCCGTCAACTGATGCGACCGGCGTAATGCCTCCGAAGGTTCCTGTTACAAACGCTTCATTGGCATCATAGACGTCAAGAAGAGGGAAGGTGGTTTCTCGCGCGACAATCCCGTTTTCACGCGCCAGTTCCAGAACAACGCCACGAGTTATGCCGCGAAGACAATATGCGCCCGACGACGTCCAGATCTCGCCCTTCCGGACGACAAAGAAGTGTGTCGAATTGCAGGTTGCCACGAAACCCTGCGGATCAAGCATAAGCGCCTCGTCTGCACCGGTTCTGTTCGCCTGAATGCATGCAAGGATGCAATTAAGTTTGCTGTGGCTGTTGATGGCGGGGTCAAGAACATCAGGTGCGCCGCGTCTGATATGCACCGTCATCAGGTGAATTCCACCGACTCTCTCGCGGGCGCGCTTGTACTCCGGAATGATCACGATGGTCGGTGGACCAATGTTGGCGGACGGGCTTTGATAAGGCGTGGATTTCAGACCACGCGTGATCATCAATCTGACATGAACTCCGGAAACCATGCCGTTCGCCTTCACCGTTCGGTAAAGAATGGCTATCAGCTCCTCCTGCGTGACGCCTGTTTCCAGATCCAGTGCACGTGCACCCTGCCAAAGTCGCTCGAGATGCCGCTCCAGAAACGCGAAACGTCCATTGTGGAGCCGCAAGCCTTCCCAGACGCCGTCACCCAGTATGAAACCGGAGTCGAACACACTGATCGTCGCTTCGTTGCGCGGAACAAGGTTTCCGTTGACGTAGACAAGTATCCCCTCGTTTCGCGGATCTTCGTCGAAGCGATGTGTACCTGCCTCAGTCATACAGGCGGGTGTTGTTGTCGATGCGCGTACATGCCGTGCGTTTGAGACAATTTCAGTGCGTGGCCTCGATCAGTTGCCGGATTCTTGCAATGTGTTCCGGACGTGTACCGCAACATCCACCGACAACCCGGGCACCTGCATCAATCCAATCCTTGGCGAAATTTGCGTACGCGTCAGGATCGAGATCATGTCGGCGTGCGATGTTGATACCAACGGCATGAATGGCTTCGAATGTGTTTGCGTAGGCACCTGCAACCCGACCTGTTGCAACAAGGTCGGGAATTGCGCGGAAGGTTGCCTCTGGCGTACTGCAGTTGGCCAGAAATGCCTGCACCGGCAGGTCCTGGACACTTTCGGCAGCTTCTTTCACTGTCGCGCCGCCCTTGAGTACCCCGGCACCCGTTTCAAGCATGGACCAACCGATCCAGACCGGTTTTCCGGTTGCCGTGGCAGCCTTGGCGGCGGCCCGGGTTTCGGCAATCGTGGTGAGGGTTTCAGCGATGAACAGGTCGACGTACGGGGAAAGGATTTCGGACTGTTCCGAATAGAGCTCGATCAGGATGTCTTCAGGTTCAACCTTGTCAGGGCTGTAGCTTGCGCTCAGCGGTGGCAATGAACCGGCAATGAACACGTCGTCTCGTTCGGCGAGTCGTGCATTGCACGCGAGATCGCCAGCTATTCGATTAAGTTCCGCAAATCGATCGTCGAGCTCCAGTTTGCGCATGAATGATCGAACAACACCGTATGTGTTCGTGATGATGAGATTTGCACCAGCGCATATAAAATCCTGATGCAGTTGTTGCACGGTATCCGGTGCATCCATCAACGCCTTGCCTGACCAGAAAGGGGAACCCTTCTGATTCATTCCCATTTGTGCCAGGCATTCACCCATTCCGCCGTCAATCAGGAGCGGACGGTCGTCAGGAAGCTTGATACCGATCATGCTTGTCTCCTCGAGTTGTCAGGATACGCGAGACTGACAGACTACCTTTTTCACTGAATCGGACAACAAATGTTGCATTGGCCGTAACAACTCGAAGAGTGATTTCAATCCTGCATGGTCATACTGCACACCGTCGACAGGTCGGGGCGTTACAGTCGTTCTGCTACAGGAACATCTGGCAGAGAGTACAGATTGGCGCCTACAGCAAATCGGACTCTATTGTCCACCATTTGCGGGTAAACGCTCAGGGAGTTCTGGTTGAGCGATATAGCGCGGCAATGAGACAGAGCGACAAACAGGATGAGATCCTGATGCTTCCGATACATTTCTTGCAGAGGTATCAGCTGATGGTGCGAAGTGGTCATTCTCGCTTTTCGGTGACGTCCCCCGAAACCCGGGTGCCAACTCTGCATTGTATCAAGCAGCAAGGTAGCCCCCACAGAAACCTATCAATGCATCACACTTGATTCCGTTTCCTGGATGGTTTCCTTCGCGGGTTATTGGTCCAGTATTTCTTTTATTGCCTGGTGTCCGGTCACGGATTGGGTCAGGATCTGACTTCCTTCCCAGAGTTTCTGTGTGCCGGGCAAGGGTTATCGTTTTGATGGATGGAAGCCTGCCAGCCCGGCGGTCAGGATGACAAACTTTTCGATATCCATGTCCGGTCCGGGCGGTCCGCGCACTGATTTGAGTTGATAGAAGCGCGTGAGGGCGCACAACATCTAGATGTCGTGTGGTGGCACATATTCGTGCGCCAGGTCGTTGGCCCTGGTCCGCGCCAGCCAGGTGAGATCCCACACCCGGAAGGCCGTGATGGCGTCGAATGCCAGACATTTCTTGAGGTCGTCGGCCTCGTCGAGCCGCCGGTCTTCGATGCGTGTTCCGGTCTTGAGCGCATGGAAGAAGCGTTCGATGCTCCAACGCAGTTCGTAGAAGCGCAGGAGTTCCTTCGCGCCGTCGAGATTGGCTTCACCGACGGTGGAAAGCAGCAACCAGTTCAGGGGGGTGGTGTTCTTTTTCGGGTTATCCTCGCGTGCCGAAACCGCCAGCATGGACAGGGGGTCACCGCCGACATCGTTGGGCGCAATCAGATCAACATGGGCAGACCGCAGGGTCAACGTGACCGTGCGCGCCTTGCGCCGGTTGGGTCCGCCGCAGCCCGGCACATCGATGGTCCGTGTCCCGAGCGGTTCCAGCCCTTCGACATGGCTCCACAGGTCAACCGCACCGGCAGGCGTGTCGACCCGGCGCTGCGCCGAACGGCTGGCACGCACCAGAAGTTCGCCACCGGTGTCTCTGGCGTGCGACAACAGGCTCCAGAAATCGCCCTCGCGGTCACAGACGCTGACAACCCGGGTGTGCGCACAGGCCGCAGCAAGTTCCCGCGCACGGTCAAGACCCGCCACCCAGCGGACACTGTCCTTGTCGGCAGCCCGCCGGAACGACGCATCCATGGTGAACAGGCCCAGCGGACGGCCAACGCCGTTGATCGCCATGCCGCAATGCGCGAGAACACCCGCCGTCCCCTTGCCGCCGCCACCGAGATCGTCAAGGCCGCCCGTCGCAGACAAGGTGTCGTAGTTCACGGTCGTCGTGTCCTGGATCGCCAGCACCAGACGCTCCTGTCGGCAGCGGTCAACAGTCGCCTCGTAATGCGGCTCCAGGATATGCTTCATGGTCACATTCTCGCGCGACAGCAATCGATAGGCCGCCGTCTGATCAGCCTGGCGTGGAAAGATAACCGGGATCGACGCGCCCAGTCTCTTCTGCCATGCCTTGCCCATCGCCGCAATCCGGCGCCTGACGCGGCCGTCGGGATAAGAACTGCGGGCATACTCGCGTTGCGCCCACGAACCGTCACAATACAACGGTTTGGAACGGCCGAGAACAGGCGCCTCCTCGTGGGTGAGTGCCGCCTTCCAGCCCGCCTCCAGTGGCTTCACCCAGACCGCACGCGGCACCCCGGAACGGCGACCCGATGTCCATTGCGGACAGCATTCCCAACCCGCCGCACGGTAGCTCAGACCCGAATGGCCCGGCGCAACGAATGTGTAAAGCAGAAGGGGGCGCACGCCATAGCGCTCCTGCCAGTCCGTGGCCACGCGCACGGTTGCCGCGCACAGTGCCGTCGAAGCCAGATGGTGCACCCGCACCGACGGCAAAATCAGAAATCGATGGTTGCACACAACCTCTTGTATGTGGGCAAGGCGGGCGGCGGCGGACCAGCCAATATAGTCATCGCGCGGCTTGAGCTGCAGGCCCGCCGCGGTGAAACACAAGCCGCCCACAATCCCGTAGCGCGATGAACGGATCCAGTAGCGCAGCAAACCACCCGGTGCGCGCCGCCAACCGCCACGATGATGGCTCTCCATCATCGAATCCCAACAACGGCGATCCGCCTCTGAAACCAGATCAACCGAGACAACACCAAGCTCCGCAAGCGTGCAGGAAAGAGACAGGTCCGGATAACCAACCGCCGCACGAACATGGGCATCACCAACCGGTAACGCGCGGGGCGGCAAGGAAACACCAAGCTCGCGCGCCAGAACCGGAAGAACATGATGCCCCGATGACAAACGCGGGCGACCCCGATAGTCAAGCCAGCCCTCGAGACTGGAGATCTCGCGCGCCAGTGATGCGCGCGAGCAATCACCACTCTTGCATGCATTCCTCAGCCACGACATCGTGCCCGCTGAAACCTGACGCAAACCAATCTGCATGAAACAGCATCATGCAGAAACTCATGTCGGAATCAAGTGTGATTCAATGATAGCACAGAAACGCCGGGCGGAATGAGCGAGGTATTCTGTCAGGTTGCGTGGAATTACCGATGGTCTGCACGTGGTTTCACGCGTTTCGGACACGCGCGTTGGAAGACAGCGTGATACACGGATATGGGTATATACACGACCCGACATCAAGGTTGAGCCGATGCCAATTTCGCCCGTGAAATTCTGCTGGCCGGTGATCTGCTCTACGTCAGTGTTGCTGCGGTCGAAATATGGCCCGATCGGGTGATCCTCGGATTCTCTCGTTCAACCCGTGGCTGTGACGAAGTTAGCGAGAGGTGTGGCGCATGGCACGGCATCGCACTGCAGCGCGACCACATCAATGCGCTGTGACGGCTCTATCAGCAACTGCGGGAGAGGTGTTCACTGCTTGCACATCAACGATGTGCGGACCGGCCAAATCGCAGCGGAAGCGTTGCCTGATACAGACACGGTGCATGCATACTTGCCGAAACGCAGGGAAGCTTCAGGTCGTGGCGTTGCGTTCATTCCGGGGACTTGTGTGGGGTATCCGGCTACGGATTGACGGCTCGCGCCGGAGGAGAAGGTCTACCGTGGTTCCCGTCCGTTGGCGAGCAGGTCGATGAACACACGCCACATGGGGAATATCTGGTAGATCACGCGCGTTCGCAAAATCTCGGAGAAGCGCATTCTGGTGCCGGCGTTCTTGCGCGCTGTCTTCCACAATTCATCGATCAGGTCATTGGCGGTGTGCAGGGCGAATGCGTCCATGTTGCGGACGGCGGATTGCGGTTGACCGGGAGGCAAGTGTACGGCGTTTTACCGGCGATGGCCTATACCCATGTCCTGTTGCAAGGCGGCCTACACAATACCTGACCAGTTTTCGGATCACCTGTATCGGCGAATACTACACGATTGAATCCAAATCCGGATTCTGCCCAAACCTCGAAGGGTCTCCAGGAATTCTTCAGGATTGAACGGGAAGGTCTCGCCCTGAATGAGAAGCGCATTGCGCACCAATTCACCAAGAGAATTCGGATCGGTCGTCATTGACGGCGCAGACGCGTCGGACACAGTCGTTGCGGAACGAATTGCGCTACAGTCGGTTGTCCTTGTTCAGTACCTGATCATGCCTTTTTCTTCCAACCTTCAATCAGTCTGTTGTCTTGAATGCCGAAACTGGTTTGTTGACCGGATTGGGCCAGATGAGTTTTCGGCATTTGACAGATCGGCTCACCCTCCAGGGTCCGGACAAACAACTGCAGGCTATCGTGCATTTCCGGCGTCGAGAAACTGCTCGAGCCATGTGACGTCGTAGTCGCCATTCGTGAAGTCCGGATTGGCGAGCAGGGCCTGATGCAATGGAATAGTGGTTTCCACACCTTCCACGACGAACTCTTCAAGGGCGCGTCGCAACCGCATCATGCATTCATTGCGACTTCTTCCGTGCACAATGACTTTCGCAATCAGGCTGTCGTAGGTCGGAGGAATGTCATAACCGGAATAGAGTGCAGAATCGACTCGCACACCCAGTCCTCCGGGAGCGTGAAACGTACGGACCCGACCAGGACTGGGTAGAAATGTACCCGGTTCTTCTGCAGTAACGCGGCATTCGATAGCATGACCTGACGAGGTGATTGATCTCAACTCGTTGCCGAGTGGTGCGCCTGATGCAATGCGTATCTGTTCTCGCACGAGATCAATGCCTGTGATCATTTCCGTGACAGGGTGTTCGACCTGCAGGCGTGTGTTCATCTCAATGAAGTAGAAGGAACCATTCTCGTAAAGGAACTCGACAGTTCCCAAGCTGTCATAGCCAAGTTTCTGCATGCTCGTTGCAACGAGATCATTGAGTTCCTGACGCTGTTCAGAATTCAGGGCGGGACTCGGCGCTTCCTCGACGAGTTTCTGGTGACGACGCTGAATCGAGCAATCGCGCTCACCGATCGCGACAGCGTTTCCGTGCTGGTCTCCAACAACCTGCACCTCGATGTGGCGCGGTCTTTCCAGGAACTTTTCAACATAGAGAGAGTCGTCTCCGAAACCAGCCTGTGCCTCCAGTCTTGTTCGGGTGTAAACCTGCTGTAGCTCGTCTGCGTTGCGTACAAGACTGATTCCGCGTCCGCCACCGCCAGCGGATGCCTTGAGCAGGACGGGATAACCTATCTGGTTTGCAAGGACCTCTGACTCCTGCAGATCCGTAATCGCGGATTCAGACCCGGGAACAACCGGAAGTCCGAGTTCACTTGCCTTGGATCTCGCAGCCAGCTTGTCACCCATCAACCGGATGTGTTCGCTGCCGGGACCGATGAAGACAATTCCATGTTGCGCGACGATTTCCGCAAACTGGTAGTTCTCGGCAAGGAAACCGTATCCGGGATGAATTGCGTCGGCACCGCTGACCATCGCTGCGGAAATGATGGCCGGAATGTTCAGATAACTGTCACGGGCGGGTGCCGGTCCAATACAGACGCTCTCATCTGCGAGGCGTACATGCATCGCGTTGGTATCGATTTCCGAATGGACGGCAACGGTCCTGATTCCCATTTCACGACATGCACGATGAATACGAAGTGCGATCTCACCTCGATTGGCGATCAATACCTTGTCGAACATCGTCGTCAGTCGATCACCAACACGACCTGTCCATACTCAACAGGATGACCGTTCTCCACGAGAATCTGACGAACCACACCGTCATGTGTTGCCTGGATTGGATTCATCACTTTCATGGCTTCAATGATCATCAGGGTATCACCCGCCTCGACTGGTGCACCGACTGTCACGAACGGTGCACTGCCCGGTTCGGGTGAAAGATACGCGGTTCCAACCATCGGCGACTTGATGGCGCCGCGGAGATTCTCTGGAGATGTCTGCGAAGGTGGGGGTCCGGATTCTTCTGAAGGAGTTTTTCGTACCGATAACTCCACAGGATCGGGTGCCACGACCGTTGTTGCGCGTCGTGCAATCCGGATCCGCCCGCTGGATGTTTCGAGTTCGATTTCCGCCAGACCGGTTTCATCAAGAATGGAAGCGAGCTCACGAATGGCATCGGCATCGAATTCAAACTTGTGATCGCTCATGAGTCGTTTCTCGAACGTGCCTGCTGTTCCGTATTGATCAACTCGCACGCGGCATCAATCGCAAGTAGGTATCCGAAACCGCCGAAGCCACAGATTGTTCCATTGGCAGCTGATGCAATGAACGAGTGATGACGGTAGGACTCGCGCTGGAAGATGTTCGAGAGATGGATCTCGATCACAATGCCATCATAGGCAATGAGTGCATCATGCAATGCAACCGAGGTATGTGTTAGTGCCCCGGCGTTGATGATTATGGCGTCCTTGACCTGACGCGCTGCGTGTATCGTATCGACCAGAACGCCCTCATGATTGCTCTGGAGAAATTCGACATCGCACTGTCGCATGTTCGCGTGTTCACGGACGCGGGATTCGATTTGCTTGAGAGTCTCGCTCCCGTAGATTTCCGGTTCCCTGGTGCCCAGAAGATTGAGGTTGGGCCCGTTCAATACGGTCATCGCATATCGCATTTGTCGTCTATAGCACATCGACAATTCAGGGACAGTGTCTCGGAGTCGAGACCTGCGTGAGATCTGTCAGACGGTGTTGGTGAGATGACGTCCGCGATCAGTTTTCGGACTCTTCAGGGCCCTTGATCAGGAGAACGATGTCCTTGGCCCTGAACCAGTCTGGCGTTTCTTCAGCCAGTCCGCCGAGTGCGCGTTGTGCGAGGAGCAGGGCCTGGTTGTATTCACCGCGCAGCAGGTGCATTTCGGCACGTGCGGTATCGGACTTCGGCAGATTACCTGACTTTGCGTAGGCTTCACCGAGCAGGTACCAGACAACGGCGTAGGTGGATTCTCTGACACGGGCCCGCACAAGGTGGCTGAGGGCTTCGTCAATGAGCGCAGCGTTGTCTGTTTCCAGAAGCGCAGAGGCCAGACCGATACGCAGCAGGGCCGCATCCGGGCGAATTTCGACGGCCCGCCGCCAGGACGGGATGGATTCCTCGATGTTGCCGGTTTCGAACAGCATCTGTCCGCGCAGTTCATGAAACCAGGGGTTCTCGGGTTCATCAGCAATCAGGCTGTCGATGAGTGCCAGTGCCTCATTCATATTCCGTTCACGGAATTTGGCAATCGACCACGCGTAGGCCGCATAGAGGTCACCTTCGGGTTCCGGGTAGCGGAGGTATGTATACGCGGGAGGGTCGAGGAAACCATGGATCTTGGCGAGCATCCGCAGGTGCATGTCCTGCAACTCCGGCGATACCTCGATCCCGGTAAATTGAGACCTTTCGATATGTTCCTCGATCGTGCGGAGCCGGTCCGTGCTGAGCGGATGGGTTCGCAGGTAGGATGCTTCGTCATTTGTCGATGAGAGCAGTTCCATTTCTGCGAGGGTTTCCATCATGCCGCGCATGCCTTCGGCGGACTGCCCGCTTTTTTCAAGGAAACGCAACGCGGCCTGGTCTGCAGCAGATTCCTGGACCCGGTTGTATTGGAGGAACTGGCGGCGGGCGAGATCCTGTCCGGCAGCGAAGATTGCGACGCCTGCCTCACCGCCTCCTATGATCCCCACGCTGGCGCCGAGCAAGGCGGAGAGGACCATGACGGCCGATGCGCTTTCGTAGCCATCGCTTATGCGTGCAAGGTGGCCGGCGACGATGTGGCCTGTTTCGTGGGCAATGACGCCGATCAGCTGTCTGGGGTCCTCGCTCGCGGTGATGAGTCCGCTGTAGAGGAACATCCGGTTTCCATAGGTCACGAATGCGTTGATGATGTCGGCGTTGACCAGGTGGATCTCGACTTCCGATTCATCCAGGCCTGCAACCGCAAAGATCGGCGACGCGTAGGTGAGGATTGTTTCCTCGATTTCAGCATCCCTGAACAGGGAGAGCGGCTGCCCGGTTTGTGCAGACGCGCCTGATGGCCACATCAGAACAATGGCAACGGATACCGCCTGGAATGCAAGGCGCCATTGCGGAAAACGCAATCGTGACCGCAGCTTGCCAGGACCGTCGGCGGGTGTTTTCAGATGTTCCGCATGCCTTGCCATTTCACGTCCGCGCACGTCTGTCTGGTCAGTTTGAGTTCATCGTCAGGGTTTGTCCCTGCAGGTCTCATAGTATCAACATTCCGCAAGACGGCGATGATGGATATTCGAGAACCTGCTGGTTCCGCAGGTCAGGTCCTGTCGTCTTGGCAGGAAAGTCGCGGGCTGGCGTGTTGTTGTTCAGTCAACGCCCGACGCAACGCCGCGGCGCACTGCTTCCCGCCTTGCCGACCGACATCTCGTCGATACTTTCGAGATTGTCGGCTGCATCACGGCCCAAGTGTCAGCTCTTCACCATTTTGCGCGACTCTTGACGTAAAGTCGTGAAACTGTGTTACCTCCGGTACGGAGATATCAGCAAACCAGGTCTGATCAACGCCTTGTGGTAGACCATCAGGGTATCGCGTTACATTGAGCAGCTTGCGGTGATCCATGAGAGCAATGTCGCTGTTTTCAACCAGCAAAACAGTCAACTTGGGCGTTTTTACCGTGTTTTTTCAGTTTTGACATTTTCCTATCCAGCAATCTCCTGACCCGTGCTGATCAGGTATTGTCTTCTGGCTCGCACCGAGAAATGCCAACAATGCCATCTGGTCATCCTGTTTCAACATGCATCACGATCGGGGATTCAACGGGAGTCGACGTTGGGCGCTCTATTTTTGCGTACCAAGTGCGATGCATCGTTCACAATCCAATTCTGAAGATCTGTGCGAATACGCTTCCAGTCTATCCCCTTGCCAATCGCGTCGAATTACAAGGTAATGGTGAATCTACAATCAACACTTTCCCGTATCACTTGATCCAAATCGTGAACGACAAAACCAGTCATCGAACTTCCCTTGTTCATCCACAATATCGATGCGCGTGTGTTCGATCGCAAAAGGACCGGCGATTGCATCTATTTCCTTGTCAAATCTGTTTTCTACGTCCGGGCATCGGTCTACCGCCGAATTTGTATAGCCCTTCTGGGTTCCCGAGTGAGAAACAAACAATGCAATCACGTCGTCTTGATCCATCAACTTTCTCTCCATGCGTCTCATCCTGATTGTCGCAAGATTTGAGTCAGCATGGATTTTCCGCGAGATAGCACCCGTTTCTTGCACCCGGGGTAATCGACCTATCATTGAATCACACTTGATTCCGACATGAGTTTCTGCATGATGCTGCTTCATGCAGATTGGTTTGCGTCAGGTTTCAGCGGGCACGATGTCGTGGCTGAGCAATGCATGCAAGAGTGGTGATTGCTCGCGCGCATCACTAGCGCGCGAGATCTCCAGTCTCGAGGGCTGGCTTGACTATCGGGGTCGCCCGCGTTTGTCATCGGGGCATCATGTTCTTCCGGTTCTGGCGCGCGAGCTTGGTGTTTCCTTGCCGCCCCGCGCGTTACCGGTTGGTGATGCCCATGTTCGTGCGGCGGTTGGTTATCCGGACCTGTCTCTTTCCTGCCCGCTCGCGGAGCTTGGTGTTGTCTCGGTTGATCTGGTTTCAGAGGCGGATCGCCGTTGTTGGGATTCGATGATGGAGAGCCATCATCGTGGCGGTTGGCGGCGCGCACCGGGTGGTTTGCTGCGCTACTGGATCCGTTCATCGCGCTACGGGATTGTGGGCGGCTTGTGTTTCACTGCGGCGGGCCTGCAGCTCAAGCCGCGCGATGACTATATTGGCTGGTCCGCCGCCGCCCGCCTTGCCCACATACAAGAGGTTGTGTGCAACCATCGATTTCTGATTTTGCCGTCGGTGCGGGTGCACCATCTGGCTTCGACGGCACTGCGCACGGCAACCGCGCGCGTGGCCACGGACTGGCAGGAGCGCTATGGCGTGCGCCCCCTTCTGCTTTACACATTCGTTGCGCCGGACCATTCGGGTCTGAGCTACCGTGCGGCGGGCTGGGAATGCTGTCGGGAATGGACATCGGGTCGCCGTTCCGGGGTGCCGCGTGCGGTCTGGGTGAAGCCACTGGAGGCGGGCTGGAAGGCGGCACTCACCCACGCGGAGGCGCCTGTTCTCGGCCGTTCCAAACCGTTGTATTGTGACGGTTCGTGGGCGCAACGCGAGTATGCCCGCAGTTCTTATCCCGACGGCCGCGTCAGGCGCCGGATTGCGGCGATGGGCAAGGCATGGCAGAAGAGACTGGGCGCGTCGATCCCGGTTATCTTTCCACGCCAGGCTGATCAGACGGCGGCCTATCGATTGCTGTCGAACGAGAATGTGACCATGAAGCATATCCTGGAGCCGCATTACGAGGCGACTGTTGACCGCTGCCGACAGGAGCGTCTGGTGCTGGCGATCCAGGACACGACGACGGTGAACTACGACACCTTGTCTGCGACGGGCGGTCTTGACGATCTCGGTGGCGGCGGCAAGGGGACAGCGGGTGTTCTCGCGCATTGCGGCATGGCGATCAACGGCGTTGGCCGTCCGCTGGGCCTGTTCACCATGGATGCGTCGTTCCGGCGGGCTGCAGGCAAGGACAGTGTCCGCTGGGTGGCGGGTCTTGACCGTGCGCGGGAACTTGCTGCGGCCTGTGCGCACACCCGGGTTGTCAGCGTCTGTGACCGCGAGGGCGATTTCTGGAGCCTGTTGTCGCACGCCAGAGACACCGGTGGCGAACTTCTGGTGCGTGCCAGCCGTTCGGCGCAGCGCCGGGTCGACACGCCTGCCGGTGCGGTTGACCTGTGGAGCCATGTCGAAGGGCTGGAACCGCTCGGGACACGGACCATCGATGTGCCGGGCTGCGGCGGACCCAACCGGCGCAAGGCGCGCACGGTCACGTTGACCCTGCGGTCTGCCCATGTTGATCTGATTGCGCCCAACGATGTCGGCGGTGACCCCCTGTCCATGCTGGCGGTTTCGGCACGCGAGGATAACCCGAAAAAGAACACCACCCCCCTGAACTGGTTGCTGCTTTCCACCGTCGGTGAAGCCAATCTCGACGGCGCGAAGGAACTCCTGCGCTTCTACGAACTGCGCTGGAGCATCGAACGCTTCTTCCATGCGCTCAAGACCGGAACACGCATCGAAGACCGGCGGCTCGACGAGGCCGACGACCTCAAGAAATGTCTGGCATTCGACGCCATCACGGCCTTCCGGGTGTGGGATCTCGCCTGGCTGGCGCGGACCAGGGCCAACGACCTGGCGCACGAATATGTGCCACCACACGACATCGAGATGTTGTGCGCCCTCACGCGCTTCTATCAAATCAAATCAGTGCGCGGACCGCCCGGACCGGACATGGATATCGAAAAGTTTGTCATCCTGGCCGCCGGGCTGGCAGGCTTCCATCCATCAAAACGACAACCCTTGCCCGGCACACAGAAACTCTGGGAAGGAAGTCAGATCCTGACCCAATCCGTGACCGGACACCAGGCAATAAAAGAAATACTGGACCAATAACCCGCAAAGGAAACCATCCAGGAAACGGAATCAAGTGTGATGCATTGATAGGGTAATCGACACGGCGATCATGATGGTTGCGGTGAATGATGCGGGTCTCCGACAAGTCCGAGGTTCGCAACCGATTGAAAGCGAATTCTGTTTGTCGTTGTATCGCGTAGACATCATGTGCGCGACGTATCCGAATGTTACGGCATCACCGGTGTTGCTGAACGAACCGAAGGCAAACTCCGTGTAGTACGGGTGATTTGCGGTACAGGTACATGCAACTGCGCACTGGCATCGTGGCGGTCTTGCAGTGGTCAGAACTGTTTTATCAACGCGAATTCAGCAAAAGTCCGTTCATAGTTCGCAAGTTGTGCGTTTGATACACGCTCCTCGAAATTCACCGTCAGTTGTGGACTGAAACCTTCAATCGTGAATCCGCGGTTGTATACAGAGGCGCTGTAACGTCTGGTTGTGTCGCTTCGTGGCTCAAGGTCGATCGTAAAATGATCGGAACCAGGCGGTTCATAATCTGTCTGACCCAAACTGGCACGAAGGTTGATCGTGAAACCGTTTGGCAGAAGTGTCGTTGCGCCTACCTGGAATATGTTTCCCGTGTAGCTGTAGGGTTCGGATTCCGCATTCATGCGCGAGACGGTCGCGCCTCCATACAACCTTAATGTTGGCGTAGCCACGAACGAGAGGGTTGCACCAACGTCGAATCGTTGACCGTCCCTCCAGTCGCAATCTATGCAGTCGCGTTCGACAAGTTCCGTTGACGCATCGAGCAGCAGTCGATCGTTGATCCTGTGCGCGACTTCGAGACGCACGCCGTAGTCGTCATTGACCGGAACATTTGCATCCCAGTCGCGTCGAATGGTGGCAAGGATGCTTGCTTCTGTCCGAGGCAACAGACTGATGCGCGGACCAAGGTACGCCGCCATTATCCGGCTGTCGTGCAAGCTTCCCGCGTACTCGCGTACGACGCCGTTGGCACCAGCACGGAGACGAAGTCTGGGTCGAATTGGAAACTGGTACTCGCCACTGGCTGCCACGGAGATCCCGATTCCGGATTTGGGTGTCGTATCTCCTTCCAGTGTGAAAGGCAGGAGACCAAACGGTGTAAAGAGCCAAATAGTATCGGATGCTGGTGCAGCACCGACATTGGTGTCCGGAATGAATGCCAAGGAAAAATCTGCAGTCCATTGACGCCGCGCACGCATGACCTGAAGAAACGAATTGACGTTCTGAATGACCTCCGGTGGGAGGTCGCCTGCGAGTACGAGTTTAAAGTGTTCAGTTGCCAGACCATCCTCGCCCTTGAAAAAGAACGCGCGTGCGAGTTCCAGTCTGACACGTACGAGCTGTGGATCCTGAATCAGCATCTGATGAAAAATTGCGATTGCCTCATCGGCCAGTTCGACGCGTTGGCTTTCGGTCAGATCAAGATCAGGCGACATGGCCATGTTCAGTGCGGTGAGACCGTCGTTGAACAACCCGCTCATCACTTGCAAGTCAGAACTATTTTCTCCTTCTTCTGAAGTCATTACAGGCATTTCGATATTGTCAAGTGAACCGTCAGACTGTGCATACGATGGCATGACGTTTCCGATGGCCGTAGCAATCACGATCCAGGCGAACAGCGACCCGAGTCTGTGTGAACGGCGAACAGCGCTCACCAAATCCGTCGTTTGTCCCGGCAAAGGTTTGTGATCATCCGTCCTTCCTGAGACGGTTTCGGTCACAGGCGCCTGCGCAGGAGCAACATTGCACGAAACTGAATGTCGATATCCTGGCGGAGGTAACGTCTTGTTATTCATAAACTGTACCAATGGCGTGTCTTGGATCGTGTTTATTTCTTGTTTGGAAATTCAGTGCGCGGTTTACGCATCATTTGGGGGGGGGGGCTAAAAACTGACCAAACAAAAAAACCGGATACACGAAAGTGAGGCCACCTTCATGTATCCGGGATATCAGTTAAATTTGTTCCTTCAGTAAACGAGTTCGTCAGAAAGCCTGTCGATCAATCGGGATCGGATCGAAGGTCACTCCTATCGTGTGATCCCATTAACTAAAACCTTAGTAACTCTCTATACGGTAGGCCATGCTGATTTTATTGCCCTACGGCCATGATACCTTCGTCCATGTTAATCAAATCCTTGCCATCGCCACCGCCAATAGACATGGATATCATTGAGACGCATCAATCAGTCTCTTGGTAGGCACCAAACGAACCAATGAGATGGGTTTTACCGTCCTTAAAACCAAAACCATAGGAACCGACAATCGAATCCACGCTTGCGAACCCAGCTTGCCAATAACCCTTACCCTTACTCGTATCTTCGTCATCGTCTAGGTGGGTATCTCCACTGACAATTTCCTTCCCTGATATGTCGCTTTTAGTTTTGAGTATAATTTCATTCATCATTTCGATACCACTGAATTCATGCACTTTACCCCCGAGCGAATATTTTTCGTTACCCGTATCAAACGTTGCTGTGAGATCAACCACCGCATTAAAGATATCGCTTGATTCACCGTCGGTCCTCACGCCAATCGACCGCCCGGAGAACGTTGCCGTCTTAACTTGGCTGTTAGCAGCCGCCTTGGTGGGATAATAAACGCTATCCACGCTTGCTCGACCTGATCCGCGTGGTCCGAATGCACCGACTTTGAAGGTACCATCTCCGTCCTCAACCATCCAGAGACCAAATGCAAGATGGCTTTCATGGATATCGGGACCGTCTTCGTTTTTAGGGTTGGGACGGGCGGGTTCGGTATACGCGAAAACAACAGCGTGGAGAATTCCAGATTCTTCTCCGCCCTTCATAAGTGGTGCTGTGATGTCGTATCCTTCGAATTTTCTCCCACCTGCCATCAACGTATGATCAAATTGTTTACGTTCGGTCATCGACACCATTGCACTCCTTTTGGTGGCAGCTTGACCATTGGAGGCATCTTGACCAATTTCAATAACGAAATCTCTACCGTTGAAATTCAACTCAGATCTTTCAATTCCATTATAATTTTCTTTAGCCGCAAACTTGATTTTATCAGCGAATTCTCCATTCGAATAAGCAACAACCAGCGCAGTATCCATTAGAGAATGACTGTCGTCACTACTGCAAGCAACCAACACCAATGGTACTGCCATTCCTGGTACAAGTAGCAGTCTCATAAATTTTTGAACTAACATCTCATTTCCTTTTTTCGATCTGTTCAAGCGTTTCTCAGAATTCGTTTGAATTCCGTCTGATCATCGTTAACCGGATTCTCTTGCCGAAATAACGTTGAGTAACGGAAATCCCGAATAGATTAAGTTACCTCTATGGAACATGGTTCTGCACAATATCATAATCGATTCGGTTTCGAAAACACCACGCACCTATATAACCTCCCGTCACATCTCAACAACAGATGAACAGTATCCGACAACGCCGGATCCGAACTGGTCTGCGATTATCAACACTCCAGCGGACATCATCAAGGTTTTGTCTTTACGCTGGAGAAACCGCATCTGCGATCTGGTGATTCAGGCGTCCTTCGGCGCTGTCGCGACCTGATCCGAGGTTAATCTCAGGCTCGTTTTCTTTGACCTTCGACTCGCTTCCCGCCGTTGTCCTCTTCTCATTTTCCTTGCGGCGACGACCAGATCTACGGCGACGACGCTTACGCCTTGGCTCACTCGTATCGTCACCAGCAGATGCAGAAACTGCAGAACCCACGGCGTTCTCTGGGACAACCTGCTCCTCTGTCCGGTTCTCGGTCTCTCGACGCTTGCGTCGTGATCTTCGGCGTTTCCGCCCTGAATCGCCGGAAATGTCTGATAGCGTTCCACGCATATCTTCGGTGGTCGTATCAGTACTTTCCTGCGCTGTTTCGATTCGATCAGCCGGATCAGCAACCAGAAACTTGTAGTTTGGCGCAGAGATTGATTCATCCGGCTCCAGGTCAATGGAGAGTTCAAATCGCGTCTCGAGTTCCGACAATTCCCTCCGGTGATGGTTCAGCACAAAGAAGCCAACTGCTGGCGGGACGTGTACCGTCAATGTTCCCGAATTGTGATTGAGTGCCCGTCCCTCGATCGCACGCAGAACATGGAGTGCACTGGCTTCAACTGAGTGCATGTAACCTGTCCCGCCACAGAAATCGCATCGCGTTGAAAGTGCCTCCTGTACACTGGGTCTCATGCGTTGACGCGATAACGAGAGAAGACCGAACTGGCTGATACGCCCGACCTGAATCCGTGCCCTGTCCTCCTTCAGCATTTCCTTGAACTTGCGTTCGATTCCCCGTTCGTTCTGCCGATCCATCATGTCTATGAAGTCGATCACAATCAGCCCGGCTAGGTCACGAAGGCGTAACTGACGTGCAATCTCTTTCGCAGCTTCAAGATTTGTCTTGTAGGCGGTGTCCTCTATGGATCGCTCCCTGTTGGACCGACCGGAATTCACATCGATCGCAACCAGTGCCTCGGTTGGACTGATGACGACGTAGCCACCTGAATTCAGTTGGACAATCGGACTGTACATGGCGTCCAGTTCTCTCTCGACGCCGTACTTGTGAAACAGTGACAGCTTGTCCTTGTGGAGCTGAACCTTCTTGGCATGACTCGGAATGAGATACTGCATTGAGGATTTGGCGAGGCGGTACCCTTCCTTGCCTTCCACCAGAACCTCATCAATGCTTCGTGAATACAGATCACGGATGGCCCGTTTGATCAGGGTCCCTTCCTCGAAGATCAGTGACGGCGCGACTTCCTTGAGGGTGGTCGACCTGATGACCTCCCATTGTTTCAGGAGTCCGCGAAAGTCACGGCGTATTTCAGTGCCTGTTCTATCCTGTCCAGCAGTACGGACAATCAGTCCCATGCCGTTCGGAATCTGCAAATCGGCTGCAACTTTCTTCAAATTCTTGCGTTTTGTTGCATCGGTAATCTTGCGCGAGATACCTCCTCCACGCGGTGTATTCGGCATCAGGACGCAGTAGCGTCCGGCGATTGAGAGATACGTCGTGAGCGCAGCCCCCTTGTTTCCGCGTTCCTCTTTCGCAACCTGGACAAGCAGTATCTGCCGTTTCTTGATGACTTCCTGAATGCGGTAACCACGTTTGAGTATGACCGCATGAATCTCTGCCGAAGCACGACCTTCGGCATCATCCGTATTCCTTACCTTGCGCGAGTCACTTGAATCGCCCTGTGACGATTTCTGGTTACTTTCATCGTTGTCTGTCGCCATTTCATCAGTTGACACCGGATCCTCGTCGACGACTTCAGTCGTCTCTGTTTCCGTACTGTCCTGAATCTGGCCGTCAGACCCGTCTTCATCCAGGTCTCGTGCCCGTTCTATGATCTGGGCTTGTTCCGTCGCCAACTTCTCACGATCGGCGACCGGTATCTGAAAGTAGTCTGGATGTATTTCGCTGAACGGCAGAAAACCGTGACGATCACCGCCGTATTCTATGAATGCGGCCTGAAGAGATGGTTCAATGCGTACAACCTTGGCTAGGTAGATGTTTGACTTGATCTGGGTGCGCGAAGCTGTCTCTAGGTCAAAGTCATGCAGTTCCTGATTATCCTGAATTGCCACCCGGGTCTCCCCGGGATGGCGTGCGTCTATGAGCATGCGTCTGGGCATTTAAGGTCCACTTGTTTCGCAAAATGCGCTGGCTGACATCGCTCGGTCGCGGCGCCAGCGCAGGACTTCCTGTTTCAGAATTCCTGTTGATCGGTTGTGTCAGGGCGTAATTCCGTATCGCCGGGTAATCGTGCCTGTAAATTCCGCGACGAGAGATTTCTGCGTACCGAAGGGACAAGTTAATCACCGGAGTTTCCTTCGGTCGGCCCTGTTTATGCATCTGACTGATGATCTGGTTCTCAGCGTTTTCATGTGGCCATGATTTCCGAATCACTGCGACCTGTGGTTTCGGGTAGTCAATCCACCGTATTGCGTGGACGCGCATTCAAAGACAGGAATGGGACCGTGAAGACCACGATTGTCACCCAGATGCGTGTGAGCATTTACTATCTATAAAGGGATGCTTGTCAATGCCCGCCATGCACCAACCCTTGATTTTAAAACGGCATCGATGTGCTCTTTGGGACGGGGGCAATCTTGTCACACATTGGCATGGATCAGCACGCATCCTACGAAGACGTGCAGAAATTTGATATGTCCCCATCTTCCAAACACCAAATGTTCATGTATTGTTCTCTTCATGGAAGATCTCGGAACATACCTGCGACGGGTCGTCGTCGCTTACATTGAATGTTACGGAATGAAGCATTCCACCTTCGGTGTACTTTCAGTTGGAGACTCGGCGTTCGTCACGGATCTTCAGAGGGGTCGGTCGCCAAGGCTCGATACCGCAGACAAGGTTCTCACCTTTATCGGCTTGCCGCCCGTTGGACCTGCGTTTCGCAACGAGGTCGAAGCCTATATTGCAGTTACGAAAACCAAGATATCAGAACTCGGTCGTTGTGCGACCGGCAACCCCTCGTTCATCAATCGTTTGCGTCGCGGTGCATTGCCGCGAATTTCGACAGTCGACCAGGTACGAGAATGGATGGCGGAGAATTCGAACGAAGCGGAACGGGAGAAAATTGCTTCGCTGGTTGAATCCTGGTCCAATGATCGCTCAGGTTAACGAGTCACCGGACGATCAAACATGCATGCGTATCGGAACATGAAAATCATCAGTGTTCGAACGTGTTGAAACAGGACGGACACCGGGCATATCGCGAAATTCTCCTTTCTTCCCGACCAGATCCACTTCGATCTGCGACTGATTCTATCGACATGTAAAAGCGCAACACCATCATATAATGTGCGCATGCGCAGCATGTAACGGCTTGCGTTCATTGCCTTCTGGATTGACAGCCTCCGTACACCGCGTGGCTATGACTTCATGTCCGTGTCACCCGACTTGAGCATACCCCTGCAGACGTTTCGCGACTTCTCTCACGGACAACAGGCTCGGAGGTATAGTGGTTTGCTACTCCTTCCCTCCACAGGAATTGCGCCTTCAACACAAACTCAGCGCGTCCAGCAAACCAACCCATTCCGAAATCACCCCGTGTTTTGCGCGGTCCGCGCTTCTGAAGTTTTCGCAGTTGAACACGCTGTTTTCAGCATATCTCTCATGAAGCGTGTTCATCGCAGGGCCGGCAGAGCATTTTCGCCGTGACGCGGAGCGCAAATCTTCAATCTGTCCGTCGGCAAACAACAACCCACTCTCATCATGACGACAAAACCGTGAATGAAACGACGAAAATGCCCAATGTGGCTTGTCGGATTTTGCGACTGGCGTTTGTTCGAATACATTGCAAACTGTACCTATGTTGTGGTCATTCATTACTCGTTTGGAACATTCAGTGCACATTGCGCACAGAGAAATCACACCCCGAAAACCTCCACTCATCGTCGCAGAAATAGGTATCAATCACGGTGGCGATGTGGACGTGGCGTTGGAAATGGTGCGTCTCGCAGCCGATACGGGATGCGAATGCGTAAAACACCAGACACATTTCCTCGATGACGAGATGACACAGGAAGCACGGTCGATCTTTCCTCCGAATGCCGACATTTCCATCTGGGAAGTGATGGAACGCTGTGCGCTTTCGCGCGAGGAGGAAGTCAGGCTCAAGTCATATGCCGAGAGCCTTGGTCTTATTTATCTTTCCACTCCCTTCAGTCGTGCAGCTGCCGATTTCCTGAACGAGATAGATGTGCCGGCGTTTAAAATCGGTTCGGGAGAGGCCGACAACCTGCCACTGATTCGCCACATTGCCGAATTTGGCAAACCGATCATCATGTCGACTGGGATGCAGACGATCGAAAAACTCCGCGGTTCGGTAGATATTCTCGAAGAATCCGGCGTTGATTATGCCTTGCTTGAGTGCACCAACCTTTATCCCTCCCCACCAGAGAACGTTTCACTCAAGGGGATACGCGAACTTCGAAGCGCGTTTTCAAATGCCGTCATAGGCTTTTCCGATCACTCCGTTGGCCCGGTCATGAGCTTGGCTGCGATTGCTCTCGGCGCACAGATTGTAGAGCGTCACTTCACTGATAACAGTAATCGGGCGGGACCTGACATAATTTGCTCGATGGACTCGGATGAACTGGTATTTCTGATCGAAAAATCCCGCGAATTACATATAGCGATCCATAACGACAAACGACGCACGACAGCTGAGGATGCGGTTTACCGGTTTGCACGAGCCTCAGTTGTCGCCGACAGGGATCTTTCTGCAGGTCAACTGATCTCGAACGACGACATCTGGGTGCGCCGCCCGGGCTCCGGCGAAATTGCCGGGTACGATTACGACAACGTCTTGGGCAAGACAATGAAACACGCCCGCAAGAGAAATACACAATTGAAGTGGTCAGACTTTATCGACTGACAGACAGAGTACGAGCATCGAACAACCCGCTGCTTGCGTGCGTTGCGACCTCTAAATCGCTGCCAGTTTGCGCGTTCCTGGTTCAACCAACACAACAGCGCGTAGCGAACGCGCGCCTGCCCGGCACCCATGATCCTTGTCGATGCTCCAAATGTATGTCCGTCCAGGAAAGGAATTGCCGGAAGGCAATGTATAAATCACGATGCCCCTTCGACGGGCAGACAGTCCTGTACATACTTTTCAAACAGGAAACTACCGTGGCTTGGACGCGGGTTTCCCCGCAAACCCCTGCATCGGACCACCAAAGTGAACCTGTCGGCAATGGAGACTTGAGGTCGTTCGGATACAAGTGAATGAATATTCTGGTCATAGGTGCCGGTTCTATTGGGTCCAGGCATCACCAAAATTTGCAGGCTCTGGGTGCTACAAGCACTCTCATGCACTATCGCGAATTCGTTGAGAGATCGGGTCATCCTTCGAAATCTGGAGCGCTATCGAAGGAGGCAGAATGTGCGTTGCGTGGTTATGATGGCGTCGTGGTTGCAACAGAAACACAAATACGTGTTGCCCTTATCAGCCATCTGGCGCGTGCAGGATTGCCGCTCTACATCGAGAAACCTCTTGCTTATCGGTCAGAGGATGTGGAGTTGTTGCTCAAGGTAACCTCCGGCATAGCTTCAAGGAGCGTTCTCGGCTTCATGATGCGCTACCACCCCTCTATACAATATCTCGCTGCGATCTGCCGTGAAGATATCTTCAGCATCTCGCTAGAGATTGGACACGATGTGAGGCAGTGGCGCCCCGGACGGCAATTTCGGGATAGTTATGCTGCGCAACCGGATGGCGGGGGAGTCTTGCTCGATTTGTGCCATGAACTGGACATTGCGTGTTGCCTGTTGCGAGACCCGGAATTGCATTCCGTCAGATGTATCGGCCACGAGCAGTTTCCAGGCGTGGACTTCTCTACAAGAACTCTCCTTTCAGGTCGCGGGCCGGTCCTGGGTGTCGTCTCAATGGATTATCTCGCACCAGTTATGCACAGGTCTGTCAGCGTAAGGGGGAGACAGGAGAGCCATGAATTTGACCTGGTTCGTCAACGATATGTCCGCATCATCGATTCTGGTGAACCAGACCTTCGGCTCAACATCAATGCTGATCGCGACTCACTCTTCATTGCAGCGATGGGGGACTTCCTGAACCTTGTTTCAGGTCGTCCCGTGGTGTTGCAGCACAATTTTCCCCGTCTTGATCGGGTTGCGGGAATTTCCAGACTTGTCGCAAGTGCATGGGAAAGGAGAGAGTTCGTCGGAAAGTTGCAGGGCACGTTCTGTTGATCCTCGGGCACATCGGAGCACGGAAAGGATCAAGGGGAATTCCGGGAAAGAACATGCGTTCCATCCTGGGCAAACCACTGATCGATTGGTCACTCGATCAGCTACTTGAATCGAAACGAATTGATGAGGTCGTTGTATCGACGGATTGCGAAGCAATCTATTCCCATGCAATTTCCCGTGGTGCACTCCCGATTGGACTCAGACCTGACAATCTTGCAACGAGTGACAGTGCAAAATGGGATGTCTGGAAGCACGCGCTTGAAGAAGCGGTAGCGTTGACAGGAACGGTGACAGCCTTCGTCGACCTTGATTGCACATCGCCTCTTCGTCGACTTGAAGACATTTCAACCGCGCTCGACCTGTTTTTTCGCGCAGCACCAGACATGGTCATGTCATGCTGCGTTGCGAGAAAGAATCCCTATTTCAACCTTGTAGAGCCCGACGAGTCAGGATTCCTTCGAGTTTCAAAGCCCTTGAACGAGAGCATAGTCGCGCGACAACACGCTCCAACAGTCTACGAACATGCCGCATCGACCTATGTCGTTGATCCGGTATACCTGAGACGCGCGAAAAGCCTGTTCGAGGGAAGGGTCATTCCCTACCTGATGTCTCCGGAACGGTGCTTTGATATTGATGACGAGTTGGATTTCCAGATCGTGGAGTTTCTGTTGCGAACGATCAGGAATCGGAGTGACCCAGGACAATGACGAAGCAGCTCTCTGGAAGAACCATCTTCTTGACAGGTGCTGGAGGGTTGCTTGGCAAGACCTATATCAGGCGGATGCTAGCGGCTGACGCCATGGTTGCAGCAACTGAATTACCCGGACCACGTTCAGACGCGTTGATCGAAGAATTTGGAAGTCACGATGGTTTTCGCTATCTGCCCCTGGATGTCTGCAATGAGCAGGAGGTTGCGGAGATCTTCACCCGATTCCGTTCAATGGGGTGGGAACCCAACGTCACGATAAACAACGCAGCGATTACAGGAGAATTGTTATTGGGGGCCGGTGGGGCGTTTACCGATTTCGCATCGACGCCCCTGGAAGACTGGAACCGCACACTTCAAACGAACCTTACGGGTGCGTTTCTGATTGCGCGTCAGATGGATAGGGACATCGTCGGTCGCGTCCGATCCACCCTGATCAATGTTGCTTCAATGTACGCACTACGGGCTCCGCATCCGAAAATCTATCGTGGTATGCCTTTTCGCTCGTTTGCCGCCTATTCGGCATCCAAAGCCGGGGTTCACGGATTGACACTCTGGCTTGCGAGTCACTGGGCGGATCGCAATGCAACGGTCAACACAATCGCGCCGGGCGCGGTTTACAATGATCATTCCCCCGAATTTCAGCGTCGTATTGGCGAACTTGTCATGACCGGACAGATGGCAACGCCCGACCAGATTGCCGACGTCATGCTGTTTCTCTGTTCAGCCCAGGCAGACTACATGACAGGTCAACTCGTCAACGTCGACGGCGGCTACAGTGCCTGGTAGGCAGGTCATGGTTATCTCCGCCCATGGGCCACGAGCCGTTGACACGCAGGCCTTGCCTTCGTTTGTCGGTCATGGAATGGCCGATGTCTCGGCCTTGCCGATCAATGCGAGGCGCACGGACGAAGTAAGGCGCAGCAATTTGTCCCGGCTTATGGTGGTCTCCTCCTCAGAAAGCCAGAAACTCAAGTGTGTCCACCGACAGTGGCGCGAAACGCGCATGGGGATCGTGCCATCTCGAAATGTCATGCCGCTTGATGAGGCGCCACAACAGGGGTTTTTGTGAACAAACCATCATGATCGGCGCACCGATCATGATGGTTCCATGACATTATGCGCTCCATGTCTTGAATCACTCCCACCGACAACAACGTCCGATCGCAAGACAGAACGCCGTTTCACCAGGCAAATCCCCGAGAAACAAATCGATCGGGTCAATATTCAGATCAGGATCGTTGACAAAGTCGGCATCGCTGTGTGGCTCAGAGTTTAAATCATGAATTCCGAGCCGGCGGAGTTATGACCAAAACGCGCCTACTCGGTACATTTTCCATCAATCGGTGTAAACCACGTGGTCACTGTCGATCCATCGCATCAATCCGGCACCCACGCGAGAAAATTGACCTATCTGCCTGATCAACATTCGGGCAACCGGGCTTTATGTGCGTTCCTCAAGTCGGGTTTGTGAAGGATTTTTGCAGGCTTCGCGACCAGAATGCCGGGGTGTTTACCGCCGCAACAAACTTTGTCACCGCATGACCGTTTCCAAAGTCCTCGCAACGCGGGAATCGCTGCTGCCAATGACAGGCCAGAAACCTCTGAATTGTCACGTCGTCATATGCCGCACACACAGTAACTGAACAGGCATTACCTCGCTTTGACTGCCGAGTCCCGATGTCAAGACTCGGCACTCCAAGGAACGGTGCTTCCCGCACTCCTGCACTTGAATTACCGACAAGCACTGCCGCATTTTTCAGCAATTCAGAGAAATAGTTGAACCGCATTGATGGAATGATCCGAAACAGTTCCCTGGGCAAGTCACCGATCACCTCCATGATATCATTTGAGCCGGGATCATTGTTCGGAAGTATGACAACAAAGTGCCGGCCAGATCTTTTCAAGGAACCAAACAACGCTTCCGCTTGCCCGCGCAAGGTATCGGTCTCCGAAGTAACCGGGTGAAATATGACCACGCCGTAGTCTTTCCATGGCACTTCATAGTGTTTCCGTACTTCATCCAGTGAGACACCGGACGGTTTTGCGTGAACGTCCAATTCGGGAGATCCAATCGCAAAGACGGCATCTGATGCTTCACCCATTTGCAGTACCCTGCGCCGGGCCGCTTCTGAACTGACGAAATGAAACGTGGCAAGCTTGCTATTGCAATGTCGAAACATCTCGTCAATCGATCCGGAAATTTCACCCCCCTCTATATGTGCACATCGTACGTTGTTTATCGCGCACGTCAGCGAAGCCGCCAAGGCTTCAACACGGTCTCCGTGGATGACAACGAGGTCGGGGCAATGTTCGACCAGAAAGTCGGAAAATCCGGTAATTGTTTTGGTCAACACAATGTCCTGGCCGTCCCCCAGATGTTGGTTGACGTGTTCGTTGACATCGATATCCCACTTCGCACCAAATCGGCGGACCTCGGATTTTGTCAGCCCGAACCTTTGCAGCATGTGCATGCCGGTGACGTAGAGTTTGACGTGGTAATCGCATCTACGCATCGCTTCAGCGAGCGGTTGAATCTTGCCGAAATCCGCCCGCGTGCCTGTGAGAAAAACAATCACTCTCGACATGTCCAAAGCCGACCAAAATGTCATTCGAACTTGATCGTAACGTGTATAGACGGCGTTTTGGGCTTCAGACAGAGAAAAACAGTCACATCATCAACAGAGTTGATTTGTGGATGAACACGACAAGTGAACGCGGACCAGAAGGTCGTGTTGGTGAGAAAACCCGTTCCCCTTCGTTCTGTGAAGCTCGTTCAATATAGCGCGATAAACAGGATGAGATTGCAGGAGTTGCATGCTGGAACGGTCGAGGAACTAAGAACGAGAATACACCGTATGGGACACGCGCCTTGCGGGATTTGGTGTTCGTGTAGGTCCTTCAGGGTATCAGTGTTCTGTCCGGGTCGGGAGGGTGAACGACGGTGTGCGGCGGATAACGCTCGGCCCAGTGGCACTTATGTCTGTTGCAAGTGCTCGCTCCAAGTGTGCCGAGGTTCATAGCAACGTCCTTTCCAGCAATGGTCCCGTTTTGGTCGGACCAATCGTCAGGTTTCGAGACTTCGTCGAGAGCACTTGGAAAGCATCTTGTTGTCAACAATGCAAAGCTACAACGCAACGGGCTATCGATTCTGCGCTCAAAAGGGTGAGTTTGATGGAGTGCGCCTGAACCGTTCCGATAGCAAAACGGGACCACGGAGAGATTATCTGAATGAGAAAGCGTGGGTTTTGCTCGGTGAATCAAGTCGAGAGAACACAGTCAGTGGTTTTTCCCTTCCGCACAGAATTGTTCAAGACCGCGCAACGCGAATCTCCCGTCGTGGGCATGTTCAAACAACGCGCTGGTTTGGAGGACGTACGTCTACACGACCTTCGACATACATGTGCAAGCCAGGCGACTTTGAATGGAATGTCAATTCCGACCATTGCGCGGCTGCTTGGCCACGCGCAACCGGACGCGACACTGCGTTATGCCCATCTCGATGATCGACAGCTTGCGGCAGCGGCTCAACAGGTTGGAGATGGATTCGTCAGAATCATGCAGGGTAATGATGCCTTGAATGACTCACTCGGTGCGAATTTGAATTGATTCCCTCAGTGCGATTGGAGCCACCCAATCAGGTGTTTTTCACAGACCAGGAACAATTAGAATTCTGCGTGTTCGAAAAACAAAACCCGGAAACTATCTTGGGCTGCATTCTGCTGCCATTCGCAAAACAGTTTGTCGAAATGGTCGTGTTTCACGCTCGGTCAGCCAAATTTGTTGCAATTTTGCAACAGATGCGAGGTAAGTCAGCAACACATTCACACGGAACGTACACAGTGTGTTTCGAATGATGTAGCAAAGTCCAAGGTCAATTTACCACACAGTTTTGGCAGTGATTGACCAATGTTTCAACATGTAACGTCACGGAGTTTGCGCAAATGAAGAAGGGTTTACTTGGTACGACGGCTTTGGTTGCAGCCGCTGCTGCCATGACGACGGCCAACGCTGAAGAGATGATGGCGGAACCCATCAGTATCAGCATTGGTGGACACAGCACGTGGGGTGCCGCAATTCTAGGAGGTGACCCCGTATCGAACGTCGCTACTGATACCGGCATTCGTACATTCAACAGCATGAAGGTTACATTCGCGGGCAGCACAGTCCTGGACAACGGCCTTGAGGTTGGAGTCAACTACAAGCTCACTGGTACCGCCCCGGTTTGGGATGACATCTACACGGATGTTTCCGGTGCATTCGGTACTATCCGTCTCGGAAACTCCAAACCAGCTGCGTACAAAATGGCGACTGCTGCCCCGTACGCAACGTACATCTTTGGCATAAACACGCCGACGTTTAACCCAGCTGGGTCGCTTTCGACGTATGCCGGTGCGAACAAGGGTGACGATGTTTCGCTTTTGTATTTCACGCCTTCCTTTAATGGATTCAGCGCTGCTGTGTCATATGCACCCGAAGCAGGTAAGCAGTTCGCCGTCAAAGACATGGATGGTGGACATATCTGGTCGATCGGTGCGCGTTATGATGGCGCGATTGGCGAAGGCACGAGTGTGAGCGCCTCAGCTGGCTATGTGATACATAATGTTGCTAAAGCAGATGCAGCTTTTGGAGTTAAAGTGGATCGTGCTGATCCTGGAATGCCTAAAATTTCATCGGATCCTGCTGTTCCTGCTAATAAAGATCATGTAATACTGGAGACCGTAAAAGCTGTTACAAAGCACCAGAAAACGGATATGGCTATCGGCATGTCTGTCTCCATGGCTGGCGTGTCAGTCGGTGGTTCCTACCGGAGAACGGGCGATGATCTTATGGGCAGCAACGACGCGGTGGCGTATGACTTTGGCCTGTCATACGGCATGGGTCCGTGGGCCGTCAGTGTGAACTATGGACATTCAAAAGATGTAGATAATGGTAAAGAGGGTACAGATCATCTCCGTATACTCGGACGTTATAGTCTCGGAGCTGGTGTAACAGTTACTGGCGCGATCGGTGCCCACCAACCCAGCGAAGAAGACAAGGATGAAACCTTCGGGGGCGCGGCAATCGCCGTCAGTTTCTGATAGGTTAAATTCCCAAAGTTCTCTAAAGGGCGGTCTTCGGACCGCCCTTTTTCTTGACGTGTCATAGCATCGCACGCATCAAGAAATGACCCGGTCACATCAGAATACAATGCGCAAGGATTGCGCCGGTTCGGATTGTTTCAGGTCAGGAAAGAACCCTGACGCAAATCTTTGGGCTTCATGAACGACTGGCTGTTTCCATGCGGTTCCTTCTTGAAGTGACCGATAGTTTTATTGCAGGTGCAGGCTGTATTAACTGAATGACACAAGCAGTTGATTTTCCATCTCCCCGCGCAACAATCTCTGTGGAACCGGCAAGAAACCATACTCGAGGGCGTTGGTCGTATGGGTAGCATCATCTGGCTCGCAAGTTACCCGAAATCCGGGAACACATGGGTCCGGGCATTTCTTCATAATCTCCTGACCAAGGATTCCAGACCAGCCGACCTCAATCGGATGCAAGGAGAGTTCCTTCAAGGCGACTCCAACCTGCTTTGGTTTAAAATTCTCGATCATCGCCCGATAAGTGAGTGGACCCACGAGGATGTCCGACGCATGCGGCCAAAAGTGCAGGAGTTGATCGCCAACGGTCAAAGCAGTTCAGTGTTCTGCAAGACACACAATGCATCAATGATGGTCTCGGGATACCCGACCATAAACATGGGTGTCAGTGCCGGCGGAATTTACATTATCCGTAACCCGCTCGACGTCGCCATTTCGCTCGCTGACTTTATGGGTGTTTCAATCGACGAGGCGATCACCTGTATGGCGAATGAGTATCACGAGTCTGAATTCAGCGGCCAACACGTCCCGCAGATGTGGGGAAGCTGGTCGCAGAACGTCGAAAGCTGGACCGGTCGGCCTAACCCCGGATTGCACATCATGCGCTACGAGGACATGCTCGAAAACCCGATGAAAGCTTTTGGAGACCTCACCGGGTTTCTTCGGATCAATACAACGCCCCGGCAACTGAGGAAGGCGGTCGAACGGTCCTCCTTCAAGTCTCTGGAACAGCAGGAAAGACAAGGAGGTTTCGGTGAGAAATCGGAACACCAGAAGAAATTCTTCCGAAAGGGTGTCGCAGGTCAGTGGAAATCAGAACTCACAGATGAACAGGTCGCGCGTATCTGGGAGCAACATAAAACCCACATGACCCGTTTTGGGTACCCCCTGGACGGTATGACGCGGTAAATCAAACATCCACCCCGCGGTCAGCACGCGGTCAGCACCCCGACTTCGAACGATGAATTCTCGATAACGAACATTCACGACTTGAGAAACATCGAAAAGTTCTGACCTGGTGCTTGCGTATCATTCGGTGTGATTGTGTCGTTTCAGATTGCAGTGACAGCTACCTGGCCCACACAGCTTGAAAGCGAACAGTCTTGAAAATCCAACAATTGATCGTGCCAATAGGGCAAGGCGCTGGGCCATCCGGTAACAACCCTCAGATCGTGATGCGCACATGATGGACGGTGAAGCCAGGGACTCGATCTACGCCGCAACGCGATGCGCGCCGCAGTAAAAAATACTGATTCATCAGGATTCCTTCAGGCGCCCTTCCGCAATACGAACGGATTGGGATCATGGAGTGGCCTGCAGTCCCGTCGTTGCCAATACCGTGCATGCGACAATCGAAACGCATCGCGACTCCGGGATTTCCCCGCCGCAATCACAATCTGTTCATTCTGGCCCAATCCCATCAGGTCATCCGGCGTAACGATGCGTTCCCGAACAAGGGAACGATTGCGACCCGCTTGCAATCTTGCAGCTGTATCGAAAATCGCGTGACCCGACGAGGAACCCGATCGACTGTCTCCCCAGACCTCGAATGTTGCGGTTCCGATTGCCCGTGAAAACTCGTCAGCACCCGATGCATCAGTGCGTGGAAACCCGAGAATCTGGACAACTTCCGCCAGGTCAATCAATACCTTCCTGTTTTCACGCCCCCATGATGAATCCAGCGATGAAACCGATTGTGCAAAGCACCAGAACTTGATCCCCTTGCCAGCAGCCAGATTATAGGCATCCATCACGGGCTGCAGGTAGCCCAGTCTGGGCATCTCATCGATGATGAACAGCATCTCTTTCCTGAACAGTTGCCGGTTCGCCAGAGCATTCGGAATGGTGATCCATAACCGCAGCCAACTCCTGACACGATCGAGCATGTCGTCGGGTACCACGACAAACACGTCCATGTTGCCTGACGCCAGATCCGCCGGATCGAAAGTCGAGCGACTCGTGTGGGAGAGGAGTTCGGGATAGTTCAGGAATGCCAGCTGGTTTGCGATTGTCGAGAATTGCGCCCCCGCTTCTTCATTCCCCACCTGCAACTGCCGCTCGACGGCATTCTGTGCCAGTCCGTTGCAATAACGTGGTGCGCCAAGGACTCGTGCTTGGAATTCCTCGCGCGCGGCGCTGGGTTGCATGATGCGTTCGCGCACACGCGCCAGTGTCCGGTTTTGCTCTTCCGGATCAAATTTCACCCAGGCAATGTAACCGGCAATGATCTCACGGGCCGAAACGTGGAAGTGAAGCGACGCACCGCTCGAACGCTGTGGCGGCGGTGTCAGCAACCCGTCAAGCAGAACGTCAATATCGCGTACGGCCAGCGCGTCGTCATCCCGTATGAAATCCAGTGGATTGTAGAATGCGCTCTCGCCCCCAAGTTCCGACAGTTCATCAAACGCATCAGCGTGTGCCGCAACCAATCCGAATGGATCGAGCAGAACGGGTTTTCGGCCCATCTCCCGACGGCGTCGTGCAACGACACACCACATTTCCCCCCTGGGGTCGATGAGCAATGTCGATCCCTGCATGCCACGATTGCCTGGTGCGAGGAGATTGAGTGCAATCGTGGCACCCTTTCCGGTACGCGGCGGCGCGAGTGTCATGGCCGAACCCTCGAGCGGCCAGGAAACAAGACGTCCCGATGTTCCCGCACCCAACTGGCCAAGCAGGATTCCCGGTCCGCGCGTCAGTTCACGCAGCGCATCCGCACCACGCAATCGCGCCTTGCCGTAGAGGTCGGACCTCGCCGTTCTGCGACCTTCTCGGCGTCTTGCAGAACCCAAGACGTCACCGGCAAACACCAGACACATCACAAGCGAAGCGGGCGGTACGACAAGGAGAACAAGGGAAATCTCGTCAAGTCCCGCGATATACGCATGGATCCCGTCTGCAAACCCATCCAGGGTGCGTGAGATCTCGACACAGGCAACAATAGGCAACGCGACATAGATTCCTGCTCGCACGATCCTTGGCAGTGCGTGTTTCGCACCAGTGAGATAGCATGTGAATGCCGCCGCCAATGCAACGACGAATACTGCCAGTCGAACGGGTGGGTATGCTGGTTCGATCGCCACCCATGCGACAGCCAGTACAATCGGAGAGGTCGCCGCGACAATGCGAAAGGCACGTCCTCGCGACAAACCTGCTGTCACGATCAGCGCAGCCGTCCGACCCGCAGGTGCCCGACACGGCCGACACCTGCCGCTGCAACTGAACCGACACTGTCCGAACCGTCGTCCGGATCATCGCCGCCGCCGCCGATCCATCGCAAGACCTTGCGTGGCAACAGATCGATCAGCTTGAAGGCACTGTTCATCAGCACCCATGCAACAATCGTGTAAAGCGCGAGCATCACCAGAAATCCGACAGGGTCCAGTCGTCCGCTGCCCTGCGCCATCTGCAGCTGCGGCGCCCACAGTGCATTCAGGACTTCCATGCCGGCGAGAAACACGAAGTAGCCGAACACCAGTCCAAAAACCATGAGTACCGGACGCAGGACAAGACCCGGCAACAACAGCCAGCCTTGCCTGGTGGCCTGAACAATGAGGCTGTTGCTGTCCTCTCGCGTTATGTGCGCTGCCGCGAAAACAGTGATGGCCAAGATCGCCTCGGTAACTGAAATCAGCCACGACAAGATACCAAACAGAAACCTGATGAACGGCAGCACGGGAAGCAGATAGGCCAGCACAATCCCCGAAATCAGCATGACGCCGAGGACGAGTGTCACGAAAGCGTCGGCGACAGACCATCCGGCTTCAAACACATCAAGCGCCGAACCGACAAACGGAACACCCTCCAGAAGGTTTGAGCCGGTTGCTGCGCCGATCAACAGACCCATTGCCGAGAGTGCAGCGGCGATCAGCCCATGACCGAAACGCGACAGTTCGATCACGGGGTTTTCACCACTTCCGATCATTGTCGCGTCAATCTCGACGAATTCGAACAGGCCCGAAACAATGTCATCGGGCCGCGCGGATCCGCCATAGGAACCGCCACCGTAGCCAGCGGCGGTGGAATAAAGGACCGGTGGCCATCTCGATTGCGCCAACCAGGCGACAAGACTCTTCACCGCAGCATCAGCGCGCGGCGACCACTTTCCGAGACTTTCGCCCGGCAAGGAGACGCGCGGTACATTGCGGGCCGCCCTTTCAAGGCGGCCTGTTTGCCAGGCGATCGTGCTGAAGAAGCTGCCTGCCCACAGCCAGCTTGCCGTTTCCACGTGGTGACGACCGAGCTGGGTCATGGCGTTTTCGTAATCACCAGCCGCATGCGCCAGCACCGTTTCTATTCCGGCACGATAGTCTTCAGCGAAAGCCGTTGATCCAAGTGTTGCATCTGCATCAGGCAATGCGTCGCCATAGCGCGCACCGGGGACGTAGTGCTTGCCGAGCTGTACCGCGAGTCGGCGGATTTCAGGCAACAGGCCTTCGAAGACGATGCGATGCCCCTCACCAAAATCCTTGACAACAGCGATGGCATTCTCGCTGTCCTGTCTCGGGACTCCCTGCCATCCGCGTGTTCGGGTCCGATCGTTGCGATTCATCGTCAGACCGTCAAACTCGATTGCGCCGCACAGGTTTCTCGGTGCGTCGCTGGCTGTCCCGCCATACCGTATCGTGAGCCGGTTACCCTCCTGATCCCGGTCAACCGCGACAAGTGTCTCACCGGATCCATTGGCAACAAACATGCACGTCTCGACGACCAGCGCCCGGGCAATCGCCGACCGTCGCATGGTCTCCCCCTGATCGGCTCCAATCGGGCGTCCATCCTTGAGGACGCTTTCCGTGAAGGGCGTCCAGACAACCTGAGCGAAATCGCCACCAAGATGTGCGAGCGACAACACAATATGCTGCGCACCGTTGAACCCGCCCGGAAGCGGCGCCATCAGCGCAACCGCCGCAACGATCCGGATGATCTGCCATCCACCAAGAGACCAGCGTCCGGATTGCGCCGTGTCCAGCGTGCTTGCAACAGTCTGATAAAGCAGCAGGACACCGGCAAGAACAAGGACACCGGAGTTGAACAGCCACAGCATGTTTGTGAGAACCGCCGGCTCCGGCATGACTGTCAGTGTGCCAAGAAATCCCAGAACATGCCGTGTATCGAAATCCTCGATTGCGAAGAGTCCTGGATCGATCGTTTGCGCGAACAGATCGCCTGTCAATGCAAACAACAACCCTGCAAGGATCAGCACAAGACCGGCGACACGATGTCCTGTGTGACTCCGGGTCTTGTTTCCGTACTGAACTTCTCCGCCTGCCGGACGCAAACCGCGCCACAACCTTCGGGTATTTTCTGAACGATGGAAACGCAGTTCCGGCAGCAAGATGAAGCGGGCAATGCGTATCAATTGACGCCCGCTACGGGATTTGAAAGACCCGGGAGCCGACGCATCTTCTCGGTTTCCATTGCCAGCAGTACGGCCTGCATGGAACCCTGCTGTTCTGCCTGACGATATCTCTCCCAGTCCACGGTCAGGGAAACGGCCAGCAGGCTCGCGATCTCGCGCAGTAGCGCATCTGTACCCATACCCTGCAGTGCGGCAAACCAGTCCGGATTCTCGAACCGGGTGGATGCCAGGATCTCCAGCAACGCCATGCGAGAGATCGGTGCCGACGATCCGCTGTCGGCACCCAGTGCATGCCCCCAGGCACCGAGGTTCGCAGAAGGTTCACGAACAGCGCGCATCCGTGCAAACCAGTCGCTGGCAAGCGCCGTGCGGGCTTCAGCCGAGCGGATCAGGAGAAGCCGCCGCTGTTCCTCGACCGTTGTTGCAGAGCCCCACGCCGGTGGATCGAATACAAGTGGCGAGGCCAGATTGCGTGACAGCTCGACCGCCGCTGTACGATCATTCTCGCGAGACAGTGTCACCGTATCGAGGAAGCGTCCGCTGTGAACATCCGCGGCGTGCAGATGATCCGGTCCCGTACAGGCGTCCTGACCGCTGCGATGGCCATTGCAGAATTGCGTTGCCAGATGCTCAAATCGTGACCGCGTATCATCATCACTGCCCTGCGATCCGACAACTGCCCTGTCTGCAACAATCCTCCCCGTCTCCGTGAGACCGGCATGGACGTAAGCGTTTCGCGCCCCTTCCCTGCTTGCTTCGAGTCCCGCAACACCGGTGACCGTGTGACAGGCTGTTTCGGACGGCGTATGTGACCGCAGCGCCCTGCTTTCCTCTACCTCCCGCGCAATCTGCGCCAACAACCTGGTCTGTGAATCCATGGCCTGTGTCACGGCTTTCGCCGATTGCGCCTGGTATCCTGCAAGTTGACCGGTTTGCAGACGCAACGCCTCAATGACCGCACGTTCCATGTTTTCAATCTCGAGAATCACGCGGTTGGCCTCTGCGCGATCGTTGTCCGTCGGATCACAACGGGTTCGGCTACCAAGGAACGCATGAGATTCAGTGCAGAGAACCAGCAACAGGAAGACTGATACCACCAACCGCCATTGTCCGTGTGTGCAGCGCCGGAACATCACGAGTCCTCTCCCTGGACGACCATGCGAAACTGTGTTTCCGCGTCGGTATCTGCCGGTTTTGTCAATCCGGGAAGCCGCGTCGACTCACGCGTCACCGATCGAGTCAGATCAAACACACTGCGATCAAGGCTCCTGTTGATCGCATTGTGGTGGGCATCGCGTGCTGCACTGCAGATCTTGCGTTGCAGGAGCCCGAGAATATCTGTCCACGACCGCCCCGGATCAAAGAACACGTCGTAACTGCGATAGCTGAACATGTCCGAGACACAGCTCACATCAAGGATTGAGAGCGGTTCGCGCACGCCCATTTCCGGATGACGAACCAGCGCAACATTGCGCTCGATTCCGCGAACAGCATGATCCTCGAGAAGTTGCCTTACGTCAGGATCGCATGCGGGATCCTCTGCGGCGTCAACCGGCAACTGCACAGCCAGCAACAACACGGTTGCAAGTACGGCACAACTGTTCCGCGAACGGCACCAATGTGTCTCGACTGTCGTCCGAGCGCCACCAACATTCCCGTAAATCATGTCCATCCTCTTCAATCTGTCCTTCCCTTACCTGGATCGGGTCGTGTGCGTCTGTCCCCTGACAGATCCGGAAACCTGACCCTGTCTTCAGTGTCACATGTGTGTGCGTTGCCTTCCGAAAACGCACGGACTCCCGCTTCCCCGTCACCTGGCACGCGCCAGCTTTCGGTCATTGATGAAGCCAATTCATCAAGAACGACCCCTTCAGTAACGAGTTCTACAGACGACTCTTCCCGACGGCCTATTTCTGCATCTATCCATTGCGACGCGGTGCCGTCCGGGAACCACCGGGCGAGCACGACCCGCGCGGTCGCCGGTGCAAGTTTGCGGTACAAACGTTCGCGCAATGCCATGTCGCGCGGTCGGGTTGTCAATGCCCAGAGCTCCGTTGCACCCGGTGAATTGACAACAAGTTGTTCGCGGCGCCCATTCGCACCCGTAGACATCAACAGCGCCGGGGCTCCGTCAGGGCCTGGCCCGTTCAGACGAAACCTGACCACATCCTGCAGTGTTTCAGAAAGTGTGAAAATCCTCGAAAGGGTTTCGATCTCGTCAACCTTGCCGCCGGCGCCAAGGACCCAGATCCGGTTTGCAAGGGAAACCAGATTTGCCCCGAAATCTTCCGCCCTTTGCGATGACAGCATGATCGATATGCGCTGCTTGCGGGTTTCCCGAACATCCCGCTCGATCTGTGCGCGTACCGCCGGCGCGCGCACCATCCGGTGAAACTCATCGTAGCAGAGGCGTTTCGGAATCTCGCGAATCTCGCGGGCCCGTCTTTCGTGGTACGCCCGATATGCCTGATCCGGAACAGGCAGCGTTGCAGCATCGATCCACCAGTGACGCGTCAACGCGTGACGCGCGAGCAGATAGACGGCCGCGGTCTGCCGATCAGCCTCATGCGAACCCGAAGGGGCGACATCCGCGATGTCGATTGCGGCGACCCGAAGGCCTGTCATCTCGAACTCCGTCGGATGAAACAGGATCGGCCAGACCGTTGACAGTCCGGAAAGAATTCGTGTGAACGCTTGTGTGACCGTTTCCCGTCCGCCGTGCCAGGTTGCGTCGCCGACAAGTGCCTGGACCGAAGGATGACGGACGGCGGCAAGAAGGTCGGTCAGGACCGGAACCGCAAACCGTTGCGCCAGACCCGCAGCGGTGTATTCACCCGCCTGAAACAACCGGTCCACGACGTCCCACCACAACGGCGCATCATCGGCCGGCTTTCCGACAACACGCGCCAGCGCCTCATCAACCGCAAGGTTGCGCCCCGATGTGTAGGAATGGGGCTCCGCGCCGGCAACGCCGTCGCTGCGCATGCGATAGACCTGTGCGATCACCGGTCCGATCAGCTCGCGCATGCCATCCGGGACACCTGCAGCGTCTGCAGGGGTCAGGATCAGCGCCAGCAGGTTGGCCAGAAAACCGCGTTCTGCCGGTCCCGGCTCCCTGCATCCGAGCTGCGTGTCAAACGGATTGATCGCATGGTGCTGCGTCATCGCGAGTCTGATCCACCCGACCTCGTGCCGGCGTTCGCGTGGCAATGCTTCGCGCAGCAGGGAGATCAACCCCTGTGACGAGGCACCGGCATCTATGACAACATTGAGAGGGAGTTTTTCCTGTCCGCCCTGCAACACCCAACCGATGCCCAGCGTGTTCATGAGCATCGACTTGCCGCGGCCTGGAACACCGTAGACAAGGTCCAACGCAAATCCGTCTCCGGCATTGCGACCAATGTCATCCTGGGATCCGAATGAGAACGGAAGGGCGCACCCGTCGATGGAGCGAAACATGTGGCAGGCTTTCCCGCGCGCAAAGGGTGCAGGACGACTGACCGGCAGGAACAGAAGTGCATCCTCGAGCGGTGCAACCACCGGTTCACCGGTTGAGCCACAACAGAACCCGGGAATGGAAGACGCGAAGGTTTCAAGAGGATCACCGGTGAGCGGTGTGACGATGCACTCGCCCCAACCCTCGACAATCTGCTGCAGGCGCCCGAGGCGATTCAACAGGTCCGCATGCGCATCGTCGTGAAATGCATCCGACCAGGTCAGGAAGGTCAGGCGAAAACGCACGATGGCGTGCGACGCTGAACGTTGCTGCGCAAGATCGCGCAAGGAGTCCCGCACCGCACGACTGTCGTCCGAAGAGAACGCCAGGAAAGACGATGCAATGCGGCGTGACGCCGTGCCGAGATTGTCAAGACCGCCGCCCTCAATCAGCAACGACATGCGGAATGGCAATCCCGCAGCGCAGACCTGTTCCACAAGGCGCGAAAAGGGCAACGGCAAGCGCGGTGCCAGGATCAGGTCCAGCACACCGTATAGCCGTTCACTGACAGCCAGATGACCATACCGAACACACGGTTCGGCAACCAGCAGTTGCGGTGACAGGCCGTCCACGCATTCCGCATCGGGAACCCAGGAATGTCGTGTTGCCGTTTCACCACCCGCAAGGCGGCGGATGGTTGCCAGCGCCATGTCACTCGTCAGGGTTGCACACGCGATGCCCGATGCCTCGAGCGCCTGGCACACGGACGCACACATGGCGTCGTGGCGCGGAAAAAGTCCCTCAAGCATTTCCGGGCAGGACGGATCCCGCGACATGCGTTTCTTCAGATCCCGGCGGCCCCGGCGCAGCTGATCAGACGTCAGTGCCGACGGTCGGGTCCAGAGAGCAAGGAAGGTACTCTCCTGTGCGATCGATTTCTCCGAATTGCGTCGCCGATCTGCAAGGAAATCGTCCAGCACAAGACCAAGCCGCCGGGCTGCCCTGCGTTGTTCGTCAATAACCGTCTTCAGGACCCGTGACCCCGATGCACGTTCAAACACGGCGTGAATGGCGTGTCCCTTGCCGGTCATCCAGCCATTCCATTGATGCGATGCCGTCTCGACAAATGTTGCAAGTTCACCCGTTCCCATCATTGAACGTGAACCGGCAATATCCAGAAGAGTGATCAACGATCCGTCTGCGGCGAGAAGCACACCGGGCTCATTCCTTGCCACAGCGACCGGCATGAGAAAGTTCTCCAATGCCTTGCGGCGTATGACCCAGGCCAGACGGGTGACGTCCTCGATCAGATTCATACATGCCGTCTCAGTCAAGACTGGGGCGGGTCAGGGTGGTTCCACTTGAAGCGCCAAATGTGTCGACCACCGCATTGATGACCGTGGGTGCAGCGATCAGTGCGCCGGAAACAATCAGCGCAACCACACCGGATGCAAGCGGTATCGCTTGCGGATGATCAACATGGCGTTTGAGTTTCAGGAGCGCAAAACCGCCAATCATGACGCCCACCACATAAAAGGTGATCGAGATGAACGCCGGCACACGGTCCAGGTCGGCGGCAGCTTCCTGCGCCATCTCGCCAAGGCTGAGCGCCATGACGGCGCCCGCCGACGCCATGTGGGCGAAAATCGCGCCGCCAAGTGAAACAAGACGAACAGACATCGTCGGTCTCTCCTTCATCTTCAGGAATTCTCCAGAATTCGTATGCCAAGCGAGGACTGAACGGCCTCGATCAGCCCATGGATGTGCCAGGCTGCAACGCCGCCAAGCAGATGCATCGCGGCGGTATGAACCCGCACGCCAGCCTTGTTGTCCGAGGCATCACGCAACAGGAATACGCCGCGTATGAAAGCAATCAGTCCGACAAGGTTCACGATGGTGAACACGGCAGACAGCAAGGCATCAATTTCCGGCTGTGCCGTGCCGTAACCGATCACGGTCGCTGTGCGGGAGACGGCAGAGCCGAACAGGCTCTCTCCGGCAGCGGTGATCCACGATGGCAGCGAGACGAGTATCGCTGCCGCAACAAACGAGAACGCGGTTCCGATACCGTTCAGGCGCTCACCGTTCGAATGCTTGAGAACACGCACACAACCGGCCAGAAACATCGCAAGACCCGCTATCCAGCAGAAGGCCTCGATCGCAAGAAGAAGCCCCGGTTCAATGTCGTGCACCAGTCGAATCAGTGCACCTGCCAGACCCGCCTCATCCATCAACGGATACCGTCGTCAACCCGAAGAATGACCACGCCGAGACGTGTATCCCGTGGAAGGCTGACCGTGCTGCCTGCCGGTGCCGATTCATCGAGTACTTCGGCCACGGCGGAGAACGCGTCTGCTGCACCACGTGCCAGCGCACGGTTACCGTATGGCTGATCGGTCGTCGCGACGAAGACATTGCCGTTTACGGAGATCGTTGTCGCCGGTTCCGATGATGCCTCCAGCCATCCACCGGCAAACTGCATCGCAGCCGGAAGCACGACACGTTCAAACCAGTGGTGGTCGACGTCACCTGCAATATTGAAACAACCGCAATCCAGATCGACGGCCCAGGCGTCGACCGCAACGCGCGCACCGTTCCGTTCCATCGTCGTAAGGCGAAGAACCACGCTGTCATTGACGACATCAAATCCGCCTGAAAGAACAGCGCCGTCGAGCGGCGGTTCAAGGATTTCGACAAGGACGGGACCGGGAGTATCCGAACGAACCGCATAGAGCGTGCGCGCATAAAGAGGCTGGCGTGTCGCGGGACTTTCGCCAGTTGTCTGCAACGCTGCCTCTGCCGGAACCGGTTCCGGAGAAAGGACCGGATCGGGATAGACAAGTGCAACAATCTCCGGCGTGCGACTCCATTCGCTGATCAGCACCTGCAGGAGTCCGGAGAGATTACGGGCGACCGGTTCCGCCAGTACCGGTTTCGTGACCGGGGTCTCCTGGGTCCGGTAGGCATGAACCCGCGCGTCCCCTTCAACCGCTTCGGACGGCCTGCGGATCAGAATGTCGCCTTCCGCTTGCAGCGATGACCCAAGGGTCTTGCGCTCTACAACAGTAGGTGCGCCGTACACGGTTGGCAGGAAGGAGTCGCCCGCCCTGCGCGCGTTATCGAGGCGCGCTGCATCACCCACCTGCAGCGTCTCTCGGTAGGCGTCCGAAAGCGCGTCATCGGGATCCAGTCTTATCCGCGAATTGTCCGGAACTTGCGCAGAAACCGAACCGCAAACGACAAGCGCGACAAGCGCAAGTAACGAGATCCTGTTGCAAACCGTCATGAGTGTTCGTCCGGGTCAATTTCAAACGCGCGAAAGGAGATTCGGGCTTCCCTGCCGTCAACGGCGACCAGGGCATGTGGAACGTACGGCAGTCGGTATGCATGGCGACCGCTGCTGCTGTTCTCGACGGCCCACGGACCTGGCGAAAGCAGAATCGCATGGGTGACGAGCAGCAGATCGTCTCCAACCCGCCAGGCACGGTCATGATGCAGTCCACCGTCGACAATCAGCCGCTGGCCATCAGCCGGCGTCACACCGGACAACAGGTCAAGAAGTTCAGGATCGCCCGCGACCGGATACGCCAGATCTGCAAGCATTGCCGGGTCGGTGTTCGGACCCTGTCGTTCGATCCGGATATCGACGTGGAAGTCGGCGACCTGCGTACCTTCCACGAGCGTCAACGCCAACGGGTCTGCAAGTCCCTCAAGTTTGACAATCGCGTTGCCGGAAAGCCCGCTACGTGATGGCGCGAGATAGAGAAGGTGGCGTGACGCCTGATCGTCGCGCGTATCGTTGCCTGGCAGAAACTGCTGGTCCGTCAACACGGCATCAATCGGCCACGGCATTCCGGTCACATCCGAAAAACTGACCGCCGTCGTGTATCCGCGAACGAGGTTGAGTTCAGGAATATCCATGCCCATGTCAGGTTCGATCAGCAGGCGTCGGCTGCGTCCTTCCGGTTGCGGGCCTGCCGCGTTCGCGGTCGCCTGCCGGGTCTGCTGCAACAACAGGCCGATCAGCTCGATCTGCTCCTGCGTGAACGGCATGACATCGCGTGCAATCCGCGCTGCATCCTCATCGCTGAGCGCATGGCCCGGCCAGACGTCTTCAGCTGCCGCAGTGCTGCTTGCAGCAACAAGAACGGCCACAATTCCGGTCAGGTAGTGTCTCATCCTGATAACCTCGTCGCGATCAACTGTTGGATGCCGATGCCGGTGCTGCGTTCCTCGATCGGTACACGCATCACGAGAACCCTTGCGAGGAGATCCTGATTGACCGTTTGGGCACCGGCCTGAAACGTCACGAGTAACGGAAACTCGATTGCCCAGCCGATCCGGCCCTCGAACAGATGCGTGGCCGTGACCACGGGTGCGCCGCGCGCAACGGCAGAGGCGACCTGAAGATTGTCCCGCAGCCGGTCCAGGAACAGGCTTTCGTGCAGGCCGTCGACAAACGACTCGTATCCATCGTCTGTGAAATTTTCGCGTGCGGCGGAGAGGCGAAGACGCCAGTCATGGTGGCCAAGCGTGAACGCTTCGGTTACCGCTGCGACGGTCCAGTTCTTCAGTGACGCATCCGTCATGACCGGCTCGTCGAGCGGTGTGACGGGAATGACCCGGCCGTCCGGTGTTGCAGCAACGGTTATGTAGACCGTCGAGTGCCAGACGATGTACCCGACAAGTGCACCGGCGAGCAGAAGATCCACGAGCAACAGGGTCAACGCCGCACGACGCCAGCCGTAGTGCTGGTCCCGGTGGAACGCGAACATTCCACCTGCATGACGGACCGCCGATTGTAACGGACTCATCATTTGTCACGTGCGCCGGCGATGATGGAAAGCCATTCATCTGCCGCGTCGCCACTGTAATGACGCTGAACACCGTTTTCTCGCCATAGCGCCAGCGGTACCGATGCCGTACCGTGCCGGTTGAATAGGGTGTTCGATGCCGTGACCCTTTCTGCGGCACGACGCGACCAGCCCGAGGCGTGGCCGTCAAACCAGGCGGCAACAGGATCACTTGCGGCGTACACAGCAATCGCCATACGGGCAGATTGCTCGCCGAGCAGTGCTACCGGGATGACGTGAAGCTGCAATGTCCCGTCGATTGCATGGCGTGCAAGTCGTGCCACTGCGGATCTTGACCATGGACATGCCGGATCCGCGAACAGGAATACGGAAAGCGCCTGATCGCCGACACTGAACGCCGCCTGCGCGCGCAACGCCGCTGTCGCATCCGGCGAATTCTGATCCCCCGGCAGCAGTGGAAGCAGGTTGCCTGCCGGGTCAAACATGAGTCCCATGACCGCATGACCGTCTGCCGTGACATGGAGCGCGTATCCGGAATCACCGGCAGCCATTCCCGTATCACCGGTTTTCACCGGTTCGACCCAGTAACTGTCGAGTCCCGCATGTGTCCCGAGACTGAGAACCGTTGCACCCCTGTCGCGCAGCGCGTCGATGATCCCGGGTTCGGATGCGTCCGCAATCGGCGGTACGGCGAGAATTCCTGCAACAACCGGAAGCGCAGCGCCAATAAACCGTTTCACGAGTCATCTCCGGCAACCTGATGATCGTGCATCAGGAGGAGAGTTGCGCCGTCCATGGTTACCGCAAGCCGAGGGCGTTCCGGCAGATACGCCAGACCCGCTTCAAGTGCATGCACTGCTTCGAGAAACTGACCGGTGAACTGCCGGCGTTCATCCATGCGCCAGCGCCAGTCTGTCCGTATCTCGATCCCGAATCCTGCACGGTCGCCCCAGCGTGCAAGTGTCTCGCGAAGCAGCTCCCCCGGTTCAATCTCCCACAGTCCGGTTTCAACGGGATCGCCGACGTCGACTGCTGTCTCCGGTGAAGACAGCACCGGCTGATCAGGCGGTATGTAAAGAAAATCTGCCGACGTCCGCAGCGGAGCGAGGAGTAGGACGATCAACCAAAGTCCGTGAATCGCCGCTTGCGAAAATGACAGAGTGCATGTCTTCTGCCTGCAAGACGGGCGCGTATCAGGCGAAGTGCGGCCCGGAAACGGTACCCGCGCACCTCCGCCGCACGAAACAGCACTGCGGCAAACAGAAGCAACGCGGTTGTGGTCATTGAAGGGACGAATATCCAGACGACCAGGAGAACCAGCAAGCGTGCGTCGAACAATCCGACCCGCACGGGCCTGGAACTGTCGCGCCAGGTCGCCTCCGCGTGTTTCATCACTTTTCACTTCCAGTCTCCCCTGCTGTCTGCCCCTGCCTGCGACATGAATTGCACACGGCGACAGTCACTTGCGTGCAACCGCCCCGCGCCGCTGGCACGCAATGCGGCTGCAGCAAGCGTGTTTCCGGTTTCGTCCAGTGCGTGCTGAATGCAGGCCGTCCACTGGTGCTGCGCCTTGTCGAGAAGCATTGCCTTGAGCGCCCCATCAAAGCGCAACCACTCCCGAATTGCGGTACGACCACCGCCTGGAGCAGGAAACAGGCACTGCGTGACGATCAGATTGAGAACATCGATCAGTGCAGCACCGCGCTCCGGACGTTCATCGGGCGCAAATTCCGCAAGCATGCGCCGAACTGTCGCGGCAACGCCGATGGTGTGGGTTGTTGCATAGACAGAGATGCCGAAATCGGCAGCGCGAACCACCGCCTCCATTGTTTCGCGGTCGCGCGCCTCGCCGACGATGACGGCTGCCGGACGCCGTCTGAGCGCAGACCGCAAACCGTCTGCGAAGTCGGCAAAGTGCATGGGAATTTCCGATGACGACATCAATGCGCCGTCTTCCGCGATCCCGTCAAAGACAAACTCGATGGGTGACTCGAAGGACTGGATGCGGCCGGCGCCGGTCTCAAGCAGATGACGCGTCCCGGCTGCAAGCAGCGTTGATTTGCCACTTCCCGGAACACCTGTCACGAGCGTCAGACCCCCGAGTGCCGAACCGTCTCCGGCATCCCAGGCTGACGCTATCTCGGGTTCGATGGACAATTCGGCGAGACGCGGAACCCGGTCGGGAAGCACGCGCAGCGTCATGTTGATTCCGAACCCTCCGGCAACAAGAATCGCCGAGACATTGCAGCGAAACCGCAGCTGTCGACCACGCGCGGTTCCTGCAGCATGGGAACAGTCGATTGCGCGGCCCGAGCGGAGCACCGCTTCAGCCGCGCCGCCATGGACCCGGTCAGCGAGAAGAGAGAGGACGACACCGTCGAGAATTGCCCGGCTGGCACGCAGCAAACGGCCGTCTTTCTCGATCATGGCCGGCGCACCGGTCTGGAAAGAGACATCCGACGCACCCTCGCCGGCCGCCCAGACCAGGAAGTCGTCAAGGCGATCCGCCGGAAAGACATGATCGGCGCCTGACCACATGTTCTGCTCTCGGGATCCGGTCATGGGGTATCCGGAACGGAAAGAACACGCCAACGGCCGGTATCGACCTGCAGGGACGACGGTCTGGCAATTGACACGGCGCGGGCTGCGATCCGCATTTCGGTTCCGTCACCCGAAACAGGAACCTCGTCTGTCGTCACGACCGTTGATCCGGTCATTCCGGCAAGACGCAGGTGATGCCAGCGGACGAGACCCTCGAATTGTGCACTCAGCCGTTCAAGATCATCCGAGAAAATGGCATTCGCCAGCGCGATACCCGACTCCCAACCCTCGCCTTGCCAGCGTTCCCACAACTGTGCTTCACGCGCGTCCTGCGGCGCCAGCGTCGACGGCGGCAATTGCGGTTTCCTCCATTCCCGCATCAGATAATCGCGCCACACCGGCGCCGCAGGTACGATCCGCTCTTTCTCCTGCACCCTGTAAACCCGATCGGCACTTGCTGCTCGCAAACCATTCCTTTCCACCTTGTAGGCATTGCGGGATTCATTGATGACCGGCGGTTGCAGAAGAAATCCGGATTCTGTCAGCATGAGTTCGTCAAACCTGAAGATCCGCGAAAGCTGTTCCGCGTTTCGTTCAAGAAGTTGCGAAATCTCGTATGTCCGACGCGCCAGTCCGGCCTGCGCGCCGTAACGGATTGCCGCCACACGCATGGCGCGTTGACGCGGTGATTCAGGTTCCGTGACAAGCGGATCCTGACTGAACGGACTGAGATCAGAAATAGTCGGGGGCGGATCGTCGACTGCCGCGACAGGTCGCGTGAACACTGCAAACCCGAACACGATTACCGCCACGCAGGTGCAGACCTTCATCGCTGCACCGCACCGTCCGTGGAAGACGGGAAAGGCCCCCAGGCAAGACGCACCTCACGCTGTGTTGCATCAACGATGAGAAGCGCGTCCGCACCAGCCTGAAATCCTGCATCGCGCAGGACATCAAGAATTCGTGCGTCTTCTGCAACGAGACTGACAATAACGGGGCGGACGGGTGGACGCCCGGATGCCAGGAACGCGTAGTCGGCATCATCTGCGAGCGTCGCCGCAAGAGTTTCGACGGGCCCGATCCAGTCAATATCACGCGTCATCGCGAGTTCCGGCGGGACAATCGCTGTGCGCTCCCTGATCTCCCGTGTTTCGATGAGCTGCGACTTCAGCGTCGCAAAGGTCCGCAAGGCAATCTCCGCGCGATCGGCGGCATCGATCAGGAGCTGTGCAGTTTCATCCGGTTTGATGCCCTGTGCCGAGTCGTGAAGCAGAAACTCACGCTCGAGCGAACAAGCGGCAAGGGCGAACAGCAGCGCAGCGTGCGTGACACAGCGGATAACGACACCGCTTCTCATGGCGTTGCATCCTCGATGACAAGCTGCCGATTTGCGGTATAGGCCGTGGCAACAAGCGTGCGACGTGTGGCGGGGTCCGAAAGCAGAAGATCGATTGCCTCGAAGAATGTTCCCGAAAACCGCGCATCTGCCGCAGCGGCGTAGTCGTGATCCGCTCGCCAGACGAGCGACCAGCCTGCCTGATCGCACCAGCTCAGGAGTACGTCGCGCAGCGTTTCGTGTGTTGCGCCCTCAATAACCCAGAGAGGTTCGGCAGGCGGAACCGGATCCGGACCGGTTCCGTTCAATCGTGTCGCAGCGCGCCGTGTGTGAGCCATGATGTTCTGTTCAAGAACAATCACTCCGTCATCTTCGCGCCATTGATACCCCGACTCGCGCGCAACATGGTCGAGCACCGTCGCGAGCGGACCTTCAAACAGAAATGTGTATCGCGGCTCCGAGTCCCCGGATACCGCCCCGTCAATCCTGATCGGCATACCCGAAACTTCGGAAAGACGGTTCACCGCGAACGCAAGCGACACCGGTGATGCAAATTCAAGGCGCACCGGTTCCTGCAACGGTATCCTGTCTGTATCCGGTGCAATGGCCGTGGCGCGAAGAGACTGATCCGGCAATTCCTGGGAAGCCAGAACACCTGTTGTCAGCGCAACGATGACGATGATCGCACCCGCCGCAATACCGGGTCCCAACGGTGTGTAGCCGACAAACAGCGGACGGCGGCGCCGCCGTTGAATCACGATCCGATGAATAGCCGCCATCAACGCGCCGACGCCCAGCGACCAGCCAAGTCCAAGCGGCCCTGTCACCCAGCCGATAGCGCCAAACAGCAAGGCGTCACCTGGCATGACAGGCCACCGTCGTGCGAACAGTTCGGCAACGACGATCGGCACGACAACCACCAGGATACCAATGGCTGCGCCGATTATCGGGTACCACCAGCTGCCGCCCGCATACACCAGCCCCGAACCGGCGAATTGCCAGCACAGTCCGCCAACGACCAGAAAACATGCAGCGACCGGATCGATCACCATGGTGCGAGCGTCAATCACGGCAATCGCAGCAAGCGAGACGGCAACAACTGTCAGGGAAACCAGATCGATGATATTCATTCGGACACCTCCTCTCCGAACGTCGCAGTGAGATGAACGCACAGGGAGTGCAGTGGAGACGCGGTGCATAGCCCGACCGGAAGGGTCATCAGGTTCATGCCGGTTTCGCTGCGCGCCCGGTTCAGCAACACGAGCTGTTCCTGAACCACCAGAAGTCGCCGCAAGATCTCGACGTCATCGGCGAGCGACTGACGCCAAACAGCCGCGTCTTGCATGGACAATGGCGCGTTTTCCGTTTCCGCAAGATGCCCGGTGGCCTGCTGCGCACCTGCGACCATGCCGGACAACACATGACTTGCGAGCACAAGCGCGATTGCTGTCCGTTTCAGCATCCCGTGCAGCTCCCGACGATGAGCTGCGAAAATCCTGCTTCCGCAGCCGTCGCCTCGCTCGATGCAATGAGCTGATCCGCATCAACAGCGTTCGCGGCGACGGTGTCGACCGTGACGGTCGACGCCGAAACAGACGCAGCCGTCAGGCGTTGCATCACCGCAGTTCCTGCAATCGTCAGATCTTGGGAAATGCCGAGATTGGCGGCTTCAATTGTGCCGGTCGCCTGAAGGTTCGTCGCCCGGACGATGTCGGTTGCCTGCACGGACTCCGTCTGCGTCACGCCGGCGATTGCGGCGCTGCCGGCTGTCAGTTCTCCGTCAACACTCACGTCGCCGTCGACGATCAAGGAACGGCCGACGACGAGCTCACCGACAACAGTGAGATCACCACCAACATCGAGTATGTCGGCAACCGCGATCGTATCTGCTTCAATGGCGCCGGCGTTGGCGATGTCGTTGCCGCCCATGTCGAGATCGGTCTGCATGCGGTTGATTTCGGGAAATCCGTTCACCGCAGTCCGGTAGAGTTGATCGCCGAACACTGTCGACCGATCGAGACGGGTGTACGCAGCGAGCGCACGTGTTTCGGGTACACCGGCAAACGCGTTCTGGAATTGACTGATATCGATATCAATGCCCGGTCCCTGCAAGCGTGCCGGTTCATCGGGATGAACCGTGCCCAGGCGCATGGTGTCGATCGGCTGTCGCGTGATGCTGCGCCACGGCCAGGCAATATCTCCGACGGGGACCGTTTGTGTGACGACCAGATCAACCACACCGGCATCAACCTGCCGGACAAGAATCCTGTAGCCGCGTCCCTGCACATTATTTGCCGCGAATCCGGGGCCGATGAATCCGCCGTTGCGCAATTCATCGATTGCTATCTCGCGCTCGGTATTGCCGCCAAGGAGATCGGCAAGACTGTCAATTGCAAAACCGTGGGCGGCACGCGCCAGGACAACCAATTGTTCTGTCGCCCGTTCCTCGCGCGCTTCGACAAGGCGCTGTTCAAGATGCCGCGACATACCGGCGACAAGAACACCCGTGACGGCAAGGGCCAGCAGTGAACCGAACAGGGTCAGACCGCGTAAACGGAACATACGCCGCCTGCGCATCCTCAGGCGTTTGCTGCAACGCTTCAGCATCCGTCACAAGCTCCGGAAACCGTGAGCGTGCTGTCCACTTCCATCAGCGGACCCCACAGGCCTGAACTCGTGGAATCCACGGTCGTGATCCTGTCGCTGTCGAATGCACCCGACACGATCTGCTGTATCGCCGCGGAGTCATGGACGGTTGCCTGTGCGCCGGACGTCACCAGCTGTGCATCAAGCTGCGTGGCGGTTACAGCCTCTGCTTGCAGTTTTTCGCCTATCCGCGCGGTCGCCGTCGTGACGTCGTCGTCTGCAAGAAGTGAACCGACAACAAGAAGACCGACAACCTGCAAGGAGTCTGCAGTGAGCGAAGTCCCCTGCAATGTGCCCGCGCTGCGCCCCGTCGATGCAGACGCGTCGCCCGTTCCGCGTACATCCGCGGCGACAACGTCATTCACGGTCGCGACTGTGACGGCCCCTATTTCACCCGTGTTGACTATCGCCCGGGCTCCGGCATCCATCGGGGTTTCCATACGATTGAGCCACGGGCGTCCCGGTTGCCTGTTGCGGTAGACAAGGTCAGCACGAACCGGAATTGCCAGATCCGCGGTTGCCACCAGATCGTTTGCATCCAGGGGAACACCAATCAGGTTCTCGATCGCCGACAGATGGCGACCCGTGCGTTCCCCTGCGCCCGTTGCAAAACCGACGTCGGCCAGGCCGCCGCCAATCAACCCGTGTCGCAAAGCTGGCCGTTCGCCAACATCGCGCACGACGACGAACGCCATGGCAACGCCGTTTCCGTCATCCAGCAACCCGAACCTTGCCTCCGGAATACTTGCAGGGATGTCAGGCAATCCCGGCGGCGCTGCCGCGAGTGAACGCAGTTCGCCGCTGTCGAGTTCCACCCCGTCGCCGGCAATCGCATTCGAGAAGTCGTTCTCCAGCGACGCACGATGCGTTGCCATGAACCAGTGCGCGATGATTTCACCTGCGGCCCGTTCCCGATTGGCAACGCTTTCGCGTTCAATTCCCCGGTAGTGTGCAGCAAGTGCCATGACAACGCCGGCTGCAAGGACGAGCACCAGCATCAGGGTGGCGCCGCCGCGCAGGATTCGCCGCGGAAATGGCATGAAGGGAACGACAGATGGCACGAACACAACGATCACTCGAAGCGGAAGGTGACATCGTTTGTACCGTTGCCACAGTTCTCGGTGACTGCAGCGGCGGTCAACGGGCTGACAAGCGCCGTACCCTCGACCTGGACCTCCCACAAGCCTGATGCACCGCGCGCCTGCCCAACGTAAGGATCGAGAAGATTTGCACATGTGGCGTTCTCGAGGTCTTCAAAGACAATGTCGAAACGGGCGCCGTTCGCGACGCCGCCGGTGACCGTGACGTCACCACCGAACGGGTGGCGAATGGAAACCTCGTCTGGATCGTCGGGATCCGCAGCTGCAGTGACCACCCGTGCGTTGCCCGGGATCGCGCCGCGTGCGTCGAGCGCCGGTATCAGGCTGTTATTGGGATAACCCGCTTCACCGAGGTAGATCTGCTGCACAGCAACAACCAGACGCGTAAGCAGCGCCTGCGACTGGTTGCGCGCCTGCGTCTCCTGCGCCGTCGTGTAGAGAGTAACCGTCCCGACAAGCGCGGCGGCAAACAGTACCAGCCCCATCAGAACGCCGAACAGTGTCAATCCGAGACGACGCCTGGCGTTCCAGCGCCGTCCAAAACGTGTCGATATGGAGGTTATTGCCATATGCGCATTTCCTTGTTCAGTAGCGACCATGACTGGTTGTCTGACCGGCCTGTTCCATCAGCGTGAACATCGTCTCGATTGCGCCGCCTGCGATGACGGTCAGAAGAATGAGCAGGACGGCGTTCAGAACCGCAGCACGTGCTTTCAGCAATGCTTCGGAGCGAATGACCCAGCGATCGACAAACCGGCTGAGGCGTATCTCCCACTGCGGAACGCCATCGAGTGCGGCAATCACGGGAGTCAGGGACGGATCGGGGAATCCGTGGCCCGTGCGACTCATGGCATTGCCGATGCCGGCGCCGCGCGCCATGGCTCTCTGAATGGCGCTCACGCGGTTGCGGGTGTAGGGCGAGGCAGATCTCTTCAATTCCTCGAACGTTCGATCGTTGAGATCGAGACCCGCGCGCAGATATTCGAGCAGCACAAACAGGAATGCCGAGCCCACCACGGTCCGGTACAGGCTGAACGGCGCAACGCGGTCGAAGAGCGGTCGCCCCGGTCCGGCGTACGCGACCGTGAAAAGAAAGCCGACGAACACAATCCCGGCAATCGATGCAACAAACAGCAACGGGTTCGCGTAAAGCCACAGCGAGACACTCCGGAAAAGACTCGCAATGGCCGGCCATTGATCCGCGGGCACGACCTCGGCAAGAACCGGTATGAAATGTCCCCCTGCACCCCACAACATGACAACCAGTGTGCAGGCGAGAAGCAACGGCATGGCCAGCCAGTGCCGCACGCACCGCAGCACCCTGGCGATCGCTCAGGTCCGCCACCCGTGCCGCACCGGCAAAGAGTTTTTCCGCATCAACGCGTCCGTACGCCGCGAAGATCATGGCTTCCGACGCAGGCGTCCAGGACGCAATCTCATCGGCCATGGAGCCGTTTGAGAGTGCGTGGGCCCAACGGCGCAATATCCAGACCTCGCCGCTGCGTCCCTGCTCTGCCAGGGTTGCGGCCGTGATGTCCAGGGCGCGCTCGAGTGCAAAACCGCTCGAAAGAAGATCGGCAACCGTCATGTAGACGCCAATGCGCGCCTTGCGCGGCAGAAGCAGCATGCCAACGGCACGTCGCCAGCCGGTCATGACGCATCTCCATGAACGAGTCGCGGGGCATCCATGGCCGCGGTCACGGGTGTCATCAATTCCTCTATTCGCGCACCGCGAGACAACGCGTCGAAAGGATCGACCTCTCCGGCCTGCACAAGTTCCCAGATACGACGGGCAATCGGCATACCGTCCAGCCGGTTGATCCAGTAGTCCCAGGCGCCCTGGGGGTCGCGTGCTGCAACCCGTTGCAGATAACCGGAATCCGGAATGATCATTTCCGCAACCACTGACTGGTGGCGGTAGCCCGTCCAGGCACGCTGCGCAATCTCGCCTGCGTCGACACGGCGGCATTGCACGCATCCTGAACGATTGCGGAAACGCGCACCCGGCAGACGCGCCAGCGTCTCTTCCATCCAGTCGGGAATGGTCGTGTCTCTGGGCGCGTCAAGCGAACAGGCGCCGCAAAGAAGCGGCAACAAGGTCTGTTTCATCAGCAGCGCGACATTGCCGGGCTTTGTCAGTGCCGGTGCTTCCACACCCATGTCGAGAAGGCGAAACAGGATCGCATTGGCGTTGTCGACGTGAATTGTCGTCCAGACCTGATGCCCCGTATCAATGAACTGGATGACCTGGCGGGCCGCCTCGCCGTCGCGGATTTCTGAAACCATGCCGGACGCGGGATGTATGCGGCAGAAATGCATGAGTGCGCGTTTGAAATGCAGCGCACGATCCTCACCGGCTCCGGAAGTCGGAACGGCAATCTGCAGGGCACCGGGGACACGGTATTCGACCGGGTCCTCAAGCGTGACAAGGTTGAGCTCGTAGCGACGCTCCGCCATCTGCAGCGCGAGGTTTGTCGCAAGGGTGGTGGATTTGCCGTCACCGGTTGAACCGCCGAGAAACACGCCGCCGTGCCGTGACATGCGGATCTTCGCAAACACCGCTGCCTCAACGGGCGTAAAACCGAGGCGCTCGAGCGTCATGCCGGTTTCAAGACGATCCCGATAGAAGAGGCGACAGAACATGTGATCACCGTCCGGATCATGGGGTCCGCGCTGACAACGCATGCCCGAAACCGTCGATGGCAGGGGAACGGTTCCACCGGCGCGAATGGAGAACCCCTGAAATGTGTTTCGCTGATAACTGGTCTGGGCTGAGCCTTCGTCCTTTGCATGAAACAGGTAGCCCATGACCTGTCGGCCCTCGTCCGCGAGCATCGGGTTGCCCAGGGGAATCTTGGCATCATTCACGATGACGTATGTGCGGCAGACCTGACCGTCGTTCTCGAAAACCACGTCGCTCGCCCGCGCATTCGCCGCCGCAACAAGAACGCGCTCCACCCTGCTTCGTATGTCGTCGTTGGCATGGACCCGGGCGTGTACGCCAGTCACATCGCGGTATTCTTCAGCGATCTCTTCAAGACCAACGCTGCGACAACGCAGGTTCTCCGAAAGCCGCCCTTTCTGCTTCAGCGTATCGAGCGCCTGCATCAACTGAGGGTCATCCTCGTAGCCGTGGGCGATGAGACAACGCCCGTCGGACCACACGGCACAGAGTTGTTGCAGGCGCTCCTCGTGTACCGGAAACGCCAGCGGCGCATTGGCATCGATCTCCTCGCGGCGTCCGGTAGACAGCCGCAGAAGTTTTCGGACATCCATGTCAGTTCGCATGACCGACCACACTGTTCCGGGGTGGTGGCATCCACGAAATCTCGACCGGTTTCGCTTGATCGGGCATTGCGATTGATACGCCAGGCGGTTGGCTGCGAATGCGGTGGATTTCGACACCGTCCAGAAGGCTGTCACCTTCGCGAACCCACCAGATTTTCTTGCCATCGGAGAGTCCGGCACGCAGGTCATCACGGGTTCCGGTTATGGAAAACCATGTGACAACGGGTTGCTCCGGTTTGCTCTCGGGTTCCGCCCGCACGTCTGCTGTTGCGCCGGGCAGCGAAATAACGTCCAGCAATGAACGACGTGCCGGTTGCGCCGCGATTTGTTCCGGCGGTTCCTCTTCCGCCGTCGTGATGGTGGTGGTCAGCTCCGTTTGCAATTCACGCAGCCGCGACTCCGATTCCAGCGCCGCCGCGAGGAGTTCCTGACGCTCGTTACAGAGAAGCAACAACTCCGATTCAAGCGCCAGCGCTGCCAGGTAATCGTCGCCGCCGACCGCAGACGAGAACCTTGTTCGCAACAGGTCCTGTGCGCAGCCACCGATGACCGAACCGTCCTCCAGGAACGCCCGGTCTGCCAACGAACCGGAAATCGGAGCAGCGAGAAGCGCCGTGAAGGCAACAAGGGACACGACGGCGAGCGCGCACCTCTCGCTTGCCGCATGCATGCTGACGTGCTGTTGCGCGTGTCGAACCATCACGGATGACGCAGCGCGCTTCAGCATTGTTGCCATTTCGTCAAGAACTCTCGGGTTCACCACGGATCAGACGCCGTGCCCGCCGTTGGGACCGTGGCCGTTGTTGAGATCGGGTCCACCGGGTGTGGAAGGACCGTCCCTGCCGCAGCTACCGCAACCCGGATTGTTGCGCCCGGGCAGGGCGTTTCCGGCGGCTGGAACAGCACCGGGTTTTTCGTGATCGGGAATATCCGCGTATTTCGCGTAGTCGGGACGACGGTCGCCATCCGTATCCCATCCGATACCGATACCATCGCGGCCGGAACCGGGTGTGCCCGATGATGTGCACGCCGCATTGCGCGTGACCCACGTTGTTGCGGATTCTTCAGTGACGATGGCGTTTTCGTCCCAGGGGAACTGCACGGACCGATACTGAACCGTTCGTTCCTGGGTTTGCGTCCCCGACTGACCGCTTGCACAGCCGACCGTTCGCTGCTCGGTCGCAGACCACCGACGCAGGTTCGCGTCCGGCGGAACCGGTGCGGGATCGTTCCAGCAACTCGTCGCAACGAATTCCGGTGTGCCCCACGATGTACCGTCGGCATTGACTGTTCTCAGTCTGCGCCAGACCTGCTCACCTGCGAGTTCCCCGTTGTGCGGCTCGCCCGCCTGGAAACTGCAGGGAATTCTGTAGAACTCCCAGTCGGCGAAATCGGCTGCACAGCGGTCTGCCTGCAACCGCCAGGGCGACGTCTGCCGTGTTCCTGTATCGTCGCCTCGTCCGTTGACCTGCATGGTTGTTTCGCGAACGAACGTCCGGCCATCACCGTGCCTTCCAGGTGGACAATCGCGTATCTCGCGTTCACGCATGGTTACGTCACGGACCACATTGAACGGATCCGGAACCAGTCCGGCGAGTGCGACACGGTTATCCGGCAAATCGTTCATACAGGCCGGGAGGTCGAGATCTGCCCGACCGTGATGACCGCGTGCGACACCCTGATCGAGCCAATGAAGCGGTGCACTCCGTCGATTTTTCCGCGCTGCATCGAGGTGTGGGGCGTTGCGGACGGTTCGCTGATCCAGCCCGACGCCCTTGAGGACGTCACGCACGGCATGAACGACGAGTGTATCGTCGCAGTAACGCGCACCGAGACCCCGGTCGGTCCACTCCTGGCGCCAACCGGTTACGGTTCCCGGCTGATCGCCTTGCCAGACCGTCGCGGCATTGGACTCAAGGAGAATGTGTTGTTCCAGCCGCCGCCATGCTTCCTCGATCGTTACCGCATGCTGCAACGCTTCGCTGGTGACAAACGAGTACTGTACTGCCGCCGATGCAACCGAATGAAACGCCGTACCGGACAAAAGCCAGGCAATCACAAAGATCCGAATTGCCGGTGTACGTCCCATCAAGTGCCTCCATTTGTGTTTGGGTCTGATTGCGCGATGTCGGTCAGGGCACGCATCGGGTGAATGCGTTCCTGAAAATCGGTTTCGAGCAGGAGTTTTGGTTTTTGCAGCCTGCCGGTGACGGTCCACACTCTGCTTCCACCACGGTCGAGACGCGTGACTTCGAGGCCCTCGATCCCGTGAAGTGAACGAAAGAGTCGGTCAAGAAGACCCGCACCTTTCATCGTCACTCGCCATTGGCCGTCCGACGACTTCATGTAGGAAAGAGACGACACCCATGGACCGGCGCGTCGATCAAGTTCTTCGCGCAGTTGAACCAGATCAGTTGTCAGCCCGTTCCATTCAACAAGCACCGGTGCAAGGGGTGCGGCGGCCCAGGCCTTGTTTTCTACAATTGACGCAAGGGGCCAGTGTTTGAGCTGCTCTTCGAGCAAGCGTCGCTGCAACGGTGCATCATGCCCGGCCTCAAGAGACCAGTTCACGATAATGGACGCCCGCTGTGCGAAACCCGGGTGTATTTCCACAATGCCCGGATCAGCGAGTTCCGCGACGCACCTGGTCCGCACGAGCCGCCAACCCGGCACCTGCAACTGACGCAGAAACAGAACATTCCTGCAGGCGTCGATCAACGACGCTCCATCAAGTGTCACCGTCACGGTCGGTGGCTGTTGGACGGCGACTGTCTGCTCGGGTTCAGGTTCTTCCCTGCCGAACTGATACCAGACTGCGACAAGAACCATGATTCCCAGAACGATTGCAGCAGAGCCGATGTAGCGTCGTGTCCGCGATTTGCGGATCTTGATGTGCGTGACTGGAATCGCCGGCGCGTTCGTAATCTCATCGAGATCAAGCGGTACAACACCGTCAAGATGCACGTCAGCGGGTGCGTGAACCGTGTCGCGAGGAACTGCGGACTCGTTGATCGAGGCGACAACCAGGTCCAGGTCCGCAACGATCTCGTCGCGCGTTATCAGACCGGCCGCTGCAGAAACGATGGCATAGCGGTCGTCATCCGTCCTGAGGACGGCAAACCAGTCCGGTCCGGCAAGTCCGGCCAGCAGGACTTCTGCAAGAACCCGGATTTCCGAAGGGGTGCCGTCGACTGCGGAAGGCATTTCCGCCATGTTTTCGCCAACGATGATCGCCTCGCCCGCAGGCGCAGGATCGTCGACACGCCGTTTCCACGACAGCGACGCAAACCAGCGCCGATTGTTGATCGTAACGACGGTCACAGGTCACTACCCGGTGACTCGGCGATGCCCAGCGGCGTGCCGGTCGCAACCTTGACGAGCAGGACCTGTTCGACACGGGCAACGTCGTGCGCGGCGTTGCCAAAAGGAAACGGAACATCGGCATCGAACGATCCTGAATCGCTCGAACGTGCACCACGGTCACGAAACCCGGTCAGCACGAGTGTTTCTCCGCGCGCGACTTTTTGCGTGACCTGAATGGTACGGCTGCCGTATGCGGGCAGCTGGATCTGCTGGTTGGCGCTTCTGAACGTCGCGAATACAGGTCGGTCCTGGATACTCGCGAAAAGGCGCAGGAGCACTTCGTCGGCAGCGACAGACTGTGCGATGTAGGTCAGGGCAAATCCACTCGCGACCGTACCCGGAACGAGGCTTGTTTGTGCACCGCCATCGTTCGTTGTCGTACGGATTTCACGCAGATATGCTTCACTGAAGAGTTCGAAAAACTGCGCAGGCTGTGCGTTCAACGAAGGAACAGTCGCACTCAGGATGCGGGAAACCGCCGCCTTGCGGCGCAGGATGCTGACCGCCGCAGCAAGTGAATCGCCTCCCGGTGAAGGCTTGATGATTCCGATACTGCTTCCATTGAACTCGACACCAGTGTTCGTGCCAATGATTGACCCGAGAACGCCGTTGATGCCGGCTTCAAAATTCGAACTCTCCTGGAATTCGACTGCGTAGACCTCGACCGTCAGCGTCACGGGAAGGAGCACTGTCCGGTTGAGCCATGAAAAGTACTTGCGTGCCTGTTCGATGTTGGCGGGTGTGCCACGAACAATCACTGTCGCTGTGGCTGGAGCAGCAGAAACCCGCGTATCCTCTTCAAGCTGGCTTTCGAGTTGCGCAATAATCTCGGGCCACGGATCACGGGCGAAGCGGGTTGACATGGTCTGGCGTGCAAGACTGGTGCCACCGTCGTCCCCGCCAGTTTCGGTTGTTGATGCCGTTCCGTTTACGGATTGGACACCGGCCAGTGCATTCAATCGAAACGCGACGGTCCTTTCTCGAATGATTTCGATCACGTCTGAATCTGGAACGATGCGCCACGCGTAACCGCCGGCATCACACCAGAGATCGAGAAGACTGTTCAGTGAACCAGTCCAGATGCCATGTTCCGGCACCCAGACATCCGTGGCGTGATCAAGTGCCGTGACACCGGATACCTCGCCGCCAACGAATCGAACGGCCATTCCCGCAGCACTTTCGATACGCCGCGCAAGAATGCTGTCGCTCAACTGTCCCGAAAGTGAAAGAGTCACGGCATCATCTGCCTGCAGGTGGACAGGCAACGGCGTTTGCCTGCTCGCCAGACGCGTGAAACCGGTCCAGGGTCGATCCGTTTCGACTCTCAGAACCGTATGTGCATCAGGGTTTCTGGAAAACGATTCCACGGCATCGGCTGCGCGTTCCACCTCCAGTTGGGCGGTATGCCGAACCTGGGAGTGACAGCCACAAAGCAGAACGATGCAAAGTAGTCCGCACCAGATTTTCGATTGATGGATATTGAACATAACAGGAACTTTTCAGGATCCTGCTGGACACGCAAGGAGTCCGGGTATCGAATAGCGTCAGTCCATCACGAGAATGTTTCGCGTTGTTCTGTCTGTCGGAGAATGAACACAATCCATTCGTGGAAAGACCAACGGGTCGATAACATCCGTCTATGTTGCTTCTTTTAGGTGATCCTTCACGATTCCGAAAGCAGCCCTCACCGTCATCAAGATCGCAAGCCTGGATCGGCCAGTCATTCGGAAAGACTGTTCTTTCTGGCCGGGAATCAATGGTTTGATTTGTCATGCAATCGGCCAATGACGTCATCGAAACGCCAACCCGGATTGAACCGGCGCACCTGGTGGAGATACCGCAAGCGATAAGCCGACTCCATCCAACAACAGCCCGCAGTCTCTCTGACACCGGGCGCCTGATAGACTGTTACTACAGTAACCTCATTGAAGGTCACGACATACGGCCCCGGATACAGAGCGTGTGCTCATTGGTGATCTCGACAAGAACGCGGCACGACGCAACCTCCAGATCGCGACAGCTGCCCATATCCGTGTACAGGAAGAAATCGATCACCTGGCAGACGAAGTACGGCTGCCCGAACCGGCATCTCGCGCATTCATTCGCTGGCTGCACACCGAGTTCCGCCGTGATGCAACTGAGTCAGTACGGCTCGTCAAGTCTGACAGGACTGAATCGCATGTGGTGCCCGGGGAATGGCGCAAACAGCCTGATCACGATGGCGTCGTCGGCGGCCATGTCCCTCCGTCGAGCGGCGGAGTCGAACCGTTCATGAAACATTTCGCGTGGCGCTATCGCCGTGAAGGTATGGGGTGTACGGCGCGGATCCAGGCCATGGCGGCTGCCCATCACCGGTTGAACTACATCCATCCGGTTCTGGACGGTAACGGCAGGGCAAGCCGACTCATGAGCCATGCCATGGCGCAGTATGCCGGAATTGGCGCCCGCGGTCCCTGGTCGGTTTCACGCAGTCTCGCACGGTGCACTTGTCGCCTTCTCGCGCTGGTTTCTGAACGTATGCGTCGACCAGGTGACTTTCATGGCGGAACTCCTTGACCTCAACAATCTGGACGCCCGACTTCTACACTTCGTTGCACGCGGCGAGAGGCTGGAACCGGAAGCCGCACACCTGCCTGCGAGAAACACTGATCCATGGTCAGATTGATCGTGGCGAAGCTCCTCAAAACACAGGCCTGCCCAAACGCGACAAGTTCTGGGCAACGTCATCGACGTAGGCTTGCTTGCATCAAAAACTCTCAAGGGTCCCGTCTCTCTGCGTTTCCCGGTCGATACGTTGGAGGTGCTCTTCCCGCGCCTGTTTCCCGAAAGTTGATCTAAGCGGCGTACAGGAATTTCTTTGCGGCCTATATTGATCGGTGACCAATCGGGAGGCTCGGCGTCGGCCTTGCGCATGTACCGCCATTCGTCGTCCCGCTTCGGCGGCGTCGCGAGGATCGCCCGCATCACGTTCTCCGGGGAGTCGTTGATCAGCTCGGGCAGCGGCTTCTCCACCGGCCGACTGCGCAGCTTCTGCGGCTTGGCGGCTGACTTGCTCGGCATCGTTCGCGCCCGCCGTTCGTCTTTCTTCATTATAGTGACCACGCCGCTGGGTTTTCAGAAATCCAGTGTCTATGCTTCTCCCTGAACTTGTCCGAGGCACGCGCTGAGTCGGGTCGCCCGCTGAATAGAACAGCCTGTATCCGGCGAGGGATAGCGCTTGCCGAATAGGCGGGGCTCTCCAATTGCCTTGGATAGGTGCAACGGCCCGATGCCAGTTTCGGCGCGGGAACGGGAGAATGCCATGAAAGTCTGTTGCAGGGCCACTCTCGCGGCGGCCATGTTGTCTGGCCTCATGCTTGCCGGTTGCGGTGGTGGGGGCGAGGGCGGCTCAGTGTCCATGACGGACCAGTCAGTGTCCATGACCGACCAACCGCATACGCCTTCAACCCCAACTCTCCCACCGCCGAACGCGGCCAACAACGAGTACCGGATTCATCCCGGCCTCACGGTGTCGGACGCCAAGCGGTCTCCGATCTACCGCACGGGCAATCTGCTGCGCATCGGGGTCGACCAAGGGACCGGCCTGGAGCAACTGCCGACGATAGCGGTTCCAGGCTTTCCCGATGTCCAGGTCCGGTACGGAACAATCCGGGACGGTGTCGGCGCTTCGGAACTGCAAAGTTATCTGTCGTCCGTTCATGGACAGTACACGGGCTTGAACCGCCGGCTCGCAGGCTACGAGGTCCGCGTCATCGGGTCGCCGCCTACCGACATGGAGCGCCGTCGCCTTCTCGCGGCCGTTCAACTGGTGAATGCCGCCCTGCCGGAGCTATCATTGAATCACACTTGATTCCGACATGAGTTTGTGCATGATGCTGTTTCATGCAGATTGGTTTGCGTCAGGTTTCAGCGGACACGATGTCGTGGCTGAGGAATGCATGCAAGAGTGGTGATTGCTCGCGCGCATCACTGGCGCGCGAGATCTCCAGTCTCGAGGGCTGGCTTGACTATCGGGGTCGCCCGCGTTTGTCATCGGGGCATCATGTTCTTCCGGTTCTGGCGCGCGAGCTTGGTGTTTCCTTGCCGCCCCGCGCGTTACCGGTTGGTGATGCCCATGTTCGTGCGGCGGTTGGTTATCCGGACCTGTCTCTTTCCTGCCCGCTCGCGGCGCTTGGTGTTGTCTCGGTTGATCTGGTTTCGGAGGCGGATCGCCGTTGTTGGGATTCGATGATGGAGAGCCATCATCGTGGCGGTTGGCGGCGCGCACCGGGTGGTTTGCTGCGCTACTGGATCCGTTCATCGCGCTACGGGATTGTGGGCGGCTTGTGTTTCACCGCGGCGGGCCTGCAGCTCAAGCCGCGCGATGACTATATTGGCTGGTCCGCCGCCGCCCGCCTTGCCCACATACAAGAGGTTGTGTGCAACCATCGATTTCTGATTTTGCCGTCGGTGCGGGTGCACCATCTGGCTTCGACGGCACTGCGCACGGCAACCGCGCGCGTGGCCACGGACTGGCAGGAGCGCTATGGCGTGCGCCCCCTTCTGCTTTACACATTCGTTGCGCCGGGCCATTCGGGTCTGAGCTACCGTGCGGCGGGTTGGGAATGCTGTCCGCAATGGACATCGGGTCGCCGTTCCGGGGTGCCGCGTGCGGTCTGGGTGAAGCCACTGGAGGCGGGCTGGAAGGAGGCACTCACCCACGAGGAGGCGCCTGTTCTCGGCCGTTCCAAACCGTTGTATTGTGACGGTTCGTGGGCGCAACGCGAGTATGCCCGCAGTTCTTATCCCGACGGCCGCGTCAGGCGCCGGATTGCGGCGATGGGCAAGGCATGGCAGAAGAGACTGGGCGCGTCGATCCCGGTTATCTTTCCACGCCAGGCTGATCAGACGGCGGCCTATCGATTGCTGTCGCGCGAGAATGTGACCATGAAGCATATCCTGGAGCCGCATTACGAGGCGACTGTTGACCGCTGCCGACAGGAGCGTCTGGTTCTGGCGATCCAGGACACGACGACCGTGAACTACGACACCTTGTCTGCGACGGGCGGCCTTGACGATCTCGGTGGCGGCGGCAAGGGGACGGCGGGTGTTCTCGCGCATTGCGGCATGGCGATCAACGGCGTTGGCCGTCCGCTGGGCCTGTTCACCATGGATGCGTCGTTCCGGCGGGCCGTCGGCAAGGACAGTGTCCGCTGGGTGGCGGGTCTTGACCGTGCGCGGGAACTTGCTGCGGCCTGTGCGCACACCCGGGTTGTCAGCGTCTGTGACCGCGAGGGCGATTTCTGGAGCCTGTTGTCGCACGCCAGAGACACCGGTGGCGAACTTCTGGTGCGTGCCAGCCGTTCGGCGCAGCGCCGGGTCGACACGCCTGCCGGTGCGGTTGACCTGTGGAGTCATGTCGAAGGGCTGGAACCGCTCGGGACACGGACCATCGATGTGCCGGGCTGCGGCGGACCCAACCGGCGCAAGGCGCGCACGGTCACGTTGACCCTGCGGTCTGCCCATGTTGATCTGATTGCGCCCAACGATGTCGGCGGTGACCCCCTGTCCATGCTGGCGGTTTCGGCACGCGAGGATAACCCGAAAAAGAACACCACCCCCCTGAACTGGTTGCTGCTTTCCACCGTCGGTGAAGCCAATCTCGACGGCGCGAAGGAACTCCTGCGCTTCTACGAACTGCGCTGGAGCATCGAACGCTTCTTCCATGCGCTCAAGACCGGAACACGCATCGAAGACCGGCGGCTCGACGAGGCCGACGACCTCAAGAAATGTCTGGCATTCGACGCCATCACGGCCTTCCGGGTGTGGGATCTCACCTGGCTGGCGCGGACCAGGGCCAACGACCCGGCGCACGAATATGTGCCACCACACGACATCGAGATGTTGTGCGCCCTCACGCGCTTCTATCAACTCAAATCAGTGCGCGGACCGCCCGGACCGGACATGGATATCGAAAAGTTTGTCATCCTGACCGCCGGGCTGGCAGGCTTCCATCCATCGAAACGACAACCCTTGCCCGGTACACAGAAACTCTGGGAAGGAAGTCAGATCCTGACCCAATCCGTGACCGGACACCAGGCAATAAAAGAAATACTGGACCAATAACCCGCAAAGGAAACCATCCAGGAAACGGAATCAAGTGTGATGCATTGATAGCTGCCGGAGAGCGCCAAACTCAGCGTCGGAACGGAGTTGCCTGATTTCAGCCTCAAAGACACGGTGAACGACGACGGCCGCTATTTCGGATCCCGTCGCGAGATGGCGAACACGATCCATGTCGAGTTCATCCCGGAGTCCGAGTTCTACACCGACGCCGCGGGCACTTCGTGGGGCGAATACATCCAGCTGTCGCGCGGAACCTTCCCGGCGTACACCGACGAGCGGAAGGCTGTGATCCTGATGGCGCACGAGCTCATTCACTCGCTCGGCATCGATGGACACGTCCCGGAGCGCTTCGATTCGATCATGGAAGCTGGGGGCCGGATCTACGACAGGGCGCAGGGTATCCGACAGCCGGCTTCCTTGCTCTATCCGATCGATCGCGAGGCCCTGCGGGCGCTGTACGGCCCGTTGCGGCACAGCGACGATCCCAACGACCTTGGTCCATGGGCGGAGACGTCGAAGCATCTGGTCATCGACAATCCACATGGCGCGTTCGGCGTCGCGAGGCGCAACGGTTATGCGGAGCCGTGGGCCTATGGGGTCGCCCCGCAGACCGATCTCGCGTCCAACCGGGCGCTTTCCGGCAGCGTGAATTGGAGCGGGGTCCTGGTCGGCTTCACGCCAGCAGAACAAGAACAGCGCGTTGCAGGCGATGCGGTCATCACCGTCAATCTTCCGACCATGACCGGGTCGTCCGCAGCATTCAACAACCTGGTAACGATTGGCACGGGCGGACAGACATCGCGATGGGGAGACGGCGACCTCCGTTACTCCATCGCCGTTCGCGGCAACACCTTCCGCGAGACCGGCGGCGATGACGGGCGGCTGACAGGCATATTCGCCGGGCGGTCGCACGAAGCAGCCGGCGGCACGCTGGAGCGGTCGGACCTGACCGCAGCGTTCGGGGCGTCGCGTCGGTAGAGTACGGCGCCCCGCCAGCGGCCACAGGCGGGGCTCTCTACCTTCAACCCCTACCAGGGACTGGATTGACCCAGGTGAATTCGCGCATGGGCGGGATTGTCTGAATTTTCGTCCGTACTGCAGTGTTTCAAGGCGTTGTTCGAACCATCAAAAGTAATGAAACAATTGCATTGTGCCGATTTTCACGAACTGCTCTTCACGCGGCAAGCCTCGTAAATCTCGCGTAGGTTCCCGATTGGTACGATGGCTCGCCAATGACCACACCGTAGGAGCCGACTGGTGGCGAAAGTGCCAAGCAGGCGGGATCGTACACTGACCAGCAGATCACAAGGCAACAGCTTCCAGGTCTCAGAACCCTGGTCGGCAGACCCTATAATCCCGCCGCGTACTCTCGGTTGGTGTCGGGAGAGGATCTGTCATTCCCTTGTGCGAGCGACGGCATCTGCTGGTTGCCATTGATTTTCTCCATCGCCGGCTGCTGCACCGTCAGCTGTACGACGATGTCTCTCTTTTCATCTCCACCACCCCCTTGTCTTTCTCGAAATACGGGACCGCGATGCCGGTTCCCGCTCCACCGCAGTGAGCCTGGTCAAGAACGTCTGCATCGCCCGTTCGGCTTTGGCGCGGTCTGATGGATCTGATTGGTTTCTGCTTATCTGGCTTGCTTCGGTCCCGCATCTTCTCGTTCAGGACCGGCCGCTCACCGGAATTGTCAATACCTGGTCAACCGGCGACAGAAAACACGCACACTGACGAAACGCTTCTTTCTGGAGACACCGACCAGCCAGATCAGGTCTTCCAACAAACCCGATCGGGTGCCGGCAAATGGCACAAATCAGATATGCATGATAGGAGAAAGACACATTCGATCGCGCCCGCGATGACGATCAGAGGATGGAACACCCGTAATGCGCTTTGACGGTAACGTCTATTACCACGAACTGGAAACCTATCCGGCAGACCGTCTGTTCGACGAGTGGCGCGAAACCGCGATCCTGCTCGACCAGGCGGAATTCACGACATGCTGGCTCGGTGAACATCATTTCTGGCACAAGGGTTATCCGGTTGCCTGTCCCAACCCGATCCTTGTCGGATTGCACCTTGCAAGCGTGACAAATTCGATCCGCATGGGTCAAAGCGCATGCATTCTTCCGGATTATCATCCTGTCAGACTTGCAGAAGACGTCGCAACAGCCGACCACCTGGTCAAGGGGCGCCTTGATGTCGGCATCGCACGCGGTACCGACAGTACGGCAGGAATCCAGTTTCACAGAGCCGCAGACAGACGGGATCCCGCAACCAACTACAGGTTGTTCGAAGAGGTTCTCGACATCATGCTGAAATGCTGGACCGAGGATGCCATGCAGCACGCGGGAGAATTCTACACATTTCCGGTTCCCGGATGGTCAGAGACAGACCGTCAGTTCATAGACGATGATCCCGAGCACTTCGAACCGGACGGTACGCTAAAGGCGTTGGGCGTCATGCCAAAACCCTTTCAGAAACCCCACCCACCGATCTGGCAAGCCGCGGATTCCACGTCCTCATACGAGTTTGCCGCACGACGCGGCCATTCGGTCATCGGTATCGGCCGATCCTTCGCGGGCACACGCGAAGCGTGGACGCGCTACCAGCAGATTGCCTCGGAACTCAGCGGCCGAACCGTTCCGCTGGGTCACTGCGCCAACGGCCAGACTCTCAATGCCATGCGAACATTTCACATCGCGGAAACGCAGGAGGAAGCGGAACGAGAGGCACGACCTGGCATCAACGCCTTCTTCAGTGCTGCAACCGGTCTCAATCCGAACTGGGCAAGGAAAGGCCTGCTTGCACGCAATGAGACACTCTCGGACGATGACCAGAATGCGGACTGGTTTGACTTCCTGCAGAAGTACGAAATCCTGCTTGTGGGCTCACCGGATTTTGTCGCCGATCGCATTCACAAGTTTCACGACGAGTTGAATTGCCGGCACGTCACCTTGTGGCCGAACCCCGGATTTGTTCCATTCAGGAAAGTGCTGCGTGGAATTGAACTGTTTGCCGAGAGGGTCATGCCGCAGTTCAAGACGGAATCCGAACCAGAATTTGCACGGAGCGTTGCGTAGTGAAATGAATCATCCATTCAGGCTCGACGGTCAAAACGCATTGATAACCGGATCCACCCGAGGTTTGGGTCTTGCGATTGCACACGCGTTTGGATCGAGTGGTGCGTCCGTCGGATTGAATGGGCGCGACCCGGAGACCGTTCAGGCGGCATGTTCAGAACTCTCCGAAGAAGGCATTGCCGCTTCTGCGTTTCCATTCGACGTTACCGACACCGCAACTGCGTTGGCCGCAATCGACGATTTCATTGCAAGCCACGGATCACTCGATGTGTTTGTGCATAATGCCGGGCACGGCATGCGCATACCGTTGCTTGAACATTCATTTCATGACTGGCAACGGACACTGGACGTGCATCTTTCTGCAGGCTTCACAATGGCACAGTCTGCAGCCAGACATATGCGTACGACCAATAGACCCGGCCGCATCATCTTTGTTTCGTCAATCCTCGGATCCATTGGGCGTTCAACGGTCCCTGCCTACTGCGCAGCCAAGGGCGGAATGAACGCACTGGTTCGATCCATGTCAGCAGAACTGGGTCCGCATGGCATTACGGTGAACGCAATCGCTCCGGGTTACATTGTCACCGAGTTGACGCGTCCACTCCACACCGACACGACTTTCAGCGAAACTGTTTGTCAACAAACTCCTGTCGGGAGATGGGGAAAGCCAGAGGAAATCGGTTGGGCGGCCCTCTACCTTGCTTCGGAAGCAGGAGCGTATGTGAACGGGCACATTCTCACCGTCGACGGTGGTATGACAACGACAGTGTAGTTCCGAACGATCCGTGCTTGCGTTGATGAAGCCTTTACAGACGTGAAAGTTGCGACGAGATGCCGGTGTGTCCTGCAATGCAGCACTGAACTCCGGTGCGTGGCATCTGACGCCAGAGCCGTATTGATCACCTTGGCAACCTGTTCATCGTTATGAAACCGGGTCGCAATTCATCGCGCGGGCATTCGAGACCAAATTCGGGATAACGGTGGATCGAGATTGAACAGAAACGACAGGCGGAAACGATGAAGACCATCATGATATCCGTTGCGAACGCGGCTTGTGCCGATGTCCGGAATTCTGTTCATTCTCGTGCCCGAACGAACGTCATCAGCAGACGATTGAACTCCGCTGCGCGTTCGATATTGACCAGATGACCCGTTCCCGAGAATTGATGCCAGCTGGCATCGGGAAGGCTGCCTTTCAGAAACTCATTTGTCTCACCGACCAGATAGTAATCTTCGTCTCCGGTCACGAGCATGACCGGTGTTTTGAATGCTCTCAACCGGTTCATGTCATCAAACAGGGATCGACGGTTCCAATGGACTGTTGACAGGGTATGAACCGCGCCATCGATTGATTGAGCACGCAAGTTTCGGGCGTAAATCGCCCAGCCCTCTGGATCGTTCTTCTGAAAGCTCTGATAGGCCGGGTCGTCCTCCAGTACTGCAACAGCGCCATCGCCTCCCCGTTCCTCGCGCAACCTGATCTCGTTTCCGACCCAGACCTTGCGGTACATCTCCTGTTCGGCGGCATCACGTGGCCCGGAGCTGTTGCCGACCAGGGTAAGGCTGGCGACCCGGTCCGGATGGTTCAGAGAAAAGTCCAGACACGTAAAGCTACCCATCGACGTACCTGCCAAGTGTGCCTCATCCAGACCGAGATGGTTCATCAGCACCAGCAAATCTCCGGTGGACAGCGCTTGCCCATATCGGCTGCGCTCCCGTGGAACGACAGAAGGGAGGAAGCCCCGTGCGCAATAGGTGATGCAGCGAAAAGACCGAGACAGTACCGGAATCTGCCGATGCCAGCTGCGATAGTCACCGCCGAACTCGTGCACGAATACGATCGGGACGCCATCTCCGGTTTGTTCAAAGAAGAGCGTGATCCCATCAGCAGTCTGGAATTCAGGCATGTGTCGAATCCTGTCCTGGTCAGAAGCAGATCCGGTCAGCGCGTCATGGCCGCAATGACGTCGGCGCCATAACCCAGTTCGGCCATTACCTCACCGGTGTGCTGCCCGAGATCCGGCGCCGGGAATTCCTGAACACCGCGGTCGGCAATCGGATTCCGGACAAAACGCATATCCCGCCCATTCGCATTCACGGTGGAAAATGCCGCGCATTCCTCGGCAATCGTACTCTCGGCAATGGTCTGGACGTTCTCCACCATCGAACAGGGGATACCGTTGTCAATCAGCACCTGCATCCAATGCGCCGCCGTGTGCTGTTTCAGATGCGCACCCAAAATCTCATCCAGAGCGTCGCGATTGGCCAGACGTACCGCGTCTTCCCGGAACCGGGGGTCGTCCAGCAGGTCCGGATAGCCAATAGCTTCGCAAAACCGCGGCCAGTCCCTGTCGCTACCCAGACCGATGACAATATCCCGGTCTGCCGTGGGATAGGGCTCGAAGGGAGTCATCGACGGATGGCGCGAGCCAATGGGTCCCGGCACGATCCCGGCGTTCAGATAACGGGCGAATGCGTTTTCCAGACAGACCCATTGGCAGGCCAGCATGGAGACATCCAGATGGGTGGTTCTGTCCGCGCCCTTGGCATCGCGTTCATACAATCGCTGCAGGATGCCGATGGTGGTGAACAGCGCGGCTGAAATGTCGCCCACAGAAAACCCGACACGAGTCGGATTGCCACCCAACGCGCCATTGATGCTCATCATGCCGCTCATCGCTTGCACCACAATGTCATAAGCCGGGCGATGCGACAGGCTTCCGGTCTGTCCAAACCCGCTGATCGAGGCCAAGATCAGACGCGGGTTTATCCGTTTCAGATCAGCATCGCTGCATCCCAGACGATCCCGAACACCAGGGCGCATGTTTTCGATGTAGACGTCCGCTGTGGCCAGCAACTTGTGAAGCGCCTCCCTTCCTGCCTCGGATTTCAGGTCCAGAACCACTGACCTCTTGTTGCGGTTCAGTGAAGCGAAGTAGAGGCTGATGTCATCCTCGAAGGGTGGCGTAGAGCGGGCCATGTCGCCGGTCGGATTTTCAACCTTGATCACGTCAGCACCGAGACTGGCCAACAGCCAGGTGCAGAACGGCCCGGACAGGACCGATGTCATGTCAACAACGCGGATGCCTTTCATGACGAACTTCTCCCCGGCACGAATTTCAGCGTTTCAGTTGCACACCATCGGCAATCAGCACCATGGTCGCTACAAGTACTGTCCAGAGCCGTTCACACCGCAATTCTGCCCGCGAACCCCAAGCAGTCGTATCCGGCGTGATGTCGGATACGCGATCGACAGGATCGCGGTACGGAATCGGTCAGCATCCGCTACCGGTCCGGCTCATTTTGCCCGACCACGCGTTGTTTGTCGGTACGGGGACGATTCTGCCTGAGACGGTCGCTTCGTTCCGGAATTCGCGCCGTCAATGTGGTCATGATGCATGTTCCGATCCGCACACGCGATTTCCTGCAACGGTCATGATGACAATCCGCAGCTATTCATTGTCAACAACCGCGTAAATGGAGCTGCGCCAGGTGATCTTCATCGTCCTGGTCATGAAATCGGCCACTTGCGACCGGTTGATTGTGACTGCCAACCAGGGGGGTGTCACGTCAGCCTAGGAACAGGTCGACACCGCTCCACATCGGAATTCCGGCACAGTACGGTCCAGCATTCGGATCAGCGCACGCCATTGCACGCTACCGTGCGGCCCGTTTTCAGGGGCACCCCACGCATGCAGGGCGGACATGGCGTCATTGGTGATTTCGACCGGTCGGCCCGTGGCACCCAGAATGTCGACCTGAATCTTGCAGGCCATCTCGAGGTAGTAGTGATAGATGAACGCTTCGCCAGCGGTACGCCCCACCGTCAAGAGGCCGTGATTCTGCAGCAACATGGCAAAATTGTCGCCCAGGTCGTGGGCAAGCAACGCGCCTTCGTCCTGCACCGCAGTCGAGTCCTGATATGGATGACTCGATAATGTGCCCAGCACGAAGCCGGCATGCTGGGACAGCGGCAACAGCCCCTCGGGCATCGCCGAAACGGCGATCCCTGCGCGCGTGTGACTGTGTATCACGAAGTTTACGTCCGGTCGCGCAGTCAGAACGCCGGAATGGATGATATGCCCCGCCAGATTGATGAACCCACCACTGTCAGACTCGTGGTCTACGGCCCGCCCGTCAAAGGACATGCGGGTGAGGTTCGAGGCAGTAATCTCGTCGAACATCAGGTCATAGGAGTTGAGAAGGTAGTGATCGGTATCGTCAGGAAGGCGGGCCGAGATATGGGTAGAGGTCAAGTCAGTCCAGCCAAAGTGATGTGCAAGGCGGTAAAGTGCCGCCAGGTCCTCACGGATCGCATCGCTCATCAGCTTTCTCCCAAGGCGTCGCGATAGAGTTTGTGGAAATGGAGCAAGCCCACCTCGCTCATCGCACCCGATCCGTCGCCAATGACGTACGGTCCGGGTTCAAAGGCGCGGCTTTGCATTCCCTTCTGGATCCTGGAAACGACCACCTCGTCCTCGGCCCCGGTCGTGGTCTTGTGCTTGTGCATCAGGGCAATCACATCCTCGTCCGCGATTTCGCCGCTGGAAAACCAGCGATAGCGGTAGATCGTCCGGTTCCAGGCTATCGCCAGGAACTGCCGGATGGTGAAATAACCGCCGGGATACCAGCACATCGAGAGATTGGGGAAAATCCAATAGGCGCCGTAATCACCCGCACGGGGGCTGACATCCACATCATAGTCGTACTGTTTTTCGTTTCTCGTCTGCGCCTTGCCATCATGCCAGATGGTCATGCCCTTGGGGATAGTGGTGTAGCCTGCCATCGCCAGAACACCACGGGTCAGTGAACGCGCATGCACTGTGGGGCAATGATAGCATTCGTTGTAATTCTCGACCGACAGTTTCCAGTTGCTGGCGTGTTCAATCTCCGTTTCACATACAAACTTCAACTGTGTCGGGTCGGGGTGAAAGCTGAGCATGTTCTGGCGATATTCTTCCAGCTCCGGTCCCAACGGTGCGGTGCTCGCGTCCAGGTTCACAAAAACGAAGCCGCAAAAGACCTCCACGCGGATAGTGCGCAAACTTATTTGATCACAGTTCAGACCGTCGCTCTCCACCGAGCCCGGCGCGCGGCGAAGCCTGCCGTTCAGATCATATGTCCAGGCGTGATAAGGACAGACCAGTGCACGCTTACCCTTGCCTTCGCCTTCGACCAGCGGGTGACCGCGATGGCGGCAGACATTGTAGTAACCGTTGATCTCGCCATCTGGCGTGCGGATCACAAAGACATCTTCGTCGACGATCGTGAAAGTCTTGAAATCACCCGTCTCCGCAATCTCCGACACGTGGCAGACGCATTGCCAGGTTCGGAAAAAGATCTTCTCCTTGTCGATCTCGAACCAGTCCGGATCCGTGTAATATCGGGCTTGCAAGGGTGTATTTCGTGACATCTGTTCCCCGTTTATCCGCTGGCGAACCTCAGTCTTACTAAAATACTTGTCGAACCTCAGCCTGCCTTGATCTGATCACCTTGCATAGACCAAAAGTTTCTGCACACGAAATAATCTCCCATGAGCTTGTCTGTGCTGATTCCGTCGGGTCAGCCGCCACGCGGTGCGATCCGCGTTTTTTCTGTTGTCGTCCAGTTCGGTATCACATGTGTGCCAAAGTCGCGGTGGGCGTAGCCATGACTGACGTCAGTTTCCGGATCAAATCACTCAAGGAAACTGTCGAAAGACGGTTCCCGACGGCGTTGGACATCCCATGCCCCGCAGTTCGTCAGTCATCTGAAAGGTAGCCGATGCAATCGACCGGATTTCGTCTGAATTCGCGGTGATATTGGTCCTGCCGGATTTACTGTTTGTGGTCTGGATTTTGGTTCAAACGGCCGGTCAGTGACAACATTTGACGCATGACGTCTGCCGACGACACCGTTTGTTTCGAATGCACCACGATGCACATCCATTTGAGATTCGTGGCCTTGCTATCGGGCGGGTCCACGATCTGGAAGTGCGGGACAACAGGGCGGGTTGGTCGTGGCATACCGACCCAGGACAAGCGGCCAGAGGCGATAGCCTGCCGGTACTCATTCGTTGGTCGGGCCCGAAGGCCGTTGATGTTCAAGTCGCCAGCCCGGTCAACGGTACCTCCAGAACCCTTCACCAGAATCTCGTCTGTCGTCCATGGGGACAGATCGAACATCAACAGGCTCCGTTGACTATTCGCGAATGAACCGCGTCGATAGCCGACAAGGTACGTGCGGTGCCGCCGCTATGGTGCGCGTGAAATTCCGCGGCTTTGTTGCCGATTGCAGCAATTGTTCCCGGTGAATCCAGCAACAGTGTGATCTTCTCTGTGAGGGCCGGGGCCGACTCCATCTTGATCAGAACGCCATTCTCGATTGCTTCAAATACCGGATACTCGGTTTTCTCCACACGCGGGCCGACCATGACGACTTTCTTCTGAACCAGCGCTTCAATGATGTTATGGGCCCCATCCTGTGTGAAACCGCCACCGATAACGACTATATTTGCGAGACTGAGGTAGAACGGCATTTCACCGATCGAGTCTCCAAGGAGAACGGTTGCAGAATTGAGATCAACGTCGTCAACAGCGGCAAGATTCGCATCCAGAATTCTTGAACGCCTGACAAATTTCGTACCAGTTTGCGCCAGACTTGTCGCAACCTCTTCAAACCGTTCAGGTGCCCTGGGTACGTAAACGAACAGTGGAGAGTGCGTGCCATTTTTTGCAGCAGCTTCCAGAATTGCTTTCATCATCCTGAAGTAGATCTTGTCCTCACCCTTCATCACACTCGCCAAAGTGATGACCGGTCGCCCCTCTGAAAGGTCAAGTCCATGATCTTTCGAAAATGTGGCGGCCGCCTCCGTGTGTTGTGCAGGGACAGGTTCGTCGAAGCGCAGCTCACCCGTTACATGAACTTCCGGAACGCCAAACGACCGGAGTCGCGTACCGTGGATTTCAGATTTCGCAAACGCACCGCTGATTCCTTTCAGGAGTTCAAATCGCAATTTCTGCAGCGGGCGATCCTTCATCGGATCTTCAGGACTGCAACGGGTGTTGCAGAGATACACCGGAATGTTGTTTCGAAGTGCTGACAGAATCATCAAGGGCCAGAGATCAAACTCCAGAATGAGCAGATACTTCGGTGCGTCAGAGGTTTTCAGGAACCGCCGCCACGCGAAATCGTATTCGAGCGGTTGATAGCGAACGCGCATGCGTCCGGCTTCAGCTTCAGTTGAGAACAGGCGCAGGGCCTTTTCGCGACCATCGGGTACCATGCAGGTAATCAGGACTTTCTCGCCACGCGCAAGCAATTCCCGGATCAATGAGGACGACGCACTGATCTCACCCATCGACGCACCGTGAACCCATACCGTTCCACGGCATTTCTCGCCAAATCCAAACCGTTCCTTCAAGTGAGATCGGTAGGGTCGATAGCGTCTTCCGCGCCAGAAAAAATATCCGATGACGAGTGGGAGACAGATGATCCAAAGCATACGGTAGAGGAACAACGCACAGGTGAATCGCGCTGAAAACGCTTGGCGCGGGATAGACATGATCGGAGGAAATTACCTACATCGTGGTTGATGCGGACCGCTGCGTCAGAACTGATCAATATATTCTTTATCGACTTCTGTCGTTTCTTTCTCCGCCACCGACATCACTCGATTAACAGAAATCTTGTTGCTGCTCTTGGTGAACGAGACGTTGAGACTGACACGTTCTCGTGGCAGCAGGGTCTCAATTCTCCAGTGCCGGCCACGGAAAACATCCAACTGACAAGTCAAACAGTACATGCGTACTACAAATATTCACAGAAAGTGGTGATACCTTGACGTGTGATAAAGGTTCTTCATGACCAGAGAGGTTTCCATACCCGCAGGACGTCGCAGGCTGGCGAAAGTGGTCCGGAATGCCAACGACATCACCGATGCCGAACGCGCTCTCGAAATCAGGCGCACCGCCGCGGCCAAGCTGCTGTCCCGGTGGAGCAAAGAGGGCTGGCAGGTCCCGGTGTCTACGCACCGGTCAGGCTCGACTCCCTGGTCAGCGAGCTGGTGGTTATGGCGCCTGTTCGTTCCGGAAAGATGGATTCCGGCAATGTCTGCATGATCAGTGGCCGTGATATGGTGGCCTCCGCGGTCTACTGCCACAGTGTCCTGACAGGGCAAACTGCGCTATCGGGAGCCGATCGCGTCAAGCTCCGGCGGTCGCCGACACCCTCGCAACCTGCTTGACGACCAGCTGTTACATGAAGAACTGAAACAGCATACGGCGCAGACAAGGTATCTCCGCCCGAACACAGGCTTTCATCTCGCAAAGTTCAGTTTTCAAGTTCTCGGCGTACCCGTGGAAGCACCTCGTCGCGGAGGCGCTCCACGCATCGCAACGCATGGCGATGCTCAAGACCTGGCCATCCGCACTTGAACACAATCTGTTCAATTCCGGTCTCGCGGAAGGTCTTCAGGATTCTCTCCGTGACATCGTCAGGCGATCCGAACAGCAACGCCCTGTCGCGGACAAATTCATACGTCAATTCTCCCTGTAGGGATGCATAGTGGTCCGGGGCAAGTTCCTCTCCCGGCTCGAGAAATATGTATGGACCGCGCCAGTTGCTGAAATTGAGCGCGCCCATAGCCGTCTCGCCCGCGATTTCACGGGCAATTCTCTCGTTATCCGCCACGAAGGTATCGCGCATGATTGCCGTACGCACAGGCGCATCCAGCCCTGTTCCCCGTGACTCCCGGTACTGTTCCAGCCGCAACTTCAACATGGCATCAGGCTGACGCCACATGATGATCCCGCAATCGTTCTCTGCGGCGTGCCGGATCGAGAGTTCCGAATTCACGACCACCCACAGCGGCGGGTGGGGTCGTTGTTTCGGGTGCGGCAGAGTGGAGAGCTGAACGAGTTCCCCCGTTTCGGGATCAGCATAGCGGGGGTCGTCCACCGTATGCGCCTTGTCAGCGGCAAATCCCGGAGCAGGATACTGATAGTAGGGACCATCGTGTGCGAAACGCTCCGAACCGAGAGCCTTTTTCAGTATCTGCAGCGTCTCGTTGAAGACGTTGAAGTTCTCCTGCGGATTGTTGGGATCAGCCATCGGGTTCAGATTGGTCGCTTCCAGCCCGTAGTTGCCGCGCCCGACACCGACCTCAAGCCTGCCCCCGGACAGATGATCGAGTACGGCGATATCCTCGGCAAGCCGCAAGGGGTGCCAGAACGTGATGATCGCCGCCGCAAGACCAAGGCGAATCCGGCTGGTCCGCGCAGCAAGATCGCTGGCGAGCAGAACGGGATTGGGTGAGAGCTCGCGCCCCCAGATGCTGAAATGGTGCTCGGCGAGCCAGAAGGTATCGAACTCAGCCTTGTCACAAGCCATCGCGATCTCGCGCATCTCGGCAACGATCTCGCTGTAGTCGCGCATCCCCGAGAGATCGTGGGGAATGTGAAACAGTCCGAACCGCACAGGCGCATACCTCCCCGGAAGCTGCAGGACCATCAGACTATCACATGCACGACCGACGCATTCGGCATACCTGAAACCGGTTTCGGTCTTCCGGCAGTGTTTGACTTGTCCGGATAATTTGAACATTATGTGAACATGGAACATTGCACGAACATTGCGTCGATGGCTGGCCTCGGGATTTGCGCCGGAACGACGGCCTCCGATCCGGTCCGTCACGGGGAGATCGTGCTTGGCGGCGTCATTTGTCTGGCCATGGGGCGTCTGCATGAAGTCATGGGCAATGCCGCTGAAATGTTCGCCGTATTCGTCGCGGCGCGTGTGGACGGGCCGGTGGTCTGGATTGGCACACGTCAACATATCGAATCGCTGGCGCCGACCGGCCTGCAGTCATGGATTGATCCCGCGCGCATCATTCTTGTCGAGGGCGGCACACGAAAGGAAGTGCTGTGGGCCGCCGAGCAGGCCCTGCGTACATGTCCCGAGGGAATGATTGTCATCGAATTGCGGGACGGCCCCGGTCTGCGGGAAAGTCTGCGTCTCCAGACGGCCGCCGGAGAAAGCGGTCGGCCGGGAATCATCCTGATCGACGGAACGGCGCGCACGTCGGCAGCACAGACCCGTTGGCTGTGCAATGCATCACGAACTGACAACCGGGCGTGGACCCTTGCATGCATCAAGAACCGCAGGGGTGAAACAGGAACCTGGCACGCCGTATGGACAGGAGGCAGCAATGCGCAGGATTCTCTCCTTGTGGTTCCCGAATCTGCCACTTGACCGGCTTTCCCGGCGCGGCGACCCACGAACAGGCGGCGCGTTCGCGATTGTTGCACGGACAGGCAACACCTGGCGCCTGACGCACCTGAGCGCTGACGCGCAGCAGGCCGGACTGCTCGCCGGCCTCCCGGTTCCCGATGCCCGCGCCGTCTGCCCGGAACTGCTGACCGAACCCGCCGACCCGGCCCGCGAAACACGCCTTCTGCATGCACTTCATCGCTGGGCCGATACACTGTCCCCGGTCGTGGCACTCGATGAACCCGATGGCCTGCTGCTCGATATATCCGGTTGCGCACACCTTTTTGGCGGGGAAGAGGCCATGGCGCTGCATGCTCTCGACCGCCTTGACGAAATGAATATCACAGCGCGCATCGGCGTGGCGGATACCAGGGGATGCGCCCGGGCCCTTGCGCGATTCGGTGAACATGATCCGGAAATCGCCGCACCGGGCGAATGCGTTGCCGCCCTGCAGAACATTCCGGTGGCCGGACTCGACATCGATGACCGACTGGTGCGCGAATTGCGCCAGGCCGGGCTCGAAACAATCGGACAGCTCCTGCCGATCAAGTCCCCTGAACTTTCACGGCGCTTCGGTCTCACCCTCACCATAACACTCGCCGGCGCACTCGGGCACACGCCCGATCCGGTCGTCGCAACAAGACCCGATCCGACGTGCATCGCACACATGACCCTGCCAGAACCCGTGCTCCACGCAGACGACTTCAATGCCGTCCTGGCAAAATTGGCAAACTCCGTGTGTCGGCGTCTGCAGAACATGCGCATGACCGCCCGCAACTACAGGTTCACAATTGATTGCGTCGACCGCGACAGTCACGTCCTGACCGCCGGATTTGCCCGACCCCAGAGCGACCCCGGTGCCGTGGCCCGCCAGTTTGCCCATGCCCTCGACAATCTCGGGGTTGGTTTTGGCGCGGACGGGTTCCGGCTTGAAGCGGAAAGGATGGAGCCTGCCAGGCCGGTCCAGAAAACTCTGGAAAACCGTACCGATACCATCGAAACGACTGCCGACCTCATCACGACACTTGGCAACCGGCTCGGCTTTGACCGCGTCCGCATGTTTGTCTCTCTCGACAGTCATCTCCCGGAACGGGAATTCACGACAGTCCCGGCCGTCAGCCGGGAACGCCATGCCGCATGGCACGATGCACGGCGAAGACGCCCGGTCAGGCTCTATCGCAACCCCGAACGCCTGCACGCACTGGCACCCGGGCGGCCGCCGCAACGGTTCACATGGCGCGGTACGACACACGAAACCCACCATGCACGCGGCCCGGAACGCCTGACCGGCGAATGGTGGCGCGAAAATGCCACCACCGTACGGGACTTCTGGCAAGTACAGACACGTGACGGGCCGCGCCTGTGGCTGGTCAATCATCCGAACAGATCACGCACGGACTGGTTTGTGGCAGGACGCTTCGCATGAGCTACGCGGAATTGTGCACAACCAGCAATTTCACCTTCCTTGTCGGTGCCTCGCACCCGGAAGAATTTGTGGTTCGTGCCGGAGAGCTGAATCTTGCCGCGGTTGCCATTACCGACAGGAACAGCTTCGCCGGTATCGTCCGCGGTCACGCCGCGGCAAGGGCCGTAGGCGTTCGCTACATCGTCGGCACGAGGTTCGTTCTCACCGATGCACCGGACATTCTTGCCTATCCCAGGAACCGGACCGGCTACGGCCACCTCTGTCGCATCCTGACACGGGGCAAACGGCGTACCGTCAAGGGAAAATGCGATCTCACGCTCACCGATATCCTTGAGGAAGGTCGTGACTGCATCTTCATTCTGGCCAGCGGGCGGGAGGCCCCGGATACCGTACAGCAGCTCAAGGAGCGGTTTGGCCGCGACGTTTTCCTGGGCATGATGCCGCACTACGACGGAGCGGATGACGAACGTTTTGCACAACGTGCAGCACTGGCCGAAACGGCAGGCATCCCGTTGGTCGCCTGCGGCGATGTGCTCATGCACCGCGCATCCCGCCGGCGGTTGGCTGACATTCTTTCCTGCATTCGCGAGAGGACAACCATCCAGAATCTGGGCCGCCTGGCACTTCCCAACGCCGAACGGCGTCTGAAATCGGAGTTCGAGATGCGGCGGCTTTTCCGGGAGTATCCGCAAGCCGTTCGCAACACGATCACGATCGCTGAACAATGCACCTTCTCGCTCGACGACCTGCGCTACGCGTACCCCGATGAGGTGCACGCCGGACAGGATCCCGACGCGCGGCTGCGCCAGCTGACACAGGAGGGATTGCACTGGCGCTATCCTGAGGGTGCACCCCTCAACGTGCAGGCCATGGTGGAAAAGGAACTCTCCCTTGTCGCCAGCCTCGGGTATGCCAGCTACTTTCTGACAGTCCACGATCTCGTATCCTTTGCGCGCTCCCGCAACATCCTTTGCCAGGGGCGCGGTTCGGCAGCCAATTCAGTTGTCTGCTATGCACTCGGAATCACGGAAATCGCTCCCGATACCATTGCCATGGTGGTCGAGCGTTTCGTCTCTGCATCCCGCAACGAACCACCCGACATTGATGTCGACTTCGAGCACGAGCGCCGGGAAGAGGTCATCCAGTACATCTACGACAAGTACGGACGCCATCGGGCCGCGATTTGCGCAACAGTGGTCCATTTTCGCAGACGCGCTGCGCTGCGCGAGGTCGGCCGGGCCATGGGATTCTCCGACGATATCGTTGCTGCACTGTCAAGTCAGGTCTGGGGGCGTTCCGGAAAGGGCATGAAGGAGGAGAGGGTCAGGGATGCCGGGCTCGACCCTGCTGACAGGCGGCTGCGCCAGGCGCTTGAACTGGTCGAGGAAATCACAGGCTTTCCGCGTCACCTTTCACAGCATGTCGGCGGCTTTGTCATCACGCGCGACCGTCTCGACGAATTCTGCCCCGTGGAAAACGCGGCGATGGAAGACCGGACCGTCATCGAATGGGACAAGGATGACATTGATGTGGTCGGCATGATGAAGGTCGATGTCCTGGCACTCGGCATGCTTTCCTGCATTCGCCGGGCATTCAGATTGCTTCGCGAATGGAAGGGACTCGATTACACGCTCGACACCATCCCGAAAGAGGATCCCGCGGTCTACGACATGCTCTGCATCGCCGACTCGGTCGGTGTTTTCCAGGTCGAGAGCAGGGCGCAAATGAACTTCCTGCCCCGCATGCGCCCCCGGACTTTCTATGATCTTGTCATCGAGGTTGCGATCATTCGGCCCGGCCCCATCCAGGGCGATATGGTGCATCCATTCATCAGGAGGCGGCATGGCGAGGAGCCGGCAGTCTATGCATCGAAGGACCTCGAGCCCGTTCTTTCCAAGACACTTGGCGTTCCCCTGTTTCAGGAACAGGCAATGCGGATCGCCGTGATTGCCGCAGGGTTCTCGGAAGGTGAGGCAGACCTGTTGCGCCGTGCGCTGGGGAGTTTTCGCGGACCGGGCTCCGTCGAGACATTCCGCAACCGCTTCGTCGAGGGGTGCCTGGGAAAGGGCTACGACCGGCAGTTTGCGGAAAACTGTTTCAGACAACTCGAAGGGTTCAGCGGATACGGTTTCCCGGAAAGCCACGCCGCAAGTTTCGCGCTGCTGGTCTATGCGTCATCATGGCTCAAGTGCCACCATCCGGAAGTCTTCTGCTGCGCCATCCTCAATTCCCAGCCGATGGGCTTCTACGCGCCTGCACAGCTTGTCCGCGACGCCCGGGAACATGGTGTCAAGGTCCTGCCGGTCTGTGTCAGGCACAGCTTCTACGACAACGTACTTGAACCCGCCGGAGACGGCACGCTTGCCGTACGGCTTGGCTTCCGCCAGATCCGCGGATTCAGGGAAGATGACGGGCACTGGCTTGCTGCCGCACGCGGTGCGGGTTACGCATCGATCGAGGACATCTGGCTGCGGGCCGGCCTCAGCCGCGATGCCCTGATGCGTCTTGCCGGTGCGGATGCCTTCGCAAGTTATGGCATGAACAGGCGCCAGGCCCTCTGGTCAGCCCGCGCCATCGACCGCGGCAAGCCGCTCCCCCTGTTTCGGGAGGCGGGCGAAGGTCAGCCGGATCTTCCTGCACCACTGCCTGTCATGTCGAGGGGGGAAGAAGTTTTCCAGGACTATGTCGCGACCCGGTTGACGCTGCGCGATCACCCGATCCGCCTTCTGCGTGCGCAGGTCGGCACCTTCAACGATGCAGCGACCATCCGTGACATTCCCGACGGCACACGGGTCACCGTCTGCGGCCTGGTCATCACACGCCAGCGGCCAGGCACTGCAAGCGGCGTCATTTTCCTGACTCTCGAGGATGATACCGGCGTGTCAAACATCGTGGTGTGGCCTGCAACATTCGAGAAGTTCCGCAAGGAAGTCATGACCGCACGGTTCCTGAAGATTCATGGCAAGCTGCAGCGTGAAGGCATTGTCACGCATATCATTGCCGGAAGGATCGAGAACCTTTCCATGCTGCTCGACACGCTCTCCGATGCAGACACCGGAATCGACCAGATCGAACCGGGGCACGACAATGTCGACGAAGCTCGCCGGCCCGTACCGGCGATCGATGGCGGCCCGTCAGACCGTGGACGCAAACCGCTGAAACATGTACCGCCACACACGCTTCACCGTCATACCGCCATCCGTGCCACTGCAGGCGCCCGTCATCCGCGGGAGCAGGCGAAAAGGCTGTTTCCAAGCCGTGACTTTCGGTAACCGACTACCCGCAGGACGTCATATCTGAAACCCGGGCAGAAACCTTGCTCAATCGTTGCGCAATGACGACACCACCGATGGGTACGCCTGAAGGTCGGCTTCTGTGTCACTCTGCCTCTACCTGATTGTCACGCCATATTGCGGGTCCTGGCCCAGGGCATCGCTTCTCTGGTGACCGGTCCGTCACAACGTGCAGCGCCACCCGGTTTCAGGAACAGGTTCTGAGATTATGAAAGAAACCCTTCAGTAAAAGGCTGCAACGTATTTCGTCGATACCGCCAACGACTTCTGGACGGTGACGTGTTGTTGCCGACGCAAACAATCTCGGACCGTTGTCGAGCGCACCGCCTTTCCGGTCTTCCGCACCGTAGGACACACGTCTGATGCGTGCTTCGGAAATCGCACCGGCGCACATTGCACAGGGCTCAAGCGTTACATAGAGGTCTGCACCATCAAGACGATGTCGACCCTCCTTTTCGCAAGCCTCGCGAATAGCCAGAATTTCGGCGTGCGCCGTCGGGTCGCGAAGCTCCCGGGTTCGGTTGCCCGCGGCGGAAACAACCTCACCATCCCGTACGATAACCGCACCGATGGGTACTTCGCCTCGCTCGCCTGCCGCTTTTGCAAACGTCAAGGCCAGTTCCATGAATCCGGAAGGCAGGCTCATGCTGTCATTTCTGCACGTATCGCTCCAAATCGGCAAGGAGAACAGACCAGTTCATGTCGCCGCAAACCAGGCTTGCGAATGCGGCAACGCACATTGCTGCGTTTCATCTTGCTTCTTGTCGTGCTGTTCCGAAACTGCTTGGCGTTACATGAACCGTTTCTCCAGACGAGTATTGGACGCTGTCGCACAAACACCGTTCGAATTCCTGGAGATTACACAACTGTGTTTTGTCATCAGCGGGTTGAAGTGGACGGCAAGCGTGAGCGGAACGCACGTCGGGCTGGAGTGTTGTCACACCGGACACTGAATCAATCGTCGTGCGCAATCCGTGTCAAAACCTATACTGACAACCCTCAGGAAAACGAGACAGGACGGGCATCACCATGCCAGGAAACCGGAAACAACCGCTGATCGGTCTGACACTCGATTTCGAGGAATCCGGTCAGTATTCCAACATGCCCTGGTACGCAATTCGTCAGAATTATATGGATGCAGTCCGCGAGGCAGGTGGTCTGCCCGTGGCACTGTCGCATGATCCCCAGATTGCGCAGGAACTTGCCGAGGAACTTGACGGCGTTGTGGTGACCGGCGGCGGATTCGACGTTGACCCGGCGTTGTTCGGCGCAAGAAGTCGGCACCAGACTGTAACGACCAAGGACCAGCGAACCCGATTTGAATGGGCGTTAACCGAATACGCCCTGCAACGCGATATTCCGGTGTTCGGAATTTGCGGAGGTGAGCAGTTACTCAATGTGGTTCTTGGCGGAACACTGGTCCAGCACATTCCGGAAACCTATCCGGAATCCGAGATTGCACATGAACAGCCGAATCCGAGAACGGAGGAAGGTCACAGCGTTCTGGCACATGACGCTACATTGCTCCATGAGATCGCAGGAACAGATGAATTCGGTGTGAACAGTGCACACCATCAGTCAGTTGCGTTGCCCGGTGACGGTGTTGTCGTGAATGCCGTTTCGCCCGATGGCGTGATCGAAGGCATCGAACACCCGTCATATCGCTTCTGTCTGGGCGTGCAATGGCACCCGGAGTATCACATTACAGCTGTCGACTCGGCACTCTTTCGCGCCTTCGTTGACGCCTGTGTCGGTTGACGGTGGAACGTATCGCGAAATACCTGTCACACGCCGGGGTTTCGTCCCGTCGTGAAGCGGAAAAGCTCATCCGCGAGGGACGGGTCACCGTCAACGGCGAGACGCTGGAAACCCCGGCTTATCGGGTTGATCGCGACAGCATCGTTGCAGTTGACGGTACAGTTGTAGAAGAACCCCTACCGTTGCGGGTGTGGCGGTTTCACAAACCCGCCGGCACTGTCGTGACGCATCGCGATGACAAGGGTCGAACAACCATATTCGACATTCTTCCTGACGGACTGCCACGCGTCATCACGGTTGGACGCCTTGACTACAACACCGAAGGATTGCTGCTGTTGACGACCAACGGTGACCTCGCACGCTGGCTTGAACTGCCGTCGACAGGCTGGGTGCGGGAGTACAGGGCGCGCGTATTCGGCAACGTAACCGAAAACAAACTGACAAGACTGCAGAGGGGAATGGTGGTCGACGGATTCCGCTATGCTCCTGTCAACGCGTCGATCGACACGCAGTCCCGGTCAAACACCTGGCTCTCGATCTCCATGACGGAAGGAAAGAACCGCGAAATCCGACGATTGCTTTCCGGTCTGCAACTTGAGACAAACCGGCTCATTCGAACTGCATTCGGTCCTTTTGTACTCGGCGAACTCGGTGCCGGTGACCTCCGTGAGATCAGGCGGGACACACTCCGCGACAAATTGGGCGAACGTTGGAGCAAACGCAGTGGTGCGGATCATCGGTGGACGAAACAAGCGACGTAATCTCTTCGTACCGTCCGGCAAGCAGATCCGTCCGACGAGCGACCGGGTTCGTGAGGGACTTTTCAATCTTCTGGAACATGGGATTGAATGGCATGGCATCCCCGACGCCCACATTGTGGATCTCTTTTGCGGCACGGGTTCTGTCGGGCTCGAGGCACTCTCGCGTGGTGCGGAATTTGCGACATTTGTCGACAACGCAGAGTCCGCGATTACCGCAGTCAGATACAACACCGAAATCACAGGCGAACAGACCCGCTGTGAAATCTTGCGATACGATGCGACGCATAGCTTGCCCCGGCGGATGCGCAGAGCCGATCTTGTCTACATTGATCCACCCTATCGTCGTGTCTCGATCTCCGGCGTACTCCTGAACATACGGTCCGCCGCATGGTTGAATCAGGATGCAGTTCTGGTCGTCGAGTTGTCACGCAAGGACAGTTTCGCAATCCCGGAGCCATACAGGATCATTGATCGACGCGACTACGGGCGAACCCGACTGCTATTTCTGCAAGCCCCGACGTAACACAGGTGTCAAATTCACACGCAGATGACCCGACGCCGGATCTGCTTTCCTTTACCAGAGCATGCAAGGGAAAGGTTTTCCCCGGACAGTTTCGCTGCTGAAACACACATGCAGGTCTATCTCCGGGTACGGCGAGCGCAAACACGCGCAGTCTCACTGAATCAGACGCCAGTCTCCGCGTACCGGGATCTCCAGAAATAACCGAATGCAGGGAAATTCGGGATGTCGACGAGAAGGTTGAACGCCATGCGCGGGACGAACAGGACCACGCAGCGTTTCGATGAAAGTTCCATCGTTCAGGTTGAATGCAAACGTTCATGAACGTTTGTTTTGATGTGTATTCACGCTGCCAGACCGACGGCAGAAATCACACGCACATATGATCCGCATGTCGTGCATGGAACGCAAATGCGAAGCACTTGCAACACATTGAATACGCTACACTTTTCAAAAACAGACGTCTACTATTGCGGTCTCGGGCCCGCGAAAGTCATGTCTCGATGGCCGTGCCTGGCCAGATGGAGGAGTTATCGAATGCAGAAATCGTTGTTGATCGACGCAGACAAGTGCACGAGCTGTCTTCAGTGTGAGATGGCGTGTTCCTTCGAACACGAGGGAACGTTCAATCCCGCAAGATCGCGAATAAAGATATTCGAGTTCGAGCACGGCAAACGCGCAGTTCCCTATACCTGCACGCAATGCGCGGAAGCCTGGTGCCTGCACGCCTGCCCGGTCGAAGCACTGGTGCGCAACCCGGAAACGGGTGCCGTCGAGGTGAAAGACGATGTCTGTGTCGGTTGCAAGGTCTGCACGATCGCGTGCCCCTTCGGTACCGTCAATTACAATCCTGATTCCGGCAAGGTCATCAAATGCGATCTCTGCGGCGGTGATCCCAAATGTGCAGAAGCCTGCCCCACCGATGCGATCGTGTATGTCGATTCTGCGTGGACGGGACTGGATCGCATGAAACATTGGGCTGCGCAGACGGACGCCACACTGTCCGCAGATAATTGACGCAGAGCCGGCAAGGGAGATCGATCAATGTCGTGGCAAGGACAAATTCTTCGTGTCAATCTGACAGAAGGAACCGCCAAGGCCGAACCGCTGAACATGGAATGGGCCAACGCCTATATCGGTGAACGCGGACTCGGCACAAAGTACCTCTACGAGAACGTTGATCCACGATGCGATCCGATGGGTCCGGATAACGTGCTCATTTTCGCCACAGGTCCGTTGAACGGAACCATGGCGTCCACAAGCGGACGCTACGCCGTTCTGTGCAAGAGTCCGCTGACGGGCGGGATCGGTGATTCCAATTCTGGCGGCAAGTTCGGTGCCTTCCTCAAGTATGCAGGTTACGATCTGCTTCTCGTCGAGGGTCGGGCAGAGTCACCGGTTTATCTCCACATCAATGACGATTCGGTAGAAATTCTTCCGGCAAACGAGATCTGGGGAACGGGAGTCTGGCACACGGAAGAATGGATCAAGGCACGCCACCAGAACCCGCAGCTCAGAATTGCCTCCATCGGCGAGGCGGGTGAAAACGGCGTTCTCTTCGCATGTGTGGTCAATGACCTTCATCGCGCTGCCGGCCGCTGTGGTGTTGGCGCGGTCATGGGTTCAAAAAACCTGAAGGCGGTCGCTGCATACGGAACGCGCGGCGTCGCAGTCGATGATCCTCAGAAGTTCATGGCGGTCGTCAAGGATACGCACGCGAAACTGGCCGCCAGCGCCGGTCGTGAAGAGCTGACCGAAGGCGGAACGCATCCGATGATCGACATGATGCAGGAGTGGGGCGGTCTGCCGACCCGCAATTTCCGCGAGGTGCAGTTCGAGGGCATCGACAATGTCAATCCGTCTGCCACAACGAGACGGAATGCAAACGGGCACACAAACCTCATCACGAACAAGGCCTGTTTCGGTTGCACGATCGCATGTGGTCGCATCGCGCACATCGATCCCGAGCATTTCACGATCGTGAACAGACCCGAATACCGCCATGCGTCCGGTGGCCTGGAGTATGAGACCGCCTATGCGTTCGGCCCTGTTGTCGGAGTCGATGATCTCGATTCGCTGACATTTGCCAACTACATGATGAACGAGCACGGCATGGACCCGATCTCGTTCGGTGTCACCCTCGCAGCGGCCATGGAACTGTTCGAAATGGGCGTCATCACGACAGATGATACTGACGGGATCGACCTGAGCTTCGGCAGTTCGGAAGGGCTCGCTGTAATGGCTGAGAAGACAGGAAAGGGTGAAGGGTTCGGCAAGATACTCGCACTCGGATCGAAGAGAATGTGCGAGAAGTACGGGCATCCGGAACTGTTCATGGGCGTGAAAGGTCAGGAATTCGCCGGTTATGACAGCCGGGCCCTGCAGGGAATGGGACTCGGATACGCAACATCGAACCGTGGCGCCTGCCACCTCAAACACGATGTCTTCGGACCCGACATGGAGGACGTCTCGGGGAATGGCAAGGCGCAACCGGTCAAGGAAAGTCAGGACCTCGTTTCGATGATCGATTCCACCGGATTGTGCCTCTTCACAACAGCCGGTTGGGGACCGGAGGATTTTGTCTCGCAACTTGACGCGGCCCTGCCGGGCGAATGGACGCTTGAACGCTGCATCGAGTCGGGTGAACGGACATGGACTCTGGAACGCATGTTCAATCTGGCCGCTGGCCTCACGGCAGCCGACGATACGTTGCCGCCGCGCATGCTCAGCGAGCCGGCACCGTCCGGTAACGCCGAAGGCAAGGTCAGCGAACTCGGCAAGATGCTGCCGGAGTACTACGACCTGCGCGGGTGGACGGAAAACGGTCAGCCGACCAACGAGACACTGGCGCGACTGAGCCTGTAATTCCTGTGCGGTGGGTCAGGTTTCGGTCACCTGAAACCGGGCCCGTCTGCACTCTGTTCCAATCCGGCGACGGGAGCACTTCAAGATGAGTCATGTCATTGTCGGCGCCGGTCCGGCTGGCGTCATTGCCGCAGAAACGCTGGCCAGCAAGGGCCAGTCCGGTAACATAACCCTGATTTCGGGCGAACCGGAACCGCCGTATTCGCGCATGGCGATACCCTATCTGCTCGCCGAAGACATCGTTGAGGATGGCACACATCTTCGGCACAGTGACGGACACTACAGTTCTCTGGGCATTGATGTTCTTCATGAGAACGTCACGAGAATTGATACCGAAAACCGGACGGTTGTCTTCGAAAGTGGTGGCGATTTGTCCTGGTCCAAGCTGCTGCTGGCCACGGGTGCAACACCCGTGCGCCCGCCAATACCGGGAATGGACCTTGCCAAGGTCATGTCCTGCTGGACGCTTGACGACGCCCGGGCGATCATGGCGAACACACGCCCTGGCGACAATGTTGTTCTCATGGGTGCGGGGTTCATCGGCTGTATCATTCTTGAGGCACTGGTCGCCCGCAAGGTGAACCTGACCGTTATCGAAATGGCCGACCGCATGGTCGCGCGCATGATGGACAAGACCGGTGGCGACATGATTGCCGCATGGTGCGAAAACAAGGGTGTGCGTGTTCACACCTCAACCCGTGTCACCGGTGTTTCCGAAAACTCCGACGGGTCGCTGACACTCGACCTGGACGGCAAGGAACCGGTCTCGGCAGACCTGGTTGTTTGCGCAACGGGTGTTACATCGAATATCGGTTTTCTTGAAGGAACCGGCATCAACACCGACATGGGTGTCATCGTCAACGAGCACATGGAAACCAGCATGCCCGGCGTGTACGCGGCAGGTGATGTCGCAGCAGGGTATGATTTCATGACAGGCCATCACGATGTCCATGCCATACAGCCGACTGCGAGCGAACACGGACGCGTCGCCGCGATGAACATGTGCGGGCAGCCGGTCAGTTATCGTGGCAGTCTGGTCATGAACACGCTGAACACGCTGGGGCTTATCTCCACGTCATATGGCCTGTGGGATGGAGCCGAAGGCGGCGACGAGTCGCGTGCGGTTGATACGACGCGGTCCAGATACCTCCGGCTCAATTTCCGCGAGGACGTTCTCGTCGGTTGTCTCGCGCTGGGCCTCACACAGCATGTCGGCGTCCTGCGCGGATTGATCCAGACCCGTACGCCGCTCGGCGCATGGAAGGATATCCTGATGAAGGATCCGCATCAGATCATGTCGGCATATCTTGCGTGCGCCCAGGGTGCATCGCAACGATTGGCATGAAGATCCTGGTCAGGACTGCCGGACTGCTCGGACGGTATCTTCCACCAGGAGAACAGGCTAACCGGGCGACGCTTGAAATACCCGACGGAACGACAATCACCGGTGTCATGGCGCGCCTCGGATTGCCGGCGGGCAGTTACCTTGTGACGCTCAATGGCAAGGCAGTTCCTGAAGCAAGACGTGAGAAAACGGTCCTCGACGACGGTGACAATCTTGCATTGATGCCGCCACTGAAAGGCGGTTGAACGATCACGGATCTAGTGAGTCCGGCGTACGAGATCAATCTCGCGCGGCACAGTTGATCCATCGAAATTCTCGCGAATCTTGACGTTGCGCAAGATCACTTCAAGGACATGAAGCGCATGCGCCTCGCTGTGAGCGGGATCCTCAAAGTTTGCACGCAATTCATCAACGAGGCGTCGTTCGTGGGGGTGAAGGAGGTGCTTCACGGTGTCCACCTCTTCAAGCTTCGCACGAACCGCTACATACTGTGCAAAATTGGCCATGACATTCCCACTCCGGCTTCTTCATTCCCGGCCTTGCGTTTGTATCCTTCACCCGTCACACAAGTGTGCGCGTTTCACTTGAGGGGAACCGGATTGGTTCCGTTATCTCTTCACGACCTCAGGCCTGTCTTGCCAACCATCTCGAATATACTGCTCGTGTCGAACTGAGGCGTCTGCAGCAACGGCCTTGCAGCGCGACAATCAGGATGAGATTGTGCGGCTTTCTGGATTGTAGAGCCATCAGCTGATGGTGCGAAGTGGTCATTTTCGCGTTTCGGTGGTGTTCACCATGGCCCGGGACACGAACGGCGATCTGGTCCTCAATTTGTGAAAATCTGGCGCCTGGGAAACGCGTCATCGCAATCCGTCTGACAGCCGATGGCGTCCCGCTTCCGGACGTTCTCGTGCGAATAACCTAAAAAAAGGCGTCGCCGACAGCGGAGCCAGTCTGCGAACACGAAGCCTCCGCGAGGTTCTTGAAAAGATCGTCTGCCGTGGCCGGGCTGCCGCCGATCAGTCGGACCCTGAAATCCTCCTGAAACAGTTCAACTTCCTTGTTGAGACATTCGAGCGTCTCGTCGCGAGACGCTAGGTCCGTTCATCCTCAACGTGCATACCCTGGCTCTGTCTGCACTCGACACCTTTGCGAAGGATCTTTCGGACAGTTCTGAGGAATGATGAAATCTGCTGGTCAGCCAGCTGCGATGAGATCCAACCATTCATCCCCTGTCATGACCATCAACCCGAGATCGGTTGCTTTCTTGAGCTTTATGCCCGCGCCTTGACCCGCCACAACAATGTCGGTCCGTGCTGAAACAGACCCAACAACCCTGGCACCAAGTGACTCCGCGCGCGCCTTCGCTTCCTGCCGCGTCATCCCGGTCAGGGAACCTGTGAAGACAATCGTCTTTCCGGAAACCGGTGACACGTTGTCAGGTTGTTCTGCGTCTTCGATCTGCAAGCGTTCAGCCAGGCCGTCAACCACATCAAGGTTCCGCGGATCAGCAAAGAACGCGGCCAGTGCCTCGGCTGCTGCCGGACCGAGACCGTCTATATTGACCAGGCTCTCCCAGGCATCTCCGCTGCCTCGTTCCATGGTTGTCATAAGTTCCCGCATCCTTCCGAAAGACTCGAAGTGACGCGCAAGTAGCGATGACGTCGTTTCGCCGACACGCCGAATGCCAAGCGCATTGATGAAACGATCAAGTGGAATGATCCGGCGCGCCTCAACTGCTGCCAGAAGATTGCGGATGGAGACATCACCCCATCCATCCAGATTTGACAGCTCGTCCAGATCGCGCTTGCGAAGATCGAAAATATCAACCGGGCTGCGCACGAGGTTCCGATCCCAGAAATACGAAATCTGCTTGTCTCCCAAACCCTCGATGTCAAATGCACGACGACTGACAAAATGCCGCAGTCTCTCGACTGCCTGAGCCTCGCACACCAGACCACCCGTGCACCGGCGTACGGCATCCACCTGGCCTGTTCGTGCGTTTTCTGACCGGACAGCCGTGCTTCCACAAACTGGACAGGTCTGCGGGAACGCGAATGGTGTTGAATCGTCCGGTCGTTTCTCGATGATCGCACCCAGGATCTGGGGGATAACGTCACCTGCACGCTGGACGATCACGGTGTCACCGATGCGGACATCCTTCCGTTCGATCTCATCCTCGTTGTGCAGCGTCGCATTCCGGACGACTACGCCCCCGACAGTGACTGGTTCGAGCTCGGCAACAGGCGTGAGGCTGCCGAATCTGCCGACCTGAATGCGTATCTCCTTCAGCAGGGTCTGCGCCTGCTCGGCTGGAAACTTGTGGGCAACAGCCCAGCGCGGCGACCGGCTCACAAACCCCAGTCTGTCCTGCCAATCCAGGCGGTCGACCTTGTACACAACACCGTCGATGTCGTAGGCGAGTGTTGCACGCATCGCCTGTACCGCATCGTAATGCGCAAGGATCTCCGGGACACTTCGGCACACACGCGTCTCGGGATTCACCGGCAAGCCCCAATGCCCAAATAGGTCAAGCATCGCACTGTGTTTCGATACCGGCAGATGTGAGCATTCGCCCCAGGCATAAAGGAAGATTCGCAGAGGCCGCGCCGCAGTGATGGACACATCGAGTTGGCGCAGGGAACCAGCCGCTGCGTTGCGCGGGTTGGCAAACCGGGCCACACCCTCTAGATCGCGCAGTTGATTCAGCGTCGCGAAATCCGTCCTGGCAAGATAGATCTCACCCCGGACCTCCATGATCTCCGGAATATTCTCGCCTAAGAGAAATTTGGGAACTTCGTGAAGCGTCATAACGTTGGCCGTGATGTCCTCGCCGGTCTGACCGTCGCCGCGCGTCGCCGCACGGACAAAATGTCCGTTCTCGTAGCGTATCGAGACCGCAATCCCGTCAATTTTCGGTTCACTGACAATATCGAGTGCTTCGTCGTCCGTCAGACCGAGGAAACGTCTGACACGCGTTACAAACGCCGTGACATCGTCATGTGCAAACGCATTGCCAAGCGAAAGCATCGGCACACTGTGACGAACGGTCGCAAAACCGGTAGCCGGACGCGCACCAACCCTGATTGACGGACTGTCTACGCGCCTGAGCGCCGGAAAACGTGTCTCGATCGCGTCGTTACGGCGCCGCAACTGATCATAATCCGCATCTGAAATCTCCGGCGCATCCTGGCCGTGGTAAAGCTCGTCGTGGCGGGTGATTTCCTCGGCAAGCGCCGCCAATTCAGCCTCCGCTTCTTCTGCGGTCAGAGCCTCGACCTTGCGGTCGCGCAGAGTTTTCACTCTCCTGTTGCCTTGAGCAGGCTGTCCGCGGCAGTTCGCGCTGCTTCCGTCACTTCTGCACCGGCCAGCATTCGCGCCAGTTCCTCGCGCCGCCCGGATTGATTCAACGGATCTGCGACAGTTCGAAACGCGGTATCGTCAGTCAACTTGCGAACAGCTATGTGGTTGTCGGCGCGTGCTGCGATCTGCGGTGCATGGGTGACAACCATGACCTGCGCCGCTCGACCGAGACGCCAAAGTCGCTCGCCGACAGCATCTGAAACGGCACCACCTATTCCGGCGTCGATCTCATCGAAAACGATCGTCGGTGCACCGTCATTGCGACGACCCGCCACCCTGATCGCCAGCATGAAGCGGGAAAGCTCACCACCCGAAGCGATCCGGTGCAAGGGACCCGGCTCGGCCCCATGACTGGTGACAACGCGAAAGGCAACGGTCTCCGCCCCGTTTCCGGTACGGGATTCATCTGGCAGGTTTTCAAGGCATGTCTGAAAGTGTGCGTGCGACATGCGCAACGGTTCAAGTTCCGCCTGCACGGCCAGGTCCAGATCCCTCGCGGACTTCTTTCGCAGTCTTGTCAACGCTACGCAGTTCCTTTCAAACTCCTGTCTCGCCTGCTTCTCCTCTTCGGCAGCACGCGCCAGCGAGCCGTCCAGTCCGGTGAGTCCCGCCAACTCTTTCTCCAGTTCCGCCTGTATCGCGGGGAGTTCCGCGACATCGACCTGAAAGCGTCGTGCCAATGCACGCAACGCAAAGAGGCGATCCTCGATTTCTTCCAGAGTTTCCGGGTCGCTGTCGAGATCATTACCCGCGCGGACAAGATCACTTTCCGCACCGGTTATTTCGATCAGCGCACGTTCAAGCGCCGCGATCTGTTCATTGAGTACATCGCCAGCCACGTCCTGCACGGATTCCAGCGCACGCAGCGCACCTTGCACCATTGTGGCTGAACGGTCTGATGCTTCCGTTGCCGTGGCAATGGCATCGGCTATCTTGCGCGCGTTCACCAACCGACTTCGTCTTGCGGCAAGCACCAGGTCCTCGTCGCCCGCAGGAGATAGCGCAACGATACTTGAAAGATCCTGATCCACCGCTTCGCGTCGCTCTGCAGCAGAAAGAGTTTGTTGTTCAAGATCCGTCAACGTCGCGCATGATGCCTGCCAGAACGCATAGCTTTCGCGCACCGCCCGGCAAGCGTCGCCGTGATTGCCAAACAGATCCAGCAGGGTCCGGTGATTGGCGGTTCGGAATAATCCCCGCTGATCGTCCTGCCCGAGCATCTCGACCAGGAGTTCCCCGAAGTTCGAAAGGAGCCCGACCGATACCGGCATATCGTTGACAAACGCCTGACTGCGACCGTCCGCGCGTACCAGCCGGCGCACCACAACGTCATCCAGCGCATCAAGCCCGTGCGATTCGAGTAACTGACATGCCGCATGACCGGATCCGACAGAGAACGTCGCGGAAACGGTTGCGTTCTTTGCACCAGGTCGAACCAGAGCGGCGTCGGCCCGGCGGCCCGTAACAAGACCGAGCGCATCAAGGAGTATGGATTTTCCGGTGCCGGTTTCGCCGGTCAGCACCGTCAAACCGTCGGCGAATTCAAGGTCTATCGATTCAATGGTCGCCAGGTCACGCACACGAAGTGACGTCAACATGAGTGATGGTTCGTACGACCCTTCAAAGGCTTGGAAGATCGCCGGAGGCGTCGGGGTCAGGCAGAAGATTGTGGAGCGCCAGCAAGCGATAGGCGTCGTCGTACCAGTCACTCCCGCGAAAATTGTGCCCGAGAACCGCAGCTGCCTTGCGAGCCTGATCGACCGCACCAATGGAGAGGTAGGTCTCGACAAGACGCAAAAGCGCTTCCGCTACATGCGTCGTGGTCTGATAGTCGACCACGACATTCCGGAACCTGTTGATTGCCGCGAGGTATCGATTGCGGCTCTGATACCAGCGTCCGATGTCCATTTCCTTGCCGGCAAGATGATCCTCTGTCAGCTCCAGCTTGAGTTCGGAGTCGCGACCGTAACGCGAGTCGGGAAACTGTCTCAGCAGATTGCGAAATCCTTCACGCGCGTTTTGTGCCTTGCTCTGATCACGCTTGACGTCCGAGATCTGTTCATAGTGCGACTGCGCGATCAGGTAATAGGCGTAGGCCGCACCTTCTCCAGACGGATAGAGTGTCGTGTATCGTTCCGCAGCGGCGATCGTCGCCAGATAGTTCGCGTCCTGATAATACGCAAACGCAGCCATCAGCTGGGCGCGTGAAGCCCATCTGGAATATGGATGCTGGCGTTCGACTTCCTCGAATTCTGCTGCTGCCAACTGGAGTTCATCATCGGCCAGAAGATCCATTGCCGTGTTGTAGATCTCGTCGACCGAGCGCTCGATGTATGGTGTTTCGTCCGTACTGCATGCGGCAACAAGAACGAGCACCGTTGCAAGGATTACGCGGCCCAGAATGCGTCCGATGTGACTCATGCAAGCTCCAGCATGCGTAAGGTGTTTACTGACAGGATCCGAGAATAGCACATTGCGACCTTGTAGAACCGTTGGCGCCGGCTGTCAGTAATTCGCTGCAAGTTCAACAATTTCACGTTTGAACGGAACAGCATCGCTGGCCGGTCGTTCACCGAGTTCCCGTGCGTAACGATGCCCGCCAAACACTGCGGCTGCAATCGTACCGGGGCTCAGGCAGTCGCCGATACGTGTAATTCGTTTGATACCCGCATGCGTGTTTTTCTCCGGTTCGGCGATCAGATCACGATAGAGCAGATCATCCGGGTCCTGTGCCGTAACCAGCACCACGCCTGCACATGCGATGCGATGTGTTTCTCCTGTGTAAACACCCGTGATCGATACGTGGCCGCGCCCGATCGATTCAAGGGCATGGGCGAGATGCAGTTTGACGCCGAGCTTGTGCATGCGTTTCCTGATTTTCGCGTCTTCCAATGTGTACACTGTCCAGGATGAGACCATGTCGTCCGGTGTCACCAATTCAACCTGGAGCCCGTTCTTCACGAGTTTCTCCGCGATGACACCACCCATGTAGTAGTGATCGTCGTCGAACACGACCACCGGACCGCCGGGGACAGCACCGCGCATGATGTCATCCGGTGTGAAGACCGATACGTCTCCGGTATCCGACATATCGATTCCCGTATCATGGTATCGGCCGCTCCCGTCGCGTCGCCAATGAGAGCCTGTGGCAACCGCAATCAGGTTGCAGCCTGTCTCGCGGACGGTTTCCGCAGTCATGTGCGACTCATAATAGATGTCGACATTGGGATACTTGTGAAGCTGGCCAATCCGCCAGTCCTGCACACGCTTCCAGGCTGCAAGACCCGGCAATCGACTCTCGCGTGCGACACGTCCGCCGGGTTCATTCGACGATTCCGCAAGTGTCACCGTATATCCCCGCTGCCCCAACGCGCGCGCTGCCTCAAGACCGGCAGGTCCCGCGCCGACCACCAGTACACTGCAATCGGAATCTCGCGCCGGCAACACCTCCGGATGCCAGCTACGGCGCCATTCCTCGCCGGCCGTGGGATTCTGCGTGCATCTGTAATGCGTGTTGTGATTCGCCGTCCCCACACAGATATTGCACCCGATGCATTCGCGAATGTCCTCGAGCCTGCCTTCCTCGATCTTCCTTGGCAGAAACGGGTCCGCAATCGAAGGCCGCGCGGCACCGATCATGTCGAGCACGCCGTTGCGGATCAGGGAAACCATGCGGTCCGGACTCGTATAGCGACCGACGCCAACAACCGGTTTTGACGTCATCGACTTGACGAACGAGATGCTGTCTTCCTGGAAACCTTCCTCTGCAAACCTGCTTGTCTGGCTGTCGTTGTACCACTCACTGACATTGACATCCCAGAGATCAGGGATCTCTCCGATCAACTCGAATACGGCCCGGCCTTCTTCCTCGGGCGTTATGCCATTCGGACCCAGCATTTCATCAACAGCGAATCTCACTGTCACACCACATCGATGTCCGACGGCATCCTTGGTTTCTTCAAGAACCTCCCGCAGAAGTCGCACCCTGTTCTCGATGGATCCGCCATATTCGTCCGTGCGCCGGTTGTGGCGCGGCGAGAGAAAGTGCATCAGCAGCGACAGGTTGTGACCGGCATAAACACAAACAAGATCAAACCCGGCTTCCATCCCGCGAACAGCTGCATTCCTGTGCCAGCGGCGGTAGTCCGCAATGTCACGCCTGTCCATCGTACGCGCATGGCCCGGACTTTGTCCGTATATCGGCCTGGCTGACGGAGCCATCGGGATCTCGTGCGAAATGTTGTTTGCGGTGTAGTAGCCCATATGGGTCAGTTCGAGTCCTGCCAGACTTCCGTGCTTGTGCACCTGTTCAGTCATGCGCGCGAGATAGGGAATGTCCCTATCGTCCCAGAGCCTGATTTCACGTTCGGTATCGCTTGATGGATGAATATCGCATTGCTCTGTGCAAACTACCGCCCATCCACCTTCTGCCTTGGTTCCACGCATGACCGCCATGGAAGTCGGGTGCTGGTGTCCCATACCGTTGCAATGCGGCACCTGGTAAAATCGGTTACGGGCCGTAACAGGTCCGATTTTCACAGGTTCGAAGAGAATGTCGTAGCGTGGATCTCTCGTCATTGTCAGGACTCCAGGGACTGTCGGTGCAGTGTTTCAGACTCCCGCGGGGAACAATGCACGGTTCAGCGGTCGCCAACAGAATCAGAACCGTGTCATCAACAACCTGATCCTGTCTCCGGAAGGTTCATCAGTTCAACCAATCAATACGATAAGAGTATATTCTCGCGTCGTTGTCGATGTCTCTTGCAGAGTATTCAGCGTTCGTCGACACGACAATCTGTGTCACCCCATCCGGATCAAGTGTGCAAGGTGACACAAGGCCGGGCCCGCATTGGCAAGATCAGTGAGTCACTGCAGGCACGTGGCAGGCTTGCAATGACGTGCAGGTGTTGACAACCCGGATTATCCAAACCCCGGCAACCTGTTTTTGGACGTGTGCTTCCGGGTTCGAGGCAGATCTGCATTGTCCGGAATGATGAACGATCGGCTGTCAGGCTGAACTGCAGAAATGTTACCGCGGCTCCGAACGATGTACCTTGTTCATTCACGCGCCATTACCTTGTCGATTCTGTATCGTACAATGGTCGGTATCGGGCAGATACACTTCCGAGGTTGAGGAAATTTCTGATAGCCCGTGCCCTGACAATCGTTGCGCGTACTCCCGACAACAACGAGACAAACCAGTCAATGAAGCAAGCCGAATAAATGAAGAGCTACGACTACATCATCATCGGCGCCGGATCGGCAGGTTGTGTCCTTGCCAACAAGCTGAGTGCAGACGGCCGTAGCTCCGTACTCCTGCTCGAAGCAGGCCCGATGGATCGCAACCTCATGATCCATGTACCGGCAGGATTCTACACCGCATTCAAGAATCCGAATATCAACTGGAACTACGTGACAGAGCCGGAAGCAGAGCTTCACGGCCGCCGGGTGGAGGTGCCGCGTGGCAAGGTTGTCGGCGGAAGTTCGTCAATCAACGGGCTGGTCTACATGCGCGGCCAACCACAGGACTATGATCGATGGGCCGACGAGTTGGGTCTGGACGAATGGCGCTATTCAAGATGTCTCCCATACTTCAAGGCCGGCGAGACGAGTGACCGCGGTCCCAACGACTGGCGTGGGGCCAGCGGACCGCTGAAGGTGACCAAGGGGACATCCGATAGTCCGCTCTACGACGCATTTCTCGAAGCCGGTGTTCAGGCAGGCCAGGGTTCAACCGACGACCCGAGCGGATATAACCCCGAAGGTGTTTGTCGCATGGACGCCACCAGGAACAACGGACGGCGATGCAGTGCCGCTGTGGCCCATCTTCATCCCGCTCGTTCACGGGCGAACCTGACCCTGAAGACACGTGCGTCAGTGCAGCGCTTGTGTGTCAGCGGCAATCGTGCGTGGGGTGTTACCTACCGGCACAAGAACGAAGACGTAACCGTCGAGGCCGAGAAGGAAATAATCCTGTCGGGCGGCGCGATAAACTCACCGCAGATGTTGATGCTCTCGGGTATTGGTCCTGCCGATCACCTTCGAGAACACGGCATAGAGGTCCGATGCCACCTGCCGGGCGTCGGTGCAAACCTCCAGGATCATGCCACCGTTTCAGTCATGTGGGCGTGTACGCAACTGTTCCCGATTCATCGGGCAAACCGTCCGCTCAACAAGCTTCTTGCCGGTACACAGTGGCTACTGACCCGCCGCGGACTGGCATCATCAAATCACTTCGAGGCCGGCGGCTATGTACGCGGCAACGGGACCGTCGATTATCCGAACCTGCAGTACCACTTCGGTCCGGCGGGATACGAATACGAAGGCAGAACCCTCAAGCTGTCACAGTCCTTCATACTTCAGGTCGATCAACTGCGACCGAAAAGTCACGGTCACATTGCCTTGAAATCCGCCAACGCCAATGAGAAACCGGCGATATTCTTCAACTATCTGAGCGACCCGTTTGATTTGCGGGAACTTGTCGAAGGCATCAAGAAAATGCGGGATCTCGTTTCCCAGCCCGCATTCGATGCATTGCGAGGCGTCGAGTTGTCACCGGGTCCCGACGTTCAGTCCGATGCAGACCTTGAAGATGCGGTGCGCAAACTGACAGGTACGGACTTTCATCCGTGCGGAACCTGTCGTGCCGGAATCGGTGCTGATGCAGTCGTTGACTCCACACTCAAGGTCCATGGAATAGAAGCCCTGCGTGTTGTTGACGCCTCAATCATGCCGCGCGTCGTCAGCGGCAACCTGAATGCTCCCGTCCAGATGATCGCTTCGCGCGCTGCCGACTGGATCCTTGGCAAACAGCAGCTTGATCCATTCGAAGCACGGTTTGCATTCCAGAGTGCATGACAAACCGGCTTGAACGCTGCCGAAAACTGCCTTCACAGGAAGTACGCTGGATGCGTTGAACCGGACCGGCGGCTTGCAATACCCCGGATCGGACGTAATCATGTGTGTATCGTCGATGGCGGTCGCTTCGACTTGTCTTTCGCGTCTTGTCAGGTGCTTGCAACAAACACGCCTCAGGACTGCATGGCGTGGATGTCCCGCACCTTGAACCTGAATCAAGGGTACAGCCCATGGGATACAATGTACTCGTCATATGCTCCGACCAGCATCAGAGGGACTTCGCGGGATGTTATGGTCATTCGTTGGTCCAGACTCCCAATCTTGATCGTCTCGCAGCAAGCGGCTGCGTCTACACGAATGCCTATGCTGCATATCCATGCTGCGTTTCGACAAGGGCAAGCATGCAGACAGGACGCTGGGTCCACGACCTGCGCACATGGTCGAGCGCCGAGCCCTATGACGGCACTGTACCCGGGTGGGGCCACCAACTTCAGGATGCGGGCCGGGACGTCATTTCCATTGGTAAACTTCACTTTCGCTCAAGCACCGACAACAACGGCTTTGCGCAGGAGATGATCCCGGTTCACGTTGTCAACGGTATCGGATTTGCGTCTATCCTCTTGCGTGATCTCGTCGCGCCCTATGAAAGCAACGCGGATTTTGCAACCGCAATAGGCCGGGGCGAGTCCAGTTACACAAGATACGATCGCGAAATATGTTCGCTCACATGCGACTGGCTGGAAAACCACGCGGCAGCAGACAACGGACCCTGGACTCTTTTCTGCTCGTTCGTGGCACCACATCATCCGGTCATCGCGCCCGGCGAGTTCTACGATCTCTATGATCACAACGACATCGCGATGCCGAGATTGCGCGGGGCGGATGAGAGACCCCGACATCCCGTCATCGACGAATGGCAAATTGTCTGGGATTACGACCGTCACTTCCACGACGACGATCACGTTCGAGAAGTCTGCCTTTGCTACCATGGCCTTGTATCGTCACTGGACCATAACATCGGCAAGGTCTTGCAAGCCCTCGAAGCATCGGGTGCAGCCGAGAACACGGTTGTGGTCTATACGAGCGATCACGGAGAGTTGCTCGGCAATCATGGAATGTGGGCAAAAATGAACATGTACGAGGAATCAGTCGCCATTCCAATGATTGCTGCAGGCCCCGGTATTCCGGCTGGTACGCGCTGCAACACACCCGCATCGCATGTCGACCTTCATCCCACAATTCTCAAGGCACAGGGTCTGCAACCGGATGACTCTTCACTTCCTGGCATAGCCCTCCAGGATCTTGCCGCCGAACAGCCGTGCGAACGGGCTGTCCTTTCCGAGTATCACGAAAGAGGTGCGATCACCGGCATGTTCATGATGCGATGGAAGAATTGGAAATACGTCGCCTATCCAGGGTATGCGCCGCAGTTATTCGACATGGAAAACGATTCAATCGAGGAACACGACCTTGGTGGGAGACCGGACATGTCCGAAACAATTGCTGCCTGTGACGCACGACTCCGCGAGATTGTTGATCCGGATGCGGCCAACAGGCAGGCCTTCGCGGATCAGGCAGCGCGGGTCGCGGCGCTCGGTGGACGGGAGGCTGTTCTTGGGAGCAATGACCTTCCCTATACACCGATGCCGGGGTAGGAGACGACCAGACAGGTTTGCCCGCACGTTCACCACCAGCGCAAACAGCGTTATCACATGACCCCGACAATCTCTGCGGTACTCGGACCGACAAACACCGGCAAGACACACCTCGCCATCGAGAGAATGCTGGGACACCAGACTGGCATGATCGGATTGCCGCTTCGTCTGCTGGCGCGCGAACTGTACGACCGGGTGGTCAGCAGAAAGGGAAAACGTGCAACGGCACTCATAACCGGAGAGGAACGGATCGTTCCTCCTCAGGCCCGCTACTTCGTGTGCACGACGGAATCGATGCCTGTGAATCTGCCGGTGGAGTTTCTTGCTGTTGACGAGATCCAGTTATGTGCGGACCGTGATCGGGGTCACGTATTCACCGATCGACTCCTGCGCGCCCGCGGCACCTGCGAGACGATGTTTCTCGGAGCTGCGACAATGCATCGTGTCATCCGGGAACTGGTGCCTGATGCCCGGTTCGTTGTTCGGCCCAGATTTTCTGAACTGAACTGGACCGGCTTCCGCAAGGTTACGCGACTGCCGTCGCGTTCGGCTGTTGTTGCGTTCACGGTTGCCGATGTCTACGAGCTGGCAGATATCCTCAGACAGCAGCAAGGGGGATGCGCTGTCGTACTCGGGGCATTGTCACCGCGTACACGCAACGCGCAGGTTGCCATGTATCAGGCTGGCGAAGTCGATTACATCGTCGCCACCGATGCGATCGGCATGGGACTCAACATGGATGTCTCCCATGTTGCATTTGCCGCGTTGAAAAAATTCAACGGGATCAACATCCACGAACTCGAACCAGCTGAACTTGCGCAAATCGCCGGTCGTGCCGGCCGGCATACAAACAACGGAACCTTCGGGACAACACGCGATATCAAGGGCATCGACGCCGCCGCCGTCTACGCAATCGAGAACCACCAGTTTCCCGATGAGAAGTTTGTCATGTGGCGCAATGCCGATCTCGATTTCGGTGACGGACGCCGTTTGCTGAAAAGCCTCGAGAGGGCGCCGTCAAACCCCATGCTCGTCAGGCCCCGCAATACGCTCGACCACGCTGCACTCGTCGAACTCCTGCGTGATCCTGACGTTTCGAGGATTGCCACGAACCCCGAAATGGTACGCCTGTTGTGGGAGGTCTGCCAGGTCCCGGACTTCCGCAAGGTCATGCATGACCACCATGTGCAGTTTCTCGCCCATGTGTTCCGTCGTCTGTCGGAAACAGATGGCAGGCTTCAGGAAGCATGGGTCGCACGGAGTGTTTCCCGACTTGACCGCCTCGATGGCGGGCTTGATGCGCTCATGACACGTATCGCACACATCCGGACCTGGACCTACATCTCGCACAGATCCGACTGGGTCGAAGATCATGTCGGACTCCAGGACGAAACCCGTCGAATCGAGGATCACCTTTCGGATGCCCTGCACGAACACCTGATCCACCGGTTCGTCGACCGCCGGCTGTCATCGGTTGTCAGGAACCTCAAGGGCGGTGAGTTTGATACACGAATCGCGCAAGGCGGCGAGATCCTTGTCGAGAATGCCCACACCGCAACCATCAAGGGATTGCAGTTCGTACCCGTGATCAGATCACGTCAAGGCGTCGACAAGGCACTGCTTGGCGCCGCGAGGCGCGCCGCGGTATCGGAATTGGCGTCGCGTGCAAGAACACTGGTGTCTGATCCGGATACCTGTTTCAAGCTGGTAGACAGTATGCGCATTGCCTGGCGCGACAATCCTGTCGCGCAACTGTCGGTCAGCAACGACATTCTTCGTCCGCGATTGCGAACACTCCATGCCGAATTGATGGACCATGCTTCCATCGAACGGGTCAGGTCGCGCTTGGAAAAATGGATGGATCAGCACATTGACACCGTGTTGAAACCCGTTGTCAGGCTTCAGTCTGCGAAATTTTCCGGAGTCGCAGCCGGCATCGTATTCCGCCTGATCGAAGGACTTGGCGTCACGAATGATGACAAGTGCTTGCGCGACATGCGCGGGATGAACCGGGACGAGCGCAATGTTCTCGCGCGTTTCGGCGTCCGTTTCGGCGTTCTGGGTACATATCTTCAATCACATCCCGACCGCCAAAGTCAGAGGCTTCGTGCCGTGTTGTGGGCATTGCAGGCCGGTCTCCCTGAAACACCGGCGTTCGATCCGACACGCAAGGTCGTGTTTGCGGCAGACATGAAACTGCCCGAGAGTTTCTACCGCTCAATCGGATACCGGAAGATCGGAACACAGGCGGTTCGCGCGGACGCAGCCGAAAAACTCTACGCCACTTTGCGCAAGGCAACCGCAAATGGCCGGGCGGTCATATCGGACGACGTGGTCACGATGCTCGGAACGGACCGGACCGTGTTCCAGTCAATCGCCGCGGGTCTCGGGTACCAGACAAAAGAACGTGACGGCGAACTGTCACTCGTCCGGAACAACCGGCGCGGGAAAAAGAGAGGTTCCAGACGAGACCCTCACTCTCCGTTTGCACGGTTGTTGGACCTGGATCTTGCGTCTTGAACGACGATGCAATCAGAATTGACAAATGGCTCTGGTACGGGCGCTTCTTCAAGACCCGGAGCCGTGCGACGCAAATCGTGTCGGCCGGGCGGGTCAGGGTCAATCGGGCAAGGGTCACGAAATCGCATGGCATGGTGCGCATTGGTGATGTTCTGACCTTTCCCCAGGGAAACCAGATTCGCGTGGTTCGCGTTCTCAAACACGGCAACCGGCGCGGGCCAGCCGTCGAGGCTGCTGAACTCTACGAGGAGATTCTTCCGTGCCAGGAGACGGGAATCGATCCGGGCCCTCCGCAAATGGCAGCGAAGCACCGCGACCGCAAGACGCGCACGCGTTCCAGACAGGATCGACGGAAGAACACCTGACGACCTGCCGCCATCTTGATGGACGAGCATGGACTCTCTCCTTGAATCCGGCCACCTCGAACAGGAGCGATCATGGCCCTGCCATGATCATGCGTTCACTGTATGCGCTGCATGGGATCGACAGCGACCAGCAGTTGGCGTGACAGCACATCAATTGGGGATTGCATACGAAAAACACGGCGGGATTGCGCATACACGTTCGGGCTACACAGGCCGAACAAACCCGCCGCCCCACAGGTCGTGGAAACCGATCTCCCGGAGAGCGTCAACGGGCTCTCGTGCCACGGGCGGCGAGATTGTCGCCGAGGCCGTCGTATTGTCCCGTCCCGATCAATGTCGCGCGCAAGCGTCTCACGCTGGCGTACGCGCTCGCCCACAGACTTGTCCGTTTCACCGGCAACCCGGAGGCGGCAACAAACCGCTTTGCCGATGCGTTCCTGGTCAGAGCCTTCGGAAAGACGTCGGCAACAAACGGCAGCGGATGACCGCCCATGAAATCCACCGCTTGAAACACATCTACGGAGTGTCGGCCCGGTGCTGTTGATGCGGCTCGGGCAGGTGGGCGTATTATCCCGGAGTTCCGTGCAGCACGCCTTCGCGACCTTCGCCCGGCCCTGGCGCAGTTCAGAGCCGGAACCGATCCCATCAGACCACGGATTCTCTGCTTTCGAGCAACCTCGTCGTTTCAGGAGACTCGTCGCGCGCGCGGCAGGCGAGGGGCTGATCTCGCCCGTACGCGCAGTCGCTCGAATCGATCGAACGCGTGATCGGCGGTCCTGTAATCCATTGACTCGCGTCATCGTTTACGACGCCTCGTGCCCGACCGACCTCTGCAAGGGAGATTGCCTGAGAGCGGTTTGCGTTCTGTCACAACAGGGATGTCGATGGCATGTCTCGGAAATAAGCCGATCGGTCACGCCTCGGTGCTGTGTCGCGCTGGAGAGGCCCGTAACAAGGTGTCCAAGGTACTGAAAGAAAAGAAATTACCTGTCGCTGTGGTTGTAACTTCGTTATGTGATGCCACATCAATTCGCTTGAATCTCGACGTTGCAACAATGTAGTGGTTTTCGTTGAACAACGAGATTGTCTGATCGTTCAGATACGAACGCGCATCGGCGCGACCGACCCGGACAATCAGGAACCGTTCTGTTCAAGACACGGGAACCAGACTCGCATGCCAGCTGACATGAATCGCGTTCCGCCCGGAATGCGTTTGCAGCCGTGAGAAATCACACAGACGAAACGGAACGCGGCGTACCTATGCTGCGACCGGCGGAATTTGTGCCTCTGATCGCACTCATGATGTCGCTCGTAGCGCTCTCGATCGATGCGATGTTGCCCGCATTGCCCGCGATTGGAACCGATCTGCATGCCCCGCAACGCAATGACACACAGCTTGTCGTTACGTCACTCTTTCTGGGACTTGGTTTCGGACAACTCCTCTTTGGACCTCTCTCCGATTACATCGGGAGAAAACCCGCCACCTGTGTCGGGCTTGTGCTGTTCATGTTCGGCTGTGTCGTGTCCACCTTTGCGGTGACATTCGAGATGATGATTACAGGACGTGTACTCCAGGGGATCGGCGTGGCAGCACCACGCGTCGTGTCAATCGCCCTTGTCCGTGATCAGTACGATGGCCGACAGATGGCACGAATCATGTCATTTGCCATGGCCGTGTTCATTCTCGTACCGACAGTTGCGCCGGCGATTGGTCAGGGTATTCAAGCCGTTGCAGGCTGGCGTGCCATCTTCTGGACGTTGTTTGCCGCTGCCACGATTGCCGGATCGTGGTTGATCATCCGTCAACCGGAAACCTTGCCGGCCAGGCATCGTATGCGTTTTTCGATCCGCCGGGTGGTGCTATCGGTCAAGGACGTCATGCGCGAACGTGATGCTGTCGGTTACACAATCGCCATGGGCTTCGCATTTTCGCCGTTCATTGCCTATCTGAGCACGGTGCAGCAGATCTTCCAGGATTCATACGGCGTCGGCGAACTGTTTCCGGTCTACTTCGGCGCACTTGCACTGGCATTCGGTGTTGCCTCGCTGGTGAACGGGCACCTGGTCATACGCCTTGGCATGCATCGACTCACAATCGTCGCGTCATTGATTGTCACAGTGGTATCGCTCGTCTCCTGGATCGTCTCGTTTGCCTATGATGGCCTGCTTCCGATGTGGATGTTCCTGTTGACGCTTTCGCTGGTGTTTGCTGCCGTTGCGCTCCTCTTCGGAAACCTCAACGCGCTTGCCATGCAACCTCTCAAACATGTGGCCGGGATGGGGGCTGCATTGATTGCGTTGTTTTCAACACTCATCTCGGTGCCACTTGGTGGTCTGATCGGCTACACATACGATGGAACACTTTATGCACTTCTGGGCTCGTTTGCGTTGTTCGGGGCCGCAACATTCGCCGCAATCTACAAGACAGCACGAAAGCGCATGTAGCGGACTGAACTTCATTTCGGTCAGGCGTGGCTGATCTGTCGAATGACATGCGTCGTTCGAATTATTCGTCTTCATCGTTGGTGATATGGATGTCGTGCCGCCGCGTGCTGAACCGCAGCACCGGAAGACATGGTCGAGGACCTAAGGCGTTGACCCACCCGTTCGGCAACGGGCCCCGGACCTGATTGCAGGCCAATTGCAACAAGGCACGGTGGATTACAGGTACGTGTCAGGATCCCATTCAGGCACTTGCTGATTGTGCCGCAACCGCATGCGCTGAACATTCACGCCGATAAACACATCGTCAAGTTCAGATGAATTGGCCGAGACGCCTGTCAGCGATGCAGCAGCTTCGAGTCTGAACCGTTCCGCAATCGCGGCAGTGTCCTGCAACCGATATCCAGCCAACCACCAGTCCATGATGCGATCCTGCGCAACCCTGAGGAGTTGACCGGACGGAAGAAGGTCACGCTTTTGATGCTGATTTGTCTGCCTGTGCGCTGGCATCAGATTCCAGAGGTCGTTGCACGGCCACACGGATCGTGGCAGGCAATGATCCACATCGAAGTTTCCCGCCAGGCGTCTTCCTGTCCAGACACAGAAGAGCTTGCGGGAAATCTGCATTTCGTTTGCACGCTCTCTGGCAAACGCAATATTCTGTTCAATGTCCACCCATGACATGGCTCTTGAGATCAGCTCCTCGGAAACCGTGCGTTCCTGACGGTTCGCGTAACGCCTGATCAGGCGCACCCACTCGGTCTGCAATGCCGGTTCAATCCAGCAGTCGTATCGCCGCAGCGCATGCCACAAGTGAGTCGGTACAAGCATCTTGCCGAAACCGGCGAGATAGTCTTCGCTTATGAACGTGTTGGCCGGACATTTGTATCTTTGCGTCGGCACGACAGGCAGGATGGGTTGTCCATCCGAATATGTCATGTAGTTCGCCGGCATCCTGACGATGGTGTTGCACGCATCACGAATGGCCCGATGAAGCAGCTCGGCTGTTTCCGGATTGTTTCGTATGCCGACACGGAATTCCTGTTGTGAAACCGGCTTCAACGCACGCAGTGCCGGCCGTGCAAACCCCAGTTTCTTGTACCCTCGATTGGACGGATTCTGTGGAAGGTCCGCGTCAAGAAGGGGCTTGTAGAGTTGCAGCCAGGTCAGCCCCACCAGGCCAAGCGGAACCTCGACATGATTTCCGCCATCTTGCTCGTTCACCATACCGGGTGCGCTGCTCGCTATGCGGCACAATGTTCGCAGCAGACCGAGCTTGTAGGTGGAGGACTTGTCGTCGTTCAGGATGACATGACGCAGTATCGGTAATGCGCCGGTTCCGTCGTCTGGCAAACGTACGGCAATCTGGATCCAGCGAACTTCAGATCTGCCCAGCCGATCGTCCACGGGCGACTTTTTGATAACAAATGCACCATGGGATCGCGCCAGATCTTCAATCTCGGACGCTGAAACATGATGAAAACCGCGTTTGTTGCGGTCCGGCCCTCTCCCGCAGTGTGAAGGCCATCACACCGCCTGGTCTGACAAGCGTGACAAGCTTGCGAAACGCCCGTTCCCTGTCACCCGGCGAAACATGCATCCAGACGGCGTTCAGCAGGATCAGGTCGAAGTGTAATCCGGACTTCGACGTCTTTTTCAGTGTTGGTAGCTGATCGTCATTCCAGTGCACTGGAAGTTCCGGGTGATATGTCTGCGCCTGTCGCCGCATCGAAGACGACGGTTCCACGGCCGTGACATCATGACCCATTTTCGAAAACCACGCGGCGTCGCGTCCGCTGCCCGCGCCAATATCAAGAATTGCCCCGGGAGTCGTGGGAAGCAGATCAGATAACCAACCGTGAATTTCCTCTGCCGGAACAGCTTCATACTCCCGCGCGACTTGCTCGGCATGGGCGTCGTACCACTTGATCATGTCCGTCATGTCAGGTGATTGTCATCCGGGCGGTTCGATGTGGGAAAGCATGTACGCGAGCGGTTGTCTTTCCTTGATCCTGCGGTCAATCGACACGGCTCGCCATGATGGCACGCTCTCTGAAGCGCGATGTCTGCATCAGGTTGGGCGTCTGCAACCACAATGGAATTCTCTGATTGGCAAAGAGTCCGTCGAGTGTCTCGGCGGCACGGATCAGGCCAACCTCACCGTCCCGGACCATGACAGAAGCAGGTCGGGGAACCCAGTTGAGCTGGTGAGAATCAGATTCGGCATACATGCCCGCATCAAGTATGGCTACAACATCACCGGGCGACAGTTCAGGCAGGCTCGTGTCCCTGCCAAGCACGGAAGGAATGCAGATCGGGCCGACGACGTCAGCGCACAATGTTGTCGGCTCATTCATTCGTGTTGCTGCCAGGACCGTGTTGCACGTACCTTCCTCACCTGTGCCGATCAACGGCATCAGATTGGTGCTCGCATCGACATTGACCCACGCCATACCCGCATCTCGCTTGATGGCGCCAACCGTCGAGATCAGGACACCCGCATTTCCCGCAATGTAGCGCCCCGGTTCAAGCCAGAGCGTCGGAGCCGACAGACCGGACTTCTCCAGTTGAGACCACAGTGCACCCGCCGAGGCTCGGGCGTAGTCCTCGATCGTGTGAGGATTTGGTCGATGCGACTTTGATTCCGGATCGCGTTCACGCGCCCAGCCGCCGCCCAGGTCAATGACAGAGGGCGCAAAACCGGTTTCGGCGTGCAGGGTGGCCGCAATTCGACCAACCTCACCGTCAAACGCGGCACGCAGACGAATATCCTGAGTCATTCGTCCCAGATGTGCGTGATAACCGCAGAGTTCGAGTGACCGTAAACTGTCGATCCGACGGATCATTCTCGCGGCGACCTGCGGTGTAACACCCCATTTCCAGCGTGAGATTTCGGGACGAATGTCGCCCGAAAAGTTTGCCAGATCACTGTCAAATTCGGCAAATGCATCGGGAACAACCTTGAGCCTGATGTTGACCCTGACCTGTTTGCCGGCATCACCTGCAATGGTCGCCAGGCGATCGATCTCTTCCTCATCGTCAAGATTGACGTGGATTCCAAGTTCCACGGCACGGCGCAGGGACTCGTCCGTCTTGTTCGAACCATTGAGTGCAATCTTGTCCGGGTCCGCGCCACCGGAAAAAGTGGCTTCAAGTTCGCCGATACCGAAGCAATCACCCCCTGCTCCTTCCTGATGGAGAACAGCGCGTACCGCAAAGTTTGGATTGCACTTGATCGCATAGAGGATGTTTACGTCTCCGGGCCATGCGGACTCGAACGCAGCACGAATACGTCGGTAATTCGACCGCAATGTTGCATCCGAAAGGACAAAGAGCGGCGAACCGAACCGGGACAGGAGATCCCGCACGCCGACACCCTCGATCATGAGGTCACCGGTGGGAGAGACCCCGAGACTGTCACTGGACGTCAGCAGGCCGGCAAGAATATCGGCAGAAGTTCTGGCGGTTGTGTTCACTGTCTCCATATCCCTCACGACCTGGTTTCCGGATCACTTGAGGCGCATATCATAGGCATCGTTCGGCGCAGTGGCGATGCATAAACCCGTGACATCATCGCGTCTCCGCTTGCCATGCAGAAAACAGGCGCAGTCGCCACTGACAAGAAAACGACCCTCGAATGCGTGATCGTCAACGATACCTGAACACGGTTCACTCTTCCGACAGTTGACCCCGAATGCCTTGGTCTGTCATGAATGTCTCATGATTACCCGCTTCATCAAGATGTTCGGATTTTCCGAAAGTTCGGAAACTGTTGCCGAAGACCCCGTGACCGAACTGCGTCTCGCGGCAGCCTGTGTCCTTGCGGAAGCCGCACTTATTGACGGACACGTGGATGAAAGCGAAACCACGCAGATCATCGCAGTACTGGAAAAGAACTTCGGTCTCGAATCGAACGACGCAAGGGACCTGCTTGAAAGGGCGCATGCAATTGCCACGAACGCCGTCGACTGGAACCGGTTCACCCGTGTACTCAAGTCGGAATATGACCACGCCGAAAGAGTCCTGATGATGGAAATGCTGTGGCAGGTCGTGCTTGCAGACGGTGAGTTGCATGCCTGGGAGGACTCACTCGTCCGTCGCATTGCCGGTCTTCTCCATGTTGATGATCGCGACAGGGCCATGGCACGCAGACGCGCACAAAAGATACTGACGTCACAATGACGGAATTCAATCTCCGTGCCGTGTAACGGTCTTGAAATAATCCAGGGAATAGCGACATAAGCAGTATGCGTCAGGGCAGCCGCCCGAATTCGATGAACCGGTCGTCCAGATCCCGGTTGGTAAACCAGACGTCACCAGTATTTAACCTTTACCGAGGAATTCCATGACATATGTCGTTGTAGATTCCTGCATCAAATGCAAGTTGACCGATTGCGTCGAGGTCTGTCCCGTCGATTGTTTCTACGAGGGTGAGAACATGCTCGTGATCCACCCGGAAGAATGCATCGATTGCGGTGTCTGTGAACCCGAGTGTCCGCTGGACGCGATCAAACCAGATACCGATTCCGGTCTTGAGCACTGGCTCGAGATCAATCAGAAGTATGCTGACGAATGGCCGAACATCACGCGACAAAAGGATCCCTTGCCCGACTCTGACGCCTGGCGTGACGTGGCCGACAAGACCGAACACTTCAGTCCCAACCCTGGCAATGGCTGAATCCGGTCAACGAACCTGACGTCACCTTGCCGATCATTTCGTCCTGATCCTCACCTGCCATGCAGGGCCGCTGTTGCGTCGACCTCGCCTGGCGTCAGACAGACCTTGGTACCGTGGAAACCGGCATCAGCGCAGGCAGCGACGGTAGCCGTGCGCCGGTCTCGCAAAAGCGCAGACGAAACGCCGGATGCAGGGTCTGAGCCTGTCGGTGCATTACCTGTTCCGAGCCGGGATCTTATCGAACGTTACAAGGTGAACGGCAGCAGTCCGATGCGACAGCCGAGATGATCGTTACCAACGGATCACCAATCAGGCTAGAGAGCACACGAACCTTCAGCCGGTTCCTTCCGCACGGTCCAGCATGGCGTGCAGGAGAACATTGCATCCCGCTTCAAGATCAGCGGGTTCTGCACTCTCTGATTCGTTGTGACTGATACCGTCTTCACACGGCACGAATATCATCCCGGTCGGGGCAACCTTGCTGACATAGACGGCATCGTGTCCCGCGCCTGAAATCATGTCCATGTGCCCGTAACCCATCAGCTCGGCACCGCGGCGCACGGCATCCACGCAGGATTCATCGAAGGCAACCGGTGGCGAGAGCCATATCTCGTCAACGTCAATCTCGACGTTGCGTTTTGCGGCAATCTCCGCGGCATCCTTGCGCAGGCTGTCTAACTGACGATCAAGCGCCACCAGATCCGGATGGCGCATGTCGACAGTCAGGTTCACATTGCCGGCAATCGTGTTTCGGGTCCCGGCAGGAAGACAACTGTCAATCTTCGTTGTTGCACGCCCGTGCGGCGCTTCGGCGAGCGCTGCCTCGTTGATCTTCAGTACCAGTTCCGCAGCGGCAACCAACGCGTCCCGGCGCAGTTCCATCGGAGTCGGTCCCGCATGCGCCTCCATTCCGTTGATCACGACATTCAGCCAGCGTACGCCCTGTACGCCACTGACAACCCCGATTGTCTTGTCTTTCGCTTCGAGAATCGGTCCCTGTTCAATGTGTGCCTCAAAGTGATACCCGAGCGCATGCCCTCCGGGTTCCTCTTCGCCGAGGTACCCGATGCGGGCCAGCTCATCGCCAAATGTCTTGCCTTCGTGATCCGTTTGCGCATAGGCATGCGCCATCGGAATTTCACCGCAGAACACACCCGACCCGATCATGGCGGGTGGGAACCTCGCGCCTTCCTCGTTTGTCCAGCAGATAACCTCGATGGGCCGGTCAGTTTCGACCCCGGCATCATTCAGGGTCCTGACGATCTCGAGACCCGCCAGCACACCGAAGACACCATCGAACTTGCCGCCGGTCGGTTGTGTATCAAGATGGCTGCCGGTCGAAACAGGCAGCGCATCGGGGACCTTGCCCGGTCTGCGGGCGAATATGTTGCCCATCTGGTCGACCGTGCAGGTCATGCCGGCTTCCTGGCACCAGGATACAAAAAGGTCGCGTCCTTCCCGGTCATCGTCGGTCAGCGCAAGCCGACAGTTGCCACCCTTTTCAGTCGCGGCGATCTCGGCCATCTCCATGATCGATTGCCACAGGCGATCGCCGTCAATTTTCAGGTTTCTGTCCATCTACGTACCTCTTGTGAAACAGGCATCTTGTCAGATACGGATCATGTCGACGATCTGGCCTTCCCTGTCGAAACAGGCGGCTATCAGGTCGCCGCCCCGACCGCACCCACCGTCCAGAGTCATCCGGAAAACACCGTCCTCAAACCCGCGATCGTCCGGATCAAATCCGCGGACCACAGTGCTGAATTCGAGATATCGTTCGCTCATTGAGGCAAGTGCGCGGTGATTCCACCAGAAATCGTCGCTTTGTGCCTCGAGCGGTCTTTCCGGGTCGAGTCCGCAATGAACGAACAGCAGCGCACCGTTGTCGGTCACGCAGGCACGCTTGAGATTATTCAAGACGTCCGTATGACCTGGATGATGTTCCATTGCGCGGCGCAACGTGGAGGTCCAGCGCGAGATAGCGTGTGTTCCGCCATGGATGGCGTCGATCCCATCCTGCGTCGTGCTGCCATAGGACCGGATCGTTTCATCGATTCCGCGATCGACCATCCAGTCAAGAACCACTCTCGGATCGAATGCGAACTGCAATTGCAGGAGTTTGTGCCACATCTCCTCCTGGTTGCCACGCAGCATCACGACATCCCCGGCCTCCATGCCGGGAAACGAAAGAAGTTCACTGCGAAGTGCCAGAAGTTCGTCCAGTGTCCGGATAATGGCGCCACCAGCGCCCAGATAGTTGCCAAGGAATACGGCCCGGTCCCGATAACCGAACTTATAGACGATGCGGCGTCGAAGCTCCGCGAGTTTCTCGCCGTCGCCATGGATGGATCCAATCGCCCAAACGCGGCGCCAGCTGGAGAACAGCGCGAATTTCGACGGGTCAAGCATGGCTTCCGTAACCACATCTTCTCGAATGGATTGTCAAGCTGTGCAAACGGATGTCGATACCCGGTTCAACACTGCTTTCGACCAACAAGGGGATCAGGATGGCTGCAGTTTGTTTTCAATCTGTGTGGCCGCCTGTGTTTGCTCCAGCCCTTCAACGGCTGCAAGTTCGCGTGACAGACGATCGAATGCCATTTCGTAAAGCTGGCGCTCACTGTAGGACTGGTCCGACTGACCAACCCGGACATGCAGGTCGCGGACCACTTCAGCGATGGAAACCGGATCGCCGGAATTTATCTTCGCCTCGTATTCCTGCGCGCGCCGACTCCACATGGTTCGTTTCACCCGCGCCTTGCCCTTGAGAGTCGTCAACGCGTTCTGCATATGATCCCTGGACGAGAGTTTCCGGATGCCGGATGTTTCAAGCCTTTCGATGGGCACACGAAGCACCATCTTGTCCTGTTCGAAGTTCACAACCACCATGTCAAGGCTCGTGCCGCTGATGTCGAGTTCCTCGATCGCCCGGACGGTTCCGACGCCGTGCGTCGGATATACGACAAAGTCGCCGGGTTTCAGCTTGAAATTCTTTTTTGACATATGACGTCATCACTCTTTTCTGGACTGTCGGGAATATCGGACCGTGGCACGAAACAGAAAATCCGGTCATCGGCGCCCGTCACGAGTCAGAGCCCGTTGGCGCTTGTGTTTCGCTCCTGGAGAAGGCTTGGCTGACATATCACTTACTGCCGTGTTTTGGAACCCTCGACGCCTTCTGGTGGAGCGATTGAACGAAAGAGAGTCAACCCGCATCAGGGTTGAATCCTGTCGGACCCCGTTGTAACCCGACAGGCATGGAAAACTGGATCGAAACGCATCGCTCGATGGTCACGATGAGCGATTGTGACCATCAGGGTCACATGAACACAGTGCAATATTACGCCAAGTTCGATCAGGCCGGTTGGCAGATGATCCAGCGCATGGGTGCGCAGCGCCAAAGACTTGATCGTGAAAATCGCGGTTTTGTCGACGTGCGGGTGGAACTGGAGTTTCTTGACGAAATGGTCGTCAACGACCCCGTTCTCATCGAATGCGGTATCGAACGTATCGGTTCAACATCGTTCACGTATGTCTCACGGATGCGCAATGTGAATACAGGCCGCATCACGTCGCGCGGCCGCTGCACAACCGTTCATTTCGATCTGAAACTGCGTCAGAAAGTCCCGCTACCCGACGATCTCCGCGCCAGTCTCGAAGCGCACCTTGTGACATCCGATTGATCCGGTCGGCAAGCAATTCAACCGGATTCGATGACGGCGTATACGTCGATTTCCATGTCCATCCACGGTCGCGCAAATGCAGCAACCACAACCGTGTTCATCACGATGTGAATCCCCGCAAGTTCATGTGCAAGCGCCTCGTGTACGGGCGTGATGAACGCACGATCCCTGACCCAGACCTTGATCTTGCAGATATCACTGAACTCCGCACCCGCCAGATCCAGGAGATGTTTCAGATTCCGCAGGGCCTGACGGGTTTGCGCTGCAGGATCTCCCCTGCCATGAAATTCTCCGTTGAGGTCGTGCCCGGTCTGCCCGCGAATGGCCAGCCAGTTCTTTGCGCAAACGATCTTCGAAAACTCGCTGCCAAGCTTCTGCTGGCCGCGATACCAGGTATCGGTGTCAAAGACTTCAAGACGCTCGTGTGAAGGCATGGGCTGTATCGTTCCGCATGCAGGAACTCACATTGCAGTATCTTTTGCCAGTACGCGATCAGACAGACCGGCCGCGTCCTTCACCTTTCGCTTCGGACTGTCGAAGTCGAAGGTCTGGAACTCGGCGGCAAGATGCGCGAACGGCGGGGACTGGGCAAACAGTGCGAAAGTCAAACGGTGGCATGCGTGATCGGAATTCACCAGATCACGGGCGAAGGCGAGCAACCGTCGCCTGTCGTCAGCCTGCCAACGCGCGTTCAGCGAATAGAATTTCTGCATCCATGACGCCGTGCCGGATGCCGCGAATGCCGCGTGATCGGGGGTCACGCTGATCTGTCCGCCGACCAGTTCACGCACCAGGTGAATCATCTTCGGCAGGTTCCGGCAGGCATGAATTCGGGTCGCGTAGAGAGTTGATGGATGCGGCATCATGAAACCGCCCGGCGACGGGAGCGCTTGTTCAATGGCGGTAAAGACACCGGCATGAAGACCCTGTCGCCACGCCGCAAGTTCTGCCAGTTTCTCCCGGACCGCCGGATTGCGTTCCAGACCAGTCTGTTCCGCGTTGAAGACTGCAGCACCGATCAGAAGGTCCGCAAGATGAATGATCCGGATGACGAACGGCAGTGCGCTGTAACGATGCAGTGTCTCCCGGGTCCGCTGCGCTGTGTCCGTATCCCTGTAGAAAAACACGTTCTCCCAGGGTACGTGCACGTCATCAAAGACGAGCAGGGTATCGATCTCGTCAAAACGAACACTTGACGGGTAGTCGTCTGCTGTCCGGCCGCGAATATGGCTTGCACGGCAGATGTGACGCAAACCGGGCGCGCCGAGCGAGCATATGAATGCCAGTGCATAGTCCTCCATACCGGGGCGACCCCAGTCTGCCGCCGTCGGTTTGACGAATGCCTGATGGGCATAGGCCGCAGCTGTCTCGTACTTCGCACCGCGCACAACGATTCCCGAATCTGTCTCCCGCACGACATGCAGCAACATGTCCGGATCCTGTTCTGACGGATGCCGGTTACGGTCTCCCTTGGGATCGGTGTTGCCGGAAACCGTGAAGCGATCTTCCCGGTATGCCTGATCAATGTGGCGTTCCACATTCGCCACAAACTGCGGATCAAGCGCATCGCGACAATCCAGCATCGACCAGACCGCTCCAATCGTCTCGTCACCGATACGAAAGACCACGCCACCGATTTCTGAAAGTACACAATCCACCCAGCACCGCTTCGCACGCAAGTCCGCAACCGTCACGGGCGGCTTCGCGGTAATCGAACAGGGTTCACCGTCTTCTTCGGTCACTGTCATGCACGCACGAAAACGATCGTCCCATGCCATGTCGTAGACCTGTCGACGCACCTCAACCATGGGTTGAAACGCGGGATGTGTCGCGACATCCTTGACGCGTTCACCATCAATCCAGACTTCGCGCCCGTCCCTGATGGACTCGACGTACGCGTCACCGCGCATCAGCATGCGGCTGCTTTTCGTATGATCGCCATCGAAGATCTGCAGATGATGGCGTCGGCTTGCCGGTGTGAACCGTCAGGACGCGAGTACACGGTCCAGTACCCAGTTGTCGATCTCGTGCACAAGCGGTTCCATGTAGCTGAAACGGCCGGGTCTGACAAACGGCGATGAAAGTCCCTCCTGCTGGAGGTTCGATACATCGTTGTCCTCGACAATCGACTTGTTCCATCGCTCATAGTAATGCCCGACAAGTTCGGGAAAATCATCGCGCCGCGTGGTCTCGTCAGGGAAACAGGAACCGACAGTCAGCCGGGTGCGCGACGCGCTTTGCGGATGAAGTTCAAGCCACCACATGCAGTCGAATGTGAGGCCGAACATCGTCGATGGATAGAGCAGAATGTAATAGGTGCCCTCTGCCGCGTTTCCTTCCAGTGTCGAGATATAGGGGAATCCCCTTGCACCGGGTAGCAGGGCACGCGATCCGGTGTGGCGTGTGAACAGGCCGCAATACGCGCCGTTGGCGTCGATGGGTGGATTGTGATCGCGCTTCTGCTTCTGGATCGACTGCTGGTGGACCGTCGGGACGTGATAACTTTCCATCGCGTTTTCGACATAGATCTTCCAGTTACATGCCAGATCGTACGTCACGCGCCTGGTTGTGACCATGTTCTCAAGACTGTAGGGCGCCAGCACCTCCGGCAGGTCGCCGAGCCAGGATTCGAGACTTTCAGACTCCGTATCAAAGTTCACGAACATGAACCCCGCCCAGGTCTCAAGACGCAGCGGGACAAGTCCGTAGTCGCGCTTGTCAAAACCGACCGTCTCGTCCATCTCCATTGCACCGATCAGACGACCGTCATCGATGGCATACGTCCAGGCGTGGTAGGGGCAGCTGAAAACACGGCAATGCCCTTCACCCTGCATGACCCGTGCACCCCGGTGCCGGCATGTATTGGCAAAAGCGCGCACCTTGTTGTCGTAACCCCGGACCACAACAATCGGCACACCCGCAAAATCGAGTGCAAAATAGTCACCCGTCGAGGGAATACGGTCCGCGCGCCCGAGAAAGTTCCATGATCGGCGGAAAACTGTCTCGATCTCACGATCAAAGAACTCCGCTGACGTGTAGCAATCGGGCGGCAGCGTTTCGGCTTCGAGCAGTGGCTTGCGCACCGCTGCAAAGCGGGAGGGATCAAGCATCCCGTTCGATGTCATGCAGTCTCTTCCTTTCTGCGCGCGATGAACGCATCGAGTGCCTCGACGATGGACGGGTCCAGCGGCGGTGGCTCGAAATTCCTGAGAAGCGCCTTCCAGACTGTATTCGCCCGTTCCGTTGCCGTCAGTTCACCATCCTCCTGCCAGGTTTCGAAGTTTCGCCAATCCGAAAGCATGGGATCGTAGAACGCGTCCCGGTAATGCGCCAGGGTGTGTTGTGCACCGAAGAAATGGCCGCCTGGCTGCACCTCGGCTATCGCATCATATGCCAGGTTCTCCTCGGAAATCTCGAGCGGTCTCAGGAAGTACGCAATCATCTGCAGCATTTCCGCATCCAGAACCGCCTTCTCGAAACTCGCCGTGAGTCCGCCTTCGAGCCAGCCCGCACCGTGGTGCACGAGATTCGCATGACCCATCACCGCACCCCAGATGGACATCTGGGATTCATAGGCCGCCTGCGCATCGACGACATTCGACGCATTGGTGTTGCTTGAGCGGTACGGCAGCCGGTACTTGCGGGCGAGCTGACCACCAACAAGACTCGCCTGTGTGTATTCCGGCGTTCCAAATGCCGGCGCACCCGTTCGCATGTCGACGTTGCTCGTGAACCCACCATAGAACACCGGCGCCCCCGGATTGACCGCCTGAGAATAGGCAATCCCGGCCAACGCCTCGGCATTCTGCTGTACCAGTGCACCCGGGATGCTCGCCGGGCTCATTGCGCCCGCGAGCGTGAATGGCGTGAGAGATACTGCCTGACCGTTGCGCGACGCCTCCGTCAGGCCGTCCAGCATGGGTCCATCGATCCGCCGCGGCGAGTTGACATTGATGGTCGTGAATAAACCCGGTTCCCTGGAAATTTCGTCACGCGTCCTGCCGCGGACAATGCACAACATCTCGATGGCATCGGACACACGCACCCGTCCCAGACCGGTTGCATGCCAGACCTTGTCGGAAAGTGTCAGAATGGCGCGAACGCAGTCGAGATGCCGCGTTTCGGGATCCAGATCAATCGGTGCAATGGGGACACCGCCACAGAGATGAAGGATGTTCAGACTCTGTGTCAGTCGGATGAAGTTCTCGAAATCCCTGAAGGTGCCCTGCCGCCGCCCGCCATCAAGGTCACTCGCATTGGGCGGACCACCAACCGAATTGAAGGCAACATGCGCATGTCCGAAAACAACGGCGCGCGCGGGATTTCGTGGTGTCAGGGTAAACGACGCCGGTGCGTGTGCGACCAGTTCCATGACAAGGTCCGGGTCGAAGCGCACCAGATCACTGTCATTGCTGACATCGGCGCCTGCGGCGCGCAGGATGTCCCGCGACTGCGGCGACAGAAACTCGATTCCGAGTTCGGCTAGAACGCGCAAGGACGTGCGGTGAATGGCGTCCACCTGATCGTCGGAGAGTATCTCCAGCGGCTGGTAGGGATTGACGAGGCGCGCCCACGGAAGTTGCTTCACCGCATCGGTCGTCTTCGTTCGTCCGCGCCGCCTTGATCGGCGTTCGTTCATGCGACTGCCCCGAGCACCACCCGTTCCCGCAAGACTGCCGGACCATCCGGGGGCGACTGAAACTCTCGTGCAAATCGATGACCGGCATAGACGGCATCTGCAACAAAACCGGGCGCCACACAGTCACCGATCGCATGCACCGCAGGACGATTCTGCCCATCACGAAGGGACGCCACTTCATTGATGCCCCTGACAAGACTGTCCTCGGGTTTGCGTGATGTCACGAGGATCAATGTACGGCACGCAATATGTGTTTCGGTCCCGGACTGCACCTGACGCATGATCAGGTCCTCGTCACGAATGCACTCCAGCCGATGCAGGGGCAGTATCCGTGTACCAAGTGCATGCAGATGCGGAATCAGCAAATGGTGCTCGTCGGTTTCCTTGGTCCATAACGCAACCTCGGGTGCGGGCGTGGCGATCATGACATCCAGACCTTCGGTGATCAGCCTTTCAGCGAGCGCACTTGCAACGACATAGTGATCATCATCATAAATCACGACGGGACCCTGCAGTGTACGGAGTACGCCGTCGAACAGGTCATCGGCTGCCAGGACGTGCGAACGGCGCGCACCCGGTATCGGTTCAGTGTGTGTACGCCCGGTTCCGTCTCGCACCCATGTGCATCCGGTCGCTGCGATCACATGTTCTGCACCAAATTCGACGGCGTCTGCTGCTGAAAGATTGCTTTCAAGAAACAGGTCAACCTGCGGCATCTTTCTGATCTGACCGAGTCGCCAGTCAATGACGCGTCTGACCGATGCAAGCCCGGGAAGACGCGCCAGATGTCGAACATGACCGCCTGGTTCGCGTTCTCGCTCCGCAATCGTGACCTCGTAACCGCGTTGACCCAGCGCCCGCGCCGCTTCCAGTCCTGCCGGACCAGCGCCGACGACAAGGACGCGATCCGCGCTGGCCCGCTGTGCAATCGTCTCTGGATGCCAGTTTCTGCGCCACTCCTCACCCATTGTCGGATTCTGGGTGCAACGGATCGGGACATGCGCCTTGAACCACGCCCGGCAGATGTTGCAACCGATGCATTCCCGGATGTCATCGATCCGACCCGTTTCCACCTTGTGGGGCAAGAAGGGATCGGCAATTGACGGGCGGGCGGCGCCGATCAGATCGAGAATGCCGCGCCGGACCTGGCGTACCATGGCATCTGGGCTGGTAAACCTGCCAACGCCGACAACCGGTTTTGACGTGAGCGGCTTCACCCACTTCTGATGTTCTTCCTGAAACCCTTCCTCAAAGAAACGTGCACTGCCGGAATCCGACCGGTAATCCGCAACGTTGACATCCCAGAGATCCGGATGGTCAGCCAGCAGCGCAACAATGTCGCGTCCTTCGTCTGCACTGGTCAGACCTGAAGCACCCGCCAGTTCATCAATTGAAAACCGGATGGCAACAGCGCAGCGATGTCCGACGGCTTCGATGGTCTCCTCGATCATTTCGCGAACAAGGCGGACACGGTTCTCGAGCGATCCACCGTACGCGTCACTCCGGTGATTGAACCGCCTGCTGAGAAACTGCGCCGGCAGATAGGCGTGACCCGCATAGACATAGACGATATCAAATCCTGCGCGTTGCGCGCGACGCGCGGCATCAACCTGCCAGCGCCGTAACTGGCGTATGTCATCAAGATCCATGGCACGCGCATGCAGCGGTGAGAAATATCCGATGGGCCGTGTTGTCGGCGCAATCGGAAGCTCGCGGGTCAGTCGGGTACCCGAATAGAGACCACCGTGCCACAGTTGCGTTCCCGCAAGCGCCCCGTGTTCATGAATTGCATCGGCGACAACGGACATGGTCCGGACATCGTCCTCGTCCCAGAGGCTGCAACTGGGAAATCCCGCATCATCGCTCGTCGGATGAATGGACGTGTATTCGGTGCAGACAACACCCCAGCCGCCTTCCGCCTTGATTCCACGCATTGCCGCATGCATTGCGGGCCTTTCGTAGCCCATGCCGGTACAATGCGGTACCTGATAGAACCTGTTCCTGGCGACAACCGGTCCGATCCTGACCGGTTCGAATAGCACATCGTATCGACGGTCGCGCACCATCACATGTGGTCGCGCGGGATCTTCTCGTCCCATCGGCGTTTGCAGACCTGTCTCTCACCCTCGAACGCGTCCAGACTTGCGGTGATCCGGAAATTGTCCCTGTCACAACTGAATGCGATCCCGGTTTCCGTACGCGGCCGCCAGTCACCACGTTCACCGCGTACAACGCGCGCAGTCGTCATGCTGGCCGTGACCGGATCGTCCTCGCCGATCGAGAACACTTCCTCGGTCTCCTTGCACACAACGAGGTCCAGATCCGCGAGACGGCGCCTCCCGGAACTCTCTCGGCGATGCAACACCACCGTATTGTCCGACATGTCACGCACGAGATCGAGGTCACTGAAACCCGTTTCCAGAACGTCGACGGGATGGGGTGGCGCCAGATCCGGTTCGGCAAAGACCGGCGGAACAGCATCCGAAGGTGGGCCCGGATAGTTGGGCATGACCACAACGGAACCTTCGCAGACAAGCGTGAGCGTCGCCGGCTCGGGCGACGGCCACACCATGGGCCAGTAGCTTGTCGATATCGCCAGCCTGATACGGTTGCCGGGAGAAAACCGGTACGCCGTATCGTTCAGCCTGACGGTCACCGTCTCCACGCGGTCTGGCGTCATGTGCGTCGGTGTTGCGTTTCCGAACCTGTGAGAGAGGTTCAGAAGACCGAACGTCACCCGTGTTGAACGTCCGTCCGGTGTTACTTCGTTCAATCGCACGGCGACAAGCGCCTGTGGTCGATCAACGGACAGCCGAAGCACGACTTCCGGCGCACCAAGGATCGTCATCTGGTCGTCCAGCGGCACACTGTCAAAACACAGCGCATGCATGTCATCAATACGCTGATCCGACTGAAACTCGGCGCCCGTTCCGCCACCGTCGCGCGGACACCACTCGCCACCTGCCATACCGCATGACAACAGGGAACGGTGCTGAAAAACCGGGCCGGCGCAGGGTTCTGCTTCAAGGCTGCGTGCGCCAAGGTAAAGGACCGCGGGTTCGCACGCTGCAGGCCAGGCGTGTTCACTGATCCATCCGCCGGAGACAGCCGGTGTCATCGGATCGGCACGCAGATCCTCTTGCATCCAGAGAGACAATCCAGGTTCCGATTCAATCCCGTTTTCCGCGTCGTCAAGCCACCGTTTCCACCAGCGCAAGCCGTCCTGGAGAAATCCGATCGGGTCGCCGGGGTTACCGAAGTGGGGATAGACATGTGTCCATGGACCGATCAGCGCACGCCGCGGAACATTGAGATGCTCCATCATGCGAAGCAGCGCGTTGGAATACCCGTCTGTCCAGCCGCCAACGCAATAGACAGGAACGTCGATGGCATCGTAGTTCTGGCAGACTGAACCATGTTCCCAGAATGCGTCTCGACTTTGATGATGCATCCAGTCGATCAGCGAACAGTCCGTCTCGTTCAGGCGTTCAAGCCAGGTCGTGCGCCAGGAGTCACCGACAACAAGCGGATCCGGCCACCGTGATACGCACGAAAAAAGCCCGCCACCCCAGCTGATATTGTCAGTCAGCAGGCACCCGCCCATGAAATGAACGTCATCATTGTACCGGTCGTCGGTGGAACAACATGTCACGATCGCCCGCAGCGACGGCGGTTGACGTGCTGCAACCTGCAATGCCGCAAAGCCACCCCAGGAGATACCGATCATTCCCGTGGCGCCGCTGCACCACGACTGCGCGGCAATCCATGCCAGGACCTCACAGACATCGTCCTGTTCCGACTCCAGATATTCATCGAGCAGAATGCCGTCGGAATCGCCGGACCCTGCAAGATCCAGTCGAATGCACGCAAAACCGCGCGCCGCCCACCACGGATGCGTTCGCACGTCGAGTTCGACCGTTCCGTCAAGCCGCCGATAAGGTATGGCTTCGATAATTGCCGCAACCGGTCGGTCTTCAGCATCATCAGGCAGCCACATGCGTGCGGCGAGCCGACGTCCGCCGCTCACCGGGATCCAGAGATCCCGGACCTCCGTTATCGGTCTCACGAGACCAATGTCACAATTCATGATGTGGCGGCGTCTTCCCGGTCATGTTTGCCGAACATGCCGTTCGGTATGCACATGGTAACGGAATGCCAGGACGTGTGCGAACGCAGGACCCGTCAGTTCAGGACGCGGCATCCATCATGGCACGCAGGACCACAAGCCGCCTTTCGGCCTGCTGGCGTACATCGTCAGTCTCGGCATCCCGCAGATCGAGTTCGCATTCCCTGATTTCCGCAGAAATGGTTTCGCTGTCCAGGTCATCGACCATTGATGCATCCTCCGCGAGCACCGTGCAGCGGTTTGGCAACACCTCGGCGAAACCACCCGAGACAAACACGCGGTGCGCGACAGAACCGCCGTCATGGATATCGATGACACCCGCCCGAATTGTCGAGATCACCGGGGAATGATCCGGCAACACGCCGAAATCGCCATCGCCGCCGGGAATGACAACCATGTCGAATTCGCTCGACACGAGCACACGCTCCGGCGAGACGAGTTCAAAATTGACCTTATCAGCCATGTCTTGACGCGCTCCCGAACCGGAATCAGGCCAGTTCTGCAGCCATGCGCTTGGCCTTGGCGATCGCCGAATCGATGTCGGAAACCATGTAGAACGCCTGCTCGGGAAGATCGTCGTACGCGCCCTCGACGATGGCCTTGAACCCCTTGATCGTGTCCGCAAGTTCGACGAAGACCCCCGGAGAACCGGTGAACACCTCGGCGACATGGAATGGCTGGCTGAGGAAACGCTGGATCTTGCGTGCCCGTGCAACGACAAGCTTGTCCTCTTCCGAAAGCTCATCCATGCCGAGAATCGCGATGATGTCCTGCAGCGACTTGTATCGTTGCAGGACTTCCTGCACCGACCTTGCAACCTGATAATGTTCGTCGCCAAGGACACGCGGATCGAGAATGCGCGATGTGGAGTCGAGCGGGTCGACCGCCGGATAGATACCCAGCTCCGCGATCTGGCGTGAAAGCACGGTCGTGGCGTCGAGGTGGGCAAACGAAGTCGCGGGCGCCGGATCCGTCAGGTCATCCGCTGGGACATAAATCGCCTGCACGGAGGTGATGGATCCCTTGGTGGTCGAGGTAATCCGTTCCTGAAGGTTGCCCATCTCCGTCGCCAGGGTTGGCTGGTATCCCACGGCCGAAGGAATGCGGCCAAGCAGCGCCGAAACTTCGGAACCAGCCTGCGTGAAGCGGAAAATGTTGTCGATGAAAAGCAGAACGTCCTGCCCTTCCGAGTCCCTGAAATACTCGGCAAGGGTCAGACCGGACAAACCGACCCGTGCGCGCGCACCCGGCGGTTCATTCATCTGTCCGTACACCAGTGCAGCCTTTGAATTGCCGCCCTCGAGATCAATAACCCCGGACTCGATCATCTCATGGTAGAGGTCGTTGCCCTCGCGTGTCCGTTCACCAACGCCCGCGAAGACCGAGTATCCGCCGTGCGCCTTCGCGATATTGTTGATGAGTTCCATGATTATGACGGTCTTGCCGACACCCGCGCCGCCAAACAGGCCGATCTTTCCGCCCTTGACGTACGGCTCAAGCAGGTCAATCACCTTGATGCCGGTAACAAGGACCTCTGCTTCTGTCGACTGATCCGTCAGGACCGGCGCTTCACGATGGATGGGCAGGGACTTTTCCGCCGAGACCGGTCCGCGCTCGTCAATCGGTTCGCCAACCACATTCAGAATGCGGCCCAGTGTTTCGGGTCCGACCGGAACGGAGATCGCAGCACCGGTGTCGCGTACCTGTTGTCCGCGCACAAGACCTTCTGTTGCATCCATGGCGATCGTGCGCACCGTGTTCTCGCCGAGATGCTGGGCGACTTCCAGAACCAGGCGCTTGCCCTGGTTGGTCGTCTCCAGCGCATTCATGATGTTCGGCAGATCACCGTCGAACTGCACGTCGATCACCGCACCGAGTATCTGGCTGATCTGACCTGAGGCATTGGTGGTCATGGTCATGGATAGTTCTCCTGCCTGTTCCGGCATTCCTACAGCGCTTCAGCGCCTGAAACGATTTCGGTGATTTCTGTCGTGATCGCCGCCTGACGGGTCCGGTTGTAGACGAGATTGAGGCGATCGATCATGTCACCCGCGTTACGCGTCGCATTGTCCATCGCCGTCATGCGCGCCGCATGCTCTGATGCCTGGCTCTCCAGAAGACTGCGAAATACCTGAACGCCCGCGTTCTGCGGCAACAGCTTCTCGAGAATTTCAACCTCGTCGGGTTCAAAGATATAGACCGCACCGCCAAGATCATCGGGATCGTCGTCGTCACTTTCCACAGCAGCCGGTACAAGATTTTGCCAGGTCACGATTTGCGTCATGACCGACTGGAAGCGATTGAAGACGATTGAACTGACGTCAAATTCATCGTTTTCGAACATGTCGGTGACGCGTTTGGCGATGTCCGCTGCAGTCCTGAACGACAAACCGCGATCGAATCCCGTCATCGTGTCTACCACGAGATCCCCGTAATCCCGGCGCAGCATGTCGCTGCCCTTGCGACCGACACAGAGGAGCTTCACCGTATTCCCCTGATCGTGTGCCTTCCTGATGCGTTCGCGAACCGCCCGGACGACCGATGTATTGAAGCCGCCGCACAGCCCGCGGTCCGATGTCACGACGACATACAGATGAACCTTCTGTTGCGAACGACCGACCAGCAGCGGCGGGGCATCCTCGCGTCCGGCAAAGGCACCGGCCAGCGATGCCATCATGCGCGCCATCCGTTCCGCGTATGGCCGGGCCGCTTCAGCCGATTCCTGGGCATGACGGAGCTTCGCTGCAGCAACCATCTTCATCGCGCTTGTGATCTTGCGCGTTGAACGGACGCTGTTGATCCGCGTTCGCAGTGCCTTCAGGTTCGCCATGAACTGATCCCGTCAACCAGACCCTGGGTCAACCGGTGAACGACGCCGTGAATTCCTCAAGGAACGCCTTGAGTCTGGCTGCCGTTTCGTCCGTGAGCACACCGCTCTCGCGAATGTCCGCAAGAATGTCCGTACCCTTGTCACGCACGGCGTCGAGCATCCGTTCTTCGTACCGCGTGACTGCGGACGGCGCTATTCCATCGAGAAATCCGTTCACCCCAGCGAAGATCGATACGACCTGCTCCTCAACAGACATCGGCTCGTACTGCCCCTGCTTGAGAACTTCCGTCAATCGTTCACCGCGCGCCAGCAAACGCTGCGTCGCGGCGTCGAGGTCGGAGGCGAACTGGGCGAACGCTGCCATCTCGCGGTACTGTGCCAGTTCGAGCTTGATTGAACCCGCAACCTTGCGCATGGCCTTAGTCTGCGCGGCCGAACCCACGCGGGAGACCGAAATGCCGACATTGATCGCCGGACGTATGCCCTGATAAAACAGTTCGGACTCGAGGAAGATCTGACCATCCGTGATCGAGATCACATTCGTCGGGATATAGGCCGAAACATCGGACGCCTGTGTCTCGACGACCGGCAACGCGGTCAGCGAACCGCCGCCAAACTCGTCGTTCATCTTGGCCGCCCGTTCAAGCAGACGTGAATGCAGATAGAAGACGTCGCCGGGATATGCCTCGCGTCCCGGGGGCCTGCGGAGCAGGAGAGAAACCTGGCGATACGAAACAGCCTGCTTCGAGAGATCATCGTAGATCACGAGCGCATGCATGCCATTGTCGCGGTAGTATTCTCCGATGGCACATCCACTGTACGGCGCCAGGAACTGCATGGGCGCCGGATCCGACGCCGTTGCCGCGACAATCGTCGTGTATTCCATCGCGCCGTTGTCCTCCAGGGACTTGACGATCTGGGCTACCGTCGAGCGCTTCTGACCAATGGCGACATAAATGCAATAGAGGCGCTTCGTTTCGTCGCCCGATTCCCAGTTCTGTTTCTGGTTGATGATCGTATCAATCGCGACGGCGGTCTTGCCAGTCTGTCTGTCTCCGATGATCAGCTCGCGCTGGCCACGCCCGATCGGGACGAGCGCATCGAGCGCCTTGAGGCCCGTCTGCATCGGCTCATTGACCGAACGACGCGGGATGATGCCGGGTGCCTTGGTTTCGATCCGGCGCCGTTCGTCGTGTTCGACCGGTCCCTTTCCGTCAATCGGTGTTCCAAGCGCATCGACAACACGACCGAGAAGCCCTTTCCCGACCGGCACGTCAACGATCGAACCGGTACGCTTGACCGTATCGCCCTCGAGAATCTCGCGGTCGCTTCCGAAAATGACCACACCAACGTTGTCGGATTCGAGGTTGAGCGCCATTCCCTGGATTCCTCCGGGAAACTCGACCATTTCACCGGCCTGTACGTTGTCGAGGCCGTAAACACGGGCGATTCCGTCACCGACAGAAAGCACGCGCCCGACTTCGGATACTTCAGCCTCGGTACCGAAACTGGCAATCTGTTCCTTGATGATGGAGGAAATTTCGGCGGCACGGATATCCATCAGCCGATTCCTTTCATGGCGAGCTCGAGTCTTTGTAGTTTGTTGCGGAGGCTGCTGTCGAACATCTGTGAACCGACCCGTACGACAAGGCCGCCCAGCAAATTCGCGTCGACATGAGTCTCCAGCATGACGTCACGCTTTATCAGATTCCTGAGCTCCTGACGCAACAGGCTCAGTTCATCGTCGCGCAACGCGCGGGCCGATATGACTTCGGCCGTTGTTTCGCCGCGTCGAACGGCGAGAATTCGCAGGTAATCCCTGATAACGTCGCGCATGGCAAACAGGCGTCGTTTCTGCGCCATGAGTGCAACTGTGTTCGCGACCAGGTTGCCGATCTGCATTGCCGCCATGATGGCCATCATCGCGCGTTCCTGTTCCACACGCGAAATCACGGGACTTGCCACCATGCGACGAAGATCAGCTGATTCCGCAAGGGCGTTTTCGAGCGCACGCAGGTCACCGGCCACCGCGTCGAGTCGACCCGATTCGTCTGCCAGTTCGTAGAGCGCACGCGCGTATCGACCCGATAGGCCTGTGACCGCAATGTCATCTGTGGCCAAGACAGCACCCTCATTGATCTTGAAAGCGTTTGAACACGGCGCGACGGGACGATCTGAGCCGTCTCCACGCACGTTTCGTCGTCACAAGACAACATGGAAGAGTTAACATAGGGGCATAATCCGTGCAACCGAACGGCACGCCCGCAAGGAGACCGTCTCTCCCATTCTATTGGCAAAGGTGTGGTGATGTGCAATCTACAATTCACACAATTGACGGATCGCTCAGGCCGGATTTTCCGACAACCGGTGTGCGTCGTCACACAACCGGGTTCAAGAATTCTTCATTCAGGGGATCGAGGTGATGGCACGAAACAAGATTGCACTGATCGGTGCAGGTCAGATCGGCGGGACGCTCGCGCACCTCGCAGGGCTGAAGGAACTCGGCGACATCGTCCTGTTCGATATTGTTGACGGCGTCCCGCAGGGCAAGTCACTCGACATTGCACAGTCGGCAACCGTCGAGGGATTTGACGCACGCTTTGTCGGGACGGGTGACTACAGTGCAATCGCGGGGGCCGATGTGATCATTGTCACCGCGGGTGTCGCACGCAAACCCGGGATGAGCCGGGATGATCTGATCGGCATCAACGCCAAGGTCATCTCAAGCGTTGCCGCCGGCATTGCTGAACACGCGCCGAATGCATTCGTGATCTGCATCACAAATCCTCTCGACGTCATGGTCTATCATCTTCACCGGGCATCCGGATTGCCGGCATCACATGTTGTCGGTATGGCCGGCGTTCTCGATTCCGCACGTTTCAGGGCGTTTGTTGCAGAGGAAGTCGACGTTTCGGTCGAGGATGTGTCAACCATGGTTCTCGGCGGTCACGGCGATACCATGGTTCCGGTTGTCCGATACTCAACCGTTGGTGGCATTCCGCTCACCGAACTCGTCAGAATGGGCCTGCTGAGCCAGGCGCGTCTCGACTACATCGTTCAGCGTACACGCGACGGTGGCGCCGAGATCATTTCACTGCTGAAGACCGGTTCGGCATTCTATGCACCGGCCTCCTCCGCCATCGCCATGGCCGATTCCTATCTCAAGGACAAGAAACGAATACTGCCTTGCGCAGCCCGTCTCAACGGCGAGTATGGGGTCGACGGGCTATACGTCGGGGTTCCTGTTGTCATTGGCGCCAACGGTGTTGAACGCGTGATCGAGCTTGAACTCGACGCAGGCGAACAGGCCATGTTCGATCATTCCGTAAACGCGGTGAAATCTCTCGTTGCAGCACTCGCCGGCGTCCTTGGCGAATGAATCCCATGTGACGCCATCACCGCGACACAGGTTTGTCCGGGATCCGAATACCTGCCGACCTTCTTTGCTACCGGCATCTGAACTGGTGAGTATCGCGGGCGTCGGATAGCCTGCGTGCCGCGGCTACAGGTTGTCCTGAGAGTTCATCATGCGAATCCAAGGCGTCACACCCTTTCTTGTTGGCCCGAGGCCCAGCTCGGACGGCTGGTCCGCGGGCCAGATTGTCATTTTTGTCAAACTGGAAACAGATACCGGCCTGGTCGGCTGGGGCGAGGCTTATGCGCTGTCCTACCGCCAAAGGGCAATCTGCGAAATTGTCCTTTCACTGGGTGAAGCATTGAAGGAGATGTCCGAGGCCACGCCACGCGCATTCCTGCATCACATTGCAAAACCCATGGATACCAAACATCCGGGTATCGACTTCTCCTCGGCGGTGAGTGCGATTGAAATCGCGCTTTGGGACCTCCTCGGCAAGGAAGTCGGCAAACCCGTGCACACCCTGCTCGGTGGTGCCATCATCGACAGGGTGCAGCTCTACGCCAATGCCTGGGACGAAAAGGTCCAGACCGCAGAGGCGGTTGCGAAACGGTGCGCCATGATGCGCGCGCAGGGTTACCGTGCAGTCAAGATCTATCCGTTGCGACGACCGCGTCTGGCAGATGCAGAAGCGTGTGTGCGGCTGACACGCGAAGCTGTTGGCCCGGACGTCGACATCATGCTCGATTTCGCTGTTCAGAAAGATCGACGCCATGCACGTCGCGCTGCACAGTTGTTCGAACCCTACAACCCTTACTGGATTGAAGAGCCGGTCGCTGGCGATGATCTCGATTCCATGGCGGAATTTCGTGCCGGCACGCGCATTCGCATCACCACCGGTGAGCGGCAGTCTGGCCTGCGTCATTACCGCAATGTCCTGGACAAGCGGGCAGCGGACATTCTCAATCCCGATATTGCCGGGGCCGGAGGTATCCTCGAGATGCTGGAAATCGGTGCCATGGCGGATGCCCACGGCGCCAGGATTTCTCCTCACAACTGGAACAGCACGACCGTGGCGTTTCTCGCCATGCTCCATACGTGCGCCGTGATGCGGAACGCACTTCATGCGGAACTCTACTACGATTATCTCGAGCTGGGTGCGGAGTTGGCCGATTGCGATTACGAAATCAGGGACGGCTACGCCAGCCTGCCGCAAAAACCGGGTCTGGGTGTCGAGATGAACGAAGACGTTCTGCGTTCTCTGGCACCCTGAAACACGCCGTGCCAGCCAGGCAGGTTTTCAGCCGCCCAGTTCCAGATCGTACTTCACTGTCTTGAACGGTACGCCGTCGACATCGATTTCGGTATCAAGTTCCCGCGCATAGCGGTGGCCTTCGTACACAGCCGCTGCGATGGTCGCCGGACCATAGCAATCTCCAATGCGTCGAACCGAACCGATGCCGGCGGCCTTGATCTTCTCCGGTTCCGCCATCAGCGCGTTGCAGACTGAATCATTCGGCAGACGCATCGTCACGGGAACCAGCGTACCTGCGCGTTCCACGGGTTCCCCGGTGACCATGTTGACCAGCTCGACCACGCCGTCACCGACGGATCTGACACAATGGCGCGCCAGTATTTCAACACCCTGGCCAACGAGGCGTCGTTCGATGTGCCCCTGTTCCAGCGTGTACCCTGTCCAGATTCCCACACACAAACCGGAAGTCGCAAGTGTCACCTGATACCCTTCACCTGCCAGCAGATCCGCCATCATGCTACCCATGTAGTAGTGGTCATCGTCGAACACCACGACTGAACCGTTCGGGGGTCGTCTGCCATCCATGATGTCGTCAGGACTGAATGACCGGTCGGAATCGGCGCCTGCAAGAGGTGAACGAATCGTTCGGCCCACACCGTCGCGTTGCCAGGTCGAACCCGTAGCAAGTGCGACATGATCAGCGCCGAAATCCAATATCTGCCCTGCGTCGAGTTCGCTCTCCAGGTACATGTCCACATTGGACATGGGTGCGATCTGTCCGAGTCTGTAATCGCGCACCCGCGCCCAGGCGTTCAGCCTTGGCAACGCGCTTTCACGCGTAACCCGGCCACCGGCCTCCCGTCGGGCTTCAGCCAGGGTGACGGTGTATCCACGCTTGCCGAGTGCATGCGCAGCTTCAAGTCCGCTCGGTCCTGCACCGACAACCAGTATGTGGGTATCTGACGCCTTGGGCGCGATCTGTTCGGGGTGCCAGTTCTTGCGCCATTCCTCGCCGAAGGTCGGATTCTGGGTGCAGCGACTTGGTGCCGAGACGTTGCTCCACGCAGCACAGATATTGCATCCGATACACTCGCGGATGTCCTCGGGTCGGCCTTCCTCGATTTTCTTCGGCAGGAACGGATCGGCAATTGACGGACGCGCCGCACCGATCAAGTCGACGATACCGCGTCGAATGGCCGAAACCATGGCGTCGGGGGACGTGTATCGGCCCACCGTGGCAACCGGTTTCGAGGTTACCTGCTTCACGAACGCGACATATTCTTCCTGATATCCCTCCGGTGCAAAGCGGGATGTCATTGAGTCGTTGTCCCAGTCAGCGATATTTACGTCCCACATGTGCGGCATCTCGGCCATCATCTCGACGGCGTCACGGCCTTCATTGGCCCATTCCAGTCCGTCAGGGCCCATCATTTCGTCGACAGCGAACCGTGCAATGACACCCATCGTGTCACCCACAGCCTCAAGTGTGTCCGCGAGAAGTTCGCGGTAGAGACGCAAACGGTTCTCCAGGCTTCCGCCGTATTCATCGACACGCTGATTGTGGCGCCGTGACAGAAAATGCGACGGCATGGTTCCATCGTGTCCGGCGTAGACCACTACAATGTCGAACCCGGCTTGACGCGCTCGCAGGGCACCCTTGCGGTGCCAGCGGCGGTAGGCGCGGATGTCTTCCTTGTCCATGGCGCGAGCCTGCACGGGGTGATTCAACCAGCTGACCGGTCGATGCATGGGACCGATCGGAACCTCCCGGCTGTAGATATTGCCGGTATCGTGACCGTTATGGACAAGCTCAACAGCCGCAAGACTGCCATGTTCATGGACAGCGTCGCACATGCCGGCGAGATATGGTGTGTCCATGTCACCCCACATCCGTGTCTCACTGTATGGTGTCGTATCCCCGGTCGGATGGAAATCGCACTGTTCGGTAGAGACAATTGCCCAGCCACCTTCCGCCTTCATACTGCGCATGGCGATCATGCTATCCGGGAACAGACGGCCCATGCCGTTACAGTGGGGTACCTGATAAAATCGGTTTCTGGCCGTGACGGGTCCGATCCTTACCGGTTCAAACAGGATATCGTATCGCGGATCTCTGGACATGGAGTGCTACGCCTCGGTTGGGTTTTGTCGGATGATTGCCCGCTCTCGCGGCGATTGTGTAAAGCGACAGCGCAAGGAACAAACCCGCACAATGTTCTGAGGGTATCACGAGTCGCCAATGCGGGGCTCGGCGTGCCGACGAAGGTCTTGTCTGTTGACCCGAACACCGTTGTGATTGTCGCATCGCAGATACAGGGTTCCCGGGAGTCGCAGAAATTCCGCAGATCACGACAATGTCAGCAGAACGGCGTCAAATTCGACTCAAACACACAGTCAGGAACACGGCCGAATCGAACTCCTCACTGGCGTGCTGCCGGCACGCGATCTCCGTGAGCAGCGTTTATCCCGGCTTTCTGGATCTCAGATGCGTCGGCCGGAGTTGCCCCTGATCGAGTGCAACGATCATCGTGTTCCAGACCTCGATCTGATGTTCGAGGAATTCAATGCCAACCTGATTCTTGAGGCCCTCATAGAGCGCTCCACGCAACTGCTCGCGTTCACGCCTTGCTTCTTCGCGGTACCAGGCATTCCGGTCGACTATGTCGATATCGACAAACCCGGCAGATTCCAGCGCCACGCGATAGGCGTTTGCCGAAGCAAGACCGAAATCGAGTCCTTCGGCTTCTATGTACGTCTTCATCTCGGGGGACGGTTCATCCTCGTATCCCGCAAGCCAGTCACTCGCAGCAAACCGGCCACCAGGTTTGAGAACACGGAATACATCGGCCGCAAGTGCACCCTTGTCGGCAATATGGATGATCGAGTCCTTGCTGATGACTGCATCAAAACTGCTGTCGTGAAACGGCAGAGGACCTGGCTCGACACACAGGAAGTCGATCTGATCAGCGATGCCGTACTTCTGTGCAAGACGCTCGCACCGTGGAATCAGACCCGGTTCAACATCGATTCCGGTAATCCTGGCGACCTTGTGCCTTGTTGCAAGATGAACATCCATCCCGCCGAGTCCGCAACCAATATCGAGTACTGACAAACCGGCAAGCGCGACACCTCGCAGGTAGTTGTCGACTTCGCCGGTGCCTCCAGGTGACATGAAACCTTCACCCCAGACTGCCTCGAGCAAGGCAACCAGATCATCATCATACTCCTGAAAAGAGTCGTCGCTCACGCCATATCCCCGATTTCTGGCACAAAATGCTGATTGCCGTGATCCGGCACACACCAAGATACCGGCACGACAAGTGTGCGTCGACATGCCTGACCATGTGTTTTGTCGGAGCGTGGATTGCATGACTTCACGCCGACCGACACGTGTATGACAGGAACGACGTCTTCCGGACCGTACGAGGATGCGCCACACCATCGAATCACGATCGGCAACCACAGGAGTGCAAGGGAACAGTGTCTGACATGGCCGAAGGAGGCAGAAAAAGGCCCGGTGATCAGGACTTCTTGAACGCCAATACGGCGCAGAGCGACAAGCGGGAGGATTGATGTGTTCCGCGGCCGCCTGATCTTGTGCATCCGATCGGCGACATTTCACACTTGTTGTTGTTCGCCAACAAACAGGAATTCCATGCTGGTTCGAACACCTGTTGAAATCGGATTGGTCATTCGTGAACGCCGTCGCGCCTCAAGCTCAACCAGGACGCCCTCGCACGAAAGGCCGGTGTTGGTCGTCAGTGGATTGTCGAGATAGAGGGCGGCAAACTCCGCGCTGAGGTTGGGCTGGTGTTCAGAACGCCTTCAGCTCCCGGACTTGATCTCAACATCAAACCCGCGGAGCCCTTCCATCCTTCGAGTGACGACGTCGCACCTGTCGACCTCATTACCATCGTAGAAAATGCCCGTTGTTCCCAGAAAAACACGTTTTTCGGAAAATCCCAAATTGACCCGAAATGACAGGAAATGACCGGGAAATGACCCGAAATGACAGGAAATTGAGCGGAAATGACAGGAAATGACCGTTGTGAGGGAGCCTATTCATGTAATTGCCGATCAACATGTCATGGGCGACATCCGGCAAGGACGGCTAACCCTTGTCTACGACGATCATTGGCGTTCAATGGATTCGGCATATCCATTGTCGCTCTCGATACCCCTTGTTGTGCGCGAACATGAACACGCACGAATCGAGCCCTGGTTGCGGGGACTGCTCCCTGACAACGAGACAATTCTGGATCGATAGGGACGACGACATCAGGTTGCGCCTCGCAACGCCTGCGCGTAACTCGGTGCAGATGGCGAGGACTGCGCCGGAGCCATTCAGCTGATACGGCCGGAACGGGTCGATGAACTGATTCAAGGTGATCTCCACGAGGTCGACTGATTGAGCGAAGCCGATTTGGCGGAAAGGTTGCGCGTTCTCCGAACCGATGCGTCGGCATGGCGGGGTCGCAGGATAATTCAGTCTCGCCGGGGCACAGTCGAAAACCGCACTTTTCCTTGATGGCCAGCATTGGGGCGTGGTGCGGTACCAACCGCCCACATCCTGAAGCTACCAACAGGAGAATTTCGCAGTCATAGTCGAGAATGAACATCCTTGCCTCGAATGAGCTCGTGCCTTGGACTCGCCTGCTGCGAAATCTGACGTGCTGTGGTTTCAGGACGAAACTGCAATCGTCGTCGAACGATATGATCGTGTTCGCACAGCCGACACGATTCAGCGAATTCATCAGGAAGACACTTAAACTTGGACGACCGCCGTCGCGAAAGTACCAGAACAAGGGCGGTCCAGGATGCGCCGAGATTCAGAAGCAATCCGATTACGGACGCTCCGGTGGACGGGACACAAGAATCATGTTGCACAGTCCATCGTCAAACGCCTGGCCGGGTCTGAAACCCTGTATTTCCTTGCCTTGTACCAGAGATGGGTGAAATACTGCCCTCTCGGATAAGAGAATTGAGGAGGTACAGCCATGTCTTTTACAGACTGGAAACGTCGCGAATTCCTGGCGCTTACAGGTGGCATGTCTGCCACTGCGCTGGTCAATTCCTGGATCTCTCCAGCGAGCGCGGAAGCAGTTACACCGGATCGTCAGCTTCGTGTTCGAACAAACCGTTCGATCGTGTCGACAGATCCCGGCTACATGGTTGGCGGTTTCGAAATCATCCTGCAAGCCGCATGTCTGGCAAACCTCGGCACATTCAATGAAGGCTCGGACTGGTCCTGGTCACCAAGCGAATTCATGGTCAGCATCGACCAGCCGGACGCGCAGACAATCCACTTCGAGCTAAAATCCGGCATCCTGTGGATCGACGGAAGAACGCACGAACCGTTCAGCGAACTCAACGCGGAAGATGTGAAGTTTTCACTCGAACGTATCAAGAATTCCGAGTGGAAGGACAAGGCCGCCACGCTGGACCATGTCGAGGTAACAGGCACCTACACAGGAACGATTCACCTCAACCAGAGTTTTGCGCCGGTCTGGTACACATGGTTGTGTGGAGGTACAGGAACAATTCTGTCCAAACAGGCTGTCGAAGCCGCTGGCGGCAAGTACGACGGCATGTTCCCTTTCTATATCGGACCGTATCGCATCAAGGAGTGGAAGCAGAAGCAGTACTACGAACTGGAACCCAACCCGTTCTGGCAGGGTACGCCACCAAAGATCAACAGCGTTCGCTTCATCATTCTCGAGGAAGAGAAGACAGCTGAAATCGCATACGAAGCAGGCGAGATCGATCTCACACATATCAGCACGGATACCATGGCGCGGTATCAGCAGGACGAACTGCCAAGCAACACGATACTGAAGACATATCCCGGACTGCTCTGGACCTGGATGGGAATGAACACGGAACACCCCAATCTTCAGGACATTCGGGTGCGCAAGGCGATTCAGCGTGCAGTGGATGTGGATTCAATCCTCGCGGCGGCGTACGCGGGTATTGCGCCGAAGTCCAACGGGATCGTCCCGCCGGGCCTGATCGGGCATCGGACGTATTCGAATTACAGCTACAATCCCGACGAAGCACGCGAACTGATTGCGGAAGCCGGTGCGGAAGGTCTCAAACTTGAACTCCAGACCATCAACCGTACAGACCGGATTGCCGCGGCAACCATCATCCAGGCAAACCTGGCGGAAGTGGGTCTCGTCCTGGACGTTATTCCACTCGACCCGGGACCGTTCTGGGAACTCGGACTCGAGTCGTCGGGCGAGCAGTGGAAGGATCTTCAGTTGTGGATCATGCGTTACGGTGATGCTCCGGATCCGAGCCAGATGTGCCAGTGGTATGTCGAGGCACAGGTCGGTGTCTGGAACTGGGAACGCTGGAAGGATCCGGAATTCGACCAGTTGTTCCAGGACGGCCTCAAGGAAACCGACGAGACGGTCCGCAACGAAATCTACCTGCGCATGCAGGACATCATGGAAGATACCGGAGCTTACGTCTGGATCACCCATGAACCGGTCGGAATCGTGCACAAGGAAGAACTGGTTCCGTCCATTCGGCCAAATGGATGGCAGTTCTACACGCAACGGCACTACTGGACTGTTTGAGCCTGAGGGACCGGCGGGCCAGACTCTCCGGTCCCCCTCTCAGGTCATGCCTGGTTTGAAACGTGCATCCTGATTCGTTCGCTTCCTGTCAGTATACGGTTGCCGTTCGTTTCCTTCGTCGCACACTTCAGGTGCAAGCAACCACTTCTCTTTTCCATTGGTGGACCCGGCGGAGTCTGCTTGAGGCAGCAGTGCTGACGCCACGACCAGCGACGCCTCGGATGTCTTGAGCAATCAAGCGGGTCTTTTGTACGCGGTCGGAGATGGCGCTGCTTTCGCACAAGATTCCCGTACATTGCCTGTTGCCAATCCACTATTCAAAAGGTGGTACAGGATCGCGCAAGAAAAGGTGGTATGCCTCGCCGATCTCGCGAACACTGAAATTGTCATGAAGTGTATCCCGGAGATAACGCTCAAGCGCCTGTCTCGATGAATTCGCCTCTCCAACCAGGTGGTCGTCATTCTTCCGGACTCGAATGAACCCCAATGTTCACAAATTGTTTGCTTGGTAATTGTCGACGAATTTCAGTGATCGGAAAGGATCAGACTGGATGCCTTTTCGCCGATCATGATCGTCGGTGCATTGGTATTGCCGCTTGTCACGATTGGCATAATGGAGGCGTCTGCCACCCGCAGACCGGAGATACCGCGAACCTTCAGCGCTGCGTCGACGACCGCATCTTGACCGATTCCCATCCTGCAGCTTCCCGCTGGATGATATCCTCCCTCAGCCTGTGCGCGAAAGTAAGCGTGGATCTCGTCATCCGAAACGACCTCCTCGCCTGGCTGGCAGGCGCCGCGGTTGTGCGGCGCGAACGCCTCACTGGCGAAAATACGTCTGGCAAGTTTGAACCCGTCAAGCAGGCGCCGGACATCTTCCGAATGATCGAGTATGCGCGAGATGATGGTGGGCGGAACATTGCAGTCGGCGGATCTCAGACGCACTTCCGAGCGGCTTTGCGGTCTGAGCACACAGCATGCGAGGGTCACTGCTGGACGTGACAACAACTCCAGCCCTTTCTCCGTTACCTTGTAACCGGCTGGTACGAAATGCATCTGCAAGTCCGGGCGAGATTCCTCCTGGGGCCTCGTCCTGACAAAGGCGACCGCCTGACAAATTGGACTTGCGGCGGGCCCTTTCCCGCGCAGAAGCCAGTCGACGCCGTGCTTGACGATCCGTAGCGGCGTGGTTTCAAGATTGTAGGTCCGAAGATCGACATAGTTGCTGACCCAGACTTGAGGGTGTTCCTGGAGATTCTGGCCGACGCCGGCGAGATCGCTGTGAACCGTGATGCCCAGTTCTTTCAAATGGTTTGCCGGACCGATACCCGAGCGCATGAGCACAGCCGGGGAACCAATCGCCCCCGAAGAGACGATAACCTCTCTGGTGACGGCCTCTTCCCGCCTGGAGCCGCCATGCCAGAACTGCACCCCCGTCGCACGACCACTGTCCATAGTGACCCTGTCGACTGTCGCACCGGTCAGGATTTCAAGGTTCGTTCGATGCCGCGCTTGTTTGAGGTAGGTTTGCGCGGTGTTGCTGCGACGACCAAAATGAATGGATCCCTGATTGGGGCCAACGCCTTCTTGCTTGGCACCATTGACATCGGGATTGAACGGTACGCCGATTTCCTCGGCACCCTGGATGAAGACCCTGGTCAGCGGGTGCGGCGTCGCGACGTTTGATACCTTGAGAGGCCCCGAAGTCCCGTGATAATCGCTCGGTCCCAGCGGGTTGGTTTCCATCTTCTTGAAATACGGGAGCACATCCGCATAGCTCCACTCACCGGTGTTGCCCAACCCTGCCGACCATCCGTCGTAATCTTCGCGCTGACCGCGGATGTAGACCATGCCGTTGATCGAGCTGGATCCCCCGAGAACCTTGCCGGCCGGCCAGATGACTCGCCGGCTTCCGAGCGATGGATCGGGCTCGGACAAATACTGCCAATTGAGTTGCGGATTGGCGATGGACCGCATTTCGCCCGCAGGCACGCGAATGAATGGTGAATTGTCGCGAGGGCCCGCTTCCAGAAGCAATACCTTGTTCTGTCCGGATTCGGACAGGCGGCTGGCGATCACAGAACCGGCAGAACCGGCGCCAACCACGATGTAATCCCAGGCCACGTATCTCCCCCTTTCAGCGAGACTCGCCGGTGGATCCTTGCCCGCTACACCGCCACTTCCGTTGATGGCTGGTTGAGGAAGCAGGCACTGAACCGACTCGGCTCGGTTTCATTCAAATCAGGCTCACGCCCCTGACAATGTTTCATGGCGTGCGGGCAACGTGCAGCAAAGCTGCAGCCAGGGGGGAGATCGATCGGGCTCGGCGGTTCGCCATCAAGCAGACAATCTTCGGTACGGTACGGCTTGTCCTCGAGCGTAGGCACGGCCGATAGAAGCGCACGGGTGTATGGGTGCATCGGATCAAAAAACACGCTTGCAGTATCGGCCAGCTCGACAACCTTCCCCAAATACATCACCGCGATGCGCGTGCAGACCCGGCGCACCATGGCGAGGTCGTGACTGATGAAGAAATACGTGAAGCCATGCCGCGACTGAAGCTGGTCGAACAGGTCAAGCAGCCTGGCCTGTTCCATCGGATCAAGCGCCGAGAGGGTTTCATCGAGAATGAGCAATTGGGGTTCGAGCACCAGTGCCCGGGCAATATTGACCCGTTGACGCTGGCCCGCACTCATGCCGATGGGAAGGCGGCTTTCATCGGCGCGGGTGAGTCCGACCTCGTCCATGACGTCGCGTACCCGGTCCTGAATGGCGCGCCTCGACAATCTGCTATGGATCTGGAGCGGCAGAGCGATGGTGCGACCCACAGGTAAATTTGGCGGCAGGCAATTGTATGGATCCTGAAGCAGAAGCTGGAAACCCTCTCGCATTGCCAGGCGCTCAGCAGAGGACATGGTCGATATGTCCTTGCCCTTGAAACAGATCCGGCCCTCATCGGGTGCTTCAACCCAGGACAACAGCCGCGACAGCGTGGACTTACCGCAGCCCGATTCCCCGACCAGACCGAAATTCTCGCCTGCATGGACATTGAAGCTTACGCCCCGCACTGCCTTGACATCCTGTGTGCCAAAGAAGCGGGTTCTGTCGCGGACTGTGTAGGTCTTGGTGACATCCTCGACTTCGAGGATCACCTCGGGTCTGGCCAGTGCCGGTGCAACAGGACGTTTGCCCCAGATGATCGGATTGCGGGCAATCAGATCCTTGCTGAATCGGTGTTGCGGTGCATCGATGATTTGCGATGGTTGGCCCCGCTCGACAATTTCACCACCACTCAGAACCACCACTTCATCGGAAAGCTCGGCGACAATCGGCAGGGATGTCGAGATGAACACGATACTCGCATCCAGCCCGGACCGAAGTTCCTTGAGAAGCCGGATAATCTGTGCAGCAACGGTCACATCCAGCGGCTGGGTGATGTTGTCGCAAACCAGGAAAGCCGGATCGGTCGCCAATGCGTCAACGATCATCGCCCGCTGAAGCATGCCGCCGGAATACTGGTGGGGAAACTCATCGAAGCGCCGCTGTGCCGATGGTATGTGAACCTGGTCCAGAAGACTGATCACCCGAGCCTTGGCCTCGTCGCGTGAAACGCCCTGTTGGACCGTGCGAATCTTCTCGACAATCTGATAACCGACAGGAAATGTGGGATCGAAGCTGCTCCCGGGGTCGGAACCAATGTATCCCACCGAATTCCCGCGAAGTCGTCTGCGGCCTTCCGGCGAAAGCCGGAGGAGATCCTGCCCCTGGAAACGAACAGCGCCGCCCGAACCCGCCAGGGGCTCGGTAATCCAGCCAACCAGCGCCTTCGCGAGGACAGTCTTCCCGGAACCGCTTTCACCGACAATGCCCAGGACCTGCTGTTCAGAAAGCGCCAGACTGATGTCATGCAAGATCTGCTGACGCCCTTCATTGCGTACAAGGTCGACCGACAGTCCTTCGACCTCCAGAAGCGCCATCAAATCGTTCCTCTGAGAAGGCGATTGCGTGCGCGTTCCAGCGAGGCACCGATCAGATTGACACTCAACAGGGTGAAGAAGAGGAACGCCCCCGGCATCGTGGCGATCCACCACGCATTGATCAGATACTTTCTCCCGTCGGATATAATCGTTCCGAAGGTGGGTGTCGGCGGCTGAATACCGATGCCGATAAAACCCAGGATTGCCTCGTAGATCATCATGCGTGCGATATCGAGCACGGCGACGAATGCGATCGGCGGCAAGATGTTGGGTGCAATGAGTCCCCAGATGATACGCCAATCGGAGGCGCCGAGGATCTTGGCGCCACGTACATACTCCTTCTGCCGCTCGGCCAATGTCACACTGCGGGTCACACGTGCATAGACCGGCCAACCGGCCAGTGCGAGTACAAGTATCACCGTGAAGGGCGTCGGGCGGGAGACGGTCAATATGATAATGGCAAGGATGATGAGGGGTATTGAAAGCTGCGCGTCGGTCAAACGCATGAGCACCGTATCGACCCATCCGCCACGATATCCTGAAAGCAGACCGATGATCGCACCGAAGGCGAACATGAGAATCACGACCGTCAGACTGATCATCAGGGCATTTTGCAGCCCCACCAGCGAGCGGACGAACAAATCTCGACCAAGCTGGTCCGTGCCAAGGGGGTGAAGCCACGTACCATTTTCCAGAAAGACCGGGGGCAGGAACCGTTCGCGTACCGAGATCTTCGTGGGATCGATTCCCGACAGAACCGGATATATGAGCGCAAGAATGACAAGGGTCGCGAACAGGATCAGCCCGACCTTGCATTGGGGTTGCTCCCATGTCGCGCGCATCAGACGGCGGGTCGGACTCGCTCCCGGACCGCTCTCTGCCGCCACAGCGCCTTGCGATACCTCACGCACTAAAATTCGATCCTCGGGTCAATCTGAGCAGAAACGAAATCGACCAGGATGTTGACGAATACGAAGAAGGATGTCGAAACGATTGCAATCCCTTGTATGACCGGGAAATCCCGCTGCAGCACAGCTTGTACTGTCAGCAATCCGAAACCGGGATAGTCGAAGATGAACTCGACAATCAGAACGCCGCCGAGCAGTGCGCCAACCTGCACACCAAAGAGATTCAATACCGGGATCGATGCATTGCGCAAGACGTGAGAGACAATGATGCGTCGTCGCGAAAGGCCGCGGACCTGGGCGAGTTCAACAAATGGGCTTCGGGTTGTATCCGCGATGGAAACCGACAACGCCCGAATGAAGAGGGGCGACATTTCGATGGCAATCACAAACGCCGGCAAAATGGCGTAAGCCATGTTCTGATAGCCAATCGAGGGGATCCAGCCGAGCTGCGCGGTGATGACGAGTGCAAGAACGATGGCCAGCCAGAAGTTCGGCAGGGAGACAAAAATGGAGGACATGTAAAGCGCGAGCTTGTCGAGCCATCTCCCCGCCGAGAGTCCACCCGCAATTCCCAATGGCAGTGCAATCAGCGCCGTGAAGACAAGGGCCATGGCAGCAAGGAGCAGCGTGTACGGTAATGTATCGACAATCAGGTCGACGACACGCGCACGCTCACCACGCTGCTCGTCCCGGCCCCCTCCCAGGAATCCGCCGCTCTTGGCCTTTATGAAAGACGTCCCGAAGTCACCCAGCGCGACTTCACCGATGTATCGCAAGTACTGGATTGGAATGGGGTCGCGCAGACCCATCTCGTGCGCCATGTTCTCGACAACCTCATCGGTCGCCATCGGCCCGAGGATGATACGTGCCGGGTCTCCTGGCACGATCCTCAATAATGCGAAGATCGTGAAGGAGACCAGCAGTACTATGAAGACGCCTTGAGCAAAGCGCCGTACGAAGAAGGTTAGCGCGAACCCCACGCGATGTTGGACCTAGGGTTTGAACTCTGCCGTGAGCGCATCGATGGGCCCGTTCGGGTAGAAGTAAAGCCCCTCAAGGTTGGCCGTGCGCCCGTGCAACAACACCGAGGTGAAGAGCGAAAGGCTTGGCACCAGTTCTGCCAGCTTGGCCGTGGCCACGTTCTGGATGATATCGCGACGCTTGTTCGGATCGGGCTCCGCCTGCTCGGCATCAAGTGCCGCATCGATGTCCGGATCGGCGATACCGTTGATCAGGCCGCCGTGTGGACCGGCTTTCGAGTGGAACATGGCGCGCAGGACGAGATCGGGTTCGGGCGAACCCGTCGACCAGCCGACATCCACCAGATGTCCGTATGGCTCCTGGCCTTCGCGCTGATAGATCCGCTCCAGCCAGGCCGCCGTCTCCATGACCGTCAACGAGACCGGGAAGCCCTGCTCTTGCAAGAGCGCCGTGATGACCTCGCCATATTCCTTGGTTTTGGGGTAGAAACCCTGACTGGTGAGATACTCCAGAGGCGGCAAACCGTCTCCACCTGGATAACCCGCCTCGGCAAGCAATGCCTGACACTTTCCGGGATCGTACGTGGGGTAGTTTGGCAGATCAATATAGCCGAACTTCACCGGTGAGATGTAGTTGGACGATTTGTGCCCGGCAACACCGAGAATTTCCGTCACCAGGTCCCGATCGATAGCGTGGCAGGCGGCCATCCGCATCCTCGGATCGTCGAATGGTGGCTTGTTGCACCGGAAATGAAGGTACTTGTTCTCGGTTGCGATGGTGCGTGACAAGGCGATACCGGGTTCGCTGGATAAGGTTTCGTGCTGCTCCGGTTCGAGGCGTTCAATAACGTCGACCTCGCCTGAGAGAAGCGCAAGCACCCGGGTTGTGGCGTCGCCAACGTAAGAGAAATGAACCTCGTCGAGGATCGGCCTGCCGTTCTGGAACCCGTCATAGGCGGCCATGATCGTCGCGTTTCCACGCTGATCGACAAACCTGAACGGACCGGTTCCGTTGGGTCGGTCCTGCAGAATCGTCGGATCAGCGACGTCGTCTTTCGACAGGATCGGAAGGAATCCTGCGAGAAAGTAGAAGGCCGCTGCAGGATAACCCGCCTTGTCCGTGTGCACACGCGCAGTCAGGCGATCGACCACTTCGACTTCGCAAGGACCGGGATACCAGGCTGCGGGGCGAGCCGGCTGCGATGCATATTCAAAGGTCGCCTTGACATCTTCGGCGCTGAAATCGGCGCCGTTGTGGAACTTCACACCGTCCCGCAGTGTGTATTCGATTGTATGAAGATCAATGACTTCCTGGCCGGTCGCGAGTTCCCAAACGATCTCGTCGGGATTCGCGGGACGCATCGGTGTGCGGAACAATTGTCCGAACACGAAACCTTCCAGGTTGATCTGGGCGAGCGTGGTGTGGCTCGTCGGATCCCAGTTTCCTGTTACCGGTTCAGCCGATGCGAAAACCATTGTATTGCGCGATTGGCCGTAGGCTCGCTGGACAAATGGCGCAGGTACGGCTGCGGCAAGTCCACCTGCTGCAAGCCCTTTCAGTGCCGTACGGCGATCCATTGAACTTGTCGGACGAATTAGCTTTGGCATGACGATCCCCTTTCCTCATTTTCATCTTCACGACGGCATGGATGCAAATTTTCTGACGCGACCAATGCGCAGGCTTTCACTTACAAAAAACAACGCAGTTACAAATATTTACGATGTTAATCAGGTGGTATGACCTGCGACTATAGTTGACCCTTGTCGCAGGGGTCAAGAGAATCTAACCTTTGGGTGAGTTCGGGAGACGGGGGCGTCAGCTTGAAAGACAAGATGGCTCTTCATGGCAAGTTACATGATCGTCTCGCTCAATTTTCGCAATACGGTGCCACGGCGGCCGGCGGGATTCACCGCCCGGAAGGCACGGCGGCAAATGGTGCGGCACGCGACGCGTTGGTGGACTGGTTGCGCGACGAGGGCCTGGAAGTCCGCATCGATGCCATCGGGAACATCTTCGGGCTTGCATCGCCAGCAGGACCACACGCGCCACTGATCCTCACCGGATCACATATCGACAGCCAACCCAATGGCGGCCGGCTGGACGGGACATACGGGGTGATTGCCTCGGTTGTGGCGAGCGCGGATCTTGCACGCCGGCATGCCGGACAAGCAGCCTGCAATATTGGCGTCGTTGCCTGGACAAATGAAGAAGGTGCGCGGTTTCAACCGTCGGTGCTGGGCTCGCAGGTTTATGTCGGCGCCATTGAAGCCGAATGGGCTCTGGATCGGATGGATGGCGAAGGAACAAGCGTCCGCGAGGCTCTGGCAGGATTGGGCTATCTCGGGACCGACAGACCTCCGTCGCAACCGGCCGCCTATCTGGAACTGCATGTCGAATGCGGCCCAGTGCTGGAAACAGCCGGCAAGCGTCTGGGTGTCTTTGACCGCTGGTGGGGCTGCAGGAAGCTCGAGATTCGTTTCGAAGGATCTCCGGCCCATACCGGGCCGACACCCATGAACCTGCGGCGCGATGCGCTCGTGGCGGCGGCTGAAGTGATCACAGGCGTGAACGGGCTTTATCGCGACCATCCGACCGGCGCGTTGCATTGCTCGGTCGGGCGCTGCGAGGTGTACCCGAATTCGCCCAATGTCGTTCCCTCCGAAGTCACCCTTTTCGTGGAACTGCGCTCTGCTGATGCCAATGTCATCGAGGAAGCGTATCAGCGCCTGCAGGAGATATCGGAGATATCGGCAAACCGTGCAAGGGTCCACTGGGTCGTCACGCGCAACGAACTGCGCCAGCCCGGAATATTTGCGCCGGCTCTGCAAGACCTTGCCCATGGCATCGCGATCAAATGCGGGGAGCCCGCCATAGGGCTTGATACCATCGCCGCCCATGATGCCCTGCCGATGTCCCGGCTCTGTCCGGCCATTGTTGTTGCGGTCCCGAGCATCGGTGGGATTTGCCACGCTCCGGAGGAGGATACGGCCCCGGAGGATCTCGCTCTCGGCCTTGATCTCCTGCACGGCATGTTGGAAAGACTGGTCACGAATGGTGTCTCGGAGCTTGGCGGTGGCGAAGCATGAGCGTCATCGATCCGACGGCCGTCGCCAGGAGATTGCTCGACGGGCGGCCAGGCTGGGAGAGCGAACCTGAGCTGCGTGCGGGCGTCGTCCCGCTGGCCTCGCCGATGTATCAAGGCGTCGACAGCCAAAGCCTGCGTTTGCAGAATGCTGATGGTGCCTCGGCCTGGTTGAAGATCATGGCGGACGATGCTCGACTGTTCGCAGACGGTGCGACGGCCGTTGCTGCCGCACAGGCGGCTGCCGATGCCGGTGTCGGCCCTGACGTTCTTGCTTCGGATCCAGAAATCGGCGCCATCCTGATGGCTGATCTTTCTGCCACCTGCCGTGTCGGGACGCTGGACAGGTTGATCGAGCGGCCCGTGTGCGAGGCGGCTGTTTCGGCGCGTCGGAGGCTGCACGGGACGCCACCGCTGCCACGATCGCGAACTGTGTTCGATCACATAACACTGCTTGTAGAACAAGCGCAGTCGGCAAGTGTCGCCTTCCCTCCGGATTGGCCTTGGATAGCCGACAATGTCTTTGCAGCCGGAGCGGCCATTCACGCTGCGGGTGCCGATTCTGTTCCAGCACACGGCGACGGCAACGTGTCCAACCTGATGATCGACAATGGCGGCGGTGTACTGCTGGTCGATTTCGACATGGCCGCCAACATGGACCCGTACGAAGACCTCGGCAGTTTTCTGGTCGAAGCCCATGCCTTTGACCATGAAGCGCAGGAGACCTTCGAGATCTTCCATGGACACTTCGATGAACGACTCTTCAACCGAACGCGTCTCTATGGCGTGGCCGATGATGTTCGTTGGGGTCTGATCGGATCGATCCTTTCGAAGACCTCCTCCCGCACGGATCTGGAGTTTCTCAAGTACGCCGATTGGCGGTTCTTGCGGGCCCGCTTCGCCATGCGCGATCCCCGTTTCGAGGAACGTGTGAGGAGAGTGTGAGATGATTGAGCGACGCCTGGGGGAAGCCGAAACTGCCGAAGAGCAGACCGTTGAGGCTGCCATTGCCCGAATTCCGAACTGGCAGGGGCGCATGGCTTCCTATTCCCGGATCGTCGGAGGGATTTCCAACAGTAATTGGCGCATTTCCGTAGAGGGCGAGGAACAAGGGTATTTTCTCAAGATCCCCGGCGCCGGGACCGAGATGTTCGTCGACCGCAACGCCGCAAACGAGGGCGCGCGGATGGCCCATGAATTAGGGCTGGGACCTGCAGTTGTCTTTTTCGACGTGCGCGACGGACTTGAAATTTGCGAATTCCTCGAAGGATATCGCGCATGCACGAACGCGGACCTTCAGATCCCCGAAATACGGCTGGCCGCAGTAGATTGCTATCGCACCTTCAATGCCGGCAAGGCGCTCGGTCTCACCAAGACCGTCTTTGACATGGTCGACGAACATATCGTCCAGGTATCGAATCTCGGCGGCAAGAGTCCGGCGGATTGGCCGTTCCTGAGCCGGATGTACGAGAACGCGCGCGCGGCCTTCACGGCGTCGGGCTTCGATATCGTGCCCTGCTTCAACGATCCGATGCCTGGGAATTTTCTGATCAGCGACGCGGGCCCCATGAAGCTCGTTGACTACGAGTTCGCATCCATGAACGAACGATCATACGAACTTGGCGTATGGCTGGGCGAGATGTTCTATCCCGAGGACGTGTCAGAAAATCTGGTCGAGGCCTATGCTGGCGAGATACGGCCCGACTTCATGGCCCGGGTCATCGTCATGCGCGCTGTTGCCGACGTCAAATGGGCAACTTGGGCCATGGTCCAGGAATGCATATCGGAACTCGATTTCGACTATCACAAGTATGGAGCCTGGAAATACATGCGCGCCCGCACGGTCATGCATGATCCGCGTTGGGAAGGCTGGCTTCGCGCAATCTGATCAGGCCCATTGAACCTGATCTCATGGGTATTTGTTCAGCTTTCACATACCCCGGTAACGACCGGGATAGAACATGCGACTTCCGGGAGAACAGGATCGCGGCCTGATTTGACGTTCGGATCAACGTCGACGAGCGCTTCTTGACGCAGGAAAGACTGCAACCAGCAGATCAGGTTCCCCGGCAAACCCGCAATGAACCTCCGACACGGTCAGCAACCGAACGATACCTGACGAATACGGGACGTGTCCGTGGGTGGAGGGCGCCTGCCTGTCCCGATCAGATGCGGACCTGTGCCCAACATCCCCCATTGTCGCAGGCTCGAATATGTCGAAAGGGATACCGGTCAGGTCGACCACCCACTTGCCCAAGCGGTCTGCCTCGTTTTCGAAAACGAATACCTTCACGGGCCGCGATATCGTCGTATGTCGGGTTCCCTAAAGTGTCTGCGCCTGCAACGCACACGGATCAATCAATGTCATCAGCTGACGCTTCAGCGCGTACAGACCATTCGGCATGCGAAAGGTCCCGGTTGTTTGACGACAGTTACATTGGTTGCAGATTGAACCACCGATCCGAACAGGATTGGACCGTCATTCACTGAAGGACGAAATCCCGGAATGGAACGGTTTCCTTGTCAGGATGGTACCGCAACGCCCTTCTTGACCGCCTCGCGTGCACCAATCTCGTCGAACCAGCGGCGAACATTCGGAAACTGTGACCAGTCCGTGTCGTACCATTCGGTTCGCATGACCCATGGCCATGTCGCAACATCGGCGATCGAATAGCCTCCTGCAAGAAATTCACACTCTGCAAGGCGCCGGTTCATGACGCCGAGCAGTCGCATGACCTCGTTGCGATACCGGGTCTTGCCATAGGGTACGTCTTCGCTTGCAAACTTGATGAAATGATTGGCCTGACCAAACATCGGTCCGACACCGCCCATCTGGAACATCAGCCACTGCAGGACCTCATACCTTCCTCGCGGATCTTCAGGCATGAGCATGCCTGTCTTTTCCGCGAGATAGATCAGAATCGCACCTGACTCAAAGACGCTGATGGGCTTGCCGTCCGGTCCGTCGGGATCAACGATTGCCGGGATCTTGTTGTTCGGACTGATCGCCAGAAAGTCCGGGTGAAACTGCTCGTCGGCACCGATATCAATCGGATTTACTGTGTAGGGTAGTTCGATCTCCTCAAGCATGATCGATGCCTTGCGACCATTGGGCGTGGCCGCCGTGTAAAGTTCAATCACAATTCGCTTCTCTCAATCAGTTGGTTGCATTCCGTATCGCACACATGGTGCGACGACGTGAAACAACAAAAAGGGCGCACCAGGGAATGCCGTCTCGATGACCAGGCAGGCACGCAATCCGCTTCAGATGCCTGCCTGTTTTCCTCTTGTGGACACTATGCCGAACCGTTTACAAAAACAAAACGACAGGTCGACAAGGCTGTGCGTGCACCGATGCGACAAACGGATGCGCAAGGTGGTCATACACTTGAATTCACGGTTGGTGGCCATAGATTCTCCAAATGCAGGGTTCTTCGTTCACGATCATTTCGGAACACCCCAAAAACGAAAGGAAACAAACCATGCGTATTCCGGCTCTCATGAACGAAACGGTACGCACAATCATGCTGGCCGTTATTTGCATTGTTCCTGCGCTCCATGCGCACGCTGAAGACCGCGGTACAGCGGAGGAGGCCCAGGACATGGTTGCGCGCGCGATCGCGTACTATGACGAGGTCGGCCATGACGCCGCGATCAACAAATTCAACATCGATCCCGCACCCGAATTTCTTGACCGGGATCTCTACATCTTTGTGGTCGGACCATCAGAGACAATCATCGCTCACGCATTCAATCCGGATCTTGTCGGCGTAGACATCAACACCGTTGTTGATGCGGACGGCAACGTGATCGGGACAGGGATGATGGAAGCGGCGCGGGACGGAGAGGGCTGGATTGATTACAAATGGGCCGATCCGATAACCGGCAAAAACCACATGAAGTCCAGTTGGGTTGTCCGCCACGGCGATAACGTTTTTGGCGTTGGCATCTACATGCCGGAAGACGGTTAGAGCCACCACCAAACGAACTTCTGGTCTCCGTCAATCGTGAGCAGGGTAGAACGAGACCCGTGGTTCATGAAAAACTGCGCCGTTCCGTCCTCTTCATGCGTCCCTGGTGCGGTTTCCACGCGACTCGTACATGTTGCATGACGCGTTCGCGATGACCAGCGCGTGGAGGTCGATGTCAATTGACCTGTCGTTGTCGTGTCGTCCGTTCAACCCCCGACCTGTGCGCACGATTAACCGATCACACAAGATCATACGCGCTAACAGTTCCAGAAGACCGTGGTAGAGCGTTTGCCGCGTATACTGATAGAGTGTGTGCATGACGAGTTCGTTGATGAATTTGCGAACCTCCGGAATCTGGCTGGTGGCGATTGTGGGACTGGTTGCAACACTGGCCACACAATCGGCGGCCGCAGAATTCGACAGGGAACGCGGGACCGCGCGCGAGGCGCAGGAATTGGTGACCCGTGCCATCGAACTTTACGATGAGATCGGTTTTGGAGCGCTTCGGATAATCTCGCGTGACGACCGCCAGTCGTTTCTCCACAAGGATCTTTATGTGTTTGTCATCGACACCGCCGGGTTCATTGCGGCACACGCCGGTGGTGCGCATCTTGTCGGGAGCAATGCGCTCAATGCCCGTGACAGTAATGGGCGGTATTATGTGCGCGAGATGTTGTCCCGCGCGTCGGTGAACGGGACCTGGGTTGACTATCTCTATCTTGATCCGTTCACAGGTCATGAAGTTCCCAAATCGACCTGGGTCGTCCTGCACAAGAATTTTCTTTTCGCCTGCGGAATATACGCAGGCGATATCAGCATCTGATTCAACAAATACATGACATGCCTGCGGCTGTTTTTCGGCGTTTGCACCCTTTGAACCTTGTTGCTTCCGCGGCCTGCCGGTGCTTCGTTGGCTGCAAACCGTCGAACGGGACGCAGGTCGTGTGTTCAGCGCCATGACGTCGCGCGGATACGATAATCGTGCAGCGATACCGTGCAGGAAGTCGTCCCGCGGTTGCCTACGTCTGATCTGGTGCTAGAGTGAAGGACCAAGGGAGTAATTGGTGAATTCCAGGTTATGAATCTTCACGAGTATCAGGCCAAACAGGTACTCGCAGGCTATGGCGCCCCCATTCCCCGGGGCGTCGCGGTCCGTGACAGCGAGGCCGCCGTCAACGCGGCGCGCACACTCGGCGGCGATATCTGGGTCGTCAAGGCACAGGTCCACGCAGGAGGACGCGGCAAGGGTGGTGGCATTCGCGTGTGCAGGACGCTGGAGGACGTATCGATTGCGGCGTCGGATCTGATCGGCGCAACAATCATCACCCATCAGACAGGGCCCGCGGGTAAACCCGTGCACGATGTCTATATCGAAGAGGGAACGTCCATCGCTCGGGAGTTGTACCTTGCGATGCTCGTTGATCGCGGCACCTCGCGGATTACCATCATCGCATCAACGGAAGGCGGCATGGATATCGAAGAGGTTGCCGCGTCAACACCTGAGAAAATTTCGACGATCACGATCGAACCCGCCACTAGCGTGCAACCGCATCATGGTCGGCGACTGGCATCAATCCTGGAACTTGACCGCAGCCAGACCAAACAGGCCGCTGATCTGCTGAAATCCATGTACGCGGCATTCATTGCAAGCGATGCAAGCCTGCTTGAAGTGAATCCGCTTGTCGTAACGCACGACGGCGAACTGACCGTACTCGATTGCAAGTTTAATCTCGATGACAACGCGCAGTTCCGTCAGCCGGATATTGTCAGCATGCGTGACACACGACAGGAAGATCCTGCAGAGCGCGATGCCGATGAAATCGGCCTCAATTACGTCAAGCTCGATGGCAATATCGGGTGCATGGTCAACGGCGCGGGACTGGCGATGGCGACCATGGATATTTGCAAACTCGCCGGCGGCGAGCCGGCAAACTTTCTCGATGTCGGCGGCGGTGCATCGCAGGAACAGGTTGCAGATGCATTCAGGATCATCGTTTCGGATCCGAACGTTCGTGTCATCCTGGTGAACATCTTTGGCGGTATCATGCGATGCGATGTGATTGCAGAGGGTATCGTCGCCGCGGCGCGTGAACTTGAACTCGAAATTCCGCTGGTCGTGCGTCTCGAAGGGACCAACGTCGAGATCGGGCACGAAATTCTCGTGAATTCCGGCCTGACAATTACGTCTGCGGGTGATCTGGCCGATGCGGCCACAAAGGCCGTCGCGGCGCTGGACGGGACAAGCTGATGGCCGTTCTCGTTGACCGTCAGACCAGGGTCCTGGTGCAGGGGATCACCGGACGGACCGCGACATTCCATACCGAACAGTCGTGCGCCTATGGCACCTGTGTCGTTGGCGGTGTGACGCCAGGTCGCGGCGGGCAAACCCATCTTGACCTCCCGGTCTACGACACCGTCGCAGAATGTGTTGCTGAGACCGGTGCCGACGCCTCGGTGATTTATGTTCCGCCGCCGTTTGCCGCAGATGCCATACTTGAATCGATCGATGCGGAAATCCCCCTGATCGTGGCAATCACGGAAGGTGTGCCGGTTCTCGACATGGTCCGGGTCAAACGTGCACTACAGGGTTCCGCATCCCGGTTGGTCGGCCCCAACTGCCCGGGTGTCATAACACCGGATGAATGCAAGATCGGCATCATGCCCGGCCATATTCACACGCGCGGCCGCATCGGCATCGTCTCACGTTCCGGAACATTGACATACGAGGCGGTAAACCAGACGACCATCGCAGGACTCGGACAAACAACCTGCATTGGAATCGGCGGTGATCCGGTCAACGGCACAAACTTCATCGACTGTCTCGAAATGTTCCTCGATGACGAGGAGACCGAGGGAATCATCCTGATCGGCGAGATTGGCGGTTCAGCCGAAGAAGAAGCCGCAGACTTTGTCAGGAACAACCGACGCAGGAAGCCGATTGCCGGCTTCATTGCTGGCGTCACTGCACCGCCTGGGCGACGGATGGGGCACGCGGGCGCAATCGTTGCAGGCGGCAAAGGCAAGGCAGAAGACAAGATAGAAGCGATGAAATCCGCCGGATTCGAGATCGCCGACTCACCTGCCAGTCTGGGAACGGCCATGCGCAAGGCACTCGAGATGCAGGTTTGAAGGGTGTTTTTCAACTGACACGAACAGGTTGAAAATGAATCCAGGAAACGACGAACTTTCCTTCCTTTACGGAACGAACGCGCTCTACATCGAGGATATATACGCGCGCTACAAATCCGACCCCTCGCAAATCGACAGCGCGTGGCGCTCGATCTTTGACGAACTCTTCGGCAACGACCCGACGAGACCGGACGATCTCGCATCTTCGCGGAAGTATCACCGGTTTCTGGACGGAGACACCGCGGAAGAATCGGCCCGTCCGTCGCAGGGCAATGGTGAACTGGCGACAGTTCAACCGTTCCGGCCAGCCGTTGCGGAGTTTGCCGTTGCCCGCGACAGCATCCGAATATTGATGATGATCCGCGCCTACCGTGTGCGCGGTCATATTGCGGCAAATCTGGACCCGTTGGGAATTCAGACATCCTTCCACCACCCTGAACTCGATCCCCGGAGTTACGGGTTCACGGACGACGACCTGCACCGCGAGTTCTTCGTGGACGGGGTTCTGGGCCTTCAGCGCGCCACACTGCAACAGATCCTTGACGTCGTGCGCCAGACGTATTGCGGACAGATTGGCGTCGAATTCATGCACATCCAGAACCCGACCGAAAAGTCGTGGATTCAGCAGCGGTTCGAAACTTCACGGAGCGATGCGGAACTCGACCGGAGCGACAAGATCAGGATCTGCAAGGACCTTGTCGAAGCCGAAGGCTTCGAACGGTTCCTGAACGTGAAATACCCGGGCGCCAAACGGTTTTCACTTGAAGGCGGCGAGACGACCATTTGCGCCATGGAAACGATCATCCGTGAAGCTGCGGAACTCGGAGTCGAGGAAATCGTTCTTGGCATGCCGCACCGCGGACGCCTGAATGTACTGACGTCGATCATGGCAAAACCGTTTGCCCAGGTCTTCGCAGAGTTTCAGGGTGAAGCAAGCCTCCCCGACGCCGTTCAGGGCGACGGTGACGTCAAGTATCATCTTGGCACATCAGCAGACCGTGAGTTTGACAATGGCCATGCGGTCCATCTTTCACTCACTGCCAATCCCTCGCATCTCGAAGTCGTCAATCCGGTTGTTGTGGGAAAGGTTCGCGCGAAGCAGGCGCAAAGAGAGGACCACGAGCGCAAACGCGTGATGGGTCTCCTGCTTCATGGCGACGCGTCATTTGCCGGACAGGGGCTTGTCGCAGAGACCCTGGGCATGTCCGAACTGCGTGGTCACAAAACCGGCGGTACCATTCACCTGATCGTCAACAACCAGATCGGATTCACCACCAGTCCGAACTTCTCGCGGTCGTCGCGCTATCCCAGCGATGTCGCAAAGATGGTCGGCGCACCGATCTTTCACGTAAACGGTGACAACCCGGAGGCCGTGGCGCATGTCTCGCGCCTCGCCATGAAGTTTCGCCAGGAATTTGGTCGTGATGTCGTCATCGACCTGTTCTGTTACCGCCGCCATGGCCATAACGAGGCTGACGAACCCGCATTCACCCAGCCAATCATGTACCAGGCCATTTCAAAACACCCGACGACCCGCCAGCTCTATATTGACCGGCTGCTCGAGGAAAAGACTCTCAAGCCGGGCGAAAGCGACGCAATGGCCCGTTCGTTCCGCGATCGTCTGGAGGATGATTTCGCGGCTTCAAAGTCGTTCAAGACCAACAAGATCGACTGGCTCGAAGGCGTCTGGTCCGGGCTCACAGTTGCCGACCGCAGCGGCGCAAGGCGGGGCGAGACCGCCGTGGCGCTGGATGATCTCGTTACCCTGGGAACGGCGATCACAAGCTATCCTGAAGATTTCAACATCAATCGCAAACTGGTCAGGATACTGGATCAGCGTCGGGCGATGATCTCCACCGGCGAGGGGATCGACTGGGCCATGGCCGAAGCACTGGCGTTCGGGTCGCTGTGTTACGAACGCGCAAATGTCCGCCTGTCCGGTCAGGATTGCGGACGCGGCACGTTCAGCCAACGCCATAGTGTACTCGTCGATCAGATCACCGAGAATCGCTACACGCCACTCAAGAATCTCAGTGATGATCAGGGTACCTTTGAAGTCATCGACAGCATGCTTTCAGAAGCCGCAATTCTTGGTTTCGAATACGGTTACAGCCTTGCAGACCCGAACACACTGGTGATCTGGGAGGCACAATTCGGCGATTTTGCAAACGGGGCCCAGGTGGTCATCGACCAGTTTGTGGCCGCTGGTGAAAGCAAGTGGTACAGGATGTCCGGACTCGTCATGCTGTTGCCGCACGGATACGAGGGACAGGGACCGGAACACAGTTCCGCACGACCTGAACGGTTCCTGCAACTGGCTGCAGAAGACAATTTGCAAATTGCAAACTGCACGACACCATCATCGTATTTTCACATTCTGCGGCGACAGATGAAACGCAACTTCCGCAAGCCGTTGATCATTTTCACACCGAAGTCGCTCCTGCGACACAAGAGATGTGTTTCATCGATTTCAGAATTTGCCGAGGGCACAGAGTTTCACCGCACGCTGTGGGAACTCGATGATGCCGACCGCGGCGACGAGATTGATCGTGTGGTCCTGTGCACCGGCCGGGTCTACTATGACCTTCTGGACAAGCGCGACGCCCTCGGATTGAAAAACGTTACGTTCATCAGACTGGAGCAGATTTCACCATTCCCGTTTGATGCCATGCGCGAAGCCACAAATCTCTATCCGAATGCATCATTCATCTGGTGCCAGGAAGAGCCGCGTAACATGGGGACCTGGAATTACGTCAGGGACCGCTTCGCACAGGCACTTGAAAACGGCGAGCTCGACATCGAGATTCCGCGATACGTCGGACGGCCCGAAGCCGCATCACCGGCAACCGGATTCATCCGTGTTCATGAACGCGAACAGGAATCACTGGTCACGACCGCCCTTGTCGGTTGATCACCTCGTCATCAATATATCGAGAAGCGGAAACAAAACGCGATGACAACTGAAATCACCGTTCCTCAATTAGGTGAATCGGTTACTGAAGCCACCGTCGCAGCGTGGTTGAAGCAGCAGGGTGATGCTGTTGCAAAGGATGAACCACTCGTTGAGCTGGAGACAGACAAGGCGACGATGGAAGTGTTCGCACCGGTTTCCGGTACATTGATTGAAGTCCTGTTCGAGGAAGGAGCCGATGTGGCAATCGGCGCGGTCCTGGCGCGCGTTGCAGAAGGGGAAACTGCGCACGATGAGGACGTTGCGTCCGCAGAAATACAGCCAACCGAACCGGATTTCGCACTGCAGGCGGACACGGAACGCAAGACGAATTTTGCTTCGCCCTCAGCACGCAAACTGCTTGAGGAAATTGGCGTTTCTCCGGATGAGGTTCAGGGCACAGGAAAATTTGGCCGAATTACCAAACCCGATGTTCTGAGTGTTGCCGCAACTAGACACGCGCGACCGGAACCGGTCGAGACCATTGAAACGGCGCCGCGTCAACAGGTGCCTCCATCGCTGCCGGATCCAGCGGGCAGGGAGGAACGCGTCCGTATGAGCCGTTTGCGCAAGCGCATTGCGGAACGGCTGAAAGCGGCACAGGACACCGCCGCGATGCTCACGACATTCAATGAAGCGGACATGTCGGCTGTCATTGATCTGCGCAAGCAGTACCGTGACTCCTTTGAAAAAAGACACGGTGTCCGACTGGGATTCATGTCGTTCTTCGTACGCGCTGCAATCCACGCACTGAAGGAGATTCCGTCAGTCAACGCCGAGATCGCGGGCGACGAGATCGTCTACAAACATTATTACCATATCGGCGTTGCAGTCAGTTCCCCCAGTGGTCTGGTTGTACCGGTCGTGCGCGACGCCGATGCCATGTCATTCGCGGATATCGAACAGAAGATCATCGATTTCGGGACTCAGGCCCGGGACGGGAAACTCAAGCCTGATGATCTTGTTGGCGGGACATTCACCATTTCCAACGGCGGTATATTCGGCTCCCTGATGTCAACACCCATCATCAATCCACCGCAATCGGGCATACTGGGAATGCATCGGATCCAGGAACGGCCCGTTGTTGTCGACGGTGAAATTACAGTCCGCCCGATGATGTATCTCGCGCTGTCGTATGATCATCGCATCATTGACGGTCGCGAGGCCGTGACCTTCCTCGCCACGATCAGGGACGTCATCGAGGAACCGCAGCGTTTGATGCTGGATATCTGAAGTACCACACCCCGTTAGGCCCCGCCGCATCCCGGCTTCGGAGAGAGAGTTTCGATGGCAGAAGACAGCTATGACGTCGTTGTAATCGGCGCCGGCCCTGGCGGTTATGTTTGTGCCATACGCTGTGCGCAACTCGGATTGCGGACAGCGTGCGTCGAGAAGAGAGAAACCCTTGGCGGTACGTGCCTGAATATCGGGTGCATTCCCTCCAAGGCTCTCTTGCAATCATCCGAGCTCTACGATGAGACCCGCAATCACCTTTCGCGGCACGGCATCACGACGTCAGGAGTCGAACTCGATCTCCCGACCATGATGAAGCGCAAGGACAAGGTCGTCACAACACTGACGAAGGGCATCGCCGCGTTGTTCAAGAAGAACAATGTCACGCATCTGAAGGGAACGGCCCGAATCGTTGATGGTAACGCGGTCGACGTGGACGGGACGATCATCAAGGCATCGAGCATCGTTGTCGCGACGGGATCAGATGTCATGCCCCTGCCTGGTGTGGAGATAGATGAGAAACGCGTCGTTTCCTCGACCGGTGCGCTGAGTCTCGATTCAGTACCGCAGCGCCTGCTCGTCGTGGGTGCAGGATTTATCGGGTTGGAAATGGGCTCGGTCTGGCGTCGACTGGGTTCCGAAGTGACCGTTGTCGAGTTCCTTGACCGGATCGCGCCCGGCATGGACGGTGAGATTGCACGCGAGTTCCAGAAGCTTCTCAAACGGCAGGGGATGAGGTTTCAACTGGGCACCAAGGTCACCGGTATCGATTCCTCGGGCGACACGCTCTCGGTCAGCCTCGAACCAGCCGGTGGTGGTGACTCATCTGAATTCGTCTGTGATGTGATACTCGTCTCGATCGGCCGCAAGCCGGCAACAGAGGGACTGGGACTCGATGACGCAGGCGTCGAGCTGGACAACGGTGGACGAATTCCGGTCGACCGGTGTTTTCGGACGTCGCTCCCGAGCGTGTATGCAATTGGCGACTGCGTTGCTGGCCCGATGCTTGCACACAAGGCTGAAGACGAGGGTATCGCTGTTGCCGAACGCATCGCGGGACAGGCGGGGCAAGTCAACCACGATGTCATTCCAGGCGTTGTCTATACCCAGCCCGAAGCAGCCTCTGTCGGTCTGACCGAGGAAGATCTGAAGGAGCGCGGTACTGCTTACACGGTTGGCAAGTTTCTCATGCTGGCAAACAGCCGTGCGCGCACCTATGACCAGACGGGTGGCATGGTCAAGATACTCGCTGACAAGGAGTCAGACAGGGTCCTGGGCGTGCACATACTGGGCGCGAATGCGGGTGAATTGATTGCCGAAGCGGCAGTTGCCATGGAGTTTGGCGCATCCGCGGAAGATCTGGCACGTACCTGTCACGCGCATCCAACCTTCTCCGAAGCAATCAAGGAAGCCGCGCTCGCCGTGGATGACAGGGCAATCCACGCCTGATCCGTACCGGTTCGCTCAACCCGTCTTCAGGATTGAGACCCGGGGACCGTTGGTCTCGTGTTCGTTCTGACCTGCGGTCGTGCCTGATTGAAGCGCTTGTGCGACCACAATGTCTGGTCGATCACCGCAACCCGTTGCGTTGCTCATGATGTCGGCGGGTGTTTGCAGGGTGTCATCAATCACAAGAAGAGGTCCGACAAACATCCTTGGTCGAATACTGCCGTCCGAGATCCCTGGGCGGATCCGATCCTACGCCCGGGGATGGCATTGCCTGTAGACTGCCAACAAGCTCTCTGTATCAACTTCCGTGTAACGTTGGGTGGTTGACAGGCTTGCGTGCCCGAGAAGTTCCTGGATTGTCCTGAGATCTGTTCCGTTACCCAGCAAGTGCGTTGCAAAGCTGTGACGCAGCGCATGTGGCGTTGCAGTTTCAGAGAGGCTCAGAGCACGTCTGATTTCGCGAAATCGGCGCTGGGCAACACCGGGATTCAAGCGCCGGCCAAGTTTGCCGATAAATAGCGGTGCATCCCGGGGAGCGCCATCGGGCCGCAAGGCAAGATAGTCGGTTACGGCAGTCCGGACTCGCGGCAGTACGGGAACCAATCGTTCCTTGTCGCCCTTACCCCTGATTCGAATGATTTCATCAGTGTCCCGAAATGCACCGACATCCAGTGCAAGTGCTTCACTGATCCTTAGTCCACAACCATAGAGCATCATGTAGAGCGCCAGATCGCGCGATGCGATCCAGCGATCCGGAGCGGTATCCTCTGCCGTTTCAAGAACTTCGACAGCTTCATCCGTGTCCAGTGGGCGAGGGACACGATGAGGCAGTTTCGGTGCACGCAACATGTAGACAACCGCATTGGACACCAGTCCCAGGCGATCGAGGAACCTGAAAAATCCCTTGACGGACGACAGTGCGCGAGCAGTCGACGACTTCGCGTGTCCCTTGCGCAGCCGCTGCGCCAGCCATGAACGAAAATCTCTGTGTTCCAGCCTGGAGAGAATGTCCAGCGTCGGCGGTTCGCCGTAATGACGTTCGAGAAACTCGAGAAACGCACGAACATCCCCGGCGTAGGCTGCAATCGTGTGTTCGGAAAAGCGCCGCTCGTTGCGTAACTTGTCTTGCCACTGTTCGAGAACAGCGTTCAGTTCGTGCACAACCCAAGCCTGTTGCGAAGACAGTGATCAAGAACCTTGGCAAGGAACCTGTAGTGATGAACCCGTCCGGTCGGCTTCTCTGAAACATCATTGCGCCAACCCATGGCAAGAAGGCCTGGCGGCAATCCGCCGGTCCCGCCAAAACGTGCAAGAACCTCGTATTGAACAAGTGGCGAGGCTGAACCGAACAGGCATTTATGCGCGTGCGCAGGCGTCCGGATCACGACGTCATTTCCGTCATCCATCAACGTGTCCACGGCACCGGTCCTGAGGCAGCGGACACCCGAGTTGCGCGCGTCCCTGTCGGCACAATTCGTTTCGACAGCCATGCGCACGACATCCGGACCAAGCAGAATGGAGAGATCTGTCGTCGCGGTGTCGACCAGTTGACGCAGACTGGTCGTCGCCATCATCGCCAATGTCGCGGAAAACAACTGGCTTTCCCATGAACGTTCGCCACGCAGTTTTGCAACCATCTCGTCCTCGCGTGCACGCAGCGTAACATTCTCGTCCTGCAATCGTTCGATAACGAAGGCTTGCCAGTCATGCACGTTGTGACCGAATTGACGATGCGGAAGCTTCAACGACTCCAGCAGATCGGTGTGACTTTGCAGGAATTCCGGATTCTGGCGCAGGTAGGTCAGTACCTGACTTTCCGACATTCCGTCAGTCAACTCTGCTTGATCGGGTTTGCCGGACATCATCAACCTACAGGATTTTCTGTTTCGTCCTGCGCCAGTCGGCGAGGAACGACTCGAGACCCTTGTCGGTGAGTGTGTGGGCTACAAGCTTGCGCAATACATCAGGCGGAATTGTCGCAACATCGGCGCCCATCAAGGCGGCCTGCTTGACATGCAGGGGATTGCGAATTGACGCGACGAGTATTTCTGTCTGGATTGCCGGATAGTTGTCGTAAATCGTCCGGATCTCTTCGATGAGTTCCATGCCGTCATGGCCGATATCGTCCAAGCGCCCGACGAACGGCGATATGAACGACGCGCCTGCCTTGGCAGCAAGCAGGGCCTGATTGGCAGAAAAACACAATGTAACGTTTACTGGTGTTCCCTCGTTTCTCAGCCGGCGGCATGCTTTCAGTCCGTCCCAGGTCATTGGAACCTTGATCGTGATGTTTTTTGCAACACGTGCCAGCTTGCGACCTTCCGCGAGCATCTCGTCATATGAAAGCGCCGTTACCTCGGCGCTGACCGGCCCGTCGACGACTTCGCAGATATTCTCCAGAACCTCAAAAAAATCTTGCCCCGATTTCGCCACGAGCGACGGGTTTGTGGTGACGCCGTCAACCATACCCGTGACCGCCAAATCACGGATTTCTTCAACGTCAGCCGTATCAACAAAGAATTTCATACCGTCATGTGCCCGGGTTTCACCGTTCTCTAGTACGTTATCCTATCTGTGACAGAGTGTAATCAACGGGAATGGAATACCTGACTGAAACGACAGAAACGATAACAACACACAGGCAGGTCGTCTTCCGATTGTTGCCGGAGAAAGCCACAAATTGGCGGTGACTGAAACTGACGCTTGAGGATCAACGGTGTCTGCATGGCGCCGCTCTTGAAACACAGAATGACTGTTACCGCAAAACCGGCAACGGCAGTGCGTATATGAAATCAGCGCGGCTCCGGTGAACTATTGGAACAATGATCGCGTGTACCCGTTTGATCATCGTAGCGGTTGCACTCATTCCATGAGAAAATTGGCGCGGTGCGACTGCATTTGTAATCCGCGACAGACACGAGGGAGCTTGTCACCAAAGCCAATCTCACACCCACCACCTCCAGTCTTGAGATCCGATTGGTCAAATTCGGCATTCCCGCTGTTGGAAACAGAGCGTTCATCGTCCAGTTACAGCGTATCCCGCCGCAGAGTTCAGGAGCGTCTCCAGTCACACACCCGGGAAGATTTGGTGTGTTTCTGCGAGGAAATATATATCTGACTGACATGACGGAAACGATAACAACATGCAGACAGGTCGAAATCCGGTTGTTGCCGGAAAGGGCCACGAATTGGCGATGGCGGGAACAGACGCGTGAGGACCGATCAAGACTGTACAATGCTGATCTGAACGTGGCGAAGCACATCCTTGTCAACGGAAACCGGCTTCTGCACGAGGAGGCTGCCGGGTCTGCGAACCATGAAAACATGTGCGTTGGCTGCCTGATGGGCCAATCGCGGAACATGCGAACGCGTCGTGGATTCAGTCAGATACATGATCGATGACTGAACCTGCTGCCACAATTCCGGAAGTCGTACAGGTTCTCCTGCCTCTTCCTGTTCCTGCTGCTTACGACTACGCGGTTCCCGCGCACATTCATGTCGAGACGGGCTCCTTCGTGCGGGTCCCGCTTGGACCACGTGTGGTAACGGGTGTTGTCAGAAATTCTGGTGGCGGAAACGTTCCCGAATCGCGATTGCGTGAAATCTGCGGTGTTTTCGACATTCCACCGCTCAAGCCTTCCATGCTCCAGTTCATCAACCGGACCGCCGGTTACACGGTAAGCAATGAAGGTTCTGTTCTGCGCATGATCATGCGCGTCGAGGAGGCACTGGAACCCTTGACGCCTGTCCGTGCGTTTCAACTGATTCATCCGCGTGTGGCGCGGATGACACCGGCACGCCTGCGTGTATCCGAGTTTCTTTCGGATGGCGTGCCACGCACGCTGTCAGAGGTTTCGCAAGGTGCACGGGTCAGTGGATCGGTTATCAAGGGTCTTGTGCGACTTGGTTGCGTTGAAGAAGTGGAACTGCAACCTCCCAGTCCGGTCAGGATACCCGATCACAGACTGCAGGGTCTCGAGCTGTCAGAGCCCCAGAAAAAGATCGCAGATGACCTCAAGAGTGCCGTTGATGCATCAGTGTTCACGACGACCGTGCTCGAAGGCGTAACCGGATCAGGCAAGACTGAAGTCTACTTTGAAGCTGTTGCCCGTGCTCTGGAGAAGGGTTTGCAGGTTCTCATACTGCTCCCCGAGATCGCCCTGGGCACGCAATTCCTTTCCCGCTTCGAAACACGTTTCGGAACACAACCCGCAATCTGGAACTCCGATATCCCGCGGGCCTTGAAACGACGCATCTGGCGTGGCGTTGCAACTGGAGAGATCCGCGCTGTTGTCGGTGCGCGTTCAGCACTCTTCCTGCCGTTTGAGGAACTCGGTCTCCTGGTCGTCGATGAGGAACATGATGGGTCCTACAAGCAGGAGGAAGGAGTTTGCTACCACGCACGCGACATGGCGGTGTTGCGCGCCAGCATCGAAGATATCCCCATTGTCCTTTGTTCCGCTACTCCGTCGCTCGAAACGCTCGCAAACATCGACCGCGGTCGCTATCGGCACTTCAATCTTCCGAAGCGACATGGCGGCGCGACAATGCCCGAGGTCGTTCCCGTAAATATGCGCATCAATGGTCCTGACCGCGGAAACTGGATTGCTCCCTTACTCGTTTCACAACTGAAGACGTGCCTCGAAGCGGGAGAGCAAGCGCTGATCTTCCTCAATCGGCGTGGGTACGCCCCTCTGACACTGTGCCGGAACTGCGGGTTTCGCTTCAGTTGCCCCGAATGCTCAGCCTGGCTCGTAGAACACCGACAAAGAAACATGCTGCAGTGTCATCATTGCGACCACCGCCTTGTGCGACCATCCAGGTGTCCGGAGTGCGAAGAAGAAGACAGTCTTGTTGCCTGCGGACCCGGTGTCGAACGCACGGCAGAGGAAGTCACGGAACTCTTCCCCGATGCCCGTATCGTTGTCATGGCTTCCGATACCCTGTCTGGCTCTCATGAAGTCGCCGAACTTGTCGCCAGAATTGAACGCCACGAGATTGATATCCTCATCGGCACGCAAATCGCTGCCAAAGGACACCATTATCCGCTTCTTACTCTCGTCGGCGTCATCGATGCGGATCTTGGACTGGAAGGCGGTGATCCGCGTGTGATGGAACGAACGTGGCAGCTCCTTAATCAGGTTTCCGGCCGTGCCGGTCGTGAATCACGACCGGGCAAGGTGATCCTGCAAACCTATCAACCGCAACATCCCGTCATGCATGCACTGATTTCGGGAAACAGTCGCGCGTTTCTCAAGGAGGAGAAAAGGCAACGACAAATTGCGGGAATGCCACCGTATGGCCGACTGGCGGCAATCGTGATCTCAGGGCGCAAGGAAGGTGAAGTCCGCGCTCTCGCGTACCAGCTCGCACGAAGTGCGCCAAACGTGCGAGAATTGGAGATACACGGTCCGGCTCCAGCACCACTGGTCATGTTACGCGGGCGTTATCGTTGGCGGCTACTGATCAAGGCCTCCCGTCGGGCACCATTGCAGGATGCCTTGCGTCAATGGGTCGAACCCGTTCGATTGACGGGCGACCTGCATCTGCGCATTGATGTTGATCCGATGAGTTTTCTGTGAGCACGATCCATTTCACTCACATTCGATAACTGCTTCCTCCGACGTCGTACGCAAATACTCACGAATGTAGTCGGACGGATTTTCCAGAATGTGGCATGCGTCCAGCCTGACTACCTCCAACATGATTGCTGGGGGAAGTCAGGTTATCCGTCCGCTATGATATGGAACTTGTGCAGGGTTTTCGTGACTTCCCAGGTGAACGGTGCACCTTTGGGGACAAAGAATGTGTCATCTGTTTCAACACTCTCCGTCGGTATCAGTCATCGAGCCGATGAAAATTATCATCATCTCTTGCGACGGATACGCGTCAATCGCGCGCGCGACTCATCTCTGATCCGCGGCTGAAATAGCGTTTCGTGCCGATACAGTTTGTCATCGGCAGCACGGCACTTGCTACAGGGGCAATCCTGCAATCAGCCGAAGCGCTGAAAGGCGACGGAGGTGCCTATGAAGGTCAGGAACTATCACGCCGAGCACTTGCCTTGATGACCCGCGCACTTGCGGTTAACCGGCACGATGGCCGGAGGAGGCCTTGAAACTTCAGACCAGCGAAATACAGCGTCTGGGCAGTCAACATCACGTACCTGCCAAGGCGGAAGTCTGTCGCCCTTTCTGTCATGGACTTCTTGATGCCGGAATGATGCGGCAGTCGCCGGAGATGGGGATTGCGCTGGTTGGTTACGGCGCTGTTCGCAAAGACCGGGCACAAGTCTTCAGGTTTCCCTTACCGGAATCCTTGTCCGGCAAAATCATATCGCGTTCGATGCCGAGTAACTAATGCCCGGTTCTCGCCAGTAGATCCCGTGCGTGCCCAGTATCGCCTCGCTGGTCAGGAGGTCATGCCAGTCTGTGAACCCGATGATGACCAGGTGTTACGATGGTGGCTCGATCTGAAGACGTTCGGACCTGACGCAAACATGGTAAAACGCGGAACCGCATGGTCGCGGCGCCTCAGTCATCGCAATCAGAAGGTGCCGTTCCTTGAATCAAACGAGGACCTTCAACGTCGCGTTCAGTGCCGGGATACGTCTGGCGACGGGCTCAATCCTGACGACGACATCCATGACGCTCGCGCGGTTACACGCGAGATCGATGCTGAAATTCAATATGACGTATTTCAGGAGATCCAGAATCAGCTACGTCTGCCACTCCGAGCCTATGCGTGACTTTGTCCATCGGGTTCCAGGATGGAAGATCTGGCACGTTGGTTTCGATCCCGCTCAGTGCAGAACCGGCATGACAAATTCAGCGCCCTTGCGGATTCCGGAAGGCCATCGTTCCGTGACGGTCTTCAGGCGCGTGAAGAAACGGACACCTTCCGGACCATGCATGTGATGATCACCGAAGAGTGAACGCTTCCATCCGCCAAAGCTGTGATAGGCAACTGGAACAGGTATCGGTACGTTGATGCCCACCATGCCAATGCGACAACGCGTCGTGAAGTCCCGTGCCGCATCACCATCGCGCGTGAAGATCGCCGTGCCGTTTCCAAATTCGTGATCATTTACAAGACCAAGCGCATCTTCGTAGCTCTGACTACGCACGACACAGAGAACCGGACCGAATATCTCTTCACGATAGATCCTCATGTCGGGCTTCACATGATCAAAGAGTGACCCGCCAATGAAATTCCCGTTCTCGTAACCCTGCAGGGAAAACCCGCGCCCATCAACTACAAGGGCTGCACCTTCGGCCACACCTGCGTCGATGTATCCGGATACCTTTTCGTAGTGCTGACCCGTGACGAGCGGACCCATGTCCGCCTCGGGATCGTCCCATGGACCGATACGAAGGTTCTCCACACGCGGTTTCAGCCTGTTGATCAGGTCATCACCAACCTTGTCGCCAACCGCAACCGCAACAGACACCGCCATGCAGCGCTCGCCTGCGGACCCGAAGGCTGCACCGACAAGGGCGTCGGTCGCCTGATCCATGTCGGCATCCGGCATGACGACCATGTGGTTCTTGGCGCCACCCAAAGCCTGTACCCTCTTTCCGTTGGCCGTGCCCGTTCGGAAGACATACTCCGCAATTGGGGTGGAACCAACAAAACTCACGGCGGCGATACGGGGATCCGTCAACAGTGTATCAACTGCGATCTTGTCTCCGTGCACAACGTTGAGCACGCCGGGTGGTGCACCTGCTTCCTCCAGCAGTTCGGCAAGGCGGAGCGAACAGGACGGCACCTTTTCAGATGGCTTGAGTACAAACGTGTTGCCACAGGCAATAGCTGTCGGGAACATCCACATGGGTACCATCGCAGGAAAATTGAACGGCGTGATGCCCGCGACAACACCCAGCGGATAGCGTGTTGCATAACTGTCAACACCCGTGCCGACGGATGGGCTGTACTCTCCCTTGAGTAACTGGGCAATTCCGCAGGCAAATTCCACCACCTCCAGTCCACGGGTAACCGAACCGACTGCATCGGACAGGATCTTGCCATGCTCCCGGGAAACGAGTTCTGCCAATTCGTTCATGTTCTCTTCGATCAGCGCCTTGAAACGGAACATGACCCTGGCCCTGTTTTGCGGTGTCACCGCCGCCCATGCCGGCTGCACTGCTGCTGCGGATGCGATGGCATCCTCGACATCACTCTCGCTGGCAAATGGAACCTGCCGAATGACTTCGCCGGTGGCAGGATTTGTGACATCTCCATAGCGTGACGACGCACCGATAACCCGCTGTCCGTTTATGTGGTGATAGAGCGTACTGACCATCGGAATCTCCCGACCGGCATGTTTCAGTTCAAGGGGTTTGCGACCGGGTGTGAACCTATACTCCAATGCTCCGACTGCACAGGGTTTTCCGGGCTACACGATCGCAAATTCGCGTGCTGTAAAAGTGGGAGTCACAAAAAGAACACAGATTTCGATGACCTTGAACTGAACAACAGCGTGGTGATGCAGGTCACCACAACCATCGGACACCGGCATGAATTCCGGTGCACCGGGTTCAAATGAAACACCGGCAGCCCCACCAGCGGAAACCAGGTTGCAGTTCGGGCGACGACCGCCGAGTTGAGGGCGATGGACAGATCGTCGCGCCTGGCGGAACATGACGGGTTTCGCCGTCGAGTCTTGCGACGAACGAACCGTCACTGAAGACAGAATTTCTGAATCTTCTCGAAAACACTTCCCTGGATCAGCAACCCTCGGCCTGAACTATCGTGGGCAAATTGCGTTCGATTCCGTCACAAGGCGACAAGATCACGCCAAGGCGACGAACGAACATGAAAATTGGATTTGCTGTTCACGGTTTGCCCTGAACATCATGCGGGTCACTCACAATCTGTATTGTCAGCAACATTCTGCTCTTGTGGCGTGTGTGAGAATCCTGTTGTCGATACGCGCTGCAGACGCAATCGCCTCATTGTCGCGCTTGTCCGTTCCGTAAACCACGGTGGAACCGGTCGTGTGGAAAGTCTCCCAGGGGACACCGGCGGGATCAACCGACCAGGATTTCTTCGATTGGGCATAACAGCACACACCGTCCCTTGGCGCGCTGGCTGCATGTCCGGCAGCTTTCAGGTTCTCCGTGACCGCATTGAGTTCTTCATCGCTGTCGACATCGATTCCAAGGTGATCGACACCGACCTTTCCGCCTCGTGCCGAGATCGAGAAGTTCACGCAGGGTTCGTCAATCCTGAAGCGGGCATAGTCGTTCTTGTGAACATCCGGTTCGGCATTGAACAATGCACCGTAAAACCGTATCGCGTCATCAAGGTCGTTTTCACCGACGCTGACGTTAATGTGCAAGCGCTTCATTCGCGTGATCTCCTTCAGGCTCCACCAACAATGTTGCCGCCACAGGCTCATCGTGGTTCGATCGCATGCCGGCACAACAGTTTTCAGTCAGAAACTCCATCAACGAATCCATCTCGGCGAAATTCACCGTATAGATGATCTGACGCCCTGAACGGCGCGATGCCACAAGACAGGCATTCACCAGGTGATTGAGATGAAACGTCATCAATCCCGGAGCAATCTTCAGCCGCCGTGAAATCTCGCCTGCCGGAAGACCCGGTGGACCTGCTTCCACGAGCAACCGAAACACGCTGATGCGTGTGTCCTGTGCCAGTGCCTTCAACGCATTGACTGCTGTGTCAGTATTCATATTTCAACAATTATATAACTATTGAAATATTTCAAGCGGCAGTGTCAGATTTTCCTTCGCGCTTTACCGACGTGCGTCTCTTGATTTCCGCGATTGCCCTCGATGGCGACAGATGCTTCGGGCATGCCTTCGCGCAGTTCACGATGGTGCGGCAACGGAAAAGTGAGTCCGGATCGTCGAGTTCCTCCAGACGTTCCGTCGTTGCCTCGTCCCGGCTGTCCTCGATCCATCGGTATGCCTGAAGCAGCACAGCCGGACCGAGAAAGCGGTCACCGTTCCACCAGTAGCTCGGACAACTTGTCTGGCAGCAGAAACAGAGTATGCACTCGTACAGTCCATTGAGTTTTTCGCGATCTTCAGGCGACTGCAGTCGTTCCTTCGTCCGGGATACCGGTTCGCTTGACCGCATCCACGGCTTGACCGCCACCAACTGGTCGTACACATCCGTCAGGTCCGGAACCAGGTCCTTGACCACGTTCATGTGCGGCAGCGGATAGACCTTTACGTCGCCACGCACCTCGTCAACCGGCTTCGTACAGGCCAGCGTGTTGACACCGTCAATATTCATGGCGCAGGAGCCGCACACGCCTTCACGGCAGGAACGGCGAAATGTGAGCGTCGAATCAACCTCGTTCTTGATCTTGATCAATGCATCAAGAACCATCGGGCCACAGTCCTGCTGATCGATCTCGTAGGTATCGAGCCGCGGGTTTTCGCCGCTGTCCGGATCCCATCTGTAAACCCGAAAACGGCGGGGTCGACCGGCATCTGCCGGGGCCTCGTGAACCTTGCCACGTCCGATGCGGGAATTTGCCGGAAGCCGAAACTCAGCCATGACCGATCTCCACGCGGTTGAATTGTTTGTGCACGCACCCGATGACGTGATTGAACACCAACATCAATACACCCTGGCCTCTGGCGGTATCGGTGCAGCCTCATTCGACATCGTGTTCAACTGGACAGCCCGGTATCCGAACGAAACCTGTCCGGCGTCGTCAAGCCAGCTCAGCGTGTGACACATCCAGTTTTCGTCGTCCCGCTCGGTAAAATCCTCGCGCGCATGCGCGCCGCGACTTTCCTTGCGGTTTTCCGCACTGTGAATCGTGACGACCGCCTGCCTGAGAAGGTTGTCCAGTTCCCAGGTCTCCAACAGATCAGTGTTCCAGATCATCGATCGGTCGTTGACCTGCACGTCATCGAACTGCCTGAACACCTCCGACATCTTCTCGCACCCGGCGACGAGCGTCTCCTGCGTCCTGAAAACCGCTGCGTCGGTCTGCATTGCACGTTGCATCACATCACGGATGCGTGCGGTGGGCGCGCTGCCGTTCGCATGGCGAAGGCGGTCGAGCCGATCAAGCGTCGCCTCTCCGGCACCGGCCGGAAGTTCGCACACGGGTCCATTGGGCTTCACCAGTTCCGCCGCCCGGATGGCCGCGGCTCGCCCAAATACCACGAGATCAAGCAGCGAGTTGGAACCCAGCCTGTTGGCGCCGTGAACCGAGACACATGCAGCCTCTCCGACTGCCATGAGCCCGGGCACAACGACATCGCCACTGTCCGTGCCGGTTACAACCACCTCACCGTGGAAGTTCGTCGGTATCCCGCCCATGTTGTAGTGAACCGTCGGCAACACAGGGATCGGTTCGCGCGTGACATCGACACCTGCAAAGATTCCAGCGCTCTCGGAAATGCCCGGCAGGCGCTGGGCAATGATGTCCGGGTCGAGATGGTCAAGCTTGAGAAGAATGTGATCCCTCTCCCTGCCCACGCCGCGGCCTTCACGTATTTCCAGGGTCATGGACCGGGACACGACATCGCGACTTGCCAGATCCTTGGCAGACGGCGCATAGCGTTCCATGAAGCGTTCACCCTGTGAATTGACGAGGTATCCGCCCTCGCCGCGCACGCCTTCGGTGATCAGGACACCTGCACCGTAAATCCCTGTCGGATGAAATTGCACGAATTCCATGTCCTGCAAGGGCAATCCGGCGCGCAGGGCCATGCCGTTTCCATCACCGGTACAGGTATGCGCCGACGTGCAGGAAAAGTAGCAACGTCCGTACCCGCCAGTCGCAAGAATTGTGATGTTCGCCGAAAATCGATGGATCGAACCGTCATCAAGGCACCAGGCCATGACACCGCGACAGGTCCCCTCGTCATCCATGATCAGGTCGAGCGCAAAATACTCCAGGAAGAAATTCGCGTGATGACGTAACGACTGCTGGTAAAGTGTATGAAGTATCGCGTGTCCGGTTCGGTCAGCCGCTGCACACGTACGCTGCGCGATCCCCTTGCCGTATTCCGTGGTCATTCCGCCAAACGCACGCTGGTAGATGAGGCCCTCATCTGTTCGAGAAAACGGCACGCCATAGTGTTCGAGTTCGACAACCGCAGCGGGTGCCTCCTTGCACATGTACTCGATAGCGTCCTGATCGCCGAGCCAATCGGAGCCCTTGACCGTGTCATACATATGAAATCGCCAGTCATCAGGACCCATGTTGCCAAGCGCGGCGGAGATGCCGCCCTGCGCCGCAACGGTATGACTGCGCGTCGGGAACACTTTCGTTATGCATGCGGTATTGAGACCAGCCTCCGCCAGACCCAGCGTTGCACGCAGTCCTGCGCCGCCCGCGCCAACCACGATGACATCGAACTGATGATCAACAATGTTGTAGGCGCTTTGTGTGTTCATCTTTTCCGCGACGCAGTGGTCAAAAGGCGAGAATTGCAACCGAACCGATTCCGATTGCCATAATCAAGAGTGCACCCAGTAAAACACATCGCTGTATGACCAGCTTCAGTTTTCGCTGCGGGATGTAGTCGTCGATGACAGCATCGAGTCCGAGTTGCATATGCCAGGCGCCGAGGATGATTCCCAGCACAAGGACGATGATGGCGAGTGGATGCGCGACCAGTTCCCTGACTTCCGCATGGGTCGACGCTGCGAGCATCGGCATCAGGACAACAAACGCAATCACAAGCGGAACCAGTGCAATCGCCGTGAGACGCTGATGTCGCCAGTGAATGGATCCTTTCTTCTGTGACGCCATGACTAGAGCTTTCCCGCGGCCCACAGGCCGACAATCCAGATTGCAGCCGTCAACAGGAGCGTCGATGCGACGACCAGCCAACCTGTCAGTTCGACGGTTTTCAGTTCAAATCCCCGTCCCAGGTCCCAGAACAGATGTCTGATACCGTTGAGAAGGTGGTAGACGAGACACACGGAAAACCCGAAAAGAACGACATATCCCAACCAGGAACCCATGCAGCTGGCCACGGCGTCGAAGGTTTCCGGTCCCGAAGCCGCCGACGCCAGCCACAAAACCAGAAATGCGAGTCCCCCTGCCAGGGCCACCCCGGTTGCGCGATGCGCGATCGACAGGACTGATGTGATTTGCGGGCGATATATCTGCAGATGTGGTGAACGCGGTCTGCTCCGGGTTTCAGTCATCGTCCAGAACCTTCATCGCGATACGACCGGTATTCGACCAGTGATGGTGCAGCACCTCCGAAAACATGATTTGTTCTATTCCAGCACATGTCGACGGTCAACGAACACCTTGTCCGGGTTTGGCCATCCGATGCTCCGGGTTTGGCACGATCAACCTGGTCTCGCGAAATTCATGAGCTGATCAACGCGGCATCAGAACCCAGTAATCGAGTTCCAGAACCTTGTTGGGATGATGCTTGCCGTCGTCCCCCCTGTCAGGGAAGGCCGCACAATCCAGATTCTTTGCGGCAACCGTCCGCAGCCGCAGCGCACCGACATCGGTGCGTATGGCCAGCGTGGACTTTTCGAGCACCTCTGACCACGCATAGATCGTGTCACCACCAAATGTCGGCGCCGTATGCTGCCCCCCATTCAAACCGACAACGCAAAACGCGTTTGCCAAGCCATTGAAAGAAAGTGATCGTGCGAGACTGATGATGTGCCCTCCGTACACAATGCGCTTGCCAAAGTGGCTCGATCTTGCCCGCTGTGCATCAAAATGAACACGCGCCGTGTTCTGATAAAGGCGTGTAGCCATTTGATGTTCTGCATCCTCGATCGTCATGCCGTCAACGTGATCGAACCTGTCGCCTGCGTTCACGTTCTGCCAACGACATTGGTCCCCTCCAGCGGTGCAGTCGTATCGCTCTGCTGAAACACCCGCCGGCACCTTGAGCGATTCAGGCTCGATGGCCGGAACTTCAGGTACAACAGCTTCCGGCGCCGGTGCAGATGCATCGCGCTTGTTGACAAGGACCCACCGAATGTAATCGAGAACCGCCTCCCCTGACTGGTTCGTCCCCACAGTGCGAACCCACACGATGCCGGCCTTGCCATTCGAGGCCTCTCGTTTGCCCAACACAGTCGACGTCGCATCCAGGGTATCTCCCGGATACACCGGTGCACCGAACCGGCCGTTGGCATAACCAAGGTTGGCGATGGCATTCAGTGAAACATCAGGAACGGATTTCCCGAAGACAATGTGAAACACGAGAATGTCGTCGAGAGGTGTGTTGCTGTATCCAAGGGCTCCGGCGAATACGGCAGAAGAATTCACTGCAAACCGGGAACCCGTCAGAGCCAGGTAAAGCGCAACGTCTCCGGCTGTAACCGTCCGCGGTGTGGCGTGCCTGATTGTTTCTCTGACACGGAAGTCCTCAAAGAACCTGCCGTTCATTCTCTGGCGTCCGAGATACCGGATACAGCATCCGCAAATGCGAGCACACGGTGCGCCTCGGACACGTGGAGATTCTCGATAAGCTTGCCGTCGATAACCACGACGCCCTTGCCTTCACGCATTGCCGCTGCATGTGCTTCGATGATCCGGCGCGCGTTTTCGATCTCCGCCTCGCCGGGGCCGAATATGCGGTTTGCGACCTCGACCTGTCGCGGGTGAATCAGGGTCTTTCCGTCAAAGCCCATGTCACGGCCCTGTTTGCATGCATCGGCAAAACCCTCCTCGTCTACAAGGTCGAGGTAAACACCATCAAGGATTGCCAATCCGTATGCGCGTGCTGCAAGAATGCTCAGTCCGAGACTTGGAAGCATTCCCACCCTGTCAGGGGTATGGCGTGCGCCAAGTTCCTTGGCGAGATCCGATGTTCCCATGACGAGTACGGCCATTCGCGGGTGCGCCCGGGCAATATCACCGGCATGAAGCACACCTGCAGGGGTTTCCACCATGCACCAGACATCCATGTTGTCCGGTGCACCTGCCGATTCCAGCAACTGGATCGACTCCTTGATCAGCCCGGCGCCTTCCACTTTGGGAAGCAGCACGGCATCAGCGTCAGATGCTGCAGCAGCCAGAAGGTCATCGCGACCCCAAGGAGTCCACAGACCGTTTACACGCACCGCAATTTCACGATTTCCATACCCGCCTTCATCAAGCGCATCGACGACCTGAGATCGGGCCCTTTCCTTTGCGTCCGGCGCGACGGCGTCCTCGAGGTCGAATATGAGCGCATCAGCCGGCAAACTGCGGGCCTTCTCCAGCGCCCTGCTGTTTGAGCCCGGCATGTAGAGTACGCTCCTGCGGGGCCGGAACCTTCGTTCCATGACGATATCTCCAACAGCGTTGATCTGTGACTGTTCACAATATAGACAGCGCGCCGAACCGAACAACACGAGCACCCGCCACTACAACCATGGACATTCTGACCATCCAGTCGCATGTCGCACGCGGGCATGTCGGACTCAACGCCGCAGTGCTGCCAATGCAGCTTCTCGGATTTGAGGTGGACGCGATACCGACTGTGGTGTTTTCGAACCACCTCGGATGGGAGGAATTCGAGGGGAGGGCACTGGAACCGGACTGGATCCGCCGCGTCATCGACGGTGTTTCACGCCGTGGATTGCAATCATGCAGATGCCTTCTGACGGGATTTATCGGCGGTCCGGAATTGGGCGATACGGCCCTGCACGCACTCGAGGCGATCCGCGCGGTCAACCCGGGTGCCATCTATGCATGCGATCCGGTCATGGGCAATGAAGGCGGTTTCTTTGTGCGCCCGGGTGTGCCCGAATACCTGCGCGATCACATCGTCCCACGGGCGAACATCCTTTTTCCCAATCATATGGAACTCGAGTTTCTCGTGGGTCACAAGGTGACGAATGTACAGGAAGCCCTCGATGCGGCTCGCAAAGTGCAGCGTCTCGGTCCGTCGACAGTCGTTGTAACGTCGCTCGACGCACACGCGGGATTTGATGCCATCATTCCTGTTGTTGCTGTTGATCAGGACGGTGCATGGGAAGCCCAGGTTGACAGGCTCGTCGTTCCTGTCGATGGAGCAGGCGATTTGCTCGCGTCCATTTTTACAGCCGTCACTCTGCGTGGCGCGTCACTTCCAGATGCCCTTGCCCACGCGCTTGCGGCAACACATGGCATACTTCGCAAGACCGTTGAACTCGGATTTGACGAGATGGCACTCGTCGCCGGACGCGATGAAATTGTCAATCCGAGTCGTGCGGTGACCGTTTTACCAATTGAGGAATAAAATCCGTCAACAAGGTGTCGCACACAGGTGACGAGCGAACACCGCCTCATCCGTGACAAGAAATGCTGCCCGGTCGTGATGCAAACCGTTCAACCTGCAGGCTGCATCTCTTCAGCATCGTGAAACAGGTCAATGTAACTCTGATACGCAAACCTTCTGTTTCGTGCGTGACCCGTGTACTCACGCAAAATATCTGACTCAACCAGACGTGCGACCAGATTGTTGGCGGATGAATAGCTTGTTCCGATCAGCTCCTGCACATCGTTGACCGATACAAAAGGATGTTCATGGATATGTTCCAGAACACGGTGACCGTTCGAGGCAGCGCGTCCAAATCCCTGTGTGATTGCGTCGCGGTGTGTTTCCCGCAGTGCAAGAATTCGCCTGGCAGTATCAGTTGCATGAATGCTTACCTGCTCCACACCTTTCAGAAAAAAGACAAGCCATTGTTCCCATGTTCCGTTGTCGCGAACTGATTGAAGTTCGTCATAGTATTGCTGCCGATGCCGCTTGAAGTACCAGGAAAGGTAAAGGACCGGCTTGAGAAGAACCTTTTGCTCACACAACAGAAAGGTGATGATCAGACGTCCCAAACGGCCGTTGCCATCAAGAAAGGGATGAATCGTCTCGAACTGTGCATGGATCAGGCCGATCTTGATCAGCAGTGGCAATGAGGTATCGGCGTGAATGAATTGTTCCAACTGAGACAGGCACCACGGGACTGCATGCGGTGGCGGTGGAACAAAACTGGCCTGACGAAGCGTGCATCCAGCGGGTCCAATCCAGTTCTGGCTGGTTCGGAACTCGCCAGGTGATAGTCCATGGCCCCGTGCACCTGCAAGAAGTTTGGCGTGCATCTCTCGCATCAGCCGAACGGACATCGGAATTTCACCAAGGCGCGCCAGGCCGTAATTCATGGCCCTCAAATAGTTGACAAGTTCATCAACATCGTTGGCCTGGCCTGATGAAAGCATATTCGCTTCCGCTGCCAACAGGTCTTGTAGCGAACTTTGTGTTCCCTCAATCTGACTCGACAGAACTGCCTCTTTCCGGACATACATGAAGACGAACAGGTCCGGGTGAGGCAACGTCTCAATTGAACCGTCGAGGCGTCCCAGGGCGCGGTCTGCGTCAGAGAGTCCTGATTGCAACGCACCTGTGATTTCGACGGGAGGTTCAGGAGGCAGGGACTCAGGCATGAATGCCTGATAACCGCCAATCTGACGCTGATACCTCCCCGCACGGTACGTGCTGCTTCCCTGATCCAGAACCATATTGCGTTGTACCGATATTATATCCGAAAACGGTGTTTATATTATCGCGAGACTTTAACAAGGTCGACGAGACGGACCTGTATTGAAGTTTGTCAATAATATGGAGATTTGACGGGCGTTTATACGTCAACACGTGAGTCGACCAGACTCCAGCCGACTTGGCATCAGGAACCACTGGTTCCCGCGGCGTTGATACCGACGCCAGAATGCATATCGGCTGCAACGTCGCAGATCAGACCATCAGGTATCGTGCACACATGATCACGCCAACAGGAAAACGTCCGGTTTCGAGACAAGAAAGAAGAAAATTCAGCCCTTGCGTTCCTTGATGATGCGCAGTGCTTCCTTGAGATAGACACGAAAGAGCGCGTGATTCTCGCTCATGGGAAAATGCCCGATATCCTCCATCTCGATGTAGACACCGCTCTTGATCTGGCGCGCCGTGTTTTCAGTAGCGTCCGGCGGCGTGAGATAATCATATGTGCCTGTCATCATGATGACGGGGCAACGCCTGCCGTCGATGTTCTGGAGTTCGTCCCTGAGGTCATGATCGACCGAATAGAAGTAAAGATCGCCGCGAAACGCTTCGGAACCCTGCGTGTAATAGTGCCACGTCAGCCAGCGATCCATGTCGGGTGACTGTGGCGCCATCAGATCCCATACACCGCTCGCGCATACCTGCGCCGCATTTGCATGCGGATGACGCCACCAGTCGAGGAAGAAGCCCGGCGCATGGTCCGCCGCCTCGACAGGTATGACCGCCTTGAACCTGTCCGGACGCCGCAACGCGAGTTGAAGTGCAACATTGCCGCCAAAGGACGACCCCATGAAGATCGGGTCACGCAGCTCCAGGGCATCGCAGAACTTGACGATGAAGTTCACATAGTGATCAGCGGTCAGACGGTACTCTTCCTTCCACCATTCGGTGTTGTGTGGAGGATCAGACTTGCCATGTCGTGGCAGATCATAGGCGATGACGTTGTAGTCCTGCGTGATCTCCTCATCCTCGAGAAGCCCGCGCCACTGGTGGTTGTGGGCGCCTGCAGTATGCTGGCAGACAAGCGGCTGCCCGGTTCCGTTGTGCAGATAGAAAACCTTGTACTCGTAACCGTCGACTTCGATCGTGACATAACGGCCGGTGACTGGCGAATGTTTGACCATGGTGTCGTTTCCCTGGAATTCAGATCATGTTTTCGAATGCGGGATCCGTCTCGCTAGACGGGAACGCCGCATTCGCGAAGGAGCTCGAACTGTCGCGTGAAGTTCCGCAGGTTCTGCATGAGAACGAGATGGTCGCCCTCGAGCTTCAGATCTTCACGAAACGAAGCAGCAAAGATTCCGTGGAACATCGGCTTGGGAACCGGTTTCGCAAATTCGCGCCACGTCTCGGGACTCGCCCGGAGCGCAAAATCATACGCATCCATGCCATGCGGATCTGTGTTGATGTCCCTGACCCTGCCATCCAGCATTTCGACAATGACCTTGCATTTGCCCATGTCGAACATGAACGTGCATGTGTAGTACTTGCCCATGGCCTGAATGGTCTCGTCGGCATTGGTCAACGCCTTGAACTTTGCAGCCCAGCTCCTGACGTCGGTGCTCATTTCCGATATTCCTTCCTTGGGTTTCTGTTGTTCTTGAAAACCGACGCCGCTAATCCTGACGCGCGGCCCCGTCGTTGCTTGCGTCATCATCCTTGTTCAGGAGATGGCCGAGTTTCGAGATTTCGCCCGGCGACATGCCGATTTCCTGCAAGAGCGTATCGACAAAGGGAACCTGTGCCCGGTACCTGAGTGCGGCCGATACAATATTGTCTGCAAGTGACCCGTTGCGTCCCGACGGACGATCGAGATCGCTTCCTGCACCGTCCACATTTGACTGTCCCGGTTGCAGGCCGCTCAATCCAGGCAATCCGTCGACCTGCAGGATCTTGATTTCGCCGATGTTTTCCATTGGACGCACACTTTCACGAACGATGCCTTCGAGATGATCGAGCAGGTTCATGCGCAAGGCGTGGTACCTGTTCTGTTCGGATCGTGCGTTTTCTGCCTCGTTCAGCGCCAGTTTGCCCTGGGCATCCACTTCGTAACGCAGTTTTGCCGCAAGCGAGGAGAACCGGTCGGCCGCAGCTTTCTGTTCGGCTGCTGTCGTTTGTGCCTGGGCGATGATCGTGAGCTGCAATGCCTCGGATTCGACCGCCCGTGCCGCCTCGATCAGATCGACGAGCTTGCGGCGTTCGGCGATCTCGCGTTCGCGTGCTGATGCAACGCGTTCCTCAGCTTCGACGGCTCGTGCGCGTGCCTCTTCAGTTTCCGCCTGGGCGGCAGCCTTTTCCTTTTCCTTTCGCAGAATCGTAATGGCTCGATCCTGCTCTTCCACCGCGAGAATCTTCCGTCGGACTATTTCAAGTTTCTCTGTTTCCTGCTGGTGCAGGACGCGGTCTGCATCAAGAATCCTTTCCTGTGCAATGCGCGCGCGCTCGACAGCTTCGACGGCTTCGATCCGGGCTGTCTCTGCTTCCTGCTCACCCATCGCTTCCTGACGCGCTGCCTCGGCGTTGCGTCTGGCGCGGCGTGCAATGACCTCTTCCTGTTGCTGCAGGCGTGCGAATTCTGTTTCGCGCTCAAGTTCGAGAATGCGTATCTCCGACTCCATGTTTCTTGCCTGAATGGCTACTTCCGCTTCCCGTTCCACATCGTTGCGATGTCGGCGGCGTTCCTCGATCTCCTCGGTCAGCGTCGTTTCTCGTAGCGACTGTTCGGCCTCGACCGCTTTCTGTTTCTGGATGCGCGCCTTTTCGATCTCCTCTGCCGCACTGATTTCCGCTTCCTGTGCCTCGCGATCGCGTTGTGCACGGTCGGCTGCAATCTGTGTCCGCTCAAGGGCACGCTGCTGCGCGATCTGGCGTTCCTGCTCCAGACGTGCGTACTCGCTGCGTTTACTGATATCGAGCGCTTCGATTTCGGCTTCCAGGTTCTTGGCGCGAATTGCAATCAACGTGTCCTGTTCAATGTCGTTGCGCACCTTCTTGCGCTTTTCGATCTGCTCGGTGAGTTGTGTGAGACCCTCTGCATCAAAGGCGTTGTTGGGATTGAACTGTTCGATACTGGTCTGATCGAGTCCAGTCAGCGAGACAGTCTCAAGTTCGAGACCATTGCGCACCAGGGTCTCCTCGACGATGCCCTTGACCGATTGAACGAATGCGCCACGTTTTTCCTGCATCTCGTCCATGGTCATCTGTGCCGCAACCGTGCTCAATGCATCGACAAATCTGCCCTGGATGACCTCCTTCAACGTTTCCGGATCCATGGTACGCGGCCCCAGCGTCTGGGCCGCAAACGAGACCCATTCCGGTTCGGGCTTCACGCGTACCGAAAACTCGGCGACAACATCGACCCGCATGCGGTTGCTGGTAATCAGCGCCCTTTCACCTGATCTGCGTACCTCCAGGCGCAACGTATTCATGCCAACCATCGTGATGTTGTGCACAATCGGTAACACCAGTGCACCGCCCGTTATCACAACCCTTTCCCCACCAAGGCCTGTACGCACGAACGCGATCTCCTTGGATGATCGGCGGTAGAGCCAGTAGAGCAGGTAGACAATGACGGCGATCAGGATACCTGCAAGCAGGATCGCGGTAATGATATCAGCTCCGGACATCATCCATCTCCTCTGTGGCAGAGCCAGTCGCCGTCGCATGCGCGGCGACGCTTTGCTGGATAGTTGTCATTCAACCGACCCCCGTAGGCGAACGCGAATCCCCGGCATGCGCATTGACGGCAACCTGCCAGATGACAAGTCCGAAGGCGATCTTGTTCAGGAATTCAGCAAGATTGTAGATGAGATTGACGCTGGCATTGTCCACTCCGCCACCCAGGTACTCCATGAAATAGCCCAATGGATAGATCGCCCACCCGATGGTCGCGATGAGGCGCAGGGCGTTGAACGCAGACTGCATCTTCTGATCGACCGCCGCCGCATTCAGGCGGCTGGCCTCACCGAGATAGAGTTCGCCAAGGATGTAGAGACCACCGGCAATCGCGACCAGGAAACCAAGTGTCGGACTGATGAAATCCGCTGCACCGAGGTAGGCTGCTGCGGTCAACACGCTGGCGGCAACCAGCAAACGCCAGAACAGCGCGAGCGATACGGCACCCCGCGCCCGCAGGAAGAGATAGAACGTGATGACGAGAAGCGGCACCGTCAGCTGCCATTCCATGAACCGGTGGGCGCTCTCGACAATACCGGACTCGTGCCAGACCGCAGCGAGGTTCGCATAACTCAGTGCCGACACAAGGCAGATCACGCCCATGACCGTGATCGCTGCCTGCCACGCGCGGGAAACGCGTCGGCGTTCAAGGAAGAAAAACGCGGCAGCACCTGCCATGGCCAGCAGCACGAGCCAGAACGACATGCCCACGATATCGCTCGGTTGAATGGCATAATTCATGGTCTGTGTTCCCCGAGGCGCATGGTTAACGGTCCATCTCGATCTAGATCTGTGTGCGTATATGCGGCGAACGCGCATACATGGCGACCATTGGAAGGATCAGCAATCCGAACACGAACTGCTGGCCTTCGAAACTCAGTCCGATGCCGACGAGGAACGACGACAGAACCTGAAGAACAAGAACGCCGATCACCGTGTAGCCATAACCACCCCAGCCACCGAGCAGTGATGTTCCGCCGATCACAACAGCTGCAAGAGTCATGAAGAGATAGGGATCGCCGACACCGATAAATCCCCCTCCGCTCCAGCCCAGGAGCAGTGTACCGGTCGCAGCGGCAATGGCACCGGATGCGGAATGAACGGCAACCCAGTACTTCCGTTCGGAGATTGACAGACGTTTTGCTGCTGTCCGGCTGCCTCCCAGAGCATAGAGATTGCGACCGAACACGGTATTGCGCATCGCGAGTATCAGGAGGATGGCAGCACCCAGCCAGATGACGATCACCGGGGGAAAATCGAGTGTGAAAGTCTTGCCGTTCATCGCGGCGATGTTTGTCAGCCAGTCCGGTACAACGCCGAATACGTTACCGCTGTAGCGTGTACCGATACTTGTCAGGATCTGGGTTCCGCCGGCAACCGCAAACCCCATGCCGAGTGTAACAATGAGTGCCTGGCCCTGAAGCCTGAAGCTGAGGAGCCCGTTCATGATACCGATCAGACCGCCGGCAAGCAGGATGATCACGACGGCAAACCACGACGGAAGTCCCAGCCCGAGGAGATAGAGAAGTCCGACATTGGCGGCACCGATCACGAAAGGAATCGACAAATCGAGACCGCCAAGCAGCACCACGAGCGTCTGCCCGATGCATGCAAGGCCGAGGAACGCGGCAAATACCAGCATCGACTTGACATTGATGGCAGAGAAGAAACCGTCGACGACAAGCGAACCGACAATGAACAGTCCCAGCAACACCGTTATGCCGACAAACGCACTGCTGTTTTCGCTCACCGTCCTGTTCAGCAGCGCAACGATCCCGACGAAAACCGCTACGACAATCGAGGCAATGATGTTGTTGGTTGTGTAAAATTCCTCGATCGAGAACGAGACAATCAGGAACAGCAGCGCGAGCAACAGGACGCCGATGATTGCAGGCTTGTAGCGAAGCGCCAGGAGTTTTGCGTAGCGGCCGCTCGTTTCCGCTTCTGCCTCATCCATCGCCGTCTCGTCCGTGTGGCGTTGGGAGTCCAGTGCTGCACCGTCTCGCGAATAGATCCAGCGTACAGAGAAATGGTGCCAGCCCCACAGGACGATGGCGAAGGTGGCAACCGCGTAGAACAGCACGTATTGTGCTTCGATCCCTTCATACCAGCCCAGCAGTACACTGCCGCCGGCGACCAGTATGGCTGCCAGTAGTCCGAGCCAGCGGTGGAGGTTGTGGGCAGCACGCTTCATGACCGGGACCGCCCGGACAAAACGGCCATGAATGCCTTGCGCGATGTTCCCGCCGGACCGCGTAAACTGTTCTTGCGTCGGTAGTCGAGGAAGAAATGCAATGCAAACTTCGCACCGATGATGCCGGCAACAATCGTGACAACGAACTTCCAGAACGCGATGTCAGCAATCAGGAACACGGCACCAAGTCCGATGATCGCGGCGACCGAAACAAAGATGCCCGTATAGGAAAGTCCATGCGGATCGAAACTGACATTGTGCAGCACATGACGCCTGACGCCTGGTATGACGAGAAGGTGCAGAACAACCCCGGCAGCGAAGATCCAGAAGATCTCGACAAGAAAGACGTCAGGCAAGAGCGGTGAATCCGTTGGGGAAACTGTTATCGGCAATGCAACATCGCCGGCAGGCGTCGTCGCAGTTTCAAATCGGGACGAACCACCGGAAAAGAACATTGCTGACAGCGCCACAAGCGACAGGAGCGTGACCATGACGCCCGTCAGATCCTTGATCCGGCGATCATGTGCGAGAAAACCGATTGCCAGGAGAATGCCGCCTATGGCGAGCAGGCCGACTGCAAGACCGGCACCGTCCACGGACCGCCCATAGACAAACGGGAGTGCAATGATCCCGGCGGCTACCGCAATGAACACGAGTGCTGTCGTTCCGATCCGGAAGTGCTGAACCCAGGGCAGCGTCGTGAAGATGAGTACGGTGCCCAGAAGTAGTGCACCGACAACCACCATGCCAACCGGAAGCAGGGGTGTAACCTGCATCAACTTGTCAAACGTCATCACTGTGGAAACCGAAGGATCAAGATCGAAGAACGCAGGAACTTCAGTACGCTGCATTTCGTCAACGCCGGCTTCCGTTTCCGATGTGCTGCCGCCGTAGCCGGCGTAACCCAGAACCAGAAGGGCAACGACGCCGACAAGCGCGATGGAGGATGGCTTGAGGTGTCGGTACAGCAGCCAGATCAGGAAGATGGCGGTGACCACAATGACTGCGGCGATCATGACCGGTGTTGCTGCAGTCTGTTCAACCGGTGCAACCTCGGCGGCCGCAGAGAGCGAAGTCCCGGCACTGAGCGACGTTCCCGATGACAGTGACGTACCCGATGACAATGAGGTTCCGGACGAAAGCGACGTGCCCGACGAAAGTGATGTGCCCGATGACAATGATGTGCCGGCGCTGAGAGAGGTTCCGCTACCCGCAACCGGCGCTTGCAGGACATCATCCTTGGCGTAGAGCACAACGCCGGTGACAGAAAGCCCGAGAAAGACGAAAACCACCAGCAGCGAGACGTTCCGCATGATTCGCTGGACCTGCGGGAGAAAAATGGTCAGCAGAAGAGCAGCGACCAGAATGACCCCGTAGGCCAGCTCCGTGACAAAACTCTGGACCATGCCAAAATTGAAGGTCGCGAGAACGTATGTGATGAGGTAGATGTTGAGAGCGCCAAACAGCGATCCGACAATACTGCCGCGTCCCCCTGCCAGACTTGTGCCTCCAAGCACAAGTGCCGTAACTGCCATGAGGGTGTAGGTGCTGCCCTGAGTTGGGTCGCCCGAGCCGATCAATGATGTAAACGTGATTGCGGCAAGACCTGCGTAAAGCCCCGCAATGACATGGGCGCCAAGCCGGACGGCAACGATGTTGACACCTGCCGTGTACGCGGTGCGTTCGTCCGAGCCCATGAGTCGCAGATGATTGTAAAATGCAGTTCTGGTGAACAGAAACCATGCGGCCGTGGCCACGATGATGATGGCCAGAACCGGTGACCAGATGGATTCACCCAGCCCCCACGATGCCATCCACGTTGGTGCGATACCGCCTGGCCGCGGCAAGATGACCAGGTTCAGACCGGCCAGAGTAAGGAATCCGGCCAGCGCGACAATGATCGGCTGAATCCGGACATAAACAATGATCAGACCGACAATAAGCTGATAGAGGACGCCGACGCCGAATGCGTAGAGAAAGACCTCGACGACGCTCGTTACAATCCCCTGCAGATTGAGTTGAACCAGTGTGACATTGATGAATCCGATGAGTGGGCCAATGGAAAGATCCACACCGCCGCGGCCGGCCATGACAACGGCGGTCAATGCATAAGTCGCAAGTATGAGCGGTCCCGCAACGATGACAGCACTGCCGATACCCGCCGACGAGACAAGGTTCGGACTGCGCAGGACTGCAACGACCAGAAGCGTGAACAGCACAAGAATGGGTATCAGAAGGTGCGCGTGCGCCGCCGCCGACAAGTGCCTCGCACTGCCTCCGGTTGCCGGCCTTGTTGCGTACGCCACCATGTCCGTATTCAGAATTCGATGATCTTGAACCCGGCGCGCCGGGGAGAGTCCGGTTCGCGGGACTGGGCCTTGTCGAACTCGATGATTTTCATGTGTTCACGCGAAGGAATGGAAACCGGTTGCTTTGGTAACGCCTTCGGCTGTCCTGTTCTGCTGTCTCCTTCCGGACCGTCGCCAAACTCCCGGATCTTGATTGGTCCTACAGACATGGGCGTGGCAACAGGTGAGCGTTGTGTGCCTGCATCCAGTGGGGCCGAATCATGCGCACGATGATCGCCATCCTTGTCGAACTCGATGATCTTGATGCGTTTTTCCACCATGCATGTTTCTCCCTTGTGTCAATCGAAGGACATGATCTTGATGCCGTTGTCCGTGCGGTCGCGTGTCCGTTCCGGTCTGCCGTAATCGATAATCTTGATATCACGCGGTTTCGGCGGTGAACCCGGTTTGCGTATCGGCTCCAGCACAGGGGTCCCTGCAACCTGGCGTTCCTGTGCCTGCACACTTGCTGCAAGTCCGACGCCACTCCCTGACGTCTGTCCAAACATGGCCTCGAGCAGGCGAACCGGATCGATGTCGTCACCAACGAACGCATCGCAGATACTGCCATGGCGAAATACAACGACGCGCTGAACAAGTCCGATAAACTCCTCGAGCTCGCTCGACATGAAGACGACAGAGTGACCGCGCGCCGCAAACGCGCGCAGATGGTCATAAAGTTCCCTCTTGGCCTCTACATCGATTCCACGTGCCGGATCATTGAGAACCATGATATTCGGACGCAGCGCCATGGCTCGGCCAATCAGGATCTTCTGCTGATTGCCGCCGCTGAGCGAGGTGATCTTGTCTGATTGCACACCGAACTTGACGGACAATCGCGTCGTCCAGGTATTGAAGGACTCGCCGAGACTCGACCAGTCGATAACATTGCCTATGCGCGTCTGAACCGTTTTCGGGAAGAGTGGAATCAACATGTTCTCGAAAATGCTGAGATTGGGAAAGATTCCCTCTCTCTTGCGGTCGCCGGACACGTAAGCCACACCGCAGCGATCAGCATCTTCAAGCCCTCGAAGTTGTTCGAAATCACCCGTGACGCTGTTCTTTATGAGTGTCTCCCCTTCAAGCGGCTCGTCCACCCCTGCCAGAACGCGAACAAACTCGTTCTGTCCCTGACCGTCGAGTCCCGCGACGCCAACGATTTCACCGCGATGAAGGTCAAAGGACACCTTGTCGCCTTCGGGCCACAACCTGACACCGCGCGTGCGCATGACCGTATCGCCGCGCGCCAGTGATACCGTTCGTGACTGCGGTTCCTCTCGGGACGCTGTTTCACCGGTCATGAGTGCGAGAAGGTTCTGCTCGGTAACCTCTCCGACCCCAAGCACACCGACGTCGCGACCGTCACGCATCACCGTTGCCCTGTCACTGATTCGAATCAGTTCGGCGATGCGATGTGTGACAATCACCACGGCTGTACCGCGATCACGTAGTTCCCGCATCTTGTTGAACAGCATTTCCGTCGAGTCGAAGTCGAGCGCAGCCGATGACTCGTCGAGTATCAGAACCTCGGGATCACGTAACAGCGCCCGTCCGATCGTGATCCACTGCTTCACGCTCAATGGGAGACCATCCACGAGCGCATCCGGATCGATCTCAAGGCCCGTGAGGTCTTTCATCAGCCGTTCGGCTGTCTCGTACTTTTCGCGGAAAGAGAGTTTCCTCGACCACAACCCATCGGCACCGACAAACAGATTGTCCAGTACCGTACAGGCATCAGCAACCAGTACTTCCTGAAACACGGTTGCGATCCCTGCAAGACGCGCTTCACGGGGTGTGGCCGGTGCATGCCCCAGGACCGAGACATGCCCCGCATCAATCGAAAGTACGCCAGACATGACCTTGGCCAGCGTACTCTTGCCGCAACCGTTGCCACCAACGATTGCATGGATCTCGCCCCGGCGTGAACTGAAGCTGCAGCCATCAAGGGCACGTGTGACACCGAATGCCTTGTGAACATCCGTCACAACAATGTCGCCTTGTGCAGATGCCGGCGCCGTCGAAGCAGGGTCGACGGCGCCGGCGGCGGTTTTCCCGCCGATCAGTTCGTCAGCAACGAATGCCATGCTCCGGTCTCATGACCGATAGTCATGCACACCACTGCGTATTCGATCAGGGCGTGTACGCTTTCGGATCAGCCGGGCGCAGGAAGAACTGGTCAAGATTATCCTCCGCACCCCAAGCCGCTGGCCCGACATGCATCCACAAGGGGGAGTCAGGATCACAGTCTTCGCCAAGTTCCGCCTTGACGTCGGTGAAGTCAAAGGGAATCGGGTCGACGAGGATGGACTGAACCTTCGGTCCCTGTCCCTGCAGCGTCCGCATCATGATGTTCCAGATGAGTTCGAAGTCGTCACCTGGCGGCCAGACATGAAACGCAGAACTTACGTAGTCCTGATTGTTGCGCCAAAAGCAGACAGCACCGAGCTCCCCACCAATCGTGACCGGGATCATGTCACGGTCTGACTGCTGGAGTGCACGCAGGACACCCATTTCCGCAGCAGACTGAACGACGATGCCATCAAGTTGTCCGGGATTGGTCGCCAGCCACTTCTGGACTTCGCCTTGTGCAACCTGGTCGGTCCACATGCCCGCAATTTCGCCAACAACCTTGACATTCTCGAACTCTTCCAGACCTGCAAGAATTCCGCGATGTTGCGAATCAGAACCCGATGTCCCCGGAATTCCCTCGACGACAAGCACGTTGCCTTCGCCGCCGATTTCTTCCGCCATCCACTTGCCAAGCTCGTAACCGGCGAGCTGATAGTTGACGGATGAATTCACCGAATACGGTGAAGTCAGGTATCCGGTGAAAGAGAATGTCGGGACGCCGCGTTCATAGGCATACTGGACCGTGGCATTGAGCGCCGTCGGATTTGAACAGCACACGATAATGGCGTCCACACCCTGGTCCACAAGCTGTCGCATCTGCTGGATTTGCACCGAGTCGTTCAGATTGGACTGTGTGATGATGACGTCATCGACCAGACCGAGTGCCTTCCATTTCGGGAAGATGTCCTGAACCAGTCGATCCATGACCGCAGCACGCCAGGTATTGCCGGCATAGGAACTTGCGTATCCGATGGTCCACGGTGGCGGATTCGGTGCCTTCCAGTCCCGGTAGATACTCGACTCAACCGGCTGCATCGGGTCAAGCATTTCAACGTTGTACAACCGGTCGACAAGACCGGAATCAAGTTCATCGAGCCCCTCTGCCAGGGCCGACGCATTCATCGCAAGGAGGCCCGCACAAAAAGCAAGGGCCACATGTTTGAATCGTAACATCCTCAAAGTCCCCTCCTGAATGATTTCATTTCACCTCGCGGTCGAGCCCGTAATCGTCATTTCGCGGGAACAACCGAACTTGTTTCATGCGCCACGACTCCTGTGAGGGCACAAACACGGCCAAGGATATTGTGCGATGCGCGCCATTGCAAACGTTTGCAATGGCTGATTACCACGGTGTATTGATGTATTTCTGGTACTTGTGTGATCCTGATATCCAGCAGTTTTGTCGGAGTGCGACGGGAATGGCCAACAGAGGCAAGTCGAAGGCGCATGAACGTTCGGTTTCGGCGCGCGATCTTGCCACTGAACTCGGGGTCTCCATTTCCACGGTTTCCCGTGCGTTTTCACCCGGTTCGAATGTTGCCTCCGAGACCCGGCATCGCATTCTCGAGCACGCGCGGGTCGTGGGGTATCATCCGGATCCGTTCGGCCGAACCCTGAGCACACGCAGAACCCGCATTGCCAGCATTTTCATCTCGGAGATATTCAATCCTTTTTTTCCCGAGGCCCTGGCCACGATGACAGAAGCGCTGCAGTCTTACGGGCTGTACGTCATGCTGTTTCACGTGACCGAGGACAGGACTCCAGAAAAGATCCTTCCGCAGGCGCTGAGTTACAAGCCGGAATACGTCATCATCATGACCGCAACGGTGTCGTTTCAGAGCGCGATGGCTGTCATCGAGGCCGGCAGCCATCTGATCTTCTTCAACCGCTATGTACCGGGGAGCGATACGTTTTCGGTAACCTGTGACAATGAACTCGGCGGCCGTGCTGCTGCTGAATTGCTGGTCCGGACCGGTCATCGCAATCTGGCCTACATTGCAGGGACTTCCGATGCCACAACGTCAATTGATCGTGGCCACGGTTTTGCAATGGGGTGTGCCGATGCCGGACTGACGGTGGCACGGGACAATCAGGCGCGGGTCTTTTCCTTCGAGGACGGGTTTGCCGCGGCACGACGATTGCTCGCAAGCATTCCGGACCTCGACGGCATTTTCTGTGCGAACGACATCATCGCCATTGGTGCCCTGAATTGCCTTCGCCACGAGATGGGCCTCAATGTACCAGGTGACATCTCGGTGGTCGGGTTTGATGACGTCGCGATGGCCGCATGGCCGTCACATGAACTGACCACCTATCGCCATCCCGTACGCAAGATGGTTGATGCCACGTTGGAACTGATCCAGGAGATTGACGACGATCCGGACCTTGCGCCTGTTGCCCGACGGATCCCTGGCCGGATCGTGGAACGTGCCACACATTGTCAGCGCAGCGTTGCCAACCCCGTTCCCTGACCGACTGCCGGCAGACTGAGTCCGTAACATGCACGTTCTGTACGAATCCCGACTGATCTGGATTTTCTTCTTTCTGGCACTCTACTGGGCGTGGTGCATCTACTGGGGCGTAGACGGCGCACGCAAGGGACAACGGGCATCCGACTATTTCATCTGCGGTCGCAGCTTGCCACCCTGGCCCTTCATCATGGCCGTCACGGCAACTTCCTTTTCAGGTTGGCTGGTCATTGCGCAACCGTCACTGATCATGCGCGACGGGTTTCCTGCAGGGTATCTCGCCTTCTGCGCAATCGTGGTTCCGCTGACCGGTGTGCTGTTCTTCAAACGCCTGTGGATGTTGAGCAGACGATTTGGATTTGTGACACAGGGCGAACTGCTTGCTGTGCGTTACGACAGCGATATCGTACGGGTGTTCTCGGTGATCGTGGCTATCCTGTTTGCCGTGCCGTTTCTTGGTGTTCTCCTGGGCCTGGCCGGACACCTCGTAGCCATGGTCTCTGGCGGGGTCGTCACACGGACCGGTGCCATGTGGCTGCTTTCGGTCTTTCTGGTCATCTATGTCACACTTGGTGGACTGCGCGCAGTCGCTCAGGTCGCCACGGTTCAGACACTTCTCGCAGCGGCGGGTATAACCGTTCTCGGTCTCGCCGCACTTCACCTGGTTGGCGGGTTTGAGGGGTTGAGCTCTGGCATTTCCCGTCTCGCCGCGACACCGACGGCCACATGGGGGACAACACTCGGATACGGTGGCGGCAATTTCAACAGCCAGTTCGCATTGTCCGGGGTCGCGCAATGGACGGCCGGCCTCGGGGTGGAAACACCAACCGGCGGTCCATGGACGAGCCTGATGGTCCTCTCAAGTCTCGTTCTCTTTCTCGGTCTTCAGGCGTCTCCGGCGTTCACCATGTGGGCCTACGCCAGCGCCACGCCGGTGTCATTCGGGCATCAGCAGGTGTGGGCATCTGCATTGATAACCGGCGTGATCTTTTTCGTGTTTTGCACGTTCCAGGGCCTTGGTGGAATGCTGATGGGTGGCAATCCCGCTGTTCGTGATGCAGGCTTGTCGCTCGGCACCGTCATTCCTGCAATGTCGGGAGAAGGCACGGGAAACCTGACCGGTGTACTCATAACGCTTTCGGGTCAGGGAGCGCCGTGGATTGCCGGCCTGCTGACCGTCTGCATGGTCGCCGCGATCACTGCGGCGACTGGTGCCTACATGACAGCTGCGGGGGCTTCCGTGACCCGCGACCTCTACATGCGATATTTCAACCCTTCAGCCAGTGACGCTCTTCAGAAACGGTTCGCGCGCGTCTTTGTCTTCATTGCAACAGTGTTGGCGTTGGCAATGTCCATGTTCGCACAGGATATTTCCCATCTCCTGGGTTTTCTTGCCCTGGGATTTGCCTTGCAGTTACTGCCTTCGCTGATCGGTGCGCTCTGGGTTCCCTGGCTTACCCGCCAAGGTGTTGCCGCAGGTATTATCGTCGGTTCAGTCGTCGTCGTGCTGACCGACCCGCTGGGCCAGTATCTGACCCGTGGGACCCTGCCGTGGGGCCAATGGCCCTGGACAATCCACGCCGGAACCTGGGGACTGGTTGCAAATCTGCTGGTTTGCGTATTGGGATCTGCCGTGACCCGGCAGGTTGACAATGATGCCGGAAGAGCCCGGTTTCATGATTTTCTCTCGCAACACGACCGCATGCGTCGACGCTGGCTCGTCACCATCGCGTGGGGCGTTGTTCTGATCTGGTTCTTCTTCGCCATCGGACCTGGTGCGATACTCGGAAACTATCTCTTTGGAGACCCTGCAGCCGGTCACGAAAACTGGGATTTTGCGATTCCGTCGATCTGGGTATGGCAACTGCTCTGGTGGGGAGCGGGTGTACTCCTGATCTGGTTCCTCGCATTCAAGTTGGAACTTGCAACATCACACATCGGCAAGGTTGTTCCGCTCGCTGATGACTCGGCAAACCAGACCGGCGTCTACCGGTCCAGACCCGCAGTACACGGAGGGTGAGAAAGTTGGACAACCGGGAATCCAGGATAGCGGCCGCGCGAAATCAGGCCTGGTGGGAGCGACAATCGGGCACGAACTCCGTCGCTGTTGGTCGAAAGTCTGCAGATCGTGACACGATCAAACTGTTCGCGATGACCTGCGGATGGCTGAGTGCCGACATATCCATGATGCTGGGGCGCGAAAGCGGCCTGATTCGATTCCCAATTCCCGCGTATCTGATCGAGCATCCCAAGGGACATGTCCTTTTTGATACCGGTATGCATCCGGAGAACCAGACGGATCCATTTGGTCGCCTGGGATCGTTTGCCAACTCATTCCATGTGCACTTTCGTCCCGGAGAGGAGATCTCGGCGCGCCTTGCCGAACTGGACATCGATCCGCAAGGCATACACCACCTGGTGAACTCCCATCTTCATTTCGATCACACCGGCGGCAATGAACTCATTCCCAATGCCGCCGTGATCATCCAGCAAAAGGAGTGGGAAGCCGGTCGTCTGCCGGAATTCGTGGAGGCCAACGGTTACATACCTGCGGACTATGATCTGGGCCATCTCGTGCAGCAGGTTGAGGGAGAACATGACGTCTTCGGTGACGGAACAATTGTGACGATTCCAACGCACGGTCATACACCCGGTCACCAATCGCTCAAGGTTCGCCTGAAGTCAGGTGATGTCATCCTCGCTGCGGACGCCTGCTATTTCCGCAAGACGCTCGACGACCTTCATCTGCCCAAGCTGGTTCATGACCGTTCCCAGATGCTGGATTCGCTTCTTCGTCTGAGAGAGCTGCGCAACGCGGGTGCCCGAATTTTCTACGGCCACGATCCGGAGTTCTGGAAACAGGTTCCCCAGGCACCACTGGAAATAACCTGAGATTGAACTCAACTGGTTGCAGGCTGTGGGCTGAACGGTTCGGATTTGAACTGTTCTCAGTCAACGCGGTGAGGAGAGTCGGTGATCAAAAATAGCGCAGATCCGGACTATTTCAGCTGACCTGTTGAAAAACACGAACAAGAGTTCGATCCTCGGTGCGCCCGGTCATGTCGTCGCGATCCACACGGAAATCCGAGGAAAATCATGCTTGAACGCATCAATCCAGACGGCGTTGCAGCGCCACTTTCAAACTACAGCCATGTGGTCGTCGTACCCGAAGGAATGAAACAGTTGCATATCTCCGGCCAGATCGGCATGGCTCCCGACGGCACAATCTCGCCTGACGTTGAGACACAGGGTCGCCAGACCTATGCAAACATCAGGGCCATTCTGGCATCCCAGGGACTGACTCTCGAAGATCTCGTGTCACTGACAATCTATGTCGTTGGCAAAGAACACCTGCCCGCGGTCCGTGCAGCGCGTGTCGCGGAACTCGGCGAACTGGCACCGGCGTCCACGCTGGTTTTTGTCTCGGCTCTCGCTGCTCCGGAAATAAAGGTCGAAATACAGGCAATCGCTGCGTCACCTGCCTGAACCCGTAACTGGAGTCGCTCAGTTTCTGTGTACGGATCATTCAATGAAACACCTATCGTCTTTGATTGTCTGGCATTGAGCGAGGCGATTGACGCCGGCAGGAAACAATTGATCGCTTTCGATGAAGTCATTGCTGTTGAACCGATGGCAGATTGTGTGCTGATGGCTGATCCTTGGCATCCGCTTCGCCACAGATTCCCTGGCTCGCTCGACACAATTCGTGGACATGCCCTGCAGCAGGACATACACGCATTCGACAAAGTCCACACGGAGTGATCAGCTGCATTCGGCCCTTGTTCCGCATCACGCGTTTGGTGGATCAGGCCCCTTTGTGGAGGCCGTTGCGTATGATCAATCCGACCCGCCGCGTGAGGTTGACACACAATCCACGGATCAAACGATCCGGGTCGCGATACGCAAGAGCACCCTGACTCCAGTTTTCGTTGACGGTACCAGGATTCTGACGCCACCAGGACCTGGTCAAACCTCCATGGATGAAAACGCACACGATGGTCCGTCCGGAAAGATCCGGCGCCCACCAATAGACATTCAAATGCCCTTTCGCGCGCCACCCGGACATCTTGTCGGCGTGCGTCTGGTCACGATCTCACTTTCGAAGATGATCGTGATGCAAGGTTTCCGCGATCTGTACTGAATTGAGGGCGGCTCCCTTGCGCAAATTGTTGGACACGATCCACATGGACAATCCATGGTCGACTGTCGGGTCCCGACGAAGGCGGCTGACAAACACCGCATCGGAAAGCGTACTGTCTTTCTGCGTGGCGTAACCACCCGGTTCCTGGCGATCGATGACGACAACGCCGTCGGACTCCATCAGCTGTTCGCGCGCTTCCTCGACCGGCAACGCATCTTCGAACTCTACATTCACGGCCTCTGCGTGCCCGACAAACACCGGCACCCTGACGCATGTGGCGTGTACCGCAATCCGGGAATCGAGAATCTTGCGAGTCTCGACAACCATCTTCCATTCCTCTTTCGTCGACCCGTCATCCATGAATTCATCGATATGGGGAATGCAGTTGAACGCGATCTCGCTCTGAAACACCGAAGGTTCGTGTGACTCATTCCAGTATTTCTTCTTGGTCTGTTCGTAGAGTTCATCCATGCCTTTCTTGCCAGCTCCACCGACAGCCTGATAGGTCGCCGCCACCACCCTCTTGATGGGAACGAGGTCGTGTAACGGCTTGAGCGCCACGACCATCTGGATGGTCGAGCAATTCGGATTGGCAACAATGTTCCGGTTGCCATAGTGACGCAGGTGGTGTGGATTCACTTCCGGGACGACCAGAGGAACGTCGTCGTCGTAACGAAAGCGGGATGTGTTGTCGATGACGATACAACCGCTGTCTGCGGCTTTCGGCGCATGGAGGGCAGACACCTTGGCGCCCGGCGAGAACAACGCGATATCTGTTTTGCCGAAATCAAACGTCGCCAGGTCTTCGCATCGTAATCTCTCTTCGCCGAACGATACTTCCCGACCTGTTGAACGGGACGATGCCAGTGCAACAATGTTGTCAACCGGGAATTCCCGCTCCGCAAGAATCCGCAGCATTTCCTGGCCAACGGCACCGGTCGCACCGGCAACAGCAATGTTGTAACCCATGATATGCACGTCCCCGGGGCAAGACCTTGATTCAGTCTGCCGCCCTGTATTGTGATGTCCGCCTTGCGCTTGACGATACTCGATCAACCAGATCGTACCGCGACTTTGGACAAGTGTATTCGATCCGTGATCGCAGCCTGTCAGACCCGTAGCGGTTAATACTGTTTTTTCGCGCTCCGGGAAGAACGAAATATACAACGCAGCCGGGCGAATCGGAGTCGACCGTCACGCGGAGATCACCAGTCTCGTCACCAAAGCAGATTGACTTCTTTCGGCAGATGAACCCACGCGGTTTGGTGTCATGAGGGAAGTCAAGACGCCGCAACTTCAGCTCGATGAAGTTGATATTGGCAATATTCGACAATCTTTCTTACAGGTCGAAGCGCGTTTCAGAGACCCTGATCGCCGATCCCGGTGCGTTACAGCAAGTCGGTCATTTTCTGAACGATCGCGTCCGTCATCTCACCGGTAGAAACCCTTTGCAGACCGTCTTCCATTATATCGGCGGTACGCAAACCCGAGGAAAGAACAGCAGCGATCGAATTGTCGACCAGATCCGCTTCACGCTGTAGATCGAAACTGTAGCGCAGCATCATCGAGAAACTCGACAACATTGCCAGGGGGTTGGCAAGATCCTTGCCAGCTATATCCGGAGCGGTACCGTGAACCGGTTCATAAAGCCCCGGTGTTCGCGCACCCCTGGACTCACCCAGAGACGCCGACGGGAGCATTCCGAGCGAACCGGTGAGCATTGCCGCGCAATCCGACAGGATATCCCCGAACATGTTGGTCGTGACAATCACGTCGAATTGACCGGGGTCGCGAACAAGCTGCATCGCCGCATTGTCCACGAGCATGTGCGACAGTTCGATATCCGGATACGCCTCATTGCCAAGTCTGGTCATTTCTTCACGCCACAACAGCGTCGACTCAAGCACGTTCGACTTGTCGATGGAACACAATCGACCGGAACGCTTGCGCGCAAGTTCGAATGCAACCCGGCCGACACGACGTATTTCAGAGGTTGAATAGACGAGCGTGTTGACACCACGCCGTTCACCGTTTCCGAGGTCTTCGACACCGCGCGGCTCACCGAAGTAAATTCCACCGGTCAGTTCACGCACGATCATGATGTCGAGGCCGGAGACTATTTCACGCTTGAGCGTCGATGCATCCGCAAGTGCCGGGTAGACAACCGCAGGCCGAAGATTGGCGAAGAGTGAAAGTTCCTTGCGAAGCTTGAGCAATCCCCGTTCGGGTTTCAGTGAGAAATCAAGGTCATCCCACGCAGGACCACCCACAGCCCCGAACAGGACAGCGTCCGCGGTGTGTGCCTTTTCCAGCGTTTTTTCTGTCAGCGGGGTGCCATGGGCATCGTAGCTGGCACCGCCGACAAGCTCTACATCAAACGCGAATTCACACAACCCGTTTTCGGCAAACCAGCCAAGCACCGTCTCGACAGAAGACATCACCTCCGGTCCGATTCCATCGCCGGGTAGAAGCAGGAGTCGCCCGTTCATCACTTTCTCCAGATTGGATCTGCCGGCATTCTACAACCAGGGGCGTTCTTCGGCGGCGCGTGATTCATACGCCGCAATCTCCGGTTCTTTCTGCAGGCTGATTCCGATGGGATCGAGACCGCTCAGAAGTCTGTGTTTGCGTGCAGGCTCAATTTCAAACGATATGGCTTCACCATTCGGCCGCGTGATCGTCTGCGTTTCCAGATCAACACTGAAACGCGTGTTGTCGCCACCTTCTGCATCCTCCATCAACTGATGGACCAGGTCACTGTCAAGCACGATGGTCAGAATGCCGTTGTTCACGCAGTTACCGGAAAAGATCTCTGCAAAACCCGGCGCGATGACGCAGCGAATTCCGAAGTCCTGTAACGCCCATGGCGCGTGTTCCCTGCTCGAACCACACCCGAAATTGTCATCTGCAATCAAGATGACGGAACGGCGGTAGGGTTCACGATTGAGAACAAATGTCGGTTTTTCGTTACCGTTTTCGTCGTAACGCATCTCGTCAAACAGGTGTGTGCCGAGACCCGTTCGCTTGATCGTCTTGAGATACTGCTTGGGAATGATCATGTCGGTGTCGACATTGACCATCGGCAATGGCGCAGCAACGCCTTCGAGTCTGTCAAACTTCTCCATGTCCAGATTCGCTTCAGATGAATGCGCGAACGTCCGCAAGCGTGCCTGAGATCGCAGCAGCTGCAGCCATGCCGGGGCTGACAAGATGTGTACGCCCGCCACGCCCCTGCCGTCCTTCGAAATTCCTGTTGGACGTGGATGCGCACCGCTCGCCGGGCCGCAACTTGTCGGCGTTCATGGCAAGACACATCGAGCATCCAGGCTCACGCCAGTCGAATCCCGCTTCCGAAAGTATGCGGTCAATGCCCTCCGCTTCTGCCTGTTTCTTGACCAGTCCGGATCCAGGAACCACCATTGCGTGAACACCGTCGGCAACCCTGCGGCCTTCGGCGATTGCCGCAACCACCCGCAAGTCCTCGATCCTGCCATTCGTGCACGAACCGATGAAGACACGTTCGACCGGGATATCCGACAAACGGGTGCCTGGCACCAGATCCATGTAGTCGAGGGATCTCTCCATGGCGTTTCTTGTCTCTTCGTCTTCGGCACTTTGCGGATCGGGAACGACACCTGAAATCGGAAGTACGTCCTCTGGACTGGTCCCCCAGGTGACCTGCGGTTCAATTTCACCGGCCGGCACGACAACCTCGGTCTCATACCGGGCATCCGTATCGGAAACGAATGTACGCCAATACGCGATCGCCCTGTCCCAGTCCTCTCCTTTCGGAGCCATGGGCCGTCCTTCGAGATACGCGAATGTAGAATTGTCCGGCGCTATCAGACCGGCCCTGGCACCCGCCTCGATCGACATGTTGCAGACCGTCATCCGGCCTTCCATCGACAATGCACGGATCGCCTCACCGGCGTATTCGATCACGTGTCCCGTGCCGCCTGCAGTTCCGACGGTGCCAATTATCGCAAGAATGAGATCCTTGGCCGTGACGCCAACAGGAAGTGCGCCATCGACCGATATGCGCATGTTGCGCGAACGACGCTGAATAAGTGTCTGTGTCGCAAGTACATGTTCGACCTCGGAGGTGCCGATGCCGAACGCAAGAGCGCCAAATGCGCCATGCGTTGCTGTATGGCTGTCACCGCAGACGATCGTCATGCCCGGTTGGGTAAATCCCTGTTCAGGGCCGATGATGTGAACGATACCCTGGCGCGGATCGAGCATGTCGAAAAGGTCGATCCCGAATTCCTCGCAGTTTCGGGTCAGCGCCTCGACCTGAATACGGCTTTCCTCGTCATCGATACCCTGGCTGCGATCAGTGGTCGGGACATTGTGGTCGGCAACCGCCAGGCTGGCAGCGGGACGACGAACCGTGCGGCCCGATTGGCGGAGACCTTCAAATGCCTGCGGACTTGTAACCTCGTGAACCAGATGCCGGTCGACGTAGAGCAGCACTGTACCGTCGCCATTGTCGGCAACGAAATGCGAATCCCAGATCTTGTCGTAAAGCGTTCTCGGCAATGTCATGTTCTTCCGCCCCGCCTGGATGACTTAACGAAACGGAAAAATTGCGCCTGTCAATTCTTCCGTCGATCAACCCGTTTTTCGGGAATTCGGGCTGCCTTGCCGGTTCGTCCGCGCAGATAATAAAGCTTTGCACGCCTCACCCGACCGCGCCGGACAACGGTAATTCCTGCAATACGCGGCGAGTACAGGGGAAACACCTGCTCCACGCCCTCGCCGTACGACAGCTTGCGAACCGTGAACGAGGAATTCAGACCCCTGTTCTTGCGTGCAATGCACACACCCTCATAGTTCTGGATACGCTCCCGTGTTCCCTCCACGACGCGCAACGCGACGCGAACCGTGTCACCGGGGCCGAACTCGGGAATTTCCTTCTGCTCGACCTCACCTGAATCGGTGTGCCGTTCCAGCAGACTTGCAATCGACTCGCGTTCGATTTTCTCCAGCACGTTCATCGTCGCATTCTCCACCGGTTTACCGCCCCTTGGCGGCCCTTTTGATCTGGGATCGAAGATAACGGACCCACAGATCCGGGCGTCTTTCCCTGGTTGTACACTCTGACTGCTTCTTTCGCCACGCGCGAACCTTCGCATGATCGCCGGATACGAGAATCGGCGGAACCTCCCGCCCTTCCCATGATCCAGGCCGCGTGTATTGCGGGTACTCAAGCAAGTCCGTCTCGAAACTCTCCTCGTCCAGCCCCTCGGGTGTTCCGACAACACCGGGCAGCAACCGCACGCATGCGTCCACAAGAACGATCGCCGCGGCTTCGCCGCCCGAAAGCACATAATCGCCGATCGAAATCTCCTGCAATCCGCGGGCTTCGATTACCCTTTCATCGAACCCCTCGAATCTGCCGCAGACAACCACCAGATGCCGCACCGCAGCAAGTTCCCTGACACGGGATTGCGTCAGTTGCGCACCTCTCGGGGTCAGACAGATCAACGCTTCGTCCTGACAGCGCCCGGTTACCGAGTCCAGAGCCGCGGCCAGAACATCGGGCCGCATGATCAGTCCGTAACCACCACCGAACGGCGCATCGTCAACGACTCTGTGCTTACTATACGCAAAATCTCGAATGTCCACTGTTTCGAGGTTCCAAAGTCCCGATTCACGCGCTTTTCCCGGCAAGGATGCCCCAAGTGGTCCGGGGAACATCTCCGGAAAAAGCGTCAGCACGGTTGCCGTCCACGGCTGCACCGGTGAATCAGTCATCATCAAGCAGGCCGACTGGCGGATCGATCACAACCGTCCCGCCGTCAACGTCCACGACAGGGACGAATTCCCGTGTGAACGGAACCTCGAAACCGGGAATGTCCGGGCCACCGGAGATTTCGAGCACACTGCCGGCGCCGTAATCCTGACAAGTCCGGACAAAACCGATGTCGCGTCCATCAGGAAGCGATGCATGAAGTCCGATCAGGTCGTGAATATAGAATTCGCCCTCTTCCGGGTCCGACATGACCGTACGTGGAATGAAGAGTTCCATGCCCGTGAGCGCCCGCGCCTGCTCGCGGGTCGTGATATCTGTAATTCGCGCGACAACCTGAGCGGGTTTGGGCGTCTCGATGACACTGATTTCCACCTTGCGGCGCGCGTCTCCGACATAGAGCGGATTAAAAGACGCCAGAGCCGCGGGCGTTTCGTTGTAGCAGGTGATGCGCACGGCACCATCAACACCCTTGGGGGTGCCGATTACTGCAAGGCAGACCCAGTTCCGACGGTTGGATGCGTGGACGTCAGTTCTCTGTTTCCTCACTGATTTCTGACGCGGACTCATCTGTTTCCTGTTCACCAGGCGATTGGCCGTCCTCGGCAGGTACGGGCCGATTGAGAAATGTTGCAACCCTGTCGGTCGGTTTGGCGCCGTTTCCAAGCCAGTAGCTGATGCGTTCCCGATTCATGACCACCCGACCGGGGTCGCCCTTCGGTAAAAGCGGCTTGTAATGCCCGACACGTTCGACAAATCGACCGTCACGCGGTGAACGCGAGTCAGCAACAACGATGTGATAGACGGGACGCTTCTTTGCGCCGACTCTCGATAACCGAATCTTCAACGACATCAGGCAGGTATCCTGGTCCGGTTGCAATCAAAACACACTCGGTGAACGCACGAAACGGGAAGTTCTGGTCGGGAACAACGGGACTCCGGCATTCGCCCGCAGTGGCGCAGGGTGATAGTCCGTCATCACGGCGTTGGCAAGTCCTAATGTTCGCGTCGCAACGGATTGCGGCCAGGTGTTCGGACACAAGCGGACGAAAGGAACGAATGCAATTCCTGCACTTGCACACATACTTCCTGCATGAGATGGGTTACCATCACATCGTGGGAAAAACCGAAACCAAGAGATTGTTCAGCATGGCAAGTGATGATTTCAGCCCGTTCGACTCTGGCGTGACCCCGCGGTTTCAGGAACCGGCAACCTTCATGCGTGCACAACGCCGCAATGTCACCAAGGACCTGGATATCGCGTTGGTTGGCGTTCCCTTCGATCTCGGACTGACGTTTCGTCCCGGTGCCCGGCACGGCCCTTCCGGTGTACGAGAGGCTGCGCGTCTCATTCGGGCTGTCAATCCGACAACCGGAGTCGCGCCCTTTCGACTCTGCAACGTCGCCGATGTCGGCGATGCACCGACGCATCCATTGCTCGTCGACAAAAGCTGCGAACTGATCACCGCATTCTACAACAGGATTCATGCTGCCGGTGCCTGGCCTCTGTCAATCGGTGGCGACCACACTGTACCCCTGCCCATTCTGCGTGCCGTTGCCAGGGAACAGCCGCTGGGCATGTTCCACGTCGATGCACATGCGGACACGTTCGACGAATTCATGGGAACCCGGGTCAATCATGCGACGTTCGTGCGCCGCGCCGTGGAGGAAGGACTGATCGATCCCAAGCGTTCAGTGCAGGTCGGCCTGCGCGGCACGCGTTACGGTGACGACGACATCGGCTACGGCCGCGAAGTCGGCATTACCATGGTCACAATGGATGACTACGAGGACATGGGTCGGGACGCCTTCGTCCAACTCTCGCTGGATCTTCTTGGTGATGCACCCTGCTATGTGACGATTGATGTCGACGGCCTTGATCCACGTGACTGTCCGGGAACGGGTGTTCCCGAACCCGGTGGTATCAGCATGCGCGACATGCAGGTGATCCTGCGCTCACTCACGGGTATCAATGCCGTGGGCGGTGACGTTTGCGAGATCTCCCCGCCACACGATCCGTTCGGCATGACATGCATCAATGCCGCAAACCTCATGTTCGAAATCGCCTGTCTCATGGCAGCCAACAGGAGTCAGCGGTCATGAAGGACTACTGGAATCTGGACGGACGCAAGATCGTCAACTGGCGATCATGCGCGTGGGAACCCTACCCCGGACTCGGCGGCACTGAACCCGCGATGATGTGGAACCCGATTCGGGCCAATGCCGAAACCGGGGACGGGTACTACCTTCTGAAAATCAAACCGGATGCCGGCGCCGCGCTTCATGCGCATTCGGCGCAGGAAGAATTTATCATCCTGGAAGGATCCCTCACGGATACCGACGGGACGGTTCTCGAGGAAGGCGATTGTGTCAGCTATGATCCGGGAACGCGTCATCGGACCCACTCCCCGAACGGCTGCGTACTTCTGGCGTACATCGCAGGACCGATTGCCCGGTGTGACGGTAATGACAATATCGAAGAAATGCGTGCGGGACGCCGGATCGTGAACTGGCACACGTCCGACTACACACTCTACCCGTCCCTGTCTCCGGGCGACGACCCGATTTTCTGGCACCCCATCCGTGCTGACGGCGAAACCGGTGAAGGCTTCTATCTTGTGCGCTTTGAACCGGGAACGTCGTCGTCACCGCACGTGCATACCGGCATCGAGGAATTCGCGATGCTGCAGGGAGAACTGGTTGATCCTGACGGCACCGTCTATACCAGCGGCGATTGCATCAGCCTGCCCGCGGGCACCGCACATCACTCGTATTCGCCGGACGGATGCGTGACGGTCGCGATGATCAGCGGGCCGCTCGAGGAAATCCACGACGCATTTCCATCGTGAACGACACGCCCGAAACAGAAATCCAACGCCGGTTCTCGACACCTGCAGTGATGACAGGGGAATGATTTGCCCGCGTTCCTGAAATCCTATGTCCGTATCGTGGAGGCGATCAGCAGCCGGGTCGGCCTGATCGCGATGTACCTCATATTCGTGTTGATGGGCATCCTGCTGTTTTCCAGCATTTCCAAGACCTTGCTGCTGCCGGCACACTGGACCCTGGAAATGGCTCAGTTCACGATGGTTGCCTACTACATTCTTGGCGGACCCTATTCCCTCCACAAGGGTGAACACGTCCGCATGGACCTGCTCTACGCCACGTGGTCGCCGCGAACCAAGGCGATAATCGATTTCGTCACCGTTTTCGGCCTGCTTTTCTATCTTTGTGTCCTGCTCCTTGGCGGGTACTCAAGCACGGCCTACGCGATCGAATACAGCGAACGAAGCTATTCGGCATGGGCACCCTACATGGCCCCGATCAAGATCATCATGTGCATCGGCGTTGTGCTGATGATCCTGCAGACAACGGCAGTGATGATACGTGACTTTGCCCGTGCGCGCGGGATCGAATTCTGATGGGTTACGAACTTATCGCCATCCTGATGTTCTCCAGCATGATGGTCATGCTGCTGACAGGTCAACGTGTATTCGGTGCCATCGGTTTCATCGCAGTGACAGCAGCCATCCTGCTCTATGGGCAGGGCGGCAGCGACTTCGGTTTCGGTGCAGCGATGAAACTCATGAAGTGGTATCCGCTCATCACGCTGCCGCTCTTCATCTACATGGGATTCATTCTTTCCGAGACTCGCCTCGCAGACGATCTCTACACAATGTTTCATGTATGGATGGGCCCGGTCCGTGGTGGTCTGGCCATCGGCACCATCCTCCTCATGGTCGTCATCTCTGCCATGAACGGTCTTTCCGTCGCCGGTATGGCAATTGGCGCCACGATTGCGCTGCCGGAGCTGCTTCGGAGAAGCTACGACAAGATCATGGTCACCGGCGTGATCCAGGCCGGTTCGTCACTGGGAATACTGGTTCCACCGAGTGTCGTCCTGGTGCTCTACGGAATGATTGCGCGGCAACCGGTAGGACAACTCTGGCTGGCAGGCGCCACACCGGGTCTCATGATGGCGTTGTTGTTCATAATCTACATTGCCGTCCGTTGTCAGATGCAACCGCACCTTGGTCCGGTCCTGCCGCTGAGTGAACGCACCGTCAGTCTGGCTGACAAGATCCGGTTGCTGCAGGCCGGCATTCTGCCGTTTCTCATCTTCTTTTCGATGACAGGCCTGTTCCTGATCGGCGCAACAAGTCTTGTCGAAAGTTCCGCTGTCGGTGCGGTCGCCGCAACGTTGGCCGCTCTCTTCAGAAAGCGACTGACGCGCGAGGTCCTGCATACGGTATTGCGCAAGACACTCGGTGTCTCGTGCATGTTCATGTGGATCATCATGGCCGCCCTGTGCTTCGGCGCCGTGTTCGACGGTCTCGGCGCCGTTCGCGCCATCGAGGGTTTCTTCCTCGATCAGCTCGGTCTGGGTCGTTGGGAAGTCCTGATCCTCATGCAGCTGTCATTCATTCTCATGGGAACATTTCTCGACGACACAGCCATGCTCGTGATCGTGGCGCCACTCTATGTGCCCCTGGTACGCGCCCTCGGCTTTGACCTCGTCTGGTATGGCGTGCTTTACACGATCACGTGTCAGATCGCATACATGACGCCGCCGTTCGGTTACAATCTGTTCCTGATGCGCGCCATGGCGCCACCGCAGATAACCCTGGTCGACATCTACCGTTCGATCACGCCGTTTGTCCTGGTGATGGTTCTCGCGTTGGCACTGGTCATGGCATTCCCGGATATAGCGTTGTGGCTACCTGAACTTGTTTATGGAAACTGACAGGGTGCGTAGCGTATATTCGGGTTGACTTGTCACTCGCCGTTGCCGGTGTTTTCTTTGAACTAAAGGAGATGGATATGACCCGATCAAGACGCTCTTTCCTGCGGGATGGTGCTCTCGCAACCGTGGGCGCATCAGCGCTTGCGGCACCCGCCGTTCACGCCCAGTCGACCATACGCTGGCGACTGCAGACGTATGCTGGTCCGGCATTGGGAGAACATGTGATCAAGCCCGCGGTCGACGCGTTCAACCAGGCCGCAAACGGTGAGATGGAAATTGAACTGTTCTATGCCGATCAGCTCTTTCCGACGGGTGAACTGTTTCGGGCCATGCAGGCTGGCACGATCGATGCGGTCCAATCGGACGATGACTCGATGGCAGCGCCCACAGATGTTTCCGTCTTCGGCGGATACTTTCCGCTTGCATTGCGTTACAGCCTCGATGTCCCGGTCCTGTTCTCACAGTACGGTCTCGGCGATATCTGGGATCAGGCCTACAGCGAAGTCGGCGTGAAGTGGCTTTCCGCAGGCGCATGGGATCCCTGTCATTTTGCTACAAAGGATCCAATTCACAGTCTTGCCGATCTCGACGGATTGCGCGTGTTCACGTTCCCGACTGCAGGGCGTTTCCTGCAACAGTTCGGTGTCGTGCCGGTTACACTGCCGTGGGAAGATATCGAGGTTGCGGTTCAGACGGGTGAACTCGACGGCATTGCATGGTCCGGTATTACCGAAGACTACACGGTTGGTTGGGCGGACGTTACGGATTACTTCCTGACCAACAACATCTCGGGTGCATGGATCGGCCACTTCTTTGCGAACATGGATCGCTGGAACGATCTTCCTGCACACCTTCAGACACTTTGGCGTTTGGCCATGGATTCATCGCATTACTACCGCCAGTACTGGTACTGGGGCGGTGAGGCACACCTGCGCACGCAGGGAACCAAGATGCAGTTGACGACTATTCCCGACGACGAGTGGGCGAAGGTTGAAACTGCAGCTGTAAAGTTCTGGGATGACATTGCAGCGACCAGCAATCGCGCCGCACAGGTCGTCAACATCTTCCGTGATTACAACAACGTCATGGCACGGGCAGGTAAGCCGTACCGTTACTCCTGATGGAAACAACTGCTCCGGCGCACAAGAGCGCCGGAGCAGTTTCGTTCAGGACGTTTCCATCAGCGTGATGGATTCCGCCATCGCAATTGTTTCCATCTGGTAGTCCCAGTCAGAAGCGTCTTCATTCTCGAGTACACTGAAAAAGACCACGACGGTTCTGCTCGGTGGATCGACCAGCATGAATTGTCCACCCCAACCACCGTGACCAATCCAGCGACCGTTCGTGCGTAACTGGTTGCCGTAGGTGACATTGTCATCCGGCGCCGGATACCGTGGTCCAGTCTGCTCAAGCGTGGTCCTGATAAAGGATTCGCTGCCGACTGCCTCGCCGTGAATGCCTCGACCACCGCGTACAAACAGCAGTCCATAGCGTGCAAGATCGCGTGCCGACATGTTCATGCCGCCGTTGAGGTTCGGAACACCCGCACGATCGCACGACATGTGAAAAGTGTCTTCAAGACCGGCAGCCTCGACGATCTCGATCATGTGATCGCGCAGCGAACGCCCGCTGACGCGTTCGACGATCCAGCCAATGACGTCAGTGTTTGCCGACTTGTACTGCGGTTCACCTGCGTGGTTGAACAGGTCATCGCTCTTGATCGAACACAGAAAATCCCGATCAGTCTCGTCTTGCGCCCCGTCAGGCGGTAACCGCCAACCCATGGCAGATTCGTGTATCAGCGCCGATGTCATCGGATCGGAATAATCCTCGCTGTAGTCGTTCACGATATTCATGTCCATTACGTCCTGGATCGTCGCCCCGGCGTACCCGCTGCCTGTTTCCGGAAGGATGGTTCCGACCTTGGCGGAAAGGTCGAGGTGTCCGTCCTCAACCAAGCGACCGACCACGAGATTCATCGCGGTCTTCGAAATGGACATGATCGAGTGCGGGCGATGTGCACCAAAGTCTGGTGCATAGGCCTCATGGACCAGCGTCGAACCGCGTACCACAACCATCGCGGAGAACATCGTTGTGCCTGTCAGTCGCCGAACCTCCGGCATGTCGCCGATGCGTCGGTCGATGCACCTCTCAAGTTTCAGGACGTCGCGGCTGCGAAGCCAGATACCGTAGCGCGTGATTCGATGGAGATTGTGAAAACCCCACCTGCGGCGTGCTGCCGTGTTCCAGGCTTCTCGCAGGTCTGGTCCGACAATCAGATCAGGGTTTTCTTGAACGACAGGGGGATTCAAATTCGATTTCCTCCAATGTTGCTCTGGACATTCGACGTTCGGCATGAACACGACTGCATCAGCGGTGGCATGGCGTCACAGTGTCGATACGACACACATCTTCGCCAGTCAGCCGTCCCGTGAACCCAGGTGCGCAATGTGCTCACACATCTCGATCGTCGCCCGTTGATAATCCCAGTCCGCAGCGGACTCATTCTCCAATACGCTGAAAAACGCGACGACGGTCTCGGACTCCTGATCAATGAAGAGAAATTGTCCGCCCCATCCGCCATGCCCGATCCAGCGACCATTGGTTCGTAACTGGTTGCCATATGAGATGTGACTGGCGGGAACGGGATAACGCGGTCCTGTCTGACGTCGCGCGGCGGCGGTAAACGCCGGACTTCCGATCGTCTCTCCCGCGATGCCCTTGCCGTCGCGCACAAAAATGAGACCGTAACGCGCAAGATCACGTGCCGTCATGCAAATGCCGCCGCTGAGATTGGGAATGCCGTCCCGGTCACAGGACATGTAGAATGTATTTTCCAGTCCTGCTGCCTCGACCAGTTCAACATACAATTCTCGCAGCGGACGACCCGAAACCCGTTCTACAATCCAGCCGAGCACATCGGTGTTTGCCGACTTGTATTGCGGTTCGCCTGAATGGTTGACCAGATCTTCGCTGCAAATCGCTACAAGCAGATCACGATTCGACTGGTTCTCGTGCGTATCACCAGTGAGTCGCCAGCCCATTTGTGCGCCGTGAACCAGCGCCGTTGAAAGAGGGTCCGAATAATCTTCACCGTAATCGTTGACGATATTCATATCGAGAACATCCTGGACGGTGGCGTCCCGGTAACCGCTGCCAATCTCCGGAAGGTAGGCACCGATCTGCGCGGTCAGATCGATCTTTCCCTCGTCGACAAGTTTGCCGACAAACAGGTGGATTGTTGTCTTCGAGATTGACATGACCGGATGCGGACACCCGGTTGAAAAATCAGACGCATATTTTTCGAACACAACCACGTCGCCGCGCAGCGCCACCATGGCAGAAAACATGGTCGTGTCTGTCAGGTTGCGCACCGCCGTGAGATCGCCGATCCGGCGGTCCAGGCAATGCCCGAGCTGGAGGACATCCCTGCTTCGCAGGTACATGCCGTACCGTGACAATCGATGCAGATTGTGAAATCCCCTGCGCCGGCCCGCCGCCGTCGACCATGCCTCTCGCAGGTCGGGCCCGACGACCATGTCCGGATTCGGATATGTTTCAGGAGCATCAGTCATGCGGCGCCTCCGGGGCGTACCTCGTAACCCGGCGATTCAGGTTCGTCGTCGAGTATTTCCGCCGGGAATCCCGGTGCCAGTATCTGCACGCCGCACGCATCTTCCAGCCTGCGAATGATATCCGGCGACCAGGTATCAGAACCGTAACGCGCTTCGCCGTCGCGAAATATTTCGACAAGCCTGGGTGAGATTTCCAGTGGAACACCCGCGCGATCTGCAATGGATTGAAATATCCCGATGTCCTTGGACACAAGCCCCATCGTGAAATTGATGTCCCTGCTGCCGTTCAGGATCACCTGGGATTCGGTTTCGTGCACGAACGAATTGCCTGACGAGATACGAATGGCTTCATACGCCGTATTCAGATCCATGCCTGCAAGTCTGGAGGTGACGAGCGCCTCGCACAAGGTGACAAGATTCGCCGTCGCCAGATAATTGGTCACAACCTTGAGAATCGATGCCGAACCCAATGGTCCTGTATGCAATATCCGCCTGCCCATTGCCGTGAGAGCCGGAAGGATGCGTTCGAATGTTGCACGATGGCACCCGGCAAAGATTGCAATGTTGCCGGTTGCCGCACGATGACACCCTCCCGAAACGGGGCAATCGACAGCGTCAGCACCCTGTTCCTCGACCAGCGCTCCGAGGCGACGCACTTCTGCCTCATCCGTCGTGCTCATCTCGGCCCAGATCTTCCCGGTTGTCAGCCCTCCGAGAATACCGTCTGGCGCGGTCATTACGTGATCACTTGCTTGCGGAGACGGCAGACAGGTAATGATGACGTCGCAAGCCCTTGCCATATCGACGGGTGCGTTACCCCATCGTGCTCCCTGATCCAGCAACGGTGCTGCCATATCGGGGTCCAGGTCGCGTACCATGACGTCGAATCCGTTGCGAACCAGGCTGCCCGCCAGTTTTCCGCCGACATTGCCAAGACCGATAAATCCGATCCTTGTGTCCCTGCCGATTTCTGCATCAGATGAATTTGCGTTCATTGCCTGCTACCTGATTTTGTTGTCCTGTTGCTCGTCGGGTGTTGCCGAGTCAAGGTCACCTTAATTGCGTCGCGGCCAGAATGCCTGTAGCGCGATGGCTGACAGGATAATGAAACCACCCAGAATGGTGTAGCTGCTCGGAATTTCGGCAAGTGCCAGAAACACCCACACGGGCGCCAGCACGGATTCAATCATCGAGAACACGGTGATTTCAGCCGCAGGCAAGTGACGTGCACAGATAATGAATACGCCGTTGCAGATGGCACTGACGAAAATTCCCTGCGCGGCACAGAGGAGAAAATCACGCAGTGTGATGGCAAATCCATCGATCAGCCCCAGCGCAAACACGGCACCGAAAACACCGGCCAACGCCACTGTCGGGATCATGTCGCGTCCCCGCCCGAGGCGAACTGCGACGACGTGAATGGAGATAAACGACACGCAGGCAATTGCAGCAAGATTGCCTGCCCACTGTCTGGAGACAAACCCTTCGCCGACCATGATTGCGATACCACACAGTGCAATGATCGCCGTCACGATGGTGAGGCGCTTCATGGGTTCGCGCATGATGAGCCAGGCCAGCGCACCCACAATGAACGGTGCCGAAGCGATGATGAAGCTGATGTTGGCAACCGTTGTCAGTTCGAGAGCCACAAAGAACATGACGGATGCAGCTCCGAGACTCGCCCCGGCAATCAGGCCAAGCCATCCGACTGACCTGAATGCACGAAACGTGTTCAACCTGTACCGGAAATACACAAATGCGGTCACCGCACTGATCAGACACATGTTTCGGTAGAAGAGCGATTGCATGATGGTCGCATCTTCAACCAGTCTGATGATCAGACCACTGGTGCTCCAGCCTGCCGCAGCAAGCAATGCGAGCAATGTCCATACAAATCTGCGGTCCGACCGGAACCAATATCTCACGCCGTCGAGACTCCCTGCCCGAAGCCTTCCATGACACCCGATCCGATACGTCGGATCGCTTCTCGTGTGCGTGATACTGCCAATAGCAAACAAGTGAATTCAACCTGACTGGTTGAACCTTGCCGCAACACGTTTCAGTCCCGGTCAAACATGTATGAAAATCTCGTCATCTTTAGTGTTTCGATCATTTTCACAGAGCAGGTCAGCTCCGGTGACGTGCCGAGAACGTTCATGTTCAGACTGAACGGGATTGATCAGCAGACCGCCCTTCATCACATTGCCGCCACCATGATCTTGTCGCACGTCGAGCGCGTTCCAGGAAGGGGTTTCGTCAGCCGCAATTTGCATTCGCGCGAGACAGCTATCCGGTGCCTGTTGCCACAGATGACCTGGCTTTGATGCAATTGGCGCCCGGCCTATTCTCCAGGCATGAAATGCGATGTGTCGGAATGATTATTGATCGGCTCCGAGTACCTTACCGAGTTGCGCCGAGGCCGCACTCACACCACCCGAACCGTGCGGAATGCCCAGTGCCGTCAACGCGACTTCCATACTCGATAACGTTCCCAGAATCATCGGAGCGTTCACATGGCCCATATGTGCGATCCTGAACGCCTTGTCAGAGAGGTCCGGTCCAATTCCGATACCGACGACGACACCACAGCGATCACGACAGAATTCCAGAAGCCCACCGGGTTCCTGATCACCCGTCAATACGGTTGTGATCGAATTTGATCGATGATCCGGTTCTCTCACATTGAATGAAAGCGGACCGTCCTCAGACCATCTTGAAACCGCGGTACGCACGGTATCGGCCAGAAGCCTGTGGCGGTCATGAACCGCGCCAAGCCCCTCTTCCGCCAGCATGTCGAGTGCTTCGCGCAAGCCGAAAAGAAGATGCTCCGGCGCCGTACCGCAATGCTTCATGTAGTGCACCTTCCCCTCGCGAAACGTCCAGTCCCAATACCGTGTCACAAGGTCTGCTGTCTGATGGCTTGAAAGCGCCCGTTCACCTGCGGCAACAAAACCCAGGCCTGGAGGAGTCATGAGGCCTTTCTGTGACCCGCCAACCGCGACATCCACGCCCCATTCATCCATTTCAAACGGAACGCATGCCAGCGACGCGATGACGTCAACCATCAGGAGTGCGTCATGCCCAGCGTTGTCGATTGCCTTGCGAATTGCAGCAATGTCGTTCATTGCGCCTGACGCCGTATCAACCTGGACGATCAGCACGGCCTTGATCTCCTGACAGGTATCCGCGCGCAGTCTTTCCTCCAGAGCATCAGGATCGAAGGCACGATCGATCGGCCCCTGGAGAATCTCGGGGTCCAGACCCAGTTTCTGTGCCATTTCACCCCACATCGCTGCGAACATTCCACAATCCGCGACAACGATCCGGTCCCCCTTGCACAGACAGTTGGTCAATGCAGCTTCCCACGCACCATGCCCGTTGGCGGCGTAGATGTAGGTGTGCCCGTCCGACCTGAAGACACGACGTATGTCTTCAAGGCAACTCATCGTTATATCGATCAGTTCACCTGAATAAATGTCAATGGCAGGACGGTGCATCGCCGAGAGAACCCTGTCCGGAATTGTCGTCGGGCCAGGCATGGCAAGAAATTCTCGACCGTTTCCAACACGCACAACCGAGCTCTCCTGTTTCGTCATGATAAACCGATGCTTGTATGCGCCACTGCTCGCGAGGACAACCTGGTTGCGCCCGGCATAGCGCGCCCAGTGCACCGTGTCGGGGACAAAGTTGAACCACACCCACGCGGCAACCACACGGGCCCCGCTTCATCACCTGTACGGATAGACGGCCTCAAGTGGCCCGCCGCTCATCATGGAGAGCAGACGTATAGCCCGCGATCATCACCGCATGGTCCGTGTCGGTGTCGTCATGGTGATAACGGCGATCCGACTTGCGCGTTACCCGCAGATACGGCGGGTCGCCGTAGACCAGCTCCGAACCGTCAAAGGCTCCAGAAACCGCTGGGCGCAACCGTGAACAAGCGCCACATCAGTAACCGCAGCGAAACGACGCCAGCGCCTGTGTGTCCAGTTCAATTCCGATGTTGTGCAACGCCGCAGGTTTGCGACGCATTGTTGCCCCACCGCCCGGATGTGTCTCGACGTACACGCTGTGTGGAGGCATCATCGCAATCAGCACCTGACACCGCCTTCGAACCAGAGGATGCGTTGCCCATGAGGGCTCCGAGCCGTCAACCCGAAGGACACGAGCAATCGGAAACCATGTTGTCAAATCATCCCGCAGAGCGACCAATTGCGCCCGGATCGACGAAATCGGCCCCCGCGATCAATGCACTGACGCAGACAAGATCCCGAAATGAGAATGACTGGAACACGACGCTTCTTCTTTGACTCATGAGACAATCGCGTTACGGTCACCTGTAGACTTCTAATTTCCGGAGTATCGAGTTGGCAGGGCGATTATTATCCGTTGCAGCCGCATGTCTGATGATCCTCTCGCTCAAAACCGTTTCAGCAGAGGATTTCGAGAACATGCTTTACCTGAATCTCAAGGACGGTCGTGTCACGATCGAAATGCGTCCTGATTTGGCGCCCGAACATGTTGCGCGCATCAAGGAACTGGTGCGTTCTGGTTTCTACGACGGCATCGTATTTCATCGTGTCATTGACGGATTCATGGCACAAACCGGAGACCCGACCGGAACCGGTCGCGGTGGATCGGGTGTTCGTCTAAAAGCGGAATTTTCGTCTGAACCACATGTGCGCGGAACTGTTTCCATGGCCCGCGCGGCTGACCCTGACAGCGCAGACAGCCAGTTTTTCATCTGTTTTGCTGATGCGCCTTTTCTTGACAGACAATATACCGTGTGGGGTCAGGTCATCGAGGGCATGGAGTTTGTCGATCAGATCAAGAAGGGCGATCCGAACGCCAATGGAGCAGTAACCAATCCTGACCGGATCGTCAGCATGTCGGTTGCTGCGGATAGCACGAACTGAACCCTGATTGTCATGTGCACATCACTTTGAGAAACTTCCTGCAACTTGCAACAATCCGAAATTGTTATTCTGAACCGACAACATGCGAGGAGGCATTGTGTGCGCCCTCGCGACAAGGAGGAGAGTATGGGGAATAGAAAGGGACTTTCACGTCGCCGATTCATGGAAGCAACCGCCGCAGGTGTCGCAGGTGCGAGCGTTGGTATCCCCGCGGTCAAGGCACAGGACGGTTCGGGAGATGTGCTGCGGACACGCAACTATTCGGACATTCAAGTGCTCGATCCAGGCTACATTCTTTCTGCGCCAGAAAGTGACGTGAACCTCTGCATGATGCATGGACTGGTTACGCATTCGTCTGGTGATACATGGGGTTGGGAGCTGGAAGCTGCATCGAGTATTGATATTGTCGACGACACACACATCAATTTCACTCTTCGCAACGATCTGGGTTGGACCAACGGGTTCGGACAGATGACGGCGCACGATGTCAAATATTCCTACGAACGTATTGCCGATCCGGCCATGGCGTCACCGTATACGGAAGACTGGATTGCACTCGATCACGTCGATGTGAAGGACGACATGAGCGGCACTATTGTGCTGAAAGAGCCTTATGCGCCGCTCTGGACGACGACAATGCCAGCTGGCCGCGGGATGATCGTTTGCAAGGAAGCCGTCGAATCTCTCCAAAACAAGCGATACGAGGCCACGCCTCCTGCAGTTTCCGGACCGTATGAGATCGCGTCATGGAGTCCGTCTCAAAAACTGACACTCAAGGCGATCGACGGCTACACTGGTCCCAACGCCAATCCGGATTTCAAGACAATCGAGATCTATCCGATCATTGACGAACAGGCGGCGGAGGTTGGCTTCCTGGCCGGCGACATTGACATTACTACGGTGCCAGTCTCTTCGCTGCTCACGCTCAAGGACAACATGCCGTCTGATGCGACACTTCTTGAGCACCCTTCGCTGAAGTACGTCTGGTTCGGTATCAACAAGGATAATGCAGACCTTGGCGATATTCGCCTGCGGCGCGCCATTCAGTATGCCGTCAATGTGAATCAGATTCTCGACGCCGCGTATTTCGGGCTTGCCGCACCCGCTAACGGCATCATCCCACCGGGTCTGATCGGGCATCGACCACAGCCGATCATCCCGTACGAAGGCGATCCGGAGTACGCCCGTCAGCAGCTCGAAGAAGCCGGATATGGTGACGGCTTCAGCTGCCGGATTGATACGTTGAACAAGTCTACCTACACCGCAGCATGTCAGGTCATTCAGGCCAATCTGGCTGATATCGGTATTGATGCTGAGATCAACGTTCACGATCCTGGCGTCTGGTGGACAATGGGCGACGAGAGCAGCGGCGATGACTGGAAGAAGCTCCAGATTATCTATTCACGATTCTCGTCACAGCCTGATCCCGGCTGGTACACGATGTGGTTCACACCACAGCAGGTCGGCGTCTGGAATTGGGAGCGCTTCAACAACGTCGATTTCGGTGATCTGCATTCCCGGGCGCTGGTCACGATGGATCCATCTGTGCGTGACGGAATGTATCGCGAGATGCAGGATCTGATGGAAGAATCAGGTTGTTACAGATTCATCACGCATGAGCTCACCCCAACGATTCATCGCAATACTGTCATTCCGTCGCTTACACCAGACGGTCGTATGATCTGGAAACGATTCAAGAAAGCCTGAGTGTTCAAGGCTGTTGCTTCAAGAGCTCCGCGGTCACGAACCGCGGAGCTTTTTTGTTCAATCGATCCGCGATGTCGATCGAATGCGCATACCTCAAGAGCGAAAGCAACCTCGTCTGATACGCGTGATCGTGGAGCAATGGGTGATGTCTCTGAAGCAACTTGATGGCATGGCGTAGAAAAGGCAACGGAGCAATACAAGATGGCACGAATAGCGGTCGGTGGCTTTCAGCACGAAACAAACACGTTTGCGTCGACCCGGGCGACCTATGCCGACTTCGAAATGCATGATGCCTGGCCCGGTCTCACACGCGGGAACGAGATGTTCGATGCCGTCAGCGGCCTCAATCTCGGTCTGGAAGGGTTTATTCAGTCAGCTCGCCAGGACGGCCACGACCTGACAGCACTTCTCTGGTGTTCAGCCGAACCGTCATCGTACGTTTCCGGTGATGCATTTGAGCGCATCACATCGATGTTCATCGAGGATTTGCAGTCTCATGGTCCGTTCGACGCCGTGTTTCTGGATCTGCACGGCGCCATGGTTGTCGAGGATCATCAGGACGGCGAAGGAGAAACACTCGCCCGTATACGGGAGGCTACTGGGTACGAGATACCTGTCGTGCATACGCTCGACCTGCATGCCAATGTCACAAAACGCATGGTGGCTGAAGCTACTGCCATGACAATCTATCGCACCTATCCGCATGTTGACATGGAGGCATGCGGCGAGCGTTGCTACAGACTTCTGCGCCACATCCTCGACGGACACGTCCTGCACAAGGGTTTCGCACGCTCACAGTTCCTCGTGCCCCTTCCGGCGCAATGGACTGACGCTCACCCGAACCGTGCACTCTATGATCTGGTTCTGAGCCAGGAATTTGAGGGGTTGACAAGTAATGATCTGGCACTGGGTTTTCCACCTGCCGATATAGCCGAATGCGGTCCTTCAGCCGTTGCCTATGATTCAGACCTTGACAAGGCCTTGACAAGCGCCAATCGGATCATTGACGCGTTTCACGCGGCCGAATCCGACTTCGTCAACGATATGATGACCGAGGATGAGGCGGTACTTGCTGCGATGGCTGAACCGCATGGACCAGTCGTTCTCGCCGATGCCCAGGATAATCCCGGTGCCGGAGGTACGGGCGATACAATAGGAATTCTGGAAGCGCTTGTCCGCAATCACGCACGTGGCGCTTCAGTCGCAATGTTGTGGGATCCGGAAGTCGCGCGACAGGCGCATGCAGAGGGATTGGGCGCCACTTTCGATGCACCGCTTGGCGGCAAGTTCGACAAACCGCACCCTTGTCCGTTTCGTGGACGTTTCAAGGTTGAGCAGCTCGGCGATGGTGTTTTTGATTGTACGGGAATCATGTACCGCGGGACTCGGACCAATCTGGGACCGACAGCGTTGTTATCAATCGCGGATGCCGACTGCGATGTCAGCGTTGTCGTCACAAGTCACCGCTTTCAAAACCTTGATCAAGCCTGCTTTCGGCATATCGGAGTGGAACCGACACGACAGAAAATTCTCGTCGTCAAGAGCACCGTCCACTTTCGTGCCGACTATGACCCGATAGCGCATCGAACAATTGTTGTTGAATCACCTGGCGAGCATCCATGCAGGCTGTCAAGTCTTGACTACAGGAATTTGCGACCCGGTGTCCGTCTTGGTCCTTGTGGTCCCGTATACGACGGGCCTTCAGCCTGAAATGCCGCGTGTTGCTCCCGGCAGACTGTACGGCCCTGCGACGTCTGAACAGGAGTCGTCATCACCGTTGTCAATTGTTGCGCACGATCGCTGGTGCGCATGTCCGTTCGGACGAGATACACATGGTCGTCGCGATTCCCGCGAGAAAGTTCATGCAATCTTGAACTGATTGTGTCATCGATTGCGAAACCTGTGATGGTCGTGATCGTTTTCAGGACGCTGACCATGTTTCGGGTCGCAATAGCGTGTCAATCAATTCTTCTCCGACCCGAAACCCGCGTGGAGCACGATCTGTGAACTGGGCTTCATGAATACCAGAGACCTGCTGATCGCCATTGCGGTACCGATGATCTGGGGTGGTGGGTTTACGGTTGCCAAGGACACGATCGGTGAGTTTCCACCCGTATTCCTGATGGGGCTTCGTTTCACGCTCGCCGCGCTCGTACTGGTCTGGTTTGTCAAGCCGATCTGGGACCGCGCATTTCATCTTGCATTCGTGGCACTCATCGGTGGCACATTGGCGTATGGATTGCAGTTCACAGGCCTCAAGGGGATTGACGCTTCAACGGCTGTCGTGGTCGTTCAGCTTGAGGTGGTTTTCCTGGCCATATTCGCTGCCATCTTTTTCAAGGATTCGCTCGACTGGAAACAGTGGATCGCCATGTTCATCGCTTTCGTCGGCACCGCTGTCATTGCTGGCGAACCACGTGTTCAGGCCAGTATGCTTTCGTTCACGCTGGTACTGATCGGTGGTTTCGTCTGGGCTGTCGGACAGACATTGATCAAGGCCTTCGGCAATGTTGGTGGAATGCGCCTGATCGCCTGGTTTGCGGCGTTCGCCGGTCCTCAGCTGCTTGTGACGTCCTTTCTTGTTGAAGACGGCCAATGGACTGCCGTCGTGAACGCGACCTGGGTGGGTTGGCTGCAGGTCCTGTATCTTTCGGTTTTCATGACAGCGACTGCATACGCGCTTTGGTTCCACCTGCTCGGAAACTACAGGATGAACCAGGTTGCACCGTTCATCTTGCTCGTCCCCGTAACAACGATCGCAAGCGCCGTTCTGTTCCTTGACGAAATGTTGACGCCGCAGATCATCTTGGGGGGTGTGCTGGTGTTATCTGCAGTTTCCTTCATTCACATACAACAGGCGCGAACCGCGCAAGGTGACTGACGGCCAATCGTTCAGGTGAGGATGCTGCAGCCGGACCGCAGTATCGGCATGAATCGCTGCAAGGTATCTTCAAGGCACCAGGACAGGTTGCAGATCGTTTCATTGTGTTGAAGTCTTGCCTTGTGAAGAAGATGTGGAGTTCTGACGCCCGGTGCGCAGAATTGTACTGCATCCGGAAATTGCGGGAGCATGGCTATGTCAAGACCCCTTTGTGCCATTGTCGGTGCCGGTGAAGGTCTCGGTCGGGCGCTGGCCGCCAGATTTGCCGCCGAAGGTTGTGACCTCGCTCTGGTTTCGCGCAGCGAGAAGGGAAGCCGTGCAGCGATGCAGGCTGTGCGGTCAGCTGGCACCACGGTCCGCTTCTTTCCCGGCAACGCTTCACATCCTGTAAGCATTGAGAATGCGCTGGGTAAAGCAGCCGATTGTATGGGTCAGATTGAAATCCTCATCTACAACGTGCGCGATCAATTCCAGACTCGTGCACCGCTTGATATTGCCTATGGCGAACTCGAAGAGGCATTCCGTCTCGAGGTTGTCAGTGCGTTTGCCGCCGCCAAGGCAGTGCTGCCCGCCATGCGGAAATGCGGTCAGGGTACACTCCTGTTTTCAAGTGCAACCGCCGCGTTTCGCGGTTCGGCCAGTCACCCGCTTTATGCCATCGGAAAATTCGGTCTGCGCGCACTTTCCCAAAGTCTCGCCAAGGCCCATGCACAAGACGGCATTCATGTTGCGCACATGCGTCTCGATTGCGATCTCGACATGCCGCTCATGCGGCAACTCTACGGCGAGGCGTACAAACCCGGCGTACTCGCCGATCCCGATGCAATCGCCGAAACATATTGGTGGGTCCACTGTCAACCCAAAGCCGCGTGGAGCAACGAAGTGGAATTGCGTCCTTATACGGAATCCTGGACATACTGAATGTCAGGAGATTCCTGATCGCTCGCTCGGGTTCTGCCCTTCGCGAAAGGAGGCCACGTCGCGAGCCGATGGTGTTTCTTGAATCCGTAACATGCCTGCGACGTTGGATCTTCAGTCCAGCAACTTGACTGTGTCGCCGACACGAAACACACCTTCCACCAGAGTCGCAGCGTAAACACCGGTATAGCCGTCGTAGTTTCTGGATATGTGGGCCAGTATTGAAGGATCACGTTCGGCAGTGTCAGGATCAAGAGTCACCATTGCGCAACGTGGATCACGCTCGAGAACACTGACCACCACCTGTTCTCCGATTCCCAGTCGTTTGCCGATGCAGGCATCCTCTCCGTAACCGGAAAGCAGATCGAGATAGATGTTGGCGCGAAATCTTCGTTTGTCGACAGACCGGCCAATCTCTTTCGAGAGCCGTTCGGCTGTCTGCAGCGAACAAAGTGAAAGCGGACGACAATCTGTCAGCGCACGGTCTGATCGGATAACCGTAAGCGTGTGCTTGCGTCCAATGGTTTCATTGAGCCGATCAGCCAGTGCGGGATCATCGATCGGAAGCAGATCGCCGTCAGGTGTCTCAATGTCAAGTGCCAGATCCTGCCAATCCGCGTAGATTGGCGTAAGGCCAGGCGCTTCGGATTCAGCCTCTTTCAGATTGGGCGGCCGGGCCGCCCGTTCGGCATTCCGGAATTGCGGTTTGTAGAGCAGCATGCGTCTCTGTTCGCGACCCGTGAGCCAGGGGAACCCGGGAACTGCTTCCTCACTTTTCAAGGCGTACAGTCGGTCACCATAGACACCTGCAAATCCAAGATAAGCGGTATCGATTTTCTCACCCCGCATACTCTTGACAGGATAACGCCAGAGGCTCTCTACAGTTCCAATGACGGTCATGGCTTGCCTCCTGCCTGGTCAAGTTGTTTCGGTCCGATCACCTGGATCAGTCGGGAACCGGATACATCGGGAAAGAAGTCTTTCCGATCAATGGCATTCACTACAGGTCTGTTGCTTCTGCGACCATGGATGCCGGGTATTTTCCAGTCAACCGTCCGATATTGGCAGGGGTCATCAACCGACTGATACGCCGGTTCAAGACAGAAAACATCACTGACGCCACTGCAGGCCTGTCAACACAACCGAGTGGACGGTTACTCCCGCCGAAGAAACCCGAATGTTATGGTATGATAATTCTTGACCGTTCGATTCATGTACGTCGAAAACACAATGCATCGCCAAGCTCGAGGGATTGTACAATGAACAAGGGAAACTGTTTATGTGGCCGTGTCACATGGGAAGTTTCTGCAGAACCTTACCGTGCGTTCAATTGTCACTGCAAAATGTGCCAGAAGGCGCATGGCACAGCATATGGAACCTACTGGTTCTTCGGGGAAGGTGAAGTTCGGATCACAGCTGGTGCAGACCGGATCACCTTTTATCGTTCTTCCGAGTTTCTGACCCGCGCATCCTGTGACGATTGCGGTTCGGTCGTGCCGTACAGTGGGGACAATGGGGATCATTGGGTAACGCCGGGTGGTTGCCACGATGTCGGTCGCGGTTCGGATTGCGACATCTTTGTCGTGGACAATTCTCCCTGGCATGACCTGACAGGTCATCTGCCAAGGCACGTCGCCTACCCTGTAGAAACAGGCCTGCCAAGCGTCCCCGACAAGGATGTCGGGCCCAGGCAGGACGGTGTCGTCCGCGGTAGTTGTCTGTGCGGTGAGATCACCTACCACGTGACGACACCATTCAAGATTGCCCATTACTGTCACTGCTCGAGATGTCGGCATGCGCGTGCGGCGCCGTTCGCCAGCAACGCTATTACGTCACTGGATGGTGTTGAATTTCTGACGGGAGTGGGTGAACTTCGACGCTACGAGCTACCCGAGGCACGATATTTTGCACAGGTGTTTTGCAGGATTTGCAGCTCGGCCATGCCGAATCGGGATCCCGGACGCGGAATTACCATTGTGCCGATGGGTGGACTCGACGATGACCCCTGTATCAAGCCTTGCGATCACATATTCACCGGTTCCATGTCCGGATGGCACGAGATCACGGACGCTCTTCCCCAATTCGAGGAATATCCTGATTGAGAGATTGCTGCGAATCCAGTCTGAAATCTTGCCCTGGTTGAATTGATCAGGAATGACCCGTTGTATTCGGGTTCGTCAATAGCTGCCGTTCAGTACTGTCAAACTGAATTTCGTGACACCGTCGACAGGAACAGAACCTCTGCCGGCGATTGGATCTGACAAGTTTCTGGCGAGGCGGCTCAGCTTTCGACCGCATGACAGGCACAAGCGGTCCGCGCTACCGCAAATTGCGATAGCGCGGAAATTCGGGAGATTATTCGCTGCCGCGCGCAACTCCGAGAAGATGCATCAACATGATGAACAGATTGATGAAATCGAGGTAGAGCCTGAGTGCGCCGTGAATAGCGGATTTCGACGCCATCTCGCCGCTCATGTGAACATCGTAGCTTTCCTTGATGCGCTGTGTGTCATACGCGGTCAATCCGACAAACACGATCACGCCAATCACGGAAATGGCGAACTGAAGCATCGAGCTCTGCACGAACAAGTTCACGACCGCGGCAATGATGACGCCGATCAGACCCATGAACAGGAATGAACCCCAGTTCGCGAGTGACCGTTTGGTCGTGTAGCCGTAAAGACTCATCGCCCCGAATGTCGTCGCGGTGATGAAAAACACACGCGCAATGCTTTCGTTCGTGAAGACCATGAAGATCGTCGACAGCGACAATCCCATCGCACCGGCGAACACCCAGAAAAGTGCCTGGGCCGAAGACGCGGACATCTTGTGAATTCTGAATGAGAACAGGAGTACCAGTCCAAGCGGTGCCAACATGATTACCCACTGCAAGGGTGAGCCATACAGCAAGGCACCTATTTCAGTAAGGCCGACAATTGCACCGTTCGTACTGTAAACAACAGACACCTGCGCGACCGCATAGGCGATGATGCCCGTGATAGCGAGCCCGATACCCATGTAGTTGTAGACACGCAGCATGTATTGCCGCAGGCCTTCATCATAGAGTGCGCCTGTCTGTGCGCGACTGAATGAGCGCGTTTGAGCGTTGCCCAAAGCCATTTCTGACCTCACAAATCGTGGTAGTTGGCGCAGGCCGATCCTGCGTCCATACGTTGAATATCTGTTATACCCGCGCCGTTCGTCAAGTCATGACATGCCATGTCGGTTTGCGTCACGATTTCCAGGTTCCCCGTGATGCACAAAGAACCAAAATCGCAATTGCGCAACAGGCACGCGGATCTCCGTTGTCGTTCCTGAATTCGTATCGTGGACGGGTCGCCCGTTATCGCGACCGGAGTATTGCCGCAACCGACGCAGAAAGTACGAACCAGCCGGCAATCAAACCAGCCGCAATCGCCACACCCAAAACAATCATTCCAAGTATCAGGGCTTCGATCAGGGGAAACTGCCAGTCAAGACCAAGTGCAAATTCGGTGATGGCCCACGAGGCTGCCAGTCCCGCAATCAGGGCGGGAATTGAGGCCGCGAGACACAGAAGGATCTGCTCAAGCGTGAATACGCCCAGAAGCAGTCGTCGCGTGGCACCGAGAACCTTGATGACGGCTGCATCGTACAGGCGATGCCGCTGGGACGCGACGATGGTCTCAGCGAGTACAAGGACACCCGCAATCAGAGCCAGACCACCAATACCTCGAACGGCAGCATCAACATTGCCCAGAACCGCAAGAATCTCGTTGAGAACATCGCGCACGCTGATCGCCGTTACATTCGGAAATGTGGCGCCAAGTTTCTGGCGCAATTCTGTCTCCATCTCCGGTGGAACACGCGCAGTCGCAATGTAGGTATGCGGTGCAGATTCAAGGAAACCCGGGGAAAACAGTAGCGAGAAGTTCAATCCCATGGACCGCCATTCGATCTCCCGCATGTTTGCAAGGATCGCATCAATCTCGCGTCCGAGAATATTGACGGTCAGTTTTCCACCGATTTCCAGTCCGAATCCGTTTGCAACTTCCTGATCGAGCGAAATCAGCAAAGGACCACTGTATTCCTCGCCCCACCAGTCGCCGGCCACAATGGTTGTTCCCTCAGGCAGCTGGCCCGCATATGTCGCACCAATGTCGTTTTCAATGGTCCAGCGTGCATCTTCTCCGACCACGACATCGGCAACAGGAACCCCGTCGATAGCAACAATGCGTGCCCGCATACTCGGTGCAGAACGCACTTCCGTTACCTCGTCGGTTTCCACTATCAAATCCAGAAAACCGTCAATTTGCGCCCTCTGAATGTCGAGAAAGAAGAACGCAGGTGCATCTGCATCGATCGTCGCGCTCAACTCGTTACGCAGGTTCGATTGAACCCCGACAATCGCCGTGATGACCGTCAAGCCAATGCCGAACGCAACGGTAATCGACGAGGCCACGGAGCCTGGTCGGACGACATTGGCAAGTGCCGACCGCCATACGATTCCTCTGGCAACCGCATATCGTCTGACAAGATATGTAAACAATGCGCCCGTTGCCCGAAACAGGACAAACGCCGCAACAACACCTCCGAGAAAGATGGCAGCAAAATGCCTGTCACTGGATACCACGATGATCACAAGAACAAGAATCGAAGCCAGCAACACGGTGATGACACGGTCACCCCATCTCAGTGGCTTTGAGTCCCGCTGGATCGCACGATAGAGTGACGCAGCAGGAACATCGCGCGTGCGTGCCAACGCGGGGTATGCGAATGCCAGAGCCGTCAGCACACCATAAAGTGACGCAATGACAAGCGGTTGTACACGAATGGCCTGCTCAATCGGTACAGGTGCGACGGCCACAAGGAGTTCAGCCGCAACGAACGTTGACAAGAAGCCGGCAACCAAACCGAGTGACACACCGGCAACGGCAATGACCGCGACTTCCATGAGGTAGGTCCCGAACACCAACCGTACTGGAGCACCGAGTGACCTGTATGTTGCAATCGTCGACCTCTGTCTCTCAAGATAGGTTGAAACGGCACTGGCAATGCCGATTCCGCCAACCAGGAGTGCACTGAGTCCGACCAGCGTGATGAACATCGCCAGATTCTCGAGAAACTGACGAAGATCCGGGTTGGCATCGTGGTGACTGCGTACCTGCCAAACGGCATCGGGAAATGTTGTGTCGAGTTCGTTGAGAAAGACGTCGATCGTATCTCTCTCGTGAAGCCGTATCTTGAGATAGTGCCGTATCAGACTTCCCTGCTGTACCAGTCCGGCGATTGTTGCCGTGGCGGGTGAGACAAGTACACGCGGTCCGATCTGGAATGGCGCACTCGCACGGTCTGGCTCCCGTACGAGCATGCCCGTGATCCGAACCGTTTGTGTTCCCAATCGGAATTCCTGACCGACATCAAGATTTGTCATGTCGAGAAACTGCCGATCTACAAGCGCTCCCGGTATACCCGTACTTTCTGTCAGCGCTTCCGAAACGGACATTTGTGGCTCGGTCCCGGCGGCACCGTAAAGTGGCCATGCCTCGTCCACGATCCGCAGGTTTATCAAGATGGATTGATCCACACCTGCATGAGCCATTGCAAGGATTTCAGCGGTTTCCGCTACCGCGCCACGCTCCCTTATCCAGGCTATCTGCGCGTCTGATGGTTGGGTCATGACTGTTCTCAGCGAGACGTCACCACCAAGAATGATCCGGCCATTTTCGCGCAGGCTCTCGACCAGGCCGTCACCCAGGCTGCCGACTCCCGCAATCGTGGCCACGCCGAGTGCAAGCCCGACAGTTGCCAATCTGAAGTTGCGCCAGCCACCGCGGAGGTTACGAAGCGCAAGTCTGCACGCTAGCAATGTCATGATTCGTCGTACAACCGACCGTCCTCAATGTGCACAATCCTGTCACAGAGTGCTGCCAGTTCCGGATTGTGGGTTACGAGAAGGAGAGTTGTGGCCGTGCGTTTTACATTGGAAAACATCATGTCAATGACGGTTTCGCCGGTCGACTGGTCGAGATTTCCGGTCGGTTCATCCGCAAGCAACAATACCGGTTCAATGACTAGTGCCCGGGCGAGTGCAACACGCTGTTGCTCACCGCCCGAAAGTTCGGACGGCAGATGTCGTGCGCGCGACTCGAGACCCACAGCCTGGAGTATGTCCTTTGACGTGTGTAGCGGATCTGCGGCACGCGCGAGTTCCAGTGGGATTGCAACATTTTCCAGAGCAGTCATGGTTGGCACGAGATGGAACGACTGAAAGACGATTCCGATCCGCCGCCCCCGAAAGCGTGCAAGTGCATCCTCGTCGAAATTCGACAACTCCTGCCCATCAATGCAGACAGTTCCCGAAGTCGGACGTTCAAGTCCCCCAGTGATCGCCAACAACGATGACTTTCCCGAACCCGATGGTCCCACCACCGCCACACTCTGACCACGAGAAACGTCAAGATCGATCCCGCGAAGTATGTTTACAGGCCCACTCGCGCTTGAAAGAGTAAGTTCTATGTCACGAAGTCGAATGATCGGTGAATCAGCACCACCCGGGTCGCGTCCGCTCTCGGTGTTCAAATTGGTCTGTTTCCTGCTTGTGCTGTTGCCAGTCTCAGTAACCGCATCAGGGGAATCTGTCAGACTTTTGGCATTCGGTAACAGTCTTGTAGCCGGTTTCGGTTTGAGCACAAGCGACGGGTTTGTTGTCCAGCTGGAGAACACGCTCCGCAATCGGCAATTCGACGTGGACGTCATTGACGGCGGTGTTTCGGGAGACACGACAAGCGGTGGACTTGCCAGAATTGAATGGGCCCTCGCGGATCGTATAGACGCTGTCATTCTGGAGCTTGGGTCCAATGACGCGCTGCGCGGGATCGACCCCGCGATAACGCGTAAAAACCTGGATTCGATCCTGAAAATTCTTTCAGACAGAAATGTTCCCGTCCTGCTTGCCGGAATGTACGCACCAAGAAATCTCGGGGTTGAGTACACGGAGAGTTTCGACCGCATCTACCCGGAACTCGCGACAATTCACGATACTGTCTACTACCCGTTCTTCCTCGAGGGTGTGGCAGGCATACCGGCACTGAACCAGGAGGACGGCATTCACCCTAACGCAGCAGGGGTCGAAGAAATTGTCCAACGCTTGATTCCGTATGTCGAAATGCTGTTGAACAGGGTTGAATCACCGCCGTGACGCGGCCGCTATTCATTGCAGCCCCGATCCCCGAAGCGATCGCAAATGAACTCTCGGCTCGTACCGTGGAGATTGCAGGTGTTCGCTGGGTCCCCGCGGAAAACATGCACATAACGCTGCATTTCCTGGGTGAGATCAGTGCGGATGTCGTCGATGACGTTCACGCAGAACTTTCAACATTCCGGTTTCAGTCATTTGAACTGACAACTGCAGGGGTCAACTGGTTTGGAACGCCGCGTTCAGTTCGGCTTCTTTTTTCGGAGGTTGAACCACACGCACAGATCGTCGATCTCCACAAGAGGACAAGCGGGTTGCTGAAAAAGTGCGGTCTGGAGATCGAGCGACGCAAATTTCGCCCGCATATCACGCTTGCACGTATGAAAGCTGTCACGCCTGAGCGATTTGCACACTATCTTGAAGCACACGCGATCATGCGCCTCGGTCCAATTCTGATTGATCGGCTCATATTGTTCGAAAGTTACAGAAATTCGACTGGCTCGGTATACAAGGCGCTCGCCACCTATCCCGCCGGTCCTTAGTCGTTGCACTATCCGTGGATCTGGCTTCAGGATTTTTGACGACCTGACGGTTTCGTTTCTCTGACGGCGACGTTTTCAAGTCTGGCGACGACTTCGTCGAGTTGATCCAGATTACGATAACGAATGACAATACGTCCGCTTTTACCTCTGGCGTTGACAGACACTTTCAAACCCGTTGCGAATGTCAGGCGTTCACCAAGCTCTGCAATATGCGGATCGTCCTGGGACAGTTTGGCCCTTGACTGATCGTCACGCTGTCGTCTGACCAGGTCCTCGGTTTGCCTGACCGAGAGATGACGGGACATGATTTGTTTCGCAACTGACAAAGGATCCATCGCTCCGAGTAGCGAACGCGCATGTCCAGCCGAAATCGAACCATTCTGGAGCAGGGACTGTATCGATGGCGGAAGGTTCAGCAATCTGATTGTGTTCGCAACATGTACACGACTCTTGCCTGCGACATCGGAAATCTGTTCCTGCGTCAATCCGAATTCATCGCGTAACCGTGCATAACCCGTGGCTTCCTCCAACGGTGCAAGATCCTGTCGTTGAAGATTTTCGATCAGACCAATCTCGAGTGACTCACGGTCACCGATTTCACGTACGATAACCGGAACGTCGTGCATCTGCGCGCGCTGTGCAGCACGCCATCGGCGTTCACCGGCAACAATCTCGAGCTGATTGTCTGCTCCCCGCCTGGCGACAATGGGTTGCATCATGCCGACGTCCCGCAAGGAAGCTGCCAGGTTCTCGAGTTCCTCCTCGCTGAAATCCTTCCGCGCCTGATAGGGACCCGGGACAAGGTCACCGATCGGTACCAGGTTCAGACCGGTCTGTTGTTCCGGCTCCAATGCATGATCACCGAGAAGCGCGGAGAGTCCGCGGCCCAGCCTGTTCTTGCGTTCGGTCATCCCGTTGTTCTCTCCATCGACCTTTCACGTCTGACCATTTCACCTGCAAGCCGGATATACGCTTGTGATGCGGAACACTTGTAATCGTGTAATATCAATGGTTTACCGAACGACGGGGCTTCACCTGCACGCACGCTCCGCGGGATCATGGTATCGAAAACAACTTTCCCCATGACCGTACGGACGTCGTCCACCACTTCCTGCGACAGGCGAACACGACGATCGAACATCGTTATGACAACACCGAGAATCCGAAGCCCGGGGTTGTAGAGCGACTTTACCTTGCTGATCGTCTCGAGTAGTCCCGCAAGCCCGTCAAGTGCAAAGAATTCGACTTGAAGTGGTACAACAGCATCCTGAGCAGCAACCAGGGCATTCAAGGTCCTGAGTCCGAATGACGGCGGGCAATCGATTAACACGAGATCATATGTGTGCTGCCGCGCGAGTCGTTCTAGTGAACGTTTCAGCCTTGTGTGACGGTTCTTCATTTCGACCAGTTCGATTTCCGCCCCCGCCAGATCCCTGGTGGCCGGTACGAGCTCCAAACCGGGTATCATGGTCTCGATTGGCGATATGTCCTGACCCAGAAGCAACTCATACGTCGTTTCAGTGCGTTGCGCATAGTCGATTCCAAAACCTGTACTTGCGTTCCCCTGGGAGTCCAGATCGATCAAGAGGACCTTTTCTCCAGCAGCGGCGCGAGCCGCAGCCAGATTAATGGCCGTTGTCGTCTTGCCGACGCCGCCTTTTTCGTTCACGACAGCGACAATTCGTTGGTGCTGCAATTTGTCGTTTCGGGACCTTGCCGATATTGAAAACACCATCAGGCGAGCCCGTCGATGAGAAGAATGCATCCGTCCGCACTGGTGGCGCTGGGGAACCTTCGGAAGAACAAATGATTTTCCGACGAAGCGTCTGATAACTCCTGATCGAGCTTTCTGCCTTTGGGAAGAATGGCCAGTCTGGTTCCTGCAGCAAACCAGGGCTGCAACATCGGTACCAATCTCTTGAGAGGCGCAAACGCTCGCGCGACAAGTGCATCCACGGCAGTGGGTGCCATGTCCTCGAAGTTTTCGGACCGGATCGATACCTTTATATCGCACGAACTGGCTGCCGCCTGCAGAAACAACGCCTTGCGACTATCATTTTCCACCAGTTCGATGCCGGATATGCCCATGATCGCCAAAACGATGCCCGGCAAGCCGGCGCCGCTGCCGATATCAATCAGTCGCGAACAGGGTTGCGGTACAAACTGTGCCAACTGACCGCAGTCGAGAATGTGTCTCGACCAAATATCATCGACGGAATTTCTGCCGATGAGATTCATGCGCCCGTTCCAGTCGAGCAACACGCTCACGTATGCCTCGAGTTTTTCGATTGTTTCCCGTGAAACACGCAGTCGTGATTGAACATCTTCGGGTGTCATGCAGCACAACGCCGCACATGTGACAAAACCGCCTGCAGGGCGGCGGGCGTAATGCCCGGCAAACGCGACGCCTGTCCCAGTGTTGCTGGGCGCTGATGCACCAACTTGTCGCGCACTTCGTTGGAAAGTCCGCCAATCCGGCCGTAATCGAGGCTTTCAGGCAAACGAATTGCTTCATCACGTCGAAACGCGGCAATGTCAGATTCCATACGCCGAAGATAACCGGCGTAACGACCAGCGACGGCAACCTGTTCGTATGCATGCTGCGGCCATTCCCCAATATCCGGCCAAAGTTGGGTCAACCTTTCACGTGTGACATCCGGTAGCGCAAACAGGTCAAAAACATCACGCTTTCTCCCGTCGTTGTTTGCCGGAATACCGACACTTCTCACTCGGGACGGCGGTGCCTTCATGATCCGCGCATCCGCAAACACCCTGTCGACTTCTGCTTTCCGCTTTGAATAGGCATTCCATCGCGGGTCTCGAACACAGCCATAACTCCTGCCCAGGCTTGTCAGACGAAGATCCGCATTGTCGGTCCGCAGCAACAGTCGATACTCCGCACGACTCGTGAACATGCGGTAGGGTTCCTCCGTCCCCCGCGTGACCAGATCATCTATCATCACTCCGATGTAGGAGTCGGTGCGCGCGAACGATACACACTGCATACCCGCTGCCTTGCGCGCAGCATTCAAACCCGCAACAAGACCCTGCCCCGCTGCTTCCTCATAGCCTGTCGTTCCGTTGATCTGGCCGGCCAGAAAAAAGCCGTTCAATCTCCGGGTCTCCAGTGAGTGATAGAGTTCGCGCGGATCAACAAAGTCGTATTCGATTGCATAACCGTGGCGCAGGATGCGCGCGTGTTCGAGACCGCGAATGCTCGCGACAAGTTCATCCTGGACACCACGGGGCAATGACGTGGATATCCCGTTCGGATAAACGGTATGCGTTTCGAGACCTTCCGGTTCGAGAAAGATCCGATGTGTCGATCGATCCGGAAACCGTGAGACCTTGTCCTCGATCGACGGACAATATCTTGGACCACGTGAGGAGATCTGACCGGAGAAAACCGGTGCCCGCATGAAGTTTCTCGCGATGATCTCATGCGTGCTCGTATTGGTCTCCGTTACATGGCACGCACGCTGTGGAATCGTGATCCTGTCCGTCAACCAGGAGAATGGAATCGGGTTCTCGTCGCCATCCTGACGCGTGCAGCTGTCAAGATCGATGGTACGACCGTCCAGTCTGGGCGGCGTGCCTGTTTTCAGGCGACCAATCGAAAAATCCATGAAACGCAACGACTGAGCCAGCGCCACAGCTGCGGGATCGTCAATTCTCCCGGCACTCCAACTTTCGTCACCAAGGTGAATGATCCCGTGCAGAAATGTACCCGTTGTCAGGACAATCGAACCGCATGCGACTTCACGGCCGTCCACGAGTTTGACACCCGAAACATGGCGTTGACCGTCTGTCAGTATTCCGCAAACCTCCGCTTCCAGGATCTCAAGATTGGAATATTGCGCAAGCAAGTCCTGAACCGCCTTGGCATAGAGATTGCGGTCTGCTTGCGCTCTCGGGCCGCGAACTGCCGGACCCTTGCTTGCATTGAGCATGCGAAACTGAATTCCCGCCTGATCGGCGGCCAGGCCCATGACTCCGTCAAGTGCATCGATTTCGCGAACCAGGTGTCCCTTGCCAAGTCCACCAATGGCCGGATTGCAGGACATGGTCCCGATCCGGTCCGCCCGGTGGGTGATCAAGAGGGTCGATGCGCCAAACCGCGCCGAGGCTGCAGCAGCCTCGGTTCCGGCATGCCCGCCTCCGATTACAATGACATCAATCTTGGGTTTCGTGTGCATCGGGGCAATCTAGTCGTGGTCGGTTTGGCGGTCAAAACCGCGTCCGTCGGATGTAATCCTGACATCACGAAAAATCCATGCACGCCTGAATAACCGGAGTCTGGAAACAAGCAAGCTGTTCGGAAATTGTTTCGCAATGATTTCATATCTCGCTCTACCGTCACATGGTTCGGAGCTGATTCTTCTGTAACCCGCAGACCGGTTTTCGTTTACCTCCCGGTCCGATTTCTTCATCATCATGCCTGCCGTGCCAACCGATCTCTCCCAGCACTGCAGGGCGATTCCCAGCGCTTCCATAATTACAACGTACTGAAAAAATCGCGTTTGAGGCCGTAAGAAAACCGGTCAGGGCGGCGTCTTTCACCCGAAACACCACTGAAGCACATCGAAACCACCCAGGCGACCGGGCGTGAACACCCCCGCGAGACACAAACGCGTTCTCCGGACGCTCGAGGGTGTTTCTGGCTTACAGCTGAAGCAACACCGCTGCAGGAAGAACCAGGTTCGCCAGTACCACCGCAACCCAAAAAACTGATCACCCATTGTGCAGTGGAAAGTTCAAATTTTACGGCAGCATCCCGGGTTTTGACGCACGCGATATCGGCACCAGGCATCAAAACGTTCGAATTGTTTCACATGAAACAATGTCACTTTCCGATGCAAAACTCGGAAAACACGACATCGAGAACGTCTTCGATGTCGACCCTGCCCGTCAGTCGTCCAAACGCCGTGACAGCATGGCGCAGTTCTTCGGCAGCCAGCGCAACATCGTCGGCCACGAGGTTCCGTGCACTGGTCAATGAAGACAGACTTTGAACAAGATTCGCGCGATGCCGCGCATTCGTTGGTGCAAGCTCACTTCCACACCACTTTTCGTCGAAATGGTGCGCCATTTCCGTCAACAATCGATCAACACCGTCGCCGGTCTTGCAGGAAATGCCGATCAATCCGGCCATGTCCGGTGCATTCTTCAGATCACTCTTGTTGCAGACGACAAGAGAATTTCGCAATTCGTACATTTTGATTGTGTCGTGTGTTTCGCGGAAACGGGTCGCATCGGTCACCAGAATGCACAAATCGGCGTTCTCCGCGCGTCCGAGACCACGTCGGATTCCCTCCTCTTCTATATGACCCGGACTGGCCCGCAATCCCGCAGTATCGGAAATGCGTACCGCAAATCCATCGACGTCGAGAGCAACGTCAATGACATCCCGTGTGGTTCCGGCCTCTTCTGATACGATGGCCGCATCCGTACCTGCCAATGCATTGAGGAGACTGGACTTTCCCGTGTTTGGCGCACCGAGAATGACAACCCGCAGTCCATCGCGCAGCCGCTGGCTTCGCATGTCATCATCAAGATGACGCGTCATTTCACATTCCAGTGCCGCAATGGGTTCGACAATCTGTTCGACAAGATCATCCGGTATTTCTTCGTCCGCAAAGTCGATCGCTGTTTCGATGTATGCCAGTTGTTCGATCAGACGGTCCCGCCAGTCACTGTAGAGTGAACCCAGACTACCCGTGATCTGCTCAAGTGCCTGATGCATCTGTCGCGCAGTGTCCGAATTTACCAGGTCCGCAACTGCCTCAGCCGCGATGAGATCAATCTTTCCGTTTAGAACTGCCCGACGCGTGAATTCACCGGGTTCCGCGTGTCGCATGCCGGGAATGCGTGCGATGGCGTCAAGCAGAGACTGCACCACAGCACGGCCACCGTGCACATGAAACTCAGCCATGTCCTCACCCGTCTGACTTCCGGGATGCGGCAGCCAGAGTACAAGTCCCCGATCAATCAATTGTCCTGTTTGCGGATCCCGGATTGTCCGCAGGCTTGCATAACGCGGTGGCGGCAAGTCGCCACGAACAAGGTTCTTCACGGCCTGGCGAGCGGAAGGTCCGGAAAGCCGAACAACAGCAACAGCAGCGCGACCCGGCGCGGTTGACAAGGCAAATATCGTCAATGTTCCCTTGATCTCATTTCTGTTGATGGATGGGAATTCGGAAAAATTACGAGAGTGCCCGGGTTCGTTCAGACCATTGTCTGAACCATTCGGTATTCTTCAGGTGAGTACCTCCATCATGCCATTGCATGTCACCTGAATACACGACATTGCGACATGATCACGCCAGATAGTAGGCTGGTTGCATACACGACGCATCGACTGAAGGGTTCATGGATTTTAACCGAAACAATCTGGACCACGAATCAAGTCCATACCTGCATCAGCACCAGAACAACCCGGTGCACTGGCAGCCATGGACGTCTGAAGTCCTTGACTACGCGCGGCTCCATGACAAGCCGCTTCTGCTCTCGGTAGGATACGCTGCGTGTCACTGGTGTCACGTCATGGCACACGAAAGCTTCGAAAATTCCGACATTGCAGCCGTGATGAACAATCTGTTTGTCAATATCAAGGTCGACAGGGAAGAGCGTCCGGATATCGACATGATATACCAGACGGCACTTCAGCTTCTCGGCCAGCAAGGCGGATGGCCGTTGACCATGTTCCTGACCTCGAACGGTGAGCCTTTCTGGGGCGGAACTTACTTCCCTGACTCGGCACGTTTCGGACGCCCCGGATTTGTCGAGGTGCTGACGACGATTGAAAGGACCTACCGCGAACACCGCGATCAGGTGGATCACAACCGCCAGGCACTCGTCGATGCATTGAACAATCTCGCAACGGGCGGTGAAAGTGCCGCCATCAGGAACGACATCGCAGATGATACCGCGACAAAACTGCTCCAGATCACAGACATGCGGTACGGCGGCATCGGCGATGCTCCCAAGTTTCCCCATGTTCCTGAACTCAGTCTTATCTGGCGCGAGTGGAAAAGGACAGGACGTCAGGCCTGCCGCGATGCCGTCATCACTGCAGCAGACGCGATGGCGCGTGGCGGAATCTACGATCACCTTGGCGGTGGCTGGGCACGTTACTCAGTTGATCGTTTTTGGCTCGTGCCACATTTCGAGAAGATGCTCTATGACAACAGCCAGCTGATCGAGTTTTACACCATGCTCTGGCTGGAAACCGGTCGTGATCTTTATCGGCGTCGGATTGCGGAGACCATCGACTGGCTGCAGCGCGAAATGACCTCACCAAATGGCGCTTTCTATTCCAGTCTCGATGCCGATTCCGAGACAATCACGGGCGAGAACGAGGAGGGCGCCTTTTACGTGTGGTCCGAAGATGAGGTCGATACCGTACTCGGATCGGAGTCCCCGTCATTCAAGTTGCACTACGGCGTCACCAAGGGCGGAAACTGGGAAGGCAAGACAATTCTGAATTGCCTTTCGGCAGAACCAGATGTTGAAACGGAACTCCGACTGGCGCCGCTCAGGAAAGTGCTGCTTGATCATCGGGCCAATCGCCCGCGACCAGGACTCGACGACAAGATCTTGGCAGACTGGAACGGATTGATGATCCGCGCCCTTGCACGCGCAGGCGCGGCATTCAATCGACTCGACTGGATCGCAATGGCTATTCGTGCATTTGATTGCGTTTCCAACACGATGGCCGTCGAAAACAGACTTCGGCACAGTGCGCGTGAAAGTCAGGTTCTCCCTGTCGCCATGCTTGACGATTACAGTCACATGGCCGACGCAGCGCTTGCGCTTCACGAGGTTACAGGTCATCCCTCGATGCTCGAACAGGGGAGCAACTGGGCAAGAACTGCTATTGATCACTATTGGGACAGCACTTTCGGCGGGTTTTTCTATACCTCCGACGATGCAGAGGCATTGATCGTCCGGTCTCGAACTGCACTGGACAATGCGACGCCATCCGGCAATGGAACCATGGTTGGCGTGTTGTCACGCCTGTGGCATCTCACGGGCGAATCAATTTGGCGCACGTACGCCGAGAAAACGGCGCACTCGTTTGCAAGGGAAATCGAGCGACAGCCGTCGGGACACTGCGTGATGCTGGCAAACCTTGATCTCCTCGAACGCGGCGTGCACGTCGTGATCATCCGTGAACGCAGTGATCAGGCAACCGACGCGTTGCTTCATGCTGTGTGGCGAGCAGCCCGCAGAGATGTCGTTGTTTCTGTTTGTTCCTCAACTGATAATCTCCCGACCTCACATCCCGCGTTTGCCAAGAGCGCGAGCAAAGGTCTGGCCACGGCTTTCGTCTGCCGCGAAATGACATGTTCACTTCCGGTCACGCGACCGGAAGATGTCGCGAAGCTTCTTTCATACGATAATCCTTCGGAAACCCAATCCTGAACCTGGAAGGCACGGTAGATGTCAGCACATCCTGAATTTCCGCACCTGTTCTCGACGGTGAAGCTTCGTGGCCATGAGCTGAAGTGCCGCATTGTGTTTGGAGCCCATACAGCCAACATGTCCGAAGCCGGCCTGCCCGTTGACAGGCATTTCGGATACTACCGGGAACGCGCACGAGGCGGCGCGGCGATGATCGTCGTCGAACCGGCTCCTCCACATGAAACAGCAATCCTGACCCGTGGCAACTTTCTTGCTGACGACGCGGTGATTCCGCACTTTCGACGCATAACTGACGAATGCCACAAGCATGGCACCGTCATCTGCCATCAAATCTATCACGTCGGCGCACATGGCGATCAGGACAATTCGTGGAGTCCGTATTGGTCGCCCTCCGGCCAGGTGAGTTTCCATGATCCCTGGGGCAGCCATGCAATGACAGATGCGGAGGTGCAGGAACTGATTGATGCTTTTGTAACGCAGGCACGCCGCGATCAGGCATGCGGATTCGATGGAGTCGATCTGTTTGCCGGATACTCGTGTCTGATCGATCAGTTCTGGTCCCCGCTTGCAAACAGACGAACCGACAAGTGGGGCGGCAGCCTCGAAAACAGATTGCGGTTCGTCACCGAGATCGTCGAGGGAATTCGCAAGGCCTGCGGACAGGAATTCATCATCGGCATGACGGTCTCCGGCGGTGAGCCTTATCCGGGTGGTCTTGCCATGGCGGACAAGCAGGAAATCTACAGCTGGCTCGATGAACGCGGTCTCGCTGACTACTTCTCATGCGGTACGGGAAGCTATCTCAACCAGTTTTCCAAGATTGTCCCTAGTTTTCATTTCGACACGCCGCTTGGAACACCCGACGCGAAAGAGATTCGCGCCGTCGTATCGAATGCGCTTGTGACAGCTGAGGCCCGTGTGAAAACACCGCAACGCGCGGAAGAAGCAATTGCCGGAGGCGTTTGTGATCTTGTGTCAATCGTACGCGGCCAGATCGCCGATCCACACCTTGCAAACAAGGCCAGAAACGGCAGGGCCGACGATATTCGCCCATGCATCTCATGCAATCAGCTATGTATAGGACGGAGACTACGCGACTACTACATTTCGTGTCTGGTAAACCCCTCCGTCGGCCGCGAACACGACTGGGATGGCGATCATTCACCGCCGGCCGAGGAGCCACGACGCGTTCTCGTTGTTGGTGGCGGACCCGCTGGTCTCGAGACAGCGCGGGTTGCTGCAGAACGCGGGCATCAAGTCACACTTGTCGAGAAATCAAGTGAACTTGGTGGTCAGTTCAGACTTGCGGCGGGTCAACCCGAGCGTGGCGAAATCAGTGCGCTGCTCAACTGGTATCATGCGCAACTCGAAAAGCTCCAGGTCCGGGTTCGATTGCAGACAGAGATGACTGTCGACTCCATACGCAATTTCAAAGCCGACGTCGTCGTGCTGACAACGGGTTCCTCTCCGTCACGCACAGGATTTCAACGTGCCTTTCCGCACCTGGATTCACTTCCCGGTCATAACCAGGACAATGTTTGTACGGTTCATGACGTTCTCGACGGAACCGTTGTCCCCGGATCGAATGTGTTGTTGCTCGATGACATTAATGGATGGTGGCCAGCGTCAGGTACTGCCCTCCACCTCGCGCTCCAACGCCACACAGTGACGGTCGTCACAGCTGCTGAAAAACCCGCGCAACAACTGGATTTTTCCGTGACCGGTGACACGACACGAGAACGATTCTGGAAACTCGGCGTCGAAACGATCTGCGGACACGCACTTGAAAGCTGGAAAGACAACACTGCGACGCTTCTCAACCTCTACACAGGGGACCGTGAAGAACGCGAATTCGACAGTCTTGTGCTTGCGACCACAAACACAGTTGAAGACAGTCTCACCAGAGAATTGTCAGATGACTGTATCGAAGTGCACAGTATCGGCGATTGCGTTGCAGCCCGCACTGCCGGAATGGCGTTCTACGAAGGGCGGCGCCTTGGGCTTAGCCTTTGACAAGGCAACTGCACGCTGCTCCGAAAAATGTCACGCTCCAAGGACTGACGACACAAACATGACCCTTGCATGTTTCTGCCTCGCTCCAACCTTGATAATCACTTGCTCGAATTAAACCTGCATTGTCGAGACATCGGCGCGAGATATCGACATGTTGAACTTCAGTAATACCGAAACGCCTTTGAACGAGAAGGCAACATCGATATGCGAGGAAAACCCAGCGACAAGACACGCATTGCACGGGCAGCCGAGCTGTGAGGGTTTCGGCCTTGCAGGTGGCGGAACGTGTTCTGCCTGAGCATCAAACCACAGTACTTTCGGAGCGTGACAGGCGGATGCTGCGGGAGCGACTCGACGATCCGCCACCGCTGGTGGTAGCCGCCCGGGACGCGGTTCGCAACTACCGCTCCCGGATCTCAAATACTGGTTGACCGAGCCTTCCTGGAATCGTCTGGTTGACATCGCCGGTCGGACTTTTCCCGTGGCACAGGCCTCCTGCAGTTCACCGCTCGGAAGCAGCAAGGACACGACTTCACAACGGTATTCTTCGCAATCGCAGAAGGATCAGCACGCATTCTTGGGTCCTATGCGCTGAATGCGCGTGCGTCCGCAGCAAGGAATCTCGAATGGCGCGGTGGATTTCCTGTTCTGCATGGTCATGACCGATTGCCCCGCCAAACGAGGCCAAAGCACCGCGTTCAGTACAACCACGCTCTCGTTCCACTAGCAGAACCTGCCAACGCGATGGTTTTCTGATGATCGTATCGGGAATTGGATCCGGTCACTGCGATTGTTGCAGCGCGTACGGTCGAGTATTTCTCACGAAGGCGGCATGCGCCTTGAGCTGACGAGGGAGACGGCCTGCTTCCAGGCATTATCAGGCCGATCGCATGAAGAGCACGGTGATAAACATCCTGTCGCTGCAACTTCGACGCGTCTTTGGACGAACATGTAACGCGACCTGTCAAGTACTTGACTCTGTCGACAAAGACAAAAGTGCGCATTTCTCACGGAAAAAAGCAAGGACCTCCGAAGAGGCCCCGCGCCCTGTGGTCGAAACCACAGGGGGTGTTGTCAGAAGTTTGCGTGGCCGGCCCACGGGACTCAACGACAGTTGCAGTTCCGATCCGGTTCACCTCGTGGTCCACAAATTACGGCTACGCTCACTCTCGCGACCTCAGAATCCGCAACCACAGCAGCACGCGCGCACCATCGTCGCGTCGTTCACTGTTACTTTTCAATGATTTACGGAATTGGTCGGAAAATCCGAGGCTGCATTGAGAACAGGTTGTTTCATCCCGCCGATCTCATGATTCACGCAATGGAACATAGTCGAGAATGTGTGACTGAAACCATGTAAGCGACGTCTCGCCCAGAGATGCCAGTTGACCGGTCTGCATCATGGGAGAATGAAGCGCCTTCTGCTGCTGTTCCACAACCCACATGTCTTCAATCTGGAAGTCATATGTTTCCATCGGATGACAGTTCAATTCCGCGATTGAAATGTAACGCCGACCATCGTCCATGATGTGCCCATGTCCCGATGTGCCACTGGGTCTGCTACGCTGACGTGCGTCCCTGCTCCTTTCTTTGGGCATCATCCATGTCCGCAAATCAAGCCAGCATCGTTCCGGTGAAACAGGAACGATGACGTACGCTGAAAAGAAGATCGTCGTCGCCAGAACACCTGAATTCGGGAAGAACTGCCAGACAACCGGGTGTCTTTTCGAGTGGTCAACGCCTGGAATCAGGTCATAGAAGCCATCTTGCCGGGATTCACTCTCACCGTACGCAATAGAGACCCAATGGCGTCCGACAGGATCCCAGTCCTGATCCTCCACATCGGGTCCCATAAGGGTCTTGTGATGAAGATAACTCAGGTGATAGCCGTCCATGGCATTTTCGCAAAATGCCTTCCAGTTCCCCATGATGTCGTATCGGACAGGACGCTTCTCCGAAAGGTCCGCAATCCTGTGGGGCCACATGTGCGTCTGCTCCATGGTGTCGATCCATGATTCAAACGACTCCTCTGGCTCCTCCTGAGGGTTGACAAAAACCAGCTCGCCAATGGTTCCCACGCTGCACCTGTGCAATCCCCAGGCGTCCGTATCCAGATCCGGAAAACAGATATCCTTTTTTGGAAGGCTGCGCAGATTGCCTGTTTCCAGTGCGTAGGACCAGGAATGATACGGGCACACGATGCCATGACGGCAGTTGCCAGCACCCTCCTCGAAGATTTGCGTACCTCTGTGCCGGCATGTGTTGTGATAGGCCCGTATCTCACCATTTCTGTCGCGCAGGATGATGACGGGATAACGATTGATTCGGACGGCACGATAATCACCTGCATGCGGCAGATCGCCTGTCGTGCAACCAAAGGTCCAGGAACGATTGAAGAGCTCGGCATGCTCGCGCTCGAACCATTCAGATGAAAAGTAACATTCCTTGGGGAGGAGCTGGCGTGCACGTTCGGGCTTTGGCTGAATTCTCATGACATTCGCTCCAGTGAACATTGACGCCGTTCGTCTTGATCACATCTGCCAGCTTCAGCTCTCGGCCTTGCGCAAGGCAAGACCTGCCGCGAGATAGACAATGATGTAGACAATGACGCGGTACACGGCAGCAGAACCCGGCGGAATACAGATAAAACTGAAACCCGACACGCCGCGGCGTCCTATTTCGTGTGCGATACGGATCACCTCGTAATCAGTCATCGCAATTGGTTCGACCAGTTCGCCGAGTATGTCACCCGGGGCAGGGCCCGCTCCACCGATGACATCCATGTCAAAATGCGCATAGACACCGTCGGTCCCGTCCCACGCCCTGTCAAGTTCCGCCACACAACCTTCAATTCCCAGACCTGAACGAAGTTCCCAGGACGAAATGAAACGGGCACCGTCTCGAAGATAGCGACGAACAATCTCGCGGTTTTCAAGCATGCCGCGCTCACCGATCTCGACGAGATGCCTGGGATGCATGTTCGGTAGAAATTCGTACATCTTATGTTTCCAGGACGCCGCACCGGCAATGCGCGGGTCTCCTGTCAGGTAGTCGAGCGGTTGCGCGTCCCAGTGCGTGTCGAGGCTGACACAACCAACGTCACCCTGTGTGTTCTCGGAAACTGCCTTGGCAATCGCGAAACTGCCGCAGGGACTGTTCTGTCCGATAACGACCGGTACGGCACCGGCTCGAATGGCATCGTTACACTTGGCTTCGACAGCTGCCTGGGCCTGCAAGATGAGTTCAGGAGTCTGGTTATGCATCACTTCCGGCGGGATATCGGCATCGCCATAGTCGACCATGCGGATCTGGTCAAAAAGTTCCATGTCGAAATCCTGAATGTAACCGCCTGGATATCGCGCGGACTGCTGTCGCACGCGTTTGGGGGCCTCGATCCAGTCCTCCATCGGAACACCCGCATATTTTCCGTCTTCAGCGGCAACATATGGCGCGCCGATGATCACCACATCGGCGCCCTGAAGGTCTGCCACGGTTTCGGCAACAGGTTGCGACATGAACGATGGCGTTTCGGGCGCAATCAGCGGAAACTCGTTTCGTCCCGCAAAGCTTGTCGCAAGAAATGTTTTCCAGTCGGGATACGCGCTGGTGCTCATGTTCAATTCTCTCCTGCATGCTGTGTCATCGCCAATGACAGGTATCTTTCGTGTCGCACATCAGTCGAAGAGATGCACGGGTATGCGCGACTGTCGCAAACTTTCCTGCTGTTACTGCATCGCTGCCAACAATGGACTTGTCGTTGTCGCGACGCCAACGTGTCGGCGGCTCTTGGACCGGTATCCATTGTTTTTCAGTTTTCTTCCTTCAACACGTATCGTTAGGGTAGTACCGATACGCATCGAAACCTGATGCCAACTGCACGCCAATTCTTCGCTTGTCTGAACGGATATCATCGTTGAACCGTTTGTACATACGCCTGTTCCTGATGACTGTCGTCCCCGCAGCAATTGTGTGGTTCGCCGTGGAATTTTACCTGATCAGTGGCAGATTCGTCACGGTGGAAAACGCATATGTCAAATCCGACATTGTCAACATCAGTTCGAATGTCACCGGACGTGTAATCAACGTTCTTGTCGACGACCATGACCTGGTCGGCCCGGGTGATCCGCTGCTGCAAATTGATCCCGAACCGTTCCGCGGCGCAATTTCCGCGGCTGAAGCGGAAATTTTCGCTATCCGGCAACATTTCGATGCACTTCGGGAACGATTTCGTCTGGGTGAGGCGCTGATCCGGAATGCCGAAGAGGAAGTTCGCGTTCTGGAAGATGCCTACAAGACACAGGAGTTGCTGTTCGAGGACGGAACCGGATTACGCGTTCGGCGCGACGATGCGTTGCTTGCATTGAAAGAGGCGCGTCGTGCATTGACCGAGAGGCAGGAGAGGAACGCGATCATCCTCATCGACCTTGGCGGGAATCCCGATACACCTCTCGCGGGTCAGCCCGCATACAAGAATGCACTGATAAATCTCGAGGCTGCGCAACTTGATCTCTCGCATACGATTGTCCAGTCTCCTGCCCACGGAATCCTCACACAGGTCAATGTTGAAGTCGGCGAATATCTGACAGCCGGCAAACCGATACTCGCACTTGTCGATACACACGACCGCTGGGTCGAAGCGAATTTGAAAGAGGTCGATCTGACACATATCGAGATCGGTCAACCGGCAACTATTGTTGCCGACGCATTTCCGGAGGAGTCCCTGATTGCGCATGTTGAATCAATCAGTCCGGCAACGGGGGCCGAATTCGCACTCCTGCCACCGCAGAATTCAACCGGAAACTGGGTCAAGGTCGTGCAGCGCATTCCGGTACGGCTTCGCTTTGACCAAACGCAGGACATTAGCCACTTGCGTTCCGGCATGACTGTCACCGTGTCGATCGATACCGGTCGTGAACGAACCTTTGGCGGGCTGGTCGAGAGCGTGCTGGCAGATGTATTGCCTGGTGAATGAGCGTGCCTTCCCGCAACCCTGATTATGGTACACAAGAAATGGACAACACGTGATGCCGGGTCCCCTTGACGGATACAAGATCATCGATCTGACAGGCATGGTCTCCGGTCCGGCGGCAACCATGCTTCTTGCCGACCAGGGTGCGAATGTCATCAAGGTCGAAAACCCGAGCGCCGGAGGTGATCATACGAGGGTTGTCTCGAAACATGGCAGCGGGCTCGCTTCATCGTTTCTCAATAACAACCGGAACAAGAGATCAATCACAATCGATCTCAAGCATCCTGATGGCCTGACAACGTTGATGCGACTGGTACACGGCGCCGACGTGTTCATTCAGAATTTCAGACCTGGCGTCGCCGATCGCATCGGTGTTGGCGAGTCGGCCATTCGTGCGATTGAACCGTCAATTATCTATGTCTCGATTTCGGGATTTGGCTTTGACGGTCCATACGCGAAACGTCCGGTTTACGATCCTCTCATTCAGGCACTTTCCGGATTGGCAACCATTCAGGCAGGCTCGGACGAATCACGACCACGACTGGTCAGAACAATTCTGCCAGACAAACTGACAGGCATGACAACGGCGCAGGCCGTGACGGCGGCGCTGCTGGCACGGGAGAAAACCGGAACAGGCCAATCGATATGCGTTTCGATGCTCGACAGTATCATCTCCTTTCTCTGGGGATCTGACATGGAGACGCAAACAATGATGGATCACGGAATTCCGCAACAGGAGGCACAGAGTTTCATCGATCTCATCTACGAGACGGCAGATGGTTACATCACGGTTGCAGTCCAGCAGGACAAGGAATGGCACGCTCTGTCTCGCGCACTCGAACGCCCGGAATGGACAACGGATGAGCGATTCATCACGGCAGAGGGAAGACAGCGAAACATCAACGATCGTCTGTCGTTGACCCAGGAAGTGCTGCGTACACGGGGTAGTGCGGAGTGGCTCGAACGGCTTGAAGCGGAAAGTGTTCCCTGTGCACCTGTATTGACCCGTAACGAAATGATCCACCATCCGCAGGTCATGGCCAACGGGATTGTCATGGAACATGAGCATCAGGAAGCAGGCAAACTTCGCCAGGCCCGTCCAGCTGCCGTGTTTTCAGAAACCGGGTTCGACATACGCTATCCCGGTGCAAATCTCGGCGAGCATACACGGGAGATTCTCCTGGAGTCCGGGTTCGGTGAGGACGAAGTCATGACGCTTCGGGAGTCCGGTGTTCTTGGCAATGCGAATTGACCGGGTTCCCGTCAGTTCGACTGAATCCGTATTGTCACCGCACATCAATCAGGATGAGAACGCCGCCGATGACAATGCGGCGTACGTTTGACGACAGAGTGTGATCACATGAATGCAGACCCCATCGAATTCTACTACTGGCCAACGCCGAATGGCTGGAAGGTCGCAATATTGCTGGAGGAACTGGCTGTTCCCTATCGTCTTGTTCCCGTCAACATCTCGAAAGGCGATCAGTTCAAACCCGATTTTCTTGCGATAAGCCCCAACCACCGCATGCCGGCAATTGTAGACCATCATGTCGAACACGAGCCTGTTGCCGTTTTTGAATCCGGTGCGATCATGTTCTATCTCGCACGGAAGTTTTCCCGGTTCATGTCCAGCGACCCGCTGCTTGAAAAGGAGACGCTCGAATGGTTGTTCTGGCAGACCGGCAACCAGGGGCCCATGGCTGGACAACTGTCTCACTTCGTGAACTACGCGCCCGGTGAGAATTCGTATGCGCTTCAACGTTATCGGAACGAATACGACCGATGTCTCGGTGTTCTTGAACGTCGCTTGAAAGATCGTGAATGGATTGTGGGGGACAGCTACTCCATTGCCGACATGATCTGCTGGCCCTGGATTCTGATCGCCAAACCGCTTTCGGCAAGTCTGGATGACTTTCCGAACATCCGGCGCTGGAGACAGGCAATCAAGGAACGACCCGCAGTACAGCGTGCCGTAGATCTGGGAAAGGAGTTTCCGCGATCCGAGTCAGTTACCGAGGAGGAACGAAAGATCCTGTTCAGCCAGAACTCGCGCGCAATACTGGAGGCCGGCGGTTCGCAATAGCCACCCGTCAGTCAATGACGAAAATGACGCTCTCCGGTGAAGACCATTGCCATATCCCGCGCATCCGCCTCGGCAATGACCGCATCGTCACGGATACTTCCGCCTGGCTGGATGGCGGCTGTTATGCCACCCTCTGCGGCTTCTATCAGACCGTCGGCAAACGGAAAGAACGCATCTGACGCCACAACGGCACCCGCCAGATCAAGTCCTGCGCGTTCGGCTTTCTGCCGTGCAATGTAGGCGCTGTCGACCCTGCTCATCTGACCCGCACCAATTCCGATGGTCGCGCCGTCACGCGCGTATACGATTGCATTTGACTTCACATGTTTCGCGACACGAAAGGCAAACTGCATGTCGTCAAGTTCGCGTTGGCTCGGCTGGCGCCTTGTGACAACCCGCAGACCCGAAGGTGCCGCGTCCTGTGTATCCGGTGTCTGTACAAGAATTCCCTGACCAATTGATCTGAAGACATGTGTTGTCCGGATCGTGCGCAGATCCGCAACGAGAACCCGGAGATTTTTTCGTTCCTGGAGAATGTCCAGGACATCAGCTGACACATCCGGTGCAATGACAACTTCAACGAACAGCTCATTGATTGCCGCCGCGGTCGCCCTGTCGAGGGCGGAATTGACAACAACAATGCCACCAAATGCGCTAGTGGGGTCGCACGCAAGTGCGCGGTGCCACGCGTCCTCCTGGGATCTTCCCAGCGCAATTCCGCAAGGATTGGCATGCTTGATAATCGCGACAGCACAACCATGGTCCGCGTGATCGAAGTCGCACATCAGTTCAATGGCAGCGTCTGCATCGGCAATATTGTTGTAGGACAGTTCCCGGCCACCCAAGACACGCATGCTGTCCCATCGATCACCGACAGAAGTGTACATCGCGGCACGTTGCTGGGCGTTTTCGCCATATCGAAGCGCGCGCGCGTGAATGCCTGCAAATGAAATTCGTCGCGGAAACGCATCACCCGTTTCTTCGTTGAAAGATTGGGCAATACGCGTGTCGTAGACAGCCGTTAGTCCGAACGCCGTGGCCGCCAGTTTCTGTCGCAATGCCCGGGACACACAACCGTTGTGGCGTTTCATGTCATCAAGAAGCGCCCGATAATCCGCAGGATCAACCACAACCGCAACGAAGGCGTGGTTTTTCGCTGCCGAGCGAACAAGAGCCGGTCCGCCTATGTCGATGTTCTCCACCAGTTCATTCCAGGTACTGCCGCGACGAACGGCATCCTCGAACGGGTAGAGATTGACGATGACCAGATCGATCGGCGCAAAACTGTGATTATCGAGTGCACCCATGTGCGCCGTGTTGTCGCGGCACGCAAGAATTCCGCCATGTATGGCCGGATGAAGGGTCTTGACCCTGCCATCCATCATTTCCGGAAATCCTGTCAAATCACTTACGTCAGTGACATTGATTCCCGTTGCGCGAATGAACTCCGCCGTCCCGCCCGTCGAGACGATTTCAACACCCTGTACCGAGAGTTCCCTGACCAGATCTTCCAGACCGGACTTGTCCGATACAGAAATGAGCGCCCTTCTTATGCGAATATCCGACACTGGCTCAATGTGCCCCGCGTCGCGATTCCGGAATCTGGTCCTCGTTCCATTTCTTGATTGTGCGATGGGTTCGGCCGAACAGGTTCATCTGCATTTCGTTGCTGCCGATTACATCGGGTTCGCTGCAGTAGGCCAACAACGCAATACAACGCCAGCTGCCAGACTCCGGCGCTGTCACCCGATGCATCGCGTTCCGGCCCTCGAACAACTGCAGATCTCCCGGTCGCAGATCAAGGTCAACAAATCGACTCTCTCCGTCCAGGAGGCGCGAAACCTCTTCATAGTGTTCGTCGTCGTCGCTGCGGAGCCGTGGGGCGTAATTGAACCGGCCACCATGTTCGGGCGCAACGATCAGTAACGAAACGATGAAATGTGTCAGGTCAAAGTGCCATGGCAATTGTTCGCCTTCTTCCTGTATCGACAGGGTGCATGCACCAAGTGGATCGCCGTATGGATAGAGCTTGTCGTAACCCAGAACACTGCGGATGAAGTTTGTCATCTCCGCACTTTCGTACAGCAAGCGCAACAGGGAACTGGACCCGAGCAGATCGTAGGCAACAAAACGATTCTGACGTTTCCGCAACTGCCGACGGGGGTGACCTGACGGCCAGTTTCCGTCAGTGACGTGGTCATACGGCGGATAGGGATACCAGGGACGGTTGACAGCATGCGCATTTGCACGAAGAGCGCTGCACTCGTTCGTTATCGTTTCAAGCGCATCCGATCGCAGGAATTGTCCGATGACAGCGCAGCCGTCGCTGTCCAGCCCGTCCCGGCAATATTCAACAACTCGGTCAAACGCCTCGGTTCCCGGGCAATTGATCGGATATCGTGTCGTATCGACGATACTCGAGACATGCATGACACATTCTCGATCTGATCAGGTCGTTCTCGCCGACAAGCATATCATGTGTTCATTGATTCAAAGAAGTCGCTGTTGTTTTTTGTCGCCTTGAGTTTGTCGATCAGGAACTCCATCGCGTCGACGGGACCCATCGGCATCAGAATGCGACGCAAGACCCACATCTTCGCCAGTTCAGGTTTGCCGACGAGCAGTTCTTCTTTCCGCGTTCCCGACTTGCCGACATCGATCGCGGGAAAGATGCGCTTGTCCGCAATCTTCCGGTCCATCACGATTTCCGAGTTTCCGGTTCCCTTGAACTCCTCGAAAATGACCTCGTCCATCCGGCTGCCTGTCTCAATCAGCGCCGTTGCAATGATCGTCAGGCTGCCGCCGCCCTCAATGTTGCGTGCAGCGCCAAAGAATCTCTTCGGCCGCTGCAGTGCGTTGGCATCAACGCCACCTGTCAGTACCTTGCCCGACGATGGAACGATCGTGTTGAACGCACGCGCAAGGCGCGTGATGGAATCGAGCAGGATGACAACATCGCGTTTCTGCTCAACCAGACGCTTGGCCTTTTCGATCACCATCTCCGCAACCGCAACATGCCGGCTTGCAGGTTCATCGAAGGTTGAGGCAATCACTTCACCACGGACCTGTCGTTGCATGTCCGTGACTTCCTCGGGACGTTCATCGATCAGGAGAACAAGCAGGTAAACTTCCGGATGGTTTGTTTCAATCGCGTGCGCGATGTTCTGCATCAGGACCGTCTTGCCTGCTCGCGGTGGTGAATTGAGCAACGCACGCTGACCCTTGCCCAGCGGTGAGACCAGTTCGATGACTCGTGTCGAAAGATCCTTTCGCCGCGGATCCTGGATCTCAAGACTCAGTTTCTCCTCGGGATAAAGCGGTGTGAGGTTGTCGAATGGAACACGGTGACGGGTGCGGTCCGGTTCTTCAAAATTGATTTTCGTCACCTTTGTGAGCGCAAAGTAGCGTTCATTTTCCTTCGGACTGCGTATCTCGCCCTCGACCGTATCGCCCGTCTTGAGAGCAAGTCGTCGTATCTGTTTGAGATTCACATAGATATCATCGGGACCCGGAAGATAGTTTGCTTCCGGACTGCGCAGGAAATCCGAAACCGTCGGGGAGAACTTCAATGACGCCCTGTCCGGTTATTGGAACATTCTGTTCCGCCATCTCCTTGAGGATGGCAAACATCAGATCCTGGCGCCGAAGTATGCTGGCACCCTCGATACCCAGCTGCTCGCCGACAACCAGCAACTCTTCCGGTTTCTTGCGCTTCAGATCCTGCAGATTGAGAATTTCGTGTTCAATTTCGGGCAAGGCCAAATGAACATTGTGGGCGCCAGTTGCTGCCATGCTTATTGTCCATTGAAAATGTCAGAAGTGATGTGGAATCAATGGTTCCATGCATCAATGACGTTGAATGAGTGGCGGTAAGCGGAACCAGGAAGGCCCGCATTCTTCACAGACCGCACAACCCTCCAGTAAGGTACTGTGCGTCGAAGAGACAGTAAAAAACTAAACCGCACGTCGTCGGTCTGTCAACGCCAAGATTTTGATAAAACCCGCTCAATTGCCATTGAATTGAACGGAAATCAGAACGGTTTGACCACCACCATGATGACAATCACGATCAGGAACACCGTCGGTATTTCGTTGATCAGCCGATAGTGTCGGGCGCCGCGGCCGGAGTCGCCCATTGCAAAGCGCTTTCGCACAGTCGCAAGGTGATGATGAAAGACAATCAGGACGATCACGGAGAATAGCTTCGGATACCACCAACCCTGCGACCAGATGAAAGACCATTGGTCAACGAGCAACAAGACGCCTGACAAGAATGCGACAATAATCGCGGGATTCATGATTACGCGAAGGAGCCGCCGCTCCATGACACAGAAAGTCTCCCATTGTGGTGACCCCGGTTCGCATGAACTGTGATAGACGAAGAGGCGCGGCAGATAGAGAAGCCCGGCCATCCAGGCTACCATCGAAATGATGTGAACAGCCTTGACCCACAGGACCGCGTTTCCGAGAAACCCCGTCATCCCGGACTTACCCGAAGTTGCACAAGCGCCAGTTCGAAGGGCAGAACCGGTCGCCGGTACCGGAACTCGTTCCTCCTGCCTTGCATTGCTGCGCGTATCGGACCAGATCGGCAAGCGCAGAAATGAACATTTCGTCGTCGCCGAGTGCTGATACCCGAACATAGGGACGGCAACCAACTTGTGCTGCATGTTCAGCAAGCTGAATGTCCAGTTCGACCAGGGTCTCGCTGTGTTCACAGACGAATGCTACAGGGCACAGCACCACACCTAGTCCATCGTGTGCCGCCCGGGTTACCGCGTCTTCCGTTGACGGGCCGATCCACTCCAATGGACCAACACGGGACTGATAGCTGATACGCCAGGCGTCACTTTCGAGATTCGCCGCACGCGCGATCGCTGCCGACGTTTGTTCAATCTGCCACTGGTAAGGATCGCCCTTGCGAATGGTTCGAACCGGTAGTCCGTGCGCCGAAAAGAGGACACGTACAGGTTGACCATCGGCCAAATCCATCGCGTCTCTCAGTTTGTTCGCATGGGCTGCAATGAACTTCTCAAAAACCGGATAACAACAAATCGTATGTGTCGGCGCATCGACACCAATACTGCGGCATGCCTTCTTCCAGTCGCGCAAGGATGATGCCGTCGTCGCAGAGGAAAATTGCGGATAAAGCGGAAGCAGAACGATCTGGTCGGGATTGAACGCCTTGACCTCCATCGCCGCATCAATGCTCATGGGATGCCAGTAGCGCATGGATACGAACACCTTGACGTCGTCATCCCCGAGAAGTGACTCGAGTCTGGCAACCTGTTTCTCCGTTTCCTCCACGATGGGCGAGCGTCCACCAATCCTGTCATATATCTCGCGAGCCTCACGTTCGCGTTTTCTTGAAACCGCGGCGGCAAGAAGTGGACGCAATGGCCAGATCACGTCGATGATTGCAGGATCGTTGAAGAGATTGTTCAGAAACGGTTGAATGGCGCGCGGTGAATCCGGTCCGCCCAGATTGAACAATACGACAGCCGTCCGGCTCATGCGTTTTCCGCCTCAGCCGAGCGTATACAATTGACCAGCTTCAATACGTCCTCCGGATCAGTTTCCTTGTGAATGCCGTGTCCCAGATTGAATACATGGCATCCGTTCCGCATGAAATTGACAATTCGCGTTGCCTCGTCTGTCATTCTGGTGCCTCCTCGGCGCACCAGATCAGGGTCGAGATTTCCCTGTACGGGACATGTGTCCTGAAGCCGTCGCATGCATGACAGGGATACGCCCTGGTCTACCTGCAATGCCGTGACGCCGGCAGAACGTGCAAACGCCTCGTATTGCGTCCCGACACCGCGTGGAAAGGCAACAAACGGAACGCCGGGTCTCTTGCGTCGGACCTCTGCTGCAATCTGACGAACGGGTTCAAGAGACCACCGTTTCAGGTCTTCCGGATTGTCGAGCAGCCCAGCCCAGCTGTCGAACAGCTGAATACACTCGACACCTGCATCCACCTGGGCAACGAGAAACTCTGACACAACCTCGGTCAATCGTGCGACAAGAGAGTCAAGCAGGAACGGTTGCTTGCGGACCATCTCACGGGTTTTCGAAAACAGACCACCCTTGCCGTCAATCATGTAGGCCGAAAGTGTCAAGGGGGCGCCGGCAAACCCGATCAATGCCGTCTTGCAATCCAGCTCTCTGCTGACCGTCACGAGAGTTTCGAACAGGGCGGCGTTCGCATCGATGACCTGGTCACATTCGAGGCGTTCAACGTCCCGCTCGCTGACAAGCGGATCCAGAACAGGTCCCTCACCTTCGACAAACCGAACCGTCTGTCCAAGTGCGTGCGGCACGACGAGAATGTCCGAGAAGACAATGGCCGCATCCACGCCAAAACGTCTGACAGGCTGAAGCGTGACTTCTGCTGCAAGTTCAGGTGTGTTGCAGAACGCCATGAAGTCTCCAGTGCAGGCGCGCAGTTTCCTGTACTCCGGGAGATACCGGCCCGCCTGGCGCATGAACCAGACCGGAGGGGGAAATCGCGGCGTACCCTTGAGGACTTCCAGAAGAGGTTTGTTTTTTGTTCTGTTTGCATGGCATGAGCATTCTAGAAGCTTTTGGTCATGCACATACCTACTTACAAAACAGAATAATAAGATTCATGAAATTGAGTTGTAGTAGGCCCTGTTGAAAGTGTGGACTTCAATGATCGAGGAACGGCATGTCGACGTTCAAAAAAACATGTCCTGATGTGCACGAAACCGCGTGTTTAGGGTATTCAGGCGATTCATCACGCGCGGACACTGTGGACTTCCGAGGGATGAAAACAGGTATCCTGTTTGGATCTTGATCAGGACATGCAATCCGCATGGGCAATTTGCATGTGAGTGAATGCTTGATGAATTGTGTCAATTACAAGTGAAATCCTGAATTCCGACAACAGTACACAAACGGACAACACTCGTTCCCGAACCAAACCACAAGCTTATGGTCAGCTTTCATTGCTATCTCGTTTCCGATTCCACCGGCGAAACCGTTCTCGCGGTTGCCCGCGCGTCCGTGGCGCAATTTTCCGGTGTCGAGTCGGAGGAGCATATCTGGACACTTGTTCGCGACGAATCGAAGATTGACGAGATACTGGAGGCCGTCGCTCGGAACCCCGGTGTTGTCATCTGCACCCTCGTGAATCGGGACATTCGGGATCGACTTGTCAGGGGATGCCAGAGATTGGGTGTTCCCTGCATACCCGTTCTTGATTCTGTTCTTTCAACACTCTCAGGGTTTCTCGATCTGCCTGTTCGCGGTCAACCTGGTGGACAGCATGCGCTTGACGCCGGTTATTTTGCGCGGGTCGATGCGATCCAGTTTGTCTTGCGGCATGATGACGGCCAGTTACCACAGGATCTGGACGAAGCTGACATTGTTGTTGTCGGCGTGTCCCGAACGTCAAAGACCCCCACATGCTTCTACCTTGCCAATCGTGGTCTCAAGGCAGCGAATGTTCCAATCGTTCCCGGTGTATCTCCACCGGATGAACTGCTTCGGTCGTCCCGACCATTGATTGTGGCGTTGACGCAGAGTGCGGAACGCCTGATCCAGATCAGGCGCAATCGCATGATAATGCTGAAGCAGGAGGGAGATTCAAACTATACGGAACCGGCATCGGTCCGTCAGGAACTGACGCGTGCCAGGCGCCTCTATGAGAGTCACAAGTGGCCGGTGATTGATGTCACGCGACGATCAATCGAGGAGACCGCCGCTACAATCCTGCAATTGTATCAAAAGAGGTTCGGCAGCATTCCCTGACACGTTCGCGGTTGTCGTCTACCGACAGACTTCATGCCGCGAGCGCTTCGTAGACCTTCCGGTGAAAGAAGTGAACGACATGTTCATCTGTGCCGCTGCGTTCGCTGTCGACGATGAATCGCCCCTGATCATAACCCTTCGAGAACAGGCCGCGCTGCACCGACTCGCAGATCAGAAGGTCTTCCATGCCAAGAATATTCTCGATGTAGTCGCGTTGGTCGGCAGCACCGGATTTTCCGTTCACCGAGAGTCTGTAGGACTTGAACTGGGTCTTGGTATGACTGTGCGGAACGATCTTGACGACATCAACATCACCGTCACCGGGCAGGATATTCACGGTCGTTGTTGGCCAGACGTACCAGAAAAGTGAGGTCTTGACGCGTGATTCATCGGTAAGTTTGTATGGTGAAATGTCGACGCGAATCTCCGGGCCATGCTGTCTGGCCGTAATTCCGTTGATTGTGTGCTCGTAGGACGGCATGCAGATGAGTTCCGAAAACTGCGGGTGCGCATGCTCGCAGTGATAGCACTCGACATAGTTGTCCACGACGACTTTCCAGCCCGCTTCCATGGGGCGCCCGCCGAAATCATAGATGGCCGTGGGTTTCAGTTCATCGATGTAATCGAGCTTGTTGCGTATGTCTGATTCAAGATCCGGCGCCTGCTCGGCGAGCGCAACCGCGTCCAGGTCAAGATTGACAAAAACCAGGTTGCACAGGACTTCCACCCGAACCGGCTTGAGTGAAAAATCCTTCCTGTCGAATCCGCGAACGCTCGCGCTGTTGCGCGCTGAACGCAGGGAACCGTCCGATCCGTAGGCCCATGCGTGATACGGGCAGGTAATGACGGCCTTTATATTACCCGATCCCTGCAGGAGTTCGTGCGCACGATGCTGACAGACGTTGTAAAAGGCACGCAACTCACCATCCTGCCCGCGAATGACAAAAATGCCTTCGTCGATGATCGTGTCCGTGACGTAATCACCCGGATTTTCGACCTGGCTGACATGGCAGATGAAATGCCATGACTTGTAGAAGATCTTTTCCTTCTCGAGTTCGAAGATTTCGGGGTCCGTATAGTATCGTGACGGCAAGGTGTACGAGTATTCAGGATCGGTTGACAGGGGTCGCATGAAATCGTCTTCGACGAGTTTGATGTTGCCACTCATTCCCTCACCTCCCTTGATTCAACTGCGGATCTTGTCCGATCAGCCTGGCAGGCGTGCCAGAAATCTCAGACGTACGTAGTCGGCCATCCAGTTGCCGGTCCGGTCACAAAGACTGTTGCGAAGCAACGCGATCGTATGATTTCTCGCCCGACTGCGATCCTCTACTGGAACATGATTGTAGAAGGCACCCGCAAAGGTGTCGAGCCAACCACCAATTCCCGTCGGAAGCGGCGTCGGCCGCGGTATCAGTGCTATGGATTCGACCTCGAATCCGGCAGTTGTCAGCACCTTGGCGTATTCATCCGGTGTCGGATAATACCAGGGTGTGACCGCATCGAATGATATGCCGTATCTGTCCAGGACTGCTGCGATCGCCGTGACGATTGCTGCAATGTTTCCGTGACCGCCAAATTCTCCGACAAACCGCCCTCCTGGCCGCAGTACACCGGCGACGCCACCAACAATATCTTCTGGAGGGCTTATCCAATGAAGTACAGCGTTGGAAAACACGGCATCGAAGACTGTGTCGAGATCAAGGGCGCGTGCATCCTGTACATGTGCAACCAGACCGTTGCGTCGGGCTGATTCTACCATGGCGCGCGAGTGATCAACCCCGACAACCGTTGCGCCGCACGCGGCTATTTCAAGAGAGAGGGTACCGTCGCCACATCCGAGATCGAGAATTGTCTCGTCGGACCGGGGATCAAGCAGATTGACGACCGGACGTCCATACCGGGGAACAAAACTTGCATTCGTACGATAGGTGTCAGGATTCCAGATTTGTCCGGTCATGTGGCTGCGTTACTGGACGGACCTGTGGTCCAGGCATCTGCTTCGAAGACATCACGATAGAAATCTCGTTGATGACGGGCGCCGTTCACCGTATTGCGCATCAGCATTGCGACAGTTACGGGACCCACGCCACCTGGAACGGGAGTAATCCAGCCTGCGATCTCCCTGCAGCTTTCAAAGTCGCAATCACCGACCGTTTTGAAGCCTCCCTTTCCATCCTCGATCCTGTTGATGCCAATATCCACGACGGCGGCCCCGGGTTTGATCATGTTGCCACTGACCAGTCCGGGTTTTCCGACAGCCACAAACACAACATCCGCCTGTCTGCAATGGACGGCGAGATTACGAGTCAGGTGATGGCAGACGGTTACAGTCGCGCCTTCCGCCATGAGAAGAAAGGCGATCGGTTTGCCGACAATTTCGGAGTGTCCCACGACGACCACCTCGAGACCGGGTAGCTGCAAACCGGTGGTTTTGAGAATGTGCACGGCAGCCATGGAGGTACATGGTCCGAGTTCAATCTCGTTGTAGACAATGTTGCCAATCGACGCCGGGTGCAGTCCTTCAACATCCTTGAGCGGATGGATGGTGCTCTGCAGTTTCTTGACATTGATCTGTTCGGGGACAGGCCGCTGAATGATGATTCCGGTAACACGCGGATCGACATTCATTGCCTGAACAGCGGCGATCATCTCCGGCTGTGAGATATCAGATGGAAAATGGCGTTCCTCGAACTCTATACCCAGTCGCAATGCCGTGCGTTTCTGGTTGCGAACATAGATTGCGACGGCATCTGCATCGCCAACCAGGACTGAAACAAGACGCGGAGCCCAGCCACTCTCTCTCAACGTGTCAACGGTAGTCCTGGTTTGTTCGTGGAGGGCTGCGGCGATATGACGACCGTCGATTTCCTTGTGCTTGAGTACGTCGTTCAAATGTCGTTTATCCTCGGCACAGGTTCCTCACTCAGCAGGCTGAATGATGACGGGATCGTGCGACAGCGTTGCGAGATAGGCAATGAGATTCGCAAGGTCCTCTTCGTCACGAATTCCCCTGAATCCCATCCTTGTACCCGGCAAGTCTTTTCTCGGGTTTTCGAGATACGACCACATGCGCTGCAACGTCCATGATCCCTCCGCATTTTCCATTGCGGATGAATACCGAAACCCGTCCACAACACCGATTTCCTGCCCGATCATGTTCCAGAGGTTTGGACCGATCCGATGGGCGCCGCCCTCATCGAAGGTGTGGCAACTCCTGCACTTGCGAGCAACGCGCTTGCCCTTCTCGACATTTCCGTCCCGGATCATCGCCACAATCGCGTCAACATCCGTTTCACCGGCGTTGGCCGAAATCACGGGGTGACTTTTCTGATCGATGAAACGGGCTTCGTCGTCGGTCTCCGGAATGGGCAGGGGGTTATCGCTCTGACTGTTCAACCATGCAATAAGGTTTGCACGATCTTCGTCATCAGGCAGACCCTTGAACACCATCTTTGTACCCGGCGCATATGCCTTGGGGTTGATCAGATACAGGTTCAACGCTTCGAACGTCCATGAACCGCCAAGATCAACGATCGCATTCGAGTAATTGAAGTCCGGATTGCCGCCCTGCGTGGCACCGACGACACCGTAAAGATTTGGACCCTGCTTGTTCTTGCCATCGACTTCAATCGTATGGCAACTCATGCACTTGCGGAATTGCTTCTGTCCGGCTTCAAGATCGACGTTCTGGAGGAGAACGGCGATGGATACCGTCTCAACCGGCTCCTCGATTACAGCAACTTCGGTCGTTTCAGTATCAGCATGATCGTCAGCAACTTCTGCAGACTCGACAGGTTCAGGTGCGTAGAGAATGTCACCGAGCTTGCCAATACCGACGGCAAGAAGGAGGCCAACGAGCACTCCTGCGGCGATCTTGTTGAATTCCAGGACGTTCATGCAATTTCGGCCTTAGTTCATGTGCCGGGTGTGGTGAACCGGGCATGCGTGCCGGAGATTAGCCATGTGCATTCTGCAATCAAGAATTTCCGCAAGTCACAAGCGAAGTGAGCACACATTGGTACATTTACGAGGTCGAGATAGTGTTCGCATATGCGTTGGTTATACCTGAAATCGGAATCGACCCGAAAATGGCGTCATGGTTTGCTGCAGGATACATCTTGTCATCGTCCTTTCGCTCAAGTGTGATCATCGATGGGTCCGTTGACTAGTCTCCAGTCTGCAATGATACTCCATGCAGTCTGTATCTGACTGACACTGTGTTGGTTTGGACAGCCTGATCTTCCCAAAATCCTGTTGACGATATGCAATCTTCCCAATGCCACATTGCGTTCCAGGGAAAGCTTGGCGCCTACTCGCACATTGCCTGCAGGGACGTTTATCCGAATCTGATTCCTTATCCGTGTGCGTCCTTCGAGGAAGTCTTTCAAGCTGTTGAAAACGGCATTGCGGGACTGGCCATGCTCCCGATAGAGAATTCACTCGCCGGGCGCGTTGCTGATGTTCATCATCTGCTGCCGACCTCGTCACTTTACGTGACTGGAGAACATTTTCTTCGTGTTCAACACAATCTGCTCGGACTGAAGGGTACACAACTCAGTGATCTGACGACGGTTCATTCTCATATCCAGGCGCTCGGGCAATGCCGACGGGTATTGCGCGAACTTGATGTGGCGGTGATGGAGCACACGGATACTGCGGGTGCTGCCCGCGACATATCTGTCGGCGGTGACCAGACACAAGGTGCCATCGCGTCAGAACTTGCCGCCGAGATCTACGGATTGGATATTCTGCGTCACCAGACGGAGGATGCGGACCACAACCACACCAGGTTCCTGATACTGTCGAAGGAACCGTCTGTCGTCAGCGCGGAAGAAGACGGCCTGATCACCAGTCTCATATTTCGGGTACGCAGTGTTCCTGCCGCCCTTTACAAGGCCCTGGGAGGATTCGCGACCAACGGCGTCAATCTGACTCGCCTGGAGAGTTTCATGCTCGACGGCACATTTTCCGCAGCGCAATTCTATCTTGATGCTGAAGGCCACCCCGAACAGCGGGCGCTCAGCCTGGCACTCGAAGAATTGAATTTCTTTGCGCATGAAGTGCGGGTCATCGGCACCTATCCGGCGCATCCCTATCGGCAGGAAGCGATAAAGAACGGCGCGAACAGTGGGTCACCCTGATTACTTTTCAATCAGAATCCGTACCCTCGTCGTCTGTCGGGAAGAGCTCTCCCTGAAATTCGTCACGTCTGGTTGTTTTCAACGGTGCTGATCGTGCGCGCTGTTTCTGCCTGACGACGGCATCAACGGAACCGTCAAAAAACTCGACAGTCAATTTCGATCCTGCAGTCGCATCTTGTGTCCGGCTGATTGGCACGCTGTTGCGCCGGATGACGGTGTAACCGCGTCGAAGCACCTGACGATAACTGACGTTCTCAAGTCGTCGAGACAGTGAGTCGAGAACCTGCGCCGTTCTGCTCAGTCGGTGATCCGTGGCTCGTTCCAGTCCGCCAATCGTGTAACCCAGAACAGAGTCTGCTCGCTTGACAAGATTCTCGATCATGCCGGGGCGCATTGCGGCAAGTACACTTGTCAGTTGTAACCGCTTGATCTCAATCAACCTGTCTGGTTCGAGCAGGCGGTTTGCGAGGTTTTCAAAACCGTTCCTGCCGGTTGTCAGGACGTCATCGACCGCGTGCTGCAGTGCTGTCTCCAACCGGTCGAGATCCTGCATGGGCGGATTGACCAATTGGTCGGGACGTGGAAGGCCGCGTGCAAGCCCGGTGAGCTCGGTCCGATAACGCTCGACAGAAACTGAAACCGCACGAACCAGTCGTGCATCAAGGTCGAGCAAGCCTGAAAGAACAAGAGTTCTGACTGGAACGGCCATTTCTGCTGCAGCCGTTGGTGTCGGTGCGCGTTTGTCCGATCCAAAGTCGATCAGGGTCGTGTCAGTTTCATGACCGACAGCCGAAATGAGCGGAATTTCGCTTTCCGCAGCAGCGCGAACGACAATTTCCTCGTTGAAAGCCCAAAGATCCTCGATGCTGCCGCCACCGCGTGCGACGATGAGAACATCCGGTCGCGGGATATCCGAGTCCGGTTTGATCGCATTGAATCCCGCAATGGCACGACTGATTTCTTCTGCCGCACCCTGACCCTGAACCGGAACGGGCCAGATCAATACATGGCGCGGAAAACGGTCTCTCAGGCGGTGCAGGATATCGCGAATGACAGCGCCAGTTGGCGAGGTCACGACGCCGACCACGTTCGGCAACCACGGAATTTGCCGTTTTCTGGTCTGGTCGAAAAGGCCTTCTTCTCCGAGTTCCTTCTTGCGTTTTTCAAGCAGCGCCATCAGTGCGCCAACGCCTGCGGGTTCGACGTGTTCGATGATCAACTGATAGCGTGAACGATTCGGGTAGGTCGTGAGCCGCCCTGTTGCGATAACCTCAAGGCCGGTTTCCGGTTTGTGCGAAAGGCGGCGCACCGTGGCGGACCAGCACACGCAGTCGAGCACCGCATTGTCTTCTTTCAATGACAGATAGACATGTCCGGATGCCGCAACGCTCAGCCTTCCGACCTCACCGCGTACCCGCACCCGGTCGAACGCCTGTTCGATCGAGCGTTTGACGGCACGAGACAACTCGGAGACGCTGAATTCGAGCAGGTTATCCGCAGTGTTTGCGTGGTGATTGTCGGTAATCATTGCGGTGCCATGTTACAGATATGTCCACTCAATTTAATTGAACCGATGCCGCGATGTCTGCTCGTCTCATTGAACGATGAGTGTCGTTGCTTCGTTGCGAGGTGATGGAATGCGTATCCTGGTTGTTGGCGGTGGTGGACGCGAACATGCGCTTTGCTGGGCAATCTCAAATTCGCCTCTCGTTGAACAGGTTTATTGCGCACCGGGTAACGGAGGAATTTCGGACGTTGCCGAATGCGTAGACCTGAAACAGGGTGATGTGGAGGGTATATCGTCATGGGCAACAAAGAACAGTATTGATCTTGTCTTACCCGGGCCGGAAGAACCCCTGGTGCGTGGATTGACAGATCGTCTCAACGAATACGGTGTCCGATGCGCTGGACCATCTGCTGCAGCAGCGCGACTGGAGGGATCGAAGCTGTTCATGAAGACCATAGCCAATCGGGCAAACGTACCGACTGCGCAGTGGGAGCGAACAAACGATGCAGAGACTGCACGGTCAATTGTTCGAGAGTTCGGGTTTCCGGTTGTGATCAAGGCCGACGGATTGGCAGCGGGCAAGGGTGTTTTCATCGTGACAAACGAAGAGGAAGCAGAAGCTGCAATTGATCGCACCCTTGTTGATGAAGAGTTTGGCGACGCCGGCAAGACTCTCGTCATTGAAGAGTATCTCGACGGCGAAGAGTTGAGTTTTCACGCGCTCGTCGACGGCAGGGACATTTTGCCACTGGCAAGTTCACAGGATCACAAGCGGCTTGGCGAGGGCGATACCGGACCGAATACAGGCGGTATGGGGAGTTACTCCCCGGCACCCGTCATGACCGACGAAATCGAGAAACGCATCACCAGTGAGATTATCCAACCAGTTGTCGATCAGATGGCAAAGGAAGGAACACCATTTCGCGGCGTCCTCTATGCCGGCCTGATGGTTACAACGCAGGGCCCCAAAGTTCTGGAAATCAACGTACGGTTTGGTGACCCGGAATGTCAGTCACTGATGGTGCGTCTCAGGTCGGACATTGTTCCTGCTCTTCTCGCCATGTGCGATGGTGACCTGAAACACGTAGATCTTCGGTGGCAGGACGAAGCGGCGCTCACGGTGGTCATGGCGACAAAGGGTTATCCCGATAGGTATCCGCGTGAAACCGAGATCAATCTGGGTAATTCGAACGAAGTGGAAGGGGTGGAGATTTTCCATGCGGCGACCCGGCGCAACGGAACAACCTGGTTATCCAAGGGCGGACGCGTACTCGGCGTTACAGCATTGGACCGCGAACTCTCGGGAGCGCGAGACAGAGCCTACAGCGCGATCGATCGAATTGTCTGGCCATCCGGACATTACCGGCGAGATATTGGTTGGCGCGCATTGAACAGGGTAGCCGACTGAAATCTTCCGGTTTCTCCACGCCCCCGACGTTCCCTGATCCAGATAGATGCGAAGTGGGATAACTCCCACACCGTCCGTTTGCCTGTGAACCTGGTCTGATGGAGCGAGATCAGATCGACCTGGTGAAGGACGACTGCATCGTGCGGGTCAGGCGCCCGCCTCGAGCCGAAGAGGTGCTTCAGGAGTTACGGCGTTTTCAGGGGAACACGGCCCAAGTACGCACGTCCGAGTCGCGACGCCGCGCATGAGCGCTGAATGAAGCGTTGGCCAATTCCGGAACACGAGGTCCATATCGGATCAGATAACCTGTTGTGTGACTTCTCAAGTGATCGAGAGTTTGCCAGTCTCTGATTTTACGGTTTCAAGGAGAGCGAATTCGCATTCTTCATTGGCGGTCATGAACCCAAGTTGTCAGTTGTAGTGATTTGAAGTTAGATAAGTGATTGATTTTTGGCAATATTGTCCCATGCCATTTCCTGACATGGCACTACATTTCCGATTTTTTATGAATACAGCGACGTCGGATTTCGGGTCAAGTTGCGGTAGAGCCCAGGCTCCACCCCGGCGGCCCGCGCCAGCGCGGCAAGTTGTGCTGACGGCCGCACATCCTGGCGGGTGACAATCTGCTCTCCATCCACGGTCTGGATCCGGGAAGTAATCCGCACCCACTGGTTCATGCGGTTGCGAACCCCTTCCCAGCGCAGCTTGATGCCGGCACTGCGCAGGCGGGTGCGGGTCAGGTGTACGGCATGGTAAGCCAGAACGGCAATGAACAGGTGGGCCTGGATCCGCTGTTCCTTCTGGTGCCAGATCGGGCGCAGACTGAGTTCCGTCTTGAGTTCCCGGAAGGTTGCTTCGATGCCCGTGAGTTTCCAGTATGTCCGCAGGATCTTCTCGATGTCCCAGCCGGTCTGACTGGTGCGCATGACACAGGACCCGGCATCGTCGCCCCTGAAGCTGGCCCTGCGGGTGAAGGTGACAGAGGTCGCATTGGTCCCCTCACCCTCTCCCACGGAGACCGTGTAGTGTTTTGCCGCCCGGGGATAGCGTTCCTTCAGCCGGCCTACGGCCTCGAGCACCCGATCGTAGCGCTTCATTCTCATCGGAATCGTGAGACCGTCATGGAGGCGGTGCAGTCCGGTCTCGAACCGCTCGCGCTGTTTCTCCAGGATCGCGGCATCGGTGAGCCTGCGTCCCTCGCTGACGACATGGAGCCGGCGTTCGCCGGCGTCGCTTTCGAGTTTCCAGGCACGCACCTCGTGCATCGCACCGGTCTTCACGATGACATCCGCCGCGCCTTCCGGGGGATGTTTCGGCCTTGCCCCCTTGGCCACGCAGATCCAGTGGTAGCCCTGTTCGGTCAACCATGCGAGGTTGGCTTGCGAGGAAATACCGGCATCCATCACCACGGTGGGTTTGTTGACACCGCCGCATTCCGCCTCGAAGCGCCTGATGCTGTCCTTCAGGGTGTCAACTTCGGCGACATTACCGGGCAGGATGTCGCAACTGCGCGGGAAGCCGGCAGCGTCAAGCACGAGGGCCAGGGTGAGCAGCGGACAGTCGTTGCGTCTCTGCTTTGAACGACCAAACCGCAGCGGCGACTGGTTGTGCTGTCCCGTATAGTACGTATTTGACAGGTCGTAGAAAATGACGGTCTCGGGGAGGTCCAGAAGCTCCCGTTCGCGGCGGAACAGCGCCTGCTGCAGGGCATCGCGATGGCGCCACAGAACATCGCCGACGCGGTACAGGGTCCTGCGCGCAAGCGCCTTGTCGTCAAGGGACAGCAATTCGCCGGCTGCGCTGTTCTGGCGCAGCCAGCGGCTGGTTTCCCGTTCGCTGGCGGGGTGGGCCATCTTCGCCACGACCAGTGCGGTGGCGATCCGCGCGTCACGTGGGGAGACCCCCAGATCCTGCAGGGTGCTGGCGAAACACAGGTCATCAAGCGCCTTGAGGCAGATCCTCTCCAGCCCGACCGAGAGCGGATCCTCGTGTTCCTGCGTGCTGAGCCTGACGTGGGCGGTGTCGTCGGCATTCTCGGTGTCTGCGACCGGTTTCATGCCCCGTGCCAACAGCTGCCGGACGATCTGTTCGGCCGCGGCTTCAACCTCTGTAGAGGGCGCAATGAAGGAGAGTTGTCCGGACAGGAGTTCCTCGACCCGGACCGCAACATCCCGCCAGAGTTCCTTGGGAACCGAGAAGTTGGTTCCAAGATTGAGAAGAGTCTTCTGCCGGACCCGGTCGCCCGTGCGCTCGGAGCGGACGAGCCGGTAGCTGTATGCGGGTTTGCCGTCGCTGGAATGCGTTTTTGTGGCTCTGATGTACATGTTTTGGATCCTGCTGCCGGACGCGGCCAGGATTGCGTGTTTGGGTTCGCAGCGCAAGGGAAAAATGCCATTCAGCGCTATTCCCTGGCACTACAATGGACAATTCGCCACCAGAATCGAATATAGTGCTGTTACACCTCAGAACAAATCAACATGTTGTGGGTGACGCGTTCCGGTACCAGTCAAAATGCTGCTCAGCCCACCGCAAAAGTGACAACTTGGGTGAAGGTTTTTCTTGTGGTGTCGGCCTCGCGTTTGGCCCGGCGACGTTCAATTCGCGAAGTTGTCTCGCTGATGATACCGAATTTCAAACGGAAGGTGTCTGCAGTCAACTCAGACCGGAAAGTAATCCATGGCCCAACCGGCGCTGGCACCGATCATGACAACCAGCCAGGGAGGTAATTTCCAGTAAGCCAACAGGACCAGAGCAAACATTGCGAGCACGAAGTCTCCATTTGAACGAATGCCGTTTGTCCAGATTGGGTCATAGAGAACAGCGATCAACAATCCGACGACGGCTGCGTTCACACCCAGCATCGCGCGACGAGCAAACGCCAACCGACGAAGTGAATGCCAGAAAGGGAGAGTACCGGTCACGAGCAGAAACGATGGCACAAATATCGCAACGACACAGATAGCCGCACCCAGCCACCCTGAGGGTGAAGTTTCCATGACGGTGCCGAGGTAGGCGGCGAAGGTGAAGAGCGGTCCCGGAACGGCTTGTGCTGCACCGTATCCGGCCAGAAACTCTTCACGCGTAACCCATCCGGTTCGGGACACTTCCGCCTCCAGCAAGGGCAAAACGACATGTCCGCCACCGAATACCAATGACCCCGAACGATAGAACGCATCAATCAGCGCCAGTTCCTGAGATGGCCAGATCGTGACGAGTATTGGCAAGACACTCAGCAGAACAAAGAACAACACAAGCGCCAGAATGGCCAACCAGGTGATTGGCACGGCGTTACCGCCGGGTGACAGCATTTCTGGTTCCGGTTTCAGGAAAAGAAGACCACATATTCCGCCTGCCAGAATGACCGCGACCTGAACGGTCGGATCACCCAGGCCGATGATCGCTGCTGTCGCGATGGCAGCAATCGTCATGCGTCGGGTATCAGGGCAAAGTGATCGAGACATGCCCCACAAGGCATGCGCCACAACGGCGATGACAACTGCAGTGAGACCCTGAAGCAAACCTGGTGGAATGGAATCGTTCAGTGCAAGGACGCCGTACCCGAACGCGACGAGCACGATGGCGGACGGCGTGGTAAATCCCGCCCACGCTGCGAAAGCACCCGCAAGACCCGACTTCGTCAATCCGATCGCGAACCCCACTTGACTTGATGTTGGTCCCGGCAGCATCTGGCAGAGCGCGACAAGATCCGCGTAGGCGTGTTCATCCAGCCATCGGCGGCGAACCACAAAGACGTCTCGGAAGTATCCGATATGTGCGACGGGTCCACCGAATGACGTCAATCCGAGTGCCAGGAATGCAAGAAAGACAGTGACAGCCTTCTGCTGACCCTGTTCTTCATCATCCGCTCTTTCCGCATGATCACCAGGTACGCTCATAGCGGTTTTCCTTACTCGAATGCCTTCGGTATCGACAAATCAGCGATAGTTGTTCATGTTGGATGCGATTGCATGTTTCCAGTAAACCACCAGGTGAAGTTGGATTACACAGGTCAGCTGATTGTCAGATCCTGCAAAGTCCGCTTCGTCGTGGTCGATCGCCGAAGATCGCGCAACAGTGCGCAAGTGATGCTTTAGAATTGCATGAGATTGGTTTATCTGCATGAAAATCGGGACCGGTCCGGCACGATACGCCCGGACGACGGTTACCTGATCCTTTGGCGACAGATCACCAAACGAATATTGGGGAAACGAAACGTCAGATGTTAGGTGGTATCGCTAATCGCCTGTTTGGATCGGCCAACCAGCGCCATGTCAAGAAATTGGGCGGAACGGTCAAGAAGATCAACGCGCTTGAACCCGCGCTTGAACTCCTGAGCGACGAACAACTTGCAGCGCGGACGAACGAATTTCGTCAGCAGATTGTCGATGGAACCAGTCTCGACGATCTTCTCGTCGAGACCTTTGCAACGGTACGCGAAGCGGCAAAGAGAACGCTTGGGCAACGGCATTTTGATGTGCAGCTCGTTGGGGGAATGGTTCTTCACAACGGTGAGATTGCGGAGATGAAGACGGGCGAGGGAAAGACGCTCGTCGCTACACTGCCGGTCTATCTCAATGCACTGACCGGCAACGGTGTTCATGTCGTGACTGTCAACGACTACCTCGCGCAGCGCGACGCAAACTGGATGGGCCAGATATACGAATTTCTCGGGTTGTCCGTGGGATGTATCGTCTCCGGACTGAGCGATGCGGATCGCAAAACGCAGTACGACTGCGACGTCACATACGGAACCAACAACGAATTCGGTTTCGATTATCTGCGCGACAACATGAAGTACTCGTTCGACACGATGGTGCAGAAACAGCAGAACTTCGCCATTGTGGACGAGATCGACAGTATCCTGGTTGACGAGGCGCGGACACCCCTCGTGATATCGGGTCCGACACAGGACCACTCCGACCTTTATCGCAAGGTCGACACGGTCATTCCATCACTGCCTGACGATTGTTTCGAAAAGGACGAAAAGAGACGGACCGTTACATTCACCGACGATGGTGCCGATGTCATCGAGCAGAAGCTGAAGGAAGCGGGTTTGATGCCCGAGGACGGCGAACTCTATGACACGGCGAACGTCAACATTGTTCATCACGTCAATCAGGCCCTGCGGGCACACAAGCTCTACGCGCGGGATGTCGAGTACATCGTACGCGGTGGCAAGGTGGTGATCATCGACGAATTCACCGGGCGCATGATGGAGGGGCGACGGTTTTCCGACGGTTTGCATCAGGCGCTGGAAGCCAAGGAACGGGTGGATATCCAGGCTGAAAACCAGACGCTGGCGTCCATCACCTTCCAGAACTATTTCCGACTCTACGACAAACTTGCGGGCATGACCGGTACGGCGATGACCGAAGCGGGAGAGTTTGCGGAGATCTACGGACTCGAGGTGATCGACATCCCGACACACCAGCCAATGATCCGCGAGGATAATGACGACGAGGTCTATCGCACTGTCGAGGAAAAGAACAATGCTGTCGTTGACCTGATCGAGGATTGTCACAAACGCGGTCAGCCTGTTCTTGTCGGAACCATCTCGATCGAGAAATCCGAAGCGATTTCGGGCTACCTCAAAAAACGCAAGATTGATCACAGTGTGTTGAATGCACGCTATCACGAACAGGAAGCGGCAATCATTGCACAGGCCGGACGGGTCAGCGCGGTCACAATTGCGACAAACATGGCAGGCCGAGGAACAGACATCCAGCTCGGCGGAAATGCCGATTTGCGCATTGCTCAAGAACTTGGCGATCTGTCCGATGACGCGGATCGCAAAAGCCGGAGAGAGGCGATCCTGAAAGAGGTTTCCGAAGAACGGGAGCGCGTGCTTGCCGCCGGCGGGCTGTACATTCTCGGTACCGAGCGCCACGAAAGTCGTCGGATCGACAACCAGCTCAGAGGCAGATCGGGTCGCCAGGGCGACCCCGGAACGTCCAAGTTTCTTCTGTCGCTCGAGGATGACCTCATGCGGTTGTTCGGTTCGGAGCGTATCGAGTCAATGTTGCAGAAACTCGGCCTGCAGGAAGGCGAAGCAATCGTTCACAACTGGATCAACAAGGCCATTGAACGCGCCCAGGGCAAGGTGGAGGCGCGTAACTTCGATATTCGAAAGACATTGTTGCGGTTCGACAATGTCATGAACGATCAACGCAACGTCATTTACGAACAACGCCGTGAACTGATGGATGTCGATGATGTTTCGGAAACCGTCACCGACATGCGCCAACAGGTCATCAAGGACATTGTCGCACGGCACATTCCCGAAGATGCCTATCCCGATCAATGGGATACCGAGGGACTGGAACGCGAAGTTCAGCAAATGACAGGTCTCCCCCTGCCGGTTTCCGAGTGGTCAAAAGAAGAAGGAATCGCCGACGAGGAAATCGAGGAGCGAATTCTGGCAGCAGCAGCAGAAGCCATGGAAGACAAGGTAAGCGAGTACTCGGCAGCGGCGATGCGGGTTGCCGAGAAAAGTATCTTGCTGAAGACGCTGGATCTCAGCTGGCGCGACCATCTCCTGTCACTCGACCATCTGCGTCAGTCGATCGGGCTGCGAAGTTATGCGCAGCGCGATCCGTTACGCGAGTATCAACGCGAATCCTTCGGACTTTTCGACGAGATGCTCGACAGGGTCAGACGGACCGTGACTCACACGATGATGAACGTGAAGATCCGACTCGACGCCAATGCGCTTGCTACACAACAGCAGGCCGAACGCCAGCGCATGACAGATCAGCGGCCGAGTGCAGACGGTACATATGACCACGCACGGTTGACCGGTGTGCGAACGCAATGGCGACAACAATCCGCTGACATGCGGCGAAAGGAACCGTTGCGCCGTGATCCTGCGCGGCCGGAAACCTGGGGACGTGTCGGTCGAAATGAACCGTGCCCCTGCAATTCCGGAAAAAAATACAAGCATTGTTGCGGCTCCGCCAAACGCATGTCACGGGACGCTGCACGGGTGTCGTCGGGAAACCCGCTCCATTGAATCACGCAGGGCACAGACGCGAAATAGCCATACGACGTCCATATCCAAATTCCGGTTGAATCGATTCCGCTTTCAGGAAGGTTGACGCATGAGATTTCAGTTGTTTCAACATCCATTCGGCACTCTGCGTCGAGCGTTGTTCTGTCTTGCATGCGCAGGTTGTACACTTGTGCATCCCGCCTTTGCCCAGGAAGCTGATGATGTTGTTGCCCTCGTTGACGGCATAGCCATAACGCGCGGCGAGGTCATCGGTTTCATTTCTGATTTGTCTCCGGAGTTGCGCCAACGCCCTGCCGAGGAAATCTGGGGGCCCGTTGTCGATCGGCTGATCAACCTGCTGTTGATGAACAGGGCGGCGTACGAACTGGAACTGAATCGTACCGAAGAATTTGCGTTGCGCATGCGGCGGTTTGAACTGACTTTGTTGGAGAACTTGTACCTTCAGGTACGTCTCGGTGAACGACTCACCGAGGAGGCAATAGTTGCGGCTTACGACGCGTTTATCGCGCAGGGCAAGGCTGACGGTTTCGGTCTGGAGATCTGGGCGCGACATATTCTTGTTGAAACAGAAGAAGAGGCACACGCCATCGTCGAGCGCCTTGATGCCGGCGAGGACTTTCGTGATCTTGCCCAGGAATTGTCGATTGGTCCGTCGGGCTCGATCGGTGGAGACCTTGGGTGGTTCGGACGTGGTACAATGGTGCCGGCATTCGAGGACGCCGCATTCGATCTGTTACCCGGTCAGACATCGCAACCTGTGCAAACTCAATTTGGTTGGCATATCATCAAGCTTCAGGAAATCCGGGCGGCCGCACCACCTTCACTCCAGGAACTCGCGCCGCAACTTCGTGAGCAGCTCACGCGTATAATTGTCGAGGAAACGATCGCCGAGTTACGTGAGGGTGCAGAGATCGAAATTCTGATTCCATCACCGAATCAGTAACCACGAATATGGAGAACAATTCAAACTTGTCTCCATTCGCTCCGGATAGTTTTCCGGACTTGAAGATCGTTTCCGGCGTAAGAATCGGCGCGAGCCGATGCGGCATCAAGAATTCGTCAACCAGACAGGATCTGATGCTGGCAGTATTTGACGACGTGGCCAGTGTCGCGGGCGTATTCACCCGTTCCAGCACCGCAGGTGCACCGGTTCGCTGGTGCAGGAAGATCCTTCCTGCAGGCAAGGCGAAAGCACTGGTTGTCAATTCGGGCAACGCCAATGTGTTTACCGGGCAGGTTGGCGTCGACGCGGTGGAAGCCACCGTGACGACTGTCGCCTCCCTCACCGGTTCCGTGCCTGAACATGTTTACATTGCTTCGACAGGTGTCATTGGGGAACCCCTGCCGATCGGGAAAATTCTGCAGGTTCTTCCCGCGCTCAACGACGAGCTGAGAGTGGACGGCTGGTTTTCCGCTGCCCGGGCAATCATGACCACGGATACCTATCCCAAGGGTGCATCAGTGACGACGAGTATCGACGATGCACCGATCACGATTACCGGCATATCAAAGGGTTCCGGCATGATTGCACCGAACATGGCAACCATGCTCGCCTATGTCTTCACCGATGCACGACTCCCGGCAAGTGTCCTGCAGCCGTTGCTGGCAGATGCAGTGAATCAATCATTCAATGCCATAACGGTGGACAGCGACACATCGACAAGCGACACGGTACAGTTGTTTGCGACGGGAGCAGCGCGTCATCCAGCGATCAGCGATTCAAACGACAAGCGGTTGTGTGACTTCAAATCCGCTCTGGATGGTCTGTGTCTCGACCTTGCACATCAGATCGTCAAGGACGGAGAGGGTGCAGAGAAGTTTGTCAAGATTACAGTTTCCGGCGCTGATTCGGACATTGCTGCACGCAACATCGGCATGTCCATTGCCAACTCGCCACTGGTGAAGACGGCGATCGCCGGCGGCGATGCGAACTGGGGGCGTATCGTTATGGCCGTCGGCAAATCAGGCGAGACGATCATGGAAACAGCCCTCGATATTCTCGTCGGTGGACATCTTGTTGCAATTAATGGTGCACCCCCGGTGGGTTACGACGAAGCACCCGTTGCGGAACACATGGCAGGCCGCGAAATCGACATCGAAGTGGTGGTTGGTTCAGGACAGGGTTCTTATGTTGTCTGGACCTGCGACCTGACCGTCAGGTACATCGAGATCAACGCAGATTATCGATCCTGAACAGGACGGTTCCGGTCGGGATTCTTCGTTCCCGGAGCAAATTGTAACGCGGCCCGGATCGACAACCCTTGCAACAGGTCGTCCGTTGTTGATTCCCGGTCCGAACCGATCACGAGGGAAAGGTTCTGCCCTGAACGACTCGGGACCGATTGATCGCCACGGCCGGAAGGACGCCGTAGCATCTTCCTCAACATCCTGTTGTGGAGACTGATCGTTCAGGACTTGTTCAGCCAGTCGTTGTAACTCGTCACTCCGGCGACAGTTGTTGCGGATATCATGGCGCGCCCGACCGCGCGTGTCATGCAATCGGCTGCAATTGTTCCCAGAGCACAGACGTCTACGGGTGCAATCGGCCTGTCGAGCGTTGACGTTGCAAGAACGAAAACGGTGTCACCGTCGAATGGTGTGTGAAACGGATGAATCGCACGCGCGAGGCCATCGTGACACATGATTGCGATCCGTTGAGCCTGGGATCGTGTCAGACACGCGTTGGTTGCGGCGACAGCAATCGTCGTGTTCGAACCCGGCAATCCTTCGAAAGACATCGGCGAATTGAATTCACCATCTGGTGTTTCACGCGGGGGTGTGCCCATTTCACCTTGCAGTTCGAACGGTGCGGCCCAGAGCATTCTTGTGCCGGGAACGACGGTGTTGCCCCAGGAATTCACAACGGCCAGTGCCCCCACCTGAAGACCGTCGACGATTGCCGACACACTGCCGACTCCGCCCTTGAGACTGCCGGCCCTGGCACCCAGTCCTGCTCCGGCATTGCCGAGAGAAAACTCACGCGAAGCCCGTTCACATGCATGCCGTCCCAATGCGTACCACGGATTTGGTTTTGTGCCGTCCGGTTGGTCACCGATCAACAGATCAAAGATGATGGCACCTGGAACGACGGGGACGCGCAGACCCGCTACGGGAAATCCGCGACCAGCGCCGGTCAGCCAATCCGTCACGCCACCGGCTGCTTGCAATCCGTGAACTGATCCACCCGAGAGAACAACACCGTCAACCTCGGTGACCAGGCAATCTGGCTGTAATGCATCGGTATCGCGTGTGCCCGGTGCACCACCTCGGACGTCGACGGCCGCAACGCAGCGTTTCTCGGGGAGAATGACCGTTACGCCGGTCATCCACGTCTGATCCTCAGACTGTCCGACCAGAATTGTGTCGACATCAGTCAGCAGATTGCGTTGCCCCGGTCTGACGTATTTCGTGGTCATGCACCGACCAGACAGATCCTGGAGTTGTTTGCGCCCCGACTAGTCGTCTGAAGCAAAGGACAATGCAACGGAATTCATGCAGTAACGTTGCCGGGTTGGCGGTGGACCGTCCGGAAAGACATGACCGAGATGTGCATCGCATCGTGAACAGAGGATTTCGGTTCGCGGCATGAAGAAAATGCTTCGATCCATCTTCTCGGTTACGGCATCCTGTGAAATCGGTTCGGAGAAACTTGGCCAACCGGTTCCTGAATCGAATTTCGCTTCTGATCTGAACAATGCACTTTCGCAACAGATACAATGATAGGTGCCAGATAACGGCGGCAGCTCATACGATCCGGAAAATGGTCTTTCCGTACCTTTGCGGCGCGTGACGCGATACTGCTCCGGTGTGAGTTGTGTGCGCCATTCCGCATCGGATTTGATGATCCTGTCTTCCATAACGTTTGTCTCCTGAAGACGACGTGAAATCAATCGACAACCCGAGCGCTACACGCCGTCAATGTTGTCGTGTCAAGCCAAGATGCTGTCGCGTCTCCGCCGGAGACATGATGCGGCATCCCAGTCGTTCGACCACTTCAACAGCGCGTTCAACCAATTGGCCATTCGTCGCCAGCACGCCGCGTGAAAGATAGAGGTTGTCCTCGAGTCCGACTCGCACATTACCTCCCGAAATGACGGCTTGGGCGGCCATGGGTATCTGCATTCGGCTGATACCGAACGCTGACCAGTGCGCACCTGCAGGCAACATGTCTCGCATGATGATCAGGGATTCCGGTGTGGCCGACGCTCCCCACGGAACACCCAGGCAGATCTGGAACAGTGCTGGTTCCTCGATATGGCCTTCCTTGATCAGTTGGTTCGCCAGCCGCACATGCCCGAGATCGAAACACTCCAGTTCCGGCTTGACACCAGCCAATCTGATTCTGTCGGCCATGATCCTCAAGTGCGCCGGGACGTTCATGAAGGCGCTATGGGAGAAATTCATTGTTGCAATGTCGAGACTGCAGATCTCGGGCAAGAGTTCCTCTACGTGAAGGACGCGCTCCTCCGGAGAAGCCATGTCTGATCCTTCGGCGGCACGGCCCGGATCCTCTGCATCCGGAATGTAGTCACCACCCATGCCTGTAGTCAGATTGAGAATGACATCAATCTCCGATTCACGCACCCGCGCGACGACTTCGCGGAACGCTTCACGATCGCGGTTACCCTGACCGGTACTGATATCCCGGACATGAATATGGGCAATGGCTGCACCTGCGGACGCTGCTTCGATCGCGCTGTTGGCAATCTGTTCCGGTGTGACCGGTACGTACGGACTCTTGCCGGTTGTATCCCCGGCGCCCGTCACGGCGCAGGTAATGAATACCTCCTCTTTCATCGCGATATAGTCCCTGTTTTGCTCAGACCGTCATGTAACTGGCAACGAGTTTCTGAAAATGGTGAACGCCGCCTTCCCAAATTCCGTTGAATCGGGCACCGCCCATCGCCGGTGACTTGTGCCCTGCGTGAACGGCTTCAACGATGTCGAAATCCTCGACATTCGTCGTATCGAAAAAGTCAATGATGGCATCACACTGAGCGGAAAATCGTGGATCGTCGCCAGCACCGTCATGAAAGTAGAAGTCCCAACGCTGATGCGATTTCTCGGCGCCGGACGGGAATTCGACCATGCTGGCGCAATGATCCGGACCGATAATGAATTTGAAATTCGGAAACAGCGCCAGGTTTTTCGCTGTCCTGTTGTCGCCGGATATGCCCGGCCACCGTGGCAGCGGTTCTCTCTCGGTCCACGATGCGGGCAGACCAACGTCGATGATTGTGCCAAGGCACGCGTCATCGGCAACGACGGTGTGCTGTTCGAACGGAGCGACTTCCGCAAGAATCGAGTGAACAAAATTGAGGTGAAGCGTCTCGAGATAGTTTTCGGCGACCAGTTTCCAGTTGGCGTTGATTTCGTAGTGGATCGTCCTGCACCAGGTCGCCTTGTCCAGATCGTACTCGCGGCAATGACGGAGAAAGGGTTTTGCATACTCCTCGAATGGCTCGGCGGTACCATCGACGTTGACGAAGAGCCAATCATGCCAGCGCGCCAATCTGACCGGCGTGAGATCAAAACAACGTCGGTCGAGTTCGCCTGTTTCCGGTTTATTGTACCCGCTCCAATGGGGGGTCATGCGCAGGCAACCGTCCAGATCAAACGTCCATCCATGATAACGGCAACGGATTGCCTGTTGATTCCTGACCGGATCCGGGACGAGCAGGGTGCCGCGGTGCGAACAGACGTTGTGAAAGCAACGAATTTCCTGTGAACGCGTACGTACAAAAACCAGCGGGACACCGGCCACCGTACGTGGCACCACGTCTCCGGATTGCGACAGCTCGTGTGCAAATCCGGCAAATGTCCAGGTGCGTGCAAAGAGATTCTGGTACTCTTCCTGCGCAAATTCCTCGCTTGTGTAGGCATAACGCGGCAGGCCGCTGGCGTCGGCAGTGGGCCGCCGCAGGGAGTCGACTTCACAGCGCTGCAACATTCATCGTTCTCCGAGGTTCCGGATTCGCCCCGAAACCCGAAGATCCGGATATTCGTGTCTCGTTGCACATCTCACCGACAGGTTTGCCGCATTGTTGCACGATATCTCGGGTAAATTTGTCAGAGTATGAAAAATAAGTCTATGTCCCATACTCTGAGCATGATCGGCAAGCTGATGGACCACAGGCAGGTCTCGACCACGGCACGCTACGCGCATCTCGGGCGCGACAACGATAAGGCGTCGGCGGCAATCCATTGCAACAACTTAGCGCCTTCCGCGTTTTCTGTGTGTCGATGCCTTCCGCGCCTTCCGCTTTCGCGGTCCCGGGTTTCGGGTGTAGCTGCAATCCGGCCAGTTCGAGCAGCCGAGGAAGCGGCCGTACCTGCCCATTCTGGCGTCCAGCCAACCGTCGCAGTCCGGGCAAGCCTCGATGGTTCCGCCGCAGTCGCGGCAGCGGTAAGCCTTGCCGGTCCTGACCGGAAGGCCGGTTCGGCAGAGCGGACACGCACGCGACGTGTGCTCGCACAGGGGAAAATTCGAACAACCGTAGAAGATGCTGCGGTTTTGGGCGTTTTCGCGGCGGATCAGCCGCCCGCCCATGCACCGCGGACAGGACACGTCGTCTTCCGGCGGACGGCCGAACACCTCGACCTCGTAGTCACCGTCGATGAGTTCCGTGACGAATGCGGACGGTGGGCCGCCGTCGGCAAGCAGGAAGACCCGCCGTCTCGCCCGGGTGATGGCAACATAGAGCAGGCGCCGCTCCTCGGCGTCCGGATGGTCCTCGGGCGCAGCCATCACCAGATCGAGCAGCGGATCGTCGGCTATCTCGGAAGGAAACCCGTACTTGCCGGAACACAGGCGGAGGACCACGACATAGTCAGCTTCCAGCCCCTTGGCGCGGTGCACGGTCATCCAGGTGAAGCGAAGGCCCGGATACTGCTTCGCCCACGCATTCATGTTACGGGGGCGCTGATGCCGGTAGCGGCTCATCAGCAGCACGTCCGACGTTCCGCCATGCAGGCGGGCGTCTTCCGCAATCCGGTCGAGCGCTTCTTTCAGAAGCGGAAGCTCCTGCCCGCCGGGAAAGCCGATGTACACTGCGGGCCGGTCCGCCTTCCGAGTCGAGCGGACCGCCTTGCGAATCTGCGCCGGGTTGCGCAGCACGAAATCGGTGGCGACCGATGCGATGCGGTCGGCGCAGCGGAATGTGGTTGCGAGATCGATACGCTCGAAGGGGCCGAACTGGTCCCCGAACTCCCGCATGACCGCAATGTCCGAGCCGCCGAACCGGTAGATCGCCTGCCAATCGTCGCCGACCGCGAACAGTTGCGCCCCCGGCGAACTGTCGAGCAAGGCCTTCAGCAGCCTTGCCCGCGCCGGCGAGATGTCCTGGAACTCGTCGACCAGTATGTATCGGAACGGGCTGAGGTAACGGCCGGCCTCCACGAGATCGGTCGCCCGGCCGATCATGTCGTGGAAGTCGATTTCGCCGGAGCGGGCGAGGACGTCCTGATAGCGCTCGAAAATCGGCCGGAATACCGCAAGGAACGCCCGCGCCCGCGCCTTGTCCGGATGACCGTCGACGCGCCCGGAAAGTTCGGAAAAGGACAGCCGACTAAGCTTGAAATTCTGCAGGAAGGTCGCGACCAGCCGCATGAACGGATCGATCCGGCCCTGTCCTTCGAGAGCGGCAAACACATCCTCGGGCGGGATTGGCGAGAAGTTCACGCCGTGAGCCGCGAGCTTCTCTTGCAGATTGCGGAGCAGCTTTCCCTCGGCCCGCTCGTAACTGAAGGTTTCGATCAGTTTGGTGCCGTACGCGGCATGGACGCTGCGCTTCCAGTCCATTCCCTGCCGATATTGCTCCCGGTCGATGAACGGCGCCGTGTTCCCGTCGGCATTGATCCCGAAATGCTCAACATAGATGCCGTAGTCCGGCAGATGGAAGTCGGGCTTGTACTGGCGCTTTTCGGCGGTGGCCGTCTCATGCTCGTAGGCCGCTTCGTACTCGTAGGCGACGCCGTTGAGCCAGAGGAAGTTCGCGATCTCGCATTCCTCGAAGCTGCGGACGGTCTCGCCCTTGAGCGAGCGGATGTCGAATTTGCGGATGTAGTCGTGATACTCGCCCCAGTTCCTGAACTCGTGCTCGCTCCTGTATGGGGCACACCGGCCCTGAAACCATTCCACCAATATCGCCGAGAGCTCCCCCTGGACGAACAAATCCGTCATGATTCCCTTGAGCAGATCGAGCAGCGCCTGGTCGTCCTCCGCCACCGCGGCCAGCGTCGGACGCCTTCCTTCCCCTTCGCCGATGATCGCCAAGCCGAGGCTGTGGAAGGTGCGTACCGTCACCGCGCGCACGACCGCTGTGCCGAAGCGATCGCCGATACGCTCTTCCATCTCCTCTCGGGCGTTGCGCGCGAATGCCAGCAGCAGCAGTTCGGAGGGCGTGCGATATTCTTTTCGGAGGAGCCATCCCGCCTTGGCCACGATGACCGAGGTCTTGCCGCTTCCGGCCGCCGCGACGACGAGGTTCCGCTGCCCGTCGACGACCACCGCCCGGCGTTGCTCTTCCGTGAGCGGGCGTGTCTCGATCCTGTCGAAGAACGCGCGAGAGCGGGTCAGTTCGTTTGCGACGAAGGTCTCGTTGGCCTTCGCCCCGATGTCGTCCGGCGCTTCCAGAAATGTCAGAATGTTCCGCAGCATGCGGATTTCCGGAGTATCCGACAGCGTCTTCGGCCAGTGCATCGCGAACCCGGCGGCCACCGTTTGCGCATCGGTCTGAAGCTCGTGGAGCGCGGCGGCGGTGAGGTATTTCGGGGGATCGGCAAATTCGGCGATGCGGCCGTGGACCGAGCGGAGAGTGCAAATCCGTGCCGCGAGGGCGCGGTGCCACCAGTCACGTCTTGCCGTCTCGAGCGCCTCGGCCAGAGGGCGCGCGGCCATTCGGGGCAAGCCTGAGACATGCGAACAGCCCCCGGCATGCCGGATCCGTACGCCGGACCAGTAGCGTCCAATTGCGGCATCGACCGCTTCCACGTCGCCCAGAGGGACCTTGGCGAGCCGCCACCAGAACATCAGTCGGACGGTTTCGGCAGTCACCGATGCCGCACTGGCGCGGAACGGATGCAGGAGTGCAAACAGAAGCGAGGCCGGGCCGGTTCGCCTTGCCTCGAAGACGACATCCTTCGGCGAGTTCGATCGACTCCGCCCATGACCGCCACCCGGCAATGTCGCGGGTGTGCTGGTCAATCGACCTTCTTCTTTCTGGATCGTTTCAGCGGCCGCCGTTTCCGAAGGCAATTCATAGCGGAGCCTTCCGGATAATCCATCACCGGCTTCTCTCACGCCGTCCCTTCGTCCAAGGTCTCTTCCATCGCTTTGCGGGCGGCTTCAACGATTTCTTCGATCTCGTCTTCGCGCCCAGCATCGAACATTCGCTCCCGGTCGAGGGTCACCATCACGTAGACGAGGCGTTAGATGGTCTCGATAAGCGCGGCGTGGCCTCTCGTCAAGGTTGCTGGCGGAGGCTTGTCGAGACGGTCCTCGGCGGCGGCAACCGCGCCCGAGCGGACGAGTTCGCCAGCCGACAATCCGTGTCGGGTGGCCGCTCGTTCGATCAGCATCCATTCGGAATCAGAGAAGCGGATCGAGTGCGGACGGCGCGCATCGCACAGGTTTTCGACGGGTTTGTTCCCGGTTCGGGGCTTCTCGCGGTCGCCCTGACGGATACGACTGCCGCCCGGATGCGAGGTCCGGCAGGGTGTGTTTGGACCGTATTGGGGCAATTACAATCAGCATAAACGGAGTAACACGTCGTCACACGGGGCACCATTCTGGTATCTCTCATGGTAGGGCGCAGCCAGAACTGCGCCCATGGCGTTTTGTCATCCCATGTCGCAGTCTGGCGACGCCAGGATACGCCTGTCGTCGCATGCCGCAGCCTGCACCATCGGTGCGTTCCGGTGTGACGAGCCATAGCCCTTCGGGAGTGGAAGGCACCAAATCGAGTTGCAATTTTCACGGGAAAATCGTCGCCGGAGAACCCGGCGACTCGGATCCTCCGCGGCGCTTTATGCGGCCGGCCGTGCCGCCGGAAGCGCAGGGGGCGGTGCAGGACACACTGCCGACGGTTGTGCGGGTGCCGAGCGCGGTACAGCGGGCAGCACGAGGTGCCCGAGCCGCCGGCACGACACCGCGGCCTGAACGAGGTTGGCGGACCACTTTCCCATGCTGCGATCGATAGCCTCGGGCATGTTCTTGAAGGTAGACGCTTCGGGTACACATCGCTAGTCTCTTGCGGCTCCGATACACGCTGTGCAATTGCAGCCGTTGCCGGAACTCGCGGCATTATTGTCAGTATCAAAGAGGGAGAGGGGGGTGCAATCAGAGCAAGACGTACAACTCACATGCCGAAATGTCTGGAAGGTGTACGGTCCTGACGCGATCTCCTGCTTCAACGATACAACCGGAAAGGTTGAGTCCATTCCGGAAACTTTGCACCAGATCCGTGAATCGGGGCATATTTGTGCAGCTTGCGATGTCAGCTTTGACGTCCACAAGGGCGAGATTTTCGTCATTATGGGCTTATCCGGTTCAGGCAAGTCGACGATCGTGCGTTGCCTTTCTCGACTGGTTGAACCAACGGTTGGCGAAATCATTCTTGATGGCGAGAACCTGCTGGAGTTCAACAAGGAACAGCTGATCAACCTGCGACGCCACAAGATGGGCATGGTCTTTCAGAATTTTGGACTCCTGCCGCATCTATCGGTTCTCGAAAACGTCGCATTTCCTTTACAGGTTCAGGGTATCGACAAGGCAGGCCGTGTCACGCGTGCCATGGAAATGATCAAGCTTGTCGGACTCGACGGACGCGAAACATCCTATCCCCGACATCTCTCCGGTGGTCAGCAACAGCGCGTCGGTATTGCGCGAAGCCTTGCGGTCGAGCCGGACCTGTGGTTCCTTGATGAGCCGTTTTCGGCGCTGGATCCTCTCATCAGACGTCAGATGCAGGATGAGTTCCTGCGATTGCAGCAACTGCTTCACAAGACGATCGTGTTCATTACGCATGATTTTCTCGAGGCGCTCAGACTGGCGGACCGTATCGCGATCATGAAGGACGGGCAGATCGTTCAGATCGGCACACCTGCCGAAGTCATCATGCAGCCGGCGGACGCTTATGTAGAGGAATTCACGCAGGATGTTCCACGCGTGAAGGTGATTACTGCCGGTGACATTGCTGTCCCGACCAACAATCCGGTTGATCACGACCATGCCGTGCTTGGCAGCCTCACGCTGGAAAAACTCCTGCCAAAATTCGAGGCTGGCGTCGGCATAATCAACGTACTGAACGACTCCGGTGTCCTTCTCGGCCAGATCACTCCCAAGGACGTTCTGTCCGTCCTTGCGGCAGAAACCGGGATCGATGAGTAGTGACCACAGCCGTCTCGACAGCATCAAGGCAATTCTTCGGACTGCGGACGCGCATTGAACCGAACCTGATGGCGTGGATCGCCATGGGCGTGTTTGTCTTTGCCTGCGTGGTCCTTCGCAATGACTGGACATGGCTGGCCAAATACCCGAACACCTGGTTCCTGCCTGTCGAGTATGTGCTTGAAATCGTGATGGACTGGTTCACGGCCAATTTCAAACCAGTATTCCGGTTTGTCTCGAATGTCCTGCAGTGGCCGATGAGCGGTGGCATCGTGGAGTTACAGGGCCAACGTTACGATATACCCGGACTTCAGGATGTGCTTCAGGGAACTCCCTGGCCAGTGACGATCGCGATTGTCGCGATCATCGCCTATGCAGCGAAGGGTTGGCGTCTTGCGGCATTCTGTGTCGCAGCTCTCCTGTACATGGTTATCGTCGGCTACTGGTCCGAAAGCATGGCGACACTTGCACTCGTCGGCATGTCGGTTCCCTTGTCCCTGTTTATCGGACTGTCACTTGGTCTGTTGGCGTTTCAGTTTCGATGGGCACGCCGGATCATCGAACCAATGCTGGATGTCATGCAGACCGTTCCGACGTTTGCCTACCTTATTCCGATCCTGATCCTGTTTGGTATCGGGCCGGTTGTCGGCATGGTCGCTTCGGCGATTTACGCCAGTCCCCCGATGGTGCGAAACGTGATGCTGGGCCTGTCACGGGTCCCGGAAACCGTCATCGAAAGCGGCAAGATGTCGGGGTGCAACAACACGCAACTCCTGTTCATGGTCAGGATTCCCGCCGCCATGCACACGATCATGATCGGCGTGAACCAGACAATCATGGCGGCACTTTCAATGGTGATCATCGCCGCCATTATCGGTGGATTTGCCGACATTGGGTGGGAGGTTCTTTCAACCATGCGGAAAGCACAAACAGGCCAGAGTCTTCTCGCGGGTCTGGTGATCGTGCTTCTTGCAATGACAATGGACAGGATCAGTCGCGGCTTTGCGGAACGAACGGGTGAAATTTCGCTACCACGCACCGGCAACCTGTTTCATCGTCATCCATACGTTTCGGCAATTGCCGGCGCGATCGCCGGAGGATTGTTGCTTGCCTATGTCATCCCGGGTTTCCGGGAGTATCCCGATACCTGGGTGTTCTACCCGGCCGAAATCCTGAACGACGCCGTAACGTGGTTCACGCGTAATTTCTTTCATGTCACCGATGCACTGAAGACCTACACGCTCTATTTCATCATGTTGCCCATGAAAGCCGGTTTGGAGCGTATTGCGCGGCCTTCGACCTGGGGTTTCGAGATGACCGGTGTGGCAACAACAATCTACTGGTTGCTCGTTGTTGCACTGTGCGTGTTTGTCTCACGCATCGGTAGTTGGCGCGTCGTCGTGGGTACGGCGATCATAAGCGGATTGTTTTATTTCGGTTCGTCGGGCACACCATGGCCTGCGTTTGTCGGTGTGGTCACATTGATCGCATTTCAGGTCGGTGGCTGGCGTATCGCGTTGTTCGCGTTTCTGGCCATGATGTTCATGCTTGTGTCCGGTGCATGGCCGCGCGCAATGCTTTCTTTCTACATGACGGCGACGGCAGTCATTCTCTGCGTTGTTCTTGGTGGAGCGCTGGGAATATTTGCCGCACAGAATTCCAGGTTTTCAGTATTCATCAGGCCGATCAACGATACGCTGCAGACCATGCCGTTATTCGTGTTCCTCATTCCGGTGATCATGGTTTTTCTGGTCGGAGACTTTTCAGCCCTGCTCGCTATTGTCATGTACGCTGTCGTTCCCGCGATACGCTACACGGAACATGGACTGCGCAATGTCGACCCGGTTACCATCGAGGCGGCGCGAATGATGGGTTGTACCGAGCGGCAGATACTCTGGCGCGTCAAGATCCCCCTTGCGATACCCGAGATCATGCTCGGGATGAATCAGGTCGTGATGTTTGCACTGGCGATGCTGGTGATTGCAGCACTCGTGGGAACCCAGGGTCTTGGACAGTGGGTTTATGACAGCCTGACCAACGCGCGATTTGGACAGGGCGTTATCGCTGGTGGATCAATGGCATTGATGGCGATGATTACCGATCGGGTTATCCAGTCATGGGCGGCCAGGAAGAAGCAGGATCTTGGCATGACCACCTGAATTGTCAGGTTCCGATTACGGTATCATTCGGGGTTCTGGTCAAGGAGTTCGCGAAGCCGCTGCCGAACTCGTTCAATCTTGACCAATTCCGTCAGAAAATATTCGATGTTGTCGGCTCCGTCACCTCGGCGCGCCTTCACGACGGCTTCGTAGTCAATTTCAACAAGTTCACAGACTTCACGGCCGGTCATTGCCTCGTCGAAACTGATTTTCCGTTAGAAGCCATCCCATATTGCATGCCTGTCATCCTGATTGAAGGCGCAGAAATGAGCACGAAACCGATACTGAATGTGTTGCGCATTATGGGCAATGAAACCGTGAATGGCGTTGCGTTCGGCGCGGGCGTTCCTGGTGTCGAAGACATGGCCATCCTTCAACTCGACAATATGACAGGTCTGAATGTCGCCGCGACGCTTGAAAATCATGAAGTCGGGTGCCGAACCGTCGAAGTTCAGCAGTTTGCTCTGCCGTATCTGTCGCTTGCGGGCAAGCAAAACACCCTCTGCCATCGTCTCGGTTTCAAGGAATTTGTCCAGGTCATGGATGTTGGGCACCAGGCTTGCGATCATTGCTTCAAGTTCAGAACCTGACGAGATGACAGCAGACTGGATTTTGCTGGCAAGGTTACCCAGGGCTGAATTGTCAAACAGGCGTTCGTAGGAGCCAGAACTGTTCCCTGGATTTGGCAGAGCAGAGACGCGCCATGCAGGTTAACCGTTCAGGTCGCAACCAAGGAATGTGCGTTGATGATCAAGTGCCGCTTGAAGCACGGAAAAAGATCCGGCTGCAGGATCAATCACGTAATCCCCTTCGTTACTTACCGCGGACAGAAGTTGACCCTGTAACTCGACTGGTTTCGCGTGTGGATGGTCCCGTTTCGAAACCTTTTCCTGAATTACGTCCGGGATGTTGTGAACCTTCCATACTCCCTTTGCCAGGCGAGGTTTCTTTTGCAAGACGACGCAATACTCCGCCCGACGGCGCGTACGATACCCCATGCCGAAGGTGCATTTGTCCCAGGTGATCAAGTCAACGATTTCAAGAGTCGTTCCCTCAAGCCATGGATGTATGCCCTGGCAGAGGTGGAACTTGTCCAACCACAAGAACAGGTGACCGGAAGGAATCAGTGTGCGATGGATCCGCTGTACAAATTGCCCGATTTTCGTTTCCGACATCTGTTCCAATGCACTCCGGCGTTGACCGCGATTCTTGCCTTCATTTCCGTAAGACAATTTCTCAAGAACACCACGATATTGCGGATCAAGAAAGGCAACCGGAATCGTGTCGTCCGGAAGCATGGAAAGAAAACGAAGCCCATCCATTTTGAGCCGGCTGTTTGGCTTCAGTTCGGCAGGAAGTTCCGGAGATGGAGAATGAACAGTTCGTTGGTCCGAGTAGACCGCAGACACTGTTGCGTTTGATGACGAGTCAATCATACACCTTCCACGTTTGATGGCAGGCATTTGAAGTTCAGTGACACCTGTCTGACTTGGCAATCCGTCAGACACCGTCTTTCCCGAGTCTCAAACGATCAAGACCCGCCTATCGATTTGAAACCATCCCGTCAGGGAAGGGGCATCAGATTTCAGGGACCCCATCTGTCCATGGTCTTGTACCAGGCAAGGGTGGGACCCAGAAACCAGGGAATTCCGTTGTAAAGGGGCCGAGTGGGCCACGGCAGGTCATCGAACGCCGTGCTTCCTTCCCGATTGCCGAGAATCTTGTGTCCCAACTTGTGTCCGAAATAGCTGGCCCAATCGATGCCGGAGCCACAGTACCCCGCGGCAAACCACACGCCATCGCGTTTGCCGATGTGAGGCAGGTGGTCAAACGTGTACGCCACAAAGCCCATCCAACTGTGACTGATTCCTGTGCCGGACAACTCCGGAAACAGTTCCGAGACAACCTGATGAAGCCGCGGCGCTGAAACACGTGGATCGGTCTCGGTGAGAGCGACACGACCGCCAAACACCAGACGCTTATGATCGGGTGACGGACGATAGTAATAGATCACCTTGCGTGTATCGTTGACGACGCGCTGTCTCGGCATGATGCGCTGCATGATTTGCGGTTCGATCGGTTCGGTCGCAATCATGTAGCTGCCGATCGGAATGATGCGTCGCCGCAGGTTCAGCGAAACCTTGCCGGTATAACCGTTTGTGGCGACAACAACGTCGCGGGCCTCGACAGTCCCGCGCGTGGTGGTAACAGTGGAACGTGAACCGTTACATGAAATCGCCGTAGCCGGTGTCCGGGTTTCGATCGCACACCCGGCTTCCAGGGCCAGTCTGATGAGTTCGTTTGCGTACTTGGCAGGCTGGATGGAGGCGTGATGCCCGATGACCGCTCCACCGTGATATAGGTCCGTACCCAGTTCCGAAGCCATTTCCTTCTTCGGCACCATCGCCCATTCGAAGGGGACGATTTTGCTCATTCCCTCAAGATATGTTGCAAGCCCTTCGTATCTGTTCGGTCTGTGTGCGCCAATGAATCGTCCGTCCCTGATGAGATCGCAATCAAGATTTTCGCTGGTGATGAATTCCTTGACATAGTTGAGGCTGTTGAATCCCTCCCGGATGATGGCGTGACCACCTTCCTTTCCATATCGCGTGCAGAGTTCGTTGATGCTCGGTTTGACGCCGGTCGACATCTGCCCGCCATTTCGTGCACTACAACCCCAGGCGGCATCTTCTGCGTCAAAGACAATGACACTGCGGCCGGCGCGAGCCAGAACGATGGCGGCGTGCAGCCCCGTGTAGCCGCTTCCCACGATGGCAACATCGGCAGTTTCCGGCAGCGGCGAGTTGGGAATTTCGGGACGTGGCGCGTCGTCCCACCAGTATGGTTGACACTTCATGTTGTCATCAAAGCAGATTTCTCTCGAGTCTACACGGGAAAATCTGCATTCGAAAACACGTTTCGGCTCTCGCCTGCTGATGAATCCGAGCGGGACGCATCGGTCGTTTCACCGGAAGTTTCGACACATCATTGTCTGAACCGCGTTGGGGCAGAAGTCTGTGTTCTCGCCGGTCGGCATTCTTGTCCTGCTTGCCAGAATGCATGTTGCGGTATGTGACGGGTGGGTACACGATGCTGTCGTGTGCCACCGAAGTATCGTCGGACTTCGGTTTCAAACCGGCAGGCTGAGTTCGCGCGTACATGTTTTGGCCAGGGGAGAGAAACAAGTGACTCACCCGCAGTTTCCCAATCTCTTCACACCCATCGTCATTCGCGGAAAACCCGTCAAGAACAGGGTTTTTGTACCCGGGCACAATACCGCCCTGTCGGAAAGCGGTCGTATCGGCGACGCCATGTTGGCCTATCACGAGGCGCGCATGCGCGGTGGCGTGGGCATGGTCATGACCGAAGTACACTGTGTACATCACACCTACATGCCGCTTGGGCGCGCCTGGGCGACCAGCGATGACTGCCTGCCCGGTCTGGAAAGGCTTGCGCGTCTGGGACGCAAATACGATGTACGGATCATTGGTCAGCTGTTTCATCCGGGGCGGGTTGCTGCAGCGTCCGTAGACGGCACGAAGATGGTTGCCTACGCACCGTCTGAAGTACCGGATGAGCACTACAAGACGGTACCTGTGCCGCTGAGCAAGGATCTCATTGCGGAGATCATCGCGTCACATGCTGAAGGTGCCGCGCGCATGGCCGCGGCTGGACTGGATGGCATCGAGATCATTTCTTCAATGGGATATCTGGCCAGCCAGTTCATCAATCCGAGGCTCAATCTGCGAACGGACGAGTATGGGGGCAGTTTCGACAATCGCATGCGTTTCGTGCGCGAAACAGCGGCGGCAATTCGTTCAAGGATTGGCGAAGACCTGATTCTGGGTTTGCGTATCTCAGCGGACGAGATGGATAGCGAGGGTCTCACACTTGCTGAATCCCGCCAGGTGTGCGCCGCACTCGACGACGACGGAATTCTTGATTATCTCAACATCGTTCTGGGTTCGACTGCATCCTACACCGGCTGGCAGCACGTCATTCCCCACATGCAGTACGATGCAGGGTACTCCGGTTCACCTGCCGCCGAAATCAGGAAGGTGATCGTGCGCATGCCGGTCATGATTGCCGGTCGTATCAATCAGCCCCAGATAGCCGAGAAAATACTCGCCGAAGGCAGCGCAGACATGATCGGAATCGTCCGCGGCCACATCGCCGATCCCGAGTTCGTCAACAAGGCACGAGATGGTCGCATCGACGACATACGTGCATGTATCGCCTGTGATCAGGCGTGCATCGGCCACAGGTTGCGCGGTTTTCCGATTTCCTGCATTCAATTTCCCGAATCAGGCAGAGAACTCACATACGGAAAAAAGACCCGGACGATCAATCCGCGCAATGTGCTCGTCATTGGCGGAGGTCCGGCAGGAATGAAGGCCGCGGCCGTGGCAGCGGAGCGCGGTCATTGCGTGACACTTCTTGAACAGAGCAGCCGGCTCGGAGGGCAGGCGTTACTTGCGCAACAGCTCCCTGGTCGAGCTGAATTTGGCGGACTCGTGACGAACCTTGCCCGGGAGTGCACCCGATACGGTGTCGACATCAGTCTTCGTACGACCGCAACACTGAACACGGTAGATACAATCGCGCCCGATGTCGTGATTTGCGCCACCGGTGCGGTGGAGACGAAACCCGATCTTGAAGGCCTGGACAACGCCCATGTTGTCGGTTCCTGGTCTGTCGTGGATGGCACTGCCAATGTCGGCAGCAGCGTGTTGGTTTATGACTGGCATGCCAACTGGCTGGGACTCGGTGTCGCTGAAAAACTCGCCCGGGACGGCTGTCGTGTCCGTTTGTGCGTGAACAGTTCTGTTCCGGGAGAACATCTGCCGATGATGGTGCGCGACGGCTGGATGGGGCAATTACACAGTTTGGGTGTTGAAATCGTGCCCTATGCACGCCTTTTTGGCTGCGATGAAACCAGCGTTTACATGGAACATGTAATCAGCAGAGAACCGATAATCCGCGATGACGTCGACACGCTTGTTCTGGCGACACCACTCAAACGGGCAGCAGGGCTCTGGGAAAGACTTCGGCACAAGGTGGATGAACTGTTTCTTGTAGGGGATGCACTGGCACCCCGAACGGCTGAGGAAGCCGTATTGGATGGTTTGAGGGCGGGTTTCGAAATCTGAAACCGCGCCCGGCCTGGTGCACCTGTCTGACTGTCTTGCACCCGCCGGATTATCGAGGAGTGTTCCATGGCACTGTTTCCGAATCTCTTCAAGCCGATTGAGCTCGGCGGTCTGGAAATCAGAAACAGGATTGTCTTCGGTCCGCACGGGACCAGTCAGGGACGTGAACCGGAAACCATGGCCGATCTCGCTGCCTACCACGAAGCACGTGCCGAGGGCGGTGTCGGGTTGATCATAACGGAAGCGCAAACCGTTCACGAAAGTTACGAACCACGCGGACAATTACTGTCTGTCAGTAATGATGACGCTATTCCCGGTTTGTCTGCATTGGCGCAGGCCGCACATCGGCACGGATCGCGGATGTTCGGTCAACTCTTTCATCCAGGTCGTGCTGTTGCCCATCGCGACAGCGGTGCGCTGATGCCTGCGTGGGCGCCGTCAGAGATTCCTGACGAACGCCACCATGTGATGCCCATTCCGATGTCCATCGCGATGATTCGAGATATTGTCCGCGGCTACGGCGAAGGTGCCCGACGAATGGTCGAAGCCGGACTCGACGGCATTGAGTACATGACCTCGATGGGATATCTGCCGTCACAGTTCGTCAACCCCCGCACCAACAACCGCAGCGATTGCTATGGTGGCAGTTTCGAAAACCGTCTCAGATTTGTTCGGGAGTCGCTGGCTGAAATTCGCGACAGTGTAGACAGCACGACCGTGGTGGGAGTCCGTGTTTCGATCAATGAGCTGGACCACAACGGCCTTCAGCCCGAAGAAAGCTCGGCTGTCGTGTCGACACTGGTGCAGGATGGCCTTGTCGACTATGTGAATGTCATCGGCGGATCAGGGGCGTCTGTCGGGGGTGCGGTTCATATTGTTCCACCCATGTCCTTTGCACCGGCCTATCTGGCTGCTGATACCGCAAGGCTTCGCGGTTCAGTCGATATTCCGATCATGCTCGGTGGAAGGATCAACCAGCCGCACACTGCAGAGGAGATTGTCGCTTCGGGTCAGGCTGATCTGGTCTGCCTTGTAAGGGCCCTGATTGCTGATCCGTTTTTTGCTGTCAAGGCACGCGACGATCGGCCTGAGGACATCCGAGCTTGTATCGGATGCAACCAGGCCTGTATCGGTCATCGCCACATGGGTGCAATTGTTTCCTGCATTCAGCATCCTGAAACCGGTCGTGAACGGCGCCTTCCCCATGTAAAACCCAAGACAGGCACACAACGTCGGGTGCTGGTCGTCGGGGGCGGACCCGGTGGCATGAAGGCCGCTGCCACTGCCGCCGAACGCGGTCACGATGTGACGCTGCTGGAGCGGGAAAGCCAACTTGGCGGGCAGGCATTGCTGGCTCAGCGTCTTCCGGGTCGCGCAGAATTCGGCGGCATCGTCACCAATCTAACGCGTGAAATGAGACGCTCAGGTGTGAAGGTAAAAACAAACACCGACGCCGATTTACGTCTGATTGAAGACGAGAATCCCACAGCGGTCATCATTGCGACCGGTGCTGTACCTTACTTGCCCGCACTTGATGGACTGGATGAAGCACACACCGTTGATGCCTGGTCAGTCATTCGGGGTGAAGCGAATGTCGGTCAACGGGTCGTGATCGCCGACTGGCGTTGCGACTGGATCGGTTTCGGTGTTGCCGAATTGCTTGTTCGAGCGGGGTGTCATGTTCGTCTTTTTTGTCAGGCAACCCAGCCTGGTCAGAATCTGCAATCCTATGTGCGAGACCAATGGATCGGGGTTCTCCATTCCCTGAACGTGGAGATCACAGCCTATTCTCGATTGTTCGGCGCCGACCGCGACAATGTCTATTTTCAGCACATGACGAACGGCGAGGCACTGTTGGTTGAGGATGTGGATACCCTGGTATTGGCCCAGGGGCACAAACGTGAAGCCGCGTTACACGAAACCCTGACTCGAACATGGTCAGGTGAGCTTCACATTATCGGTGACGCCCACGCTCCACGAACAGCCGAAGAGGCCGTCAAGGAAGGTCTTGAGGTCGCAATGCGCCTGTGATTCACCGGAACAGGTATCGGTTCTGCATCTTGCGGCGCGTGTTCTTGAGTCATTCTCATTTCAGGATCTTGTCTGCGTCAGTGCATTGATTGAGGGTGCCGATCTTGTCGGATCCGGGCGCAATTGGTCGCTCTCCGGGGTGATTTGGCAACATGGTTTCCGATTGCTCGTGTCGTGTCCATCGGGTTGACGGCTCGAAGCCCTCTTGGGCAACGCATACTCTGGTTCGAAGGCGACATCAGGCCTGTGTCAGGTGCTGATTGCGATGATGCCCCCCACACAGCGTGTACGTCGAGACACATCTGGGCGGTGGGGCAACGATGCGTCGCGAACCAGCGGCGTTGCGCAACATCGGGATTGATCTGGACGCACAGGCGCTGGCGTCGTTTCGCTGCGGTTACGATGTGGCGCTTGTTCACGGTTGCGCCCAGCGGTTTCTGGAGACTTCGACGGTTCGGCGCTGATCTACGGCGACCCGCCGTATCTGTGGGAAACGCGCAAGTCGGATCGCCGTTATCACCATGACGACACCGACACGGACCATGCGGTGTTGCTGGCGTTGTTGCTGGATCTGCCGTGTGCGGTAATGATCGCGGGGAAGACGTTGATGTTCCCACCGATCATGGTGTCATGCTCCGGCTTGATACAAGGTTCTGAGAAATGGAGACGCAGGCGGCGGAATTCCCTTTCGCCGCCTCGTTTTCGTCATCCAGGTTGCTCCTGACCGAATGACTGTCGAGATTGGCTCACACGATGGTGCGGACAGGTAGGCGGTTATGAAAACGTGCCCCGATGACTTCGTAACCGGTGCCCATGCGACGCGCATGCGGTCCTCTACGCATTCCACAGGCGATCACGCTGTTCACGGACATCGTGCCATCTGCCGGCCCTGTGTTGTTTTTCTGATTTCTACCGATGAGGTCATCCTGGATTACGTCGAGAGAAGTCGAAAGAAATCGTCCGCGTGGTTTGTGAACTCCGGATTGCGTTCAATGCTGGAGCAGATGGCAACCGTGTATCGGTTCGAAAGGAATCACACGGGAAACCGGTTTTTCTTGAACCTGTCTCGTTGACCACCTGTGTCGGTTAACGACACAGGTGGTCCCGTTACGGAATGAAAGTCTGTCTGGCAGGAAAGGGTCAGGAATCAGCCAGCGCGGTCTCGATCCAGCTATCGACTGTGCTGCGATTTTCCTCAATCCACTTGGCAGCTGCTTCTGCCTGGCTCAGACCGTTCTGGTCGACTTCGATCAGCATCCAGCCCGCATCCGCATTATCAAAGCTGAGTTGGCGCAGCAGACGGCCAGCAGCGGGCCAGACTTGGTCAATGGATGGATTGCCAACCTTGAAGATCCCGACATTGAGAGGGAAGTTGCAATCAAAGGTCATGTCGGGATTGGGACCCCATGAAGGATCGGTCTCACATTCGGGTTCCCATAAAGGAGCACCAAATATCTTCATGTCATAATGACCAATTGCCCAATGCGGCTCCCAGAAATGAATAAGGATTCCGGCCTGTCGTTCATGTGCACTGGCGATCTCTGCGATAAGTGAACCCTCGCCCCCGGCCTTGACCACCTGCAGATCGAGGCCTAATGCGGCAAAGCGCTTTTCATACTCCACATTGCCCCAATCGGCGGGATACCCCACGAAGCGCCCGGACGGCGCTGTCTCGGGGGACTCCAGAAGATGAATGCAATCCTGCAACGCGACATAATCGGGAAGACCCGGGCATTGCTCGTCCATCCATCCGCCGTAATAGAGTTGTCCACCACCGGATAATTCGTGATCACCCAGATGGACCAGTTCTCCGGCGTCGATCGCTTCAAACACGCCTTCGCCCACATTGTTTGGCCACAGTTCGAGAGTTGCCGTCAAATCATTCTGAATCATCGCTTCGATCTGCGGATAATATCCGACCGTGACTGACTCGACGGAATAACCCATTTCTTCGAGCAGTTGTTCGGCGACCTGCGTGATGACCTGCTGCGTTGTCCACTCGTTCACACCAAGCTTGATGGTCGCTTCTGATTCCGGAACATCTGCCTGCGCAAGACCCGAAGCCAGTGTCAGGGCAACACCGGTCGTTGCACCGGTTACGATCTGCAGGAATTTCTGTCTCATGCCATACCCCCGTTATCTGCAATCTTGACGAATGGCCGGCTGCCATTTCCGTGTCTGTTTCTTGTGACGTGTCGTCAATCGCAATGCTCCGTGCGGGCATGTCATGCAACAGGCCATCAAGCGGCCAGCGCCTGTTTGTAATCCGCCCAGATCATTGCGTTGAAGTGCTGCGCGGCAAATTCCCTCGAGCTGACATAGCGGTTGTAGGGTTGCTGTCCGCCCTTGAGATTCTCGTATTGTACCGCAGTGATCTCGTTGTCTTCTCGATAGGTGTCGTCCCAGATCTTGAGCCAGCGTTCAAGATGACCCGGGTCTGTGCCATTCTCTGCAAAATAGTAAATCGAATGACGCGTCTTGCCAGGACCGATCGGGGTCATGCCCGTCATGTGCATGAATTCATCATGCACGATGAACGTCATGCCGGGATAGAGCTGGAAGGATTTGAAATTCTCCGCGCTCAGGTCATTACCCTTGAGCGCACTGCCGGATTTGAAGTGATAGGAACTGAAGTTTTCGTCAAGGCGAATAGTCGTGTCTTCCGGTTCCACATTGAAAGCCGCTCCGAAGGACTCGCTGTGGATATGCGGGCAGTGGTAACACTCGGTTCCGTTGTCGTACCAGAGTTTCCAGTTCGTATCGATGTCATAGTGAATGGTCTTGTACGGGGTATATCTGTCAGGATCAGGATCGAAGCCAAGTCGCCGGGCGGTATCGAACATGACGGGATAGGTACGACGCAATGGGGCTGCACAGGGATCCGGATTGACCAGGACGACCGGTCCCCACTGATCAACAGATACACGATGAAGACCGAGTTCCTCGCGCTCGAAGCCTGCGTCTCCATCAGCATCGGGCGCATGCGCCAGTGTCCCATCGAGATTGTAGGACCACATGTGATACCGACAAACAAGACGCGCACAATTCTTCCTGTCATGTTCCGCAACCGTATAGCCTCGGTGTCGGCAGATGTTGAGAAATCCATGCAGGACTCCGTGTCGATCACGCGTGACCACGATGGGATGCTTGCCGATCCGACGCACCGCGACATCACCAGGATTCATGACACTGTGTACAGGACAAAAGAACTGCCAACGCTTCGAGAAGATGGCATCCATCTCGAAATCGAAGACGTCACCATCCTGATAGAACCGGGTCGGAAGACTCCAGTTTTCGGCAATGCGCCGCTCGACCTCGGAGACGTCAATGCCAAGATTTTGTGCAGAGCGCTTGATCATCGCAGTTCTCCCGGAAGCGAACGACATGATCCACGGAAACCTGAGAAATCGTCCGGGATCAACGCCCGTGGCCATTCACCTGTTTCCCAGTTTAGACACCATCCCGAAGGCGATTCAACAGATTGATTGATTAAAAACCGGTACTGCGCCTACTCTGTCAGTAGGGCTTTTCACCATCGATGGTCACCCGCCACATCAGGCGTGTCTCGCCCGGATAATCATTTGTAGCGTAGTGCTGGGTGCAACGGTTGTCCCAGAACACAAGCGTCCTTTCGCGCCAGCGTACACGACAGGTGAATTCCGGTCGTGTCAGGTGGTGGAACAGAAAACTCAGGATTGACCGACCCTCGTCCGCCGTCATACCGTCAATGCCGCACGTGAAATACTCGTTTACAAACAATGCCTTGCGATTTGTCTCCGGATGAGTGCGGGCCAGCGGATGAATGACAGCTTCGGGTGCGTCGGCAAACACGGCACACCGTTCGTGACCCTGAATTGACGTATGTTCAGCACGCAGTCCGTCGAGCATCCCGCGCATGGCAGGTGAAAGCGCCTCCCAGGCCATGACCGCATTGGCAAACAGCGTGTCGCCGCCCCAGGGAGGCACAGTACGCGCGTGAAGCAGGGAACCGTAAGATGTCTGTTCTGCCCAGGAAATGTCGCTGTGCCAGCGACCGGCAAAACGGGCGGTTTCGTTTTCTTCCGAACGGACTTCCATGATTTCGGGATGATCATCAAGGCCCGCGACAAACGGATTGATGTGGAGATCACCGAATGCTTGCCCCAAAGCCACGAGTTGACCAGCGGTCAGATCCTGATCGGGAAACACAAGGACCATGTGATTGATGAGTGCATCGCGAAGATCGGCGAATTGCCGATCGTCCAGGTCCTCGCGGAGGTCAATTCCTGAAATCTCGGCGCCGAGAGCGCCCGTGAGTGGCGCTGCGTCAAACGACCCGTAATCGTTCCTGCGTTGACCTTCGTTACGCAGCGCAGGCAAATACTCGGCGTTGTTCATTTTGACTGTCTGATTCTGATTGAAACGCGGACGAGTCGACCCGCCGCAATGAAAGTACAATTTCCTGGTCGGGTAAAGTCTCGTCGGCATTCCCCGGTGTCAACGCGGAAACCTTGACCGTGTATGATCGCCGACAGGGCGCAAGACTAACGGGCATTCGAGAGCACCAGCCACTTATCCTCGATCGGTGCGCGTTTGATCATTTCGCGATCCCGAAGGTAGTCTTGGGTGTGAAGCCATGGAGCCCGATCGCCCTGTCTCGGCATCAGATGCATGCTGCGTTTCATGTAACCGGCTGGAAAGTCGTCGACCCAGTTCCGCGCCGGCATCGTGGCGACTTCATCGGCCGTGAGGCGCGGCGTGGCCTGTCGGACGCCGTTCCGGTCGAGCCTGTTGATCAGACGGCATACCCATTCCGCCGTCAGATCTGCACGCAACGTCCAACTGGCGTTGATGTAACCGAATGTTTGCACCAGATTTGGTACATCAGACAGCATCATGCCTTTGTAGGACCAGTGGCCCGATACGTTGACAGGGCTATCGTCGACCACCAGTTCGACGCCATTCATCACCTTCAGGCGAAGGCCGGTAGCCGTGACGATCAGGTCGGCCCTTAACACTTCACCGGACCGCAATCTGATTCCGTCCTCGACGAACCGGTCGATCCCTTCGGTCACGACGCTTGCCGAGCCATCGTTTATAACGCTGAAAAGATCGTCATCCGGTATGAGACAAAGGCGTTGATCCCAGGGATCGTACTTTGGTGTGAAATGCTTCCTTACGTTGCAGTTTGCACCAACAGCCTGATGGACAAGTCCGATCAGTTCCCTCTTGACCTTTCTTGGTTCCTGCCGTGTGCGCCGGTAGAAGTCGATATCGCGCTGCACGTTTCGTCGGCGTGTGATGAAGTATGCCAATCGATCAGGTAACCATCTTGCGAGCCGGTTGGCGCTCCTGTCGATGCTGGGCCAGGACAGGACGTAGGTCGGAGAGCGCTGGACCATGGTCACATGGTCTGTTCCTTCCATCACCATGGCTGGCACCAGTGTCATGGCTGTTGCACCCGACCCGATGACAACGACCCGTCTTTTGCGAAGATCAAGATCATGCGGCCAGAACTGCGGATGAATGATCGTGCCCCTGAAGTCGTCCTCACCCTCCCAGTCAGGACGGTGCGGGTTCTCGTAGTCATAGTAACCGCCACACATCAGCAACATGGTGCAGGCGAACGACACGGCGTTGCCGTCATGCATGGCGTCTACCTGCCAGGTTGCACGATCCGTTGACCAACGCGCACGTGTGACCAGGTGACGAAATCGGATGTGCTGTTGAATACGGTTCTGATCGATTGTCTCGTTGACATAACGGAGTATTGACGGACCGTCCGCAATGGCTTTGGCGTCCTTCCAGGGTTTGAAGGCGAAACCCAGCGTGTGCATGTCGCTGTCCGAACGAACGCCGGGGTAGCGAAACAGATCCCAGGTCCCGCCGGCGACATCGCGTCCCTCCAGGATCAGGAATCGCTTCGACGGACACAGTTTCTGCAGATGCCACGCACTGCTGACACCCGAGATACCCGCACCGATTATAATGACGTCGAACCGTTCCATGGCACGATCCAGGCGATTGACAAACGAGCGAGTCTACCTTGTTCAAGCCAGTCAGAAAGCACCCGGACCGATACCGGAATACGCCATCGGCGTCGCGATAGCGAAAACGGTCAAGGTCCCTGGCAGTCTTTGATTTTCAATGCACCGAGAAATGCCCGGATTTGTCCGCCGCCGCTCCTTGCAAAAACAACCCGGACCAATTCACTGAACGGTTTTCCTGTCAGGCAACGCCGTATGACATTGTTTGTCGTCAGTACGGTCGATCGAAGCGGATCGAAGTTCAGCTTCCGTCCCTGCCATACACAGGAACAGTGTCGCACCACAGCGGTCACTTCGTGTAAATGCTGAAGAAACAAGGGACGATGCACCGCATGCAAACCCAGTTTCCAGAAACATGGCATGTATCCAAACCGGCAGCTGTTTCTGACAGCGGCATTGTTGCTAGCCAACATCACGAAGCATCCGAGGTTGGTGCCGAAGTTCTGCGGAACGGCGGAAACGCCGTCGATGCCGCAATCGCAACCGGTCTGGCGATCGGTGTACTCGAGCCGTGGATGAGTGGTCCAGGCGGCTGTGGTTACATGGTCGTTCATGATGCAGAAATCGGGCGCACACACGCGATTGAATTCGGTGTACGAGCACCTGCATCGCTCGACGTGACGGACTACCCGCTGGATACGGCTTCTGCGACAGATGACGATCTGTTCGGTTGGCCACGGGTTGTCGATGACCGCAATGTTCGCGGTCCGCTTGCGATAGCCGTACCTTCCCTGGTCGCCGGACATTCGACGGCATTGGAGCGGTTTGGAACCATGTCCTGGTCAGACGTCATGGCACCGGCGATCAGGATGGCACAACGCGGTATCAGGGTTGATTGGCATACCACGCTGAGGATCGCACTCGAGGCACGGGGTCTTGCAGAGTATCCGGCGAGCCGCGACTTTTTTCTCCCCCATGGATTGCCTGCAGCGAGCCCGGAACCTGACAGCCTGATCACGCTTCGAAGCGAACAACAAGTGGCGACGCTCGAAAGACTCCGTGATGCCGGACCGGACGACTTTTACAAGGGAGACATCGCACATCAGCTGGTCGCCGATCTGCAGGATGCAGGATCCAGAATGACGGCGGCAGATCTTGCGAACTACGAACCCCGTGTCATTGAGGCCGTGGAAGGCCGGTATCGGGACACAAGCGTTTTTGTCGCACCGAACCTCAACGCCGGACCAACGCTTCTCGACGCCCTTGCGCGACTGGAGTCAGCCTGGGAAGGACATGCCGGTGCACCGGATTCCGCAGCTTATGTTGCCTACAGTCAATCACTGTTTGATGCCTATCGTCACCGACTCACGACCATGGGTGAAGGAAACACCGGGGGGTCGACAACACATATTTCCGTCGTCGACAAGAAGGGAAACATGGTGGCACTGACGCAGACACTTCTTTCAGTGTTTGGCAGCCGTGTGCTTCTTCCCGGGGTCGGTTTCCTGATGAACAACGGCATCATGTGGTTTGATCCACGTCCGGGCGGACCGAATGCCATGGCTCCCGGTAGAAAACCCCTGACAAACATGTGTCCAGCCATCGTCCGTCGTGCCTCCGGAGACAGAATTGCTCTTGGCGCATCGGGCGGTCGACGGATATTCCCTGCGATATTCCAGCTTGTTTCGTTCCTGTCAGATTACGGAATGTCTCTTGAGGATGCGTTCCATACTCCGCGGATCGATGTGAGCGGCGGTGAGCTTGTCAGCGTGGACGCACGACTCGCGGAAGATGTACATCAAGCGCTGTCAAAACGGTGGTCAATCGGAAGTCTGTCACCGTCGGTGATTTCGCCCTTCGCGTGTCCCAACGCCGTTCATCACGGCAACGACAGCCAATACGGGTGTGCATTCATCAACTCGCCGTGGTCTGCCGCTGTGGCAGCATGATGCCACGTTTGTCATGCTGATCGTTCAACGGCCCGGAAAACCGCCATGACGTTTGTCAGCCGTCTATCTCGCTCAGTGTGTTTATGTGACTTACAACCTCGGTGATTTCCGGTCGGGCGCGCTCACTGGGAGGTCCCTTGGGTGTACCGATGTGAATGAATCCGACCAGCAGTTCGCGGGCGGGAATTCCAAGCGACTTCTTGATGGTGTCGTTAAATGCCGGCCAGTTCGTCACCCATTGCGCACCGTACCCCATCGCTGTTGTTGCATGGAGAATGTTGAAACAGACATTTCCGGCTGACAATAACTGCTCGACCGGTGGAACACCCTCTCGATCCTGGACGATCCGGGTACTCACAATGATCAATACGGGTGATCGTTGCGGACGAATGCGTTCGAGTTGCAGCCTTTCGGGTGCTGCATCGGGCTCGCTCTTGAGAAACTCGGAAACAAACAACTCGCCGAGTTCCCTTTGTGCATTCCTGTGCATGACCTGAATGCGCCATGGAGTCATGCGTCCATGATCGGGAACCCGGACTCCGATTTCCAGAATCTGGTCAAGCTCTTCCGAGGTTGGGCCAGGGTGGATCAACTGTGCGGCCAGCACGGAGCGCCTCGAGGCCAGCATGTCGAGCGGCGAATTGTCAATAATGTTGAGCTGGTTCATCGTGCGTGTGTCTTGATTGAGATCCGATATGGCGACGGTCATCCGGAACATGCAAGACGAGGGTCCGTCGAAACCGCTTCACCAGGGTCTGCATTCAGCAAGCGGTATGTATGCATGGTTTCGATAACGCGTTGAATGTAGTCCCGTGTCTCCCGATATGGAAGCCGCTCGATCCAGTCGATGATATCGATGTTTGCTCCCGGGTCGCGTGGATCACCAAATCTCTTGACCCAACGCAGAACATTTCTCTTGCCCGCGTTGTAGGCACCAAGAGCAAGGATGCACGATCCGCCCAGACTCTCGATCATGGTCTTGAGATAAGCCGTTCCCAGTTCAATGTTGTGGTCGGGGTCGTTGAGCAGTCGACTCCGCGACGTTTTTTCGCCAATGCTGCGTGCAACCTCCTTGGCCGTCGGCAGCAGGAGCTGCATCATTCCCAATGCCTTGCGACCGGACACGGCCCGGGAATCGAAGCCACTCTCGCGGTTGATGACACCGAGCACCAGATTGGTGTCGACACCTGAAGTTTCGCCTATCTCGACGATTGGAAATGCAGCATGGACCAGGACGACTCCCTTCCGGAGCGCGATACGTGCCACTTGAACAGACAGGTCCGATCGGTCGAGTTCCCGCGCGAGTAATCCCGTCAGATGCAGGTCACTTTTGCGGGTGGCGGTTTGTGCCATGTGAAGCAGGAAACTCCTGATCAGTCTGTGTCTTCCGATCTGCTCCAGCTGAAGGACGACTTTCCGTAGTGGATTGTCCTTGAAAAGAAGAACGTCTTCGTCTGCGACGATCGGTGGTTCGGCGATTGCCGGCATGATTCCGAGTGCTGCCGCCGCGAGTTGGCCGTACCAGGTTTGTCCGTGCATTGCTGCCAGTCGGTACCACGCATCTGCACGTGCATGATCATCCATTGCGGAAGCCGTTGCACCAGCCCAGTAGGCGCCCCGGGCAAGGCTGATCGGGGTCGAGACCGCTTCGTGGAATTCACTGAAGTGTTCCTGGGCCTGAACCGGGTTGTCGAGGAATCGCAGCGCAATCCAGCCGGCCAGCCAAGACGTACGATGATGAAAGGCGCCGTGTCGACGACTGTGATCTGCCACAATATCGTGCGCGGCCTCGTATTCTCCGTCATCGAGCAGCGCCAGCGCGATGCGCAATCGCAGGATTGCCCACAGGTCCGGATAATCGAGCTCTCGGGGTACACTCCTGAACAACTCCCGTGCACCGGAAACATTCTCCCGGTCCAGGCGCCACTTGATGCGCTCGTAGAGAAGTCCTTCACTTTCCCGCAAGGCATCCGGAATTCGGGCAATCGCGGCGTCGACACCGTAGTTCTTGCCACTGAGCAGGATGCGTGCCTGCGCCAGATGACGTTGTCCGTCGTCCAGGAAAGGAAGAACCCGTCGAGCCGAACGTAATTGCCGATCCCAGATGAGCTGATCGACTCGCGCGACATGCTCGTCGTGAGTCAGATATTTCTTGTACCGGGCCGTGAAGGTCTTTTCGTCTGAAGCATGAAAGACATGGGTTGACCAGGCCGCGCGAATGACATCGCGTGCGTCGTCATGGTGTCCAAGTTCCAGAAGCGCTTCAATCCATCGTAAGATTCCGGCACCACTCACCGGTTTGTAGCGTCGAAAGAAATCGTCAACGTCCGTTGTCGGCAGATCCTCCGGCATGATTTTTTCCGCTCGATACCTGAGTGTTTTCAGGTCAGGCCAACCCACTGTTTCATCGAGAAAGTCGACAATCGTGTGGTAATCGTCGCGGTTGTTGCTTCTGAGCAGATATGACCAAATCAGAACATGCCGGAGCGTCGGGTCTTCAGCCTTGTTTGCGTGGCTGCGTGCACGTGTCCAGCTTCCGGTCTCAGCCGCCTCGAACGCGTTGCGATAATGATTGACATCGGCTTCCCCCATCAACTGCGCGACGGCAGACGACGGGGTAAATGATATCAAGATGCTGATGAGAAGGAGGGCGCCTATTGCACGCAAGCAGTCACTCCGAAGCTCAGATCGTAAAAGACTCTCCGCATCCGCACATGCCCTTGACGTTCGGGTTGTTGAACACAAACCGGCTCTCGAGTTTGTCCTCGTGCCAGTCAAGTTCCGTACCCAACAGGAACATGGTTGCAGCAGGTTCGATCAGGAGCGTTACACCGTTTGCCGTCACGCAATCTTCCGTTCCCGACTTTTCTTCCGCGAAATCCATCGTGTAAGTGAATCCGCTGCAGCCCGCCGTCTTGACGCCGACGCGCAGTCCGATTGCGTTTTCGTTCTGGTTCATGAGCGCACGGACGCGCGCGGCTGCACGGTCCGTGATCGTCATCAGTTGCTTGTCTGTCATACCAAACATGTTCGGCTCCAGAATAAGAACTCTACCGATAACGGCAGTTCAGTAAAATCCCAGTTCTATGCGTGCATAATCCGACATCATCGACATCTCCCAACGGGGTTCCCAGACAATCTCGACATCAATATCGGATGTACCCTCGACGCGCGACACCGCGTCACGAACCCAGATCGGTATCTCTTCCGCAACCGGACATCCCGGTGTCGTGAGTGTCATCTCCACGCGAACAGATCCGTCCTTGCGTGAGTCGATCGAGTAGATCAATCCGAGATCGTAGACATTGACCGGAATCTCCGGATCGTAAACGGTACGCAAGGCATCGACGATCTCGCCGATCGACGGCTCACCGTCTTCCTGTTCGATCGAATAGGGATCGGCACTGTCGTCGTCAGGTCGCCAGCTTTCATGAACCTGATGCGTATTCCCGGTATTGTCAGGACTCATGGATCACTCCGTTGTCGCGGACGCCTTGCCGTCCATCGCGGCGTTCAACGTATGCCAGGCTAGTGTCGCGCATTTCACACGGACAGGAAAGTTTCTCACACCTGCAAGAACCACCAGCTTGTCAAGTTCATCGAGATCATCGGGATCGCTGTCGGTTTCGGTCACGAGATGATGAAACTGATCGAACAGGCGGCGCGCTTCAATAGCAGTCCGACCGGTCACCATTTCAGTCATGATCGAGGCCGACGCCATGGAGATGGCACATCCGCGACCCTTGAACGCGAGATCCTGCACAATTCCGTCCTGGTCCAGCTTCAGATAGACCGACAACCTGTCGCCGCACAGGGGATTATCTCCTTCAGCGTGTCGGTTGTAACATTCGGGTTCCCTGAAGTTACGCGGATTGCGTCCGTGATCGAGAATGACCTCCTGATAAAGTTCACGCAGATCATCCATCATGGGAACAGCTCCCGGACCGTTTCCAGCGACGAGACCAGCGCATCGACTTCGTCAAGCGTGTTGTAAAGCCCGAATGATGCACGCACGGTCGCAGCGACATCAAATCTGTCCATCACCGGTTGTGCGCAATGATGTCCGACCCTGACCGCTACACCTTCATGATCAACGATCGTTCCGACGTCATGAGGATGCACACCATCGAGCGTGAATGATACGATACTCGCCTTGGACGAATGGGTTCCGTAGATCCTGAGGCCGGGCAGCGACGACAGGCGATCCGTTGCGTAGGCGAGCAACATCGCCTCATGTTCCGCAATCCTGTCGAGACCTGTCGCGTCCACATAGTCGAGGGCGGACGCAAGTGCAATCACCTGGGCAATGGCCGGCGTGCCTGCCTCGAAGCGGTGTGGCGGATCCGCAAAAGTTGTTTTCTCGAGAGTCACCCTGCGGATCATTTCTCCGCCGCCCTGCCACGGAGGCATGCCGCACAGCAATTCATGCTTGCCGTACAGAACACCGACACCTGTAGGTCCGTAGATCTTGTGTCCCGAAAACGCATAGAAATCACAATCGAGTTGCGTGACATCGACCTTCTGATGACTGATCGCCTGGCAACCATCGAGCAGGACACGTGCCCCTGCGCGGTGTGCCATCGAAATCATTTCGTGGACCGGCGGAAGTATGCCGAGAGCATTCGACATCTGTGTGAGTGCAACGAGTTTGACGCCGCCGTGCAGCAGGTTGCTGTATGAATCCAGATCAATGCGTCCATCATCAAGAACCGGAATGCCACGCACGACGAGGTTTCTTTCTGCGGCCAGAATGTGCCAGGGAACGATATTGGCGTGGTGCTCCAGTGTTGAGACAAGGATTGTATCGCCTGCCGCGAGTTCCGAGCGCCCCCAGGACTGTGCCACCAGATTGATCGCTTCCGTGCCGCCGCGAACAAACACGATCTCTTCTTCCCGTTCGGCGCCGAGAAACTCCCGTACGCGGGAACGCGCTTTCTCGAACAGGTCTGTTGCCGTTTGCGACAGATAGTGAACGCCACGATGAACATTGGCGTATTCATTTTCGTAAAACCTGCTTTCTGCCTCGATGACCTGACGCGGTTTGTGACTGCTCGCGGCGCTGTCGAGATAGACAAGCGGCTTGCCACGTACGGTACGCGACAGAATCGGAAAATCCTCGCGAATGGCTGCAACATCCAGTGCCGAGTTGGAACCACGCAAGGTGGCTGCGCCTGTTGTCATGTTGACGATCCGTACCAGGAGGATGCGCAGAGACGCAGCCTCCTTGTCAGGTTCGGATTGCTGACAAATCCAAATGAATCATCAATGAAGGCCTCGATCAGCATCTGTCGTGCAAGATCGTGCGGGATGCCGCGGCTGCGCAGATAGAACAGTGCGTCGTCGTCAAGTTCCCCGATTGTTGCACCGTGACCGCAACGAACATCATCCGCATAGATCTCCAGTTCGGGTTTGGCGTTGACCTCCGCGCGTCGTGACAGGAGCAAGGCCTTGTGACCCTGATGGCTGTCGGTTTTTTGCGCGTGCTTGCGCACGATGATCCGTCCCTGAAAGACACCGCGCGCATGATCGTCGATCACACCTCTGTAGAGTTCACTGGCATTACAGTGTTCGGCAGCATGATCGATCAGTGTGTTTGTCTCGAGATGCTGGCGACCGCGTGCAAGATAGGCGCCATTGAGATGGCAGCACGCGCCCGGTTCCTGCAAGGTGACAGTGATCTGGTTGCGCCCGATACGTGCACCGGTTGCAAGCGAGAAATTGTCATAACACGCATCGGCCCCAACCGTTACGGCAGTCATGGCAATGTGGATGGCTTCAGCACCCTCTTCCTGCAGACGACAGTGATCGAGCCGGGCGCCGGGCGCGAGTACGATTTCGCTAACCGAGTTCGAAAAGTAGTTGCCGCTGCCGTAATGATGCTCGACAACGGTCGCAGAGGACCCCTGACCCATGAGAATCAGATTCCGCGGATGCCAGGAAGCAGGTCCATCACCGGCGGCGCCATGGAAGCAGATTTCAACAGGTTTCTTCAGATCGGTGTTTTCGGGAACCGAGATAATGACCCCATCCCGGAATCGCGCCGTATTGAGTGCGACCATCGAGTCCTGGGACAGCGCAGCGATCGTGCAGAGATTTCCACGCAATTGATCATGTGATTCCTCGATAGCCAGGCCAAGTGGACGGACGTCGATGGCCTGTCCGTTCTCTTCCAGTCGGGACAACGAGGAACAGAACGCACCGTTTACAAACACGACCCGAATGGCGTGCTCCATCACGGGTTCGGGTAACGGTTCGACAATGACGGTTTTTGGAACGCCGGAATCGAGCAGACCGGAATCCCGCAAGAATCGAAGATCCGTATATCGCCAGGATTCGGACTTTCGTGTGGGGAGACCCAGACTCGCGAACCGTCGGGCACCGGTCTGGTGAAGCTGATCAATCCAGTCGGTGCGTGGGGATTCGTTCGTCAGATCCTGACTTTCGGCGTGGCAGGTCGGTGGCATCGTGCTTCACGCCGCAGCCTTGATCAGTTCGACATAGCCCTTTTCTTCCAGCTCAAGGGCGAGGTTCCGGTCACCGCGCCGGATGATCTTTCCGTCTGCGAGAATGTGCACCTGATCAGGCGTGATGTAATCGAGCAATCGCTGATAATGCGTAATGACGATAATCGCGCGTTCGGCGCTGCGCATGGCATTGACGCCGTCAGCAACAATCTTCAGCGCGTCAATATCAAGTCCGGAGTCGGTCTCGTCGAGAATGACGAGAGACGGTTCAAGAAGGACCATCTGCAGTATTTCCATGCGCTTTTTCTCGCCGCCCGAAAACCCGCTGTTCAGCGCACGTCGAACCATGTTGTTCGGTATCGAAAGGTCCTTCAGGCGCGCGTCCATGATCTTCTTGAACTCGAATGCGTCGAGTTCCTTCAGGCCGCGTGCCCTGCGCACGGCGTTCATGGACTGCTTGAGGAAGGTCACGGTCGGGACACCGGGAATCTCTACGGGATACTGGAACGCAAGGAACACGCCTCTCTGGGCCCGTTCTTCGGGATCCATGTCCATGAGGTCTTCGCCGCGATAGAGGACACTGCCGGACGACACTTCATAACCGTCGCGGCCCGCGAGAATGTATGAAAGAGTCGATTTTCCGGAACCATTCGGTCCCATGATTGCGTGAACTTCCCCCGGTTCGACCGTGAGGTCGATTCCCTTGAGAATGTCCTTGCCTTCGACGCTTGCGTGAAGACCCGAAATTGAAATCAATGGTGTTCCCATAACTGAGGATTATCCGACGCTGCCTTCCAGACTGATACCGACAAGTTTCTGGGCCTCCACGGCGAATTCCATCGGGAGTTCCTGGAGCACCTCGCGACAGAAGCCGTTTACGATGAGTGTCAACGCTTCCTCTTCCGGAATGCCACGCTGGCGACAATAGAACAGTTGCTCGTCCGATACCTTCGACGTCGTCGCCTCGTGTTCGACGATGGCACTCTGGTTGCGTGACTCGATGTAGGGAACCGTGTGCGCACCGCATTGGTCACCGATCAGCAATGAGTCGCACTGCGTATAGTTTCTCGACTTGTTGGCCATTGGATTGATCCGGATGAGCCCGCGGTACGTGCTCTGGGACTTGCCGGCAGAAATCCCCTTGGCGATGACCCTGCTGCGGGTATTGCGCCCGATATGCATCATTTTGGTACCGGTGTCGGCTTGCTGGCGATTGTTGGTAATGGCAACCGAATAGAACTCACCGACGCTGTTGTCTCCCTTGAGAATACAACTTGGATACTTCCATGTTATCGCCGAGCCGGTTTCAACCTGGGTCCACGAGATCCGTGCGTCTTTCTCGCAAAGACCGCGTTTTGTGACAAAATTGTAGATACCGCCGCGACCTTCCGAGTCGCCGGGGTACCAGTTCTGCACGGTGGAATACTTGATTTCGGCGTCACGAAGGGCAATCAGTTCGACAACGGCGGCATGCAGCTGGTTTTCGTCGCGCTGTGGCGCCGTGCACCCTTCAAGGTAGCTGACCTTGCTCCCTTCATCTGCAATCAGCAGGGTGCGCTCGAATTGCCCCGTCTGCGATGCATTGATCCGGAAATAGGTTGAAAGATCCATGGGACAATGCACGCCTTTCGGGATGTAACAGAAAGATCCGTCAGTGAAGACGGCCGAATTCAGCGTCGCGTAAAAATTGTCAGTGTAGGGTACGACCGTGCCGAGATATTTCTCGACCAGGTCCGGATGATCCTGGACCGCTTCAGAGATCGAGCAGAAGATGATCCCGTCCTGCCGAAGCCGGTCACGAAATGTCGTGGCAACGGAAACGCTGTCGAACACCGCGTCGACGGCGACGTTGCGAACACCCGCCAGTACTTCCTGTTCCTTGAGCGGAATGCCGAGTTTCTCATATGTCTCGAGGAGTTCCGGAGCAACTTCATCAAGACTTTTGGGTCCATCGGTTCTGGGAGCAGCGTAGTAATAGCTGTCCTGATAATCGATTGGCGGATAGCCGACTTTCGCCCAGGTGGGTTCGGTCATGCCCAACCAGTGACGATAGGCCTTCAAACGCCATTCGAGGAGCCAGTCAGGCTCGTTCTTCTTTGCAGAGATAAACCGGATTGTGTCTTCCGAAAGTCCCTTCGGTGCCCGGTCCGTTTCGATGTCCGTGACGAAGCCGTGCTTGTAGGTGCCGGTAACCTCGTTGATGGTCTCCCTTACGTCGTCAAGCATGATGCCTCCGGAACACTTGCAGTCTGTGACACTGTGGGAATGTTGTGTACAGGCGATGCCATCGTGGCGAGCGAAACTTCATCAAGGGCGGTTCGCAACGCCGTGTTGATCTTGTCCCAGCCGCCGCACATCGGGCAAAGGGACTCGATGCGACATCCGCCGTGCTTGTCCACGCAAAGGGTCAAGGCAATCGGACCTTCGACGGCCTCGACAATATTGGCAACCGAAATATCTTCTGCCGGTATCGCCAACCGATAACCGCCTCCGACACCCCGCTGGCTCTCAAGAAGGTTGTGTCGCGCGAAGAGCTTGAGCAATTTGCTCACGGTTGCTGCCGACAGCCCCGCATCTCGAGACACCTGTTGTGCTGTCAGGACTTCGCCGGGGCGTTGTGCCATGAATGCCATGACAACAACGCCGTAATCGGCCATGCGACTCAACCTGATCATTGACGCTTCCGGATTAAATACAGGACCAAATCAGTCCATTTTATTTACAGGCGGAAACCCGACTGTCAAGGTCTGATGTCGGCGCCATGGATTTCAGGTCTCCAAAAAACCTTGTTCATTGGTATGCCGCACAGGGGGATGCAGTGTCTATCTGTTACCGGCGTTGCGTTCCATTTCTGAAACGACGCGATCGTGGTCGCCAGGAACATGCAATGGTCATGTTTGAGTCGTCGGTCTCTGGCTTTCAGGTAATTCTGTTATCGGGATTTACATGCCGGCTTGCGGTCCGTTGAAGCGCTTCGGGTTTGTTATCGGGTAAGACGCGACGATTTTTCAGGGTGTTTGACCGAACCGGAACGCCGTTGTCCTGTGGCGTCATCTGACGCGTTGTGATGATAATCAGCGAACAGGTGTCTGCGGCATGTCGTCGGGTGAGTCCTGCAACACTGGCGATTGTTAATGGCGATTGGCCTGGTCAAGGAAGAACTGACCGCACGACCGAACACGGTAGCAGACGATCTTCGCGTGACGTCTTCGGCACTGCGTTGGCGCCTGGTTGCTCTCGGAAAGCTCAAGCCGGCGACCGCGCGATCGTTGCCGGTGCACAGCAATGGCCACCCGCCCTGTTTTCAGGGCCTTTTGTCAAAGTCCTCGGTCCCGCCGTCGAGAGGGGAAACATCTCGATGCGGCGTGCAGCCGACTTGCTCAACCTCGGGGTAGACGACCGCGACGAGCTGCTTGCGACACACGGCATTGAAAGCTCCGTCGAGCCTTGATTTGCGATGGTGCGCCACCGTGCTTGTCGATACCAACGTCATCACTGAAATGCCATCGGACCGGTTTGTGGCGGGCCCTGGCAGTTGAATACCGGGTTGAAACGGTCGAGGACTGCATGACGGAGATACAGACCGGATTTCAGCGCCGGCGACCGGAACGGCAGATTGACGGGTTGGCATTGCGCGAGTCACTGGCTGCGGTTCACGTCGTTGGGGACCGGAAGCGAGCCGAACTGGCGGTAAGGGTGTTTGACATCTTCCCGGACAGGGCCGAGGCATCACTTTGGGCACACGTGGTGGATCGTGAGGATGACCGGGTGCTATGCGGACCCGACAAGGCAAACCTGCGCTCCGGGATTCGACTCGAATTCCGTGAGCGACTGGTTTCGCTGGAACGGCTGCTCGACGATGCTGGCCACTGGCCGAACCCGGTGCCGAGATCGGCCTATACGTAAGGAGTTGGCATGAAAGGACGGTCGGTCAGCTGGTTCCGGCCGAAGGCAATTCGACTGCCTGATCAGGAACAACAGGGCTGCGTACAAGAACAAAAATTGCGGAGATAGGGAAAGAGGCAGGGAAAATCGAACGCCCGAGGTCTCTTGCAAACACATCTATCGACAATGGTTCCGGAATGCACAGGCCTACACGGGCTTCTCGCCGACATATGTCGCGAAGCAACGGAACTCAGTTGCGCGTTCAGTTACCTTGTCACAACCCGAAACGATTCCAGATTATCCGTTCCTCGATCTGCGCGACCAGGTTCTCCGCCAGGTCACCGGTATCGTATCCGTGTCGCGACCAGAGACGACCACCCAGGCTCGCCAGTCCTGTACGACGCTGAATGACCTTCAATCGCGCGGATTCGCCAAATTTCTCCTGCATGACGGTGCGAACGTCACCGATGCCGTCAATGAGCCCAAGTGCCTGCGCCTTTTCGCCCGTCCAGAACTCACCCGAAAACAACGTACGCGATGAACCTGTCAGGCGTGTACCACGCCGTTCCCGAACATAATCGCGAAAGTTCTCGTGAAGCCCTTTCTGCAGCGACTTGAGGCGCGTGAGATCCGAATCTTTCAATGGTGAAAACGGATCAAGGATGGTTTTCTTGTCGCCTGCTGTGAACACACGGCGCTCTATCCCGAAACGTTCCAGCAGCTGATGAAATCCGAATCCGGAATAGAGAACCCCTATGGAGCCAACGATGGAATTGCTGTTCGCATAAATCTCGTCGGCGGCACAGGCAAGCCAATAACCTCCGGAAGCCGCGACATCCTCGACGAATGCATAGACCGTGCCATCGTAGTCCTTGGCAAGTGCGCGGATCCGGTCCGCTATCAGCGACGACTGCGCCGGTGAGCCACCCGGTGAATTTATGACGAATGCGACGGCAACCGCGCGACGCGTCGAAAAGGCGCGCTCAAGTACCGGTGCAAGATTGCCGATATTGAGTGATTTCGAGGTTCGCGAATGCGCCGCGATGACACCGTCGAGCCGGACGACGAGGACAAGCGGATCCCGTTTCTTCTTTCCTATGATCGGAATCCATCGCACCAGACGCGCATTACGCAGGGAGAATCGTTTCAACATCGAACTTCCGTCTTCAGTTTTTCTGCATCCTTGTGACGGCAGGTGCTGCAGCAATGCTGCCGTGCTCTATGTAACTTTCGTGGTTTCTTTCGATGGCCTGCAAGTCGTAAAGGTAGTTGACGAGAATACCACCTGATTGCTCCAGACCACGTCGCGACGTGTCGCCGAGCCAGTTGATCCGTTCGAGACGGGCACCATTGCGCAGATGAAAGCGGGCAACGGGATCGGATGGATACTTCCCGGACTTCGACCGGAGAAAGTAATGCGCCGCCAGACGCATCAGTATCGGCTTGATACGTTCAGAATTCTCGTTGTCTTTCCACCAATCACCGACCATGAACTGCGTAATCGTTTCACGGTCGCGCTGGCTGAGCCTGTCGTCGGCGTTCTCACTTGAGACACCATTCAGCCATCGTTTGAAACCGGGCGCAGGCGAAAGCGTGGCGAACGAACCGAGCTGCGGAAACTCTTGCTTCAGTTCAAGAACAACCTGTTTGATCAGAAAGTTGCCGAAGGAAATTCCCTGCAAGCCCGCATGACAGTTGTTGATGGAATAGAAAACAGCTGTATCCGCTTTTTGCGGGTCCTGTATCGGACGGGCATGGTCGATCAGTGAGCCGATCGAATCCGGCAGTCCGGTCACGAGTGCCACTTCAACGAAAATCAGCGGATCTCCCGGCAATGCGCCATGAAAGAATGCAAAGCAGCGCCGGTCTTCCTGCAAACGACCGCGGAGATCATCCCAGCCGGTAATCTCGTGCACGCTTTCATGCTCGATGACCTTGTCAAGAATGGCCGCAGGTGTGTTCCAGTCAATGCGTTGCAGGGTGAGAAAACCGCGATTGAACCACGACGAGAAGAGATGTGCGAGATCGTTGGCAACCGGTTTCAGTTCCGGGTGATTTCTTGCATGCCGCAAGAGTTCGCCGCGCATCGCGACAAGCGTAGGCGTACCGTCCGGCGCCATGTTCATCCTGCGAAAAAGTTCCTGACGCGGTGACTCGATGTTTGCCTGCAGTCTTGCCAGATTTTCGTCGTTTGGATCGTTGCAGAACTTTTCGGCAAGGCCGATGACGCGCTCTGTATTGACGTGAAAGCCGGAGCGCAGCGTCAGGAAGAATGCAAGTCTTTCATGGTCAGGCATTCGGTTGTACGCATCGACAATGTCGCGTGCCAGTGCAACTCCCGAGGCTTCTCCCGCGGTAGACAGAAGTGTACGGCAAATATCTTCGGGCGCCCTTTGCGAAACGATACGCAGGATCGACTGGTTTCGAAACAGTTCACGTCCTGCATCGGCAACCGAGTGAAGAAGTTTGTTGAGACTGCCGGAAGCCATACCCTGACCGTGTTAATGAAATCGAACCGACACTGCTTCGCGTGGTACCCTGTCGAGAGGACCGTCAATCAGGTCGTCTGGCGCAATCTATGAACCGCAACAGGCATTCGCAAGAAGTCTGTGCGCGCCCGGGCTCTGTCACTTCATGTCACGAGAAAACACGAGGCCTGTCTGCCAAATCGTTTGATCATGAGCCACGCCGCAACCACCATGGCTGCGGCCATGCCGGCCCAGATCCCAGGTCCGCCGAGGCCAAGAGCAAAGCCGAGCAGAAGCGCGACCGGGAAACCGATTCCCCAGCTGGCTGTTACCGTGATGACCATGGGCATCGCCGTATCCTTGAGGCCCTGAAGCGCACCGCGCGCCGTGATCTGCATGGCATCAGCAATCATGAAAAACGCTGCTACACCAAGCAGGAGGCTGGCCAGTTCGAGTGCACCGGCGTTTGCCGGATCATCAGCGTTGAGGATCAGACCCGCAACGGATTGACCAGCGAACCAGAAAACCGCTGCCGGCAGAAGAACCACCGCTCCTGAAAGCGCAATCGCTGTCCAGCCTGATCGCATGAGACTGTCCTGATCGCGTGCTCCTGCAGCAAGTCCCACGCGAACCGCACCGGCCTGTGCCAGTCCGATGGGAATCATGAACACCAGTGCATAACATTGGCCTGTCACCGCGTTGGCTGCCAACGCCTCGACACTCAGAAGACCCATCATGAGTGCTGTCACAAAGTACAGGCCCATTTCGGCAATCTCGGTAATTGCGATCGGACTGCCGATCCGGACGATTTCCCCCAACACGGACAACTCCATGCGAAAGAACCGGAGCATGAGTCTGTATTGTCGGAACTGCGGATCAATCAGGACAAAACAGAAGAGGGCCAGAAACATGAACCAGTTCACTGCGATGCTCGCAACACCTGCGCCCCTGAGTCCCATGTTCGGTGCACCGAAATTTCCGAACATCAGTGCATAGTCGAGTAACGCATTGAGACCGATTCCGATCAGCGTGATCACAAGTACAGCACGCGGACGCGAGTGTGCCGCGAGAAGTTCGGTGAGTACGACAAACCAGAATGACGGAAGAACCCCCCAGAGCAGAAGGCGCAGGTAGGATTGTCCGTCTTCGGCGATCTGGTTCTCCTGACCAAGAAGCAGAAGAACGGAACCTGAAAACCACGAAATGATCGCCACCGGAATCGTCAGAAAAACCGCCAACCATGCGGCGTTGCGCACGGTCGGTCTGATCTGATCAATCCGGCCTGCACCGAGATGTTGCGCCATGATTGGTGTGGCGCCGGTCAATACTCCCATGGAAAACGCACCGAATACCCAAAGCAGGTCACGCGCCAGTGATCCGGCGGCAATGGCCTCGGTTCCGATCCATCCCATCATGACAACGTCCGTCAAAAGGATGGCCATGTAGGACAAATGGGTCAGTGCCAGGGGCACCGCCAATCGGACAACGGACCGCGTTTCACGAAGCCACGCAAACCAGTCGGGAGGCAGAGTCAGGTTCATCAACTGATGCATTCGCATGTTTGAGCAGGAGGCGTATTCACGTCGCACTGGAATCTGGTTGCAACTGGCTACCCGCGATACCTTCCGGGTGGGCGACGCGCACAGTCGCTGCACATCCTGACCTGCTTAGTGTTTCCGGGCGAGCCGCCCGTTGACTGGTTTACGCTATCCGCGGGAGATTGCTGGTCGACCTGATGCAGTTGCAGCAACCCTGCACTCGATAAAAATCTCGCTTCCGTCTTTCATGTGCACGATTTCGTCATGACGTTCAAACGATAGCATGATTTCTGTCGCACCAATCCTGACTGCTGCCGATCTTGCCTGATGTTCGATCACGGAACGCGTGTGAGAGACCGCTTCGTCGAGATCGACGAAGTCCTTGACCCCTGTCGGAAGATGACAACGAAACAGGCCGCTCTGCGGTGCGGTAATCAGTGCGTCTGCGTATTGCACGATTCCGCCGGCGACGGCTCCAACGGCGTTGCACACTTCCGCGTGTTGCGGAACAAGGGTTTCCGTGTTCAGGCGCTTGCCGACTGCATCGTAATACGAACCGGCCGGTGCGCCGACGCCAACAATCGGTATCGACAATTCAATGGCGATATTGAAGAGCTCGCCTTTCCGCCCTTCAATTGCCGAACCCAGAAGCGCTGTTGCGGACTTTCCGTCGGGCAACGGCAGACGGTGTTCTTCCTGCATGGCAGTTGCAAGGATGACTTCGGTTGATCTGGAAATTGTTGCATCAAATACGAGTCGTGCAAATTCTTCCGGTTCTTCAGGAGCCGGATGACCACTCATAGCCCACCAACGCACCCAAAGTCGGGCACCGATCTCGGCTGCTTCCCTGTGCCAGGTACTCTGAACGCCGAGTATGTGCGCGGCATCGCTTGGTGTGAAACGGGAAGAAATCACGAGATCGCGGTCCGACAACGCTTCAAGCGGTAACTTTGGTGAATAATCCCGATAGAGACTTTCAAGTGGAACGGGGCCGTCAGCCAGTTGGTTCCAGAGCCTGTGTTGCGGACGCGTCAGGCCGGGTGGAACCTGCCCGGAATCATGCTGTCGCATGACGAAAATGCCGTCCAGATCCGAAGGCCATGATCTCGCGGCCTGCGATGTCAATACATCGAACAGACCCGGATTGCGTGAAACGAGCAGGCTCAACGGAACTGCCCTGCGTGGACCGATCTCAATACGACCGCGGTCGTTCAGTCGTACCTCACTGTCGCCGCCGAGGCCGAACGTATGCGCGGAGACGGCACTGACCATCGTTCTGTATCCACCAACACGTGCACCGCGGCGATCAATGGCGGGACGGCCATCGCGAACGACCGCAATGTCGGTCGTTGTACCGCCCATATCGGATACAAATGCATCATTCTTGCCAGAAAGATGGTGCGCACCGACAACACTTGCTGCAGGCCCTGACAGAATGGTCTCGACCGGAGTCTCAAGGGCGGTATCGACGTCGATGAGCGAGCCGTCTCCCTTGACCGCCATGATCGGCGCCAGGATACCCCTCGATTTCATCAGATCCTTGACGGCCAGAATCAGGTTCTGAATGAGCGGAACAAGACGCGCATTCAGCAGGGCCGTCAGCGCCCGGCGCGGAGCGTCAAGTTCCGAACTTAACTGGTGGGCACATGAGACGGGCAGACCGGTTTGACTTCGAAGAAGATCACGTACGGCTATCTCATGTTCAGGATTCCGCACGGCAAAATGTGCAGAAACCGCGAACGCCGATACCTGGTTCCCGACATCGCCAATCTCGCGGACAAGGCGATCCAGTTCCAGAGGTGCACGTTCCTCGCCAAACGCATCGTGACCACCTGCGAGGCAGAGAAGCGGATCACTGCCAAGTGCCTGGGACAGGTCGGGACGAAATCTGTCTTCGTCGGAATGACCGACCAGGATCAGTGCCGCACGGCTGCCCCGGCCCTCGACAATTGCATTGGTCGCCAGCGTTGTGGACACGGAGACAAGTACGATTTCAGACGCATGTTCGCCGATAATCCGATCGGTTGCCTCGGCAATGCCGATCGCCAGATCATCCTTGGTCGTCAGAGCCTTTGCGGAGGCAAGGACACCATCGTGCGTGTCGAACAATACGGCATCCGTATATGTTCCACCGGTGTCAATACCCAACGTCAGGGGCAACGACCGTCTCCCCGGCGAAAACCGGCAAACGCAACTGAAAGGCAAGGATCAGGAAACACGCGGCCGAACGCCTCTGAAGAGTACGATGCGAGATGACATAACGATTGCGTAAGGTAAACCCTGCGAACAATCGATCTGAAATCAGGGCGAGGGCATACACGCATGTTTCGCCGATTTCCAGTGCAACCAACATCATGCAGGACGACCGAACAACGCCTGCCGCGCAATGTGTTCCGGGAGTTCGCATGTTGACGGACCTCGCACTACTCATTCAACTACGCCCGATCACGGGAGCAGCCAGTCATGTCCATGTCGCACAAGGAACGAACCCTGAAGTATCTGAGGCCGGAAGCGGAAACGGTTTTCCCGGTTGATGAATACCGCCGACGACTTGACAGGGTGCGCAGAGAGATGGCGGCGGCAGGGGTTGACGTTCTCTATCTGACGTCTCCTGAGGCCATCTGCTATCTCTCGGGTTTCCGGGCGGAATGGTATCAGGCACAAGGTCCGAAAGCCTGGCTACCGGTCAGTGGTCTGGCGGTTCATGTAAACAGAGACGACTATATTCATTTCGAGGTGCAGAACGAGGAGTTGCTGGCCAGCTGCACGACTGTCTCCCGTGACTTGCGAATTTTCCGCGGTGCGCAAGCGTCTGGTGGCGTCATCGCCTTCATTGCATCGGAATTGAACAGCGAAGGCTGGCTCAATGGTGCGGTTCTCGGCATGGAAATGTACAGCTATCGACCCAACAGGGCAGTCAGCGAAAAACTGCAGGCTGTATTTGAAGCACATGGTGCGGAAGTTGTTGATGCAACCGACGTGGTCGGCAACGTCAGAAAACTGAAATCTCCCCAGGAGATGGCCATTATCCGCACTGCAGCGCGCATCGGTGATATCGGGATGCAGGCAGGGGTCGCGGCGGTTCGTCCCGGCGTGACCGAACTTGAGGTTTACGGCGAGATCGTGCGGGCGATGTCACAAGTCGGCGGTGAAGTTGCGTCCATCCCGGTTCCCGTTGCGTCAGGAGTCAAGAGTGCATGCATGCACGCATTGGCTTCGACAAGGAAGATTTTGCCTGGAGATGTGGTGAACATCGACGTGTGTGGGGTCTACCACCGATATCATTCTAATCTCGCACGCACAGTATGCGTTGGTGAACCGCAACCGGAGGTCATGCGCTATCTTGATGCCGTAACCGGAATCAAGGCAGAACTCGCCGCTCTGATTCGACCCGGTCTGCCGGTGAAGGAACTGCTGGAAACCGCAGCGGCGTACTACAGGGATACGGGAATCTGGGACGATCAATGCTGGATTGGCGGGTATGACCTCGGTATTTCATTCCCGCCTGACTGGGTGGGTCCGTGGTTCTATGACGTTGATCTGGATCCGGGAGACGAGGCCTTTGAATCGGGGATGGCAGCGAACTACGAGGCAAACTTTTATCTTCCTGCCGATGTCGGCATGTCCGTGTTCATCGACATGATGGCTTTCACTGAAGAATCTGCAGAATTCCTGCATCACGTGCCTGCAAGCGTGACTGTCGTCGAGTGAACCCGGCAGTTTCTGTCTGGCCTATTGTGATATCGTCCCGCCATGCGTTTTTTGCATGGCTGGAGAGTGTCTGTTTGGAATAGCGTATCCTGTTGAATCATATGGGCAAATTGTTGTTTTTCGCGTGGAAGATTGTCCATATCTGGTAGATTTTCCCGAATTGATCAGATTGTTGCAAGGGGAGACGATCCTGTACAACGAGAAGGTGTTTTCGATACTTGAGGAGCACTCGCGCTGAATTTCAAAGGGCAAGGCTGGCTGTCCTGTGGAACTGGGTTTGTGTGATCGAGGATCAGTACCAGTTGCACCACAAGATCCTGTGGCGATGTGCGTGTCGCCGTTCCGATCGTCAGGGAGGCACAGGCACTCTATCCTGACCTGCGTGCCTGCAGCGTTGTCCGCGGATTTCACAGCCCGGACAACCGGGTCGCACTTGACGCACTGCTTGAAGTCAACGCGTTGCCGCGCAAGGGCTACCTCAGTCAGCGCGAGAAAGAGCGTCAGACGGAGAAGCACTTTGGCAGGGCCCGCCGCCGGCATCCGGCGGTCGAATCAGCGATCAACCGTCTCGCACACCACGGCCTTGCCCGGGTGCGCACCCACGGACGCGACGGGTTTGAACGGACTGTCGCGATGTCGGTTCTGGGCGCCAACCTGCATCGCCTCGGGCGGATGCTGCTTGACCGCGAAAAAGAAGCCGTCGCCACCCGAACGATCCCCGCCGCTGCGGTTTCGAGCCCACGGATTGGGGGAAATGGTTCCGCATGCCCGGAACGGTGTGCGAAATCGGGCCCATCTTGGCGCACAGAATGGTGAATTCAACGTGCAGACGCGCCAATTTCTACGGCCTTGGCGTCAACTGACTTCCGCGATACCGCTCAAAATCCAGGGTTTTCTGCCAGACACAAGATAGGTCGGTTTCCCCATTTTCTTGAACGCGTTGTACCGTTCATATAAACAGTTTTGGACAGTCCTCGGCTGTGTGGAAACGTCGCGCTCCCTAACATGGCAATTAAAGAGTAGACTAACTAATTAAAGAGTAGACTAACTGTAGAAATCCATACCTAACAGATATGAGGATACGCACATGATAAAACGACTACTCCTCCTTATGACCGCCGCAGTGTTCACCGTTGGTTATGCAACCGTGGGCGGCGCGGCCACACTCGACGATGTCCGTGAGAAGGGGCATGTCCAGTGTGGAATCAGCACCGGTCTTCCGGGTTTTTCCTTCAAGGATGATGATGGCGAATGGCAGGGTTTTGACGTTGATTACTGCAAGGCGGTCGCAGCGGCGGTATTCGGTGATGCCAGTGCGGTCAAGTACACCAACCTGACCCCTGCCACACGGTTTGAAGCGCTGAAGGCTGGCGAAATTGACGTCCTTTCGCGCAATACGACCTGGACATTCAGCCGTGACGTCGACCTGGCGCTGACCTTCGTCGGTGTCAACTACTACGACGGACAGGGCTTCATCGTTCGCAAGTCGCTTGGTGTTGACAGTGCACTTGGCCTTGATGGCGCGTCCGTCTGCATCCAGACCGGCACGACAACCGAACTGAACCTGGCCGATTTCTTCCGGGCCAACGACATGGAGTATGAACCCGTACCCATCGAGACCAACGAGGAAGCCCGGCAGAACTATCTCGCCGAACGTTGCGACGTCTATACAACGGACCGTTCGGGACTGGCCGCAACCCGTGCCGTTCTCGATAATCCGGACGAGCATGTTATCCTTCCGGAAGTCATCTCGAAAGAACCGCTTGGACCACTGGTTCGCCACGGCGATGACGAATGGGCCGATATTGCCCGCTGGGTACTCAATGTCCTCATTCTCGCCGAGGAGTATGGCGTCCATTCCGGTAATGTCGCGGAACTCGCAGAAGGCACGGACAACCCGGAAATCAACAGGATGCTGGGTACTGAAGGCGAATATGGAGCCATGCTCGGACTTGCTCCGAACTGGGCTGTTGCAGTCATCAGTGAAGTTGGCAACTATGCCGAGATTTTTGATCGTCACATCGGACCGGATACCAACATCGGTCTGGTACGTGGCATCAACGCTTCATACAAGGACGGTGGTATCCTCTACGCACCTCCGTTCCGTTGATACGATAGTTCATCTCGACGTGGCCGACATTCCATGCGGAATGTCGGCCGCGTGGGGTGATTTCCACAACCGATGGCAACAACGTACGACGACCTGAGACCAGAGCAGTCATTTCGTCTCTCGGATTTGTGGACCAACGAACGTTCCCGTTCTCTGGTCATCCAGATCTTTACGTTAATTGCCCTGTTGCTTGTTGTTTCCTGGATCATCAACAACACGATCCAGAACCTTGAGAATCTCGGTGTCGAAACCGGTTACGATTTCCTCAATCACCCGGCAAGCTACGACATCAATCAACGGCTGATCGAGTACACGTCGCGTTCAACGCATGCACGTGCTGCTCTGGTCGGTTTCCTGAACACGATCCTAGTCGCGGTAACCGGAATCATCTTTGCGACGGGGCTCGGGTTTGTTGCGGGTGTTCTTCGGCTGTCACGCAACTGGCTCGTCCGGACCCTTATGGCGTCCTACATCGAGTTCACGCGAAATGTTCCGTTGCTCCTGCAAATTCTTCTCTGGTACGGCGTCGTTGTTCATGTTCTGCCGCCGCCAAAACAGGCCATCGAGGCCATCGACGGCATATTTCTGACCAATCGCGGTTTCTACATTCCCCGTCCCCAGTTCGATGACATGTCCTGGATCATCCTTGCCGTGTTCGTGGTCGCGGTGGTGGGAGTCAAGATCTTTTCGATCTGGGCACGGCGCATTCAGGAACAGACCGGAAAGATCTATCCGGTCTTCACGATCGGTGCAGTGGTGATCGTACTTGCGCCCGTCATTGCATATTTTGCGTCCGGTTCGCCGATATCGCTCGATTGGCCCGAACTCAAGGGGCTGAACTTCAAGGGCGGCCTCGCACTCAAGCCGGAATTCTTCGCGTTGTGGTTCGCACTGTCGGTGTACACGGCAGCGTTCATCGCCGAGATTGTGCGCAGCGGCATTCTTGCGGTCAGCCATGGTCAGACCGAAGCATCGTTTTCTCTGGGCCTGAAACCGAACTGGACAATGCGTCTGGTGATCATACCGCAGGCGCTTCGTGTGATCGTACCGCCGCTGATCAGCCAGTATCTCAACCTGACCAAGAATTCATCGCTGGCGATTGCCGTGGGATACATGGATCTCACCGCAACGATCGGAAAGATATCGCTCAACCAGACCGGCAGGGCGCTTGAGTGCATGTCGATCTTACTGACAACCTATCTGATGATTTCGTTGCTGATCTCGTTGTGCGTGAACATCTACAACCGTCGAATCAAACTCGTGGAGCGATGAGGATGGCGCGGGAACCTCACAAGGTTCACGAAAAGGTGGAATCCATGCCACCGCCGATCATGTCCGTCGGTGTAGCGCGCTGGTTGCGCGAAAACCTCTTTTCCTCGCCAACGAACGTCGTTCTGACATTTGTTGTTCTTTATGTGCTCTATCTGCTCATCCCTCCTCTGGCGGGGTGGGCATTGTTCGACGCGGTTTGGGAAGCGGGATCACGAAAGGAATGTCGAGCCCTTGACGATGGCGCCTGCTGGGCTGTCGTTTCAACCCGATTCGACCAGTTCGTGTTCGGCGATTATCCGAAAGGTGAACGCTGGCGACCAAGTCTCGCGTTCATTCTCCTGCTTGTCTCGCTGGTTCCCGTGCTGTTCGACAAGATACCCGGACGTTCGCGTCTTCTTCTCCTTTCGCTCGCCTATCCCGGGATCGCCTATATTCTTCTGATTGGCGGATTTGGCCTGCAGGAGGTTGAAACGTCGCGGTTTGGCGGTTTCCTGTTGACGATCGTCATTGGTGTGACCGGAATCGCTACCTCGTTACCGCTTGGCATCCTGCTTGCGCTGGGACGACAATCGAACCTGTTCATTGTGCGGGTGCTTAGCGTCGGCTTTATTGAGTTCATACGCGGCGTGCCGTTGATCACGCTTCTTTTTGTTGCGTCGACGTTGCTCAACTACTTCATGCCGCCGGGCACCACTTTCGATCTCCTCGTGCGCGTTCTCATCATGGTCTCGCTTTTCTCCGCAGCCTACCTGGCGGAAGTGATTCGTGGCGGTTTGCAGGCCATTCCAGGCGGACAATATGAAGCAGCCCGTTCCATGGGGCTGCCATACTGGAAGATGATGCAACTCATCATTCTGCCGCAGGCGTTGAAAATCTCCATTCCCGGAATCGTCAATTCGTTCATCGCGCTCTTCAAGGACACGACACTGGTCATCACCATCGGTCTTCTCGACCCGCTCGGAATCGGCAAGGCAACGCTTGCGGATACCACGTGGCAGGGGTTGTCGACCGAAGTCTATGTCTTTGTTGCGATCTTTTTCTTCATCTGCTGTTTCGGCATGTCGCGCTATTCTCTTTATCTTGAACGCAGACTTCACACAGGCCACTGAACGACAGGGGATCGGCCGATGTCATTGCACGAAAACACACAAAATCCCGATGCGGTTGTTGTGTCTCATCAGTCCAGTGAACTGGCAATCGAGGTTGTCGGCATGCACAAGTGGTTTGGCGAATTCCACGTTCTGCGCGACATCAATCTCACCGTTTACCGTGGCGAGAGAATTGTGATTTGCGGGCCGTCGGGGTCCGGCAAGTCGACCATGATCCGCTGCATCAACCGGCTTGAAAAACATCAGCGCGGACAGATTGTCGTTGATGGCATCGAACTGACCGACAATCTCAAGAAACTCGATCAGGTGCGCCGTGAAGTCGGAATGGTTTTCCAGCACTTCAACCTGTTCCCGCATCTCACTGTGCTCGAGAATTGTACGCTTGCGCCGATCTGGGTTCGCCGCATGCCAAAAGCTGACGCCGAGCAGATTGCCAGGCGTTATCTGGAGCGGGTCAAGATCCCCGAGCAGGCCAGCAAGTTCCCGGGTCAGCTGTCAGGTGGGCAGCAACAACGCGTTGCGATAGCGCGTTCTCTGTGCATGGAACCACGCATCATGCTTTTCGATGAACCGACCTCCGCGCTAGATCCGGAAATGATCAAGGAAGTCCTTGAGGTCATGGTCGATCTGGCAGAAAGCGGCATGACGATGCTTTGCGTGACCCACGAAATGGGTTTTGCACGGCAGGTGGCCAACCGGGTCATCTTCATGGATGAAGGCCAGATCGTCGAAGAAGCACCGCCGACAGAGTTCTTTGACAATCCGAAGAGCGACAGGACAAAACTCTTCCTGAGCCAGATTCTTCATTGAGCAATTGGACGTGCAAACGCTGTGTGCGTTACCCGACGTCACACGAACCTGCGCGAACGCACAACAGTTATCGCATCGAGAAGCCGGGCTGACGGAGGGGAGCATTCACCGGACATCGGTGCCTGAGCAACCCGGATTGATACGCTTGACGCATCAGGGATCCCGCTCCTCTTCTGCAGTCTGACATGAATCCCCCGACATCATGAGCATCGTTGTTGACGCATTGGTCAAGACATTCGATGGGCAGCCAGCCGTCAACGACGTGTCGTTTCGTGTACCCTCCAACAAGTTTTTCTGCATCGTTGGACCGTCCGGCTGCGGCAAGAGTACGCTGTTGCGTTTGATTGCCGGACTTGAATCGCCTGATCGGGGAATCATTGCACTGAATGATGTGCCTGTCGTCGCCCCTGGCGTATTCGTTCCTCCCGAGGAACGACACGTCGGTGTTGTCTTTCAATCCTATGCACTTTGGCCGCATCTGACTGTGGCGAGTAACGTTGCCTTTCCGTACGAGGCGCGCGGCATCGCAAGGTCGAAAGCGCTGAGGTTCGCTGGCGAACATCTGAAAACTGTTTCCCTGGATTCACTTTCGAACCGTCGTCCCGAAGCGCTTTCCGGCGGTCAGCGCCAGCGTGTTGCACTCGCGCGATGTCTGGCGGCCGATGCACATACCATTCTCATGGATGAACCTCTGGCAAACCTGGATCCTCATCTGCGCGGAGCGATGGAGACGGAGCTTCGGGAATTTCATGATCAATCGGGTGTCACGACTTTTTACATCACGCATGATCAGCGCGAGGCCATGGCGCTGGCCGACGTCATGGCCGTTATGGACGAAGGTCAAATCCTGCAGATCGGAACGCCGCAAGAAATTTATGATCGTCCGCAGAATGCAGCGGTGGCCCGGTTTATCGGGCGTGGTGTCCTGATCCGTGGGTTTGTTACCGCCGGCCGCGCAAGAATCTGCGATCAGGAAATCCCGGTAAACGGTGTTGCCGACGGCGAGCACACAGTCTTTGTTCGACCGCAGAACATTGTCGTCGGCGACACGGGATGGCCCGTCAACGTGTCGACGGTGCATTACCGCGGAGGTATCTGGGAAGTGGCAGCACATGGTCGCGGCGTTGACAAGGCGATTTTGCTGGATCTGCCCCGACCCGTCCAGACAGGGGAAATACTGTTTCTCGAGTTTCGGGGTGGCTGGATCGTGCCCGACTAAAGGCGCCACGGCACAACGCCTGGCGGGGCGTGACGACCCAAACGGTCGAGTACAAGCATCAATACAATGGTTACAACCACGGTTACCGCCGACATGGCTGAAGCCAGGGTCGTGTATCCACCATCTTCATAGTTGAAAATCGTGGTTCCGATGGTCTCTGTACCGCTCGACCATAACAGCGTCGAAACCGTGATCTCGTTGTAGGCCGTCAGGAATACAAGAATTGCACCGGAGACAGCGGCCGGTGCGATCAGTGGAACGGTGATTCGTCGCATCCGCACGAGAAACCTTGCCCCCGAGACTCGTGCTGCTTCATCCAGACTTGCATCGAGTTGCAGATAAGCGGCGCTGACGGGTTTCAGGGCGATCGAAAAGAACGCACACAGATAGGCCAGAAGTATGATCGCCAGCGTATTGTAGATCGATATTTCGATGATCGGGATTGGCCGGATGAAGGCCAGTATGAAGGCCACGGAAATCACCAGACCCGGAATCGCATAGGTCATCTCGGCCAATGTGGCCAGCCCGCCGCCGATGCGACGCATTTTGCTGTCCTGCATGGCGGCATAGCGGGCAACGAAAATGGCAAACACGGAAATGACGGTCGCGGCCACGCCCGCGATAATTGTCGAATTCATGAAGGCGCGTGCTGTCACGAACTGACGAAACAGGATCTCGTTGAAATTGGTCAGCGTCATGGTCTCGATCGTCAACGGCACACCGTAAGTCGGAACCAGTGCCGTGACGAAAAGGGCTGAAACCGGCAGTAGGAGAACAGCGAAAACCACCACGATCAACCCGGCCTCGACTCCGGGACGCCACCGACCAAGTTGAATGTCGAGCGGTGGTTGCGGTGGTCCGATCAGCGCATTGCGCCGCCACGAGGACAACCACATTTGCAGAACCACGGCAAACACCGCGATGATGGCGACAAAACTCGCGATGACAGCCATGTCGGTGAGAACCGACGGGCCAAAACTTGCAAGCCGGCGCCAGATGAGAACCGGCAATGTCGTGTAGCGGGCAGGAATCCCCAGAAGTGCGGGAATCCCGAAATTGCCAAGTGCCGAGACAAAGGCCAGGGCATAGCCTGCGATGAGTGTTGGAGCGAGCAGCGGCAGAACGATCCGCGTGAGCATGCGAAACGGTCGAGCACCCGAAACACGGGCTGAATCCGACATCTCCCGGGGCAGGCTGCGAAGTGCGGCCAGAACCACCAGAAACACAAGCGGTGCGTGCTGAATTCCCAGAAGCAAGACGACACCTTCGCGGGAGTAGAGCGGATGTGTCGTTCCGATTTCAGGAGCAATTCCCAGGGACTGCAAAAGCGGTGAAGACGGTCCAAGCGCTTGGATCCAGGCTATCCCCGTGACGTGAGGAGGGATCATCATCGGGATCAACAGGAGAAATGTGAACACGCCTTTCAGTCGCGTGTCCGTCAGACCAAGGATCAGGGCGGCCATGGTCCCCATGCAAAGCGCAAGAACTGCCGACAGGACAGAACTCTCGACGGAGTTCCAGATCGCGCGATAAACGGAACGGCTGTTCAATGCGTCCCAAACAGGCCCCCATCCGTCGCCAAGTGCGACCTTTCCCAACAGACCGAGTGGAAAAACAAACAGCGTCAGAAAGAAAATGCAAAGAACGGCAAGGGTCAGGCCCTCGCCGTTCTTGAAAAATACGCGCATCAACCGCCGAAGATATCGATGAAGCGCTCCTTGTTCGCCTGATCATCAGCCAGGGCCTTGGCCGGATCGAAATCAAGCAGTTTGATTTTACCCGGTTCCGGAAAACCTGCCGGCGGGGTGATGCCGGGATGTGCGGGCAGATAACCCATGTGTGACGCAAGTCGCTGGCCTTCTTCAGAAACAAGAAAGTCGACAAAGGCCTTTGCAGCGTCAGGATTTCTGGCCGTGGACAGGATTGCCACCGGTTCAGTCACGGCGGACACGCCTTCACTTGGAAAAACGAATTCAACGGGTGCACCAATGAGCTTGTTGCGGATGGGCAGAAAGTCCACGACGAAGCCATAAAGTTTCTCGCCACCGGCGATCGCCTTGTAAGTGCCGCCGTTGCCTCCCTTGGGATTGGCGCCCTGTTCAGCAAGACTCTCGTAGTACGCCCATCCCAGATCCGGATGCGACGTGATTGCGGCCATGTGAATAGTTGCCGCGCCCGAAGTCAGCGGCGATGGCATCGCCAGTTTGTCCTTGGCCGCCGGTTTCAACAGGTCCTTGTAGGACGTGGGAACCATCGGCGCCGCAGTGTTGTAGACGATGCCAGTCGTGATCAGCTTGGTCGAGAAATAATGACCCTCGTCATCCATGAGGGCAGGGTTGTAAGCCGAAACATCCGCCTCCGGATAGGCCATCAAACGACCTTCCGCTTTCAGACCTTCCATAGTGACCATATCGGCTATGAGCAGCACGTCGGGTTGTGGCGCGTCAACTTCGAATTCGGCACGAAGCTTGGCCATGACCTTGGTCGTACCGTCTCGAATCCATTCCACTTCAATATTCGGGTGTTTCGCCGTGAATACATCCACGGTTCTCTGTGCGTCAGCATTGGGTTGCGACGTATAGAGGACCAGTGTGCCGGAAATGTCAGCAGCAGAAGCTGAAGTCGCGAGTAAAACAGCAAGCACAAACCCGGACAAGGTTCTGACCATCGTGATTTCCTCCTTCGAATGAGCAAACGGCAGTACTATCTGTCCTTGATGACAAATGTATGACAGAAGTCGCACAATCTTGATCTTGCAAGTCAATCGAGCGCAACCGCTTCGGTGCAAAAGACAACACGTCTGTCGAATTCAAGCGTTCTGGCATGTGCAATCTGCAGCACAATGCGTCGGGTGTCCCGACACCGCGTACCGGTCAACAAAATTCCGCGTTCGTCCAGAGTTCCGGTTGAGGCGGGAAATACGAGGGGCCGACCGTTCCGGGCAACTTCATGCCAGTCGATTGTGCCCGCAGCGTAGCGCAAGCATGTGACGCACTGTTGCGCCTACCACAAAAACCATTCCAACTGTAACGCAAAACGCAATCAGGCCGTGCGGATTCCAGATACCCATGGCATATCCGGCAATCGGTGGTCCAATCAGATGACCGGTCTCGTATATCGAGACAAACGTCGCATTCGCGGACGCGAGCTCCCTTGAATGAAATCGTCGGCCGATCTGTGACAGGGCACACGTGTATATACCTCCCAGCGTTCCACCCCATGCAAAAAGCATGATCCACAGCAGAACGGTCTCGCCGAGCAGGAATGGAAAGAGCAAGGTTCCAAGGGTTACCAGAAACGCAAAGATGATTATGAGCACCCGGCGATCAAAACGGTCTGCCAGCATGCCGACCGGATATTGAAGCAGGACATTACCAACCGACAGCACGAGCAAAAGAACAAGCGACTCATCCTCGGTGAACCCGTGCCTGCCGGCATAGATGAGAAAGAAGACGCTCAACGCACCCAGCACAATTCCATCCGTAAAGATGGCCAGCATGGAAACAGGGGCACGCTTGATGGCGGCGATATACCCGAACCCGGACTGGACCGTGATGGTCGGGATCAGCTTGCGTGCCAGGAGAATTGGGAACATCGCGATGATCGCGGTTGAAATGACAATGACAAACGGCATTGGTCCCTGGGTTCCGAACAGCAAGAGTATCGGCATCGCTGCCAGAAATGATGCCGACAACGCTGTCACATAGATCGCCATGACCCTCCCGCGTATCCGGTCGTTCGCGATGGTATTCATCCAGGTTTCGCTGACGACCCAGTGAATGCCAATCCCCATTCCCAGAATGAAACGCAACGGGAACCATGCCCAGACATTGTCGAACACCGGAATGAGAATGAGCGGGAAGATCATGAGGGCGAAACCCAACACGAGACTCTGAAAGGTACCGAGCCTCTGAACCATCCGCGTCATGAAAAACGTACAGAGGATCAGACCGGCGGGCGTCACGGCATTGTTCATGCCTATCAACCAGCTCGGTGTCTCACGCTGTTCGAGAATCAGCGACAGGAGCGGCATGCAGATCGAAAACGTCATCGAACCCGCAAACGCACTTGCAATCACTGCCGAGATGCTCCGCCAGATCTGCGCGTTTGTCATGTTTGTCGAATTCATGGTCTGCCAGTTTTGCCCAGAATGCCTGTTTTTGAAGCGTGGATACTGTTGTTCAAGGTGTACGAGGGTTCGTTGTGCCTTGGCTATCTACACGAAACAGTCGATAGGGTAATGATGATCAACAACCGCGTATGACAGGGAGAATTTCGTGGACAACATCCCGCGCGGAATTCTTCTCACACTCGTTTCAACACTGTTTTTTGTCGCACTCGACACCCTGGCAAAGTTGCTGATCGAAGCCAGTCCGGTCCTGCAAGTCGCATGGGGCCGGTACATCTTCTCGATCCTGCTTCTGCCGTTGCTGATACCACCGAGGCGCTTGTGTCAGGCGTTTCGGTCGCGACGACCGTTACTGCAACTCAGTCGGTCCGCGTTACTCATTTCAATGACGGTCGGGTTCTTTACCGCAATCAAGTACATACCACTCGTGGACGCCGTCGTCATCGGTTTTGCCGCACCTTTCCTGACCACGGCACTGGCCATTCCGGTGCTCGGTGAACGCGTTGGCGCACGGAGGTGGACGGCCATTACCATCGGTTTTGTGGGCGTTCTGATCGCCCTTCGGCCCGATTTCGACGAACGCCATTGGGCGTATTTCATTCCTGTCGGTGTTGCGGCGGCAATGGCCGGCTACAATGTTCTGACACGCTTGGCCAATCGATACGATACGGCGCAGACCAGCATCGCCTACAGCAACATCACCGGCGCAATCATTCTGTCCGTGCTTGTCGTCGTCATTCCGGGGAGCTGGGGACCACTCAGCGCATTCGACTGGGCATCACTTGCGATGCTCGGAGCCTGTGCAACCGCTGGCCATTTTACGCTGATTCTGGCGTTCAGAAACGCACCCGTGTCTGTCCTGGCGCCGTTTACATTCGCACACATCGTCATGGCCTTGCTTGCCGGACTGATCGTGTTTCAGGAAATTCCGGACGCCATGACCATCGTTGGCGCAGCAATCATCGTGGCATCCGGTGTCTACGTGTTTCACCGTGAGGCAAAGGTGCGAAACCAGACGCAAAATGAATAACCTGCATCACGTGATCACCGAACCCGGATCAATTTGAGCAGACCCGAAAGGTCGTTATTGTTGATCAGGGTGGTGCCATCTTCCCGCAAGTCGACGTTGAAGGCATGTCTTTGGCCGTCGACCGTGACATCGGTAATGGCATGCTCCTTGAGCACAACCAGCAAAGCGAGTAACCCGAACACTTCATGGGAAGGTTCCCCGTCCATGACATGCGCCTGCAGCCTCCCGATCACTGCGTCAAGCTTCTCGATCTCGATACGAAACGACCCGACGTATCCTGTGATGGAACGGCTGTCCGCACGAAATGCGCCATGTGCTTCGCCGTTGACAGGACTTGATTCATAGCGGACTTCGTTGATCAAGATCTCGGATCCGCTGCCCAATATCGATCCTTTGACATTGGCACCGCTGCGTGCCAATTGACGATCCACCGCAGACGGTGACGGTTCGTCCTCCGTCGCCAACGTCGCGAGGATCGCAAGTGCCTCGCTGAAGATGCCGGCAAATGGTACGTTGTGCAGCGCGAAATCCAGGACAACCTCCGTGGGAAACATGTCTTGCGAAGGGGCCGACATACCAAGTTTCACGGACATGTTGCCGTCGTTTCCCGACAAGCCCTTTCCCTCCAGGGCGAGCTGTATCTCGTGGAGAAACAGGGTTTCACCTTCTGCATGGACGTCGAGATTTCTGATCGATGTGTTGCTGGAGTAATCACCGACAAGTGGCTGGTGGGCGCGAACCTGGTGAACGAAGTTTCGGAGAATGGCCCGCGCTTCACCAGTCAGTTCGTCTGATTCCACGAGTTCAAAACCCAGGGCGTTGTTGTAGTTGGTCAGGATTTCGTGAACATTCGGGTCGAGCGCGTGTGTTTGATAGACGTGATTGACCTCATCAATGTTCATGTCGATCACAAAGCCCCAGCCAACCTCGATACCGGTGGCATCAAGTCGTCCGCTGATGGTGCGTTTCTTATCCTGTGCAGGGACCTGAACACTCGATAACGTCAGGCTCTGAAAATGGACGACCATGTGCGGATGCCGGTCTTCCTCGATCCTGACTGTAACGTCAGTTGCACGAAATTCATTGCTCTCCCAAAGCTGGTTGAATACGTCGAGCATACCTGTCTTGCTGGCAGACAGGGTCATCTTGACATCCATTTTCCTGTCGTCGACGTAGGAAATTCTGATTGATGCGGGATAGGCGATTGTCATTTCACAGGTCTCGGAATCGCGCACCTGGCACTCAAACTGCATGGCGTCAATCTCGAATGCAGCGCTGACGTCTGATTGAACGGTGACGGGCGTACGCAAGACAATGCTCTGCGCATCGATACTGACCGTTTCGATCCTGTATTCAACGGTGCGACGTTCCGGGTTGAAACCGGCATGTAACAGTATGTTGTCGATGTGTTTTTCGACCCAGGCGCGCAATGCGATCTCGATCTCGTCCGCATCAGCAGCGTGAACATGTACCGGAAGTGTGAGTACGGTCGAAAGAAGGAACGGGACGACAAATCGTTGCAACATCGTTTCCAACTCTTATTTCACAGGATGACGTAAACTTTTGCAACCGTCTCGACCACCGTACAGCGGCCACGCCAGCCAGCGGGGAACCAGATCGTGTCGCCGCTGGTCACGTGGATCGGATCACCACTGTCGGGTTCGTAGTGACAGTTGCCGTGAAGAAAGTGACAAAACTCCGTGCGATCGACAACACAACGCCAGACACCGGGACTGCATCGCCAGTACCCTGCTTCGGGTACCGTGCCGCTGCCGCCGATCAGGAGTTTTCCTGATGTGTGCGAAACCGGCTCACCGATCGGATTCTCGACTGGCCCCCAATCGACAAGGGAGTCCGCACTGATCCTGTCTGCATGTTTCAGGACAGCGACGGTCAATGGAAACGCATCGCTCATCGACGTCCGGATTCCGAAAGCAGACTGTCGAGCGCTTCGGCGCCGACACGCTTCCCGTCGCTCGCCTGCATGTGCACGGAAAGCTCCTGTAACCGCGCCTTCATTGCGTCATCCTGCAACATTCGGTTTACGGCGTTCTCCAGTTCCGTATCGGTCCATTCATAGCGGTTCATTGCGATGCCGTATCCGCGTTCGTCGAGATGGGTTGCGTTGTCATGACCATCCCAGCAATACGGCATGACGAGCGCAGGTTTGCCGAAATACAGACATTCGTTGAAACTGTTGTTTCCGCCGTGATGTATGACAGCATCGACCTGGTCGATTACCGACGGCTGCGGAAACCAGGTATCGACATGACAGTTGTCGGGAAACGCGTCGTAGTCATCAAGATAATCCCCGACATTGACGAGAACCCGAACGGGCATGCGCCCGAGCGTTGCGATCAGCCGTTTCATGAGTTCGGTATCGCCAGAACCCAGACTTCCGAAGCTGACATAGACAAGCGGGCCCTCGTTGCGAAACTCGGGAATCGTGTAGGTGTCATCCGTTCGGACACAGCCTTCAAGATAGATGTACTTTTCAGGGTCGAGAGGGTGGCGTCGATTGAATGCCAGCGGTTTCGGATAATGGAGAAGATTGAGCCAGGGTGACGTCTCGAAGAACTGGCCCAAGGGATAGGGTTTCTCCCCGCACACCACGAGAAACGAATTGAACAAGGCATGAATTGGCGCAATCTCTTCCTCGAATCGTGAGCGGAATCTTGCAAATCCGTCCGGATCATCTTCGCGGCATCCGGAAAGATGCGGTGGAATGTCCGGATCTTCGACCTCGTTTTCGCTGCAGGAGATGATGCGAACCCATGGCACACCGTATCGTTTGATCGCCGGAAACAGGACGACATTGTCAACACAGATCAGGTCAGGCTTGATCTCGTCCAGGGCCTGCGGGAGGTCCTTCTCGGCCCACACGGCCGTTTCGACAATCGCCTCCCAACAAGCCTTGATATAGGTGGACAGTTGTTCAATCGGCGGAGTCTTGAAATTGGGGATCTGTCCGTTGATGAAATCCGACCAGTATCGTGCCATGGCTTCTGGTTCCATCGGTTCGGACATGGATATCAATCGTTCCTCAAAACCATAACCTTCGAATACGCCCCCGAATCCGGCATCGGCAACAAACACCGCACGATGACCCATATCGCGGCATACCTGGGCGATTGCCACCGAGTTGAGTGCCGGCCCGAATGCGGCTTCCGGAAAGAAGACAATAGTTTTCCCACTACTCATGAAAGTCTCCGTATTGACTGTGTGTCTTGAGAATCAGGATCGCAGAATGCGAATTGACCCTGGTCGCCAGGAACACCAGACAACGGAATCCGTTGAAAAGGTGTCACTGTCCTGCCGTCGGGTATCAAGCCGGGCCAGAATTGTCTCGCCGGTATCGTCGAGCATTGCACGCACCATCGTACCGCGCGCCGTGCGTGTCGTTCCTGTCACCCTGCCGATAGACGCCGATATTCCTGACGTCGGCCTGGTCGAGTAGAGCGTTATGTCTTCGGGCCGCAATGCACAGACCTGGTTGGGGCCGATTGTCGGCATATCGGATAGCCTGGAGGCCGCATCAGGCGACAGGATGTTGATCGGACCCGTCATCGCCGCTGCGGTCGCCGTTTCGGGGAATTCGTACAACCTGTCCGGGCGACCGGTCTCAATGACCGACCCTTCATTCATCACAGCTATGCGATCAGCATGCGCCATCGCCACGTCGCTGTCGCTGGTTGCAAGAACAAGTGTCATGCCGACGTTTCGCTGGAGTGCGCGAAGACGTGTCAAGACGCGGTCTTCACGGAGCGGGTCAAGTCGGTTCAGGGCATTTGCGACAAGCAAGATCGCGGGTTCGACCGCGAGCGCCCGAGCCAGAGCGATCAACTGATGCTGCGCGGACGTAAGTTGACGCGGCCATGCGTCTGCAAGGTCGGCGCAATCAACAATGTCAAGTGCGCGTTTGATCCGAAGTTCGGCGCCTGCCGTGCCGGTCCGTCGCAGTCCGTAGGCAACGTTTCCCGCGACATTCTTGTGCGGGAACAACGACGGTTGTTCGGTCAGCAGGGTGAAGGGTCGTCGATGCGGCGGGGTCCCTGATAGATCACGGCCATTGTAGACGATTGTGCCGCGTGTCAGTTCACCAAAACCTGCGACAACCCGCAACAAACTCGAACGACCAGACCCGGGCATGCCGAGCAACACAAGGAATTCGCCTGATGTGACGTTCAAATGCACATCTGTTGCGGGTGCGTAATTTGCGTCCGTGCCGGAGACGCCGATAAGTTCAAGTGCATTCATGTTTGAGGAACCATGGGTGATGTACTTCTTCCGGCTGGGCAATCAACAAGTATCTTGTGACTTGGGTTCGACATCCTATTCTTCACATCCATGAAACATAAGTCATTGACGAGTGAAGGCTGGGTCAGCGTGCTGAAAAGCCCGACACGCAAGGACATAGCACGCGCAATGACGGTCGCCGAAAACGGCGGCCCTGATGTCACGCCCCTGTTCGATGCCATTGACCGGTTGCGTTCGCGGTTGGCGATACGTGCCTGCGTTGTCGGTGTGACCGGTGCGCCCGGTGTTGGCAAATCCACGCTCGTGGGTGCACTTGTGCGGTCGTACCGTCGAAAAGATCTCACTGTCGGTGTTGTTGCGGTTGACCCCTCCAGTGACAACGGCGGTGGTGCGTTACTTGGTGATCGCATTCGCTTGCAGGATCATTCCGGCGACGACGGTGTGTTCGTGCGCAGCGTCGCAACGCGCGGTCATCTCGGTGGCCTCGCACTGTCGACAGCCATGATGATCGACATCCTTGAAGCATCAGGCCTCGATGTTGTCATTGTCGAAACAGTGGGTGTCGGACAGATGGAACGGGACATCACGAGACTTGCGGAGATCAGCGTCTTCGTTGCAATGCCAGGTGCCGGTGATGGCATTCAGGCGGCCAAGTCCGGTGTTCAGGACCTTGCAGACATCGTCGTTATCAACAAGTCGGACCTGCTTTACGCCGAAGAAATGTACAATGACTTGCGAACAGCCCTGTCGTACGGAATCGGAACTGCGCGGCATGTGTGCAAAACAAGTGCAATCCGCAACGACGGCATCGATCAACTCGCTGAGACAATTCTGTCACTGGCAAACGAAAACCGACAGGCAGGGAATGGTGTCGAACGCCAGAAACGTTACCGATTTGTTGTCGATGCTGCTGTTACCCTTGTTGCAAGGAATGCAGCGGAAAGCGAAATACTGCCCCTGTTGGGGACACGGGTCATAGCCGGTGAAATCGGTCTCGACGACGCGATCAGGTTGCTGCTGCAGGATATCTCTGAAAATTCCTGACAGGATGACGACATACGTCGTCGATCCCGGGTGACAAATCCGGATACGCGCCAGAAACGGACGATCGGAACGGAAAAACCGGGACCGTCACCATGGTTCAACAACGCGCAGCGAACCGGACAGGTGTTACATTGGTTCGAGGTGCGACCTGAACCGTCCCATGTGCGGATTTGGTAAACATTTTCACCCGTTCGACGGTTGAACAGACAAGTTTGTCAGTCAAAACAGACAATTGAACTGTTTACAGCGACAAGTACTCCCCTTACTCATGCAAACAGATCTTGGATACCTTGTTTTTCGCCACGTGATGATGGAATAAGGTCACTCCCAGCAATTCGCACGTGCCTGAAATTTCAGTACTCGACACCCGGGACCATCCCAGTCCTGCAGCAGCAATATCAGGAGAACTTGCCAGTGACTGATGGGTCCGCTCGATGGGTACGCATCGGGCTTGCTAGAGCCGTATTGCTGTTTCTTGGTGCGTCAGTTGGCAGCGTGGCGGCGGATGACGTTCCCGAAACATTCGTAGAGACGATGGCATGGTATGAGGAACAGGCCAATGCGGGCAATGCCGAGGCACAGTACCTGCTCGGTTATGCGCGGGAGACTGGTACAGCCACCGGATTCATCGAAATCGATCCGCAGGACGTGCAGAAGAACCCGGAAAGGGCGCGGGAACTCTATGCGATGGCGGCCGAGCAGGATCATCACCGCGCACAGGTCAGGCTCGCCGTGATGATGCTGAACGGCAGGGGAGGACCGGTAGATGCAAGGAAGGCGTTATTCTGGCTGTCACGTTCCGCGATGGGTGGAGAACCCGATGGCATGGCGATACTGGGCGTCTTGCTGCTTCAACAGGAACCTCCGAGTATAACAGAGGCATATCGCTGGCTTTCCCTTGCAGCTGAAGCAGGAAACCGGGGCGGACGGGAGAATTTGGAACTCCTGAAGAACATGTTGTCCGACGAGGAATTGAACGGGGCAGAAACCGCTCTTCGCGACTGGCTGGCATCGCGTTCCGGGTTTGCCGTCAACGCAGAGAATTGACAGGAGGCAGGTGCGATGTGGTTCCGTCGTTCAGTTCCAGGCCTGACGACAAGGAATCTGATCGCGTCGATATCGATTCCGGCATTTTTTCTGATTGCGACAGCGACTAACGCACAGCAGCTTCCTGAAGCGGTACTCATCGAGGTCGAACAGACATTCGATTTTCGCAAACCCTCTTCAATAGAACTGACGAGGCTCGAGAACTACGAACTCCCGGTTCGTGACTATGTCGAGGACATTCTTTTCGCCGCTGATATCGACATGGAAACCTCCGGCGTCGATCGGCCGATTGTCAGGGTTACCGTACAGGGGCGTGCGACAGGGCGCCTGTACTTTGAACCGGAACGCGCGTTTCTCTACACCGGCGCCGACATTGCCGGCGTGGTTGAGATCGAGGATTCCACGGGTGCGACTGTTGTCAGCGAATTCCAGTCGACTATCGAAAGACCGTTCCAGATCAGTATCAATCTTGGGTACGAAACTCCTGAAAACGCCCCGTTTCTTGATGCGCTGGAACAGCCCGATGGATTCATTGAACATCTGTGCGAAGTCATGGCGATGGCCTGGGGTGATGAGAGCATACTGCCTGCCTTGAATGAACCCAGGGATTCCATTCGCGTCGGTGCAGCTGCAGCACTCGGATCCGTCGGCAGTGAGAGTGCCATACCGGCATTGATCGATGCGCTCCATGATTCATATGACAGGGTTCGTTGGGAATCGGCATGGTCATTGGGACGAATTGGTGACTGGCGTGCCGTACCCGAACTGATCGACGCATTGCTGGATGAGTCCCAGGATGTGCGTTGGTTTGCATCCTGGTCATTGCGCAACATTACCGGGGAGCGTACGGGTCCAGACCACGAATCCTGGTCAGAATGGTGGGACAACCACCAACAGCAATCGCAAGGTTCCTGAAATTGCGCTGATCGGGTTGCTTCACTGCAACCCGACACACAGTTCAGGCCGATGGATAGGCAGATGGGCGTGAGGCGTCAAAGTCGGTGAATGGCGCGGGGTCCAGGAAACGTTCGACAACATTTCGCATCAGTCTTGCAACATTGTTGTCGTAACCGTTGCACGGCAACGAAGAGCAGAAAGCGATTGATCCGGTAGAAAACACGGCACCGCCGTTTTCGTTTTCGAAAAACGTCATGTCTGCATGGACCTTCGGATGATCATCGCCGATAACCGGTTGATTTGATGTCAATTCCTCAAGAACGACCAGCATTCCGTCGCTGTGTGCCTCGGACTGTGCAACGACAAGTGCATGCGGCGGTGTGCCAAGATTCCGGTCCGCGCGGTCCAGTTCCAGTCCGGCTGCGCCGCCGCCGACCAATCCGAAATTCCCGATGATCTCGTCTTCAAGACCGTCGAAAATGAATTTCACGCGTGGATCACGGGACTGGCGTGTTCGTCTGTAGAAGCTTGAGCGATCGAAACCCTGTGCGGTGAATCCGATACCGGTCAACTGTTGCGGCGTGCGTCCGCTGCGTCGCCAGAGCCCGCCGTATTCGCCAGTGAAACTCATGAAAGATTCCCCAGCGCCGGAAACCCATGACCGGGTTCCGCCTTCGGTCTTTCGACACTCGATGACGCCGGGCGTTTCCTTGTGAAACGCGATCCGCCAATAGAATCCGTTTGCACCGGAATAGATCAGGCGACCGCCCTGTTTGACCCAGGTTTCGAGACCGTCGAGCATCTCACGCGTGTAGTATTCCGGATGTGTTCCCGTCATGACCACGCGATAACCGTCGAACACGCTTGCGCCTTCGGAATGCAACTCTTCATCCGTCACCACGTCGTGCGCGAAACCGCAATGCTCGAGCCAACTGGTCAGATGTGTATCGGCGACCAATCCCCAGACCCGTGTTCGCGGCCGCAAGTTGAGTATGGGGCGCAGTCTCGACGAGACACTCACACCACTTCCGTCGACATGTGTATCGTACGTTGAAAGACCGTATTCACCGTGTGTCTGAAGAAAGCAGTCTGCTCGGGTCATGACCGACGCCCGACCCTGTTTCATTTCCACAGTGTCGTTACGAAAGTGGCGCCCCGAATTTGCGTAGGCCATGTAGGTTGCCGTGGGCATCAGGAAACAGATATCCGATTGCGGTTTGCCGCGTGTTGGCGGAACAGCGAACGGGATGAATTCCTCGGCGTTGCGGACGGTGAGATGAAGCGCATAAATCCCGCTTCGCGTCCCTTCTGGCACGGTCCAGCGATGACTGATCTTCCATCCCGCGTCATGGATATCGTCTTCGTGAAAATGTATGGCACCGTATTCATGTGGTGCGTGTCGCCAGCACATCTCATGACCTGTCCAGTGGGCGCCACGAACGCCGCGTGTCGGCAGGTTCACGATTTCGCCGTGCAGTCGGGATCCCGACACATCAGACACGCGCAAACCGGAGATATCCCGTGAGAAATCCCAGGCCGCGACCACATCATCCTGTTCGCTGATCGCGCCGTTGTGCAACGCAGCAGCAAGTGTCTTGTCGGGACCGACAGGCTTGCGCAGAACCCGGGGTGCTTCAATTCGTCCATTGAAGTGTCCGCCGGCCCTTCCGCGTCCATCCGGATGTCTGAAGTTCCACGCGGCGACGAGAAACGGATCGTCCCGCCATCGGGGAGTCAGCAAGGCGGTTGCCGTCCTTTCTTCCTCTTTGCCGCCGAAAAGGGGCAACTGCAGAACGCGAACCCTGCCACTTTCTGCACAATAACTTGCAGCAATCCGGTACCAGGCATTTTCTGCAAGCGGAACACCGGTCGAGATCCACATATCCACCTGACCATCGCCTGCCACGACACCGGCTGCACCATCATCACAGATCACCAGGCTGGCACCGGTGTGGCCAGTCTCGGACCAGTTTCCGATGATGGCTTGCCGGCCGTTCCCTGGCGTGGTTGGCATGACGAGAGCCTGGAACGTAAAACCGTCGGCAAGTCTGAAACCGGGATTGGCAGGTACCCTTACAAATGAGCCTGCATGGATCTGTTGTGTTTCCCCGGGATGGGAACCGTTGATATCACAGGTTACATCTTCGGAACGAAACGGTGCACCTGCCGGATTGTCGTCCGCACAGATGATCCGCAACATGCGGGCGGTGTACTCTTGCACACCGTCACAACTGACACAGAACGAGATGGTTTCACCGGGACGAACCGAGATCCGGTCTGAATATCCGTTGAGTGGCCGAAATCCGGGATGATCCGGGTCGGCGTCTGATGAAGGCTCGTGAAGCGTCACATTCGGCTCCTGTCACATGATTCTTGACCGGTCATGCAGGAACAGCGCCTGCTGCTGCTCCGTCCTGCATGAAGCGGTGCACGGAATGAAACCACCATACAACCTGCAAATGAACAGATCGCAGGATGGATGACAGCTGTTGGCGTGCCAATCAGAATTCCGGTCACGAAGGGACGTATCGTCACTTGTGCATCAGAAACCTGAAACTGCAGAGCGGCTGATCATCGTCTCTACCGGCCACGTCTTCCCTGAATGTCGTGCGCATACCGTGAAGAACCGGCCTGTTGTATACCGCGTTCAAGTCTTGACGTGATTGTCGCAAACCAAACTGCACACGATGTGGGATTGAAACGGATGCGTGTGTTGCGCGTCATGGGAAAACAGCGGAAACTTGCCACGATTTTTCGGGAACCAGGAGGGAACAGTCATGCAGTGTCTCGAAACCTTCAAGAGCATCTCTGGTCACAATTTCATAGACGGTTCACTGATCAGAAGTTCTGCGTCCGAAGGGTTTGATGCGATTGATCCCGCGACCGAGGATGTGAACGGCGAGCTCGCGTCGACGAGTCCCGAAGAGGTCGATGTCGCGGTTCAACATGCACGGGAAGCACAAAAGGTCTGGAATCGCATGAACGGCCTCAAGAGGTCGGAAGAATTGCATGAAGTCGCACGAAGGTTCCGTGAAAATACCGCACGCCTTGCCGAGGCGATGACCCGGGAAATGGGGAAACCATACAAGGAATCTGCCGACGAAGTTGAATGGACCGCAACAGCATTTGATTACTACGCCGAAGTGTCGCGCCATGAAGCTGGTCGCGTTGTGGGCCCGGTTGTCGACGGTGATTTCCACGTGGTCACGAAGCATCCGCTCGGTGTTGTGGGCATCATCCTCCCCTTCAATTTTCCCTATGTCCTGTTTGCGTGGGAAGCTGGCGCGGCGCTTGGTGCGGGAAATGCTGTAATCCTCAAGCCATCTGAGCTGACCAGTCTTTCATCGTTGATGATGATGGAATGTTTTGATCATCTCCCCAAGGGTCTTGTCCAGTGCGTCACTGGCGCCTTGAGAACCGGAAAGGCACTGGTCGGTCATCACCAGGTGGATGGTATCGCCTTCACAGGTTCCATCGCGGCAGGTCAGGCTGTCTCGCAAGCCTGTGCCGGTACATTCAAGAGGTGCCTCATCGAAGCGAGCGGTAACGATCCGTTCCTTGTCATGCCGTCGGCCGACATGTCGATGGCAACACAGGGCGCGGTGTTCGGTGCCTATCTCAATTGCGGGCAGGTGTGTGCTGCAGCCGAGCGTTTCTATGTCCATGAGAAGGTCCATGACGTTTTCGTTGATGAGGTGACACGACTGGCACGCGGATTGCGAATAGGCAACGGACTTGACAAGGTTGACATGGGTCCGATGGCAGCGCAGCGCGAACGGGACAGGTACGAGGGAATGCTGGCCCGTGCAATCGACGCGGGCGCACGCGTAACAACCGGCGGCGGTCGTCCCGATGGATTCAATCGGGGGTTCTACTGCGATGCGACGGTTCTTGCGGACTGTACGCCGGATATGGAAATCATGAACAACGAGACATTCGGACCCGTTCTGCCGGTGTGCAGGGTCGGGAGCTTCGACGAGGCTCTCGAACACGCAAACAACTCGAAGTACGGCCTCGGTTCATTTGTCTTCACAAACAATCTCGCTGAAACCATGCGTTCGATCAATGAACTCGAAGCCGGAATGACATGGATCAATTCAACCGCACTTCTCGATAACGACGCTGGTCCGTTCGGTGGTCGCAAGATGTCAGGCACGGGTCGTCAGCTGGGCAGTGAGGGACTTGAACAGTTCCGGCACTCCAAACTTTCGATGATAGACCATGAGAACAAGCCTGCCGACTTCTGGTGGTTCCCCTATAAAGACAGCGAATCCTGGCCCGGAAGTGCGTCAAACGGAGGATGATGCACCCGTTGCGGTGCGCCAGAGTTCTGCTGTTGCGCGCGCGATCACGAATTCCTCATCGGCGGGTATGACGTGAGCGGAAGGATTGGAGTTGACCGTTGTTATCGTGGAAGCGTTGTGTGTGTTCGCCTGCGGATCCGTCTGAAATCCAATCCATTCCAGATGTGACAGAACCGCAGCGCGGATCGGTGCAGCGTTTTCACCAATACCGCCGGAAAAGATGAGCTGATCGACTCCACCCAGTGCGGCAACGGTTGAACCGATCTCCTGCACCAGTCTGTCCACGAACATCGAGATTGCGAGACGCGCGTTTTTTGAATCCGAATTCAACAGTACCCGCATGTCGGACGAAAGATCGGAAACCCCTTTCAATCCCGATTCCTGATTGAAGAGTCGGTCAACCGCGTCGACATCACCATGGTGTTCCTTAATCAGCCACAGTACGGCGCCAGGGTCGAGATGACCCGGCCGGCGGCCCATGACAAGCCCATCCAGCGGTGTGAATCCCATGGTGTTTGAACGCGACCTGCCTTGTTCGATACCCGTGACGCTGCAACCGTTACCCAGATGGCAGACCACCTGTCGCACGCCACATGTCACCCCGGTGACATCGGAAAATCGCGAAAGGATGGATTCGCAAGCAAGTCCGTGAAATCCGAAACGACGAAGGCCCTGGCGTGTGAATTTCTGCGGTAACGCCATGATCTGACGGTGTTCAGGTATGCTGCGATGAAACGCCGTGTCGAAACAGGCGACAGCTGTCGCTCCCGGCATGGCTGTGTTGACGGCATCGATGCCCGCAAGATTGTGCGGCTGGTGTGACGGAGCCAGCGCAATCATGTCGGAGATCCGGCCACGAACGTCCGGCGTTATCACGACGGGTTGCGAAAATTCCGTTCCACCATGAACGACGCGGTGACCGGCCGCCACAACCGTATCAGACAATCTCGGGATCAGTTCAACGACGATCCAGTGAATGATTTCTGCATGACTGGTGTAACCGGACGGTATTGATTCTGATCGATCATGATCGATGACAAGTTGCGGAACCTGATCACGCGCAATGTTCTCGACCTGCCCGCGGTACCTTTCACACAGTTCGATATCGAATACCGCGAATTTCACGGACGATGAACCGCAGTTAAGCGCCAAAATCGCATCCGTCATGTCCGGACTCCCATTGAGGTCATCATGGAAACGCAGATTGCGTTGTCACGGCCGATGCACATGGTCCGGACTTCGCTGCACCTGCAGCACCGGGTACGTCGACTCTGCAAGGAGGCGATGCGTGGATACCACTTTTCTTGCGGAATGAGACGTGAAACCCGCAACGATTTGATCTATTCAGATTCCTGAAAACGGCAGAGTCATTGTCAAGACTTGTCAGGAATAGCAGCATGCCGTCAAAGCTGCGAGGAAAGGGAAACACGCCATGCGGATGACAACCGAGGAAGCCTTTGTGAAGGTTCTTCAAAACCACGGCATCGAACACTGTTTCGGGATCATCGGTTCTGCGTTCATGCCGATCTCGGATCTCTTTCCCAGGGCTGGCATCACATTCTGGGACGTGGCGCACGAGAGTAATGCCGGGTTCATGTGTGACGGGTTTACCCGTGCGACCGGTCGTATTGCAATGTGCATCGGCCAGAACGGCCCGGGTATCACGAACCTTGTGACGCCGGTCAAGACGGCCTACTGGAACCACACGCCCATGCTTCTCGTGACACCGCAGGCGGCAAACAAGACCATCGGCCAGGGCGGGTTCCAGGAAGTTCCGCAAATGGCCCTGTTCGAGGACATGGTGAGCTACCAGGAAGAGGTGCGGGATGCATCCCGTATCGCCGAGGTCTTGAACCGGGTCATCGAGAACGCCCTGCGTCGGTCCGCACCGGCACAGATCAATGTTCCACGGGATCTCTGGACGCAGGAAATTGATATTGAGCTTCCGCCCATTGTCGCCCTTGAGTCGCAAGGCGGCGGAGAAAAGTCCATTGAACGGGCGGCACAGTTGCTTTCGGAAGCACGGTTTCCGGTCATTCTTTCGGGGGCCGGTGTTGTAATCGGTGATGCCATTCCCGCGTGTCAGCACCTGGCGGAAAGACTCGATGCCCCTGTCTGTTCGGGCTATCAGCACAACGACAGCTTCCCCGGGTCACACCCTCTCGCGGTCGGGCCGCTTGGATACAACGGATCCAAGGCAGCAATGAAGTTGATCAGGCAAGCGGATGTCGTTCTCGCTCTCGGGACACGACTGAACCCGTTTTCCACACTTCCGGGTTACGGAATCGACTATTGGCCGAAAGACGCTGCAATCATTCAGGTCGATATCAACCCCGACAGAATCGCGTTGACCAAACCGGTTTCCGTCGGGATCTGCGGTGATGCGAAAATCGTTGCGCAACAGTTGCTGACGGCGCTGGAACCCACTGCAGGCGACGCGGAACGCGCAATCAGAAAGTCCGTTATCCACCAGACACGATCTGCCTGGCTACAGGAATTGTCGAGTATCGATCACGAAGACGATGATCCCGGGACATCATGGAACAGGGAGGCGCGTGAACGGGAACCTCAACGGATGTCGGCGCGTATGGCGTGGCGTGCGATTCAGGCAGGATTGCCGGAAAACGCCATCATTTCGACCGATATTGGCAACAATTGTGCGATCGGCAATGCCTATCCAACGTTTGAGGAAGGCCGAAAATACCTCGCGCCAGGTCTGTTCGGACCGTGCGGATACGGGTTTCCCGCAATCATGGGTGCGAAAATCGGATGTCCGGATGTTCCGGTTGTCGGTTTCGCCGGTGACGGCGCTTTTGGCATCTCCATGAACGAAATGACCTCCATCGGTCGGGACGGCTGGCCGGCAATCACGATGGTCGTCTTCCGGAACTATCAGTGGGGTGCGGAAAAGCGGAACACGACGCTGTGGTACGACAACAATTTTGTCGGAACCGAGCTCAACCCGAACCTTTCGTACGCAAAAGTGGCAGACGGGTGCGGTTTGCGCGGCGTTCAGGTCTCCACGATGGATTCATTCACCTCGGCGCTGCGGGAGAGTTGCGAACTGCAACGTGAGGGTATCACGACATTCATAGAGGTGTTGTTGAATCAGGAACTGGGTGAGCCGTTCCGGCGCGACGCGATGAAGAAACCGAATGTGGTGGCCGGAATTGATCCGAATGACATGCAAACCGTTATCGCTCTTGGTTGACCGAATTCCGAGTGTTCGGTGCGCATTCAGTTCACGGCGCTTGCGGCTTTTCACCGGGAAGGGGCGACGATATCCGACCCTTGCAGCGGCCAGGAGCGAAATGTGCTAAACTCAATTCGTGGTCGAACATGAATGGAAACCCGCAGTCGGAGTTACTATTCAGTGTTCGTCGCGATTCATTGGCGGCTGGAGCAGGATCATGAAACTGAAAGATGCCAGGCCCTTCGTTCTGTTGGGCGTTCTCGCGATAGTCTTGAGTTTTGGGGTTTTTGTCACCCACGGTATGTCGGAAGAGATTGATGAAGAACGACAGGTGCTTGCTGAACGAAGTGCGACCATGAAGACGTTCGCTGGCACGATGCGTGTCCTGAGGGGATACCTGCAGGAACGCAACACCAGGGAAGACGCAGAGGAAGCTGCAAGGGTACTCCATTTCGCTGCTCTGAGACTTCACGATCTGTTTCCTGAAGGCACAGGGTCGGACAACTTTGATGATTCCAAAGCACTTCCGGCAATATGGCAGAATCGGGACGAATTCACCAACACCGTCAACCTGTTCGCACATAAAGCCGAGTTAGTACTGGCTGCCATCCGTCACGATGATCTGGCAGAACTCGAGCATGCATTTCAAAGCCTCGGATCCGACGGATGTGCCTATTGTCACAAGAATTTCCGTGCAGAACATACGCACTGAATCCAAACCTGCATAAGGGCGCGACAAACCTGACGCAGCGATAGTACACAGAGCGAAATCGAACTGGTCGGTCTCTACCGGACGTTTTCCTTTACACGACAATGCCTTAGAGCTTGATCCATATGTCGCGTGATCTCTGAAACACCCGGCGATGGCCTCGAACAGCCCGCCGTCTGCGCCGCCAGGCCGGGCAGCAGGTAAGCGGTGTTGGAGGTGATCACGTCACCGCTGAAATCGGCTTCAAGACGCTGCGAACAGGGACGTGCAGGTGGTACTGTGCCCGAATTACCATGCGCGGCGGTACGAAGTTCTGGTTCCACGGTTTGCACAACGGCTCCATCAGGTGGAGAGCGCGAGTCAATGCTGCCGCTAGTGTGGGCAACTTTGCCTGATTTGACCTATTTTCGGGGCATGCTGGAAGCACTTGTACAAGGTCGGAACGACGATGACCGCCGGTGATGTCATGGGTGAAGTCTGGACTGTGCGCGGAGTGGCGGATTACCTGAAGGACAAGGACCGTACGATCTGCCGGTTGGTTGCCAACCGAGACATGCCGGGCTTCGAGCCTGGCGGCTTCAGGCGATTCAGGAAGGCCGAAATCGACTGCAGGACGGATTTGAACGCGGGCGGGGCAAGCGAGCGATGACGGTCACGACGATATTCGACTCCTGCCGCCCGCGTCTGGATGTCCTGTCGGGCGCGGTGGCGGAAGGGATTGAGGCGATGGGACGCGAGGAGGCGGCCTACTGGCTGGGCATGGCGATGCATCGCAAGCATCCCCGTCGGGTGCTGACCGCGCTGCGGACCCTGCTGACGGAGCCGAAGCGGTAACGGGAGGACGTGTGATGCGGATCCATCCGGAGATCGACGGTGCCTCCATCGTGCTGCTCGGGAAGTTCAATCCGGCGATCTTTTCGCCGTCATGGTTTGTGCTTCATGAGCTGCTACCGGCGCACGCAGAGACAGATCACGAGGGTCAGATGATTGTAGACGGGCGCGTTGCAGCGTTCCGCTTCGATTGGCTCCGGTTGGAGGTCACCACCGATCGATGTTGTTTTGAAACCACGCAGGCACCCCACATCCGCATCTATGACCTCGTGATTCGAGTGTTTCGCGAGCATCTCCATCACACCCCCCTTACAGCAATCGGAATCAATCGTACGGTGCACTTTCCGGTTGGCGGCTCGACTGCCAGAGACAAGCTGGGCAGGACCCTGGCACCGGTGGATCCCTGGGGAGAATGGGGGCGCATGTTGGGTTCGAATGGCGAGCACGGCGGCATGTCATCCCTGACGATGTCACAGGTCAATCCCGAAGGGAGGGCAACCGGCGACCGGATAAACGTCACGGTGGGGCCGTCCGATCGCATCGGTGAAGGACGTACGGGGGTTTACATGGACGTCAACGATCACTTCACGCTCGAAGGAGGCAATGCAGGGACCGGCCGTCGCTGCATGAAACTCTTGGAGAGCTGTTTTGCGACATCGATGAACCGCAGCGAAGGGATCATCGATCATGTCATGTCACTGACTTCGAGTGGCGGGGTGTGAGCGATGCAACGTCTGACCCAAACTACACAGACGAAAAGCTCCTCTTCACAGGTGGACCGCCGCGTGCTCGATACCAGGGTTTCCGCAACGGCCGTTGGCGAAGATGCAGGAAAGATCGTGCCGCGCAGGCCTGCGAGCGGTACGCAGAACGCGAAGGCCAACGGGATATCCGGACAACCACGGTCTAACCTAGAACAGAGTGAAGCAGACTGGATCATCGACCTCCCCGTCCGTACGCATCAGGCGCTGTCGATAAGTTTGCATGCCCTGCAGGAGTGGGAAGGCCATGTCGTCGAGATCAACGAAAGTGAGTTCGTCGCTCGTCTGATGGACATGACAGCCAGTGCGTCCTATGAAGAAGAGGAGGCAGTCATCCCGCGCACCGACCTTTCCGACCTTGACAACGAGAGGATTCGTCTCGGGAGCGTTTTCCGATGGGTCATCGGTTACGAACGCTCCCCGTCGGGCACCAGAAAGCGTGTGTCCCTGATCGTGTTTCGCGACCTTCCCGTACTCACCGGGAACGACATTCGGGATGCTCGGGCTTGGGCTTGCAAGATGGCTCAAGCACTCAATCCGTGACGGAGTCGAATGCATCGCCGGGTGCCGAAGAGCTGGAACTGACGCTGTTCGGGCCGGGGTATGGGGAAAGCATCGTCCTGCACCTTGGCACCAACGCCTGGGTCATCGTCGATTCCTGCATCGATGAAGATGGAAAACCAAGCGCCCTGAACTATCTGGCGCGCATTGGCGTTGACCCTGCGCAGGCAGTCGAGTTGGTCGTTGCCACGCATTGGCACGACGATCACATCCGCGGCATGGCGCAGATTGTGGAGGTCTGTACCCGAGCCGCTTTCTGTTGCGCTGCGGTACTGTGCCGTTCCGAATTTCTTTCCGCAATATGCGCACTGGAACCACGCCATCTCTCCTCCGTCGGTTCCGGAGCGCGCGAGCTCTACAACGTCCTCACACATCTCGAGAAAGCTGGTTCGCGACCGGCCCATGCCATCGCCAATCGCCGCGTGTATTCAAAGGGTAGCTGTGAGGTATGGGCACTCTCACCCGACGATGTGGCCTACCAGGCATTTCTTCGAACGATGGGAAGCTTGTTGGAGAAAGAGGGCCAGACCAAGAAACGCATCTGTGATCACTCGCAGAACGAGATCGCCGTCGCGTTGTCGGTTCGGGTCGGCGATGTGGTAATTCTGCTGGGTTCGGACCTGGAACGACGCGGGTGGATGGAAGTTGTTCGATCTGGCGAACGACCATTTGACAATGCCTTGGCCTGGGCGCAATTGGCCGCCTGTCGATTTCTTGTCAGGCGCGTGGCGCGTGAAGCAACCGCATGATAACAAATAACAATTAAATCAATGACTTATGATTCAAACTCTTAGAGCTTGATCGCCGTCACATGACACGCGTATATCTCTCTGCTACGGCTCCTGAGAACATCCAACGCCTCGCCAATCTGGCAGACGGCGCAGCCTATCCGACTGTTCGTCCTGAAATCGTGGGAGCAACAGAGATTGCTGTTGCTTACGATACGGTGACCAACAGTTTTTCGGTGCTTGTCTCACCTATTTTCGACCGGATGATGTCCAACGGGAGGGAAGAATATACCCTCGCCAAAACCCGCGACCTTCTTCTTCCAAAGCTTATGTCCGGCGAAATCCGTCTCCGTGAGGCCGAGGCTGCTGTAAGGGCAGTGACGTGATGATCCTGGACGAAGATATTCGCCGCCGACTTCACCTGCTGGGCGAGGACAGCCGCTGGGAATTCAAACAGATCGAGTTCAGCGGCAACACACCAACCAGTCCGCGCAGAGATGATCTCGCAGAAGAGCTGAGCGCGTTCGCCAATGCCGACGGCGGTGTTGTGCTGTGCGGGGTGGCCGACGACGGAACAATCCAGGGCCTGTCGCGAGAACAGATGGCCGCCCTGGATCGCCTGCTGGTAGAGGCCGGCACCGACGCCCTCGAGCCGCCACTGCGCATCGGTGTCCATCATAGGGAACTGAATGGCAAGGCATTCGTGCTGGTGGTAGTTCCGCGCGGCGAAGCTCTCCATGAACGGAGCGGGTACGGTTTCATTCGGGTTGGCGCAACCAAGCGGCGTCTTGGGAGCGACGAGAGCCTGAGGCTGGCACAGAATCGTGCGCAGAATCGCTATCTCTGGTTCGACAAGCAGATCGTGCCCGAGACTGGCTTCGAAACGCTTGTCGAACGCCTTTGGGAGCCGCTGCTCAGCGTGGCCGGCGCGGTGGACCCACGGCGTGGGTTGCGGAATCTCCGCCTGTTGGCGCGAGACGAAGCCGGCGTGGATCGGGCCACTGTGGCCGGCATACTGCTTTGCACTTCCTCACCGCAGGACCGGTTGCCGCAAGCAACCATCGCGGCGACGCATTACCGCGGACTGAACCGTACTTCGGGTCAGTTTGACGCGCAGGAGATCACCGGGCCGCTTCCCGCACAGATCGCGGACGCAGTCCAGTTTGTTGTTCGCAATATGCGCGTTTCTGCACGCAAGACTCCGGAAAGGGAGGACGTTTTCCAGTACAGCAGAGCTGCCGTGTTCGAAGCAGTGGTTAACGCTGTCGCGCACCGCGATTACTCCATGTCTTCGCGGAGGATCCGTCTATCGATGTTCAAGGACCGCCTGGAGATCGATTCACCGGGCCAGCTGCCCAACGGCATGACCATCGAAGGCATGGAGGCCAGCCAGGCCACTCGCAACGAGGTCATCGCTTCCGTGTTCGGCCGCATCCCCGTCGCGGACGTGGCGGGGTCGGGTGATCGCAGGTACCTGATGGAGCGCCGAGGGGACGGCGTGTCGATCATTCGCAAGGAAACCGAAGAAGCCACCGGCGTGCCGCCGGAATACGAAATGGTCGACGGTTCGAGCTTGGTGCTCCGCATCCCTGCTGCGAAGCTGGAGCTTGTTCCCGCCGACGCGACGGTCACGGTTCATTCCAGAGGGGAGCCTCTTGTCGGTGTCGAGGTTCTTGCACTCTTTCCCAACAAGACCTGGGTGCGGGCCATCACCGACGACGCCGGCGAGGCGGTCCTGGACCTTTACACGACGCATCTGCCGATGACGATCTACGCTGCCAATCCCGGGCATGCAGCTGGGCTGGAGCGAGCGTGGACGCCATATCAGGGCGGACTTCTGCTTGAACTCGAACCGCTTGAATCCGGTGGTGCGGCAATTTTCACGCGGAGCACGGGGCATCTTCCTGGCCTGCGCGGACGGCTGAACCCAATACGCGATACTTCCGACCGGACCTTTCTGTATGCCGACAATATCGCCATCGATGAGGGGCGCCAGCAACCGGTGCCGTTTCGACTCGGCAAACCGCTTCGGCTGACGGACGCCCATGGCGCGGAACTGTCGGTCACCATCGTGGACATCCTCGGCCAGTCCGCCTTGATCGAGTACCGGCCGTTCGAACCGTGATGGTCGCTAATGTGTTCGTTCGGGCGAAGAAGATGCTCCGCCGCGAGCATGCGTGATTCGTTCTGGGAACGGGCAGCGTCGCGGGCTGATGGACAATCTCACCGAAAGCGAGGCGGAAGACGCCGTCCTCGGCTACGCCATGCTCCACGGGCCGGATATTGGCCCGGAGGGTCCGGCGGGGCAGCTACGACGAGGTGCTGCTGACCGGACGGCTCCGCGAAGCGCTTGAGCGCTTCAACCCGCACCTGCCCGCCGAGGTTGCCCGGGAGGATGGCAATATCGGCGGCGACAATGCCAGGTTGATCGAATTCGAGGACATCGAGGCCAACGATTGGCTCGCGGTGAACCAGTTCACCGTGATCGAGGGACAGAACAACCGTCGACCCGATGTGATGCTGTTCGTCAACGGCCGGCCCCTGGCCGCGATCGAGCTGAAAAATCCTGGCGGCGCCGGCGCTTCAAGCCGGTCACGGTGTGCAGGGAAATCCCGACCCTATCGATCCCAGTCGGGGTCCTGGTTCTCACACCTGACGCAGCGATGCTGTTCGGGACCTCAATTCACCCCCGATGCAGATGAGAGAACGGCGCGTCGGACAACCTGCCGGTTTTGTACGACATCCGGTTGCCTCCGGGACGCGGTGTACCCCGTTAACTTCAGTGAGACCATTGACAGCAGCCGTCAGAACACAGCGGTGATCACCTCAATGGTTCCAAGAACGCCAACAGTCGACGCAAGCAGCACGATCAAGGCCCTGCGAACGGGAACCATTTCGGGTGCCGCGGTGTCGGCGTGCAGCATTGAGGTTCCCGTGATCATCGATTTTGTGAGGTTCTCTCGCTTGTAGAATTGGTGAAAGAGTATGGCGAGCAGATGGATCACAATCATCAAGATGAGAATGTTCATCATGAGGTCATGCAATTCCGCTGCTTCTCTCGCCGCCTCGAAGCTCACGAGATAGGAAAGAGGACCCTCATTGAGCAAGTCGATGTCGGTTGCAAAAAGTCCGAGACCAATGTGTACGAGCAGCAAGACGAGGAAAGTCACGATCCAGAGGCCGCCGAGAGGATTGTGACCTGGATGTCGATCGGGAGATCGGCGAAACAGGGTTTTGAGATACGCAGGTATCGATTGAATATTGAGGAATTTCCGGAATCTGCTGCTGTCACTGCCACAAAATCCCCAGACAATCCTGGCGGTTATCAGAACGAGGAGTGCCTGTCCGGCAGGAATGTGAACATCGAAACGCCCCTGATCCGCACTGATGTAGCAAATGGCCAACAGGGCCACGAGCAGCCAGTGGAAAATCCGTGTCGCAAGATCCCACACGGGTTTGGAAACGACTGCCAAACGGTCGTTCTGCTCTTGCCGGGGCATGTTCTGTTCTTCAATTCGCAATCCTGATCTCACAGACCCTTTTGCCAATCAACAAGGATACAGTGGGTGCACCTGAATGTCGGTCAACACAATGAAGAAGAGATTCACCTACAGGACCCTGAATAACCAGATTCGATGTAATACATCCGGTTCGCCGTCAGGCATGGTTTGAAACGGATTGGTCGTATGCAACCACTCCCAATGCCCGGCCTCTGACAATTCGTCGATTGTTTCAAGGAATCCCGGAGGGGTTTCGTCGTGTCGCAGTGTGAAACAGATCAATCCGCCGGGAGACACGATGCGTATGATCTCGTTGAATGAGTGCGCCGGTGCATGTCCAGGCGTAAAGACACCGGCACTGACTGCAGCGTCGTAGGTGTCAGTTCCGTACGTGAGTGGTTCGCCTAATACGCCAACACGCAGGTCCCGATAGACGTCACGTGCGTGGGCGATCTCAAGCATGCCTGCCGAAAGATCGAAACCGTCAATGGTCTTGAATCCGGCAGCGATGGCGGCCTCGCCGACAAGACCGCTTCCCGCACCTGCATCAATGATTATCGCGTTGTCCGACAAAAGGGGACGAACTTGGGCAATAACCCTTTCGTGCCCGCAATATCCATAATCCACGGAAATTTGGGCATCGTATGAACTGGCCCAGTTGTCGTAGGCTTCGCGGAGCTCATCAAGACTCCCCGCCCGATAGACCTGTTGCAGGTCGAGATGTTCTGTCATGTCCTTCTCATAGTCTGACCACAATTATGGCACAATGGACCTGTGCCGCGACCTGTTCGCACGAGACAATAAACGCTAATAGGCAATATCTGGTCAGCCGACTCAACCGTTTGCAGAAATGTTTTTTCTTCTGCGCGACAAAATCCCGTTCCGAATGAAAGTTTTGATGACTGACCGTAAAGGCAGCAAGCACAATTTGTGGGTTCTGATCCTGATGGCGTCGCTGGCACCATTTGCGATGCAATCCCTGGTCCCTGCAATGCCAGGTATGGCACGGGATTTCGAGACCTCGTTTGCTGCAACACAAATATCACTTACGTCATTCATTCTCGGAATGGCGGTGGGACAACTGATCTATGGACCGTTATCCGATCAATTCGGCAGACGACCGGTATTGCTCGCGGGCCTGGGCGTGTTTTTCGTTTCTTCGATCTTTTGCCTGTTTGCCTGGGACATCTTACCACTGCTGATCGGGCGTTCCGTACAGGCTGTCGGCGGTTGTGCCGGTGTGGTGCTTTCGCGTGCAATAATCAGGGATCTCTACGATCGCGCACGGGCGGCACAGATGATTGCGTATGTCACGGCCGCAATGGTGATCGTACCGATGATCGGCCCGATCGCCGGAGGTTACCTCTACAAGTGGTCGGGTTGGCAGGCGATCTTTGTCGTCATGGCGGGTTTCGGGCTTGTTGTTACCTGGGCATGTTATCGGTATCTCGAAGAGACAAACCGGTATGCCGGCCGTCACACGTCGCTGAGACAGATGTTGGTCAGTTGCAGATCCCTGCTTCGTCAACGACGATTCCGCGGCTACGGATTTCAGATTTCATTCACGACCGCCAGTTTTTTCAGCTTCCTGGGTGGGGCCTCGGCTGTTGCTGTCGATATCTACGGCGCAGATGTTTCGTCCTACGGCTGGTGGTTTCTCATGGTTTCGGGAAGTTACATGATCGGCAATTTCACATCTGCGCGCATTGGCGATCGAGTTTCACTCGACCGGATGATCACGATTGGCACGGTCATCTCCATGACGGTGGCGGCCGTCATGTTCGTGGTGACCGTGTTCGGGTTGTTGACGCTTCCCCTTTTCTTTTTGTTCTCGGGCATGATTTCGATTGGCAATGGATTCAGCATGCCCAACGGATTTGCGGGCGCTGTCAGCGTCGATCCATCTTTGGCGGGAACGGCATCCGGTCTTGCCGGTGCACTTCAGATGGGTGCTGGTGCCATCCTGATTACATTCATCGGTCAGACGCTCGATACCTCGCCGTTGCCGGTTGTCGGGATGATGTTGACAGGGTCTTTTCTGGCATGGCTGTCGCATTTGCATGGTTTGCGGCGATGAGTACCTTGAAGGTTGCACGGTGTGAACGGGAACAAGACACATGAAGGCAGTCGTTTGTCGCGAGTGGGGGAAACCCGACAGACTCGTCGTTGAGGAATTTGAAAATCCCGTGGCGGGGCCGCGTGAAGTCATCATCGACGTCGAGGCAACCGGCGTGAATTTTGCCGATACGCTGATCATCCAGGGGCTTTATCAGGTCCGTCCGGAACATCCGTTTGTCCCCGGAATGGAGGTTGCCGGAACTGTTGCGGACATGGGTAAGGACGTTGAAGGGCTGAAAATCGGTGAACCGGTTATCGGTATCGTACGTCTCGGTGGATTTGCCGAAAAGGTATCCTGTCCGTCGGTCAATACACTTCGGCGTCCGGGATCAATCAGTGCAACGACGGCCGCAGCGCTTCCCATCGCATACGGTACGGCACATATCGGTCTCGTTGATCGCGCGGGATTGCGTTCCGGTGAATCGCTTCTGGTGCACGGTGCATCGGGTGGGGTGGGACTCGCAGCCGTTGAGATTGGCAAGGCGCTCGGCGCGAAAGTCATTGCGACAGCGGGAAGCAGTGAGAAACTCGCGGTGGCACGAGATCACGGTGCAGACTACCTCATCGACTACAGTCAGAGAGAGTTTCGTCACACGGTCAAGGAGATTACCGGTGGCGGGGCCGACGTGATTTTCGATCCTGTAGGTGGTGACATCTTTGACCAGTCGCTTCGATGCGTAGCCTGGGAGGGCCGCATTCTCACGGTCGGATATGCTTCAGGCAGAATTCCCAAGGCGCCCGCGAACATTCTCCTTGTCAAGAACATTTCCGTCGTCGGCGTCCATTGGTCGAACTACAACGACCGCAAGCCGGAGCTTGTCCGACAGTCGTTTGAAGAAATCTTCGGTTGGATTGAGGAGGGATGCCTGAACCCGCTCGTATCGCAGGTTTACGATCTCGAAGAGACGCCGCAGGCACTCGATGATCTTTTAAGTCGACGGGCGCGCGGCAAGATCGTTGTCACACCCTGAACAATAACTGAAATACTTGAGCAGTATGTGAGAAAAATGAAACACGAGGGAAAGACGGCTGTCGTGACCGGTGCGGCACAGGGCATCGGACTTGCATGTGCCACATTGTTGCACACGGAAGGTGCACGCGTGATTCTGGGCGACCTGCAGGCAGACAAGGTACATTGCGCTGCAGGAGAGATTGATCCAACCGGAAAAACGGCGATCGGCATTGCTTCTGACGTTTCCAGCCAGGGCGATCTTGATCGTCTTGTACGTGAGGCGTGCGACAGGTTCGGCCGCCTTGACATCATGGTAAACAACGCAGGTTTGGGCGTGGCAGCCGGTGCACTGGAACTCACTGAAGAAGTCTTCGACCGGGTCATTGGCGTGAATCTGAAAGGCACACTGTTCGGCACACAGGCAGCGGCCCGCGTCATGGTTAAACAGGAATCCGGCGGTGCAATCGTCAACATGTCATCCGTTCAGGCATTGCTCGCCATACCGGGCAGTGTGGCATATGGAATATCGAAGGCCGGAATTAATCAGTTGACGAGGATTTTTGCGGTATCGCTGGCGAAGCAGAATGTGCGTGTCAATGCGGTTGGCCCCGGCACGATCATGACCGACATGGCACGCGATGCCGTACTTTCAAGTGAGGAAGCCTACCGCATGATCCTGTCACGCACGCCGATGGGAAGAGTTGGTGAGGCGCGGGAGGTCGCCAGCATTGTCTCCTTCCTGGCAAGTGACGAAGCATCGTATGTAACGGGTCAGGTCATTTACCCGGACGGTGGTCGTATGCCTGTCAACTACACGGTACCTGTCGAAGAGTTACCCGAAATCTCGTAACGAACACCTCCGTCGGATTGGCACTGCACGGAGTTTATCCACGTCGGATGAACGGGAGCATCTGAACGCGTCCCTGTCGATTGCCATCGGGTGCAGCAACAATAACCGATGTTCCAGGCTCCCAGGCGTGTCGTTCGATCATCGCGATGGCAATGTTTGAATCCAGATCGACAGACCACGCTGCAGACGTGATATCGCCGACCTTTTCATCGTCGATCGTGATCGGCCAGCACTCCATGCAATCCGGACATGGCGGTCCGTCAAAGGCAACGCCGCGGAGCATGCGGTCTGCACCGCCGGTCTTCAGTATGCTCTCAAGCGCTGAACGTGCGAGAAACCTCGTGTCCGCACCCATGTGGCAAAATCGATCGAGGCCGCATTCAAATGGATTGTTCTCGATTGTCATGTCATTGCCATATGACAGGAAACCGCTTTCGATTCTCTCCACGAGATTCGGGCAGCCCGGTCGTACGTTGAGATCCGGACCGGCAGCGAAGAGCGCGTCATACAATCTGCATCCGACCGTCGGATCATCAACGTAAATCTCGAACCCGCCTTGTCCAGACCATCCGGAACGGGCGACCAGAAACGCATGACCCTCAAAGGGGATCATCTTGAATCGAAAAAACTTGATGTCGCGCACGGCGCTTCCCATGACCCGCGTCAGAAGTTGGGTTGATTTGGGTCCCTGAATGGCGAGGGGGCCAATGCCAGGCTCGACGACTGACGCATCAAGATTCATTCCCACGGCCAGTCCCTTGGCCCACAGGGAAACGTCCGAGTCGGCAAGTGAAATCCAGAACCTGTCCTCGGCAAGTTTCAGTATGACAGGGTCGTTGATCATGCCGCCGTTTTCGTCGACGACTGGTGCATAGGCACATTGTCCCACGACCAGTTTCCGGATGTCCCGTGGGGTCATCAACTGCACGAGCGCATGTGCGTCCGGACCAGTGATTTCAACTTGCTGTTCGCAAAACACATCCCAGACCTGTACGTGCTCCTTGAGGTGGGCACAGTCTTCCGCGACGGTTGTGTACGCGGTGGGCAACAGCATGTGGTTGTAGACCGTGTACCCTTTGACGCCGGCAGACTCAATTCGGGATGAGAACGGTGTCCGACGTGTGCGCCGAGAGATAGACATGATCGGTTTGGTCATCAGAAGTATCCTGCAGTCTGCTGTGTTCATAACGATTACACCGTCATTGCGAAACTCACCCGACAAGGCTGATTCCATGACGCAAGGAAAAACCCGCGGGAAAACGGTTATGCAGGAGATGAATAAATGAGTGACGAACTTGTGCTCTACTCGAACCCGTTTTCGAGAGGACGGATTGCACGCTGGATGCTTGAAGAAATCGCCGTTCCCTATCGAGCGGAGAAAGTCGAGTACGGAAGTGAAATGAAATCAGCGGTGTATCTGGCCGTCAATCCGATGGGCAAGGTACCGGCACTCAAGCATGGTGACGTCGTGGTCACCGAGGTGGCTGCGATTTGCGCGTATCTGGCGGACCGATTCCCCGAGGCAGGCATGGCGCCGGATGTATCGGAACGCGGCAGTTACTATCGTTGGTTGTTCTTTTGTGCAGCCACTCTCGAGTATGCCGTCATCAACAATGCGTATGGCCTGATTGTTCCCAAGGAAGAAGAAGGTCGTGTGGGCTATGGAAACTATGGGTTGACGATCGATGTTCTTGAGCAGGCGTTGACGGGCCGTCGCTTCGTCGTCGGGGACAGCTTCACCGCGGTTGACGTCCTTCTCGGTGCCAGTGTCGGTTGGGGACTCGAATTCGGAACTCTTGAAAGGAGACCGGCATTCGAGGCGTACTGGGCCAATCTGGAGTCGCGTCCGGCATACAGTCGTGCAGTGCAACTTGACACGGAATGGACAACATGAGCCCGGTAATCCGTTCTCACGAACCATGTCAGAGCATCCACTGCACATTCCCCGAAAGTCAGTTGATCAGGCGTGTATCGCGAGCAATGTACGATACATCGCATCGTCGGTTTCCGGTCAGTTGAAATGATGGGTCAGGAATGAGCACACGGGTCAGCTCTCTCTGGGACGACACGGCTATAGAGGATGAAACGGGTTCATCACTCGAACCGGGACACCATTGCGACGTCGCTATCGTGGGCGGAGGCTACACCGGGTTGTCGACGGCATTGCATTGCGCCGAACAGGGCCTGCGCGCCCACGTCATCGAAGCACATCACGTGGGATTTGGCGGTTCAGGCCGTAATGTCGGACTCGTGAATGCCGGGGCCTGGCTTCCGCCGCGGAAGGTGATGAATGCACTTGGTCCGGAATTCGGTTCCCGGTTTCTCGAATGTTTCGGCAATGGTCCGGGGTTCGTGTTCGATCTGATCGAGAAACATCAGATCCGTTGCGAGGCGACCAGGTCGGGCACAATTCATGCAGCACACTCATCAACCGGGATGCGCAATCTCGTTCGCCTTCACGAAGAATGGCGTCAACGCGGCGCACCTGTTTCGTTGCTGAGTGCGGAACAAACCAAGGAGCTCACGGGTACACATGTGTATCACGGAGGACTGCTGGATCACCGTGCGGGTACGATTAACCCAATGGGATACTGTCGTGGTCTGGCTCGTTGCGCACGAACCGCCGGTGCACGAATCAGCGCCGATACCCGTGTGACTGCACTGCGACGTGACCAGGATGTGTGGCAGGTCGAGACCGAACACGGAACCGTTACGGCTGATCGGGTTGTCTTGGCGACCAACGCCTACACGGACAACCTGTATCCCGGATTGCGCGATGTATTTGCCACGATTCACTACTTTCAGTTTGCGACACCTCCACTCGATGACAAGGCAGATCACATCCTTCGGCAGCGCCAGGGACTATGGGATACATGTCCGATCATGTTCAGTTTTCGTCGCGACAAATCCAATCGTCTTGTGATTGGTTCCATGGGGCGCGTTCACGGCGACCGAAGCACGGGACTTTCACACCGCTGGGCACGTCATCGGATCAAGCGTGTCTTCCCGGAACTTGGCGATGTTCCTTTCGAATCCGCCTGGCATGGTAAGATCGCAAAGACATCCGATCACCTTCCGAAGATCTGCCAACTCGCGGACGGACTGTGGACGGCGATCGGTTACAACGGTCGAGGAATCACCACCGGAACATTGTTCGGGAAAGCAATGGCGAATCTGCTTTCCGGTACAGACCCGTCAGATCTTCCCCTACCTGTAACTGGATTGGTCACAGTCCCGCGCAACAAGATGAAGGCGCAAATATACGACCTCGTGTTTACGGCCAATCAGATGTGGAAGAGCGTAACGTAGAGTTGCGATACGATCGTTGCCGTGGATCCGACGGTGTCACGAAACCCCGAGTTTTGCGCGTGCTTCGTCGGGTCCCATCACGTGTCCACCAAGTTTTTCGATGATATCAGCAGCCTTTTCGACGAGCTGGCCGTTACTGGCCCGTACACCGCGCGAAAGGTAGAGGTTGTCCTCGAGCCCGACGCGTACATTGCCACCTAGCAACATGGCCTGGGCCACCATTGGCATCTGCATGCGGCTGATTCCAAATCCTGCCCAATTCGAGTTGTGCGGGAGCTGGTCGACCATCGCCGTCATGGAACGCGTATCGGCGCCGGCACCCCACGGAATACCCAGACAAACCTGGAATAGTGCGGGATCATCGACAAGTCCTTCGTCAAACATCTGACGAGCAAGCCGCACCTGCCCGAGATCAAAGACTTCGATCTCAGGTTTCACGCCAAGGTCCCTGATCTGTCGCGCCATTGCGCGGCACCACGCGGCAGGATTTATGTAGGTTTCGTTTCCATCACCAAAGTTGATGGTGCCGCAGTCAAGCGAACAGATTTCAGGGCGCAATCGACTCACGTGTTCGAGCCTTTCTTCGGGCGTCGCCATATCGCTGCCCGGCCCTGGTTGCGACGGGTTTTCGTCGTCCACGATAAATTCTCCGCCCATACCGGCTGTCAGGTTCAGAATCACATTCACGCCATCCTGACGCACCAGATTCACGGTCTCCTCAAACAGGTCCGGATCACGGGATCCTTTCCCGGTTTCCGGGTCACGGACATGAATGTGCGTAACGGCAGCACCTGCATGAGCAGCTTCGATTGCAGCGTCGGCGATCTGTCGTGGTGTAACCGGCACCTTGTCGCTCCTGCCTGCTGTGTCGCCTGCTCCGGTTACGGCACAGGTAATGATTACGTCCGTGTTCATGATTTCTCCCCGTAAATGAGTTGTTCAATTGCCGCATTTGATGAATTCGTACGCACCGTCCGAGATTTTCAATGCATCGCAATTCCGGATTGTGCGCCGAAAATTGTCGTCCCGCATGAAGGTATCACAATGCCGGAATTGACGGCATTCGAAATCGGAAACGACAATCGCGTTCATGCCGATCCCGTCATCTCTCGAATTTCCGAGACCGGTTGGCCGATTGACGTTTCAGAATCCTGCAGCACGGCGCGCCTTGAGGATCTGGACAAGAACCTGATTCATCGAACGGGTCATTGTCTCGAAATCAGCGCCATCAGCGGACTCGACGCAACCGTCGACCAGCCGTCTTGTCAATTCTTCGGTCAGTTCAGGTGCGGCCAGACGCGACCAGGGCAGTTTGAACGTAGGGCCGAACTGCTCGAGACAGTACGCCATGCCACCTTCGCCGCCACCGACATGGTAGACCATGCACGGACCCATCAATGCCCATCTCGGTCCTGGTCCGTTGGTTATGGCGGAATCGACCTGTTCAACAGTCGCCTCACCCTCGTTGACCATGTGCATCGCTTCACGCCAGACCGCCTCCTGTAGTCGGGTGGCGATGAATCCGGGGATCTCCTTTTTCATGATCAGGGACGCCTTCCCGACGGAGTCGAAGAATTCTGCGGTCCACGTCACAGCCTGTGGGTCGGTTTTCTCCCCACCGATTATTTCCACCAATGGCATGAGATAGGGTGGGTTGAAGGGGTGTCCTGTGACCGATCGTTCGGGTGTTGCGGACTTTGCCTGAATCTCCGTCATGGACAGACCAGACGTAGACGAACAGATCACTGTTGCCGGCGGCGCAAACTTGCCGACCTCTGCATGAACAAGCTGCTTCAGTTCGAGGTTTTCAGGTACGCTTTCCTGCACGAAATCCGCTGAAGCAACGGCGTCTTCCAGATTGGTCGTGATCGTCCAGCGATCACGCGAAGCGTCGGGCTCCAGTCCGAGTTCAACAAGTGATTCCCAGGCAACATCCACGAGTCCGCGAAGTTTGATCTCTTCGTCGGCGGAATGGATGTACGACGTTACGTCAAAACCTCTGGAGAGAAAAAAGGCTGCCCAACCACCGCCGATTGGACCGGCTCCCAGACAAGTCACATTTCGAACGTCATCTGGCGCCTTGCGTGTCATATCCGTATACCTCCCTGTCCGAGGGTTCGCGCCAATATCGTTGGTCCCCATCCCGGCGAGGCTATGGGTAGACGTCAACACGCCGGTTACGGCTGCTGTTCTGTTTGCGTCGCTGTCTTCCTGATGTAATCGATGAGATCATCAGAAGTACGCCGAAAGTCCCTATAGCGCGACAATCAATGAACCGGAAGTGTCACAATCTCATCCTGATTGTCGCGCTATATTGGTCATTTGCCCGTCAGAACGGGCCTGTAATCGGTTGTTCGATCAGACAAGGCGTGCACGTGTATAGGACGCCTGTGCAGTCGCGATTGCTGCAGAGAGTTCGACGTTGCCGTGGAACAGCGCCCGACCAATGATGCATCCGCCAATGTTGGGCAGATACTTCAACATCGCAACATCATCCAGGCTGGCGACGGTACCGCTGGAAATGACCGGTATCGAGACGGATTCACCAAGCCGCATGGTTTTGGCGAGACTGAATTCCTGTGGACGCCTGTCACGGTCCAGATCAACAAACACGATCTCTGCAACACCGAGATTTTCGAGGTCTTTCGCGAGGTCGGCCGCGAAAAAACTTGTGTCTTCTCGCCATCCTTCAACCACGACGCGGTCTCCGCGCACTGCGATTGTGACAAGTATCCGGTCTGGATACGCAGCACAGGCATCTCTCACGAGCCCGCGATCCTTTACTGCGGCTGTTCCGAGTCCGACACGATACGCACCCTTGTCAAACCACCAGCGTACAGAATCCACGGTTCGAATTCCGCCTGCGACCTGCACCTGCACGTGCACCTTGTCGATGATTTCGCGAATCTGGTCGGCATTGGGTCGTCCACCGTGCAGCGTGCCGTCAACGTCAACAACATGAATGTACTCCGCACCGGCTTCTGCATACATGCGGGCAGCTTCGAGAGGTGTTACCTCGAATATCTGCGGTTCTACGTGCGATCCATCGACTCGATCAACAGCACGCCCGTTCATGATCTCGATCGTGGGATAGATCTTCATATGTGCTTTCTCCAGTTGGAACTGTCGGGATTCACGCAACCGGAATCCTTGAGCACTACCCAAACAAACCGTTCAGAAGACAGGCTACGGCATCCGTTCAAACCGTTCAAACGTCACGATACCCACGTCATTACTCTGGCGAAGCGTTGAGAGCCTGATCTGACATTCAGATATTGCGTCCAGTGCCGGGCCTGAAACTCCCAGGACCGGTGGTGCCCGCGATGCGAATTACACCGGGATGAGCACGACTGATGTTCCACCTGTGTGTGCTGGCACGACCCTTCAGAAACAGGATTGAAAGGGATCGACAACTGTCGGATCACGACAGTTCCTCTGGTGGTGGATTGAGGCGCTTCGGCAAGTGTGTGAATTGGTCGAAGCGTACCGACAGCATGACCTGTTTCAACATCTTGATATTACACACGGTATGCCTTGAAGGCCGTGCGAGGATCGATTGTGAAGAATCGCGAGAAATTGGCCGCGTTGTTCAGCCAATTTTGTTCGTCATCAAGTCCATCGGTGATGTTCGCTGGCACCAGTACGCCGACACCGGTTTCAGGGTGCGGTGCGTTCACAAGAACCGTCTCTTACGTCTTTCTTCCCGTCAGCGGCTTTTCGGATTCGAAAGATGTTGCCCGTTGTCGGATTGGAGCGGCGTAACTGAATCACGCATGCCGCGTCTGACTAGACCTGTTCGACACGGATCATGCAGGGCGGCTCCATCACGGTTGGCAGATCCGTGATCTGCTGACAGGCGGTCTGCATGGCACTTTCTTCAGCTTCATGCGTTGTTATGACAACGGGAACCATTGAATGGGGTGCACGACTGCGCTGCAGAAAGCTGTCCACGGAAATTTCTGCATCCCTCAGAATTGCCGTGACATCTGCGATAACGCCTGGCTGATCAATAACCATCAGACGCAGGTAATACGCACCAAAGCGACGATGAATTGGCAATGTATTTGCTGACGCCAGGCGATTGACAGGTACCGCCAACATCGGAAGGCGCAGCCCGTGCGCAATATCGATCAGATCCGCCAGAACAGCTGATGCGGTAGGTCCGCCACCTGCACCTGGTCCGACAAACGTCGCACTACCGATCGCATCGCCTTCGACAACAACTGCATTGAGTACGTCACCGATGTGGGCAATAGAACCGTCTTCGGGAACCATGCACGGGTGCACGCGTTGTTCGATACCGTTTTCGGTCTGACTGGCCAGTCCCAGAAGCTTGATGCGGTATCCGAGTTCGCGTGCGAACGCGATGTCCAGTGGCGAGATGTTGGCAATACCTTCAACGTGGCAGTTTGCAAAATCGAATTGTCTGGAGAACGCCAGACTCGCCAGAATGGATAGCTTGTGTGCTGCGTCACCGCCACCAATATCGAGACTTGGATCTGCCTCCGCATACCCCAGTTTCTGGGCCTCACCGAGAACGTCCGCAAATGAGGAACCATGCTCCCGCATGGCGGTCATGACATAATTTGATGTGCCGTTGAGAATTCCGTAAATCCGCGAAATCCGGTTCCCTGCCAGACCTTCGCGTAACGCTTTCACGATCGGAATGCCACCGGCAACGGAGGCCTCATATCCGATATGCAAACCGGCAGCATCGGCCAACGTTGCGAGACCGGTACCGTGAACCGCAAGCATGGCCTTGTTGGCGGTTACAAGATGCGTGCCGGATTCCAGTGTCTTTCGGGCCAAGTCCAGGGCGATACCGGATTCACCCCCGATCAGCTCGACGACAACATCGACGCCGGGATGATCGACAAGATCCCTGGCATCGTCACACCAGTGGACATCCGCCAAGCTGAAACCCCGCTCTCGCTCCCTGTCGCGGGCACTGACAGCAACCAGCTTCAGTTCCCGACCGCAACGTGATCGAAGGTGATCAGATTCTTCCCTCAGACGTTTCGCGACAGCTGCACCGACCGTACCCAAACCTGCAATTGCGATGCCCAATGACGAACCGGTCACGTTGTCTTCCTCCGTCAAGTCTGCTGTACGGCACACCTGCAATCACGCAAGACGATGTGCTGTTGCAGGAATGCGATCCGATTTACACCCCGAGCCTCTTCGATCTCAGAAGATCCACGGGTTGCACGAGTGTTGCGGCAGGATGTGATGAGTGACCGCTTTTCGAACACGCAATCGATGATTCGACAACAAGAGGCCAGAAAGACGACGACCATGCAACAGAACGAAATTGCGCCGGTTGTCGCAGATGGTAAATTCATGTAACCGTCACGCAAGTTCGATGTTGTGACGAATAACTATCGCCTTAGTTGAAGAGTCACAACTGGCAGAATCTGCAATCTGGCATACGCAAGTGTGCAAGGAAGAACAAACACCATGAACAGTATGTCATCAGAGGAAGTCGACTGGAAATCGATTGCCGAGAAAAGCCAACGCGTGGTCGAGAATTTCGTCACACGCCAGGACGACCCGTTCAGGGATTATCGCCGGATGGGCGAGGTCTTCATGGACGCCTACGTCCAGATGTTGCGCAACCCGGAAAAACTGGCGGAAGCCCAACACGGACTCTGGAAGCAGTACATGGGACTGTGGCAGACCACGGCACGGCGAATGATGGGCGAGGAGGTCGAGGCGCAGATCAAACCCGAGCCGCACGATCGCCGTTTCAAGGATTCAGAGTGGTCGGATAATGCTGTTTTTGACCACATAAAGCAGACCTACCTTCTGGGATCCCACTGGCTGCGGGACCTGATGAGCGACGTTGACGGCCTTGATGACAAAACGGCCCACAAGCTTGATTTCTTTACGCGGTTGTTTGTCGATGCGCTTTCGCCGACGAATTTTGCACTGACCAACCCCGAGGTATTGCGTTGTACGGCGGAAACCGGGGGCGATAATCTCGTCAAGGGACTCGAGAATTTCCTCGACGATCTTGATCGCGGGAAGGGACGGCTTGCGGTCCGCATGGTCGACGAGGATTCGTTCACGGTTGGCAAGGATCTCGCGACGACTCCTGGCAAGGTTGTATTTCGCAGTGAATTGTTTGAACTGATCCAGTACGCACCGACAACTGAAAAAGTGCATCGCAAACCTTTTCTGATCGTCCCGCCATGGATCAACAAGTTTTACATCCTGGACCTCAAGCCACAGAACTCATTCGTTCGTTGGGTGGTTGAACAGGGGCACACGGTTTTTGTTGTCTCATGGGTCAATCCTGATTCCGGTCATGCGGACGTCTCGTTCGAGGATTACATGACCAATGGTCTGATGAAGGCCGTTGATGCAGTGCTGTCTGCTACAGGCGAAAAACGCCTGAACGTTCTGGGGTATTGCATTGGCGGGACTTTGCTCGCTTGCACGCTTGCCCACATGGCTGCAATCAAGGACAACCGCGTAGCGTCGGCGACCTTTCTGACAACATTGGTCGATTTCGAGGATGTCGGTGACATAGGCGTCTTCATTGACGAAGAGCAGATTGTCGAAATCGAAAACTCCATGGAAGAGCGTGGATACCTTGAAGGTTCGGACATGGCATCGACCTTCACGGCGTTACGGGTGAATGACCTCCTGTGGTCGTTCGTGATCAACAACTACCTGAAAGGGCGCGATCCCGTTCCATTCGACATTCTCTACTGGAACAGCGACTCAACGCGCCTGCCGGCCGCGATGCACAGTTACTACCTGCGAAATCTCTATCTGGAGAACAAACTGGTTGAGCCGGGTGGCATTGAACTCGGCGGCACGCCCATTGAACTGCAACGAATCAGGACGCCGGCGTACATGCTCTCGACTGCCGATGATCATATCGCGCCCTGGAAATCAACCTATGTCGCGACACGACATTTCCGTGGACCGACGGTGTTCACCCTTGCGAAGTCCGGCCATGTTGCCGGCGTCGTCAACCCGCCGGTCAAGAACAAGTACGGTTACTGGACGAACACCGAGAATCCGCATAGCGCGGACGAATGGTTCACGAATGCCAAGGTTCACGACGGTTCGTGGTGGGCGCACTGGAACGAATGGCTCGTTTCCCACGCAGGTGCAATGGTCAACGCACGCGAGCCGGGATCAGGGAATCTGCCGGCAATCTGCGATGCACCGGGAACCTATGTGATGGTCGATCTTCGGAAAACGGCCAAGAATTGAATTGATCAGGGGGCCAGCGCGACACGCGGCAATGCAGTCGTCTCGTCAAATCCGGCCATCAGATTCAGATTCTGCAATGCCTGCCCGGACGCTCCCTTCAGCAGGTTGTCGAGTACGGATACGAGTATTGCCCGCTGGGGAGTCCGGTCGGGAAACACACCGATCAGGCACATGTTTGTACCGCGTACATGGTGAGTCGACGGCGCCATTCCCGAAGGAACGAGTCTGACAAAGGGCTCGCTCCTGTATCTTTCGGCAATCGCGGCTGACAGATCTGTAATCTGCACGCCACTTTTCATGTGGACATAGATGGTTGCCAGTATTCCGCGGTTCATCGGTACCAGATGTGGCGTGAATGTGCAGACCACCGGTTCTCCTGCCGCACGTGACAATTCCTGATCGATTTCCGGCGCGTGGCGGTGGGTGCCAATGCCATATGCTGCGAAACCCTCCGCGACTTCGGTATGAAGAAGATTTTCCTTCGCAGCCCGCCCGGCTCCTGAAACACCGGACTTTGCGTCAATCACGATTGAGTCGACTTCGATAAGTGATTGTTCAAGACAGGGGATCAGGGGGAATTCAGCGGTCGACGTATAGCATCCAGGATTTGCCACGAGGTTCGAACGCCGAATTTCATCTCGACGCACCTCTGTCAGTCCATAGACGGCCCGGGTCTGCAAATCCGGTGCCTGATGCTCCTTTCCATAGGTTGCACGATAGACTGCCGTGTCCGCCAATCGAAAGTCGGCGGACAGATCGACGACTTTCAGGTGATCGGGCAATGCAGCAACAGTTTCCTGTGTCATGCCATGTGGCAAGCAACAGAAAACGCCGTCGATGCGATTCCATTCAACGTCCTCGATTCGCATCAGGTCCGGAAGATCAAGGTGCCAGAGCTGCGGATGAACGCGTCCAACCGGACTGCCTGCATGACGGTCCGCCGTCAATGCGCGGATCGATATCCCCTTGTGGTCCGAGAGGAGACGCAGCAATTCCGCGCCGGTGTAACCACTGGCACCCAGGATTGCGATCCGGAAGCCTTCAGATTCTGCAGAACTCATTTTGACGTCTTGTTCCGTGCAAAAGTGTGTGAATTGATCACGAACGAATAATCAGACTCGCGACAACAGACATTCGGATACAACGCGACAAACGACCGGGTTTCACGCCCGTGTTAGCGAATTTGGCATGAAGGTCCAGGTCGCGTGCGACTGGACCCGGCCATCTGAAACACATATCGAATGTTCAAGGAAGCAGGCGAACGGCGATGTCGCCACAAACCTTATCCTTCGGGCGGCTCAACTCCGAACCAGCCGAGAATGTCCACGCCGAGCAGCAGAAGAACCGTCAGGGCTGTCATGACTGCTGCGCCGGTCAGCAGCGCCCGTTCCAGCTTCATCAAACCGTCATCAGCGCATACGAGCGTTCGCAATCTGCAGCAAATTGACGCGAAAAATGACGGCATCTCTGATCTCCCGATAATTCCGGTCGATGATCATCTTCTCTGAAGTGGCACACAATAACGATGGAACGATCACTGTAAAAGTCCGGTTGCAGTGATGGTCGCGTGAATGTGACGAGACAGCATGACCTTTTGCAGGTTCATGGATGGGCCATGGCATCCTGGGCCTGTCGCGCTTCATTGAGCAGCCAACGACGAAATGCAGCAAGCTTGGGCTTGCGTCGACTACCCTCGGGGTAGACAAGCCAATGGGACAAGTTCTCGTCCGTAAGATCGCCAAAAGGCATGACCAGGCGCCCTTCGTCGAGATCATCCTGCAGGATGACGCGACTCCCCAACGCAACGCCGAGACCGGCAGCGGCGGCCTCGAGTACGAGATCGCTGGTATCGAAAATCGACCCGGTGCTGCTGTCAACACCTTCGATATGAAGCGCGGACAGCCAGTAGCGCCAATCCTCGTCACTTTGTTCGTGCAATAGGGTGTGGTTGCGAAGGTCTTCGGGTTTCTGCAGTGGCTTGTCCCTGGTCAGCAATTCCGGACTGCAGACCGCGATGTACCTGTCCTCAAACAACTTGTCTGCCTTCAGACCGGGCCAGGAACCTGTACCGTACCGGATTCCGCAATCAATATCCTCGCGCGTGAAATCGATATTGCGCTCAGTGGTAACCATTCGCACCTCGATCTCGGGATGACGTATCTGAAAGTCACGAAGACGCGGAATGAACCATCTGACGGCCAGCGCAGGCAGCATCGTAACGGCAAGGGGACGTTGTGCATCCAGTCGCAAGACGAGGTCGGTGCCCTCTGCAATCATCTTGAAAGCGTCTCGCAGATACGGGAAGTACATTTCACCGCGTTCGGTCAACCAGAGTCCACGCGCATGTCGCTCGAACATTTTTACGCCGAGGCGATCCTCAAGCAGACGTACCTGATGGCTGACGGCGGCCGGTGTGACGTTCAGTTCCTTGGCGGCCAATGTGAATGAAAGGTGCCTTGCAGCCGTTTCAAATGCACGGAGCGCATTGAGATAGGGGATGTTTCGGTTCGTCATGAGACAATAGTTTTATTCATATCTGCATTGATGAAAACTCATTTGCGAATATATGGCAAGACCCCCATATTCCAGTCAATACAAGGGTTGGCGGATGACAACCTCTATGAACACTCACCATTTTCGGGAGAAAGACAATGAAATATATCTTTAAGCAACGCGACGATGTTCGTCGGGTTGACGAGCAGCGTCGTGTGGGAATTCGCAAGCCAGCGCAAATGTCACCGTTCGGCGTGCCCTTGAATGCAATCAAGCCGCTGTTGCCGTAACCGTGGTCTGGATTGAAATACCTGAAGCCGGCCAAACAAGCCGGCCAAGCGACCCAGCCTGAATGGCGGAGTTCCGAAAAAAGGGCTCCGCCATTTTCTTGTGTATCGGATAGTAGACAGCACGTCAGCAGGATTCGATGCCGGAGTTTCCAACCGGAATTGTTTTGACATTCCTGCTTCAGCTTCAAAATACTTGTACGCCGACAGTCAGTCACGCATCCGGTTGTCGATCGGAGTCTGGTATGCGACAAGCATCGATGGCCGCCGCTGACCCGACACGACAGGGTTTGTCATGAAATTTGCGACGGTGCCGCATAGTGAGCGTTTTGCGTACCTGCTGGGACGGCATGATTCACTTATCGCCGATGGCGCAACCGGAACAAACCTGTTTGATCGCGGACTGGAAACCGGCGAATCTCCCGAATTATGGAATCTGGATCGTCCCGAAAGCGTATCCGCAAATCACCGGGAAATGGTGAGCGCTGGCGCGCAGATCCTGCTCACCAACAGCTTCGGTGGTTCCGCCGCACGGCTTCGGCTCCATGGCGCACACGATCATGTCGGCGTGATCAACCGGCGTGCGGCTGAACTCGCACGCCAGGTAGCCGATTCCGCTGACCACCCTGTTCTTGTTGCAGGATCGATCGGACCAACCGGTGAATTGTTGGTCCCGCTGGGAGACATGAGTCGTGAAGATGCGGCAGAAATGTTTCGGGAACAGGCGCAGGCGCTTGTGGCAGGAGGCGTCGATCTTCTCTGGGTTGAAACAATGTCGTCAGAAGAAGAAGCGACAGAAGCCGTGGAGGCGGCATCGACGACGGGCCTGCCAGTCATCTGCACGATGACGTTTGATACCCACGGACGCACGATGATGGGGATCACACCGGAAGACGCGGGAGAGTTCTTCGAAAGATCACCTGCTGCAGCAGGCGGTGCAAATTGCGGAAACGGATTTGGCGAACTGGTGCTTGCTGTTTCCCGCATGAAACAGGCGTGTGCGAGCGGAACAATACTCGTGGCAAAGGCCAACTGCGGTTTGCCGGAATATGTAGATGGTCAAATTCGCTACAACGGCACACCTGCGTTGATGAAAACATATGCACGGCTGGCCCGTGATGCAGGTGCACGAATCATAGGTGGATGTTGCGGGTCTACACCCGAGCACATCAGGGCCATCGTCGACGCGCTTGAGGGTTATGTTCCTGGCAGTCTGCCGGGTGTCGAAAAGATCGCGTCGTCGCTTGGACTTGTGGAACGTCCCGCAGCTCGTCGGCGGCAACGGGTCGGCGCCCGAAAAGCACAGACGGCAACCGATCACAGGACGCAAGAACTTCGAAAGATCAAGCCTCCTGATCTACCGTAAACAAGGGGCATGCACGATTCTTGTTGGACCGAAAACAGGCCGTGCCCTTACTGAAGAAGGTATGTGACATCAGAACACGCGCGTACCTGCACACCATGCACCTTTGATGATCGGTTTTCTTTCATGTGACGCGACGTGCACGAGGTCGGCTCTCTTGCCAACGCAGATCTCACCGCGGTCATCAAATCCGGCAATGTTCGCCGGTCCGGATGAGACGATGGCCATTGCACGCGACAGATCCGAAACAACACCCTGCTCCCACAACAGGAATGCGCCACTCATCATGCTCGACGGTACGTAATCCGAGGCCAGCGCGTCGATCAGTCCGTGTCGCGCCAGATCCATCACTGCGACATTTCCCGAATGCGAACCACCCAGAACGAGGTTGGGTGCGCCTGCAATGACATGCATACCGGATTGACGCGCCTTTCTTGCAGCTTCGAGTGTTGTCGGGAATTCGGATACACGGACACCATCATCAATCGCCTCGTCAATGTGCGCCGCAGTCGTGTCGTCATGACTGGCAAGCACCACGTTACGGGCGCGGCATTCTGCGACCAGGAAAGCACGGTGCCGAATGGCGTATTGCTTCTGAAGTTCGAGTTTTTCAGAAACAAAACGCTCAAATTCCGCATCCGACAGGCGGTACTTCCCCTGATAGTGTTGTCGATACTTTTCGAAGCGTGTGAACTGCCGTTGACCTGGTGTGTGGTCCATCAGGGAGACAAGCCGAACCCTCTCCTGATCAACATATTTCATGAAAATTTTTGCGACCTGATCGTACGATACTTCACACCGCAGATGCGTGTAGTGCTCGACACGGAGAAGATCTTGCGTACGGGCAGCCTCAACAGTCTCGATCATTTCGGAAACGCTGGAGACGCGTACGCTGTCATCATGCACGTCGCCAATCGAGAAGGCGTTGAAGACGGTTGTGATGCCAGCGGATGCAATCTGACCGTCATGTGCGAGAACGGCGGGCAGTGACGGCCATATCACACCGGGTCTGGGTGAGAAATTCCGTTCGATCTCGTCGGTGTGCAAATCCACGAGACCCGGGCAAAGGAAATCACCTTCCAGATCGATGGACTCCGCCAGACGGCTTTCGGATTCACTGATATCGGAGACGATACCATCGCGAATACAAACGCTACCGCGCAGCACTTCCTGCGGCGTTACGATCAAGGCGTTCGTGAAAACCTGTTCATTCATCATTCTGGTCTCATGGCGAGGGCAGGGATCTGTATGGTTCGCGTGACGACTCGGTCACGCAACTCCGGGTCATGTGAAACACAGACCACGGCGGATCCGTTCTCGATCGCATCTCTGATCAGGTCGATAACGGGAACTCTGTTTTCCGCATCGAGCGATGCTGTCGGTTCATCAAGAAGCAGCAAAGGAAAGGTCGAGACCAGACCACGCGCGATGTTGATACGCTGCTGTTCGCCACCGGAAAAAGTGGCCGGCGGCAATGACCACAACTGATGCGGAATCTTGAGTCTATCAAGGATTGTCCGTGCGCGTTCGTAGGCCGCATCCGGTTCAACGCCTGTCAGACGCAAGGGTTCACACACAATATCGATCGCCGGAACGCGTGGAACAACACGAAGGAATTGGCTCACATATCCTATGACATGACGTCGCAAGTGAAGGATATGGCGGGGTTCTGCGTTTGCAACATCCACGATGTTGCCGTCCCAGGTAACCCGGATCTCCCCGTCGTCAGCGCGATAGTTTCCGTAAACACACTTCATGACAGTGCTTTTTCCCACGCCGGACGGACCGTCCAGCGCCACACATTCGCCAGGCGTAAGCGCACAATTGAAGTTCTTGAGAACCGACAGAATGGCACCGTTTCTGCGATGCAACGCGAAGGTCTTCTCCAGATTGCGAACATCGAGAATAGCGTTCATCCGTCAATCTTCTAGGCGTGGAGCACCGACGAAACGAGAAGCTGCGCGTACGGATGTTGCGGATCATCCAGCACCTGATCGGTCAGACCGGTTTCAACGATTTCGCCGTCCTTCATCACAGCCAGGCGATGCGAAAGCAGGCGCGCTACGGCAAGATCGTGACTGACAATGATCACGCAGAGATCCAGCTCCGAAACAAGTCGCCGTAACAGGTCAAGAAGCCTGGCCTGAACAGAGACATCGAGGCCGCTCGTCGGTTCATCCATGAAGACGAGGCGTGGCGTGTTGACAAGGTTGCGCGCGATCTGCACACGCCGTTGCATTCCACCAGAGAATTCTGCAGGCAAATCGTCGATGCGCGTTGTATCGAATTCGACGTTCGCCAACCAGGCATGAGCCGATGATCGTATTTGGCCGTAGTGACGGTTGCCGACAGCCATGAGCGGTTCCCCGATGTTCCCTCCTGCACTGACGCGCATCCGCAATCCTTCGATCGGGTTCTGATGAACAAGACCGAGTTCCGATCGCATCAACGCCCGTCGCTTGTGTTCGGAAATTTCGTAGAAATCGACAACATCACCGTCACGTGTTCTGAATTCGACCGTCCCCGAAGTTGGTGCGAGGTTGCCGGACGCACAATTCAGCAGGGTTGTCTTTCCTGAACCGGACTCACCGACGATTCCCAACACTTCACCGGGCCAGACAGTTACATCAACATCTCGGCAGGCCGTTATCGCGCCAAATTTCCGGGTCAAACGGCTGACCCTGAGCAACGGTGCAACATGGTCATCGTTCATTGATTCACGGAACTGCAATGTAACGCCTGACGGCGATGTTGACAGAAATTGCTGTCCGAGCACACGAACATCCTGCGCCCACTGTCATCCATGACGATTTCGTCCAGGAAGGTCTCACCGGACCCGCAGAGCGCGCACTGCTGACTCCAGGTCTGAACAGCAAAGGGATGATCCTCGAAATCCAGACTCCGCACATCCGTGTACGGTGGTACGGCGTAAATCCTCTTCTCCCTGCCGGCGCCGAAAAGCTGAATTGCAGGATTCTGATGCATTTTCGGATTATCGAATTTCGGGATTGGCGACGGGCTCATGAGATAGGAATGATTGACGACAACCGGATAGTCGTAGGACGTGGTAATGCGGCCGTAGGTGGTTATGTCCTCGTACAGGCGAACGTGCATGGATCCGTATTCCCGCAGTGCATGCATTCGCTGTGTCTCTGCTTCGCGGGGTTCGAGCCAGCGGAGCGGTTCGGGTATCGGAACCTGGTAGACAAGGATCTGACCTTCCCTGAGCGGCGTTTCCGGTATCCGGTGGCGCGTTTGAATCAATGTTGCGTCAGAGGTCACCTCGGTTGTTTCAACGCCGGCTGTTCGGGAAAAGAACTGCCTGATGCTGACGGCGTTGGTCGTGTCGTCTGATCCCTGATCAATGACTTTCAGGACATCATTCGGCCCGATTACACTGGCGGTAACCTGTATCCCGCCAGTCCCCCAACCGAAGGGCAGGGGAAGTTCTCGGCTGGCGAATGGCACCTGATAACCGGGTATTGCGATACCTTTGAGAATTGAACGTCGAATCATTCGTTTCGTATTCTTGTCGAGATACGCAAAACTGTAAGTGGTTCGCAGTCCGAGTCCTGTCATTCGCGCTCCTGACTATCGTCTTCAGACCTTGCTGGATCTTTCGAATTCGCGGCATTGCGAAGATTCCTGATCAGTTCCAGTTCCGACTGGAAATCTACGTAGTGCGGCAGTTTCAGATGTTGAACGAACCCTTGCGCTTCAACATTGTCCGAATGATAGAGAACGAATTCCTCGTTTTGTGCAGGTCCTTCTTCGACTTCGCCCAGTTCTCCGGATCGCAGTGCACGATCGACCAGAGCCATGGACATGGCCTTGCGTTCAGAACCACCGAACGCCAACCCGTATCCCCTTGTGAACTGCGGCGGACTATCGTCACTCCCCCCGAACTGGTTCACCATTTCACATTCCGTGATCGTGATTTCACCGATCTCGATGGAAAACCCCAGTTCAGGCGAGTCAACTTCGATCGTGACGTCACCCATGCGAATTTCGCCGGCGAACGGGTGGTTTCGCCCATAGCCGCGCTGCGTTGAGTATCCCAGTGCCAACAGAAACCCCTCGTCCGCACGTGCCAGGTTTTGCAGACGCGCGCTGCGATCGGCCGGAAATGCGAGAGGAATGCGGGTGATATCGTTCGGAACGGGATCGTCGGGTTCCGGAAGCTCCGGTTCGATCAAACCTTCGGCGTCGAGAATGCCGGTTGCCCGTGTGATTTCGTCCGTTTCGGCGTCGACCGTCGAAGTGTATTGCGGATCTGGTCCTGTTTCTGCGAGAGTGAAATCAAGCAATCTGTGTGTGTAATCGAAGGTCGGTCCAAGGAGTTGACCACCAGGAAGATCCTTGTTCGTTGCTGAAATTCGCCGTCGGATCGTCATCGATTCCATGTTCAACGGATGCGATGTTGCAATGCGCGGTAATGTATTGCGATACGCCCGGACAAGGAAAATTGCTTCAACAAGGTCGCCACGCGCCTGTTTGATCGCCAGCGCTGCAAGGTCACGATCGTAGAGGGATCCTTCCGTCATGACGCGGTCGACGGCGAGCGTCATCTGTTCCTTGATCTGATCAAGTGTCAATTCAGGAACGCTGGTATCACCCCGCCGCTCCTCAGCAAGCAGACGGTGTGCGTTGGAGATCGCCCGCTCGCCTCCCTTTACGGCGACGTACATTTCAAAAATCGATCTCGATGGAACGCGGGAGTGCAACCAGACACTTCCCGGAAACAAATATCAGATCTATCCCGAGAGGGAATCCGCGTTGCATGTCCTTACGCCATTGCCAGAACCTTCCGGGAAGTCCTGATATCCGCAAACATCCTGTTTCCCTGATTCCGGGACCCTCCAGGCGAATATCAGTTCCCTCTTCGATGCTGTTGACCTGAATGACCGCAGTTGTGGATTTGTCAGGTGAACCGTGATCACCATGGTTGAATTGTGCGAGATCGTGAAGTTCATCGCGTGCAATCATGAACGCGAAATCTGCCTCCTGTTCACGTGTCGTGAACATGCATGCGCATTGAATAGTCAGATACGCGGTAACTTTCTCAACCGAAAGCTCCCGGTCGAGCCAAACGGATATCTCATGGTCGACAAGGCATGTCGCAACGGCAGCGGCCGCTGCCGCCAGCGGTTCGGGTGTACGTGCGTTTGGGCAAACTGTGTGAATGGTTCCGGGGTATGCCATTGCGGTAAGCAGATGTCGAAAAACCGATTGCGTCTGCAGTTCCTCAACTGCGATCGGGTGTGTCGAGCCGGGTATTTTTTCCGACGGGTGGTTCATTCGTCTTCCCCACGCACCATTGTGAAGAAGTCGACTCGCGTTCCCGCTGTACGGGACTGCGTTTCCTGTTTTCGTTTGTCCTGTTTTGCACGCAGTGGCTGAACGATTTCATTCATGATCTGCTGCCTGTTCGATGATGTGCAAAGCAATGCATCGAAGATTGCTGCGATCTCTGCATGTTCCGCGTTCGTACCGACAACCCAGGCATACCCTGTCGTACCATCGGAGAGTTTTATGATGCTCCGCGTAACCGTAACTTCACCCAGATTGAAACGCTGCCCTGTTCCGCCGGTTCGTGCCTGAACCATGACCAGGCCCGTCTCGGCCGGGCGCAAGGTCGTGAATGCGGGTTTGTCCTTGAGTCCGCTCCATGCTTCGATGATTTCGTCATGCGACGCTTTGGCAAGGACTGACATCCAGTCCCTGCGCAATTCGACGGGGATGCATGAGCTGGAGGTTCGCGCGTCCATTCAAGGTGGAAAACTAAAGTCAGACCATTCTCTGTTCAATGAACATACCGGGAAAGTTGACAAGTTCAGGGCAGCGGATGTGAGCATAACGGGCTGATCTGGATCCGGTTGGTTCCCGACAATCGAGGTGAGACTCAGCGTCAATCAAGCTGGGGACGACATCTCACGCAAAATCTTCCGAACCGCGCCAGGTCCAGGAGATCTGACAAACTGAAACGTTCCTTGGCACCGTTCGTATGTCGTTCCCATCAATCTCATGTCGGGTCTGATGCATCCTGCAACGCATTCTTCTGTTTACGGATCAACCATGTGCCCAAAGCGGGCAGGAGCGCAATTGCGCCGATCATGTTAACCAGGAACATGAACGTCAGCACGATGCCCATATCAGCCTGAAGCTTCAACGGGGCAACAATCCACGTCGCAGTTCCGGTAGCCAGTGTCAGACCGGTCAGGATAACGCCCATGCCGGTTGTCGAAAGCGTGCGTCGATAGGCAGTTGCGAATGGAAGTCCGTCTGCAAGGTGAAGACGGAGACGTCCATAGACATAGACGCCATAATCGACACCAATCCCGATACCCAGTGCAACAACCGGCAAGGTGGAAACCTTCAGTCCGATCTCCAGCGCGGCCATCAGTGCGTATGCAAGCAGTGAAACCACAGCCAGCGGAACAACGATGCACAGCACTGCCGTAAACGAGCGAAAGAAAATCAGGCACAACGCGATGACTGCGGCATAGACGTAGCCGATGATGTAAAACTGTGACGCGAGAACTTCCTCGTTGGTAGCCGCCATGACACCAACGTTCCCGGCTGCGAGTCGAAACGTGATCCCCGCCTCCGAATGTTCCTCGCTGAATTCCTTTACGGCGACGACGATACGTTCGATCGTTTCAGCTTTGTGATCAGACGTGTAGATGCGTACGGGCAGAACACTGCAATCAGCGTTGAGCAATCCGCTGCCTGTTGGAACATAGGTGCCTGTTTGCGCCAGTACATACGGATTGCGAGGCAGAGTCCTCCACTTCAGATTACCTTCCTTCAGGTTGGACGCGAGTGTACGGACAACACCGGCCAGGCCGGCCACTGACTGAACACCTTCCACATTTCTCATACGCCATTCGAACCAATCCAGCGTTTCCATAACTGAAAAATCAATACAACCCTGCAAGTGGGTCTCACCGATAACTGTCAGAACGTCGACACCGATCTCGAAGAGTTCGGTTATTTTTGCGGTGTCTACGTTGTAGGTCGCGGATTCACGCAACTCCGGCACGCCGTGATGCTGATCTCCGATCCGCACGGATGGCGCATAGAACGCGCCAACAAGCAGCAACACAGCGGAAAAACCGACAATCGCGAGCGCTGCAGGGCGGTGTGCAGCACCGGCGAGAAAGTTCCACAGTGGTCCCAGTTGCCGTTCACGCGCATGTGCTGAATTTCGCTGCGTCTCGTCTATTCCGGAATAGGAGAGAAGTACCGGTAGCAGGGCAAGATTGGTCAGGATGATGGCCGCTACACCAAGACTGGCGGCAATGGCAATTTCCTGAATGACAGGAACTTCAATCAGCGCAATTGTAAGAAAACCAACGGTATCTGACGCCAGCGCCACAGTTCCCGGCAGCAACAGTCGCCGAAGACTCTTGCGTGCAGCATCGAACGGTTTCACGCCGGCGACCATGTCGGCACGAACAGTTCCGACCATCTGCACGCCGTGGCTTACGCCAATTGCAAATACCAGAAACGGTACAAGAATCGACATCGGATCGATTCCATAACCCAGACTGGAAAGAGCACCGAGTTGCCAGACCATGGCGGTCAGCGCACTGGCGAGCAACATGAATGACAGGCGCCATGATCGTACGTGCAGAAAGACGAACAATGTGGTGACAGCGAATGTCACCAGGAAAAACATGGCAACTCTCGCCGCCCCGTCTGCAATATCCCCGACGATCTTGGCAAAACCGATGATATGTATGTCGGCGAATGCGTCCGGATTGTCGGCGATATTGCGTCGTATCGCCTCCAATGCGTCTGCGACCTCAATGTAATCAAGCTTTTCGCCAGTATTCGGGTCGAATTCCTGAAGTTTGGCACTGACGAGTGCACCCGAAAAATCGTTCGCGACGAGACGACCAACGATTCCTGCCTTGATGATATTTTCACGAACCTTGGCAAGACCAGCCGGAGTCGGTTCAAAATCGGATGGCAGAACGTTGCCGCTGATCATCCCGTCTTCAACGACCTCGAGGTAACGGACATTGGGCGTGAAAATCGAGTAGACCTGTGTTCGGTTGACGCCAGGAAGGAAGAACACCGAGTCGGTTACATCGCGAAGTAACGCAAAGAATTCGGGTGTAAACATGTTGCCATCGCGTGCAATGACAGCGACTGCCACATTATCCGCGCCACCGAAATCATCGCGATACTCAAGAAATGTCTGCATGTACGCGTGATTGACGGGCAGCAGCTTGGTGAATCCTGCGTCAACGCGAAGATCAAGCGCTTGCCACCCAAGCAACAGTGTCACGATCCCGAACAGCGCGAGCGTTAGTCGACGTCTGCCAAAAACAAGGCGATCAATGAGATCGGCTGGTGATGGCATGTCTAGTCGAATGCGGGTGCCGGCAAGACACCGATCTCGCCGAACAACAACGTGTCTCCATGCGGCGCAGCCACGGCGGTTACGAAACCAGAACGCGTGCGTACCGAATGGTTTGACACGGTCTGACCATTATCGCGGCTTAACAGCAACGTCCCTGCCAGACCAGTAACGAGTACTTTCTGTGGTGCGATACGCACGACATCGGTGAGCATGGCATTTGTTCCGCTCTCGATGCGCGTCCAGGATAGATCGCGAACATCAAATCGGTAGAGACGGCCCTGCAAGCCGGCTAACAGAATGGTGTTCGGATCAAGTGCCAGTCCGCCAAACCAGGAACCGGCGTACGGTGCATCCACCGCTTGCCAATGTTCACCATGATCGTCGGACCGATAGATCATTCCTGCTTCTGCGACGATGTACAGGTTCCCTGTGTCCGACGGCACGATTGCGTTGAGATGAAAGTCGTCGCCGTATTCCGGGTCAATGCTGGTCAAGAGCGGTGTATAACCGAGTTCGAAATCGTCGCATCCGTTCCTGCAGTTCCAGCTGTCTCCACCGTCAGAGGTGGCAAGAATCAGGCCAAACGCACCGACGGCAATTCCGTTTCTTTCATCACGAAACCAGACATCGAGCAGGGGAAGTTCCAGTTCCGGTGCATAGTGAACCAACGTCCAACTCTTACCGCCATCGCGCGTGCGCAGGATCGTTGCATCGTGGCCGACAATCCAACCTGTCATCGAATTGAACATGTATACGGCGGTCAATAGCGTCTGAACCGGCGCCACGACCTGTGTCCAGTCACCGGTCTTGTCCGCGAGAAGAATATGTCCGCGTTGTCCGACCGCAACAACACGGTCACCGGAAACATCCGCATCCAGCAACAGGGATACCTCGGCGAGCCGCGCCGGTTCAGATGCGACCTGTGCCTGCGAAGTCGTGCTAACGAGCAGAACCGCGCAGACGATCAAGGTCGTCGGGATCGTGTCCAGAAACCGTGCGACAGGCACAACCGCGCCAGTGGTCAGCGCTTCCCTTCTCTGCGCAAGGCAGCTGGCGTGAAGTCTCGCTCCGTCAATTCGACATCGTACGTGCACATCGGGTACTCGTTGTCGAGACCAAACGCGAGATAGCGTCCGGCCTGCAGGTCAATATGCACTTCCAGTGTTGGCCAGATAAGTGGCTTTTCGTAGTAGTTGATGACGTGCCCTTCGGAAACCCGCCACAGTTCGTCGCGATTGTCATAAATGTCGGCAAGCAGGATCTGCCAACTGTCCTCATCAATATAAAGTGTACGACGCTTGTAGATGTGCCGGGCGTCTTCTTTCAACGTCGCCTCAACCACCCAGACGCGGTGCAATTCGTAACGTGTGAGTTCAGGGTTTATGTGCAGCGGATGCAATATGTCGTCGAACGCGAGGTCACCGCTGTGCAACTTGTAGGAATTGTACGGGACATAAATTTCGCGTTTGCCGACCAACTCCCAGTCGTAGCGATCGATCGCACCGTTGAACATGTCGAACTGATCGGCCGTGCGCAAACCGTCGGACGAAGTCCCCGGATTGTCATACGCGATGTTGGGCGCTCGCCTGACGCGGCGCTGTCCTGGATTGTAGACCCAGGCACTGCGGGGTTCGCGAAACTGATTCATGGTCTCGTGGACCAACAATAGATCGCCGGCCAGTCGCGCTGGTGACAGGACGCGCTGCTTGAAGAGGATCATCGTGTTGCCGAGTTCCTCGATCGTCATGCCGGGCTGCGAGTAGCGCATCTCGATATCGAAACCGATCTTGACCATCGAGTAGTCACCGCCGCGTGTCACGGCAGCCTGGCCGATGAAACAGGAAACCGTCTCGCCGCGATAGCGCAACAAGTGGTTCCAGATTGCTTCCTGACCATCAGCGGGAATGGGAAACGGAATGCCGATGACGGCGTTGCCAACGCCGTTACCATTGTCGACGAGCTGCGCTGTTGTTGCGACGTCCCGTGTTGCGTCATAAATCCGTTGCGGCGCAGAGGCACTGCGGCGAGTCGGATAAACCGGAATCTGAAATGTTGGATAGAGTTCCAACATGCGCTGATGACCGGCAGAGAGCCTGTCTCTGTGGTCATCAATGTTCTCCGCATTAATAACGAAGAGCGTCTGGTCATCCGCAAATGGATCGCGATGATGTTCACCTTCCGAATAGCCCTCAGGAGGCGTGGTAATGCCGCCAGTCCACTCGGGTATCGTGCCATCACTGTTGCCAGTGCGTTCACCACCGAGCGGTGTCAGATCGGCGCCGAGTCGGGCGGCGTCTTCAGGCGCAAGATCGGCACCTGCGGGCGTGGCAAGCAGGCATGCAAGCGTGAGGGCAGCGGAGTAAAAAGCTGCATTTCTTCCGAATTTCATGACAACCTCAATCGTTCAGAACGAGTAGCTGGCGGATAGCGATATAAAATCGCGACCCTTCAGATAGTTGTGTTCACCGCCATACATTGTGTAGCTCAGGTCAGAACGGATGTTCTCAAGGTAGTTCAGCCCGATACCAAGTGTCAGCACAGTACGTCCTTCAACGAACGGTGCTCCCGGAGCAGGACCCGACCCTTTGAGATCATGCTGAAACTGCACGTAAGGCGAAAGCCGGGCGGCGCCTAAAGCGTTGTTGTAATCGAGCCGGGCAGCCAAACGGTAGCCGAATGACGTGGCATCCGCCGTTGCATCTCTACCGGTTGTAGCGAGATCCTTCAGTTCTGCGTCTGTGATGTTATGAACATGCGAGACTGCAACCTCAGTAGCAACAAGCAGACTGTCCGCCCCTATAACTGGGCCGAATACCCGTATACCTGACACTTGTGCCTGACTGACATCCTTGGTGATGTATCCAGGTATGACTTTACCCAGTTTGTCGCGTGCTTCCTGTGAGAGTCTGTCCAGGCCCACGGTCAGTCCCTCGACAATCGGACCCAGGCCTTCTTTAAACAAGACGTCTTCTTTCTGCTGCAGGGGTGTATCAGGTTTGAACGAATACTCGCCCTGCAACGACCATCCCGTGTTTCCGAGCAAGGTGTTGAAACTGATACCGAACACCTCGAGGTCTTCCGGATACTCCACGAAGTACCGGGCTGTCCTGCCGTATCGATCAATTGCAATGAGCTTGGCCAGATTGCCCAACTGATCCTTGACCTCACTCTCGATCAGTATTTTCTCCCAATTCCATTTGATTGACCGAGCCTCGATTTGATTAGCGGCGTGTCCGCCGGCAGATTGGCGACGACCTGCGCTCTAACCTGTTCTCCGACCTCCGCGACAACCTGTTTTGTGACAGACTGAGTCACGCCCATGACTGTCTTCGATGTCGGTGCTGTGATTGCGCCAGCCGCTGCCAGTCCGGCCTGAAGTCCATCCAGCGTCCCGTATACGCCGCTACCCAACGGCAATCTGCTGTGGTGGTTAATGTAGTAAAACCCGAACTCGGTATCGTTGAGTGCCTCCGAGTAGTAACGCAGGGCAATCCCGACCTGACCGGAATCGTCCGGTTCGACGGCTGTTGTCCGGCTCACCGTCAGGAAATCCGGGTGAAACGTCGGTTGCACTGGCAGCGGATGCGAAACGAACGTCCCGGACTTGGGCGGATGCTCCACTTTGAATCCCCGGAGATCGGCGTTGATCGCCTCGAGCAATGCAGGAGGAACAGGCAGTCCGCCTCCCTGATCGGAAACTTTCACCCCGGGGAGTGTCAGAAACGCACGATTGCCTCCCGGTGACAGATAGTCGTTGACCGAGAAATAGGTGCCACTGGGATCAATTTCAGTTTCCTCCCATGTGAACTGATAGAAACCCTCGATGGACAGGTCATAGGTTGGCGAAACCGTGACCGATGCCATCGTTACCGGCAACAACCCGTCACGAAGTTCCGCACCTGGCTTGCGCAACTTGCTGACATCAAAGGGATTGATGACATTGATACCGTTCTGGATGAAAAGGCTCTCGCCCCAATTGAGCACATGCTTGCCGACACGAAAGTCGACTGGGACATCACCGGCGTCAAACGCACCAGTGAAATAGAGATCGAGGACGTTGAAATCCTCGTCTATCTTGTCGAGTGCTTCGTCGGAAAGCCTTGTGCGGTCCCGCATGTGCTTCTGGTTTTCGAAATCCATGAAACCCTGAAAACGGGCAAAGGCACCAAAATTGTCATTCGTGAATTCTGTCTCCAGTGTGACCTTGGACGTGTTGCTGATGATTCCTCGTCCGTAATTCAGATCACCGTCGTCAGAGTTGATGTCTACGACCGTGTCATCACGTTTGCCGACACGTAGTGACACGCCGTGAGAGATCGAGGTGTCGATCGTTATATTCGTATCGCCGTCGCTGTACTCGTATGCACCGGCGAACGGAGTGTACATGAGTACTGTCAATCCTGCCGCACACACGACAGAACGCACCGCATTCTTTCGGCATTTACGAGTATGGCAATGTGAGAATTTACTCATGTGAAATAGCCTCCACCAGCGTCCCTGCCATGATGCAAGAGTACATATTCGAACACAACCGACAAGGTCCTGTCGAGCAATCGTTAAGGTCTGTCAGACCACAGTCAGGCTTTCGTGAAATGTCTCTTCGCGCTGCGATTTTTCCTGATACGCCGCGTGTTTTGGTGCATGACACTTTGCCCTCGCTTTCCCTGTAATTTCGGCCCGTTCTGAAAATTCTCGTCAGGCGATACGTCCGATCCACGAACTCCCTCGGAATGTCCCGGTTCCGCGCCCGTCGCTAGGTCAGTTAGGTCAGCTGCGGAGCATACGCAATACTTCTTGCAGGGCATTGTGCGTTCGCTATTGTGCACTGCACAATTTTCTGTAATTGACCTGTCATTCCTTGCCCTTTCAAGTCGGCAGGATCCTTCATAAGAACCGGAGTGTTGGTATGAGTGAACCCAGTGTCGCGTCGATCAGAGATATTTCTGTCGGTCAGTCCGACAGTTACACGCGAACGATTACGGAAAGGGATATTGATCTCTTTGCTGATGTTTCAGGTGATGACAACCCGGTTCATTTTGACGAGACCTGGGCGGCGCGGGCAACACCATTCAAGGGCCGGATTACGCATGGCATGTTGTCCGCCAGTTACATCTCCACCGTCATTGGAACACGCCTGCCAGGTCCTGGTACGATCTATATGAACCAAACCCTGCGATTTTGCGCACCAGTTCGTATCGGCGATACCGTCTGTGCAACGGTCACTGTCCGAAACATTGATGAACGCAAGAAGCGCCTCACGCTGGATACCGTATGCACGGTTGGTGAACAGACTGTCATCATGGGTGAAGCACTTGTTATGGTTCCTGGCAGCGCCAACTGAATCGATCAGTCCCGAGGAGACAACAAGCCGGTTGTTCATGGATCGCGAACGGCGTCGATCAGGAAAACAATCGCCGCGAAGAAATAGCGAATTTCCCGGGCCGTGAGATCGGGTTCTGTTCGGTCAGGCAAGCGGTGAGATCAGTTATGCAACCGCGTAGACACGTTGCGGCATGCCAATGGGCTCGCTCGTCGACGCAGTCGATCAACCTCAATTTGGTTGATTACTGAATTTGCCGACGTTCGGCATTGATGGCAAACGCCGTCAGGCGAAGGTATTCCCCTCGACGCCAGGATCGTTCACCTTCATGAAAACCCTTGCACCCCATATTCCTGTGGCCTGGTGCAGTGAAGTTGGAACGTTCCTCTGATGCAGAGTGAGTGGATCAGCAGGTTCTGTCTCGCTATTCCGACCGTGGCGGCAAGAAAGTCATTGTCGATGCTGTAATCACCAGGATGTGCCCATTTCTGTGGCAATACCGATGCAATCGATTGAAGAACATGGCGTCAAAGTTGTGGTGGAACACAATAGATCAAGGACGTATGACCGTGGGCGTTCCCTCTTCCGTGTTCTTCGTGGAGTATGCCCGGAAGGTCAATTTGGCTTGAAGGAGTGTACGTTGCGGGTTCCTCTGCAGGAGATTGCGTCTGTATACCTTGCTTTTCCGTTGACGCGGGACTGACGAGCGGACTCCGAATAGATATTGCAATGCAAATCATCAGGCATCCGGAATCCCTGCCAGCGGAACTTCGATCCGCTGTTGTCGCAATCGGCAATTTCGACGGCGTGCATCTCGGTCATCGCAGCATCATAGATACGGCCCGTTCGATCGCTGTGGAGAACGGTCGCCCATTGGCAGTACTGACATTTGAGCCGCATCCCCGATCCTACTTCCAGGGTAACAAAACACCCTTCCGACTGACGCAGTTTCGTCAGAAAGTTCGGGTGATTGCGGCCACGGGTGTTGACTTCATCGTCAATCTCACATTCGCGTCGTCCATGGCTCGAAAACTCGCACAGGTGTTTGTGCATGAGTATCTGGTTGAAAAACTTGCCGTAAGCCATGTCGTTACCGGACCTGGATTCGTGTTCGGAAACGGGCGTCGGGGAAATGGCTATATTCTTTCACAGATGGCTGAACGTGAAGGGTTCGTCTATGTGGAGGCGCCGGTCTGCAAACTTGAAGACAAACCGGTGTCATCGACAGAAATTCGTGTTCTTGTGCGGCGTGGTCAGATGCCAGAAGCGGCAAACCTGTTGGGACGTCTATGGGAACACGAAGGAAAGGTCATACAGGGTGAGCGCGTGGGTCGCACACTCGGTTTTCCGACGACGAACCAGCCTCTAGAAGGAATATTGCATCCGGGTCCGGGCATTTATGCCGTCCTTGCCGGTGTTCCACGGAACGGTCAGGTCCAGTGGTTCGACGGCGCGGCATATGTCGGCACAAGGCCGACATTCAACGGCTCGCGGGTTCAGCTTGAGACGTTTCTGTTCGACTTTGACGCTGATATTTATGGTGATCGGTTACGGGTTGCATTTGTCGAGCGAATTCGTCGCGACATGACATTCGACAGCATCGATGCACTGCAATCGCGCATGCAGATTGATTGCAATCGTGCCCGACAAATTCTGACGAATCACCGGTCGAAGTGTCCTGATCTGTCGGTAGTCTGATTGATGAGCCGTTACGGATCCAATTTAGACAACACGTTTCTTAACTGATAGATACCCCGCATGGACATGAGGCGCTGCATACGGGTGAACATTATCTGCCCGGTTATCTGACGGATAGCCGGGACGGCCCCGTAGTTTTCACGCGTCAATCTTGCTGGATAACCCATGACAACTGATTACAGGCAGACACTGCAACTGCCCAAAACCGGGTTCCCGATGCGCGGCAATCTGCCAAAACGGGAACCCGAACACATTCGCCGCTGGGATGAACAGAATCTCTTTCATCAGTTGCGCGCGGATTCGAACGGACGCGAAAAGTTTATCCTGCACGACGGACCGCCCTATGCGAACGGACACCTTCACATCGGTCATGCCCTCAACAAGATCCTGAAAGACGTGATCAACCGGTCACAGCAGATGCTCGGTCGTGATGCAAACTATGTACCGGGGTGGGACTGTCACGGGTTGCCGATCGAATGGAAGATCGAGGAGCAGTACCGGGCATCCGGGCGCAGCAAGGAAGAAGTCGATATCGTCGAATTCCGCAAGGAATGCCGGGAATTCGCGGAAAAATGGATTGATGTTCAGCGCGAGGAATTCAAGCGCCTAGGTGTTCTCGGCAACTGGGAAGACCCCTACACAACAATGACCTACGCAGCTGAGGCGCAAATTGTGCGCGAACTCGGCAAGTTCATCGTGTCGGGTTCGCTGTACAGGGGTTCCAAACCTGTCATGTGGTCCTGTGTCGAGCAGACAGCGCTGGCAGAAGCCGAGATCGAGTATCACGATCACAAGTCGCCGACAGTCGATGTTGCGTTCCCTGTCGTGTCGTCGCCCCATACCGTGCTCGATGGTGCCTGCGTGGCAATCTGGACAACGACGCCATGGACCCTGCCGGGTAATCGTGCGATCGCGTTTGGTAATGAACTTGCCTATCACGCAATTGAAATTGTCGACGTGGGCGACAACTCAAGTGTCTGCGCGGGCAGAGTTATCTTGCTTGCCGACAAGCTGTTGGACTCGACTCTCAAACGGTGCGCAATACGCGAGCATCGCACGATAGCCACCTTCCGGGGCTCTGAACTTTCGGGGACGGTATGCGCACACCCGTTGCGTGGCGCGGGATACGATTTTGATGTTCCGCTTCTGGCAGGCGATCACGTCACGACTGATCAGGGCACAGGGCTGGTGCACATCGCACCAGGTCACGGAGCCGAGGACTGGATACTTGGTGTGGCCAACGGAATCGAGGTCCCGCACACTGTGGGTCCGGACGGTCGGTACCTCGCACACGTGCCGCTGTTTTCCGGCGCTGTGGTCATCACTTCTGAAGGAGATGAGGGCGATGCCAACGGACGCGTGGTCGCCGCAATATCGGAATCAGGAAATCTGCTTTCCCGTGGAAAGCTGACGCACAGTTATCCGCATTCCTGGCGCTCGAAGGCACCGTTGATCTTCCGCAACACGGAGCAGTGGTTTGTTTCGATGGAAACGAACGGACTCCGTGAAAAGGCACTTGCTGCGATTGATGCCACGCGCTGGGTTCCGGATTCAGGCCGTGAACGAATCCGCGGGATGATCGAGACTCGCCCGGATTGGGTTCTTTCTCGGCAGCGGGCGTGGGGAGTCCCGATCACGGTGTTCGTCAATCGCGCAACCGGTGAGGTTCTGCGCGATTCAGCGGTTATCGAGCGTGTTGCCGCAGCCGTGGACATACACGGGGCTGATGTCTGGTTTACCGATGACCCGCAAGTGTTTCTTGGCGACGAGTACGAGGCCCGTGACTATGAACGAGTCACCGATATTCTTGATGTCTGGTTCGATTCCGGGTCAACGCACAGCTTTGTACTGGAAGAACGCAACGATCTGCAGTGGCCCGCTTCACTTTACCTGGAGGGATCTGACCAGCACCGTGGCTGGTTCCATTCTTCACTTCTAGAGTCCTGCGGGACCCGTGGACGGGCGCCGTACGACGCCGTGTTGACGCACGGATTCGTTGTTGATGGCGAAGGACGAAAGATGTCGAAGTCCACGGGGAACGTGATTTCACCCCAGGAAGTCGTTGACCGTTACGGTGCCGATATTCTTCGAATCTGGGTCGTCTCGGCTGATTACAGTGAAGACTTGCGCATCTCTCGCGAGATACTCGATTATCAGGCCAACAGTTATCGTCGGCTTCGCAACACGTTGCGCTTTTTGTTGGGCAATCTTGCGCAATTTTCAGACGAGGAGCGTGTACCGGTTGAATCGATGCCGGAACTCGAACGATGGATTCTGCACCGATTGTGGGAACTTGATCGATTGATCCGGCGGTCGTGTGACGCATTCGATTTCCATACGATGTTCGTGGCCTTGCACAATTTCTGTGCAACAGAGCTCTCTGCCCTTTACTTTGATGTGAGAAAGGACGCCCTCTACTGCGACGTTGTTGCCAGCCCTGCACGTCGTGCCAGCCGGACTGTTCTCGATATTCTGTTTGGGCACCTCACCGCCTGGCTCGCGCCGATATTGTGTTTTACGGCGGAGGAAGCGTGGCAAAGCCGTTGTTCATCAGTAGAAACCAGCGTGCACAGACGCCTGTTCCCGGAGATTCCCCTGTCCTGGCGGGATGATGACCTTGCTGCCAAATGGCAGAGAGTACGTCGCCTGCGCCGCGTTGTGACCGGGGCGATCGAGATTGAACGACGTGAGAAACGTATTGGTTCAAGTCTTCAGGCATCTCCCGTCGTGTATGCAACTGCCGAGGACATTGCTGCGATGAAGGGTGTTGATCTCGCGGAGATTTCCATTACGTCGTCTGCACAACTCGTTGAAGGCGAAGGTCCAACACAGGCGTTTCGACTCGAAGACGTAGCGGGAATATCGGTTGAGGTCGGGCAGGCTGAGGGTGAAAAGTGTGAGCGCTGCTGGATGATCCTTGTTGAAGTTTCGCCGCAATCGGACAATCTCTGCAGGAGATGCAGTGAAGCTGTCGCAAGAACCGGTTGATACAATTGTCTTCATCTCGCACAGGTTTCATTGTGTTGGCGGCAACGGTCGTGTTGGACCAGCTCACGAAGTTTGTACTGATTGATCTACTCAACGGGCATCCGCCAGTGGAGGTCCTGTCATTTTTCAGACTTGTCATGGTCTGGAACGAAGGCGTGAGCTTCGGCATGTTCGGCGGAACAGATGAATTGAAACGCTGGTTTCTGACGATATTTGCGGTTGCCGTTGCTGCCGGACTCATGATCTGGATTCGAAAGGAACAGTCGCGTATTTCGACATCAGCAATCGGCATGATCGCCGGTGGTGCACTTGGAAATGCCATGGACAGGGCGCTATACGGCGCCGTGGCAGATTTTTTCGATTTTCATTTGAACAACTGGAGTTGGCCGGCATTCAATATCGCAGATGCTGCAATCACGGTTGGCGTGATCATACTGATAGCTGATACCTTGTTGCGTGGAACAGGGCGGCGTAATCTGTCGACATGAAACGAGTATACTTGCCTCTGGTTGTGGCGACACTTGTGGTTGCGGGGTGTGATTCATTCCGTGACTTTGTCGGTGCGACGGTGGTCGTGCCCAATGAATTCAACGTCATGACGCACGCGCCATTGCAGATCCCCAAAAACCTGGAAACCCTGCCTGAACCCCAGGTGGGACTGGATCGTCCGCAGGAAAGTGATCCGTCGGATTCGGCGTATGCCGTGCTCGTCGGTCGCGGCAGCGACGAGGAACCACAGACGACGGAAGTGGCATTGATGACGAATGCCGGAGCAATGGAAATCGACTCTTCCGTTCGCATGCTCCTCGAGCAGGAACGACAACAGTTCATCGAAGAGATCCCCTGGATCGAGGAGATCAATCCGTTTCGGGATATTACCGACCCGAGCTCCGTCAGACTCGATCCTGTGGCGGAACGCGCAAGACTGGAACGAAACGCACAGCAAGGGTTGCCGCCGAACGAGGGTGATTTCGGCGAAACGATTCTGGACGAAGGTCAGGGCGCGATTTTCGAGGGGCTGTTCTAGGATGCGTCGATCAAACCTGCTCAAACTGCACGCACCGGTTTTTGCAGCACTGTTGATCGTGACAGGGTGCGATACAGGTGAGGAGTCTGTGAGTGGTGTCGGTAGTGGAGTGTTCAGTGAAACAACACTGCTTGAAAACACGCCATTGACGACACCTCCGGAACACTGGTTGCGTCCTGGCATGGAGACATCGGAAAACGATGCGACATCACGCACCGCATCCGAATTGGAAACCTTGGAAGTCACTGATCTTGACGTGTCGGCGAGTGAGGAAGTGTTGCTCAGGCAAGCTGGTTCGACACCTGCGCAATCGGACATTCGTGCTGTGCTATTCGAAGACAACGCCCGGTTCGTCGGTGAGTGGGAACTGGTCGAGGCAATGATGTTCGGCGATCATCCGACGACTGTTGTGATCCCGCTACCAAGCGGTGAGCAATCGGAAGTTGCGATTGAAGATCAGCTACAGGAAGAGAAGAGCTGGTTCGAAGAGGTTTTTGACTGACACTGTTGAACTGGATGGTTCCTGAAACGGAACCTCCGGTTGCTGATCTTGTTTCGTTGCAGATTGCGACCCCCTGTATTCCCTTCAACGATGCAACCAACAACAGTCAGATCATGAACGGAATTTCAACAGTTCCGGAAGCTGTATCACCCGGCTGAAGCTGTTTTCGGACTCAGGTGCTTTTCTGCGCTGACATGGGAGTGGCCGGACAATCGCCCTGGCGCGTTTCTTCGCGCGTTTTCCTCTTGTTCGATCACCGCCTCTTCGACACGCGTCTTGACTTCGTCAAGTGGCTGCAGGCTTTACAACAGCGCAATGGAGGGGTGCGATACACAACAGGTCATCGTCGTTTGTCAGACGATCATGGTCTGTCCGTTCAATTCCGGAAAATGCCACTGTCGTCTCCGCGACAGTCCGGTTCGCGATTACGTCGATCGCGACCTGCGTGAATTGAAGAGTGTTTCGGCCGTGCGGAGAGGTGGCTCATCACCCCTGAACAGGCTCATTCGCGTACTCTCGAAGAGTCTGTCATCAACCTGGTTGACGCCTTTCTTGATCGAACGCGACGCGTTTTTGGGCTATACTCGTTGCCGAAAATCCTCGACAGCCATTCGCTGATATAGAGCGCCGGTTTCCATGACGTCAGATCACTGATTGCGGCGTTTTGTATCGCGATCAGTGCAAGACAACATGTCGTTAGATTTGCGCGACGAGGCGGTGTGACGCGCGGGTAGCGTTTGCGTATCCGGTCAATTCGTTCTCCGGAGAGAAACAGGGTCAGGTGCGTCGTTCAGGAGGTGGGGAGAGCATGAGAATCATAAAGAAACTGTCGGAAACGACCGTCAACAGGATCGCGGCCGGTGAAGTGATAGAACGCCCGGCATCGGTCGTGAAGGAACTTGTCGAGAATGCGATCGACGCCGGTTCGACAAAAATCGAGATTGCAACAACGGGCGGCGGAAAGATCTCGATCACGGTGTCGGACAACGGTTGCGGCATGTCCGGTTCCGACCTGACTCTCGCTGTCGAGCGGCATGCGACGTCAAAGCTGCCCATGGATGATCTGACGGCAATCTCGACCCTCGGGTTTCGTGGCGAGGCGTTGCCGTCGATTGGTGCAGTGGCACGTCTGAGAATATCCACACGGCGTGAAAACGACTCCTCCGCATTCGAGTTGACAGTCGATGGCGGCGAGATTGGCAGTGTCGCACCCACGGCCCGCAACCCAGGAACGACTGTTGCGGTAACAGACCTGTTCTTCGCAACACCGGCGCGTTTGAAGTTTCTCAAGGCCGAGCGTACGGAAAACGCCGCCATCGCCGATGTCGTCAAGCGACTGGCAATGGCAAATCCGGAAATTGCGTTCTCGCTTTCACTCGAGGGTCGACGGTCTCTCGTATGCAGTCGCGAGGAAGGCGATGCACAAGCGGCGAGACTGGCGCGTCTCGGAATCGTCATGGGACGGGAATTCTGCGAGAACGCCGTGCCGCTTGATGCGGATAGGGATTACGTCCGTTTAACCGGCTACGCAGGTCTGCCAACCCTCAATCGCGCCAATGCGCAGAACCAGTACATGTTTGTGAACGGACGTCCGGTCAAGGACCGTCTCCTGCTCGGAGCACTCAAGGGTGCCTATCAGGATGTGCTGGCCTCCAACCGCTATCCGCTCGCGGCGTTGTTCATCGAAATGCCGCCGGACCGCATGGACATCAACGTGCATCCGGCGAAGGCAGAGGTGCGTTTTCGCGATAACGCACTCGTTCGCGGTTTGATTGTCTCGGCGGTTCGTGCCGCACTGTCCGGTTCTGGTCACCACGCTTCAACGACGGTTGCAGACGAAGCACTGGCCAAATTTCGCCCGGGTGCATTTCCGGACAATACCGCACAGACCTATGAATTCAGAACGAACTTTCAAGGACGGGGGCGAGCGACGACGAACCCGCCGGCAGAAGCACAAAGTGATTTCGGATTCGCGCCATCAGGTCCGACCTACGATCTGCCACCTGTCGAGGACGAGGGAAACTATCCGCTTGGCACCGCACGGGGGCAGCTGCACGAGACATATGTCGTCGCACAGACCGGGGATGGAATCGTGATTGTCGACCAGCACGCGGCACATGAACGGCTGGTCTACGAACGCATGAAGTCACAGATCGCACAAGACGGTGTCAGTCGACAGTTGCTCCTGCTTCCCGAAGTCATTGAACTCGATGCGGCAGCGGTGGACCGTCTTGCGGAGCGCGTCCAGGAGTTTTCTGAACTCGGGCTGGTGCTTGAGCGGTTCGGACCGGGTGCGGTTGTTGTCCGCGAGATCCCGGCGTTGCTTGGTGACACGAATGTTCGTGGCATGGTGACCGACATGGCAGATGAGCTCGCCGAATTTGACGAAGCGCTGGCACTTCGTGAACGACTGGCGCATGTCTGTGGAACGATGGCCTGCCACAGCAGTATCCGTGCGGGACGGCGGCTCAACGCGACGGAGATGAACGCACTGCTGCGGGATATGGAGGCAACACCAAATTCAGGACAATGCAATCATGGCCGTCCGACATACATAGAACTCAAGCTCGCGGATATCGAACGCCTGTTCGGGCGACGCTGATCGTAGCCGACGGCGTCGCGGACACCACGCCGGCCACGAATTCATCGGACGGTCACCGTCCGGAAATCTACGCGACGAGTGCGTCCATTATGTTGTCGAAAATCTCGTCAGCCCGCGCGTGAAGCTCATCTTCTGTCAGCGGCTGGATCGGATGGCGAACATAGACAACGGCCGGTGCATAGTTGTGAAGGCTCGACCAGGCTTCCGCGCCCGTACGAAATTCCTCGGTCAGTAGAGCGACGGCGGGAATTCCACGACGATCAAGATCAAGTATGTCCTGCAAACTGCACGACGTACAGGAACCTCAATCGGCAAGCCCCTCGACAACCACGTCACAGGATTCAGACACTTCCGCAAGGACGTCATCTGGTGCCCGCTTGGTATATGTCGGTTTACTGTGACGGCTTACGACAACTCCCTTTCCGGAGAGCAGCGTTTCCAGCCTGTCGAATACCTTGTCGCCGTTGGGTTTGCTTATGTCGAACAGACCAACCGTTCGACCTTCAAGATCCGGCGGTCCCGCAACGCGCTGGCGCAGGGTTGCTGCCGTTTCCGAAGTCGGATCGACAAGGATGGTCGTGTCGGTCATACGATGACCTCCCTGGTTACATGTTGACTGCCCAATGGGCCGCTACCCCATCCCGGCAGAATAGTCGCGAACAGCCCTGCATTGCTACCTGCGCGAACAATCAACAGATCATCGGCCTCGGCATTATCGCTGGTCGGGTGCATATCCTGGTTTCCCTGAGGCGAAGTGCTCGGGTTGCGACCGGATAATCCAGCGGCCTTTCGTACGTCCTGCTCAATGCGCGCGCGGGTACAGCCGGCGGACTTGTAGATGTTCCAGAATTCACCGCCGAGTATAAGCATGGCGCCTTTGCCACCGCCATTATCACGCCAGTACACGACAGAGTGGAGCCAGTGCCCGAGCGTTTCTGACAGAATGACCGGATCCCGTGCGGATTCATCGTTCATGATTACCGAGCCGCAAAATCCGAATACCGTCAAGGCGGAGCGGCCTGGATCAAAGCCGTTCGCCGTTGCCAGTGTTGTCCACCCGGAATCACTTTCGTCTTCCGCAAAACACAATCCATGTTTTCCGGGATGGCCATGCGTGGATCTGTCCAATCCCCCTGGCCGCACACCGCCAATGTTGATTGCAGTGAGAAGGAGCGCACGCGATATCGTCGCATTCGCCCTGTTGCCGTGCCCCAGTGCATTAAAGCCGGCATTCAATCCGGCGCGACGGGCAATCGGGCCGCTGACCACAATACAGACACCTGCACCCATTGTTGTTGACAGGAGACCTTGCCATGCAAACTCAGTCTCAAGCGCAGCTTCGAGAGCAGTCAGAACAACAGGGAAACAGGCAGGGGTACAACCTGCCATGACGGCGTTGATCGCAAGTTTTTCAACCGTGCATGCGACACCTGAAGGCGGGATCTTGCCAATGATCCGATCGGGCGGTTGCGTGGTACCGGTTAACATGTAGAGGACCCGTTCCGGCGTTGGCAGGACAACCGGAAGGCCATCTGTCCAGCCCCGTTCGAATGCCATTTCGACCGGATCCGACGGAAACGACACCGCAACGGATGCAGCACGCAGTCCGTGTTCACCGTATCGCGCCACGAGCGATTCGTGTACGCCCTCGCCAGCTGTCAGCGATCCGCAACCCGGCCGTTCAGGTGGCAGATCGCTTCCGAGTTCCGCGATGCCGGTCAAATTCGACCAGTCCCTTTGACTCCAACCGATTGTCCTGCCTGTCTCGCGGCCCTGACGGCGTGCAATCAGTGTGGGAACAATCTCGATTCCCAGTTCAAATGAAGCTTCGAGACTTCGGTCGTCGACGACATCGTGATCTGTCGGAAAAGCGGAATTGTCCTGGCTGAATACAGTGAGTGGTACACCGGTGCCGCGAATGTCATGCAGGAGGGGCACAACAAGCTGGCAGGTCGGGCAATCTTCCTTGACAACCAGGATAAGTCCGTCGTCTGGCACGTTCATTGTCTGCCTCGTCTCGCGTGAGCAACGCCAATAATGCTACGATCGGGCTTCATTGTGAAAGGGAAGCAATCGACAATGTCTGACATTCAGCGGCTTCAGCCAGGAGCACTCTACAGCGGTGCGGTCATTCACGGAGATACAGTCTATCTCTCGGGCAAGGTATCGTCCGACACGAATCTGGATGTCCAGGGGCAGACACAGAACATCCTCGACCAGATTGACGCAACCCTCGAAGCGTGTGGTACCGACAAGTCGAGATTGCTTTCGGTTCAGATCTGGCTCACCGATATCGCGACCTGGGCCGCCATGAATGAGGTGTACGTTGCCTGGTTCGATGCGGACAACAAGCCCTGCCGGGCGACAGTTGAATCTGCACTGGCCGCACCTGAGTTCCTTGTTGAAATCAGTTGTATCGCGGCCAGATAACGCTCAACGACAGGCAACAGCTCCCCCATCGATCGACAGCAACGCACCGGTCATGAATTTCTGAGAAGGGTCGGACAGGAAGCAGATCGCCTCGCCGATCTCTTCGGGTGATGCGATGCGTTTGAGTGGTGAGAATTCACTGTACTTGCGCAGTGATTCCGGATCGTCGGGTCCCAGCATGTCTGTCTGTACGGCGCCCGGACAAACCGCATTGACACGAATGGTGGGCGCAAGATCGTGCGCAAACGCACGGGTCATGTTGACGACAGCACCTTTCGACGTGCAGTAGAGCGCACTGTTCAGATTGCCGGTCAGGCCGGATTCCGACGCAATCATGACGATTGCACCGTTTCTCTGACGCAAGTGTGGGATGGCCGCCTGGCTGCAGAAGAAGCAACCCTTCACATTGATATCCATGAGCCAGGTGTAGGCGTCATCAGTCATATCCTCGATCGGACCACCGTGATAGACGCCGGCATTGTTGACGAGTACATCCAGCCCGCCCATGGCCGTCACTGCGCTTTCGACAACGTCGTGACAAGTCTGTGCGGTTCCAATGTCGCCTGGTGCGGCAACAAGATTCTCGTTTCCGAGTTCGCGAATGACCGCATCGACCTGACGTGAATCGCGTCCGTGAATCGCAACGTGTGATCCGCGTTCGAGAAACGCCTGTGCAGCAGCCTTTCCGATTCCGCGGGTCGAACCGGTAACAAGAACCTTCAACCCTTCGAAACTCATGATCTTTCCTCCAGCGTTTTCCGATACTCATCAAGATCGTTGACGTACCAATCGGCGTTCCCGGGGATCCATTCAATTTCCTCGGGCGTCAGGTCGCGCAGTTTTCGTGCCGGGATTCCACCCCATAATTCACCTGTCCTGACTGTCTTGCCGGGAGCAACAAGTGCGCCCGCCGCAACTTGCGCATGGCTCTCGACGACGGCGCCGTCAAGTACGATGGCACCCGAGCCGATCAGCGACTCATCATGCAGGTGACAGGCATGCAGATGAACGTTGTGTCCGATGGTGACCTTGTTGCCAATAATTGTCGGGATATCGGAATTGACGTGAACAATGCAGCCGTCCTGGATGTTGGACTCGTGACCGATCCGGATTGCATTGTCGTCGCCGCGCACGACAGCGTTGAACCACACACTCGAGAAGTTGCCGATTACGACATCGCCAACAACAACCGCGCCCGGGAGAATCAGCGCACTTGATGCGATGGACGGTTTCTTGCCGTGGAAAGGAAGGATTACCGCAGTCGTATGCATGATTTCAGTCCGGAAACGTTGTGCGCTTGCATGTCATGTGTATTTCCAGAGCGCTGTCATCCTGATCAGATATGGACTGTTCTCGCAGGTCCTGGCGGTCAAACGGCCTCTACCACACACGACGGGCATGGCCCTGCGCAAGGAAGTGGTGGGCGCGGCTGGGTTCGAACCAGCGACCCCTGCCGTGTGAAGACAGTGCTCTTCCGCTGAGCTACGCGCCCCTGCAAGACAAGCAACGAATTGAAAGGATCAATGCCAAGGGCCGCAACTACCTGAGTTCGTTCAACTGCACCAGGACCTTCTGATTTTCCCTTACGAGATCGATGCCGCCGCTGCGGGCATGTACCAACAGGCACTCACTGGCAATGTGGAATACACCTTCGATGCAGACCTTTCCGTTGTCGTCGATACTGTAACTGCCAACCTCCTCAACATCCATGCTGCTCGCGTCGTTGCCGCGCGAGACTGTCAGCGTCATGCCGTCGTTGGAAAACTCGGCCTGAAAATGCGGATTGCGGAAATGCCATAAAAGTTCCCCAGCGTAGGAACGTCCTTCGAGGACCGCCCGGGAAACAATGTTTGACAGCGGTTTGCCTCCCGAAGGTTTTAACGGCATGGCCACGGCAATGAACCGGTTGACGATCTCGTCGCGGTGATTGACTTCGTAGTATTCGTCACCGTCACGATAGACGGAAAAACAGATATCGTTCTGGCCTATGCTCCGACAGAGCTGATCTTCGATGACTTCCCAGCCACCAGACCAGGTGACAGCAGATTGGTTGCGTCCTGATACGCCGCCGTCGTCGGCGTAGACTTCGTCATACCAACTGAAGATTTGCGTATCCTCGTCGTATGTGAGACCGAAGCGTGCGGATCCCGTATGGAATTCCGCCAGCTCCTCGCCGACCATTTGTTGTGCACTTTCGGGAACGATCTCAAGATTTGCATCACCGAATAGTTCCAGTGAAAGCGGTCTCCCGACGAGCATGATGATTGTGCCGCCAATGCCGACAGCGGGTATCAGAAGAGCTCCTGCTACGTGCCATTGCCGCAGCATTGCACCGCGAATCGAGAGAACAAGACACGCGATTGTACAAAGACTGAATGTGATAAGAACGACAATCCCGATCCACATGATTGCGAAACCTGTTCCCTGTTCGGAGGTTGGCGACGATTAACTCACGGTGCACGTCGTCGTGCTTGAGTTCCTGCATCGTACAACAAACAGGAACCTGAACGAAAACGCAAACGCATTACGGCCTGGAGTCAGGCTAATCCCAATCGGCGTGGCGGAAATCAGAACCGGATGACCCGGACAGAAAAATGTCTCTCCTGATGCAGGTGCCTGCCGCTTTCGTATCCCTGGCGATGAAATCCGGAAACAACTCAAGTGGTTTTCGCCCTTGATCCAACCGAAATCACAGGACACCGAAAGGCAACGCCAGATATGGCGAACGCAGCGCGGATTTCCGTGTGGTGCAGGGATCGACCCGTCTTGCGTTCTTTCCTCCAAATACTGATCAACCGGCGTTACTCACTCCTGGATGTATGTGAACATTCGATCAGTTCACACTGGTGGCAAGAACATTGACGATTGTTGCGTGAACGGTTGTGCTTTCTCCCATGTCCGTCTTGTTTGCGACATGAAGACAGTTGACGTTACGACCGCCTTCAAGCCAGCGGCTCTTGTCGGTCAGGAGCGCGCCACGCGGTATCACATCTCCAAGGCGGACACGCATCTCGATCTGGTCGCGCAATCCGCGCAGTATGACGCGATCGCCATCGTCGATTGACAGCGACGACGCATCGTCAGGGTGCATGACAACTTCTGGTTCACCGAGCAATTCGACAATACGACCGTCGTTTCCATAGCTCGAATTCATGAGCCACTTGCCGGCCGGGCTGAGGAGTCGAAACCAGCCATCTGGAGGAGGATTATCCACGATTGCCTGCGGAACCCGCGGCAATCCATCCGCTTCGGCGCGTGCACTGGCAATTTCCACCTTGCCGGAAGGTGTCGGAAACGCACCTTCACGCCACAATACAAGAGGCTCTCCGCTTCCATACATTCCACCGCTTGCCGTCAGTGAATCCCAGTCTGTCCCCACTGTTGCAAGAATCTCCTCGATGAGTTCACGATCGCCACAGTGCAGCGAAGGTTCATCGAGTCCCATCGCGTGCGCAAGCCGCCGAAAGATCTCCTGATTGGGGAGGCTTTCTCCCATTGGCTCGGCACACTTCACTTGCGGTGAAATGTTCAGATGAAAATAGCTGGAGTTCAGATCGTCGAATTCCAGAAAACTTGCTGCGGGCAACACGAGATCCGCATAGCGCACCGTATCTGTAGGAAAGCACTCGACCACTACAGTGAAGAGGTCCTCGCGTTCGAGTGCAGTGCGCATACGTTCCTGATCCGGATTTGATGCCAGAGGATTACAGTTCCACACGACATAAGTTTGAAATCTGTCCGGGTCGTTCAGTGTTTCGGGCACATCCATCTGGCTGATGGACGGTACGGACGACTCCGGAGTTTCCTGCCAATGCGGTGCACCACCATTTCGGGCAATAATCGAGATGGAACTGTTGAGATAGTAAAATCCCGCGCCGGGTTTGCCGATGTTGCCGGTGAGAACGGGGAGCAATGCGCAGGCGCGAAAGATGTTGCCACCAGCTGGCTGGCGTTGCAGTCCTTGTCCGAGCCACAAGAGCGACGGGCCTGCACCGTAAATTCGCGCGACTTCGACGATTTTATCTGCAGGCACGCCTGTCTGTCGTGCGGTCCACTCGGGTGTCGCGGCCTGGACCGTTGCTTCAATCTCTTCGTAACCGAGCGTGTGTTCCCGAATCCAGTTTTCATCCAGAAAGCCTTCCTTCCAGGCTGCATGGCATAACCCGAAAGCCAGGGCAGCATCGCTCCCGGGACGCGGTTGCAGGAATATGTCTGCTGTTTCGGCTGTTTCGTGACGGACCGGATCGATGACAATGACCTTGGCGTCGCTTTCGCGCAGCCAATGCTTGTGGGCGTGTGGCGCACTGTTTGACGGATTGGCGCCCCAGACGAGAATGCATGCGCTGTCGCGTGCGGTTCTTGGATCGAATCCCATGTGGCTTTCACCGAATACATAGTCCAGTGCTGCATGACCTGCGTTGTTGCAGATCGTGTCGGGTTCTGCCTCGGTGGCACCAATGTGGTCGAAAAACCGCGAGGGAAAACTGTTGGCCAGTGCCGAACATGTGCCCGTGTAATGGGTGTGCAGAATCGATGCCGGTCCCGGATTTCGGATATTGTCCTGCAGTCTTCCGGAAAGAATTGAGATTGCCTCGTCCCAACTGATCCTGTCGAACCGTCCCTCTCCTTTTGGACCCCGTCGCTTCATGGGATAAAGAAGGCGAGCATCGGGATCGAGCCATACGCCGTTGTATGCGATCGCGCACTTGCCACACAATGCGCCACGGCTGACCGGGTGATCAGGATCTCCCAGGACCCTTGTGATTGCACCGTTGCGCTTGACGACAGCGATCCCGCATCCGTCGTAACAATCTCGCGGGCAACTTGTCTTCACAATCTCTCTGTCACTGGCCATTGGTTCTCTCTCAATTCGACACGCGATATCCCGAACAACGGAGTTTGACGCTGATCTGTTTGCGCGGTTCTGCAACAGGTCGAAGTTGTGTTGCTATCTCAGCGTAACCGGTCTCACAAATCGACGGTCGCGAAAATCTGACGAATGGTTGTTCTCACGAAACAGTTGAGGGAACATCATCGTGCCGTGCGCAGCTTTCCATGAATTCATGTAAACTGCGATTGCCACACGCTGAAACTCATGCGCTCAACCACATATGCGTGCATCCTTGACGCTGGTATACACGTTGGTTCCCACGTGCCGGTGCCTTGGCAAAAGGCGTTCCTGAGAACGGGAGTCGTGCAATGATACGCAACATCGAAATCCGTCCGCTCAACAGAACAATCGGAGCAGAATTATACGGTGTCGATCTCACAACGGAACTTCACGACGACACAGTCAACCAGATCAGGCAAGCGTTACTCGATCATCTCGTGATTTTTCTCCCGGGTCAAAAAATCACACCAGCACAGCAACTTGCATTTGCAAGACGATTTGGTGAGGTCGAACCACCGCATCCCGTGTTCGATGCGGTCGAGGGCCAGCCAGAGGTTACGGTCATCGAGCAGGACGGCAGGAATTCCCTCTACAATGACGTCTGGCATACGGACGTAACGTTCAGGGACAAACCGGCCATGGCGTCGGTTCTTCATTGTCGTGTCATGCCTGACGGTGGCGGTGGTGATACGCTCTGGTCGAGTCTCTATGCGCCGTACGAAGCCCTGTCAGAGAGCATTCGTGAAATGATCGAACCCATGACGGCCATTCACGACTATTACATGGCGTTCGGTGCGTCCGTGCTCGACGGACGCGGCGGTATAGAAAAACTTGCCCAGGACATCATCGCATTGCCGCCCGTCGAACATCCGGTCGTGCGAAGGCATCCCGAAACGGGACGAAAGTGCCTGTTCGTGAACCGGACCTTCACCAAGAACATCAAGGGACTGAACACGGTCGAAAGCGATTATGTTCTTCGCATGTTGTGCGAATTCGCGGAACATCCGAACTACCAGATCCGTCGGCAATGGAGTGTTGATGATCTCGCCATGTGGGACAATCGCTGCACAATGCACCTGGCGACGTCAAACTTCGTCGGTCGACGCCGAATGCACAGGGTGACATTGATTGGCGACAAACCCGTCAATGACAGTTTGATAACGCGCCACTGAGTCACTGTGATCAAGCTGCAACGCGCGTCCATGGCCAGGCCCGGGAAGTCCCCTTCGACAACTCTGTATCGCAGTTGACCTGTCTTTTCCTGAATTCCGCGCTCCTCGCTGACGGTTGGCATCGGGATGTTCTTGTCACGGTTGACCGAAACGGGATGATTTCCGCGCTCAATTCCGGTGCGATGGCGAACGCAGATGCGATTGCGCTCGATGGCGCAGCCATTCCCGGGATGCCGAACCTGCATTGTCACGCATTTCAACGCGCAATGGCGGGTCTTGGCGAGCACATGAACAACGCGACACATGACAGCTTCTGGACGTGGCGCGAAATCATGTATGCGTTTCTCGAAAAACTGGAGCCATGGCACGTCCACGCCATCGCCTCCAGGCTGTATGTCGAGATGCTCAAGGCCGGTTACACCTCTGTCGGTGAGTTTCACTACCTGCACCATCAAGCCGACGGAACACCGTATGCGGATCCGTGCGAGTTGGCATACCGGGTAATCGATGCCGCGAACCGGACAGGCATTGCCATGACACTCCTGCCCGTCCTTTACTGTCATGGCGGATTTGGCGGTGAGCCTCCACGTCGACAGCAACAACGCTTTGTTCTGTCACAGGACGGTTTTGTTGACATGTTTGAAAAGCTCTTCCGGAGAAGTGCTTCCGAACAGTCGTTACAGATCGGGATTGCCCCTCATTCCCTCCGTGCGGTGACGAAGGATGAACTTCAGGTCGTTCTTTCGGCAGTCGATTCGATTGCCAACGATTGCCCTGTTCACATTCACATAGCGGAACAGGCGGCGGAGGTTGCGCAGTGCATGAACTGGAGTGGTGCACGCCCGGTTGAATGGTTGTACGACAATCTTCCGGTCGACGAACGGTGGTGCCTCATACATGCCACGCATGTCACCGGAAACGAGGTACGCAAGATCCTGCGATCCGGTGCTGTCGTGGGACTGTGTCCCTCGACGGAAGCCAATCTTGGCGACGGGTTGTTTCCTTTCGCATCCTGGTTCAGATCGGGCGGACGCTTCGGCATCGGCTCCGACAGTAATGTCTCCATCTCTCCGCGCGAAGAATTGCGTTGGCTCGAATATGGTCAGAGGTTGCGTCGCAAGCGTCGTAACATTGCAGCGTCCCCGAACCGGAACCACACCGGTTCAAATCTCTGGCACAGTTCACTTGAAGGTGGTGCCCAGGCTCTTGCACAACCGGTTCACGGTCTTGAAGTGGGACAACGTGCGGACCTGGTTCTTCTGGACTGTGAACATCCAATCCTGACAGGGCGCCGTGAAGAGACTCTTCTGGACAGCTTTCTGTTCTCCGGGAACGAGAACATTATTCGTGATGTGTTTGTCGGTGGTGACCATGTCGTGGAGAACGGGCGTCACGTTCGTGAAGAAGAAATCAACGGCGACTGGAATCGGGCGATCCTTTCGCTGACCGCATGAAACCATCTGCCCGTCGGGTGAAACGCGTTTGACGCCGATTTCCGGCCATTCGCGAACTGATTGGAGTCCTGGACCTGCATTGCTGCAATTTCAGAAACCGGTTTCCTCCCCTGTCCGCGGTGTCGCAGGACGAGCTCGCATTTATTCAGGATCGTTCACTGCGTGTACTTGAAGAAGTCGGAATAGAGTTTCTTCACGATCGCGCACTGGAGATTTTTTCGCGCGCCGGAGCGCGTGTTGATCATGAAACACGGCGTGTTCGGATCGAGCGCCAACTGGTTGCCGAAGCACTTTCGCATGCACCGGAGACGTTTGCGTTGCACGCACGCAATCCGGCGCGTTCGATCATGATCGGCGGCAATCACATTGCGTTCTGTCCTGTAGCCAGCCCGCCATTTGTACACGATGTTGTCAACGGTAGGCGCGAAGGCAACTTCAAGGATTATTGTGATTTCCTGCGGGTCGGTCAGCAACTCGATTGTCTGCACCTGTTCGGTGGTTATCCCGTCGAGCCAACTGATCTGCCGGCCGCGAGTCGTCATCTTGATTGTCTGGATGCATTTGTCAGATTGACCGATCGTGCGTGGCACGCCTACTCCCTGGGTTCCGAACGGATCGACGATGCATTGTCGATCATTGCCATTGCGCGCGGGAAAACTCGCCAGGAACTGAAAGACGAACCCAGTATTGTCACGGTCGTGAACGCAAACTCGCCTCTCCGGTTCGATACACCCATGCTCGATGGAATGTTGATGATGGCCGAGCATCGGCAACCGGTCATCGTGACACCCTTTACATTGTCCGGTGCCATGGCGCCCGCGACGATCAGTGGTGCGTTGACACAACAAAACGCGGAAGCACTCGCCGGAATGACACTCGTGCAACTTGTCAATCCCGGTGCACCGGTGGTCTATGGCGGGTTCACGAGCAACGTTGACATGAAAAGTGGCGCACCCGCGTTTGGAACTCCCGAATATGTGCGTGCGGCGATCATAGGCGGACAGCTTGCGCGACTGAATGGCGTTCCATATCGGTCGAGCAACGCCAACGCATCGACGTCACCGGATGCACAAGCCGGTTACGAGAGCCAGATGTCACTCTGGAGTGCGGTCATGGGGCACGCCAACATCATACTTCACGGTGCCGGATGGCTTGAGGGCGGTCTTGTCGCCAGTTTCGAGAAAATGGTCATTGATGCCTGGAAAATCGCAGAACTCATGCAGATCATGCGACCGGAAGACAAATCCGCCTGTGTACCGCGTGACTCGTCAGGCAGTGTGGAGAGAAGTATTGCGGAATTTGAGGGTCGAACCCTGGTTGAGCGGGCATATTCAGTTTGTCGACACCTGATCGACTCCCATGAAGCGCCGCCGCTCGACCCTGCGATAGAAGACGAACTCGACACGTTCATCATGTGCAGAAAAGCGGAATACGGTCATTGAAATCCGACACGTCCGGTCATTGAACCGCATGGTTCAATTCCGGCGAAAGGAACGGCCTAGAAATTGTAGATCAGGTGCATTTCCACAAAGCTGTCGCCGCGAGAGCCATATGATATGTCCCTTGCGTCCACCTCCTGAAAGTAAAGGCCTTCAAGGTGTATTGACACTTCATCGGTCAATCGCCTGTTGAACTCGGCGGTAATTGTACGCGAATTCAGTTCCGTGTCCTGGAGAACGCCAACTATGAGATCCGTGTTGTCAATGTCGTTGAATCCGACTCGCATGCCGGCAAACAGGTCACTCTGAAAACCATTCGGTGCACGGATACCCCGCTCGTCCCAGTTCCATTCACCGATCAGGCTTATGTCGATGTCGGTTTCGAAGACGCCGCCCAGTGTGTACTCGCCACCGGTGACGACGGCCGTGTAGTCTTCCTTTTTTCCAACAACATTGGTCGCACCCGAGCGATGGATTGATTCCAGTTTGAGCAGCCACGAACCGGTTGTGACTTGCACGTCGAGGCCGAATTGGCGGATCTGGTCGTAGTATGGAGCCAGGAACGGTAAACCCTGCGTATTGAGCATCGGCACGAATGCAGGTTCCCTGCTTGTCCCATCAAAATAGCTCAGTCCGACATCAAATATCCCGAAACTCTGGCTGTAACGTGCCGCGTAGTCCATGTGGTCGGGACCGTTCCTGCTTTCATAGAGCGCAAAATCGTTATCAATCACCAGCGGGCTGCGAAATCGACCATGCAGGCCCGGTTGCGTGCGTTTCCGGTGCCAGGGCATCGCGAAGAGTTCCACAATCCCCCAATCGCCAGACAAGGTTGCATGCGCCATGGGTTGGCCGAGCTTGCTTTTCTCGTTCGGATTTTCAACAAAGTCGACCTGATTGATTATATCCACGAGCTGTCGGGATTCTGCGACGCCCCAGTAGACCCGGTCATTGCCGACACGCAGTTCCCATTCACCGTCGCCCAGATCCCCGTAGAGAAGGAGGTATGCCTTCTGTACGTCAAAGTGGGTGCGTTCCGGGTCCATGCTGTCCTCGCGATGGAATACCTCAAATGTGAGACTGCGCCCCTCGGCGTCTTCAAGATACAGTTCCGGCTGGAAGACGAACCCGTATGACTGACGCCGTTGACCCGGGTGTTCGCCCGGGTCCACAAAACTTCGGGTTTCGAAGTTCACATTGCCGGAAACTTCCCAATAGTCGATCAGACTTTCAGCACGCGCATCAAGGGTCGATAAATATGACGTTGCGGCGACTGCAAGCAGCGCAACCAATCGGTACGCTTGATGAAACACGATTCAACGAATGCGTTTCAGACCGGTTTTGGTGAAGTTGCGTTCGTCAAGATCAGCCCGGAACTCGATTTCATGGAAGATCATTTCCGAACTCTTGCCGGTCAGGTGGTTTTCAATCACCAGATTTCTGGCCTGCCAGTACTTGTCGAGAAACAGCTCGAAATTCGAGGAGGTCAGGGTTTTCTGGAGTTCGTTCTTTCGGTCGTAAAACTCGACCCTGTGTGTCCGCAGTTCGTCTTTATCAATCCAGACCAGCAAGCGGCTGTATCCGCTATCTGATTCAAGCGGAACGCGTTCGCTCACCGTGCATTCCAGGTCTCCGCATGGTTCGTCTCGTAGATACTTGTGTGAATAATGCTCGACAAGTGGTTCCCCGAGATCTTCATAGGCGAATTCGCTTCCCATGAATGAACCGGAGCGATTGGACGAACTGATTCTTTTGACCCGGCCAAGTGCTGGTAGATACAACCACTGATCGTCATCACCGTCACGATGACTGTGAATAAGGAATGCCGTCCCCTTCACATCGCGGGGTTCGTCAAAGACAAAGATTGTCCTGTTGCCATCCCCTTCCATCTCCAGGACCATCAACCTGAGCTGTCGAACGGTCTCATCACCCTGCCTGTTTCGCAGGACCAACGTCTGGTCGGCCCGGTAATTTCCGAAGCCCCTGCCCCGATCATAGGAATCCTGGGCAATTTTCAAACCGATTGCCTCTGGGCTGGAGTCGTCTGCATGGATTTCGTTTCCCTGGTTTGGAAACCAGACCAGGAGTGCGGTCAACAGGACAAGTGCCGACAGGCGAGGGAACGTTTGATTCACAGCCTAAATCCAGATTTGTGAGCAGCCTACGATATCAAGGAATGCATGCTACACGCATCATCGGCTTTGGTAAATCAACTGAACATGACCACAGCGCCATGGTGTGGCGCGCCCCGGAGGACTCGAACCCCCAACCTCCTGATCCGTAGTCAGGTGCTCTATCCAATTGAGCTAGGGGCGCAATCAATCTGCGCACCAGGATTACATACGAATGTTGGCCGGACGAAACTAGTGAAATCACCTGATACGCGCAACTGTCTGATGGTCACACGTGGTCCGGGAAACCCTTTGAAGCCTGCGAAGTTCAAGATGCCAACGTCGTCCTGCGACGACTGATAGACAATCCAACAATATGGCGCAAGCAAATCTGACGACCCCGCAATACCTGCGTCGCCAGGGTCACATACAACTCTTTTCAGATCGCAGGATGAACAAATGGGCGGTACAACACTTCAGGACGAAGTGTCTGAAACTCTTTCTGCGCGGACTGCAGACAACGCACTATGAAACACCTGGCTGCTGATACAATTCGAAAGGTGCAGCAGGTACCCTGGCAATCTACGATGCGATGATCTGCCGACCCATTTTCATGAACTTGTTCCGGCGTTCATGACGCAGTTCAGCTCCGTCGAAAACCTGAAGTTCCGCAAGGTGTCGTTCCAGGGACTGGTGCACGCCCTTGATCATGGCTTCGGGGTCGCGATGCGCACCGCCGAGCGGTTCCCGGACAACCTCATCAACAACGCTGAAGTTGGCGAGGTCCGTTGCGGTCAGTTTCATGGCATCCGCGGCCTGTTCTGCGGCATCGCTGCTGCGCCAGAGAATGGAGGCACACCCTTCGGGTGAAATGACCGAATAGACGGCATGTTCGAGCATGAGTACACGGTTGGCTACTGCAAGTGCGATCGCACCACCGGAACCGCCTTCACCGATAACCACAGAAATGAAGGGAACGCAGAGTCCGAGACTGGTTTCGATTGATCGTGCGATGGCTTCGGCCTGCCCGCGTTCTTCCGCGCCAATGCCTGGATAGGCGCCGGACGTGTCAACAAATGTGATCACCGGCAAGCCGAACCGGTCTGCAAGTTCCATAAGGCGCACTGACTTGCGGTATCCTTCAGGACGCGCCATGCCAAAATTGTGGTAGACACGCGATTCGGTGTCGTTCCCCTTCTCGTGTCCGATAACGACAATCGAACGATTCATGAAACGTCCCAGACCGCCGATTATCGCCTTGTCTTCACCGTATTGCCTGTCTCCGGCCAAGGGCACAAAGTCTTCGATGAGATGGGTGAGGTAATCGCTGGTATGCGGGCGTGAAGGGTGCCGTGCAACCTGCGTTTTCTGCCAGGCTGTCAGTTTCCCATATGTCTGGACAAGCAGACGCTCCAGTTTCTGCTCAAGACGTGTGACCTCATCGACGATATTGACATCGTCGTTCTCGGATAACCGGCGCAGTTCCTTGATCTGGCTTTCGAGCTCCGCCACCGGGCGCTCGAATTCAAGATACTGCTTCATTTCAGAACCGGGAAGCCGGGATCAGGCGTTGGCAATCTGATTGACCTTCATGACCATCACTTCCGCCTGTTTGATCGAGGCAATGTCGATCAATCGACCATCCAGGGAAACTGCGCCCTGTCCTTCCTGCTGTGCCTTTTCCATTGCTTCGATGATGCGGCGCGCCTGCGTGACTTCCTTTTCGGACGGGCTGTTGACCTCGTTGGCGAGTGCAATCTGGCTTGGATGTATCGCCCACTTGCCTTCGCATCCCAGTGCGGCAGCACGGTTCGCTTGTGCACGATATCCGTCAACGTCGCGAAAGTCGCCAAACGGACCATCGACAGGACGCAACCCGGCAGCCCGCGCAGCGACAACCATGCGTGAAATGGCAAAATGCCACATGTCGCCCCAGTGATATTCGCGTGTGTCTGATTCATCGGGATCCGTGAGAACGCCGTAGAGCGGGTTGGGTCCGCCTATCGTTGTCATGCGTGCGCGTGTGGAAGCGGCGTAATCAGCGACACCGAAATGCAGGCTTTCGATCCGCTTGCTTGCATGGGCTATGGATTCCACATTGGACATTCCGAGAGCGGTTTCGATGATCAGTTCGAACCCGAGACGCTTGCTGCGCGCCATCGCGTCTTCGACCTGGGTCACCAGCATGTCGACGGCGTAGACATCTGCCGGGGTCCCGACTTTCGGAATCATGATGAGATCGAGACGCCCGGACGTCTTTTCGATCACGTCGATGACATCCTTGTACATGTAATGCGTGTCGAGTCCGTTGATGCGCACGGACAGCGTCTTGGTCCCCCAATCGATGTCATTGACCGCCTCAATAACGTTACTGCGTGCCTGTACCTTGTCATTTGGCGCAACGGCATCTTCCAGATCAAGAAATATGACATCCGCATCACCGCGGGCGGCTTTCTCGAACAGTTCGGGACGACTTCCGGGTACCGCAAGTTCGCTTCGGTTCAGACGTGCCGATGACTGTTCGATGATCGTGAAACTCATAGGCCTGTTCCTTGTTGTAGAATACCGGGAGCGGAGTTCAGGGTGATTCCGCTGCAATCATGCAAGCGGATGATGGCGAGCGACGGCAGTTTTCAGTCGCTCCTCAAGGATATGGGTGTAAATCTGGGTCGTTGCGATGTCGGCATGGCCGAGCATCTTCTGAAGTGAGCGAAGATCTGCGCCGCGATGCAGGAGGTGGCTGGCAAAGGCGTGGCGAATGATGTGCGGTGAGACAAGCGCCGGGTTGATCCCGGCATCACGAGCCGTTTGCTTGAGAATATGTGCAATGGACTGGCGCGTGATGTGTCCGGCTTCGCTGTGGGAAGGAAACAGCCACTCCGACGGCTCCGTGAACGTCGCGAGCCATGCCCTGGTCGCCTGCCATGCACTTTCGCCGACAGGTACGAGCCGCTCGCGACCCCCTTTACCGCGCAAGACGAGGTACGGCCCGGCTTCATGAAATGCCCTGGCCGGAAGGGAGGCAAGTTCCGAGACGCGTAGACCTGTTGCATAGAGCAGTTCGATGATGGCAGCGCGCCGAAGGTCGGACGGCTTGTTCCCGCTGTGCGCTGCGAACAAGAGCAGATCAACTTGCTGCCTGTCCAGGGTTTTCGGCAAGGGTTTTGGTGTGCGAGGCGAGTCAATTTTCGCTGCAGGATCGTCGCGACGAATGCCTTCGCGTACGAGAAATCGGTAGTACTGTCGAATGGTCGAAAGACGCCGCCAGCTGGTGCTCAGACTCGCCCCGCGCTCCCGCAGGGATGCCATGAAGGAATCCAGATCGGTCAGGTTCGCAGACTCCGGAGGACTGCTTCGACCTGTCAGGTGGCCAACCAGGTCTTCCATGTCTCGTCGGTAGCTCAGTATCGTGTTCTTGGATGCGGAGCGTTCAACAGCCATCATTTCAAGAAAACTGAGGACTGTCTCCGGAAGCTCCGGCCTGGGCCGGGGCATTACAGTCCGTCCGCCAGTTTTGTCTCGACGGCCAGCATTCGTGCCTCGTTCTCGAAGCCGGACTGCATGAGGGAACGGACGACAAAATACAGCGAGACCGGATCGGCGTCGTTCAGTTCCCCGTTTCCCAGCAAGATCAACGAGAGAAGAATGACCTCACCGGTTCGACCGTTTTCGGTTGCGTTAACCAGAGCAAGCAGGTGTTCAGACCGAAGGTTTGCCGCTGCGGGTTCAGCAGTGTGCAGAAGGACCTTTGGCAACAGCTTTTCTGCAATCTCGTCATCAAGTGCATCAAGCAATGCAAACATTTGTGCTGTGTCGTCGGATGTCTCATCCGACTCTGCCGATTGCAATCCGGACACCCATCTATCGACACGTTCCGCGTTCAATTCGAGCGTGGTGCCTGATCCGAGTCGCAGTAGAATCCACAGTCGATCGAGTTCATTTTCCGTGAGTTGAGCGGACTCTGTATGTGACTCGATGATTGGCCACCATCGCATGGCAGCATCAACGGCACCGGCGCCAAGCAGAACGCGTACCGCATCGCCCGCCAACCACGCGGTATCCGGCGAGGGACGAATTCGTGAGACTTCCGGCGCGCTGGCCCGCGCTGCGGCCAGATATCCCGAGCGGTCCCGCTCTTCCCTGGTGAACTGCAGCATCAGCGAAATCGTGCGCAAGCGATCTGCAACAAGGATCTGTTTCGATGCCAACTGGTAGAGTTGAGCGCGTGACATGGGACCGCGCAGATCCGACAGGACGAGGTCAAACGACACATTTTCGGTTCCTGCCGCATCGATATAGAGATCCCGCAAGATCGACGGGTCCATCAGGCCACGGGCAACAGCGGACTCTGCAGCGGACAGGCGCAGATCCAGTGGAATCTGCTCACGCATTGCGAAAGCGCGTAATACGGCTGCCGGTACGTTGCTGACTGAAATCTCGGCAATCTCTCCGCCGACCGCCAGCGTCATGGCGAACAGAAGCGGATCCAGGTTATCCAGCGAACTGACCGTTACAGGTTCGCCACTGACAAGGCTGCGATCCAGTTCCAGAAACTTGTCGCCGGGTTCCACGCCAGTTTCGCGCAGGATGGTGAGACTGAGTTCCGCAGCAGCATTCTCTCCTGCCAGGCGCTGACAGAAGATCAACGCACGTGAAAGTTCAGCATTATCCTCCTCGAGCAGCAGTTCGTGTATGCGGTCACAGGCCTGCTCGTTGGCACCGCTGAGAAAATGCGCATCGACGAGGGCATTGCGGATGGTCGTCGTGCGGACCTTCTTCGAGATTCTGGAAACGAGTTGTGCAGCTTCCGTATGCATCCCCAATGCAACAAGCCGTTCAATACGCATCTCCAGGAAGTCATCACTATCCGATACAGGGGGAACGGTCGTACTGAGAAGCAGACGACGGGCAAGCGATGTCAGGACGGCGGAACCGGAATCACCCGTGATTTGTGGCAGCAACGTCGCAACGACCCTGCCATCGCTTCCTTCCCAGATGTCAGCGGCAAAACCACCGGTTCCCGCGACAAGCAATCCTGCACCCTGTTCGTTGACCTCCGGCAACGATACGATTTCCAGTGTCGTTTGCTCCTGTTCGTCCTCCTGCAACGTCGGCTCAGGTTCCGGAACAACAGTCTCGATCGGTTCGTTCTCCAATTCTTCAAGCGGAATGATCGAAATCGGCTGCGAGTCGTCGTCCTCGATGGTTGTTTCGTCATCCTGGGCATAGGATATGCCTATGATCAGACTGACCAGCGCAGTCAGCGCAATTGAACGCCCCATACTAGAAATCAAATTGATCATTGGGGATAGTCTGTTCGATTTGACGGGTAGGTGCCGGAATGTCCCAGGTTGCCAGAAATGCAATGCCCCCGCCAAAGACGGCGATGGCCAGCAGTAACAGCGCTCTCAGGATAATTCGCATTCGACGGTTCCACGCGACTTGGATTGAACAGGTGAGCTCACAGTATATTGAATTTGGCGATGACATGAACCGTGCGACATGCGTGAGCATCGCTTCAGCGGTATCAGGAAGGTGAAAGACAGCGGCGGTTTGCGTTCGGACAGGAATGTTGTGCTCGTCGGGATCATGGGTGCCGGAAAAACCACGATTGGCCGTCTTCTCGCGGCACGACTCGGGTTGCCTTTTGTTGATTCTGACACGGACGTCGAAGCATCGGCCGGTATCTCCATTCCGGAGATCTTCGAAATGTTCGGCGAATCTGCATTCCGAAAGGCAGAGCACCGCATCATCACCGGCGCGTTGAAGAATTGTCCTCAGGTCCTGGCGACCGGTGGCGGCGCGTTCATGAATCCGGACATTCGTGAACAGATCCGAAACGACGGGACATCTGTCTGGCTCCGTGCGGGATACGAGGTGCTTGTCCGGAGGCTTGAAGGGGTCCGAAACCGCCCTCTGCTTGAAACAGAGGATTTTCACGGGACATTGAGACGATTGATTGACGAAAGGTATCCGGTTTATGCCGAAGCAGACATCATCGTGGATGTCGATAACATGACCAGCGAGGATATCGTCGGTGAAATCGTGTCTGCGTTGAACGGGCAGATCGAACGATGAGGGAGACAGCAACAGTTCATGTCTCGCTGGGTGCGGATTCGTACGATGTGGATTCGTACGATGTTCTGATTGGTCCCGACCTGCTCAAGCAATCCGGCACCCGCGTTGCATCAATTCTGGCGCGTTCCAGAACTGTCATCGTGACGGATACCAATGTCGCACGACATCATTTGCCGACACTTCAGGCATCGCTTGATGGGCAGGGCATCGCCCATGCCACGGTAACGCTGGAAGCCGGTGAACAGACCAAGGCCTTCAGCCAACTTGAATTGCTTCTGGATCAGTTGCTCGATCACGGCATCGAGAGAGCGGATACGATTATTGCACTCGGCGGCGGTGTGATCGGGGATCTGACGGGATTTGCTGCCAGTATCCTGCACCGGGGAATCGGCTTCATACAGATTCCGACAACCCTGCTCGCCCAGATCGACAGTTCCGTGGGTGGCAAGACAGGCATTGATACGAAGTACGGAAAGAACCTGGTCGGCGCCTTTCATCAACCGCGGATCGTACTGGCTGACACGGGAGTACTCGATACATTACCCGAGCGGGAACTTCGTGCAGGTTATGCAGAAATGGCCAAATACGGCCTGCTCGGTAACGTTGAATTCTTCGATTGGCTGGAAAACAACGGACATGGTGTCATCACGGGCGATCAGGTCGTGCGGCGCCATGCTGTCCATGAAAGCTGCCGGACAAAAGCGGACGTTGTTGCCGAGGATACAAGAGACAGGGGGAAGAGAAACCTCTTGAACCTCGGTCATACGTTCGGGCATGCCCTGGAAGCGGCAACAGGGTACGGAACGCAGCTTTTGCATGGCGAGGCGGTTGCACTTGGCATGGTGATGGCGTTCGAGTTTTCGGCACGCCACGGATTGTGCCACGTGAACGATACGAAACGGGTTCGACACCATCTCGCCAACATCGGACTCCCGATCGACGCGCGTGCAATCGGGTTTTCCGGGGCCGATGCCCACCGACTGATTGCATACATGAGACAGGACAAGAAGGTCGCAGACGGACGGGTTACACTCGTTCTTGTGCGCGGTATCGGTCAGGCCTTTCTCAGTCGGGATTTCTCGTTCGATCAGATAGAAGCGTTCCTCGCGGACCATCTTTCGTGAGTCACTGGAACGGGCGCCGCCGAAACCGCGCCTTCGCACAACCCGGTTACATGATGTTCTCGTGCATCCACCGGCAACGGACCAACAGCCATGATTGATACATTCGAACTGTTTCTTTTTCTGATTGTCGTTTTCATGGTCCTTTCAGCGGTGTTCTCGGGATCCGAAACAGCGCTGACGGCAGCGCGGCGTTCGCGGATTCATGCGCTGCAGACGCAGGGAAGCCGTCGTGCGCAACAAGTTGTGGAACTCACGGAAAACAGGGAGCAACTGATCAGTTCGATTCTGGTCGGAAACAACCTCTTCAACATCGCCGCCGCATCAATGGCAACCTATGCGTTTACGGAGGCTTTCGGACAGGCAGGCGTTTTCTACGCAACGACCGCGATGACGATCATTGTCGTCATCTTCGCCGAGATACTTCCCAAGATCTACTCCATTCGCAATTCGGAACGGGTCGCACTTGCAGTTGCTCCGTTCATGCGTTTCGTCGTGTGGGTGGCGTATCCTTTCACGATCGCCCTTCAGGGTATTGTGCACCTCGTCTTCCTGCTTGTCGGTCGCGGTGAGCAAGGCGATGCGACGCCATTCGATCGGGAAGTTCGCAGTGCCCTTGCGCTCTACATGCGGGAAGGACGTCTGGTCAAGGACGAGCACGCGATGCTTGATGGCGTACTGGACCTGTCACAGGTCGATGTCTCCAGGGTCATGACCCACCGCCGGTCGATGCAGACAATCAGCGTCGACGAGCCGATTGAACAGATCATCGAAACTGTCATGAAGAGCCCCTATACGCGTATTCCGTTGTGGCGCGAAGATCCCGACAACATTGTCGGCGTTCTTCATGCGCGCGACCTGTTTCGCGAACTCTATCAACGACAAAATCAGTCATTCGGGGTCTCGGACGTCACCAACGAACCATGGTTTGTCCTCAATACCACGTCCCTGTCAGAGCAACTCAAGGCATTCCGCGAACGTCATGTTCACTTCGCCCTTGTCGTCGACGAATACGGGGCGTTGATGGGATTGGTGACACTTGAGGACGTTCTCGAGGAGATCGTCGGTGACATCGCCGACGAACATGATGTCGCCGAACCGGAGCCTGCCGTGGCAGAAGACGGTGTCCTGACAATCAACGGGTCGGCGTCGATCAGGGATATCAATCGTGAATTCGACTGGACTCTTCCTGAGGATGAGGCGGCGACCATCGCCGGTCTGGTTATCCATGAGGCACAGCAGATTCCCGAAGTCGGGCAGATCTTTCACTTTCATGGATTTCGGTTCGAAGTCACGGGACGACAGCGCAACCAGATTGTCGAACTCCGCGTGACGCCTTCACCCGGCACGGAGTAACTCGCAACCGGGCTGGCAACGATGACGGACCTTGCAATTGCACTTTTCCCGGTTCTTTCACCGGTCATTGCAGGCATCCTGATCGGCGTCGGCTGGGCGCGATGGTCGACGCCGGTTGAACCGGAAGCAATCACGCCGCTCATTCTCAACGTCGGAACACCCTGTCTTGTGTTTTCGACACTCGCGACACTTTCGGTTCCTCCCGTGCAGCTTGGCATCATGGTTGTTGTCATCATCATGATGCTGGCGATCTTTTTTGGTGCCTGCCGGTTGTTGCTGGTTTTCGTGGGTCTGCCGTCAGCGGTCTATCTCCCCTCGCTGGTGTTCGGAAATCTCGGCAACCTCGGTCTGCCGCTCAATCTCTATGCTTTTGGCGACGCTGGACTCGAACTGGCACTGATCATGTTCGCAATGCAGTCCATGCTGTTTTTCACGGTCCATATCTGGCTCATGTCGGGAACCGGTTCACCCCTGACGATGCTCCGTGCGCCCCATGTCTACGCGATCGGCGCAGCATTGGCGTTCACGCTGACGGATACGGTACCACCGGCCTGGCTGACCAACGCGACCGATCTGATTGGTGGTCTGACCATACCGATGATGCTCATCCTTCTGGGTGCATCACTGGTGAAACTGAAAATCGTGTCGCTCGCCCGTCCACTTGTTCTTGCAGTTCTTCGCGTTGTTCTCGGGTTGGGTGTTGCGATGTTGATTTGTCGCGTTCTTCCACTGGAAGCAACGGCACGCGGGGTTGTGACGATCTGTTGTTGCATGCCGGGTGCGGTGTTCAATTATCTGGCGGCGGTAAAGTTCAACCGGTCCCCGGATGAAGTCGCGAGCTACGTGGTTCTCTCGACGCTGGTCGTGCTCGTCCTTCTGCCGCTGCTGGTTCCCCTGGCGTGGTGGATGGCCGGTTGACGGGGAGAACACGCTGGCGGATTTGAACCGAATGCCCCGATTCCCGTCTTCGGGTGCACGCCCGGATAATCGCCTGATCACTGAAGCCATGGATCACAATCCGTTGTCGCGTGCGGTATCCACGCCCGACTGCGCCAGTTTCAGCTGTGATTCATGCCGGTTGTTGTTCACGCGACGTGGTTGCGGTTACGACATGTGCCTGAAGGCGATCGGAGTCGTGAAATCGATCTCTGCGTGGTCACGCGCCTTGTAAAGCGAACCGTTTGCCACCTATGTTGCTGATAACCGAACCTGGGGCTCCGACTGATGCCACTTTCCGCACCTGCGCCACGCCAGCGAATTCACACCCGTGAAATAATCTGTCACGCCTATGAGCGCGACGACGGGTTATGGGATATCGAAGCCAACCTGACCGATGCAAAGACCTACGGGTTTTCGAACAGGGATCGCGGGCGGATCGAAGCTGGTGAACCAATTCACGGCATGTGGCTGCGCCTCACGATCGACGACGAGTTTGTCGTCAACGATGTCGAGGCGGTCATGGATTACACACCATTCAATATCTGCAATCGGATCGAAAACAGTCACAGCAAGCTGGTTGGAGTCAAGATTGGTCCGGGATGGAACAGGCAGATCACGATGCTGTTCGGCGGAACCAACGGATGTACGCACCTCCGTGAAATGTTGGGGCGGATGGCGACTGTCGCATTCCAGGCTCTTTACGGACGTCGTCGTCGTAGCAGGGAACCGGAGAGCAGTGCGCCTGCCCGCAGACCGTGGTTGATTGACGGATGCCACGCATGGGCCGCGGACGGACCGGTCGTACAACGGGAGTATCCGGACTGGTACACTGGTGAGTCGGCCTGATCGAGACGACCAATGACAAGACCGATGCTCCAGGCTTGCTCGTCCTCCCGCGGCAAGGCGCGGATTGGCGTCATCACCCCGTATTCGAACACCAATCTCGAAGCTGATCTGGCACTGTTGCGACCATCAGGCGTGTCCTGGCATGTTGCCCGCGCCGGCGGATACGATCTCGACAAGATTCCTGATTCCGGACAGATGCGCCAGTTCGCCCGCGCCGGTCTTGATGATGCCCTCTCGTTGCTGCTTGCAGTCCGACCGAACATCATTCTTTATGGCTGTACGTCTGCGACGCTATCGATGGGTTACGATTTCGATCGAGCGTTTTCCAACGAGGTCGCCGAGCGCGCCGGTGTACCCGTTGTCACGGCAGCGGGTGCGGTCGTCGAGGCACTTCACGACATTTCCGTGCATCGTGTCGGATTCTGTTCGCCGTATGTGGAGTCGCTCAATCAGGAGTCTGTACGTTTCCTCAAGAGCGCGGGAATTGATGTGGTCAATGTGGCCGGTGTTGATCGTGAACTCGGAAACTACGGGCAAGGTGCACTGGAACCGCATGACGTTCTCGAGCTGGGTTTGCGCGCTGATCACGCAAACGCGGAAGCCATCGTGTTGTCCTGTACTGACATGCGTGCAGTCGAAGTGATCGAAATACTTGAAGAAACAACAGGCAAACCGGTTATCACAAGCAACCAGGCACTGGCTCACGCAGCCATCACCCGGCTTGAACTGACTGATGCCGTACCGGGCTGGTTGGGGCGCAGCCGAAAGTCGGGTCAGGTTTCTCCTGGCGCCAGCGATATGATCGTCAAGGCATGAATGTCCTCTTTCATCTCTCGTTCGAGAGCATGGAACACGAGCCGCTGACGTGAGACCCGGTTCAATCCGGTAAAATCCGGAGACACAATCCGCAAACGAAAGTGACTTTCACCTTCTTCGCGTGCGCCCGCATGTCCGCGATGCAGATGTGATTCATCCACGATTTCCATTTCGTCTATCGCGAGTGCGGCTTCGAGCCTGGTTCTTATTGCGGTTTGCACGCGGGCCATCGAATTGTCCGGGAATCAAGGTTGCGAAAAAAACGGCAAGTCAGATACTAGCACGATGTCAAAGTTCTCTGCAGCGATGTCGGGTCAGGAAGAACCGTCGCCCGTCAGGCAGTGCAACTGGGATGGTTGCAATCTGGCTGGAGAGTTCCGTGCGCCGATTTCCCGCGAACGCCTGCACGAATTCCAGTACTTCTGTCACAAGCACATTCGCGAGTTCAACAAGGCGTGGAACTACTTTGACGGTTGGGACTCCGACGCGATCATGGCATGGCGCCGCGCCGATACGGGTTGGCACCGTCAAACCTGGGAACGTGACTCTCGATGTGTTCATCCTCGTGTCAGAATTCGGGTTGACGACGTTTTCAGATTGCTTGATGAGGATGAAGACATGCCGGTACGCGGGGTGCCGGGAACTGTCGATACCAGACCATTCGCGATTCTGGGTCTGCAACCTGGTGCGAGCAGGGAAGATATTCGGCAGAAATTCAAATTGGAGGTCAAGGCGTGCCACCCCGATACCAATGGCGGGAGTCGGGACTCAGAGCAAAGATTGCGGGATGTCATCTGGGCTTATCGTGCGTTGACCAATCGACTGTGAATTGATCAATGGAGAATTCACGGTTTCCACAGTGATGCCTCGCCCATGACGAAGCGGGGTCCTGAAAGTCAGTTCAGAGTGATTTTTTCTTCGTTCTGCGCCAGTCATGTCGAACTGTTCAAGGACGATCATGCGACCGCCGGAATAAGGCTATGCCAAAACAAGAAAATCGTGCGTTCAGGTACCGGTAGCCCGTCTTGTACGCAACGCGCCGTCATGCCAATGTGCAGGCAGGTCGTTGGACCATTTTGTATTGACTGATCTGGCCGGATCAGGGGAACGCCTTGTTCTCCGGATACGGTCCCTCCTGTTTGTCTCTCCATAATGCTGTGTGTGCCGAAACCGTGACGATTGCCAGCGAAACTGAACTATTGCCTGCGGGTCTGCCGGATACAACGATCAAGGTTGCAGACCTGTTTGGATTTGACACTCCCATGGAAGTGCCGGCGTACACCAGCCGCACGGACCATGTCCCCGATCTGGACGAATCCTATGTGTTCGATCCCGAAACCACCATGGCGATCCTCGCGGGTTACGCACACAACCGGCGTGTGATGATCCAGGGATATCATGGAACGGGTAAATCCACACATATTGAACAGGTTGCCGCGCGGCTCAACTGGCCGTGCATTCGCGTAAATCTGGACAGCCACATCAGCCGCATTGACCTGATCGGCAAGGACGCAATCATCCTGAGAGACGGCAAACAGGTGACAGAGTTCCGTGAGGGTATTCTACCCTGGGCGATCCAGCACGCAGTCTCGCTCGTGTTTGACGAGTATGATGCGGGCAGACCGGACGTCATGTTCGTGATTCAGCGTGTTCTCGAGGTGCAGGGCAAGATGACGCTGCTCGATCAGAATCGCGTTATCCGGCCGCATGGCGCATTCCGTCTGTTCTCGACCGCAAATACGGTCGGACTGGGCGATACCACCGGCCTCTATCATGGAACACAACAAATCAATCAGGGGCAGATGGACCGCTGGTCGGTCGTGACAACGCTGAACTATCTGCACAACGAGGAAGAGGAGAAGATCGTTCTCGCCAAGGTTCCGACCTGTGCTGACGACAAGGGACGCGAAATGATCCGCCAGATGGTATCGGTTGCCGAACTGACGCGCGGAGCATTCATGAACGGTGATATCTCAACGGTCATGTCGCCCAGAACAGTCATTACCTGGGCCGAGAACACCGACATATTCGGCGATCCGGGTTTCGCGTTTCGCGTGACCTTCTTGAACAAGTGCGACGAAACGGAACGGCCGCAGGTTGCGGAGTTCTATCAGCGTTCATTCAACACCGAGCTGCCGGAATCGCTCGTTGTTCAGTCCATGGCAGCGTAGAAGGCAGCGACGACGGCAGATCCAAGAGTGTCCGGCATGGGTGAAAACGCCAGTCTTGCCGACCCGTTCAAGCGGGTCGTTGCCGGCACGGTCCGTGCGATGTCGGGCACACCCGAACTTGAAGTCAATTTCGGTCCCGGCCAGGGCCCGGGTGTCAATCTGACGGATCCGCCACGCGACCTCGATAGCGAAACCATCACCCTGACTCGCGGTGAAGCAGACGCCGCTGCGCTGAAGCTGCGGTATCACGACGAAAAGATGCATGCGCGACGGCGACCTGCCGGTCCCAAGTCCGGATCAATTTATGATGCTGTCGAGGAGGCGCGTTGCGAGAGCATCGGTGCACGGCGCATGAAGGGCGTGGCGCAAAATCTCAACGTCATGCACAACGAACGCTGCCGCAACAAGGGGCTGCACCGACTGGAAAATCCTGAAGAAGTGCCTTTGGCGGATGTGATCGGATTTCTGGTTCGCGAGAAACTTGCAGGAACCGCACCGCCACAGAACGCCGTGAAGGTGACGCGGATGATGCGCACGACGTTGTTCGAGAAAATCGGCGACGATCTCGAATCGCTCCCCGATGTGATTCACGATCAGGAAGCATACGCAGACATTCTCCGGAAACTGATCCTGCATCTTGATCTGCCTGACGAGGTGGCGGAAGCCTCTGCTGATGACAACGAGGACATTGAGGACCCGGACCAGTCAGACAGTGATGTCGAATCCGAGAGCGACAGTCAGGGGGATACGGAAAGTACGGAAGATCAGAGTGCCGACCTCGAGAGCCAGGAAGGAGATTCTCCCGAAACGGACGACGAGCAACTGGCATCTGCGGGCTCGGAAGACGAGGAACCGGCTGGTCCGACGCCTCAAGGTGCCGAAGAATTCCTGCACCGGATTGTCGAGCGATACAACGCCTACACCACGGAGTTTGATGAAGTCGTCAACGCTGATGAGCTTTGCGATCCGGATGAATTGGCGCGCCTGCGGTCTCAACTTGATCAGCAGATCGAACATTTGCGTGGAGTCACCTCACGCCTGGCAAACAGGTTGCAGCGCAAGCTGTTGTCTCAGCAAAACCGTTCCTGGGAGTTTGATCTTGAAGAGGGGCTGCTCGATTCCGCACGCCTTGCTCGTGTCGTGGTTGATCCTCTCATGCCCCTGTCTTTCAAGGTGGAACACGAAACGGAGTTTCGCGACACGGTTGTCACCCTTCTGATAGACAATTCCGGTTCCATGCGCGGTCGTCCGATCAGCGTCGCCGCCATGAGTGCAGATCTTCTGGCACAGACACTCGAGAGATGCGGCGTCAAGGTCGAAATCCTGGGATTTACGACCCGCACCTGGAAGGGGGGCCGGAGCCGCGAAAAATGGCTTGCCAGCGACAAGCCGGAGAATCCCGGTCGTCTCAACGACATCCGTCACGTCATCTACAAGTCAGCGGATACGCACTGGCGACGTGCCCGGAGAAGTCTCGGTCTCATGTTGCGCGAGGGTCTCCTGAAAGAGAATATCGACGGCGAAGCACTGTTGTGGGCCCATGAGAGACTTCTGGCCCGACCGGAACACCGCAGGATACTGATGGTTATCTCGGATGGCGCGCCGGTTGACGATTCGACGCTCAGCATAAATTCAGGGAACTATCTGGAACGGCATCTCCGGGAGGTCATCTCCTGGATCGAAAAGCGCTCGAGTGTCGAACTGATTGCCATAGGAATCGGTCACGATGTTACGCGTTACTACAGGCGTGCCGTTACCCTGGTCGACGCGGAACAACTCGGCGGCGCGGTCCTGGGCGAGTTGGCGGCATTGTTTGACGAGGAGAAAGCCTGGACAAAGGCGCGGAAGGTCGCAACCCATCACGCGTAAGAAACGGGCGCGGATAAACCTGTCGTGATTGGTCAGGCGGCGCTATTGCTGTTGACGGACCGGGTTATCGAGTCCGTCGCGATTGGATCAATCAGGCCGCGGCGTTTTTCCGTTCAGCTGCTTTCATGACGCGCCGCTTCAGTCGGCGAGCAGGATCCGGCAACTTCCGGTCTGGTTGATTGAGCAGGAACGCATCAATCCCGCCGCGTTTTTCAACTGTGCGCAGAGCGTTTGCCGAGAGGCGAAGCCGAATGGACTGACCGAGTGCTTCCGAATACAGACTGGCGCGTACAAGATTCGGCCGAAAAACTCGCCGAGTCTTGTTTTCTGCGTGGCTTCGGTTGTTGCCCGTCATGACGGATTTACCCGTCAGATCACAACTACGCGACATGGTGTCTGCTCCCGGTCACTGTACCCCTGGAGTGTCGATACAGGGTCGGCTCTCTACAACGAAATTCGCAATGCGGTCAACCATCGGCAGGCGGTCGACGGGCCCCGGTCGGATGGCGCAACACGTCTTCCTTTCCGTCTGTGACGGATGTGATGATCTGCCGTGCAGCGTTTCTTACCGAGATTGAACGAGCTTCAAGAGCCGAATTGAATTGTGTCATCAGGCAATCGAGTTCACGTGTGTTGACGACACGCGCCAGAAGCTGATTGACGACCTCTTCCCGCAAGGCCATCTCGGATTGCGCGGAGCGCAGCGCAGACAGGTCGTTGGCAGCTGCATTGAACCACTGCTGAACGAGGTTCCATACGTCTTCCAGACCGGTTTCGTCGCGTGCGGAACAGGTCTGGACATGACTTTTCCAGAAGCGGTGTCGCGGCTGCATGAGCGAAAGAGCACTTTTGTAGTCAGCGCACATGCGCCGCACCACATCGACAAATGCGCCGTCATTCTTGTTGATCAGGACCAGATCCGCCAACTCCATCACGCCGCGTTTGACGCCTTGCAAGGAGTCGCCCGCACCGGGAGCGAGGAGAAGGAGAAAGAAATCGGTCATGTTGGCGACGGCAGCTTCGCTCTGCCCGATTCCGACAGTTTCAACAAGAATGCAATCGTACCCTGCAGCTTCGACGACACGGATTACGTCGCGCGTCCGGGACGCAACACCCCCGTGCACGTCACCGGCGGGGGAGGGACGGACAAAGGCACCTGGTGCGCGCGCAAGGCGTGCCATGCGCGTCTTGTCACCGAGTATTGAGCCGCCACTGATTCTCGATGATGGATCAACGGCCAGAACCGCGACCTTGCGTCCTTGCGCAAGAGCGAAACAGCCGAAGGATTCGATGAATGTGGACTTGCCGACGCCGGGAGCTCCGCTGATTCCGATGCGCCACGTTTGCCGATTTGTATCGGCAAGTGAGTCGAGCAGAAGTATGGCGGCATCGTTGTCACCGGCACGTGTTGATTCAACGAGCGTGATCGCCCGTGCCAGGACGCGACGATCGCCTGTGCGCAGCTGTTCGGCAGTAATCATGCCGGAGATTCAGCGCCCGGCATCGGCTGAAAGCAGGTCGAGTATCTCCATTGCGGCTGTGGGAATGTCGGTCCCTGGTCCGAACACCGCTGCGACCCCTGATTCGTGCAAGAACGCATGATCCTGCGGCGGCACGACTCCGCCAACGACGACGACGATGTCCGAGGCATCCAGATTTGCCAGTTCACGCATCAAGAGCGGAACGAGTGTCTTGTGACCCGCAGCCTGCGTCGAGATTCCGACAACATGTACATCGTTTTCAATTGCCTGGCGTGCTGCCTCTTCCGGCGTCTGGAAAAGAGGGCCGATATCGACATCGAATCCAATGTCTGCAAAGGCTGTTGCAATGATACGTGCGCCACGGTCGTGTCCGTCCTGGCCGAGCTTTGCCACGAGTATCCGCGGTCTGCGCCCGTTGTCGCCGGCGAACGAATTGACCCGTTCGCAGGCGTTCTGGAACACCGGGCTTGATGATCGTGCGGCGCCGTAGATGCCGGAAATGGTATAGTTCTCTGCCTGGTGGCGCGTGAACACCTTTTCGAGCTCGCTCGAGATTTCGCCAACCGTCGCGCGCGCACGCGCCGCGGCGATTGCCAGCGCAAGAAGGTTCGCATCACTGGCAGCACCTTCACGAAGTTCGGACAGGGCCTGCCGGTGTTTGTCTGGTTGACGTGCAAGCTTGAGTTGGTCGAGGCGTGCAATCTGCTCGTCACGGACGGCACTGTTGTCGATATCGCGAATGCTGATCGACTCATCGATTGACTCCGCAACGTACTTGTTTACGCCGACGACGATTTCTTCCTGTTGTTCAATCCGCGCCTGACGTCGCGCCGCGCTCTCCTCAATCCTTTGTTTGGGAATTCCCGCCTCGATCGCGCGCGTCATGCCACCCACGGACTCCACTTCGTCAATCAGGTCCTGTGCGGCACTGACGAGTGAACGGGTGAGTGACTCCACGAAGTAACTGCCGCCAAGGGGGTCAACGACACGGGTCACACCCGTTTCCTCGGCGAGTATGAGTTGGGTATTGCGCGCGATGCGTGCGGCATCATCGCTCGGTAGTGCGAGAGCCTCGTCAAAACTGTTGGTGTGGAGACTCTGTGTACCGCCGAGAACCGCTGCCATGGCCTCATACGCAGTACGGACAACGTTGTTCAGCGGATCCTGTGCTGTCAGTGAAACGCCGCTGGTCTGACAATGGGTGCGCAGCATGGACGACTGCGGTTTTGTCGGACCGAATTGTTCCATCAATCTGGCCCACAGGAATCGCGCTGCACGCAACTTTGCGACTTCCATGAAGAAGTCCATGCCGATTGCAAAAAAGAAGGAAAGCCGCGGAGCGAAATCGTCGACAGCCAAACCGCGGTCCAGCGCTGCACGAACATATTCCACACCGTCGGCAAGCGTGTACGCGAGTTCCTGAACTGCCGTCGCACCCGCCTCCTGCATGTGATAACCGCTGATCGAGATTGAATTGAATCGCGGCATCGCATGGGCCGTATGTGCGATGATATCGGCAACGATCCGCATGCTGGGTCCAGGCGGATAGATATAGGTGTTGCGAACCATGAATTCCTTGAGGATATCATTCTGGATCGTGCCGCTAAGCTGATCCTGGCGGACACCGTGTTCCTCGGCGGCGGCAATGAACATGGCGAGAACGGGCAGTACAGCGCCATTCATCGTCATGGATACCGACATCCTGTCGAGCGGAATGCCGTCGAACAGGACCTTCATGTCCTCGATGCTGTCGATTGCGACGCCGGCCTTGCCGATGTCACCCGGGACACGCGGATGATCGCTGTCGTATCCGCGATGTGTGGCGAGGTCGAACGCGACAGAAAGGCCGCGCTGACCGCCGGCGAGTGCCTTGCGATAGAAGGAATTGGATTCTCGCGCAGTCGAAAACCCGGCGTACTGTCGAATGGTCCACGGGCGGTTTGTGTACATCGTCGCGCGTACACCGCGGGTGTATGGCGCAAAACCCGGCAAAGTCGTTGTGTTCCCGAACGATTCCAGTTCGTCGGCGGTGTAAAGCGGTTTGATGGAAATGCCTTCGGCAGTTTCCGCGATCAGTCTGTCGACGGATTCGCCTTTCATCTCCCTTTCCGCGAGACGGCACCAGTCTTCCGGCAATTCGTTCGTCAGCGTCATCTATACAGTACTCGTACGGTGTCGAGGATCGCCGTGCATTATGCCACGCTTCGGGAAACACGCGTACCCGTACTGTCTCGTCCGACACTCGAACGTCAGGTTCATCCGGTCGCTGCACGGTTTCATCGCAAAGGTTCGATCATGCCGGCCCACCACGGGCAAGACTTCTTTACACACGGCGTTGCCGTGATAGTTTCCCGAATGTCGTTCAATTCAGATCTGAGACGTGAGAGCCGGAGCATGTACAACTCGGGAATCGACTACCCCAACCTTCCCAACGATCTTCGATCTTTCTGGATGCCGTTTACGGCGAACAAGGGATACAAGAGCGCACCAAAGTTGCTGTCCGATGCCAAGGACATGCATTATCAGACGTCCGACGGACGGAAGATTCTGGACGGAACTGCGGGGTTGTGGTGCTGCAATGCAGGTCACGGTCGCGCGAAGATCGTGGAGGCGATCAAGGCGCAAGCGGAACGCATGGACTTTGCGCCAACCTTTCAGCTCGGTCATCCGATCGTGTTCGAATTCGCAAACAGGCTTGCCGATCTGGCACCGGCAGACCTTGATCACATTTTCTTCACGAATTCCGGCTCTGAATCCGCCGATACGGCGCTCAAGATCGCCCTTGGCTACCACTACATGAAGGGTAACGGGTCCAAGACCCGTCTGATTGGTCGCGAACGCGGGTACCATGGAGTCAATTTTGGCGGGACCGCGGTCGGTGGAATCGTCAAGAACAGGCAATTCTACGGCAATCTGATTTCAGGTGTGGACCATATTCGCCATACCCATGACATTGAACATTGCGCCTTCTCGCGCGGACAACCGGATTGGGGTGTGCACCTGGCGGACGATCTCGAGCGATTGGTCCAGCTGCACGACGCGTCGACAATTGCAGCAGTCATTGTGGAGCCTGTTGCCGGTTCGACGGGAGTGCTGGTGCCGCCCAAGGGATACCTGCAGCGGTTGCGTGAAATCTGTGACAAGCACGACATTCTTCTGATTTTCGATGAGGTCATCACCGGATTTGGCCGTCTCGGGGCAAGTTTTGCGTCCGAGTATTTCGGTGTGGTTCCGGATATGGCGACGACAGCAAAGGGCATCACGAATGCCACGGTCCCCATGGGCGCGGTCTTCTGCCGCAAGAAAATTCATGACGCGTTCATGGACAACACGAAATCCGGAATTGAACTGTTTCACGGCTACACGTATTCGGGACATCCACTCGCTGCAGCAGCCGGCCTGGCGACTCTCGATATCTACCGGGAGGAAGGATTGTTTGAACGCGCGGCGGAGCTGTCTCCGTACTGGGAGGACGGATTGTGGTCGTTGCGTGATGGCAACCATGTCATTGATTTGCGTAATCTCGGCATGATGGCGGGCATCGAACTGGAACCGCGACCCGGCGCACCGACCGCGAGAGCCATGGAGTCCTTCAACAAGTGCTTTGACGAAGGCCTGCTGGTACGGGTGACCGGTGACACAATCGCACTATCGCCGCCGCTGATTTGCGAAAAGCAGCACGTTGATCAGATATTCGACACCATCGGCAGTGTATTGAAGACAGTTGCGTAGCAGGGAGTGCCCGGTTCAGCGGCGTCGGGCAATCTCGTCAAGCTGTTTCTGGAGGACATCCATCTGTTCACGCAGTTTGGAGATTTCATCGTCGGCACCGGAACTATCCGGTTTGGTCGCAGCGCTGTCCGGATTGAACAATCCCATGGATCGCCGGAAAAGATCCATGTTGTTTCGGAACACTTCGTCAAATGCGCTTGTGGCCTTCGGATCGGATGACGGAAACATGTTGTCGAATGTTGCCGAAACGAGTTCACGCATCTGTTGCTGGTTGCGCGAGAAATTCTGCATGCTGAGTTCCAGATAATGCGGAACAAAATTCTGCATGCTGTCGCCATAGAAACTGATCAACTGCCTGAGAAAACTGATCGGCAGCAGGTTTGCACCCTTGGCTTCTTCCTCGACGATGATCTGGGTCAGCACTGATCGGGTGATGTCCTCACCGCTGCGGGCATCCTGGACGACAAAATCAATCTCGTCCTTGACCATTCGGGCCAGTGCCTCAAGGGTGACATAGCTGCTTGTCGCCGTGTTGTAGAGACGACGGTTGGCATACTTCTTGATGATGATTGTTTCGTTTTGATCCTTGTCGTTTGCCATCCGGGAATTCCAAGCGTTTGGAGGCTGTCAGTATGACCTGCAGAGGCGGGCAGGGACAGGGTAAATTGGGAACCACAGGTTTCATCGGATGCATTGATGCAAAACTCATCTCAAGAGAAAGACGATTTCGCCGAACTTGCGAAGCTCGCAAACGACTTTGCGGAGCTCTGGCGCGAGAATGTTGCCATGCAGGCAGTGAACCCGAATACGATTCACTGGATCAGCACATGGCTGCAGACGTTGGCCCCGCCGGGTGGTGTGAGTGGTGAAAATCCAACGCCAGGGCCCGAGGCCCCTGGGCATGCATCTGGCGACATCGGCCGGCGCCTTGATGACATCATCTGCCGCCTCGATCGCATCGAAGCCAGACTTGCTGACCTGGAACGAGGCTCTCATGCCTCGGGCGCAGAAGATCCTGGAGAAAGTACCCCGCGCTGACAGGGAGCAATTTGCCGTTGCGGTGGCCTTGTCCTCATTGTCGGACGTTCGCAAGTTTGTTTCCGGTGTATGCACCTATCATGGTCATCCATATCGCAGGGACTGTTCGTCCGCAGACGTAATCTGGTCCGATGGTTCGGCGCGTCTCCTGGCATACGGAACGCATGGCAGGCCTGTTCTGCTCGTACCGTCACTCATCAATCGATACTACATTCTCGATCTGTTGCCGGAATCCAGTTTCTGCAAATGGTTGATGGCGCATGGGTTCCGCCCCCTGGTTCTCGACTGGGGAGAGCCGGGACCTGCGGAATTGCGTTTCGGCGTCGACGATTACGTGATGCAGTTTCTTGTTCCCGCGCTTGATCACGCCTTGCAATACGCGCAGCGCCCGCTCGCGATGATGGGATACTGCATGGGTGGATTGCTGGCACTCGCGGCGGCCATCCTGCGACCGTCACATATCAGATCTCTGGTTCTGCTTGCGACACCATGGGATTTTCATGCGGTCAGCGACGAATGGAAATTCGTCCGTTCAATGGCTGACAGCCTTGACGGTATGCGCAATGGGCCGCCAATGCCCGTCGATATGATCCAGATCATGTTTTCGTCGGTGCAACCAGGCCGGATCCACACGAAGTTTCAGCGTTTTGCCGAATGTGATCCCGAAAGTGAACAGGCCCGGATATTTGTCGCGCTGGAAGACTGGCTGAATGACGGGGTCGAACTTGCCGCACCAACGACGCATGACTGTCTGATCAAGTGGTACAGGGATAATCTGCCGGGAAACGGCCGGTGGTTGTGCTGCAACAAGCTGGTTGAACCCTCGGCACTTGATCTTCCTGTACTCGTGGCAGTTCCCACAAGGGATCGCATCGTTCCCCCTGAATCAGCCCGTGCGCTTGTCAGCAAGTTGTCAAAACCATCCGTTCTTGAACCGCGTGCCGGTCATGTTGGAATGATGGTGGGGCAAAAGGCTGAGCAGTCACTTTGGCAGCCTATAAGGGAATGGGTCGATGCCCATTGAATTGTCCTCTGATCAGCCACTCCGTGGCAGTGGCGACTTTCGTTGATTGGTCGCTTCCTGTCTCATGTTTTGCCGTGATATAGGAATTCAAAGAATACAGGAGAGAACAGATGTCCCGCATCGTTATTGCATCTGCAGCGCGTACACCTGTCGGCACCTTTAACGGAGTGCTTGCAACACAGGCTGCGCATGATCTCGGGAGTGTCGCGATCAGGGCGTCACTGGAGCGTGCGGGCGTGGAAGCGGGTGATGTCGACGAAGTCGTCATGGGACAGATTCTTCAGGCAGGCGAAGGTCAGAATCCCGCTCGACAGGCATCAATTGGTGCGGGAATCCCGGTAGAAAGTCCGGCGTGGAGCCTCAACCAGCTTTGTGGTTCAGGCCTCCGGGCCGTGGCAGTCGGTGCGCAGCAGATTGACGCGGGAGATGCATCAATCGTTGTCGCGGGCGGACAGGAAAGCATGAGCACCGCGCCGCATTGTGTACATCTTCGTTCGGGCACGAAGATGGGACCGGCCGAAATGATCGACACAATGATCAAGGATGGTCTCTGGGACGCGTTCAACGGATATCACATGGGTGTAACTGCAGAGAACGTGGCGCGTCAGTGGCAGATCACGCGTGACGAGCAGGATGCATTTGCGGTGCGCAGTCAGAACAAGGCGGAAGCGGCGCAGAAGGCGGGTCGTTTTTGGGACGAAATCACTCCGGTCACGATCAGGACCCGAAGGGGAGAAACGGTCGTCGAGGAAGACGAATATATTCGGCACGGCGTTGATCTTGCGCAGGTCGCAAAGTTGCGTCCGGCGTTCGAGAAGGAAGGTACGGTGACGGCGGGTAATGCCAGCGGTATCAACGACGGTGCGGCAGCAGTTGTCTTGATGAGCGAGGAAGAAGCGGAACGCCGCGGCGTCACGCCGATGGCAACCATACGATCCTGGGCTCATGCCGGCGTTGACCCGTCCATCATGGGCTCGGGGCCCATTCCCGCGAGTCGCAAGGCACTGGAACGTGCCGGATGGTCGGTTGAAAACCTTGATCTCGTGGAGGCCAATGAAGCGTTTGCTGCCCAGGCATGTGCTGTAAACAAGGAACTCGGGCTCGATACCGAGAAGGTCAATGTGAATGGCGGGGCCATTGCAATCGGTCATCCGATCGGTGCATCGGGCGCCCGCGTTCTGACGACACTGTTGTTCGAGATGCAAAAACGGGATGCAAAGAGGGGACTTGCCACCTTGTGCATCGGTGGCGGCATGGGCATCGCGATGTGCGTCGAGCGCTGACATCGTCCGTTTCGATCTGACTTGTGAAACATGCCGTGGGAAATCAGCGGACACTACATGGACAGTAATCCGGTTCACAATCGTTACGAGACGGTTTGAACATTGACGAATTCGGGAAGGGTTGCCAATGGCTCGAGTTGCTCTTGTAACGGGTGGCACACGTGGAATCGGCGCGGCGATCTCCACAGCACTGCGTGACGACGGATATCAGGTTGCAGCAAATTACGTGGGCAACACGGCTGCGGCCGAGGCGTTCTCGGAAACGACAGGCATTCCGATTTTCCTTTGGGATGTGGCAAGTCATGGCGCATGCCGTGAAGGTGTCGAATCCGTTGTAGAGGCACTCGGCCCGGTGGACGTCCTTGTGAACAACGCAGGTTTGAGTCGAGACGGTTTTCTTCACAAGATGCCGCCGGAAAACTGGAGCAGGGTCATCTCGGTTGATCTCGACTCCTGTTACAACATGAGTCAGGCAGTACTTGGCAGCATGCGCGAGAGGCAGTACGGCCGCATCGTCAACATCAGTTCCGTCAACGGTCAGACCGGAATGATGGGGGTCGCGAACTATTCGGCGGCCAAGGCCGGAATGCTGGGCTTCACCAAATCCCTTGCTCTCGAGAATGCTTTCAAGGGGGTTACGGTCAATGCAATCTGTCCCGGATATATCAAGACGGATCTGATCGCTCACATCGGCGAAGACATGATGAAGCGCATCGTTTCAGGAATTCCGGTCGGACGGACAGGAAATCCTGAAGAGGTGGCCCGGTGTGTACTTTTCCTCGCCTCCGAGGATGCAGGATTTATCACCGGTTCCACACTTTCGGTGAATGGCGGTTCGTACATGATCTGATCGCAGTCTGCTTCTCGTCCGACTTCGGGACGAAACTTCCAAGCGGTACCGTTCAGAGAACAGGGTAGAAGAACCGAGATATTACATCTGCTTTTCATGGTTCTGACTGAAGATCAAGAGCAAGGAAACCTGTCGTCTGGCGCGCGAGCGGCGGTTACGGTGCGCGGACGCGTTGCTACGAGATATTCGTGCCATCGGTGAACCTTGCCCCAAGTTGTCAGTTGTAGTGATTTGAAGTTAGATAAGTGATTGATTTTTGGCAATATTGTCCCATGCCATTTCCCGACATGGCACTACATTTCCGATTTTTTATGAATACAGCGACGCCGGATTTCGGGTCAAGTTGCGGTAGAGCCCAGGCTCCACCCCGGCGGCTCGAGCCAGCGCGGCAAGTTGTGCTGACGGCCGCACATCCTGGCGGGTGACAATCTGCTCCCCATCCACGGTCTGGATCCGGGAAGTAATCCGCACCCACTGGTTCATGCGGTTGCGCACCCCCTCCCAGCGCAATTTGATGCCCGCACTGCGCAGGCGGGTGCGGGTCAGGTGTACGGCATGGTAGGCCAGAACGGCAATGAACAGATGGGCCTGGATCCGCTGTTCCTTCTGGTGCCAGATCGGGCGCAGACTGAGTTCCGTCTTGAGTTCCCGGAAGGTTGCTTCGATGCCCGTGAGTTTCCAGTATGTCCGCAGGATCTTCTCGATGTCCCAGCCGGTCTGACTGGTGCGCATGACACAGGACCCGGCATCGTCGCCCGCGAAGCGGGCCCTGCGGGTGAAGGTGACAGAGGTCGCATTGGGCCCCTCACCCTCTCCCACGGAGACCGTGTAGTGTTTTGCCGCCCGGGGATAGCGTTCCTTCAGCCGGCCTACGGCCTCGAGCACCCGATCGTAGCGCTTCATTCTCATCGGTATCGTGAGACCGTCATGGAGGCGTTGCAGTCCGGTCTCGAACCGCTCGCGCTGTTTCTCCAGGATCGCGGCATCGGTGAGCCTGCGTCCCTCGCTGACGACATGGAGCCGGCGTTCGCCGGCGTCGCTTTCGAGTTTCCAGGCACGCACCGCGTGCTTCGCACCGGTCTTCAGGATGACATCCGCCGCGCCTTCCGGGGGATGTTTCGGCCTTGCCCCCTTGGCCACGCAGATCCAGTGGTAGCCCTGTTCGGTCAACCATGAGAGGTTGGCTTGCGAGGAAATCCCGGCATCCATCACCACGGTGGGTTTGTTGACACTGCCGCATTCCGCCTCGAAGCGCCTGATGCTGTCCTTCAGGGTGTCAACTTCGGCGACATTACCGGGCAGGATGTCGCAACTGCGCGGGAAGCCGGCAGCGTCAAGCACGAGGGCCAGGGTGAGCAGCGGACAGTCGTTGCGTCTCTGCTTTGAACGACCAAACCGCAGCAGCGACTGGTTGTGCTGTCCCGTATAGTACGTATTTGACAGGTCGTAGAAAATGACGGTCTCGGGGAGGTCCAGAAGCGCCCGTTCGCGGCGGAACAGCGCCTGCTGCAGGGCATCGCGATGGCGCCACAGAACATCGCCGACGCGGCAGGGTCCTGCGCGCAAGCGCCTTGTCGTCAAGGGACAGCAATTCGCCGGCTGCGCTGTGGCGCAGCCAGCGGCTGGTTTCCCGCTCGCTGGCGGGGTGGGCCATCTTCGACACAGTGCGGTGGCGATCCGCGCGTCACGTGGGGAGACCCCCAGATCCTGCAGTGTGCTGGCGAAACACAGGTCATCAAGCGCCTTGAGGCAGATCCTCTCCAGCCCGACCGAGAGCGGATCCTCGTGTTGAGCCTGACATGAGCGGTGTCGTCGGCATTCTCGGTGTCTGCGGCCGGTTTCATGCCCCGTGCAGCTGCCGGACATCTGTTCGGCCGCGGCTTCAACCTCTGTAGAGGGCAAAATGAAGGAAGTTGTCCGGACATCTCGACCCGGACCGCAACATCCCGCCAGAGTTCCTTGGGAACCGAGAAGTTGGTTCCAAGATTGAGGAGGGTCTTCTGTCGGACCCGGTCGCCCGTGCGCTCGGAGCGGACGAGCCGGTAGCTGTATGCGGGTTTGCCGTCGCTGGAATGCGTTTTTGTGGCTCTGATGTACATGTTTTGGATCCTGCTGCCGGACGCGGTCAGGATTGCGTGTTTGGGTTCGCAGCGCAAGGAAAAAATGCCATTCAGCGCTATTACCTGGCACTACAATGGACAATCCACCACCAGAATCGAATATATTGCTGTTACACCTCAGTACAAATCAACATGTTGTGTGTGACGCGTTCCGGTACCAGTCAAAATGCTGCTCAGCTCACCGCAAAAGTGACAACTTGGGTTGCGCGAGGCTTTTCCCGACCAAAGTCATCTGCGACAGAACGTGGTGACCTGCCTTATGTCGAGCGGGGTTTGCCAAGGTGATTGTCGACAGATCTGCGATCCTCGCCATTTCACTCCGAGCGGACAATGCAACGCGTTACCAATAGGCGATTGCAGCGGCGTGGCCGCAGTCGTTGCCGTGCTTGAAGCAGCGATGGTTGTGAAGGATTTGCAGGTGCGGCTGCAAGTCAGGTACGTGACACAGTACTTGAGAAGATCGATCTAGAACCTGGCCGGTGTTTCTGCAGACCACGTTTGCGTCACATCCGGCAAGATCTTGCGCAAACCGATTTCAGGGGCGCATTGCCACTGTGACACATCAATCCTGATTCACGCGTGGTTTTGGAATCTCAAGCAGCCTCTGCAGCGTTGTCACGAACGCATCGAGAGTCTGACGTTCAACATCGAACATCCATTGATGCTCGCGTTCATGCTGACGTCTGAATGCCTCTTTTACCTTCTGGCGTCCTTTTCCGGTGATCGAGACCGTCACTACGCGTCGATCGGCCGACTTTCGTTGGCGTTGTGCCAGTCCGTCCCGTTCCAGAGTGTTCAGGACACTTGATACCGTTCCTCTTGACACGGCGCATAACCGGGCGAGTTCGCGAGGTTCAATCTCCTTCTCGATCCAGGTGCAAAACAATACGCGGAAACCTGCCCAGCTCATGCCCAGCGGTCGGTGTACGTTTGTCTCGAAGTCATACATCAATCGATTGGCAACGCGAATCAGGTCGAATGTCGCTGCAAACACTATCGGATCGACAGGTTCATTTTCCTCCTCGAGTCGTGCCAGAACACGGGTCTCGAACGTATTGGCCTGTGGCCTGTTGACAGGGGTTGACATTAATCGTCCTTTTCGTATGAAGCCATATTGTTTGATATCAAACTAGGTTGGGTCATGCCTACCAGAACCGGCGCTGAATACATAGATGGCTTGAGCGCAGACAAACGCGAAGTCTGGATTGGCGCAGAGAAAGTTGAGGATGTCTGCAAACACCCGGCCTTCAACGGCTCCATTCGCGGCGTGTCCGGATTCTTCGATTGGCAACAACGCCACGCCGACACGTGCACATTCTCTGATACGGCTACCGGCCAGCGTACCGGAATCAGCCATCTCATCCCACGCAGCGCCGATGATCTGCGGCGTCGCCATCGCGGTCTCGAACGTTTGGCACGATACAGCGTTGGCATGCTCGGACGGACGCCCGACTACGTGAATCTGACGTTCGCCGGTTTTGCTGGCCAACCAGGCATCTGGTCGGCTCGAAACAACGCGGAAGGTGCGGACAACCTGATCGCATTTCAGCGTCATATCGCCGAGAAAGATCTTGCGCTGACACATACGATCATCCACCCGACTGTCGATGGCCGGCTTGGACCATATGATGGCATCAACGGTGACGTGGCTCTCAAAAAAGTGGGAGAAACAAGCGAAGGAATCCTGGTGCGCGGCGCCCGGATTCTCGCGACACTCGGGCCATTCGCCGACGAGATTACCGTGTATCCGGGCCAACCAATCCCGAAGGATCGACCCGACGTTGCACTGGTCTTCGCCATTCCCCTCTCAACACCTGGCCTCAAGATCATTTGCCGGGATCATTACGGCACTGATGCTGATGCGTTTGACATGCCGTTTTCATCACGTTTTGACGAACAGGACGCATTTGTCGTGTTTGATGATGTGGAGATACCCCGGCATCGCGTATTTCTGGATGGTGATCCGTTGATCTACAACGCGGTCATGGCGAGGGGCTGGATTGGTAACATCATGCAGCAGACAAGCATCCGAGCGATGGTCAAGCTTGAGTTTGCCTATGAACTTTGCAGCCGCATGGCAGAGTCCATCGGTCTGAACCGTCGCCCCGATGTCATGCAAATGCTGGGCGAAATCTGGAGTTATGCCGAAATCACGCGCGCTGCGATCCGTGCAGCGGAAGCAGATGCCCACGAATTCGGTGACGGGACATGGTTCTGCGATGAACGTCCGTTTCGCGCACTTCGCCCGACAATGCCCGGATGGATGCCACGCGTGAACGAGATCATCAAGCTCATTGCTTCGCACAATCTCCTGGCGACGCCATCCTCCGAGGGACTGGACAGTGCCGAACTCCGACCCTGGCTTGACCGTTATCTCCCTGGCGTTGGCGATGTTGATACCCGGGAACGAAGCCGGCTGTTCCGCACTGCCTGGGACTTCGCCGGTTCGGCACTGGGTGCCCGGACCGAACTCTATGAGCGATACTATCTGGCGTCAGCTGCACGTTCCTTTACGCTGGCTCACATCGCTGCACAAAAAGATCGAGAGTGGTCACAGATTCCCGAATTCTGGAACCACCTGGATAGCGTGAAGTAATCCATGTGTAACGCGCTTCGTATTGATTCGGTCTCCGTAGACACACGACATTGGATCGGCGGTGAGCGCGTCGCGTCGTCCAACCGGTTCGAGTTGTCTTCGCCTATCGATCAGAAACCGTTCGGTGCGGTTTGTGCTGCGACGGAAAGACACGTTGATGCAGCAGTAAGTGCTGCGCGCGACGCATTTCCCGCATGGGCGGCGCTCGGACCGACAGGTCGAAAACCCTTTCTAGATCGGCTGGCCGCAGGAATTCGCGACCGTATCGACGATCTCGCCATCGTCGAAACGCGTGATAATGGATCACTGCTCATCGGCAACAAGAAGAACGTCATGAAGCGTTCTGCGACCAACATCGCGTTCTTTGCAGATCTTGCATTGAATATGGCAGGTGAAGTCATTCCCGGTGAAGTCGTCGACAACCACATCCGTTATGAACCGGCGGGTATTGCGGCACTGATCACGCCCTGGAATGCACCTTTCATGCTGAGTACCTGGAAAGTCGGCCCGGCCCTTGCAGCAGGTAATACAGTGGTTCTCAAACCGCCCGAATGGGCACCGCTCACGTGCTCAATGCTGGCCGATATCGCGTATGAGGCGGGGCTGCCAGCTGGTGTGCTGAATATCGTGCAGGGTATGGGAGAAAGTGCCGGAGCAGCCCTGGTAGCGCACCCGGACGTTGATCGCATCGGATTTACTGGCTCGCCCGAAACGGCTCGTCTCATTGGCCATGCGGCAGCCGAGGGGCTGACTCCGGTAAGCTTTGAACTCGGCGGCAAGTCGCCATTCATTGTTTTTTCCGATGCAGATCTGGACGCCGCAGCGCGCACAATTGCCCACCAGTACATCAACGCTGGGCAGGTTTGTCTTGCAGGGACGCGGTTGCTTGTTGACAGGAGTATCTCGGACTCCCTGCTCAGCAAGGTCCGCATCGAAGTTGCAAGGCTGCCGATTGGCGATCCCCGGAATCTCGCGACCAGAGTTGGTCCCCTGATTCACATCGACCAGTTTCGGAAGGTATCGGGTTTCGTCAAACGGGCGACCGAGAATGGCGCCCGAGTCCTGTTTGGTGGTGGCCCACATTCCTTTGGCGACCTGTATTTTGAGCCAACACTGTTGGCTGACGTCTCACCCGACGACGAGATCTTTCAGAACGAGGTATTTGGTCCGGTCCTGACATGGAACGAGTTTGACGACGAGGACGAGGCAATCACGCTGGCCAACGCCACACGCTACGGCCTTGCCGCAATGGTGTACACGACGAGTCAGGTCAGAGCGGAGCGCGTGGCTGCTGCCGTTGTTGCAGGTACGGTGTGGATCAACTGCTTCTTTGTTCGCGATCTGGACGTGCCCTTCGGTGGCGCGCGTGTATCCGGCATCGGTCGAGAAGGTGGACGCTGGAGCTTTGATTTCTTTTGTGATGTGAAGAATGTTGCAACCAGGCGCGGCAGCTTCGGGCGTCATTCCAATGGGTGAAATCGTGAGCGCTGCCGTGGTGGGACATGTTCCGACCGTGATGCTTGACGAAGACGCCCGGCGGCGACTTGGCGGCACCGGTGAGGACACCACACTGGTCGAGGGATATCGCAAACTCCGCGCTCACTTTGCGGCAAGGTCGGTCGACTGTTGGGTCATCTTCGACACCCATTGGTTCACGACCACCGAGCATGTCGTTGCGGGTGCCAGTCATCATCAGGGTCTCTATACGTCCGAGGAACTTCCCCGTGTCATTCACGAGGTTCCGTTCGATTACGCGGGAGCGCCTGAGCTTGCTGAAACAATTCGTGATGTAGCAAGAGAACGGCGAATCAGAATGACAAACGCCACCACACCGACGCTGCCACACCATTATCCGACCATCAACCTGGTCCATCACATGCATCAAGGGGAAGGAGTCCTCTCGGTCGGTGTTTGTCAGACTGCGGAATTCGATGATTATCTCGACTTCGGGGAGGTGATTGCTGCCGCAATCAAACGGACCTCCAGTCGGGTGGCGCTCCTCGGGAGCGGCGGAATGTCACATCGATTCTGGCCTCTTCGGAAACAGTCCGAGCATATGGGTTATGATCCGGTTCATGTCATCACACCGGAAGCACGATCTGCTGATCTGCACGTCCTTGATTGCTGGGAACAGGGTGATCATGCGGCGGTGTGCGATTTCTATCCGTCGTATCGCCAACATGGACCCGAAGGACGTTTTGCACATTACCTGATGTTGCTGGGTGCCATCGGAGGCCGATCGTGTCGGATCCGTGGTGAGCGTTACTCCGCATACGAGAACTCACTCGGTACGGGACAGGTTCATGTGGTTTTCGACGTCGAGAACCAGAAGGCAGGTGTAGACGGAAAGGAGTGAGCATGACTCTGACAGGATGGACCTTGCCGCAGAGCCCAACCGGGAAATCTTCACTTCTGCCGCCCCCGCCATGGCACTATTCAGGAGAAATCGTGTCGTGCGACTTTACTGCAGATCCGACAAGGGTTGCGGAATTGCTGCCGCCGGGAATGACCCCAATGGGTGATGGGAGTGGGAGCATCGTCTTTGCAGATTGGTGTTCGTCCGCAGACAATGACCCGCGTATCGGCGAGGACCCTGCTGTCGGACAATACCTCGAAGCGTATTGCGTGCTTTACGGCACCTTTGAAGAAAGGAAGGCGAGCCGCATTCCCTATATCTGGGTGGACAGTGAATTGTCATTGATACGAGGACATATTCAGGGTTTTCCCAAGAAGCTCGGGGACATCTACATGACGCGTCCGGTTGAATTGGGACGCGGCGGGGTGCGCAAGGAAATCGGGTCCCGTTTTGCTGCACATGTCTCCCAGCTTGGACGACGCCTGATCACACTGAGCGTGACGCTCGAAGAAACGGTCGAGAAATTCTATCCGCCGTCGGTGGCGAGACCGCCGCTCCACACCCGTCTTTTCCCGTCGATTACCGGCAGTGAACCGTCAGTTCATGAATTTCACCGTGCCAAGGTCGCTGATTTCGCGCTGGGCACTGTGTTCAGAGGCTCTGCGACCCTCGAGTTTGGCGCGTCCGAGTTCAACGAGATAGACGCTCTCGGTCCGGTCAGCGTCAGGCAGGGATATGTTCATTCCATGGCCTTTTCCGTGGTCGGCGGTACCGTCCAACCGGTGGGAGACGTGACGTGAGCGTTCTTGACGGTGACCGAAAGGAGTATCGCCGGATCGGCCTCAACGGCAGGCCTGAGTGGTGCAAGCCCGATGGCGAGGAACTTGTGCTGGCGGACGGTCGCAGGGTGCGCGAAGGTGATGCTGCGTATCTGCCGCCGTGTGAGCCGAGCAAGATCCTCTGTGTTCACCTGAGTTTTCGCTCTCGAGCCGTCGAGTTCGGGCGCAGTCTGGACGGCGGCACGCCGACCTATTTTTCGAAGCCACCGACGTCGCTCAACGTGCATCGCGGGCACCTGGTCCGACCAACCGGATGCCACTGGCTCAACTACGAAGGTGAGATCGCCGCTATCGTGGGACAGCCGATCAAGAACGCGTCCCGCGATCAGATATGGGATAGTCTCGCTGGATTTTCGCCGGCCAACGATGTCGGTGCACATGATTTTCGCGGTACCGATGCCGGTTCCATGTTGCGTGTCAAGGGAATGGACGGGTTCTGCCCGATTGGTCCTGGTATCGTCAGCGGCGTTGACGTCAGGCGTTCAACACTTCGCACCCTGCTCAATAGCGAGATCGTTCAGGAGGCGCCGGTCAGCGAAATGGTCTGGGGTATCGACTATCTTCTCGCCGACCTGAGCCGATATATCACTTTGCTTCCGGGCGATATTGTTCTCACCGGCACGCCCTGGAATTCGCGGCCGATGGCGCCGGGTGATGTCGTCGAGGTGGAGATTGACGGTCTGGGGCGTCTGACCAATACCGTTGTGGAAGGTCCTGCGCCAGATCATGTGATTGGTCATCAGCCAGACAACGCCAAGGGAGTCCGGGCGGTTGCACTCGGCAAGGACTACCATCGCATGAAAAACGGGGGGTACGGCGTCGAACCTTCGGACTACTTCGACAATCGTGACCTGTTTCTGCGTTGCAATCGGGAAGAAGGCTCGGGGAGTGGCTGAATTCGGGTCTCCGGCCATTGGCGAGCTGGGTTATCACGCGGCGCCTCTTGCAGAGTCGATTGCGCGCGCACGCGAGGAAATTCCATTTTACGCGAACCTTCACCGCAACACGTCATCACTGGATCTCTTCGCACTTCCGACCTGTAGCAAATCCGATCTGAGACCATTCGGTCCACTGCCACTCAGTGCGCGCCCGTTGTCGGAGATGTATCGCGTATCGGCAACGTCTGGAACAACCGGACCGCGCATGATGATCGGATTTACCGAGAGCGATTGGGCGGACATTCATCGTCAGTATCGGAAGATAGCGCAGTGCATTGGTATTGGAGGTGCCGACGTTCTCCTCAATACGCATGGAGGCGGATTGTGGATTGGCGCACCGTCACTTGACGAACTGGCACATGCCGGTGGTGCGGGTACGGTTCCTTGCGGGCCGACGGGCCCGTCGCAGGTGATCGAATGGCTGCGGGATCTTCCGATAACCCTCTTGTCTGCCACGCCGTCCTACATGCGGCTGTTGGTGGAAACAGCCGTTCAATCCGACCAGGATATGAGCAAATCTGGTCTGCGAATGGGTTTGCTTGGCGGCGAGGGTTCGAGTCCCGCACTCAGACGCGGCGTGTGCGATGCATTCGGTTCCGGGTTTCGCTGGCAGGAATTGTATGGATCAACCGAGACAGGGGGTCCAATTCTAGCATTTTGCCCGCCGGATGATCCATTTGGTGGTCGGTTGAACGTGAACACCGACTATTTTGTTGTTGAATTGCTGCGTCCTGATGCAGATGAACCGGTCGGTGCTGGCGAGATCGGCGAGATTACCCTGAGCACTCCATACCGAAAAGGCACGATACTGATCAGATACCGTACGGGAGATCTGGCTGTCTCGCTGCCCGACGAACGCGATGCAGCCGGTTGGCCACAATTGACAACACTGGTCGGCCGCATTGACGACGCCATCAAGGTTCGTGGCGCCCTTGTCTATCCGAGCGTCATTGAGGATGTGCTCGTCGGTCGGTTAAGGCAAGGCGCTGAATGGAGAATAGTAATCGAACGCAAACAGAGCATGAGCGAAGTATTGACCGTACGCTACGAACATCCTGACAATGGACTGGATGCTGAACTCGCTGCTACTCTATATCAGCGGCTTGGAGTCAGAACTGTACTCGACGTTGTCCCGCCCGGGACGTTTGAGCGTTTCAGTGCAAAAGCCAGCAGGGTTGTCGATAACCGGAAAGGGTAGGCGATTGAGCGGGAGATAAACCATTACGGAGTGCAGTTACCTCTCTGTGTCCCGCCGGTTGTCCGAAGTTCCGTAGCACAATCGAAGCGTTCCAGGTCGCTTTCCTGCTCACCATGGGTAGGGCTGACAGGGGGCAATAGATGAGGAAAGCACAAATGCCTGCAAAGGGCCGGAGGTATTAACATACTTCTCCACATTGACGTGTCGTGCCGATATGGAACGCTGATATGTGTCTAAAAGCGAGGGTGCGGTTCTAGCGCCCACAAATCACAGCCGACATCAATCTTCAATGTGAGCAAGGTCGTCATCTCTGCTCGGTCTCAGCATTTCTGACGGCAGGCCGCCGCCTTTGGGCGCCAGTTCAAGATTCTTCTCTCCAATCACCGCTGCAAGCTCATTCCACGTCTTCGTCGAGGCAACGGCATCTTCCATTATAGTCTTCAGGATGGCCAATTGCCTGTCTGCCACATCCTTAGACGCCAATGGAGTCTGCAACGCCGTCCAGCTGAAACCGCATCTCTGGCAGCACGGTCTCCCAGCTGTCGCGCTTAAGATATTGGATAAATTCTTCCGCGTTGTCCGCCTTGCGCCAGTTGATGATAGCGCCGACCTGGCCTGAAGCAAATACATGCCCGCCGGGGGGCTGCCAGGCTTTCGCCATACGCCCCAAGATCCGTTTCCGGGCATCCAGAAGCACCCAGTGTGGCTTTTTGAATTCCAGAAATAGGCTGTCGCCAACTTTAGCACTACCTATTGCAGCATGAACTTCGTGGGCGTCGCCTGAGCGACCAGCGAAAGACAGATCCACACAATCCATGTCCGGCATCTGGTCAACCGTACGCAGCGGTGCATTTTCACGAAGATCAGGCACCACTGGTCTGCGCAACACAGATCTCGGCCCGGTCTTCAAAAGAGGATGTTCTCCGCAGGTCGTCACGGTGAGGCTCTGGCATGCCCGGGTCATGGCAACGTAGAACAGGCGCCGTTGGGCGTCGCGATCTTCGTTCTGCGAGGCAGGACGCGCCCAACCGCTATTCAAGATGACCACATGATCGAACTCGAGCCCCTTGGCGCGATGCGCTGTCAAGAGAAGAAGCCCGCGCTGCTCCCCGCGCGTGTCCCTGGACCATTCCGCGATCCATTCGATGATTTCAGGCACAGGCATCGTCTTGTCTTCGAGTTCCCGCGCCAGCTCAGTAATGCCGTCAGCCAGAAGATCCACCCATTTGTTGCGATCCTGCTCGTTGAGGACTGCCAGGATGTCCTGGATCCCGAGCAGTTCTCCCTGTTTCAGGCCTAGCCCCGAAATGAGTTTCTGGGTTTCTCGAAGTCGCCAGATAGTGGAGAGATTCTCATTTGCCATCTCGACCTTGAGCCCCTTCTGTTCGGCATATGCCCGGACGGCACGCAGCCCCCTCCACTCACGGGAAATCACAGCGGTGCGGGCCCAGTTCCAGTCGGGATCCAGCCGGGAAAGGCGAATGAGTTCATCTATCGTGGCGACCGCTTCCGGAAAATCCCCGGAAGGAATATCAAGTAGCTGCACACGCCCATGGGCAACCGGGTCGGCTTCCCCCAGGCGCCCACCTGGAAGGTTGCTTGTTCGACCCGCATTAATCCTGATCTCATGGCCAACCTTCATGCGATCGGAAGCGTGGGAAATAACCTGGTTGGCAGCCTCGATAATGTTGGCGGTCGACCGGTAATTCTCGATCAGAAAGGTCGGCTTGGTCTTGTAATCCTCTTCGAACCTGCGGATGTATTCGATTGAGGCACCGCTGAAGGCATAGATGTTCTGGTCATCATCGCCGACGGCGAAAAGGTGCAACTTCAGATCTGCATCCTCGAGGGAGCGGCCTGCCACAGCGGAGATGAGCGCATACTCTTCAGGGCCAACATCCTGGTATTCATCGACCAGGATCCAGCGATAGCCCTGTATCAGGCTTTCGCGCTGAGCTTCAGCTTCAGACTTCGACAACCCTTCTGCATTGAGCAGGCGAACTGCCTCCATGATGATCTTGTCGAAGTCTTCCGAAACTGCCTGAACACCGGCAAAACTGGTACCCACGATTTTCATGGCCAGGGAGTGACAAGTCGATACAGTGACGCCTGCAGCGTCATCTCCCACCAGAGCCCGAAGCCTGACACGAATCTCGGCCGCCGCGTGGCGATTATAAGCCAGCACCAGGATTCCGCCGGGCTCCTCCCGCTTCACCCGTAGCAGATAGGCGATACGATGAACCAGGACCCTGGTCTTGCCGGAACCCGGCCCGGCCAGGACCAGCACGTTGGTGCGAATGCGATCATCGGTAACGATGTCTTGTTGGACCTTGTTGCCCAGATCCTCGACGATCGTTTTCCAGGATTTGCCCGTGGTCTGCCTTTTCACCTCGCGAGCTTTTCCAGGCATCCATCTTTTGATGAACTGGTCCTTGTGCAGAACGAAGTAGTCCTCGGACAGGCGCACAGCATCCGCCATCGTTTGTAGACCGGTTTCGGCATAGGTTGCCATCACATGGGTCTGCAGCGTTTGCTCTTGATAATGTTCATCGAGAGGGAGGAAGTCGGATATGGTGAAGTCGCCGCCTTTGGGATTGAGGAATACTGTCATCGCGGGACGAAATACAGTGAGCCCCTTGCCCAGTGTGAGGACGCCCTGTTCATGCAGCCACAGGAGAGACCTCTCCAGGAGCTTGGTCATGTCGCGTACACCGCTCGTTTTCAAGGCCAGATCCTGGGTAAGCTGAGCCAACAGGTCTCCGACAGTCGTATCAACTTGCAGGTCTTTGCCGCGGACGCCCTTGTCCAGTCGGCCGGTCAGGTAACTGAGGAGCAAACTCGCAGCATGCCACCTGAGCTTTGCGGTCTCAGAGATCGCCTTCCAGGACCGTTGGAGCGTGACGCGTAGTGTGTTCCGGCTGACCTTGCGCAAACTGACATTGCCCCGTCCACCATCCTGATCTCTGCCATCCAGGGACATGCCACGCACCAATTTTTCGACAATGTCAGGCCGGACATCGGGGTGGTCCTGGTCCCTCAGACGCTGGCAGGTCTCGGCCAGGTTCAACATGCTGGGCGTTTCGGCGTCGGCATCGGGCGCCATCTCCTGCATCAGTTCGATAAGACCTGCTTCGAGGGCGGACGCCCGCGTCAAGCGAGCTGCGGACGAATTCGCCATACCAACATGAACAAACACGGTCATGGCGACATCGTTACGGGCGATACCCAGGGTCTCAAGATTAGCCATTGCCTTGGTCAGGCGCCCCAGGGGAAGCCCGCTGGCACTGCAGAGTTCGTCCGTGGATATACCTTTGTCAGCTGGCGCTGACATCAGGTGTCCCACGATCGCAAGCAGTTCCTTACGGTGCGCTGCCGTGATATTTGCCGTCGACAACCGCGTTCGAGCTTCATCAAGGGTGCGAACTTTCAAAGATGAGGGAAAAATTTGCACCCGGTTCTCTTCCCTCGAAACAAGTGTTGCCTCTTCGAGCCATGAGACGGCCGTTTTGACCCGTGTATCGTCTGTTACACTGTCTCTTTCGAATTCCCGGTCTTCCTCGGAGCGAACGATCTCGCCAGATGTGGCGATGATCTTGCCGGTCTTCTGGGTGTGGTCGTCGATACGCCTTAGCGCTTTCAGAATGGCGCTGATTTCGTGTCGGGCCAGACGTGAGCTTGCGGTCAATCGGAACTGGCGCTCAATATCATCGGCGGCAAATAGCAACACGCAGTTGGCGTCCTCCCTGTCACGGCCGGCACGCCCGGCTTCCTGCAGGTAATTCTCAAGAGATCCCGGAATGTCGGAATGGACAACCAGACGAATGTCCGGCTTGTCGATCCCCATGCCAAAGGCGTTGGTCGCCGCAATGACCCGCAATTCCCCTAACCTGAAGTGTTCCTGAACCTCCTGCTTTTCATCGGAACCCAGCCCGGCGTGGAAGTGCTCCGCAGCCATGCCCTGTGATTTCAGAAAATCTGCGACGCGTTCAGTTTCCTTGCGTGTCGCACAATAGACGACAGCGCCCGATCGGCCTTCAGAAGGAAGGTATTCTTCGATGACATTCAGCACGTCGGACAGTTTGCTGCTCTTCATGGTTGGTCTGACATCGAATGTAAGGTTCGTTCGCGACACCCCGCCATCAAGAGACTGCAGCTCGACCCCGGCACGTGACCGGAAGTGTTCGATGATATCTCTAACCACCTCGGGCCTGGCAGTCGCCGTAAGGCAGATAATCGGCGCCGGCGGTTGATCTCCGGAGAACTCCTTGATGAAGCGGCCGAGATATCTGTAATCCGGCCTGAAATCGTGGCCCCATTTCGAGACGCAATGAGCTTCGTCGATAGTCCATAGACCAACCTCACGCTGTGCGAGGACGGACCTGATGGATGTGTTCCTGAGCTGCTCGGGTGAGATGATGAGGATGCCCGCATCTCCCAGGCGAACCTTGTCGAGGGCGTCCTTCCTTTCAGGTATGGACATCATCCCATTTATGGTCACCGCACACGAAATGCCGGACCGCTCCATGCCCTGCACCTGGTCTGCCATCAGCGCCACCAAGGGGGAGATGACCACGGTAAGGGCGCCGATCTTGTCGAAGCGAGAGAGTGCGGGAATCTGGTAGCACAAGGATTTCCCGGCACCAGTCGGCAGAATACCCAGAAGATTGGTGCCGGACATTGCCTCATCAACGATACGTTCCTGCAGCGGACGACCGTGGGCATCGACAGGCTCAGGCCGGAAGCTCTCAAAGCCGAACCACTTGTTCAGGGCGCGGACCGGATCATTATGCTCTGCACACCATTGACAGTTCGGATTCTTGCACGAAGTATCCCTGAGATTTCGGACGATCAGGGAGGCTTCAGGGAACTGGACCCGGACCCAAGGCGGCATGACGGAGTCCCCGCCGGCCACGGTGATCCAGGACAGAGCGTAGGCCATGGGCCAGCCATTTTGAGGGCTGGCAAGGCGCTCCAGAGTTTGTTCGATGCATTTCCCACAAGCGCGATTTTCCAGCATCCTGCGAATTGCATCGAGCGTCTCCTCCTGCGAGGGGCAGTCAGCATTGCGCAGGTATCTGAAAACCGCAGCGAAGCCGCCTGACCGCTCCAATCGGGTCGTCAGGTAGTGATAGGACATGAGCGCATCCGGATCATTTTCGGCGAGTTCGCGAAAAGCGTCGAGCTGGTTGGCGAGCACTTCGAAGACAAGCCGGGCATCCAGTTCCGGGTCGTTGATGTGGCCCGCGGCAAGCCGGCCGTCCTGATAATGCTTGACCAAGTGATGATATGGATTACGCGGAAACGCGAGCGGATTCAGCCTAAGCGTGTCGATCGGCGCCTGCATGATCCTTGACAGCCGCGGCCTGGCTGCGATCAAGTGCTCCATATCATGTTGGAGGAAATTGTGGCCGATCGGGTGCTCGACATCCTGAATGACTTCTTCCAGTTGGTCGAGGTGGTGCGCGAGCAAGCCGCTTCTGGAATTGATGGCGGGGCGTTCATCATGCCGTACCGCTGCGAAAGCAAAAACCCTGGCAGTCTCAGGATCCACCTCAAGGTCGATGGATAGGCATCTGCACAATAAATCTCGGTGTCGGTCTTCCACTTTTAATCTATCACTACGCCACACATGACACCGTCTTATCCGCCCCGATCTTTCAGGTTCCCCTGTGATATCTTGTGTGCATCAATTGCATGTATCGATATCAATAACTTTGATGTTCCTAACCATAATAATTCAAGCCCGGTTGTCTTCTTGTTGGGCGGATCCCGCAAGTCTTGCGACTCAAATGACATAATCCCGTATTGTCAGATCAGGTGGTGCTCGAACCGGTATATTCGGATTTTCTTGATGCAGTAAAATCCGGCGAACCTCTATTTCTTCAGGTTCAACGATTTCAATTGCCAATCTTTCCGGTTCGAACCTGGCGCGCCTTTGCAGGTCAAAAACACGCCAGGCGACGATCGAATCGAAAGCCATACACTTCAGCTCAGCCCCGCTATCGCGTACTTCATGATGTCAAGGTTCAGAGTCGTGGAATCCTGCACCGCCAACACCACAGGCTGTTGCGCACAGCGCAGCACGGTCGAATACCGGTGTGATTCAGGGACTTCATCCAGACTGATATTCTCGTATTTTATCAGTCGATCGGCTCCCTTGCGTTTGGCTGACTGATCCAGGATACGCGAGGTCTCATCAGCGTGTGCATCCGCCCAGTCTCTCCTCATGCGTAACAGACGTGCAGCCAGCCGCCTATCCGGATAGGTCGAGACCCCGAACTCCCACCGGGTCCAGTGCGCATCATCCGACAAGGCATGGGCCTCCCGGGCCCGACAAGTCTCCCTTGGCCAAGACCAGGTTTGCACGACCCAATTCGAGCGCAAGCAGTACCATTACAAGGTGGAACGCGATGATCACGCGCGGGTTTTCACAGTCTCCTGATCGACTGTCTCAGGATTACTGCAATGTGCCCCGGTCGGATCACAGGACCTCTGAGCAGAGCCCGCAACCATGGATGGCCAATTCAGACAGGTGCCGTTGGTGAATCCGGAAACGATCTGTTGAGATCAGTGATGTGCGATCTCGCCGGCGCCCCACCAGTAGATGCAGCAGAAGAGGAACAACCATACGACGTCAACAAAGTGCCAGTACCATGCGGCCGCTTCGAACCCGAAGTGCTGTTGTGGCGTGAAATGGTCCTTGCAGGCACGGTAGAGACAAACGCTGAGGAAAATCGTTCCGACAATGACGTGGAATCCGTGGAAACCTGTGGCCATGAAGAATGTCGAACCATAGATGCCCTCGCGGAAGCCAAACGGAGCTTCCAGGTACTCCACGATCTGGAATCCGGTAAACGTTATCCCGAGAACGACGGTGACCCAGAGGCCGGCAATCAGTTGATCGCGCTTGCCTTCCTTCAACGCATGATGCGCCCAGGTGACGGTGGTACCTGATGTCAACAGGACAAGTGTATTGATGAACGGCAGATCCCACGGGTCGAAAGTCAGAATGCCTTCCGGCGGCCAGATGCCCCCCATCTGGACAGTGGGAAACAGTGATGCATTGAAGTAGGCCCAGAACCAGGCAAGGAAGAACATGACCTCCGAGGCAATGAAGAGTGCCATACCGTAGCGCAATCCGATCTGGACCACGGGCGTGTGTGCCTTTTCGATCCGGGCTTCGTGAATAACGTCACGCCACCAGAAGTACATGGTCGACATTGCAAGGATCAGACCTGGGAACAGCATCCACCAACGATCCGGGTTGGCGAACATACCGATTGCGCCCGCCCCGAGTACCAGTGCCGAAAACGCGCCGAGTGCAGGCCACGGACTCGGCTCAACCATATGGTATGGGTGCGTACGGGGATGGTCAGCCATCAACAACTCTCCTCAAAACTGACAGTGCCCGAAAACGTTTTCCCGAATCCGGGAACAGCATCGCGGTGCGGGCGATGTTGAACATTGTGCACGGCCTCAGGTTTTCTCATCTACAGCGTTTACCTTTGTCTCGGCAATCTGATCATCGTCGACCTCGAAGAACGTGTAGGACAAGGTAATTGTCCGCACATCGGACGTTAGCGGGTCTGCATGAATTTCCGGGTCGACAAAGAATGTGACCGGCATGGCAACACGCTGGCCAGGCTGGAGAACCTGTTCGGTAAAGCAGAAGCATTCAATCTTTGCAAAGTAGATGCCGACCTTCAGCGGCGTAACATTGAATGTCGAGATTCCGGCTATGGGATGATCCGTATTGTTCGCAGCCTCATAGAAAACAGTGGTCTGCTCACCGAGAGAAACCTCGACCGATTTCTGCATAGGCGCAAAATCCCACGCCATGCCACGTGCGGTATCTGCATTGAACCGCACGGTCATCATCTCTTCGAGACCCGACGCACCAGGTGCTTCAACCGCTTCGGTCGGTGTACCGCCGTAACCTGTGACCTGACAAAACAACCGGTAGAGCGGTGCAGAGGCTGCCGTCAGCGTAGCCATGAATATGACGCCGAACAGCAGGGCAGCGACAGTGAACTGTTTTCCTGACTCTCGACGGCTCATTGTTCAGCCACCCATCCGGACAATCGAGACCACGTAGACGAACACGATAAAAGCGCCAAGAAGTAGACCGATGGCGACATTGCGTCGACGTCGTTGTCGGATCCGGTCATCGTCCATCGGCTCAAAATCCGGAAAGCAGGCGGTCAACGATCAGCAAGGCGAAAAGTCCCGCAAGATAGATAATCGAGTACCGGAACAGCCATCTCGCACTGCTGTCGTTCCGGGAAACGAGGAGACGCACGGCACCGCCAACAAAAACAACTGAAAGGACTGCTGCTCCCACCGCATACAAAAATCCTGTTGCTCCAATAAACCAGGGTGTCACTGACAACGGCACCAGCAATACTGCGTAAGCCAGAATTTGCCGGATTGTTGCGGTCGAACCTGACGTCACAGGCAACATGGGTATACCGGCGCGTTGGTAATCATCTGATCGATAGAGCGCGAGTGACCAGAAGTGCGGTGGAGTCCACATGAAAATCAACGCGAACAGCACAATTGGCAGCAACGCAACATCCCCGGTTACAGCTGCCCAGCCGATCAACGGCGGGAATGCGCCCGCCGCGCCGCCAATAACGATGTTCCAGTGTGTCCGCCGTTTCAGCCAGATCGTGTAGATGAAAACATAGAATGCGATTGTCACGGTCAGCAGCGCCGCGGCAAACCAGTTGGTTGCGATCCCCATCATGACGATGGATGTGACAGACAGGACAACGCCAAACTCCAACGCACTCTGGGCCGAAATCCTGCCTGCTGGAATAGGGCGATGCCGGGTACGTTGCATGAGTGCATCGATATCGCGTTCGTACCACATGTTTATGCAGCCGGCGGCGCCTGCAGCAAGTGCAATGCTGAGGATGGCGGAGACGGCAAGTACCGGGTGTAACGATCCGGGTGCCAGCCAGACCCCGACCGCGCCGGTGAAAACGACCAGCGACATCACACGCGGTTTGAGCAGCGTGAAGTACTCGCCCGGGCTTGCTGCCGGAACGGTGGTCGTGACAGCCGCAGTTTCCATACCGTTGGCCAATGTCGGATTCCTGTACGCGATCAGTGCTGTGCGGTCGCTCGCGCACCCATGTACGGCGGATCTTCGAAAGTATGGAACGGCGGCGGTGACGGGACTGTCCACTCAAGAGTCGTTGCACCTTCACCCCACGGGTTGTCCGGACAACGCACGCGATCCAGGACAAAGACGCGAAGCAGCACGTAGAAGAAGACCAGCATGCCGGCAGCGGTGATGTATGCGCCAAATGATGAAATCATGTTCCAGCCTGCATAAGCATCCGGGTAGTCGGGTATGCGTCGCGGCATGCCCGCCATGCCAAGAAAATGTTGCGGGAAGAAGGTGATATTGACGCCAATCAGTGTCAGCCAGAAGTGCAGTTTACCGGCCCACTCGGGATACTGATATCCTGTCATCTTGCCGATCCAGTAATAGAAGCCGGAAAACAGCGCGAAGACCGCGCCCAGCGACAGGACATAGTGGAAATGCGCGACCACGAAATAGGTATCGTGCATTGCGGTATCGACACCGGCGTTTGCCAGCAACACACCTGTGACGCCACCGAGCGTGAAGAGGAAGATAAATCCGACTGCCCACAACATCGGGGTCTTGAATTCGATCGATCCGCCCCACATCGTCGCGAGCCAGCTGAAAATCTTGATGCCCGTCGGGACGGCAATGATCATCGTCGCAATCACGAAGTATGCCTTCGTATCGAGGCCCATGCCGACCGTATACATGTGATGCGCCCAGACGATGAAACCGACAAATCCGATCGCAACCATGGCATAGGCCATTCCGAGATATCCGAAAATCGGTTTCTTCGAAAATGTCGATATGACATGGCTGACTATCCCGAAACCGGGAAGGATGAGAATGTAGACTTCAGGGTGACCGAAGAACCAGAACAGGTGCTGATAAAGGACCGGATCACCGCCGAGCGCCGGATCGAAGAAGCCGGTTCCGAAGTTGCGGTCTGTCAACAGCATGGTGATTGCACCGGCCAGCACGGGCAATGACAGGACAAGCAGGAACGCCGTGACCAGCACCGCCCATGCGAACAGCGGCATGCGGTGCAGTGTCATTCCGGGCGCACGCATGTTGAAGATCGTCGTGATGAAGTTGATCGCTCCCAATATCGAAGATGCACCGGCAAGGTGAATCGACAGGATGAGACAATCGATCGCCAGATTTCCCTGATTACCGTACGTCGACAGTGGTGCGTAAATGGTCCAGCCAACTCCCGTACCACCATCGATAAAAACAGATCCGACCAGAAGCAGTCCCGATGGAATGAGCAGCCAGAAACTGATGTTGTTCATGCGCGGGAATGCCATATCCGGCGCACCGATCATCATCGGAATCATCCAGTTTCCGAAACCGCCAATGAAGACGGGCATGATCATGAAAAAGATCATGATCAGGCCGTGACTGGTTGTCAGGACGTTATAGAGATGTGCATCGCCGCCGAGGATACCGGCACCGGGATGCGCCAGTTCGATGCGGATCAGCATCGACATGAGAAAACCGATCAACCCGAACACGAACCCGTAGACGATATACATCGTCCCGATGTCCTTGTGGTTCGTCGAGTACAGGTAGCGCAGAAAACCCGTGGGATGGTGGTCGTGATGTTCGAGGGCGTGCGTATCGCTCATCTGATCGGGTCCTTGGGGCAGGGTATGGGTTTCAGTGCTGTAGTGAGGCGACTGACGTTTCGTGGTCCAACAAGCTTGCCGTCTGTTCGGCGACCCAGGTCTCGAATTCCGCTTCCGTGACCGCTTCAACCATGATCGGCATGAAACCGTGGTCAAGTCCGCACAACTCGGAACACTGGCCGTAATAGATCCCGGGGCGGTCCAGGCGCATCCAGATTTCGTTCAGTCTTCCAGGGACTGCGTCCATCTTGACTCCGGCTGCGGGGAGCGCCCACGCATGGATGACATCATCCGAAGTAATCTGGAGTCGGATGTATTTTTCGGCAGGAACAATGACTGTCGCGTCGGTCGTCAGGAGTCTGAGCTGCCCTTCTTCCAGATCCTCGTCAGGTATCATGTAGGCATCGAACTCCAGACCTTCAAAATCCTGGTACTCGTATGACCAGTACCACTGATGGCCCGTGATCTTCAGGGTCAGATCGGGATCCTCGACGGGCAGCGTTTCCTGGTCATAGAGAATTCGCAAGGACGGAATGGCGATGACAACGAGAATGAGAACCGGAATGGCGGTCCATATGACTTCCAGAAGGGAGTTATGGGTGAACCGGCGAGGAACGGGGTGTGCGGACTGACGAAAGCGGAAGAAGATGTACGCCATGAGCAACAACACGAAGGCGGAGATAATCACCATCGCCGGGAGAAGGATGTAATCATAGAACCAGTGAATATCGACCATGCTCGGAGAAGCGGCCGTCTGGAATCCCCACTGCCAGTCTTGCGGAACGCCAATGGGTTCGCTGGCATGCAGGGGGACGACAATCAGGCACGCGGTGGCGACTGCCACTCTCAAAATCCATTGAGACAACGCGAATTCTCCCCAGTTCGATAACATCATCTGCCGGTATTGTTGGACAGCAACACCGGTGAATTGATCAAGAGCAAATGGCAGCAACGGCTGCGTATTTGATGGCAGGGACAATAGCGACGCAGATACCGATTCTCAAGACTGCAGGTGACGATCCATCGTGCAAGTCAGCAGGTTCGAACAGCATCTCGTCGGGTCTTGTTCCACAGTTCCTTTTCACCGTGTCCATTGTTCGTTCAAGTGTCATGACAACCAGTCTGTTGTAGCGTGCGCAACATACTGATGACTCTTCGGTTGTCAGGCAGTCAAAAGCACACAGCCCGGATACCAACGCGCATTGGTGCATCGTTTGCGGTTCCTCTGCAAACATGCACTTTACGTGTTACCTTGTACGTCTGACCGACATGCAGCGGTTGTGGAGACGCGAGCGATATGCCGGGTGTCGAATACTGACCTGGCTGTTCGAAACAAGCGTATTCTGTTGTATTCCAGCTACGACGAATCGGACCGGAGGCGGACAATGAGCGCGCTACTCACACCAAACGAACTGTTCTTCCAGAGAACAGAGCTTGATGAGAGATCGGTGAACAGCATTGTTGGTGATGCACTGTTTCGTGCCGATGATGGCGAATTGTATCTCGAGTACTGCCAGTCGGAGTCTCTTGTTTTTGATGATGGCCATCTCAAGGCGGCCAACTACGGCGTGACCCAGGGTATGGGACTGCGTCGCGTCGTCGATACTGCAACCGCTTATGCACACGCATCGGAACTGTCGCATTCTGCACTGCGCCGAGCGGCGCGTGCGGTACTTGATGTCGATGGGCGCGAGTGTGACCTCGCCCTACCGCCAACCGGTACAAACAGACATCTCTACAGTGACTCAAATCCGCTTGAGGAGATCGAACTCGCCAAGAAAATCAGTTTGTTGCGCGATGTTGATTCGTACCTGCGCGACAAGGACTCACGGGTACATCAGGTATCTGTTGCGCTCTCGGCAGAATGGCAGGTTGTAACGATCATCCGCGCCAACGGCGAAATGGTCTCCGATACCAGACCGCTGGTTCGGGTGAACGTCAGTTGTGTTGTGCGAGACGGCGATCGCATGGAGGCGGGGTTCTATGGTTGCGGGGGCCGTCAACCTTATTCGGATTTCATCGCATCCGACAAATGGCAGAATCATGCAGATGAAGCTCTGCGTCAGGCCCTGGTCAATCTGGAGTCGATCGATGCACCGGCCGGTGAAATGCCTGTTGTACTCGGACCGGGATGGCCGGGTGTCATGTTGCACGAGGCCGTTGGTCATGGGCTGGAAGGCGATTTCAACCGCAAGGAGACATCTGTGTTCTCCGGACTGATCGGAGAACGGGTTGCAGCAAAAGGTGTCACGGTCATTGACGACGGTACAATTCTCGATCGTCGCGGTTCACTCTCGATTGACGACGAGGGCACGCCGACGTCACGGACCGTCTTGATCGAGGATGGCATCCTGAAGGGCTACATGTGTGATCGGATGAACGCGCGTCTCATGGGCACGAGATCGACAGGAAACGGGCGACGGGAAAGCTACGCACATCAACCAATGCCGCGGATGACAAATACATTCATGCTTGCTGGAGAGCGGGATCCCGAAGAAATTATCTCTTCGGTCGACAACGGCATCTATGCCGTGAGTTTCTCTGGCGGCCAGGTCGATATCGTGAATGGAAAATTCGTGTTTTCCGCTTCCGAGGCCTACCAGATCGAAAATGGCCGTATCGGTGCGCCGGTCAAGGGCGCCACGCTGATTGGCGATGGCCCGAGTGTCCTGACCAAGGTCACAGCGATCGGCAATGACATGCGCCTTGACGACGGAATCGGAACCTGCGGCAAGGATGGGCAGCAGGTGCCCGTCGGTGTTGGTCAACCCACGATGCTGATCGATGCATTGACCGTTGGCGGTACACGAACAAACTGATGACGGATGCACAGGATCATGCGGAAATACCGATCAGAACGAGAATTCCGTGAAGACCGGATCGATTGAAAGCTTCCAGGAGTTTTCGTAGCGGTCAAGCAAGACCTCGGCAGGTGTGCGCCCGGAGATTGCGATCTCCATCAATGAATCGAGGAAGTGCACCTCATCGAGACTTCCATCATACTCCCGTCGCATACGGAGTCCCTCCGCAGAGATCTCCAGTACGCGGCGTGCGATATCCTGCACGGTGCCGTTCCTGAATGGCGTTCGCAGGCCAGATCGGGTGACATCCGCCTTCATCTGACGTTGTTCCTCCCAGGACCAGTCTTTCACCAGGTCCCATGCGGCATCGAGTTGGGATGAAACATAGAACAGTCCTGTCCAGAGTGCGGGCAACGCACAGATACGCCGCCAACTTGCACCATCGGCTCCCCTGACTTCCATGTACTTCTTGATCCGAACATCGGGGAAGAGAGTCGTCAGGTGATCCTCCCAATCGGACAACGTAGGAATCTCTCCCGGCAATGCCGGCAGGCGTCCATTCATGAAGTCGCGGAATGACTGGCCCGAGGCGTCGATATAGTTTCCATCGCGCATGACAAAGTACATGGGTACGTCAAGTGCATAGTCCGCATAGCGTTCAAATCCGAAACCGTCATCGATGACGAACTCGAGAAGACCGCAGCGTTGATTGTCCGTATCGGTCCATACGTGCGCGCGCTTTGAAAGATAGCCGTTGGGTCGTCCTTCGGTGAACGGCGAATTGGCAAACAAGGCGGTGGCAACGGCCTGCAATGCCTGCGCGACGCGAAATTTCTTGACCATGTCCGCTTCGGAACCGAAATCGAGATTTGCCTGAATCGTGCAGGTGCGCGCCATCATGTCCAAGCCCATCGTGCCGACTTTCTGCATGTAGGCACGCATAATCTTGTAACGCCCCTTGGGCATCCACGGGACATCTTCCCGTTTCTCCCTGGGCCGGAATCCCAGTCCAAGAAAGACGACCCCGAGTTCGTCTGCAACTTCCTTGCATTGATCAAGGTGGGCATTCACCTCGCGACACGTCTCGTGAAGTGTACGTAACGGTGCACCGGACAATTCGAGTTGGCCACCGGGTTCCAGTGAGACGTGCTGGCGATCCTTTTTCAACCCGATGACATTGTCACCTTCGTTCAGTGGCGACCATCCGAACCGCTGCAATTCCTCGAGGATAACGCGGATGCCATTTTCGTCGTCATACGCCAAAGGCGCATGTGTCGTGCAGTCGTAGGCAAACTTTTCGTGTTCCGTACCGATCAACCACTGATCAGGTGGTTTGCAACCCGATTCGAGAAACTCAACAAGTTGTGACTTGTCCGTAACAGGGGTCAGGTTCTGTGCGGCGGGTATCGACAAGATCCGGGTTCCTTGCAAATTGTGGCATGGTGCCGAATGAACAAGAGGCATTCCATGCGGCGCGAGAGTAGCCTCGCCATTGTTGTTATTTCAAACACGCCGGTCGTTGAAATTTCTTAGTCGGCAACACGAAAACTCTATACTTGTGCCGCGTCGTGCATGGTTCAAGGGCATCGGGTTCAGGTTTTCTCGTCGTTGGAGAAGCAACTGACATCGACAACGAAATCCGGACAGTCCGGAAATTCGCCGAGTCGTCCGGGCTGGTTTGATCGTTGGGCACCAGGAAGTGTTCGCCCGTGGCTCATACTTGCCCGGGTGGACAAGCCTGCCGGGTATTGGCTTCTCATGTGGCCCTGCTGGTGGGGAGTCGCCCTTGCCTCACCCGATTGGCCCGATTTCTATCTTCTGTTTCTTTTCACCGTTGGCGCCATCGTGATGCGTTCTGCCGGATGCATCGTCAATGATCTGGCAGACAGAAAGATAGACCGACAGGTGGAACGGACACGCTCGAGACCACTTGCCAGCGGAGAGATATCGCTCGCGGGTGCTACCGTGTTTCTTGTCATCCTGACAGCGATCGGGTTTCTTGTTCTCATTCAGTTCAACCTGCAGGCGGTACTGATCGGCTCTGCATCCCTCATTCTTGTTGTCATCTATCCATTCATGAAACGCGTGACCTATTGGCCGCAGCTGTTTCTGGGACTCGCGTTCAACTGGGGGATTTTCGTTGGTTGGGTGGCTGTCGCCGGTGAACTCACCCTTGCGCCGATCATTCTCTATGCCGGCGCGATCTGCTGGACGATCGGTTATGACACGATCTACGCGCATCAGGACAAACAGGACGACCGCAAGATCGGTGTCAAATCGACGGCCCTGGCGTTTGGTGAGAGATCAGGAGTGTATGTCGGTCTTTTCTATTCTGCGTTCGTCCTGTTTGCAGTTGCCTCGTTCGCCGTTGCCGGGTTGTCCTGGTGGTTTGGCGTTCTGATTGGTGCTGTTGCTGCGCAACTGGCGTGGCAGGTGATCACGGTCGACCTGGACGACGTGGAGTCCTGCATGCAACGGTTTGCCTCAAACTGGCAAATCGGAATTCTCGTATTCTCAAGCATAGTAATCGGGCGACTGGCCCTATGAACTTTTTCAGGGATGTTCCTGACCCAAGTTTCCGGACATTTCGAACAACCAATCAAGTCAGGTAGTCGATGAGTAACGAATCCGATCTCGTGGTGCAGAGCCGACATGCCGGCAGAAGTGCTGCTGGGTTTTGGCGTAGCCTTTTTCGTGTGTTGCGGACTTTTCGAACTCTCATCCTGGTTCTGTTATTGTCTGTATCGCTTGCGGCTAACGCGGCCCTGTTTGTCGGCGGAGTACTATACAACTTCGTTGATGAGGCGCTGGAGAGCATTGTTGGGCTGGACACGGCAACCGCGCGACAGAACCGGGAAAACCGGGATCTCCGCAAGAAGAATAGCCAACTCAATCAACGGGTTGCCAAATACAACAAGGTGGCAAACGGCGCGGTAGAGAGGACAATCGAACGCTCAACAGCTGCAGTGACGCGGTCAGTCATCACGCTGCCCGGCAAGGCAATCCCATACATCGGTATGCCGGTTGTTGTTGGCGTTACGGCATTGGAGGTCGATGACTTTTGTTCAACTCTGGAGGATATGCGAGAAATTCAGCGTGAATTGGAGCTGGATGAAACGCCTGTCGACGGCGAAACACGAATCTGCGACACAGAACTTCCCACGAAAGATGAGATAGAGGAGCTGATCAAGACCAAGCCGAGGGAGATCTTGCAAAGCAGCCGGGAGTACCTTCCAGACATCGAATTTCATGTAATTGAAGGATTTCCCGAGATTATCGACAATCTGGGCATCAAGTCGGAAAACATATTCCAAGACCTTCTGGATCTGGCAACCGATTTCTTACGAAAAGACAGCGCTTCCGGTGATAAGTGACACATTAGTGCGGGTTCCCACCGAACGCTTCTGCGTAATGTCCACAACAAATCGCACCAATTGATCCGCCGGAAACAACAGCGACCGGGATGTGCAATCAAGCTTTCGAATGACCGAGAGTCTTGCGTTGTTTGTAAGGCGGTGAAAGACAACACGAAAGTGAGGGGATCGACTTGAGCATTATCATTTCCTGTATGGAAGATGTGCTCCGACATGTCGATGGCACAGTGGAAGGCACGTCGTTCGTTCGATGGTGGTGCGTGCCAGTATGTTTATTCGCTACAAAGGTACTGGATTTCAGAAGCGTTTGAATTTGTTGCGTACAACTCGGCAGATGTTGGGCATCGCGTCGAGTCTTTGAAAATGAACGCGCGTGAAGGAACGCCAGGAACAGGCTGAGATACGCACCTCTTGTACTTCGGATCGATCATCGCTCGTAAGCCTATGACAATGCATCCGCGACCATCTTCTGGAAGAAATGTACGTGATGTTCGCTGAATTCAGGATGATCTCGATCCACGACGAAACGACCCTGATGGTAACCGAGCGAATGTAGTCCGCGTTGGACCTCCTCACACAAGCCTGTGTCTTCAACGACCAGAACGTTCTTGATGTACTCCATGAACCGGTTCTCGAGATCACTCGGTTCGCGTGAAGTGAAGTAGAAATCCCATCTCTCCCGTGTCAATTCGGGAGCGATTGGCAGCACCTGAAACATCGCAAGGTGCGAACTGCCGGGGTACATCAATGGAATGTGAACCGGCCATATGTATCCAAACAAGGCCTGTTGCTCGACATCCTCAATACTCAGATCGTACGCGCCGTTTGCCAGGTTCTTCCTCTGGATACGGTGACTGAATGTGATTCCGGAATCGGACCAATGCGCGCTGCCGTCATAGTCGACAAGTTCCAAGAGGGTCTTGTGATTTGCGTCGCAGTGATAACATTCGTGATTGTTGTCGATCACGGTTTTCCAGTTGGCAGCGACGTCGATCTCCCAACGTCCGACCCGAATCAATGAATCGAACTGCGGGCAGCAATCGTACATGTCGTTCAGCAACGCACCGGCCTGCGAGATCAAGGATGGTGCGTCCGGATCCATGTTGATGAACAGCAATCCACCGAATTCCTCAAGGCGGACGGGTTTGAGGTTCGCGTTGCCGGGGATCCAGTCCTGCAAGGCCTGCTGGCCGCGCGCCTGTCGAAATGTTCCGTCAGTCCCGTAGCACCACTGGTGATAGGGACACGTAATCAGTCGACGGTTTCCCGCGCCCTTGAGCAATCTGTGTGCGCGATGACTGCATATATTGTGAAATGCACGCAGGACTCCATCATGCCCGCGAATGACGACGATGTTCTGATCAACGAATTCGCCAGTGATGTAATCACCGGGATTCCGGACGTCGCTGAGGTGTCCTATGTACCACCAGCTGCGATAGAAGATCGCATCATGCTCGCGTCTCCAGATTTCGGGTTCATAGTACCACGATGACGGCAGCGTCCACGAATTCTCAGCAAGTGGTGCAAGCACATGGTTCGAAACATCATTCAAGGGTGGCGCAGACTTCATGGATGGACCCTGCCAGAAATTGAATTCAACCCACGATGACAATTCCGGAACAATGTCGTTGCCTGCAATACCGTCAAGGTTGTCCGGATTATCCGGTGTTCATATGCGATCATTGACTGTCGCGCAGGACCTACATCCGCATTCTCTCACCTGAGGGATCAAAAAGTGGCTCCGTAATGAGACGTGCGTCTCTGAGTTCACCAAGAATCTCGATCTGAAATTCGGCATCCTGCGCGATCATCTCGACAGGTACGAAGCCGAGCGCGACCGATTTCTCAACATGATGCGCATAGCCTCCGGACGTTACGAAGCCGACCACGGATCCGTCCTTCCAGATCGGTTCGTCAGCAACAGTGTCCGCGTCCTTCGCGTCAATGACAAATGTGCACAGTTTCCGTTGCGGTCCCTCCTCGCGTTGGCGCAACGCGGCGTCGCGTCCTACAAAACTGTTGCGCCTGTACGAAATGAAACGATCCAATCCGGTCTCTGCCGGCGTGTAATCGGGCCGGTATTCGCGCAACCAGGAACCGAATGATTTCTCCAATCGCAGACTCATCATCGCCCGCATCCCGAACGGGCGCATGCCATACGGATCTCCCGCATCAGTGAGTGCCTGCAGCAGTGCCAGTTGTTCGTGTCGCGAGGTATAGATCTCGTATCCAAGATCGCCCGTGTAGCTGACCCGCAACACGATGGCGTCGACCAGACCGATGTTCATGCGCCGTACTGATCTGAACGGCATGGCATCATTGGTCACATCCGACTGGGTGGTTGCGGCAAGCACATCGCGTGCATGCGGCCCGGCAATCTGAAATCCGACCCTGTCACGGGAAATGTTACGGATTTTCACACCGGATTCCGGTAACTGATCCAGGAAACGCCGCATGTGATAGTCCTGTGACACGTAACTTGCATTTGCCTGAAACGTTTCGGGTCCGAGACGCGAGATAGTAAAGTCGCCGACGAGTCTGCCGTTGACGTTCAGCATCGGTGACAGGGTGAGGCGACCGTCTCGTGGTATCGGACCGGCCATGATCTGACTGAGCCACAGTTCGGCATCGGGACCCGTGATGAGAAACTTCGAAAAATTGTGAATCTCATTGATTCCGACAGCCGTGCGAACTGCCTGGCATTCTTCACCGGTTGGCGCGAATGCATTTGACCGGCGGAAGCTCGGCGTTTCAAAGAGTGGTTCATTTTCCGGCGCAAAATAGTTCACGTGTTCCATGCCGAAGGCACTGCCAAACACGGCTCTCCTGTCCTTCCAGGCGCGATAGGCCGGAGTTGTGTGGAACGGTCGTCCTGCCGGCAATTCCTCATTGGGGTAGGTGATTGCAAAGCGTCGCTGATAGTTCTCGCGTGTCTTCGCCCTGGTAAAGGCCGGCGTGCAGTAGTCGCCGAACCGGGCCACATCCATCGCGAAGATATCGCGCGACGGTTCACCTTCCACCATCCATTCAGCGAGCGCGAGGCCGACACCACCGGCCTGGCTGAAGCCCGCCATGACCGCACAGCATGCCCAGTATCCTCGTAAGCCGGGAATCGGTCCGACAAGAGGATTCCCGTCACCGGCAAATGTGAACGGCCCGTTGATGACGCGTTTGATTCCGGCCTTTGCCAGAACAGGATAGCGGCGAAACGCAACATCAAGTTTGCCGGAAACACGATCAATCTTGTCTGGCAGAAGCTCGTGTCCGAAATCCCATGGCGTTCCTTCGACAGCCCAGTGTTCGCATTCCTGTTCGTACATCCCCAGAACCAGACCCTGTCCTTCCTGACGGAGGTAGCTTTCACCTGTCGGGTCCAGAACATGCGGCAGTTCGCCTTCGTATGCGATGACTTCCGGAATGTCGTCCGTGACCAGGTATTGATGTTCAAGGGGATGGAGCGGAAGGTAGACACCAGCCATCATGCCGACTTCCCGTGCCCAGAGGCCCGCGGCATTCACGACATATTCTGCGACGACTGTGCCGTGTTCGGTGACCACATCCCATTGGCCGTCCACACGTTGATTGAGTTCGCAAACGCGATTGTTGAGCCAGATTTCTGCTCCTGCCTTGCGCGCTGCCTGTGCGTAGGCATGCGTCGTGCCGGATGGGTCGAGATGACCATCGAGAGGATCATAGAGTGCACCCAATACACCGGTCGTATCGACAATCGGGCATCTGTCCCTGATTTCATCGGGACCAATGATCTCCGTCTCCAATCCCATGTAGCGATGCTTGGCCCTCTCGGCCTTCAGAAAATCCAGGCGTTCGGGCGTATCCGCGATTGTCATGCCGCCGACATGATGCAATCCGCATGACTGGCCCGTTATGGCTTCGAGTTCCTTGTAGAGACGGATCGTATATCCCTGGAGCGCCGCCATGTTGGGATCGGCATTCAGAGTGTGAAAACCACCTGCGGCGTGCCAGGTGGAACCGGAGGTGAGTTCCTTTCGCTCAATAAGGGCTACATCCGTCCAGCCGAATTTGGTCAGGTGATAGAGAACGCTGCAACCGACGACACCGCCGCCGATCACTGCCACGCGAACATGCGATTGCACGGTCTGGCCTCTATCCGAGTACCGTAAACGTGCTGTTCTCGTTGATCTCGCGATTTCTCGAGAAGAACGAAAGGTCGATCGTGCGATCGATGTTCCGCAAGTGGAATGTCACCGGCTCTGTATCGTGATCCTGACCGCTTTCACACGCATCAATGATGGACGCCATGATCTCGCCGGCAATAGGGGCGTTCTTGAACTGATTTCCGCTTGTGCCGATCGCAAGGTAAAAACCTCCCAAATCGGACTTGTCATAAATCGGGCCCCAGTCTTCGGTCACGTCGTAGAGATCGACTGCACCACGTGCACTCCCCGGAATGCCCAGATCCGGAAAACGCTGTGCCTGGCGCATGACCAGGGTGGTCCACATGCCCGTGAATTCCGTCAGATAATCGTCCGGATCAACCCATTCCTTATCGTCACACGCCGGGTCTTCGCTGCCGATGAGGATATGGTTTCCGGTTTCCGGACGGCAGTATGTGCCGATAGAACTGTCTGAAAAGACATGTGCCGTCGACGCGTCGTAGTCCGTTGGTGCGGGAACATGGGCGACCTCGTGACGCAGCGCACGCGTCGTGATCCGTGTCGTTCCGGTAAGGCCTGCCATATCGTTGATCTTGGACGAATGGGGACCGGCGACATTGACGACAACAGGAGCATCGAGTTCGCGTCCGTCGGACAGGGTAATGCCAATGACGCGGTCATCGTCGCGTCGAATCTCGACAACGGTTGTGTTGAAGGCAAACTCTGCACCACGCAATTCTGCAGCACGCTGAACATTGTGGCCGGCGAGTTGCGGGTCGGAAATGTATCCACCGCGTGGAAACCAGACTGCGCCGCGAACTTCCGTGGCGTCTGAATTGCCGAACCCGGGATCATCGACTCGGCGCGGCTTGTCGTAGCTCGTGGTCGAAATTGCCGGCATGTGTTCCTTCATCTGTTCGGGATCAAGTTCCTCGAAGGGGCAGCCGATTTCTCGCATGACATCGAGAATATGCTCCAGAAAGTTGTTCTGGTTCGTCTTCATGATAAGACAGCCGCAATTATTGTATCGCGCCATTCCGCGTTCATCCTGAACTCCGCAAAACGCCTCCCAGTCCTGCCAGTAGAAATGACTTTCATAGGCAACCGCGGAGCCGTGAACCGTCGAGTAATAAGGACGGATGATTGCGCAGGAATTCGCGGTTGAGCCGTAACTTGCGGCCGGGAGCCTGTCGACGCACAGGGTTCGATATCCCTTCGCCGCAAGTTCGCGTGCCGTGCTGGCGCCGATGATTCCAGCTCCTATGACGATGGCGTCCCAGTTCTCGTTCATTCTTTCTTTCTCGGGTTCAGGTGTTGGAGAGTGATCGGGTTCGTGGATTATTCAGCCAGCCAGTCATTGAATCGCGCCCGTATCCTGTCATGCAGACGCGCGTGCCAGACGGTATCCTTGCGGATTGCAGTCCCGAAATTTCCCGGCCAGGTCGGCATGTGGTATCGCATGTCGATTCCGGCGGACTCATGCTCATCCACCAGCGGCAGCGCGGACAAGCGAGCGGGACTGTAGGAGATGTATCGCGTCTGTTCTGCCATGCGCTCCGGTGATGTCGCGAACCGTATGAACTTCATTGCGTCTTCCTGACGCCCGCTGTTCTTCACGATAGCCCAGGTACCGAATTCGTAGACCTGACCGTCCCAGATGATCTCGACCGGAAGTCCCTGAACTGTCGATGCGTCAAACAATCGTCCATTGTAACTCGATGCAAATGCAACGTCGCCGGAAGAAAGCAACGCAACGGCGTCTTCCGGATCGGTCCACCAGACAATGTGATCCCGGATTGCATCAAGTTGACGGAATGCCAACCGCAATCCCCGTTCCGTGCTCAGGAGGCTGTACAGATCCTGCCGAGGTACACCGTAGGCGTAAAGGGCCCATTCAAGATTGGTTTCAGGGTTCTTCTGAAGGGCGCGTTTTCCAGGAAAACGAACAATATCGAACAGGTCTGCAATCGCATCGGGACGATCTCCCTTGAACGTGTTCCTGTTGTATCCAATAACCGTCCCATACACGATTTGGACGACGCCACACGCAGCATCGACGTCGTCGACCAGATCATCACTGAACGGTGTACCCTCAGACGACGGCGGCAGTGTTGTGTGATCGATTCCTGTCAGCAGGTTCTGCTCACACGCGGCAGCGTTGTCCGCCATCGTCATGTCCATGACATCCCATTCTGCCACCTCCCTCTCTGCCTGCAGACGCAATTCGTCAAGGCCGCCGTCGTAGTGAACGATACGGACAGGGATACCCGTTGTCTCTGTGAACGGATCAAAGTAGGCCATGATCTGGCTTTCTTCGTAGACACCGCCCCAACTGACTATTGTCAGCGGTTCCATGTTGTCGTCGGCAACAGCGGGCGCTCCTGCGAGAACTGTCAACACGGTCAACGCCATCACATTCAGTCGATTTTTCATTCGCCGGAAGATTCCTCTTTTCGTATCTCCGAAACGAGATCAAGGTAGGCGCGAACGACAGCGGATTCCGGAACGACCCCCAGCAGGTATTGGTCGTGCGAGGATCTGATGACCGGTATGTTTTCGTAGGAATACTCTCCGAGTTCTTCCATGGCAGTCCAGACCGATGTGTCCGCCGAGAAGACAAGCGGTACGCGTGTGGCGACATCGTATACAAGCTTTTCAGCAAACATACCGCGGCGTTCGGCCGCAACGATATCTGCGAGGCGCAATGTCCCGACGTAGTTCCCATTCTCGTCGATGACATGTCCTTCCTGATGACCGGAGTCCAGTATCCTTGCCTGTGCGACCCGCAGGGGGGAGTCAGGCATCAGTACGACCCAGTCCGGCGTGACGTAATCGGCAATCCGACGGTTTTCGAGGAGAACCTTTTCACGGCCGTGCCTGAGATCGAAACCACGTTTCGACAGCTGAATATCGAACAGCGAGCGACCAAAGACCCGATAGGAAACCAGGTTGGAGAACACGACGCTTATCATGGCTGCCGTTGCAAGATCGTAGTTTCTTGTCAGTTCGAAGACGATCATGATCGTGGAAAGCGGTGCGCCGATGACGGCGCTCGAAACTGCAACCATGCCGCATACGGCATAAATCGCGATACTTGAACGCTGATCTCCAAGGGCGAACTCGGCGCCGCTCCCCACGAGTGCACCAAAGAGTATTCCTATGAGGAGTGCCGGACCGAAAACGCCACCGGCAAAACCGAACCCGATGCACAATGCGGTTACCACAAGCTTGGCAACAAACAGCAGTGCCAACTCGGATGGTTCGAAGGCGCTTTCTATAACGGCAAACCGCAATGTTTCCTTACCAATACCGAGAATGTCCGGCAGCCATATGGCAACCAGACCGATCACGGCCCCCGCTGCGGCGGGCTTGAGAAAATCAGGTAACGCTGTCCTGCTTGCGAACCAGGCCGACGCGAGAATTGCGCGCATATAGATAACTGCGACGATGGCACCGACAACACCGATCAGGATGAAAACGAGGTATTCGTGCGCAAACGGCGTCGGTAACATCCCGATACCGAACAGTGGTTCCTGTTCAAAGATCACTGTTGCGTTGAGATAACCAACAGATGCCGCAACAGTGACAGGTGCGAAAGCACGCAACGAATAGTGACGAAGAATGACCTCGTGCGCGAAAATGATCCCTGCAATAGGAGCATTGAATGCGGTGGAGATGGCAGCTGCAACACCGCAGGCAACCCCTACCTTGATCATCCAGCGATCACGCAGACCGATGCGACCCGTCAGGGATCCAAGCGTCGCGCCGAGGTGTACGAGTGGTCCGTATTGACCGACAGAAGCACCAGCACCAAGCGAAACGATACTTGAGATGGCCGAAAGAAATCCGGACTTCGGGGGAATTTCACCCGACATACCTTGCACGGAACGAATGACATCGGCGGGCCCGTGCGCACGGCGTTCCGGAATCTGCTGATGCAGCAGGCCGACGATCAGACCGCCTACCGTTGGAACTGCAACAGTTGCAACGACAAGCCAGGCGACATCGCCAGCAAGAAATCTGCTGCGCGGAGAGATCCAGAATGTGTCATTGAGGAAGAATACGATTTCGACGAACCCGATCGCTGCGATCGAGGCGATTGCACCAGTGATCATTCCAAGGAACGTCACGGAGACGATTTGCATCGCGGTTGTCAGTTTCGATGACATGGTCGCGATGTGCTATCGAAAACCGGTATGGACGACAACTTTACGAAAGCGTTCAGAGCAAGCTGATACCAAGCATGACGCCACAAAATCTTGGCACACGCGGAATTCAGCTGCAACGCGGACTTGATTCACCGTCCTGTATGTCGCACGCGGTTGTTTGCTGCGGCTTTTGTGCAAGGGCATTGTCGAGGATTGACCAGGTCACAAGCATAAGCTGATGGGCTGGAAGTCGAACACACATATTTTGCCATCAGAATCATCAAACTGATCATCAGGCAAGATGATGGCGTGTGGAATTCAAACTCGCTGAAGAAATCGGATCTACACCATGCTGACGAAGTCGCATCTTGAAGTCCGGGTTACGTGGATTCCAAAACCGACTCATGCGTGGATTTTCGCAAACAAGTTCAATCCTGAATACGTCACAGCGATAAGTCGTTGACGCGCTGCGGTGGTGTCAAATTCACACTTACCTGTTTCCAACTCAAGAACGTCTATTGAAATTCGGGGAAGTTTCATGAAACGCGTCGAGTACACTCCAACAACGACTCACCTGTCCGGTTTAAGATCCTGAATCATAAGTCTGTGTTTTACTAGTGAATATTGTCACGCGGTTGCTTCACGCGCCTGACAGGAAATCAACAGGCGGCCAATTGCGCCCAGGCCAAGGCATTGTCAGTGTGGCGCTCGTAATCCTTCGACAAGCGACGGCATCGGCCCATCCAGGCAAAGGTCCGCTCCACGACCCACTGGCGGGGCAACACCGTGAAGCCCTTGGTATCCTTCGGTTTTCCACAATCTCGAGGATGTCTGGCAAAACCTTTTCCCGGATCTCCTTTCGAAGTTTCGGCCCCGCACAGCCACCATCGGCATACAGTTTGGAGATCGTCGTCGCCGTCGCTAACAGCTGCATGACAACCTCGAGGGCACCGTTTCTGTCCTGGACGTCATCCGGGTGAACCATCATGACAATCGGTCTGCCTTGCGCGTCCACGGCAATGTGCCGCTTGCGGCCCTTGATCTTCTTCCCCGCGTCATAGCCCGCCACTGGCAGCCCGTGCTGAGGATGTACTGGATGGCACCGACCGCAGATCGGTCCTGCGCGGCCGACCCATCTTGCCCTGATTGGGCAGCAGCGTTTCGATGAAAGCCCATTCCGCGTCCGTGAGATTGTTTTGCTGATGGTCGTCGGATCGCTTACAACGCCTGTGAGTGGTCTCGGTCCCCTCCGGATTGGGGTTTTAGATCAATCTGGCTGACCGCATCTTGCGAGACTACTCGACATATGGATCAAACTCTGACAGGTGCCGAGCGCTGCCGTGCGGTATTTGGAGCGGCCTGTTTCGAATTCTGGTTTCGCCGCCCGTGGCGCGGTTCGTGGACGGCTACCGCGGCCCACGCTTGCGTGTTGTGTGGTATATCGCCCCTGCCATGAAGGGATGCCGCCCATGACTGCCCTGGACCGACTTCTCGAGACCTATCGCGGTGCTGCTCTGAGTGAACGCGACAAGGGCACGGCCTTTGAGAAGCTGGTCGCTGCCTGGCTTGTCAGTGACCCTGTCCAGGCGCGGCGTTTCAAACGCGCAGAGCTCTGGTCCGACTGGGCGCGCCGCGAGGGACAGGACCGTAGCGACACCGGGATCGATCTTGTGGCGACGCGGCACGACGGCAGCCTTGCCGCCGTTCAGTGCAAGTTCTTCGACCAGGACCGGCGCATCCGCAAGGAAGACATCGACAGTTTCATGTCCGCGTCCGGGAAACAGGCCTATAGCGAGCGGCTGATTGTCGAGACCACTGACGTTCCGTGGAGCCCGCAGGCGGAGGAGATGCTGCGTGGCCAGGCGATTGCGACGACGCGGATTGGTCTGCGCGATCTCCAGGAAAGCCGGGTTGACTGGTCGGCGTTCGCGGCCAGCGGCGAGATCGCGCGCCCGAGCCCGAAGACCCTGCGTCCCGATCAGGTGGACGCGCTAAAGGCTGTCAGGGCCGGGCTGGCCGAGGCGGATCGGGGCAAGATCATCATGGCCTGCGGCACAGGCAAGACGTTGACCGCTCTCCGCATCGCCGAGGATCTGGCGGGCTCCGGTTCCTGTGTCCTGCTCATGGTTCCCTCTCTCGCGCTGATGGCACAATCGGTGCGCGAGTGGTGCGCTGATGCCCTGCTGCCGCTCACGGCCTTTGCCGTGTGCTCGGATACCCAGGTGGGCAAGCGCCGGCGCGGTCGCGACGACATTGCGGAGCTTGAAGTCACCGATCTTGCCTTTCCGGCGACGACCGATACCGGTTCGCTGGCACGGGCAGTTCTGGGTGCCGACAACACATCGATGCGGGTCGTTTTTGCGACTTACCAATCGATTTCGGTGATTGCGGCTGCACAGTCGGATCACGGCCTTCCCGCATTCGATCTGATTGTCTGTGATGAGGCGCATCGCACGACTGGCGTGACCTTTGCCGGTGAGAATCAGTCGAACTTCGTGAAGGTGCATGACAACGATGTCATTCGGGGCCGCAAGCGACTCTACATGACCGCCACGCCCCGCATCTACGGCGAGAACGCGAAGTCGAAGGCACAGGACACGGATGCCGTGCTGGCCTCGATGGACGATCCCGCGCTCTATGGCGAGGTGCTGTTCCATCACGGTTTTGCCCGTGCCGTCGAGAGCGACATCCTGACGGACTACCGGGTGATTGTCCTGGTCATGGACGAGGGTCAGGTCAGCGCTGCGGTGCAGAAACGCCTGTCAGACCAGGCCAGCGGGCTTGTTCTCGATGACGCGACCAGGATCGTGGGTTGCTGGAAGGCCCTCTCCAAGGTGGGCCTGGAGGTGCCGGATGCGGACGATGCCGCTCCCATGCGCCGTGCCATTGCGTTCTGCCGCAGCATTGCCAGCTCGGAGCTGGTCCGCGATGAATTCGAGCACGTTGTTGCCGAATTTCAGGCGGGACGCGGGGGTGAGGACCATGGTGACCTTGTCTGCGAAGTGCGTCATGTGGACGGCACCTACAATGCCCGCGACCGGGGCCGGCGCATGGACTGGTTGAAGGAGGACGCGGGAGCGAATGTCTGCCGGATCCTGAGCAACGCGAAATGCCTGACCGAGGGCGTTGATGTCCCGGCTCTTGATGCGATCCTGTTTCTGCATCCCCGCAACAGTCAGATTGATGTGGTGCAGGCGGTGGGCCGGGTGATGAGGAAGGCCGAGGGCAAACGGATGGGCTATGTCATCCTGCCGGTCGGTATTCCGCCCGACATCCCTGCGGACCAGGCGTTGAACGACAACACGAAGTACCAGGTGGTCTGGCAGATCCTGAACGCGCTGCGCTCCCATGACGAACGCCTCGATGCGGTGATCAACCAGGGCGGGCTGGGCCAGGACATCAGCGATCGCATCGCCATTGTCGATGGCCGGTCACTGGCTGACAGCGAGGAACTTCAGGCCGTGACCGCGACAGTCGAGGAACTGCCGAGCCGAAAGCAAAGAGTCGGACCGGGCATCGGCGCGGGCGGCGGTGACGGGAACCGGCCTCGGCAGGAAGCTCTGGAGTTCGTGATTGACGAGTTCTCCAGCGCCGTCATGGCGAAGATCGTGGAGAAGTGCGGCACCCGCGACTACTGGGAGGACTGGGCGAAGGACATCGCCTTGATCGCGGAACAACATATTGTCCGGATCACCAGCGTTGTGGAGCAGCCTGGCAGCGACGCGCAGCAGTTCTTCCGGGACTTCCTGACCGAGCTCAGGGACGATCTCAACGAATCCGTCACGGAGCGCGATGCCGTCGAGATGCTGGCCCAGCACCTGATCACCCGCCCGGTCTTCGAGGCGCTGTTCGAGGATCATGCCTTTGTCGACCGGAACCCGGTCTCGGCGGCGATGACGGACGTGCTCTCGGTGATTGATGAAGCACAGGTCGAGCGCGAGTCGAAGAAACTCGAAGGATTCTATGCCTCGGTCCGCCGCCGAGCGCAGGGGATCACGGATCCGACGGCGCGGCAGAACCTTGTCATCGAGCTCTACGACACGTTCTTCCGGGGTGCCTTCCCGCGCATCACAGCGATGCTCGGTATCGTCTACACGCCGGTCGAGATCGTGGACTTCATCATCCACTCGGTGAACGACGTGCTGCGGACCGAGTTCGAGCAGACCCTGGGCTCGAAGGGTGTCCACATTCTTGACCCCTTTGCCGGCACGGGCACGTTCATTACGCGATTGCTGCAGTCAAGCCTGATTGCGCCCGAGGATCTGGAGCGCAAGTACCGCGAAGAGATCCATGCCAACGAGATCGTGCTGCTCGCCTACTATATCGCGGCCATCAACGTCGAGACGGTCTTCCATGCGGTTGCCGGACGCGAAGACTATCTGCCTTACGAGAACATCTGTCTCACCGACACCTTCGGGTTGCACGAGGGCGAAGACGAGCTGTCCTTCTACATGAAGGACAACACCGATCGCCGGGAGCGCCAGAAGGACACGGACATTCGGGTCATCATCGGCAATCCTCCCTATTCGGCAGTCCAGAGAAGCGAGAACGACAACGCGAAGAACGTGGAATATGCACGGCTCGACCAGCGAATACGGTCGACCTACGCAGAACGCTCCCGTGCCGCACTTCTACAGAATCTCTATGACAGCTACATCCGGGCGATCCGCTGGGGTACGGACCGGCTCGGCAACGCAGGAGTGATGGCGTTTGTGTCTGGCAGCGCCTGGATCGAACGTTCTTTTGCCGACGGGATGCGCACGTGCCTTGCCGAAGAGTTCTCGAGCATCCATGTCTTTCACCTGCGCGGCGATATTCGCAAGAACATGTTGTCGAGTGGCCGGGCTGGCGAGGGCGGGAACGTATTCGGTCAGGGCAGCATGACCGGGGTGGCCATCACAGTCTTTGTGAAGAACCCGGATGCTGACGAACAGGGCCGGATATTCTTTCATGACATCGGGGACTGGCTCGATCGGCAGCAGAAGCTGGCAAGGATCCGTGAATTCGGCAGCATCGAGGGGATCAAAAGAGAAGACGCATGGACGAGGATTGCGCCCGACCGGCATGGCGACTGGCTGGATCAGCGTGACGACGCCTTTGAGAAGCATCTGAAGATCGGGGACAAGAGGGACAAGGACGCGACAGTTCTGTTCGACAACTACTCTTCCGGAGTAGTGACAAATCGGGATTCCTGGTGCATCAACCCTTCCCGGACGGCACTGGCCCGGAACATCGAAGCGACGATCGCCTTCTATAACGACGAGGTGGTCCGCTGGCAGAATGCAGAGGCGTCCGGTCAAACCTCGCTGTCGATTTCGGATTTCGTCAATCCCGACGCGACGCGTATCAGCTGGAGCCGCGCACTCAAGCAAGATGTGCGCAAAGGCAAGCGCCTGGACTTGAAGGACGGCCAGTTCGTACGCTGCATGTACCGTCCGTTCACGAAGCAATGGCAGTTCTACAGCCGCCGTCTCAACGATAGGGTCTCCCAGATACCCCGTATCTTCCCGGATGGAGAATTGCCCAACCGGGTGATCGCGGTGACAGGAAAGGGCGCCCGATCGGGGTTTTCCGCCCTGATGATGGATACACTCCCCAACTTACACACGATAGATACTGGCCAGTGTTTTCCAATGTGGCTCTACGAGGAGAACGAACCCCAGGTCGGCGGGCTTCTGAGAGGGCTCGCTACTGGTACCGCTTACCGCCGCCGGGAAGCGATCACGGACGCAGGCGTCGAGCACTTCCGCATGGCGTGGCCCGGTGAGAGCATCACGCACGAGGACATATTCCATTACGTATACGGATTGCTGCACTCGGAGGACTTCCGCAGCCGTTTCGCGGCGAACCTCGCGAAGGACCTGCCGCGCATCCCCTGTGTGCGGTCATTGGAAGATTATCGTGCCTTCCGCGATGCCGGCCGGAAGCTGGGTGAACTGCATGTCGGTTACGAAGCCGTCGATCCCTGTCCAGATGCCGTCATCGACACCGGCGGTGCGCGGCTGCCGGAAAACCCGGAGATCGCCTACCGGGTCACCGGGATGAAGCACCCGGGTAGGGGCAAGACCAAGGATCGATCAACAGTCATCTACAACAACCACATCACGATCAGGGAGATTCCCGACGCTGCATGGGACTACGTCGTCAACGGCAAGCCCGCACTCTCCTGGGTCATGGCGCGGCAATGCGTGAAGACCGACAAGGCAAGCGGTATCGTCAGCGACGCCAACCGGTATGCAGTCGAGACCGTCGGTGATCCGCGCTATCCGCTCGACCTGTTCCTGCGGATGATCACGGTCAGCCTGGAGACCCTGCACATCATGCGGTCCCTTCCGGCATTGTCGATCGATTGAACACCTTCGGCAAGACCAGGCTCGGGCCTGATACTCGCTCATTGTTCCTGAAGCGACGGGGTGCCGTCTGATGAAACCCCATGCGTTTCAGAATGGCACCTCCATGAACTTTGTCGGACTGAAGCGCGACCGCGACCAGGCTGACGTCATCGCATTCCTGAACGAAGTGAGCGACAGCCCAATCGATTTCGGGGTCGCGGTGGCTGCGTCGATGGCTCCTCCGGAGGCGGAAGATTACGGCGTCATGGTCGCGGCGCCCGAAGCGTCCGAGACCTTCGACGCCTGCGCGACTTGCCACTCGGAGCGGATCGTTGCACAGCAGGGACTGATGCGTGAGCAATGGTCCGAGCTCCTGGACTGGGTGGTCGAGGAGCAAGAGATGGAACCGATGGAAGCTGGTGCGCGCGACATTATCCTCGCCTATCTGGCCGAACACTGCGGCCCGACCGCCCGAACGTACCGGGCAGGTGAACTGTCCGACTGGACTTTTGCCATCTGCCCGATAGAGTTGCGCGTGTGATGAACGTTACCGATCCGGACATTCGTGAACGGCTGCGCGGTGCTGGGCTTCGACCCACACGGCAACGCCTTGGCTTGGCGCGACTGTTGTTCTCCGGGGCGCCCCGGCATGTCAGCGCTGAAGGGCTGATGAGAGAGGCGCGCGCGGCCGGAGTGCGTGTTTCGCTGGCCACGGTCTATAACGCCCTTAATCAATTTGTCGGTGCCGGATTGCTGAGACGGGTGGATGTCGAACCGGGCCGCGCCTGTTTCGACACCAATCTGGCCACTCATCACCACTTCTATGACAGCAGTACCGGCGAACTGATCGATTTCGATGCCGAAACGGTCGGCATTACAGGCCTGCCGAAAGCGCCTGGCGACAAGACGGTGGAACGCATCGACCTGGTGGTGCGCATTCGCTGACACGACTACACAGCGAATGATAACCGGGAAATAGTTAGAATCATTCCAAGCTGTTGACGGTTCAGTTCCGGCATTTTACAAATATGCGTAACGTTGACTTCCGCAGGACGCCTCAGTGAGGCCGGTATTTGCAGGAGTCGGCGTGCATGCATGAGGAATACGAACAGATGTCCGTGCTCGGGACGGCAGATCCCAATGAAGCGCGTGAATTCCGAGCTCGAACGGAGGAAACATGACTACAGCAAGCAAGTGCCCGATGATGGGTGCCGCTCACCAAGCCGTCGGAGAGACTGCCAACCAGCATTGGTGGCCGAACAAGTTGAACCTGCGGATCCTCCGCCAGAACAACTCCCAGTCCGACCCCAACGATCCGGACTTCAACTATGCCGAGGCGTTCAACAGCCTCGATTTCGACGCCTTGGCGAAGGATGTCGATGCGGTGATGACCGATTCACAGGACTGGTGGCCGGCGGATTATGGCCATTATGGACCGCTCTTCGTCCGCATGACCTGGCATGCCGCCGGGACCTATCGTATTGAAGACGGGCGTGGCGGCGGCGGTTCCGGTGATCAGCGTTTCGCCCCCCTCAATAGCTGGCCCGACAACGTCAACCTCGACAAGGCGCGCCGGTTACTCTGGCCGATCAAGCAAAAATACGGCCGCAAGATTTCCTGGGCTGACCTGCTGATCTTTACCGGCAATCGCGCTCTCGAGACGATGGGATTCAAGACCTTCGGCTTTGGCGGCGGCCGCGAGGACATTTGGGCGGCAGACGAGGACATTTACTGGGGTCCGGAGCGGGGCTGGCTCGACGATGAGCGCTATAGTGGCGACCGGGAACTGGCCAATCCGCTCGGTGCCGTCCAGATGGGTCTGATCTACGTCAATCCGCAGGGGCCGAACGGCAATCCGGACCCGGTGGCGGCGGCCCGCGACATCCGCGAAACCTTCCGCCGCATGGCAATGAACGACGAGGAAACAGTCGCACTGATTGCCGGCGGGCACACATTCGGTAAGGCTCACGGCGCTGCCGACGAGAAATACAAGGGCCCCGAGCCCGAGGGTGCCGACGTTGAACAGCAAGGATTCGGCTGGACAAGCAGCCACGGCAGCGGCAAAGCCGGCGACCAGATCGGCAGTGGACTCGAGGGCGCCTGGACCAATGATCCGATCAAATGGGATAACGGCTATTTCGACAACTTGTTCAACTATGAATGGGAGCTGACGAAAAGCCCTGCAGGTGCGCATCAGTGGACACCGAAGAACGGTGAGGCGCAGAGCGCCGTGCCGGATGCACACGACCCGTCGAAACGGCACGCTCCGATGATGCTGACCACCGATCTTTCCCTGATCGCTGATCCGGCCTATCGGGAAATATCGAAACGCTTCCACGAGAACCCGGACGAGTTCGCCGACGCTTTTGCCAGGGCGTGGTTCAAGCTGTTGCATCGCGACATGGGGCCCGTATCCCGCTATCTCGGCCCTTGGGTTCCTGATGAGCAGTTGCCCTTCCAGGATCCGGTTCCCGCCGTCACGCACGACCTGATCGACGATGCGGATATTACTGCCCTCAAGGGAAAGATTCTCGGCTCCGGCCTCTCTGTCTCACAGCTGGTCTCGACCGCATGGGCATCTGCCTCGACTTACCGCAACACTGACAAGCGCGGCGGCGCCAATGGCGCGCGCGTACGTCTCGCGGCGCAATCGGGATGGGATGTCAATGTGAAATCCGGCGTTTCGGCGGTGGTAGAAGCTCTGGAGGAAATCCAGAAGGAGTTCAACAACGCACAGCCAAACGGCAAGGCTGTCTCGCTTGCGGACCTTATCGTTCTGGGCGGATGCGCGGCAGTGGAGGAAGCAGCACGGCAGGCCGGACACGACGTGCAGGTCCCGTTCGCGCCGGGACGTGCGGACGCGACAGACGAAATGACCGATGACGAGTCGTTTGCCGTACTGGAGCCTACTGCGGACGGGTTCCGCAACTATCTGCAAAACGGCCACGCGGTTTCTTCGGAGCATCTGCTGGTGGACAAGGCATTCATGCTGAACTTGTCCGCGCCTGAGATGACGGCGCTTGTTGGCGGTATGCGCGCCTTGGGCGCAAATGCCGGTTCGTCACGTTGCGGTATCTTCACCGACCGGCCCGGAACGCTGACCAACGATTTCTTCGTGAACCTTCTGGACATGGGAACCGAGTGGAAGGCGGCTTCGGATAACGGGGACCTGTTCGAGGGCCGGGATCGCGGGACGGGTGAAGTCAAGTGGACCGCCAGTCGCGTCGATCTCATTTTCGGCTCGAACTCAGAGCTCCGGGCACTTGCCGAAGTATACGGGAGCAACGACGCGGAGCAGAAGTTCGCCCGCGACTTCGCCGCCGCGTGGGGCAAGGTAATGAACCTCGACCGCTTCGATCTCGCCTGATGCTGGTGGGTTATCCAGCCGGCGTGGCCGGTCGGATAACCCCGCAAAACTTTCCGTCTCGAGGCGGGGACAGTCCTATCGAATGGACCGTCCCCGCCTTTGTACGTTAAGTCCACGCCCTTCGGCGATTTCGACTGACCGGAACGCAACGGAGTTGTAGAGCCATCACCGCTCTTGTGGGTTGGCGGGCAGTATCACCTCAACCGAAAAACAAAATTCAAACACAGGGTGAACATATGTTGTACATTCAACGAAAACAGTTCATATTGTACACCATTCGTTCCGCCAGATCATGAACACTTATCGCAGATCACTTTGAAGTCTCGGAAAAGGTTTGTTGGTAATCGGGCGCAACAGTCAGTCAACTCGCCCCGTGTGATCTCGTGACAAGTTTTTCGTTTGTACACTGCGCCGATATTCATCTCGACAGCCCGCTCAAAGGGTTATCGAGACGTGACGGCCACGCGCCGGAACGAATCCGGGTTGCAGTCCGACAGGCATTTGAAAAACTGATCGACGACGCGGTCGACGCACAGGTCAGTTTTGTCGTGATCGCAGGTGACCTCTACGACGGAGACTGGCGGGACTTCAACACGGGTCTCTACTTTGTCAGACAGATGGGCAAACTCCGTGAAGCCGGAATTCGTGTTTACGTCTGTTTCGGCAACCATGATGCTGCAAGCGAGATAACGCGAAGTCTCTCACTTCCGGACAATGTTCACGTCTTTCCGTCAAAACATGCCGGTACTTTCCGTCTGGAAGATATTGGGGTTTCCATTCACGGTCGCAGCTATCCGGAAAAAGCGGTGACCGAAAACCTGGTTCCATCCTACCCGGTTCCCGACAGAAACAGTTTCAATATTGGTCTCCTGCATACAGGCTTGGGAGGCCTCGGCGGTCACATGAACTATGCCCCCTGTACATGTGAGGAACTGGTTGCATTCGGATATGATTACTGGGCACTCGGTCATGTTCACGGCGCAAGAATACTCAACCGCAATCCCTGGGTTGTATATCCAGGGAACATCCAGGGCAGGAACATCCGTGAGACCGGCCCGAAAGGATACGCACGCGTCGAAGTCAACGATGGAAAGGTCACCTGTCGCAATGTCGCGATAGACGTCGTTCGTTGGCACAGGACTGTCGTTGATCTGGATGGTTGTGCGGATAAGGACGATTCAATTTTACGGTTGAGCGAACAGATAACCCGGGACCTGGACGAACACGCGGACGGACGACTGCTGGTTTGCAGGATCGAATTTTGTGGCGCGACGACGCTCCATGGCTGGTTGCACAGGGAACAGGACTGGGTTCTTGCCCAGGCACAGGCGATAGCAGAGGGCATCGGTGACGAACGCGCGTGGATCGAAAGTGTTGAAATCAAGACGACATCCAGACAACGGACTGTTGTCAGCGACGATTCACTCATGCACCTCAGGGAATTGCTCAATACCACTGCAGGAACTCCGGATTTCCGTAAGTTGATGGATGACGAGATCAACAGGCTGATTGCATCACTCCCGCACGAAGTCCGGACGAATTCGCAGGACGGTTTGTTGGCGACAGCTGGAAATCGGGAGTTTGGTACTCTGGTCGACGACGCAGTAGTCCATGTTCTCGGTCGCCTTACCGGCACGGATGATTGATCATGCGTTTGCGTCGACTTGATCTCATCAAATATGGGCATTTCACTGGACAGTCACTTGCGTTTCCCGATCGTCCAGATGATCTGCACCTCGTATTCGGCGCAAACGAAGCGGGAAAGTCGACGTCACGCAATGCGTTTGAAGACGTTCTTTTCGGGATTGAGCCGCAATCGTCATACGACTTCCTGCATTCATACAAGAACATGCTCATCGGCACCGAACTGGAAAGGGACGGTCGGACATTCGGGTTTCGCCGCCGCAAGGGAAGCAGCAACACGTTGCAGAATTTTGACGGTACGCTGATAAGGGATGCGACAGCGCTGGATTTCTTTATCGGCGGGATCGACAGGAATCACTTCAATCGGCTGTTTTGCCTCAATCATGACCGACTGCGCGAAGGCGGCAGGGGCATCATTGAACCGCAATCAGATGCAAGTGGCGTGATCTTTGAGGCAGGGGCCGGTGTTTCGGATGTCGCGGAAGTACTGGAGTCGCTCGAACAGGAATCCAGGGCACTTTTCAATCCGAACAGACAGGCCAGAAGACACAGGCTCCATGAGCTTGGCGAACAACTGAAATCTGCGCAAGCCACGCTTCAGGACGCGGTTGAGTCCACCGAGTCATGGAACCAGATCCGCGACGACCATGACCTGAAGGAGCGGAAGCTGAAGGAACTGCGGGCGCAGAAAGCCGAATTGTTGCGTGAACAAAACAAAAAACAGTTCGTGCTCAAGGTTCTGCCTCACGTCAGGCAACGCATGGTACTCGGCAAGGAACTGGATGAAATCACCGACGTCGTCACATTACGCGGCGATGAGGATGAGAGATATCATGACGCGCGTTCGAGGTTCGCCAAGGGTGAGGGAAGCATCGCCACTCTCTGGGAAAAGGCAGACAAACTGGTGGCAGAGAAAGAGGCACTCACGACGGACGACGCACTGACGTCGCGGTCCGACGACATCCGGTTGCTCAATGAACGCCGGATTGAGCTGGGACCTGAACGGGATGATCTTCCCAAACGACGTGACGACCTGCGTCGCCTTATTGGAGATCTGCGTAAACTGGCTGCAAAACTCGGTTGGACCCAGAGTGACGACGATGCCTTGTTGCAACGTGTGCCTGAATCCGCACAGCTTGCACGGATCGATGCGCTCTCGAAGCAGCGTCCGCTGCTCGGGTTGGAGATTCAGAACGCCACGTCAGAGCTTGAAAATGATCAATCGCGGACCCGCAGGGCCGGGCAAGAACTGGAGAGACTCGGTAACGTGCGTGATCCGTTACATATTCTGGCAGCGGAAAAGAACGTCGAAATCTTGTCTGATCTGGTAACAGCCCGGATCGAATCGGAAAACGAACATTTCAGATTAAGGGAACAGGCTGCGGAACAATGTGCACCGTTGCTGGCATGTGTTTCCGACGAGACCGCATTGACAAGACTGACCGTGCCATCGCTCGAATTGATCGGGGCACACAAGGAAAGGGTTGCGGCGCATACGGTCGAGATTGACAATTGTGATCGGGAAATCAATCGCCTTGCACAAATTGCAAGCGAACGATGTGCAGAGCGTGAAAGAATCACGCGTTCGGATTCGGTGATTACAGATCTGGAAATCAGAAAGTTGCGTGATCGGCGTGGCAGTTCCTGGAAACAGATCCGAAGCGTGTTGGTGCGCGAGATATCTCTTCCCGACGACGGGCGAAACCGGCTCGCCGAGCGTTTTGAACAAGAGACCACTGCGGCGGACCAGGCTGCCGACACACGTTTCGCTGATGCATCGCTTATTGCGAAACTCGAGGAAGTCGATCAGGCAATCTTGACGGCACGGTCAAGTCTCGAAACCAAGCGGGACTACAGGAAGAGACTCGAGGAAAAATCCCTGCAGCACAAGGCACAGTGGAGAGAAATGTGGCCCGACATTGATCGATTGCCGGATTCTGCGGCAATGGAGAAATGGGTTGGTGATCACGGTCGTGCACTTGAAACAATCGCCCGACGGAACGCAGCAGCACAGTCTGTCCTTGAACTTGAACACAAGGAGACCGAAGCATGCAATCACCTGCTGAAAGATCTTTGTGCGCTTGGAATGGATGTATCATCTCTTGCACATGCGTCTGCCCAGGGTTTTGCAGAGACTGCGCGACAGTATCTTTCCGAAATTCGTGTTCGCAAGGACAGGATTGAGGAAAAGGCTGCTGAAAAGCGGGACCTAGAGTACACGGAGAGGGCGACTACCGCCAAACTTGAACAGATTCAGGCGAATTTCGATGAATTTCTTCGGACGTCGCAATCCGAGATTGCAGGCCTGTGTGATGTTCCCGGCGTTCATTTGTCGGATATTGTCGAAACACTCAAGGAACTTCGGAAACTCAAGGAGTCCGTCACTGATCTTCAGGATCTGAGAATCAGGAAGATTGAGCGTGACATCACGGAATTTGACAACACCGTTCGACAGTTGGTCATGGATGTTGCTGACGACCTGCCGACTGACGATCCGGAGCAGTGCACGCAAAGACTTGTCTGCAGACTTGAGCAGGCACAAAAAACGCGTGAAGCATACGACAGGTTATCTGCAGAAATCATGGAATGTCGCGAGCAGATTGAGGTTGCAGAACAGTCTCGGCGTAACGCAAAGAACACCATCAAGGAATTGATGACATTGCTCGGCGTCTCGACCGAAACGGAAATAACTGACGCGATTGAGCGTGCGAAAAAAGCGGCGAACCTGAAGAACCGAATTCAGGAACTCTCTGAAACACTCGCGCAGACGGGAGGCGGATTATCGCTGCGGGAACTCGAGGCACTGTGCGACGGTGTCGATGAACGCGAATTCGAGTTACATGTCGACGAGTGTGCAGCGCAGATCAGGGAACTCGATGAGAAAATCGAGGAAACAGCCCTGCAATACAAGGATGCAAGATCGAGACTGGAACAGATGACGGGCGGGCAAGCCGCTGCGGCGGCCGAATTTGAACGTCAAACGACATTGACCGAAATCCGTCAGACTGCGGAGACTTACATGATTCGGCGCGTTGCATTCTTGTTGTGCAAGAGTGCCATACAACTGTTTCTGGAACGGACACAGGCGCCGCTTCTGTTACGTGCAGGGCACTGGTTCAGGGAGTTGACGTGCGGATCATTCGATCGTCTCGGTCTCAGCTATGATGATCGAAATCAGGCTCGCCTCTACGGTATCAGACCCACAGGTGATGAAGTCGAAGATGCAAACATGAGCGATGGAACGGCGGACCAGCTGTTTCTAGCCCTGCGTATTGCAGCACTGGAAGAGTACATCAGCCACGGAAGGTCGTTTCCATTCGTAGCCGATGACCTGTTTGTAAATTTTGATGACGAGCGAACGGCCGCAGGCCTCCGGGTTCTTCATGAATTGTCCAAAAAGTGTCAGGTCCTGGTTTTCACCCACCATCAACATCTGATCGACCTGGCGTCAAACGTGCTTCCGGATACACCTTCGATTGTTCAACTCACGAACCGGCGCACGTTGATCTGAAGTCAAAATCGCGCCGGATCGAATGAGTTGATTCCGTTGTGCGGTATCAACTGATTATCCCTTGGTGTGTGCAACAGCTTCCTCGACGGTGTCGCACAATGTAATCAATCGGTTCATGCCACTCAGCGTAAAGACTTCGAGAATGGTCTCCTGCATTCCACAGATTGCAAAGGTGGTTTTCTTTGCCCACTGTGACTTGGCCAGAATCAACACAACACGCAGCCCTGCCGAACTGACGTAGGTCAGCTGACTGAAATCCAAAACGACTGGCTTGACCTGGTCGCCGACCAGTTCCCGCATTTTATCGCTGAAACTCGCGGCATTGGAGCCGTCAATTCGACCTTCAACCATAGCCAACAGGACGCCGTCCCTATAGTCGGCGGTAATTTTCATGTTCCCTTGTCTCCTTTCAGATGCACAATCGCATCAAGTCTGATGTTGGTTGATTCCATGAATTCACTCGTCGGGATCTTCGGGCATGAGCACGAATTCCGGATATGCCTCGATGCCGAGCTCTCCGGCATCCTGGCCGAGTTCCTCGATTTCCGGCGACACCCGCGCACCGATTGTCTTGGCGATGACAAACCAGACCACCAGCGAACTGACGAAGACGAAAGCACCGATCGAGAGTATCCCGATCAATTGAACGCCGAAATTGCCGCCTGCCGCGATGCATACGGCCAATGTCCCCCAGATGCCGGCAAACAGATGGGCGGGAACGGCAGCGACAACATCATCGATGCGGAGCCGTTCGAGCAGCTTGATGCCAACGACACTGATCGCACCTCCAACAGCACCGATAACAACCGCCCAGATGTGTGACACGATATCCGGTCCTGCCGTGATTGCGACCAGTCCGGCGATCGCACCGTTGAGTGTGGCCAGAAGGTCCACGCGTCCGAGAACAGGTCGCGAGATTGCCATGGCCGCAATAACGCCGGCACCTGCGGCGAGATTGGTGTTGGAAAGGATGTTGCTGATCGCAATGGCGTCGACTGCACCACTGAGCGCAAGTTGCGAACCGCCGTTGAAGCCAAACCAGCCGAGCCAGAGAATGAAGACGCCGAGTGTAACCGCAGGAACATTCGACGGCACGGTGGTCTTGACACTTCCGTCCTTCCTGAATTTGCCCTTCCGCGGGCCGACAATAATGGCACCTGCAAGAGCAGCCCATCCGCCGGTGGAGTGAACGATTGTTGATCCTGCGAAATCCTGAAAGCCCATTTCCGCAAGCCAGCCGCCGCCCCAGGTCCAGGAACCGATAATGGGATAGATGATTGCTGTGAGAATCGCGACATAGGCGAGGAACGACCAGAGTTTGACACGTTCCGCCAAAGTTCCCGAAACAATCGATGCGGTCGTCGCAACAAAGACCATCTGGAAGAACCAGTCCGACATGACGGAATAATCGGACCCCGCGACGAGAGCTGCGGCATCACCGCCCTCAAGTACAGCAATCTCTTCGGCTGACGTTCCATAGAAGAAACTGACCGATCCGATCCAGCCACCAGGATCGACGTCCGTGTACATCAGGTTGTAGCCGAGGAAATAGAACATCAGTCCGGCGACCGAGTAGAGGCCGATGTTCTTCATACAAATAACAGACGCGTTCTTCGTTCTGACCGATCCCGACTCAAGCATCGTGAAGCCGGCGCACATCCACATGACGAGTGCACCCCAGATCAGAAACGAAAAGCTGTTGAGGACGAATCCCGCTTCGCCATCAATTCCCGCCATGGCGCTACCAGGAACCAATATCAGCATTCCCAGTGCTGTTATCGGGAGCATGCCAGGTCTGGCGAAAATTGTGGTTCTGCGAGTCATAGTCACTTCCCTGATGCAGCTAAGACAATGATACGGTTCGACGGCGGGTTTCCTCGTATCGCGGTTCCGACATGAACATGTCGGCATGGAATAAATTATGCAAGTACCTATGCCGATATCCAGCAATTCTCATTTTGGCATATCCGGCTACGGGTTGACGGCTCGGGCCGGATGAGAAGGTCTGCGGTGGTTCCCGCCCGTTGGCGATCAGGTTGATGAACACACGCCACGAGGGGAATATCTGGTAGATCACGCGTGTTCGCAAAATTTCGAAGAAGCGCATTCTGGTGTCGGCGTTCTTGTGCGCTGTCTTCCACAATTCATCGAAGTGTTCGGGCGCCATGCCGTCGAGCGTCTGGCGGATATGATTGTAACACGGGATCTGTTTGAGGCCGAACAGGGTATGGGTGTTTGAGCGCCCGTCCTGCTTGGCCTGCACACGCTGGTGCGCGAGGAACGAAGGCGTCTGCATGAAGAACACCGCCAATACCGCCAACCGTTCGCCAGGCGACAACGCACTGTAGCGCCGTACCGCCTTGCGCGTGATCCCCTGACGATGTGTGAAGTTGTGCCCGGCATAGCGCGCCCAGTGCACCGTGTCGGGGACAAAGTTGAACCACACACACGCGGTAACCACACCGCCTAGTTCATCACCTGTACGGTTACACGGCCCAGGTGGCCAGCCGCTCATCATGGAGAGCAGACGGATAGCCCGCGATCATCACCGCATGGTCCGTGTCGGTGTCGTCATGGAGATAACGGCGATCCGACTTGCGCGTTTCCCACAGATACGGCGGGTCGCCGTAGACGCTCCGAACCGTCAAAGTCTCCAGAAACCGCTGGGCGCAACCGCGAACAAGCGCCACATCGTAACCGCAGCGAAACGACGCCAGCGCCTGTGCGTGCAGATCAATCCCGATGTTACGCAACGCTGCAGGTTTGCGACGCATCGTTGCCCCACCTCCCGGATGTGTCTCGATGTACACGCGGTGTGGAGGCATCATCGCAATCAGCATCTGACACAGGCCTGACACCGCCTACGAACCAGAGTATGCGTTGCCCATGAGGGCTCCGAGCCGTCGACCCGATTGACACGAGCAATCGGAAAACATGTTGTCAAATCATCCCGCAGAGCGACCAATTGCGCCCGGACCCGACAAGATCGGCACCCTCGATCAATGCACTGACGCAGACAAGATCCTGAAATGAGAATTACCGGCCGATTTCATCAGAAATCCTGTTCGATACCGCCACGGTTCGACCCAAAAATGATGTACCCGATGGACGTTTCGGCAGATGTTCGTTTGTTTCCGGCGATGCTGTCAGCGAACAAGGCTGGGCGTGAGGTTGGATCACAGGTCTACGGACTCGCGACATGACCACCGGACCAGATTGGATATGCTGCAGCGGTCATGGTGGCTCCGTCGCCGGCCAGTGCACACACGCGTCCAAATGCATTGAGCCCGGGGCCGTCACGCTGCTCCCACAGTTGATGCCCCATCCGAATCAGTTCCTGCTTGACGGACTCCGGAAGTCTGGAATCGACATATGTTTTGCCGCTTTGGCAATGAACACGCGGCGCATGGATGGCCTCCGCGAGTGGCATGCCATGAACAACGTTGTTCACAAAGGTATGCATGACACCGGTAAGGATGCGGTAACCACCCGAACCTGCGCCTGCGAAGACTGCCCTGCCACCGCGCGCAGCCACGATGACCGGAGCGGCAAAGATCGGCATCTTTCCCGATTTGATTGAATTCGGCAGCCCGGGCCGCGGATCAAAATTCTGCATGCCATTGTTCAGTACGACACCCGTCCCGGGACATGCCACCATCGATCCGAAAGCATTGGACAAGCTGATGCAAAGTGCCGTCATGTTCCCGTGATGATCGGATGCAACAATCTGCGTGGTCCCTCCGAGGCGCGGCGGCCACGCTTCAACATCAAGACGTTCCGGCAGGCTGCCTTCGTCATCCAGCAGTTCGCTCGGGTGAACAGGCCGGACAGGTCGCGTCATGGCACGTTCGGGTGAAATGAACTCGGCACGCCGACGCGCAAATTCGGCAGACCCCAGACCGGCGACCGGCGAATCCTCGAATTCGGGATCTCCGTACCAACGAATCGTGTCGCTGAATGCCAGGATCATGCATTCGGCCATCGCATGCCGGTATGCGCTGCCATCAGGATCCATGTTTCCAATGTCGAGGTTCGCGAGCAGATTGAGAAACTCGCAAGACGTCGGACAGAAACAAGTAACCACATCGAGGTCGTGAAATCGCAGTGGCGCTTCAATCATGACCTTCGGGCGATAGGAGGCAAGGTCTTCCGCGGTCAGTATGCCGCCACCGTTCAGCACGGCCTGTTCAATCAGTTCGGCCACCGTTCCGGTGTGCATTCCTGAAGGCCCGTGCTGAGCGATCAGACGCAGCGTTCGGGCGAGATCATCAAGGTTCAATATGTCGCCTGAAGAAAACTGGTCTTCAATCTCGGGCAGGCGCCCCGCCGGACACAACTGATCGTACAGGTCCGGATGATTCTGAAGCAGCGGCAGATGCCTTGCGATCGTCAGCAACAGTTCCCAGGAAACCGGAAGTCCCTCTTCCGCAAGTTCAATGGCAGGTGTCAGAACTTCCGCCCAGGCCAGCTTCCCCCAGCGTCTGTGTGCCTCCCACAGGGCCGGGACCGCGCCTGGAACACCGGTGCTGAGATGCCCGACTTCAGCTTTCATGCCGCATGTCCAGGGTGTCTCGTAGTACTTGAGCGGTTTGCTGTCGTCGATTTCGAACATGTTCTCGTGAGCGGCAGCCGGAGCGCGCAGGTATCCGTCTACCGAAACAAGACGACGTTCCTGCGCTGTCCATCCCGAGAGTCGCGCATATCCGCCAATCCCGCACGATGCCGGTTCGACAACAAAACTTGCGAACGCGGCGGCAGTGATGGCGTCGAAGGCGTTGCCACCCGCTTCCAGTATGGTTTGCCCCGCCCATGCGGCTTCGGGATGACCCGCAGCAACAGCGCGTCCGGATTCAGACGTGACGGATTTATCCGTATTGTTGTTGAATGACATGATCATCCTGCTCCACGGTTCGTCGAACGTCGGTCGACGAGGTTCCCATTCCTTCGAGGAAAATTTTCATGGCGATATTTCTGCTGACAGTCGTGACACTGGCCTATGCCGGATACAACCTGTTCATTCGCACATCCGGCACACATGCGCCTCCCGAGGCGACGAGTACCATTTTTGCCATTCTTCTTCTACAAACCGGCGCTCTTGTCACGGCGTTGTGCTTTCTGGCGTACCTCGGTTTTCAAGGTGGACATACTTTCAGGCTTTCGGGTCCGAGCTATCTCTATGCCATTGCTGCAGGCGTATGCATTGGCATTGCCGAGATTGCCTATTTCTACATTTACGCCGGTGCGCGACCGCTGCCCGCCTATCTCGTTGTTCCGACGGTCGTTGCCGGCACCATTGCCATTACATTCGCGGTTTCGCTGATTGTGTTTCAGGAACGAATGTCGATGTTTCAGGCCTTCGGTGCATTACTGGTGCTCGTCGGTATCGTCATCATGTTCATCAGTCGCCCCGAAATGCACTGATCCAACGGGAATCGCGGGACAGAACGCATGAATCGGCGACTGTCGTGCAACGGGAGAATTGCGTCACGCGCTGGCATCTAGTCTAATATACCGGAAATCCGGCATATGCCGGGTATACGGATCTGGAATCGGGGCGACCCGTGTTTCTGCGATTATCGGAAACGAGCGTGAGGAACAGTCAATGGCAATGAATCAACACCTCGTGTCGCAAAGCGGCATCTTCAAGGGTCTTCACAGCGGCATGGGAATTGCGGCGAAAGCGATGGTTGTCGTTTTCGTTGTCTTTACGGCGCTGAACGTCGAATTCGCCAACGGCATTTACTCCGCGGTCAGGGGCTGGATCGAATCAGCGCTGAACTGGTACTACATGGCGGCTCTCGTCATCATGTTGTTCGTCTGTTTCTATCTCATGCTGAGCAAGTTCGGACACATTCGACTCGGCGACGACGACAGCCGTCCGGAATTCTCGAACTTCTCATGGTTGGCCATGCTCTTTTCGGCCGGCGTGGGCATCGGCATCCTGTTCTTCGGGATTGCCGAACCGATGTTCTATTTCGACAACACTGAACCATGGGGCTATCCCAACAATCCGTTTGCCGATATGGCCGGACTGGCGGCCATGGATGAACAGCGTGCTGCTGCGGCAATGCGCGTAACCTACTTCCACTGGGGATTCCATGGCTGGGCTGTCTATGTGATCATCGGGTTGTGTCTTGCGTACTTCGGATTTCGCAAGAAGCTCCCGCTGACGCTGCGGTCTGCGCTCTATCCGCTCATCGGTGACAGAATCTACGGTCCGATCGGACATGCTGTCGATCTGCTTGCCGTTTTCGGAACGGTGTTTGGTGTTGCAACCTCGTTGGGTCTCGGCGTTTCACAGATGGCAGTCGGCCTGAACTTCCTGTTCGGTATCGATCCGGGCATTGTGACCAAGCTCATTCTGATTGGTGTGATCTCGGCCGTTGCAACGCTGTCTGCTGTATCCGGCGTGGGCAAGGGAATTCGGATCATTTCCGAGTGGAACATCTGGCTCAGCGTGGTTCTGCTGGCATTCTTCCTGTTTGGTGGTCCGTTCAAGTGGCTCATGGGTTTCTTTGTCACGACAGCCGGTGATTACCTCTGGAATGTCATTCCGATGGGTTTCCAGATTTTCAACAGTGAAGGCAATGCGGCCTGGCAGGGTGGCTGGACCATTTTCTACTGGGGCTGGTGGATTTCCTGGGCGCCCTTCGTCGGCATGTTCATTGCCCGTATCAGCCGTGGCAGAACTATCCGGGAATTCATGGTCGGCGTGATGTTCGTACCGACAACGCTTGCGTTCTTCTGGCTCTGCATCTTCGGCGGTTCGGCGATGCATCTCGAAATCCATGCGGCCGATGGAGTGGGAACGGCGGGCATCGCTGATCTGGTCCGGAACTGGGATCTTCCCAGTGCACTCTATGGCACGATCGCGCAGGTCACTGATCTCGCCTGGATGAACTGGATCATGGCCGCGCTGGCAACATTCCTGCTGGCGACATGGTTCATCACATCCTCGGATTCCGGCACGCTGGTCATCACCACAATGCTCAGCATGGGTGACGACAATCCACCGCAACGGTTCCGAATTGTATGGGGGCTTGGCGAGGGATTTGTTGCTGCTGTCCTGCTTCTGGCAGGTGGTCTCACGGCCTTGCAGACCGCATCGATTGCGGCAGCGCTTCCGGTCAGCGTGATTATGCTTGCGATGTCCTACGGTATCATCAAGTCATTGCACGAAGACCCAAGCGCTGTACCGGCGCCAGATGCCGAACGTGCGCCTGACGGCACGCGGCTTGCACAGGAATTGCACGCCTGAACCATCGGGTGACACGGGTCACCGTTTAGTCAGTCGCGTTCCGCGATCTCACCGCCGGCGGCTTTCCACGCCTGGAAGCCGCCGGCGAGTTGTGCAACCGGTTCCAGGCCCATGTCCTGAAGGCATTTTGTCGCAAGCGCCGACCGCCAGGCAGAGGCGCAGTAGAAGATGAACTTTCGACCGCTCGCAAACTCCTCCCTGTGATAGGGGCTTGCGGGGTCGACCCAGAACTCGAGCATGCCCCGCGGTGCATGCAAGGCACCAGGGATCATGCCGTCACGGCGCAGCTCGCGAATGTCACGAATGTCCACGAACAATGTGTTGTCGTCGTCGATCAGAAGCAGCGCATCCCGAGGCATGATACTCTCGATCTCAGCCGTTGCATTCTCGACCATTTCGCATGCAGTTGTATTGAGACCCACCCTGTCGCTCCCATGTGCTGAGGAATCGCATATGTGAAGTTCACACTTCACTGTTCAAGGGGCATTATCAACACCTAACGGCTGGAACGCGAGGATCATGCAGGATCTGGACCTTTGCTACATGTCAGCAAATCAGGTGGTTGCACGCTATGAGGACGGCAGTCTTTCACCTGTTGAGGCAACCCGCGCGCATCTCGCAAGACTTGATGCTGTGGAACCAGCGATCAACGCGTTCATGCATGTCGATCATGAAACTGCCCTTGACGAGGCGCGTGCATCGGAAAATCGCTGGCGCACGAGAACAACGCTTTCGGCCCTTGACGGGGTGACAGTGACCATCAAGGACCTGATTCCGATGCGTGACCGACCGTTGCGGCACGGCTCGGCGACCACTTCCGCTGAGCCCAGCGGAGAGGATGCGCCGTCGGTTTTGCGCCTCCGTGAGGCTGGTTGCGTCTTTCTTGGCAAGACCACGACGCCCGAGTTCGGCTGGAAGGGACTCACGGACGGGCCGCTTTTCGGGACAACCCGAAACCCCTGGAATCTTGCCCATTCGCCTGGTGGCAGTTCCGGCGGAGCGGCTGCTGCCCTGGCTGCCGGCATTGGACATCTGGCGCTGGGTAACGACGGTGGCGGATCCATACGTATTCCCTCTGCATGGTCCGGGCTATACGGACTGAAACCGACATTCGGACGGGTTCCCGATCATCCGCGTGAAGGTATCTTCTGCATGTCTTCAGCCGAAGGTCCAATGACGCGCTCGGTCACCGACGCGGCGTTGATGCTCAATGAACTTTCGCGATACGACGCCAGCGACTGGTATGCGCTGCCGGTTGACGGGCGAAACTGGTCCGATTGTCTGCAAGACGGAATCGACGGTTTGCGCGTTGCCTTTGTACCTGATCTTGCCGGTGCGCATGTTGACGGAAACGTACGTCGTCTGGTTGATGCTGCCCTGGGGCGTCTGCAAGATGTCGGCGCGCTTGTCGAGGAAGTGCAGTCTCCGGTCGAACCGCTCGAACCCGTCATGAGTCCTTTCTGGCTTGCCGGATTTGCCGCTTTTCTGCGATCGATTCCTCTATCATACCGGGCCTGTCTCGATCCGAGATTTCGAATTCTGGCGGAACGCGGAAACGCAGTCACAGTCGCGCAACTGCAGGAATCGGTCGTCTGCCGGGACAGGCTGGGATCGCGTCTGAACAAATTTCACGAACATTGGGACCTGCTTGTAACGCCCGCGATGACTAGAACGGCACCGCTGGCAGACACGCCATACCACAGTCATGAACTGCACCGGTGGCGCGACGTCACACCATTCTCTCTTCCGTTCAACCTTACCGGTCAGCCCGCGGCGTCGGTTTTCTGCGGTATTGCCGATGACGGCCTGCCGGTCGGACTCCAGATTGTAGCAGCAAAATTCAGGGAAGATCTTGTGCTCGCTGCGAGCCGTGTCTGCGAGAAGCAATACCCGCAGCGTTGGCCGCAGGAAGCGGTCGAGACAGCACTTGCCAGGACACCGTCAAGGTTGCGTGATCGAACCGGGGAGGAGGTTCTCTAGACAACTGTCGTCACGAGGAACGGTAGTGAAATCTCCGGAAATCTGGACTGTATGCGATAAAAAAATACAAAATTGAGAAAGGATTTACGGTCACAACGTCTGGTTCAGGGGGCACACCTTCGAACGCACCAGGACTGATTCATGCTCATTGTTCTTGAAGCGACAGGGATGAAGCAGACTTGCCATTTCTGCTGCTCAGCTTAGCCGAGCGACGGAGAAAAGATTAAACTTACGGCTACCTGGGCCACGTTCCCAAGAGCAGGCAGATATTGAGACTTATGTGCAAGATCGACGGGTAAGCTTGAATATTGCCACTGCGTCTACTCGGCGCCAAATCTTATTGTCACACAAATGCCGCACCAGTCTGATCTCCGATGTCGTCACCGGCAAGCTTGATGTCCGCGAGGCCGCTGCGACGCTACCCGAACTCGGCACTTCAGGAGCCGACAATGCCTTATCTGACAACATGGCGGGTGTTGACCGCGAGCTAGAACAGATGGTGCAAGGCAATGAATTTGTCGCCAGAGGTGAGCAATGGTCACCTTGGTCGAGGCTCTGAACTATCGGTGCCTACGGTATATATGGCAGCCGCTTGGTCCATTTCACGTTCTGGTCGGCCCGAACGCGTCAGGGAAGACGACTTTCCTCGATGTGATCGGTTTTCTTCGGGACATCGTCGCAGACGGGTTCGATGACGCGGTGGAAGGGCGCGCACGCAACCCGATGGATCTCTTGTTTCGGCATCAGGGAGACGGATTGCAACTCGCAGTAGAAGCCAAGGTGCCAGACGAACTGAAGCCCACAACATTCGACACGGTGCGGTACCAGGTATCGCTCACCCGGGACGAGACGGCGCGACGGTTTGAATTCGAGGCCGAGACATTGTTGCTCAAGGAAAGCGGGGGCCATGAGGGTATCCCGCAGCGCTCCCTGTTTCCGCGGCAACTCGAGCCGCCTGGATCCATTCTGGTCAGTGACAAAAAAAGCAATAACAAGGTGCTGCTCAATAAGGTCTACAGGGGGAACGACAATTTCTACAACGACGGCCCGCAAGCACGAAAGGGCTGGGCCCCATCCTTCCGCCTGGGTCCGCGAAAGTCCGCACTCGGCAACCTCCCGGCCGACGAAAAGAGTTTTCCCACCGCAACCTGGTTCCGCGAGTATCTCGCCACCGGGGTCCAACGCTTCGTTCTCAACAGCCGGGCGATAAAAAACCCCAGCCCGCCAGCGCGCGTGGCGGGTTTTCTGACCGACGGCTCGAATCTGCCGTGGGTCGTCGCCCGGTTGCGGAGAAACGACAAGGCAGCGCACAAGTCGTGGATTCGACATTTGCGCACGGCGCTGCCCGATCTGGTTGACATCGCGACGGTCGAGCGTCCAGAGGACCGGCATTGCTACATGACCTACACGTATGCTGGCGGATTGACCGTGCCGTCATGGATGGTCTCCGACGGAATCTTGCGGTTGACTGCTCTTACTTTGCCTGCCTATCTGAAGGGTCTCGGAGGCATATTTTTGATCGAGGAGCCGGAGAACGGCATCCACCCTGGCGCGGTTTCGACGGTGTATGACTCGCTGTCGTCGGTTTACGATGCCCAAATGTTGCTGGCGACGCATTCGCCCGTATTTCTGAATGAGGCTGGCGTAGATCAAGTGCTGTGTTTTACCCGGGACGACAGCGGCGCTACAGATGTCGTCCTAGGATCCGAGCATCCCAATCTCCGCGAATGGAAGAATACAGGCGATCTCGGCACATTGCTGGCGTCGGGCGTGCTCGGATGAACGGCGGCGCTTTGGTCGTTTTGGTGGCTGACACGGGCATGCACCAGGCACTACAGGGGCTGCTTCAGCGACCAGAATGACTTCGAATCCGACAGGTGAAATTTGACGTAATTTCCCATCCAGGAGCACGACCCAGCATGTGCCACGCGAGGGGTATCGTTTCTCTCAGGCCTTTCCCTCCCCAGCAAGTATCAGCACGGCTTGCTTCTGTTCGACCATGAAGGGAGCGGTCGGGAACGAGAAGACCGGAAAATGTTGCAGGAAAACCTCAATCAGCAGTTTAGTCGCTCGCCGTGGGGTGATCGAGCGTACGCCATTGTCCTGGCCCCCGAACTCGAAACGTGGGTATGGAGCAATTCTCCCCATGTCGACGACGTGCTCGGATGGAAGGGCCGTCAACCGTCGCTGCGTACGTGGCTCAAGGAGAATGGGTGGATAGGCGTGGAAGACGAGAAGCGCGAGCGTCCGAAAGAGGCATTCCATGCGGCGCTTCGAGAGTCGCAAATCACTCGCAGCGCGTCGCTCTACATGGAAATTGCGCAACGCGTATCCCTTGGCGGGTGTCGGGATGACGCCTTTCTCGAACTACAGGAGACGTTGCAGAACTGGTTTCCGTGGGGCACGTAGGCATGTGCGCAGGGTTCGCGATCCGGCATCCGACCCTGTCACTGAGAGTCTTGCGTTGTTTGTAAGGCGTTGAAAGACAACACGAAAGTGAGGGGATCAAATCTTTTTCCCCCAATGCGTGTCGTGTAACCCGTTCAAATTGAACGTTTTATGAATCTGCGTAGTCCGGATCGGCGTGGATTTCACCCCGGGGCGTGGTGGATGCGCCAAACTGTTGATATCAAACAATATGATGTATTGGCAAAGGTCGCACCGGGCGATATCGTGTGTTTTGCACCAACAGGGCAAGGAGCCCGACAGCGCCCATGACGACACAGCACCCTTCACTCTTTATCCTGGGATGAAGTCGACCTGCTTGACGACTTGCAGCGTCTCAAGCGGGTTCTCGAGTTTCTGCCGGACGATGGGATCATTGAGGGGCTGGAGACGCGGCGCGGTCACGCGATCCGGATCGCGCGGACACGCTTGTCTACACGGAGAAAGGTGAGCTGTTCTGCATCTGTCCGGAAACCGGGGAGCAACGCCCTCTCGCCTTTCATGGCTTCGAGGCGGATCGGACGCTTGAAGTACCGGTGTCCGGCGGCTGCGTATGACATTGATTGTGCCGGTCGGGCGGCGTGTGAGGCGATGGCCGGGTGTCGCACGAAAGACTATGGTCGGGTGGTGCGGGTCCCGTTGCGCACAGACCACGCCAACGCCCTGGGGCAGCCCGACCTGGAAGCGCAAGTACAAGGCGCGTACAGCCCTTGAGCGGATCAACAGCCGCATCGACCAGGGATACGGCTTTGAAAGCCATTACATCCGCGGCCGGGCCAAAATGACCCTGCGCGTGAACCTGTCGATGTGCGTCATGATGGCATTGGCACTGGCCAGCGTCGATCAGCCCGCGCACATGCGCAGCCTGGTCAAAAGACCGGCTTTCCGCGACACCGGCTGACCATTTTGCGCAGCGCAGCGCTCCGGGGTCTGCCAAACCGGGTTCGGCAGACCGGTTGCTGTCGCCTTGTGGCCAATCGGGGAGCGAAAGAGTCCGGGGAAAACGCCCGCGCGCACGAAATGACCCCGATTCCGACGACATTCTTGATGATCAGACACGCCGATGCCGCACCAACATGGCGTGTGCCACACTTGTCCCGCGTCCGCAGCTTCAGCAAAATCGGGACAGCGCAAGTGCCTCTGCACTGTGACGTGTTCAGTCCATTGGAAAATCATGATAGTTTGAGTGGTTCGTCGGCGGACCCGTATTCTTTCTCACGCCGTTCACAAGAGTGAACCCCTGATGCGATCCTCTCATTTTCTTGCAGTCCTGATTGCCGTCGTCGTCGGCGCGTGGATCGTTTCAGGTTATCTCGGATATGAATTGCCATTCGCGGACGAACCGGCCCCTGCAGCAGACGACTCAATTGTTATTCCTGAACCGGTGGCGGCAGAACCAGCCATACGTCTGACTGATGTACGCGTGGCCTCCAGTGTCTCGGTTCCACATGACGTCATCCTGACTATCACGGGAAGCACACGGGCAAACCGTTCGCTCAACATTCGTGCCCGTACCAGTGGCACGATCGAAGAGGTTTTTGTTCGTGACGGTGAACGCGTCACACAGGGAATGGAAATCGCACGCATTGCCATGGAATCCCGGACGGCGCAGCTCTCGAGAGCGCAGGCAATGGTCGAGCGCTATCAGACTGAATTCGATGCCTCCGAAGAACTGGTTGAGGGCGGCTGGCGTGCAAAGACTTCCACGGTCGCTGCACGCGCGAACTATCAGAGCGCGCTGGCGGATCTTGCCGAGATCAAACTGGACATTGAACGAACAAGGATTCTGATGCCGTTCGACGGATTGATTGAAGAATTTCACGTCGAAGTCGGCGAATTCGTCTACAGCGGCGATGCGTCGATTGCACAGATCTTCGACCTCGACCCGATTGTCGTATCGGGTGCAATCAGCGAACGCAAGGTCAAGGAGCTGACGCTCGGTTCGTCTGCAGAGGTACGATTGATCACTGGCGAAACCGTTTCTGGCGTGTTGTCCAAGATCTCACGTGTGGCTGATACGGCCACCCGCACATTCGAGATCGAGATCGAGGTTGCAAACCCGGACTATCAGATACCGTCGGGTATCACGGCGGGAATCGATCTTCTGTTGGCAACGGTCAACAGTCATTTGATTTCGCCAGCGGCATTGTCACTCGACAGTGAAGGTCTGCTCGGAGTCAAGATCGTCGATGCGGAAAACAGGGTGAAGTTCGTACCCGTGGAGATTGTTGCATCCGACACCAACGGGGTCCGGGTATCGGGGTTGCCGGATGAAGTCACCCTGATCACCGTCGGACATGGTTTTGTCAACATCGGGGAGATCGTGAATCCGATCCATGAAGACGGAATTGCGTCTTCGGAGTCGTCGTGAACACGATCATCACGGCGGCGCTCGATCGACCGCGAACCGTTCTGCTTTTGCTCGCATTGCTGCTGACCAGCGGTGTTTTCGCCTATCAGACGATTCCCCGCGAATCGACCCCGGATATCGACATCCCGGTTATCTATGTTTCGATCTCGCACGACGGAATCTCGCCAGATGACTCGACACGACTGCTCATACTTCCCATGGAGAAGGAGCTCAGTACCGTCGAGAACGTTCGCGAGATGACCTCGATTGCCTATGGTGGTGGTGGCAACGTAACGCTTGAGTTTCAGGCTGGATTCGACGCAGACCAGGCCCTGCGCGACGTCCAGGAGGCGGTTGACAAGGCGAAATCAGAACTGCCGGACGAAAGCGATGATCCCGTCGTTCACGAGGTCAACCTGTCGTTGTTTCCGGTGGTCGTGATCACGCTGGCCGGTGACGTACCGGAGCGGACACTTCTGCAGATTGCCAACGACCTCCAGGACAAGATCGAAGGCATGCCCGAAATACTCGAGGCAAGGATTGCCGGTGACCGCGAGGAAGTCATCGAGATTGTCGCAGACCCGGTAATTGTCGAAAGTTATCAGCTCGACATGGCTAACATCATTGGATCGATCAATCGATCAAACAGGCAGGTCGCCTCGGGTAGCCTGGATACGGGTGCGGGACGATACGGTATCAAGGTTGACGGTTTGATCGAGAATGCCGCGGAACTCTACGAAATTCCGGTGAAGTTCGATGGCGATGCGGTGACTTCGATCGGCGATATTGGGACGGTGCGGCGCAAGTTCAAGGATCCGACCTCGTTTGCCAGATCATTTGGCGAGTCCGCCTTGACGATCGAGGTGGTCAGGCGGGTCGGCACAAACGCAATCGAGACGGTCGACAATGTGCGTGCGCTTGTGAAGGAGACGAGCAGGACGTGGCCTGAAACAGTCCAGTACAACTTCACGCAGGACGATTCGATCAACATCAAGCGGATGCTCTTCGAGCTTCAGAACAACATTGTTTCCGCAATACTGCTGATCATGATTGTTGCGGTCTGGGCGCTTGGCTGGCGTTCGTCCGCACTCATTGCCGTTGCCATACCCAGTTCCTTTCTCACCGCTCTTGTCGTGTTGCAGATGCAGGGACTCACACTCAACATGGTGGTGCTCTTCAGCCTCATACTGGCTGTCGGGATGCTTGTTGACGGCGCCATCGTTGTCACCGAGTACGCGGATCGCAAGATGATGGAAGGGGCGTCGCGCTATGAAGCCTATCGGGCCGCGGCAACTCGTATGGCCTGGCCGATCACGTCGTCCACCCTGACAACGCTGGCAGCATTCATTCCACTGATGTTCTGGTCCGGAATAGTCGGTGAATTCATCAAGTTTGTTCCCATCACGTTGATTGCAACGCTTTCGGCATCCCTGCTGATGGCGCTCATTTTTGTGCCGACGCTGGGTTCGCTCTTCGGCAAGCCGGCAGTGCGACGCAATCTGACAACATACGAAACCGACGGAGTCCTGAAACTCGAGGATTTTACAGGTGCGTCGCTTGTCTACATCAAAGTGCTCAAGCGCGTGCTGCGCCATCCGGTCAAGATCCTGTTTCTTGCCCTGGCGGTCCTTGTTGGTGTCCAGATTGCCTATGCGAACTATGGCAAGGGTGTCGAATACTTTCCCCAGATTGAACCCGATGAGGCGATATTCATCATTCATGCCCGCGGCAATCTTTCGATCTGGGAGAAGGACAGCCTAGTTCGCGAGGTCGAGCGGCGCATTCTCGAACTTGACGAATTTGAATCCGTGTACACAACCGTTGGAAATGTGCATGGCAGGTCGTCTGCGTCGGACGAGATCGGTTCAATCAATGTCGCATTTCGTGAATGGGACAAACGGCGTCCGGCCTACCAGATATTCACTGACGTACAGGAGCGTGTTGCCGATCTCGCGGGCGTCTATGTGGAGAGTCAGCGCCCGGCGCGGGGACCTGCAGGTTCCAAGCCGATCGATGTCCAGCTTGCATCAAGCAACGTGGATGTGCTGCACAAAGAAGCCGACCGGATCCATGAACACATGCTGCAGACCGACGGCTTCAAGGATGTCGAGGACAGTCGCCCGTTTCCCGGATACGAGTGGCGTATCTCGATCAATCGGTCACAGGCTGCGAAGTTCGGAGCCGACGTTGTGTCTATTGGTCAGATCATCAAGCTGATCACGAATGGTGTCGTGTTCACCAGCATGCGACTGGCCGACTCGAAGGATTCAATCGATGTTGTCGCGCGGTTCCCTTCGGAGTGGCGAACGCTCGACCAGCTCGACGAATTGCGCATCCAGACTCCCCTCGGCACGGTACCGCTTTCCAATTTCGTAACCAGATCGCCGGTGCTTGAGGTTGGTCAGGTCGAGCGAGCCAACGGTGCACGAGTTGTCAACTTTCGTTCCGACATCGAGGAGGGTTATCTGGCAGACACGCTGGTTGGGGAACTCGAAGAGTGGATCAAGAACGCAGGGTTCGATCCGCGTGTCGAGATCACCTTCCGCGGTGACAACGAGGATCAGGCCGAAGCGTTTGATTTTCTCGTCAAGGCCTTTGGCGTGTCGCTGTTCGTTATGGCGATCATCTTTGTGACGCAGTTCAACAGTTTCTATCTCGCGTTATTGATACTCTCGGCGGTTGTCATGTCGACAACCGGCGTCATGATCGGACTTCTGGCGACAGGTGAACCCTATGTTATCGTGATGTCGAGTATCGGTGTGATCGCGCTGGCCGGTATTGTCGTGAACAACAACATCGTTCTGATTGATACATTTATCCGGTTGCGCAGGGTTTCCAGATCGCCGATCGATGCCATCGTCCTGACTGGCGCCCAGCGTCTGCGACCTGTTTGTCTGACCATGATCACGACAATTCTCGGGCTGATGCCGATGGTTATGCAGGCAAACATCGATTTCTTTGCGCGAGAGGTGAAAATTGGCGCACCATCCACACAGTGGTGGGTTGCGTTATCAAGTGCGATTGTGTTCGGGTTGGCATTTGCAACCGTGCTGACCCTGGTCGTTACACCCTGTGCGCTCATGGCCAGCGAAAACTACAAGGCATGGCGAAGTGCGCGGCGACAGAGACGCAAAGAGCGAATTGCGGCAAGAGAGGCTGCTGTTTCGACAGGATGAGCTGAACCCCTTGCGTCGCGTAACTGTGCCACGCAATTCATTGACCTGTGTTTCCAGGTATCCGTGAACAGTCTCCCAGGGAAATCGCCCCATGAATGACCAGACCATCGATCGTATTCGACTGGCGCGCAATACGCCGGGTATTGCGCAGCATGACGCCGAACCGCAAATCGATATCAAGAGCATGCGCGCGTATCGTCTCGGACGCGTACAACAGATGTTACGGGAACGAGACCTTTCAGGTGTACTCCTCTACGACCCGATCAATGTTCGCTATGCCAACGGCTCAAGCAACATGCAGGTCTGGATTCTTCATAATCAGCACCGATACTGCTGGGTGCCGGCAGAAGGAAAAACTGTACTTTTTGATTACCCTCCTGCGGTTCATCTTTCTGAACATCTGGAAACCATCGGTGAGATCCGTCCAGCCCGAACGTGGACCTACTTTGGCGCCGGCGACAATTACAACGCGCGTGTGAAACTCTGGGCAGACGAACTTGTCGATGTCATCCGGGAAGGCGGACGCGACAACCGGATTGCTGCCGATCATCTTGATCCACTCGGTGTCAAGGAACTCGAAAGGCACGGATTCGAGATCTTCAACGGACAGGAGGTCATGGAACGTGCACGTTCGATCAAGAGTGCTGACGAGATCAGCGCGATGCTCATCGCGATCTCCGTCTGCGAGGCGGGTATGGCAAAGATGCATGAGGAACTGCGCGCCGGTATTACGGAGAACCAGTTATGGTCTCACCTGCACCAGGTGAATATTGCCATGGGTGGCGAATGGATCGAGACCCGTCTTCTTGCCTCCGGCGGACGAACCAATCCATGGTTTCGCGAAAGCAGTGACCGCATCATCCGTGCCGGTGAACTTGTTGCGTTCGACACGGATCTGATCGGACCTTTCGGCTATTGCTCCGATATTTCACGCACCTGGTTCTGCGGTCCCGGAAAACCCACGGATGAACAGAAACGCTTGTACAGTTACGCCTACGACCAGATACAGACCAATATCCAGGAGTTTCGCGCCGGGCGTACCTTCAGGGAGGTTTCCGAGACATCCTGGCGTGTTCCGAACGAGTTTGTGGCGCGTCGATACGGGTCCATGGCCCACGGTGTGGGTTTGTGCGACGAATGGCCGCATTTCAAGTTTTCCGACAATGCCGCAGACACAGTCCCTGGTGTCCTCGAGGCCGGCATGACCGTCTGTGTCGAGAGTTACATTGGCGCCGAAGACGGAAACGAGGGTATCAAGCTCGAGGATCAGATTCTTGTAACAGACGAAGGCCCGCAACTGTTGTCGACCTATCCGTTTGAAGACCAACTGCTGGCATGACGTTATCTGATCGCGACAGGATCCGTTGGCAACCTGAATTCATCTCATGCACGTTCCTCCTTGAGCCGCGATGTGCGGTCACAGGAGCGAATCAACGCCGGACATGTCGTCTCACATCCACGGGGTAATTCTTGTTTCGCGGAGAAATCCGGAAACCAATGGAATCTGATGCACTGGATGGTACACACCAGCATCGTCGGGTGCGGTGAGTAGCTGCTGTTGTCAGCAAAACATGTTCTCGCCTATGCGGACACACATGAGCCAAGCACCGGATAACCATGCAAGCGGAATTCAAGACGGACATCCGGCGAACGGAGATTGATGCAGCCAAACACGACCCCCCTATGATCCTGACCTGAGGCGGCTTGGTCATCCGGACACCGCTGAATCGCACGCGCCGGGGCGTGCGGCACAAAACCATCACCAGACACTTCGGCCGCGACGTCAATGACATGTGCGGGCAGGCGCTCCGTGTCAGGTTGATTCGCCTTGTTTCAGGGATGCTGACACGATTGTGGTGCAAAGTTCCGTTATCGCGATATGGCTTTCCCGGGAGAAACCGTCGACACGATCGTCGATGATACCGTCGGTTGAGTTGATCAGTTTGCTGGCGACCATCGTATCCAGCAACAGCGCCTCGCGCGCCGGAGTGTGCAGGAGTCTTGTATCTCCGGCACGGGCAGCCATTCCTGCGGCAATGGCAGTGCAACCCCAGTTGGAACAGGCTGCTGTGACAAGTACACTACAATCAGTTACCGCGCCGATACCACCACCACAGCCGCACTGGCACCGATCTCCAAAGGGGACATGGGCGCGCACCTGATCGGCCACCCTGGCCATACCGATTTCGTTTCCGCCGTCTCCGACTGCGATAACCGGAATTCCGCGTGCCAGCCCTTCGTCAAACAGGTAATCGATACGGGCGCGCCCCATCCCGTAGTCGATCCCGCGCATTGAGTGGTAGACGCCCTTGACATTGCGTCCCACGCGTTCGGCTGAAAACAACAGATCGGGGTCTAACGCGTCGAGCAACTGCGGCGCGCGATCCGCCGCGGCTGCATCGTCGGTGGGAAACGGGAGCATGACAACAGTCGCGAGACTGCGGTCTTCTCGGGCAATCCTTGCCTGTTCCAGTGTTACCGGAAACAGGCCGGACGCGGCCATCACATTGCCGATCGCTTCCAGCAGCGTCTCCTCACAAACCACAACGCATGTGGCATTGCGTCCAAGAACGAGTGCACGCGCGATTGTCGCGGTACCTGACGGGCCATCGTTTTCGCCCAGTTTCGGTGTGATCCATGCACGCGATACTGAACCGGTTGTGAGTACGACCATCCCCTTTTCCGGTACATTCATCAGGGCATCTGCTGCTGCACCGACCAGTGAACTGCCTTGCAACTTGCGCGCGGCAGCATACAGCGGTTCAATTCCGCGTTCGCCAACATCGATGTTGATCAGCTGATCAAGACGATTGTCGAGTCTGGAGATCAGGTCTCTGTTCACCATTCACGTTTCTCCAAACAGCAATTCAGCAAACCAGTCGGTATTCTCGAGGTGGGATGCCGTTTCCGTCATCGCGTTTTCGAGGCACCTGGCGACCGCATCAGCACCGCCGACACGTTCGAGCGCACCGCTGGTTGGTTTCAGGCGCAGGGAAACACGCCCTCCCGGTTGGCCGTGGGTGTTGACAGTTACGATCCCCTTTTCACGCAACATCCACATGCCGATTGCAGCGGTTACTTCAGCCGGGACCCGGGAAGTTTTCTCGACACCCGCCAGGCTGAGAACCCGTTCGTGGACATGCTCCTCGTCGATTCTCGGGCCCAGCAGCGACCGTTGCACGAAACCGGAACCGATGGCTGCTTCAAGCGCATCCGACAGCCTTCGACCGTCGTCTGACTCCTCGATCAGAAGATCAGGTGAAAACGCCTGCAATGAACGCAATACTGCAACCGCCACGGGTGCACGTGCTTCCATTCCCAGTTCGGAAGCCTTGGCAGCGACCGCGACGAGAGCCGCAGACTCGCCACACAGGATTCCCGCACGCGGTCCCGACAAACCGGCCTTGTCTGCGTTGGTGATGACCAGGTCTGCTCCGAAAGACAATGCTGGTGCACCGTCATGCAGGATTGTTCGGATTCGGGCGCCATAGGCTTCATCAAGGAAGACCCGACTGTTGGCCGTCTGTCCCAATCGTACGGCACGCTGTGTCGTTGCATCGGGCAGCATACGCAGTTCCGATGTGACGGTCGTGATGATCGTCAAGGACGGCTCATGGATTTCCAGTGCCGTCTCGAGTTCGGCGATACTGTTCACCTCGATCAACGGTACATCCGCAAGCGACGCGCCTCGTCCAACGGAGGCGTGAGATCTGTCAGCTGGCGGGACCAGAGACACGACAGGATTACCCAGCGAAAGGGCAAGGATGGATGCGACAATTCCGGCGCTGGTCCGGTTGATGACAGCTGCGCACTCGCGCCCGCTGCCGCCGAGATGGGCGATTGCGGCTTGTCTCAGTTGTTCGCCAAAAAGCCCCGGACCGACCCATTCCTCGCACAGTTCATGCACGTCAGAAGGTCTGATCGGGAAGAAACGCAGGTTGCCGGTGAACACACCGACACGTTCCATACCGTTGCGTGAGACGAAGTCTGCAGACAGGCGTCCTGCGTGGTGCAATCGCCGCACCTCATCGGCAGATGAAGCCAGAAGTTCTCCGCGTGCATAGCCTACTTCGGGATCAAGGAGATTGCCAAAACGATCGGTGGTCACGCGACACATTCGACGTTGACTGTGACGCACTTGCGAAAGGTATAGGCTTCGAGTGCACCCTCGATTGAATACTCACTGCCCAGGCCAGACTGCTTTGTGCCACCATAGGACATGCCGGGTATTTGACCCCCACCCTGATTGACCTGGATCCAGCCGGCATTTATTGCGCGGGTCAATCGGGTTATGCGGCTGAAATCGTGCGTGAAAACGAATGCTGCCAGCCCGTAATGGGTGTCATTGGCCAGATCGATGACTTCGGCCTCGGTACGAAACGGGATTGCAACCATGACCGGGCCAAAGACTTCTTCGCGTGCAATGCGCCAACTGTTGTCCACGCCGGTGAGGATGATCGGTTTGGCCTGGAAGCCCGCCGGGTCGGAAACGGGAACGTCCCCGATCAGGAACCTGGCACCCCGAGCCTCCGCCTCGACCACGTAGTCTCTGATTTCACCATATCGTTCGGCGTTCACCACAGCTCCCATGTCAACATCGGGATCAAGTGCGTCGCCAACTTTCAGTTCAGACACCTTGTCAACGACCCGCGGCATCAGCGTGCTCCAGATATCCTCGTGCACGAATAGTCGTGAACCTGCGGTACAGCTTTGACCCTGACGCGAAAACCGCATGGCATTTGCAATCTGCAGCGCCGTGTTGTCCAGACGATCGTGTTCGACCGCATCGGGAAAGACGATTGTCGGAGACTTGCCGCCCAGTTCCAGCGTCACGTTCGCAATCCTGTCGGCTGTGGCATGTCCGATTTGCCGACCCACCTCGGAAGAGCCGGTAAACGATACCTTGTCAACGCCGGAATGTGCGGCCAATGCAGCGCCAGCCTCTTCGCCCATTCCTGTAACGACGTTGAAGACGCCGGGCGGAAACACATCCTCAGCCAACTCTGCCAGTTTGAGAATGGCAAGCGGTGCATCTTCGGCGGGTTTCAGGACAAGGCAATTACCAGTCGCCAACGCCATAGAGATCTTTACCGCACCGAGCTGCAGGGGAGAATTCCAGGGTATGATCGAACCAACGACGCCATGCGGTTCACGCGTGCTGTAACTGAATAGTCCGGGACCAAGCGGAAGCGTCTCACCTTTTTGTTCAACGGCTACACCGCCGTAGTACCTCAGAACACCCGCAGCTCCGGCGACCTCACCGCGGGATTGGGTCTTGATCGCATTGCCGGTCTCGGCTGCCAGAATACGGGCGATTTCCTCGGCGTTTTCTTCCAGGCGTCGCCCCAGCGCGCCAATCAGTTTTCCGCGTTCACTGGCGGCCTTTGCACGCCACTCCGGAAAGGCTGCCCGTGCAGCCTGAACGGCGAGGTCGATTTCAGTTTCCGAACCCAACCCGACATCGCAGATCGCAACGCGGCGCGAGGGATTTTCAACGGTCAAACGTGCACCACCTGCAGGCCAGTGCCATTTCCCGTCTATGAAATTTCCGCTGAGACCGTTGGCTGGAAGCCCGTGGTCGAGAAACGGCATGATCAACTGTCCTTCGATGATTCAGGAAGGCGACGGAGCGTTTTGTAGTAGGCAGAAAAGTCCTCTGCACCGCCCGTATTTTCGGCAAACCCGGTGAAGTCTTCTGCTGCCATGGCGCCGAACGGCGTTTTCTGACCGACCGAACGGGCGGCGGCCTGGGCCAGCCGCAGATCCTTCGCCATCAGTCTTGCAGCAAATCCCGGCGCAAAACCATTGGATGCCGGCGCATTCGGGACAATGCCCGGGATCGGGCAACGGTGTTCCAGTGTCCAGCTTTGTGCCGCTGCGTTTGCACAAAGTTCATGGAACTGGTCCAGATCGAGTCCCGATGCATCGGCTAGAGCAAAACCTTCAAGCACGGCCATGGCTGTTATACCGCAGATCATGTTGTGGCACGCCTTGGCTGCCTGACCTGATCCTGGCGTACCGAAATGGACAATCTTGCTTCCGAGTTCCTCAAGTATTGACCTGGCCCGTGCAACGCCCGCTTGCGTTCCACCAACCATGAAACTCAGTTCGCCGCGGCCAGCGGCCTCCGGTCCGCCGGAAACGGGTGCATCGATTTGCACCTGACCGCGTGCAGCGGCCATCTCATGCAGTTTTTGCGCTGTCATTACGTCAATGGTCGAACAGTCGATCAGAAGGGCGTCAGGTGCTGAGCGGACCAGAATCAGTTCCTGGTAGGAACGCACAACATGTTCGGCTTCAGGGAGCATCGTGACAACGGCTTTTATTCCCTTGAGTTCAGCTACTTCTGGTGGACAGGCTGACTCGAACATGGCGCGGGCACTTGGGCTCACATCAATGCCAAGGACATCATGTCCGCTTGCTCTCAAATGGCGCGCCATCGGCAGACCCATCGTACCGAGGCCCACGAATGCGATTCTGGTCATGGTGTTCTTTTGGGCTGTTGTTGTGATTTGCCGTGAATTGTCGAACGTCGTCCTTCTGCCGTCGAACATTCTTCAGTTGTTTCAGGTTGCTGCTTCGGCGGCGTACCAGGTTTTGTATCATCGTATACCGAGGCAAGGATCGAGGTTCTGATCATCGTCCAATCAACCGCGCATTCGTTTGTTCGATGGATCATGGAATGAACGCAAGCTGGCAACAGCACCCGTGGGTTGTCCGGCAACCAGGATTTCATACTCGGCACTCTCCACGTCCGTGAGCGCCATTCCGTCGGGACGATACACGTATCCAAGACCGACCGCAGCGCCAACGGTCCAGCCATAACTGGCCGATGTCAACCTTCCGACAACCTTGCTCTCCCGCAAGACAGGCTCTCCGCCATAAAGAAGGACATCGGAATCAATCAGGCGAAACTGCAACAAGTGGTATCGGGGACTGCGGGCTCGAACCGTCTCGACGGCAGACTTGCCGAGAAACGTTGAATCAAAGTCGCAGGCAAAGGACAGACCCGCCTTCACGGGGTTGTCAAAGGGGCCAATGTCATGCCCCCAATGACGAAAACCCTTTTCAATCCTGCAACTGTCGACCGCCATGCTTCCGCACAGTCGCGGTGGATCAGGAGCGTGCAAGACGGTTTCAAGGACGTGTGCGGCGTACTCGGACGGGATATGCAGCTCCCATCCCAGCTCGCCGACATAGCTGATGCGTTGTGCGCGTACAGAGGCGTACCCCAGATGGACAATTCTGAATGTCGCGAACGGAAAAGCCTCGTTGGCGAGGTCTTCATTCATCAGTCCACTCAGGAATTCTCGTGCGCGTGGCCCCATCAGTGCCAGCGTTGCCTCGGAAGCGGTAACGTTGATAACGCTTACACCCGTGCCTTTCAGTTGCTGTCTGATCCAGCGTTCGCATTGCGGTTCGGCACCGGCGGAAGCCATGACGAGATACCGATCAGATGACAGGCGGGCGACTGTGACATCTGCCTCGACCCCGCCCTGCTGATTGAGCATCTGCGTATAGACCAGAGTACCGGTCGCGACAGCCATGTTTGCCGCGCACAGGAACTGCATGTGTTCCTCGGCCGCATCACCGACCACAATGAGACGACCGAATGTCAGGTCGATCATCCCGAGATCGGAACGAAGGACTTCATGTTCCTCGCGCCATTGGGTGAACCAGGGCTGAAAACCGAATCCGTCGGTGAGTTCGCCGCCGTAGAACAACGGGCGTTCCCAACCGTTGACGCTGCCAAAACACGCACCCGCTTCTGCCAGTGCGCCGTGAAACGGCGTTCTGCGCAAACCGCGCGCCACCTCTCCTTGACGAAAGGGCCAATGCATCGCATAGGCGCGTGACAGTGTTTCCGACGCCTTGTCAGCAACATAGTTCGGGGCATTCAATTCGTTGACAACACGACGAACATCCACATCTGTCAGGTCCATCGTCATGTCTCCGGACATGATCCATTCGGCCACTGCCATGCCGGCACCCGGGCCGTTCTGGATGCCGGTGGAATTGAATCCGGCGACCACCCACAACCCTTCGATGTCCGTGATCGGTCCCAGATAAGGTAGGCCGTCCGGCGTAAAACTCTCCGGTCCGTTGAGGAACTTGCGAATACCGGAATGCGCCAACGCCGGAACGCGTTTGACGGCGGCATTCAGGATCGGCAACAGGTGTTCCGCGTCGCAGGGCAGTTCGTCGAACGAAAAATTCTCCGGAATTCCACCCTGTGGCCGCCAGGCAGTAGCGTCAGGCTCCGAGCAGCCGATCAGCAGGTTACCTGCATCTGCCTTGTAATAGGTATGTTCATCCATCACGCGAAGCACAGGCAGATCGCTTGTTACGCCGTCGATCAGATCTGTAACGACGTAGTAATGATTGACCGGATGAAGAGGCAGGCTGACGCCATGGGTCAGGGCGAATTCACGCGCCCACATGCCCGTTGCGTTGACCACGTGCTCGGCCCGAACGATACCGTTGGCCACTTCCACACCGATCACCCGGGCGTCGTCGATGACAATGCGTTTGACCCTTGTGTTCTCGCGTATCCGTGCACCATTCATCCTTGCCCCCTGGGCGAGGGCCATGGCCGTGTCGACAGGATTCGTGTACCCGTCGCCGGGAAACCAGATTGCGCCGCGTGCGCCGTCAATCGAGAGCAGCGGCCAGCGCTTCTGAGCCTCTTTCAGGGAGATTTCCTCTGCCCTCACGCCGCATCCAAGGCTGTAGTCCGCCTTCCGGCGGAGTTCTTCCATACGTGCATCATTCAATGCGAGTGAAATGGAACCGTTTCGCCTGAACCCGGTATCCTGACCCGTTTCGTCTCCAAGCCTCTCCATCAGATCGAGACCATATCGTGCCAACGCGGTCAGGACGGGAGTGCTCTGGGTTTCGCTGACAAGACCGGCGGCATGCCATGTCGAACCGCAGGTCAGAGACCCGCGTTCAAAGAGGGTGACAGACCAGCCAGCCCTGGCAAGATGATAGGCGGTTGCGCAACCGACAATGCCACCGCCGACAATTGCGACATGATCATCCGATGCTCGTGATACCGCCACGGATCAACTCTTCTGACGCAGGTTTTCGGGATCGTAGATCGGGAGGGTGACAACCGTGGCGCGTTCCGGATTGCCCAGTACCTCGATCTCGAAATCATCTCCGGGATGCGCTTTCGAAGACAGGTAACCCAGAGCGATGCGTTTCCCTGTGCGATAGCCGGTGCCGGCGGAACTGACATAACCAACCGGCGTCCCGTTCATGCAGATTGGATCGGATGTCAGTGGATCAGGTCCGTGACCATCGAGCACAAAACCCGTGAAATGGTATCGCCTGGGCATCGCAGACTGTGCAAGGAAAGCGTCGTGCCCGACGAAACCGCCCTTCTTTCTCGAGACAAACCGGTCGAGTCCGCAATCAAACGGGGTGTACTCGATACCGAAATCTGCACCCCATGCGTGATATCCCTTTTCCAGCCGCATGGAGTCGAGCGCGTAGGATCCGAACTCGGTCATACCCTTGTTGGCACCTAGTTCCATGATCGCACGATAGGCGGAAAGGAGGTCAGAACTGCGCAAGTGCAGTTCCCAACCCAACTCTCCGACATAGGAGAGGCGCAATGCGATTGCCGGAACGCCGGCAATATCGATCTCGCGCGCGGACAACCACGGCGCTTCGCTTCTGGAAAGATCGTTCTCTGTAAGCGGTTGCAAGACGTCGCGTGAAAGTGGTCCCATGACCATCAGTGCGGCGTCGAATTCGGAACCACAGCGAAGTGCGACACCGCTTTCCGGAAGAAATTGCGCCATCCAGTCATGGTCGCGCAGTTCGGCTCGCGTGGGTCCGCACAGGAAAAACTTGTTCTCCTCGAGGCGCGCGATTGTCGCTTCGGACCATATCCTGCCCCTGGGCGTGAGCATGTACCCAAGCTTGACGTTCCCGACCAGTGGCATTGATCCGCAAAAAACATGGTCAAGGAATTCGGCAGCGCGTTCACCTTCAACCTCAAAATGCGTGAATCCCCCGTGATCCATGATTCCAACGTTGTCGCGCACAACCTGACACTCGGTCTTGACGGCATCACGCCAGCGTTCATGGCGAAAGCTCAGATTGCCATCGTCCCGGACGGTTTTTGTTTCAAACCAGAACACGCGCTCCCAGCCTGCGACCTGTCCGAACACCGCCCCCCTGGTCCGGAGGGTGGAATGGAGCGGGGTGGTGTTTACCGGTCGGCCGGATCTCCAGTGGCGATGCGGGTACGGGATTGCATACTGATGCTCGTAGAGTTCGCATGCGCGGCTGATTGCGTAATCGACACCGACCCAGTCGCCAAAGCGACGCGGATCCCACATCGACATATCCCACTCGGGCTCACCGTCAACGATCCATTCGGAAATCGTCTTGCCGGCTGCTGCGGAATGGGTGATACCCACAGGGAAACAGCATGCGTGATAATAGTTCGGCAAACCGTAGGCTGGACCGCAAAGTGGCGCGCCGTCGGGAGAATAAGGTATCGGGCCATTGACGAACCGGCTGACGCCGGCGTCACCGAGTACCGGAACATGCGCAACGACGTCCTCCAGCACGTCAGCCAGGTCGTCTACACTGTCGGGAAACAACTGGCTCGCGAAATCCGCTGGCATTCCATCGATCCACGCCGGTCGACCCTTGTGCCCGTACGAGCCGAGCAACAGTCCGTTGCGTTCGCGCCGCAGGTAATACCTGATGTCAGGATCGCGCACGAGCGGGAAACTGTCAGGATGTGCCTCAAGTTCCGGCAAGCTTTCAGTAACAAGATACTGGTGTTCCAGAGTCACGACTGGGAGCGATTGTCCTGTCATTCGGGCAATCCGATCACCATAGTATCCGGATGCATTGACAACCGTGTGACACACGACATTGCCCTTGTCGGTCGCAATCGACCATTCACCCGAGGCCCGGCGCGTGACATCAATGACCTCGGTATAACGCACGAGCTCTGCACCGAGATCACGCGCTCCTGTTGCGAGAGCCTGTGTCAGCTGGCCGGGATCTGCATCTCCTTCGTAGGGATCGTAAAGCCCGCCGATTATGTCATCGCCTGGACTGAAAAACGGATGCATGTCGTCCATGTCGGACGGCGACAGCATTGTCAGATTGTAGTCGAGCCCCTTGGCAATACCGACGAGATGGTAAAAGAAGTCCATCCTGTCTGATGTATGTGCAGGCCAGAAGGCACCCGTGTGCCGGAAGGTAATCGGATAGTCGACTTCGTCGGCCAGGGTGCTGTAGAGCCGCCAGGCGTAATTTCCCGCGCACATGCCTGCCCAACTGTTGGCAAACGTCGGAATGTTGCCAGCGGCATGCCAGGTCGAACCGCTGGTCAGCTCGTTCTTCTCGATCAGCAGCGTATCTGTCATGCCGGCCCTGGCGAGATGATACAGGACAGATACGCCAACAATGCCGCCACCGATGATGACGACTTCGGCATGGGTTTTCATGAATCAGGAATTCACCTGTTCCGGCAGATGAATGGGCATGCGCGCACGGATGGCGGATTCAGCCTGCGCAGACAGGTGATCCGGAGGTGGCATTGCCTCGATTTCGGCTACGCGTGTACGGGCGCGATCCCATACTGTCGTCGCACCGTCGACGAGCCATTCGGACACACTCTGCCTGTCTCCTAGCGACGGGTACACGAATTCTGTCGACATGAGATCCAGTGTCTGGTCAGTACCGAGAAAGTGCCCATCACCTGTAACAACCTTTTCAAGCAGATCGAGATCGATTGCTCCGTCAAACATCTCCACGCCACGGACAGAACGCTGGATCGCGCCGCACATGTCATTGTCGATGACGATAACCTCCTTGCTGGCAGCCATGATTGAACCCAGCATTCCGGCCGAAAGATTGATCATGTCCGCCCCTGCCTGGGCTGCGAGCGCGACGGTGTATCCCTTTTCGTAGCCGGCCTGGGCGTCGGCAACCTTGGCATCGGTCATGCCTGCCGACACTGTCGATGGCAACCCCATGGTCAACAGGAGTTGCGCGGCGGCAGCATTTGCGACTGCCGCCTCACCTGATCCGCCTGTCATCGCCCCGGTACGCAAGTCGCAAATAAAAGGCAAGAAGGCGAGAATGCAGGGAAATCCGGGCTGAATCATGTTCACCAGAACAAGTCCGGCCAGAGATTCCGCGAGTCCCTGGGACAATGCGCCCGCAAGAGCAGCGGGACTGGTTGCGCCGGCCTGTGCTGCGGAACAGATCTGTACCGGCATGCCCAACCGAACACAGGCCCCCATGACGTCACAGGCATCGTCGGCCAGCGTCAAGGGGGGTACGACATGACAGATTGCTGCAAAACAGAATGGCTGCAAACGGAACCGGCCCGCGCCGCCGAGCGCTGTGTCGAACATGTCGATGACGGGAGCAACGTTGCTTCGTTCAGAAAAGCTCGTGCCGATGGGTTTGGACGTCGCCTTCATCGCTGCAAAGGCTGTGTTGATATCGAGAGTCAAGGGATCACGCATGTCACGAGCGACAACCGGACGCAACGCGTAGCGGATGTTCTCGCAGCAATCGACAACCCGAATCATTTCGTAGAGATCGGCCAGTGTGCTGTCGCGAAAGGTCCGACCGTCTGAATCAAGAACCTGCACGGCGGCTCCGCCCGTACCCATGTGGACGCGTGCACCACCTATTTCGATTCCGCGGTCAGGGTCAAACCCCGGAAGTTCAATCTTCTTGCGGGCGACGGCCAGCATGTCCTCCACCAATGCGCGGGACATGACGATACGCTTGTCCTCTCTTTCGCCTGCGCCATTCGCAAGGGCGAGTTCGCGAATGCTGCGAGAAGCGCCGGAAATTCCGATTCGTTCGAGTATGTCGAACGCTCCATCGATGATCCGGCTGCACTTGTCACGGGACAACGGGGTAAATCCGCCACCGATGGCTGGTGCCGGGCACGCGGACACACGTGATGGTCCTCTGGTCCGTCTGTTGCGTCGCATGTCATCCTCATCGGGCACACGTTGGATGATAGGCAAGGCCTGCTGCACGAGAACGGACTCTAACGGGGATGAGGGTGAATTACTCTCACGATCTTGTGATCACGCGCTGTCGAACCATCCGGGATGCGTTGGTTCCCGATGGTGCTGCGGTGATTTTCCTGTCAACAATCATGCATCAATGAACGATTGCACATGTGAAGGTTCTCAAGGTGACGGTGCAACAAGACAGTTCAGCGACGTCGCGCACCCGACCTGCGCGGTCGTTCTTGATCCGTCTCGCGGTTCAGCACAGCTGGCTCGGATTGCTTTTTCATGTTCGAACTTGTTCGTTTGCTTCCGACTCCTTGAACTGCACGATGGCGGGCACGATAGTAACCGCAGAATCCGGAGTAACACCGCGTCTGTCACTGAACTGTCGACAGGAAGAATGGCGAGAACAAATCAACGGTTGATCCGACAAACCATACCTTCCTCATTTCGTGCAACAATCGGGCTGTCAACAAGATGAACTACCTCGAACAGATACGCCGTGGGCGAAACACGCCCGGCATTGCACAGCACGATGCTGAACCACAGATCGACGTTGTTCGCATGCGTGCGTACCGCCTCGGACGCATCCAGGAGCAACTGCGTCGTCTCGATCTCGGCGGCATCATTCTCTATGACCCCGTGAATGTTCGCTATGCGACAGGTTCCAGCAACATGCAGGTCTGGTTCATGCATAACCCGATCCGCTACTGCTTTGTTCCGGCTGAGGGTCGGGTCATCCTGTTCGACTACGAAAAGACAATGCATCTCTACACCCATCTCGAGACGATCGGAGAAATTCGTCCGGCGAGGGGAACGATCTACATGACGGCATCAGAGCGCATGGATGAGCATGTATCGAACTGGGCACGCGAGATTGATGATGCCATGCAAGGTACCGGTGCGGGCAAGCGCATCGCTGCAGACAGGCTTGATTTCGAGAACGCCAACGCGCTCCAGTCCATGGGCTACGAGCTGCACAGCGGAACCCGTGTGACGGAGCTTGCACGGTCCATCAAGTCCGAGGACGAAATCGAGGCCATGAATGTCTCCATTTCGGTGTGCGAGGCGGGAATGGCCCGCATGCTGGAAAAACTGAAGCCCGGTGTGTCGGAGATCGAATTGTGGTCCATCCTGCATCAGGTCAATATCGAGCTGGGTGGCGAATGGATCGAGACTCGTCTGCTCTCGTCCGGCGGACGGACCAATCCATGGTTTCGCGAGGCATCGAGCCGCCTGATCCGGGCCGGTGAACTGGTGGGCCTTGACACCGACCTCGTGGGCCCGTTCGGTTACTGCGCCGATATTTCCAGAACCTGGTTTTGTGCACCGGGCAAGCCCAGCGCCGAGCAGAAGCGCCTTTACGGTTTGGCGCGGGAGCAGCTCGAATACAACATCGAGATGTTCAGAACCGGCATGTCGTTCATCGAGGCAGCGGAGAAGTCCTGGCCTGTTCCGGATGCCTTTCATGCGCGGCGGTATGGCATATCTGCGCATGGTGTCGGACTCGTCGACGAGTATCCCGTCATTGCGTTTACCGACAATGCCGCACGATCGTCGACAGGCGTGATTGAGCCCGGCATGACCCTGTGTATCGAGAGTTACATCGGAGCCGAAAACGGGGTTGAAGGCGTCAAGCTTGAGGAGCAGGTGCTGTTCACTGAAAAGGGAATCGAACGGTTGTCAACGTTCCCCTGGGACGATCATCTTTCGTCCGACTGATACGGGATCGTCACGGGTCACGTAATGCATGTCTGCGAGTCACGGTACGGTTTACAAGAACTTCTGTCAGCCCCGAACCGATGACAAGAACTGTTCCAAGGGCCTCGCGCCAGCCGAACGGTTCAGCGGTCAGGATCGCCGCGCTGGCGATTCCGACGAGAACCTCAGTTTGCAGCAGTATTCCGACGCGACCAGGATCGATCAGACGCGTGCCATAGAGCAGCGTCGCATTCGAAGGAATAAGAAACAGGATTGACAGCAGAACAAGCCAGGGCAACAGGGTGAGGAGTTGATGCGGAGTCGGGGGCGTACCAAGGCCCTCGATGGGAAGAAATGTCAATCCGAAGGCCACGATCCCGCCATATGTAAAAAACGCGAATACGTTGCCGAAACCCACTTCCCTGAAGGTGCCAGGTCGACCCGTTATCCGGTTGCGCAGACTGCCACCTGCCCAGAGCATGCCGGAGATGATCGCCATCCAGTCTCCGGCGTTTTGTGGTATCGGAAGACCCGTTTCGCTGGGCAGGATGACCCAGAGTCCGCCAAGACCAAGAACAATCGCAAGTATTCGCGCCACGGTCAGCTGACGTCTCATGAACCAGAGTTCGAAAAGCGTGCTCCATAACGGCGTCAGATAGAACAGTAACAGGGCGCGGGCGACTTCCGTCAAAAGCAGGCTTTCCGCATAGAATGCGAATGCACCACCGGTGAGGAATCCGGTCTGCCAGAGCCCGAGTCCAGTCGGTTTGCCACGCATTGCCAGGATCAGTGCGACAGGTGCGAGAACGAGAGCCGGTACCGCAAACTGTGAGACACAAGCCCAGCCGGCGCTCAATCCGAAATCCTCGAGCATACGCAGGGGAATCCAGAACAATCCCCAGATTGCGGCAGGGATCGCAATCAACAATGACAGGTAAACCTGGCGTTTACGGTTTTCGACAATCACGTCGTTGCTCCGGCCTTCGCAGGGACTGGCTTGAAGACCTCGATGCAACCGGAAGACAACACGAGAATGCTGCCCAGGACTTCCCGCCATCCAAACGGTTCGTTTGCCCACAACGCCGCACTGATCACGCCAAAAAGTATTTCGGAAAGAAGGAGTATGCCGAATACACCGGCGCCGATCTTGGCAGGTGAAGAGATCAGGATGAGGTTGGACGGCAGCATAAAGACAAACACGAGCACGAGAAGAAATGGAAGCATGCTCCAGAGCGCCTGAGGATCAGGGGGCGGTCCGAGTTCTCCGGCGAGCAGCCAGGCAACTGCGATGGAGACGATGCTGCCATACAGGCAGAACGAGAAGAGAATTGGAGTCGGACTTTCGGGCTGCAGGGCGTCGACCCGGGTCGCGGCACATGCGGTCAGGGCACCACCGGCAAGGGCGAGCCAATCTCCTGCGCTGGTCGGCAACGGTATGTCGCCGTCCTGACCGAGGACAAACCAGACTCCCGCCAGCGCCAACGTGAGGCTGACATAACGGAGAGGGGTGACGGGTCGGCCAAGAAAGAACCTTTCGAGAAGCGTCGCCCAGACGGGCAGCATGTAGAACAGGAGCAATGCCCGTACGACTTCTGTCAGGATGAACCCGTATGCATAACAGACGATGCCGCCTCCGCTGAACAACCCGACGAGACACCAGGTCACACCGGATTCCTTGCCGTGTTTCATGGCGCGCCAGATGACAAACGGTATCAGGGGGACAAGTGGAAGTGCGAATTGCGGAATGGTTCCCCACCCGCCGGTCAGTCCGTTCTCAACCAGGACCCGTTGCGGAATCCAGTAGACGCCCCACATGCCCGCGGCGACGAAAGTTGCAACACAATACGCGAGAAAACGGGACCGCTGCATTATCCTGAACCACCAGTTGTCCGCGCTCTTAACACTTTCGACATGTGCCGCAAAACAGGTCGGACATGCATGCAACGCAAATCTGCAATGTCATGGCGCAAACAGGAACGTTGGAAATCATGGTATTCCGGTTGTTTCTAACCGCGTGACATGACACACGCCGGAATCTAATCTCACACCAATCTGTTACAGACCGGGAACGGCAACATGACACGCTGGGACAAGTCCGGAATGCCGAGCCGACACGTATCGGTTGGCCCAAAGAGTGCACCGCACCGCGCATTCTACTTTGCGATGGGCATGAGTGATGAAGAGGTCGCACAGCCTTTTGTGGGTGTCGCGACGACGTGGAATGAGGCAGCGCCGTGCAACATAACGCTGATGCGGCAGGCACAGGCTGTCAAGAAAGGTGTAAAAGCCGGCGGCGGTACGCCCCGGGAGTTCACGACGATCACAGTCACCGACGGTATCGCCATGGGACACGCGGGAATGAAGGCCTCGCTGGTCAGCCGGGAAGTGATCGCGGACTCCGTTGAGTTGACCATGCGCGGGCACTGTTACGACGGACTGGTCGGCCTTGCGGGATGCGACAAGTCTCTGCCGGGCATGATGATGGCCATGGTGCGCCTCAATGTACCGTCAGTTTTCATGTACGGCGGATCCATACTGCCGGGGAGATTCCGTAACCGGGACGTCACGATCATTGACGTTTTCGAGGGTGTCGGCGCCAATGCTGCCGGTACCATGACAGACGATGAACTCAACATCCTTGAACACGCGGCATGCCCGTCCGGCGGATCATGTGGCGGGCAGTTCACGGCGAACACAATGGCGACAGTCTCCGAGGCTATCGGGCTGGCGTTGCCCAATTCCGCCATGACACCTGCGGCATACGAAAGCCGTGACTCCTATGCGTCGGCATCGGGAGAGGCCGTCATGCAGCTGATCAGGGATGGGCTGCGTCCCAGGGATATCGTGACCCGCAAGGCACTCGAAAATGCCGCGGTCGTGGTTGCTGCCACTGGCGGTTCGACCAATGCCGGCCTTCATCTTCCGGCGATTGCCAACGAGGCTGGCATACGTTTCACACTTGATGACGTATGCGAGATTTTCCGCAGCACACCCTATATCGCCGACCTCAAGCCAGGTGGAAAATATGTTGCCCTGGACATGTATCGCATTGGTGGCATTCCGGTACTGATCAAGACGCTTCTCGACGGCGGTTATCTGCACGGAGATGCGTTGACCGTCACGGGACGGACGCTTGCAGAGAACCATGTAGACGTCGCGTTTCCGACAGATCAGGATGTGATCTACCCGGCCTCCAATCCTATTTCGACAACCGGTGGCGTTGTCGGATTGAAGGGGAATCTGGCGCCGGAAGGCGCTATCGTGAAGATTTCGGGACTTGGTCGACTTGTATTCCGGGGGCCGGCCCGATGTTTCGACACAGAGGAAGACTGCCTCAACGCGGTTCTGGCGCAAGAGTACAAGGCTGGTGACGTTCTGATCATCCGCTACGAGGGACCGAGCGGTGGTCCAGGCATGCGCGAGATGTTGTCCACGACAGGCGCACTCTACGGCCAGGGTATGGGCGAAAAGGTTGCGCTCATCACGGATGGCAGATTCTCTGGCGGTACCCGCGGATTCTGTATTGGCCATGTGGGACCGGAAGCTGCCAGGGGCGGACCAATCGGGTTGCTCCGCGATGGTGACATGATTTCAATCGATGCTGCATCAGGAACGCTGGACGTTGAGCTGTCGGATGCCGAACTTGCCGAGCGTCGAAGGAACTGGTCACCCCGCAACACCGATTTCAACGCCGGGACCATCTGGAAATACGCACAGACAGTGGGTCCTGCGCAGTTTGGCGCGGTAACCCATCCAGGCGGCAGCGCCGAGTCACACGTGTTTGCAGATATCTGACACCACAGGGTGAGAATGGTCCGCGGCAACATGCGGATTTCATCGTTGAGATCTTCTTCACGGAGGTAGCGATGGTCGACGTTTCTTCATCAAGCCCGAAATCGAAGCGCACCTGGAACTGGCATCCCGAATTCCCGATGAGGGATGCCCCTGTCATGGTGTGGCCACCCCGTCCCGTGGAAGCACTGAAATGGCTTGCCGGACGCGGTTTCCTTCTGTCGCAGAATACGCTGCACATCGGCCTGGCTCTCATCACATTTTATTTTCTGACGCCGTCTCTGGAACGCATGACGGTTTTTGGGATCGACTGGATTGCCGAAATCTGGCTGCGCAATCTTCTCGTGTTCACGGTCATGACCGGAGGATTGCATCTCTACTTTCATGTCTACAGGAAACAAGGTGATGTGCACCGCTACGACGGGCGTCCGCTGGCAACGAATGACAAGAGGTTTCTGTTCGGCAATCAGGTTCGCGACAACATCGTCTGGAGTTTGGCGAGTGGTGTAACCATCTGGACGGCTTATGAAGTCGTGATCTGGTACGCATGGGCGAACAGCCTGGTTCCATGGTTCGCCTGGTCTGACGGACCATTCATGTTCATTGCACTTTTTGTTGTCGTATGGTTCTTCAATTCAGCCCATTTCTACTTCAATCACCGTCTTCTGCATTACAGGTTCCTCTACAGGTTTCATCGTCTGCATCACCACAACGTTTCGTTGGGTCCATGGTCCGGAATCTCCATGCACCCTGTTGAGCACGTGATTTATCTGAGCGCGATGCTGTTTCATCTGATAGTCGCAACGCATCCGATTCACATGCTCTTCCACGGATACCTTCTCACGGTGGGCGCTTCCCTCGGTCATACGGGATACGAAGACCTGCAGGTGAGGGGACGTCGTATCTATGATGTGGCCAACATGTTTCATCAGCTTCATCACAGGTATTACAACTGCAATTACGGTACGATGATCGTGCCCCTCGACAGATGGTTCGGTTCATTTCACGACGGGACCCCGGAAGCGACTGCGTGGATCATCCGAAACAAGCGCATGTCGTCTGAGCCGTAATTGTGATCCGTTACCGGGCCCTGCGTACCGGGTGTTGATTGTCTGACGCCCGACAGGATTGGATCGCTGCCTGTTTTGCGACGTTACGGAATCGTGAAATTCTGTCTGTTCACCGCCCTCATCGCGGTCGCAGTCCACGGGATCGTGTGGGCGGTACTCTCTGATCGTGCAGTTTCCGGTGTTCGCGAAGCCCTTCTCGGTGGCAACGGATTTGTCTGTCGACATGATGCGGTGACGACCAGCGGATACCCGTTCACCATTGGTGTCACCATCGCTGGTCCAGGGTGCCTCTGGCGTGATGATGGAATATCTGTCGAGTGGTCCAGTCCTGAATCCGTCACGATTGCGATTGCATCAATCACCTCGCGTGCAACAGAGGTGCATGTTGCCGACCGCAGTCAGCTCCTGCTTGCATCAGAAAATCGGGAGAAAGCCGGCCCGTTTCAAATCGTCATGGAACGGGGCGTCGTGAGACCTGGGCTTGAAAACGGCAATTTGCGGAATTTTGCCGCGACTGCAGCACCTTTCCGCATTTTCTCATCGGGCGGTCAGGAACTTTTCCGCGCAGAACGGGTTGAAATTGACGCGCATGCGGCGCCATCGCCGACGGCACGGATCGAAGTTCGTGATCCTGTGTTTCCGGATCAATTCGCGCGCTGGATTGGTGAACACATACGTTTCATCGTTGCTGCTGCAGACCTGACCGGAACGATACCGCACACCGGGACCATGCAGGACAGGTTGGTCGCATGGCGCGATACGGGTGGCACGATCGAAATCGAAAACCTCCACATCGAGACGGATACGCTCGTCGTTCAAGGAGACGGGTCGCTCGCGTTTGATGCTGAATTCCGTCCCGTGGCGGCGTTTTCTTTCAGGCTGGACGGCTACGCGGAATATTTTGACAACGATTTCGAACCGGACACGAAAATTCTCAAATCGGCACTCAGGAGCATTCTTGACCTGGTGTCCATGCCGGTCGAGGGATCAGATGCGGTGATCGTCGACGTATCGATCCGGGATGGACATGTTTATATTGGGCCACTGGTTCTTGCGGACGTGGACGCGTTACTGTGAACGGGGTCAGACTCTTCCCCCAATGCCCGCCAATCGCTCCAGATGGCCTTCGCATCAATGCGTTTGCGGACCTGTTCGCGCACATCGCGCCATCGGAAGCGTATTGAATTCGTGACAATTTCGCGGTCAAGCCGCTTGAACTGATCGACAACCGGTGCAAACCGGATCAGGTCGCCCTCGCTTCCGGAAAACGCGTTTCGGCCACGCGCCGCCTCGTGCCAGTCTGTCGTTTCGACACGCTGCGAAAAAACATCAAGAACGTCTTGTGTCAGGTCGACCTCGCGTACATTCGCCAGTCCGCGTTGTGCCGCTTCGAAAAAGCAATTCCGCGCCAGTTCAGCACACGCCTTCGCGGACATTCGCTCCCGTTCGTTGGCAATCGCCACGGAAAAAATCGTGAGATCTGACACGCACGACAGAAACAGTTTCCCGGATGCCTCCCTGATCAGGCCGGAAAAACCCTTGTCCTCGAAATAGAACCGGAAACTCGTACCCATTCTCGTCTTCAGGTACCCGAACAAGGCGGTCTGAGCGATATATGCCGATCTTGATTCAACAAATTCCACCAACGCCTGTTCCGAATCCACGCGTCGAATGTTCGGGCGCGGGAGGTAATCGGCGGCCAGAATGACGAACTCTCGGCACATCTTGAAGAATGTCGCTGGCGACATGGTTGCGTGACTCGTGTCAAACATTCGGTGTTCAGGAATTGACTTGTATTCGACTTGAAGTATAACGCAACCGACTTTCATTGACGGCCTCAATGCCCATCGGAGTGACGGGTGGATTGAAGGCCGAAGGTATCTAGAATTCTTACTATTCCCATTCCATAGACTTGGAGAAGCATATGTCTGCAGAAAACAGACGAATGCACTGGGCCAAGACGTCACGACTAACCTACATTGTCCTGGCGATCTGGTTTTTATTTGGCTATGTGGTGCCCTGGTTCGCGAAGGACCTGGATTCTGCATCGTTCCTCGGTTTTCCGTTGGGCTATTACTTCATCGTCCAGGGTTCGCTCATCATCTTTGTCGTTCTGATTGTGGTGCATAATCTGCTGCAGGACAGGATTGATGACGAATTCGGCGTAGGCGACGAGTGACGGAGGCAGGCAATGAGCGAAAAACTACAAGGCAAGCGCTTCGTCGACCAGCTAGGCAAGGTCTACGGCCTGTACACCCTCGGTTTCCTGGGGTTCTTCGTCCTGATGGCAATCATCGAGCAGTTCGGTGCCGGTGCGAGATTGATCGGTATCCTCTTCCTGCTCTTCACAATCGTCATCTACGCAACAATCGGCTGGCTCTCGCGCACGATGCAGGTGTCCGCCTATTATGTTGCGGGTCGAGAAGTCCCATCGTTTTACAATGGCATGGCGACAGCTGCGGACTGGATGTCCGGTGCATCGTTTGTCGCACTGGCCGGCGGAATTTACTTCGGCGGATATCCGTATCTCGGTTTCGTGATCGGATGGACTGGCGGTTACGTTCTCGTCAACGCGCTGATGGCGCCCTATCTGCGAAAATTCGGTTGCTACACGGTTCCTGATTTCATCGGAACCCGCTATGGCGGCAACCTGGCGCGGTTCTGCGCAGTTGTCGTGCTGGTTGTGGCGTCCTTCACTTATGTGACGGCACAGATCAACGCGACCGGGACGATTGCCGCACGCGCGCTGTCGATTCCGTTCGAGGTTGGCGTCTGGTTCGGACTGCTCGGCATCCTGCTCTGCTCGATGCTTGGCGGCATGCGCGGTGTGACATGGACTCAGGTTGCACAGTACATCGTGCTGATCATCGCATACCTTGTTCCCGTCATCTGGATGTCCAATGCACAGGGTTTCGGCATTATCCCGCACTTCAGTTACGGTGATGCTGCGCTGCGCATCAAGGAGCTCGAGGGCGAGTACGGTTTGCAGGCGGCGATGGACGCCGTGGCAGGCTTGCGTGTCCTGACGACACCACACTTTGACCCGCAGGGCGGCCTGGATTCCTGGAAGTTCGTGACTCTGGCTCTCTGCATGATGGCCGGTACGGCATCGCTGCCGCACATCCTCATGCGGTACTTCACGACACCGTCGGTGCGTGCAGCACGCAAGTCGGTGGGCTGGTCACTGTTCTTCATTTTCCTCCTTTATTTCACGGCGCCGGCACTTGCGACACTGACGAAGCTCCAGCTTCTCGATCCCGGTCTGGCCACAGCGGTTGTCGGCAAGGCAATCGATGATGTGTCCAATCTTGAATGGGTCAGGAACTGGACGGAAGTCGGCATGCTGGCTGTTGTCGACCAGAACGCAGATGGAATTGTTCAGCTGAACGAGTTCTTCATGCGTCCGGATATTGTTGTGTTGGCAACACCGGAAATTGCGGGGCTGCCGTATGTTATTTCCGGTCTCGTTGCGGCAGGCGGTATGGCTGCTGCGATGTCAACCGCTGATGGACTGCTTCTGGCAATCGCGAACGCGTTGAGCCACGACCTCTACTACAAGATCGTCGATCCCAATGCGGATACGAAGCGCAGACTCATCGTGGCGCGCGTTCTTCTCGTGGTGATCGGTGTGGCTGCGGCGTTGATCGCTTCGCTGCAGTTGACAGGTATTCTGGGTGCAGTTGCCTGGGCGTTCTGTTTCGCCTGTTCGGGTCTGTTCTTCCCCCTTGTGCTCGGCATCTGGTGGAAACGTGCCAACCGTGCCGGCGCAATTGCCGGAATGGTTCTCGGCTTTGCGGCGGGCACGATCTACCTGATCCATGTCTACGGTGGTGGAACGCCGCTATGGTCGATCGATCATCTGCGGTTCGGCCTGATTGGCATGCCGGTTTCGTTGATCTCAATGGTCGTCGTTTCACTCATCACGGCTGCGCCGGATGAAGAGATGCAGGCGATGGTTGACGAGACCCGTATTCCGACGGGCAAACCCATCATCGCAGAATCGAACTGACCTGAGTGTCATCTGACAATCCTCACAGGGGCAGGATCGACAGGTCCTGCCCCTGTCTGATTCCAGCAATACGACCGGATCGATCTGATGCAGACACTTGCCAGTGTACTTCCTGTCTGGGTTGTTGCCGTCGACTATCTGCTTGGTGTGATCATGTGGACTCTTGTGGGTCGTGCGGCAATGAACCTGTTTCTTCCGATCGACTCCGAGTTCTTTTTCATGAAGGCATTCGTGAAGCTGACAAATCCGGTTCTCAGGGTGTTCAGTCCTGTCACGCCCGGCTTTCTGATCGATCCGCTTGTACCGCTTTATGTTGCCTGGTTTTTCTTTCTCTTCCGGTTCTACATCATGCCGCTCCTTCTGGGTTACTCGGTCCTCGGTCTCCTGTCGTTTCCGCTGGAAGGAGAAATTGCAGCAATAATCTACGATCTGTTCGGACCAGGTCTTTGAGCAACGGCAATTTCAGGTCACGAAGCTGAACACGATATTGGGATCAACTGACGAGGAATTCTCGATGGTTCGGGTTTCGAGACTGTGTAGGGATCCACTGATCAGTTTCAGGACCGATGCGTCCCTCGGATGCAACATCAATGGGCCGAGCGTGATACGGGTTCCCGAATGGCTCCACGACGGTCTCGGCATGTACTACATGTACTTTGCCCATCACGAGGGACGCCACATCCGACTCGCGTATTCCAACGCATTGACAGGACCGTGGACAATCTACACGCCGGGTGTTCTGTCATTGACGCAGACCGGCTTCTCGCGGACTTCAGCCGAGTTCCAGGGTGTCCTCTATCCCCCGCATATTGCGTCACCGGATGTACATGTTGATCACGAAGCGCGTCGTTTCGTGATGCTGTTTCACGGACTCAACCCGGACGGAACACAGTCGACCCGCGCCGCGATTTCAGATGACGGATTGCAGTTTACCGAGGTGACCGGTGATCTTGGGCCGCCCTACATGCGCGCAATACGCTGGAATGGTGATGTTATCGCTGTCGCCTGGGCTGGTGAGGTTCTCCGGGCGTCTGACATATTCGGGCCCTATGAGACGGGATCCTCGTTTCTCCGAAATCCGCTGAGAAACGGTCTTTTCTCGCGGCATCCGGTTTTGTGTATTCACAACGGAGAGCTCCATGCTTTCTTCACCCTGATAGGCGATACGCCCGAACGGATCTGGCATGCCAATGTCGAGACCAGGGCGGGTTGGTCGGACTGGACACTCTCAGAACCGGTTGTTGTCCTTTCACCGGAGTTGACCTGGGAGGGAGGGAAGATGCCTGTCCAGCCATCAAGGATCGGAACCGCGCACAGTTGTTTGCGCGAGTTACGCGATCCGCATCTCTTTGGCGATTATCTGTTTTACGCAGGCGGCGGGGAATCCGGGATCGGACTGGCCTGCATCGACTGGGGCAACTGACACACCTACAGACGGTATGCCGTCGCAGGTGTACACCCCGCACGGGATCGCTGTGCGATCGGGTGGCGGGGTGTTACCGCACCGAAGCTACAACCCGAGCTTCACCTCTTCCCAAAGATTGACGTATTTCTCGTCAAATTCCGGTGGAATGGGTTCGAGAATTCCCTTGGCGAGGAATGCTTCCGGGTCGGACAGGCCGACTTCGGCGACACGATCCGCCGGAACGAGATCGAACGCCTTGGCGTTCGATGCGCCATAACTGTATCGGTCGATAAGATAGGCGCCGGCTTCTGGCGACATCATCGCGTCGAGGAAATCATAGACCCTGTCGTCACTGGCCACGCGATTTTCCTCTCGGGTCAGCACGAAGCCACAGACCCAGTTGCGCGCACCTTCCTTCGGCGACATGTATTTCACCGGAATTCCCTCATCGGAAACGGTCTTGTAGAGATCGTTCCAGGCGTATGTCGCAACCAGTTCACCGGCAACCATGGCCTGTCCGGCCTCGGACTGGCTTTCCCAGTAGAAACGGAGAAGTCCGCGTTGCTTGGTCAGGAGTTTGCGGATCTCTTCGAGCTGATCGTCGTTCAATGACGTGAGATTGGTATAACCCAGCACCTGTGCAGCAACCTGGACGCCGGCTTGCGGTGAATCATATGTCGCAAGCTTGTTTTCATAGCGTTCGTCGAACAGCAATCCCCAGGATTCCTCCTCGATGTCCACGAGATCGGTGCGGTAGAGGACGGACGAATTGCCCCAGTCCCATGGAACGAACAGGTTTTCGCCGTCAGATGTGAGTGTCGAGGAGATGTTTTTCAGGTCATCAAAATAATCGTTCCAGTGTTTCATTCGCCCTGTATCGAACGGAACGATAATGCCAGACGCAAACCATTCGGTGACACCACCGGAACATGGGTGACTGATATCAGTCTTGTAGCCCGCCAGAATCTTGTTCTTCGCTTCGGTTGTGCCGGCGAAGAATGTGATGTTTGGCGCGGTTCCGTGCTTGTCCAGGTAGGCTTGATGAAATTCCGGATGCTCATATCCGCCCCAGGTAAAGAAATGCGGGTCGCCTTCGGCAGCCATGGTTCCCTGTGCGGTAAGCGGCATGGTTGCAACACCGATACCCAGCGCACCGAGCGCCTGACTGAACTCGCGGCGGCCCATCCGGCCCGATAGCAACTGGTCTATGGGATCACGTGAAAACATGATCATGTCCTTTCAGTTGGTCTGTACCAAGGAAAGGGAGTCAGAAATTCTCTCTTTCATTATCGAAAAGCGTAACATGGCCAGATGGCAAACTCGAATCGGGTCTAGCGGAGAGCCTGTCAGCCCTCTGACATACGTGTCACTTTCTGGCGGAAGGAACCCTGAAAACCGGTTGCATGACAGGTGTCCCGGGATGACGTATCGCGGCCTCTATCGTGACGCCGAGCGAAATCTCACCTGATGCGATGAACGGGGGTTTGACACCCTCTGGCCGAATTCAGGGAAACGTCTTTTCAGAGCGGATCGTATAGTGAAATGAATTCCGCCAGCGACTCGCCGGCCTTGATCGGCGGAAATTCCCGATCGGGATCATGCGGAACGACGGGCGCGATGACAGCATCGTAATCCGGCACGGAGAAATGTCCGATTGCGTAACGGTCTCGCTCCCGGGGCGGATGGACGCGATGCAGCGTGGAATGGAACCGTCCGCCGGACCAGAGTTCCATGAGATTTCCGATATTGATGACCAGGCAACCGGGCAGTGGCGTTACGTCAATCCAGCTTCCGTCGTGATTCTGTACCTGAAGCCCGCCGACCTCGCCAGGGTGCAGCAATGTTATCGTGTTCGTGTCCTTGTGCGGGAACACATCGTCGGCAGGTTGTCCGATTGCATCGGGGCGAGCGGGATAATGCAGTAATGACGTGTTCGAGAGATGACGATGAAACTGGTTCACGAAGGTGTCGGGTTCGACCTCCAGCGCCATGGCAAATGCCTTCAACAACCGCATCGCGGCATCGCTGACCGTTTCATAGTACGCAATCGCAATCTCGCGGAAATCAACCGGGTTCTCGGGCCAGAGGTTCGGTGCACACAGGTTCCGGCTATGCGGTGGAACCTGTTCGTCTGACTCCAGTTCGGTTCCGACAATGAATGCTTCATAAATCGGGGGTGGTGCTTTGCGATTGCGTTGTGTTGCGAACGGCATGGTCGGAATGTATCCGCGATAGGTACCGACCTTGCGCTCTGTCCGCCTCTTTTCACGATCATCCAGTTCAAAGAACTCACGCATGACGCGCAGCATGTCGGAAATCAGTGATTCCGGAACACCGTGTCCCTTGACGTAAACAAATCCGGTACGGACAACCGACTGACCAAGTTCTTCTGCAACGGATAACTGCGCCGACTCGTCATCGCACTGGAAAGCTGACACATCAATCACCGGTAACGCCGTCTGTCTGCTCATGCGAAATCTGTCCTTGCTGATGCAGAGCCAGAGCACGTCATTATCGTAGCTGCGTCAATTTTCGTTACGCATTGTGACAACAGACACATGCAGACTGATGGTCAACGGCGGTCCGTAATGTGTAATTCGGGTGCTTGTGCAGTTGTGAGCGTTGTGGCCCTTTTGTCTACCTGCTCAAGATTGTGCAGGTTCGCGTTTCCTGTGCAACTGGCCACTATTGAAGATTCCCCAGGAATTGACCTGGCGTTGCTGACGATCGCCCGAGTCCTCCTGTCAATCGCGCGATCAGGAACAAACCGCACCCGTGTCGTTACGCACGATTCCTCGCCTGCCGCTGAACGTCGGACCAGTCAGTAAACTGTGATGAAGCGGGCATTACGCATCTGGACCTGTATCGGGCCGGAACAAGGTCGTGTTCATTACGGCACAAGTTCGAATACAGTGCGATTTTCTTGACAACATGACGAATTCCGGCAGCATTGGGTGCTGAGGGACGGAATTCATGCGAAAACGCGAGACAAATTCACAGGCCGTCGAACAAGAATCCCGGGGTGTCGTGGCCGGGACAGGAGAGGATCGCCCAAACCGACGAGAACTCGGAAGCGACCCGCTCAACCGCAAGATCATCGAGATACTGCAACACGAAGGACGCATGCCCTATCAGCGCATTGCGCGCGACCTGGACGTTTCCGAGGCTACTGTGCGCAAGCGTGTCAATCGAATGGTGGAAGCCGATGTGTTGCGAATTATCGGGGTTGCCGATCCGGTTGCCCTTGGCAACGAGGGATATGCGCTGATTGCCATGCGACTGAACGCGGGTATCGACCCGCGTTCCGTGAGCCGGCGTTTCGAGGATCTTGATGAAGTAACATTCATCCTCTTCTCGGCAGGTCGTTACGATCTGATCGTGGAGGTGATTTGCGAATCCCGTGCCGAACTCAGGGATTTTCTTTTCAGCCATTGCTATGGACGCGCTGACATTGCTGCAATCGAACCGATGCTGGCGCTCGCGATCTACAAGAATCTCATGAAGTGGGGACGACCACAGCGACCTTTCACACGTGACGACACGCACCGGCCAGGACCTTGTTCGGGCAAGGCAAACGCGCACGTACAGCCTGCTGACGCCACGCAAGGGATCAACAGAGAATGAGCAGTCCAGGGACACGGTTCGTGTACAAGTGGATCCGTGTGACAAGGTCACATCCCCGGGCCTCGAAGGCGATGTGTACGAAGTGAAACGAGTTTCAGAGCGTGCGGGTAGATAAACAGTGAACGGACCCGGATCACGCCGCACGCAACGCTGGTTCGAGTTTCAGCGTCCGATACCGGGCCGTACGCGTGTTCTGCTCGGAATCTCCATCTGGTTCATCTTTTTCCTCCTCTGGGAGGCTGCAGTCCTCTTCCAGTGGGTGAACAGTCTCTTCATGCCTCCACCCGAAAAGGTTCTTCTGGGCCTCTGGTCGCTGCTGACCCAGGACGCGTTCATCATTGATATCGGTATCAGCGTCTATCGAATTTCGGTCAGTTTCGCCCTTGCCTGCGCGATTGCCATCCCGCTTGGCATCCTGCGCATCATGGCGGCAATGGCCCGATCGCGGGGCGAGCAAGTTCACCAGTCTCTCAGACGCCCGAGCTCCTGAATCTGCATGGACAAGACTGCTCATACTGACCGGTACGCGACGTCAGGTGGTTTTCTTCAGGACGTGAAATCCCTTTGCAGTCATCGCGTTCGGAATTCGGTGCCACAGGATTCCTGCCCGACAGACGACTCATGGGCGATTTCGGTTTTCCCGCGACAATGGTGCAAGAACCATTTGAACGTGACTAAAAAAACTAGGATGCCGTCTGCCACGCGAGACGTCCGCAGCAATGAGCAGTGGGCAGGAAAGGTGTCGTTTCAGGTTGCATGCCGGACCCTTTCTTCCGTGGGTCAGCAATGGCACTGAGGATCCACCGTGTGCTTGGAAACGCCAGCGATTCCGAGTTGGCCGAGCGTTTGCACCGTCTCGAGCACGACGGTCTTGTGGAATATCTGACACTCGAACGTGACGACGTAAACCGTCGACGGTTGCGTGCCAATACAGACAAGAATACCGAGTGCCTCATTGCACTGTCCCGGGATCAGAACCTGCAGGACGGAGCGGTTCTTGTCCTTGACGAAGCGCGCGCTGTCGTCGTTCGCCTCAAGGTCGAACGCTGGCTCGTTATCGCTCCTCGTGACACAGCTGCGGCATTGGAACTGGGTTACTTTGCCGGAAACCTGCACTGGCGCGTACGCTTCAACGGTATGCAATTACTGATTGCGCTGGAAGGACCGGTTGAGGACTATCGTGCGCGCGTTACGCCCTTTCTACAGAACGGACGGGTTCGAGAGATTCAGGAAGATGCAACACATTCCTGATCAGCTCGCTCTGCTTCAGCACGGCGACAGTTTCTTTCCTTCGGGTAACGTGTCTTTTTCCTATGGGCTGGAAACACTGTACGAAGACGGTCGTATCGAGACTGTTCAGGAGGTTTCCTCGTTTCTCGATGGACAGTTGCGCGTACGCTGGGCAACCTTCGACCGGGGCGCGCTGGTCGCAGCTCACAAGGCAGCACCTGATCCTGAAGCCGTCGGCCGTGTGGATGTTCTGCTTGATGCCTCGACACTGGCTACGGAACTTCGTCAAGGTTCGCGTCGCAACGGTCGCGCACTTCTCAAGGTACATACTGCACTGGGTACGTCAGGCGCTGCAGGTTACACCGCGATGGTCACAGCAGATCTGGTCCCCGGTCACGTTGCAGTTGTGCAGGGTCTGGTCTGGAACGGTGTCGGTCTTTGTATTGCAGCGGCAGAACTTCTCTCAGCGCACACATTCGTCGTCGGAGTTCTCGGAGCGGCGCTGCGCCTTGGCATGCTCGGACACATCGGTGCGCAGGGTATCCTGAACGACATGCGGCTGCTCATCTCGGAATTGTTGCAGGAACCACCCCCGGAACTCGATGAGCTTCAGTCGTCGACTTTCGAGGCCGAGATCGCAATCATGCGTCACGAGACGGCGGCTACCCGTCTTTTTTCGAATTGAGGGTCGCGCGATCCGATGGCAGCGCGTGGAACGAATGTTGGCAGTGAGCGTGATGTCACGGGGACTGCGCTTGTGAGGAAAAGAGCATTTCGCATTTTTTCACGAAGAGGACCGGAACATGATCCTGACGCCCACAGAGCTTGTTTTGTGCATCCCAGCGCGATCGACGGTGACATCGCCGGACAGCTCAGTCTGAAAAAGCCCCTGCTACCGGCAAGTGGGACCCGCAAACTCAGTAAACATCATATGCTGCGCAATTCTGCATGTCCGGAAATCAGGGTTGACCCGCAAACCTTCGATGTACGGGTTGATGGTGAACTCGCGACGTGTGCGCCGGCGGCGGAGCTACCGTTGGCGCAACGCTACATGCTGCGATGATGTCCGTGCATCTTGTTCCGCGACAGAAATATTCCCTTTGCCATGTTCGACGCATGCGTCGGGCTCGGGGTCAACTATTGGAACGACATTCGAATACGGGGGGCGATGAGGTTGGAACAAGGCGGATACAATCCGGATCGTTTACGGCAGTTCTTTCCGGAATCTGATCATTCCTTGAGGTTCCTCCGGCTCATGTTTGAGGAAGTGCCATTGTGCAATGGGTTTCCAGATTGCGAGAGACCCGCTTCGGTATGGAACACGATATGAGCCTCACACAACTCCAATCGGATACGCCGGCCCCTGCGCGGATCGGAATCGGAGGCCCGGTAGGTTCGGGCAAAACAGCACTCATCGAGAATTTGATACCTCTCCTGGGAACGAGAGGTGCGAGTGTGGCGGTCGTAACCAACGACCTCGTCACCCGGGAGGACGCCGAACGACTGCGCCGCAGCGGTCTTCTCGATCCACAAAGGATTCTGGCGGTAGAGACAGGGGCCTGCCCCCACACGGCAATTCGCGAAGATCCGACCATGAATCTCGAGGCAGTAGACCGGCTGATCGTGAACATACCGGACGTCTCGGTCATCCTCATTGAGAGTGGTGGCGACAATCTGGCGTCAACCTTCTCGCTCGACCTGGTGGATTACTGGCTTTTCGTCATAGATACCGCTGACGGCGACGACATTCCCCGCAAGCGTGGTCCCGGAATTGTCCGTGCTGATCTCCTCGTCATCAACAAGACTGATCTGGCACCGCTGGTCGGCGCAAATCTGCAGCGTATGGAGAACGAAGCGCTGGAAGTACGCGGCGGGAAACCCGTGTTGTTGACGAATTGCGCAACGGGAGAGGGTCTCGGAGCCGTGGTAGAGCGTCTTTTCCACGATGTCATCTTCGACGAGTGAAATACGGGTTGCACCGCATACACGTGGTCGTCTTCAGGCTGATTTTGCGTGCGATCCTGCGGGGAAATGTTACCTCAAAAAGCAATTTGCCTCTTATCCGTTTCATGTCTGCAGGGTTCAGTATCTGGACCCCGATCTCCCGAACTTTGCCACCCTCTATATCCAGTCAAGCGCGGGTGGCATCCATGCCGGTGACCGACTGAAACTGGAGATTTCAACCGAGGCGGGCGCGTGTGCCCATGTCACGACACAGGCTTCAACTCTCGTCTATCGCATGCCTGACGGTGAAGCGCGGCAGCAGGTACACCTGTCGGGTGGCCCCGGCAGCTTGCTGGAATACGTTCCTGATCCAACCATTCTCTTTCCTGAGGGTCGTCTGCATTCGGCGCTCACGCTTCAACTTGCGCCCGATGCTTTCATTATCGCAGGTGACAGTTTCTTGTCCCATGATCCTGCAGGCACTGGTCGCCCCTTCGGTTTCTATTCGGGTGAAACCCGGATTGTCGGTGGTGACGGACGACTTCGTTGCCTTGACCGCTATCGAACTGAAGGCGCAGCCTGGTTCGCCGGAACGACAGGCGTGAACAATGTCGGCCGCATGCAAGGAACGATCATCGGAGCGGGTGATGTCGTGGCACCGGAAATGCTGCTGGCAGCGTTGCGCGATGTGCTTTCGAATACGCCGCCGACAGTTTACGGGGCGGCTTCTACTCTTCCGAATGACTGCGGCGTCTGGGCGCGCCTGTTGGCCGCAGAAGGAGCCGAACTCACCGAGACAATGACCCGTCTCTGGTCTGCACTGCGATCCACTGTGACCGGATGTCAACCTGCGCAGCGTCGCAAGTAAACACGCCGATGCGGATTGCGGCGACGTCGGGCATTGATTCACCCCATCAGGTTTCAGACCGAATGAACCGTCGATGCCTTCCCTGATCTCTTCACGCGGCGTCGTTCAGACATGTTTTTTAAGTGTGCGAACAGGAATCCTGAACCCACCTGTGTGGGCGGACAGGTCTTGAACAACGGCGAACATTGTCGTGCGGGATCGATCTGATCGGAACAAGCGTGGGAACAACACATTCAGCAATTCATGGGTGCTGCGAACCGGAACGCCTGTTGTCGTGAAGGCGAATTCCAAACGCCTTTGACGAAGCGGTCAGTGTCTGCCTGCGATGTGTAATCCGGTTGCCTGTGCAGTTGCCAGCGTCAAGGCCCTCAAGTCTTCCGGTTCGAGATTGTGCAGGTTCGTCTTTCCGGTACAACGGGCCATCATTGAAGATTCCCCGGAAATTGACTTGAGAATATTGGCGACCGCCTGCGCTCTTTCATCAACCGTGAGGTCAGGGGCGAACCGTATCTCTCGTTCACCCAGGATCTCTCCTCCTGCGGCTAACGCGATGGGCATGCCAATGACCAGGGACTTCGCACCCATTGCAATCATCTTTGCCGCATCGGTTCCGGAACGCAGTCCTCCGTGCCAGAGGATGTCGATTTCCTCTTCCATGTTGAGTTGGCGCAGGAGGCTGATCGTGTCACGCATCAGGGACAGATCCGGTGAACCCGACAATTCGGACCAGTTGTCAGTCAAACGCCCATTACCGGCCAGTACCAACAGGTCGAACTGATTGTCCAGGCCGTATCGCACGGCCGATTCGAGATCATCACCTGGCGCGACCGCGATTCCAAGGAGCTGGTTTTCGTGGAGACGATTCAGGGAAACCGGTGACCGCCAGCGGTTTCCACATTCGTAGACAAGAGCCTCTGCGTCCGGTGAGGCTTCCGATGCCTGCCCGCCAACAACCTGCATCCACGGAATATCCGGCCCGACACGGCGTCGACCAATGTATCCAGCTGAGGTGCCGGATATTCCACGTGCAATACCTTCCTGTACGTTGACCGGTACATCGTCAAAACCGGCTACGAAAAACGGAAGCGCAATATCCATGCGCCCGTTGCCAAGATCCGTCGAGACCTTGCAGGCTTCCCTGTAGGGATCGATGACAAGACGTGACAGGTTTGCCGGAAGGAAGACCAGATCGTCGATGGTTGCCGGGCGGTCTCCGGGAAACGGGTTGGACCGGGGCTGAATTCGCTTGGCAAGCATGCGGACCTGTCGTTCACGGTCTTCTGGACGCATCCGCGCCATGAGAAAGATGTCCTCGCGATTCTGTACGGAGTAATCCGCTGACCCGGTCTCTGCATCACAGCGGTAACAGCGTGCCGCTTCGTTGCGGGCTTCCTCCCAGGTATATGTCGACTCAATCTCCGGAAACTCGATCGGATTCTCGCCTACGCCATGAAAAGGCGGATGGTGAACACTGAACTGTTCCCATTTGAGATCCTGTGCCACCGGTACACGCCGGGTTCGCCACGGTGTGCGGTACGGGACGGGTTCCCCGTTTCCTTCCAGAAAGGCCTTGATGTAGTAGGCGAGTCGCTGGCCGTGTCCCATCGCCATGACAATGGTCGATCCGCCGAATGCGCCATCTCCCGCAGCAAACACACCGGGTTCATCTGTCTGCATCGTATCCCACGAAGTACGAACCCTGTCGGAATCCATGAGTTTTCTGGTGGACGGATCATCGCATGCACCGAACTGGCCGACGGCCGCGATGACCATCCCGCAGGGAATATCGTGTTCAGAACCTTCGATCGGAACCGGTCGACGCCGACCGTCCTCGTCCGGTTCCCCGGCACCCGTCTTGATGCATCGAAGTGCGAGGTAATTACTTTGCGCAACCACTTCGGTCTGTTGCGTGTTGTAGATGAATTCGATCCCTTCCTCGATCGCACCTTCCAACTCGATCTTGCGCGCCGGAATTTCGTCGGGGCCACGCCGATACACAACCTTGACGTATTTGCATCCCGGCAGGCGCAGCGCAGCGCGACATGCGTCCATCGCGACGTCACCACCGCCAATGACAACAACTGTTTCAGGCATTTGCGGTCGTTCGCCGGCGTTGACCTTGCGGAGAAATTCCACACCGTCGATGACCCGTTCGTCATCCTCGCCAGGAATGCCCATCAGCTTTCCCCACCACGAGCCGATGGTGAGGCCGACGGCATCGTGTCGCGACTTCAACTCGTCGAGCGTGATGTCCCTGCCGAGCGCGACTCCTGTGTGGATGGTCAGCCCGGGACAACGTGCGTGAAGTCTCACCATGTCCTCGTTCAGTGTCCCGGGCGGAAGGCGAAAGGCGGGAATGCCCCAGATCATCATGCCGCCGGGACGATCAGTCATTTCGTATACATCGACCTTGTAACCGGCGACTGCCAGATCATGTGCGGCAACCAGACCCGCTGGTCCGCCGCCGACAATTCCGACGGTTTCCGTTCGTGTCACTTCGGCAGCGTCGGGTTTCCAGGTCATCCCGAGCTTGTCCATGACAAAGCGTTTCAGGTTGCGAATCTGCAACGGTCCGTCACTTGAAGTGCGTCGACACGCCGGCTCGCATGGCGCATCACAGACGCGCCCGCAAATCGAACTGAAGGGATTCGTGGCGGTGATGGCCTCGAATGCCTCCTCGAACTTTCCTTCCCAGATGTAGCCGATGTAGGACGGCGCATCGGTTCCGACCGGACATGCAATCTGGCATGGCGCCGGCACATAGTGCCTGTCTCCCGTATCGTCGGCCAACTCGGGAGGTGGCAGTTCGAGATCTGTAGACGTCATGTTCGGATGACCTGGGAACTTGCCCCCTGAAGTGCCGAAAAATCGCGACGTTCCGGACGGTAAGGCAGTCCGGTAATTTCAGCGGCCTCCTCGGTCAGGGCGACCAGATCGCCGCGACATGGTCCACGAACATCGTCGTATCCCAGGGCCTTGGTAATCGCTGCAATTTGCCAGCGCACGCTCTCGAGAAATGTATGAATATGCTGTGCCTCGATGAGTGGCTTGTAACGGATTTCGTGTTCCGGATCCTGTGTCGCGATTCCCGTGACACACTGGCCAATATGGCACTGCATGCATGCGATACACCCGCCGGCAATGATGGCGGCGGTCCCGAGTGCGATTGCATCGGCTCCCAGACACATCGCCTTGACGGCATCGACTCCGTCGCGCAGGCCGCCCATCAGGACGATCTCGACATCATCACGTCTGCGAATTTCTGCCAGGGCGCGTTCCGCTTCGCAGATTGCAGAAATCGTTGGAATGCCCACGTACTCCATGACCTCAGCGCCACCGGCACCTGTAGAACCCTGCATGCCGTCGAGCTCGACAAAATCGAAACCGTCCTTGACAGCGATCTTGATGTCGTCGTGGATCCGGCCGGCGCCGAGCTTGACACTCACGGGGATGCGGTACCCGGTTGCCTCACGAAGCTCTTCCACCTTGATGACAAGATCGTCGGCGCCAAGAATGTCGGGGTGACGAGAGGGTGAACGCAAGTCGATGCCCGCCGGGATCCCACGGATTGCCGCAAGTTCCTTGGTGACCTTCTTTGCCATCAACTGTCCGCCAAACCCCGGCTTGGCACCCTGCGAAATGTAGATTTCCAGACCATCGGCGCGGTTCATGTCGTGAATGTTCCAGCCCAGCCGTCCACCGAGCATCTGGAAGATCAGCTGGCCGGCCGACTCACGCTGGGCATCACTCATGCCGCCTTCACCGGTGTTTTCCGCGATTCCCGCCATTCCCGATGCAATTGCGACCGCCTGCTTTGCCGAACGGGAAAGGGCACCGTAGCTCATCGGTGCGATCAGGACCGGCATCGAAAGGTCGAGAGGCTTGGCCCCATTCTTCCCGCCGATCAGCGTATGCATGTTGACGTCGGCAACCGGATTGTCACCGATGTCTTCGAGCAGGATGTCCTTGCTGAATGCAATATCAGTGAGATGCGGCAACTCGCGTGCACCGCCGTAACCGCGAACCCGGTATCGACCGATCTGTGACTTGATGTAGATATCTTCCTGGACCTTGTGGTTCCAGTAATCGCTGTTGCCGGAAAAGTTGAAATACGGGATTGAGCGCATCTGGCGCTCTGAAGTTCCGTACCGGAGTTTCTTGCCGGCGTTGACAATCTTGCGGAACGAGCCGTTGAACGGGATTTCATAACGATCGAGAAACGCGCGCACTTCGTCAATTTCGGCTTCGTCGGTGTCGACGATCGTGGCATCGGACCCCAGCGAGACAAGATCTCCGCCAAGAAATATCTCGCCACCCGTCATATCCTCGCCGAGGCGTTCACCGGACTGGCCGAGTATGATCATCCGGCCGCCGTACATCATGTAACCGGCCATGAAATTGGCGTTACCGCAGCAAAGGAGCGTGCCTTCCTTCATGACCTGTCCGGCACGGGAACCCATGTTTCCCTTGATCACAAGTTCGGCGCCGCGAATAGCCACGCCGGCGATGGCACCAGCATTGCCGCCAACCACCACCGAACCACGATACATGTTGTCTGCAACACCCCAGCCAACGTTGCTCTCAACGTGAAATCGCGGCAGATCAGTCAACCCGGCGCAGAAGTAGCCTGCCGAGCCGCGTATCGTGATATCAACCGGATGAATGACACCGACGCCAATATGGTGGCGGGCGTCAGGATTCAGGACCTCGACAGATTCTCCCTGTGAGGCAGCTTCCCGAATCTGGTTGTTTGCATCGCGCGTCGAAACGCCCTTCAGATCGATCGTGACCATGTATTGTAGCTTCCAGGAGGCGGTTCACGCGTATCAAGCGCGCGTCCCGGGAACAGACGGTTAAGGGAAACCTCTTCGGATGCAATGGCGACGAGATCGTCATTCTCAAACATGATCATTGGCTTGGCAGCCAACCGATCCTTGGCAAATCCGATTTCGTTGCGAGTCGAGACAAGGAACGAAAATGTGCCGTCCATGTCATCAATGGATGACGCGAGTGCCTCCTTGAGGGGTACGCCGTTACTGAGTTTATCGGCGAGGTAGACTGCAATCAGTTCGCTGTCGTTATCCGTGACGAACGCGTAACCGCGTCGTTCAAGCCTGCGCCGCATTTTCCAGTAATTCGTGATCTGGCCATTGTGGACGATCGCAACATCAGAGAAGCCAGTGGCCCAGAAGGGATGCGATGCCTCCGGTTCGACATCGGATTCGGTTGCGAGACGTACATGTCCGAGACCGTGAGAGCCCTTGAAAACCTGGACGTTGTAGACGTCGTCAACATCATGGGCGCTGCCAATATCCTTGACGATTTCGAGACTCTCGCCGATCGAGAACACCTTTGCGGCATGTTCGACAGCATAGGCAAACCGCTGCAGGTTACCGTTGAACCTGATGACGACCCGGTAGCTGCCACCGATCCGTTCCTCTTCCAGAACTTCCGCGCCATGTTCCTCGAATACGTCCGAGATACGGGCAATGGCGTCGCCAGCCTCGTTATCTGTACCAACGTGAAAACGCAGTTTCAGCGTTCCGTCGTCGCCATCGTCGTAGAGGGCAAATCCGGTCGAGTCCGGGCCTCTGTGCTGACAGCCGTCGAGCATGTTGATGAGCGCCTTACCGGTATCGAATCCGGCAGACTCACCCTTGAGAAGAATTCCGGCAATTCCGCACACGATGCCTCTCCCCTGTCATTTGTTCAAACGAGACCGGCACTTGGACAGGATATATCTACCTGCGTTCGCATACGCAACCAGATGGATGGCGATGGGATAGTCGTGCGATACGACGGGATCACTTTTTGCAATCCAGTAATACGCCATGCGTGCCCTTATTCGCGGATGATGCCCGACATTTCAACCTCACCGCGACAATTCACCGTTCATTGGTTCAGCGAATGAATGGATCGAGAAATCCTTCATACCGTGCGTTTTTGCTGCATGTCGCTGTTCCACGACCATCGGCAGCGATTGACGAACAGGCGAATCTCCGCATTGTTCATTGATATCATTCCAGGTCTGCGCTGATCCGCAGCCGGGTGAAGTTGCGGCTGAGAACTGTCGAGGTGTCTGAAAACCTGATGTTTTGCGTCGAAGCCAAAGAAGCAAGATCTGTTGCAGCATGTGATGTCGCGGAACAGACGCACGCATTCTCCAAGAAGGGGTACTCCCTGGAAGCGCTGCCTCTCCTGTTGTCAGTCACATCATGAAAATCTCACGTATTGAAGTCTACCAGGTTGACCTGCCGTACGCTGGCGGCGTCTATCTGTTATCGGGCGGACGAGAGTATCGCAGTTTCGATGCCTCGATCATTCGTATGGTTACAGATGACGGTACAGAAGGATGGGGTGAGAGCACGCCATTCGGATCCACTTACATCGCCGCTCACGCTCGTGGCGTACGTGCCGGAGTGGCCGAAATCGCACCATATCTGATTGGCCGCGACCCACGTCAGGTCGACCGCATCAATGAGGTCATGGATCAGGCACTCGTTGGTCACAACCATGCCAAGGCGGCGTTGGACATCGCATGCTGGGATATATTCGGCAAGTCGGTGAGCCTTCCGGTCTGCGAGTTGTTGGGTGGAAGCACGAACCTGAGGATGCCCATCATCTCCTCAATCTACGCCGGGGAGCCGGACGCCATGCGGGCACGAGTCGCGGAACATCGCGCACGGGGATACCGGGGGCACTCCATAAAGATCGGCGCAAGCGATCGCGAGGGCGGACCGGCGCTGGACGCGGAACGCATCAAGGCCTCGCTCGCCGATCGGCGCCCGGGTGAGTACTTTCTTGTCGATGCGAACGGTGGTCTGCTTCCGGAAACCGCGCTTCGGATGCTCCGCATGGTTCCACAGGATCTGGATTTTGTACTCGAAGCCCCCTGCGCAACCTGGCGAGAGACACTCAGCTTGCGTCAGCGCTGCAGTGTCCCGATCGTTCTGGATGAACTCGTGCAGCAGGACGAAGACATCGCGCGATTGATTGCGCTGGACGCAGCAGACGGTATCGGATTGAAAATTTCGAAGGCGGGAGGCCTTTCCGCCGGACGTCGGCAGCGGGATATCGCTTTGGCGGCCGGTCTGACAATCAGTGTTCAGGATACGGTGGGTTCAGCATTGGCCTTTGCCGGAATCGTGCATCTGGGTCAGACCGTGCCGGAACGGAACTTGCGCTGTGTTCTCGATTGCCGTGACATGGTGACACTGGAAACCGCTAATTTTGACGCCCCGGTCATGTATGGTGGTGTCATTGCGCCAACTGCTTCGGGGTTGGGAGTAACCGTCAAACGCGAAGTTCTGGGAACACCGGTTGCCGTTTTTGGATCCTGATCCACCGGCCATGACCCAAATATCCCGCCAGACACCCGGTAACACAACCGGTTCAATCGATGCGTCCAGGGTGAGCGTTGATGCTGACATGTCGGAGAGATTCCGTGATCGATTGAAAATCCGTCGCATGACGTCGCGAGAGGCCTGACTGCGACGACGGCACAATCTCACCGTCTCAGCGAATGAGCTGGTCGACGAAATCTGCTCCGAGTCCGTTGTTCGCAAAATGCTCGCGGCATGTCTCGATCAATCCGACATTGTCTTCGACATGAATGACCTTGTTGTTGTCGTCGACATAAAGAACCGGGCCATCAACGATAAAGAATGTCTGCATTTCATCATCACTGTCGACCGTAAGCGTATGCTCCTCACCAGGCGGTTCGAAGATATAGCTCCCCTCGGTCGCGACCCATGTGTGCTCGAAGTATCGCCATGATCCCTTGATGACATAGCCGTGGACCGGGGTCGGGTGGCGATGACGGCTGAGCACGCCACCACGCCTGACACGAAGAATTTCGCAATGCGTTCCTGTCGTCATGTCGAAAAACAGGGGGCGGAACCAGACGTTATCCTCGATCTTCACCCATAACCGCTCATCGTCGGCCGGAAGTCCCAGCAGTTCGGGCCGCATTCCGATTTGCCCGTACGCCGGTGGATCCCACGCAACCAGTTCCTTGTACGCCTCCGGAGGTGATGACTTCAGTGACATGTCGAATTCTCCATTTTGGTGACTTTCCGGTTCAACATCTTTGACGAAGGCGCGTTTCCCGTCTGCATCCTCTCTTGGCAACGCGCAGCGGCTGTCAATCTGTCTTGTTTTTCGGGTTCATGACCCAGCTCACCAATGGGGGGCCGAAATTGATCCCGGATTGAAAGTCACCTTGCTGACTCTACCGGTTTCGTATTCGTCACTCCGCGAGACTGGTTCCGTTGCGAGAATTCTGTGGGGTTGTGCCCGTGAGGACATGCAGTGAATTGACGAAATGTGCGATTCCTTCGTCGACGGATCGATCATTCACCACGACCTGGTCGAATTGGACCAGGCTTTCCAGCATTGTTGCACGAGCCACGCGTTGGCGAATGTCCTCGTCGGTCTCGCGGTTACGAGCCGTGAGTCTCCTGTGCAACAGATCCGGTGGCGCGGTTACAAGAACAGATCTCGCGTCGGGACAGGAATCAACTGCACCGCGAACAACCGTACGCGAAACGTTTGCGATCACATGGCGACCTGATGCAAGGACGTCCTTCACCGAAATCGGGATGGCGTATGCATACCCATGCGCCCGCCAGTGCAACAAGAATTCTCCGGCATTCCTGCGCCGGGAGAATTCGTTCTCATCGACGCTTTCGTGATCTTCCCCACCGGCGTCATGTCTTCGTGTAATCGTGCGTCGGGTGAATACAAACCGTGAGTCATTGGCCAGTTCGTTTCGTGCGCCATCGAGAAGCGTGTCCTTGCCGGATCCACTGGGGCCGGCGACCAATACAAGTCGTCCTGTCACACAGCACCTCCGAGTTGATGTCTGGAGATCTCGACGAATACACCACCGTGTTCGGATTGGCGAAGAACGGAGATTGAGTCGAACAACCACGGGATCCCGACGATGGAGTCCAGTTGTGGGGCGAGTGCCCGTGCGATGCGCTCTCGCTTCTCTCGATCGATCCGGGATGTCAGTGTGAAGTGAAACACGAAACGATCCAGGACCCACGGATAACCCCAGCGTGCGAAGAGGTGCTGCTCGCGTTCGGACAGACTGTACGCACGGTAACGCTCGCAATCTGACCCTTCCTGAGGACGGCGCAGTTCATCGAGCTCACGAAGACAATACGCTGCGAGTTGTTCAACCTCCGCACACGCATGACTGAGACTGAGCGTCAAGCAACCACCGGTTGACCCTGTAACGAGCGCGGGAACCTCGAACGCACCGGTTTGTCTGGCGATTGATGAAACCCGTCTCTCGACATCGTTCGAGTCTGCAGTTTCAACCAGTACGAACGGCGGTCTCAACGTTGCGTGGAGACCGTAAATTCGCGGCACCCGGGTCAAATCATCTCTCTCGCTGTCTGATATGCCGGGAACGGAGAGCCTCCGTTCTTGTTCACGTTGTGATGTTCTGCCGAACCAGCCGGCGCCAAATCGATCGAGCGCGCTGTCCTTCGCTGGAACAAAATAGACAGCATATCGATCACTCATCAGTGTCTATAGCGCGGCAATCAGTGTGAGACGGAGCGACAAGCAGGATGAGATCCTGACGTTTCCGATTGTAGAGCCATTGGCTGCAGGTGCGAAGTGGTCATGTTTGCGTTTCGGCTGTGTCCTCCAAGGCCCGGAATCCAACGGAACGCTTACAATCAGTTTATGTCGCGATCATGAATCCTGGGCTGCCGGACTGTTCCAGAATTGTCATTCATCAGGTTGCTTCATTGTCCCCACGACGAAGAATCATGCGAATGACCGGTTTTTGCTGTTTTCTGGGTGACAGACCATTCTTCGTCACTGAGAGGACGTGATCATGATATCGCAGATAGAGATTGGGCGATGCGAGCGAGAAGTCGTGTTCTGACAGAAGTCAACAGAACCTCCATCGAATGTTCGTGTAGATTGCTGCGACGGGTACGCCGACCATTCGCTGCATGCAGGTGTTTGCCTGTTCACAAGACCGAAAACTGGAATCCCGATGAATCCGATCATCTACTTGTTCTTCAAAGGTAATTGCTACGAAGCGATGAGCCATTACGTCGAGGTCCTTGGTGGCTCGATTGAAAATGTCCTCATGAACAGTGACGCACCGAGTGAAGACCGTATGGCGGGCGGTGCCGATCTTGTCATGAACATGTCGGTACAACTCGGTCAGGTAACTGTCATGGCTTCAGATTTACCTGACGAGATGTATGAAAGACCACAGGGTTTTCGGGTCGCAATCTCGCCGACGTCCCGTGCCGAGTTCGATCGAATACATGAAGCTCTTGCGACCGATGCCGTTTCCGTCGAGATCGAACCCCACAGCACATTCTGGGCCGAACGCTTTGCGATGTTCACCGACCGGTTCGGTACACCGTGGATCATGAATTTCGAAAGTGAAAGCACGAACAGCTGACATGGACACTGGTCCGTAGATGTGCACGTCAGATCTTGAACGATGACAGCAATTTGCGGGCGAAACTTGCCAAGGTGGACGCTTTGTTCCGTAGAGCCTCCAACCCGGGTGAGCGCGCCGCCGCTGCGGCCACCATGGACCGGTTGCAAGGGCGACTCGGCAAGTTCGACAGGAAACGTGAGTCGGAAATTGAATTGAAGTTCACCTTTCCCGACATGTGGTGGTGTCAATCTGTTCATTGCTGTTTGCTGCAAACACGGTCTGAAACCATTCCGGTACGCACGGCAGCGACACACGACAGTCATGATTCGCGCACGCGAACGGGAATTCGATCGTATGGTGTGGCCGGAATTCGAAACGCTTCAAAATGAACTCGGCAACTACTTTGAGGACGTCACCGATTACGTGATTTCGCGTGCAATGGCTTCGTGAAGAAGTGCCGTCGCCCGATAACCTGCAGTTGCGGCACAAGATCGACTTGTGAGGTGTATCTCCTGCAGGTTCGCTCCCGAAAACATGTTTGATCGCGTGTCGGCGACAGAATTCACCTGCGCCTCATGGGAGGCGTAGGGAGAACGCTTGAATCCCGACCTCATCGAATGGCCATCCAGTCTCCCAGGTAAATCCGCCAAACGCCATTCATGTTGTCAGGGCTGAACACTGCGCATTCAGGTGTGATTGGAAGAACCCTGAAAACCAAGGGGGGTGTTCTCGACAACAAGTGTGTGGCTGATCGCCTGGATAAAGAGCGATCATGGAGCGCCTGGCACGCGTAATCGGCAGGTGACCGGTGGTTCGAATGGCGGAGGAACAGATTTTGCCCCGTGACGTGGGCGACGAAACATGCCCTGACAGTTTCAGTCAGGTGATCCTTGTGCACGAAGGTTGTCGTATGGTCCTTGTTTCGTCAGGCCAGGTGTTTCAGCGCCTCGCGACGCGAAAGCGTCGAAATTTGATCGTGTCGTTCGGATACATACCGTCGAACTTCATCGGGATCGGTGCGCGCATAGTCGCGGAGTGCCCAGCCCATGGCTTTCTGTACAAAGAATTCCTGATGATCCAGGCACGCGTCCAAACAATCATGCAGCAATCTCAGATCCGTTCGTTCCTTACGACCAAGCTGACACAGAATTGCAGCACGCCGCCGCCAGATATTCACGTCTTGTGCCCAGATGCGCATCCTGACGGCCATGGCCACCGGTTCGGTGGCGAGAATGTAACCGAGACCGGCGGGTGCGATTCGGTCGACATAATCCCACCACGCACCGTCGACAACGAGTTCCTCAAGCACGGGGACAGTGTCCATGTCCAACCATTGCGAAAACCGTTTGTCCACGGCAAGTTCTATCGCTGCATATCGTTGTTCGCGGAAAGTTGCATCGCGCCACATGCCGAGGATCGAAGCGTGCCACGCGACGGCGTCCGCGGGTGCATGTTGCTTGAAAACTGCGCGAACGGTTTTTCTCATCAGCGGCACCCTGACACCCATGAACGGCATGGACGACTTCATGTATCGCTGTTGACCTGCAGCGCGTTCGGGTTCGCGTATTGACCACAGGGCGTCGTGGACAGCGCGATTCAACCTGCCTGTGGTCTGCACCGTATCAGGTGACTGCCTCACCCTGTGCGCAATACAGAAACCGGACGACGACGCCGTTGATACGGCAATGAACCGGTATCACAGAATGTGCGCGGTGTGGTGAGATCCATCGGATACGGCCTGCAACAGCCGTTATGACTGAATTGCTTCCTTGATTTTGCGAACCCGTGTTGGCGCCCTGGCAAGCAGGCAGAGAAAATCAAGCGCGAGTGTTGCGCCTGCAAGTGCGGTGATTTCGCTGATGTCATAGTTTGGCGCAACTTCCACGAGGTCAGCTCCAACGATGTCAAGACCAAGGAGCCCGCGCAGTATTTCTCTCGCCTGATGCGTGGTAAGTCCGCCACAAACCGGTGTTCCGGTTCCGGGAGCATAGGCAGGATCGAGACAATCTATGTCGAATGTGAGGTAGGCCGTGTTGCCGCCAACGATCCTGCGCACTTCGGAAACGACTGCCTCCGGGCCATTGCGGTGGACCCAGGGCGCATCAAATACATTGAAACCCATCGTGTCTTCGTTGACGGTTCTGAGGCCAATCTGAACTGACCGGGACGGATCAAGAAATCCCTGCCGTGTCGCATGCCAGAACATTGTGCCGTGATTGATGCCGTCTTCCGTATGATCAGCCCAGGTATCGGAATGTGCATCGAAGTGAATCAACGAAATCGGCTTGCCGTACTGCGGACTGTGGGCTCTTAAGAGCGGCCATGTAATGAAGTGATCGCCGCCAAGTGAGAGGACCGAGACATCCTGTTCGATCATCCACGCGACATATTTTTCAATTTCGGCAGGAACCCCGGCTGGCTGCGTGAAATCGAAGGCCACGTCACCGTGATCGACAATTTTTGCCTCCTTCACGGGATGAAAATCCCATCCGTACACCCGTTGTTCAAACGCAAGGTTGGATGACGCTGCCCGTATGCCCCGTGGTCCGAACCGTGTACCTGGTCGATTGGTTGTCGCCGTATCGAATGGGACGCCAACAATCGCGATATCGGCTTCTCTCAGCCCTTTTCGATACGGGCGACGCAGGAAACTTGTGACACCGGCATGTGTAATCTCGTCAGGGAGTGAATGCAGGTCGATAGCGGTGATTGCATGGTCACCCCAGTTCTTCACATCCTGTGACACAGCGAATCTCCTTCCGCATCAACGAACGCCGGTTCTCTATCATGCCCGGATGCCGACTCAAACTCGACTCCTGTCGGTGGAAATTCCGACACCGTTCCGGATTGATCCGGAAACAAGGTGCACGTCGGTTCGCATTCCTTGAATGTGATTATGCCACTTCGATGGGACCGTGATGCAATGCGACTCGATAGAATCAGGCGACGGCGGCATGATCGCGTTATGGTGTCAGTCTTTCTGGTGCAGACAACAGGACAGAGCGGGCATGGCATTTAAATCCCTGAGGGACTTCATCGACAAGCTCGAACAGGAGAACGAACTCATCAGAGTTCATACATCGGTTTCACCTGTTCTCGAGATGACGGAAATTCAAACCCGGCTGCTCGCTGAAGGCGGTCCGGCAGTTCTGTTCGAAAAGGTTGCAACCCAAGACGGTTCCAGATGGGATATGCCGGTCCTTGTCAATCTGTTCGGCACCGTTGGGCGTGTTTCAGCGGCTCTGCAACGCGAACCGCACGAACTGCGTGAAGTTGGAAAATTGCTCGCATTTCTGCGCCAGCCGGAACCACCTTCGGGATGGCGCGAGGCCTTGGCGATGGCGCCGCTGCTTCGCAATGTTCTGACCATGAAGCCGTCGACGGTGAAGAAGGCGCCATGCCAGGAAGTCGTTCTGAAAGGCGAAGATGTAGATCTCGCCAGGCTTCCGATCCAGACATGCTGGCCTGACGAACCTGCACCGTTGATCACATGGCCGCTGGTTGTCACGAAGGGGCCAGGTGGCGATACGCGTGACTCACCAAATCTCGGTATCTACAGGATGCAGGTAACCGGTCGAAACACAACTCTCATGCGTTGGTTGAAGCATCGAGGTGGAGCACAACATCATGCACGCTGGAAGGAGAGAAAACCCGAGCCGTTGCCGGCTGCAGTTGTTCTCGGCGCCGACCCCGGAACAATTCTTGCAGCCGTGACGCCCGTACCCGAAACGCTCAGTGAATATCAGTTCGCGGGTCTTCTGAGGAATCAGCGTGTCGAACTGGTTGATTGCAAGACCGTACCGTTGAAGGTGCCAGCCGAAGCAGAAATTGTTCTGGAAGGTCACGTCTCGCTTGACGAATACGGTGACGAAGGCCCGTACGGTGACCATACGGGATATTACAACGCAGTTGAAAGGTTCCCTGTATTCACGATCTCGGCCATGACGTTGCGGCGTGAGCCGATCTATCTCTCGACTTTCACGGGTAGACCACCCGATGAACCAAGCATACTCGGGGAAGCACTCAACGAGATCTTTGTCCCGCTTCTGCAGCAGCAGTTTCCCGAGATCGTTGATTTCTGGTTACCGCCAGAAGGGTGCAGCTATCGTGTCGCGGTTGTTTCAATTCGCAAGTCATATGCGGGCCACGCGAAACGCGTGATGATGGCAATCTGGTCATGGCTGCAGCAGTTCATGTACACAAAGTTCGTCATAGTCGTGGATGATGATATCGATGTCCGCGACTGGAAGGACGTAATCTGGGCCATTTCGACACGCATGGATCCCGTGCGCGATGTAGTGCTGACCGAACGCACACCCATAGACTATCTGGATTTTGCGAGTCCGGTTTCAGGCCTTGGCGGAAAGATGGGTCTGGATGCGACCAACAAATTCGCTGGCGAAACAGACCGCACGTGGGGCACGAAAATTCGCATGTGTGACGAGATCATTGCGAAGGTCAGCGACTCATGGACAGACTACGGACTACCCGGTTCAGGGAAATCCATCTGGTAAATGGATCGTCCATGCTCCCGTTTCATGTTGTCTGAAACCGAGATACGACGATGTGAATGATGGATTTGGTGAGAGTGATTACCGAGCGACACAGTGCAAGATCAACATGGTTGCTTTCGCTACTTCGCCGACTGACAGACAACGATTCAAACGAAACTGAATCAATTGCGACCGGAGCGTCTGACCAGCGCCGGTAATGGTTCATTCCTTTTGCCAGCCTTGGCCGGCGCTCATCGGGCGGATGTCGCGCCGAAGCATGTCACGAGCAACGAAGGTGTCCGCGTCGAATACATCGATGCGATCGTCACTTCACGCCGACACCTGTCGCAAACCCGTCTGCCGACAATTTCGAATTCTGGTCGGACAGCGCCGTCATGGCCGGCCCATCCGAAGAAGGTGGCGTGCTCGCCGTTCTCTGCCTGCACCGCAGGTGCGATAGTAGCCACAACGCCGAGTGACGACAGGGTTTTCAGAACCTGGCGCCTGTTTGCACATACCGGAACGCAACAGTGAATGTACGACAATCTCTTCCTGTTGAATGAGACCCTTGTTTACGGATCCCCTTGTAGATGACGGGAGGGCAAAAGGCGGACTTTCCCGGAATGTCCAGAATTCTTCATCAAGACAGGATCTCGAACAGACCGAACGCACACCCGCTGATTATCCGAATTTGGGTCAACCCTGTTGTTTCTCGTTTATTGCAAATGTTCTTCGGTGACGTTTCAGGCCGCAGGGAGAACGCAGGCGCTTACCGACGTCAGTTCCACGAACGTCGAAACGATCACTCACGCCCGGAAAAGGGTCAAAGTGAACGTCAAGCTCTGAAAACATAATCTGCCCATGGGACGGCACGGGAACAAGATCTGGTTGCATGACCTTTCAGGAAATCCACGAACGCCAGACATCAGCGTTGTTCCACCCGAATGTCTCCTTGTCCATGCGGTGTGTTCTGGAACAGTACATCCGTGGACTCGGCAAATATTGTTCCGTGATCGGGATCGGGAAGAGAGGAGGGTGTCCTGATCAATTGCCTGCACGCAGGCAATTTCGCTCGATTCAGATTGATGCGGGTTTCCGCCGTGTCGTGTACGGACGAGCAAACCGTGCAGTTGTCAGGAGTTCAGAAGCGGTCCTTGCGTGCGCGTGTTTCTGCAAACACTGCCAAGGTATCAGCATCTTCAAAACCGATGGTCTTGCGAAGCAGCGGGCTGTCGGGACGAAGGAAGGGATTGGTTGCCCTCTCTTCCCGGATTGTCGAGGGAATTGTCGAAATACCTTGCGCACGGAGGCTGTCTACACGTGCCATTCGTTCCACGAGGTGTTCGTTTTCCGGTTCCACGGACAGGGCGAATCGACCGTTTGTCTGTGTGTATTCGTGTGCACAGTAGACGCGCGTTTCATCGGGTAGCGCCATGAACTTCTGCAAGGATGACCACATCTGGGCAGGTGTACCCTCAAAGAGTCGTCCACAACCCATTGCAAACAGCGTGTCGCCGCAGAACAAGGCTTCGGAATCGGCAAACCAGTAGGCAATGTGGCCGCGTGTGTGACCCGGGACAAAGAATACCCTCGCTTTCGCGTTACCAAGCCAATATTCGTCGCCCTCATCCACTTCTACATCTATTCCGGGAATACGGTCACGGTCCGCCCGTGGACCGACTATGACACAGTCAGTCAGGGACTTTATCCGCAGATTGCCGCCCGTGTGATCACCGTGATGATGGGTATTGAGAATGTGCGTTATCGTCCACCCCAGGGAATCAGCCGCCTCCAGAACAGGTCCTGTCACAGCGGGATCAACAACCGCCGTGGCATCTGTTTCCGGGCAATGCGCGAGATAGACGTAGTTGTCATCGAGAACAGGTATCTGATGGACTTCGAGGCAACTCATCTCTTTCTCCCAAATCCGCCGACCAGCGCAGCACTGCTCTGATTTTTGCGTTTGGCCGGATCAGTGACACGCATGAAGGTACCGGTATCAAGGTCTTGATGGCAAGGATTGCCCCGTGTGCACGCAGATCCAGTTGTCAATGAGATTGCGTGCTATTGAGTCATGCCGTGGCAATTCAATGTCCGCTTCCCCGCTCACGAGTTCGTCGGGCGTAAACCATTGAGCCTCTGCCAACTCGTCTCCATCCAGTTCAATTCTGTCATCGAGTGCGGTGGCATAGAAACCCAGCATGAGTGAACAGGGATAGGGCCATGGTTGTGTTGCATGAAATCTTATGTTCCCGACCAGCAATCCGGACTCTTCCTTGATTTCACGCAGTACAGCGTCTTCGGCTGACTCACCGGGTTCCACGAAACCGGCCAGGCATGAATGCAGCTTGCCGGGCCAGCCGATTTGCCTGGCGAGCAGGCAACGCCCCTGATTTTCAGTGAGAACGATGACAGCCGGGTCCGTGCGGGGAAAGGCGAGCAAGCCGCAGTCGTCGTTGGTGCATTTTCGGACATGACCGGCATCAAGTGACTTTGTTTTTGTTCCGCATGCTCCACAAAATGTGTGTGTACGCGACCAGCGCACGAGCCATGCCGCATGCGAAAGCAATGATGCATCGCGACGGATGAGTTGCGTCGCAATCCCGTACAATTCGGCAAATCGCGCGTCCCATCGGTGTTCAAGCTCTTTCCTGATGGCAAATCCGGAAACATCAATTGCAAAAACCGGACCCTGTTCGTCAATGCCGAGAAAGATCGGTTCCGGTGATTCCGGCGTACAGGCAAATGCAGCTTCGTCTGCACGCAGCATGACGGCTCTGTCTTCATGTAGAAGGTTTTGTCCATGCCAGACAGGAACGAAGCGTGTTTCTGGTGACGTCAGCTGCCGGGAAATCCACGCGTCATCACGACGCCGTTCACCTGCACGATTGAGATAACGGCTACTGTAGTGGGAAACACTGACCATTCCGAAGAGTTGCATGCCGTCGATTTGCGGGCAACAGAGTTCACCTACTGTCTGGTTGAACCCGAACGGATTTCGACCTCGTGCGAACCAACCGGTTTCGGCGCCTTCCCTCATGTCGAATGCACAATTTCCATCCTTCAGGCGCAATGCCAGTCGGGCAGAGACATTGATCAGAATGTCATGCACACGGGCAAGTATCGTGCGGCACACGACGTGCGTAACCGGGATTGCCTGTCAGGTACCGAGAACGTTCGCAAGCACCGGACCAGCCGTTTCCGGCGAAACAGTACTGCACCAAAATTCGGGTAAGTCACACCGCGATTTGTGCTCGGTATCCGTCATCGCCTGAAACAAGAGAGTCTTGCGTTGTTTGTAAGGCGTTGAAAGACAACACGAAAATGAGGGGATCGAATCTTTTTTCCCCAATGTGTGTCGTGTACCCGTTCAAATTGAACGTTTTATGAATCTGGGTGGTCCGGATCGGCGACATTTCACACTTGTCGTTGTTCGCCAACAAACAGGAATCCCATGCTGGTTCGAACACCTGTTGAAATCGGATTGGTCATTCGTGAACGCCGTCGCGCCCTCAAGCTCAACCAGGACGCCCTCGCACGAAAGGCCGGTGTTGGTCGTCAGTGGATTGTCGAGATAGAGGGCGGCAAACCCCGCGCTGAGGTTGGGCTGGTGTTCAGAACGCCTTCAGCTCCCGGACTTGATCTCAACATCAAACCCGCGGAGCCCTTCCATCCTTCGAGTGACGACGTCGCACCTGTCGACCTCATTACCATCATAGAAATAGCGCGGAAAAACACGTTGTTCCCAGAAAAACCCAGAAAACACGTTGTTTGCGGAAATTCCCAAATTGACCCGAAATGACGGAAAATGACCGGGAATTGACCCGAAACGACCCGAAATGACAGGAAATGACCGTTGTGAGGGAGCCTCTTCATGTAATTGCCAATCACCTTTGTCATGGGCGAAATCCGGCAAGGACGGCTACCCTTGTCTACGACGATCATTGGCGTTCAATGGATTCGGCATATCCATTGTCGCTCTCGATACCCCTTGTTGTGCGCGAACATGAACACGCACAAATCGAGCCCTGGTTGCGGGGACTGCTCCCTGACAACGAGACAATTCTGGATCGATGGGGACGACATCAGGTTTCGCCTCGCAACGCCTGCGCGTAAACAAGAAATTGACTTGCAAACAGGCATGACGGGTGAGTAGTTTCTGTATCAGGATGGTTGGTCTGGACGGATTGATTCGTGAACCCGGTCAGGTCCGGAAGGAAGCAGCCGCAGCGAAATCCAAACCGGGTCGGACCAACTTTCCACTCTTCTCGCCAGATGCAAGATCTGCAGATGGAACGGGACCCGCGCTGCGACTGGAGACATGCCGGAAGACTCAGGCAGTTTGAATTATCGGGTCCTGGCGCGAAAATACAGACCAGTTAACCTGGAGGAGTTGCGCGGCCAGGATGTCCTCGTACGTACACTGCGCCACGCGGTCGAAAGCGATCGTATAGCACAGGCTTTTCTGTTCACGGGCGTACGCGGCGTCGGGAAAACCACGACCGCCCGTATACTCGCGAAGATGATGAACTGCATCGGTGTTGATGGCCGCGGTGGCGTCACGGCGCAACCGTGCAATGCCTGTGAGCAGTGCACCGCGATTACCGAGGACAGGCACATTGATGTCCTGGAAATTGATGCCGCCAGCCATACCGGAATAGACAATATCCGGGAGCTGCTCGAGCACGCGCACTATCGTCCGGTTCTTGGACGGTACAAGATCTACATACTTGACGAAGTTCACATGTTGTCGACTTCGGCATTCAATGCGTTGTTGAAAACCCTTGAGGAACCTCCCGAACATCTGAAGTTTGTCTTTGCCACGACCGAACTGCGAAAAATTCCGGCGACAATCCTGTCGCGATGCCAGCGGTTTGATCTCCGCCGTATCGATGCCCGGGAACTCGCCGATCATTTTCGTGAAGTGGCAGGCAAGGAAGGCGCGTCGGCGTCTGACGAGGCACTCGCTCTCGTTGCACGTGCGGCGGACGGTTCCGCACGGGACGGATTGTCGATACTCGATCAGGCTATTTCGCAGGGACGCGGAAGCGTTACGGTAGAACATGTGCGTGACATGCTCGGACTCGCTGACAGGGGGCGGATCGTTGACCTCCACGAGAAGGTCATGCACGGTAAAATTGCCGACGCGTTAAGCGATTTTGATGATCTCTACGCATCGGGCGTCAATCCGGCAACGGTTCTTGAGGACCTGCTCGAATTCACACACTGGATGACCCGATACAAGGCGGCGCCGGATGCGGCGAGCCGGGATACACCCGAATTCGAGAGGGTGCACGGATCCGAGATGGCGAAACATGTCAGGGTTCCGCAGCTGACTCGTGCGTGGCAGATACTTCTCAAGGGAATTCGCGAGATTTCGGTTGCACCAGACGGACGGCAAGTGGCTGAAATGACACTGGTCCGGCTTGCATACAGCGCCAATTTGCCCACACCGGAGCAGGCGCTCAAGATCCTCGAAAAGCCGGATTCGTCGCAAGCCGGTACGTCAAGTACAAGCCCGAAAGGCGCACCCAAGCAGGACGCGGAGGCCAGACAACCCGCACCGGTTGTTGTTGACAAATCAAAGGCGCCCAGAACGCCACCGCCGTCCAATCTGCCTGGATCGTTTGCTGAACTTCTGAACCAGGTTGAAGGACAGATATCTCCGATTGTCTGCACATATCTTCGGACCGCCCTTCATCTGGTTTCCTATTCACCCGGCAGCATTGTGTTCCGGGCTGGTCGGGATGCACCTGCCAGTTTTGCGCGCGATCTCGCCCGGGAACTGTCGTCATGGTCAGGTCATGACTGGCAAATCGGTACGTCCAGAGAGAATGGTCAACCGACGATCGCCGAGCAGGAAAAGGCGTTACGCCAGAAACGCCTCGAGGAAGCATCGGCAGAACCGGGTGTTGCAAGGATTCTTGAACGTTTTCCGGGTGCGAAAATTGTCGACGTTCGTGAACCGGGCGACGGTAACTCCTGATCAGAACTCCACCCCGATTGCATGCCTGAACCACGAAGCAGAACTGACCTGATCAGACGTTTTTCACGCAAGCCATTTGCCGGCGAGATGTGTTGTCACCGTATCAGCCAGCTTGTTGCAGGTTATCCGGAAAACGCACTGCTGATCCGTGCTGCGTCATGAGACCAGAGGTGACAGAGATCGATCACCTGGTTTCGCTTCTCGCGCGTCTGCCGGGCCTCGGACCGCGTTCAGCCCGGCGAGCGGTTCTGTTTCTTCTCAAAAACCGGGAAACGCTACTCGATACGCTTGCGCGATCGCTCGTACAGGTTCAGAGCGTGATCAGGACCTGCTCAATCTGCGGTAATCTCGACACACATGAACCGTGTTTCATCTGCCGTGATGATCGCAGGGACCGATCGACGGTTTGTGTCGTTGAGGAAGTCGATGATCTGTGGGCGCTTGAACGATCTGACGCTTTCAATGGCACCTATCACGTTCTTGGCGGCACGTTGTCAGCACTTGATGGTGTGACGCCTGAAGACCTCAGGATTGCAGAGCTTGTAGCACGCGCTTCAGCTGACGATGTGAGTGAAGTGATTCTCGCTACCGGGGCAACTGTGGACGGACAAACAACGGCACACTATATCGTCGACCGCCTTGCATCCTGTCAGGTAACAATCTCCAGACTCGCTCACGGTGTTCCCGTGGGCGGGGAACTCAGTTTTCTTGATGATGGAACACTGATTACGGCGTTTCGCGCACGCTCGGACATGAAGATGATCTCGCGCAAACGAGATTGAGATCACGCGACCGTTCCGGTAATCCGGTAAGTCGCGTCGATCCGGTATCCACGGCAGTCCGAAAGATGTCGAAAGGGTGACCGACGTCCTTTCGGTTGCTGGTCCGATATGCAGCGAGAATTGATACGCGTACCGGTCGAGGTTCGACGAAACTGAGCGTCGTGCCACTTGCGTATGAGTTGTTTCGAACCATACTTTGTTGAGGCACTAGGAAACACAACTGTCGAGCGACCTCCATGGCAATACTGCCGGTTATTCATGCACCGGACCCGCGTTTGCGGGTCAAGAGCGAGCAGGTCGAAACGCTGAACGACGAGATTCGACACCTTTTGGACGACATGCTCGAAACCATGTATGCGGAACTCGGTATAGGTCTTTCGGCAATTCAGGTCGGTGTCCCGAAGCGGGTCGTTGTGCTGGATGTGGCCAGATCCGGAGAACCACGCACGCCCTATCGTTTGGTGAATCCGGAGATAATCTCGACATCCATGGCCGGTGTATCGATGGACGAAGGATGCCTTTCGTTCCCGGATCAGTTCTCGAAGGTCAAGCGCCCCGAGAAAGTTGATGTCTCCTACCTCGACGAACACGGCAACCAACAGACATTGACTGCGGATGGATTGCTCAGTCGCTGTATCCAGCATGAGATCGATCACCTCGACGGCATTCTTTTCGTCGATTATCTGTCGGCACTTCGCCGCAACATGATCCTGCGCAAGCTCGCGAAGCAAAAAAAGGGCAGGCTACGCGACATTGCATGAACGCCTTACGTATCGGATTTCTTGGCTCGGCATCGTTTGCCGTACCGACTCTCAAGGTATTGGCTCGATCCGAGTTCGAGATTGCAGCGGTCTATACGCGTGCACCGCGACCAGCCGGGCGCGGAAGAAAGGTCCACAGAACACCGGTGCATGAATGTGCGGACGAATTCTCGATCCCTGTCAGGACTCCGGACACGCTGAAGGACGCGAACGTACAAACTGAGTTTCGCGCACTGAGTCTTGATCTGGCAGTTGTGGCGTCCTACGGGCTGATCCTTCCCCGGGAGATTCTCGTGGCACCGCGGCTGGGCTGCGTCAATCTCCATCCATCCCTGTTACCGCGATGGCGTGGTGCAGCACCGGTGGTTCATACCCTGCACGCCGGAGACGCGGTCAGTGGCGTCAGCCTCATGAAGATGAATACGGGTCTCGATAGCGGTCCGGTCATTTCGCAGCGTGAAGTCGCTGTTCCACCGCATGCCACCACGGAAGACTTTGAATCCGAACTCGCGGAGATTGCGGCCGACATGCTCATGCAGATGCTGAATGATCCTGAACGCGCTCTGTCGAATGCGGAACCACAGGACGATGACAAGGTGACCTGGGCATCCAAACTGCAAAAAAGGGACGGTGCCGTCGATTGGAGCTTGCCGGCAAACAAGCTTGAAAGAATGGTGCGGGCGTTTTCTCCGCGGCCTGGTGCGTTTTTTGAACTGGGACGTACAAATGTGCGAATTCTTGATGCCAGTGTCGTTCCCGGCGCAGGACAACCAGGTGAAATACTTGACAGAGAATTGACAGTTGCCTGTGGTGAGGACGCGTTGCGCCTTCACGCCGTGCGTATGGCGGGGAAGTCGACAATCGGTGGGGCGGCATTCCTGCGTGGTATCCGTCTTGGACCCGGTGACATAATCTGCGGATGACGCGATACCGTTTGCTCATCGAATATGACGGAACCGGATATGTCGGCTGGCAACGCCAGACAAACGGACCGTCAATCCAGCAGGCCATCGAAGAGGCCATTCATGCATTCTGCGGCGAATCCGCATCTCTTGTCGTTGCAGGTCGAACAGATGCGGGCGTGCATGCTCTCGGTCAGGTTGCACATCTTGATCTGACGCGTGAATGGAAGAACGAAACCGTCGTTGGGGCTATCAACCATCACCTGAAACCGGCTCGCATAGCGATACTCGATGCACAACCGGTCAAACCTGAATTCAGTGCACGGTTTGATGCCGTTCAACGAACCTATCGCTATCGGATTATCTGCCGGCGTGCACGTCTTGCTGTTGAATTGAACAGGGCGTGGCATGTTCCCCGCAAGATTGACTCTGCAGCCATGTCGGAAGCCGCGCCGATTTTGTGCGGGCGCCATGATTTCACGACTTTTCGAGATGCAGAATGTCAGGCAGACTCACCGTTCAGGACGCTTGACGCATTGCAAGTTGAACAAACCGGTGATGTGATCGAAGTTACGGCAACAGCACGGTCATTCCTGCACCGCCAGGTACGGCGCATGGTCGGCTCACTGCTTCATGTTGGTGAAGGTCGGTGGACCAGTCAGACACTGCGGGATGCGCTGGCTGCTCGCGACAGGTCTCGTTGCGGAACTAACGCGCCTCCCGAGGGCCTGTATCTTCTTCAGGTCCGATATCCCGAGGACTGATTGTGGGATCCATCTGCCAATCCCGGCCCTCGCCTCCAGTCAGTCGCGAAGCAATTCGTTGATGGATGTTCGACTCCGTGTTCTCTCGTCAACCGTCTTGATAATGACCGCACAGTAAAGTGATGGCCCACCCGGCGTCTTCGGGGGTAGTGATCCGGGCACAACGACAGACCCTGCAGGTACGCGACCCATGTGGATCTCTCCCGACGCACGATCGACGATCTTTGTCGACGCACCGATGAAAACCCCCATGGAGACAACCGAGCCTTTTTCAACGATCACACCCTCGACAATTTCGCTGCGCGCGCCGATGAAACACGAATCCTCGATAATCACTGGTGATGCCTGCAGCGGTTCAAGGACGCCACCGAGGCCGGCGCCTCCTGAAATGTGACAATCGCGCCCGACCTGTGCGCAGCTGCCAACTGTCGCCCAGGTATCAATCATGGTGCCGCCACCAACAAATCCGCCGACGTTCACGAAACACGGCATGAGAACCGCCCCGGGTCCTATGTAGGCCGAGTGCCGAACGATTGCATGCGGTACGGCACGAAATCCGGCAGCTGAAAAACGTGCCTCACTCCACCCCGCGAACTTGTTGTCAACCTTGTCCCACCAGTGCGCATTATCACCGGGTGCGCCTGCAATGAGTCGTGTCGGGGTCAGCCGGAACGAAAGCAGCACAGCTTTCTTCAGCCATTCGTTCACGACCCAACCGTCGTCCGACGGTTCTGCGACACGGCGTGAGCCGCTGTCGAGCAGGTCCAGTGCGGCAAACACCGCGTCGCGTGTCGCCCCTTTTGTATGTGTGTCAATCTCGGTGCGCTGTTCCCATGCGGCATCAATGGATTTTTGAAGATCTCCAGACATCGTGTTTGACCTCTCGCGCAATTCGTCGGTAATGACCGGGAGGGCTGATCAGATATGTCGCAAAGCCACGCATTCGAGCCAATCGGTCAGATCGCCCGTACGGTGATCAACATGATCGAACCCGGTGCTTCGTACACGCGCATAGGGGCTTCCTTCAACCCAGACGGTTGTCATTCCCATGTCCTTTGCAGGTTTCAGGTTGCGGGCAATATCTTCGAAGTAAACGCAACGCTCAGGCGAAAGCCCGTGTTGTTCGACCAGATTCCTGTAGGGTGCAGGGTCGGGCTTCGGGATGAACCCGGAGGCAACAATATCGAAAATCACCTCAAACATGTCCGTCAAACCGAGTTGTTTCAAGGCACGCTCGGCGTGCGGGACATCACCGTTGGTGAAGATCAGCTTGCGACCCGGTAACCTGCCGAGTGAATCGACGAGGCGCGGATCCTCCGGAATGGGTGAGTAATCGATGTCGTGAACAAACGCGAGGAATTCGTCCGGATCACAATCGTGGTTGTCCATCAGGCCCTTGAGCGTTGTACCGTGTGCGTGAAAGTAATCTTTCTGGAGTTGTGCAGCGCGTGTTCGATCGAGCTCCAGAAAGTCCATCACGAACCGGGTCATGAGTTCGGAAATCTGGTCAAACAAACGCAAGTTCGCCGGATAGAGCGTATTGTCGAGATCAAATATCCAGGTGTCTATCCCGGACAGCTCTTCTACCGACCGTTTCATCGGTTGATCTTTGTTCCAGTGCCCTCCGACGTGAAGAGCTCGAGAAGAAGAACGTGCGGTACCCGGCCATCGAGAACATGTGCAGCCTCGACTCCCCTGGAGAGTGCATCAAGGCAGGTTTCAAGTTTTGGTATCATGCCTCCCGTGACGATGCCTGACCGGAAAAGCGGTTGTGCTTCATCAATGGACATTTCCGAGATCAGCAAACCGTCATCATCCATGATGCCGGCAATATCCGTCAGCATGATCAGTTTTGACGCATTGAGTGCAGTAGCAATGGCACCGGCTGCCGTGTCCGCATTGACATTGTAGGTCTCCCCCTCGCGTCCCACGCCGATCGGTGCGATGACCGGAATCGCATCTGTACTCTCGAAGATCCTGATGATCTCTGCATTGACGTTTTCAGGTTCACCAACAAATCCCAGATCCACACCCGTTCCGTCTTCATTCTTGTTGACCGCGTCGAGTTTGCGCACTTCCAGCAGCATGCCGTCCTTTCCGGAAATGCCGATGGCTCTTCCGCCTTCCGCATTGATATCGGTGACGATTTTCTTGTTTATCGATCCGGCGAGAACCATTTCGACGACGTCGACGGACTCCTTGTCGGTGACGCGCAATCCGTCGACAAACCGGGACGTGATACCCAGGTTATCCAGCATCCTGCCGATTTGCGGTCCGCCGCCATGCACGACGACCGGATTGATCCCGACCTGCTTGATCAGAACGATATCGCGGGCGAATGTCCGCGCCAGTCGCTCATTGCCCATGGCGTGTCCGCCATACTTGATGACGAAGGTCTGCCCCGAGAACTGTCGGAGATACGGAAGCGCTTCTGCAAGGGTCTGGGCTGCCCGTAACCAGTGACGGGTGGTCCCGATATCCCTGTCGTCAAGATTGCGTTTCTTCATGGGGCGCCGGAAAGGAAGGTCGTGTAATCGGCCAGAAAAGGACGCCGAGTGTTCCTTTGCCAGTCGTTCGGGATCGAGGGTTGTCGCGCAAACTACTCGATGGCTTGCGATACGCGCAAGCCGTGTCAGGATTCCTGACAGCAATTCCGGTGCCCGATTGCGCAGCGGGAACCCGCAGGCCGGATCGACACGTTGCCCGTTCATCTGTGCACGACAAGTTGCGTAGCGGAAGTCGAGCAGATGCGAAATCAGGGGCGCACCACGTCAATGCTGGCTGAATCGAAACTGGTCATTTCACTGGCGGATCTTGTTGTCGATCATGAACAGACACGTATCCTCTATCAGCTGAACGAAGGCGCAATTTCAGGACATTATCGTCAGCATGTAAGAAGACATCGGCGTTGTTGAACAGACGCGCTTCCCGCCAGTCTTTCAGTGATTGTTTCCGTTTGTGCCTTTGGGTAACGACAACTCTTCAAGTTCGCACCTTAACAGGTCGATACCGGTGCGGTTTTTCGCACTCGTTGCCACGATGGTTCCGAGTGCGGCTGGACGACCACTGAGCGAATCCGGGATCATGCCGAGCAGAACGTCAAGCTGTGATCTTTTCAGTTTGTCAGTCTTGGTCAGCACGATCTGATACGGGACGGCGTGGGTGTCAAACAGATCGAGTACATTGAAATCTATTTCCATCAGTCCGCGTCGTGCATCCAGAAGAAGGCAGACTCGCCGCAGCGTGAGCCTGTCGAACAGATACGAGACGATGGTACGGGACCAAGTGGCCATCTCGGACTTGCTTGCCCGGGCAAATCCATAGCCGGGCAAATCCACCAGCATCAATCGACCGGCCAGATCGAACAGGTTGATCGCACGGGTGCGTCCAGGTGTCCGGGACGAATGGGCCAGGCTCTTTCGATTGACAAGTGCATTGATCAGTGACGACTTGCCCGAATTCGATCTGCCGGCGAAGGCAACCTCGGGAATATCGGGCGGCGGCAGAAACTCCGGTTTGGGGGCCGACAGGACAAATCGGCAGTCTTGCGCGAACAGCAACCGGCCACGCGCATTTTTGTCTGCACAATTCCCGGACTGGTCTGCAGGTGTGGATCGAGACATATCGGTGTCGCAACGATCGGATTTGTCTGTTGGGCGAAAGTGCCTCGGGTCGGAGTAGTCAGGTCAACAAAACAATTGCATTTCGTGCACGGGTCACGGACCTAATCAACACCTTCCTTCTTCATGATGAACCACTGTTGTGCGATCGAAAGCAGGTTGTTCCATGTCCAGTAGATGACGAGGCCTGCCGGGAATGTCGCAAAGATGAAGAGGAAAATCAGCGGCAAGAACATGAAGATCTTGGCCTGTGTCGGGTCCGGCGGCTGCGGGCTGATCCTCTGTTGCAACCACATTGTTCCCGACATGAGGATCGGCCATGCGCCGATCATCAGGAAGGGAGGAAGGAAAGTCGCAGGGTCGAAGGGCAACAACCCGAAGATGTTCCAGATGACCACCGGATCAGGCTCTGACAAGTCAAGGATCCACCCGTAGAACGCTTCGTGGCGCATCTCGATCGTGACAAACAGGACCTTGTACAGCGCAAAGAACACCGGGATCTGAACGAGAATCGGCAAACATCCGGACGCAGGATTGACTTTCTCCCGGCGATACATCGCCATGAGTTCCTGCTGCATCTTCTGCTTGTCGCCGGAATGACGTTCGCGCAGTTCCTTCATTTGTGGCGCGAGCTTGCGCATTTTGCTCATCGCCTTGTACGACTTGTTGGCAAGCGGGAAAAAGATCAGCTTGATGATCACCGTGAGCGCCAGAATGGCCAGTCCGAAATTGCCGGTCATGTTCTTGAGCCACAGGAGCACGAAGAAGATCGGCTTTGTCATGAAGTAGAACCAGCCGAAGTCCACCGCACGATCGAAAAGCGGTATCGACAGGCTCTCTACGTACTCGTCAAGGAGCACCACCACCTTGGCGCCGGCGAAAAGATGATCGGTTGCCTGAACTTGCTGCCCTGGACCGACGAGAACTGCACTGCGATAGAAATCTGCCTGGTATGTGTCGGTCGTGCCGTTTTGCAGATGATGAAGGAATCGCCCGCGGAATGTATCGTCCTGATCCGGAATGAGGGCCATCAACCAGTACTTGTCGGTTATCCCGATCCACCCGCCTGGGCTCTCGTAGGCGATTTCGTCAGGGTCGTCGGGGTCGGAAAGGTCGTCGTAATCCACTTCCTCGAGCGTGTCGTTGAACACGCCGATCAATCCTTCATGGAGAATGTAGAATCCCAGCGTTGACGGGGTGTTGTAGCGCTTGACCCGTCCGTAGGGCAGCAGTGTCACAAACCGGTCGCCGGTATTCTCGACCGATTGCGTCACCGTGAACATGTAATGCTCATCCAGTGAGAATGTACGCGTGAACACAAGACCCTCGCCATTGTCCCATGTCAGCGTTACGGGCGATTCCGGCGTGAGGTCGTGCGACGGTCCGGCCCAGAGCGAATCCTTGTCCGGAAGTTTCGTGGTACTGTCCTCGGCCAGCCATCCGAACTCGGCGAAATAGGGTGACGGTCCGTTGACAGGGGACAGCAAAATCACGTTGCTGGCGTCGGCGGCTGTCTCTGATCGGTACTGAACGAGTGTCAGGTCATCGATACGTCCGCCACGAAGTGCAATCGAGCCACGTAATGACGATGTCGTTATCGGAATACGCGGCGAAAGGTCGAGTGCTTCCTTGCGCGTGAGTTCCCGTACGGGCTCCACCGGTGTTGCGACCTCGGAGTCTGTTCCCGTGATGACAGGGAGTGTGGGATCGACTAATTCCGCAGCCAGTTCCTTCTGGCGGTCGAGCGCTTCCTGTTGTTGCTGCAAACGTGGGAGCTCATAGGCAAATTGCCAGACGACGAACATCAGGATGATGATCGCCATGGCAAGCCAGACATTCTTCTGTTCCGGCTTCATCGATCGATACCCGGTTTTGCGTGGCATTTGTCGGGAACCGGGTCATAACCCCATCCGCCGAGCGGATGGCATCGCGACAGGCGACGCACGGCCAGCCACCCGCCGCGCAACGGACCATGCTGAACGATTGCATCGCGTGCGTAGGTCGAGCACGTCGGCATGAAACGACAACTCGCTGGCGTGAATGGTGATACTCCGTAGCGATAAACGGAGATGATTGCGAGGATGAAGGCAGCTGCAAGCTGTTTCATCAGTCGGCCTTCCGCAACGACAACTGTCTGAGCGCCCGCGTCATGTCGCCACGTAACAGCTGCCATGGTCGCGTGACGGTCGTGTTTCTTGCAATCATGACATAGTCGGTTGAGGGAACACCAAGATCGCCGAGCAATTCGCGAACAAGCTCGCGTAACCTGCGGCGTGCAAAATTTCGCCTTACCGCATTACCAACCTTGCGGCTTGCCGTGAAGCCGACCCGAATATCCGGCAACCCGTCATCGCGTTTCCGCGCCTGAACGATCAGACCGTGCGTGACGACCTTCCGTCGTTCGGCTGCGACGCGCAGAAAATCGCGCCTCTGACGAAGGCGGCCGATTTCACGTGTCATCCGGGATCAGGCAGAGAGTCGCTTGCGACCCCTGGCCCGTCTGCGCGCCAGAACATTGCGACCACCAACTGTGCTCATGCGTGCCCGAAAGCCATGGCGCCGCTTTCTGACGATCCGGCTTGGCTGAAAGGTGCGTTTCACGATCTACACTCCTCTGGGTTCACGATAGAACATGCTGACAGTCCGCGCACACGGACTGCGTGCAACATGAAGGACTATGACACAACACACACAACCAAGCTGACAGTCCGTGCGCACGGGCTGCGTTATAGGTTGAGCATCGCAGGGGAGTCAACGCGCTTGCGTTCGCTTCCGTTCCGTATAGGCTTTCCACCGGAATTTCGGTCGAAAGGGCCGATTTGCCGGATGCTGCAGCATCGGGAGATTCGTGCTCATGGACCAGAAACAGGCTGCCGGTTCAAAAAAGGGCGGCATCGTCAAACGTGTGATCCCTGCGGGAATCGTCGTCATACTGCTTGTAGCGTTCTTTGCAACAGGTCTCCACCATCATATCAACTTTGCGACACTGCAGGCAAACCATGCCGACCTCGCGCAGTTTGTCCAGGACAACTACGTTGTTTCGATCGTCGCATACGTGTGCGGTTATGCCATTCTGACGGGCATCTCGTTTCCTGCCGCTTCGCTGGTGACACTCCTCGGCGGTTTCCTGTTTGGCTGGTTTGCCGGAACGATCTTCACGGTCATCGGCGCGACGGCAGGCGCGACCATGATCTTCCTCATCGCACGTACCTCGCTTGGCGAGGCAATGTGGGAGAAGGTCAAACCGTATGCCGGGCGTATGGAACAGGGGTTCCGGGAAAACCAGTTCAGTTATCTGATGTTCCTGCGGTTGTTGCCCGTGTTTCCGTTCTGGGTTGTCAACCTCGTTCCAGCGTTCCTCGGCGTCAAGGTGCGCATGTACGTCTTGACGACGGCAATCGGCATTCTTCCCGGTTCGGCAGTCTACAACATCATTGGTGACGGTCTGAGCGAAGTGTTTGCGCAGGGACAGGAGTTTTCACTTGAGAACGCCGTGAGTACCGAAATTGTCGTTGGCCTGACCGGCCTTGCGATCATTTCACTGGTGCCGATTGTCGTGAAGAGGATCAGGGGTCGAGGTTCCGGACAATCGCAACAGTCGTCGGGGAGTGAATGATGACTGTAAAGACAGTTGACGTCTGCATTATTGGCGCCGGATCGGGAGGTCTGGCCACGGCGTATGCCGCCTCCCACATGGGTGCAAACGTTGCACTCATCGAAGGTCACAAGATGGGCGGCGATTGTCTGAACTTCGGCTGTGTTCCGTCGAAGGCAATGCTCGCGGCCGGTCACGCCGCACATACAATGCGGCATGCGAATGTTTTCGGCATCGCCGCAACTGAACCACAGGTCGATTTCGCGGCCGTCAACGATCATGTCAGGGATGTGATTGCAACGATTGAACCCAATGACTCGGTCGAGCGATACAGCGGGTTTGGCATTGATGTCGTGACGGCGACAGCACGCTTCACGGGCAGAGACACGATCGAGGCCGGTGACCGGACGATCAGGGCCAGGCGATTTGTTGTCGCGACCGGAAGCCGTGCCGCCGTGCCGACTGTACCTGGTCTGGATTCGGTACCGTATTTCACGAACGAGACACTTTTTGACAATCGCGAAAAACCGGAACACCTCGTGATCCTTGGCGGTGGACCAATCGGGTGCGAGATGGCGCAGGCCCACCGCCGGCTCGGGTGTCGCGTGACCGTTCTCGACAGGGGATCGATACTTCCGAACGACGATCCCGAAATGGTCGACCAAGTCCGACAGAGTTTGCTGCGCGACGGTGTCGTGCTGCGTCAGGACATTGCAGTGCAGGGCGTGTCCGGTACGGCGGGCGAAATTGTCGTCTCAATGGTCGCCAACGACAAGGAGGAAGAGGTCCGGGGTACGCACCTGCTGGTGGCGGCCGGCCGCAAACCAAACATCGAAAAACTCAATCTGGATGCCGCCGGCGTCGAGTTTGATCGGCGTGGCATCAAGGTCAATGCCAGACTGCAGACCAGCAACAAGAAAATATACGCAATCGGTGACTGCGCCGGAGGATTCCAGTTTACGCACCTGGCCGGCTACCATGCCGGTATCGTCATTCGCAATGTCTTGCTGAAGATACCGGGCAAGGTCAATTTGCATGCGCTTCCCTGGACCACCTACACCGATCCGGAACTTGCTCATGTGGGTCTGAACGAAGCTGCAGCCCGCAAGAAACACGGAGAAGTTCGCGTTCTTCGATTCCCGTACGCGGAAAATGATCGCGCCATTGCCGAGCGTCGAACTGATGGACTCGCAAAGATCGTCACGTCACCAAAGGGTGTCATTTTGGGAGCGACGATTGTGGGTGCGAACGCCGGCGACCTGATCCAGTCCTGGATTCTTGCAATGTCATCCGGTCGACGCATCAGCGCCGTCGCATCCATGATTGCACCGTATCCGACACTGGGTGAAATCAACAAGCGCGCCGCAGGTTCCTTCTATGTACCGAAATTGTTCGGAGACGGAATGAAACGGGTTGTCCGGTTACTGGGACGCCTTGGCTAGGACATGAAAATGCACGAACGAGACGGAAACGCGAAATGAACGCCTTGGTGGGGCTGATCGATTCTGTTCTTGCAATCTACTTCTGGCTCCTGATTGCGCATGTCATCTTCACGTGGTTGGCGCACTTCGGGATTGTCAATCTGCGACAACCGATTGTCGAAACGATTGGTCGGTTCTTGTGGCGCATCACGAACCCGGTACTTCGTCCAATTCGAACTGTGCTCGACAGGTTCCTGGGTAATCTTGGCGGGATTGATATCTCTCCGATCATCGTCCTTTTACTCATCGCCTTCCTCCGCAACCTGGTGAACGACTGGTACGTTCGCTCGCTGATTGACGGTTACCAATCGCACCTTTGATCAGTCATTCCCGTTCTGGCGTATGCGTCATCAGGTTTCCTGATTTTGTTGCGTTGATTACAGGTCGGTGACGTATGGTGGATACCCGCTGGCTTGTTCGCGTACTGGACGGCTGGTTGCAACCAATTCGCCGTGTCCGACAGCAGCCGGCTGATCGACAACTGTCACCAACAAATCATGCGTCTCTGGTACCAGAACATGGCTCTCAACGCGGACGGGTTACCTGAAATCGCATTCCGGCTCTGTCGTCCTTGTCCGGTTTCATGCCCATGCGTCGGGTAGCATTGATCTTGTCGAGTCCGATTTTTGTGAAATGACTCCAGACGATGGTCGAGCCTCTACAGACAGGCTGATACGCCAGTTCCAATCCGGGATTTCGGCAAGACGAGAACAAGGCCGGCTGCGATATTCCTCGATCCGGATAACATCACCTTCTGTCGGGATGCAGTCGATTTGCTGGTCGCGAGACTATCATTCTCAGCTGACACCTCACACGCACTGAACCGAACCACGTTCTTGTGTCATGTCCAAGGACATGATTTCCGGTCTGCAGCGAATTCCCGCCGACCCAGCACCAGCGTATGCTCGCATGTCAGGTCTTCGGTCGAAACTGCCCTCGACACAAGCGCTGTTTACCTTTGAGGCGGCGCCTTCGCAGTCAAGCTTCAGAAGAGCAGCGGCACGTTTGAACGATACTGAAATCCAGTGTTTCTCATGCGATCCGGAAACTGGGGACACATCCGGGCACGAAGTTGTTTGTGCGCAACGCACGCGGTGTTCATCTGACGAAGAAGGGGCAACGTCTTTGCAATGCGGTGCCAGGTGGATTTTCCCGAATCGAAGATGCTCCAGGTGAGATCGATTCCACCAATCGCGACCATGTCACGATTGGTGTATTCACTTCCATGGTTACCAGTTGGCTCATGCCGCAACGGCGGGAGAGGGTGTTGCAGTCGGCGGGACGATCACATGTTATCACCACATTCTGGATGACCATCTGATCCGCCCGTTGCCGGAAGAGTATTCCACGGATTTCGTTTTCTTTATCCTGGCCTCGGACAATCTCCCCACGCGAGAGAAATCCTCGAATGGCTTCTCGAACATTCGATACATCTTCGTTGACAGAATTCCTGGTCGCACTACCTGCCGCTGATTGCACCGATCGATCCTGTACATTCCTTCTTGCTGTCAGGGGGTTCAACTATATGCTGTCACGCCGGGTCTGCTTTCCACTCGTGTGGGTCGTATTCCGGCAGCGGGCATTTCCGTGTGCCATGTCAACCAAATCTTCGGTGCGCCTGTTCTGCGTGGATCGACATTGATGACGGGGCGGGAGCCGGCAATTCCTCGTGCGTGTTCAGCAAGGCGGCGGCCTGACCACTGGATAAGCACCGAACAGAGCTCTCTCCCTGACGAAATTGTTCACTGACGATTGGTAACTGAAACTGCACGCTATTCTCGCTGTCTCATCTTGATTGTCGCGCAATACGGGACCGGCGTTGCGCGGGGAACCGCTTTCGGCAAGGCGCTGGCGGCATGTGCTTTGAGCCACGCGTCGAGGACAATCAACATTCTCTCCTCCCGCCCAACACCGGATCGGGAATCGTCGGCATTGATCTCCGAAATCGGGGTTCGTACTGTGACAACGTTTCGCCGTCTACAAGCCGGCGTCAGGGTGTAGGATACTTGCGAGGATCGGTGCATGGCGAACTTGAGTGGCATAAATCTTGCGATGCAAACTCCGTTCGACGAGAGCGGCTGTATCTTGTGGCGTGAATGGGAACGGCTCATCGATCTGTACGTCGACGCAGGCGTGCACGGCCTCGTCCTGGGTTCTGGAACCGGACAATATCCGTACCTTACGGAAGATGAGTGCAACAGGCTCTATAAAACCGGTATCCGGCGCATCAACGGGCGATGCAGGGCGATCTGCCAGAGTTCTGCTCTTAACGTCGACGAAGTGATCCGCCGTTCCATCCAGGCGGAAAGCGTTGGTGCAGATGCATTGATGGTCCTGCCACCCTATCTTGAGGGTCCAACGGACGACGACGGCCTGTTCGAGTTCTATCGCCAGTTGGATTCGCAAGTTGGCATTGACATTGTCGGCTACAATATTCCCCAAGCGACGGGCATAGCCGTTTCAATCAGTCTGTACCTGCGCTTGAACGAGCTGGAACACTTCAACTACATCAAGGACAGCGCGGGCGATCTCACAACGCACCAGCAATACCTTCAGGCAGGCGGCAAGGTCCTCAACGGTTGTGACACCACGACAGTGTTTGCTCTTGTTTCGGGAGCAGTTGGAGCCATCTGGGGCGGCGCCAACTACATGCCAAGAGAGGCAGTAAAACTCTATAATCATGTAATGGCAGAGGAGTACCGGAAGGCTCTTGATTTGTGGAACAGAATGCTTCCCTCCCTGCTTCACATCTGGACGAACGACTATATTCCCTGTGTGTTGGCAGCATCGCATGCACGGGGATTCGGGACCGGTAATCTACGACGCCCGGTTCGGCCGCTTTCCGGAAGAGCACAGTACGAGGTCGTGAAAACCCTTGCACCACTCATCGCCGATGCTCAGGAGCAGTGGAGAAGCGCTTCTTCAACAGCCTGATTACCGTGAGCGCGCAGGATCGTGCGTTGTCACACTTGCGAGGATCTGTGCGGGTGGCGCAGGCCAACTCGCTTCCCTGCCGCGTTCCCGGGAATTCGGCATGCAAGGAATTTCAGGGTGGATACTCTGAAAACGTGACCGAACGGCGCGCGCCAGCGTCTCACCCGACAGGCGTGAGGCTTTCCTTGATCCCGATCGAACACCCGGGTCCGTCGAACGAACTGGCGGCTCAGAACCCGGCCTTCAACTCTTCCCAACGGGCGGCAAGCACCTCTGGCTCGTTCATCGTCTGCTGAAACTGTGCAGTTGCGAGGAATGCCTCGGCGTCCCTGGTCTGACCGATCGAACGAAGGAACTCCTCGGTGAAACCCTCGTAGGATTTCGCATTGGAGTGCCCGTAGTACCAGTTGCCGATCTCGAAAGCGCCGGCTTCGGGAGAAATGAAGGAGTCGATGATGTCGTGCGCCATCTCGTAGAAGCCGTCCTCGATCGCGGCGGGATGGATGCATAGGCCGCAATGCCAAGTGATCGCACCTTCACGGGGTGTGGTCCAGGTGAATTCAAATCTGGTCCCTTCGGCATGCTCCGCAAGTTGTGGAACGAGGCCGTTGTCGGACGTCGCGATGATGAGTTCGCCCGCCGCCACAGCCTGCACACGCTCTGTGAACGAGGCCTCGATCGCGCGGTTGAGCGGTATCTGTTTGCGCAGGAGATCCTCACACTGGATACGTTCGTCCTCGCTCATGTTCCAGGGGTTGATGCCCAGAACGAGGGCCGCGATGGCGAAAGCTTCGTAGGATGAGTTGGAGATCGAAATGCGGCCCGCATATTTCTCATCCCATAGCGCCTTCCAGGTCTGGTTCTCAGGATCTGCGTATTCCGGTGCAACGTCGGTACGGATGACCATCGAGGTCTGACCCCAGTCTTCCGGTACGTAGACGCGCACGCCGTCCACCACCGAGTGGGGCACATCCTTGAAGACCTGCATGACGTCCGGCCAGTTGGAAAGCCGGTCGGTCTCGATCGGCGCCAGAAAGCCCGCATCGTACCAGAGCTCAAGCGAGGGACCGCACGGATAGGTAACGTGCGGTTTGTAGCCGCCCCGCATCTTGGCAAAGGCGTCGTCTTCGTCGGAGAAGAAGTTGTAGTTCGGCTCGCGGCCGTACTTTGTGGTGTAGTGAACCATGAATTCCGGCTCGTCATAACCACCCCAGGTGAAGAATATGGGATGATCCTCGTCAGCATCCTGGGCAAGCGCACTCCCTCCAAATGAGTGTGCAGTCAGAGTGCCGATGCCGAAGGTCGCCATGATACGGTGAACATCGCGGCGATTGAGTTTGCCTTCGCACAAAAGGTCGTGGAAACGGGTTGTCTCCATCACTGGCTTCAATGTCATAGGAACCTCCTCCCTCTCACCTGTTAAACTCTACGGGTTCATCGTAGCCGCTGCGACAGATCAGCCTCCGCCCTGAGCGCGGGCGTCTTCCAATGTGCCCACCGTGCCGCGTGCGTTGTTCCATGCCGGATCCGGTGGCATGTCGACCCAGGCCGGGCAGTCACCGCGGTAACTGCCACACAGGTCGTCGCCCGAGTCGTGCGCCATGTAGCCGAGCAGTGCACGCAAGCGCGGACTGTACCGCGCAGCCACCTCGGGTGGCGTAATCAGGTATTGGTTGACCTCCGGACGCAGCCATCCCAGGCAGTAGCTGTTGACCAGTCCCAGACGCGGTGTGTCGCTTCGGTTGGCGCCGCCGCTGTGCCAGGTCGAACCCAGATAGAAAATGGCTGATCCCTTTGGCATCACCGCGGCCTCCCAGCTTGATAAATCCGGTAGGTGCCACGAGCGCAGCAGGCGATGGCTGTTGGGGACCACCCGCGTTCCGCCGTTCTCTTCAGTGAAGTCACACAGCGACCACAAGACGCCCAAGGTCATTTCCATGCCAGCGATATCGATGGGATAGACTGTATCGTCGCGATGGAGAGCCTGATGGGTTTCGCCTGGCATGATCTCGATCGCCGTCAGGCTGCTGATCCGGTAGGTCGCGGCATGTGGCAGGAAGACGTGGTTCGCGACGTCGATGACCAGATCATGCTCGACGAGCGCGGCAGCACTTGGTGCTGTTCGCAGGACACCGCCGTAACGATTGGTCAGATCACCATTGAAGGCGCCGGCCGTTTCAAGGCCTCGGGCATCAAGTTCGGGTCGCAGTTCTGCGGCCACGGTATCGGCCAGATTCTCATCCACGAGGTTCATCACGACCACCACGCCGTCTCGGCTGAGCGCCGACTTGATCGCCTCGGGGTCAGCAGATCGATCGAAGTAACTTAGCGGCATCAGTTCTCCGAGTTTCCTGTCTTTGGTGACGTTTGTACCAATAGCATACCAAATCGGGCCCACGGCGAACAATCGGAAACGCCATCAATCTTCGAGCGTTCATTCCGGTTGAATGACGGACACACTCAGCGTGGAGGTGGCCGGGGCTTGATCCGGAGCATTTTACGGGCTGACACGCAGACGTTCAGGACCCTGTGGTAGGGGTTGGTGACACTGACGAGACACTGCGGATGGGCTTGCGCGGACTGTTGACTCCGCACTTCCCGCGTCCTTTGAATCCGCCCGGCTCATGAAATTCCCTCTGCAACTGCTGTTCGCGGTGACATCGCCGTATAAGCAAATCCGTCGAACAGCCGCCCAAAAAAAGGAGATCCGATCAATCATGACCCCGGGGACGCATCGCGCACCAATACGGGAGGGGCATATCGCGCATCAGATACCTGCCACGCAGCGTCGCTTACATTGCGTACCGTGCAGATCGATCATGGCCCCGGAGGACAGGAATGGTGGACAGTCTCGGTTGACTCGTTTAGACGGCACGAACCTGTATCGCGAATCTCGTCTGGAATGATGAAACAATCAAAATCGCGTTCCGGAGAGCAAGGGTAAGGACCATGCCGTTCAATCTGCTCAAGTTCGGACTTAACAAGGGTTATACGCCACCCAGGGCGTTGCCCGGCAATTCAGAACTCAAGGATTCATACGATATTGTCATTGTAGGCGGCGGTGGGCACGGTCTCGCAACGGCCTATTACCTCGCCGTGGATCACGGGATCACAAACATCGCTGTTCTCGACAAGAGCTACATCGGCGGTGGCAATACCGGACGAAACACAGCAATCATTCGGTCGAACTACCTGACGCCGGAAGGCGTACAGTTCTATGACGAGTCGGTCGAGCTCTACAAGGATCTCGCCAACGACTTTGACATGAACATCATGTATTCGGAGCGCGGGCACTATACACTTGCGCACACGGACAGTGCTGTCCGTACGATGCGCTGGAGAGCCGAGGTCAACAAACACTTCGGTATCGAGTCCGAACTCGTCATGCGTGACGATCTCATGAAGATGGTTCCGGAACTCGATTACTCGGAAGACGTCCGGTATCCGATACTCGGTGCTCTCTATCATGCGCCAGGTGCCATTGCGCGTCACGATGCAGTCGCGTGGGGATATGGCGCAGGCGCTGCAAAACGCGGTGTCGAAATTCATCAGAACACTGAAGTGACCGGATTTGAAATTGCCCGTTCCAACGGAAGCGATGGCACTGTAACAGCGGTCAAGACCACGCGTGGCACGGTGAAAGCCGGCAAGGTCCTGCAAGCGGTGGCCGGGATGTCCGGCGTTGTCGCGGCGATGGCCGGGTTCCGCCTTCCGCTCAAGACAATTCCCCTCCAGGCCTGTGTCTCGCAGCCTTTGAAGCCGTTTCTGGACGCGATCGTCGTTTCTGGCAGCCTGCACGTATACGTGAGTCAATCGTCGCGCGGCGAGCTCGTCATGGGTGGGTCAACCGACCCCTACGGTGTCTACATGACCCGTTCAACCCTCGACTTCAAGGAAGGCCTCATGATGCACATGCTTGAACTCCTGCCGTTCATTGCGGAGGTCAAGTTGCTGCGGCAGTGGGCCGGCATGACAGACATGACTCCCGATTTCGCGCCAATCATGGGAGAAACGCCGGTTGGCAACTACTATGTAGATGCCGGTTGGGGCACCTGGGGGTTCAAGGCAACACCTGTTTGCGGCAAGCGGAATGCCGAAATGCTTGCAACAGGGTCCGTACCTGACAGGATCGCACCCTTCTCCCTGCAGCGGTACAAGGACTTTCGCCTCCTTGGCGAAAAGGGTGCGGCGAGCGTCGGACACTAGGGGCAAGTCCAATGAAGATCATGCCATGTCCGCTGAATGGCCCACGCAACATTTCCGAGTTCGTCTGCGGTGGTGAAGTCCTGGACCTGCCCCCTCCTGATTGCACAAATGAGGAGTGGGTCGACTTCGTCTACATGGAAAACAACACGGCTGGCGTCGTGCGCGAATGGTGGTTTCACACACCAACCGCCTACTGGTTCATTGCCGAACGCGATACACGCACCGACGAGATCATCCGCACCGTCGCGCCGAACGAGATATTCACGGAACGCGTCGATTTCGCTGCTGGTGGAAACTGAACGGTCATGAGCGTCAACAGGCTGGATAACAGATTCGGGCACGCGCTCGACCGCAACCGTTCGATCGGGTTTTCCTTCGAGGGTACGCACTATACCGGTCTCGACGGCGATACGATCACGAGTGCCCTCTGGGCGAGCGGGGTCAAGGTGATCTCCCGTTCTTTCAAGTATCATCGGCCCCGCGGAACCCTGTCGGCGGCGGGACATGATGCAAACAGTCTCGTGCAGGTCGGGGACGAGGCCAATGTCGTTGCCGATACCCGCCGAATCGCCGATGGAATGGAAGTCGATCCGCAAAATGTGTCGGGGACGCTTGGAAACGACCGTGCACGCCTGCTTGACCGGTTCGGAGCGTTTCTGCCCGTCGGGTTCTACTACAAGACATTTTTCAGGCCGAAGGGAGCGTGGAAGTACTGGGAACCGATCATTCGCCGCATGGCGGGCCTGGGTACAGTCAACAAGAACGCGCATCACGGCTACTTCGACAAGCAGTATCTCTGGGCTGATGTTGCAATAGTCGGGGGTGGGCCTGCAGGTCTCTCCGCCGCACTTGAGGCCTCTGACGCCAATCCGGAGATTGAAGTCATCGTCATCGACGAGAACCCGTATCTTGGCGGCGCGTTGGGTTATGCGCGTTTTGATGCCGAGGGTCTGCGGGCTGGCGACGAGCGAAAATCGCTTGTTGATGAGGTCAGCAGCAGGAACAACATTCGTGTCCTGACGGGTGCATACTGCAACGGCTGGTTCACTGACCATTTTCTTCCGGTCATCTGCGGCAATCGCATGTACAAACTTCGTGCACGTGCTGTTGTCGTCGCAACGGGCAGTTATGAACAACCACTCGTGTTCAGGAACAATGATCTTCCGGGAGTCATGTATGGGTCTGCAGCGCAGCGCCTGATCAACGTGTTTGGCGTTGGCCCGGGTACCCGGGCCGTTGTCGCGACTTCGAACCCCGACGGTTACGCGACGGCGCTGGACCTGATCAAGGCGGGCGTTGACGTCGCCTGTGTCGCCGATCTCAACCCATCCCGGCCCCATCATGCACTGGCTGAAGCTGTGGCTGATCACGGCGTGCCAATTTCGTGCGGTACAACAGTCTACGAAGCCTTGCCCGGAACACATGGAGAATGTGTCACAGCAGCGAAACTCGGCTCGATTACGGGTGACGGCGTGGTTTCTTCGCGGACCGATATCTTCGATTGCGATACCGTGATCAGTTCGATCGGATGGCAGCCGGCGGCCAATCTGATCTGGCATGCGGGCGGACAAACGCCCTACAACGAAACGACGGCAATGTTTGAAATTGGCCGGCTTCCAGACGGCATGTATGCGGCCGGCTCCGTGGGCGGATGCTTCCATCTCGACGCGGTCATCGAGAGCGGATGCGAAGCGGGCCATCGTGCCGCCGAGGATGCCGGCTTCAAGGGACGCGGTCCCCGACCGACGGTTCGCAACGACAGGGGCGAGATGGGTCAAAACCATCACTGGCCCATTTTTACCCACCCGAAGGGCAGGGATTTTGTCGACTTTGACGAAGACCTGCAGGTGCACGATCTGACGGATGCCGTGAACGAGGGTTACGCGCACGTCGAACTGATGAAGCGATTCTCGACCTGTGGTATGGGACCGAGCCAGGGACGTCATTCATGGCTTAATGCCGTTCGACTCAATGCGAAGGCGAACGGCCTCGCAGTAAACGATGCGGGACTGACCACACAACGCCCACCTTACACGGCAGAAAAGATCGGCGTCCTTGCCGGCAGGAGTTTCGAACCGAAACGCTACACGGCCATGCATCATCGCCACGTCGAGGCGGGTGCGCGCATGATGCTGGCTGGCGCATGGTACAGACCCGAAACCTACAAGGGTGACGATCGCGAAACCGCCATTCATGCAGAAGCGCGCAACGTTCGGCAGAATGTCGGTCTCATCGATGTGTCGACGCTCGGCGGCCTCGAGATCAGGGGACCGGATGCCGCCGAAATGATGGAACGCATGTATACCTGGGCATACCGAAAACAGCAGGTCGGTCGTGCCCGGTACACGCTCATGACAGACCTGACGGGCGTCATCACCGATGATGGAGTCGCATGCCGTTTTCACGACGAACACTACTATGTCACCGCAACGACTTCAGGTGTCGACGGTGTCTACAGGGAAATGCTCTTCTGGAACGCACAATGGCGGCTGAAGGTCGATGTGACCAATGTTACCGGCGCATACTGCGGTGTGAACATTGCCGGGCCCAATTCTCGCAAGGTGCTTGATCCGCTCACCGATATGGATCTTTCCGCTGACGGTTTCCCGTACATGGGAGTTCGAATGGCGACAGTAGCCGGCATTCCCTGCCGCCTCCTGCGGGTCGGGTTCGTTGGCGAACTTGGTTACGAGGTTCATTGCCCGGCGCATTCGGGTGAAGCGCTATGGGATGCAATCATGGACGCGGGAAAGGAGTATGGTATCCGCCCGTTCGGCGTAGAATGCCAGCGGCTTCTTCGACTCGAAAAAGGCCATATCATCGTCAGCCAGGATACCGACGGGGTAACAAATCCGCTCGAAGCGGACATGGATTGGGCATTGGCCAAGAAACGTCCGTTCTTCATTGGTAAACGTTCGATCGACATCCAGCGCGAGATGGTGGAACGCAAACTGGTCGGATTTGTTGTCGATGGCCAGTCCGGTGGCGAACTTCCCAAGGAATGTCACCTTGTGATCGATAACGACGAGATTACGGGTCGCGTCACGTCCTGCAGCTATTCACCGACGCTCGACAAGGTGATCGGGTTGGCTTACGTGTCGATGGACAAGGCGGAACCCGGGAGCACGTTCTCGGTTCGCGTGAACTCAGGTACCGTCAAGGGGCGGCGCGTTTCCATCAACAAGAACAACCTGGTTTCCTGCAAGGTGGTTCCATTGCCGTTCTTCGATCCCGAGAACGCGCGTCAACAATTGTAGGACGGGATGGTGAACCAGGCTCTCGCACCGCAGGATCTGACTCGACGTTCGAATCTCTGGCGCAGTTGTGCAGCACGCGATGCCACGTGGATTGAAGTAAACGGCTTTGCCTGTCCGTTGAGTTATGGAGATCCGGATAAGGAGCGTGCCGCGGCCACGACGCTGGGTATGGCTGATGCAACGGCATTGCCGCGCAGTGGATACAAGGGCTGGGGCATGGCGAACTGGGTTAGCGGACACGCGCTCGTTCTTTGTGAGCCCAACGGCGCGCAGTTGCAGTCGGATGGAACACTGGCGTGCAGGTTGTCGGCAGGCGAATTGCTGCTACTTGCGTCGGACCACGGTGCTTCCGAAGTGATCGGCAAGCTCGCCGATATGTGGTCAATGGACGGTGCGGAGTGTTATCCGGTTCCGCGCGAAGACACCAATGCACGACTGGTCCTGACAGGCAGCAATGTTCCGGAGATGATGGCCAAGGTTTGCGGTGTTGATCTTCGTCCTGGACGTTTTGCCAATCATGCGATCGCCCAGACAAGTGTCGCGCGCCAGAATGCAGTCGTGGTACGCAACGACCGGGGCTCCTGTTACGCGCTTGATATTCTGTTCGACAGTGCAGCAGCGGTCTACATGTGGGACTGTCTGGTCGATGCAATGGCAGAATTCGATGGTGCTGTTATCGGGTTGGCAGCACTGCGAGAACTCGCCGATCAGTAAGGTGTCACCACTGCGCAAGATGTTCGCGCCTCCCATGTGAATGCTGGCCCTGCCTTCCAGGGCACGTTGACGCTGATCTGTTGCGGAAATCACATGGTGATAACCGCTGATCACACGAATGCCAAAAAATCCGGTTCAGCGTTCTCCCGCGCCTTCCGGAGATCGTGATCAACCCCGGAATTTGATGCGCCATCCTTTTGGGAATGTCATCCGGACACGGGAAGCCTACCCATGTTGAACGTATCTCAAGCGAGAGTTCGTGCAATTCAGTGTGCGATGGACAGGCGAACGTCTCTGGCGAGGGCCGTACGACTTGTGGTGCGTCCGTGCGGGCTCTTGTGAAATGTTGAATCGGTCACTGCCGTATTGCACGGCGTGACAATGGTCACCGGAAACCGGTCTGGTTGGTTACAGGTACGGGTGGGATCTGCCCGTGGAACAGATACCTCTGACAGGGTCCAGTCCGGTGTCTGTCCCGAGATCAGCGAGAGATGTATCATGGACCGACCGAGATGGTTCTTCGATTGTCCGGTCTTGCGCATGAATCACGGCCCGACTTGACCGTCCTCAGATGCACAGTCCAGGAAGGACGCTGGTGTCGCGGGAAAATCAGCAATGAATCCCGCGCGCGCGCCCCATAACAGTTGAACAGATACCGGCCTTCGTTTTGTAATTCGCGAAAGTGCCAGAGCAAGTTGAAGGGTTCGCCGGAAAATGGATATTGACGTTTACTGTAACGCTCCCGGACGCGCCGAACTGATCAGGGAAGTCCGGGAAAAGATCGATGAGCTCGGAATCGATTTCATCTATTTCCAGTACATTTCGATCACCGGGCGCATCATGGGCAAAGCCGTACCGGCGCCGCACTGGGAAGCGATCGCCATGTCCGGCATCCAGACCTGGTACGGCGGCTTGACAAATGTTCTTCCCGACCGCGCCGGCAATCTCCTGGGATTTCCCCCGAATGCACACGAACTGGTCGGCATTCCCGACCCCGAAACATTCTGCCAGCTTCCCTGGAACAAGCGCATCGCACGGGTTTTCTGCACGGTTTTTCATGCCCGGGAGGAAAATGAAACGCCGGGCATGTTCATGGAGGAGGATTGCCGCGGCAATCTGCGACGGGTTCATGACGCATTCACCCGAAGGCACGACGGACTGCATCTTCGCCACGGGTGCGAACCCGAAATGGCATGGCTCAACAAGGGCCCGGACGGAATGCCGGACGGTGGACCGACCAAACCGCTGGCCTATCGCATCAATCAGTTCGAGGAACTCTCGGACGTCTACATGAAGGTCAATGATTACGGCCAGGCGATGGGGCTCGACATGATCCAGGGTGACCATGAAGATGCGCCGGGTCAGCTTGAACTCAACTTTACCTTTGACGACGCACTTCGTACCTGTGATCGACTGACAACCTATCGTCAGATCTGTGCGCAGGTTGCACGCGAAGAAGGCCTCATCGCCTGCTTCATGTCAAAACCGTTCATGGGAATGTCAGCCAATGGTTGCCACCACAACATGTCCTTGTGGCGTGGCGGTGAAGACGTACAGATCTATCACGGGAGCGGATCGTGCCCGGGTGTCAACGGTGTCTTCGCGCACCGCAAGGGTGGTGAGAACCTGTTTCTTGGTGATCCGGGGCACTGGCTTCCCGGACCCGTCGGATTGCAGGCAGTTGGTGGCGTCATGGAGCACTTGCCGGCACTGACAGCCATCGGTTCATCAACCGTCAACTCGTATCGACGGATGCTCGACCTCGGACTCTGGGCGCCGATCTATGCGGATTGGGGATATCAGAATCGGACGACCGCCTTGCGTGTTTCCGCACCCGGACGTCTCGAATATCGAGCTGTCGATTCCATGGTCAATCCCTACCTGATGGCGGCCGCCCTGCTTGCCGCCATGGATGACGGTATTCGTCATGACCTCGATCCTGGTGAACCCGAGCACCGCAACATCTATGATGCGATGGAAGAGGGAAAGGCCGTCACGCGACTGCCGCGTTACTTCGACGATGCACTTGATGCGCTCTCGGAGGACATGGTTGTCAGATCGGCGTTGCCTGGTCGGCTTTACGAAATCTATGACGAGTACAAGCGTGACGAATGGGACCGGTTCAATGCGGAAGTCAGCAGCTGGGATCTCGAAAAATACGTCGATTGTCTGCCCTGAGGAGAACACGCATGTTCACCCTGACACAGGAACAAACTGAATCGTTTCGTGAGAACGGATTTGTCATGGTCGACTCGATTGTCGACGACGGAACCGTGGATTCCATTCGCAACAGCTACGAACGCATGTTTCGCGGTGAGTTCGAGACAGGCGTACTGCCAGACGAGGTCAATTGGCAGGAAGGTGCGAGTGATCCCACGCTGGCGCGGCAGATCTGTTGTGGCTGGAAAGGCGATCTCACGGTAGCGCGCACCGCCTTGCGTGCGGATATTGGCAAGGCCTGCGCCACGCTTGGAAACTGGCCCGGGGCACGCATGTTTGTCGATAACGTGATCTGGAAACCGGCCGGGACGCGATCGCTCGCAATGCATCAGGACACAGCCTATCTGCCGTGGATCAGTCCGCAGGAAATGATCTCGTGCTGGATTGCGCTGGATGACACCTCCGCTGACGGTGGAACCATGGAAGTCGTGAAGGGTTCACACCATTGGCATGTATCAGATCCCGAGGGTCAGTTTCACGGCCCCGACGATTATCAGCAGTACATGCGTATCGCGGCCAAAAAACAGGGCGTCAGCGAACCGGAAGTCGTGCCAATCGTCGTCCCGAAGGGCGGCGGTTCATTTCATCATGGCCGAATCTGGCATGGTTCGGGACCAAACCGGTCGAATAATCCCCGGCGCTCGCTCGTGGTTCACTGCATCTCGTCGGAGACGCACTATGTTCCCGCCCACATCAGTGTTGGTACTGGTCCGGTCTATGGTCGCTACATGCGTCGCGACGGAAATTCCGTCATGGATGAGGCATATTTTCCGATCTTGTGGACCAGCGACGGCTATCGATCGCACTGGATTGAGGATTATCTTGAAGCGGCCTGAGCGTCTGCTTCGTCAGTCGCGTTGATCAACTGCCGGGTCTGTTATCCGGTGTCCGCAGCATTCATCGACTGAATGCGGGTTCGGATTTGCGCTGCTGCATGGCCTGCTGTGCAAATTGCATCAGGGAATAATGACAGTCGAGCCCGTGGTGCGCCGCGCGACGAGATCCCGTTGCGCGTCCGCGGCATGCGCCAGATCATATGTCTGTCCAATTGAAATCCGTATTGCACCGCTGTCGATCATGTCGAACACGCGTTCAGCGCTGGCAACAAGTTCGGAACGGTTGACGGTATAGTCCGCCATGATGGGTCGTGTCAGGTAGAGCGAACCATTTCGCGCGAGGACAAGTGGTGACAGCGGATCCGGTTCACCTGAGGCCTGTCCGAACGAGACCAGCGTTCCCCTGCGCGCAAGACAGCGAATACTCGCATCAAGGCTGTCCCTGCCGATTGAATCGTAGACAACGGGCACACCCTTTCCGTCCGTTTCGCGCATGACACGCGAAACAAGTTCCTCGTAATCTCCGACAACGGCAATGTCGCAACCGTGCTGACAGGCGATGGATGCCTTGGCGCTGGTTGAAACCGTCCCGATGACTCGCGCGCCCATCGCTTTTGCCCATTGACAGGCAATCAGGCCGACGCCGCCGGCGGCTGCATGAAACACGATTGTCTGACCGTTACGGATCGGGAAACACCGTTCGAGCAGATATTCCACGGTCATGGCCTTTGACATGCATGCTGCGGCAGCCTTGTCGTCGAGCCACGCGGGAATCCGGACCAGCATTGATGAGTCGACATTCATTGCTTCGGCGTAGTTGCCGGGACCGGTCATGACCGCAACACGGTCCCCGGGACTTACGTCATGTTCGCCGGGTCCGGTTTCCTCGACGACTCCGACCGATTCACTTCCGGGAACGGCGGGCAGGTCCAGAGGATACAAGCCTTCCCGTTCGTAGATATCGTAGTAATTCAGCGCAATCGCCGTATTGCGAACCCGCACCTCTCCCGCGCCAGGTGGCGGAAGCTCGATGTCTTCGAGTGAGAGTGTCTCCGGTCCACCGTGAACACGGACGAGAAGCGCCCTGACCTTCATGGCAGCAGGATTGTCGAGCCTGTTGTCTTGCGCGATTCCAGGTCGCGATGCGCCTGTGCAACCTCGGTCAGCGGATAGGTCTGGTTGACCTTGATCCTGACCTTGCCCGACGAAACCATCGAGAACAGCCGCCTTCCCGAAAGCTCCAGTTCGGCGCGTGTGGCAATGTAGTTCGCAAGTCCCGGTCGCGTGAAATAGAGCGAACCGCCCTGCGCCAGCCTGGCGGGATTGAATGTGGAGACGGCCCCGGACGACTGTCCGAAGGAAACCATCATTCCGCGCGGCGCGAGCGACGCGAGCGACGCGTCGAAGGTCGATGCGCCGATCGAATCGTACACAACCGGGACGCCCGTTCCATCAGTCAGTTCGCGCACACGGGCGGCAATGTCTTCGCGTGAACTGACGATGACATGATGACACCCATGGGCTTTCGCCAACTCTGCCTTTTCGTCCGTCGACACCGTTCCGATTGTCGTCACACCAAGAGCCCGGGCCCATTGACAGGCGATGAGGCCGACCCCGCCCGCCGCTGCGTGAAAGAGAATTGTCTGTCCGGGTCTCAGCGCACAGGTGCGGTGGAGCAGGTACTCCACGGTCATGCCCTTGAGCATCATCGCCGCTGCGGTGGCATCCTCGACATCATCAGGTATGACGACAACCTTTTCGGCGGGAATTGTACGCCGTGTGCAGTAACTGCCGAGTGTCATCGGATAGGCGACACGGGTTCCGGGGACAGGCGTGGTCACATCGGTACCGGCTTCCTCGACGATGCCTGCTGCTTCCATTCCCAACGTTGTTGGCAAGGATGCCGGATAGAGTCCCGAGCGCAGGTAGGTGTCGATGAAATTCAACCCGACAGCGGTATGGCGTACGAGCACTTCACCGGGTCCGGGTCTTGGCGGATCGACTTCCTCGACCTTGAGCACTTCAGGTCCGCCGGTGCTGTGTATTCTGACGGCAGTTTTCATGGCAGTTTCACTTGGTCCCTCAGGCGGTTCATCATTTCAGATTGCTGCATTGCGCGAGTCCGGGTTCGGAGGTCAGTGAATCGACTCGCGTGCGAGCGGACAGGTTGAGCAGTGTATGCCGCCACCGTTGAGCTGGACCTTGTCGTAGTCGATTTCGATGATCTCGACATTTTCGGACGCCAGGGCGGCGGCGGTCCGATTGGAGATACCCTTCGGCATGATGACACGTCCGGGACGCACCGCGAGACAATTGATGATCCAGTGATTGTCCTGGTTCGAGATTTCGACGGTACGTATTCCGAGGTCCTGCAACTCCGACAGGAAGCGGTACGGAAGCTGATCGGGATCGACGATTGCAAGATCAACATCAATCATGGTCAGGGCGCCGTCGATGTGCAGCGAATACCCTGTCATGTCGACGCGAATCAGGCGAACGCCCTGGTGGCGCAGAACCTCCTCGACCTGCGAAATGCCTTCGTCATTGACGCAGATTGAGTGGCCGATCGCGGCGGTCTCGCTGTTGAGCCATGCGAAACTGCCGCCCTCGACCATTCCTGAACCGTGAATGGTGCGCAGGATCGGCATGCCAAGATTGGCCAGTGTGCGGGTCACATGCGCTTCTTCGCCACGCCTGATCGATCGCGCGAGTCGCGTGACAACTGCACCGCCCTTGATCGCAAACGACGAGTCACGTGTGTAAACGGACTTCAGGCCGTCGGGTTCGTTGCTTTCGAGGAAAACAACCTCGACACCCTCGTTCTGCAATGTCCGGACCAGGCCATCGTGCTGGGTCCGGAACTCATCCCAGTCCGGAATGACGTCGCTCTGGAAGTACCATCCCTGATTGATGTCACCAAAAGACCCGATCTCATGGATGCGTTTGCCAGGATCGACAATCTCCATTTCGGGCCCGGGTCTGTGCATCAGGCAAACCTTGATCTGCCCGACATCATTGTCGCATCCCCACTCCGTACCCCAGACTGCGCGTTGTTGTTCGGGAGACTCGAAAACGGGCTCCGGTTGCGATCCGAACATCTTGATTGTCTGACCATATACGTCCGTCATGGCATTGCGTCCCCCGTTACGCACTCATTCGATATGTGTCTTTGTCGCATCCGTGAAGCAGATGCAACCGGATTTCCCGCGCATGTGATACAGCATCGGTTCCGCCTTGTTGCAGCAACGCAGACCGCATCACGCTGGTTCAAAGCGAATTGTAGATCGCGCGCAGCATGCGCGTGTGCCGGATTTCGAAATTCTCTCCATCACCCAGCATCCGATTGGTGACATAGGAGACACCAAGACCCGTGTCAGGATCAGCAAAGGCGAAAGAGCCACCCCATCCGGTATGCCCGAATGAACGCGGATTACGACCCAACAAACTGTCGGGACCACCCAGCGCATAACCGGCTGCGAAACGGGCAGGGTAACCGAGAGAAACATCGTCACCGGAAAACCGTACGGCGGTTGCCGCGCCAAGTCCTTCAGGCGACAGGATGCCGCCGCCATCATGGGCGAGGGCGCCAAACAGCGTGGCCAGCGCACGTGCTGTTGTCTGGCCGTTGCCAGCGGGGATGTCGGCGGCGCGCCAGGCGCGTTCATTCGGGACCAGCGGGTCGATGTCCGGATTGTGCAGGCAGTGCGGATAGCCGTTCCGTTCCATGTCCCTGCACCAGTAATCTGAATCATCGCTCGCCGTCATTTCGGCAACCCGATGATCTTCCGACTCGGGCAATGACACATGGAGGTCAAGTTCCAGCGGAGCCGCAATCTCGTCGCGTATGAACTCTCCTGGCATGCGTCCGTCTGTGCGGCGCAGGACTTCTCCGGCGAGATGACCGTAACTCAGCGCATGATAGGCACAACGGCTCCCGGGCTGCCAGAGCGGTTTCATGGCTGCCAGCGCCTCGACATACGGATGCCAGTCATAGATCGCCTGCATATCCGCGTGTGAGTCAAGCCCGTTCAGTCCGGCCTGATGGGACATGATGAGGTCAAGCGTGATCGATTCCTTGCCGCCCGCTGCGAATTCGGGCCAGACATCCGATACCGGTGCATCGTAGCGAACCAGCCCACGCTCCACGGCGATTGCGATTGCTGTTGCTGCCACACTCTTTGTCACGGACCAGATGTTGACGAGTGTGTCTTCCTGCCAGTTTCTTGTTCTGGCGGCGTCCGTGTGACCGCCCCAGATATCAACGACCATCTCGTCGTCGCGAACGACGGCCAGACCGCAACCCAGGTCGTGGCCATCGCTGAGGTTCATCTCCATCGCCTCACGACAATCTTTGAAGCGTGTGTGCGTTTTTCCCTTGACGTTCATGACAAAAACAGGCCTCTCGTGTGTTCTTCTCGACCGCCCACCTTGCCGGTCAGCCATGAACGATCATAGCGGCGTCACGCCTGTGAACCAGCATACCGACCCGGAACGGATTACGCCGCGGTCGATTGCGATTGTCCTTTGTGCGACGGTCTGCACGGCGATGTTCGCGTTTTCGTGGAACTCGGTGACAGTAGCCCTGCCATACATGCAGGGCAGCTTCTCCGCAACGACGGACCAGATCGCCTGGGTCATCATTGCCTACGTGATCGGCGCATCCGTCGTGACCGGCTGCACCGGTTGGCTGTCCATTCGATTTGGTCGCAAGCGGCTCTTCCTTTTCTCCATCGCCGGATTTGTCGTGACCCTGGTGGGATGCGGCATGGCGACGACCCTATGGGAGGAGGTCTTCTGGCGATTTGCCCAGGGCCTGGTCGCCGCGCCCATGATGCCCATCGGTCAGTCGATTGCGGTCGCCGCATTTCCCAGAACGCACCATACGCAGGCAACCAGCTTGTGGGCGCTGGGGTTTGTGACGGCCAACGTGATTTCACCCGTCATTGGCGGATTCCTGATCGAGAATTGGGGCTGGCAATGGATCTTCTTCGCGGTCATTCCGGTCGGAATCGTCGGATTTGTCATGAGCTGGATCCTGGTTCCGTCCTCGGAACCGGAGAAACGACGCCTTGACTGGCTCGGGTTTGCAAGTCTTGTCATCGGGGTCGGCGTGCTGCAACTGGTCCTGGCACGCGGCGCCCGCCTCGACTGGTTCTCGTCGACCGAAATCATCATCGAGACGGTTGTGACGCTGCTCGCGCTCTACATCTTCATCGTTCACACACTGACCGGTCGCGATACATTCGTCGACCGACGCATGTTTCTCGATCGCAATTTTGCAATGGGACAGGCGCTGATATTCCCGCTCGGTGCGGTGATGTTTCTGCCAGTCATCCTGCTGCCGCTGCTGCTTCAGCAGATTGGCGGTTATCCGGCCGTGGAGGTCGGATACCTGATGTTGCCCCGCGGTCTGGGTTCGATTATCGGCCTGTCGCTGATGAGCCGCCTTCGGGAGCGCTTTGATCCCAGATTGATGCTGATCTTCGGACTGATTGGCGTGGCGTGGCCGTCCTGGGAGATGGGGCACTGGAATGCCGATGTTCCGGCCTGGGAAGTGACCTGGACGACATTCATCCAGGGCATGTCAATCGCCTTCATCTGGGCGCCGCTCAACGCGCTGACATTGTCACGACTGGAAAGGCGGACACAGGATCAGGGGTATGCCCTGTTCTATCTGTTCTTCGATGTGGGCAGTTCTGTCGGAACAGCGGCGGTGATCGGGGTTCAGGTCGAAACCAGCCAGATCAGCCATGAGGAACTCAACACGTTCATTACGCCATTCAACGAGCTCCTGCGTGCACCGTTCATCATGGGCGGCTGGAACATGGACAGCGTGGAAGGCCTGTTGATGATCCAGGGAGAGATCATGCGGCAGGCGTCGATGATCGGATACAACAACGCGTTTCTGGTTGTTGCGGGCGTTCTCTTTCTGGCCGTACCCTGTGTTATCGGATTTCGCAAACCGCGTGCACTTGATTGATCCCGTCATCCGGCGCACTGGAAATCAACAGGTCTAATATGTCACCATAGGGCGAGGACCGACCCAGGGTTGATCGCATGCAATTCGCCGTACCGCACACTATTGAATCAGCCGTTGAAGTGCTTTCATCGGCGACCTGTCGGACGCATGTGCTTGCAGGTGGAACGGATCTGCTGGTGCAGATGCGTTCGGGCATGCTGAATCCGGATCTGGTTGTGGACATCAAGAGAATCCCGGGGCTGGACACGATCGCGGTCGATGACGACGGGTTTCATATCGGTGCAGCGGTTCCGGGGGCCGTTCTGGGAGACAACGCTGAACTGAAAGCGGCGTGGCCAGGCGTTGTCGAGGCGGTTGAATTGATCGGGTCCACCCAGATACAGGGTCGCGCGACCCTTGTCGGGAATCTCTGCAACGCATCGCCCGCGGCGGACAGCGTTCCCGCTCTGATCACGGCCAATGCGGCCATCTGCGTTGCAGGCCCTGGCGGCCAGCGCGAGGTTCCAGCGCATTCGTTCATTCTCGGACCCGGCACAAACTGTCTCGGGACAGGTGAATTCGTCACGGGTGTTCGCCTTCCGCCAGCGAAGCCGCGATCAAGTGATGCGTATCTTCGGCTTATTCCACGGTCGGAGATGGATATTGCCGTCGTCGGTGCTGCGGTCCGCATCGAAATCGATACGGACGGTGTCTGTCTGGATGCCCACGTTGCACTTGGTGCGGTTGCGCCGCGCGCCATAACGGTCGAAGCGGGGAACCGGGCATTGATCGGATCGCGCCTTGATACGGAGGCACTTGACGCACTTGCTGCTGCGGCTTCGCAGGCATGCGACCCCATTGACGACAAGCGCGGAACGATACGCTATCGCAGGAAAGTTGCGGGTGTCCTTGCAAGACGCGCAGCGGTTATTGCGTGCAACAGGGCAGGAATGAACGGATGACCCTCAACCATGTGACAACGCAGATCAATGATGATCACACGGAATTTCTCTGTGAGTCGAGCGAGACATTGCTTGATGTCTTGCGCGATCGTCTGGGTCTGATCGGCAGCAAGGAAGGATGTGCATCGGGAGACTGCGGTGCCTGTTCCGTAACCCTTGACGGGCGACTCGTGTGTTCGTGTCTGGTCCTGGCTGCCGAAGCCGAGGGGCGCACTGTCGGGACAATCGAGGGTATGGCGCGTGGTGGCAGATTGCACCCGCTACAACAGAAGTTCCTTGAACACGGCGCCTTGCAATGCGGAGTCTGCACGCCCGGATTTCTTGTTGCGGCGAAGGCACTTCTGGATTCAAACCCGGATCCCGATGAGAAGGAGGTCAGATTCTGGCTGGCCGGCAACCTTTGTCGCTGTACGGGCTATGACAAGATAATTCGTGCCGTCCTTGACGCGGCTTGTGAAATGCGAGGAGACGAAGATGTCAGCTGAGCTTGAACTCCGGACCCGCACCGCGTTCGATACTGTCGGCACGCGCCCCATTCGACCGGACGGCGCCGACAAGGTTACCGGGCGTGCGCGATACGGTGCCGACATTGCCGATGCCGACATGCTGGTCGGCAAGGTTCTGCGCAGTCCCCACGCACACGCCAGAATAGTCTCCATAGACACGACTCGTGCGGCAGCGCTCGAGGGTGTGAAAGCCGTCGTGACGCGCGATGACTTTCCCGGTCTTGACAGTGGTGCGACGGTCGCAGCCGAGGCCGAGGAAAACATGTGGGATCTCGCACGCAATGTCATGGCACGCGACAAGGCCCTCTACGAGGGACACGCTGTCGCGGCGGTTGCGGCGACTTCAGCGCAGATCGCGCGTCAGGCGCTGTCGCTGATCGACGTTACCTGGGACGTGTTGCCCCACGTCACGGACGTCGACGAGGCAATGAAACCTGATGCCCCGGTCCTGCACGATAACATGTTTACCAAGGGGCTCGACGAAACGCCGCAGACGGCATCGAACATTGCTGAATACACGAAAGTGGAAATGGGTGATATCGCGGCGGGTTTCGCGGAAGCCGACATTGTCGTCGAACGTACGTTCAGGACCGAGGCGGCGCATCAGGGATACATCGAACCGCACGCATGCCTTGCCCGCGTCGCGGAAGATGGCACGGCGGAACTCTGGTGCTGTACGCAAGGGCATTACGGCGTTCGCGCGATGTGTGCGGCCGTCACGGGGATTGATCAGGGTTCGTTGCGTGTGACGTCCTCGGAAATCGGTGGCGGGTTTGGCGGCAAGACGACCGTGTTTCTGGAACCTGTGGCCCTGATGCTCTCGCGCAAGGCTGGCCGGCCGGTCAAGATGATCATGACGCGTGATGAAGTCTTTCGCGGGTCAGGTCCGACGTCGTCATCGAGCATGTCAGCGCGCATTGGTGCGCGCAGGGATGGCAGGATCACCGCGTGCGAGGCATCTTTCAGGTTCCAGGGCGGCGCGTTTCCGGGTTCGCCGGTCTCGTACGGTTCGGTGTGCAGCATGGCACCCTATGATTGCGACAACATTGTGATGCACTGCTATGACGTCGTTGTGAATCGCCCCAAGGCGGCAGCGTATCGTGCGCCGGGCGCGCCGATCACCGCCTATGCGATCGAGTCGGTGCTCGATGAGATTTCGCAGGAACTCGGGATGGACCCGATTGAACTGCGGCGAATCAATGCGGTCCGGGAGGGTACGTCTTCCATCTACGGGCCGAAGTTCGGGCCAATTGGATTCATGGAGTGTCTCGATGCTGCCGCGTCGCATCCGAATCTCGAGGCGGAACTTGGTCCAAATCAGGCACGCGGGATTGCAGCAGGATTCTGGCCAAACTACGGCGGTCAGACCAGCGTCACGCTCAATGTGAACAGTGATGGAAGCGTTCTTCTGTCGTTGGGTACGCCGGACATTGGTGGAAGTCGGGCCAGCATGTGCATGATGGCAGCCGAGGAGCTGGGAATTGAATACGAACGTGTGCGCGCCATCATCGCCGACACGAGTGCGCTCGGTTACAACGATACAACAGGCGGGAGTCGTGTGACGCATTCGTCCGGACTCGCCACGATTCAGGCTGCACGGCAGGTTATCGAGATCATGAAGGAACGTGTCGCCGGACTCTGGGATATCGAAGTCGATGCGGTCGAATGGGAGGATGGTGCGATCAGACCATCGGGTTCGAACGCCGGTGACTTCGAACCGCTCGGATTTGATGAGATCGCCGCACTCTCTTCAAAGACCGGTGGTCCGATTGCAGGACATGCGGAAATCGATGCAGCGGGCGCCGGAGCAAGTTTTGCCGTTCACGTTGCCGATGTGGAGGTCGACCCCGATACCGGCAGGACCGAGGTTCTCCGGTATCTCGCGGTACAGGATGCGGGTAAGGCGATACACCCGGATTATGTCGAGGGCCAGTATCAGGGCGGCGCCGTGCAGGGAATTGGATGGGCTCTCAACGAGGAGTACATCTACGATCACAACGGTGTCCTGCAGAATGCCGGTTTCCTTGACTATCGCATTCCGGTCGCGTCGGATCTGCCAATGATTGATACCGTCATCGTGGAGGTTCCCAACCCCGGTCACCCCTATGGTGTCAGGGGTGTCGGCGAAACCCCGATCGTCCCGCCGCTGGCAGCGGTCGGGAATGCGGTTTCGCGGGCTATTGGCCAACGGCTCACCGAGACGCCGATGTCGCCGCCGCGAATACTTGATGCGATCGATGGCCTGTAACGGTGAATACACCATGATTGAGGTCAAACTTGGCGCAACGCTCCGGTCAGCTGCGGGAAACCGCGACACCTTCCATGTGGAGGCGACAAATGTGAGGCAGTTACTCAGGTACCTGGAGGAAACTTATCCGGAACTGAGACCCGTGCTCGAACGAGGCGTGGCTGTTGCTATCGACGGTCAGATGAGCGGGAACGACTGGTTGCGACCTGTTTCGCCGGAATCGGAGGTATTTCTCATGCCGCGCGTGGCTGGAGGCTGATGCGTGAATGTTGAATGAAGAGCATCGCAAGGCATTTCAAGAAGACGGTGTCATTCACCTGAGAGGTGTTTTCAGGGACTGGGTTGGTTCCCTGCGTGCCGGCGTGCGGCGAAATCTCGACAGTCCCGGGGCCTTTGCACGAATTTACCATGATGACCGGAAACGTCGCTATCTGAGCGATTACTGCAACTGGCAGACGATCGGAGAATTCGAGAGCTTTGTGCGATATTCAGAGTGTGCGGAGATTGCTGCGGATCTGATGGGTTCAACGACGGCGAGATTCTTTCACGAACATGTCCTTGTGAAGGAAGTCAGCGCAAACCTCCCCACACCATGGCACCACGATCAGCCCTATTACTGCGTTGACGGCGATCAGAATGTATCTGTCTGGGTTGCGCTCGACCCGGTTGGCCGGAATTCCAGTGTGGAGTTCGTTGCGGGTTCACATAAATGGGGCAAGTGGTACATGCCGAAGCGCTTCAATGATGTCGCGCTTTATCCGAGAGATGCGGATTATGAGGCACTGCCTGATATCGATGATCAGCGCGATTCCATGGACATACGCGGTTTCGATTTGGAACCGGGAGATGCAATCTGCTTCAATTTCCTGACAATCCACGGAGCGCCGGGCAACCAGTCCGGGACGCATGCGCGGCGTGCGGTTTCATTTCGCTGGATCGGAGATGACGCGCGCTATGCGAAACGGCCAGGGCCGACGTCGCCGCCTTTTCCCGATCTGAAGCTGGCGCCCGGGGATGAGATGGATGCACCGGAATTCCCGCTGCTTTGGCCGTCGCCCGACCCCTGACGGTATCTGAATACCTGCTGTCGCGACTGGAGTCGCGCGGACCGGCTGGTGCGTGGCCAACACCGGCAGTCGGGATTGGCGGTCTGATGCAGCAGGCCTTGTGTGCTGCGGGCCGGTTGTGTCAGCATGAAAGATGCTCCAGCCTGAGCCCGGACAGGGGATAACCCGTTCATTTCTTCCTGACCGCTGCGACACGGCGGATGCAGTTGGCAACGCGGGTGTCAAGGTTGTCGCAACGGTCACGATGATCCTTTGGATCGAGGATGTGTGCGGCGATCTGATTGCAGACTGTCTGGAGGCCGGCGAGAGCAGTGTCGGATTTCGGGTGGCTGTCGATCATGTTGCGCCGGCACATGTGGGCAGGCCTGTCGAGATCAACGTTCGTGTGCGCGAAACACAGGGACGGAAGGTCTCGTTCACCGTTGAAACGCGACAGGATGGCCGCACGGTCATGACCGGTGAACACACGCGAGTCGTTGTTGATCTTGCGCGGTTTCTGCACGCCGATCCCGGATCGGACTCTTCAGATGACAGGGAATCTCCGAACATCACGTTCTATTTCGACGTACACAGCCCGTGGTCCTATCTTGCGTCATATCGAATCGGTCGGATTGGACGCATGCATGGCATCGACGTCAGGTGGCGACCCGTTCATCTCGCCAACCTTATCGAACGGATCGACGGCATGCGTCCACTCGAACAATCACCCGCGCGCGTGGCGTGGTATATGCAGGATGTCGTCGATCAGATGTCCGTTCATGGTCTGCCTTACGACCCGCATCCGGACTATCCGCTCCGGCCGTCGCGTGCATTGCGTGTTTGCGTATTCGCAGCGAAGCACGGTTGTGAAGAGAGGTTTGTGAAACGGGTCATGCGCGGCTACTGGGCCGAAAAGGAAGACATTTCCGGTATCACCGTTCTCCAGATGATGGCGGAACAAAGTGGGATGAACGGCTGCTCCGTCGAACGTATTGTCAACGACGACGTCTACAAGAATGCTGTGATCACGAACACAAACGAAGCGATTGAATCGGGCGCTTTCGGTGTTCCCACGTTCATATACGGCGACAAGGTCTACTTCGGGTGTGACCGCATCGATCTTCTCGACAGGGATCTCGGTCGCGCAACCATCAGCGCGGGTTCATTCTTGAATAAATGACAAGGATGCAGGGTTTCTGACGGAAACCTGACGTATGCATTCGGCTGTGGGGTTGGGACGGTTCAAGGAGGCATCAGCAATTCATGCAAGTCTCCAGAATCCCTGACCGTCATTGACGACGACCATGACCGGAACCGCCATCCAATCCGCTCGAATGTGAATCCCCTTACAACCGGTACGAAGGATCAGCCCGATCGCAACGTCTGAGCAGGGCAGGCCATTCAAACCTGCCTGGCGGGAAGTTGACGTATTGCCGTTTCGACAGTTGCCACAAGGGAAGGGTCGCAGGATTCAGTTCAAGGCCTGATCCATGCGCCAACAACGCCACCTCGCACATGCGGATCAGATAGTACATGTTCATGAATGCTTCACCTGCGGTTTCGCCAACCGTCAGGAATCCGTGATTTCGCATGATCAGGCATTTTCGTTTGCCGAGGTTTTCTGCAATTCGAAACCGTTCATCGAGATCGACCGACAGGCCTTCCCAGTCGTGATAGCCGACTTCCTCGTGGAGCATTGCGGAATCCTGGACGAGATAGGGAAGGTCTTCCTTGAGAGCGGTCGCGGCAATGGCTTGTGGAGGGTGAGCGTGGAAAACAAATTTGTTGTCCGGGTGATGCAGATGAATGGCACTGTGAATGACGAAGCCGGCGGTGTTCACATCGGGTGGGCCCTGTAGAACATTTCCATGTTCGTCGACCTTGATCAGATTACTGGCAGTGACTTCTTCATAGAGCAGTCCGAACTGGTGCATGAGAAAATCGTGGCTCGACCCGGGAACTCGCGCCGTGATGTGGTTCCAGACCGTGTCGTCCCAGCCGAACATCGCGGTCAGACGAAACATCGCTGCGAGGTCTATACGCACACTGAATTCTTCGGCACTGATCTGCTGTGAGTCAGCAGCAGTTGAGCTTTTTTCAAGGGTGCCAGTTGCGCTCATTGACTTGCTCCTTCTCCGGAATCTGTCCGCACAAGAACGATTGACGCATTCACGCAAGCGTCTTCGATCTCCGATACTACAAGACGCTCATGGTCTGGCCATTACCAAAAATCGACTTCGATGCAACAGGGTTTGGCGAAACGGTCGTCCATAGTGTTCCCGCAAGTCTGATCTGGCGCTCTTGCCAGTCTATCGGGGCCGCAAGGGCGATGAGATTGGCACGCTTCACCGAGAGTGCCGGGAATGCTGGCTGCGGGCGGAATTGTCCGATATGGAACGCATCCCGCCTGTCGGTGTCCAATCGACAACTGCAACAGTTCCATTGACCGCGCAGGACATCACGCAGTGCGTCGACGACACATTCCCGGATTTTGCTCGGAATCGGACGGGAGGTTCGTCGACCGGCACTTTCAAGAGCCAGCCAATTCGTCAATTCCGAAGGCGTCGCCTTTTCGTGGCAGCCCTTCATGCGCCGTCTCGCAGCTTTTTCAACCACTTGTGCAGGACGAGCAGGGTTGGTGCGTCGGCGCCGACTTCCCGTTCGATTTCTTCGAGTGCATTCGCTGCTGCCGCGGGGGAATGTTGACCTTTCCGGACTCGCCAGGCCCTTCCTCTTCAATAATACGCACCTTCCGGTCCTTGACGATCGACAGAACTCGGGGGATTGCCTGTCACGATGAACTGGCACTCCAGGGATGCCTTGCGCGTCCCTGTTTCCTTGTGAGGGGTAGAGTGCGAGAGGTGCCGAATTTGAAGCATATCCAAATTTCGATGACTTGAATCCTGTCAGGAATCCATGCCTCACCGTCGTGCAAGCAGAATTCCTGCAAGTGCCACCAGTCCGATTCCGACCACGACAAGCGTCGTCGGGAAATCGCCGAAAAACACGTACCCAAAAGCGATCGCGAAGAGGAGTGATGAGTACTCGAACGGTGCCACGAGGCTCGCCTCACCACGCCGATAACCGTAGATAACCAGAAAATGTGCGGTTCCTGCGATCAATCCTGCCAGTCCGATGAGGGCAATTCGCGGTGCATCGAGTGGGACGATCAGTTCCGGGATCATGACGACCGGTACGAGGCCCATGAACAGGAATGCAATCGTCGTGTAGAACGACGTTACTGAAGACGGTTCGGTCGTTCCAAGACGCCGTGCGAGCAAGGCAGAGATTGCCACGGCTATCGCCGCGCCGAGTGCCCACAGACCAGCTGGACGAAACGACTCAGAGCCCGGTTGGATGATAACGACTGCACCGGCGAAGCCGATCAGAATCGCGACCCAGCGTATCAGCGGTACGGTTTCGCCAAGAAACGCCCTTGAAAGAAGTGCGACAAGGACCGGTGCAGAGAAGACAATTGCAGTCGCGTCGGCAAGAGGAAGATCCCGGAGCGCCTGAAGATAAAGCGTGTAGGCCACGGCCATGGCGAGGCCTCGAGCCATCTGCTCGACCGGCCGTCGTGTACGCAATCTGGTCCAGGTCCTCGTGTAATGGATCACGACAAGGACCGGGATGAACGCAAAGAAGCTGCGAAGAAACACAAAATAGAACGGTGACATTTCCGTCGTGAGCGTTTTCGCAATCACATCGGTAACGGTCAGCAAACATACCCCTGCGGCCACGGAAGCGATGGCCAGACCGGGCTGATCCTGTGAGTCTGCTGTGCTCAGAACCCTTGAACGGGCCGCAATGTTGTCAGATTGGTGCGAACTCATTGAACAGGCGACCCTGCAGTACCATGCATCCGAAGTGGTCCGACAGACTGGTTCGGACGTGCACGCTGCGTATCGTCCCGATTGAATGGGCCGATATACCGTGACGTCCAGACAAAAGTGGATCTGGACTGTGTGAACATAGACAGGTCTGAACGAAATCTGCCCGGTTCAACGACAACCGACAGTTGCTTCATCAACGTCAATGACATCCCTGCAGTAACGGCAAGAACAGTGAAATCCGATGCGGCATGAATGCGAGCGCGCGCATGACGGGAGAAAGAAAAGTGATCGTGTGCCTGAAGTCGGTTTCCTGAAATACCCGTTTCCTACATGGGCAGGACAAATCGCAGCGCGTCGTAAATTGCAGCGTGGATATTTCGGCTTTCCACCGCGTCGCCCAGTCGGAACAACAGGAACGTACCATCGGGGTTACTGCAGATTTTCTGTGGTTCGTATGCCGTGAACGCATCGTAGTCCACGGCGCCGAGATTGCGTGATTCTGCACGCAGTGCGAAGTAGACGTCATCGACCGGCAATGTCCCGTGTTCAATGACGACCTGGTCGACAATTCGCTCGCCAATTTCCGATTCCGTAAATTCGCTGAAAAGCGTTGCGCGCAAACGGTTACCATGTCTTTCCAGTTTGCTGACACGCGAATTTATGGTGATTCGAACGTCTTTGCGATGGAAAAACTCTGCGTAGGGTGCATGTGTGAGTGCGCCGAGTTCCGGCGCAAACAGACGCTCGGGTGACACAATCTCGACCTGCGACCCCGACTCGGCTGCTAACCACGCGGCTTGCATTCCAGGTTGGTGGCCGTTGTCGTCGAACACCAGCACCTCCGATTCCGGACGAACATCGCCGGCAAGCAGATCCCATGATGACACCGCCAGATCGCTGCCTGAATCAAGAATGTCCTTGTTGGGAAGCCCCCCGGTACAAATCAGGACGACGTCAGCGTGCTGTGACCTGACCAGATCGGCGTCAGCAAGGGTGTTGTACTGAACGGCAATTCCCAGCTTGTTGAGCCTGGAAAGCCTCCAGTCGATGATACCGATGAGATCCTTGCGATTGCGCGTTCTTGCCGCCAGCCTGACTTGGCCACCTGGATCGTTTGCCGCTTCAAAGATCGTTACGTCGTGCCCGCGCTCTCCGGCAACACGTGCAGATTCGAGACCGGCAGGTCCGGCACCCACAATGACGATATGCTGTCGGGTTGTTGTTCTTGACAGGATCCGTTGCGGTAGCTCGCCTTCACGACCGGTTGCCGGATTGTGAACGCACAAGGTTCCTGTCCCTGCATACACACTCTCAAGGCAGTAGGTTGCACCGACACACGGCCTTATATCTTCTTCACGCCCTTCACGTATCTTGCGCGCAATATGCGGGTCCGCGATGTGTGCCCGGGTCATGCCCACCATGTCGAGTTTACCCTCGGCAATTGCGTGCCGCGCCGTTGCGACATCAGCAATCTTGTTGGCATGAAAAACGACAACAGGCATTTCAGCCTTGACCGCACCGGCAAAATCGAGATGCGGAGACGCGTGCATACCGGCAACGGGGATGATATCGGTCAATGAGCGGTCGTGATCGATGTGGCCCTTGATGACATTGAGGAAATCCACTTTCCCCGTAGCCATGAAACGTTTGGCAATTTCCACGCCTTCAGTCCGTCCGTACCCCTTGCGCCAGTTCTCGTCGCATGACATGCGAATTCCGACAATGAAGTCGGGGCCGGTGCTTTCCCGAACGCGATCGAGAACGTTCATGGCAAATCGCAGACGGTTGTCGAGGCTGCCACCCCACTGATCATCACGGAGATTGGTTGCCGGTGACCAGAACTGGTCCATGAGGTGGCCGTACGCCTCAAATTCGATTCCGTCCATACCCGCCTCGACCATGCGGGAGGCTGCGTCGCCGTAGTCACGGATGACCCGCTCGATATCCCAGTCTTCCATCTCCTTGGGAAATGCCCTGTGTGCGGGTTCGCGAACCATTGACGGCGCGAGAACCGGCAACCAGTTTTCCTTGTTCCAGTTTGTCCGACGCCCGAGATGTGTCAGCTGTATCATGACGGCAGCACCATGTTCATGACACGCGTCGACCAGTCGACGCAGACCGGGAACGACCTCGTCTTTCCAGGCCTGAACGTTCATGAACGCTTGCGCCGAATCTCGTGAAACGACTGTTGAACCGGCAATCATTGTCAACGCAATGCCGCCGCGTGCCTTTTCTGCGTGGTAGAGACGGTAGCGGTCGCCGGCGAGACCATCTTCCGTGTATCCCGGCTCGTGCGACGTCGACATGATTCGGTTGCGCAGGGTCAGGTGTTTCAACCGGAAGGGTTGCAACAGTGGATCGCGTTCCGGTTCATACATGGTAGAGTGCCCATTCTCCTGTGAAGTGAATCATGCGACGCGACGCCCAGTGAACCGCCTGTCGTGATAGTCCGGAGGCTGCATGTCGAATAGCATTGATGTCAACATTCTGCCTGCAGACGATAATGCCAATGGCTGGAGTCGAATCCTCACGACGCGCAGTCCCCGGCCGCGACTCGCAGGTGACAGGCGCGCAGACTGGATCGTTCTGGGCGCTGGCTGGGCGGGACTTGCCGCTGCGCGCCGGCTGGCGGAAAACCGTCCGAACGAGACCATCGCACTCGTCGACGCCGGTGTCGTCGGTGAGAACGCGTCCGGACGGAACAGCGGGTTTGCCATCGATCTCCCGCATAATGTCGGGCATTCGCTGGACGAGCTTGAAGGCAGCCACCGGTTCATGGCGTTGGCGCGTTCGGCTATCGCGTTTCTCGAACAGGCAGTCGATGAACACGAAATCGACTGCGATTGGAGCGAACGCGGAAAATACCACGCGGCGCATTCCCAACGTGGCAGGAATGAAATTCTTGAGCCATTTGCCAGGGAACTCGATGCACTTGGTGAGCCTTATCAGTGGTTTGAACACGCCGACCTGCCTGACGAAATCGGTACCGGATACTATCACGCTGCGATCTACACGCCGGGTTGCATTCTCATGAATCCGGCGGCGTTGTGTCGCGGATTGGCTGATCACCTGCCGGCCAATGTCACGCTTTACGAGAACACGCCGATTGTCCGGCTGGAACAGGGAAACGGAATCTGCGTGACCTCGTCCGACGGCGAGATCCGGGCGCCGCGAATGATCTTGGCAGCCAACGGGTTCGCGGAGCAATTCGGATTCTACCGAAACCGGCTTGTCGTCATCGCCGCACATGCGAGTCTGACACGCCGGCTTACAACCGACGAACGCGCGGCTCTGGGAGGCAAGGATGACTGGGGTTTGACACCAGCCAATGCAATTGCGGGTGTCACAATGCGGTTTACCCGCGATCACCGCATCCTGATACGCCAGGGTTTTCGCTATGCGCCGGACTTCAGGGCGTCTGATGCCGAACGCAGGGAGGCCCGCCTCGGACACATGAAATGTTTCAGAGAACGCTTCCCGATGCTTCCTGACGTCACGATGGAACATACCTGGACCGGCTTTATATGCATGTCGCGCAACAGTGCCCCCGGGTTCGGACCGGTTGCACCGGGAGTCTGGGCGTCGGTGTGCCAGAACGCCGTCGGTGTGACCAAGGGAACCATCAGCGGCATGCTTGCAGCGGACCTGGCATGTGAACGCGAAAACAAGCTCATCGGCTACATGGAGAGCCTCGGTCAACCGGAATTGCTGCCCCACCGGTTACTTGTCCGTTTCGGGGTTCCGTTGACCATAGCGAAGGAAATCTGGACTAACCGGCACGAACGGTGACCAGACTCATTGAAGGCTTTCAAGCAGGAGTTCCACCCGACTGCGTTCCATCGAATTGACAGGGTAAAGGTCCCTGAGTGCTGTCCATCGATCCCTCGCAGTCTCCATAGCGCCGGTTCGCGCTGCTGCGAGACCGGTGATGAAGAGTGCAGCGGCATTTTCCGGTCGTGCAACCAGAACCTGCTCCATGTCATCCAGGGATTGCGCCGAAATCTCTCCTGCCATACTTACAATGCCGGCGACGGCTTTGGCCAGTCCGTCCCAGAGATCGGGATCGTCCGGAGCGAGGACGAGTGCACGAAGATGTGCCTGTCGCGACAAGTTCCACTCTTCCAGAACGTTCCATGAGAGGGCCAGACGTGCCCATCCCTCTGCGTTGTCGGGTTCGTTCTCGAGTCTTGCGGCAAGTTGCTCGACCATACCCCGGATCATTGCATCGGAATTTTCCGCTTCCGGGTCGATCGCGTCGACGGTCGACATTCCGGACGAGAGTGTGTCCGCCAACATTATTTCTGCATCGGCAATGTGACGGCGAAGCTGCTCGTACCATGGGGCATCGGGTGGTGTTTGCGCCAGCAGGTCACGCCAGACCGACAGCGCCTCCTCGAATGCACCGCGTTGTGCATGCGCGACACCCGTGTAGTAGCGCGCGATACCCTGGTCCGGATCCAGCGCGAGCGCCCTGTCAAAGGCAGATTGGGCTGCAGGTGTGACCTGGCCGTCACGTGAAAGCGTCAGGTATTCGCCGAGACGCGCCAGCAATGTGGCGTTCGTGTCATCCAGTATGACGGCTTCCGAAAGCGCCAGCGCTGCGTCGCGAAAACGTCGGCCCAATCCGTAGGCATCGGCCAGAAACACCCAGTTCCGTACATTCGTCGGGTCGGCATCGACAGCGGAGCGCGCGCGGACGATCACTGTGGCCAGTTCAGGGTCAGCCGCGGTTGCAGCGGTGACGTCGTTACCGATAAACGGACGGTCTTCCAGTTCCGGTGAACCGAGAAAGACGTAGATGAGGATGCTACCCGCCACGATACCGCCGGTCATGATGGCAAGCAGACCGCGATCGATGGCCGTGACGGGTTCGTCACGCCGTGACGTGCGGGAGTAAACGAACGGTGCGATCAGGAGGACGAGAGAGAACGCCAGAAGTACAGCAAAAACCGCAATGGTCATTGTGATTGCGTATCCGTGACACGGACTGCCGGATCATCGTCCGATGCGTCTGATCGGCGTCTCTGGCGCAACAGCAATCGATAGACAAGAACTGCGCCGACAAGAAGAACAATAAACGGTGCGGCCCAGAGGAGATAGGTCGAAGGTCGAACGGGTGGACGCAGCATGACATAGTCGCCGTAACGCTCGACAATGAAGGCGATCGCCTTTTCGTCGGTGTCGCCTTCAAGAAGCCTGTCGCGCAAGAGCACCCGCAAGTCGCGCGCCAGGGGTGCATTCGAGTCGTCAATGGACTGGTTCTGGCAGACAACACAACGAAGATCTGCACTCAGTGCACGTGCGCGTGATTCGAGTTCGGGATCATCGAGCATCTCGCCTGGTTCGACAGCCAATGCGACAAACCCGAATCCCGCGAGGGCCAGTGTCATGACGATCACGCGAATCACTGGACGGACGCTCTGCGAACCCGTTGCCGACGCCGGTCAAGAATGCTTGTGCAACCTCCGAGTGCCATCAGTATGCATCCGAACCAGATCCATGGAACGAGAGGATTGTGATACAGGCGAACAGTCCAGCTTCCGTCGTCGAGGGGTGCACCAAGAACAATGTAGAGATCTGCGAGCATGGTCGTTCGGATCGCCGCTTCGGTTGTTCGTACCCCCTGTACCGGATAGATGCGTCGCTCCGGTGTGAGGATACCGAGAGTTCTTTCACCTGACATGACCGGAAAGATACCGCGTTGTGCGCTGTAGTTGGGACCGGCGACCGTCTCGGCACCTTCAAACTTGACCACATACCCCGCCATCTCCTGCATCTCTCCGGGAAACATCGATCTGATAACCTCGCTCCGCCAGGAGGAGGATGCGGTGATTCCCGCCACGAGAACAGCGACGCCGATGTGCGCCAGACTCATGCCCCACACGGAACGCGGCACGCCCCTGGCGCGTCGCAGAACCTGTCGCAGGTCAGACTTGCGAATGCCCAGGCGCTCGATGATATTGAGAAACACAGCAAGTACGATCCAGATCGCAAGTGCCATTCCGAGTGCCGGGAGTGGTGACGAACCGCCCGACCACCACCAGAGGGCGGCGCTCGCGGTCAGCGCCAGTATTCCGACAAATCTCAGGCGCCACAGGACACCGGCAAGATCGGCCCGTTTCCACGCCAGGAGCGGTGCCGGCGCCAGCGCCAGAAGAAGCGGAATCATCAACGGCACGAAGGTCAATTCGAAATAGGGTGGACCGACGGAAATCTTGCCGCCACCGGTGATATCCAGAAACAGGGGATAGAGCGTTCCGGTCAGGACCGTCAGACATCCGGTGACCAGCAGGAGATTGTTCAGGACCAGTGCGGTTTCGCGGCTGATCGGCGCAAAGAAACCTGTTGCCATCAGTCCGGGTGCACGCCACGCGTAGAGCACAAGGGCGCCGCCTACCGTGATGGCCATGATCAGAAGGATGAATGTCCCGCGTTCAGGATCGTTGGCAAAGGCGTGCACGGAGGTCAGGACACCGGATCGAACCAGGAATGTTCCCAGGAGGCTGAGAGAAAACGCCAGTACGGCGAGCAGGACGGTCCAGCTTTTCAGCGCACCACGCCGTTCCGTCACAATCACGGAGTGAAGCAACGCGGTTCCCGCAAGCCATGGGAGCAACGAGGCGTTTTCGACCGGGTCCCAGAACCACCAGCCGCCCCATCCGAGTTCGTAGTATGCCCACCAGCTGCCAAGTGCAATTCCGACTGTCAGGCACGACCATGCAACAAGTGTCCAGGGTCTCACCCAGCGTGCCCAGGCCTGATCGATGCGCCCGTCGAGCAGGGCAGCGATTGCAAAGGCGAACGTCAGGGAAAATCCGACATAGCCCAGATAGAGAAACGGCGGATGGAACGCGAGCCCCGGGTCCTGCAGCAGGGGGTTGAGGTCACGACCCTCGAGTGGTGCAGGATCAAGGCGCAGAAACGGGTTGGACAGGAACAGCAGGAAGGCAAGAAACGCAAACGCGATCAGCCCCTGAACCGCCAGAACACGCAGTCTCAGCGATCGTGGAAGCTCACGGCCCAGGAATGCGACCGCGACGCCGAACAGCGCGAGAACGAGGATCCAGAGGAGCATCGAACCTTCGTGATTTCCCCAGACACCGGTGACCTTGTAGAGCATCGGCTTGAGGGAATGCGAATTCTCGAAGACATTCCGGACAGAGAAATCGGACTGGATGTAGGCCCAGACAAGCGCAGCAAAAGCGAGTGCGGCAAGTACGGCTTGCGACAGCGCAGCGCCCGATATGAGGTAGACAAGACCGGCGGAATGATGGCGCTGGCGGGAAAAAACCGCGAGTCCCTGGACCGTGGCGAAACAGAATGCGAGAACGAGTGCAAAATGCCCGAATTCGACGATCAAGTCGGCAAACACTCCAACGTAGCGGTGGCGGTGAACAGAAACTGCAGAGTCATGTCGAACGGAGCCTTTTCAGAAGCACATAACATGCACCCTTTCCGCCATGTCTGGGATGGGCCCAGTCAAAATAGAGGATGCGTTGCCGGTTGGGAGGCTCGTTGAGCCATTGCGGTAGCTCGCTCCGGATGACACTTGTCCTTTCACCGAGTGGGCCTCGTTTTCCCTGGCCTGTGATGATCAGCACACAGGTGTTGCCCCTTCCCTGCGAACGTACGAGAAACTGATCAAGTTCCCGGCGCGCCTGGTCTCGTGTCAGACCATGGAGGTCGCAGCGCCCCTCGATGGCCAACTTGCCTCGCTGGAGTCTTTCCACCCGATGGTGGTCGATATCGCGGACCTCACCAGGCGAAAGCACAGGGAAAGACTGTCGTCGTCTGGTTTCGAAAGGTGTTTCTTGCGGCGGACGCGGTTCACACACTGCAGGTTCGTCCAACAGATCATGTGGAACAGTATGTTGCACCGGCGAACTGTCTCGACCCGGCAATGGTTTCACGAACTTCGTGAATGCCTGCCAGATCGCATCGTCATCGACACTCTTCGAGTTTCCGCCCGTGATCATGAAATCGCCGCGTGTTATGGGCCAGGCGCTGGCATCAGCCGGCGAGGAGCGGTCCGAGGTCGCGCCCCGCAAGTATGTGAACGTGAAAGTGCGGGACGATCTGGCCACTGGCCGGCCCCTTGTTGGCGATCAGTCTGTGGCCGTTCCCGTCACCGTCCACCTGTCGGGAGACCTCTTCAACGGCACGCCAGAACGCGACGATTTCGTTATCGTCTGCTGTGGCGTGAAAATCATCCTGACCAATATATCTTCCTTTGGGGATCACCAGAATGTGCGCAGGCGCCTGCGGCGCTATGTCGCGAAACGCCAGAACATGATCATTTTCGAAGACCCTGTCGCAGGGCAGGTCGCCGCGCAGGATTCGGGCGAAGATGTTATCGTCGTCGTAGGTTTCGAAGTCGATAGACATGCCGTGCAATTCCCGTTGCGCTGTTGCAGTTGTCTACCACACGCCATGCACGGATGTCAGCGTGCGTCGGTGTCGAGTACGTAGCCGGCAGACCGGACGGTGCGGATGCAATCCCTGCCGCCACTTTGCGCAAGCACCTTGCGCAGGCGTCCGATGTGAACGTCGACCGTGCGCAATTCGACAGACTCACTGTGTTCCCAGGCGCGATCCAGAATCTGGCCCCGGCTCAGAACACGTCCCGGGTTTTCCATGAGCAGCCGCAGAATTGAAAACTCCCGCGGTCCGAGACGAACGGGTGACCCGTTACAGAAGACCTTTCGTGTCGTGAGGTTGATGTTCAACTTGTTGACGGTGATGACCTCTTCGGTGAGCGCCGGGCGTATCCTGCGAAGAACGGCTGTCATCCGTGCGACGAGTTCAGCTGTCGAGAAGGGTTTTGTGATGTAATCGTCGGCACCGATGCCCAATCCGTGTACCCGGTCGCGCTCGTCACTACGCGCTGTCAGCATGACGATCGGAACGTTTGCGAGTTCCCGGTCGTTGCGCAATCGCCGACACACCTCTACTCCCGACACGGACGGCAACATCCAGTCGAGAACAACCATGTCGGGTGAGAAATGGCGTGCCAGTGTCAACGCGTCCTCGCCGTTTGTGGCTGAGAAGACGCGCAATCCCAGCTTTTCCAGGTTGTAGCGCAGAAGCGTGAGGATCGCCGCTTCGTCGTCGACGATCAGGACACTTGCCCCGGGCCGCATCAGGTGGTCTCGGAGTCGACGTCGAAACTCGCTATGCCGGAGGACTTCGGTCGGTCGTCTTCCGGAAGATGACCCTCGATCAGGTATGAAACCATCTCGGCAATGTTTGTTGCGTGATCGCCGATCCGCTCGATGTTCTTGGCAACAAACTGGACGTGTATGCCGGGTTCGATCAGGTCCTGTTCTGCCAGCATGTCATCGAGAATTGAACGGAAGATGTTGTTGTACATCTCGTCAATGGACTCGTCCTGAAGCCAGATACGCAACGCCAGATCGGCATCCCGATCCCGATAGGCGTCCATGACAGAAACCGTCATGTTGAAGACAGCAGTGCCAAGGCGACGGATGGCTTCGCGCTGCGGAACGCGTTGTGCATCCTCGATGACAAGGCATCGTTTGGCGACGTTGGCTGCGAGATCCCCCATGCGCTCAAGGTTGCTCGCCGTGACAAGTGCCGTCTTGATTCTTCTCAGATCCTCGGCCATCGGCTGCCGCAGGGCGATAATTCGTGTCACGAGTTCGTCAACTTCGCGTTCGAGCTCGTCAATACGCAAATCCGCTACCACGACCTGACGGGCAAGCTCCGTGTTGCCTTCCACGAGTGACTTGATCCCGTTGCGCAGGTGGTCCTCCACCAGACCACCCATCGTCAGAATCTTGCTGTCGACTTCACCGAGTTCCGAGTCATAGGAACGAACCGTGTGAAAGTTGGATATCATGTTGTTGTTCACGTCAGCCAAAGCGACCCGTGATGTAGTCGCGGGTCATGTCCTCCTGCGGGTTCTGGAAGAGATCCGGGGTATTGTTGACCTCGATCAGTCTACCAAGATGAAAAAAAGCCGTGTGCTGGGAGATTCGTGCCGCCTGCTGAAGATTGTGCGTGACGATCACAATCGTGAAGTTCTGCCGCAATTCGTCAATCAGTTCCTCGATGCGTGCTGTCGAGATCGGATCGAGGGCGGAGCAGGGTTCGTCCATCAGGATGACTTCGGGAGAGACAGCGATTGTTCGTGCAATGCACAGGCGCTGTTGCTGACCACCGGAAAGGCCGGTTGCAATCTCGTCCAGGCGATCCGAAACCTCGTCCCACAAACCGGCACGCTGCAGGCTTTCCTCGACGATGTCGCGCAACTCCTGGCGATTGTTGGCGAGGCCGTGAATGCGCGGCCCATAGGCAACATTGTCGAAAATCGATTTTGGAAACGGGTTCGGTTTCTGAAACACCATGCCGACACGGGCGCGCAGTTGCACCACGTCCACCGAACGGTCGTAGATATCCATGCCGTCGAGCGCGACATAACCTTCCGTGCGTACGTTCTCGATCGTGTCGTTCATGCGATTGAGGCATTTGAGATAGGTTGTCTTTCCGCAACCCGACGGGCCGATCAGGGCGGTCACCTGATACTCCGGAAACTCCAGATCAATTCCGGCGAGAGCCTGCTTGTTTCCATACCAGAGTTTGAGCGCACGCGTTTGAATCTTGGTACGTTCAGACGTATCGACTGATGGCGTAGCCATGACGCGAGCCTGTTGAAACTGAGCAGCTACCACAGCGGTACTTGCCATTACCATCTGATTTCAAACCTTTGTCTGAGATAAACCGCGAACCCGTTCATTGCAATGAGAAACGCCAGCAGGATCATGATGGCGGCGGATGTCTTTTCGACAAACCCGCGTTCCGGGCTGTCGGCCCAGAGGAAGACCTGCACCGGCAGCGCCGTCGCCGGATCGAATGGTCCGGACGGTACGTCGACGATGAACGCCACCATGCCGATCATCAGCAACGGGGCTGACTCACCTAATGCCCGGGCCATGCCGATAATGGATCCGGTAAGGATCCGCGGAATAGCCAGCGGCAACAGATGATGAAACATGACCTGTACCGGCGAGGCGCCGATGCCGAGCGCCGCTTCGCGGATGGAAGGCGGAATGCCCATGAGGGCTGCCCGGGTCGTGATGATGATCGTCGGAAGCGTCATCAACGCGAGGGTCAGTCCGCCGACAACGGGTGCGGAACGCGGCAGATGCATCAGGTTGAGGAATACTGCGAGACCCAGAAGGCCGAACACGATTGACGGCACGGCAGCGAGGTTGTTGATGTTGACTTCGATGAACTCGACCCAGCGTCTGCGCGGCGCAAACTCCTCGAGATAGACCGCCGCCGCGACACCGGTCGGGAATGAAACGACAAGGGTGACCAGCAACATCCAGAAGGAACCGAGTACCGCGCCGCCGACACCGGCAAGTTCGGGTTCGCGTGAGTCCCCTGAGAAAAACAGGTTCAGATTGAACACCGTGTTGATGTCACCGCGTGCCTGGAGTTCGTCGACCCATGCGATGGTCCTGTCGTCGACCCGGCGCAATTCTTCCGGCAGTTCGCGATCGATGTAGCCCTTGACGAGCATGTCAATATCGGACGCGACGGGAAGCGCGAATGTGACAGTCCGTCCACCGTATGCAGGGTTCTCGGTGAGTTCCCGTTGAATCCGGAAGAATCCGCCCTTTGACACGATTCCCAGCAATGCCCGCATTTCACGGCGTTCTGTGACATCGGGGAATTTCTCCGTCAACGCATTCAGGACGATGTTCCGGTACTTGCCGGAGCCGGGGTCGGCGGGATCGACCAGTTCTTCGGCATAGGTGATGTCGAGTTTCACGGTCGTCGTGAGGAACCCGGTCCAGCCCTTGTCCACGATGGAAACCAGCAGAACGACAAGAAATGCGATTGCGAGAACAAGTGCACTTGCGGCGATAACGCGAAATCGTCGTTCACGTGCGTAACGGCGCTTGAGCCGCCGACTGGCGGCGGTCGACATGTGGACCGATGATGTGACGTGTGGCTGGTCAGTCATACCGTTCCCGATATCTCTTGACGATCCGCAACGCGATGATGTTGAGGATGAGTGTGATAACGAACAGCCCGAGCCCGAGGGCGAAGGCTGCGAGCGTCTTGGCACTGTCGAATTCCTGGTCGCCAACGAGCAGGGTCACGATCTGCACAGTCACGGTGGTCACGGCTTCGAGCGGGTTGGCTGTGAGATTGGCCGCAAGACCGGCTGCCATGACGACGATCATGGTCTCGCCGATTGCCCGGCTGATGGCGAGAAGAAATCCGGCAACAATGCCCGGCAGCGCCGCCGGAAAGATAACCCTGCTGATTGTTTCCTGGTGCGTTGCACCCAGTCCCAGTGACGCGTCGCGCAAGTCCTTTGGAACCGCAGCCAGTGCATCATCTGAAAGGGACGAAACAAAGGGAATAATCATGATTCCCATGACAACGCCGCATGCCAATGCACTTTCCGAGGCGACATCCAGTCCCAGCGCAAGTCCAATATCCCGCAAGACAGGTGCGACTGTGAGTGCAGCGAAAAACCCGTAAACAACCGTCGGAACACCGGCGAGGATCTCGAGAACGGGTTTTGCGACAGCGCGAACGCGCGGGTCAGCGTACTCGGCGAGATAGATGGCCGAGAGTAGTCCGATCGGACCGGCAACCAGCATCGCAATGAAGGTCACGAGGAGCGTCCCGGTGAAGAGCGGAACGGCGCCAAAGGCACCGGACGATCCGACCTGGTCTTCCCGAAGCGCAGTCTGGGGGCTCCATTGCAGGCCGAACAGAAAATCTGAAATGTTCACCTTTTCAAAGAATCTGATCGATTCAACGAGAACAGAAAAGACGATGCCGACCGTGGTCAATATCGACACCACTGCAGCAATCAGCAAGACGGTCAACAGGATCCGCTCCACCGGTTGGCGTGCGCGATAGACGGTGCTGATCCGGCGTGTGGCGAGCGCAAATCCGATCAGACCCAGCGAAAACGCACCGGCAAACGCAATCCAGTTTCGCAGGACCATGAGCCTTGCGAACTGATCAGCCGCTGTTTCCATTGCGGCATCGACTTCACCCGCGACAAACGCGCCGGTTGCCATGGCGCGTGCATCGGCAAGGAATCGATCAAGAACAAACGCCGGCGCATCCTTGATGTCTGCCGAGAGAGACGAGACGATGATGTTCTCGATCAGGTGATCGCCCGCGACAATCGTTGCAATCCAGAGCGCAACGGCCGGCAGTCCACAGGCAAATGCAACGAACCAGCCGTGATAGACCGGGCGTGAGTGCAGGTTGGACAGCCGACCCCCGGCTGCAGCGACGGCGCGATACCGTCCTGTCAGGTATCCGACTGCAGCAAGCCCGATCAGTACTATCGTGAAGGTAGTGAGATTCACGCGACTGCTATCGAAGTGCCTTGAAGATTGTCATGCGGACAACACGGGCAACGCCCGTCTCCTGCCTGCCGGTTGCAACATCAAAACTCACAGGACAAGAGGTGCACCCGAACGCGCTGACTCGGCCATCGCCTCGCGTTCGTCGTCAGGAAGCGGAATCAGACCCTTGTCGGCAAGATAACCGAATGGACCCCAGGCGTCTTCGTGTGTGAATGCCTCGACGAACTCCTCGATCCCGGGAACGACGCCGACGTGTGCCCTTTTGACATAGAAGAACAACGACCGCGAAACGGGGTATTGACCCGTAGCGATGTTTTCGAAGGTCGGTTCGACACCGTTGATCATTGATCCCCTGATCTTTTCGAAATTCTGATCCAGGAACGAAAAGCCGAAGATCCCGAACGAGTCTGGATCTGCCTCGAGCTTCTGTACGATCAGGTTGTCGTTTTCGCCTGCTTCGATGAACGCACCGTCTTCGCGAATTGATGCGCAGATCTGATGGAAACGGTCTTCATCGGACTCCTCGATTGCAGTGACGGCATCGAAATGTCTGCATCCTTCTTCCATGACCAGTTCGACAAATGCATCGCGTGTTCCGGATGTGGGCGGCGGCCCCATGACCCGGATGGCAACGGCGGGCAGTGACGGATTGATCTCGCTCCAGGTCTGATAAGGATTGGCGACGATGTAACCGTCTGAATCCGGCACTTCTGCTGCAAGTGCGAGCCAGAGGTCAGGAATGTCGATCAAGAGCGGCGACGAACTGCGGGAATTTCCGAGGACGATGCCATCAAAGCCGATCTGGACTTCCGTAATGTTCATGATGCCATTGTCGGCACACCGTTCAACCTCGCTGCGTTTGATGCGGCGCGATGAATTGGTGATATCGGGATAGCCGGCGCCGATGCCACTGCAGAACAGTTTCAGGCCGCCACCGGATCCGGTCGACTCGACAACAGGTGTCGGATAACCGCTGGTTTGACCAAAGTGCTCGGCGACAGCGGTTGAAAACGGGAACACCGTCGAGGAACCAACGATGCGAATGGTATCCCTTGTGTCCTGTGCCGAGGCGTGCCCCGCCAACACCAATGAAACAATTCCCGCGAACAGCACCTGTTTGCGTAGGTAACTCATCTTCCCTCCATGAACTTATCAGGATTGGCGTCGGCGGGTTCCACCACCTTGACCGGGTGGCCGCCACGCCCGTCACATGAAGAGAGTATGGCAATCGTGTGACATTTTTTTGACAAACGACGGTCAAAACCGGGAGTCGTTTCAGCTGTTGTGAATCGTTGGATCAGGACCGGCGGATGTCGTCGGCAATCTTCTCGGCGATCGCAATTGTCGTGATGTTTGTATTGGCACGCGGGATTGTCGGCATCACGGATGCATCGACGACTCGCAACCCATCCACGCCGTGTACACGGCAATCCGTATCAACCACGGCTTGCGGATCATCCGGTGTACCCATGCGGCACGTGCCACTGACATGCCAACTGGGCCACACCGAAGACGTGAGCCAGTCGACGAGTGCACTCTCGTCACGCGCCATTTCGTGTACGTCCCGTCCACCTTCAAGTTTGCGCCGTAACAGGCGTCGACCAAGGGGACCGGAGTCAAGCATGCCGCGTGCAATCGCGGTTTTCAGCCAGGTATCGGCACGTGGGACCATCATGCGGCGTGTTTCGTCCGTGTACCCGGCGGGAAACCAGGTTGTTATGGCATTCTGAACGGCTTCGGACTGCATGAGTGCATGGAGTTTTCTGTACCCGGAAACCATCCGCCTGAGATCCCGTTCGTCGTCAAGCATGTTGAGATCGACATGCGGTTCGGTGTGCGGCGAAGAATCCCGCAGTCTCACCTTGCCGCGGGAAAATGACTTGTTGACGACCAGAAGAACGGTTCCGAGTGCCTGACCAAGGGGATGCCATCCCGCCGAATTCGTCGGCATGAGAAGCATGTCACCTGGTGGACATTCCGGCTGTCCGGATGAATAGCGTGCGGCCATGTAGATGTGGCGGCGCAGTCCCCTGGGAACGCGCGCGTCGGTTTTCAGGTGGGCAGCAACGCTTACGCTTGGATGTTCCTGCAGGTTTTCTCCAACACCCGGCAGATTGGCGATGACATTCACACCAAGGGATTTCAGGTGGGCGGCGTGTCCGATACCGGCGCGCATGAGAAGTGCAGGAGAGTGCAGTGCGCCGGCGCTCACGATGATTTCGCCGGCTTCGAACGATGTCTCCTTGCCGGCACGAAGTGTCGAGACTCCCACAGCGCGTCCGTTTTCTGTCCGGATGCCGGTTACAAGGGTATCGGATTGAATCGCGAGATTGTCGCGCCGCCGCACCGCGGCGTCGAGATAGCCAGTCGCCGTTGATACCCGGCGGTTGTACTGGTTTGACAGCGGCAGGGGATAGCAGCCGTCGTCATCATTGCCGTTCAGGTCTTCGCAGAAGTCCAGACCTTCGTCGCTCAACGAAGCCAGGACAGCGCGACTGAATCCGCCCCAGGATTCCGGAAACAGGCGCCGCACCGGAATTCGTCCGCGAAAACCATGGGAATTGCCGGAGAAATCAACGTCCCGTTCAAGCTTGTTCAGGTAAGGCAGCAGGTCGTCATGAGACCAGCCATCGAGTCCCATCGCGGCCCATTCGTCGTAATCTCCCTTCATGCCGCGGACAGCAAACTGCCCGTTTATACTTGAACCACCACCCATGATCCGGGCCTGCTCGAATTTTGACGCCTTGGCGCGGGGATCGGTCTCGGGTGAGCGGTTGTAGACGCGCAGCGCAGTCCAATGAAACCGGGGGTCGAAGTACGCACGTCCGGGATAGCTGTCGAGAATGATGTCTGGTGTGTTCTCCGGTGGTGTGTCGGGTCCAGCCTCGAGCAGCAACACCCGTCGTTCCGGATCTTCGCTCAGCCGACTTGCGAGAACGGCACCGGCGGAACCGCCGCCAATGATGATGTGGTCGGCCGAGATCATTTCACCCTGTTTCACAACGTCGTGGTAAGGAGATCATACAACGAACTTTCGCAGGTCATGTTTCGGGAGTTTTGCCAATTCCGTAGCATCACACGTCCGTGGGTCAGTTTCTGTTGCATCGTACCGCGACAGGAAACCTGACAACTGCGCAGGCTCGATCAATTGAATTGTCCGAACCGCAGCAGCAATTCTCGACTGTGAAGCCGCGGGAACAAACAATGATCAGGACGACCCAGACTGATGCCTGCCACATCCGGAAAATCCATCGCCGTTGTTGGTGCGGGGATCATTGGTACGGTGATTGCGTGCGAGTTGTCGAGACATGGTGAACAGGTCACGTTGTATGAACGCGACAGACCGGGTGCGGGAGCATCGTTCGGAAATTCGGGCGTCCTGTCGCCCGCTGCGGTCGTTCCGGTATCGATGCCAGGTCTGGCAGCAAGGATTCCTCGCATGTTATGTGATCCTGAAGGCCCGCTCTTTCTGGATTGGCGCCACGCACCTCGTCTCGTTCCGTGGCTTGTCCGGTTCTTCCTGGCGGGACGCGAGTCTCGCGTTCGTGAAATTTCCGAAGCGCTTGCTGCACTGAACGGATCGACACTTGAACTCCTCCTGCCGCTTCTCCGCGAAGCCGGTCTGGCCGATGCGATTGAGCGCAAGGGGTTCCTCTATATCTCGCGCAGCGAAGATCTTGCAGGTGACGAAAAACTTGAAGTTTCATTGCGCATGAATGCGGTCGGGAACGTCCGGATTCTCGACAGGAACGGGATTCACGACATTGAACCGGAAATCGCCGATGACTTTCGTTCAGGCGTGCTCGTTCCGGATGCAGCGCATTGTCTTGATCCTGCCAATCTCGTGGAAGGTCTGGCGATGCACTTCAGCAGATACGGTGGTTGTCTTGTGCACGATGAAATTCTGGACATCCGGGAGGAGGGTGGATGTTGGAAACTGGTCGGGTCCGGGAATACCGTGTACCGGCACGAAACTGTTGTGATCGCAGCGGGAATGAACGCGCGTCAATTGACAGACAGACTCGGGTACGCGCTTCCCCTCGAATCCCAGCGTGGTTATCACGCGACGATGCACAATCCGGGTATCTCGCTGAACGCGATCCTCATGCCGGTTGAGTTCGCGGCATCCATTGTACCGATGTCAATGGGCATACGCATTGGCGGCACTGTTGAACTCTCGAGCGCAGATGCGCCTGAACGGCCTGAACGTGCTGCAATCCTGCGCGATCACGCGAAGAGAGTTCTGCCGTCTCTGGACATTCAATCTTGCTCGATATGGTCCGGAAGCCGTCCCTGTCTGCCTGACAGCCTGCCGGTTATCTGTCCAGCACCACGGCATCGTGGTGTGTTCCTTGCGTTTGGCCACGGTCATCAGGGAGTCACGGGTGCGGCCGGTACGGCGCGCCTCATTGTCGACATGATAAAGGGGCGGCGACCCTTTATTGATCCTGCACCCTTTGCCGCGACGCGTTTCCGGGGGCTGAAGCACCTTCAGTGAGAGGGTGCGATACAGCACAAGCGACAGTGTCCTGCAGTCAGGTATCTCACTGTCACGATACTGCAACAAGGATGGGTGCCGTGCGGAATTCGTGGGGCTAAGCCGGTCATCGTTACCCACGCAGGGTCGCTACGCATGTCGTCCATCAGCCGGCTGGTACGCGATCAGATGTGACATGTGCCCCGGCTTTCCAGACCGTCGAAACCGGCAGGCATTGTTTTCACGGATCCGAGCCAGGTGCTCGCTGGCGATCTTGTACTGGAAACCGGCCCTGCCACCTGGACGAGACGTAGAGATCCTTCGTTGATGGAAGTTCCGGAAACGACTTGCAGCGCGGATATGACAAGCAAGGAAGACTGACAACGACGCTTCGCTGTTTTGTCGGAACCATTCTGTCACCGGAAGCGCACAAACCTTGAACACGATGCAGAGAGAATAACGCGCAAGATGAAAACAAACGTTGTGCGCTGTAGAAAAATCCCAAAAAACCCGAAATCTCCATAACTGCCCAACCCGACTTCTGCGACAGATTCGGTGTTTTCAGTGCGTGTAGAGAAGAAGAAACTGCCGAAAATCGATTCAAAGTCACTTGGATGGCTGCAATCACGAGTCCGCTGACAGCCACTATCGCAAGCAGCGTGCGGCGTTGGCATTATCCGATTTGAGCTCTGAATTCAGCGCGACGACGTCAGATCTGGTCGCCACACCCTCCGAAACTGCATGACGTCAACGAGAGTTTCAGCCTGTAACTTCTCGAATCCGGCCCGCTGAAGGGTTTTTTAGGGCTGTGAGAGTGCCAGACGCGGCTACACGCGACGGACTATCTCCAGCATGTCCCGAGGTCAATCTGCCGTGAGACAGGTGGTCGTGTCCAACCTGCACATCGCACAAGCGATGACCACCTGCAATCCTTGTTCAAGGAAGGTCCCTTGCTGATTACGCGCGTTTCCACAAAGGGTGAGGACAGTGTTTTCAGGCCTTTATCGTGTTGGACTGACGCCAGGCTTCCTTGAGTTTTTCGACTGAAAAGTCCGGGCTGCGCGCCACCTCAAGAATCACTGCCTCTCGCCGGGCGAGAAGATCGTGCTTCTCGATTATGCCGTCAACTGCATCGCGGGGAACAACAACCGCACCATGGCGGTCAGCGTGTACCAGGTCGCCGTCCTGAACGACCATGCCGTGAATGTTCACCTCGCAACCCCAGTTGACGACGTGAACGAAGGCGTGGGATGGAGCAACAAGTCCGGCAAGGACCTGAAAGTCAGGTGCCAGCATGTCGATATCGCGGACACTGCCGTTCGTAACGACGCCTTCACAGCCCATGGCCTTGTGTACCGTGCTGAAGACCTCACCATAGAACGCACCGTATCCCGGGCGCTCGTCAACATCCTGGACCACGCTGATGCGGGGTGGTTCGCCGTCTGCCACATAGTCAAAATAGGCGTCACGAATGTCATTGTACTGATCGGCGGTGTGCCAGGACGGATTGCGTGCGCGCATTGTCGCCGTCTTGGCGAAACCGACAATCGGCTTCATGTCCGGGAAAAGGCAGTGCAGGTGCTCAACCGTGTAACCGTAACCACGCCGTTGGGGAACAACGACTTCGAGAAGATTGCAGATCGTGGGCGTGTCGATCTCGCGTAGTGCTTCCAGTGATGCAGGTGACGGACGTCTTTGCTCTGACATGTTTTCCCTCGTGTCTATTGCTTACCAGGTCTGTCCGCGTGAATCGATGCGCCAGATGGCCTCCAACGTGTCGCCGCGCACACAATGAAAGAAGTCGTGAAGATTCACGGTTGGATCGCAATGCGGCGTCACGCAGGTAATCGTGTCGCCGAGTGCGGGACCATTTGTGCCCTCGGGCAGAATGACGCGTCCGTGTTCGTCGCCCATGAAATCATAGACGGACTCCGGTGGCGCACCATCTGTGATGACAGGCAAGGGGCCATCCATTGCAAATGCCTTGATTCCGCCGTCAGTGGTTACTGCACCGTCAACATTGGCGCAGATCACGGTTGACTGCACGAAGAGCGATGTTTGAAACGGTCCCTTCGTTCCATCACGGCGTTGGACGCTGTTGTACAGGACATCCATGAATATGTACGAACCCACCTGAAGGTCAGTGAAAACACCGGCTTCCGGATCAATATCGTATGTCCCCGTACCGCCGCCGGAGACAATATCGAGTTTGCCTGTTCGCGATTCAATTGCGTCACGCGCCTGTCCGATAAACCTCATGATCCCGCGGGCTTCGGCCTCACGTTCCTCACAAGTTTCCATGCCCTGCACATGCCCGGCGTAACACTGCATACCGCGCAGCACCATTGACGAAGCATCCCTGACGCGCTCAGCGAGACCCACGGCTGCCGGAATGCTCGCAACACCTGTCCGGTTGGTTCCGATACCAAGGTCAACGAGCACCTGCATGTTCTTTGAACGACGTGCAGCGCGTCTGCTTATCTGGTCGACGGTCTGCGGATGATCGACAACAACAATCAGTTCGTCCATCTGGTCATTCAGATCGAGCATCCAGTCAATCTTGGCGGGTGTCACAACAGGTGACGTTATGAGTATGTTACCGATACCCTGTTCAGCGAGTGCTACCGCTTCACCAAGTTTTGCAACACAGATTCCGACGGCGCCGGCATCGAGTTGTTGACGCGCGATTTCGGCACACTTGTGGGTCTTTGCATGTGGCCGCAGTCCCTCCGGGCGATCTGCAAAGTGACGGCTCATCGTCCGAATGTTGTTCTCGAATGCGTCAAGATCTATCAGCAGCACAGGAGTCATCAGATGCTGACGACAGTTCTCGGTGCCAATCAGGTGTTCATTGGGCCCCAAACCACGCATTGTCTCATCCCCGTTTCATTGCTTGCGACCAACAAGACAGTCGGGAACTACATTGCATGGTTACAAGACGAAAGCCCAGCCATGCATGCAACGGGGGTTTTCATCAGACCCATATCCCCGGATTCGGGTCATTCAGGACACTTCTGCACCGGGGTGAGTCCGGAAGAGACACGCACACTTGCTGACGCAGGTACGATGGGAGGATTTCGGCTACGTCGTGATCCACACGCCGCATCGTCGGGTTGATCATCAATCCAGAAGGCTTGCATGCGGTTGCGACGGTGGATTCCATTCGGATGTGTGACCGCAGTCAGATCATGGACTATCGTCACGTTGATGTGCGTTGCAAATCGACAAACGGCATCCCGAAAACCGGCTGCCGGAGTTTCTCAGTCATTGTTTGAACCTGCGAACACCTGGAAATCGCCCCTGCATCGCTGTTGCGCAGCAACTGAATTCCCCCTGTTTTCAGGCAACGGGTATCCAGATTGTGAATACGGAGCCCTGACCCGTCGTGCTTGAGATATGCAGCTCACCGCGGTGGCGGTTCATGATGTGTTTGACAATGGCGAGGCCAAGGCCTGTTCCGCCCATCTCTCGCGATCTTGCCGTATCAACACGGTAGAAACGTTCGGTCAGGCGCGGAAGATGATGTGCCGGTATTCCGTCACCCTGGTCCGCGACTGAAATCCACGCGAGCTGGCCCTTCGCGGCAAACAGGTGGGGTGGAGGATCGTTCGCGACACCTGTCGAAACACGAACACTTGTGCCAGCGTGTCCATATTTTATGGCGTTGGAAAGGAGATTGTAGAACGCTTGTTCGAGTTCGCCTTCGTCACCGCGCACGGCTAGCAATTCCGAAGTCGTGTCAAGGTCGATCGATATGTCCTTTTCTTCGGCGTGATACAGCAGAGACGTGCGAATGCGCCACAGCAGATCGGGAACAGAAACTTCGCCGGTCGGTTGGGTGTGTTCCCGCAACTCAATTCGGGAGAGCGACAGAAGATCGTCGACCAACTGTTCCATGCGCTGTCCCTGGTCATGCATCATTCCAAGAAACATCTCCTGCGCTTCCGGATCGTTGCGCGCCGTCGTTTGAAGGGTTTCGATACAACCAATCATCGCCGCAAGGGGGGAGCGGATCTCGTGACTGGCATTTGCGACAAAGTCGACGCGCATCTGTTCGGTACGCTTCACTTCTGTGATATCCCGGAGCATGAGCATCATGGACCAGTCGAGAGTCTGGTCCGGGCGTAGCGGGACGGCGTCGACGAGGAACTGTCGATCTGCGTGGGCGTCTGTGTGAATGATCTCGACCTGGCCAGTGGTCGCCCGTGTGCGGGTTGCGTCAATCAGTGTGGCGAGCCGCGGGTCGCGCAAGAGACCTGTAATCTCCATACCCGGCGCCTGTGTTCCGAGCAATTCCTCTGCGGTGCGATTGAGGTAGACAACCTGTCCCTCGTCAGAGAGCGCGACAATCGGATCAACAAGCGAATTGAAGGTACCGCGAATACCGCTGACAACCTGTTCGATCCTTTCGTCGCGGACGTGCAGTTGACGGTGAATGGTAGCAACCATCGCCGTCAGTGAAGTTTGCAGGGGACCGCGAACCGCGTCTGGTGGTTCCGGAACGTGAGAATCGGTGACGTCTGTGGACCACGCGGTGATCCGGGTCATGGTCCTTGCCAGAGGATACATCACGACTGCGATGAAGATGATGATCAGAGACGCAGAAATGAACGAGGCGAAGATTGGCAACGCCCCACGAAGCACCAGAATCAGGAACACGGGTACGACGACGACCGCTGAAAGTGCTGCAATCTGCAGGATGAAACGGACGCTACCCGAGTCCATACACTCCCGGAACCCCGTCGGTCCTGGAGAGGCCATACTTGCTAGGAAGCGTCGATCGCCGCCAGGGCGGCCATGTTCACCATATCGCTGACAGTCGCGCCGAGCCGTACAATCTGAACCGGCTTCTCGACACCCAAAAGGATGGGGCCGATGACCTGTGCGCCGTCCATCGCGGCGACAAGCTTGTACGATATGTTCGCTGCATGGAGGCCGGGCATGATCAGGACATTTGCCGTTCCGCCGAGTTCACAGAACGGATAGTAGGCAAGGACATTCGGGTCGAGCGCTGTGTCGGGCGCCATCTCTCCATCCACCTCGAAGTCCGGATTTCGGGAGCGCAGTATCTCGATTGCACCACGCAGGTTTTCCGTCTGCCTCTCGCCCCGGCTGCCGAAGTTCGAGAACGACATCAGTGCGACACGCGGTTCGAATCCGAGCGATCGGACCTTTCGTGCAGCCTGTATACTGATATCGGCCAGTTCCGTTGCTGATGGTTCCTCGTTGACGGCAGTATCGGCGACAAAGAGCGTGTGATTTGATGAGACCAGAATCGACATGCCGAAAATGATCTGGCCCTCGCCGGCCCGCAGGACCCGCAGGACATGTGACAATGCACCGGGATACGAACGGGTGAGGCCTGTCACCATTGCATCGGCGTCGCTGGCTGCAAGCATCGCAGCCGCAAATGCGTTCCGGTCAACCCGGACCCAGCGGTAACAATCGCGCTGGAGTGCGCCCTTGCGCTGCATCCGGCTGTAGATGAAATCAACGTATTGATCGAAGTTGTAACTTGGTGTGTCGTCCCACGGGTTCGCAATCTCGATCCCTTCGGGGCGCATTCCCAACAATTCCATGCGCCGATGAACAATTTCCGGTCGACCGACGAGGATCGGCTTGCCCAGTCCCTGTTCGCGCCACAATGCTGCGGCACGAATCGTCTTTTCTTCCTCCCCTTCAGCGAAGACAACGCGCGCCTGTCGCTTGCGCGCTGCCTCGAACACTTCATGCATGCGTCCGGCGACCCGGGACAGCAAACCGGACAAGCGTGCACGGTATCTGTCCATGTCGATGATCGGTTGTCGGGCAACTCCGGAATCCATTGCAGCCCTTGCAACAGCCGGTGGAATCCTGCTTATCAGGCGCGGGTCAAACGGTTTGGGAATGATGTAATCAGGCCCGAAACGAAGGGAGCTCCCGGCATAGGCTGACGAAACCTCGTCGGGTACATCTTCTCGCGCCAGAGCGGCAATGGCCTCTGCTGCTGCGATCTTCATGGCGTCATTGATTGTCGTTGCGCGAACATCGAGGGCACCGCGAAAGATGTAAGGGAATCCCAGGACATTGTTGACCTGGTTTGGATAGTCGGAACGACCGGTTGCGATAATTGCGTCGTCGCGGACGCGCATAACGTTCTCTGGCGTGATCTCCGGATCGGGGTTGGCCATGGCAAAGATGATCGGGCGCTCTGCCATGGCAGTCACCATGTCACCGGTCACCGCGTCCTTGACCGACACGCCAAGAAAGATATCCGCACCCTCCATGGCGTCTGCGAGGGAACGTGCGGGTGTGTCGACGGCGTGTGCCGATTTCCACTGGTTCATTCCCTGCTGCCGGTCGCGGTACACGACACCCCGGGAATCGCAAAGAATTGCGTTTTCATGTGGCAGTCCACACGCCTTGATGAGTTCAAGGCACGCGATGCCCGCAGCACCGGCACCGTTCACGACGACCGTGCAGTCCGCAAGATCCTTGCCAGCCAGTTCGAGCGCATTGATCACCCCGGCCAGGCAGATGATTGCGGTTCCGTGTTGATCATCGTGGAAGATCGGGATGTCCACGAGTTCACGCAGGCGTTGCTCGATGATGAAGCACTCGGGTGCGCGTATGTCCTCGAGATTGACGCCGCCAAACGTAGGGCTGATCAACCGGACCGTGTTGACGATCTCGTCGACATCTTCGCTATCGATTTCGATATCGATACCGTCGACATCGGCAAACCGCTTGAACAGGACAGCCTTGCCTTCCATGACCGGCTTGGCGCCCATTGCACCCAGATTTCCGAGACCGAGGACCGCAGTACCATTGGATATCACGGCCACCAGATTGCCGCGTGCGGTGTAGTCGAAGACCGTTTCCGGGTTTTCGTGAATTTCCAGACACGGAACGGCAACGCCGGGGGAATAGGCCAATGACAGATCATCGGCAGTGACCAGCGGTTTGGTCGGCGCGATTGCGAGTTTTCCGGGTCTGCCTTGCGAATGAAACTTCAGGGCTTCGCGCCCCTCGACGTGTTCGGGCATTCAGTGCGACTCATCTTGTTTTAGAGGACCAACGTAACGTTGTCTTGGACGCGGTTAAAGCAAACTTGACAAAAGGTTCGTATGGTTACTTGTACTTGACGACCCATCGGGAGACGTCACGACCGTCCGGCGTGGTCCATAGCGACACCGATGAACATGATTCTGGTACCTTGAGGCAGTGGAGTCGTTTCATGCCAGGTCAACGCCTGATCTGGCGCCACGAAGCAGACAATGATCCGTTCTTTTGTCTTGCATGTGGCAGGAGCGAAGCTGCCAGAAGTTGTGCAGGGTGCCGGGTCTTATGAGCGGGACACTCGGTTGACGATCAAACCTCCCTTTACTAGAAGTCGAGGTGGAGAGGTGGCCGAGTGGTTGAAGGCGCTCCCCTGCTAAGGGAGTATGGATCAACAGTTCATCGAGGGTTCGAATCCCTTCCTCTCCGCCAGTGATCCTCCGAGAGAAACCGTCTGGTTCGAGGCGGCGTTTCCCTGTTCAACAATCCGGTTCTATGGAAACGCGGCGGTTTCGTCTGACACGCATTACCAGTTTCGCGTTGTCTGAAAACCTTCTTCACGTACGGGCGCGCGTCAGGGTCGAACACGCAGAACCCCAGGACTGTCTCCGATAGGTCACTTGACAAGGTGATCCAGGCAACGGCGTACGCACTCTCAATCCGCCTGTCGCTGCAGAATAGCCTGTAGGAGCAACCGTGGATCAGCCTCTCTGCAGAACTCCGTCTTTCACTGTACCGGCACGGATGAAATGTTCGCCACGCTCGTTCCGGAGACGGCGGCAACGCACCACATCGACTGGGTTGTCGCTATTGAAGTGGAACGTTATGCCGTTCCTGGTCCTCCTGAGAAAGTCACCCCTGGGCTGATCCGGCACCAAATTCCCATGACACCACACGGGCGCTAACGACCTGATGGAGTACCCCTTTCAGATTCGACTCTCATGAAATCAACCACTTGTGTGATGCAACATATGAAGTCTGGAACAAGAAGATCGGTTCAGCGAAGGACTGCGGCGTTGGCATCAACGGAGCGTCAGATGCGGTGGAGTATGCTGTTTGCCATAACTTGTGTCATCAACGACGGAATCGGTGCAGCGCATCATCACGCCAACAGTTTCATTCGAAAGGGTGTTTGACTGAACGCGGGGCTGTCATGGGAAGAATGATACAGACTCCGAATAGCGCGATGAACATGACGGGTTCAACGCGATCTGGCGCCGCTGCGGCACCCTGAAGTCCGGAAACTCTACAGTCCGAGGATCTCCTCGGCATTCGCACCGAGAATTCGTTCCTTCTCCTCGTCTGAGAGCAGAGGCAATTCCATGACCCTGTCGACCGTGTTGTCCAGATCGTACCAGGGAAAATCCGACCCCATCATCACCCTGTCTGCGCCAATACTCCTGATCAGGTCGGCCAGTTCCAGCTGACTGGGACCGTTCGGGCTGCCGGTCCAGTCGATGATCTCGCAGCAGTCAAAAAAGGCGTTGGGAAATGCGTCTGCAACTTCCAGGGCGAGATGCCAGGCGCCACCGCCGAGATGAGCGACGACAACCTTGAGTTCCGGAAATGCACGAAGCATATCGATGAATGCCGGTGGTTCCGCGAGTCCGTCACCCTGGCGGTCTGAACCTGAATGCGCGATGATCGGCATGCCCAGTTCTTCACAGACTGCGTAGGTCTCCCACATGCGTCGGTCCGCCATGTGAAACCCCTGAGCGGGACCATGCAGCTTGACGCCATGTGCACCGTGTTTCTCGTAGAGATCGCGAACATGTTCAGCCCCTGCCTCCCCGGGCAAGAGCGTCGGATCCGCCGCGACAAAGATTGCCAGTTCAGGATGCTTGCGCGCGAGATCGCAAGCCCAGTGATTGAAGTCCGACATCTCTTCAGCAAGTCGTGCGTCGATCTCTTGTATTGCCTTCGACCTCTCTGCCTCAGACAGTCCCGGTTCGAGAGTCGCGATCACGGCTGGACGTATGGATGCTGTCGTGTAGAGATTGACCACGGCTGATCGACTGATCCGCGCGGCGCGCATCGATTCGAGCAATTCGTCGACCGTGCCGCTGAGATCACTGGCCCGGACACCCGGTAATTCGCCGTACTCCCAGATTTCGTATCCGGTTTTCTCCGCGTTTCCGATCTCGCGCGTTTGATAAACATGAACATGTGCGTCAATGCGCCGGGGTTCAGACATGATCAGTCCGGTTCCTCAATGCAGATGGGTTTGTCCACTGCGGGACAGGGAGTCTCGTGTACGCACCGCTCCGAACCTCTCTATCCGGAGCGGTGCGTGAATGGCATGGGTCGGTTACGCCCGATCCGAAATGCCCGTATCTACTCGCTAACGTCCAATCCACTTGTTTGAATTGTAGGTGTCGCTGAAGCCTTCCTCTGTCAGTTGCAGAATGATGCTGTAGTCGATGCCATCGTCAGCTGAAGGCGTGTTATCGGTGACACCGGCTTCCTGGTAGACGGATGCAAAAATATCCCATGTGGAATGCAGATAGCCGGCTTCACAGTCAGCACCACCGAACAACTGGCCCCAGTTGCTTGGCTCGTCAGATGGCGGCGGCGCACCTTCCGGAATGCTGGCACACATTGGCACGCCGTCAGCGGCGCCGATTGCACCAAGATTCTGATTGATGTTGAGCATGATCGTGCCTTGTTGCGTGATCTCGACATCCTCAACCGGCCAGTCGAGACCGCGGGCGATGATCTCGTTTCCTTCAGCCGGATTTTCCTTCCACCAGTTGACGGCCTCGAACCAGGAACGCAAAAGCTCTTTTGCGACGTCGGGTTTTTCTGCCATCCAGTTTTCGTTGCACGCGATTGAATCGGAAATCAGCCCACGCTCCCACGTGCCATCCGTACGGCTGCTCTTGAACAGATACGAATCCTCGCGTTCCAGCGATTGCGTAGAAAACGGAATGAAGTTCACGTCGATGTCCAGTGCGCCGCTCACGAACGAAGCAGTTGCGTCCTGAGGCAGCATGATCTTGTGTTCCACAGAATCGAAATCCATTCCGGCACGCTTCAGTGTCAGCAGCATCCACATGTGATTGAGGAATCCGTAGTCCGCTGCATAGGCCCGTCCCGCAAAGTCCTCGACCGATTGAATATCAGACGAGACGACCATCTCATCGAGGCCGTAGGACATCAGTGGAACGGCAATATGCTTGACCGGAATGCCGGCAGCTCGTGCGACCACCGTCGAATCCATCGTTGTCATCATGCACTGCAGATGACCGGTCGACAGACCGGCGTTTCGCGCCGTTATGTCCTCGATGATCTGGACCTCGAGGTCAATGTCGGCGGCCATTTCGCGTTCCTGAACGATGAACCACGGTCCATAGACGGAGACGGGAATGAGTGTGACGGCAACCTCTTCTGCAGCCGACGCAACACTTCCCGCAAACATGGAGGCAAGTCCGAAAACAGCGCCCACAGCCAGGTTTCCGACCTTGGTTCGTGTGAATGACTGGAACATGATCTTGTCCTCCCTGAAATCAAACAGTCACATAACTCACGTTACTTTCTGGATCTCTTCGCGCATCATCGCAAAGAGCTGCCGTTCCAGTTCCACATAACCTGGCAGCTCCAGCATTTCCTCCTTGCGGGGGATCCGGCGGCCTTCCTTGAAGGAGACGGGAATGTCTGCCTTTATGCGGCCGGGTGTACGCGTAAAGAATATGATGCGATCTGACAGATAGATCGCTTCCTGAATGTCGTGGGTGACGGTAACAACCGTGGTGTTCTCGCGCTCGATGATCTCGATCATCATCTCCTGCATTTCCCAGCGCACCTGCGCGTCAAGCGCACCGAATGGTTCATCCATGAGAAGGACACCCGGATTTTGCGCAAGTGTTCGGGCAATCGCGACACGCTGTTTCATGCCGCCCGAAAGACTGGCCGGGTATGAATCACCAAAACCCTCGAGGTGAACAAGGCGCAGGAATTCATCAGCACGCCGGGCCCTTTCGACACGGTCGATACCCATGACCTTCATACCGTATTCGATGTTCTTGCGCGCGGTAAGCCACGGGAATGACGTATAGGCCTGAAATATCATGCCGCGATCGGGTCCGGGACCGGTGATCGGCTTGCCGAATATGGAGATCTGGCCGTGTGAGGGGTGTTCGAGACCGGCAATCATGCGCAGCATGGTCGTCTTGCCGCAGCCGGAAGGCCCGATAAAGCAGACGATTTCGTTCTCACGCAGGTCCAGTGAGATATTGTCAACCGCCGTAAACGAACCGCCAAGGTATTGACGGGTTACACCTTCGGCGTGAATCGCTGTCCTTCCGTCCTCGGCATGTCCGGTGCCCGCAGCCGCGTTTGTCATCGGACTCATCCGCGCCGTTCCCGGTTCCACGGAAACGCGTATCGTGCCGCGATCCTGAACAGAATGTCTGTCAAGACACCCAAAACGCCAATTGTCAGGATTCCCGCCATGATCACATCGACCTTGAGAAAGCGTCCGGCGCGCATCATGACAGCGCCAATTCCATCGGAAGCTGCGACAATCTCCGCAATGACCAGGTACGTCCAGCCAACCGCAATCATATTGCGCATGGAATCAACCACAGATGGCGCAACTGCCGGAACCACGACGTCAAGAACGACACGCTTCCGGTTCGCACCCATGGTGAGAGCCGCCTCGATCAGCTCTGCCTGAACGGCGCGCGTATTGTCGAGGATCAGCGCGATCAGGAAGAAGATCACGCCAAGAACAAGAAGAGCGAGTTTCTGTGTGTCGGTCGGACCGAACCAGACAAGCAGAAGCGGAATGAATGACGCGGCGGGGAGATAGCGAAATGCCGAAATGGTCGGATTGACGAGTGCCTGGAATCGCGCGAAGCAACCCATGGTGATGCCCAGAGGGATCGCAATCAGACAGGCCGTAAAGAAGCTCGCGAAGATGCGAAAACAGCTTTTCGCTATGTCGGCCAGATATTCCTTTTCGCTGATCAGAACCCACAGGGCGCTCAGAACATCCTGGGGCGACGGCAGAAATCGCTTGCCTTCCTCAGGCGTCAGATAATGGCCAAGTTCCCAGACAAGAAAGAAACCGGCAGCGCCGATAACGCCGAGAAAAATCGCAGCCCTGCCGCTCACAGTTGCGCGCAGTGCAAACAGCGATGTATCGCGGGAGCGTTCGGGCTCTGGGGTCGGGGTGTCTATGACCGACATGAAACGGCGCCTCCGGATGAGCCGGAAAATATCACCGTCCTCGAAGACCCTCTCTCTTCAGGTGAATTGCACCAGTGCAACAGAGTAACGTGAAATACGTCGGAAATGTCTCGTCTCTCGGGGTTTCGTTCACGAAAACGACGCGCACTCTAGAACTCTCGCGTGTCCGTCACAAGACAGCGATGCGGTGTATCAACCGCTGAAGACCGGGCGATTGATCACCTGATCAGTCGCCCGGTTGATGACATCAATCCCGCGGGAATTGACGGATATCTGCAAGACGGGTGATCTGCGCGATCAACCTCGCGGCATGAACTGCAAGATTGATCCGTCCGGACAATTCAGCGTGACGTCGTGGGTATCTGACGGGCACCGTGACCGACCCGGCGATGGGAAACACTCCACATGTGACCGAGAGTGGTGTTCCCCGAAAGAGAATGTCCAATAGACTGGTTGATCACCAGCAGACGGACGGTTGAAACATCGCGAGAATGGCAGTTCCCCGGAACCGGTCCATTTGCAACACACGAGCACACGATAATGTCGTCGGTGCCGAAATGTTGGATTACCCGGATTCGATAAAGGTATCGTCCTTCAACATACGAAAGCCATTGTGACAGAAGTTGCGTCAGAGCCGACACCAGCGAATTCCGCGCGTACCGTTCAGATCAGACTGAGCGAAGCGGAGGTTACGCTATTCGAGGGAGACTGCCGGGAGGTTCTTTCAAACCTGGGCGATGGCAGTGTGCATCTTGTGCTGACCGATCCACCCTACTTTCTGGACGGACTGGACGAACGCTGGCGCAAGGGAACAGGCGGTCCGCGCGAAACCGGCACGATCGGTACCCTGCCGGTCGGCATGAAATTCGATCCTGCGCAGGGATACAGATTGCAGGAGTTCCTCCATCCTGTTGCGCAGGAACTGCTGCGTGTCCTCAAACCTGGCGGTTTCCTGCTCATGTTTTCAGCGCCGCGTCTCTATCACAGGGCTGCGGTTGCCGTTGAGGATGCGGGATTTGAGGTTCGTGACGCCTTCGCATGGCGGTTCACGGCAAATGCTCAGTTCAAGGCATTCAAGATGGATCACTTCATTCGTCGGCGCAAGGATATGTCGGATGAGCAGAAAGCCAGAACAATCAAGGCGTTGGACGGTCGGCGCACACCACAACTTCGTCCGCAGTTCGAGTCAATTCTTTGTGCGCAGAAGCCGCGCGAGGGAACATTTGTAGACAACTGGCTGTCACACGAGACAGGGTTGATCGATGCGCAGTCGTCGTTGACGGAGCGCGTTCCGGAAACAGTCATGACGGTCGAAAAACCGAAAAAGGATAAATTCAACGCACATCTCACAACAAAACCGCTGCGGCTGTGCGAACATCTGATCAGCCTCTTCTCTGCTGACGGACAGACCGTTCTGGACCCATTTGCCGGTTCGGGCACAACCTGCCTGGCGGCCAGCAGGACAGGACGCAAGAGTATCGGTATCGAAATCAACCCGCAGTATATCGAGATCGCCCGTACCCGGATCGAGACAGGTTGATACTCCATTCTTGAGCCGGCATGGCGACGCGATGGTCCACACGCATCGGCGCAATCAGGCGCGTCGCAGTGTCATCATCCATTGAACGCAGTCCGATGATCGTCATCATGTGCGCATCAGGATCTCCGTCAGTCGGATGATGAATCCCGATGCCGTCTTGCTGGATGTCAGTTCGGTGTGTCTCCGGGAATTGACCCGGTCATGCGTTCGTTCATTGCGCAACCAGCGATGCCTTTCAGACCTTCAAGTCGATGAAGCGCTTGAACATGGATGGACCTTGTGTCCTAATCACGAGGTTCGAGGATCAGGAAAAGGTGTGTTTTCCGGTTCAGTATTCTGAACCGGAGCGATTGCGAGTCGACGTGAAACCAATCAACTTCACCCTGCGGCGAACGACAGGCCTGCGTGAAACAGACAGGTGAATGATCGTGCACCTGTTCCAGACCAGGGTTTCCCGAACAACCGATTTTTGGTGGTGTTGTCATGATGCTGCGCGTGCAGTGACCTGCATGACGCAGTTCAACAGGATTCCGGAGAGACGAATCCTGATCGGGAAACGAAGTTGAAGCACGCCTTTGAATATCTGCGGCCGGGATCGGTTGGCGAAGCGATCGCAATGAAGACGCAGTATCTCGACCGCGCGTGCTACTGGGCTGGCGGTACGGATCTGATGCTGTTGTGGCGGCGCGGCGAAATTGACATCGACTACTGTATCGATCTCACGCGACTGTCCGAACTTGCCGGAATAGAGGACAAGGGTAGCGAAGTAACCATCGGAGCGATGGCGTCTCTCGATGCGCTGGACCAGTCAGCGGAGATGAACACCTTGATGGACGTGCTCGGGTACACGGCACGACTCATGTGCACGAAACAGACCCGCACCATTGGAACTGTCGGCGGCAACCTGTGCAACGCGTCACCGGGCGCCGATCTCTCACCCTTGTTCGTTGCGCTCGATTCTCGCGCGGTGATCGCTGGCGTGACAGGCCACAGGGAAGTTCCGATGGAAGATTTCTTCACAGGCGTAAACCAGACTGCGCTCGTCGAGGGAGAATTGCTCTACCAGATAATCGTTCCCATACCGTCAGAAAGACGCGAAGCAAGCTACAAGCGGGTCGCACGCACGTTTGTCGATATCGCTCTGGTCAGCGCTTCGGTATCGATCACGGAAGACAATGGCGCGATCTCCGATTCACGCATTGTACTTGGTTCCGTTGCACCTGTTCCAATTCGTGTCCCCGAGGCTGAACGTCTCCTCGTCGGTCAACCACGTGCCTCGATCAGCGAAACGCTGCTGGACGATGTTGACGCGCTCGCGAAAGAAGCGGCGCGGCCAATATCGGATGTGCGCGCCGGTGCGGCCTATCGACGGAACATGTGTGGAGTCCTGGCCAGACGGGCGTTGGAAGATTCGCTGCAGCGGATGAATGGAGCAGCCAGATGATTCGTATGACCGTGAACGGTCAGATCGAGGAATTCGAAGCCTCACCGTACGCGAGCCTCGCAGATGTGTTGCGTGACAGGCTTGGATTCTATGGCGTCCGTGTTTCCTGTAACGAGGGAGAATGCGGATCGTGCACCGTGCACATGGATGGCCAACCCGTCACAGCGTGCCTTGTTCTTGCCATGCAGGCGGCGGGACGGGAGATCCTGACAATCGAGGGTCTTGGGAATATCGATGATCTCCATCCAATACAGGAGGCCTTCATCGAGGAACAGGGATTTCAGTGCGCATTCTGCACGCCGGGTTTCATCATGGCGACGAAGGCCTTTCTGGAAGAAAATCCCGATCCGAGTGAGGAAGAAGCGGCGATTGGTGTAAGCGGCAACATTTGTCGCTGCGGGGCATATCCCTACATTGTTCGTTCGGTGATGAATGCGGCGAAGAAACTCAAGGAACGGTCTTGATCTCCGGCGCCGCACCGTGATCCGCCGACATCGAAATGAAATCCGCAGTGTTGGTTCAGGTTACGATTACGCCAGATTGTTCAGTCTGCCAGGCAATGGCAGCGATCTCCCGGGCCTGATCATTCCGGCGGCGGGTCGTCAACCAGACGTGTGAGAGAGGGGAAGATAATGGCAGCAGCAACCGCAGTTTCGGGTTCCGGTCACAGGTCCGCGTTCCGCGTTGCCGGCAAGGGTCTTCCCGTCAAGGATGCACGGGAAAAGGTGACGGGTTCGCTGAAGTATGCTGTCGACATGGAAGTGCAGGGCATGGTCCATGGCAAGATACTCCGCAGTCCGCATCCGCATGCACGAATTGTCCGCATAGATACAAGCAGGGCGGAGGCCCTGCCCGGTGTATTGGGAGTCGTGACCCACCATGATTCGCCGCAGAACAACTGGGAGAACGCCTGGTTCAATTATCGCGGCAAGATACTTGACGGTATCGCGCGGTTTCACGGTGATGACATGGCTGCCGTGGCTGCGCGAACCGAAGAGATCGCCGAGGCTGCATTGGAGCTCATCGACGTCGAATACGAGCTTCTGCCGACCGTGTTCGATCCGGAAGAAGCCATGAAGCCCGACGCGCCACAGATTCGCGAGGAAGGCAATCTGCGCGATCCCTATGTCGTTGAATGGGGCGATGTCGAAGCGGGTGAGAAGGAAGCGGACTTCATCGTTGATTGCGAAATCCGTTTTGCCAGCCAGCAGATGGCACCTCTGGGTCGAAATGCCTGCATTGCGGAATGGAACGGCGATCGCATCACGCTTTGGACATCGTCACAGACTCCCTCCGAGCTGCGCGACGGCATACACGAGGCTTTTGGCATCCCGCTCAGTCGTGTCCGTGTGATCGCCCTGCCGTCAGGCAGCTCGTTCGGCAACTGGTGGAGCGCCAATTTCATGCTGATCACGGCGCTCCTGGCCCGAAAGATCCGCAAGCCGGTGAAGATCGAACTGACGAATGAAGAATGCATGGCAACAGTCAAGCGTCGCCATATCGAGGTCTCACGCGGAAGAATGGGTTGCCGAAATGACGGTACGCTCACGCTCGCGAAGTTCGACCACATCATCGACAACGGCGGATACGGCTTCAAGGACGATGTCGGTTTTTTCTGTGTCGACAATTGGGGACGCGCCGCACACGGCCACTATGCCATTCACGGCGTGAATACGAATCTTCTCACCGCCGGATGCATGCGTGCGGTCGGCGATGTGACCCTTGGCGCCTGCGTGGAACGTGTGGCGGACATGTGTGCGATCAAACTGGGAATTGACCCGGTAGAATTTCGACTGAAGAACCAGGTCAAAACCGGAGAACGCCTGCGCATGCAGCATAGCCGTCAATACATGAAAGGTTCGCTGGAAGAGTATCTCGACGGCATTCCGGACGAACAGCGTGTTGACTGGCCCAAACTGTTTCATCTCTCGAGTGGTTCAACGGACGAGATCCTTCGACGTGGTGCCGAAGCGTTTCGCTGGTCGGACCGATGGAAAGGCTGGGGTCAACCGAGTTCGGTTGACGGTCCGCGTCGACGGGCGGTGGGTGTCGGGACCGGCGCACACGTCTGTGGCGTCGAATTCGAAGGCAATGTCTCTGCAGTGGTCCGGATCAATCCGGACGGAAGCGCCAAGGTGCATTGCGCCGTTGGACGACAGGGCCAGGGGAGCGAGACAACACAGGCCCAGGTTGCAGCTGAAGAACTTGGTATCCCGTTCGAACACGTGGAAATCGAGACCGGTGACACGGACTCCTGTCCCTGGAGCCATGGTTCCCTGGCAAGTAACACGATGTACCGCGTTGGCTGGGCGACCCGGGCAGCGGCCCGGGATGCCAGGAAGCAATTACTGGACATTGCCGCACGGGAATTTTTCGATTCGTCACCGGAAGATCTCGATGTCGTTGATGGCATTGTCGTGTCCGGTGATCCGGCCAAGACCAACATTCGCGTGTCGATCTCGGAAGTCCTCCATCACTTCCGCGGGACCGATGCATTGGGACAGGCATCGTCGATTACTGGTCGGCCCACCGTACCGATGCCACCGGCGAGTACATTTGCCCGACACTTTGCCGCACATTTCGCCGAGGTCGAGGTTGATGTGGAAACCGGCGAGATTCGCTTGACCGATTTCCTGGCCACGCAGGACAGCGGGACAATCATGAATCCGCAAGTCATGAAGAACCAGATGATCGGCGGTGCGATTTGCGGTGCAGGCTTCGCCATCTACGAGGCGCTGGTCTTTGATGAGAACAACGGCGCAATCAAGAATGCCAATCTCCTCGATTACAAGCTGTTGCGTGCTGCTGATTTCCCGCTCAGGGACGAGGTGATCTACGGAGATTCATACGATCCGGTTGGCCCGTTCGGTGCGCGCAGCGCCGGCGAGGCGCCGGCTGCGGCCGCGGGACCCGCCATCGCGCAAGCGGTTTACAATGCGATCGGAACATGGGTTGACATGCCCATGACGCCGGAAAACGTGGTCGCTGCTCTCGGGAGCAACTGAAACCCGAGATGCAGTCTCGCACGGTTGATGAAGGTGATAGACATGCAAGAGGGAGGCAAGACAATCATGAAACCTTTGAGCGGAACATTGAAATTCCTGCTGGTCGCCATGCTGGGCGTCCCCTTGCTTCATCATGCTCCCTCCGCGCACGCACAGCAGGACGTATCGATCGCGATCATTTCGTTTTCGCCCTATGCACCCTTCTATATCGTTGAGGAACGAGGACTGGCGGAGGGGCTCAACCTCGACGTTCGGATCATTGAGGACATAACCGCCAAGAACGCAGCGCTCACCAACGGTACAATCAACTGCATGCTGAATACGCTTGACTCGATTGTTGTCGCGCGTGCTGCAGGGATTCCTGTACAGGTCGTTGCGGTGCCGGCCATGTCGTTCGGACTCGACGAAATGGTTGCCGACGAATCAATTGCATCCGTGGAAGACTTTCGCGGCAAGCGGTTTGGAGCGGATTACGCGTTCCTCAATCACATGTGGATGCTCCTGACACTCAAGAAGGCCGGCATTCCATTCGACGAACTTGAGCACATGATCATGTTGCCGCAGGAAAGTGCGGCGGCCTTTGTCAGCGGCGGACTGGATATCGACGTCAATTACATACCCTTTTCCAGCCAGTCGAAAACGCGGGCAAACTCACACGTCCTCAAGACAAGTTTCAGCGATCGCACCTGGGAGCGTGGCCTCATATCAGAAGCCATTGCATGCAACGAAGACTGGCTCAACGAAAATCCGGATACGGCCAGTGAGTTGATTCGTGCCTGGTTCGAGGCTGTTGACTGGTGGAAGGAGAATCCGGAGGAAGGCAACGAACTGGTTGCCAAGGGCCTGGATTGGCCGGTTGCCGATGTGCAACTGACACAGTACGGCGCAATCATGCTGAACCTCGATCAAAATCTCGGTGCGTTTGGTCTTGAGGATGGCCAGCCGGTGTGCGCGAGCCTGCCGGAGGGAACGCCTGAGGTGCCTGCCGAACCAAGCGGCTGGGGCGAACTGCTCTTCGATGGCGCCCCGGATTGCGAAGCCGGGTACCTCGCTGCGACCTGGGACCTGTTTGGTGATGTCTACATGGAAGCCGGCGTGATCGATCAGACCGCTTCTGCGGAAGAGGGGCTGAACGCCAGTGTTCTGCGTACACTGCACGCCCAGGGTGCCGGCGATATGTATCAGTCGAACGCCTGGATCGGACGTCTTGGACCCTGAAAACGGATCGCGACATTCCGAAACCAGGTCGCAACATTGACCCGGACAACTACATGATCCTGCCAATGCAGAGGTGGAGCAATGCCTGACCCCAAGACCGGTGAACTTCGCGGCAATCGCAACCTTGCACGTCTGTCGAGGATTTCCCGGACCAAGCAGGAGGAAGAGATACGGCGTACGCTGGAACTGGGCCTCGAAGCAGCGGATTCGATCAATGATCGGTCCATTTCACTGTTCAGCCGAGGACATCTTCCGGCGTTTGCCGGTATCAATACCTTCATGAAGGCACCGTATTGCGAGGACATTCGCAAGGTGTCCGACTACGAGGTTGCCTTCCTCGGCATTCCATTCGATACCGGGACGACCTACCGTCCTGGCACCCGTTTCGGTCCTCAGGCAGTCAGGCGGATCTCCGCCGTGTACGACGGATACAGTGTGGACGGCGGCGTCGATCTCCCGGAAGAACTGGATCTGTGCGATGCCGGGGATGTCTTTGTCATTCCCGGAAGCATCGAGAAGACATTTGACCAGGTCTCCAGGGCTGTCTCTTACATCTACACGTCGGGCGTGTTTCCGGTTCTGTGCGGCGGTGATCATTCGTTGGGATATCCCAACGTGCGCGGCGTCGCGCCGCATATCGATGGCAATGTCGGTATCATTCATTTCGATCGCCATATCGATATGGCTGATATGGACATGGATGAGCGGATGCACACAACACCCTGGTACTGGACGTCGAATGATCATGAATCGGTGCACAGAGCCCATTCGCACCACGATCATTCGCACATGCATGACGTGGGTCTCAGCAACTGTCCGCCCAAGAACCTGGTGCAGATCGGCATTGGCGGCTGGTACGGATCCCGCCGTGGTTCAGAAGTTGCACGCGAACGCGGCACCAGCGTACTGACCATGAAGGATGTCGAGGAACTTGGCATACACAAGACGACGGAGATTGCGCTGGAGCTCGCCTGGAAGGATGCGAAAGCAGTCTACCTGTCGTTTGACATCGACTCGATTGATCCGGGATTTGCACCGGGTACAGGAACACCTGAACCGGGTGGGTTCACACCGCGTGAAGCGCTCGAGATGGTCAGGTTGATTGCCAGGGAAGGACTGTGTGCGATGGAGGTGGTGGAAGTATCGCCACCGTACGATGTCAACGACAACACATCACAACTCGCATGCAGGGTGATACTCGATGTTCTGGGAACTCTGGTCGTAGAGGGCAAACTCGGTCACCGCGAGAGTGTCATGGCGTCGTAAACCACCTGCGCATCAAGGCAGACCATCAGATCGGTGTTCACGCAAGTATTGGTTCGACGCCGAAAATGGCGGGTTCAGCCGGTCCTGGACGACGATCCGTGGTAGTCGATGCCTGGACGAGAGCCCAGAAAAGCCGACATGTGAAACGCGGCCTGTTCCGGGAGATAGATGTATTCCCGCCCGACGGGACAGGCACGCCGCGCACGGCATCCCGATTCCATGCAATCCCTGCCGGCGTCGTCGCGGAGATGATCGGCACATCCCGGGACATCGTATCCGTTTGGACCAAAGGCGTTGACCGGACACCCCGAAAGACAGGGTTTGTCCCGGCAAGTCAGGCACGGCGAGGCGGTGCTGTCGGGGTGCGGGATGCCTTCCACGTCCACGTCAAAGACAAGGGCCCCGCGATAGGCATGCCATAAACCGAATTCGGGATGAATGAGCATGCCAATCGGGGACGGAAAGACCGATTCAGCCCTTTGTGCCCATCGTTGAAACGGCCACCAGGGCGGTCCGCCGAAGGGATAGACGGGGCGTGCACCGAGATTTGTGGCGACGCCGTCCAGGACACGACGGGTCCATCGATCCATGGTGTCGCGTCCCGTCATGCTTGTTGCAGAGAACTCCCTCCAGAGGGCAGTCCCGGCATTTCCCACCAGAACGACGGCTCGCGCATCGTCGCCCAGATTATCGGCCGGTTCGGGCGTGAATCCACCGCGAGCCAGTAACCCGAATGTTCCGAGAGTTTCCGTTATCGTTGCGTAGTGAACAGTGACGGACCGGGTCACGGATCGTGAGGCTCCGTGGCGATCATCGAGGGACGTGTTGAGAATTGCGCGAACCAGTCAGTCAGCGCCGGATGACCGGATCGCCAGTCGAGTTCAGGCAGCCGGAAATCGAGGTATCCCAGTGCAGCGCCCGCCGAGATTGTCGCGACATCAACGGTGTTGTCCATTTCTTCAACCTCTTTTTCGAGGTGGTCGATCCCGCGTTCAATCTTGGCGCGCTGGCTTTTCATAAAGCCCGACCAGACTTTTTCTTCTGGACGCCGTCTCTCCATGACACTTGCGACCGACGCTTCCATGATGCCGTCAGCAAGGGCATGGCGCCGGATGGCATCAATGAGCGCATCGGTATCTCGTGGAATCAACACCGGTCCCGAGCCCATTCCATTGAGCACGTAAACGATCACGAAACTGTCAAACAGGCTGGCACCAGTCTCATCAAGGACGAGAGTCGGGACTTTGCCGAGCGGATTCGCCGCAGTGAGTTCATGACCCTGGACCGTGTTGGTTGGTAACAGTTCGACGTCCTGTGCAAGTCCCCTTTCGTGGACTGCAATCATGACCTTCCTGACGAACGGTGATGTGGGACTGAAGTAGAGTTTCATGACGTCGCCTGTAGATGGGTGGCAAACCGGAAGTCGTTGCGTGACAGCACGAAAGGCTACATGCATGTCGTTCACGCTTCCAGTTGATGTATTCTGTCGCGGCGTCCTGCCGTTCGTGGTGTCACGCAGGAAAAGACCGAAGGTTCGCAGACGACAGATTGCCTGATGATTCTCGACGTCTCCGAGTTGCATGAATTTTACCGAAGCCGACTTGGTCGCGCGACGCGTCGTCTCACGCTGGCGAAGGCCCGCGTGCTCTGGCCCGATGTCCATGACCAGGTCGTGGCGGGTATCGGATACGCGATACCTTTTCTTGGCGTATTCGACACGGAAGCGGCACGGACCGTGAATCTGTCACCGTACTGGCAGGGGGCAGTCAATTGGCCGCTCGACTCGCCACGGAGGACATGTCTCGTCGACGAGCAGATGTTGCCACTCTCTGATCAGTCGGTCGAGCGTATCCTGATGGTTCATGCTCTGGAGAATCTGGCGGCACGCGAGTCGGTCATGCGTGAAATCTGGCGCGTCCTGGCACCGGAAGGTCGGCTGCTTGTCGTGGTTGCCTATCGGCGCGGGCTCTGGTCCAAGGCGGAACACACACCGTTCGGACACGGATCGCCCTTCAGCGAAAATCAGATCAGACGATTGCTCGAAGGTGCAATGTTCACACCACTGAATTTTGAATATGCCATGCATGTACCACCCATCCAGCGCGGACTTTCACTCTGGTCGGCGTCTGCATGGGAACGGATCGGCCGCCGCTGGCGTCTGCCCTTGCCCGGCGTGATGCTCGTCGATTCAGTCAAGCAGGTCTATGGCGGTATGGCGCTCCCGGTTGGTCGGACGGCCGCGCGCACGGTGGTCAGTCCCGACCGCGCCGCGCCGGCGCGCGTTTCCGCTTGCGACCGCGACGATGATCTCCGGAACGCCTGATCTCGAAGACTGCCTGTTCCGCAAAGAGATTTGCCTGGCCTTCAAAACCCTTCTTGATAGTCGTGACCTCGCGTCCGTTGGCCAGCCCATAGCAGCGCCCCCTGTCGAGATCCTCGATGGCGAGCAGGTCGATGAAGTCGCGAACCGTGCACGGGCGAATGTTTCTGGATTCAAACCAGGGTTCCGAAATCAGCGGTGTATGCGGCATCCGTCCACGCTGCAGGATCGATAACCGCGACCGCCAGTGACCGTAGTTCAGAATTGAGACGATTGCCGTATCGGCGATCCGCAGCATTTGATGCAGGACCTCGCGCGGCTGGTGAACCGCCTGAAGAGTCTGACTCAATACGACGACGTCGAAACTGTCGTCGGGATAATCGATCAGGTGGCGGTCTGCATCACCCTGGACGACAGAGAGACCACGGACAACGCATGCGTTGACACCGGACTGCGAGAGCTCCAGACCGCGACAATCACAGTCTTTCTCCTTTGCCAGAAAATACATGAGCAACCCGTCACCACAGCCGACGTCCAGAAGTCGCGTATCGGGATCAATCATGCTTGCAACCAGTGCGAGATCCGGCCGCAGCCCATAGTCGTTCTCGCCAAGAACAAAACGATCCTGGACACCCGAGAGAAGGCTCACGAGTCCACTCCGGTCTCCGTGGCAACACTGTCAAGGAAGCCGGTTGTTGTCTTGAAGAGATCCGGTTCGTTGAGAAGGAACGCATCGTGCCCCTTGTCACTTCTGATCTCGACAAAACTCACGTCGGCGCCCGCGCGGTTGAGCGCGCGAACGACCAGTTTGCTTTCCGAAGTCGGAAACAGCCAGTCACTCGTGAAACTGGTGAGCAGAAACCGGGTTTGTGAGCCCTGCCACGCGCGCGACAGGTCACCCTTGTTCTCCACTTCCAGATCAAAATAGTCCATGGCCCGCGTGATATAGAGATAGGCGTTTGCATCGAACCTCTCGACGAATGCCGTACCCTGGTGGTGAAGGTAACTCTCCACCTGAAACTCGGCGGAAAATCCTCCCGATTGCAGCGTATTGCTTTGCAGGTCGCGTCCAAACTTGCGCCACAGCGCCGGCTCGGAAAGATAGGTGATATGCGCGGCCATTCGGGCGACGGAGAGTCCTTTCTCCGGACGCTTGCCCTCCTTGTAGTAGTAGCCGTTGCACCAGTTCGGGTCGGCCATGATCGCGCGCCGCCCGACTTCGTGAAATGCAATATTCTGCGCAGAGTGCTTTGCAGCACCTGCGATCGGTACGGCACTCACGACCCGATCTCCGTGGTTCGACGCCCATTCGAGAACCTGCATCGCACCCATCGAGCCACCGATGACGCACATGACGCGGTCGATTCCCAGGTGGTCAAGCAAACGCGCTTGGACATTGACCATGTCGCGAATGGTAATCATGGGAAACGACGTGCCGTAAATCTCGCCGGTTGCGGGATTGACGGCTGCGGGACCTGTCGTTCCCATGCATCCGCCAAGGCAGTTCGGGCAGATAACAAAGAAACGTTCCGTATCGATCGGCTTGCCCGGACCGACCATCGTCTCCCACCATCCGGGTTTGCCTGTGATGGGATGATTGCCAACGGCGAACTGATCGCCGGTCAGTGCGTGACAGATCAGTACCGCGTTGGTCCTTTCACGGTTGAGCGTGCCCCACGTGCAATACGCAACACGAACGTGGTCCAATGCGCCCCCGATTTCGAGGCGCAGCGGGCCGTCTTTTTCCGTGACGACGGCGAATTCGCCAGGCAAACGGTTCTGGATTTCGTGGACTGCGCCCGCAACCAATGTCATTTCAGAAAACACTCCACAGTGGAGTTGGAAGTTCGGCCGTCTTGCGGGATGGCTGCTTTGTGCGCACCGCCTCCGTTATTGTCAAGCAACGCGCACCGCATGGCTCGATACCTGACGTCGTCCGCGACGTTCATGGCTTCCTGTTCGCGTCGGGTTTCGCTGGTGCCACGACGCATGATCTGCTGAAAAAATGTTGACCATCGCGGATCGTGCACCGTGCGGTCGGGAATCTCGGTGGTGTGAGTCGAACGCGAGACAATTGATCGGCTGCTGCAATTCTTTGCCTTTCACGGGGCACTCTACTAAACAGCAGCGTCGATAACCTTCGCAAACACGGGATATCTCGATTGCTCCCGACCGATATCAAACTTGCCAGAATACGCGATGAAATCGATGCGGTTGACGACAGGATACTCGATCTCGTCCTGCAACGCGCCGAGCTCGTGAAGGCGGTTGCTGATGCCAAACAGGAATCGGGAACGCTGGACCGTTATATACGTCCAGGACGCGAGGCAGCGATCCTGCGACGGCTCGTGTCCCGCAATGCAGGGCGTTTCCCTGTCGCGGCGCTGGTGCGAATTTGGCGCGAGCTCTTGTGTTCCCTGCTGCCCTTGCAGGGAAATTTTTCCGTGATTGTCGGCGGCGAGGGTGCACCTTTGTGGGATACCGCACGTGACTACTATGGTTCCGACACCATCATGTTTCAGACGGATTCCGGGAAAAAGGCACTTGACGACGTCAGGAAAGATCGGGTCGAAGTTGCCGTGGTGCCGGTCGACGATGCACCGGCAATTTCCGATCTTGTTTCGAATCCCTCTCTCTGGATCATCGGCAAGTTACCTTTCGTGTCGCCGCGCACCGGTGCCGGCGAGAGACGCACGGCATATGTGGTTTCAAGGCAGACACCGGATAACGGAAAAGATGATATTGCGGTGATAGGCATTCTCGGAGCGGCCGCCTTGCGCAACGAGGTTCCGGAACTGCAGATATTCGAGAGCTGCGGATTGCTGGAATGTGCATATGACCTCGGGGATGCGTCTGACAGGCAACTGAATTACAAGGGGCAATCTGCCGTGCTGCTGGGCAGCTTCGCCGCCCCGCTGAAAACACCCGCGAGCCAGCCATGAAGACGACTGTTCCTGTTCCTCGACCAGGTATTCTGGACATCAAGCCGTATATACCGGGCAAGAGTACGTTCGAGGGCGATGACAGTCCGGTCATCAAGCTGTCATCGAATGAATCGGCACTGGGCCCCAGCCGGCACGCGGTAGAAGCGGCCCGGCAGGTACTCGATGGCATTGTTCGTTATCCCGACGGAAGCGCCACCGAGCTGCGCGCGGCGATTGCCGCACACTACGGTCTTGATGCCACCAGAATTGTTTGCAGCAACGGTTCGGATGAAGTCCTGGAAATGCTGCCGCAGGTTTACGCCGGACCGGGCGATGAGGTCGTTTACAGCGAATACGGTTTCGCAATCTATCCGATTGCAACAATGGCTGCCGGCGCTACGCCTGTGACGGCGCCCGAAAAGGACTTTCGTGTTGACGTGGACGCCATGCTCGACGCTGTTACCGACCGGACACGTATCGTTTTTCTTGCCAACCCCAACAATCCGACTGGCAGCTATATCTCGAAAGCGGAGGTGCAGCGACTTCAGGACGGCCTGCCAGAAGATGTCCTGTTCGTCATTGATGCTGCATATGCGGAGTTTGTCAGCAAGGCGGATTTCAGCGCCTGTGCCGAACTGGTTCCCGAATACGGGAACACGGTCATGACGCGTACGTTTTCCAAGATTCACTCGCTCGCCGGCCTCCGGGTTGGCTGGCTGTACGGTCCGCACAACGTCGTCGATGCATTGAGTCGTATCCGTGCACCGTTCAACGTCAACAGTGTCGCGCAGGCATCTGCGGTTGCCGCCCTGAACGACAGGGAACACGTCGTCAAGGCGCGCGAACACAACGATCGGTGGCTGTTGCGTCTCACGCAGACATTGCGTGGCATGGGCCTGATCGTGCATGACAGTGTCGTCAACTTTCTGCTTGTGCGGTTTCCGGGCGGGCCTGAACAGGCGCAGTGCGCACTGCAGTTCCTGGAGTCACACAGGATTCTGGTGAGAAATCTCGACGCCTACGGGATTCCCGATGGTCTGCGAGTCAACATCGGTCTTGATCACGAGATGGAAATTCTCGGTGAACGGCTCGCGGAGTTCATGGGAAGAGCCTGAAGACAATGTCGCTTTTCAGTTCCGTCGCCCTGATCGGGATCGGTCTTGTCGGATCGTCGCTGGCGCGCGCCATGCGGGACCGCAACCTGGTCGATCACATTGTCGCCTGTGCCAGACGCGACCAGACATTGCAGACCGTACGCGAGCTTGGCCTGGCGGATCATGTAACCAGGGATCCTGCTGAGGCGGCGCGAGGTGCAGAACTGGTTGTCATCAGTACACCGATCGGGACCAACGGTGCCATTGCCCAGGCTATTTCTCCTGTTCTTGAAGCCGGTCAGATCGTGACGGATGTCGGTTCGGTCAAGAATGCGGTCATCGAGGCGGTGGCGCCCCACATCCCCGCGGGGGTTCACTTCGTGCCAGGACATCCGTTGGCGGGTACCGAAAAGTCCGGTCCGGAAAACGGATTTGCGACTTTGTTCGAAGGGCGCTGGTGCATATTGACACCACCGGACGGTACGGATCCGGAAGCGATCGAGCGTGTGGCAGGTTTGTGGAGAGCGGTCGGTTCGGTCGTCGATATACTCGACCCGGATCATCATGACTGGGTCCTGGCGTTGACGTCACATCTGCCAACCCTGATTGCGTTCAACATCGTTGGAACCGTGGCGGATCTCGAGGAGAGTACCCAGCGTGAAGTCATCAAGTACTCGGCGTCGGGCTTTCGTGATTTTACGCGCATCGCCGCACAGGACCCGATCATGTGGCGCGACATCTACCTCAATAACCGGGAAGCGGTACTCGAAATGCTTCAACGGTTCTCCGAGGATCTCTCCCGTCTGCAGCGCGCCATTCGCTGGGGCGAAGGCAAGGAACTGGAAGATCTGTTCCGGCGCAGCAGGGACATACGTGAAAGGATTATCGATATCGGCCAGGCGTGAGAGTGCCCGCCCATCGCTCTCATCCGGATTCGAGCCGCTCCATGTCATCGTCGCTCAGACCGAAATGATGGCCGATCTCGTGAATGATTGTATTGCAGACGAGGTCCTCGAGCGTGTCCGTTCCGCCGGCCCACGCGTCGAGCAGCGGGCGTCGGTAGAGGTAAATTCGGTTGACGTCGTCGTGTACATCCAGGACCGATGCAGTATCGAGCGAAATGCCCTGGTAGAGCCCCAGAAGTTCGAAGGGGTCACCGATATTCATCTCTTCAAGGACATCGTCGTCGGCAAACTCCTCGACCAGTATGGCAATACCATGAATGCAGGGTCGCAGGTTCTCGGGAATGAGTTCCAGTGAACGCTCGGCAATCCCGGCGAGCTCATCGGCACTCGGAGGATGGTCAAACTTTCTGATCTTGCTCAAGTCCCTGCCACCGTTGAGTCGTCTGTTCCCGGTTTGTTGATCAGGCTGGTCAACCACGGGCGTGACGGTCGGGAAATGGCCACGCTCTCCCGCTGCAGGTGGATTCTGATAGCCTGCCGTCCGAACATTCCTGACCTGCACGAATCGGAATGCTACACGACACAGATTCAGAAATCCCGCATGGAACAGATGTTGCAGGATTGAGTACAATCGCGGCGAAATGCGCGTGAACGGAGCCAGTATTCATGATCAAGGTTTTACAGGGTGAGGAACTCACTGACGAAATCGACAGATTGTCCAACTGGAATGTCACGGAGGATTCTGCCGCATTAACCCGCTCGTACAAGTTCGCCGACTTCGTGTCTGCGTTCGAATTCATGAAGACGGTGGCCGTTTATGCGGATGTTGTCGACCACCATCCCGAGTGGTTCAATGTCTACAATCGTGTCGACATCACACTGACAACGCATGATGCGGGTGGCATTACACGCAAGGATGTTTCGATGGCGCAATTCATGAATCGGGCTGCACGAAAACGTGGTGCAACCGTTGCATGAAAAGTCCGCCACACGCGGCGTCGGGACGTCTCGTCCACAGGAACGCAAATCCGGCAGAATTCGCGCAATGAGTGAGGTCCTGTGGCGTCCCGGAGCGGACAGGATAGAGGCATCCGCCATGACCAGTTTTCGCAAACTGGCCGAGGAGCGTGCAGGTCAAACCATGTGCGACTACGACGCGCTGTGGACATGGTCGGTTGAAAATCCGGCTGAATTCTGGTCCGCCATCTGGGATTTTTTTGCCGTTCGGGCATCAAGACCATGGGACGTGGCACTTGAAAACCCCGATTCGATGTTGGAGGCGCGCTGGTTTACCGGTGCCCGCCTGAACTATGCGGAGAACATTCTGCGCCGGCGCGACGGTGACGATGCAATCATCTGCTGGTGTGAAAACGGCAGCCGCAGGACTCTGACATTTTCGGAACTCTACGAAGCAGTATCCGGATTTTCCGCCTGGCTGAGGAGGCAGGGTGTCGAACGCGGCGATCGTGTTGCGGGATTCCTGCCCAATCTTCCGGAAACCATTGTCGCAATGCTTGCGACAGCGAGCATTGGCGCAACGTGGTCGTCCTGCTCACCGGATTTCGGAACCAGCGGCGTTCTTTCGCGGTTCGGACAGATTTCCCCGAAAGTACTCGTCTGTGCCGACGGGTACTTCTACGGAGGCAGGGAATTCAACAGTCTCGATCGTGTTGCATCGATACTTGAAGAATTGCCAAGTGTGAGATCGGTTGCTGTCGTTCCCTACCTTTCTGACGAACCCGAACTGTCGGATGTGCCGATTGCGGTGAACTGGACAGTGGCGATTTCCCAACCGGAACAGGATATTGCATTCGAGCAGGTACCGTTCGATCACCCCCTGGTGATCATGTATTCGTCAGGAACAACCGGTGCGCCAAAGTGCATCGTTCACGGTCATGGCGGAACATTGTTGCAGCATCTCAAGGAACATGCGCTTCACTGCGACCACGGCCCTGTCGACAGGATGCTGTATTTCTCGACATGCGGCTGGATGATGTGGAACTGGCAGGTGTCGGGACTTGCACTTGGTACAACGCTGCTGATTTACGAGGGCAATCCGGCCTGGCCCACGCCGGCCATTCTCTGGGACTTCTGCGAACAGGAAAAGATGACCGTTTTCGGTGCATCTGCGAAGTACTACGCTGCGATCGAAAAAGCAGGTGTCAAACCATGTGACACGCATGATCTCTCGAGACTGCGACTGATCATGTCCACGGGTTCACCGCTGGCGCCCGAGAGCTTCTCCTATGTCTATCGGGACATCAAAAATGATGTTCAGCTGTCCTCGATCTCCGGTGGTACGGACATCATTTCGTGTTTCGCGCTGGGTAATCCTGTTCTGCCCGTGCACATCGGTGAGCTGCAGTGCCGTGGCCTGGGCATGTCTGTCGAGATCTTTGATGACGACGGAGTGCCGTGTCCCGTTGGCACGACAGGTGAACTTGTCTGCACCCGACCGTTTCCGTCCATGCCGGTGGAATTCTGGAATGACCCGGATGGTTCAACCTATCGGGCGGCGTACTTCAACGTCTACGAGAACGTCTGGCGGCATGGCGACTGGTCCCTGCTGACAGCGTCTGGCGGCCTGATCATACAGGGTCGATCCGATGCGGTCCTGAATCCGGGCGGTGTGCGGATCGGCACGGCCGAAATCTATCGGGAAGTCGAATTGTTCGATGATGTGCTCGAGAGCCTGTGCATCGGGCAGGATTGGGACGGTGACACACGTATTGTCCTGTTCGTGGTCATGCGCCCGGGTATGGCACTCACAACTGCGCGAAGCGACGAGATTCGCAAGAAGATACGCGCCAGTCTGACACCTCGTCATGTCCCCGCGGTCATTATCGAGGTGGCCGACATTCCACGAACCCGCTCCAACAAGATCAGTGAACTCGCGGTTCGCAACATTGTGCACGGGCGTCCGGTGGTGAACACCGATGCGCTTCTCAACCCGGAGGCACTCGAACTGTTCCGAAATCTGCCGAAACTGGTACCAGATGCATGAATCGGACGGTCAAGGTTGACATTTACGACAGGGAAGCGGGGACGCCCTGGTGTGAATTCGCTGACGTCGACGAATGCGTCGACTGCGACTTTCACTGCGATTGATACTATGCTGTAACGTCCATGAACGGTTTGTCTGCAGGAACGTCAATTTCTCGATGATGAAACATACAAGCAAAGCACTATTCGCAATCCTGGTTGCCAGTTTGGTCGCTTCCGTTTCTTCGGTTGCACAAACCCCGGAACCGCAGTCGCTGGGCACTTTCAGGGACTGGGCTGCATTCGCGTTCAATCATGATGGCGGCCGTGTCTGCTACATCGCAAGCCAACCCAAGGAAGCGAAAGGCAACTACACGCTCCGCGGTGACGTATGGGCATTGGTCACACACCGTTCACCCGGTGGAAGTCGCGACATAATCGAAATAGTCGCGGGCTACACCTACCTCAAGGATTCCACGGTGACGATTACGATCGGCGACAGGTCTTACGACCTTTTCACGCAAGAAGAAAAGGCATGGGCCTACACGCGCGAAGATGAACGCAAGATCGTCGCATCAATGAAGGCCGGTGTGAACATGGTTATCGAGGGTCGCTCGTGGCGCGGAACGGAGACTACGGACAGCTATTCGCTTCTCGGTTTCACGGCAGCATACGACGTAATCAGTGAAGCCTGCCCGAACTGAATACCGGGAAGCGTCCGGGACGGACGAATCCGGATCTGTCAGGTGTGGGGTATCGTCTGACACGAAACAGAATCTCATAGGCCTGCCACGGGAAGAGCTGCACGCGCTGATGGCGGAAATGGGAGAGAAACCCTTCCGGGTCAAGCAGTTGTGGCACTGGATCTATTTCAGGGGCGTCACCGATTTTGATGCGATGACGACTCTCTCGAAGCCGCTTCGCGGTCGGCTTGATGCGCGGTTTGAACTCGTCAGACCCGCAATCGTGCGCGATCAGTACAGCAACGACAGAACCAGAAAGTGGCTCTTGCGGGTTAGCGATGGCCATATGATCGAGACCGTACACATTCCCGAGCGGGACCGTGGCGCTCTCTGCATCTCGTCACAGGTCGGATGCACGCTGACCTGCACATTCTGTCACACAGGCACCCAGCGACTCGTCCGGAACCTTACGCCTGCTGAAATTGTCGGACAGTTCATGCTTGCGCGCGATGCGCTCAATGAGTGGGATCCCGACGCACCACGATTGCTGACCAATATCGTCGTCATGGGAATGGGCGAACCCCTCTACAATTTCGAGAACATCAAGACTGCACTGCAGATTGTCATGGACTGCGACGGTATCGCGATGTCGCGTCGTCGCATCACGCTTTCCACGTCGGGCGTTGTACCGATGATGGCGCGATGCGGTGCGGAACTGAATGTCGATCTCGCGGTTTCGCTGCACGCTGTCACCGATGAGTTGCGCAACCAGCTCGTTCCGCTCAACAGGAAGTATCCGATCGAGGCGCTTCTTGATGCGTGCCGTTCGTATCCCGGTGCGACAAATTCACGTCGGATCACATTCGAATACGTCATGTTGAAGGCGGTGAATGACAGCGATGCCGATGCGCGCGCGCTGGTGCGGCTGCTCAGGGGAATACCCGCCAAGGTCAATCTGATCCCCTTCAATCCCTGGCCGGGTGCGCCGTTTGAATGTTCGTCACAATCCCGGATCAACGCATTCGCCTCGATCGTCAATGACGGTGGACTTTCTGCACCCGTACGACGTGCGAGAGGACAGGACATTCTCGCCGCATGCGGTCAGCTTCGATCCGACTCGGTAAGGAAACGCAAGAGTGAATTGCTTCGGGAAGCAGTCGCTCGAATAGGGCAACCCGATCCTGTTGCCACGGCCATGCAGTAATCCGGTTCCTGCGACGTCATCCAACGGAGAACACAGATCATGGACAAGCGGCATTCGTGGCCCGACGGTCACTGGAACTGGCCCATTGCCCTCACACACAAGCACGGTGTTCGCTGTGGCTCCATGATCTGGCTGGGTGGTCAGGTAGACATGACACCCGATGGAGAAGTCAGGAACAATGGGGACATGACGACGCAGATCAGAAACGTCATGGGGAACATCCAGCGTATCCTGGTCGATCTCGACTGCGACGAAACTGACCTCGTCACGTTACTGTGTTTCTACGTAAACAACGGTTCGCTCGACGAGCATGAAGTTCTCGGTCAGGTCGGTGCCTGCCTTGGTGACGACTGCCGGGTGACCATCAATGCTGTTCCTGTTCCCTGGCTGGCTTATGACGGGCTGATGGTCGAGATCGAGGGTTACGGCATGCGCAGAAAGGACGGTGAAAGAACCAGTCGTTCCTATGCTGATGGCGTCGACGATGTGTCGCTCCTGCCATCGCCGTTTGTCCAGGGGTTGCAGAGCGATCAGATGATTTTTGTATCGGCGCAATACCCTGTCAGTGCGCAGGGGAGCGTCCTTCACAAGGGTGATATCGTCGAACAGACCCGTCATGTCATGTCACGGATTGCACGTGTACTCGACCATTTTGGCGCCGACTTCAATGACGTCGTCAAGATCAATCGATGGTACGCAGGAGGAGCCGGGATTGAGGATTTTGAAGGTTCGGCTCTGGCATGTGCAGCGCATTTCGATGAACCCGGTCCGGCAGCCACCGGTGTTCCCCTGCCACGGCATGCCGACGAAGACGTTCTGATCAAGATCTCGGTTGTCGCGATGCGCGGCGAAGGCGGTGTGTATATGCCACGGCGTCATGTCTGGCCGGAAAGCCTGTGGGATTGGCACGTTCACCTTCCGTACAAGCATGGCCTGCAATGCGGAGACATGATTTTCCTTGGCGGTCAGGTGTCGATTGACAAGCAGGGCACGGCTGTTCATCCCGACGATCTCTCGGCGCAAACGCATCAGGCCATGGTGCACATCGGAACCATTCTTGGAGAACTCGGTGCCGGATATGACGACGTCTGCAAGGTGACGACCGTGTACAAGGGGACATGTGGAGCACAGGCACTGAACGACAACCTGCCGATCAGATCGTCGTATTTCAGTGATCCCGGACCTGCGTCGACAGGCGTTCCTCTGCCTGACCTTGCCTATGATTCGATGATGGTCGAAATCGACGTTTTTGCAATGATGGAGCCAGTTGCGTGAGTATCTGTGCGTTCACAACAGGTTCTGTTCGATCGTTTCCGAAAATGAACCGAACATTTGCGTCCTGCCCGAATCAGGTTTCCGCCAGATTTGCCCGTTCGACGTCAGGCACACGGAAGAGCGGTTTGTCATGTCTGTAGACAAGGTTGTTCTCGCCTACTCCGGAGGCCTCGATACATCTGTGATCCTGCGTTGGCTGCAGGACCACTACCGGTGCGAAGTCGTGACGTTCACCGCCGATCTCGGACAGGGTGATGAGCTCGAACCGGTACGAGAGAAGGCCCGGATGATGGGTGTGAAGGACATCCATGTTGAAGATCTGCGGGAAGAGTTTGTCCGCGACTATGTCTTTCCGATGTTTCGGGCGAATGCCGTCTACGAAGGGACCTATCTTCTCGGAACATCAATTGCACGCCCATTGATTGCCAAACGGCAGATCGAGATTGCACACGAATCCGGTGCCGATGCTGTTGCCCATGGTGCGACCGGCAAGGGCAACGATCAGGTCAGGTTCGAACTGGGATATTATGCGCTGGACCCTGACATTCGGGTGATCGCTCCATGGCGGGAATGGGACCTGTCATCGCGTTCGCGTCTCATCGAGTTTGCCGAGACGCATCAGATACCGATCCCGCGCGACAAACGGGGGGAAGCGCCCTTTTCCGTGGATGCAAATCTCCTTCACATCTCTGCGGAAGGGAAAGTTCTTGAAGATCCCTGGGAAGAACCGCCCGCATACGTGTATTCGCGAACCTGCGATCCGATTGATGCACCCGACACACCGCTGGAAATCGAGATATCCTTTGAAAAGGGAGATGCGGTTGCAATCAACGGAAATGACCTGTCACCGGCTGAACTGCTGACTCGTCTCAATGAACTTGCCGGCATGCACGGTGTGGGGCGGCTCGATCTTGTCGAAAATCGCTTTGTGGGAATGAAAAGTCGAGGCGTCTACGAAACACCAGGTGGTACGGTTCTGCATGTTGCGCACCGGGCAATGGAGTCGATCACCCTTGACCGTGATGCCGCGCATCTGAAGGACGAATTGGCTCCGCGTTATGCCGAACTGATCTACAACGGCTTCTGGTTTTCACCGGAACGGGAAATGTTGCAGGCGCTTGTCGATCGCAGTCAGGAACACGTCTCGGGGACAGTCCGCCTGAAGTTGTACAAGGGAAGCGTAACCGTCACCGGACGAAAGTCGCCGTCTTCGCTTTACAGCCTGGCGCATGTCACTTTTGAGGAGGATGCGGTTTACGATCAGCGTGATGCGGAAGGTTTCATCAAGCTGAATGCACTGCGTTTGCGACTGGGGCACAGGGCTCGTGCCGATGACAAACCCTGATGATCGGCGGAACAACCAGGTTTGTATCATGAAACCTGCCCGGCATGTGCGTTTTCGCGTCTCGCGAGATCCGATCGTGCACAGTTCACGGTTATCCGTTTGCTGATACCTTGATCGGCAGTTTCCAAACCCTTTCATTCAAGTTTTCTGGAGGTTGGTCAGATGAGTTGCGCCGATATCATTGATGGCAAGTTGTTTGCGAAAGGCGTACGCGAGAGGGTTGCGGCAGGCGTTTCCGAGGTTAAGGAGAGGTTCAATCTGACCCCGGGGCTTGCTGTTGTGCTGGTCGGGGAAGACCCGGCAAGTGAGGTCTATGTCCGTAACAAGGGGCGGTCGACGCTGGAAGCCGGCATGAACAGTTATGAGTTTCGCATGCCTGTCAGCGCGTCACACGCGGAGGTCATGGAAAAGGTTCAGGAGCTTAATCGGGATCCCGACGTTCACGGGATACTTGTTCAGTTGCCCTTGCCGAAACAGGTCGATGAGCAGGCGATCATCGACGCGATCGATCCGGCCAAGGATGTCGACGGATTTCATGCCATCAACACGGGCAGACTGTCTTCGGGCCAGGATGCCATGGTTCCCTGCACACCTCTGGGCTGTCAGTTGATGCTGCAGGACAGGCTGGGAACTGAAGGACTGAAGGGCGCTGAAGCGGTCATCGTGGGCCGTTCCAACATTGTCGGCAAGCCGATGGCGCAGTTGTTGCTTCAGGACCATTGCACCGTGACGATTGCGCATTCGCGCACGAAAGATCTTCCCGGCGTTGTGCGTCGTGCGGACGTGGTTGTCGCCGCTGTGGGTCGACCCGAGATGGTTCGGGGAGACTGGATAAAACCCGGTGCGACGGTCATCGATGTCGGAATAAACAGGGTTGCGCGCGAAAACGGCAAAACAAGGCTGGTCGGGGACGTCTGCTTCGATGAAGTCAAACAGGTCGCAGGTGCCGTTACACCGGTTCCAGGCGGTGTCGGACCCATGACCATTGCGTGCCTTCTGTTGAATACCCTTCGCGCCGCTTGTCGACAGAAAGGCATCGCGGCTCCTGCGCAATAGTGCCGTTGAAGTTATTGGTTATTTTGCACCAGAAACCCCCGGTCCGATTGTCGCTGTGTATCCTTGCAAAAGTTGATCCAGACGATTCAATCTTGAATCTCATCAGGCGCACGTTATCGAGTCTGAACGCCGAGCACAGATCCTGCGCATCCATGGAAATCGTTGCGAAAGTGATCTGGAGCAGATTTACCTTTCGAACCAATAAATGAACGCCATGCAATATCACGCGTCAGCTTCGCGCTGAGTCTGAACCGTGCTTTCAATGAAAGCGAACGGCAATCTGCTGTCGACGCGCATCATATGTGGAGTACATGGTTGCGGCGCATTGAGAATTTCGAAGTTATGCAATTGGTGCCGAACAATAGCCTGTCACGCAGCGAACAATCAGAAAGGCCTGTTGCACCAGTCTCTTTTCTTCGATATCGATCTGATGGTGACATAGAAGCCAGACTTCATTTAGAGCTTCAGCAAGTAACTGTGAATCTTGTGACTTATCATTCTCGCCTCCAGCATCTGCTTCGGCACTTCCGCGGATACGGACACCGATGATGCGGGTCGACGTCAAGCCTGAGAATTTTCGCTGGACGCGGGAGCGGGCCGGCATGGATATCGATGCCCTCATCCCCCGGTTTCCAAAATACAGCGAGTGGGAGGCCGGTGCTGCGCGGCCGACGCTGAAACAGCTCGAAAGGCTCGCCAGAGCCGTTCGCGCGCCAGTCGGGTTTTTCTTTCTTTCAGAGCCGCTCGATGAACCCATTCCCATTCCCGACTTCCGCACTGTCGGAAGCATGCCGCTGCCGCGTCCGAGCCTGGACCTGCTGGACACCGTATACCTCTGCCAGCAGCGCCAGGACTGGTATCGGGAGTTCGCGCGTATCGAAGGCGAAGAGCCGCTCGCCTTCGTTGGCTCCGCAACGCTCGAAACCGATGTCGAGAGCATTGCTGCAACCATCCGGGGGGCGCTTGGACTGGACCTCGATGAACGCCGTAACGTGCCGACCTGGACCGAAGCTCTCCGCCGTTTCGTCCGGGCGGCGGATGCACTCGGCGTTCTGGTGATGGTATCCGGGATTGTGCATAACAACACCCGTCGCAAGCTGGATCCTGGAGAATTCAGAGGCTTTGCGCTTGCGGACGATCTGGCGCCGCTGATTTTCATCAACAGTACCGATACGAAGGCCGCGCAGATGTTCACCCTCGCGCACGAGTTGGCGCATCTGTGGCTCGGACAGAGTGCGCTCTCCGACTCTGTTCCGGATGCCGTGCCCGCCCATGCGGTCGAGGCGTGGTGCAACCGGGTCGCCGCCGAGCTGCTGGTCCCGCTCGCCGTCCTGCGCGAAGACTATCGACGGGGCGAGGAACTATCGGCGGCGCTCGCCCGTCTCGCGCGCCGCTTCAAGGTCAGTACCTTGGTGATCCTCCGCCGTATCCACGATGCCGGAGGACTGACGCGAGATCGGTTCCGCGACGCCTACCGCACCGAACTGGAAAGATTGAACGCGACCCCGAGAGGCGGCGGCGGCAATTTCTATCCCAGCCAGAACGCGAGAGTGGGTAATCGGTTCGCACGAGCGATCGCGGTCAGTGCGCTGGAAGGCGGAACGTCGTTCACCGAAGCATTCCAACTGCTTGGCATCAGGAAAATGCGCACCTTCGATGAGTTGGTGCGCCGATCGGGATCTCCTTTCGAAGTTTCGGCCCCGCATAGCCACCATCGGCATACAGTTTGGAGATCGTCAGCGCCAACAGCTGCATGACAACCTCCAGGGCACCGTCCCTGTCCTGGACGTCAGCCGGGTGAACCATCATGACAATCGGGCTGCCTTGCGCGTTCACGGCAATGTGCCGCTTGCGGCCCTTGATCTTCTTGCCCGCGTCATAGCCCGCCACTCTCGGTGGTCTTCACCGACGGACTGTCGGTCACGGCCGTGCTCGGCTCCGCAGAGTGAGCACCGCGCCAGATCCCGCAAACGCTGCAGGACCTTGCCTGCGACGCCACGCCGTAGAAATAGTTCTGGACCGTTGAAAATGGTGGATATTCACCGGGAAGCGCCGCCACTGGCAGCCCGTGCTGAGGATGTACCCGATGGCACCGACCGTAGATCGGTCTTGCGCGGACGCCCCATCTTGCCCTGCTTGGGCAGCATCAGCTAACGAAGCAGGCTCATGCGGGATAGTCCAGATGCTCTGATTTCGGAACCATTATGTAATGGTGACCCCTAGGGGAATCGAACCCCTGTCTCAACCGTGAAAGGGTTGTGTCCTAACCGCTAGACGAAGGGGTCAGAAAACTACCGGACAACGCGTTACCAAGAGCGGCTTAGATACAGATACCCTGAACAAAGTTCAAGAAAGCCTGTTGCCGTTTTCAGTCAGACAAGCCTCGCTTTGTCTGTCAGTTCGTTTGGAGAGTCTCGATCAGGTATACCTGATCACGCGGAGACCCCGGCGTCATCGATGGTCAATTCAATTCGTCGTTCGCCATTCCAGAATCTCTCCTGCACACGCCCTGCAATGACAAGTTGCCGGCCATCATTTGCCAGCAGCGATTCACCCATGGGTGTGTCGGCCGCCTGAAATGCGAATGCCCTGATCCGTTTTCCTGAGGCATCGGCAAGCCTTGCCGACACGTGTGATCCGCGTGTTCGCGTTGCCCAGTCGACAAAGACGTCAACAAAGGCAAATCGTGGTTCCGCATTGCCTTGACCGAATGGTCCGACCTTTTCAATCAGGCCAACCAGATTTTCGTTTACCGCATTCAATGAGAGCGCACTGTCAATCTTCAGAATCTTCTGCCGGGTTCGTGTTGCCATCTCCTCTGCGAGTTGCGCGTTCATGTGCTCTGTGAACGCCTGGAGTTTCCCTGACTCGATTTCCAGTCCAGCAGCCATTGGATGTCCGCCGCCCTTGATCAGGAGACCTGAATGCACGGCTGCCGAAATAGCCGCACCGAGGTTGACGCCCGCAACTGAACGACCGGAGCCCTTACCCACACCATCGTCCAACATACCGATCACGACCGCTGGTTTGTTGAACCGCTCTACAAGCCGACTCGCGACAATTCCGATAACACCAGGATGCCAACCGTCGCCGGCGGCAACGACGCAATTCTCCTGTTCGGTGCTTTCTGCGACCTTGAACGCCTCTTTCAGAACGGCGGACTCGATCTCGCGTCGCTGGACATTCAGATCATTCAACCGCACGGCAATTCCGGCCGCTTCGCTGCCGTCGCGTGTTGTCAAGAGGCGTACGCCCAGATCCGAACGGGATATCCTGCCGCCCGCGTTGATTCGCGGTCCAAGCTGAAATCCGGCGTGCCATGCTGTACGCTTCCCCTGGATGGACGCAACCCGGGCGAGCGCCGAGAGTCCTTCGTTACCCCCGGAGCGCATCACACGCAGGCCCTGGGAAACAAGGATCCGGTTTAACCCGGTAAGTGGCACCGCATCGCAAACAGTCCCCAATGCGACCAGATCAAGCCATTGCGTGATCTTCGGCTCGGGTCGAGTCCTGAACCAGCCGCGCCGCCGCAACTCGCGGTTGACCGCCACAACGGTCATGAATGTGACCCCGACAGCGGCGAGGTTACCCAGATTGCTCTTGTCATCGAGCCTGTTCGGATTGATGACGGCAGCCGCGGCGGGCAGTTCCGTTTCGGCAATGTGGTGATCAATAACCACGACCTCAATGCCGGCTTGTGCTGCAATTGCGAGCGGTTCAAATGCGACGATACCGCAGTCCACCGCAATGATCGGTCCGGCACCCTTGTCCTTCAGGGATACCAGCCCGCCCGAATTGATACCGTATCCCTCGGTCTGTCGATCCGGAATATGCACCACGGTTCGCACATCAAGCGCCTGAAAGTAGCGTATGACAAGTGCGGAGGCCGTCGCGCCGTCTACGTCATAGTCTCCGAAGACACCGATGCATTCGCCTGATTCAACAGCATCGGCGAGACGCTCCGCCGCCAGATCCATATCGGCGAGTTCTGACGGATCCGGCATCGAATCGCGCAATCGCGGCTCAAGAAAATGTTTGACGTCAGCTTCGGTGACACCGCGCGCTACAAGAATGCGTGCCAGGAACTCGGGAAGATCCAACCGCTGCGCCATTTTGTATGCAGGTATCTCGTCCGTCAGGCGCGGCTGCCAGAATTTGCCTGTCAGTGACTTCTCAATTCCCAGAAAAGCGTCTGTCACGCACGAACTCCCGTCAGATACCGTGATTGATCCTGCTCGGTGATGATCTTGTGAAATGCACCGCTCCTTGAATCCAGGATGATCGTCTCCGTTCGAACCACCGAATCACGAAAACGGACGCCATTGAGCAGCCAGCCATCGGTTACGCCGGTTGCACAGAACAGGGTATCGGTCCGGACAAGATCGTCTCTCTCAAACTTCCGGAAAATGTCCTCGAGACCCATCCTGCGGGCGCGCTCCTTTTCGTCCTCGTTTCGGAAATTCAGGCGACCCTGGAACTGGCCACCGGCGCATCGCATGGCTGCGGCTGCGAGAACGCCTTCAGGAGCACCACCGGTACCCATATAGATATCAGCACCGGTTTCGGCGCGCACCGTCGCCAGCACACCCAGAATATCACCATCCGAAATAAGGCGAACACGCGCGCCTGTGGCGCGCACTGCGTCAACCAGTGGCTTGTGTCGCGGTCTATCCAGGATAACGGCGATTACATCTTCCGGCGCCTTGCACTTCGCATCGGCAAGCTGGCGAATGTTCTCGCCGGGATCAACGTCGAGGTCGACCACACCGGGTGGCAAGCCGGCGCCAACCGCGATCTTGTCCATGTAGGTGTCCGGTGCATGCAACAGACCGTTCGTTTCGCTTACCGCCAGAACAGCAATGGCATTTGCACCTCCCTTGGCGCAAATTGTCGTACCCTCCAGAGGATCAAGGGCCACATCGATCTCCGGGCCGATTCCTGATCCAACCGCTTCGCCGATGTAGAGCATGGGTGCGTCGTCGCGTTCACCCTCTCCAATCACAACTTTCCCGCGCACGGGCAGCCTGTTCAATGCATCACGCATGGCATCGACAGCAACCTGGTCAGCCATGCGCTCGTCGCCAAGCCCTGTGTACGCTGCAGCCGCCACTGCAGCCGATTCAGTTGCAGCGCCAATCCCGCTTTTCAAATCATTGTCGAACGGCATCACCCTCCTCGAACAAGCGGATTTTCTCCTTGCAACAAGATGTAACACGATTCGTTGCCATCCCGACGGCGATCGTCTTTCATCCCCAAACTGCGTGGGCAGTGCTTGGGGATTATCTGCGCGGATCGAATGTGGTAGCGACGGGAGAGGTGGCACGACCACGCAATCCATCGTCATGTTGTGGTCGAGTGCGGCCAAACACTGAATCAGATACACGAACACCGGAATGCGCCGGCCAGTGATTCAGTCATGCTTGTCGCGTGTGCTATTTACGGGAATACACAAACCCGATGAACAGGGAAGGTATGATGGCTGACACGGATACTTTCGGGATACGCCGAACACTGCGTTCACGAGACCAGTCGCTGGATTACTTCAGCCTCAAGGAAGCTGGCAGAAGAATAGGTGGTGTCGAGCATTTACCTGTTTCCCTGAAGATTCTGCTCGAGAATCTCCTGCGGAACGAGGACGGCGACACAGTCACGGAATCGCATATACGCTCACTTGCCACGTGGTCCGGTTCGTCATCCGGAATTGGAGAGATAGCCTATCGGCCAATTCGCGTTCTCATGCAGGATTTCACGGGTGTTCCCGCAGTTGTCGATCTTGCGGCGATGCGACAGGCGATGTCCGAACTTGGTGGTGATCCCGGGAAAATCAATCCGCTTTCCCGCGTAGACCTCGTGATTGATCATTCCGTTCAGGTTGACAGTTTCGGGTCGGCGGGTGCTTTCGGTCGCAACGTCGACATTGAAATGGCGCGCAACCTCGAGCGTTACAGATTTCTCCGATGGGCGCAGCAGGCGTTTGACAACCTGCGGGTCGTTCCTCCGGGCACCGGTATCTGTCATCAGGTCAACATCGAATATCTGACCAGGGTCGTCTGGATTGAGAACGGCGTCGCATGCCCGGACTCGGTTGTCGGAACTGACAGTCACACAACCATGGTCAATGCTCTCGCCGTATTGGGCTGGGGCGTTGGTGGAATTGAGGCCGAAGCGGCAATGCTTGGCCAGCCGATATCAATGCTGGTTCCCGAGGTAACCGGATTTCGCCTGACAGGAGAACTGGCCGAAGGAGCAACGGCAACAGATCTCGTTCTTACGGTTACGCAGATGCTTCGCAGGCATGGCGTGGTCGGCAGATTCGTCGAGTTCACCGGATCGGGACTGGCGCATCTCAGTCTGGCAGATCGAGCGACTGTTGCGAACATGGCGCCAGAGTACGGTGCAACATGCGGCTTCTTTCCGATCGATTCGCGAACGCTTGAGTATCTCATGTTGACCGGTCGCGGCGAGGAACACGTTCGTCTGGTAGAAGAATACGCGAAGCTGCAGGGTTTGTGGCGGGATCCCGGAACACCGGAGCCGGTTTTTACGGACATGCTGGAACTCGACCTTGGCGACGTTGAACCGAGTCTTGCAGGACCCAGGCGACCCCAGGATCGCGTGTCCCTGTCCAGCGTTTCGAACCAGATTTCCGAGTTTCTTGCACAGGAAGGTCGCGAGAGCGGTGCGCGGCAATCTGCCTCACTCGGGAACGGTGCCAAGCTGCACGATGGAGATGTTGTCATCGCAGCCATTACAAGCTGTACGAATACATCCAATCCATCCGTCATGGTTGCGGCAGGGCTCGTTGCACACAAGGCGCTTGAACGCGGGTTGCAGGTCAAGCCATGGGTCAAGACGTCCCTTGCACCCGGGAGCCAGGTTGTGACCGATTACCTTTCGAAATCCGGCTTGCAGCAGGCGCTTGACCGGCAGGGTTTCAATCTCGTCGGTTATGGTTGCACGACCTGCATCGGAAATTCCGGTCCGCTACCCGACGCGGTACAGGGTGCAATCGATGATGGTGACCTGATCGTGAGTTCGGTCTTGTCGGGTAACCGCAATTTCGAGGGCAGGGTCCATGCAGCCGTCCGGTCGAACTATCTCGCGTCACCTCCTCTGGTCGTTGCCTACGCACTTGCGGGTTCGATGTCTGTCAATCTTGTGACTGATCCACTGGGAACCGATAGCGACGGCAAGTCCGTTTATCTCAAGGATATCTGGCCCACGCAGGAGGAAATCGAACAGGTCATGCGTGGTTCGTTGACAACAGAAATGTTCGAATCGCGGTATGGCAATGTCTTTGAGGGCGATGATATCTGGCGTGCGATGGATGTGCCGGATACCGAAAGTTACGAATGGGACATCGCGAGTACCTATATCCGGCGTGCACCGTTCTTCGATGACATGCCGAGAGAGGCGCCTGAAGCGGCCGAAGACGTTATTGACGCGCGTGTTCTTGTCATGCTTGGTGACAGCATCACGACCGATCATATCTCGCCTGCAGGGGGGATCGTGCAGGGAACACCGGCAGCCGGTTATCTGCGTGAACGTCAGGTAAGCCCTCTAGAGTTCAACAGCTACGGATCCCGTCGTGGCAATCACGAGATCATGATGCGAGGCGCGTTTGCCAACATCAGGTTGCGTAACGAAATCGTGCCGGGTGTCGAGGGCGGCGTAACCCGTCATCAGCCGTCCGGTGAACAGATGTCGATCTTTGACGCATCCATGCGCTATCAGGCAGAAAACGTTCCCCTTGTCGTCGTGGCAGGCAAGGAGTACGGCACGGGATCATCCCGGGATTGGGCGGCAAAGGGAGCAAGGCTGCTCGGGATTCGCGCCGTGGTCGCCGAAAGTTTCGAGAGAATTCACCGTTCGAACCTGATTGGCATGGGCATACTGCCGTTGCAGTTCGCACAAGGCGAATCGAGATCGAGTCACGAACTCGACGGTTCGGAGATCTGGAGCATTCTCGGTCTCTCCGATCGCATCGTGCCACAGGCCGATGTTGCTGCCCGGATCGTTCGTTCCGACGGCTCCGAAAAGGAGATCATGCTGCGCAGCCGGATCGATACTGACACCGAGGTCCGCTACTTCCTCAACGGCGGAATCCTGCACTACGTGTTGCGTCGTGCAGCGGGCATTCACTGATTGCCGACGGAATTCACGGTTCAGTGTCGACAACGTGGTTGACGATGTCGCGATCCGACACGCGGGCTTCGGAAATAACCCTGCCACGCACGGATACTCCAGCGCGGTGCACAGTTTCCGGGTCACCAGACACGAGGTGGTGCCAGTCGAAGAGTTCCCGACCCTCGGCGACAAGGCGGTAGGCGCATGTCTTCGGAAGCCAGTAGGGTGGTGATTCCGCAATCTCCGGCGTTATCGAAATGCACTCCGGGACAAACTGACGACGATTCGCATAGTTGCTGCAACGACAACTCCTGCAATCAAGCAACTTGCAGGCAACGTCGGTCATCATGACATTCCCGGTGTCCTCGTCCTCGAGTTTGAGAAGGCAGCAGCGTCCGCACCGGTCACAGAGCGCTTCCCATTCCTCGCGGGTCATCTCGCGCAGCGACTTGTGCCGCCAGAATGCATCTGCGGGCATCAGTCTGCCGCCCAGTGTCGTCTGACGTATCCGGCCGAACGCTTGCGCACGCTGCAGAATTCAGTCGCTGCGCCAGCAATGCGTAGAGGCTGATCGCACGTATTCCGACGGAAAGACGGAGCGTTGTCGGTGTGATTTCTCATGAAACTCGCCTACACGCAGCCGGTGTCGCGCAAGGCACAGGTTCCCGACAAGATTGCAGAAACAATTCTGCTGCAGTTCTGACCGGAATGGTCACGGGCACCAGCCATGCGAGGTTCCTCTGGTCTCATCGCAGACTCTCGGCGGAACTATCCGAGACCGTAGATTCGCTGGGCATTGCCGCGAACGATCATATCCCTGTCCGATACCGATACATCCGCGAATGTCCGTTCGATGACGGCCTGGCTGTGCGGAAACGTTCCTTCGTCGTGCGGATAATCACTTCCCCACAACAAGACCTCGGGTCCCGTAAATTCCAGAAGGCGCAGCGCGACAGGATCATCGCTGAAGGTGACAGCCCCTTGGCGTCGGAAGTATTCGCTGGGCCGCATGTCGAGTTTGGGGCGAATCCACATGTGTTTCTTGTCGACCTGCTCGTCCATCACATAGAGCAACCACGCGAGCCAGCCCGCGCCGCATTCCACAATCACGAAACGCAGGTTCGGATATCGTTGCAACACACCTGACGCAATGAGCAAGGCGACAGGATTCTGGCCGCGCGCCATGCTCATCGCCATGTGCGTGAGTGCGCCGCCGATGCCGTCTTCCTCACCCCAGTCGTCCGGGTAGTAGTCTTCGCTTTCAGTGAACGCATGGAGCGATACAACCATGTCGTGGTCAGAACATGCCGCCCAGAAACGGTCGTATTCGGGCATGTTGTATGGTCGACTTTCCATTGTCAGGGGTATCTTGATGCTGCGGTAACCGGCGCGTGCAGCTCGTTCAACCTCCGCAATCGCAGCATCAATTTCGATCACCGGGACAATCGCCACCGGGATAAACCGTTCGCGATGTGTACCGAACAATTCCATGGCCCAGTCGTTGTATGCGCGGGCGACCGCCAACTGGTAACCGGGATCACGGGAGTTGTAGAGAAACAGCGAGCTGTTGGGATAGATCACCTCGGCACTGACACCGTCGCGGCGCAGGTCAACAAGGCGCCGTTCGAGATCGCGTCCACCGGACGGGTCGTCGCGAAACTCCCGGTTTGTGTCGTCTTCGCTGATTCGTTCCGATGCCAGATCGACCCGGCGGGGTTTCTTGCCGTCAACGACGAAATATCTTGCACCGTCGCGCTCCTCAAAGCGCGGCGCCTTGTCGCGAAATCGGGCATCTATGCGTTCAGAATAAAGCTCTGGCGGTTCCTGGACATGACTGTCGGCGGAAATGACGCTTGTCTCGTTCATGATTCGACTCCCTTGAACTGCAGTACCCCTCACGCGTCGCTTTCGGAAGCCTGAATGTTGCTTTCTGCCTCCTGAAGCATGCGCAGATCGTGATAACCCACGGACATGATGGCTATCCATACACCTGTGCAGACAACCCCGATGAACCAGATGACACACCATGCGGCAAACCCGCCAAAGATCGCGTCGGCCATCTGTGCACCGGCAATCGAGATCATGCTCAGGATTGCAACGGCTGTCACGACAACGCCCGCCGATCGCCACAAGTAACCGCGGGTTGTCTCGACACTGCGACGCAACGCCCGGAATGCGCCGCAACGTTCAACGACGAGGGTCGGGACGGCGAGCCAGAATATCGTTCCGATGAGAATTCCCGGCACGACAAAGAGGATAAGCCCAAAATAGACCAGTAAGCAGATCGCAACGGTCAGAAGAATCAGGCGCAAGAGAACCCGCGGCGCATAAAGAAGCGCTTCTGCCAGCCTGGGAAAGTCGCCGCTGCGCAATTTCACGATGAAACTGTATGTGAGGCTCGCTTCAAGCCAGCATAGCGCAATGACGGTCAGGACAAGTGTGACAATCGATGTCCCGGCATCCGTATCGGCACTGGACAAAACGATCGGTGGCGTCGTGCCTGAATCGACCTGTCCCGCTATCGCCGTGATCGCAAGTACCGGAAAATAAACAATCAGTGACTGCGCGAGCATTGTCGGCAGGTTGCCGACATAAAGATCGACGCCCCGCACAAGGGTCGGAAAAACCCTGAATTCCTGCATAGCCTGCCAATTCGTTACGCGTCGCAATGCGACAGATCATAGTCATCCGGAACATGATCGGAAAGAAACACGCTGTGTTGCACCGGAATGTATGCGACTGCTGGCTGGAGAGTCGCTATTGAATATTCTCTCCGTTGCGGCGTCGGGCAACGGTCGCGGGGCTGTTCGTCGCGTCCTGGTATGTGACCGAGATTTCGTCTGCGATCAATGTCCAGTCCTCTACCGGTTCCTGGTCGAATTCAAACGAATCGAAGCCGCAGCGTTTCATGAATGCAATCTGGTCGCGAAGAATATTGCCTGTCGCGCGAAGTTCTCCCGTGTATCCGAGCCGGTCACGCAGGATTCTTGCCTGAGAGAAGGCGCGACCGTCCGTGAATGAGGGAAACTCGAGGCAGATCAACGCAAATTGCGCGACCTGTTCAGTCAGCATCGTCACGTCATCATTGTTGGCTAGGGACAACCCAAGCGGATCGTTGCGTTCTGCGAGTTCATCAGCTTCAGCTCTCCAGCGTACAAACGGGATGACAACGCAACCCGCCGGAACCGGTTCACCATCGACCGCGCGGATCCACGGGTCTTCCGCCCGACGACCGTTTCTAATGAGAACCATAGAGCCGTTCGCGAAACGGGTCGGCACCGACTCGTCGATAGGTATCAATGAAGGACTCGGAACCTGTCCGCGCGTCAACATAGACATCAATGATCTTCTCGACGGCATCAGTCACGCTTGCAGCTGGAAACGCGGGGCCGACGATGTCGCCGATCGACGCGTGTTCCGAATCGTCGCCGCCCAGAGTGATCTGATAATGCTCGACGCCTTTCTTGTCGACGCCAAGAATGCCGATGTGTCCGACATGGTGATGTCCACAGGCATTGATACAACCCGAGATGCGGACCTTCAGTTCGCCGATGTCACGCTGACGCAAGGCATCGTTGAAACGCTGGCTGATCTCTTGTGCGACAGGAATTGATCGGGCGTTGGCAAGATTGCAGAAATCGAGTCCGGGACAGGCAACAATATCGCCAATCAGTCCGGCGTTCGGCGCGGCGAGCCTCGCATGCACAAGCACACGCCACATTTCCGGCAGATCATTACGACGAACGTGCGGGAGAACGAGATTCTGCTCGTGCGATACGCGTATCTCGGAATGCGACATCCTGTCGGCAAGTGATGCGAGCGTTTCCATCTGCTCGGCAGTGGCGTCACCGGGAACGCCGCCGGCGGGTTTGAGAGAGATTGTCACGATCGCATAACCGGGTGTGCGATGCTCTGTAACGGAACTTTCGTACCAGCGCGCAAATGCCGCATCGTTGTCGGAAAGTTGCTGCAACTCTTCTGAATCCGGTTCAGTTTTCGGAAGCGCGGGTGGGGCAAAAAAGGCCCGGATACGGTTGACCTCTGCGACCGGAAGAGGTTGCGGAGCAGTCTTCAGAAGGTTTTCGAACTCCTCCTCAACGAGTTCCGTGAATTTCTCCCGTCCGGTTTCATGGACAAGGATCTTGATCCGTGCCTTGTAGAGATTGTTCCGTCGACCGAGCATGTTGTAGACGCGCAGGATGGCCTCAAGATATGTCAACAGCCAGGAAATCGGGAGAAACTCCCTGATCACGAAACCGATGCGTGGCGTTCTCCCCTGACCGCCGCCAACAATGACTTCAAAGCCGGTGCATCCGGATGCATCCCGGCGAAGGCGAAGACCGATGTCATGAACCTTGATTGCTGCGCGGTCCTTCTCGGCACCGGTCACGGCGATCTTGAACTTTCGGGGCAGGAACGAGAATTCAGGATGAAGTGTTGACCACTGGCGGATGATCTCGGCGAAAATACGGGGATCGTCAATTTCGTCAGACGCTGCACCCGCAAAGGGGTCCGAGGTAACGTTGCGAATGCAGTTGCCGCTTGTCTGGATGGCGTGCATCTCGACTTCGGCAAGTTCTTCGAGAATGTCGGGAACATCCTTGAGTGCAGGCCAGTTGAACTGGATGTTCTGACGCGTGGTGAAGTGCCCGTAGCCCTTGTCATAGCGACGCGCGATAGCCGCCAGTTGACGCAGTTGATCAGATGACAACACGCCATATGGAATTGCGACCCGCAGCATGTATGCGTGCAGCTGAAGATACAGCCCGTTCATCAGGCGCAGCGGCTTGAATTCCTCTTCCGTCAGTTCACCGTTCAGCCTGCGCCGAACCTGGTCGCGAAACTGGGCGACCCGTTCGTTGACCAGGGCCTGGTCGAATTCGTCATAGCGATACATGGTTTTCGCTACCGGCTTCTGCGCAACGCGCATTGATGACTTCTGTACCGGTTGTCGGTCCCCTGGCACGAATTGATTCACGGATATGGCACGGCATGATGCGACCGTCTTCAAGGGTGACGTTGAAGGCGTAAGCGCCGACCACCATGCGGTCGCGGACGGCCTGTTCGGCAGAGGCAAGCAAACCCGGAATGTTCTCCCTGTCGACGGCTTGCGCCAAGTCGAGTCTGTCGGTCCAGCAATCGTTGAACGAAAGATAGACCACAGCGCCGTCTTGAAGCCGGTTCGCGGTGACGACTTGCAAGTTCATTGCAAAAGTTCCCCTTGAATCGACCCGGAATCCACGGCAGCGGGGCGATGAATGATTGAACCCTGTTTGTTTGCGACGGACGCGCAGGGTTAGGGTCGCCGGCGTTCCGAAACAAGGGAATGTTGTTTGTGCGCTGCAAGAAAATCTTGGCTCTCGATGGCGGAGTGTCCTACACCTTCGGATCCGTTAGCTGATTGAGTCGCCGCGCTCCCAGCATCGCAAAGCGCAGCAGCTGTGACCTTCGTCGTGCCGCGTTCATGGGTGTTTCATCTGCAGGGCGCAGGATCGATGCTTCGTAACGGTCTGCAACAATCAGGCCGTGATCGACCGGCAGGATTTCTTGCGGGAAGTCGAGCGGCACCGCAAAATAGTAAAAGTCGCAGAAGTCCAGATACTCGTGCCACTTGGTGTCCGACCGAAAGTCAGCAACCGATGTCTTGATCTCGACAATCGTGAACCGACCCTTGGTATCAACGGAAATAACGTCGGCACGGCGCCCGTTCCTGACGGTGAATTCGGTCAGGCTGGCATGGTTCATCGTCTCGAACATGCGTCCAATACCACGTGCCAGGCGGTCGGCGAGTCGTTCGGAAGTTGTGCCCTGAGTGTTCAATTGGAATCGACACCCGCCTCGGCAAAGGTAGCCATTCCACCATGTGTTGCGACTGCCGCCCGTACGAGGAGTGCAGCCGCAGCGGCGCCCGAGCATTCACCGAGACGCATCCCGAGGTCCAGGATTGGCGCCATGTCCAGCCGTTCGACAAGCTTCGCTGCGTGTGGTTCTGCACTCACATGTCCGACAAGGCAGTGTGCCAATGCGTCTGTTTGAAGACAATGGAGTACCGCAGCGGAGGCGCAACAGACAAAGCCGTCGAGTACCACCGGAATGCGTGCATGACGACAAGCCAGAATGACGCCGACAATGGCAGCCATCTCGCGGCCACCGAAACAGGCAAGAGACCGAAGTGGATCGATTGTGTGTCCGTCGTTCGCAGCCAGGCCTGAGTCAATCACACGGGCCTTGTTGTCGACTCCTCTTCTGTCGAGACCTGTCCCGGGACCTGCCCAGTCGTGGCCTGATCCGCCGAACAACGATGCGCATAAGGCCGCCGCCGCTGTCGTGTTGCCGATACCCATTTCACCGATGCAGATGAGGTCGGCGTTGTTGACACTGTCAAAACCGGTTTGCAACGCCGCACAGGTTTCTTCTTCCGTCATGGCGGGACCCGTCGTGAAGTCACGTGTGGGGCAATCAAGATCAACCGGTATGACAACAAGTTCTGCACCCAGCAGGTTTGCCAGTTGATTTATGGCCGCACCGCCGCCACGAAAATTGGCGACCATCTGTGTTGTGACTTCAGAGGGAAACGCGGAAACGCCGTGAACAGTTACGCCGTGATTGCCCGCAGGAACAATACAGGTGACATTCTCAAGAACCGGTGGATTGCGTCGCTGCCATGCAGCAAGCCACAGGGCGATGTCTTCCAGTCGCCCCAGAGAACCGGGTGGTTTGGTCAGGCTGTCATTTCGTTGCATTGCAACGGCACGATGGCCGCTGGATTCAGCGGGCATCGAGTCGAGAAGTAGCCGCACGTGCAGGAAAGATGAAATCGTCACGATCGTCGCCGTATCTGACCGAATATGACACGAAAGACGAGCGCAACGCACCAACCGGCAATCACCCCGAAACTCGTGCTCCAGATGATGAACAGAAGCTTGCGATCCCAGTCAAGTGCCTGCAACCCCGCATCAAACAATCCCGGGTAGTGACTGGCAAGGCTCCACGACAATGAAATCAGCGGTACAAACGGCAGCACGAGCGGGGACGGTCCGAAAAGCGTCCCTGCGAGTGATGCGACAAGCATGATTCCACCACCCCATATCATACCGGATCGCATTCGCATTTTATGTCCATATCGCAAAACCGGGATGAAATGAACATCGATGAGACACGACTTTGGTTCCAGGTGCGGTTTGCTTGAAGGGTGTCAGGCATGTTCGACCGGGTCGACACGATGGTGTTTGTTGGCCAGAAATCTGCAGATAAACCGTTGTGCGCTGGCATGCGATACAGGAGAGAATTTGTGTACTTGATATGACTGTTGGCGGGGTGTGACGACGACAAACATTCGGTTGCAACGGGTCAGTGCGCGAGCCGGCCATCAGTTTCGTCAAGGTCCGACCGTGTCGTCGATGCACAGGCCTTCCGTTCGTGAACCGACCTCATCATTCAATCGATCAATAAGTGTACGCAAAATGCATGATGCGGGCGCGTCATGTTCGGCGACGATGATCAGTTCAGCAATTGACATTCTTCTCGGTCCAACAACTCGATTTGAATTGAAGACGCACCCGAATTTTCTTGTCAGCCGCAACCAATGTTGGCGGACACCCGTGAAACGCTGCGTTCTGCCCGTTATTGTCGCATGACCGCCGGTGTCCGCAAACGCGGTCGAATTCAGCTATCGCTATCTTGGAGTTATCGGCCGACATGGCGCTGACGGAAAATACCGCAGTGATGCCGGTCGAGGATGATGCGGACGAACAGTCTTGCGGTTTCCTGGGAGGTGTTTGATTCGATTGATGTCAAGGGTTCCTGGTCTCAGGAAACCAAGGATTTCAGTCATACGGTTGCAGGTACGGTGCTGGACTTCGACAGTGCGCAGACGGTCGCAGCATCGGGCGTCGGCTATCATGCTGAAATCGGTGAGGCGACGAGCGACGACTTCGAGGCCCGGGCAATTATCGACTTCGATGTCGACCACTCGATTCCTCTCCGCGCCGACATGCCCGGACGGGCATTTGCCTGTGGCATCAATGAATCCGGGATTGATGTAACGAGTATTCAATCGTGTGAACCAGGCAACATCCGGACGTGTTGATCCCGGTTTTGAAAACCGATGTCCGACTGTTGTCGGGAACCACCGCGCATGGCCTGATCCGAACCGGTCTTCCCTGTTCGGCATGTTTCTCGACACGGTGGTCCGCTGTGTGAATCCGCCAGGCGGTTATCTGACGGGCACCGGCTTGACGGTTGCGACCAGTCCGGTTTTATGTGCGTATGGTTGAACGCGAAGATAAGACGGACTGGCTGGATCAGTTTCGCACAGCAGCGGTGTTCCTGACTGCTATTCCACTCGGCAAGGGTGAATCCAGACTGTCGGACTCTGTCGTCTGGTTTCCGGTTGTCGGTGCGATTACAGGCCTTGCTGGTGGTCTTGCCTTTGCGACAATTGTTGCGATTGGTCTCGGTGCGTGGGTCGCAGCGGTTGTTGCGGTTGCGGTGATGATCGTGATGACGGGTGCACTGCACGAGGACGGTCTTGCAGATACTTTCGACGGTTTTGGATGCCAGGGTGAAATCGGTGTCCGGCTTGCTGCCATGCGCGATCCCGCGGTCGGCACATGCGGCACACTCGCTCTTGTCATTGTCACGAGCCTGCGTATCGGATTGATCGCGACGATCACGGAACCGTTGATGGCAATTCCGGTTCTCGTTGCTGCGGGAGCAATTTCCCGCGGGTCTATTGTCGCCGCGATGCATCTCATGATGGCAGCGCGACCGGATGGTCTTGGCGCTGCAGCCGGTACACCGGATTTTCCGAATGTGGTGAAATCGTTTGGTGTTGTGCTCGTGATTGCGATCGCAGCCTTATGGCCGTTTTCGTGGTTTCTGGCGATTTCAGCCGGTGTGGTCGCGACGCTTGTGATGATCTGGCTCTGTACGCGCAGCTTCGGCGGACACACCGGCGACGTTTTTGGCGGTATTCAACAGGTGAGTGAGTCTGCAGTCCTTGCGGTGGCCGTTGCATCGCTATAGGGAACAGACCATGGCAGAAACGCGTTGGTGGTGGGTGCGTCACGCACCTGTCACGCAAAATTCGGGTCGTATTTACGGTGCGACAGATCCGTTGGCCAATACGGACGATACCGACAGCTACATTGCGCTTGATCGTCTGCTACCGGACAATGCACGCTGGGTGACAAGTCATCTGCAACGTACCCGGCAGACAGCCGACGCCATCGCGTCCGCAGGCAACCGTGAAATCAATCCTTCGCGTGAACGGGGACTCGGGGAGCAGGATTTCGGAGACTGGCACGGCCTGTCGTATGAAGAACACGCCCGCAGCAAACTGGCGCACAGGTTCTGGATTGCGCCGGCAGAAACCCGCCCACCGAATGGCGAGAGTTTTGTTGATCTCTGCAAACGCACGGAAGCCGTGATTGCACGTTTGACAGCGGCGTGGAACGGGCGCGACATCGTCGCGATTGCCCATGGCGGAACGATACGCGCCGCTTTGCGCATGGCACTCGGACTCGATGCCGATACCGCACTGCGGTTTGTTATCGAGAACCTGTCGGTAAACCGCATCGACCACTTCGCGGCAACCGAGAGGCACCCGGAATCCTGGAGGGTTGTCTATACGAACCGACTGCCTCACCTGAGACACTGACACGTCAGACCGCCATCGGTGTGATTGATCAGTGGAGTGCGACTTGCAAGCAGTTGGTTAAATCTGTCAGATACAGACATTGAACTCACGGAGGATTGATATGCTCGGAAAGGGGTTTTTTGCATCTGCAATATTGGCTGTGTCGCTTGTCGGCGGGTCGGCCATGGCAGCAGAAATCCGGGTCCTGAACTGGCAGGGATACGGAACCGACGAAGCGTGGGCGCTCGCGATGTTCGAAAGCGCGACAGGTCACACTGTTGTTCACGATTATTTCAATTCCGAACAGGAAATGCTCACCAAGTTGCGAACCAGTCCGGGTGCCTACGACGTGGTGCTCATCAACAGTGCATTCACGCAACAGGCTGCGGACGAGGGGCTGATACAGCCTGTAGACGCCGCACAGATATCGAACTTCGATGACCTCTCGCCGGGACTTCGCGACGCGAGCGAATTTCAGTTTGACGGCAATCTCTACGGCATCGCCTGGACGTGGGGTGTCACGTCGATTGCCTATGACACTGAAGAGGTCACGCCCGGAAACAGCATCGAAATCCTCTGGGATCCGCAGCATGCGGACAACGTCGGTATACGCGACGATTCAGTCGAGGTCGTCTATCTCGCAGCGATCGCGACGGGACAGGACATGAATAATCCGGCTGATCTTGATGCGATCCGTGCAAAACTGCGCGCTCTCAAGCCCCAGGTCCGGACCTACTGGTCATCCGAAGATGAGTGGAACAAGGAATTCGAGGCGGATACCTTCGATGTCGCCGTGTACTGGTCGGGTTCGGCGTCACGAAGCGCCAAGGCCTATGGATTGCCGGTCGGATTTCTCATCCCCGACGAGGGTGCGATCGCATGGCTCGACGGCTTGTCGATTGCGACAGATGCACCCAATCCCGAGGCTGCCCATGCTTTCATCGATTTCATGGTCAGTTCCGATCACTTTGTACGCTGGGACACGGAAGTCGGGGCGCCGGCTTCGGCCAATGGCGTGGCAATGAACATGCTTCCTGAAGACATGTTCAACCGCAAGGTGCTTGGTGATCCAAAGGCGACGGCCAATCTCCAGTTCATGGCGCCGCTGTCTGACGAGACCCGCGAGCTGTTCCTTGAGATCTGGGAAGAAACCAAGGCGTATTTCGCCGAATAGGTTATCTGCCATTCGCAGTTGCCTGCCCGTGCACCGCGCGCGGGCAGGCAATCTGTGTCCGTTTCACTGAACCCCACCAGCCATCTGCATGCGCGCTGAGTCACGTCGCCGACGAGCGGTCGCATTACTCACGGGCCCGACGTACCTGTGGTTGATGCTGACAATATTCCTGCCCTTGTCGGCGATGCTGTATTTCAGTTTCCAGACGAAGGGTCCTTTCGGAAAACACGTCAGCGAATTCACGCTCAAGCACTACGCGGCGTTTTTCAACAAATCGTATCTACAGGATCTCACCTGGCGATCTCTCGAGATGGGATTCCACGTTACGCTTGTGTGTGCCCTGATCGGTCTGCCAGCGGCATGGGTGCTCGCGCGATACATTCGGGGGCGATGGCGTGAAGCGTTGTTTCTCCTGATTGTACTGCCGTTCTGGTCGAATGCGCTCGTGCGGATCTTCTCCTGGACGATCGTGCTGCGATCCGACGGTGTCCTTGACTGGGCGGTCCACCTTGTCTTTCCAGGGCTGCCGGCAATTGACCTCACCGACTCCTATCCGGCGATCGTTATCGGCCTCGTGCATTCGTATCTGCCGTACATGATCCTCACCTGTTATCTCTCCTTGCAGTCAATTGACGATTCCCTGTTAGACGCGGCGCGTGGACTGGGTGCACGGATGCCGTCAATCCTCTGGCGGATCGTTCTTCCCCTCGCGATACCCGGCCTCGCTGCAGGTTCGGTCCTGATCTTTGTTCCCGTCATCGGTTCGTTCTTTGAGCCGCGACTGCTCGGAGGACCAAAGGGTGCCATGATCGGTACGGTGATCGAGGAACAGTTCACAGTTGTGTCCAACTGGCCGCTCGGTGGTGCGCTCTCGTTCATACTCTTGGCGATCGTACTGCTGATTCTCGCGGTATCGGCACCGTTCCTCAAGAACCACCTGCGTCTTGCGTGATGCGCTGGCGAACACTGGACATTGCTGGTCAGGGACTGGGTCGGGCTTTTCTGTTTCTCGTTCTGGTCTTCCTCTATCTTCCCATCTTCGTGCTCGCCCTGATGGGGTTCAACGATTCGATTCATTATTCGCTGCCGTTCAAGTTCACGACTCGTTGGTACGAGGATCTTGTCGTAAATGACCGTCTGATAACTGCTTCGTTCAACAGTGTGTTGCTGGCACTGGTCAACACGGTGGTCGCGACAACTCTCGGTACGATGGCGGCCTATGCCTTTGCGCGATACAGGTTTCGCGGTCGCGTGATCATGCAGTTGCTCTTGTTGCCACCGATCACGATCCCGTGGCTGATCATTGGTACCTGCATGCTTGTGCTGTTCTTCTGGACGGGTATAGGTCGCGGACTTCACGCGATGCTGCTCGGTCATGTGGCGCTCTCCCTGCCTTATGTCGTGATCGTGGTCGGTGCACGGCTCGCCAGTTTCGGACCGGAATTGGAAGAGGCTGCTGCGAGTCTCGGGGCTTCGCCCTTTCAGACGTTCATGCGCATATCCGTCCCGGTGATGGCACCGGGTATCGTTGCCTCGGGATTGTTTGCATTCGCGATCTCTTTTGATCAGTTCGTCATCTCGTACTTCCTGGCGCCGCCTGGCGTGTCAGTGCTTCCGGTCGAGATCTTTTCCGCAATTCGCAAGGGATTCACACCCGAAGTCAATGCGATATCGACGATCATGATCATTGTTTCGATGACGGCGCTTCTCCTCTTTGCCCGACTCGCGCGTTTCGGAGGGGAAAGATGACTGACGTACAGGTTACCGATGTCATCAAGCGTTTCGGCGATTTTGTTGCACTCGACAAGATTTCACTGGAGATTCCTGACCGGTGTTTTTTTGCATTGCTCGGACCGAGCGGTAGTGGAAAGACGACCCTGTTGCGATTGCTTGCGGGGTTTCTTGAACCTGACTCAGGTGCAATCCGTCTGGACGGTATGGATGTCTCGCAGATACCTGCGTGGCGGCGCAATATTGGCATGGTGTTCCAGAACTATGCACTGTTCCCGCACATGACAGTTCATGAAAATGTCGCGTTCGGGCTGAGGGTACGCGGCCGACCTCGCGTCGAAACGCATGCAATGGTCCGGAAGATGCTTGACCTTGTGCAACTGACCGGACTCGATGAGAGAAAGCCACGTCAGTTGTCAGGGGGGCAGCAGCAACGTGTTGCGCTCGCCCGGGCTCTGGTGACTGAACCGCGCTTGCTGTTGCTCGATGAACCCCTTGGTGCCCTGGACAAGCGATTGCGTCAGGAGATGCAGATCGAGTTGAAACGCATACAGCGCACAGTTGGTATCACGACAATATTCGTGACACACGATCAGGAAGAAGCTCTGACACTGTCAGACAGGATTGCCATCATCGACAACGGGCTTGTCATCCAGGTCGGTTCGCCAAGTGACGTCTACGAAAGACCCGCGACGCAATTTGCAGCGGATTTTCTGGGAGACGCAAACTTCATGACCGGTATTGTTGTAGAAAACGGCATCCAGATTGACGGAGCAGGGTACATCGTGGCCGCGACGCGGCCTTCGGGAGAAAGGGCGATGCTCGCGGTGCGGCCTGAGAAGATGCAGCTGGAGAGACCAGGTCATCAACGTGGTGGTCGAAACGCGATCGAGGGTGTTGTCGTGCAATCCGTGTTTTCGGGAACCAGCGTGACGTATATTGTTGATACTGTTATTGGAAGAATTCGCGTTTTTCGTCAGAACAGCGACAGCGATATCATGTCGAATGGTGAGGATGTGTTGGTTGTCTGGCAGCCCGAGCATTCGGTTCTTGTGAAGAACTGATGCAGAATATCGGACCCGTCGGTGAAGAAGCGGTGCATGTCTGTATCGACATGCAGTACCTGTTCGCTGGGCATACCGCCTGGCGTACACTGTCAATGCCGACGATTGTTCCGAATATCCTCAGACTGGTCAGGCTACGGCCTGAACGAACCGTGTTCACACGGTTTGTCACTCCGTATATGGCAGAGGATGCAGTCGGTCACTGGCAGACGTATTATCGACGCTGGTCAAGTCTGACGACAAACGAGATGGATCCGGCAATGCTGGATGTCATGGCAGAATTAAGGTCATTTAGTCCACCAGCACGTATCGTGCACAAACGAACCTACTCGGCATTCGAGGCGCCTGCGTTCAGTCATGTCCTGGAATATCTTGACTGTCAGACGGTGATTTGCAGCGGAGTCGAAACCGATGTTTGCGTTTTGGCCACGGTACTTTCCGCCATGGACAGGGGTTATCGCGTCATCGTTGTCAGTGATGCGTGTACCAGTTCCGATCTCGCATCCCACTACGTAACGCTGAAGTACCTCTACCCCCGGTTTGAAGACCAGATCGAGATTGGCACGACCGACGAACTTGTAGCCAACTGGAGCGTTTGATCTCGTCCGAACCGGTCGTTCGAAATTGCGTATTGGTGATGTCGAACAAGCCCATTTTGAAACATACCTTGCCGCCAGGGAATATGTCGCCACGCCGGGCCGGGCACCGGCAACCTGACCAGCGTGCCTGCATGAAAAGGATACGTCCGAATGCGGCAAGAACAGCCAGCAATGTGTCAGTACGATCGCGGCAAACCGAGAACGTGCTCGGCGAGGTAAGCGAGGATCATGTTCGTCGAAACCGGTGCAGTTCGATAAAGGCGTGCTTCACGCCACTTCCGTTCGACATCGTATTCTGTTGCGAAACCGTATCCGCCGTACACCTGCATGCAGACGTCTGCTGCCTCCCACGAAGCATCCGCAGCGAGGAGCTTTGCCATGTTCGCCTGGGAACCGGGTTGTGCACCCGCGTCAAACAACCGGGCGGCTTCTCCAACCATCAATGCAGCAGCTTCGGTATGGGCGTATGCCTGGGCGATCGGAAACTGGACTCCCTGGTTCTTGGCAATTGGCCGTCCAAATACCTCTCGCGACGATGCGTAGGAGCAGGCGCGATCAATGAAGAACCGTGCGTCGCCGATACATTCTGCAGCGATCAAGATGCGTTCGGCGTTCATGGCGGAAAGAATGTATCGAAAGCCCTCGCCTTCCTCTCCGATGCGCGCTGCAACAGGTATCACGAGATCGTCAAAGAACACCTCGCAGGTTGCATGATTGATCATCGTCTCCAGCGGCCGGATTGTCAGTTTGCTGTCGGGCACGTCGCGCATGTCGATGACAAAAACCGACATCCCGTCCGTCTTGCGCGGGGATTCTGCACGGGGTGTTGTTCGTGCAAGAAGCAACATGAGATCGGAATGCGCAGCTCTGGAAGTCCAGACCTTTTGCCCGCTGATCGTGTATGCATCACCGGTTCGACGCGCAAAAGTCCGGATCGCGGTTGTATCGGTTCCCGTATCCGGTTCCGTGATTCCGAAAGCCTGCAGGCGCAACTCGCCTGACGCTATTCCGGGCAACCACGTTTCCTTCTGCTCGGCGGAGCCATGACGCAGAATGGTACCCATCGTGTACATCTGTGCGTGACAGGCACCGGCGTTTCCGCCGGAACGTTGAATTTCCTCCAACACAACACATCCGGCAGACAAAGGCAGTCCGCTACCGCCATATTCCTCGGGAATCAGGCATGCAAGCAGTCCGGCGTCAGTCAGCTTGCGGACAAACTCCACCGGATATCGTGCGTCTCGGTCGCACGCACGCCAATAGTCACCCGTGAACGCACTGCACAATCTTTCAACCAGTTCGCGAAGATCACGATGGTCTGTCGATTCACCTGCCGGTCTCGAAACGGTCATGTTTGCCCGTTTTTCCTACTACAAGGCGTCATGTGAATCCGAACACCCGTTCATGCGTCACGAATGATGATGATGTGCAGATATCGTGGACCGTGAACACCAGTCTGAATGGTCTGTTCAATATCGCCTGTCCGCGAGATTCCGGTGATGAGGTTGACCGTTCTGGGCAGTGCACGGCCTGACGAACGCCCTTCGGAATGCAACCGATCCCAGACATCCTCGTAAAGGGCGCAGACCTCGGATTCGCGCAGGACCGTTATGTGGTTCTCCGGAAGGAAATTGATGGTCGAAGGACTGTCGGATCCAGAGAGCATCACAAGCGTACCCGTCTCGGCAACGCCGCCGAACGCCCGGTTGATCCCGACCAGATCACTTGCCGCCGGGGCGCCGCAGCGAACAGAAATCGCATTGGCATTCCAGTCAATTTCGTCGAGATCCGCATGTGGTGCTGCGACAAGCATGGCGGGAAGATTCCGGTGTCGGAGATAATCGGAAACAGCCTCCGGAAGTTCGTGAAATCCTTTGGCAAACCGGACCGTGCAATCCACACCCCGTGCCTTTTCCACGAACTGATCGATTCGGGTTCGACGAACATCGAGGTGTCCACGATCCAGTCTGATACCTGTCTCACGGCCTTCAAGACGTGCACGAACGGCGTCAGGTGTCGCAACAGATCTGTTCGCTGATAGACCGCTGCGAATTCGTCCCAGAATGTCCTCGCGTGCGCTCTTCATCTCGATGTGCGCATTCTCCATCGACTCTGGAACGTGCCACCCTGCGGGGCGGCGAGATCCCGGGTTCGTGTCCAGGCCCCGGCAAATGGAAATCGTGTGTAGCGTCCACGGTTTCCGACGGTCATGATCCGGATTGCGAGTCCCGTCGCAAGTCCCCAGAACCGTGGACGACTGGCGAGCGCGGCCCACAACGCAAGTCCGTGCCGTGTGGCAGATGGTGCTGTGCGGTTTTGGACATCGAGATTTCGAAAGTGCCGGAGGATTTTCGGAATCGGTATGCGCACGGGACAAACTTCTTCACAACGACCACACAGCGAGGATGCGTTCGGCAGATCGCGCGTTTGTGCAATTCCGGCGAGAGACGGTGACAGGACGGCACCGATGGGTCCTGGATAGGTTGATCCGTATGCGTGACCGCCGACCTTGCCATAGACCGGGCACGCATTGAGGCAACACCCGCATCGAATGCAACGAAGCAGGTCCTGTTCGGGTGATCCGATCATGCGAGCACGCCCGTTGTCGAGCAGGATGACATGAAACTCCTCCGGTCCGTCGATGTCCTCACTGCGCCGCGGACCTGCCGAGAAGGTCGTGTAGGACGACATTTCCTGACCTGTTGCGGAACGTGCGAGGATGCGCAGCATCGTCGTTGCATCTGTGAGCGTTGGAACCACTTTCTCGATTCCGGCGAGCACAATGTGCACGGAAGGTAGAAGTTGCGTAAGGTCGCCGTTTCCCTCGTTCGTCACAATCACCGTCTGACCGGTTCGGGCAATCAGGAAATTGGCGCCGGTCAGACCGACATCTGCATCAAGAAACTTCTTGCGCAGGACATCGCGTGCATCGGCAAGGAGACCGTCGATGTCGTCCGGGTCGCGCGCTTCCCTGTCCCCGTGATGCCGATTGAACAGGTCCGCGATCTGCGCACGGTTCTTGTGTACCGCCGGTGCAATGATGTGACTTGGTGGCTCGTCGGCAATCTGGACGATGTATTCGCCAAGATCGGTCTCTACAGGTTCGATTCCGTGCGATTCAAGGAATGCATTCAGTCCGATCTCCTCACCGACCATTGTCTTTCCACGGGTGACAGAACGGGCATTGACCGAACGGCAGATCCTGAGAATGTGGTCACGTGCTTCCGAGTCATCGCGTGCCCAATGCACCTGTCCACCGCACTTCAGTACCGAACTTTCAAATTCCTCGAGATACAGATCGAGGTTTTCAAGCGTGTGGTTCTTGATTTCGACAGCGGCATCACGCAACGCGTCAAATTCCGGGAAACCGGCCCGGGCCCGCTCACGGCGGCCGAGGAAATTGCCGCGCATCCGCGTGAGGTTGTCCTGCAGAATTGTGTCTGCAAGTGCAGCACCGGCATTGCTCTTGAATGCATGGCTCCGGAGATTGTGAATGGTCAAGTGGAGCGCTCACCTATAGCGGGGCACAACAGGTCGTTGGCGAGTACCTCCGCGACATGTCGGACCTGAAGACGGGAATCCCGGCGCTTGAGAACACCGGCAATGTTGAGAAGGCAACCGAGATCGAGAGAGAGCGCCAGGTCGGCACCGGTTTCTTCCAGGCGTTGTGCCTTGTCGGATGCCATGGCTGACGAAATATCGCTGTATTTGACCGAAAACGTGCCGCCAAATCCGCAACAGACCTGCCTGTCTTGCGCTTCGCTGATGGTCAGCCCATCGATGGAGTTGAGGAGAATCCTCGGTTGATCGACAACGCCCGCTTCGCGCAGACACGCGCACGAATCGTGGATCGTGACCGTCGCATCGCACCTTGTTTCGAGATTGGTGACACCACAAACCTCGACCAGGAAACGAGTCAGTTCCCAGGTTCTTTGTGCAAGTGCCTGTGCCCGGCGTTCGTCTTTCGTACCGGCGAACAAGGTCGGGTAGTGATGCGTGACCATTCCGGTACAGGATCCGGAGGGAACGACAACATGGTCGTAACCTTCGAACGCGTCGAGCATTGTTCGGGCAACGGAGCGTGCGCGGTCGGGTTCACCCGAATTGTAGGCGGGCTGACCGCAGCACGATTGCAGCGGTACGTCGACAGTACAGCCAGCCTGCTCCAGAAGTTTCACGGCAGCAAAGCCCACCGAGGGCCGAAACAGATCGACCAGGCAGGTGACGAGCAACGCGACTCTGGGTGATTGTCGATCTGTCGTTTTCACGGGCAACAAAATCCGGATCAGTATCCGAGTTGCGCAACAAGGTTGACCGGAATCCCGCTCGGCAGGAAGACCCAGTATTGGCCCGATGCCTTCATCATTCCGGCCAGTTCACCGGCTCTGTGGTCACTGCCGAAAAAGATATCACCACGGTCCCGTCCGCGTATTGCACTTCCAGTGTCCTGCGCAATCATGAGTCGTTTCCAGTCGCTGCCGTCAGGGATCGTTGTCTCGAGCCAGATCGGCACGCCATAGGCCAGGTAACTATTGTCGATGGCCAGACTGCGTCCTGGAGTGAGCGTGACCCCTTGTGCGCCGACGGGGCCGGATTCTCCTGTCTCGCGGAAGAAGATGTAACTCCGGTTTTTGGCCATGACATCGAACGCATCTGCGGGATTTGCGTTAAGCCAGGCACGTATGGACTGCATTGAAATCTCTTCAGCTGCAATCTCATTGCGCGCGACGAGTTCCCGGCCGATGGCAAAATACGGGTGTCCATTTTTTCCGGCAACGCCGATGCGAACGTCGGAACCGTCGTCAAGTCTGACGAGTCCGGAACCCTGTATGTGCAGAAAGAACGCGTCGACAGCGCTGCTGACCCACATCAGTTCCAGACCCATGTTTTCAAGTGCACCGGCATCTATGTCAGCTCGCTCGGGGAGAGGCGGTTGCATGTCGGGCATACGATAGATGGGATACGGGTAATGCTGACTCCTGTTTCGGGAACCGGACAGCACCGGTTCGAAGTAACCAGTCGTCAGACCGGGGACGTCGCCCGAAGGTTCAATGTGCCAGGGACGAAACCATGTTTCAAAGAATCGTCGGGCACCCGAGGATTTTGTGGTACGCGCAATACGACAGATTTCGTGCCAGTTGTATGCCTCACCCATGATCGGGAGGCCTGAGAGGTAGCCGTTCGGGTTTTCCTGTTCCATTGCGTTGCACGAAACGACAAATGCGTCGAGAGCCTCGGCCTGGTTGTCATCTTCCCAGCCGCTGAGATCGGCGAACGTCGCGGCGCGGAGCCAGGACTTGCCGACGTGGGACTCCAGGTGCATCGGGGAAGCGGAGAAACTACAGGACGCCAATGCGGTTGCCAGAATGATCGCCAGAAAGCGTCGGCAGCATGCACCTGGATCAATTGGGGCTGCGCGTCGCAACAAGTAACCAGTTGGGATTCCGGGAGCGGGGGTTTCGTGCAAAGGTCCACACGTCGATAACACGGTTTGGTACGGTCGGATCACCGTGGATGATGCGATCTTCCTCGTCTCTGACAAACTCGATCTGATCGCTCTCGAACCGGACCGAAATCATCGCAAACTTGCCGGTCATTCCGGCCTCGACCACGCTGACGTCAACGATAGAGACCAGATCATTCACTGTCTCGACCTGTGACAGTTCACGTTCTTCGATACCGGCGGTAAAACTCTCGAATACATCGTCGTCCAGCAGGTTGCGAACACGAGCCAGTTCTCCCGCATGGTAAGCGGTGATGATCATTTCGAACGCCTGGGCTGCACCGCCGGTGAACTGCTCAAGATCGAGCGATGGATCGTGCTGAAGTATCTGTAGGATGCCTGCCCTCAGTTCGTCTGGCTCGTCTGAATCAGCAGGTTCCGTTGCCTCCTCAATCTCATCGGCCTTGTGTGGGAAGGTAACGATCTTTTCCTGATCGTCGTTGGCCGAAAGGGGACCCGAGACGGGTGAGGACGGCGGCTGTTCGTGACCGGTTCGACGACCGAGTACGTTGAACAGCTTGAAGAAGATGAACGCTGCAATTACAGCAAAGATCAGAATGTCCAAGAATCCGCCCGCCATTCCAGATCAGTGTGGGTTAGGGATGCTCACCGTTTTCTTGATGTAACGGTTCAACATAATCTAGTGTTTTCTGAACGTACGGTCGAGTCGCATCTGTTCGGTATCGGGCAGGTTTCTTTCCACCTCGCACATTCGGGTCCATCCCATGCCCCTGCTCATGCTCTTGATCTTTGCGGGTGTTCCACTGATCGAGGTGTACCTGTTCATCGAACTCGGCGGTCTGCTCGGGGCATTATGGACTGTCGCACTGTGTATTCTCACTGCCGTGATTGGCGTTTCGACGGTTCGGATACAGGGGCGTGCAGCACTCGAACGCGCCCGCCAGTCGATGATGAGAGGCAGGTTCCCGGCGGCCGAGGCGTTTCACGGCGTCTGTCTGGCGATTGCAGGCATATTGTTGCTGACACCCGGATTTTTTACGGATGCCCTTGGATTCCTTCTCCTGGTTCCCGTCACGCGTATGCTTCTGGTTGCGTTTCTGGGCCGCCATGTTCATGTCTACGATGCGCGTGGAGATACGGGGACACATGGTCCGGTGATTGACGGAGAGTGGGAGGTTGTGGACAACCCTGACCCGCCACCGGTGAATCCGCGACATCTGGACAAGCCAAAAGACGGATGGCGTGCTCCCGATCCTTGATTGCGACCGGGATCTTGACACGCGTATGGTTCATCCCTGTTCTGCAAAGTAGCACCAAGGTTGCCGTCAACGTGCCTGCGTGGTAGCCACCAACGCCCCTGCGGGAGTTTTTCAGATAATGAGTGAAGAGAGTTCAATCGGGTCGGTGGCTGCGCACGCGCAACCGCAGCCCAAGCTGTTGATCCACAGCCAGTTCCTTCAGGATCTGTCGTTCGAAAATCCGAATGGTCTCGAAAGCCTTTCAAAGACAGACCAGAAACCGGAAATGACGATCAATCTCAATGTTGACTCCCGGAAGGTTGCGGAGTCGGCGTATGAAATCTCGTTGCGGATATCGGTTTCCAGCGAGATCGAAAAGGAACCCTGGTTCATCGTCGAGATCGATTATCGCGGGATCATTTCGGTATCGGGGGTCGAAGAGGAATCTGTCGCACAGGTTCTTCTGATTGAAGGACCACGTCTGCTTTATCCGTTTGCCCGGCGTATCGTGGCGGACTCGGTTCGCGACGGCGGCTTCCCGCCGCTTATGCTTGAACCCGTTGATTTCGTGGGTCTCTATCGACAGCATCTTCAGTCGCGCGCAAGAAATGAAGGGAACGGCAAGGACGAGGACCGAGTCATCAATTGAAGCCGCCGCGGGGACCCGACCGTGATTCAGGACTCTTTCAGGGACGGTTGTCTGCATAGATCGCGCATTGCGAATCTTGCGTAGGGGTTTGCTCGACGGTTGACAGAATGCGGGGCCGTACCCGTTCGAACATGGCACTGATAGGGTGGGGAGGACATCAAACCGGTTTCAGGCTGATTGGCAGGCCTGTCAATTCCTGGCCGGGAGCATCCCGCCTTGTCAGTGTACTGTCGACATCATTCAGCCGGTTTGTTCTGGTTCATTGGCTCACTGTGATCAGGCAAATCCGGACAGAATAGTGTCCCATTGTCTGCCAATGTCCTCGATATCAATGACCCAGACATCCTCATCGAAACGTATCTGCCGATCGATGAATTCGTCTGCCTTGTTTTCATGTTCGGTCGGGGAAAGGACAACCTGGAAGACGATCCCGGTGCCTTCTGTTTGTGATATCAGGACTGTGACGTCGTTTATTGAGCGCAGCACCTTGATGACCACCACGCCAGCGTCAGGGTCGCCGCGCCGCGTGACGTAAATCGGAATGGCGTGGCGATTACAGCGGCGCACTATGAGTCAACGAGTATCTGTGTCTTGAGACGTGGCATTGGCGTTGTCTGGAACTGATGTGAAGGATCTTCACCGATTCAACGAATGGTACACGGTCGGGTAAGGACTCCCGGACACGGCATGGCAACTGTGTTCGCGACGACGCAATATGGCACCTTTCTTCACGTGGCGTGGACAGAAGATACGCGTTTGTGACCCCAAGGCGTTGACGCAGCCTCCCGGACTCAACGGCGACGTACGCAACGGGAAGCAGCACGCGGAGTCGGAGGGTAACCGATTTCCGGCGAGACGTGCGGGGAGAGGTTGATCCCTTTCGATATAAATTTTCCAAAACTTCATATCGAAATCGAACATGACGCCGTTCTCGGTGGGACTGATTGCGCTCTCACGATGCTCAAGAGCGAATCGTGCCCGCACGGCCCCTTCGAATGCGACACCGCCCCGCAAGTGACGGTATGAGGAATCGTCTATGGAGAACGCCGCATATGGTCGTAAAACCTGCGGGTTGCCAATCCGTGAGCCCCAGGACGATTGCCCGACAGGTTTCAGACCGGGTTCGTTTTCCGGGGTGTTCTCGAATCTGTCCACCGACTTCAGGAGACCTTCACCATCAATTGAAGGTATCCCCGATGCACACAGGCCGTAACCATGCAAGGGTCAATTTTCAAGTTCCCGGAAATGGGGCTGGATGCCGTCGGATTCGACCCGGTGCACATCCTCTACCGTTGGCTGATCACCGGACAACTGCTGTGCTTCAATCATCCTGGTTCCGGTTGGTGGATGCGCTTGCTCGCTGCATCGTTCTGCGCCACGCGCATTGCCGAGCCTGTCGGCATTCTGGCGATCCAGTGGAAATCACAGATGACCGCGGATGGTGTCGCCTGTTTGGTTCCTGCGGTCATGTCAGCAGGATGTTCGTGTGCCAGAGATTCCCTTGTCGCCGGGTCCGGGATTTGGGTCGTCGCAACAAACGTCCCGACAGCACGCTCCGGGTCGTTCAAGATGTACACAAGTTGATGAAGCGTATGCATGTTCTTTCGCTTGTCTGGTAGGCGCAAAGAACTATCGTGCGCCTGCACTGGCCAGAGACGGCAAATTTGTGACGACGTCTTCACACCGCCTTCAACCACTTCTCGCACCAAGATCCATCGCCATTGTCGGTGCTTCGAAGAAACGTACGTCGACGGGCTGGAAATCCTGGAAGGCCCTTGACGAAATCGGATATGACGGCGACGTCTACCTGGTCAATCCACGATACGACGAGATTGACGGCGTACGCTGCTACCCCGACATCGCGTCAATTGAAGCACACGTTGACCATTCAATCCTTGCCGTGGCCAACGCCCGCCTTGAGGCAGTCTTTGATCAGACGATTGATGCGAACGTGCCTGCAGCGACCATTTTCGGGTCGTGCTATCTACAGGGTGATTCAGATCCGCCCCTCCTGAATCGTCTGCAATCCAAGGCGCGTGATGCAGGTTTGCTCGTGTGTGGCGGAAACGGCGCGGGTTACATCAATCACGAGGAAAAGGTCCAGGCGGTACTCGCTGGCGCTCGCTGCTCGCTGGAAACAGGGCCTGTTGCAATGATTTCGCAATCCGGCTCAATTCATCTGGGCATGATCCAGACTGATGGTCGGCTAACGTTCAATCTCGCTGTCACCTCAGGTCAGGAAATTACCGTCAGCGCCGCAGATTACATGGACTATGTCCTCCAACGGGATTCGTTGCGCGCCATTGCACTTGCCATTGAGACGATCCGGGATCCGGAAGCGTTCTATCGTTCGGCTGAAAAGGCATTTGAACGACGCGTGCCGGTCATTGTCCTGAAGTTTGCACGGACGGCCGAAAGCGTTCGCATGGCGCAGACCCATTCGGGTGCACTCGCGGGTGACAACGCGGCCCACGACGCGGTTTTTCGCAAGTACGGCGTATTGCGTGTCCACGACGTGGACGAAATGATCGGTGCATTGCAGCTCGCGATCCAGCCACGGCCATTCGTTGCCGGCGGTATTGTCGCGATTACAGATTCGGGTGGCGAACGCGAACATCTTGTCGATCTGGCATCGGATCATCAGGTTCAATTTGCAAGGATCTCCGACGAAACGACACGACGTTTGACGGCGTCACTCGATTACGGACTGGAGCCGGTCAATCCCCTCGACGCATGGGGTACAGCCCACGACTACGTCCGGAAGTTTCTCGATTGCTGGGATGCGTTGATGAATGATCCGGAATGCGCCGCCGGACTCTGGGTCGCTGACCTGCGGGACATCGACTCGTTTCGCCATGTTTTTGTCGATCGCGCTGCCGAGATTTCGAGAGCGTCCGGCCGACCGATGTGTTTTGCAAACTGCGTACCCTGTGCAGTTTCACATGAAACTGCCCGACGACTCTACAATGCAGGTATCCCCCTGATCGACGGTCTGGACACAGCGTTGGCGGCCATGAAGTCCATGTTCTTATGGCGCGATCATCGCCCTGAATCTGTCATGCGGATTCCTGAACCACCGGAACCCGGAATAATCAGTGAGTGGCGTGCCAGATTGATGACGGGCGCACCACTTGGAGAGTTTGAAACGCTGTCGCTCGCGCGAGATTTCGGAATGACCATTCCGAAAATCATGACTGTCGGATGCCGTGAAGAAGTCGAGGACGTATCGAAAGCTCTCACGGGTCCTGTCGTTCTCAAGACAGCGATGCCCGGGATACAGCACAAATCGGATGTCGGGGGTGTCAGGCTGGGCCTTGCATGCGAACGGGAACTGATGGATGCATGGCATGACATGGACGATCGACTTGGTCCCTGTTGCACGATCGCGGAAATGTGCCCACCTGGTGTCGAACTGGTATTTGGTATTGTTCGTGATGCGCAATTCGGCACCCTGGTGCTGGTCGGAGCAGGCGGTTTGTTGACCGAGCACATTGACGATACGGTGCTGGCAGTTCCGCCGTTTGATTCCGAATGCGCGCATTCGCTTCTTGCCAAGCTTGCCGGCAACAGACTGCTGGATGGATTTCGTGGTCGACCGCCTGCTGACAGAGACGCAGTGTGTGAATCACTCGCGCGATTTTCGGTACTTGCCGCAACGCTCGGCGATCTGATCGCAGAATTTGATCTGAATCCGGTTATTGCCGGACCTGATGGAGCGGTCGCAGTTGATGGTCTGGCAATGCCTGTTGTCTCTGAACGAGAGGAGGAATGAAATGACCAGCGAGGTTCTGAGTGAGATTGAAGGCAAGGTTGCAACGGTTGTCATCAATCGTGCAGCAAAAATGAACTCCCTCAATCCGCCGTTCATGCGCGAACTTACGGAGGTTCTGCGTAGCCTGGACGAGAATCCTGGCGTTTCGGTGATCATACTTACGGGCGATGGACCACACTTCGGAGCGGGATACGACCTCAAGTATCCCTGGGGCGAGACCTATGGACGCGGCCCGATGGAAACACGCCGCATGCTCAAGGACTGTGCTGATTTCGAATTCGGCCCGTGGGACTGTTCGAAACCCGTCATTGCAATGGTGAGGGGTTATTGTCTCGCCGGTTCCTGCGAACTTGCAATGATGTGTTGCATCACGTTTGCCAGCGAGAATGCGATGTTTGGCGAACCGGAGATCAGGTTTTCCACTGCACCGCCGGCGGTCATCATGCCGTGGATCATCGGTCTCAAGCGAACCAGGGAGCTTCTCTACACCGGAGACATGATTGACGCGAAGGACGCATGCCAGATGGGCATGGTCAACAAGGTCTTCCCCGACGACAAACTTGAGGAAGAAACAATGCGGTATGCAAGACGCGCCGCAGCGATCTCACTTGAAGGTTTGCAGACGACCAAGGCGTCGATCAACCGCAGCGCAGAAATAGCCGGACTACGTTCAGCGATTTCCTACGGCGTTGAGGTGGGCGGCATACTGGATGCTGCAGAGACCGAGCAGTTTCGTCAGTTTGAAGCGGTGCGGCAGGAGAAAGGACTCAGCGCGGCAATTCGATGGCGCGAAAGCCAGTTCGAGTGATCGGTTGCCTGTCAGTCGAAGTCCTCACCGCTGTGGACTCCCCATAGCGCACTGTGAGGGATCCAGCCGGAGACATTGTCGATCTCGACCTCGCACCAGTTGCCGTTGCAATTCTTCAGGCCGGCGATAACGCCGGGTTCGGCGCGGAACACGATATCGGATTCCGGATCAGGGTCTTCATGTGCGAAGATCATTGTCTCGCCGATGATCAGGACTGTCCGTTTACCCGTGAGCATGACGCTGTGAATCCACCCTTCGGTACCGTCTATCTCGCGAACAAATCGCCACCCTTCTTTTTCCCTGAGGATCTCGATCGGAAAGCCCCGGCGCATGTAGACCCATTCAACAGGGAATTTCCTTCCAGGTCCGATCCGAAGGTAGACTTCGTCGGCCTTCATCGCGGCAAATCGGGGAAGCGGCAGATCCGTCTTGGTAGCGGCGGAAGTGATCGAAAGCGACAGGAAAAGGGCTGACAGCAGACCGAAGCGTATCGCCCGGACAACAAGTTGTACCGGTGAATCGTATCTGATAATGAACGCTAGGCCCGGGATCGGGGGCGTCAATCGAAGCAGGGTAGTCATCAGGCGCATGGCTCGAGCCAAAAAACCACTTGTCATCGTTACACGCAAGCTCCCGGATGTGATCGAGACCCGGATGATGGAGCTTTTCGATACGCGGCTCAATGATGATGATCACCCGATGTCGCGTGATGAGCTTTCCGCTGCTGCGAGTACCGCAGATGTTATTGTTCCGACACTGACGGACCGGATCGACAAGGGAATTCTCGCACAGGCTGGCGATAAACTTCGCCTGATTGCCAATTTCGGTACAGGGGTCGACCACATCGACCTCGCTGCGGCACGCGAGCGTGGCATTACGGTCACGAACACGCCGGGTGTACTGACCGAGGACACGGCAGACATGACCGTTGCGTTGATTCTCGACGTCATACGACGGGTCAGCCAGGGCGAACGGCTGATTCGCAGCGGTGAATGGGGTGGCTGGAGTCCGACACATATGCTCGGGCATCGCTTGTGGGGCAAACGCCTGGGGATTGTTGGCATGGGCCGAATCGGCACGGCTGTTGCACGGCGAGCGAGAGGTTTCGGGCTATCGATTCACTACCACAATCGGCACCAGCTCGCGCCATATGTCGAGCAGGAGGTTGAGGCAACATACTGGGAAAGTCTCGACCAGATGCTGGCCCGCATGGATATCATTTCGGTCAACTGCCCGCACACACCGGCCACCTTTCATCTGTTGTCAGCCCGACGACTGAAACTGCTCAAGCCAACATCGGTGATCGTCAATACGTCCCGTGGTGAGGTCATCGACGAATCAGCGTTGGTGCGCATGTTGAAAAACGGGGAAATAGCTGGGGCCGGACTCGATGTGTTCGAACATGAACCTGCGGTCAGCCCGAAACTTCTCGCGCTTGAGAATGTTGTCCTGCTGCCGCACATGGGATCTGCGACGATCGAGGGTCGTATCGACATGGGCGAGAAAGTTCTCATCAACATCAAGACGTTTGCAGACGGCCACAAACCACCTGATCGGGTGATCGATTCCCTGCTCTGATTCGATCGGGTACCACAGCCGACTGCTTGTATGCGGCTGAGTTATTCGCGCCGGCGTCGCGTCAGGATTGTCATCTGCGGCAGACGGCTCTTCAGCGTTCGCTTTCCGTTTCAAAATCTACGCCGGCATGCGGCGGGTTGCGTTGTTCGTCCCGACTGGACGTGTGTCGATATACGCGCGATGTCTCTCCTGAGACGTTGTCTCGAAAAGAGTCCAATTCATCGTACATGTCTTATGCTTGTCCGAAAGGACCTGTTCCTCTGTTCCGAGCGTTTGAGTCCTGCCAGGCTTGCAACCGACCCAACTGCATCGAATACGGCGCTCCCTGGCAACGCGCTGGCGAGAATCAATCCACGCGTGTGTGTCGCTACACATTGAAGTGAATTCGCGAAAACGCGGACGCCTTTCCCGATGTGGTGGGTTATGAGGCACTGCACGGTTTTCGCCGGAGGCGTCCACGCCGACTGATCGAGCGTCGATCGGGTAGACCGCTTCAAGTGGCAAAAGAAATGGGGATCAAAGCACGAGATGTGCGCCTTCGAGAACCGCCTGCAAACGCTTCTGTACTGTCGATACTTGCGCGTTTGGAGACAAATACAGCGATCGAGATCGTCACACGTTGCAGTGATGTGCAAGGACGCGTTGGACCAATCGATATCGTTTATCGCGATGCTGACGATCTGATCCGGTTCTTCGAGAGGACCCCAATGTCAAGGAACGGCTTTCAGACAAAATCCGATGCCTCGGGATCAAGAACATGGACATTCAGCAGCGGAGTAATGGCACCTGGGCTTTACCCATTCGTGTCTCGGCAGACTCATCCCATTTGATTTGGAGCCAGCGGGAACACGTTCACTTGTACGCCTCTTTGCTCCGCTCGATCATGCGCTTGAATCTGGTGTACCTGCTATCATCGACGCACTGGACGACAACGTGCATGCGGATTTGATCGACGAACTGTTCACAGTTGGTTTCGGCGTTCTGACACGAACACCCTCAATGCCCGGTTGATTTGTTCCCTTAAATAGCGTCTCGGCACTCCGGAGAAGGAAGGGATTGTTATTGTCACAAAGAACCGATCTCAACCTGAGATGCGGTTCTTCGAGGGAAAACCGGGTCAAAGACAGGTTATCTGACCATTGCCGACGGCCCTGTAAAACGTTGCGAGACCTGCGACCTCGGCGTGCACATCCTCTCGCAAGGCACTAGGGTCTATATCAAGCGCCTTGAGCCCCGCCTCACAGACGATGACTTGAACGTCCAGCGCTACACACGCTTCGAGAAGGGTTTCCATATCCGCAACATTGCGTGCGCGAAGTGCCTTGTCCTTCTCGGAATTCTCCAACCTTTGCCAACCCTTGTCAGAAACAAGCAATGGCAGGCCATCCATCGTGACAAACAGCACGACGGCGCGACCGAGTGCAGCTGCAGACGACGCCATCATCAGCCCGTAGTGAGCGCGCTCATACTCGCCGGAAAGCACGACGATACCGAGTGGCTCGTTGACCGTATTCATCGTCAGAACTCTCGGTGAACCGGTCTGGTCAGCTGAAATCAATCAGTTCTATGCCGCCTTGGCCGTGAAGTACGTTTCGGCTCTGCCGTCGACATGCATGCCATCGTCGCCGTAGTAGACCCGCTGATTCCGAACAAGGGGACGCGGCGGTTCGGCCTTGAGCCACAATCGATACATCATTCTCCTGCGCCGCAATTCGGGCCAGTCGACGAACTCGGTGCGGGAATGAAGGACGGTATAATTGTTGATGAACGATGCCCAGCCGGGCTGAAGGTAGAAATCGAACCGGATATCATCCCGTTCTGCTGTTTCGACGAACACCCTTAACGCTTCTTCCTGAATGTCGGTTAACGACGTTCCAAGCTCCTCGACTGCCATATGAATGAAGTTCTTGAGAAAGATGCAGGAGAGTTTTCCGTCAGATTCACCAAAAACCGGCACCTTGAATGCTGTCACCACACCTTCTCCCGGCGGTTGTTCACCGAACCAGTGATAGTAGAAACCCTCGAAGAGCGGATCGAGAAGTTCGGGACGGGTTGAGGCAATTTCATTGTAAACAGTGATTGAGCTGGCAAGCCTGCTCATTCCACCTTCCTGCGCAGGACGTACACAAAGAAGTCCGACGATATCATCCGAATCCGTGTGAAGATCCAATTCCTTTGCGCTGCGATAACCGCGTTCCATTGTCCCCGGTTTGGACACATCCGTCACGTAGCCGAGACGGTCACCCATCGGGCTTTGTGAAACGCCGCGACCGAAGTATGTACCAGCGGCCCAATAGACGAGAGCGAGTTCCTCGTTGTCCAATTCGTCGACTGGCCAACCGCGGATGATAACCAGGCCCCGTCCGTCCATGATTTCGTGACGAAGTGCGACAAGATCATCACGTATCTCGGGCATCTGTGTTTCTTCGGGGCCCAGTTCGGCAAGTGACTTGCCGGCAGCGCGGGCACGTGCAACAACAGATCGGAATGCATCCAGGTGGCGTTCTTCGAGATCAAACGCCACATCATCTGGACCGCGAAAGTCACTGGCCTTCCAGGCCGATGGATGATTGATAATCTGATGCTTGTTTTCGCTCATGTCTGATCTCCCGTACCCCGGTCATTGTACGCGAAGTACCTGTGACCGTGAAAAACGAATTGTGGCATGACTTTCGTGGAACGACGACTGTGCAATCGAGATTTGACGCCTTGCAGAAGTTGCGGGATTGCGTTTTCAGTTTTTCCTGCACGCGTCAGCATCGTGAGGACATCGACCACGGAAGTGTCCTGAAAATTGCGTGGTGCACACACAGGCGATACGACAAGTGATCAGGCTCATCACAAACCATTGCACCACAGCGGGTCAGCGACGTCAGTGCGCGCACAAGGGTGGTTTCGGACCCGAGCGGTCTGCAGGTTGTCGTAACAGCGCATTGGATCAGGTCCGGGCTGATAGACGTCAAGAGATATCGCGGTCCATAAGTGTATCGACAGCGGGTGACCGGTGCTGGAAACATATGATGTCGCGGCACTTGCGCCAGTAAGACACCGCTTCAAAACAGTCATCATGCACGCGATTTGAAACCGGGAGCGTACTCCTGCCCGATATTGCAAGGATCCAGCGACCTATGACATCACAAGCGTCGGACCGGAAAGCCTTTCTGGAGCAACATTCCCGCTGACAAGGTCGAGGAACATTCCTGTGTCGCGTGCCGGTGCGCCTGTCATATCCTGCGGCGCGAGTTCCGCATCCGGCAGCAGCAGAGCCTTCGCCGCGCCTTCAAGCTCCAGAACCCTGATCGCGCGTTCGTCACGGATGGCTGTCATTCGGCAACCGGATGCCAGCGTAGCGTGGAGGTTGTGCACGATGTGTGCACCGGCGAGTGGATTGTAGAGTCTGTCGACCAGTCCGCCACTGAAGTAGTAACCGCGATCGATACCGGTGAAGTTGTCGAGTACTACATCGACATCATCGAAACACATGGCGACAGCGACGGATTCTGCGATGCGGTTTGCATCGTGGCGCTCGGTCTGGTCTCGGCTCAATGGTTTGCGATGTGCAAACTGGACATGGATGGTCAGACTGATGCCAGATCCGTCAATACTCGTCCGCGCAGTCTGGATAGCGTGCGCCGGACTATCGTTCCAGTTGATCCCGAATACCATGCCGTCGAGTGTGTCGATGGCACCGTCGAGGCCCAGAATTGCTTCCACCACGCCGCGTTCGTCGGCTTCGAGACCGTGGCTGCAACTGAACGCCTCGCAATAGGGACGGAACGCATTGAACAGGACGGGTAGATTGCCCTTCAGTTCAGCAATGCCAGCCAGCAGATCCTGAAGACTTGTAACAGGCGCGATCACCTCCCAGGAAGCGAGATGATGACCGTGTTCTACCAGAGCCTCTCGCGCAGCAGGTCTGGGCAGTCCGTATGAGCAGGCTGTGAAACGATGACCAAGAGCCGCCAGTTCAACCATGCGTGCGCGGGTAGCGGGATCGCAAAGATCATCAAGTGGCACCCTGAGTTTGCGGACACCCATCTCCCAGAGCGCCAGTAACGGATAATCGTTGCGCACACGTTTGCGACTGAAAGCATCGAGGCCCCACGGTGTCGGTATATCGGCGCTGTCGCACCAGGGTTGACGTAGGTAGACACCAACGCCGTGGCTGTCAGGTTTCAGAGCGTGGACATCCGGCAGTACGACTGACGGGATATCGGATACCTGATTTTCATCAAGAGTGCGTCCAAAGGTTCGATTGACGCGTGCAAGATGCCCGGACTCGTGAACATCAACGATAACGTAACCGAGCTTTGCGCCATCGTGTCGGCCCTGTTTCATGCCCGGGGCATTGCGAAACAGTTCGTGATAGTCGTGGCGCAGGAAACAGATGGAGGGCAATACGTAGTAGTTCGTCGACGCGTGACGGTTGAAGAAAAAATTATGGACGTGGCCTGCAAAATGCGCCTCGACCCCGTGGCGTTCCAGCAGTTCGAGAAGCCAGGTTCGTCCTGGTTCGTCGGTCGCGTCGTAATGATTGGTTTCGTCGGGGTTGGACAGGTAAGCGGGATAGTGGGAGAACACGAAGACGCGTCGTCCGCTGTTCTGTTCCAGAAGGTTTTCGAGCCACAGTCGTTGCTGGTCTTCGCTGGACAGGCCTGAATTCACGATCATCCCGTTGATCACCACGAACAGGCAGCCCCTGTGGTCGAAGGCGTAGTACTGCGACTGAAAATGTCGTTCGTACTCGGCAATCATGTCGTCGTTGACTGTTCGTTTGGCGTGCTGTGCAGCCAACGGCTCACCCGGGAAGGCTTTTTCACCGATGTCATGGTTGCCCGCCACAAGATGCAACGGGCAATCAAGCTCCTCATAAACCCGATGAAATCGTCTCGCCGAGTCCTCGTAAGCTGGTGTATCGGGTTCCGGATGTGTGATATCGCCAAGGTGAACAACGAAGTCGGGTGCCAGACGGTTGATCTGATCAACCGCATAGCGAGACCGTGAGACGCTGAGCATGACGGTATCGATATCGTAGCCGCCGATCGCTACCGCATCTTCTTCCGTGACATGTGAATCCGCGACAAGTGCGAACGAGAAGAGACGCTTGCCGTCTGCGAACGGTTCATGCATGGGCCATCTCTCCGTGGTTCACCGACAAACCAGCGATACAAGAACCGGTTGACAGAACAGGTGGGAAAACCGTGCCCGCTTCAGCGAAACAGATCAGTCCTTGCTCGACCGGATGGTGCGCGGAAGGCGTGAAAGCAGTTCCAGTCCGTCGGCTGTTGCCAGAAAGGTTTCAATGAAATTGCAACCTGTTCCGCCTGGCCACCCTTCCCAGACATCGAATTGATTCTCGTAGTTGAATACCAGACCGGGTTCGATTGTGAGCTGATCGGGCGTTGGGCCAAAAACCTCTTCATTCCAGTGATTCCAGTGCGCACCTGTCCAGTCGGGTGGAAACGAGATCCCCAAGGGATACCCGCCGATCCACCATGCATATTTCTGGAGATCAACCTTGTCGATGTGTGCGTTTGCAATCTCGTTCACACGGGGTAACGGATCACCGAGCTTGGCGTTTTCGAGTATGGCATCGATCGAGCCCGCAGCTTTTTCCATCACGTCCAGCCAGCGGTCATCCGCCTTGCCAACCGAGAACGTCCGGCAGGTATTGACATGATAACGGTGCAGGGACCCACAGACGTCAATGTGCACCACATCACCGTCCTTGAGCTTGCGGTTCGTCGGTGCAGAGTGATGTGTTCCGGAACGAATGCCGGACGCAACCATGGTGTGGATCGCCGGATAATTACAACCCTGTTCCATCAGGCTTGCGACGAGTACAGCCTCCACGGCCGTTTCCGTCACACCAGGTGCCATCGCTGTGCGTGCCGCTTCGAGGGCATTGTCCGTCGCGCTTGCTGCCTGGCGCATCACCGCGATTTCAAGCGGTGACTTGTAGGCACGCTGTGTCTCGACCAGAAGTGAAGCGTCAACGACCGCCGCGCCCTTGTTACGCAGTTTTCCGGCCAGTGATTCGACAATCGACGGAGCGGGGCCCCAGCCCCAGAACTGGAGTCCGATCGTGCCGCCTGTCAGATTTCGTGCGGCGAGTTCATTTGCGATAATGTCAAAATCGTCAGCACCAGCCATGGGATCGTGATCAAAGATCACGGCATCGCGAATTTCGGGTACCAGAGAAACGATCGTGGTATGCGCGGCTGCATCAAAGAACAGTGTGTCGTCGCTGTCGGCGCGTACCACCAGTGTTGTCGAATTCCGCAGGTGGTTCCAGATCATGTCATAGCCGGTCAACCAGTTGATATCCGGCAGCCGGCAAAGAAGAAGGAGGTCGATGCCGGCTTTCGACATCGCGGCGCGCACCTTGTTGCGGCGCTCTGTGTACTCTTCGGGCGGGAACGGCAATTCCCAGTCGATTTGTTCACGCAGGTACGTCTTCAACTCCATGGATCCTCCTTGAAACCGCAATGATGCATTCATCTGAATGCCCATGCATGTTTCGGTATGTACTTAAGTCAGACTGACTCCGAAGAAACAGGGTTTCATTCTGCTCCGGCGACTTCGCGTGCGAGATCACCAGGAAACACGTCCCAATGACTGTATAGTCAATCGGAACGGATCAATTTGGCACACTCTTGTTCACCAATCCAATGTCGGGACTTTTATCGCGGAATTCTGGAATGTGGTGCGGTCCTGGCGACCAATCGCAAGGTCCTGAAAGGTCGAACATGCTTTCGGTCCGTCCTCGCCCGACAAGAATGGTCGACGTCATGGCAGGAGAGAGCAGATATGTCAGCGATACTGATCATGGGTTCGTGGCCTGCATTCATCAGGAACAGCCGCGTACTTTTCGACAAATGTTGTTTCGCGCTCCAGATCGCGCCGCATCCGAAGGGGCCGCGCAGGTTTGATGACGTGAGCGCTACCCATGGGTTGCACCAATTTTCCGGGTGTCCGGTGACGTCAAGAGTGCGACGAGGTGTGCCTGATCGAGATGCTGACAAGGTTGCTGTGTATTGCGGTGGCAAGACGAAACTGCCTGGGAATTACGCAAATCAGAAAATGCAACAGGAAAGTGCAGACCCGATAGTCGTACGCAGCGTGCAGTGAGAGATGCTTCAATGATGTGCTGAAATTCAGATACGTTCAGCGCGATGCGCGCTGAATTTTTCGCGCTGCAACGAGTCGTGCGAGCTCCAGTCTCTGAATTTTTCCGGACGGACCCCTCGGGAAATCGTCAACGACATGAATTCTGTCGGGTGACTTGAAGGGGCCGAGTATGGAACGGCAGTGATCCAGCAGATCAGTAGCTGTCGAGGTTGCCGTGGCGTTGAGCACGACGGCGGCTTCGACACGCTCACCATAAGTTCTGCAAGGTACGCCAAAGGCTGCGGCTTCAAACACGTCCACGTTCTGGCAAAGTGCTTCATCGACCTCCCGGGGAGCGATGTTCTCACCACCCTTGATGATGAGCTCCTTCAGGCGACCGGTCACATACACATAACCATCGTCATCCATGTGTCCGATGTCCCCGGTTCTCAGCCAACCATCGGAAGTGAATGTTTGTTCGGTTGCCTTCTTGTCCCTGAAGTAACAGGTCATGACATTGGGGCCTCTGACAACGATCTCCCCGTCAGGACCGGAAACAGAAGTCGATTGTTCCAGAGGTGCGATGGCAACGTCATTGCCATAGGCAATCCCTGCTGATCCCGATTTCCTGATTCCAGGCGGCAGGGGATTGGACAATATCTGGGCGGCGGTTTCAGTGAGCCCCATTGTATCGATGAGCGGGATACCGTAGCTCTTCTCGAATTCCTGTTGAAGCCGGGGTGACAGAGGTGCCGATGCTGACCGGCCAAATCGTACGCGATTCCTGACGTCATCGTCGGGTCGGATGTTGCTGTGAACCAGGTGCGAGACGATGGTCGGAACAACCGAAAACCAGCTTACGGAAAAAGCCTTGATGTCGCTCCAGAAACGGGATGAAGAAAATTTCGGCGCGATGACAAGTGAACCACCGGAGACGAGCGTACCCATGACGGTCACACAAAGTCCGTTAATGTGATGGATTGGCAGGACACAAAGTCCCCGATCATCGGGAGTAAGCTTGTGCGCCAGTCGTGTTGTCCATCCGCCAGCCAGCAGACTGGAATGCGCATGCAGTACGCCTTTGGGATGACCCGTGGTGCCGGATGTATACATCAGCAGCGCATCGTCTGATGCGCTGATCTCGTCGAGCATCGTACATGAGACGCCAGTCGTCTCGTCAGCGACCTCAATCAGTCCTGGTCGAACACGTTCGAATTGATCACGCTGACCGGATCCAACGAGGGCGAACCGCGAACCCGAGTTTTCCAGTGCGTATCGAATGGATCTGTCACCTGCGGCGAGATTGATCATCGCCGGTCTGAAACCACCGTAAACACTCCCGAGGAACGCGAGCAGACCGCGCCGTCCGTTTGGCATCATGATAGCGATACTTTCGCCTCTCCTGATGCCGCGGCCCTTCAATCGCGATGCGATACAGCGGGCACTCTCGCGCAGCGTTGCCCAGGTGAGGATGGCCCTATCATGGGTGAAGAGGAACGCAGGATGGTTCGGTGATTGTCGGGAGCGTCTGTCAATCCAGTCGCGAATTGTACCCGACGGCGGTTGGCCTTCGCCGTTCATCGTCCGGCAACAGACCAGTAATCCGAAAAGACGTCTTCCAGTGACGGTTCATTTGACGGGATGGGCTTCACGATACGGGTTCGATTTATGAAATGCCGCCAGTGAAGATTGTCGTCGATCGAGTTCCCACCCCAGGTTCCGCATCCCATGGAAAGCGAAAACGGCATGCCGTTGTCAAATGATCCGCCGGTTGCAAGGCAGTGAGCCTGATTCACGATTACGCGACATGTCGGAAGTGATTGCGCAAGTTTGCGCACTCTTGATTCGACGGATGTATGAATTCCGATCGAATGGCCGGATCCGAGATGATCAAACAGTTCCCGAGCCCGGTCCGTGGCAGAATCAAAGTCGGGTGCCGTGTACAGCGTTGCGACTAGACCGAGTTTTTCGCCTGATTCCGGGTAGTCAGGGCCGACTCCGCGTCCTTCAATCAAGAGAAAACGTGCGGTGTTCAAAACCGGATCCAGGCCGGATTGTGCGACCAGTTTATCCATGTCCCGGGCGATAAGGCGCCGGTTCAGGCCACCGTCGCGAAACAACGCGCTGCGCAGCTGTCGTGCTTCGTCTGCTTCAAGCAGAATGCCGCCCTGTTTGCGGAGTGCGTCGAGAAATGCATCGCGAATTGAATCGACGATGATTACGGCGTTCTCGGAAGAGCACGATGTCGCGTTGTCGAAAGATTTCGACTCAGTAATCCTGGATGCTGCGGCATCCAGATCCGCGGTCTCGTCGACAATCACTGAAACATTGCCAGTGCCAACACCGATCGCTGGCGTGCCAGATGAATAGGCGCTTCTGACATTGGAACGGCTGCCCGTGACAACCAGAAGATCCACCCTTTCCATGAGGTATCCTGTTCGGGATTTGCTGGAGGGGGGCGGAATCATCTGAACGAGGGCGTGGTCGAGATCAATTCTGGAAAACTCTGCATGCATGTAGGAAACCAGCTTTTCGCAAACCGCAACACCTTTCGGTGACGGTGACAGGATGATCGCATTCCCTCCTTTCAGGGCATTGACAACATTGTTGGTTGGTGTCGCTACCGGATTTGTCGAGGGTACGACAGCACCGACTATGCCGACGGGGCGGGCAATTTCCGTTATCCCGGACGTCGGATTTTCCGAAATGATGCCATGGGTTACCGCACCCTTGATATCGCGCAACAGGCCAAGCGTCTTGCGGTGGTTCTTGCGGATCTTGTCGTCCACATTGCCAAGCCCTGTTGTCGCAACCGCCAATTCTGAAAGTTCCCGATTGCGACAGGGCTCCATCAATGCCCACGCCGCTGCAAGTGCAGCGCGATCATAGGTCTCCTGTGATCCATTTGACGCATAATGTGTCTGCGCCGTGCGTGCCTTGTCGATGAGACAATCGATCAGTTGAGAATCACGGGATGACATGGGTCCGGTTTGCTACCCTCAAGTCAGTTGGGACTCCGCTCAATCATGACCTGATTGAGCGCTTGCCGATACGGGATCTGAAGATACCAAGATCGGAATTCTTTCGTCACCTGAACAGATGCGTATCGACGGTCTGATCGGGGCAGGTACAGATTTTTCGCGTTTCCACGCTGATCTGGAGTATTCTCGGTCATGAAAACTGACGTGACCCGGTTGAAGGACGCCATCAACGAGGCGCGTCGAGCCGTTGTGTTCACAGGTGCCGGAATCAGTACGGAATCCGGAATTCCCGACTTCCGCAGTCCAGGTGGTGTATGGGATCGGTATCGTCCGATCGACTTTGCGGATTTTCTGTCATCGGAAGAAGCGCGACGGGAGTCCTGGCGCCGCAAGATTCAGACTGACTTGACGATGACACGGGCGACTCCCAATCGCGGCCACCGTGCTGTTGCGGCGCTTGTTTTGCGCGGCAAGGTTTCGACCGTGATTACACAGAATATTGACGGGTTACATCAATGCTCCGGGATACCGGACGACAGGGTGATCGAGTTGCATGGCAACACCACCTATGCCGTTTGTCTTGATTGCAAGCGTCGATATGAACTGGAGCCGATCCTTGATTCATTCCGTCTCGACGAGACCTTGCCGATTTGCACGGATTGCGGCGGAATTGTGAAAACGGCGACCATTTCCTTTGGCCAGTCGATGCCTGAAGAGGCAATGAAACGAGCCGAAGTCGAGACACTTTCTTGCGATCTGTTCATCGTGTGTGGTTCCTCGCTTGTCGTGTATCCGGCAGCGGGGTTTCCCATACTGGCCAAGCAGAACGGTGCTTTTCTTGCGATACTCAATCGAGAACCTACGGATCTTGACCGAATCGCAGATCTCGTCATTCGTGCAGAGCTCGGAGATGTTCTCGGCACGGCTGTAGGAAACAACTGAATCAACACACGCGCTGCCAGTGGCTGCGCCGTTCAATCGGTCTTGCCGCATGCAATCGCGGAGTTTTCAACTACAGAAAACTGTTCCCGAACCGACCGAGCGAGCACGGGTCCAGGTTCTCGACAAGACCCGGTTCCTCCATGGAAGAGGCAGGATTCAGGCAATCATGCGCATACCACGCGCCGTGACGTCCGGACGCTTGTGAAACTCACCGTTCTTCATGATCACGACAAGGCGATCCTTGTCCTGGAGAATCCTGATGTTCGAGAGTGGGTCGCCGTCGACCAACAGCAGGTCAGCCAGATACCCCTCCCTGATCAATCCAAGCTCACCACCCATTTCCATGATCTGGCCGCCATACATGGTTCCGGCCTTGATCGCCTCCATCGGTGACATACCCAGAAGATCAACGAAGTACTCCAGATCCTTCGCGTTGGTTCCGTGTGGCGTCCAGGCGAACCCGTAATCGCCGCCAATCAGGACCCTGATTCCACGACGATGCATTTTTTTCATCGTTTCAACGGCCATCTCGAGCTCACGCTCGTATTTGATGGTCATTGGCGAACCCGGTTTGATTCCGTATTCACCAGCATTGCGGGCTGTGTTGATCAACCACGCAAGCCCTGGAGCCACGAAGTGGTGATCTTTTGCTTCCTCGAGCATATCGAGCGTTTTTTCGTCTGAAAATGAAGCGTGATAGATGTATTCGATCCCGAATTTCACACACTGTTGAATCGAAAGAGATGAGCGTGCGTGGGCTGCCAGCGTCCGTCCCCTTCGACGGGCCTCGCGGACAGCCATTTCGATTTCCTCTTCAGACATCGGACTTTCCTCTGCACCGATGCCGACGAGTTCTTCACCTGAGAGATTCAATTTGATTGTGTCGACGCCCCACTTGATGAGTTGCCGAACTTCTCTGCGTACCTCCTCTGGTCCTGACACAACGATGCCGAGATTGAGACCCTTGTGGTCAATGTGGGGCAGTGTTGCATCGCCGAGTCCGCCAACTGTCGTGATTTCGGGCCCCGCCGCCGTGTAACGCGGTCCCGGGAATCGTCCTGCATTGATGGCATCGCGCACGACGACATCGAGACGAGGCTTGGCTGCTGCTGCACCGCGACCAGCGGTGAATCCGGCGTCGAGCAGGAGCTTTGCCATCTCAATGGTAACGAGCGTGTGCTCTTCAATCGGCATCAACTGGATAGGGTTGATTCCAGGCGCATTGTTCCAGCTCAGGTGAAGATGTGCATCGATCAGTCCGGGCATCAATGTCATGCCCTGACCATCGATACGTTCGGCGCCATTCGTACTCCAGCTGCGACCGGCGCGACTGACCGACTGGATCCTGTTGCCGGCAATCGTGACTTCACCATTGAACGGCGGTTCTCCGGAACCATCCAGGATACGGACATTCGTGAAGATTGTTTCCGGATCGTGGTTCGTTCTCCGGCCACTCCAGCCACCAAATTCTGCCATTTCTTCCTCCGTTCGTAATCTGACGCAGAATCCGTCAGTAATCCTGATGCGTCAACATCACCGTTGATCTGATGCTGTCTTCAACCGGACAGGTGTGCCGGTGTTTCATGACATTCTTCGCTGAACGCTTGGGGAACCGAGATGGGTCAGCAACAGTCGTGTCGAATCCTCCGGTGCCTCGATCATGGGCCAGTGTCCAACATCAGCAATGATTTCCAGCTGCGCACCGGCAATCTTGGCAGCGAGTGATCGTACAAGCGTCGGCGGTGCGACCATATCCTCGGTGCCTGTTATCAAAAGCGTCGGACACTGGATCCGGGCATGATCGGCAGGAACCGAGCTGGCAAGCGCCTCACAGTGAGCGGCATATCCTCTGGGGTCCTGCCGCATGAGGCTTTCGCGGACATAAGCCCGTGCAACCACATCTCGTGTACCTGTTTGTGAAACGCTCTCGGCGACTCCGCTCATTCCTTCACGTCGTACCGTGGCAGCCCGTTGCCTGAACATGGATCGCACGTCGGGAGACAGGTCATCGACAGGTCCGAACAGGGACAGGCTTGCAATCAGGTCCGGATACTCTGCAGCGAGATGCTGACAGATCAGGGCTCCCATTGAATGCCCAACAAGATGAACACCGGACTTGCCGCGCAGACAATCCCGCGCGGGCGAAAGCAAGCCGGCAAATCCAGGCAGTCCCGGACGGTATGTTGATCGGCCTGCACCCGGTAGATCAGGGCGTACAACACGGTATGCGCCAAGTGAATCTGTCAATGTCTGAAAGGCGTTTGACGTCCCGCCCAACCCGTGAAACATCAGGACGTCGGGTCCCTTTCCGGATGATACCTCGATCACGGAGCTGCCCACTCGAACATCGTTCACTGAACGCCACCATCGGGTATCAACACGATCGACCCGGTTGTTTCACGGCTCTCAAGTGCGCGGTGTGCAGCCGCCGCCTCTGCAAGAGGCCAGGTTTTCACGTCGTCCAGGGAAACAATCTGATCTTTCAGTGCATCAAAGAGACGTGAAGCCATGGCTGCGATCTTGTCGGGCCGGTCGGCATAATGTGCAAAGTTCGGCCGGGAAACTGTCGCAGAAACTGCTACGAGGGCGTTGATATCGATCGGCGGGATCGGGCCTGATGCCTCACCAAAACTGACCAGGTGGCCGCATGGTGCCAGCGCAGCGACGGAATGTTCAAAACTGTCCCGACCAATCCCGTCGTAGACCACATCCACGCCATTTCCTCCCGTCAGTCTGCGTACCTGCTCCTCAAGACTTTCGTTACCAGGTACAACGACATGATCAGCGCCGGCCGCAAGCGCGTCGTCTGCTTTCTCGGGTGATGAACTTGCGCCAATGACCGTCGCACCGAGTCGATGGGCCCATTGACACAGAAGTCGTCCGACGCCGCCTGCAGGTGCGTAGACGAGTATGGTCTCACCAGGTTTGATTTCATGTACACGATGCAGCAGAAACTCGGCTGTCATACCCTTGAGCAGGCCGGCTGCCGCAGTTCGGTCGTCGATGTGATCAGGCAGGAGAACAAGTGTGGAAGCGTCCATGGTCCGCACGGACGTGTACGCTCCCGGTGGAAGGCATGCATAGGCGACGCGTTGTCCGACGTGGAGGTGATCGACTCCGGGTCCTGTATCCGTAATGACACCTGCAGCTTCGAGACCGGGAATTCCCGGAAGTTCCAGCAGGTCGAAGTAACCGGTTCGGCAATGAACATCGATGAAATTGACGCCAATCGCGGTCTGTCTCAGGCGTACCTGGCCCGGCCCGGGTGGTGGTGCGTTTATCTGGGTGAGACGCAGCTGATCGGGTCCGCCGGTCTTGTCGACGATAACGGCAATACCGGACGACGACATTGCAGGGATGGCTTCGACGCTTTGACCCGGGAGGTTCTGACTGCGTGTGACTCGTTGTCGTACAGCCTCGAACCCGGCCTCGTAGATTGCCGCGGCGACCAAAGCGGCGAATTCCTGTTCGCGGCCCACCGGGGTCTCGAACCGTGATTGCCACGACCAGTAGGTCATGTCGCCATCGGTCACAGGTTTGAGCACCATCTCGGCTACATAGTTCCGTAGTGGAATATCAGCCTCGACGATGGCGTAGCGAAACATGTGATCCTTTTCCGAATACGACAATAGCCGTTCTCGAACGTGCTCGCCGGATTCGAGCACGAAATTGCGGACAGCGCCGATTGCATCGGATCGGCGACCGTCCTCGATCTCGCTTCTGGCAACAGCGGGATGCCAGTCGTCATGTCCATTGAAATCACGAACGACCGCCCAGACCTGGTCAACCGGCGCATCAATGATTGTGCTGCGGTTGACGGAAATCACGATCCGAATCTCTTTTTCAGGGAATCGAGTGCGGCGGCAAAGACGGAATCACGAATTGTGGTTGTCAGTTCTTCGGAACTGTCCGGTGCACATTCGAACGATGCAGACCATTCTGCAAAGCAGCGGTCGCCATCCGTTATCGGTGTCAGGCTGAGCGTTGCAATGTAGTTCTCGACGCCCATGGGGCTTTCGAGAATCGAATAGGTATAGCTGAAATCGTAATCTGACATGGCGAGAAGGCGCTCCCGCACGATACCGCCATCCTGGAGACGAAGGGTCCGGATACATCCGATCTGGTCGGCAGGCCTCGCACCTTCGATTCTGCTTTGCGAAAGTGCGGGCACCCAGTCGGCGATTGCACCGAAGTCGCGAACCGTACTCCAGACGTTGCCCGCCTCGGCGTCAATCACGGAAGAAACATAAATCTCGGGCATGATCTAGCTCTCGTCCTTCTCCCCCTTGTCAGTCGATACCTCCTTCGCGATGCTCTGGGCATCGCGTGCAGACCTGAACAGGTCACCCATGCGCGAGACGTTCGAGTTTTCCACCCCGATTTCTTTCATCATTTCATCGATCAGTGGTGCCTGTACCCGGTATCGCAGCGCACTTTCGATGACCTGGTCGGTCGGTGTCTTGTTTCCGCCTTCTGATGCAGGACCGAGACCGTCGACATGAAGGATACGAATACCTTCGATCTTTTCGAGGGGACGAACACTTTCGCGAATAATCGATTCAAGTCTTTCGATAAACTGCGCACGCAGCCTGCCGATGCGTGCATCACCGGTCAGAATGTTTTCGGCCTCATTGAGCAGACGCTGCGCCTCAGCGGCCACTGCGGCAGACGTACGCTCGGCCTCTGCAGCGATTCTGGCGACGTCCGCGTCCTTCTCTGCAATCACCCGGTCGATTTCTGTTATTCGCCTGGCGATCTCTTTCTCGCGTACGGTTGCGACCCTCTCTTCCGCCTCCACCGAGCGCGCCCGTGCGGTATCAACCGCCAGCCGTGTCTCCAGTACTTCCGCTTCCTTTCCGAGGATGGCGATACGGCGTGCAAGATCTGACAGTTCAATCGATTGTTCGCGTTCGGTCTCAAGCAACTTCAGGCTGAGTTCAAGACGCACCCTGGATTCTTCGAGTGCGTTCTGTGATGTGATACGCGCCCGTTCGACTTCCTCCCGCGCCGCAACATCTGTTTCATCGATCTCCCGTTGGCGCGCTATGCGTTTGGTGCTGACTTCCGCATCCCTGTTGATTCGCGCCTCATCGAGCACCTGTTCCTGTGTTATTCGCGCAGTCTCGACTTTCTCCTGTGCTTCGATACGCGCAGCCTCGATGGTCCGATTACGGGCAATCTCCCGTTCCTCGGTCGTCTCATCGGCCAAGATTCGTTCTTCACGCAGTTTCTTGTCTGACGCAACCCGTGAACGCTCCACTTCTTCTTCCTGCTGGATCTCGAGATTCTCGAGAGCGCGTTGTCGACGAATTTCTGCTTCCCGCACGACCTGTTCGCGTTCAACCCTCGCGGTCTCCAGTGTCCTTTCCTGTGCAATCCGTATCTGTTCAACTTCCAGATTGGCGTTGATTTCCGCTTCCGCGATACGGTTGCGTTGGGCGATCTCGTGGGTTCGGGTCTCTTCCTCGCTTGCAATTCGGGAACGTTCAGCTTCGGATTCCGCAGCGAACCGCTTTCGTGCGATCTCCGTTCGTTGCGTGGCCCTTTTTGCTTCAAGCTCCCGTTCCTGATCCAGACGCGAACTTTCGCTTTCCCGATCGATCATCAATGTTTCGCGTTCGGCTTCCAGATTGCGCTTGCGGATCTCGGTCATCGCGGTTTGTTCGATGTCGTTGCGCAAGCGGCGCCGTTGCTCGATATCTTCAATCAGGATGGTCAAGCCTTCAGCATCAAAACGGTTTGCCGGATCGAAAAACTCCAGGCTGGTCTGGTCGAGATCCGTGATTGCAACGAATTCCAGTTCGAGGCCATTCATCGCAAGTGCGCCGGCCGCGCGTTCCTGCACCAGGGTAACGAAATCGCCCCTGCGCTCATGCATCTCATCAACGGTCATTTCAGCCGCAACGGATCTCAGTGAGCTGACAAACTTTCCCGAAACGAGATGGGCGAGCCCATCCGGATCCATGGTGAGCGCACCGAGCGTCGAGGCCGCCGCCGCAACGGCAGACGGCTCCTGTATCACGCGTACGAAGAACTCGGCATCGAGATCGACCCGTATCCGGTCGCGTGTAATGACGGCGTCCTCCTTCGTGCGCGAAACAGGAATGCGGACAACATTGAGATTGACCGGCGTGATTTCGTGAATGATCGGAAGAACGAGTGCGCCGCCGTCGATGACAACGGTCTCCTTGCCAAATCCGGTGCGAACGAACGCAACCTCCTTGGTCGAACGGTGGTACAACCAGTTCAGCAGGTAGACGATTACCGCGATGACAACGACCGCGACGACAAGCCAGATGATGATTGTGCCGATCAGGCTGCCGGTCATGACTAACTTCTCCCGCCTTTGATCGCCTTGAATGATCTCGTTTGCGCAATGAGCGCCTTTTCCGTTGGCAACCTCTCCATCGAGGATGCACCATAGAAGCCGTGACAATGTTCACAGTGTGACAACATGAAACGTGCATCGTCAGGGGACGAAACCGGTCCGCCATGAACGAGTACAACAACATCCGGATTGACGGCCAGAGCTGCACTTGCCCATCGATCGACGATGGCCGGACAATCCGCCAGCTGTCGTGCTGTCTTCGCACCGATTGATCCACCTGTTGTCAACCCGAGGTGACAGACAACGATATCAGCACCGGCCTTTGCCATTGCAGCAGCATCGTCCTCATTGAAGACATAAGGAGTTGTCAGAAGTTCCTTGCGGTGCGCCATGCCGATCATGTCGACTTCCAGTCCGTAGGACATTCCTGTTTCCTCGAGATTGGAACGAAAGTCTCCATCAAACAAACCGACAGTCGGAAAATTCTGGACTCCGGAAAATCCGAATACCTTCAACGTGTCCAGGAATTTGTCGAAAATGCAGAAAGGGTCCGTGCCGTTGACACCGGCAAGAACCGGTGTCTGCCTGACGACCGGAAGGATCTCGCGCGCCATCTCGAGGACAATGTCGTTGGCATTGCCATAGGCCAGGAGTCCCGAGAGGGATCCACGGCCAGCCATTCGGTAGCGCCCCGAATTGTAGATCACGATAAGGTCGATACCGCCCTCTTCCTCGCACTTTGCGGATAGCCCGGTGCCGGCTCCACCGCCGACGATGGGCGTCCCACTGCGCTTCATCTCCTGAAATCGCGTGACAAGCGTCGTTCGGTCAATGTGCGCCATGGCCATGCCTCCCGGGATTCACTTCGTCGAGGAGATCGATCACGATCCTTGCAAAGGCCGGATCATTGATGTGGTGCGGCGTGCGAACGAGTCTGCGCCTCTGGGTTTCGCGAAAATTGCTGGCGATCGCATCGAAGAGCGCCTCGGTGGTTTGCGGGGCGTGGAAGGCGCCGCCGGGGACGTCAAGGGCCGAAACCCCGCCTTCGGGAAGCAGAAATCGCACCGACCCTTCCATTTCGTTCAGTCTACCGGCAATCCACGCACCCATGCGCCTGTTTTCATCCGTGGTTGTCCGCATCAGGGTTACGTGTGGATTATGTTCCACGAACAGCCTGTCGCGATAGCGCTGGGGAACAGTATCGCGTGGCCCGAAATTGACCATGTCGAGCGCTCCGACAGATCCGACATAGGGAATGCGGGTCCGGATGAACGCACCGAAGCGGTCTTCGTCGGCGGGGAACACGCCGCCCATCATCATGTCGCAGACTTCGGTCGTCGTGAGGTCGATGGCCGCATCAAGCAATCCGCTGTCGGCCAGCTTTTCCATTGAGCGACCACCGGTACCTGTCGCGTGGAAGACCATGCAGTCGTATCGTTCGTGAAGTGCATCAGTGATCTGTTGGACAGCGGGTGTCGTCACGCCGAACATGGTCAATCCGAGGCCGGGCTTTTCGGACTTCACGGCCTGGGCGTCGGCCTGCTTCTGCATCATGCCGGCAAGTGCGTGCGCACCGTTTTCAAGTATTTGTCTGGAAATCCTGTTCAGACCCAGAATATCGGTAACCGAGTACATCATCATGATATCGGATGATCCGACATACTCGCTGATGTCGCCTGAACCAACTGTAGAAATGATGATCTTCGGTGTGCCGATCGGGAGAGTTCGCATCGCCGCTGAAACGAGGGCGGTCCCTCCGGACCCACCTGCCGATATGATGCCGCCGAGGTCATCCCTGTGCTGGATCCACCGTGCAAACGCTTCGGACATGGCACGAACCGATTCGCCCCGATCGGAACCGAATACAGCGCCGGCACCACGACTGTGATAGGCAGCAACAGCATGCGGCGGCACGTCGGCGGGTGACGGTTTGTCGGATGTCGAGAGATCCACGGTTCGCACGTGCAGGCCTCGCCTTGCCAGGCATTCCCGCACAAACATCAACTCGGTCCCCTTCGTATCAAAGGTGCCGGCGACATAAGCGTCAGGCCCGAAAATCCCGCGACGTGTGGTGACAGAAGACCGGACCTGCGGCAATCGGGTATCATCCGGCGTGCCGGGACGGGGCAACAACTCCTGTGGTCCCGTTCGCCATGCCGCTGCGGACCAGCGTGTCGGAGGGATGTAGCCTGAAATCACGGGTGCGGGTTCTGTCTCGACCAACGCGACCGGTTGATCCTCTTCCTCCAGCTCCGGTTCCGGGTCCTCCTCCATCGCTACGCGGCCAACACCGAGCAAACGTTCCTGCAGTGATGTATCGGCCGCAAGTTTCTGGGCGGGCAAGACCTGCCTGATACGGCCGTTGACCATCACGCCGACATCTTTCGAGATCGCGGTCGCGACGGAAATATTCTGTTCGATCAGCAGGACGGCCATGCTGCGTTCCTCGACCAGCGTCAGCAGCAGATCCTGAACCAGATCGACGATGACCGGTGCAAGACCCTCCGTCGGCTCGTCAAGCACCAGGAGACGTGGATTCTGTAGCAGCGATCGCGAGATGGCGAGCATCTGCTGTTCGCCACCTGAAAGTTGTCCTGCATTGTTGCGGCGGCGCTCATAAAGCCGTGGAAACGTGTCATAGACCCTCTGGCGGGTCCACGATCCGCGTGCGCTGCTGAGCAGCAGGTGCTCGTCGACCGTCAGAGACGGCCAGAGCCTGCGTCCTTGTGGCGTGTAGCCGATCCCGAGGCCTGCAATCCTGTATGGCGGGAGCCCGACAATCTCTTCGCCCATGAAGTTGATCGAGCCGCGGCGGTCGCGCAGGAGACCCATGATAGCATTACACAGTGTTGTCTTGCCCATGCCGTTTCGGCCGACAACGGCATGGACACCCTGTTCCAGTAGCAGATCAACACCCTGAAGGACGTGGGACTGTCCGTAATATCCCTGTAATCCACGCACCCGCAACGCGATGCCGTGACGCGTGGGCTCATCCATTGGTCTGGCCCAGATACAGTCGCTGGACATCGGGATCGTTCTCTATCTCATCGGATGTGCCTTCGCGAAAGATGCGACCGTTGTGCATCATGGTGACACTGTCGGCGACACGCAGGGCCACATCCATATCGTGCTCGATGATGATGTAGGCGATATGATCGGGGAGCGATTGCAGGATGTCGACGAGCGACGATCGTTCCGCGGGCGAGAGGCCGGCTGCAGGCTCGTCGAACAGGATCAGGCGTGGTGCGCCAGCGAGAGCCAATGCAATCTCCAGTTGACGCTGTTGACCGTGGCCGAGTGAGTCAACCACCGTATCCCGGTCGTCTGAAAGATGAACCGCATCGAGAAGAAAATCGGCCATTTCCAGACTTGCGTCTCCGCGCCCTGGACGTAACAGCGACATGCGCCGTCGGCTGACACCGCGACAGGCGAGATAGATATTGTCAATGACACTCAGGCCATGGAAAAGAAGTGATATCTGATAGGTGCGCCGCAGACCGCGGCGTATCCGCTCGTGAACGGGTAATCCGGTTACGTCTTCACCGAACAGACGTACGCGCCCGGTCGTGGGAGGAAAGTCTCCTGTTACGGCATTGAACAGTGTGGTCTTGCCAGCACCGTTAGACCCCAGAACCGCGCGTTTCTCGCCTGCACGAACCGCGAGGTTGATATCTGCGAGAGCGACGAGGGCACCGAAGTGCCGACTGACTCCCTCGAGCTCCAGCGCAAAGCGACCGGTCTCCTGCAAACGGGAGAGAGCATCGGTTCTGGGGGCTTGCAAATCTACTATTTGCAGCTCGGATTTTCGCGTCCGACCTGTCCGTACTTGAGAAACTCCTCGTAAGACAGACCGAAAGTCTGGCTGACTGCAGGAATGACCTTGATTGTCTTGTTCACCAGATTCCCGTCAGGACCCTCGATGACTTCGGTGAGGAAAATGTCAGCGATTGCCTGACGACGCTCGTCGAGGCGCACCATGCCAGTTGGAGTCATGAACTCGAGCGATGACAGCGCGGCACGCAGTTTGGCGCCTCCATCTGAAAGATCGCCGCCGACCTGATCGATCGCCAACAGGGCAGCCTTCGTGTTGATGTAGTATCCGTGTGCGAACAGCGAAGGCGACGGGAAGCCGTCTTCAGGGTAGGCAGCCCTGTAGGCATCAACAAACTTTGCCCACTCCGGATTGTCCCATGTATCCGAGATGGGACCAGCCGAAGGAGTGCCGACCACGAACTGCCGTGTCCGGCCCTTGGAACCGAGTACGGTCTGATCGACCGTGATCGAGCCGCCAATCAAGGGCAGTTCACCACCAGCCTGTTCATATTGCGTCAGGAAGTTGACCGCGTCCGCTCCACCAAGTGCCACATAGATCGCGTCCACGTCGTCGGGGAGTGCGGCGATGACGGATGAATAGTCCTTGTTTCCGATCGGGACCCAGAAGCGGGCGTCGATCGGTGCCTTGCCACCTAACCTGCAGAAGGGCTCGAGGAAACCGAAGACCTGTGTGTAGGGAAAGGAGTAGTCTTCAGCGAGGACCGCAACCGAGCGGTAACCTTTTTCGTTGTAGACGTATTCACCGAGTCCTGCCATCCATTGTGCACCGTCGGTACTGAAGCGGAAGAAATTCTCCGCGGGGTTGCGCAGTGTCGTGTCCTGAGCCGCCGACGTGCCGTTGATGAAGGTTACGTCAGGTTGCGTCTTGGCATAGTCCTTCATTGCCAGGCCTTCGGAGCCGGAAAGAGGACCAACCAGCACCTGCACGCCGTCCTGTTCCACAAGCTTGCGTGCCGCGCGAATGGCGCTGTCCGGGGACGCATCCGACGAACCCGTGATCAATTCGATCGTCTTGCCGCCGGCCTCGTAACCGAACTCGTCCAGTGCAAGACGGACCCCGCGCATGCTGTCCTCGCCGAGGACTGTGAAGGCTCCTTCAAGTGTCGCCAGTGCGCCAAGTTTGATGGTATCCTGCGCAGCAGCAGGATGGATTGACGCTGCCAGCACCACGATTGGCAGCAGTCGTTTGAATAATCGAATCATGTACACATCCTCCTTCTCTCTGCGAATTGATTTCTTCTAATTCGCTTCAGTTGCGGACCGTTCCGTACGGGTCCTCCGAAAGCTTGCGCGACGGATACCCTGAAACCTCATGTGAAAGCGTTTCCACAGGCCCAGCAATCCATCGGGCGAGAATAGCACGATCAACAGGAATGCGAGGCCAATAACCGTGTTGAACCGTTCACGGTCGATCAGGTCTATCGCAAAGTTTTCAAGCAGCACGAACAGGAATGCGCCCAGGAACGGACCTGCGGGATGTCGCAATCCGCCGACAACGGCGATGACCAGTATATCGACGACAACTTCGACGCTGACGGACCCCGGTGAAATCCTGCCGTTGAACCAGACAAGGAGGACACCAGCCAGACCCGCGATTACGCCCGACAGGAAATAGGCGTAGATCCTGTGAAATGTGACATCATACCCCAGTGCAAGCATTCTCCGCGGATTGTCGCGTATCGCCTGCAGGCTGCGACCGAACGTCGAGCGTGAACAGTACAGGACGCCGAAAAAGGACAGACCGGCAACAGCAAGTGAAAGGTAGTAGAACGGTACGGGATCGCGCCAGTAGATGCCCAGAATCGTCGGTGGTTCAATGCCGGCAAAACCGCTGAATCCGTTGAACAGGGTGTAGTTCTGTCGAACGAAATAGAAGAACGTGACCGCCAGCGCGAGCGTGATCATGATTGTGTAAATACCTTCGGTTCGCACGGCGATTGTGCCGATGAAGGTACTCAAGGCGGCCGCTGCCAGAACCGCGACCGGTACTGTGACCCACCACGGCCAGCCCAGTCCCATGACGCCGACAGAATTGTCTCCGAGAATTGCGACGAGATATCCCGCGAAACCGGCCACTGTGAGCTGGGCCAGACTGATCATCCCGCCATATCCGGCCAACATCATCAGGGCGAGGGCAACAGTGCCCAGGATCAGCGAATACGCCCCAATCTGAAAGATGAAAAAGTCGGATGCAACAGCCGGATAGATCAGGAACAGCGCAGCCACAATGATGGTCGCCGGCGACACGTTTGCGAGGGAAAGATCGTCGAGTATCGATTTCTTCATCGGGCGCTGCCCATGATGCCCTGCGGACGCGCGGCCAGGACAATGACCATGATCAGGAAGGTCAGTACGACGCCGTAGGTGGGGAAGTAGGCAAGACCAAATTGTTCGGCAAGCCCGATAAGGAGTGCACCGATGGCAGCGCCCGTGACAGATCCGAGACCGCCAACAATCACGACAATCAGTGAAGCCAGGAGGTAGCGCAGATCCTCACCGGGTGCGATGGACAGTGCTGTTCCACCGACAACACCGGCAAATCCGGCAAGTCCCGCACCGAGGGCAAACACGAGGACAAACAGCAACTGTACATTGGTGCCGGAAGCAGCCAGCATTTCCCTGTCGTTCACGCCCGCGCGGATCATCATGCCGATTCGCGTGCGGTAGAGCAGCACCCATAACGCGACGCCTATCACCGCGGCCGAGAAAAACACTGCCAATCGGTAGAGAGGATACTTGATATATACAACTTCGCCCGACGATTTGATGGTCGAGATGATTGGCAGTTCGATGGCACCAAACAGCCATTCGGGTGGAACAAACTGATAGGTGGTTCCAGTCCAGAAGGCGAGCATGAGATCAGCCGCAATAATCGAGATGCCGATCGTCACGAGCGTCTGGCGCAAGTCCTGTCCTGGCATGTGCCGAAAGACGAACCACTGCAGGGCGACACCGCTCATTCCGACGACGAAAAAAGCAATGACGAGACCGAGGAACCAGTTACCGGTAGCCTCCGCAATCTCGTAGCCGATGTAGGCACCGAGCAGATACATCGATCCGTGCGCAAGGTTCACGTTGCGCATCAGCCCGAAAACGAGCGTGAATCCGCTCCCGACGAGAAAGTAGAGGCCGCCGAGAGTGATACCGTTCAGAAGTGTGTTGACGAAAGTACGCTTGCGGCCGAAGACAGAAGTCATCCACTCGGGCCAAACCGCAAAGATCGTCCAGATCAGAACTGCCGCGGCCACAAGGATTATGATGGCCCAGAAGGTATGGCGTTCGATGAACTGTCTCATTACTCCTGCTGCTGTGCCGGTGCATTTGCATGCTGCCTGGACACGCTGACGCTCCAGGAGGTCGATTTCATCGATCAAACAGGATCATCGATGCAGACGATGGAAAGTATGACAAAATTCCTGTTTCACGCAAGCGACTGCAGGTGCGAACCAATGTGTCCGCGCACAGACTGACACCGCCGAAGATGGCGAACGGACGGCCTGATGTTTGCAAATCTGCCGTCATATGCAGACGAACCGTGAACCCATGCTGTGCGACTGAACGATGATGGTGCTGTTGTCCGGATTCTGTGACTGCCGTCGAGGGCTCCAAGGAACGCCCGGTCGCCAGCAGGACCTCTCTCGATACGAGATGAGACCACGCGACAGGCTTCAGGGTCCGGGTTCGGCGGTTCGTTTGGTGTTGTGCCGTGGTTCGCTGCACCGAGAGCGATCGCGGAAAATGACCCCGTCAATCGTCGATTTCAGTGTGGTTTTCGGCGCGTTGTCGTGCCGATCAGGCGCCGATCGAGATTTCCGGTCTGTGCCGCGAGAAGACCGGTGCAGGCTCGAAGGGTTTGACGTTGCCGGTTGAATTGCCACTATGGCGGTCGGGGAACAGGACCGCCATTTCGTCGCGAGAGTGTGAGCAATGTACAAGATTGATCCGAGTCGAACCGATCTGATCGAGGAATTCGATGATAACCCTGGTGGTCCATACAGTCCGGAATTGACACTGGTCGTCAACCGGTTGCGGCTCAGCCCGATGGAAGATCGCTACATCATCATCTGCATGCGAAGGGGACGAGAATGGATCGTTGGCAGGATGCCGACTGAACGCGGTCGACCTGTCGAGATTCTCGGAGACCGCCGATATGACGATTACGACGACGCCGCGCGTGAGGTTTTCCGTTTACGCTGGGAGGCCGTGGTTTCCGGCGATGACGCGTATTGAGACCCCATTGAGTCAAGGGAACACCTGACCATGAAGACAATTGTCGGCTATGCGAACGAATGGGGTGTGGCACCGGGAGATACACTCGAGGTCAAGGTCAGCACCTACGGCAAGGAACGCTACTCCGCTGACCTCGTGAGGGTTATTTGCGGCGACGACGACCCCGACCATGGAATCTTTCGTGAGGAAGAGGTCGCGGCATCGTTCGCTGGAGAATACCCCGGTCGCACACAGAAGATGGCGGCGGGTTCATATGTCGTGGTGCCGGATCCCGTGCCGATGACGCAGCTTAGCGAATTCACAGTGCAGGCCTGGATATTCCCCACGACGCCGATGGCCGGACACCAGGGCCTGTTCTCCCACTGGTGTCCAAAAACCCGGCGAGGATTCGAGTTGTTCGTAGCGCGTAACGGTACACTGGCGTTTCAGATGGGCGACGGGTCGGATGAAAATTATCTGACAGACACCGGCGAGCTTCTCGCAACGCGACGCTGGCATCTTGTTGCGGTGACATGTGAAGCGGCTACGGGTCGGGTCATACTTTACCAGAGCACACCTGGTACCGTTGTTGAGCCAGGTCATTCGGTGGTTGCAGAGGATACGGGATACTTCGCTCCCGTGAGCGACAGCAATGTACCATTTCTGATGGCTGCGCTTGGCGATGGGAACAACGGCATCGGGTATCATTTCAACGGCAAGATCGACCGACCACGGGTGACGGGACGCACGCTTGCACAAGACGAGATTATCGAACTGGCACGGGATGTCATGCCGCACGAACGTGAGTCAGCCGTCGTGGCGGCTTGGGACTTCTCGCGGGATATAGGCGGGACGCGTGTTTTTGACGCAAGCTTCAACAGGCTCCATGGACATACCGTCAACCTTCCATCGCGTGGTGTGAAAGGATTCAACTGGACCGGCCGGGAACAGAGCTGGCGGCATGCGCCGGAGGAATACGGTGCAATCCATTTCCACGATGATGATCACTACGATGCCGGTTGGGAGACGGATTTCAGCTATGTCGTACCCGACAATCTCGCGAGCGGCGTCTATGCAGCGCGTCTCAGGACAGACGATGACGAAAGCTATGTCACGTTCTTTGTCCGCCCGCCCCGTGGCACGGCAACGTCAAGGCTTGCCTTTCTTGCTTCGACAGCGACCTATATGGCGTATGCCAACTATCGCTGGCAGTTTCATGAGCATTTTGCCGAGGTGACCGAGACATACTGGACAACACTGGAGCGGGCAGACGCCTTTCTGCAGGAACATCCGGAGTTCGGTCTTTCGACATACGACACCCATTTCGACGGCAGCGGCGCACGGTACTCGTCGCGCCTGCGTCCCGTGCTCAACATGGCGCCCAAGACGCCGCTCTGGAGTTTCAACCCCGACACCCACATCCTTGGATGGCTGGAAGCGAAGGGGATCCCCTATGACGTCATCACTGATGAGGATCTGCACAGGGAAGGCGTGCGTTTGCTCCAACGATACGCGGCTGTCGTGACAGGTGCGCACCCCGAGTACTACACAACGAAAATGTGGGACGGCATGCGCGGATATCTTTCGCGCGGCGGAAGACTGGCCTATCTCGGTGGCAACGGCTTCATCTGGCGTTGTGCCTTTTCCGACGAGATGCCCGGTGTCGTGGAATTGCGGCGGGCGGAGGATGGAATTCGTTATCGTGACGAGGAACCGGGAGAGTACGACCTCGAGTTCACGGGCGAATACGGCGGGCTTTGGCGCCGTCTTGGCATGCCGCCGCAGGCGCTCGTGGGCGTCGGCACCGTGGCGGTCGGTTTCGACAGTTCGGGTTACTATCTCCGAACGCGCGAGAGCCTCGACGAACGCGCTGGCTTCATCTTTGAAGGCATTGGCATTGACGAGCGTATTGGAGACTTCGGATATCTTGGCGGTGGGGCGAGTGGATCAGAGATTGATGCCGCTGACCCGATGCTGGGAACGCCGTCACACGCACTGATTGTCGCCAGTTCCGTGGGCCACTCGGCTGACACCTGGCTGGTACCTGACGAAACCGGTTTTCATCACAGCGCCATGGACGGCGTCCAGAACCCGCGCATCAGGGCAGACATGACATTTTTCGAAACGCCAAGCGGTGGAGCCGTGTTTTCTACCGGCTCGATCGCGTGGGCGGCCAGCCTGCCGCACAACGGTTATGACAATAACGTAGCCCGCCTTTCAGAAAATGTTCTGCGCCGTTTCCTCAAGCCTGATCCCTTCGAAGCTCCGTAGCGCGACTGGGCATATCCATTCGCAGATCGCTACACGGCTGCGATCATGTAGAACTTGCGTAACGTCTTCGTAATCTCCCATGTGCACGGTGCACCCTTGGGAATGAAGAACGTATCACCCTTCTCGTAGGTCTCCGCGTTCCCGTCGGCATCAGTCACGGTTACCGAACCGGCCAGCACCGTCATCATCTCATGAACGGGATAGGCGTCGATTTCCTCCCTGCAAGGCGCACATTCCCAGACGCCTGTCAGAATACTCTGGTCGTCATTCGTGTAATGGTGCGAGATCGTTTCCGAATGATCGCTGGTTGTGAATGCCTCGGCGGAGACCAGGTTTGATGGTCCCATACCGGTGTCCGGGTTGCCGGCGGCGTGCAGTCTGACGGGCCTGGAGGTCATGCAATGCTCCCTCGATTGCGAATGAACAATTCAGTTTCTTGCCTGCGACATCTTGGTCCAGGTGCGGGTCATCTTCAATGCATGTTTGCCGGAGCACAACGGAGACGACCCACCTGACAACGGCGGTTTACCAGAAATCCACACGCCCGCCGTGAATCTGACTGACTGTTCAGTCAGGAAATTCTGGACAGGTTTGTCTGCCGTTGTCACAATCATTGCAGGTGTTTCAGGAGGGTGGACTTGTCATGCATGTGAAGCAGTGTGCGGCCGTGCTTGCGTTGCTGGCGTTTGTTGCGTTTTCCAAAGCGAGTCATGCAGAAATCCTGACCTACACCTTTCCGGTGTGTGGTGCACCAAACAGTGTGGAGCCCGGCTGGGTTCCCAACGGTGATCCCATGGTCAACGGCGAGATGACGATGATCATCGATTCGGAAAAGGGACTTCTGTCACTCGAGCCGTCGCAGGAACTGCTGGACAGCATTCGCTATCCCACGATTCACGCACATCTCTACGATTTGCAACACCGTTACGACAATACGGATCTTGGTCAGTCGACGATCTGCTGGGCGTACTACAACACGGAGGGCGAGCGTGGTGGCACGTGTGCGCACGATGACTATGACTGCCAGGCCCTGACCGGCGTGACGGACTGGCCCTGGGATTCATACGGCTACTATGTCGAATGGTATCGCGATTACATCAGGACGGTTGCGGCCGAGAATGCGGAAGGATGGTGGCTGATGCTGCACTTTGCGGGCGGGCACTTCGCGACCGACGAGGATGGGCGTTTGATCGAGTGGGACGGTTCGCCATACATGGAGTCGTCATTCTATGGTCTCAACCAGATCCGGACTGACTGCAATGCACGGGTCGGTCGAACACTCGACAACCGTGATTTCGGCCATGGCGACAGTTGCAACGCGATGCTCATCGATGTGAACGCCGATGATTACTTTCTTGATGCCAACGGCGTTGCCTGGGTTGATGAAGACGGTCAGTTAACCGAAGAAGCCATCGCAATGGGCTACGATCTCGAAACCGAGTACCTCTTCTACAACTACCGCGATAACGGACAATCCGACCGCTGGGGCGGACCTGACGGCGGAGCAGGTGGTTTCCTTCAAGGAGATTCCGAAGGTCGCTGTCTTGCATGGCCGCCCGAGGGTTATCGTGTGGCGCAACGTCCGGACGACAATTCGGCAAGCGCCCAGCTCGATCAGTAACACGATACGGGGTCGCGTCGATGTCCGTGTTTTCGGGTCGGAATCCTGGTCGTTGACGCGATGCCCTGTCGACAGTCATGTCTTGCCTGAAAGTTCACGTGCAACGAATGGGAATTGACTGACCAGTCAGATAAAAATACCATCATTTCACCTTGATGAGCCGTATAATTCTGCACTTTCAAGCGGCCTCTTCATGGTTTTACTCGTTCCGTGTCCGGAAAAATTCCGGCGCGGGAAGATTTCTGATCGCAGGGGAGATTGGTAAGGATGGACATAGACGATACGATCAAACGAATTCACAACCGGGATATTACCCGACGCGACCTCAACAAGGCATTGGCGTCGGTCGGTCTGGCGACAGTCGTGATGCCGTTGACTGCTCAGCGCAGTTTCGCCGAGGACCAGGCGATCTACTATACGTGGGCGGGTTACGACTCCCCCGAGTACTGGCCCGGGTATGTCGAAATGCACGGCGAGCCGCCGGAGACGCCAATTTATGGCGACGCTGAGGAGTCGTTCGTAAAGGTGCGGGCTGGCTTTGTCGTGGACGTCATGCACCCGTGCAGCAACAACGTTCCGCGTTGGCGCCATGCCGGCATTCTGCAGCCCATCGACGTAACGAGGCTCTCCAATTGGCCCGACGTCGTTCCCGCGCTGAAGACCATACAGGACGGTGTATTCGAGGATGAGCACTGGTTCATGCCGTTCGAATGGGGTCAGACATCGGTAACCTATCGCACTGATCTCTTCGATCTCCAGGGCGAGGAGGAGTCCTGGGGCATGCTGTGGGACGAGCGTTATGCAGGACGCCTGTCGATTATCGACGCCGCAGAAGATTCCTGGTGGTGTGCTGCGATCTATGCCGGCATTGACACCGACAACCTGACCGAGGAATCAATCAAGAAGGTGTTCGATCTTCTTGTTGAGCAGAACAAGTTGCTCCTGTACCGCCAGAGTGACATGACAACGGTTGAACAAGGGCTGGCATCCGGTGAATTGGTCGCCGCCATGACATGGAACAGTTCGCCGCTTCAGCTCACCCGTGAAGGTGTTCCGGTCAAGTTCGCCAATGTCAAGGAGGGTGCGCTGACATGGGTGTGCGGCATGGTACTGACGGCCGATGCACCGAACTACGAAAAGGCGCACGATCTGATCAACGCAATGATTGCGCCGGAAGTTGGCGAATACGTCATCGAGGAGAATGGCTACGGCCATTCCAACGCCAGGAGTTTTGAACTCTTGAGCAAGGATGAGTTGTTAGCGCGCGGTCTGACCACTGATCCCATGGATCTTCTCGGCTCGGGCACCTTCCTGCGGGCGCAAACCGAAGAAGTCGAGCAAAAGATCAACCGTGACTGGGGCGAATTGCTCTCGATGATCTGAGCATCATGCATCCGTGATTGGCTCGGCGGTCGTTTCATGACAGACCGCCGGGCCAGGACGGAAACGGAAAGATCATGTCAGACGCCAGGGTCGAACAACGACATTGATCGTGAGCGAACAGAAGTTGTTGCAACTGAACCGCGTTTCCTGCTGATACGCACCATGCCGCAGTTGGCAGTCTGGTCTGGTGAGTCATCTGATGAACCCGACACCCGGTGTGGGAAGATTTGCAGCTTCGTTCATCACTGACGGCGAGCAGAAAAACTCCATGACACGAGATCCCCGCCACGACATTCTCTTCGAGCAGGTAAGGATCGGGCCGGTTACGGCAAAGAACAGATTCTATCAGGTGCCGCACTGCACGGGCAGCGGGTGGAATCGACCGCGCATACTGGCCGGGCTGCGTGGTATGAAGGCCGAAGGCGGCTGGGGCGTGGTGAACACCGAATACTGTTCGGTTCATCCATCGTGCGATGATGCACCCCACGCCTGTGCGTCACTTTGGGACGCGGGTGACATCAAGGCACATTCGCTGATGACCGAGAAGGTCCATGCCCATGGTGCACTTGCCGGTGTCGAACTTGTCCTCGGTGGCGCTGCGATTGCCAACCTCGCGTCGCGGGAGGATGCGCTCGGGGTCAAGAGCATGCCGAACATGGCCGGCAACCCGTTTCAGACCCGGGCAATGGACAAGGATGACATTCGCGAAGTCCGCAGATGGCATCGCAACGCTGCATTGAGGGCGCGGAAAGCCGGATTTGACATCGTTTATGTTTATGCTGCGCATGGCTACATGCTCTCGCAGTTTCTTTCGAAGACCCACAATACGCGCACAGACGAATACGGTGGTTCGCTACCCAACCGTGTTCGTCTGATCCGTGAGATCATCGAGGAGGCCAAGGAAGCGGTTGGCGATACGATGGCGGTCGCCGTGCGGTTTTCCTGCGAAACAAACGGAGGTGGCGGAGGGGACGGTAATCCCGTACCCGGCGAAACCGGGGACATGTTCGGTATTCTGGGTGAACTGCCCGATCTCTGGGACATGAACGTCGCCGACTACAGCTACGAGATGGGGCTTTCCCGCTTCGTACCACAGGGTGCACTGGAAAAATATGTTGCCGGTATAAAGGCGCTGACCAGCAAACCTGTTGTCTCTGTCGGACGATTTACATCACCCGATATGATGGCGAGCCAGATCCGACGCGGTATTCTTGACTTTATCGGTGCAGCACGCCCTTCCATTGCAGATCCGTTTCTGCCCAGGAAAATCGAGGAAGGCCGTGTTGACGAGATACGCGAATGCATAGGATGCAACATCTGCTACGTCGGCGACGGCAAGGGTTTCCCGATCCGCTGCACGCAGAACCCGACGATGAGCGAGGAGTGGCGACGTGGCTGGCATCCCGAGACGATCGAACCCCGCGGATCTGACTCAAGTGTGTTGATCGTCGGTGCGGGTCCTGCCGGTCTCGAGGCGGCGCGGGCGCTGGGCGCACGGGGTTACAACGTGACACTGGCCGAGGCGACCCGGGAACTTGGTGGACGCGTGAGCCGTGAGGCCCGATTGCCAGGCCTGAGTGAATGGATTCGTGTGCGCGATTACCGGGTGACACAGATCGAGAGGCTCGACAATGTCGAGGTTTTTCGAGAGAGCGACATGAACGCCACAGATGTCCTGGCAGTCGGTGCAGACCATGTTGCCGTGGCCACCGGTTCGACGTGGAGACGGGACGGTTACGGATCCGCAAACCCGAATGGTATCACTTCACTCGATCCGATCGAGAGGGTCTACACGCCCGACGACATCATGGCAGGGCGATTGCCGGAGGGCCCTGTCGCCATTTTCGACGATGATCATTACTACATGGCGTCCGTGTTGGCCGAACGGATCAGGCAGTCTGGTGTACCGGTGACGCTGGTTTCACCCGAAGACATGATCGCACCGTGGTCCGTTCACACCCAGGATCGTTGGCGTTCACAGACGAAACTTCTGGAGGCCGGCGTCGACATGAAGGCCGGTCATAATCTGGCAGCCTTCGATGGTACCAGAGCAATTCTGGTCTGTGAGTATACAGGACGCGAAACTGCGGTTGAGGCCGACGCTATCGTGCTTGTGACAACACGACAGCCGAACGATGGACTTTATCATTCGCTTGTTGTAATGTGTGAGGATAGCGTCGAAATCGCGCCGCGATCAGTTGCACAGATCGGGGATTGCAATGCGCCGGCGATTATTGCCGGTGCTGTGTTTTCGGGCCATCGCTATGCACGCGAACTCGATGCCACAATCGACCGCGACAACCCGTTCAAACATGATCGGGTATTCTTTCAGGATGGCTGAGTGTCTCGTCATCGATTGGATGCGTATCCACAACACATTCCGGAAGCGGGGTTGCGCATTGATTCCGTCAAAAAAATACCGCTCGTCAGCCTGCCGAAAAACACACCTGACGGCCTTCAATGTCAGCAGCGGTGGTTCAGACCTTGATGACGGTAGTAACAAGCGGAACGCGCACATTCTGCCCGGTTGCAACCGTTTCGTTGCGTTGTCACTCGACGTTTAAGGGAAGGGAGCAGGATCGATGAAGTTGTTTTCAAATATCCGGAGTATGTCACTCGGTGGCGCACTGTTTCTTGTTGCCGCCTTGTTGCCACCAGTCGCACAGGCACACTACAGCGGATACCCGCCGCTAACTGTTCCAACGCCAACGCCGTTTACCCAGAACGAACTCCGTGACTATCTTGCCGGCAAGACCCAGTTCCGGGTGCCGTTCGCTCGCTTCTACGTCGAGGACGGCCCACTCGACATCCCGTGGGATCCTCACTACCCGTTGGATGATTTCCACAGTTCGGTACCACCTATCGGCAATTGGGTACCACCGATCGGCTTGACCCAGATTATCTTCTACGACGAGGACGGCACACTCGACGTCCTGTGGTGGGATCGTGGTGTGCGTGAAACCGGCACCTGGTCGGTCACCAGCGATGGCGAAGTGTGCCTGCACATAGGGCACATAGAGGCCTGGGGTGAGCTTCTTTGTGAAGCGTATTATCACACCGGTGATGGCGTCAGTATTGTCTACGAGGGTCAAACATTCCCGGCGCCGGCGCGATTCCATGGCAACTTTATCAGATTACTGCCAATCATATCTGCTGAATTACTGCCGTACATATCTACTGTATCGACTGATGCCGCCTTGTTGCCGCAAGTCGCACTGGCACATGACGATGGATACACGCTGAGAAAAGATGCAGTGTCGTTTACCCAAAACAAAATCTCTAACTATCTTGCCGGCGAGACCCAGATCTCGGGAACCGAACGGTGTCTTCTACGACGAGGACGGCACACTCGACACCCTGTTGGATGGTGTGCGTGAAACCGGCACCTGGTCGGCCACCAGCGATGGCGAAGTGTGCTGGCACATAGAGGCCTGGGGTGAGGTCCCTGTGCAGTGTATCGTATTCTACGTGGAACGTATTATCACAACGGTGATGTCGTCAGTATTGTCTACGAGGGTCAAACAGGCCCGGCGCTGAAGCTGGTCGGCCACCAGCGATACCACGGTGATGTCGGCTTAGGGGGTGTAATAGTATTCCCGGCGCCGAATCGATACCACGGCACTTGCTCGATGTTTCGTTGGAACCGAATTATGGTGCCTTGTTGCCGCCAGTCTCACTGGCACAGGACGGCGGATACACGCTGAGAAAAGAAGCAACGCCGTTTACCCAAAACGAACTCTATAGATATCTTGCCGGCATGACCCAGGTCTCGGAACCGAACGGTGCCTTCTACGACGAGGACGCAACACTCGACATCCTGTGGGATGGTGTGCGTGAAACCGGCACCTGGTCGGTCACCAGCGATGGCGAAGTGTGCTGGCACATAGAGGCCCGGGGCGAGCTTTCCTGTGGAGCGTATTATCACAACGGTGATGTCGTCAGTATTGTCTACGAGGATCAAACAAGACCGGCGCCGAAGCGATACCGTGGCAACTTGCTCGATTCGTTGCATTGTTACTCGACGTTTAAGGGAAGGGAGCAGGATCGATGAAGTTATTTTCAAATATCCGGAATATGTCACTCGGTGGCGCACTGGTTCTTGTTGCCGCCTTGTTACCACCAGTCGCACAGGCACAGGACGACGGATACACGCTGAGAGAAGATGCAACACCGTTTACCCGTGACGAACTCTATAACTATCTTGCCGGCATGACCCAGGACTGGGAACCGAACGGTGGTGCCTTCTACGACGAGGACGGCACACTCGACACCCTGTGGGATGGTGTGCGTGAAACCGGCACCTGGTCGGTCACCAGCGATGGCGAATTGTGCTGGCACATAGAGGTCTGGGGTGAGCTTTCCTGTGAAGCGTATTATCACAACGGTGATGTCGTCAGTTTTGTCTACGAGGGTGAAACAGGCCCGGCGCCGAAGCGATACGATGGCAACACGCTCGATTTTATGCAGGCCGAGGCTGTACCGCCTGATGCCGCCGAAGAGATTGATCCCGACTTTGCCCTGAATCTCTTTACTCCGGAGGAGACCACCAGGCTTGTTTCGGGCAAGACTGCGATGCTCGATCCCAGAGGTGCTGTCTACTACGCTCCTGATTTCAGCCTGACGACAGTCTGGAATGGTGTTCATCACGAAGGTCAATGGAGTATCGACGAAGAGGGTGGCGTTTGCTGGCACGTCGTCGCCTGGGGCGAGGAACCATGTCGGTACTATTTCCTTCAGGACGATATTCTCATGAGCGTCTACAAGGGGGTGCCTCGCCGTGCGGTTGAGTTTGTCGACGGAGACATGACGGGCGCCTTGTAACTGACCGGATCATTCGTCTGCAGATTGCACCGGACTACGACACAAAGCCCGTGGGTATTCCGTTTTGTCCGTTTCCGCAGACCTGAAACACCTGTAACGGATTCTTCAGTTCACAACGATTCCGTCAGATTGCGCGTTTGTCGGAACAGGTGTCGACCCGTCATGTCTGGTGAGCAGTTATCCGTTCGAAGATGGATTGATCCATCGCGACACGTTGCCTTTCGCTGGACCTGGAGCTTGCCAAGAACGAACGCATACGAGCTTTCGCGGCGGTGCGAACCGATACCGACCAGCCCTATGTGCATTTCAGCGGTGACCTCGCTACCGCATTGAGAAAACGCGACACCTTCGCACGTGGCGTCGGGTTTGTTCTCGGACACAATCTGATTGAATTTGATCTGTACCACCCGTGGGCAGTGAAGCCTGACCTCAAGCTTCTGAATCTGCCTGTGGTCGATACCTTGCGTCTTGGCCCGCTCGCGTTTCCCCGCAATCCCAATCACCATCTCGTCAAACATGGCCAGGATGGTGGCATCAGGCGCGGTCGGGTAAACGATCCCGAACTTGACTCGCGATGAGCACTGCACTCTTCAGTGACGAGTGTGCAGCCATGGAAAAGGTGGATCCTGATCTGCTTGCAGCATGGCATTGGTTGTGCACACCAGGGTTTTCCGGCACAGATCTTGCGCTCGACAGTATCTTCAAGGGGGCACCGGCGTGCACATCGCACGTCTCGGCCTGACTCCAGGGTAGCGATTGACAGGAGACTGAAGGGTGCTGCCTGCGTGAACGAGGCGTCCGGGGTCAAGACCGATTCGGCGACGTCTCGCTGGTATCGTGGATGCCTATCGCTGATAACTTCTGCGTATCGCAGAGTTGCTGATCAAGCTCCGAGTCCTCAGGCCAAACGTAAGCGGGCATTCTGGGCCGTGGTTGCGGGCTCGCGATCGGTGTGATCGCGTATCGGTGCCGGCTCGGCCCCCTCGACACGCTGTGGCCTGATGCGGCTCTGATGTCGGTTGGGTGCCTATCGGAGCAACAGGCGCACGATGGCTCGTGTCTTTCTCCGTGGTATCTGGAACCCTCGTGCCCTTTTCCGTGGCGCTCGGACTGATTTTCGTGGTGTCGTGGAGCTGTACGTGCGTTGTCCGGAGGTCTCTTGCTGATGGCTCTTCTTGCGGTGGCGCCATTGTCTCGGATCGATATTCACGGCATGGCTCCACATGCCTTTCCTGGCCGCTTTCGCCTCCTGCTCGATGCTCTTGTATCGGGGTCCGTAGCAGGCGACTGCGTGTCCTTCGCGTACGAGCCATGCGCCGATGTCCTCACGGTTGCACGTCACGGTGCCAACGGCGCGTCCGAACTTGTCGTATTCCTCGATGTAGACCACGACGTCCTTCCCACTGATCTTCCTGATCAATGCGTTCTTTACGTGTCTGCCGTGCCTGAACCAGTAGCCATCTGCGTGTTTTGCCAGTTGATCCCACTCGGGTGCGTCCAGGTTGGCGAACCGGACCTCCTGCCCGCACACTCTGATCCCGTCGCCGTCGGTGACGAAGGCCTTCCCGGATAGCTGCTTGCGGATACTGCTGTCTGCCTTTTCGGACAAGGGGGGCGGGTTGTATTCGTGTCTCGGGGATTTTCCAGACAGTCCCCGTACGAGGAGGTATCCGATGACGATCACGATGGTCAGTCCGATCAGGGTTGATCCGTCCAGGTGTTCGGCTTGCGTTGCGGGTGTTGTCGCTGTGGCGGCAGCCGTGCCAACCGTGGCTTCGATGGTGAGCATTGCTACCGTCGCGAGAGCGACATCGAGCCTTCTTCTCCAGTGTGTTCGTCTCATCTTCTTGGGCTTCCCTGGTCGCTTTGGTCTGTCCTGCGTCTTGTTCTCCTGCCGACTTCGTTGGCGTTCTCGACGGTGGTCTGCTCCTGAGTATCTTTTCCTTGTGAGGTTCCGGACCAAGTCGTCGAGGAGTTACCGGTAGTCCACGATGTTGTCGATACGTGGGTCGGCGAGTGTCTCCGTTCGTTTCCCGCGTGATGCGTCTGCTTGACTCCAATCCTCTCTGCTCTCGTTCATCTCCCAATCAATCGACTCGATGAATTCTTCGTCTTCAACCATTGCTTGGGCGATGCGTTCTGCCTCGCGTTCGGTTTCCTCCTCGCCGTTGTGCTCTTCCACTTCGATTTCAAATTTTCCTTGTATTTTACGCAAGCGATCCCAGAGAGTAGGAATCATAAGTCTATGTTGTATCTGTGAAAATTTTCATGGAGTTGCTTAACGCGCCAGACAAGAAATCGACAGGCGGCCAATGGCGCCCAGGCCAAGGCATTGTCAGTGTGGCGTTCGTAATCCTTCGACAAGCGACGGCATCGGCCCATCCAGGCAAAGGTCCGCTCCACGACCCACCGGCGGGGCAACACCGTGAAGCCCTTGGTATCCTTCGATTTTTCCACAATCTCGAGGATGTCTGGCAGGCCCTGTTCCCGGATCTCCTTGCGAAGTTTCGGCCCCGCATAGCCACCATCGGCATACAGTTTGGAGATCGTCGGCGCCAACAGCTGCATGACAACCTCCAGGACACCGCCCTGTCTTGGACGTCAGCCGGGTGAACCAGCATGACAATCGGGCTGCCTTGCGCGTCCACGGCAATGTGCCGCTTGCGGCCCTTGATCCTCTTGCCCGCGTCATAGCCACAGGGACCGCTACTCTCCGTGGTCTTCACCGACTGGCTGTCGATCACGGCCATGCACGGCTCCGCAGAGCGTCCCGATAAGCACCGCACCCGATCCCGCAAGTGCTGCACGACCCTGTCAAGAACTCCGCTGCGACGCCACCCGTAGAAATAGTTCAGGACCGTTGAAAATGGTGGAGTTTCACCGGGAAGCGCCCGTTGGCAGCCCGTGCTGAGGATGTACCAGATGGCGTCGACCGCAGATCGGTCTTGCGCGGACGACCCATCTTGCCCTGCTTGGGCAGCAGTTCGATGAAAGCCCATTCCGCGTCCGTAAAGATTGTTTTGCCGATGGCCGTCTGATCGTTTACAATGCCTGTGAAGTGGTCTTGGTTCCCTCCGGATTGTGGTTCACGGTCCACCTAGTATACCAGATCTTGCGAGTCCACTCGACATGTGGATCAAGCGCTGACGGCCCACAATGTCAGCAGCGGTCAGACCTTTATGATGGTAGCAACAATCGGAAAGGAGAAGGATCGATGAAGTTAGATTTTTGGAGTGTTTCCCTCGGTGGCGCACTTGTTTCCCTCGGTGGCGTACTAGCTATCGCTGCTGCCCTGTTGTCACCATTCGCACAGGACGGTGGAGACACGTCGAAAGAAGATGCAATGCAGTTTACCTTTACCGAACCGTCGATTACCTATGCCGAACCGTCGTTAGCCAATCTCGAACCGTTACCCGCATTCGAATTCAATAACCACGGCATGACACGACTAGCCTGGGGACCGAACGGCGCTGCCATATTACCACGACGGTAGCATATTGTGCTTCAGGGACGGATTATTGTATCACAGGGACGGCACATTATACAACGACAATGGCATATTGTACCGCGAGGCCGGCGCATTATCCCCCCTGTGGGTTGCGCCTTACGCTTACGCCTGGTCGGTCACCAGCGATGACAAATTGTCGTGGCCCACGGGGTGGTGGTCCACGGGGGCCTGTTCTTCCTTTTCCTTTGAAGAATCGTAGTATGATAACTGTGATGTCGTCAGTTTTGTCTACGAGGGTGAAACAGGCCCGGCGCCGAAGCGATACGAGGGCAACACGCTCGATTTTATGCAGGCCGATGCTGTACCGCCTGATGCCGCCGAAGAGATTGATCCCGACTTTGCTCTGAATCTCTTTACTCCGGAGGAGACCACCAGGCTTGTTTCGGGCAAGACTGCGATGCTCGATCCCAAAGGTGCTGTCTACTACGCTCCTGATTTCAGCCTGACGACAGTCTGGAATGGTGTTCATCACGAAGGTCAATGGAGTATCGACGAAGAGGGTGGCGTTTGCTGGCACGTCGTCGCCTGGGGCGAGGAACCATGTCGGCACTATTTCCTTCAGGACGATATTCTCATGAGCGTCTACAAGGGGGTGCCACGCCGTGCGGTTGAGTTTGTCGACGGAGACATGACGGGCGCCTTGTAACTGACCGGATCATTCGTCTGCAGATTGCACCGGACTACGACACAAAGCCCGTGAGTATCTCGTTTTGTCCGTTTCCGCAGACCTGAAACACCTGTAAGAGCTTGATCCATATGTCGAGTGGTCTCGCAAGATGTGTTAAACTGGATGGATCCAAAACCCCAATCCGGAGGGGACCGAGACCACTCACGGGCGTTGTAAGCGATCAGGCGTAACCACGACAAAGAACAACCCGTAATTGTCTCGGTACACCATTCTAGTATCAGAACCGCCTTCGTAGTCTGTTGTCGGCCCGTCGACAATGCATCATGGCTTGAAACCGGGGTCGTAATTCGATCGCGTTCGTCGCAACATCACAGTTGTGAGACCTGCAGCAGCGCCGGGTTTCAGGGAGTGTACGATTTGTGCCCGTCCGTGTTTGCATTGATGCCGGATACCTTTACTTGTAGGGAAACATCGATTCATCAAGGAACGTAAATGCGCATACGTCTCGCCGTGGACATCGGCGGTACCTTTACAGATATCGTACTTGATCGCGACGGTCAGGAGACGACGCACAAGGTTCTCACAACGCCAACGATGCCAGCTGAGGGCTTCCTTCAGGGTGTTCAGACAGTGCTGGGAGAAACGAAAACCGATCCGTCGGATGTAGACCTCATCTTGCATGGAACCACCCTTGCAACCAATGCACTCATTGAGCGCAAGGGATCTCTGACAGCACTGTTCGTCACGCAGGGTCACCGCGATTCACTGGAAATCGCGAGTGAAAGCCGGTTCGATCAGTACGATATCATGGCAGACAGGTCGCGGCCGCTTGTCGGACGGGATTTGCGACTCCCGGTGTCAGAGCGGATTAACGCACGCGGTGAGATCCTGTCGGATCTCGATGAAGATGTCGTTCGCGAATGGTTTGATGATCTGGCGGAAAGGCGCGTTTCGAGCGTCGCAGTCGGATTGCTGCATTCCTACGCAAATCCCCGGCACGAACTTCGAATCCGGGAATTGTTGCAGGAACGTTTTCCCGCAATGCCGATCTCGCTTTCCTGCGAGGTCTGTCCGGAAATCAGGGAATACGAACGGCAAACGACAACAGTTGCCAACGCGTACATCAAACCCGTGATGGGACGATATCTTGAAGATCTGCGTGTCCGGCTGGACGACCACGGATTCCGCTGCCCGTGCCTGCTGATGACCTCGGGAGGCAGTCTTGTCACGATCGAGACCGCGCTGGAGTTCCCGGTCCGTCTCGTCGAGTCAGGTCCGGCAGGCGGTGCCGTTCTCGCCGGAGAAATCGCCCGACGGCTCGACGAGAGCAAGATCGTGAGCTTCGACATGGGAGGGACGACTGCGAAGATCTGCCTCCTTGATAACGGAGAACCGCTCCTCGGCCGATTGTTCGAGGTTGACCGTTCGCATCGTTTCATGAAGGGAAGTGGTATTCCGCTCAAGATCCCCGTTGTCGAAATGGTCGAGATCGGTGCGGGCGGCGGTTCACTCGCATCGGTCGATAATCTGGGTCGGATAAAGGTGGGACCTGAAAGTGCGGGTGCCGAACCCGGCCCGGCATGTTACGGATCAGGAGGCGAACACCCCGCGGTTACCGACGCCAATCTGTTGCTTGGTCGTCTGGCACCGGACTCGCTCGCCGGCGGGTCGATCCCTCTTTCGACAGATGCGGCGAGTGGAGCGCTCGACAGTCACCTTGGGCAGTTCCTTGGTTGCGATACGGACGCTGCTGCGATGGGGCTTGTGGAAATTGTCGATGAGAACATGGCATCGGCTGCCCGGGTTCATGCGATTGAACGCGGGATGGAGATTCATGAGCGCACAATGGTCGCGTTCGGTGGTGCTGCACCGCTCCATGCTGCCCGTCTTGCGGAAAAACTGGACATTGAAAGAGTCGTGGTACCGGACAACGCGGGGGTCGGTTCTGCCGTCGGTTTCCTTCTGGCGCCTGTCGCCTACGAGGTCGTGAGAAGTCATTACACGCGTCTCTCGGCCTTTCCGGCCAGGACCATCAGCGCACTGTTTGAAGATATGGAAAGTGAGGCACGTGGCGTTGTTGCACTCGGTGCACCGCGACGCGATGTGCGGGTCATGCGCCATGCGTTCGCGCGCTATACCGGTCAGGGGCATGAAGTCAGGATCGATCTGCCGTTGCGATCGTTCACCGATGATGATGCCGGTCTTGTCACAGAACTGTTCGAAGAGGCGTACAAGGCGCAATTCAGTCGAACTGTTCCCGGTCTGGAGGTCGAGGTCCTGACCTGGTCCGTGACCGTAAGGGCATTACGTGATTTTGGTAACAGCGTACAGGGGCCTCTGGATGCGTCTATTGCTGCAAGGTCAGAATCGCACCGACCGATCACGTACCCCGGATATTCGGGTGCCCGTTCGTCCGCAATCTATCGTCGCAATGCGCTGAAACCGGGCACACAAATAGACGGGCCGGCTGCCATCGCTGAAACACAAACCACAACCATAGTGCCGCCAGGCTGGCACTGCGACGTCGATCCGGATTCCAATCTCGTTCTGACAAGAAGGGAAAGGGCAACCAGCAACCTCGGTTCCGGTTTGCGGCATCAGGTTCTGTGGGACAGACTGATTGCCGTTGTCGAGGAGCAGGCACAGGCAATCATCCGGACTGCGTTTTCGACAACGGTTCGCGAAGCTGGTGACCTTTCGGCCGGTGTCTTCGATCTGCGCGGCCGCATGCTGGCGCAGGCGGTGACGGGAACGCCCGGTCACGTCAATGCGATGGCCGCAGCGGTGAATTACTTCCTCGAACGATTCCCTGTCCCCTCCATGAAAGAGGGCGACGTCTACATTACCAATGATCCGTGGCTTGGAACGGGACATTTGTTCGATTTCACGATTGTCACCCCGTGCTTCAGGAATGGTGCACCCGTCGGGATCTTTGCATCCACGGTCCATGTCGTGGACATCGGCGGCCCCGGTTTCGGGCCGGATGCGGGTCAGGTATTCGAGGAGGGATTGTGCATCCCGATCATGCGCCTGTTTGACGGCGGCGAACCTGTCGGGAGCGTGTTCGATATCGTGCGTGCCAATGTTCGCGAGCCCGTGCAGGTCACCGGTGATCTCTATTCACTCGTGACAAGCAACGAGGTCGGATGTCGTCGACTCCGCGAGTTGATGGACGAGTTCGGCATGAACGGACTCGATGAAATTGCGGAGCACATAATCGAAACCTCGCGAAACGCGATGTTGCGCGAAATACGACAGTTGCCGCGAGGAACCTGGTCACAGGAAATGACTATCGACGGGTACGACAGTCCCGTCCTGCTGAAGGCAGCACTTTCGATCGGTGATGACGGAATTGATGTGAATTTTGATGGAACGTCTGCTGTATCCCCCTGGGGAATCAATGTTCCACTGACGTACACGCAAGCCTACGCAAGTTTCGGCATCAGAAGCATGATTGGCCGTACGGTCCCGAACAACACCGGCTCACTTGAACCTGTGCGGATCAGTGCACCATCAGGTTCCATACTTAATGCGCCGCGTCCCTGCGCGGTGACGGTACGCCATGTCATAGGGCAGATGCTCCCCGATGTCGTTCTGGGTTGTCTTGATCAGATCAAGCCCGGCAGTGTGCCGGCCGAAGGCAGTTCCAGTCTGTGGAATCCGTCTCTCCTTGGTGGTCACGGTGTGACGGGCAATCACGATTATGGCCAGGCAACGCCGTTTTCCGTGACGGTTTTCCACTCGGGTGGAACCGGTGCGCGTCCCGGCAAGGACGGCCTCTCCGCAACGGCGTTTCCTTCGGGTGTCAGAAACACGCCGGTAGAAATCACGGAGTCGATCGCGCCAGTCATATTCACACGCAAGGAATTGCGACCGGATTCAGGCGGTGCCGGAAAGTACAGGGGCGGTGATGGTCAAACAATTGAAGTTGAACATGCAGAAGGCGCTCCGTTCGCCGTTCTGGCGCTTTTCGACAGGATCAACCATCCCGCGCGTGGTCGACAGGGCGGTGGTGATGCTGCACCCGGGGCAATCCGCCTGGCCAGTGGAAAAACCCTGAAGGGGAAGGGCAAACAGATCGTACCGGCAGGAGACAGACTGATACTGGAACTCCCGGGTGGTGGTGGACTCGGTTCACCAGACATCTGACATCAGAGTGGTGATCATTCAATGATCTCCGGGTTTCACGCGCAGGCATCAATTCCGGTGTGCAATCCCGGTGTGGATGGGCTGCATGGTTTCGAATGACTTGTCGACGGATCTGAATGTGCTCTGTGGTGCGTCGCGTATCGGTGAATGCGTTGCGTGGCATTCGCAGCGTCAGCCTGATCAGGAGGCAGCCGTTCACAATGACACCCGGATCTCATACGGGGAACTGGAACAGGCGTCAGAAACCTGGGCGAAAGCACTTCTTGCAGCTGGCGTTCAAAAGGGCGACCGCATCGCCATGCTTGCACCGGGTTGCATTGAATGGCTGGCGGTATTGGTGGGCGCGACGGACATCGGTGCTATCTGGACAGGATTTCATCCCCGCTATCGGCTTCGCGAGTTCCAGCATGTAACGGGCCTCTCGGAACCCGTCGTACTTGTGGCGTTTCGTCATCTGCATGGACGTGACTACGTGGATGAACTGACGAGTCTGCGGGAACAAAATCCGTCCATCAGGTCTCTTGTTCTACTGGATGACGAATTGCCTGGTTCCGTACCGGTCAATGAGTTTCTTTCAAAAGCGGGCAACATTCCAGATTCGACGCTTGCCAGCGCACGAGACGCCGTTACTGCCGATGATACAGCCGTCCTCATCTTTACCTCTGGAACGACTGGTCAGCCCAAGGCCGCGATGGTTCGGCACCGGGCCTTGCTGACGGGCGCTGCCGTGCAGCTTCAACACTGGCCCATGACCCGACCGCGCGTTCTGCACATGATGCCGGTCAACCACATCGCAGGCATAGGCATGACCGCGGTGTTCGGCCTCTACGCCGGTGGAACACTGGTCTTCCAGGACCGTTTTGATCCCGGTGACCTGATCCGGTTGCTGGAAACCGAAAGGATCGACCATGTATTGGGGTCGCCGGTTCAGTTTCACATGATGGCCAACCACCCGGATCTTGAATGTCACAACCTCTCGCGACTCAAGTACCTGACTTGGGGTGGTGCGCCGATGGCTGAGTCACTGGTTGAGCGCCTGGAAAAACTGTCGTGTGAACTTCGCACCAGTTTCGGTATGACCGAACTCGGGCTTTATGTCTCCTATAGTGACGCTGGTGCATCCCGCGCTCTACTCAGCCGGACAATCGGCAAGCTGCACGCGGGTTTTGACATTCGTGTTGCTGACGAGAACGGCAAGATCGCCCACGCTGGTGAACAGGGAGAAATCCAGGCACGCGGAAGCTGGCTTCTGGCAGGGTATTATCGCGACGAACAGGCAACGCGAGACGCATACACACCGGATGGATGGTTTCGCACCGGCGATGTCGTCAAGGTCCTTGATGATGGCAATCTCGAGATAGTGGGCCGGACCAAGGAAATGTTCATCTCGGGCGGTTTCAACATCTACCCGCGTGAGATCGAGATTGTGCTGGAGGAAAACCCGGAGGTCGGTCTCGTCGCGGTTCTTGGGGTGGCGGATCCGGTATTCGGCGAGGTTGGCCACGCATTCGTCGAGCCACTTCCCGGGACACAGGTTGAAGAGGAACTGCTGCGCAACTGGTGTCGCGACCGACTGGCAAACTACAAGATCCCGAAAACGTTCGAGGTTTGTAACGAGCTGCCGCGTCTCCCGATCGGTAAAATTGACAAACAGGCACTCAGAAAGGAATTGGCCGCGAGAGAGACCGCGGTGTCGCCGTGAGTGCGCGTGCGACAAGGACGGACGGTTTCAATTCTCTCCAAGCCAGTAGGGATTGGACCAGGCGCGCTTGCCATCTGCATCGGCAACGGTGATGCGAAACCAGTCGTTCTCAAACGGATAGAGATCGAATTCCGCGTTCTGAATTCCGTTTCCCGAAATCGCCTCGGACCGTGATCCACGTCCCAGGATAGTCATCCATTCCGCCGGTGAACTGCGAACCCGCACCGTGTTGTCGGTTACCGTTATGTCGTGAATCTCCGGGCCCTGGCTGGAGTAGTATCGGCCGTTCTTGATGGAATCGAGAAGCAGGTCCGGTTCGTTTTCTTCCGCCTGAACCATCACCCACCCGCCACGCCAGTCATGCGTGAGACAGTGGGCGTCGTCCACGGCATATCCCGAGAGCTTCCAGCCGTCATTCAGCAGAATATCGAGAAACGGCCAGTCGTTCCCGCGGTCGTTTTCCACGGCACTGCCGTGATTGTAGATCTCAACCGCATGGGCGAACGGCAACGCATGCGCATCGGAATGGGTAAGACAGTACCAGGAGGGATGGACGATACCGATGAAGGCACCGGCTTCCCAGGCACGACGTGCCACTTCAGGTCCTGTTTCTCCGGGCTGCAGCATCGGAAAGTCAAATGGCAGTCCTATTGCCTTGATATGCCAGATCTCGCCTGCGGAAGTCTCCGGTGCGTGAAGTTCGGCACCGATAATCGTTGTGAATTTATCGGTCCGGTAAGGACGCGTGTCCGTAATCGGGAAACCGTAGTGTTCCAGAAAGTGATCGGTCAGGACCAGAAAATCATATCCTGCGTCACGGTATGCCTTGCACACGATGTCGGGTGCATGATCGCCATCCGAATTCGTCGAATGGGTGTGCATGTTGCCCTTGAAAAACCGGGCCGACTTGCTGAAATCGAGGTTCTCCATCGACGGTGTTCCCTGTTCAAGGTTGAATGACAACGCGTCGACCGGTGTTATCTGAATTTCGGCACGCGTGTGGCCGAACGACACCGAATGTCCTGTATCTGCACTATATGAAGTGTATTCAGGCGTCGCAATGTGATTCAACGGGAACAAGCACTGGTTCACGGAAATTCAGTGAACAACCATGATCGTCCGACTATGACATCGTTAAAGACCCGTGTGGGCGAGCGGTTTCCGCCGAACCGCATTTGGGCGGGTTCGGGCTGTACATCGCTGTGGTATCGCGAAAACTGCAAGGGCAATGACGACGACCCTTCGCGTCAAATCGACTCTGTTGTCGACAGAATCTGGCAGACCCTTGGAATCGGTCAGCAGAATTCAACGGTTTTCCTACAATTTCACACGCGTTTTGTGCAACCATGACGGCCTTCAGCTCGATAAGGAGTCGTTCGCGAACAGAACGCATTTCCGCTCTGACCTGCGACTGCCTTGACCTGTGCGCATGTTCATGATCCGGATGGAGGATGACTGCTGATGTGGCTTGCAGGTGGACATTGGTTTGACGTCGACGCCGGCACATTCCGAACGGGAGATGTTCGTGTCAGTGGCGGGTTGATTGCTGAATTCGGAAAAGCCCCGACCGGTGCAAACCGGGTCGACATGAGTGAAAGGTGGTTGCTTCCCGGGTTTATCGACAATCACGTTCACATCACACTCGATACGGAACTTGCGGCGGGCGACAGTCACTGGCGAAACGCCTTGCCCGGCACCATTGCGATCCATGCAGCATGGAACGCCACACGGCTTCTTATGTGCGGTATCACGACCGCGCGGGACGTCGGAGGATGGGATTATCATGAAATTGCCGTACGGGAAGCCATTCGCGCGAACAAGATCCGGGGGCCACGGCTGTTTTGCGCCGGCAAGATCCTGTCGATTACAACGTCTACCCGTTCCTGGTATCCGGGCATGTACGAAGAGGTCGACGGACCCGAGGAAGTGCGAAAAGGTGCCAGAAAGCAACTCGCCGCGGGCGCCAACCTGATCAAGATTCTTGCGTCAGGCGCTGTCAACTCAAGCGAATACGAGCGGGCTGACGCCATCCAGATGCGCCCGGACGAGATCGAGGCCGCGGTCATGATTGCGGGTGACAATTTTACGCATGTTGCGGCACACGCACATGCCGATGATGCCATCCGGAACGCTATCCTTGGCGGTTGCCGCAGTATCGAACACGGAACATGGATGAGCGACGAATCGCGCCGTTTGATGGTTGAACATGGGACCTTTCTGGTGCCCACATTCTGCACAGCGCACGCCTTTCTCAAGAATTCCGAATTCGCTGAAAAGGCCGTGCCACACGTTCGGGAACGCTATGTTCAACTGGAGGCGTTGCGGTGCAGACAACTCACACGCGCGCGCAAGGCCGGCGTGAAGGTTGCGATGGGAACAGATGTCGGGACACCGGGCAATCATTGTGGCGAGAACATGCAGGAAGTGGTTCTCATGGTTGAAAAGTGCGGTTTCGCACCCGCCGAGGCCATTCGGGCATCGACTGTCAATGGCGCTGATTTGCTGCAATTGAAAAACACAGGCAGGCTCGCTGAAGGAATGCTGGCAGACATCATTTCTGTGCCGAGGAATCCTCTCGAAGAGATTGCTGCGCTCTATGATGTGGACTTTGTGATGAAAGAGGGTGTTGTTGAGCGCAATGATCGACATTGAACGCCTGTTCCGACAAACGGAACACGGTAAAACAAGAATAGATCGGCAATACGGTATTGGAGGAAGCATGCCATGAACGAGTTGACATCGGATGAACGGGAAGGTCAGGACGTAGCCGCCACGCCTCTGGAGAACAGCTATCCGTACGAAACCAAGCTTGGCCGTAAAGCATATGAAGCACAAAAGGCACAACTTCAGGTTGAATTGTTGAAGGTGCAGCGTTGGGTGAGAACGAATGGCAAGAGAATAGTCATTCTCTTCGAGGGCCGGGATGCCGCGGGCAAGGGTGGAACGATCAAGCGGTTCATGGAACATCTCAATCCGCGCGGTGCCCGACTCGTCGCCCTCGAAAAGCCGACGGAACGCGAACGAGGACAATGGTACTTCCAGCGTTACATCGAGCAATTGCCTACAGCTGGTGAAATCGTCATGTTCGACCGGTCCTGGTACAACCGTGCCGGTGTCGAAAGGGTGATGGGATTTTGTGAGCGGACCGAGTTTCTCGAGTTCATTCGTCAATGCCCGGAACTTGAACGCATGCTTGTGAACAGCGGGATCCGGCTGTTCAAATACTGGTTTTCCGTGACACGAGTGGAACAGGCGCGCCGTTTTCAGGCGCGTCAGGACGACCCGCTCAAACGATGGAAACTCTCACCAGTCGATATTGAGTCGCGCAGCAAGTGGGACGCGTACACTGACGCCAAGGAGACAATGTTCTTCTATACCAATACTGCCGATGTACCGTGGACAATCGTCAAGTCAGATGACAAGAAGCGTGCCCGCATCGCCTGCATGCAGCACTTTCTCATGCAGCTTCCCTATCCGGACAAGGACGCGACAGTTGTGACCACACCTGATCCGCTTCTCGTCGGGCCACCTGGTTCGTTTCTTCCTGATTCTGCGGGAACGGTCAGTCGATAGACCGAATGATCTTGTGCGCGTGCCGCACACGGTTTCGTCGGCAGGGTACACCGGGTGTCAGGGAGACCGGGTTTCGCCTACACGCGCTATGCGGAGTGTATTGGTCGAACCAGGTGTTCCGAACGGCACGCCGGCGGTGATGATGATGAATTCGCCTTCCATCGCAAAACCTTCCCGTTTGGCGGTATCACATGCACGGTCAACCATGCCGACAAACTCTCGTGCATCCTCCGTGTGAATCGAATGCACACCCCAGGCGAGTGCCAGTCGCTGCGCTGACGCTATGTTGGGCGTAAGGCTGAGTATGGGTACATCGGGCCGTTCCCGAGATGCCCGGAGGGTGGTCTTGCCAGACACGGACCACGTCACAATGGCCTTTGCGCCGATTGTGCGTGCTGCCTGACGTGCCGCTGCTGAAATGGCATCTGCACCGGTTGCTTCGGGTGCGGTTGCAAGCGGATCATACAGGGGATCATTTTCGACAACGACCATGATCCTGTTCATCATCGCGACCGCCTCCGCAGGCCAGGAACCGACAGCGGTTTCTCCCGACAACATCAACGCATCGGCACCGTCGTAGACAGCAGTTGCAACATCTGATGCCTCGGCACGCGTGGGGGTCGGCGACGAGATCATTGATTCCAGCATCTGTGTTGCAACAATGACAGGCTTGCCGGCTTGCCTGCATGCCCTGACAACGCGTTTCTGGATTCCGGGAACTTCCTCCGGGGGCATTTCGACACCGAGATCACCGCGTGCAACCATCACACCATCGGCCAGTTTCACGATCTCGTCGAGAGACTCGATGGCGGATGGTTTTTCGAGTTTGGCCAGGACGGCTGCGCGACCAGCAATGAGCTCGGCGGCCTCAGCGACGTCTTCGGGACCTTGCACGAACGAAAGGGCAATCCAGGATGCGCCAAGTTCGAGAGCCAGAAGCAGGTCTTCCCTGTCCTTGGGCGTCATGGCCTTCACCGGCATGCGAACACCCGGAAGGTTGAGCCCCTTGTTGTCAGAAAGCGTGCCGCCGACCTCCACAACAGTCTTCGCACTTTGCGTGTCGGCTGACTCGACCCTCAGCACGACCCTTCCGTCGTCCAGCAGAATTTTGCTGCCGGCGGTGACGGCGGCGAACACTTCCCTGTGTGGAAGGGGTACGCGGTTGCTGTCACCGGGCAAATCGTCAAGGTCGAGCGTAAGGGGCTGATTCCTGATGAGCGTCTCGCTGCCATGAAGGAACTTTCCGATGCGGAATTTCGGACCCTGAAGGTCGACCATGACGCCGATGGGTCGGTTGAACTTGCGTTCCAGGCTACTGAGTGTCTCCCTGCACATGCGATGAAAATCGTGGTCACCGTGGCTCATGTTGAGTCGGAAGACGTCGGCGCCGGCGGCAAACAACGACGCGATCGTATCCGGTGTTGCTGTTCCGGGTCCCAGTGTCGCTACAATCTTGGCCTGCCGTTCACGACGCATGTTGAAACTCTCCGTCTTCGTGATCAGGCGGCAAACGATCAGGTTACGAGGATCGCACGAAAGTCATTGACATTCGTGTGTGTCGGTCCCGTGACGATCTGGTCCTCGAGAGCAGCAAAGAAACTGCCGCTGTCATTTCGTTCAAGCATGTGTGTTGCGGAGATGCCGCGCGAAGCAGCATGTTCCAGCGTGCCCGGGTGAATGCAGGCGCCGGCGGCGTCTGACGCACCATCGATTCCGTCCGTATCGCAGGCGAGCGCGTGTATACGCGGATGTCCATCGAGTGCAACGGCTAGCGCCAGCAGGAATTCCTGATTGGGTCCGCCCGATCCCTTTCCCTGGTGAGTGACCGTTGTTTCTCCACCCGAAAGAATCAACCCGGGTCGATCGGCAGGTTTCATGCCAAGCGCTCGTTCGGCCTGGTGTTTTGCCACCTCCCGTGACTCGCCGGTTACTTCGTCGCCGAGAATGACGGTTTTCAATCCCGCCTGCCGCGCTGCATCGGCGGCTGACTCCAGTGATTCACGCGCAGTTGCCACGATCTTCGATCTGGAACGGTTGAACACCTGATCTCCAGGTTTGGGTGTTTCGCTTTCTGAGCTGTCGAGCCATCGGGTAACCGATACCGGATACTTGATCCTGTAGCGATCGAGTATCTCGCGTGCGTCTTGTCGCGTGCTTGGATCACCCACTGTCGGACCGGAAGCGATGACGGAGATGTCATCGCCCGCGACGTCAGAAATCAGCAGAGTCACGACATCCGCCGGTGCCGCTGCGGCTGCAAGCTTTCCACCCTTGATGGCGGAGAGATGTTTGCGCACACAATTCATCTCGTGAATCGTGGCGCCTGAACGCAGAAGCTTTCGTGTTACCTCTTTCTTGATGTCGAGCGAAACGCCCGGTGCGGGAAGTGCCATCAAGGACGAGCCGCCTCCGGAAATCAGGCACAACGCAAGATCATCGGGTCCGAGAGCTGAAACCCGTTCAAGGATTTCACGGGCGGCTCTTGTACCGCTCGAGTCGGGAACCGGGTGTGCAGCCTGTCGTACCTCGATACGTTCGGTCGGCACATCGTGATCAAACGGAACAATGACAAGTCCTGACAGTGTCGTTGACCAGTTCCTTTCAACGACGCTGGCCATGTCTGCTGCGGCCTTTCCAGCACCCACCACGAGTGTTCGACCCCTTGGAGAGTCAGGCAACGCTGCAATCAATCGTTCTCGAGGACGGGCTGTTTCAACCGCCGAATTGAAGAGGCTGACCAGAAGCTGACGCGGTTCTTCAATCATGCCCGTCATGCAACGCGACCTGATCTGACTTGATGATTACCGGGTTCCTCAATGTGGGATGATGAGCGATGACTATGTCCAGGGTGAAGTTGCGCAATGATGTGTAGCAAGATGGTCGTGTGTACCCTGTGTTTGCCAATCTATGCGAGACTGACAGAGCGAGAAGGGAAGTTCAATCAGCATGGTCTGCCGCAGAAACCAGACAACGGCAGTACGTCATTTCCCGGGATCAGTTCCCGGTCGCATGTGCTGGACCAGACAGATTCTGGTGCTGATCGCAGACTCCTGGGCCAGGAAAGCCGGCTGTGAAGAAACGGTTGGATTTGTATCAACTCCGGTGAGTCGCCGTTGCCGGATTCGTGGTAGTAACCCGGTTCACCTGAAATCTCTCCCCTACAAGGAACATCGACATGCATGACCGCAGACTGGGCAAACATGAGTGAGACTCGTGCGACTGCCTCAGTTCATGCAGAGCGCTTGCTTGGTGAGGGTGACGGACCTGCGTACAGCGTCATCAACCCTGACGCCCGAACGCCGTTCGTTCTCATCTGCGACCACGCCAGCAAACGTGTTCCAATGGCACTTGGAACACTGGGACTCCCGCCTGAGGAACTCGAACGCCATATCGCCTGGGACATCGGGATTGCCAACGTAACCGAACACCTTGCCAAGAAATTTGATGCGGTTGCCGTTCTCTGCGGATACTCCAGGCTCGTGATTGACTGCAACCGGGATCCGGCGTCCGAGCAATCGATCCCGGATTCCAGCGACGGCGTTGATGTTCCCGGGAACCGGGGTCTGTCGTCCGGCGCCGTAAACGCACGCGTACGGGAGATTTTCGATCCGTATCATATGTTCGTTGCCGAACTCCTCGATCACAAGGAAAGGCAGGACAATGTGACTCCGGCGGTTGTCATGATGCACAGTTTCACGCCGGTCATGGATGGATTCCAGCGACCCTGGCATGTCGGAGTCTTGTGGGATCATGCAGATGGTCGCATGGCCCAGCCTCTACTCCAGGCTCTCCGGGCTCATGAAAGCCTGTGTGTGGGTGACAACGAACCCTATTCGGCCATGAACCCGGCTGGCTACTCGATGCCTGTGCACGCCTCTCGTCACGGCAGGCCGTGTGCCCAGCTTGAAATCCGCCAGGACCTGATTGCTGACGCTACCGGTACTGAGCGATGGGCGCAAATCGTGTACGAAGCACTTTTGCCGATCGTTTCGGATCAGACGCTGTACCGTCGGTTGGCGTAAATCAGAGGGGGATTGCACAGAGAACCGTGACGTGCGGTCAACTTGCGAGAATCACGACAGGGAGATTGACAATGGACGACGCGACGCAAACCGAAATCGAGGCTGCTGTCTTCCGCCGCCTGCGCGACCACTTTCAACGCAAGCCGGAAATCCAGAACATCGATCTCATGAATCTCGCCGACTTTTGTCGAAACTGCCTTTCCAAGTGGTATCGCGCCGAGGCCGAAGCACGTGGGCATGACATGAACTACGACGAGGCCCGTGAGGTTGTCTATGGCATGCCCTATGGCGACTACAAGTCGAGATATCAGGAGAAAGCCACGCCGGAGAAAATTGCTGAATTCGAGGCGGGTGAAAAAAGACGCAAGGACGAAGCTGCGGAAAGGGGCGAAGTTTACCTCTGACTGTTTCGGACCGTCTCAAAGGTCCGGAACCAACGCACGGGTACGGCCATCACCAGCGTTCGATTGACGGACGCATGTCAACTTCGTGCGTCCAGGCTGTATGATGTTGTCGATGGAGTGCAAGATAGGTTTCCGCGATTCCATCCGGGTCGAGAAAACTTGCCAGACCGCGGTCTGCTACCTCGTGCATGTGCGCAGGGCCATTGATCTGGCCATCGATGTTGACCAGTGCCACATGAATGCCTTTTGGTCCGAGTTCTCGCGCCATTGATTGCGCCAGTGCGCGCAGACCGAACTTGCCGATCGCGAAGCCGGCAAAATTCGCCGATCCCTTGTAGCACGCGGTTGCGCCGGTAAAGATGATGGTGCCCGATCCACGTTTCACCATGCGCTGCGCAGCTTCGCGCCCGACAATGAACGCACCGAGGCAGGTGACACTCCATTGTCGAACCAGCGCATCGACCTCGATATCGAGAATGGAACTCCTGAGAAATCCTGAAGCGTTGTAGACAACAAGATCCGGGTCACCAATTTCGTTTTCCACACCTGTCATGAACTGCCTGACTGCGTCTTCGTCGGTTGCATCACACGCGTAGGCATGGGCCCCGCCGCTCCGTGTAACCGCGCCGATGTCTGCCGCAACATCACGGGCGTTCTGATAGTTTCTCGAGGCAATCGCGACTTCCATTCCCGCGCTCGCAAACTGACGCCCGAGCCCTGCTCCCAACCCGGCGCCAGCACCGACAACCACCGCCACTTCACCCTTGTCCCGGTTCATCGGTTCAGCCTCCCTGTATGTTTTGTGCAAGTTTCCGGAAGTCTACCGGTAGAGCGCCTTGAGCGCGTCGCCATAGAGTTCACGCAAGACATGACGTCGGACCTTCATGGTTGGCGTCATCTGTTCATTCTCGATGGAAAATGGCTCGCTGGCGATGATGAACCTCTTGACTCTTTCGACCGGGGTAAGACCTTTATTCGCGTGTTCGATCATCTCGTCAATTGCTTCCTGAAATCCCGGGTTGTTCCTCAGGTTGGCGAGATCCGGTGTGGTATTGTTGTCTCGGGCATACGACGTGACGAATTCCTCTTCGGGAACGATGAGTGCCACAAGGTGAGGGCGCTTGTCTCCGACAACCATTGACTGCGAAATCCCCGATTCGAGATTGAGGATACCCTCGACTCTCTGCGGCGAGATGTTGTCACCTCCCGAATTGACAATGAAGTCCTTCTTGCGGTCCGTGATCTTCAAGTAACCTGCTTCATCGAATTCACCGATGTCGCCGGTATGCAACCAGCCGTCACGCACAGTTTCGGACGTGACGTCGGGCAGATTCCAGTATCCGTCCATCAGCAGGTCGCCGCGAACGAGAATCTCCCCGTCTTCGGCGATGTGTACGTCAACGTCCGGTAACGGCGGACCGACGGTTTCAAGTCGTACCTTTCCGAGCAGATTGCATGAAATGACCGGAGCAGCCTCCGTCTGTCCGTATCCCTGAAGAACCGGAAGTCCGAGTGCCGAAAAGAACGTGCCGACGTCAACATTCAGTGGCGCACCACCTGACAGCAATGCCTTGATGCGTCCACCAAAGCGGTCTCGAACCTTGTTTCGCACGAGCCGATCCAGGATTCTGTCCTGGATTCTCTCGATGAGATTCAGATGCTCACCCTGTATGCGACGTGTACCGAGCGATACGGCGGCGTGGAACAGGCGTTGTCGGAAACTGCTGGCTCGACCGACACCGGTCAGGATGCGCTGGCGCATGACTTCGTACAGGCGCGGGACACATGTCATGATTGTCGGGCGTGCCTCGGTCAGGTTCGCGACGAGGGTTTCCGTGCTTTCGGCGTAATAGACTTCCGCACCGATCGAGATCGGAAAACAGAATCCCGCCGTGTGTTCGTATGCATGTGACAGCGGAAGGAAGGACAGGAAGGTCTCGACACCCGAGAAAATGTCCCTGAATTGCTTTTCGATACTGTGAATGTTCGAAAGCAGGGCGCGGTGCGAGAGGATGACACCCTTTGGCAGCCCACCCGTGCCAGAGGTATAGATCAGGCAGGCGGTATTGTGTCGTTCCAGTGAGTCGACCCGTGACTTGACGCGTTCCGGTTCAATTTTGCGACACGCATCGGACCACCCCACCACGGTGACGTCGTTGGTACTTTCGACATCCTCCATTGAAACAACCGTTTTGACACCGGTGGCAGCGCAGGCTGGGAGCAGGTATTTCGCGATTTTTGCATTGGATACGATGGCAAGCGACGCGCCGCTGTCGCGTAACACATGTTCGTGAAGATCTGTTGTGTTCGTCGTGTACGCCGGAACCGTTATGGCGCCTGCCGACATGATCGCCAGATCGGCAATCACCCATTTCGGCCTGTTTTCCGAGACAAGAACGACCCGCGATCCCGGTTCAACACCGAGGCTGATCAACCCCGCGGACAACCTGAGAACCTCGTCCTCGACCGCCGGCCAGTTTTGCGGATGATACTTTCCGTCATGCTTTGACCACAGGAACGGACGGTCTCCGCATTGCTGCGCCATGTCAAAGAACATTTCGGGGATGCTGCGCCAGTTTTCATATGTCATGTTCGGGCTACTCCGTCGATTCCGGTATCGTCAGCCTATGCAATGAACAACAGCTTGGGCAACACGAAAACATCGGGAATCAGTTTCTTCCGCACCGTTCAGAACTGTCGCATACGGAGCCCTGTGTTCCCGCGCCGAGAACAGACAGATAGCAACCATAACCGAATACGCGATTTCGCTTCTTGCCTGTCAACTCACCAGCAACGCCAGCATTCACAAGGGCAGCCATGGCCGTTGCAGGCTAGGTAAGTCCCGCGTGACGCGCCAATTGCGGGATTGTGGCAACTGGATGTTCCGTCAAGGCCTGGCGGACGCGCAGTACCGTGCCTGCGATCTGCGACGAGAGGGCGGCCTCATTGCGCATAGAGGTATTCAGCTCGAGATGTTTCTCCGGGAGCAACGTGGAGAGGCTGTCCAAACGACCCAGGGCAAGCAACGCCCTTTGTGACTTCATATCGACCGGTCGCACCTCGAAACATGTCTCGGATCCGTGTTGAACAAAGTTGAACAGGAATTTTCGTTATGAGTACTTAGGCCGCAACGTTTAACAAGATGCCAATTGTTGTTGCGCAGTAGTCCTTTCGAGCCTCAGTTCGGCGATGCCTGGTACGATCAATCTCGCGACTCCTTCAATGCACCGGGAGTTCGGAGTAGGGGGTTGACGCGATACAGTATCCGGGAACCCCGCAGATTGATTCTGAATTCACAACGGGCAGTGCGAGGTATTACAATGTCTGAAAACACCATGTTCACATGTGGCTTATAGTATTCCGACATCCTCGATCACGCTGATCTTTGTGGTGTAGAACATGTGATCCCCGACTGGATTGTTCGATAAATGTTCAGGAACGACATGTCGTACTCTGCGTTGTCACGTTGATTGATGGACGATTACAGGAAACGTGACAGCAATCGCCTGTCTGGACGGGCAGCACGGTACGCACAGGTTGGCGTAGCCGCAGGACGTCTCGGTGCGCGGGTTGCCGCGCGTCGTGCGATGCAAGACCGGCAGGATCCAGGTTTTGCTCCTGCACTTCGACAGGCATTGGGCGGACTGAAGGGGCCGCTCATGAAAGTCGCACAACTGCTTGCGACGATACCGGATGTATTGCCTGACGATCTCGCAGCCGAATTGGCAGAGCTGCAATCAAATGCCCCGCCGATGGGTTGGCTTTTCGTACGTCGCCGCATGCGCAGTGAACTCGGAACCGATTGGCAGGGTCAGTTTTCGCAATTCAGCCGGGAGGCGTCTGCGGCAGCATCCCTGGGACAGGTTCACAGGGCGAAAACAGTTGATGGCAGGGAAGTCGCATGCAAACTTCAGTACCCCGACATGCAATCAGCAGTCGAAGCTGACCTGCGAAACCTGAAACTGATCTTTGCGGTCTATCGGCGTTACGATCGTGCGATCGATCCGACCCGGATTCATGAAGAGATTTCGGAGCGTCTTCGTGAGGAACTTGACTACAGGCTCGAGGCGAAACATCAGCAGATGTACGCCGATATCCTGCGTGATCAGGTGCGCGTCAATATCCCGTCCGTCATTCCGGAACTGTCGACGGATCGTCTGCTGACGACGGCATGGGTCGATGGTGATCCCCTGATGTCAGCAAAGGAGAGACCGCAGGAAGAGCGCAACGAACTCGCCATTTCGATGTTCTACGCCTGGTATGAACCATTCTGCGGGTATGGCGTCATTCACGGTGACCCGCATCCTGGAAACTACAAGATGCGACCAGACCTGGGTATTCACCTGCTCGATTTCGGCTGCATTCGCGTCTTTCCGCCACGTTTTGTGACTGGTGTCATTGATCTCTACCGTGCCCTGCGAGACGAAGATTCGGAACTGGCTGTTCACGCATATGAGACATGGGGGTTTACCGGTTTGTCTCGTGAGGTGATTGACACGCTCAACTTGTGGGCAGAGTTCGTTTATGCGCCGTTACTGGAGAACAAGGCACGGATCATACAGAACGATGGCACACAATACGGCGCACGCGTTGCATCGAAGGTGCACGCCCGTCTCCGGGAACTAGGTGGTGTTACCGTGCCGCGAGAGTTTGTCTTTATCGACAGGGCGGCGCTCGGTCTCGGAAGTGTATTCCTTCATCTGGGTGCCCGCGTGAACTGGTATCAGATCTTTCACGAACTGATTGACGCGTATTCACAAGAGAAACTTGCGCAACAGCAAGCGCTTGTTCTTGAACGTGCCGGACTACCCGCTGCTCCTCAGTCCTCTGGAAACCAGCCGCCGCCGTAATTACAGTTCAAGCGTCAAAAACGATGACGCTACGTGCGACCTCACCGGCTTTCATGTCGTCGAAACCTTCGTTGATCTGCTCGAGAGAAATCCGTCTGCTGATCATCTCATCGAGCTTGAGTCGGCCGTCGAGGTAGAGGTCGACAAACCGCGGCATGTCTACCCGGAACCGGTTGGATCCCATGTTTGAGCCGCGCAACATCTTGTCGTCAATCAGGTCGGCTCCATGAATCTCGACCATTTCACCTTCAGGAACCATACCGATCACCGTCGCCATGCCGGACCTGCGGAGCATTCGGAAGGCCTGCTCGCTTGTCTTTTTCAGACCGAGCGCCTCGAATGAATATTCGACTCCGCCGTCGGTCATGTCCCTTACGGCTTCCACGGGATCGACCTCTGCGGCGTTGACAACATCGGTTGCGCCGAAATGCCGTGCAAGATTGAGCTTGGTACCCTTGACATCGACGGCAACAATTCTGCCCGCGCCTGCAATAGCGGCACCGTTGATTGCCGAGAGACCCACACCACCGCAACCGATTACGGCAACAGTGCTGCCAACTTCGATCTTGGCCGTGTTTATGACCGCACCGAACCCGGTTGTTACGCCGCAGCCGATCAGCGCGGCGCGGTCAAGCGGCATGTCTTTTCTGACCTTCACAAGTGCATGCTCGTGAACCAGCATCATCTCGGCGAAGGAGGACAGATGGTAAAACTGGTGCATGTCACCGCCGTCTCGCTGAGCGAGGCGGGGTTCGGCCTCCTCTGACCTGGCAACTTCAGGGTTCTCGCAACTGAATGGCCGACCAGTCGTACAGAATTCGCAATGACCGCAAAAGACGCTCAGGCAGGAGATAACGTGATCACCTGGTTTCAGGTAGTGAACATCGTCGCCGACTGCCTCGACAATACCGGCGGCTTCATGGCCAAGCACCGTTGGCGTGGGAGCCCAGTATTTTCCCTCGATGTAGTGCAGATCACTGTGACAGACACCGCAAGCCGCCGTACGCACAAGGACTTCGTGGGAGGTGGGTTTCGATACGGCAATGTCTTCGATTGTGAGAGGTTTGTTCACTTCTCTCAGAACTGCGGCTTTCATGCGGCTCTCCACTATTGAATGTTTGTTCAGTGTATGGCGTTGAAATCCATTGCCAAGCGAGATTCTCGATCGCAGTGTTTCACAGGTTCGATGAGACTGCCCTGGCCTTGCCTGAAGTGTGAACGCGCAGACACCGGAGTTTCGAAACGGGACTCTCCGTCAACGAAGAAAGATCTCGTCGTTATGCCATTGAAGGTTCGTTCGGGATGGCCGTTGTTCGGGATTTTTCGGTAGCAGTAATTCGGTTCGGTTCAATCGGTAGTAGTTCCGACCGTTCTCGAAATCTTCACGTATCTTGCGAGAGACCAGGAGCTGGCTGCTTGGTGTGATCGTTACGTAACCCTTGTCAAACAACTTGTGCAGGTCGCTGCGGAGCAGGATGCCGTTGCTGGCTTCGTGGATTCCTTCTTCATCGCTGTACGGGCGAATGTGTGCTGCTTCGAGGACTGGCAACGTACACTCGTGTGAAATTGCGCAGCGTTTGTTATAGATATCAAGTATCAGGTCACGGAACCCACTCTGGCCCAAACGCGACTGGACAAGCGTCGGCTGACCGTATTTGAACGACAGGGCGTCCTCGTGGTGACTGATTGGCCGTCGATCAATGATTGTGTGCCAGAGATCCATGCCCTCTGGGCTACTCGTATCGTATTTTTTCGTGGCGACGATGCTATCGTGCCAACTTGGCAACGGAATCCAATCTGACTCTTCAAAAAAGACAGGTTCCGAGAGAATGCGGCAACCAAGCAAGGTCTTGCTGTCGTGTTTACCGTATGCATAAACAATTTTCTCGAATTCGGAGAGTGACGACACACCATTTGCCGCGCCATGCACGTCCCAGGCATGGGCGACCGGCATGCGGCTCGAATGCGAGAACACGCCGAATCCAACGATCACGTGTGGCTTCTGTCCCTTGAGTTTGAAGAGAAAAAGCTCACCGCAAGTCGCATTCAGGTGTGTGCCCGAGGGCGACCAGTGATTGACGTCGTTGAATTCGCCAGAACGTTTCCGAAGAAACTCGAACCAGCGCCGGTCAGTAACCGCGACAACGATTTTTATTCCCATGCCGTGCTCCGGAAAGGCATCAGTCGGATATCTGTCACGACGTTCTCCTGTTTCCCCCAGGAGAATATCTTACGAAAGTTTTCGGGGTTCACGGAAGTGCCCACAAATCCTCGGACATGTCGCAGCACATCGAGGCAAAGTCGTGTGCCAGCGCCAAGACCTGCAGCCTGTTCTCACGGGATGAGAAACGAACCTGGTTATCAACGAGATGAATGAGCACCATTGATCGACAAGAGTAAACCAGACTGCATGGATTGCACGCAACACCGTGCAGACCGTCAGTCATGATCGTTGTGATGAACTGGAGCGGGCGATGAGATTCGAACTCACGACCCCAACCTTGGCAAGGTTGTGCTCTACCCCTGAGCTACGCCCGCACATGTCAGCGTTGCGAGCATATGAACTCGCATCCTGCATCTGATACTTAGCCAAGGTGTGTGCTTCCCGCAAGCACATACGCACAATCTGGTCAGGGTTCTGTTCTGCTCCATGACATACGAGGTGGTGGCGTTCACGTGGTCATGAGAGTCGGACCAACAAGACGAGGCGGCATTCGCCGCCCCTCCGCAGGGAGAACTCGGTGACTTCCGTCCCGTACCTGACCGGGACGTAACCAACAGGGCAGGGCAACGCACGTGCCTCGTCCGGCAAAGGACCCGCACAAGACTCATTTGTCAGATATGCTGGTCCGTTGTCATTTTCGTGTCTGGTCTTACGTGTGCACGATGATGTAACGATGGGCGAAGTGCGGCATCAGAGGCGTTGAACATGATCAAATTACAAGGAAGCAGTGGACGTCGCAGCTTCATCTTCATGCCCGGGACCAAACCGGAAATGTTTCCGAAAGCCGTTGCATCCGGCGCCGACCTGGTCTGTATCGATCTGGAGGACGCGATCCATCCGGATGACAAGCACGACGCGCGCATGCGCACCCTGGCAATGTGGGCCAGGGGTCCGGACACAGGAAACGCCGAAGTGGTGGTGCGCATCAATTCAATGCGAACACCCATGGGATTGTCGGATCTGGTTGCTGTGATCGAGGCCGGAAAAAACGGACCGCCGTCACTTATGTTACCCAAGGTCGGGTCTGCCGAAGAACTCGCGATCGTCTCCGAGATGCTGGACGGGGCGGAACTCGCGACAACCTTGCATGTCATCATTGAATCAGCCGCAGGTCTTGCGAATTGCGAAGAAATCTCCCGGGCAAGCAACCGGCTGCAGTCACTTTTCTTCGGTGCCGTTGACTACTCCTCGGATATTGGCGCGAAAAACACGTGGGAATCGATGCTCTATGCGCGTTCACGCGTTGTTTCTGCCGCTGCAGGAGTTGGACTGGACGCTATTGATGTCCCGTGGCTTGATCTCGAGGATTACGACGGACTGCGAACCGAAGCCGAAGCCTGTCGCGACCTGGGAATGACCGGGAAGGGGGCCATTCACCCCAGACAGATCCCGGTGTTGAACGAGGTGTTCAGTCCATCCGAAGAAGAAATCAGGCATGCACGCCGTATACGCGCTGCGTTTGAAGAAGCACGCACGGGTCTTGTCGTCATTGATGGTAAACTCATTGAAAAACCCGTGCTTCGTGCGATCGAGAGAACATTGCGACGCGCGGAGAATGTCGCGTAAACCGAAACCGCGGATTGTCTGTCCTTATGGCACGCGTTCTGAACATTCCGATTCATGGCATGACATGCACGGGTTGCGCATCAAGAGTTGAACGCGCCCTGTACTCGATCGAGACCATCAACAAGGTCAGTGTCGATCTCGCTCTGCATCGCGCAAGGATTTCCTTCGACCTTCAACCGTCTGTTGACGAGATCACACAGACGATGGAAGGAGCAGGATACGATGTTCCTGAAACTGAACTCGTGTATGCGTTCGATGGCGACTCCAGAGCCCTTGAAAACCTGCAAGCAGCAGTAACGGCATGCCCCGGAGTGGGAAGCGTCCGGACGCGAAACCATGCCGGCGGGCTATTGGTTCGCGGGATCGGATTGGATCTCGACCGGGAGATACAACAGGCTGCCAGCTCCGTTCAATGTGATCTGCGTCCGTTGAACCGGACGGCAGGTCCGTGGGAATTCAACAGGGAACAACGACAACGACTCCTTATGAGCGTCGGATTGTCGGCTGTGTTGACGGCGCCCCTGGTCGTCATCGGCATGCTTGCACATGCAGGTCTTGCGGACACAGGTCTGGCGCGATTTCAGGCGAGCCAGGCGTGGATGCTGATCGAGTTGATACTGGCGACCCTTGTACAGGTCGTTGCGTTTCGTTCGATCTATCGACGCGCATGGCAGGAGGCACTCAGCCTGCAGCCGGGAATGAACCTCCTGGTGGCACTCGGGGCGGGTGCCGCATATCTCTACTCGTTGCTCGCACTCGTTGGGGTCGGTGTCATGCTGTCGGGTGGCGCCCACTCATACTTTGAAGCCTCAGCACTCATTGTGACATTGGTCCTTGTCGGCAAGCTGATCGAGGAATCAGCGCGAATCAGGATTGCGGACTCGATTGACAAGCTGGTGCGGGACGTGCCGACCCGCGTACTCGTTCATCGGGATGGGGCGGAAAGGGAACTGGAAACATCCCGCATCGTGGAAGGCGACTTCGTTGTGGTGAGAGCGGGCGAACGCTTCCCGGTCGACGGGATCATCGAATCCGGATCCGGGCTTGTCGACTCCTCTCTCGTCACAGGTGAACCGGTTCCGGTGCATCATGGTGTGGGAGACGAGGTTTCAGGCGGTTCAATCAATTTGACGGAAAAACTTGTCATCCGTGCATTGCGAACAGAGGACGAGAGTCTCGTAGCGAAAATCGTTCACCTTGTTCACGAGGCGCAAGGTTCGCGCCCCGAGATTCAGAAAACGGCTGATCGCATTGCTCGCGTCATTGTTCCTGTCATATTGCTCGTTGCATCATTGACACTTGTCGCCTGGTTGGTGTCGGGTGTTCAGGATGCGTCATCCATCGCCTTCACGACAGCCGTGTCCGTTCTGCTTGTCTCATGCCCGTGCGCAATCGGATTGGCCTCGCCCCTGGCAATTCTGGTTGCAAATGTCTCGGGTGCGCGGCGTGGATTGCTGGTCCGTCGCGGCGCAGTGTTTGAAACCCTTGCATCGACGGGTCTTGCAGTGTTCGACAAGACAGGAACATTGACACACGGACAGTTGAGACTGACAGAGGTTGAAACCGTTCCAGGCTGGATTGAAGACCAGATACTTGCCTTGGCAGCGTCAGTCGATCGCTACAGCATTCACCCTGTTGCAATTGCGCTGAAAGCTGCGGCTGAAAGTCGCAATCTGGACTATCTTGAAATCGAAAGTCCGGAAGACATTCCGGGATCAGGTGCGCGGGGTATCGTGCAGGGCCAGCATGTTGTTCTTGGTTCAAGGGTATTCATCGAACAACTGGGTTTCGTGCTTCCCCTGCAGCACGAAAACGATGATTTATCGGGAGTTTCGCAGCGTATCTATGTCGGTGTGGATGGTGTTGTCGTCGCGCGAATGGATTTCGAGGACAGGATCAGGGACAGCAGCGGAGCGGCGATCGGTTCCCTGTTTCGAACGGGAATTTCGTCAATGCTGCTTTCAGGTGATCGGCAGGCAGTCGCAGAGAGACTGGCAACCGAACTCGGAATGGACCGAGTTGTCGCGGAAGCGACACCTGAAGACAAGTTGAAGGAAATCTCCCGATTGCGTGAATCAGGACGCGGAATCCTGTTCGTCGGCGACGGCGTGAACGATGCTGCCGCCCTGGCCGCAGCGGACACGGGAATCGCCATCGGCGCCGGATCCGATATTGCCATTGATGCCGCCGACGTCGTCCTGACATCGGATGACCCGCTGGATGTGGCACGTGTCGTCGAACTCGCAAGGATGACGATGGCAGCAATTCGCATGAACTTCGTCTGGGCATTCGCCTACAATATTCTTCTGATACCTGTGGCAGCCGGTGTTCTGTATCCGCTCTGGGGTGTCCTGCTGAATCCGGTCATGGCTGCTGCAGCGATGAGCGCCTCGAGTGTCTTTGTTGTCGGCAACTCGCTTCTGCTTGCCGTACGCGTGGAATCCCGCATGCGCGCGCACGCAGGTTGAACGCATGCGAACCTTTCGTTCCCGCGGGATTTTCGTGATCAGGCGTCGTGTGTTGCGTTGCTGGCAGCAAGAGGGTTTATCACTATGCTGATTTCGAAACTTGAGACCTTTGCGAACGAGAGAGTTGGCTTTGTCCGTGTGACGACGGACAGCGGCGATACGGGCTGGGGTCAGGTATCGACCTACAACGCAGACATAACGTCGATGGTGTTTCATCGTCAGGTCGCGCCGCATGCGCTTGGTCAGGATGCGACGGATCATGACCACTTGCTGGACATCATCACGGAACGTGAACACAAGTTTCCCGGATCATATCTTCGTCGCGCCATGGCAGGTCTGGATACGGCACTGTGGGACTTGCGCGGAAAAATCGCCGGGAAGCCGGTAACCGCGTTGATTGGCGGTTCATCAGGCCCATTGCGGGCATACGCAAGTTCCATGAAGCGTGATATCACACCGAAGGATGAGGCCGATCGCTTGTGCCGCCTGCGTGATGAGAAGGGATTCAATGCCTTCAAGTTCCGGGTTGGCGAGGAATGCGGGCGCGATATCGACGCATGGCCGGGTCGTACCGAGGAGATTGTCCCCGTTGTGTCCCGTGCGCTTGGCGACGGGATCGAAAAACTTGTCGATGCCAATTCGGGATTCTCGCCAGAGCGAGCAATCGAGGTCGGTCACATGCTGGAATCCGAGGGCGTTTCGCACTTCGAAGAACCATGCCCTTACTGGGAACTCGAACAGACCAGGCAAGTCACGGATGCGCTGTCGATCGATGTCACCGGCGGCGAGCAGGATTGTGATCTGGCGACTTGGAAACGCATGATTGACATGCATGCGGTTGACATCATTCAGCCTGACGTCATGTACCTCGGTGGACTGACGCGTACACTACGCGTTGCGAAAATGGCGGACGCAGCCGGGCTTCCCTGTACACCGCACTGTGCCAATCTTTCGCTTGTGACCATGTGCACGATGCATCTGTTGCCTGCGCTTCCCAATCGGGGAAAGTACCTGGAATTTTCCATCGAGGGCGCTGACTACTATCCGTGGCAGCAGGATCTGTTCCTCGGCAATCCCTTCGGGATTGTCGACGGGCATGTGAATGTTCCGGACGCACCGGGTTGGGGTATCGAGATCAATCCCGCATGGCTCGACCGGTCGACCCATACTGCGAGTGAATGCACGTAGCCTGGATCGATCCTGATCGTCCTGAAGGACAGTTCAACCCGAAATGACACCGGGTGACGTGTGCATCACTTCGGATCGAACCCGGCGTGGCGTGATATTCGCGCTGTCGGGGCGACATTCCCGTACCTGCATGTGAGCCGATACTCAGGTCACATCCACTTCCAGTTCTGTCACGCAGTTGTCGGCATTGATTTCCCACCCGGGTGCATCAAGGTCAAACGGGCAGGACGAGATGACGCAATAGAGGTCGCACAACGCTTCCATTGTGACATGTGAACCCGGTGGTACGCTGTTCTTCGGAGCGGTGAGTTTGCCGTCCTTGTCGACGACGACATTGGTGAAGAAATTGATGGGCTGCGGAATGACCGATATGGCATGTCCCTCCCGTTGCATTGACTGAACAAGATTGTCTGCACAACTTGCATGCGGTTCCCGATGCCCGAAAAACTCGTATCGACGCTGGTCGCAAGCGGCCAGCAACATGTCGTGAATGCCGCCCGCGCCGTCTTCGGTCATCCGGAGTAGCGGTCGACGGAATCTGGACAGCAATGCGTCACCGGGACGGGGTTTGAGCGAGAATGTGGTGACCCAGGTATGAGGCGGCGATAACCATTCGCCGATGTTATCCGCGCAGTAGGCAAAGAAATCCGCAGCCTGGCCGCCACGGGGCGTCCTGATCGTGATCGACTGGTTTTCCGACACACGCACAACCCGTCCCTCTGACGCAGGGACAGTCACAGTTGTTTCTTTCGTCATTATTGTTGCTCTCCGGGTGAATCTTCCTGCCACGCCGTCTGGCTCCCGTAGATGATGACACAAGCCGACAGGAGCGTCATGGATTCGAACGGCGCCAGAAGGTGCGTGCGGTCATCGTGATACGGATTCGATTCGTCGACCGAGCCCTTGAAGGCTCTGTCTCCGGGGCATCAAACGCAGGTCTTTCACGATACATTCATGCGTCGGGCTGTTATGACAGCGCCATGGCGCAGCGTATCGTGAATTTCATGACAGATGTGGCGTTCCCTGCACACGCGGAGAGCAGCGATAGAAACATGAACACGCAGATCGTCGTTGATCCTGAACAGGTCGCGCCACGTATTGATTTGTCATTCGGACAGGCATGTCGATGACGACTTCAATTCGCGTCGCTACCGACGTCGGCGGTACCTTTACTGACCTTCTGATTCTCGAGTCGGACAATCTCACCGGTAGGGCAACCGTGCGTGGCGTAAAGACCGACACGACCGTGCCGAACTACGAGAAAGGCGTGTTCGATGTGATGGCGAAGGCTGGCGTCGCCGTTGGCTCGGTCGATTTTCTTGCCCATGGGACGACCATGGTCATCAACGCATTGACGGAGCGTACCGGTGTCAAGGTTGGCCTGATCACAACGCAGGGATTCCGGGATACGCTCGAGATTGCACGCGGCAACCGACCCGATTTCTTCAATCTGCATTATCGGAAGCCAGAACCATTCGTACCGCGCAACTTGCGACGCGAACTGCCCGGTCGCATGGACTACCACGGTCGGGAGATGCAGGCGCTCGACCTTGCGCCGCTTCCGCGTATCGTCGCTGATTTTCAGGCAGTCGGCGTTGAGGCTGTCGCGATCTGCTTCATACATGCCTATGCCAATCCGCGACATGAACAGGCGGCACGCGCGGAACTCCGGAGGTTGTGGCCGGACCTGTCTGTCATCACTTCACATGAAATCACCCGCGAGTGGCGCGAATATGAACGCACGAGTACCGCCGTGCTCTCGGCCTATGTGCAGCCAGTGGCAGAGAGATATCTCCAGCGTCTTGACTCCGGCCTCGCGGAACGCGGTTTCGTCGGCAGACTGTACGTCATGCAGTCCAACTGTGGCGTCGATTCAGTCGAGGCAACCGCGCGTATCCCGATCACGATGGTTGAATCAGGCCCCGCATCAGGTATCTGGGGAGCGGCGGAATTTGGCCGTTTGATCGGTGAAACGAACGTGCTTGCGCTGGATATCGGCGGCACAACGGCCAAGTGCTCGCTGATCGAGAATTCGACAGTGCGTATCCAGACCGACTACTGGATCGGTCGCAGTCGCACGTCTGCCGGTTATCCAATCATGGTGCCGGTTGTGGATCTGGTAGAGATTGGCAACGGCGGTGGCTCCATTGCCTGGGTTGACGATTTCGGGAAGCTGCGAGTTGGACCGCGTTCCGCAGGGGCAAAGCCTGGTCCGGCTGCCTACGGCCGTGGCGGATCGGAAGCAACCACGACGGACGCGAACCTCTGGCTCGGTCGTATCAACCGTGACTACTTTTGCGGAGGAACGATTGATGCAGACTTTGATGCAGTGCGCAGGGCCATCGATTCAATCGGCACACGACTTGGCATGACGGCTGATGAAGCGGCCCGGGGTATTGTGCGCATAGCCAACAACAACATGGTGAACGCACTCAAGCTGATCTCGGTCAACCGCGGATTCGATCCGCGCAAGTTTACCCTGATTGCGTTTGGCGGCGGCGGTGCAATGCACGCTGTGGCGCTGGCGCGCGAACTTGGCGTGACCAACGTCGTCATACCGGCGAATGCCTCGGTGTTTTCTGCCTGGGGCATGTTGATGACAGATCTCAGGCGCGACGACGTGGTGACAATGCTCGTCGATCTCCATGCAGGAAATGCGGAAACGATCGAGACCGCACTGGTCGCGTGCGAAGAACGAGGCCGCAACCGGTTCACTGCTGAGGGCATCGCCCCATCCGATATCCAGTTCTCTCGCTTCGGACGGTTTCGCTATCGAAACCAGGAACACACCACCGAAGTACCTCTCGGGCAGGGACCGGTGACGGCGGAGCGTGTCACGGAGATCGAGGCCGCCTTTCACGAAACCTATGCGCGTGAATACACGTATACACTGGATGCACCTGTCGAAATGGTGGGTTTTCATATTGTTGCACGTGTCGCGATATCGAAGGCACCCATGGCACGCCGCGCGGTCACGGGACGAACACTTCATGAGGTGCAAAAGGGTTGCCGTCAGGTTGATTACGCCCAGGAAGGTGTCCATGAGGCCGCCATCGTTGACGGTGAAAGGCTGGAACCTGGCATGAGATTTGACGGTCCTGCCATCGTTGAAGACCCGGGAACGACTGTCGTCGTGCATCCGGGCAACCGTGCCGAAGTTGATGCGTTCGGCAACATTCGTATACAGGTTGACTGCTGAGGGCCACGACAATGACGACCACGAATTGTGATCCGATTACCCTCGAGATCATCCAGAATTCTCTGCAAAGCGCAGCCGACGAGATGTTTGCCGCCATGAAGAAGACGGCAATGAGTTCGATAATCTACGAGGTTCTCGACATGGGTACGGGAATCACCGACGCCGGAGGCCAAATTGCCTGTTCGGGTGCCGGTATACCCTCTTTCGTCGGCGTACTCGACAAGGCCGTGATGGTGATCCGTGAAAAGTTCACGGAACCTGGCGCAATCGAACCGGGTGATGTTTTCATCACCAATGATCCCTACTACGGCGGTGTGACGCATCTCAACGATATTGTGGTTGCAATGCCGGTATTTGCCGATGGCCGTATCGTTGCGTGGACCGCGAACATCGCCCACAACTCCGACGTAGGTGGTATGGCGCCGGGTTCGCTGACCGGTGATGCGACGGAGATTTTTCAGGAAGGCCTGAGACTTCCTGCCATCAAGGCAATTTCCCGAGGCGTGCCGATACAACCCGTGTTCGAGATTATCACGGTCAACTCCCGCATGCCTGACGTTCTGGAGGGCGATGTCTGGGCTGCGATTGCTTCGGTGCGTATCGGTGCGGTGCGACTCGCGGATATTGCCGAGGAGTATGGTGTGATCTGTTTCGAGCAGGCGATGACGAATTTCATGGATTACGGTGAACAGGTCTCGCGTGCAGCGCTTGCCAACCTGCCCAAGGGCACATATTCGCTCGCGGAGGAACAGGACGACGGTCGGGTTTTCAATGTCGAGATCACCATTCGTGACGATGAGTTTGTCGTCGATCTCAGGAACAACCCCGATCAGGCAGACGATCCGGTCAACACCAGTCGCGACAGCGTCATGGTGTCGGCACAGATGATATTCAAATCGCTCACCGATCCCCATTCGCCATGCAACGCCGGTTCGTTTCGGCCGATACGCCTGCTGACTCGTGAGCGCTCGGTGTTTCATGCCAAAGAGCCTGCACCAGTGGGATTCTATTACGAGATCGACCTGCGAGCCTACGACCTCATGTGGCGTTGTCTCGCTCCGCACATGCCGGAACGTCTTGCGGCAGGTCATTTTGCATCGGTTTGCGGTACATTCATTGGTGGTACGCACCCGGACACTGGCCGTCAGTACACAATTGTCGAACCGCAGCTCGGCGGTTGGGGTGGGCGTGCAGGTTGTGACGGGAACAGTGCGATGTTCAGTGGTGTTCACGGGGATACGTTCAACTGTCCGGCAGAGATCAATGAAGCGCGCAATGGTCTCTATGTGGATCAGATGGCCCTCAACCTGGAACCGGGCGGCGAGGGAGAATTCACCGGTGGACGCGGTATCGTCATGGACTACCGCATGCGTGCTGATGACGGCTTTCTGACTGCTGGCTACACGCGTTCAACGTATCCGGCGTGGCCGCTTGACGGCGGCAACGAGGGTTCACCAAACTATGTCGAGTTCATTCCGAAAGTGGGCAAACGTCGTCGCTACGCCTTTGTTTCCGGTCTCAAGACCAGGCGCGATGACGTCATTCGCGTGGTTACGGGAAATGGCGGTGGTTTCGGCAACCCGAAAAAACGCGAACCGGAGCGTGTGCGTCGCGACATAATGAATGGTTTGATCAGTGCGGAGAGAGCGCACGACATTTATGGCGTCACCGATGAGTCGGTCGAGCCATGCACCGGCATGACGAACAACACAACGTGATTTACCGCAATTCGGTTGCTGTTTAGGACGAGGACACGGTTTCCACGGACGCGACGCATCCGCAAAGTGTCGGCGAGGGAAGTTCAACGCGCGCGTGCTGCCACGGTCGACAGGTAGCGTACTTCGCAGACACGTGATGTGACGGGTGCGGTGAGGTTGCACTCGATTGGTATTACGCCGCAACAATCACGCGGGCTGCGCATGTGAGGGACGCATGCGCGTCAGACGACCATTTCAACCGAATTCGGTTTGGTGCGCGACGGCGTCACATGAACATGACGGCGTCACTGACTGTATGACAGTCTATTGTTGACCGCGCGGCAGGAGCTCTTCCACGCCGTCTCAATCTTCTCGACAACAACCTGTGGTGCAGACAACTGACGCAATGCGTCGTTGAAAAGTTGGCGGATGAGGCAATGGTTCAGACGAGAAATGCATCGCGCTCGTATATCGCAACACGGAGAACAGCGACGGAGGATTACTGTTTGCGAATTGAAGAGTAATTTCATGAAGTGGAGAGGCTGAAAACATCCGTTGTGCTGCACGAAAAAGGCGCTCTATGGACCGAGGCAATTGCAGAATTGTTTATTGGCAATTGTGACGCCGGGAATTCTCAATCCGTTTCCGATAGACACACGACCGCACGTCGTACGCGGCAAGGTGTCGGAGGACGGACCACCGTGAACGGTGCAACACAGAGGTAAGACGAAGGCAACGATTGACATTGTCTTGCCGGGTGACGCGGCAATCTTTTACGCAGGGCGGGTTTACACGTCGGAAGAAACGCATGCGGATACGACACAAAAGGGTCGAACACGTGCAGTTTCTGATGCCGAAAGCGGGTTTTGTGCCGGAATAATAGAAGAGAGAACGTTAACGAAATCATCAATCACTGCGCTGAAACGGTTTGCGTGGGAGCGGCGCTCATGTGCCTGCGCGGACGGATACCGGGCCGGGTCAGATCAGTTGAGTCGCTGTCGGATGAATAAACTGCCCGGCATGGTGATCTCGATGAGACTGAAGCGGTTGCCCGGGCTCGCTTGTCGACGCTGAACGCCGACACAACATCCGTCAGCCGTGTGTTCCCACAAAGACGAGAAGCCGACTGTTACAGGTCACCCTCGACCGCTTCTTCGATATCGGCAAGTCGCGCATCGATCCTGTCGGACTTCAGACGAATGTAGCCTCCGCACTTGAAGAGCAAGGTAATCGCGACAGACCCGCTGGAACCCGTGCGGCTCAGAATGGTCATCAACTCGCTGGCGTTCGCGGAACTCAGGTCTTCAAAATCGTGTGCTTTCGCTTCAACCACATGGTCGACGATCAGGGCACAGCGGACGCGTGGATACTCCTGTGGTTGCGAGCTTCGGTTGGCATTGCGCCGGTCGCATCGATCAAGCAGGACGGCAAACCTGTTTTCTTCTTCAAGAAATGCGACCTCTTTCATGGGCATCCTGGCATCGTGCAGAATCGTGGCCATCACAGCGAGGTCATCATCGCCTACGGCTTTGAGTTTTATGGACATGGTGACAACCTACCTGTTGATTCGCGCAATATTTGCACCGCACCGTGCAAGCTTTTCCACCAGATTCTCGTACCCGCGGTGCAGATGATAGACACGATTGATGATTGTCTGTCCCTCAGCTGCCAGACCTGCAAGAACAAGACAGACAGATGCACGCAGATCCGTTGCCATCACCGGTGCGCCTTTCAGACGGGGAACGCCCTGAACAATCGCCCGCGCACCGTCAACCCTGATATCGGCGCCCATTCGCATTAACTCCGGAACATGCATGAACCGGTTCTCGAAGATCTGTTCATGTACACAGGAAACTCCGTCAGAAATTGTCATCAATGCCATGAACTGGGCCTGGAGATCTGTCGTGAAGCCCGGAAACGGATTTGTGGTTGCATCTGTGGACTTCAATTGTCCACGCAATCGATCGGCGGTCAAGGAACCGCAATCTTCCACAAGGCGTACACCGGAGTCCTCCAGGACGTCCGTGGCTTCCCCGAGATGCGTCCGACCACCACCAATGATCCGTATCTTTCCCCCTGTGATCGCGGCAGCAATCGCATAGGTTCCGACCTCTATCCTGTCGGGAAGCACCCTGTGTCGGGTACCGGTGAGTGATGTCGTTCCCTCAATGGTGACTTCTCCGGTCCCGGCGCCGCGGATTTCGGCGCCCATCCGGTTAAGAAACTGCGCGAGTTCGATGATTTCAGGTTCTCGTGCGGCGTTGCGAATGACCGTCGTTCCATCGGCGAGTGTGGCAGTCATGATGGCATGTTCTGTTGCGCCAACCGAAACCTTCGGAAATGTGTGATCCGTACCGTACAGCCGGTCAGGAACGGTACCGTGAAGATACCCGTTCTCGAGACTGATGATTGCACCAAGCTTGCGGAAGAAATCGATGTGGAGATCGAGTGGCCGGGTACCGATGGCGCAGCCGCCAGGCAAGGAGACCGTTGCTTCACCGCACCGTGCGAGCAGGGGACCGAAGACGAGAACCGATGCACGCATCTTGCGAACGAGATCATAGGGCGCGTGCGTGGAACGTATCAATCTGGCGTGCAGACTTGCCGTGTGTTGATCGGTTTGGCGGCAGACCTCGACGCCCAGTTCGTCCAGAACCCTTGCGAGCACAGAGACGTCAGCGACATCCGGGGCATTCTGCAGGTGTACGGGCTGATCGGTGAGAAGCGAAGCGACCATCAACTTGAGGATCGTGTTTTTCGCACCTGCGGCCTCGATCACGCCGTTGAGTGGCACACCGCCTTCAATCCGGATTTGTTCCACACCAGAATCCCGCAACTGACATTCGAGCAAGAGGTATCGGATTTCCGGGGTCCGGCAATGCGTTTCTTTTTTGTCGTGTGGAAAAATAACGCTGACGCAAATTCGCGCGGATGCGGTGCGATCCGGCAGGTTGCGCAACTGTGTCTCGACTGCGAGACGTGTGAGCTGCGACGCGGTTTTCTCGGGAGTCTCAGCGGTTTCTCTTTGTGGGCTCCTCGTACGCGGAATCTGGTTGTTCGCTCACGGACTTGTCGCGTGATCGGGCCTGTTGCTTGCGTTTCTTGAGGTTCGCACGCAACGCAGATGCCTGACGATCGGTACGCGTCTGGTTCCGGGAATCAGACGCCTTTCGGCTTGACATTGGTTCGCCCTCGACATGCTTGCCCGTCAACAGGCACTGTGGCAGGTTGAACGCCATATTCAAGGCCGCCGTAGCTCAGTGGTAGAGCGCACCCTTGGTAAGGGTGAGGTCCTCAGTTCAATCCTGAGCGGCGGCACCATCAGGTCCACGTGACCTGCGCATCGTTGTCGTCGGGATAAGGGGACTGTTCTGCCAGACTGCTGAATTTGATCATTCCTCCATTCGTTGCGCGCAGCCTTCACAACACTGTCAAACTCCCCGGGGAGATCGCATGGCAATACATTTTAGACTCGACGAGTTCGTCGAACGTCAGCGCAGGGCAATTGCTGAACTTGACGCTGCGGGACTGGATGGAGTCCTCCTGTTCAAACAGGAGAGCATGTATTACCTCACCGGTTACGACACTTTCGGATTCTGTTTTTTTCAGTGCCTGTTCCTCAATCGTGACGGCCGCATGACACTGCTTACGCGTTCCGCCGACCTGCGTCAGGCAGAGATCACTTCGGTGATTGACGATATTCGAATCTGGGTTGACGGTACTGATGCAAATCCGGCACTGAAATTGCGCGAGATTGTACGCGAACATGTCGGTGACGGTGCGAGAATCGGAATTGAAACCGACACGCACGGACTGACAGCATCGAACTGGCAGAAAGTCCAGAGTGCGATGGATGGCTGTTGCAATCTTGTCGAGGCCTCTGATCTTGTCTCCACATTCAGGATGTACAAGAGCGCGTCCGAACTCGCATATGTCAGAAGGGCAGGCGAACTGGCTGACGACGCTCTCGCCCATGCCGAGAGTCTGGCGGTTCCTGGTGCATTCGAAGGCGACATCATTGCTGCAATGCATTGCGCAATCTTCCGCGGCGGCGGCGATTATTCCGGCAATCCCTTCATCATCGGATCCGGCGAAGGTGCGCTTTTGTGCAGGTATTTCACGGGTCGGCGAGAACTGCATGAATATGACCAGCTGACTCTCGAGTTTGCCGCGGCATACCGCCACTATCATGCTGCGTTGATGCGGACACTGGTCATCGGAGAACCGTCGCGACAGCATATTGACATGCACGCAGCATGCGGACGTGCACTGGATTCATGTATCGAAGCTGCCGTACCGGGCAACGTCTATGGTGACGTCTTTGACGCACATGCACGGGAACTGGACTCAGCCGGGCTGCGCGAACACCGCCTGAATGCGTGTGGTTACAGTCTGGGTGCGACCTTTGCACCGACCTGGATGGACGGTCCGTTGTTCTGTGCGGGAAACCAGAAGGAAATCCGGCCCGGCATGGTCTTGTTCATTCACATCATTGTCGCGAACAGTCGCGACCGTCTGGCCATGTCACTCGGTGAAACCGTCGTAGTTCGCGGCGATGGCAATGAACGGTTGAGCCGTGCGCCGCGCAATCTGGTGCCCGTTGCCGGTGCATGCTGAGATGATTGTCGATCTGGATGTCAGGGGATTGGCCTGCCCCTTGCCGGTACTCAAGGCGCGCAAGCGTCTCAAGTCGATGCAGGCAGGCGATACGCTCGTGGTCCAGGCTACGGATCCATCGGCGGAGAAAGACTTTGAAGCCTTTGCCGAACTGACCGGAAACACGCTGGTCTCGTCATCGTCGCAGGACGGTGTTTACACGTTCGTGCTTGAACGGACGTGAACGGGTTACCTTGAAATATCGGCGGCACTGATGTGCCTGCCTGACGTGATCACCCGACTGGTCAAGCGCCAGCGGGATTGCTCTGATTCTGGATGTAGTTCTCCAGGCCCATCAAGTTGATCTGTTCAAGCTGGGTCTCGAGCCAGTCCACATGCTCCTCCTCGCTTCGGAGTATGCTGCTCATCAGATCACGCGTCGCAAAATCGTTGACGTTCTCGCAATGTGCAATTCCTTCACGCAGACAGGGAATTGCGACCATCTCCAACGCAAGATCGCACTCCAGGATCTCCTTGACGTTCTCGCCGATTCTGAGACTTCCAAGATCCTGCAGGTTGGGATGACCCTCCAAAAACAGAATACGGTCGATCAGTTCATCAGCATGTTTCATCTCGTCGATGGACTCGTTGTATTCGTGTTCAGCGAGTGATGTGACGCCCCAGTTCTTGAGCATACGCGCGTGCAGGAAGTACTGGTTAATGGCGGTCAGCTCATTCTTCAGTACCGCATTGAGCAATTCGATGACTCTGGTGTTGCCCTGCATGCAAATCTCCTGTCGTGATCGCCATGACGAACTATTGTCTATCTGAATCTGATGACTTCGATCCGAGTACGCTGCGGCAGATGCAATGACAATAATGATCTGTTCACGATTGCGCAAAATCGGATGAGACTGCTGCGTGTCAATTCGAACGGAGTGAACAAGGCAACGCGCACAGTACGCGCGACCGAAGGCTGACGATCCTTCTGTCGTATCGTGGAACCGAATGAAACGGAATTCGACTAGCGCGGCGAAGCGAAACCGGTCAACTCGTTCTGGCGAGCATATGAACCCGTTTCTTCATGAGTCCTGTCTATGAGATTCTGAGCAAGTGTGAGACACCTGCCGCAACGCGGTCCATTCCCGAGTTTCCAATATGCCTCCCGTGCACAGCGGATGCCGTTTTGTGCGACGGCGCAAATTTCTGAGTCGCGATAGGCGTTGCAGTTACAGACGAACAATGCGGGACCCCCGTGAATATGCAGAGCATTACGCGAATGCGAACGAATTGCAAAGAAAATTTTCCGTGTGCAATCGATTGAATGCGTCGAATGCGCGCAGGCCGACCACTATGCAATCCGGTTCACGAATCCGCTTCGTACAGCCTTTCGTTCTCGCGCAAATGTCGAGACTTCAGCGGTCACTGTCGCAAGATGCTAGATCGATCGTCGTCGGGTCAGTTTCCCATAGAGCCGTCGCGACGCACCGGCGATACCTTCCGGGAGAAGCAGGACGAAGATGGCGAGCGTCAGGCCCAGTCCCAACGTGCGAAAATCCTGAAACTCCCGCAGTCCCTCATCAGCAAGCATGATGAGAACCGCGCCAATCAACGGCCCCCACAACGTGCCCAGCCCTCCCACGACGATCATGGCGATGAGCAGCAGCAAAAGGCTGAAAGAAAAGATCGTCGGGCCGACGCTCTTGAAATGCGCTGCATAGAATGCACCGGCAACGCCGGTGAAGAACGCGGACAGCGCGAACACAAGCAGCTGGTACTTGAACTGACTGATACCACGTGCCCGTGCATAACCGGAGTTGTCACGCAATGCGCGAAACGCCAGACCCAGCGGCCCGCGCATGATTGCGACCTGAAAGACAATTGCGGCAGCCAGCAGGCCCAGTCCCGTGAAATAGTTGCCGATCACCCAGTCACGCCCAAGCCAGTCCCGGAAACCGAGATCGCCAAACCGCCGCAGTCCGCTCGCACCTCCGCTGAACGGTTCGCAACGCGTTTCGGTTCGAATGAAACAATCCGTGTCCGTGATGATCAGGAGATACAGGACCTGTGCCAGTGCGAGTGTGAGCAGTGCAACATAGGGACCGCGGAGGCGCAGGCAGGCCAACCCGACCACAAGCCCCATGACAACTGCAGCAAGTGCGCCGACCGGCATTGCAGCCCACAATGACCAGTCCAGATAGAGCCCCAACATTGCGGTCACGTAGGCGCCACATGCGAAGAGCGCCATCTGTGCAAGTGAAAAGATGCCGGCAACACCCAGAACCAGATTCCACTGGGTGACCACGATCGCATAAATGAAAAGCAGGGTGATTTGCGTAATGATGTATCGAACAGGAAACAGGAACGGTATGACGGCGGCCACGACAACGACCAGACCGAGAATGATCAGGTCGCGACGCCAGAGTCGCTGTTCGCTGGACACTGTACTCACAATCGCTCCACCTGTGTGCGTCCGAACAACCCGTGCGGCCGCCAGACAAGCGTGAGAATGACCAGTGCCAGCAACGTGGCAAAACCGAAACGGACTCCGAACAGGTACTGTGCACTTGCTTCGACAAGCCCCAGGGCAAGGGCAGCGAACATTGCACCGTAGACGTTTCCGAGACCCGCAACGACACAGACAATGAATGCCTTGAGCATCGGGTCACCACCCATTGTTGGCGACAGATTGGTCAGCGCACTCACCATGATCCCTGACACGCCGGCAAGCGCACCCGAGATCGCAAGGACCATCGCGTAAATCCGGCGAACCCTGATACCCATCAGTTCCGCTGCCAACCGGTTCTGTGCTGTTGCCCTGACCGCACTCCCGGTACGACTCCGCATGAGAAACCACGCGGTCAGGATCATCAGGACAATGCCGGTGAACAGGATAGCGATGTTGCGCAACGGAACGTGTATTCCGGCAAGGGCCACTGAACCTTCCAACGCGAGAGGTTGTGCAGCGGGGTATGCGCCGAACAGCTTGAGCACGACATTTTCGAGCGCCATGCCAATACCGAATGTTGCGATGAAGATGTTGGTTTCGAATGCGCGTGCAGTGAGCATGCCGTGAACGAGAAGAATGTAGATGGCGAGTCCCAGAACCATGCCAACAGCGACAGCTGCAGCGAACCCGGCGATCATGGGCATGCCCATGTTGGTGACGGCGTGATAGGCGGCGTACCCACCGAACGTCAGAATTGCACCGTGCGCCAGGTTGAGCATGCCAAGGGCGCCATAGACCAGTGCAAGCCCCACGGCTGCAACGGCATACATCGCGCCAAGCGTGAGGCCTGATGCAATAATCTGTGCGAAAACTTCCACGACGCTCTCAGCCTCCCAGATATGCGCGGACGACATCGGGGTTTGCCAGGAAATCCCTGCCGGTTCCTTCCCAGGTCATCTGACCATTGTCGAGCAGATACATGCGATTGGCCTGGTCGACGACCCGCATGGCGTTTTCCTCAACGACGAGAACTGTCCGTCCACCTTCGTGCAACCTCGAGATGATCTGGTAGATCTGATCAATGACCAGCGGTGCCAGCCCGAGAGATGGTTCATCGAAGAGCGTCAATCTGCCTCCCCCCATCAGTCCACGTCCGATGGCCGTCATGCGTCTTTCACCACCTGACAGGGTTCGTGCGAGATGGTGGCGACGGTCTGCGATTTTCGGGAGTATCTCGAGGACCTCTTCGAGCCGCTCACGAACCGTTTCCTTCCCGCGTGTCAGGTAGGCACCCATCCTGAGGTTCTCGATGACTGTCATGTCGGGAAACAGAAGGTCGCCCTGCGGAATGTGAACGAGACCGCGGGCCGTAATGGTCGGCGCGTCAAGATGCGTAATGTCCTGCCCGCCAAAGGCAATGTTGCCGGAAACCGTGTCGATCAACCCGCTGATGCACCGCAGCAGTGTGCTCTTTCCGTGGCCATTGGGCCCGATGATGGAAATGAAAGCATTCTCCGTCACCTCAAGCGAAACACCACGCAAAACATCGCGCCCGGCGTATCCCGCCACGATGTTCCGGATGCTGAGAAGTGGTGTCGTCACGTACCGTCCTGTTTCCCGAACCCGGCCCGCAGCAGTTCCGAGGCGCCTTCGCCCAGATACACTTCGACGACCCTGGCGTTGTTCACGAGTTCGTCAGGCGGACCCTCGTAAATCTTCTGACCATGATGCATGACGAGGACCCTGTCAGAGAGCATGACAAGAAAGCGCATGACATGCTCGATCAGGATGATGGCGATTCCATCCTGCCGGACACGCGCAAGCATGGCTGCGAAATCATCCGTCTCCGATGCTGTCAATCCGCCGACAGGTTCGTCCAGAAGAAGAAGTCTCGGACGGGTGACGAGCGCCGTTGCAACCATCAGGAACTTTTTTGCCAGAACCGGGAGGCTGCCGGAGAGCAGGTGAGCCTGATCTGCCAGACCCGTGATCTCCAAAGCGTCATCGACACGATGGCGTATGCGTGACGGGATTCTGAAGCCCGGAAAAACAGGGGCGACATCGCCATAAACTGCTGCGACTTCGACGTTCTCGCGAACGGTGAGCGTGTCGAAACCGGCATTCAGCTGAAACGTTCGGGCGATTCCTGTGTGACAGATGGCTTCAGGACTTGACCTGGTAATGTCCCGGCCTTCGAAAATCACGCGTCCGGAGGATGCACGGTCGAGGCCGCTGATTACATCAAACAATGTTGTCTTGCCGGCACCATTGGGACCACCAACACCGAGTACCTCACCGGATTCAACTGTAAAACTCAGATCGTCAACAGCAGCCAGTGCACCGAAATACTTGTGCGCCCCGTCCACCTCAAGGAGGGGACGGGGCGCCTGCTGATCGTTGATACCCGGTTCCCTCAGCCGATCCACGGCGGTGTGACGAATGTCGCCCTGCTGTAGGGAGACGGTGCCACAAGTACCGGCGTCATCATGTGGTCCTGAATTTGCAGGAATTGATGCGGCATGCCGAGCGACGGATCGTTCGTCTGTGCCGGATAGTGATATGCCGCCTGTTCATCCGGGATGAATCGCGTTGTTCCGTTCATTCCGCGATAGATCATACGCCGCATGTGCGCAGCAACCTTGCGGTTTTGTTCCTCTTCACCCGGTCCGCCTGAACCTCCGGCGAGTGCTGCGGCTACCGCCCAGATGTAGCACCCGTCATAGGATTGCGAGCCGGTCAGATGCGTTGCATCGTTGCCCCAGCGCGCCTTGTAGCGGCTCTCGAAATCCATACCGATCTCATCGGGCAACGCGGCGATCACAGTTGCATAGAGAACGCCGTTGGTGGCTTCCTTGCCAATTTCACGGAAGGCGGCAAGGGACGGACCGTACTGCATGTAAATGAGACTTGGCGTGGGATCCGGTACGAACTGCAGCATGAACTGTGCGAGATCCTGCGGATAGAAATGGGTAATCGCGATGACCGCAGGTGGATCCTGGCGGATCTTGGCAAGTGTCGGTCCCCATTCCGAGATCGGAACCGTTACGGATTCGAACAGATTCGTTTCATAGCCGTATTCCGGTGCACCGTCGCGAATGGCGTTTGCGATGTTCGTGGAATAGGGCCCAGGTCCCGTGATGATGGCAACCTTGTTGTTCGACCGCGTGAACGCGCCGTTCTGTTCAAGCGTATTGAGATAATCGAGAAAACCGGCACCGTACCAGTACTCCGGCGGATCACCCATGAAACTGCCAAAGTAGTAGTCCGGGTCGGACGCAACCAGTTCGTTGTGCGCAATCACGGTGTCGTAATGCACATAGATGATACCGGCGTCCGCGATGACATCCTGGATCGCAATACCGGTTCCGACATTGTATCCGTTCAGGATTGCATGAACGCCGTGTCGGTCAATCAGTCGCTGGACTGCCTGAACATTTCGATCGTCGCCCATTTCACCCGTGTCTTCGATATGCGGTTCGAGAGGGCGCCCGAGAACGCCACCGAATGCGTTGATCTCTTCACACGCAAGTGTCAGACCGCGCATGAACTCGATTCCGTCCGGCGCACCCCAACTGGTTTGCGCTGAAGCCTGGCCGACAGGAATGGGATCACCGGTTGCTTCCATACCGTCATTCATCTGAGCAAGCAGTTGAGCGGGTGTCAGCGCCGCCGCCGCCGTGCCTGCCGCCGCACTCCCGAGAAATGCCCGTCGCGTCGTGTCCTTCATTGTCATCCTCCCGAAACACATGATCGTCGAAGACGATACCGGGTGTTCGCAACCCTGTCGATCACTCGCCGGAGGTTGTGTGTGACACTGGCATTTATCGTGTGGCAACTGCGTGCAAATTCGTTTGACCAGTTCACAAAGCTGAACTGCGGGGTGTGGTCAATCGGCCCCAGGTACATGAAGCATTCCCGATTGCGGCACCCGGAAAATGAACGGATTGCGCTGCGCCAGACAGGTCAGATCGTCGGTCCTGTTGTGTTCCGACGGAATAATGACGCGATTGGGCGTTGAATGCCGGTTCCGGACCCGGTACCATGAATTCAGTCCTCACGGGGTGCTCCGACGGAGTTGAGAGTCGCGGAATGCGACAACCCGTAGAACCTGATCCGGATAATGCCGGCGTAGGGAATGAGCAGATCGTGTGCAGAACCTCAGGCGATCCAGACCTTCCTTCATCGGCAACAAATGGAGGAAGACTGATGCGTTGGTTGTTTGTTGGTTTGTCTTTCCTTTCGCTGACTCTGCCTGCGCAGGCTGCGTCGTTGACTGTCTATACCTACGATTCCTTCGTCAGCGAGTGGGGTCCTGGCGCGAAGGTAAAGGAAGAATTCGAGAAAAGTTGCGATTGTACGCTGAACTGGGTTTCCGTCGGCGATGCCGCGGTGCTCCTGTCCCGTTTGCGTCTCGAAGGCGATCAGACGCAAGCCGATGTCGTACTGGGCCTGGATCTGAATCTCACAGCATCGGCAATCGACGCGGGTATTGTACAGCCACACAATCTGGTGTTGCCCGAATACGCGCTGCCGATCGAATGGACTGATTCCCACTTCGTTCCCTATGATTTCGGTCATTTCGCGGTCATCTACGATAGCGACGCCCTCGAAACGCCACCAGCGAGTCTCGAAGCGCTCCTTGATTATCAGGACGATGGCAAACTGATTGTTCAGGATCCCCGGACGAGTACGCCGGGACTCGGTTTCATGCTCTGGATCAAGTCAGTTTATGGAGAAGATGCGCAGGATGCCTGGCGTCGTCTGTTTCATTCTGGCCGGATTCTGACGATGACACCCGGTTGGTCGGAAGCATATGGACTGTTTCTCAACGGAGAAGCGCCGATGGTCCTGAGTTATACGACCTCACCGGCGTACCATCTGATCTACGAACAGTCCGATCGCTACCGCGCCATCATCTTTCCTGAGGGTCATTACCTGCAGGTGGAAGTCGCCGGCATCACCGCGCATGCGAAAAACTCCGGTCTTGCACGGGATTTTCTCGAGTTTATCGGTACACCGGCGTTTCAGAAGATCATTCCGACAGGAAACTGGATGTTTCCGGTCATTGATATTGGAAGTGCGCTTCCTTTCGAGTTTCGGGATCTGCCTGCACCGTCGCAGTCCCTGATTCTCGATCCTCAAACGGTTCGGGACAATCGCGACAGGTGGATCGATGAACTGAGGGCGATCGGGGACCCCGATTGAACTGCTGGCGCAAGCCCGTCCTGTGGCCAGGTGTCATCGCGCTCGTCTTTACACCTGGCCTTGCAATCATCGCTGTTATCGCGTTGCTGTTTGCCGCCGACGCACCGGTGTCACCCGGGCAGTTTGATACCTATACGCTTCACATACTCGAGTTCAGCGTCATTCAGGCAGGAATGTCGACAATGCTGTCCGTGGCATTCGGGTTGCCGATTGCCCGGGCGTTTGCACGGCGCGCCCGTTTTCCGTTCAGGCGTCTGTTCGTACGCCTCATGGAATTGCCACTGGTCATTCCTGTTATCGTCGCAGTGTTCGGTGTAACCGCGGTCTGGGGTCATCGTGGTTTCGTCAACCAGTTTCTTGATGCTTGCGGGCTCCCTGTCCTCGGTCCTGTTTACGGGTTGCCGGGAATTCTGCTTGCACATGCTTTTTTCAATGTGCCGCTTGCGGTGAGACTGCTTCTTCCTGCGTGGGAGTCTGTTCCTGGTGAACACTGGCGCCTGGCCAGTCAACTCGGGATGTCGTCCTGGAATATCTTCCGCTTTATCGAACTGCCGCGAGTCCGTCAGACGCTTCCGGGTATCACGATTCTGATATTCCTGTTGTGTTTCACCAGTTTCACAGTCGTGCTCGTGCTGGGCGGTGGACCACATGCCGCAACACTGGAAGTGGCGATCTTCTATGCGTTGCGTCTGGAATTCGACATTCAGGGCGCCGTCCTCCTTGCACTTGTTCAGGTCCTGATATGTGCCGCCATAGCCACGGTGCTGATGTATTTCTCCCGGACTCCCGCCAGTGCGGCAACAGAGGAACGACGTGTTACGCGTCCAGACGGATTCTCGACAACAAGCAAGGCCGTTGATGTTTTCTGGATCTCTCTCGGCAGCTTCTGGACCGGTTTGCCGCTCATTGCAGTCGTCCTGGCGGGGGTCAACGACTCCGTCCTGACGGTTCTTGCCAATCCGGAAACCTGGAAGGCAGCAGCACGCAGTGTTGTTGTGGGTCTTGGTGCGGGATTACTTGCGTTTGTCGTTGGAGTGATGCTTGCGACAACGACGCGTGATATCGCAATTCTGGGCATGCGCCCGCGGTTGGCGGATCGAATGGAACTGGCCGGCAGCCAGATGCTCGTCGTATCACCGGTGGTTCTGGGAACCGGTTTGTTTGTTCTCCTTCTCCCTGTTGTTCCGATTTTCTCATTGGCTCTGCCCCTGGCAGCACTGGTCAATGGTCTGGTTGCCGTACCGTATGTGTTGTGGCTGACAAGTCACTCGCTTCGCCGGAATGCCCAGCATTACGACAGGCTTTGTGCCACGCTCGGATTGCGGGGGTTCAATCGCATTGTTCGTGTTGAATGGCCCTGTTCGGGGCGGTTCTTTGCACTGGCGGTTGCACTTGCAGCTGCACTGGGTACCGGCGACTTGACGGCGATCGCGCTTTTCGGAACGGATAGTGATGCGACACTTCCATTGCTGATTTATCGCGCGTTGGGCAGTTATCGTGTCGAACAGGCCGCGGTGCTTTCTCTTCTGCTGATTGCGATTTGTCTGGGCGTCTTCATCTTGATCGAAAGGTTGGGCCGTGTGCTTTCCGGGCGTTGAGCTTCGTTCCGTGCGTTTCCGTTACGGTTCGTGGGAATTGAACGCTGACATGCAGGCAACACAGGGATCGGTAACGGCATTGCTGGGCGCGAGTGGTGCAGGAAAGAGCACGATCCTGTCCCTGATTGCAGGACTTGAGCGTCTGGAATCAGGTGACATCCTGATTGGCGGAAAGTCCGTGACAGGTCTGCAGCCAGCGTTTCGTCCCGTGTCCATGTTGTTCCAGGAACACAACCTGTTCGCGCACATGACGGCATTCAGAAACGTTGCTCTTGGACTGAAACCGGGATTTCGGTTGAGCGCCGAACAATGCGAACTGGCTCTGCAAGCCCTGGAGCGTGTTGGCCTTGCGGACAAGGCAGACAGTCTTCCAAACCAGCTTTCGGGTGGTCAGCGCCAGCGAGTCGCCATTGCACGAACCCTGGTCATGAATCGGCCTGTCCTGTTGCTCGACGAACCGTTTGTTGCGCTTGGTCCCGCATTACGACAGGAGATGCTGGAACTGATTGATGCACTTCGACGCGACAACAATCTGACCGTTATTCTCGTCACGCATGATCCGTCGGATGCCCAGTTCATTGCACAAGAGACGTACTTCATGGCGGACGGTTGCATCATCGGATCTGGTGAGACGGCTGAATTCCTGAGAAAACGTTCAATACCGGAACTGGCATCATATCTGGCGTTTGGTTCCGGAGAATTCAGGTAGTCGCCGTTCCCGGAGCCAGACCTGCAAGCGTTCTGATCTTCCGAGACGTTCGCCAATGGATCATTCCTTTCACATCGCAACCAGGGAATCAGGGCGTTGTCAATCGATGGCGCACTCGTGAGCATCCCGTCCCGAGTACGGCGTTGATGTCGTATCAATCGCAGCCTCGGAATTGTCGCGTTTCCACCGCTGTCCGAGGACAATTCTCGAGAGCATCGAAAAACAGCGAAACAGCCGGCCAAGCGTGTCAGAAAAGACAAGAAACTGCGTTGGTGAGGAGGCTGGAATTCTCCGTCGGTTGTCGTCTGAACCATTGAAACCGACTCCAGCACCGTCACGGCCGCAAGAATTCCGTTCGTTTCATGCGTTGTTGAAATGGAGTTTGTCATAACTGACTGAACCTCTGCTGGTCACAGGCAGTACCGGACAGATCAGGATAGCGCCGTTGTCGATGTCCCTTGTTTCTGACCGGCCGTCATGAACTGCGAGACTTTCGCAATAGCGGCGGTCCGTGCATGGACAATGTCGGCAGCGTGTTGCTTCGCGACAGCGCTGTCCTGCAGAAACGAAATCGCCGCGTTGGCGAAGAAATCACCGAAACTGTCATGCAGTGTCGTCAATTCCCTGTGGCAGGACTCTTCGTGCACCGGGTTATCGGCAGCCGCATCCTCGGGCATTGATTTCCAGTGAATCGGGTATTCTTCGCAGGTCTCTGGCAGACCTGTCACCTCAGCGTCTGAACCATTGCGGGTCACCCCCGGTGCACGTTCGGGATGCGCTGCGTTGACCCGGTCAGGACGCTTCATCCAGAACGATCTTGAGCGCAGTCTTTTCCGGTGCGGCAGCAAGATTGCTCGCCAGAAACTCCTGAGGACTCTTGAACGTCAGTTCAACCTCTTCCGTTGCCGGAACGACAGGCTCGTCGTCACTTTCAACAAGGAAGAAAATTGGCGTATAGGGCTTGCCGGTCCAGGGGCTGATCAGGGTACCCGGATCCAGGACCTCGCGAACAATCCGGACCGACATACCGGCTTCCTCGACAAACTCCCGGATCGTTGCTTCCTCGGCACTTTCCAGGTCGTATACGCCGCCACCGGGAAATTTCCAGACAAACACGGAGGAGACGTACTCGGCTGCAACGAGAACGAGGCCGTTTCGTTTCAGGATGCCGTATGCCCGATAGTTCTGGGGATGTGCCATGTGAGAATTCTTGCTGCCGCTATCACGGCGTTTTGTAGTAACAAGCGCACAACAGACCTCTGCGGGAGTTCCGATGACTGTTCACGCGAACATTCTGGATACTATTGGCAACACGCCGATAGTGGAAGTTAGCCGATTTGACACCGGAAAATGCCGGTTGTTCCTGAAACTGGAGAACCAGAACCCCGGGGGATCGATCAAGGACCGCCCCGCATTGTCCATGGTGGCCGCGGCAGAGCAGGCCGGACATATCAAACCGGGCGGTACATTGATTGAAGCGACGGCGGGGAACACCGGGCTGGGTCTCGCACTTGTCGCGCGCCAGAAGGGCTATCGGTTGATCCTGATCATCCCGGACAAGATGAGTCAGGAGAAGATCTTCAATCTCCAGGCCATGGGTGCGGACGTTGTGCTGACACGATCGGATGTGGCCAAGGGACACCCCGAATACTACCAGGACATGGCTGAACGTATCGCTTCGGAAACGGAGAACAGTTTCTATATCAACCAGTTTGGCAACCCCGCAAATCCGCATGCGCACGAAACCGGGACGGGACCGGAAATCTGGGCACAAATGGAGCAGGATGTCGATGCCGTCGTCTGTGGCGTCGGATCGGGTGGGACGATTACCGGCCTTGGGCGGTTTTTTCGCGCGGTCAATCCCCGTCTCGAAATGGTGCTGGCGGATCCGGAAGGGTCGATACTCGCGGATTTTGTCAACAGCGGCGAGACCGGTGCCCTCGGTTCATGGCTTGTGGAAGGCATAGGCGAGGACTTTATCCCCGAAGTCAGCGACCTGTCCCTCGTGTCGAAAGCCTACAAGGTGTCTGATACCGAGTCGTTTCTCACGGCGCGCAAACTGCTTGAAGACGAGGGAATACTTGCGGGCTCATCGTCCGGCACTCTTCTTGCGGGAGCGCTCAAGTATTGCCGCGAACAGAATGAACCAAAGAAAGTCGTGACGCTGGTATGCGATAGCGGCAACAAGTACCTCTCGAAGATGTTCAACGATTACTGGATGCTCGACCAGGGTTTTCTTTCGCGTACGCAGTACGGAGACCTGCGGGATCTCATTGCCCGTCCACACACCGACCGGTCGGCTGTAACCGTCCGTCCAGACGACACGCTGACAACGGCACTTTCGCGTATGAAACTCTACGACATCAGCCAGCTGCCGGTTCTCGTTGAGAACCGTATTGTCGGGATTATCGACGAATCAGACATTCTCTGGTCCATTCACAAGAAGCGTGATCTGTTCAGCGACCCCGTCGGGTCGTCAATGTCAGGCAGTCTCGAAACGATCGAACATACCGCCGGTATCGAAGAACTGTTTCCCATGTTCAGGCGCGATCTGACAGCCATTGTGGTCGATGGCGAGAACTTTCTTGGCATCATCACGCGTATTGATCTGCTCAACCATCTGCGCAGGAGCATGCGGGAGTAACAACCTGTCGCGTGAGGGTATCGGCCTCCAACGACGACATGTTCTCGCCCCCGGGGCTGTTCTGAATTTCATCGTAACAGATCAGTCGGGTCTTCAGCTTCCTCTGTGAATTCCTTGTATTGCAGCCAGATCGGGTTCCGAACGTGTTTCCTCACGAATGCAGCATGCCGGAGGCGTTCTTCCCTTGTGGGCGCATGCGGACGCGGTGCCTGAACGGGACGATCTTGGATCAGTCTGGTGATTTGAATCTCGCCATCGTCTTCCAGTTGCAATGACGACTGACGACCCCCACGCAATTCAAGATAGGCCCTGGCAAGAAGCCGCGCATCGACGATTGCGCCATGGTTCTCGACGCGGGTCGATGCATCGATGTTGAAACGGTTCAGCAGGGCATCGAGACTGTTCGGTTGTCCGGGAAAGCGTTTGCGCGCTATCTCCAGCGAGTCGACGGCGCGATCAATGGAAAGCGGTGGCATGCCAGCCCGCGCAAACTCCGCGTTGAGGAATCCCATATCGAATTCCGCATTGTGTGCAACGATGGGGCTGTCACCAATGAATTCCAGCATCTGGTGCGCGATGTCCTGAAACAATGGCTGTTTTGCCAGGAACTCTGCGTCGAGACCGTGCACATTGCTCGCACCACGGTCGCTGTGACGGTTCGGATTAATGTATGAATGCCATTCCTTGCCGGTCGGTATGTAGTTGAACAACTCTACACAACCGATTTCAACAATCCTGTGACCTTCCTGGGCCGACAGCCCTGTCGTTTCTGTATCAAGAACAACTTCACGCATGACCTGCGCTGTCTCCTGTTGGCGGCATGACACGATCACCGGTTCGACGAAGACAAGGATAGACCCTGGCAAGCAGCATTGCATCGGGCAGTGCACGGTGGGTCCGGAATTTGCCGGTGGATACGCCGTAGCGTTCCGCAAGCGAATCGAGCGTGTTCGACACACCCGGATGGAGTCGGCGCGCAAGGTGGAGTGAATCAGTAACACGACGCCCACTGATCCTGTCGAGTCCGGCTTGTCGAAGTTCGTTGTTGATAAACTTCAAATCGAACTCGGCGTTGTGCATCACAATCCTGCTGTCAGCGAGAAACGCCAACAGTTCATGCACCTTTTCGCCGAACAGAGGCTGTCTGCTGAGAAACCGATCGCTCAGTCGGTGAATTCCCAGCGACTCAACTGAACAGGGTCGACGCGGATTGAGGCACGTGCTCCATGTCCGGCCTGTCAGTTCCAGATCCTTCAATTCAACGCAGGCGATTTCAACCAGCTTGTGGCCGATAGCGATATCGAGACCTGTTGTTTCGGTGTCCAGCACGACCTCACGCATTGTTTCCCGAACTCCGGTTGATGACACAAGCCACACAGGGAAGATGGAACTGATGCGTCACGGTTCGTGTCCTGGTCATGTCACGTTCAGCCCGGTGGCCAGATGTGTCCTTTCAGATGCCGGACCACACTGTATAGGCGCATGACCGCACGACGCGTCGCACCCTTTGACGCACCTGTCGTGATGACATGATCTGCGAGGCGCTGCTTGCGGTGATCACTCATCTGGCGCGCGAGAATTCGGTCGAGTTTTCCCTGCGTCATGCCGGGCCGGGACAAGACGCGATGAGACTGAACAAACTTTGGCGCAGTGACCAGGCATGTTGCGTCGACACGGTGTTCCGACGCCGTTTCGAAAAGCAACGGTATGTCGAACACCACGACCCGTGTTTCCAACCGGCAGACCCTGCGCAGAAACCGGTTCTGGTCCTCGCGAACGAGCGGGTGAACGAGATCTTCCAGAGTTTGAAGTGTGGCGGGATCGTTGAGCACGGCCTTCGCGAGACGCGTCCTGTCTACAAAGGCCTGCCTTCCAGTGCCGACAATTGCGTCCGGTATCAGGGCGGAAATCGGACCAACCGCCGCGCCTCCCGGTCCATAGAGTCCGTGAACAGTCTTGTCAGAATCATGAATTGAGGCACCGCACGTCGCAAACATCGCTGCAACAGTTGACTTCCCCATTCCGATCGAGCCGGTCAGACCAATCACGTACACGGAAGAGCGTCCGATCGTTCAGTGCGATCCGGCATCCTGAGCAGATACATGCAAATCCTCTGTGACGAATGCGTACAACTCGGGACTCACGACCGGCTGTGTCCCGAACCATGCGGCAAATCCGGGTCGTGCCTGATGAAGCAACATACCGAGGCCTCCTACTGTCCGGTTGCCACGGATTGCGGCGGCAGACAGGAGTTCTGTCGTTTGCGGCACATAAACGATATCGTAGACCACGGATTCCCTGCTCAGTGGATCAAGTGACATGTCGAGCGGTGGCTGACCCGCCATTCCCAGTTGTGTCGAATTGACCAGAAGTCCGGCTCCATCGAGAACGTCGCGTCGCTCATCCCATCGGACGGCAACAACAGGTTCGCCAAGATTAGCTGCCAGGTCTTGTGCACGCGCAAGGGTACGATTGGCGATACGAATTTCCGGAATGCCCTTCATCTGAAGTGCACAGGCAATCGCCCGCGCTGAACCGCCGGCTCCAAGGACAACGGCGGGTTTGTCCGTGGGCCAGTCAGGAGCCTGCTCGACAAGATTTTCTAGAAATCCGAAAACATCGGTATTGGAGCCGATATATCTCCCATGATCAGTGATCACCACCGTGTTGACCGCTCCGACCCGGCGGGAAATCTCGTCGCATTCATCCGAAAGGGCAAGAGCGGCTTCCTTGTGCGGAAGCGTGACATTGCAACCACGAAACCCCAACATCGCAAGTGCACGAAACGCTGTTTCAAAGTTTTCCGGGGACGTTGCGAGCGGCAGATACACGCCGTCGATTCCGAGTTCGTTCAGCCAGTAACTGTGCAGTCGCGGTGATCGGGAGTGCGACACGGGCGATCCCATCACGCCGGCCAGGATGGTGTGTCCTGATGTGGTCAGCTTCCCAGTCCTCCCCATTCCCGCAATCCTTGAAGCACTGCAAGCAACGGCAGGCCGACAATGGAGAAATAGTCTCCCTCCATGCGTTCAAACAGCTGAATTCCCGGGCCCTCGATCTCATAGCAACCGACGCTGCGACAGATCTTTTCACCGGTACGTGCGAGGTAGTCGTCCAGATACTGATCGGAGAGGTGGCGCATCGTCATTCTGGCCACACTAACATGTCGCCAGAGTGTGACGCTATTTCTGGCGATCGCAGCAGCGGTCACGAGTTCGTGTGTGCGACCTGACAGGTATTCGAGACGTTCGCGCGCCTGAACGATATCGATAGCCTTGTCCAGTCTGATGCCATCGCATTCGATGGTGGAATCTGCACCAATGACGAGTGCGTCCGTTCGGGTTTCGCTGATGCGAAGCGCCTTGCGCTCCGCCAGCTCCAGCGCAATGTTCCGCGTCGTGGTATCTGCAGCCTCGAGATTGTTGCGAACTGCCTGTTCGTCGATGTTCGGCACCGCAACGTCAAAACTGACGCCGGCCTGCTCAAGCAGCTTTCGTCGCCCGGAACTCGCTGATGCGAGAATCACCCCTGTATGCAGACAATCCAATGCGACTACCGGTTGGCCCCGAATGAATGTTGTGTACAGCATCACAGACACCGCAAATGAACTCAAATGACAACAGGACCGCAAGTGGCCTCGATGCCACTAGGTGATCGTCTGTTTTCAGAGACATCCTTGCGTGTGGTGCAAACAGTCCTTGTTATACACCGGAAATCCGATGGCATTCATGGTGCATCAGTCCTGCAGACATGAATCGGCAAAATGGCCCTGCCGGACAGGTACCTCTGGTCACCGAACAGTCGGCGTTCTTCCCGAGTTCCACTTCCGCGCGCAGGATTCGGCTGTCGACACAGTGCCTGTTCTTCGTCTGAATCCGTTCGACTCGGGTACAGGTTTCATGCCGACCGGTGTGATATCACGACACCGCACGCGCCATCGTGTCACTCATGCGACGGACGAAACCGGCCGCATCGCTCGGCAATTCGCCTTCGAGAATCAGTGCCTGGTCGAGCAGCAGGTGCGCCATCTCTTCGATGTCGCGGGACGATCCATCACTTTCCGCGCGTGAGGCAAGAGTCCTGATCAGTGCGTGTCTGGGATTGATTTCGAGAATGCGATCGCCGGTGCCGGGGTCCTGCCCGTTTGCACGCATGATCTTTCTCAGACCCATGCTCAGATCACCTTCGTCAACGACGAGGCAGCAGGCTGATTCTGTCAGTCTGCTCGATTCACGCACATCCTTGACCTCTGATTCGAGGGCAAGCTTCAGCATGGCGACGAGTGGCGTCGTGTTCTGTGTTTCGTCCTTTTCGACATCGATGTCCGAGGGCGATTCCGCGTCACTCCCGATTGCGGAGAGATCGATTTCTCCACTGCCAACATCTGCAATCGACTTGTCCGCGTAGCTGTTTGCGACCATGAGCCAGAATTCGTCGACGGGCTGGTCGAGCAGCAGAACCTCCACATTCTTGGCCTTGAATGCCTCGAGCATGGGGTTGGAACGAATGTTCTCGATCTTGTCACCGGTCAGGACATAAATACTCTCCTGTCCGTCTTTCATGCGCTCGAGATACTCATCGAGGCCTACCCAACCGTCACTGGCGGTTGATTTGAACCGTGCGAGTTTGAGCAGGTCCGCACGCCGTTCTTCGTCCTGATAAATACCTTCCTTTATGACGGCGCCGTACGTCTCCCAGAATTCGACATAGGATTCGTGTTCCTTCTTTGCCTTCTTCGACAGCTCGCCGATAACCCACTTGACGAGCGTCTTCGACATCCGTGCAACGACAGGATTGCTCTGAAGTACTTCACGGCTGACATTGAGCGGCAGGTCTTCCGAGTCGACAACACCCTTCACGAAACGCAGCCATGATGGCAGCAAGCCCTCACATTCGCCGGTGATGAAAACCCGCCGGACGTAGAGTTTGACACTGTGCTTGCGTTTCGGATCAAAAAGATCGAACGGTGCCATCGAAGGAATGAACAGCAACGCACTGTAGGATATGCGCCCCTCGACCTGTTTGTGAATCGTGTGCCAGGGCGCGTCGAACGCATGACCGACGTGGCGATAGAATTCGGTGTACTCGTCGGCAGTAACGCTAGACGGTGATCGTGTCCAGAGAGCGGCTGCCTCGTTCACCTGACGCGATGCGCCGTCCTCCGAGATCCAGACGGGAATGCCGATGTGCCCGGAATAGTTCCTGACAATGGTCTCGACATTCGCAACGTCAGCATACTCTTTCGCATCCTTTTTCAACGTGATTTCAATATGAGTACCGCGAGCCGCATCGCCTTCGACGGGTTCAACGACGAAATCATCGCGACCGTTCGATCGCCAGCGCCACGCTTCATCGGACCCGGCCCTGCGACTTGTGACCGCGACCTCGGACGCGACCATGAATGCGGAATAGAAACCCACGCCAAACTGTCCGATCAGGCTGACATCCGGATTTTCCTTGCTGTTGGCGGCTTCCAGACGTTCCGCGAATTTCGCGGTTCCGGAACCTGCAATTGTCCCGAGGTTCTCCACGAGTTCGTCGCGGGACATACCAATACCGTTGTCCGTGATCCGGACAATCCGTTTCTTGTCATCAAGTTCTATCGTGACACCCAGATCCGGATCGTCGCCAAGTAGCGCATTGTCCAGTTGCGCTTCGTATCTGAGCTTGTCGCAGGCATCCGAAGCGTTCGATATCAGTTCGCGGAGAAAGACATCGCGCTTTGCATAGAGCGAGTTGACGACGATATCGAGAATACGGTTGACCTCAGCCTGAAAGTCATGCCGTTCTGTATTTGTTGACTCGGCCACGAACGCCTCCCGAAATTTTCACTGTATGGGACGATGCTGATTTAGGTGATTTGCAAATTCCGTCAAGTGCAGTCGAGTATGTGCGTTTCGGGTCGATTGTCCCGGTCCGGATCAGGAATGCATGCGCATCCAACCCATTGATCATCGAAAACATGAAAAGTTCAGACCGATTCCGTTTTGACGCGGCAACCGTGCTTCACCCACTTGAACAAGAGGAAGACCCATGAACCAACCGGTGATCCATCCGGACATGCAACACCTGCTTGATGCACGACGTGCGGCGGGACCCAAGGGTGACGGAGTCGAAGAGCAACGAAGGTTCTGGACGGCATACACGGCCGTGCTCAACGAACCACATCCCGATTCCATGCAGGTGCGTGACGAGATCTGGAATACGGTCGACGGACAGGTCCCTGTGCGGATCTATACGCCAGCGGCTGCACAGCAACCGGCACCCGCCATCCTCTATATGCACGGTGGCGGCTTCATGCTCGGAGATCTCGACAGTTCGGATTTCAATGCCTGGGGATTCGCCGAGGAAACCAGATCCGTCGTTGTATCGGTCGACTACCGGTTGACTCCCGAACATCCTTATCCCGCCGCAGTCAACGACTGCTGGAATTCGCTGCTGCGCATGCATGATCGGCCTGACGACCTGTTGATCGATCCGAACCGCATCGCCGTTGCCGGGGATAGCGCCGGAGGAAACCTCGGTGCGGTCATGGCACTCAAGGCACGGGATACGGGAGCACTGAAACTTGCCGGTGCTGCCATTATTTATCCTGCTACGGGACTGGATCAGGATGCGCCGAGCTATTTTGAATTTGCGGAAGGCCCGGGACTGACCCGTGCCGGTACGATGTTGTATCGCGACCTTTATTTACCGCATGACCGTGACACGACTGACCCCTGCGCACGCCCGATCATGGCCGACAACCTGTCAGGCCTGGCGCCGTTCTGGGTTCATTCAGCCGAGATTGATCCCATTCGGGATGATGGTCGGCAGTTTGCAGCGCGCGTCGCGCGAGACGGCGGCAACGTGTCCTATCGTGAAGCACGCGGCATGATCCACGGTTTCATGCGTGCGCGTGGTCGTGGAGCAGCAGCGCGCCATGAATACAGCCTGATTTGCCGCTTTCTCGCGCAGTGTCTGGCAAAACCCGACGAGGTGTGAACATATCGACCGGCCCGTTTTCAACCGGTGCAGGGGAACCTGATCCGGAGTCCAGCACCCCGTGACGATGGTTCATGTCACGTGTCAGCGGCGTGAACTTCCGGAATTGGCCAGGTTCCCCAACCGGATTGTTGCTGCCATGCCGGCGATAATGCTGGCACAGAAAAAATATGCACCGATGCCGACCGAGATCGAGGCCCAGAGTTCAAGTGACAGCGATGCGACGACGAGTGCCACGAGGTAGACGTCCAGCATCGACCACTTCCCGACAATGGAAGTCCATCGCAACAATCGGGAAAATCTCTCGATCCGCACGTTGCGCCTGTCTGTATGCAGCCACATCCAGAAGGTCAGGAGGATCTTCACGACAGGTAGAATGACCGAAAAGACGAGAACGATTAATCCGGGAACGATTTCGCCAGAACTGAACAGCGAAGCCACGGTATCGAGCAGTGAAAACTCCGATCGGAACACAAGGAACTGCGCGACTTCCAGAACAGGAAGGAGAAGGCCGGGAACGAGAAGTACCATGGCCAGGCAAACAAGAATTCCTGCGAGAAAGTCCCTCTCCACCATGCACCAATGGTCCCGGACGCTCTCACGCAGGATAGATGAGACCGCGAAATGCAGCGGCTATCTCGGCGGCGGCAGGTCCCCAGGCCTGTCGTTTGTGCAGATCAGGCATCACATCACGTACGATCGACACAACAGGAATGAGTTTTTCAGGTATCGGTCGTCTGGTTACGTCAAGCGCTCGCACGGCAATAGGAGCAAGACTTGCCAATGCGAGATCGAGGCACTGCCCGGCCCGATCCTGTTTGGTCCACGCCAGGAAGACCGGACTGGAAACATCGTTCTGTCCAAAACCACCTGATTCGGATCCCGGCAGGAGTGTTGCCTGGGCATAAAGGCGTGCCTCTTCCTCATATCCCGTTTGTGCCATGGGCAGACAGCCGAGATAACCACGCCGGACATCGAATGAGTCCTGATCGACAAGCTGGTCCGGCAACAGGGAGACCTTGCCGTCAAGCAGCTTTGCGCCATGTCGTTCGGCAATGACGCACAGATTGGCACATGCTGCCGTCAGGCAATCCATGGCGATGACGCTGTGAGGATTATGATATCCGCCGGTGGAAATGAACTGTCCATGCGGATGGTCGTCGTCGACAGAATCGATGTAGACAGGATTGTCTGTCACGGCCTGCAGCGACTCCGAGGCAACGCTTCGGGCCATGTCGCAAGCCCTCCGCGCCTGACCAAGCATGCGCGGCAATATCCGAAAACTTACGGGCGCCTGGTAAGGTCGGCGCTCACCACCATGGCCGCCGTCGATAAGTGTGCGCAGACGTGACAGGGCCCAGGCGTCGTGGGGATTGTTCCAGTACTTTTCCAGTGCGGGATCAAGGTGAGTCAACGGTGCGTTAAATCCCTCGAACGACAATGCGAATACCTTTGCCGCAAGTTCGAGCCGGTTTTCGGCGACGAGCGCCGCATCAGTTGCCAATCCGGTTGCTGACGGCGATCCGTTGATCAGGCACATGACGTCCTTCATCTCCGGCTGAATCCGCTCCGCAAGTTCGGTGAAGAGATGGCTGAGTGAAAGAATTTCGCCGGCGCCGCCCTGACCCTTTGCCGGCAGATCGGGCAACGAATCCTGGTTCAACATGTCGACAACACCGGCGGCAATCTCTGCCGAGACTGCGGCATGGCCTTCGAGGAAATTTGTCAGGCGAGCCAGTACGATTGCACGGACAACCCTTTCCGGCATGAGATCACCCCAGGATGAAGCGGCTCCTGACGGTGACATGTTTGCCCACTCCTTGCGCTCCTTGACCGACAGTTTCATGCGGGCCATTTGACCTGCGCCCGTTGTAACCCCGTAGATCGTCACATCGGGATCGTGCTCGAGGATCCGGAGAAGACGTTCACGCCCTTCCTGCATGGCAGCATGCGCTTTTTTACCCAGTTCCACCGGTTCACGGTTCCAGACAACGCGTCGGGCGGTATCGAGGTTCAGGTCACTGCGGCTGTTCAGCGTGATTGGCATGGGCATATTCCCGTGGATGGAGAGCTAACCGGATTACCGGAAGTGGGGCGGCGTTTGCATGCTTCGGGCCGGTGAGCAGGGAAACAGCTCCAACCATAACATAGGGACGCAAGTTGTTCGCAGCCGGAACGTGTATGATCAGGCATGACGTTGACGGATTTCACGAACGTTCGTCTCAGCCAGGGATGAAGGTCAGGACAGGCACCAGGCATCGCACTGTTGCGGATGGGCCGAATGGGTGAAGAAGTGATTCTGATACAAAGCAACCCGTCAGCCGACATTGCCGGCGAACGGCCGAAATTCCAGGTTCTCCCGCGTCCGTCTCGATAATGCCCGAATACATATCGTTTGTGTCCCATGCGGTCGTTCCGGCGTACACAGGATTGCTGCTTGTTGCGGCGGCCATTGATCTCGGGACAAGGCGTATTCCAGTCTGGTTGATCGTGGCGTTGACAGCAGCATTCATACCGTCAGCACTTCACGCGGGACTGGGATTCGACCGCATCGGGATTCATCTCCTGACCGGCCTTGCAGTTTACGGGTTCGGACTGATTCTGGTTGCAGTCGCGCTGCTTGGCGGTGGTGACGTCAGGTTGATCGCCGCGATTGCGGTCTGGACCGGTTATCATCAATTGGTGAACTTCGTTATTGCGACCATGATCGCGGGGTTCTTCCTCGCCCTGATCGTTGCGCTGATTGTTCATGTCGACAAACGTCGGAATCTCAACGGGTTCCTCACAAGACGCGTCATCACCGAAAACCGTGAGATCGCATATGGCCCCGCGATTGCAGCAGGCGGAATCATGTCCTGCCCGGAGGTCGTTTTCAGTTCACTCGTGTCTTTCTGAATCACTCCTCGGGTGTGCAGATCTGGAGAGTTGATAGCGACGAACGTTGTGAATCGAGGCGAAAACCGGCAAGCGGTTGAACCGGTCCATCCGGGATACGAAAGGGAGACACGCGCAGGGGCATGGTTGCAAGCATTGCGGAAATCAGTTCATCCGCCAGAACGGTTGCATACTACGCGCGCGACGGGAACTACAGCGCAGACGATCCCGAACACACAAGGGCAAGTGGCTGGCATGGTCAACTTGCAGCCGAATTCGGGCTGAAAGGCGTTGTCGAGGCCAAACCGTTTGCCCGAATTCTCGCAGGCTATGTTCCCGGTACAGGCAAACGACTTGGACGCATTCGCGGCGGAGTGCATCGACACCGGGCAGGTCTAGACGTAGTCCTGTCGGCGCCCAAATCCGTATCTCTCCAGGGACTGCTGCACGAGGATCATCGCGTCGTCCATGTGCACGATGCTGCTGTTTTGCGGACTGTTCAATGGATCGAGAACAGCCTCCTGGACACCAGGAAGTGGGATCCCGCAACGCGAACCCGGCCGCGTATTCGTGCGCAGGGAATGCTCGCCGCGAGTTTCAGGCATGTTTGCAGTCGCAATCTCGATCCCCAGATACACACGCATTGCATCATCGCCAATCTGACACGGACAGGTGACGGAAATTGGCAGACAATCGAACCGGCTTCGCTGCGTCGGCACGTGAAACTGATTGGTGCTTTCTACCGCAACGAACTTGCTGCGGGACTTCGCCTTCTCGACTACACGATTGAACCGGTGATGATTGGGACCATACCGGGGTTCGAGATAGCCGGTCATGAACCCGCGACGCTCCGTATCTTTTCCAGCCGCAGGCGCGACATTCTGCGATTCCTGAGACAAAGGGGAGTTGCCGTGACTGCACGAGCCCTGCAGCACGCGGCGATTGTCACAAGGCCACCCAAGGTCGTTCAGCCCCTGGAAGAGCTTTTGCCGAAATGGCGCAATCGCATGCAGCTCAGCGGGACGACAATGGTTCACAAACCTGAAAGAACTGGGCCACACCATACCGCAACCGGATCACCGGAGCGACGACCGCACGAAATTGTCTGGCGGGCGATGGACGAGCTCTCGAAACACAACTGTGTGATATCAGGTTCGGAACTCAGGGCGATGTCCCTGGGATGCACACCGGGTCGTCACCCATTGCACGAAATCGACAACGCGATGCACCGTCTCTCTCGTACCGGTCATCTTGTGCCATCTGTCCGTCGCAGTACGGACCAGGCGTTCATGACCGACACGCAAGCGAACGCACAGGCGGTGATCGTCGACTGGATGAAACGAGGCCGTGGCAGATGTACATCACTGCACCCGTCGGGAACTTTCGGACTGTCGGCTGAGGACGAATATCGACAAGCCACGGAACGCATGGTCGCCGCGGGAGACAGGCTGATCGGCGTTCGGTATCAGGAAACAGCACAGCGTGATGAATTGTTGCGTCGATTCATCGGGATGATCGGAAACCGTCCGTATCTCTGCCTGGCGCCGTCTGCGAAGTCTGCCCGTCACCATGCCACGTGTATCGGACTGCAGACGCTATCATTCGATTCACTGCTTCGTGACACGGCGTCCTTTCTTCAAAGCCGCCATGCCGAGAAACATAAGTCCGGCGTGATCATGCTGCTGGACGCCGCTGACGTCGGGCATCACGACCTTTCGATCCTGTTCCATCTCGCAGACAGACTGGCAGCCCCCAGGGTTCTGCTGGTTGATGACGAAAAATCAGTACGTCGGTCTTCACCTTCGCAGTCGTTTCGAACACTCCTCGAAGCCGGGATGCAAACAGCACTTCTGGAGAGTCCCGGTTTGCGCCCGGAACCGGAAAACAGGTTGTCCGTTGTTGAGACCGGTTATCACAACCTTGTTCGTGATGTTGTCGAACGTTGGTCGGCATTGCCGCGGGACCAACGGCAAACCACGGGCATCAGCGCACCAACGCGCACACTTCGTGCCGAACTCGACGAGGCAATCACGGAACTGCGGAAGTCGGACGAAACGCCGGGGCACAACGGACTGCAGATTTCCCGACTCATGAACAGGCACATGAGCCAGCGTCAATTACGCGATCCTGCCAACTACCATGCAGGGGATGTCGCAATTGTCACCCGGCCCGTCGGGAAATTCCGGGCAGGCGACCATCTCGATGTTCTCTCCACCGAGAACGACAAGGTCGTTCTGCGGGAGAAAGATGGCACGACACAGGTCATGTCAATTGACGCGACACTGGCGCAAAGTGTGGTGATCCACGCGTGCGAGAGAATCCGGTTGCACAATGGCGATCGTGTCGTGCGCACGGAACCGGACTCGTCAGGTCTGCCGGCGCTCTTCACAGAATCCTCGGCAACGATCATCGACATGGATGAACGCGAGGTTCGCGTGCTGACGCGATCGGCGAAAGAAGTGCGTGCATCGCGCGACGATGTACGTCTGCGCCATCTTGCGCCTGTCTGGAGCCTCCCGGAATCAGGCGTTCCGACGCGCGTTGTTTCCCGTCTGCTCATCGTGCATGACTCCGGCGTTGAGAGCGAAAGACATGCAATCGTGGATCGGATGTTGCAGGAAGGCAAAACTGTTGAGATCGTGACGGACAGTCATACGGATGCCTGCGAATATCTTCTGCGACGGTCGAATGTCGACGACCTTTTTCAGGCGGCCGTTTCACGCAATCTGCGCGACGATAACCAGAACAGTTGGCAACGACTGGTTCAGCAATCACGCGACACGGGTGTATCGCCGCTTCGCGTGGCTGATTATGATTCGACAGTCGCGCGTGTGCTGACAACTGGAAGCGAACCTGTCAACGAGAGTCTGGTCGAGGAAGTCGAGCAGACAAACCGGCGCTGGCTGCAATACCATCGGGATACTGAACGGTTCGTGGCACAACGGGCTGAACAGCAGAAGTGCGCGTCATTCGGGACAGATCTGACCCGAACCTTCACAAGAAACCTGAACGTGGAACCTGCGGCGCATGACCTGATCGGCAAATTGAATGATGACGTCCATCCCGGAGCCCGCAGTCTTGAAGCCGTCTTGCTTCGTGCAGTTGGACAGCGCACCCCGACAGATATGTTCACCAATCGTGAACCGGAAAAACCACACGGTCACCTGACGAATCGAGAAAGAGATCAGGAAGCACGCGATCGGCAGATTGGAAATTTCTCGGACGAGGCAAACAGCCTGATATCCGGAGATGCCGTTCATACGGTCAATCGAATTCGTGATCTCGTTCAGGAAGGGCGATCGATCCTGCAGCAGGACAGTCGTTCGGAAATCTGTTTGACCCCGGATGAACGATTGACCATTCGATCACAGTTGAGGCGTCTCGAAATTCGCTGCACCATGCTTTCGCGACAGCAGATGCAACGAAACAAAGGCCTGAAGATTCACTGAGCAGCCTGGATTCACAATCGCTCGAACAATTCCAGTGATGTGTTTTTCCATCTGTTTGCAGCGCCGGGATCGGTCAGTCGGGAAATCCGGTCTTCCTGTTCCAGCCAGTCATCAATGGCGTCACAGGTTGCAGCGTAAACCGAAGCGGCACCGAGAGATTCGAGTCGGCTTTCCTCGATCTTGGCGAGTATCAGTATCTCACGGACAACGCGTCGTACAACGCTGGCAGGCACGATGTCCGTCTCGGTCGCCTTTCGGATGATATACCGGGAAACATCAGTTCCGTTGTTGCGTGCGCGTTCGCATATGTATTCCCACTCAACATCCGTCGCACTGATCGATCGATCCCGTCTTTCCGTCTGGTCTGTCAAGTGAGAAGCCTCCAGAGAAGTGAACATATAGAGAACATCTAACGCAATGATCGATCGGCGTCAACCGGCCTGTCAGTTCAGAAACGACGAGAAGGTTCCCTGGACGGTTGGTGATTCAACCCGACGCGTCGTTTCTGTTTCAATCAGTCCGCGTGTTCAGACAAGAGTTTGCAGCGAGCGCGGACGTGGCGTTGCGTTCGTACTGCGCCGTGCGGATGCAACGGCTTTGCTACATTCCCGGCATGTGGTTCATCGCCGCTGACTTCAGTTCGTCAAGCAGCGCGTTCTGTTTCGCCGGATCATCAACATCGATTCGCAATCTTGGCAATCCGTCCGCAAGTCGCAACCAGGAAACCTCACCCTCTGCGCCGTAATGGGCAACCGGTCGCGTCCATTCAGGATTGTCGAGTGTTCCGACGCCGATAAACAGAACATTGTCGAAAATGCCTCCTGAAGCATATCGCGTGTAGAGCGAACTGCCGCAGGTCCCGCAAAATCCTCGATCGCAGACGGATGAGGAACGGTAGTCCTTGGGTGTACCGTGAACAAACGTCACATTCTCCCGCTGAAATGCCGATGACCCGAAAAAAGCGTTTCCCGACCATTGCTGACACATGTGGCAATGGCACAACACGGTGAACATCAGTGGGCCGGACGCCTCGTAGCGAATTTCACCACACATGCATCCACCGGTGTACAGAGCAGGTGTGTCCATCAACATTTCGCCCCCTGAATTTGACTCGGACCGAGACTGCTGCCAAGTGTCTCGATGTTGTGCTTACCCTCGAGAGGTCGTGGCATGAGTTCACACCCTGATCCGCAGACTGCCAACGGCGCTACATCCGGTGTTTTTCAGTACATGGATGATTCCGTCGCACCATCTCTCTATCGCAATGGGTCGGTTTTCACCAATCGCGCCCTCGACGGCAGCGATACGACGTTTGTCGGTGCGAGCTATGCAGGCCGGAACATGGTGGTGCACAACGCACGTCTTCTGCGCAACGGTAGCCAGCCAACGCTGTTCCGAAACGGTTTCGAGATTTGCGAGGCGCCCCTCGACGATTCACGTCTCGACTTTCTGGATCACACAGCGGTGGTCGAAAGGTATTACCGACAGTGCGCCGAACTGGTTGCGGAGGCAACCGGCGCACGCGCCTTTGCGTTCGACCACAACATCCGGTCCGCAGCCGGCCAGAACGCAAGAACGCGGATTGCCGGTGGGCAGTCCGTACAGGGACCGGCATTTGTTGTTCATTCCGATTACACACTCACGAGCGCCCCTCAAAGACTTCGTGATCTGGCATGCCCGCCCAAGAGAAATGATACGCTCGCCTCGATTCTCGAACCGGGAAAGTCTCTCGTGGACGAGGGCCAAGCGGATCACGCCCTGAACGGCGGACGGTTCGCGATCATGAACGTTTGGCGCAGCATTGCTGAAGCGCCCGTCGAGCGAAATCCCTTTGCGCTCTGTGACAGCCAGACCATCATGCCGGATGACCTTGTGGTCTTTGAAATCAGGTATCAGGACCGGATCGGCGAAAATTACTTCGCGAAGCACGCTCCTGCGCACCGCTGGTACTACTATCCGCACATGACCCGGGATGAGGTCATACTGCTCAAGCAGTGGGACTCCGATGGCGTTCTCGCCCGAACCGGTGGTTTGAAGGCAGACTCGGTCGAACACGACCGCCCTTGTACATTCAGTTTTCACAGTGCCTTTGACGATCCGGACACCGGGCCTGAAGCACCGGATCGCTGGAGTATCGAAGTGCGTTGCATGGTGCTTTACGACTGATCGTCTATCGAACCTGTCCGGGAACAGCAGTATCCGGAAGGACCCCGGCGGGACCACGCCGGTCCTTTCGCGACCCGTTCTGATCTGTCATTGTGGCGATGGCATATGTCCGCCGCACGGAATCGCGCGATAATCCGTCTGTTTGCCTTGCGAAATCCTGAACAAGGACATACGGGGTAAACTGATACGCAGCGTTGCGGTTTTCCCGAACCTGGACGGAGCAGAAATCATGCCCGATCTTCCCGACACGACACGCGTTGTGATCATCGGCGGCGGTGCCGTGGGTGCGTCGTGCCTTTATCATCTTGCCCGAGCCGGCTGGACTGATTGTACCTTGCTGGAGAAGAACGAGCTGACATCCGGTTCGACATGGCATGCGGCGGGCAATGTTCCGACGTTCTCCGCGAGCTGGTCGGTCATGAACATGCAGCGCTATTCGACCGAGTTCTACCGTTCGCTCTCGGAAGCGGTCGACTACCCCATGAACTATCACGTGACCGGTTCGGTCCGACTGGCGCATTCGGAAAACCGCATGCTCGAGTTCGAACGTGTTGTTGGCATGGGGCGGTATCAGGGAATGAACGTCCGCATGTGCAATTTGGAGGAACTCAGGGAAATCTATCCGTTTCTCGAGACTCACGATCTCGAAGGCGCACTCTACGACCCCTACGACGGCGATATTGATCCTGCACAGCTGACACAAGCGCTTGCCAAGGGTGCGCGCGATCTCGGTGCGCGGATTGTGAGGTTCTGTCCGGTCACCGGTGTTGAACGCAAGGGACAGGAGTGGGTGGTCGATACGCCTGAGGGGCAGGTGCGCTGTGAGTATGTAGTCAACGCAGCCGGCTATCGCGCCGGTGAGATTGGTGCGATGTTCGGCCGTGACGTGCCGATTGTCGCAATGTCGCATCAGTATCTTCTCACCGAACAGATTCCCGAGTTGGAAGAATATTCGGCACGTACCGGTCGCAAACTTCCTCTGCTGCGGGACGTCGACAGCAGCTACTATCTGCGACAGGAGAAAAACGGGCTGAACCTGGGGCCCTACGAGCGCAACTGCAAGGCGCATTGGGTCGACGCGGATGATCCCATGCCGGAGGACTTCTCGTTCCAGTTGTATCCGGACGATCTTGATCGGCTCGAATGGTATATCGAGGACGCGATGGCGCGTGTGCCCATTCTCGCAAGTGGCGGCGTTCACCGGGTTATCAACGGTCCCATCCCCTATGCACCCGACGGCAACCCGCTTATCGGCCCGATGCCGGGTGTTCCCGACGCATTCGAGGCATGTGTATTCACATTCGGCATTGCCCAGGCAGGGGGTGCCGGCAAGGTCTTGACGGAGTGGATCATTGAGGGCGCGACAGAATGGGACATGTGGTCCTGCGATCCGCGGCGATTCACGGACTATGCTGACAGGGATCACGCCATCGCCAAGGGTATTGAAGTGTATGGACATGAATACGCCATGCACTTTCCGTATCACGCCTGGCCTGCCGGACGCGACAAGCGCCTCTCACCGGTTCATGACACTGTCAAGTCGATGGGTGGTCAGATGGGTGTGTACGGCGGATGGGAACGCGCAAACTGGTTGGCGCAAGCGGGCGATGACACATCCGAAGAGGCAACACAGACGTGGACGCGGGAGGGACCATGGTTCCCGCGCATCCGCGAGGAATGTCTCGCTGTTCGCGATAGTGTCGGTGTTCTCGACCTGGCGGGTTTCTCCTGGTTCCATCTCAAGGGACCGGGTGCAAGGGACTGGCTGCGCGGGATGATCACGGGCGGTGTTCCCCGCGTTGGTCGTATCGGCCTGGGTTATTTTGCAGACGAAGCCGGAAGGATCATGACCGAACTCTCGATCATTCGCCTCGACGACGACGCGATGTACCTGATCAGCGCGAGCGCCGCACAGTGGCATGACCGGGACTGGCTGGCAGGTCATCTTCCTGCAGACTCCGGAATTACCCTCGAAAACCAGACCGGACGCCGGTGCAGCGAGATCGTTGCAGGCCCGTTGTCGCGAGAGTTGTTTGCAAGGATCAGCGATGCCGACCTCACGCTACCCTGGCTGACCTGGCAGTATGCAACCATTGCGGGTTGCAGGGTGCTCATGATCCGCGTTTCGTATGCCGGTGCATTGGGCTGGGAGGTGCACAGTGAGTCGCAGGATACACCGGCAGTTTACGACGCAATCATGCGCGAATGCCGCAATCTTGGCGGTCGCCCCTTCGGCATGTTCGCGCTTGACAGCTTGCGACTGGAGAAAGGCTACAGGGCCTGGAAGGGCGACCTGTCAACCGACTATACAATTCTCCAGGGAGGGCTTGAACGCTTCGTGCGCTGGGACAAGGACGATTTTGTTGGCAAGGCAGCGTTGCTCAACGAACGTCAGCAGGGTGTTACGAAGCGTTTCTCGACCCTTGTCGTTGATGCCGGACCCTATGATGCGCCCTACATGTCAACTGTCTGGAAGGATTCGGAAATGGTTGGCGAAACGACATCGGGTGGCTGGGGTCACCGGATCGACAAGTCCATCGCTCTGGCAATGGTCAGATCGGATCTGGCGGAACCCGGAACCGAACTCGAAATCGAGATCTACGGCAAACGCTACCCGGCAACGGTCCAGCCGGATCAGCCATTGTTCGACCCGGGCAATGAATCACTGAGGGCGTAGCAGATGACAGATCTTCCAACCACCGCGCGCGCCGTCGTCATTGGCGGCGGTGTTTCGGGATGTTCGGTTGCATATCACCTTGCCGGCCTGGGATGGAGTGATGTCGTCCTGCTGGAAAGAAAACAGCTGACCTGCGGGACCACGTGGCATGCTGCAGGACTGGTCGGCCAGTTGCGCGGCAGTCAGAACATGACGCGGCTCGCCAAGTACTCGGCCGATCTCTATGTCCGGCTTGAAGAGGAAACCGGTGTTGCAACCGGTATGAAGCAGAACGGCTCCATCACTGTGGCATTGACCGAGGAGCGCAAGGAGGAGATCTACCGGACGGCGTCCCTGGCCAGGGCGTTCGGCGTCGAAGTGGAGGAAATCTCCGCCAGCGACGCAAAGGAGAAATATCCGCACCTCAATGTTTCCGATCTGGTCGGCGCGGTCTTTCTTCCCCATGACGGGCAATGCGATCCGGCGAATATCGCTCAGGCACTTGCGGCTGGTGCCCGGCAACGCGGTGTCCTGGTGAAAGAAGGCGTCAAGGTAACTGACGTACACCAGCAAAATGGCCGGGTTCGCGGAGTGTCCTGGGAGATGGGCGAGGAACGCGGACGGATCGATTGCGATATCGTCGTCAACTGTGCCGGCATGTGGGCACGCGACCTCGGCGCATTGTCCGGTATCAACATTCCCCTCCATGCATGTGAACATTTCTACATTGTCACCGAGCCGATTGACGGACTGTCGCAGGTTCCGGTTCTGCGCGTCCCCGACGAATGGGCGTACTACAAGGAGGATGCCGGCAAAATGATGGTCGGGGCATTCGAACCGAATGCCAAGCCATGGGGAATGGACGGTATTCCCGAGGATTTCTGTTTCGATCAGCTTCCCGAGGATATCGAGCATTTCGAACCGGTACTGGAAAAGGCCATCAACCGATTGCCGATGCTTCAGGAGGCAGGAATCCATACCTGGTTCTGCGGTCCCGAGAGTTTCACGCCGGACGACCGCTACTATCTGGGTGAAGCGCCGGAACTCGGCGGCTACTTCATGGCCTGCGGGTACAATTCGATTGGCATCGTCTCTTCCGGCGGGGCCGGCATGGCGCTGGCGCAATGGATCAACGACGGCGAGGCACCCTTCGATCTCTGGGAAGTCGACATACGCCGTGTTCAACCGTTTCAGTGCAACCGGAGTTATCTCAAGACTCGCGTGAGCGAATCCTTGGGTCTTCTGTATGCCGATCATTTTCCTTACCGGCAGTTCGACTCTGCGCGTGGCGTCCGCCGCTCTCCGGTTCATGAGCATCTGAAGGTGCGCGGTGCGTGCTTTGGCGAGGTCGCGGGTTATGAGCGGCCCAACTGGTTTGCGCGAGATGGTATGGAACCGGTCTATCAGTACTCGTGGAAACGACAGAACTGGTTTGAATGTGCGCAAGCGGAGCATCTCGCCGTCAGGAACGCCTCCGCGCTTTTCGACATGTCGTCGTTCGGCAAGATCAGGGTCGACGGTCCGGACGCGATGTCGGTTCTCAACAATGTCTGCGGTAACGATGTTGATGTCGAATCAGGTCGAATCGTCTATACGCAGTTTCTCAATCGGCACGGCGGCATCGAATGTGACTGTACCGTGACTCGACTCGATGAAACCGCGTATCTCGTTGTGACGCCCGGTGCGACATTGCAGCGTGACATGGCATGGCTGCACCGCAACACACCAGATGGCGCACGCGTCGTCTATACGGACGTTAGTGCTGCAGAAGCCGTTCTCTGCCTCATGGGTCCGGATGCACGCCGCGTCCTCAACGCGTGCTCACCTGCAGAACTCGGAAACAACGCACATCCCTTCGGAACAACGCGCACCATCGAGGTCGGCCACGCTGTTTGCCGGGCACACCGTGTCAGCTATGTCGGTGAGCTTGGCTGGGAACTCTATGTCGGATCCGACATGGCGGCGCATGTGTTCGAGGTTCTGGAAGAAGCCGGGCAGGCCTATGGCATGCAACTCGCTGGTCTGCATGTGCTCGACAGCTGCAGGATCGAGAAGGCGTTCCGTCATTTCGGGCATGACATCACGGACGAGGACCATGTCCTCGAGGCCGGACTTGGATTCGCGGTACGCCTCCAGAAACCGGAATTCATTGGTCGGGATGCAGTCCTTCGCAAGAAGGAGGAAGGTCTTTCACGCCGCATGGTCCAGTTCAAGCTGAACGATCCCGAGCCGTTGCTCTATCATAACGAACCTGTTGTGCGGGACGGCAAGATAGTCAGTTACCTGACATCGGGGAATTACGGACATTATCTGCGCCGTGCGATTGGCATGGGATACATTCCGGTTGAAACTGGGGAGACGGCTGCAGAGATACAGTCGTCGCATTGGCAAATCGAGGTTGCTGGTGCGCGCTTCGATGCAGAGGCATCGCTGAGGCCGATGTATGATCCGAAGGCCGAGCGAGTAAGAATGTAAGTATTCCGCAGGAAGAGGGAGTGTCGGACATGACCGATATGTTGACGGCGGAAACACCACGAAGTCGTCGCGGTGGTGGAAGAGCGGCACGGATTGCCGCACGGTCGGCACCCTTGCCCGAGGACATGCGCCCGGTCAGGGCGGGATTGAACGGGGGCAGGTACAAGCCTCTGACTGACAGCGACATGGCGCAGATCAACGAAACAGCGTTGCGCGCACTCGAGGAAGTCGGGCTGGCAGATGCACCACCGAGTGGTGTCGAAATTCTGACAAATGCCGGTGCGGTTCAAGGCGACGATGGCCGAATCCGTATACCGCGTTCACTTGTCGAGGACATGCTTGCCATTGCGGCCCGCGACATCACGCTTCACGGACAGGACCCGCGCCACGACATCAAACCCGGTGGATATCGTGTACATTTCGGTACGGCGGGTGCGGCGGTTTTCATCTACGACCCGCAGACTCGGGAAAACCGGGAACCGGGCGTTCTGGATCTTTACAATTCTGCCCGCATAACCGATGCGCTGGAGAACGTGCATTTCTTTCAGCGTACACTGACACCGCGCGATATAGTTGATCCCCGGGACATGGATCTCAACACGCTTTACGTGTGCATATCCGGAACCACCAAGCATATCGGTACATCGTTCACAGTTGCGGACAACGCAGCCGAGGCACTGGAAATGCTTCACATTGTTGCCGGTTCAGAGAGTGCATGGCGTGCCCGCCCCTTTGTTTCCAATTCCAACTGTTTCGTCGTTCCTCCGATGAAGTTTGCGACAGAAAGCTGCCAGGTGATGGAGACGATCATCAGGGGCGGCATGCCGGTATTGTTGCTGTCGGCGGGTCAGGCGGGCGCCACAGCGCCTGCACCTCTGGCCGGTGCGGTTGTCCAGGCCGTTGCGGAATGCCTCGCGGGTCTCGTCTATGTCAACGCGATCGAACCGGGACACCCGGCAATTTTCGGAACCTGGCCCTTCGTGTCGGACCTGCGGACCGGTGCGATGTCGGGCGGGTCACCCGAACAGGGTTTGCTGACTGCCGCCTGCGGCCAGATGGCACGCTACTACGATCTGCCCGGCGGGTCGGCGTGTGCAATGTCGGACTCGAAGGAAATGGACATGCAGGCCGGCTACGAACGCGGGATGGCCAACGTCATGGCCGGTCTTTCGGGTCTGAACCTGGTATACGAAAGCGTCGGCATGCATGCGTCGCTGCTTTCGCACTGTCTCGAAGCGCTTGTTGTCGACAATGATGTCATAGGCGCCTGCATGCGATGTGTCCGTGGGATTGAGGTTAACGACGACACGATGGCGCTGGAAACGATGAAGGAGGTCTGTCTCGGCGGACCGGGACACTATCTCGGTTCGAGCCAGACGCTTGAACTGATGCAGACCGAGTATGTCTATCCGGACATCGGCGACCGGACGAGTCCCAAGGAGTGGCTCGAAAATGATCGTCCCGACCTGATCAACAAGGCAATCGCCCGAAAGAAGACATTGCTTGCCGAGCACTTCCCGCGCCACATTTCGGAGCACCTCGATGCCGTGATCAGGCAACGGTTCGACATCATGTTGCCTGCAGAAACCATGCGGCCGGGAGCGTAGACTTACGGGTCGCGGGACAGGTTCCCGGCTTCGAGTCGATCGAGATAGTCCTGCCAGATGCCTTCGCGGTTGTCGCCGAGTTCGCGCAGGTAGTTCCAGGAGTAGATTCCGGTGTCGTGCAAATCGTCGAAGCTGATCCGGATCGCATAGTTGCCGACCGGTTCGATCTTCATGATGCCGACATGACGTCTGCCGCTGACTGTTTTCTTCTGTCCGACGCCATGTCCCTGCACCTCGGCGGACGGACTCTCGACACGCAGGAGCTCAGCCGGCAATGTGACGGTTCCGCCATCGTCGAAATCAACCTCAAGCATCTTTTCTGCCGACTTCAGACGTATCTCTAGTGGCCAGTGTCGTGTTGGCTCCGCCATGGTTTTCATCAGCTGTCCCCATCCAGCTTGCGGGCTTCTTCAACAAGCATGACCGGAATGCCGTCTCGCACGGGATAGGCCAGTCCGGCCTGCCGACTGACAAGTTCATTGTTGTCGCGGTCATAGACCAACGGACTCCGGGTCAGTGGACATACCAGGATCTCGAGCAGTCTCGGGTCTACCTCATGCTCACTCATTGCGTTACAACCATCCTGTGGCATGGCAACCCGGTGTCCTGTCCGAACGCACGTTCACTGCGTCGTGGTGCTCTGGTCGTCGGCATGTTCGTCCATCGTGAGAAGCGCCGCGAGAATTTCTCCGCGTTCCTCGAAATCCCTTGCTTCGAGAAGCAGTTGTTTCTCCTGCGGTTGAAACGGGCAAACCATCGACAGGGCTGACACGAGACTTTCGTTGTTCGCCTTGCTGACCGCGTCCCAGTCAACCTCGATTTTCTTTCGCACGAAATACGCACGAAGAAGACAAATCAGATTTTCGCGATCAAATGCGCTTTCCTTGTCCGAGCGACGCATGTCTGTTTCAAAGGGCGTGAAGTCCGCCTCCACCAACCGATAACCGCTCTCCATGAGAGCGAGTTCACGAACGACCTTGAAACGGGCGATACCCGACAGGGATATGAGAAAACGTCCGTCCTCGGTTTCTGCGAATTGTGTGATTCGCCCTGCACAACCGATATCAAAACAGGCCGCCATTCCCGGATCATCAGCGTCAACACGTGGCTGGATCATGCCGATCAGTCGTTCGGACCGGATCGAATCCTCAACCATGGCGACATAGCGGGGTTCAAATATGTTCAGCGGGAGTGTGCCGCGGGGTAACAGCAACGCTCCAGGGAGCGGAAATATGGGAATGGTACGCGGAAGATCTTCGATCTTGCGGTAGTAGGGAAGTCCGGTCATCGGTAATCAGCTGAACCAGGCAGCAGAAAGTTTGCGTCGACCGTCCATGACGGTGTCATCCGTTGATCCCCAGGCTTCAAAGAACTTCAGAAGTTCCTTGCGGGCAGCTTCGTCGTTCCAGTCCCGCTGGGTGCGAATGATACTGATCAACTGGTCAACGGCGGCTTCGCGCCGGTTATCGGCGGCATAGGCGCGTGCCAGCTCGAGGCGTGCCTCAAGGTCGGTGGTGTCGCGGTTCACACGCTCTTCCAGGGCGGCGGTGTCCCCGCTGGCACCCTGTGCCAATTCGATTCGCGCCAACACGCTCCCGATCCTGTCGTCCTTGCGGATATCGTCTTCCAGGGCCTGGAGAATTTCCGTTGCTTCGTCAATCCGGTCGAGTTCGATCAGGGCGCGACACAATCCGGAAATTGCGTCAACATTGTCGCTCTGGTGCGCCATGACCTGCCGGTAGATCGCAGCAGCCTGATCGAATGCGCCGTTGTCGCAGGCGCGTTGCGCCTGTTCAAGTGCCTGCTCGACGGGACCGGGAGCAATCTCACCAACCAGTCTTTCGACGAACGATTTGAGCTGACTCTCGGGCTGTACACCGACAAACCCGTCAACCGGTTGGCCGTTGACAAAGGCGAACACGGCCGGGATCGACTGGACGCGCAGGGCCTGCGCGATTTGCGGTTCCTCGTCGATGTTGACCTTGACGCGTTCAACCTTGCCGTTGGTGGCGTTGACGATTTTTTCCAGCGCAGGTCCGAGTTGTTTGCAAGGTCCGCACCACGGTGCCCACAAATCAACGATGACGGGGTGATCGGTCGATGCCTGAATGACATCCCGTTGAAATTCAGCTGTCTTGACGTTCTTGACCGGTGCCGCACTGCCACCGTTTCCGCCCTGCCCCAGGATAACTTCCATTGTCGTTACCGATACCTCTTTCTCGTGACCGAAATTCTGGTCCCACGATTGAAATTTGTGATCAAACTATTTGTAGGCCTGTTCCGGGACCATTGTGCTCTTGTTGTCGCTGCACTGCCGGTTCAGTCCAGGTGCGTCCATGCTGACCTATCGTGCAGCCTTGGCATAGTGCGATTTGGAGCTACTGTCTCTGAACGCCGGCATGACCTCGTTCACGAAAAGACGCAGGGACGATTTCTGCATTTCAAAGGGCTGACCGAAGCTTGCACGATAGAGAAAATTGTCGACGCCGAGCGCTTCGTATGGACGAAGTTTCCGTATCACTTCGTCGGGGGTTCCGAAAATCAGGTTTTCCTTGAGGATCGCCGGATCGTACTCGCCCTGGTTGTCCAGTGTTGATAGCCCGACCTGTTCGACGAATCCGTTGCGAACCTCGCCAAGTTGCTTGAACAGGTTCTCGAACTGTCGGCCGGAACGCTGCACACACTGGACCAGAGGTTTCCAGCCCTCTTCGCTGTCTTCGTAGACAGCTGCGTGCCGCATGGTGAGGAATCTCGGCCGGTTTACGCCGGGAGCGCGTGCAAGTGCATCCTCGAACTGCTGTTTGTACTTTTTGACTTCACTGAACGGTCGGGTCAACGCCCAGGACATGATGTTGCATCCCTGGGCGAGTGCCCAGTCGTAGGTTGACGGATGCCGGGCTGCCACCCAGAGCGGCGGGTGTGGTTTCTGGAGCGGTTTGGGGCACGCCGTCGCGCTCGGGAACGACCAGTACTCGCCGCGATGTTCGTAGTCACCGGCCCACAGACCCTTGAGCACGGGCAGCATCTCCTGCATGTAGGCGACGCCCTTGTGCTGATCCATGCCACCCATCATGCGGTCGAACTCACGCTGATAGGCACCGCGACCAATGCCGAATTCAACCCGGCCACCGGACATGAGATCAAGAAGGCCGACCTCACCTGCAACCTTGATCGGATGCCAGTATGGCGCCTGAACCACCGCGATGCCCAGACGAATCTGGTCTGTATTGGCGCCGAACCACGCAAGGAGCTGGAACGGATTCGGTGCGATGGTCATTTCGATGGCATGATGTTCCGCAGCCCAGACAATCTCGAAACCTGCTTCGTCGGCAATCTGCACCATTTCCATCGTGTGACGTGCAACGTCGCGCATATCGACGGATGGATTGTCTCGCGAAAGATCGATTGACAGGCTGAATTTCATGGATGTCTCCCGGCGGTTAGCGCCAGACCATTCACGCTATTGGACGAGGAACCGGAGTTTATCCACTTTCGTTTGTTCCTGCCAATGCAACGGTGCACCGAACCCTATCGAAAGAGTACGGGCTTGAAGCAGATGTCAGTATGAACAAGGCGAGCGAAGAGGCGTTGTTCTGTCCAACGATCTCGAGTCTCGTCCGGTCAGACCTCAGGGCGCTTCCGCCAGTGCCTTCAGTATATGTTTCGGATGTGTCTCCATTTGGTTCAGTCAGGCGCATACGGCGCCAGGATCGAATCCACTCTTTCCGGCAACAAACGTTGTGTGCACGGCGCACCATGTCGGCATTGATCAGCCGTAACTGCCGCATGAATCCTGCCAGGCAAGATGCTCATCCATGAGACCAGGTGCAACGGGAACGCAATACTTGTGAGGAGATGGCAGCCTCGAACAGAATCACGCACATACGTTTTGTGCGGTGCAAGACGGCACCGGAAAGCGCGTTGTTTTGTTGCAAGAATGTTGTCTTCGAAGACGTGATCAGTGTCGGACGGGTTCCCGGTTCAGAGCAGGCGCGTGTGAACGCGTAAACACTCTACCCGTCGCTTGTGGCTTCAACCTTTTGTACCAGCAGCGGGTTAATCGAAGAGTCTGACCGGTGGTCAAAATGAACCATACATGTGCGAACTGTTCATCCGTTGACCATATTTTCGATTTTGTGAGCGTCGACAGTACGGGTGTCTGGGTTCTCGGGATGGATTGGCTGGTTCATGCCTGCCACGCGGGATTTCGTCATCGTTACACCGCGACAAATTCACACTTCTGTCGGATTGAAGGCCTGGATGTTGAAGCGTAATCAAAAATTGCTGCTATTGAACCTGTTTGGATTCCGCCCGAGTTGTGGTTCTATTCCAAATTCTGGTTTGATTTCGACGCCAAGCTTCCTGAGCTCACGCTCCAGCCGTTCGTGAGCAATGACGATCTTCTTGTCATTTTTTTGTTACGCTCCAGCATCGTTCTATGGGTTGAACGAGTCCTTGTCTGTTGCTTCTGCAATTCAATAGTGCTCCTTGGTGTGGACGAATGGGACTGAATTCTGGTGGTGAATACAAGTTGCGCGACAATTCAAATCAGCCTCTGACCCGTCGATACAGGTCGGGACCTTCTCCACAGCTGTCTATCCTGGAACTTGCCTCTTCGCGCAGGGATTTGGCATTCCACATCGCGGGTCGGGAACCTCGACAACCATCAACGTAAACTGACATAGCGTAATCGAACTCTCCCGGAAATTTGCAGAAACTCCGCAAGCAATTTTCCGCTACGAATGTTCACGGGACCAGGCACATTCTCTAGTCCGTCTGGCGGTCGCTGGCCACTGCGAAGCGAGGCGATTCATAGATCCCCGGGCCACCCCTGAGCCTGCATGGGTCTGCCTGAGCGGCCCTGTGAGGCTGTCACAGCCCGAGAGGCCAGCATTTTCGGGTGCGCCGGGCACAGCTTCCCCACCGCGCCGGCCGGCGGCGCGCTGTGCTGTGATGGAGGGTCTGGCCCGCAGGGCGCAGGCGGCAGGGCCGATCATGACCGCGTCGAGGGCCTCCCGGGTGCGGGCCGCATAGCGGCGGTTGGCCTCGGGCAGGAAGCGGTAGCGCTGGCTGCAGCGCACGATGGCGATGGCGGCACTGGTCAGGCAGGACGTCACATCGATATCCACGGTCGCCGACTCCCCTTCGCCTCCGATCCGCTTATCGCGAAGCCGGTGGCGCTATGACCACGCCTCGCCGTCCGCCTTTACCCAGACGACCTTTCCGTCCTCGAACATTGCGACGAGGGTGCCGTTTTCCGCAGCCCGGCGGCGGGCGCGTTCGGCCGCTCTCCGCATCGCCGCTTCGGCACCGGCAAGGTCCGGGTCGCGGTCGGGCGCCTGCAGCTTATTCGGTTTCATCGGTTTCCTCCCTCCGCCATCAGGACCGGGACGGCCCCAGAATTGTCGTAGACAGCCCATTCGTCGACCAGGCCCCGATAAGTATGTTCGAAATTACACCATCCCGCGCGGAACCGTCGACGGATGACCGCCTCCACCACATCGTGCCCACCTTCCGATACCCGCTACCGAACGCACGCGATTGCCATCTCCGGCGTCGGTAGCTTCAGGAAAAACAGCTTCACACGGTAGCCGCGTTCCCGCCAGAGGGGAATCCAGCGGCTATAGCCATGTCCGCTCAGGGTCGTCTCGAAGGCGAAGCTCTCGCCCCTGTCCGCGTATCCGTGGATTGTCTCGATCGTCAGTCGGCCCTGAACGCGACCGAAGACGGCCGGAACGGACTCAAGCCCGCAGCAATCGAATCCGCATTGACGAAGACCGGGCAATCCGCCTCGTTCGGAAGGAACTCCGTCGCAAAGGTCGTCTTTCCCGCCCCGTTCGGCCCGGCGACCATCAGTATCTTCCTGTGCGCGGCCATATGCCTTATGGGAGTGCCTTCAGGGAACGCGGAGCGAGGTCGTTGAACCATTCCGCGGCGCTGTTTTTGGGCTGCGCCGGCCATCTCGTGCCCTTGGGGAGAAGCCGCTCGGCAGTTGTCTTTCAACGTCTTCCAAACAACGCAAAACTCTCAACACATATATTGGTTGATGCACCCCACAGCAAAGTACCGCTCGCACTAGCTTTCTTAACCAAAACTGCAACTACAATCCGCTGCAGCGAGCGGCACGAGGCCATTGGGATGCTTGAAGCGAGTACTTTCCGACGACAGTCGTCGATCAGCAGCGGAAAGTAAGCAGCCGAAAATCTTCTTTCTCTTCTTTCTGTCCGACGCAGGAGGTTTTACCGACTCCATCGGACAAACCAGCCACTGAGAAACGAATGCCGGATTTACCTCTACGGATCCGCGTTCATTAACAAAAAGTGTCACAAATTCCTCGGTAAGCAATTCACCTTGATCGTTTTGCCAACGCAGTTTGAAGGCTGCCAATGCACCTTCTTCTCTAGAGGGGGACTGAGTAGCAGCATAAAATCCGCCAAATTTTTGTGACTTGGCAATTTCAATTAGCCTTTGAAAGAATGTGGTTTCAAAGTCTAACAGCACAAGTTCGCCAACACGTTGTGCTACACGTCTACTGCAGGTGACACGAACAACAGTCCGTTGACCAAACTCCGAGAACTCTCCTCGCATGTTCTCGGGAAGGCGGATGACCAATACTTCACCCCCATAAAGTTCTTCCTCAATGCTTATGCCAAGAAAACCAAGCATGCCGCGAACAAATAACTCGACATGTTGCATCGTAAATCCTTGTGTTCCGCTAAGCGCACCGGGATCATAGCCAGCAACGTGTGTAAACAATTCATCTTGAAGACGCTTCGCTGACGTCGCACGTTCAAGGGCAGCATCAACTTCCTCGCGTGCTCGTTCTACCTGCATGTCAGTGGCAGACTGAAGAATTGCAGGTAGGTCAATGGTGTCGAGAACCTCCCCGAGAATTTCTGAGTGTAAACGCTCGTTGTATTCTGCTCCGACGGGCGCCATATCTCGCACAATCTGCGACACACGCTGTAACATTAGATCAATTACATTATTATCAAAGCTATCCCGCGCGTGGAGATTGAACACCACCACAGTCTCGGACTGGCCGTAGCGATACAACCTGCCAATGCGCTGCACAAGGCGCGCAGGATTCCAGGGTAGATCATAATTAACCATTACGTGACAGGACATGTGGAGATTGATTCCCTCGCCACCCGCTTCAGTGGAAATGAGGAACTGCGATCCATTATTGAATGCGGCAATCGCACGTATTTTCTCATCTAGTGTCATCGAACCATTGATGAGCTCTACCGATCCGGCTTCGTGAAAGTAGTTGTCAATTGACGCCTTCAGGTAGGACTGCGTAGCTCTATACTCAGTGAAAATCACCAGCTTCTTATTTTCAGAAACAAGCGGAGCTACAACGTCATTCAAAAAGGTCTGCAACTTCTCGTCACAGGTTTTAACATCACGAGCTGCGCACAACAGTCTTCTGATCAGGTCGCGTTCGAATTTAAAAAACTCTTTCCGGGAGCTGTCCGCATGCGTTTCCACAAGGTCGTCGTAGTCGTCACCTCCTTCCACGAGATCGCTCAACACCAAATCATCAGTGCCTTGTTCATTGGTAGACAGATCGCTTTCAGCGGTGAGGCGTTCCAATCGTCGGTGCAACGCACACTCTATCGCAGCAATACTTGACGAAGACAGCTTGCGGTAGGTCGTCATGACAAATCCAATTGCACGTCCAGCTGTTCCATGCATCGCGCTAGAACGGTACCCGCGTTTCAGATAGCTGTGCAAAAGTCTTTGAAACTCTATAGTTTCTTGTGAGGGGGAAATTGCAACTCTATGTATCTGTTGGCCGTGAAACAAGAAGTTACCATCATTGTCAGTTACAACGCTTTTACGATTGCGTAGAATTAGATCACGTACGATCTCGGGATTTGCCTCCAATGTGTGTATCTGTTCGCGCATGTCAGGTCGAACCAACTCGAGGAGCGCAGTGAATCTATCAGCATATCCTTGATGCGGCGTGCCGCTAAGAAGAACGAGAGAATCCGACTTGCGACGTAGAACCTCTGCAAGTCGATAGCGCTCCGTCCTCTCGCCAGTCGCATGCCGCGTCAATTTATGACCTTCATCAAAAATAATGATGTCCCATCCTGGCGACTTAGAAAACAGTGCGAGTTGGTCTTCTCGCTTGGCAGTATCAAGCGAGACAATCATCTGGTCATAGAGTTTCCAGTGTTCTGGGTTCTTGATCCAGAAATCGCGTCCATAGATCCGGTAGTGCTGATCGAATTTATACCGGAGCTCGTCTTGCCACTGCCGCGTGAGGCCGGCTGGTGCAACCACAAGCACACGAAGCGTTTGTCGTTTTCGCTTCAAGGCAGCGAGCAACAACCCAACTTCGATGGTCTTTCCCAGACCAACATCATCCGCAATCAGCCAATTGTAGTTTCCCGAACTCAGGATGCGATGAACGAGTTGAATTTGATGGGGGAGCGGGTCGACATCCAGTCGATCGAGCGCCCCTGTCAGATGGTTCCAGTTTTCCAGCGCATGAGCTAGCAGCCGCAGATGAAATCGCTTCGCAGGCGCGAAATCTGATGTTTCAGTCCGCTCGTAGCGCATTCCGACATCTTTAATTCGTCGAAGATTCTCGTATGGTAGCCAGATTGACCGGCCATCATGGTCAATTTGAACTAGTATCTGCTGACGCTCACCCAACTTTCGTCGACCTACCGCGACTCCGGTTCCAAGTGACATCCGTGTAGTCGACACAGGTATGTCCTGTACTGACCAGCCTAGACGGAAACCGGCATCAAGCTCATTTGGTTCATGCCACGTGCTAGCACCACCTTGCCACCTCACCTTTACTTGAATTCGGTCCATCGTTCTCCTGCGGTCCTCAACAAGGCCAGGCATGGATCGTTCACTATCTCGTTGCACCACCCAACAACCCTCAACTGGGATGAGAGGTTCAGCAGTCATTTCCGACTTCTCCGGATCTATGAAATTTCGTCGTCAGGACGTAACGATCCTGTTCGCTAGTTTACAGTGTCTGTAGATAACTCATCGCATGAACTCTATGTCACTGAGTAAGTTACGAATACTTATCCTAGTGTCGCCAAAGTCGCTGTGTTCCAACTCTTGAAGGGCACTCCAATCTGGCACGTTTTGATGATTTTCATCAACTGACATCACTTTCAATCTGATGAACCGCGGGAAACTACGGCTTTCGTCGTCGCGGGGGTGAAGGCAGAGCCACTCTTGCATCCACGCTTCATCGATCATGTACTCTGGCGGATAGTCCGATCGAGCCTCACAAATGGCGCGTGCTAACTTCCAGGTCAACGCAGCACCACCATTCCGGATAGGAATTACACTGCGTCCCCATCCGTACCGGCTGCGCCACCAGTCCTGACGATTTTCCCAGATTTCTCTCAACGTCACCATGTTGCGCAGAGTATCTCCACTGACACCGCTATCTGCAGCGGCAAGAATGGCGTAATAAGTCGCGTGATGCTTGCGATATTTAAACAAGTCAATCAACTGATACAGGGAAGCCGTCCTCTCAGCACTCGAAGTGAACGACATTCGTGAAATGATTTCGGCTGCTTTCTGCCGGGCTTGCAATGAGAATTCGCTGTCTTCCTCGAATTCATCCTCCCAAATGTCCTGCCTTGCCTCCGGTTCGTACTCAAAGAGTTCCGGTTCAGTTTCAGGTGCGTCTTGTAGCTCATGTTTCCAATTTTCGAAGTTGAAATCATCGATGTGCGTAAGGTCAGAATCATCTATGTACGGAAGTTCAATGTCAGCTACATGTGTGTAAGGCCCGTCGGAAGGCGCAGGATCGACAATGTACTTTTCATTCCAAATGTTGTCGTTTTCTAATGAAAGATTGTCATCTTTTGTTGCCGACCTCTTCTCCTCATGTGCCATTTCCTCTTCGAACAGACCTAAGTCATGCGTGCTCGGTGTAGTGTCGGTCGTGTTGGTTTTCGCTATTCCACGTTCCGTTGAGGCATTGAGCATATTGCGAGACTTTGTCTCGTATGCCGGTCCATCCTGCCATGGATCGAAGACGTCGTCGTCATCGGAGTCGACATATTCGAAGTCTTCATCTTCCCACTTCTCAACGTGCGCTCCAGCAGATGTTTCTGCGTCTAGCAGTTGCCGCAGGCTAGATGTGCGGGCGCGCGTCCGTGCATGAGAGCGCACGGAATCTCTTCGCCGTTGATCAACAGATGTCACGTCCATCTCTTTCGATGTACCATTCCGAGTTCGACTGACAGCGCTAACTATTCATCTTCCGTATGGGTACGCCGAGTGTCAATCACGATGCGCGTACGTCTGGAAGGCGTGAGTGTGGTCTCGAACAAGTCTTGCCCCCGGCGTCTGAACGCTGTTTCCAACCATTGCCGGTAATGGTTCCACTTGGCTGCGGTTCCGATTCAAGCAGCGTTGCTTTGTTGAAAAGGGTTCGGGAAGAGGGTCACGCACATTCTCTAGTTCGCCCGGCGGTTGCTGGGCGCTGCGGAGAGAGGCGAGTCATAGGCCCCCCGTTCACCTCGCGAACATCGCCGGACAACAAAAGATTCGCCTTGTTCACGGGACAACTTTCATTGAGTGCGATCGGATGAGTCGGTAGAGTTCTCGTCCTGTATCTGCATGAAAGATGTTGGTGTTGCGATGTCAGACAAGATAACGATCGAATTCTGCAGCTCTTGAAACTATGAGCCGCGTGCGCTCCGTGCGAGGGACCAGCTTATGGAAGAGGATGGTGTGGAAGTCGAGATTTTTGCCGGAAGACGCGGGTCTTTCGAGATAACGCGTGGTGATGTGACCTTGTTCTCCAAACTGGGATCCGGACGTTTTCCCGAAGACAGTGAGTATGCGGAGATGATTGCCGGCTGATGGCCCCCGTTCGGTTGAGGTACGTTCAGTTTGATGCAGTCACCGCAAAGTGAATCCGTTGATGTCGCCATCATTGGAGGCGGGATCATTGGTGTGTCGACAGCATGGTTTCTTGTGCGTCGTGGCCTTTCTGTTGCGCTGTATGAGAAAGGCCGGATTGGTGGCGAACAATCAGGACGCAACTGGGGCTTCGTGCGCCAGCAGGGCCGTGCGCCGACAGAGATTCCCCTCAGTATGGAGTCGCTGCGGAACTGGCGGCAGATAGAAACCGAAATCGGTGAACCTGTCGGATTCCGGCAGGCAGGCATCATTTACACGGGACAATCTGAAGAAGACCTCGCGAGTTTTGAACAGTTTGTCGAACACGCGCGGCCGTACCAACTGGATTCGCACGTATTGTCGCGCAGTGAGCTCGACGATCTGGTGCCAGGGCTAGGCGGGAACTGGATCGGTGGCCTCCATACGCCGTCAGACGGCCGCGCAGAGCCGCGACTTGCTGCTCCTGCAATTGCACGCGCAGCGGCGCGTTCGGGTGCGAAGATTGTAACCGGCTGTGCGGTTCGCGGCCTCGATATTGAAGCCGGCAGGATTGCAGGTGTCATCACGGAATCAGGCAGGACAAAGGCAGGTTCGGTGGTGCTGGCCGGAGGTATCTGGTCGTCACTTTTGTGCGGCAATCACGACATTTCGTTGCCGCAGCTGCGGGTACAGAACAACGTCTTTCGCACAGGAAAGGCACCGGAAGTGTTTGCCGGTGCAATCTGGGCGCAGGATGTCGCAATTCGCCGGCGTATGGATGGTGGTTACACGGTTGCGCATGGAGGCGAGTCAGACTTTCACATCGGACCCGATGCCTTGCGCCATTTCTTCAAGTTTCAGCCGGCATACAAACAGGATCGCGACATGATCCGGCTGAGGTTTGGTGCGATGAGCTTGAAGGATGCGATCACCCGTCGCCGCTGGACGCTTGACGATACGACGCCGTTTGAGGCGACAAGAGTCATGAACCCGAAGCCATACAGGGAAACCATCCTCCGGACCTACAACAATCTCTGCCGACGGTTTCCCTCCCTGGGAGATGTCGGCATCGAAGCGACGTGGGCAGGAATCATTGATGTCACGCCTGACGCGATTCCTGTCATTTCTCCAGTCGACGAGCTGCCGGGCTTTTTCATTTCAACCGGCTTCAGCGGACATGGTTTCGGAATCGGGCTGGGAGCGGGGCGACTGACGTCGGAACTGGTCATGAATGCACCGACCTGTGTAGATCCTGTACCGTTCAGATTGCGACGATTTGCTGACGGTGCTCCGAACCCGTATGGCGGTTCGGCCTGAGATTTATCAAGTGTCCCGGAAAATGTGTTTCCCGGCCGGGCAGAAAATGACCATTTAATTGACGGCCATGATCATCCGCATGCCATGCGTGCATAACCTGTTGGACCCACAGGTACGATGAAACAGGCAAGAGGCTGGACGATTTTCATGCGATCGACCTGAGAGACAAATGGCGGGAAGCTACTCGTATGACAAATCAGTTATCGCCTGACGGCTTGGCTTTCGCTGCAACCTCGGCGATGGCATCCAGCTTTTCGCCGATTTCGGAATCTATCTCGCTGTCCGGAATATATTGGGCAAGCTCGTGAAAGGCCTTTTTGTTCATAAGATTGGGCAATTCAAGCTTCCTGAAATATTCATCAAATAAAGGAGTCAGGAAGTCATCGCTTGCCTTCACATCAATGCTCCACGGGGACCCCTTTCCCAAGGTCTCCAGGGCGCCGCTAATTTTTGCAACGGCCTCACGCATCGTTTTGCATCGCGCCTCGGCCTCTGGTCCCGTAAAAAGTGGGCCTGAAGCCGCGGCTTCCCCGGAAGCGCGTGCATAGCGCTCAAGTGTGGTCTCTGTGCATAGGTAGTTCTCGACTTCCCGCCGTTTCCAGGCCAGATGCGTGAGCTGCGGGTTGTGCGGCGGGCCTTGCTCCAGGCGGTCGAACAGTGCGACGCCTTTCAGACCGGGAAGAGCTTCCCGAAAACCGAAGTAATGCTCTTCCGCCTTTCTCGGTTGGTTGGCGACATAGTGGACAAACGGCCTCTCGAGCGCCTTGACCGCCGCGGCGTGTCCCAGGCGCTCGGCTAGGGCCTGCAGGATCGCCAGATCCGTCGAGCCTTCAAGATAGAGGACCCATCCTGTCAGTTCGGCCTGGTAGTAGTCGTCATAGCCGATGTCCGCCAACGCCTTGAGCACTTGACTGCCCTGGCCGTCGATCCGGTGCGGCTTTCCGACGAACGCAATGACGAGATCCTTGCCCGCGGCCTCGTTCAGGAGAACCTCGGAATGACTCGCTACGATGATCTGACTGCCGCTGTCCGCGGCCACCCGGCTTATCAGGCCGTAGATCTGTCGCTGGCGCAGGATGGGCGTCCGGCTCTTCCAGCAGAATGACAGCGCCGGGATAGGCGTACATATACGCGAGGATCAGAAGGGTTTGCTGCAGTCCCCGCCCGCTTGACGAGAGGTCGAGCGCCGAGCCCTGCTCTCGATATCCCATGGCAATTTCCCCCCGCTCCTCCACGTAGCGGGGCTTGTCGAGATCCACGCCGAAGAGCGCCTTGATCCGCTCCACCAGCGACTCCCACTGCCCCGGACACCGATCCGCGATGCGGCAGCACAAGTTGCGGAGGACTTCGGCGGTGCGGCCTTCGCCAATCCTGACATTGACCGCGCCCTGGTCGAGCCTTGTCTCGGTGGCCGCGAGGCCGGATATGGGGGGAAGAAAGGCGATGCGGACCGAATTCGCCTCCTCCGGTACCGGCATGCGTTCGGGCTGCTTGCCCTCCTCCAGGCGCAGGGGTCTACAATAGAAGGATTCTTCATTGGCATAGTCGAACTCGAGACCGCAGGTCCATACCCTGCCCTCGTCGATCCCCTCGACGATGAGGTCGATGCGCACATTGTCCGTCCGCTGGCGGCCTTCGACCGTGCGAACGTTGCGCACACGAAGTGCGCGCCAGAGGAGAGCGGCCGTTGGATGGGGGATGGCAAGCAGATCCCGGCGGTTCACCGTGACTCCCGGCCGCCTCTCTGGCGTGCTCTTGCCGGCGCGCTTCTCGTTCCAGCGCTTGACCCCGATATCCCACAGGGCCAGCGCCTGCATGGCTGAAGTCTTGCCGGAGTTGTTGGGGCCGATGAAGACGACCGGGTTTCCCAGCTCGATTTCGACCTCGCCGAAGCGTTTGAAGTTGCGGATGGTAAGCTTGGTCAGCATCCACGGTTTCCTGAGGCAAAGAAGACGAAGGTCGTTCCCGGAAACGGGCGGGCATATACTCGTTTGCATGATCGCGCCAGGATCGCCCCGCGCGGACCAGCGGGACCGCGGGTCACGCGACGGCCTCCACCATCTTCTCGGTATCGCGAAGGTGAATTTCGCCGGAGATGAGCTTGGGGAGGAGCGCGTCGCGGGTGTGGGTAGGAGTCTCGTTTTCTTTGATGCTCGCGACGATACGGGCGTAAAGCGGCTGAATGAGCTCCTCGTAGGCTACGAGAACTGGGTCCGACGGTACCAAAACTGGAACGGAGCGGAAGACCCGTTTGCTAATCTCGGCGAAGGTCGATCCGCTGGAGATACCCTTGATATAGTCAATGTTTTCGTGGCACCAGAATAGAACAAAGGTGTTTGGAAGCCGCTCTTGGCAAACCATAGCAATGAACCCTTGGTTAACAGCGATTGGTACTTCAGAGCTTGATCCATATTTCGAGTAGATTCGCAAGATGTGGTAAACCAGATCGATCGTTAACCCCAATCCGGAGGGTGCCATACCTTGTACCGAAACCACTCACAGGCGTTATAAGCGATCAGACGACCATCGGAAAATAATCTCATGGACGCGCAATGGTCTGTCATCGAGCCGCTGCTGCCCAAGCAGGGCGAGATGGGTCGTCCGCGCCAGGCCGATCTGCGGTCGGTGCCATCTGGTACATCCTCAGCACGAGCTGCCAGTGGCGAGCGCTTCCCGGTGAATATCCACCATTTTCAACGGTCCAGAACTATTTCTACGGGTGGCGTTGCAGGCAAGGTCCTGCAGCGCTTGCGGGATCTGGCGCAGTGCTCGCTCTGCGGAGCCGCGCATGGCCGTGATCGACAGCCAGTCGGTGAAGACCACGGAGAGTGGCGGGCTACGACGCGGGAAAGAAGATCAAGGGCCGCAAGCGGCACATTGCCGTGGACGTGCAAGGCAGCCAGATTGACATGATGGTTCACCCGGCTGACGTCCAGGACAGGGACGGTGCCCTGGAGGTTGTCATGCAGCTGTTGGCGACGGCGCCGACGATCTCCAAACTGTATTCCGATGATGGCTATGCGGGGCCGAAACTTCGAAAGGAGATCCGGGAACAGGGCCTGGTGCGCAGGCTAACTGGTGATCATGTTGGGAGTGCAAGTCCCCTGGAAGGAAGGTGTAGCGAACCACTTTCCCCCCGAGCCGCGCGTGGCTTCCCGTGAGGGTAAAGTCGCGAAGCGTCGGCTGCTCGCCCGGAGTTCCGGGAAGCCGTCATGCACGACGCTTGAGCCAGACCTGCCTTCGACTGCGACCGCTGCCGCGCAGGAACTCTCTTGGTCGAGGGTCGAGGAGAAGCGATCCGACCGGCCGGATTCCGACGGAGGTTAGCAAGACCGTGCCGTCGGCGGCTTATCGATCGTCGTCGAGCACCGGACCGCAAAGGGAAGCGCCGCCCGTCCGGAATGGTAGAGATTTGAGAAAACACCTGCTCAATCTTATCCGTCATAGTTGGAGATCGCTGGGTGCATTGCGACAATACACTCAGCGATCAAATCCCCGACCAGCATTGCCTGATCGGATCCGCTCGACGGCAAACCGGTGATTTCCGCATGCGAAGGGTCAGCGTTGTAGCCTTCGCTCGCTTCAAGCGGTTCATGAACAACACGCAGTGTGTCCAACTCCTTGGCGACTCTTCTTCTAACATCGCCCACGTTCATCTCCGCAAAACGCCCTTTTTGCCTCAGATCCAGGCGGCAAAGCCGTCGCACTTCACTCAGATGATGGGCCTATTCCAATCCGACGGCCTGGAGCCAATTCACCGACAGGCCACTTTCATCCAGTCGGTTGGTTGGCAGGCGAAACTCAGAACGGTCCGCAATCCCATCATCCTGGATCAGGCTCGGTTTGACATACCGAACGATTTGATCGTCAGCAGGTAGATCATCTCCTTTCATTCGTAGATCAACGAATGGAGATCGAAGGCGTCGATCTGCTTCTTGAGTCCCTCGAACGTATCCCGACCAGTAACCCTCGAAACGGGGCGTGTTGGCATACGTCGCTTGAAGATCACGTACTGAGCCAATCCATCACCAAGGAACTGCACGCCAAACTGCGTCCCGTGCCCATCCTTCCAGATTGTTCGAAGATTGCCGTTGTCCATCAGCACGAGATTGCCTCTTCGAAGACGAGGTTCGGAAGAAACAAAGTTCCAGAAATCACACTCAGATTTCCTACTCAGGGAATACCCATCTTCCCGAGAATCAGCGACAAGCAAATCTACTCTCGTCTGGTAGGCGTCAATCGTGGCGGAGAACAATGTGTCTTTCACTTGATGTCTGGACACAAGCCCAGTGCTGGAATCTTCGCATAAGGTAGAGTCTGTGGTGTCAGCAAGAGTAGTGATATGGTGTTCAACATACTACTTTCGGTAAAGGCCACGCAGCATACGGCGATATCTACCCCTCGGTAACGCGTGGCCCTCATGAGCTTCCTCGGTGGAAAGCGTATCATACCCCTTGGCATCCAAAACCAGGAGATGCGCTACATCAAACGCGCCGCTGTTCCACTCGGCTACCGCGGTCATTCGGATTCCTCCTCTGGCATCCAATGTGTATGCTGTATGTCCCTGTTCGACATATGGATCAAGCTCTGAGACAGCAGGTCGCGGGGCCTGTGATGCAGGTCTGCTTGCGTAACGCACTTTGGTTCGATCACCTGTTTTCTGCTGAGCGATGTATAGCTCGAGACAAACGTCGATCGCCGGGTCCGTCGTTGTCATTGGCGGCGGAATCATCGGTGTATCGACCGCCGGGTTTCTGGCGCGTCGGGGTTTGTCTGTCACGCTTTTCGAAAAGGGACGAATTGGCGGAGAGCAATCGGGGCGAAATCCTGGTTTCGTTCGTCAGCAGGGCCGCGTACCGGAAGAGATTCCTCACAACATGGATTCGCTGCGCATCTGGCGGCAGCCGGAATCTCGATGAGGCGAACCGGTCGGGTTTCGACACGCGGGGATGCTTTTTGCGGGAGCGAGGATCTCGCGAATTTCGAACTGTTCATGGAGTTCGCTCGTTCATACCAGCTTGATACGCGTGTGCTGTCGCATAGCGAACGTGACGAACGGGTGCCCGAGTTGCACGGCAACTGGATCGGCGGCCTCTGCACGCCGTCGGACGGCCGCGCGGAAACGCAATGTGCTGCGCCGGCGATTGCCCGTGCAGCTGCGCGTTCAGGTGCAAGTATTGGTACCGGATCTGCAGTTCGCGGCTTTGATGTCGAGGCTGGCAGAGTTGCGGGTGTTGTCGTCGAGTCCGGTCGGACACGGGCAATTTCGGTCGTGCTCGCAGGTGGTATCTGGTCGTCTCTCATGTGAGGCAATCACGACATAACGCTTCCGCATTTGGGCATTCAGAGCAACGACCTGCGGACGCGTCAGGCATCCGTCGTGTTTGACGGCGCGATATGGGCAAACAATATTGCAATTCGCAGATGCGAGGATGGTGGCTATACGGTTGAACTTGGCGGCGAGACTGACTTTCACGTTGGCCCCGATGCGTTTCGCCACTTCACCAGGTTTCAACCGGCATTCAGGCAGCAACGCGACTCGATCAGACTCAGGTTCGTCTGTATGAGCGTGAAGTACACGATGACCCGTCGTCGCTGGACACTCGATGACACCACCCCGTTTGAGGCGACGCGTGTCATGAACCCGAAACCGTACCAGGATACGATCATCCGCACCTGCAACAGTCTGTATCGCCGATTCCCGATACTGGAGATGTCAGTATCGAGGCGACATGGGCGGGAATCGTGGACGTCATGCCCGATGCCATACCCGTTGTTTCGCTGGTGAACGAACTCCGGGGCTTGTTCATGTCGACCGGTTTCAGCGGGCATGGTTTCGGAATTGGTCTGGGAGCAGGGCGGGGTGACATCCGAGGTGGTGACGAATTCGCCACCTTGCGTGGATCCAGCACCGTTCAGGTTTCGCCGATGGCAACCCGCATCCGCTCGCCGACGGCGGTTGAACAAGGACCCGGTCTTGCGAGCCGGATTCGCCACTTTGACGGATTGCGACGGTTACTGCAGGATTTCAGGTTATGGTTAAGAAGGATTTGATGCAGAACGGGCAATTTCTCGTGTGCAACCCGAACTGCACAGAAAAAAACCTACTTTGCAAACAATACTGTCATTGATTCGATATAGTCGCGCGACATCGGGCCGAACGACCCGGGACTGAGTCCCTACGGGGGAGAAGATCGCATGTCTCGCCGTGAAGGATCGCGCCGCAGAACCTCAGGACGCAACAGGCAAAACACGCTCGCACAGCTGCCCTGGCGAGAAGTTCGCAATCCGTTTCCGCCAATAGAATTCCTGTCAGTCGATGAACTCGAACATATTCATGATGCGTCTCTCACCATACTCGAAGACCTGGGAATGGAAGTGATCGGTGACGAAGCGCGACGCCTGTACAGAGAGCATGGCGCAACCGTCGATGATGCAAACATGCGTGTTCGTCTTGATCGCGAGATGGTCCTCGAACGGATCGCGACAATTCCCGGTGAATTCACACTTCACAGTCGGTTTCCGGAACGCAACGTTACGTTCGGAGGCAAACGTATCGTCACATCGGCCGTCTCGAGTCCGCCATTCAGTTCAGACCTCGATAGCGGGCGCCGGTCGGGTACGTTCGAGGATTTCCGGAATCTTGTTCGCGTTGCCGCAAGTCTCAACTGCATTCACTTCTTCGCGGGTTATCCGGTCGAGCCCATCGATCTGCCTGTTTCGACACGCCACCTTGACTGCTATCTCACATTCATAACGGAGACAGATCGTGCGTGGCGCACCTATGCGCTCGGAGCCACCCGCAGCCGCGACGGGATCATCATGAACAGGTTGGCGCGCGGAATCGATCAGGACGAGATGGTGCAGAAGCCCGGTCTGCTCACCATGATCAACACGAACTCGCCGCTCAGGCTTGATGAACCGATGAGTTTGGGCCTGATCGAGATGGCTCGCGCGGGACAGGCTGTTTCCATCACCCCGTTCACGCTTCTCGGTGCGATGGCGCCGACCACACTGGCAGGTGCGTTGGCGCAGCAGAACGCGGAAGCACTTGCGGCTCTCACCCTCATCCAGATCGTCCGACCCGGATGTCCGTCCATGTACGGTGGTTTTACCAGCAATGTGGACATGAAATCCGGCGCACCGGCATTCGGGACACCTGAATACGTCAAGGCCACACTTGCCGGCGGACAGCTGGCACGTCGTTACGGCATTCCTTACCGGACAAGTAACGTGAATGCAGCGACGGCAGTCGACGCGCAGGCAGCCTACGAGAGCGGCATGTCCCTGTGGGCATCATTCCTGGCACACAGCAACTTCATCCATCATGGCGCGGGCTGGCTTGAGGGTGGTCTCGTTGCAAGTTTCGAGAAAATGATCGTCGACGCCGAAATGTTGCAGGGCATGTTCGAAATCATGCAGCCGATCGTCGTCAACGATGAGGAAATCGGCATTGAAGCGATGGCTGAAGTTGGCCCCGGCGGCCATTTCTTCGGAACGCAGCACACACTGGATCGGTACGAAAATGCCTTTTACGCACCGATGCTGTCGGACTGGCGCAACTACGAGACATGGGTCGAGGCGGGTAGCCCGGATGCAACAACACGCGCAAACGGGATATGGAAACAACTCCTTGAACGACACAAGGGACCACTGCTGGATCCGGCCATTCTGGAAGAGCTGGAGGCTTTTGTCGCGCGCCGCAAGGAAGAAGGCGGAGCACTCGACGCCTGATCTGCGCAGATTTCAGCTCTCGTATCGGAAACCTGCGAATTCCTTCAACGTCGGACAACCGACCTGGATCATTGTTTGCCTCAGTTCCTGCGTCAGCACGTTGAAAGCATGCTCCACACCCTTGCGGCCGGCACATGCAACGGCATAGACGAACGCGCGTCCCATGAGGACGAAGTCGGCACCGCACGCGAACATGCGGGCCACGTCCAGACCTGATCGTACACCGCCGTCGGCGACAATCGGATACACATCACCGACCGCAGCGCGAATCTTTCCAAGAACAGTTGGTGCTGCGGGTGCGGCGTCGAGTTGGCGTCCGCCATGATTTGAAACAACGATCGCGTCCGCGCCGATTTCACGGACCCGTACAGCATCGTCACACGACAGGACCCCCTTGACCATCAGGGCTCCCGGCCATCTCTCACGTATCTTCTCGAGTTTCGAAGCCGTGACCTGTACGTCCACGAGATTCTCCAGAAACGCGCCGCGCTCTGCAAACGAGGCGCCACGGGGAACATAGCGTTCGAGATTGCGAAACGCGGGAACACCGGATCTCAGCGTGGCGCAACACCACACAGGTCTCGCAAGCATGTCACGAACCGTTGCGCGCCCGAATGTCGGTGGAACCGAAATCCCGCTTGCAATGGAGCGCTCACGGCGTGTGTTTGTCGGAATGTCGACGGTAACGATGAGTGTCCGGCACCCCGCGGCGTGAGCCCGGTCAATCAGATCGTTTTCAATTGCTTCATCCCGGGTGCAGTACAACTGGAACCACAACTTGTCGCCTGCGATGGCGGCAACATCCTCGATGCTCGACGTGGCGAAAGTGCTGAGGCCGACAGGTGAACCGTGTTTGACCGCGGCACCTGCAACAAGTTCCACCGCTCGTGGCCACATCAACCCGGAAAGCCCGATCGGTCCGGGTGCGAACGGAATTGGAAACTGCATCCGCGCGACCTGAGCAGACATGTCCGGAACGAAGCTTTCGTCAGCAATGTAGCGTGGCGAGAACAGAACCTGGTCCAGAGCGGAACGATTGCGCCGGAGACAGGATTCAACGCCAATGCCGCCCTGCAGAAACGAATATGCAAATCCCGGTATCCGCCGTTCAGCATGTCGTTCCATTGCATGAATGGACGGGAACCTGTGGTCAATGTTTCGCATCAGAGCGCCTTGCCGCGTATGAAATCCGAAGCTCGCTCACCGATCATGATGGCCGGCGCGTGGGTATTTCCGTTGGAAACAAACGGCATGATCGAGTTGTCGGCCACCCGCAGACCGTCCAGGCCGTGTACGGTGAGGTCCGGCGAGACAACGGCGTCCGGGTCGTCTGGCGGCCCCATGCGGCACGTTCCTGCGAGGTGGTGTGAGATGTTGACGGTCCTGCGAATCCACGCGTCGATTTCCGGCCCGGTCCTGATATCAGGCCCAGGGTCGAGTTCCTCGCCGCGTACCGCATCGAAAGCCGGTTGTGCCAGTATCTCGCGCATGCGTTCAACGCCTGTCCGGAAGGCAGCGAGATCGCGTTCGTCCTGGAGAAAATTGAAGCGAAAGGACGGTGAATCCCTAAACGCGCCAGATCGCAGACGCAGGCGGCCCCGACTTCGAACACCGGTCAATTCCATGTAGGCACAGTATCCCTCGGTCATCCCGTCGTCGTAGTTTCGTGCCAGGATGAGTGGCGTGAATGTAATCTGTGCGTCTGCATATGAGAGTTCCGGCTGCGTCCGCATGAACAACCCGGCGTCCATGTTGTTACTTGCTGCGGGCCCTGTACGTCTCGTGAGCCATTGAATTCCGGCCAGCCACTTACGGGGCGGGACCGTCCAGCGCAGCAGGCTGACGGGATACTTGCATGTCGATGCGATGCGAATAGCCGGGTGGGTGTGGAGGTTCTTTCCGACTCCCGGAAGTTCATGTGTGACCGGGATTCCGTGTGCGTTGAGTTCGTCGGGATTGCCAATACCGGAGAGCATGAGGATCTGCGGGGATGCCACGACACCGGCGGACAACACGACTTCGCGTGTCGCAACGACAACATGTTTGCGGCCGTTCCGATGATAACAAACTCCGGTAACGCGATCGTTTGCGAGCAGCAGTTTCTCCACCTGTGCGTTGCAGGAGACTGTCAGGTTTCGCCGTTTCAGGGCACGTACAAGATATTCGCGATAAACATCGCTTCGTTCACCGTGATCCGTATTGCGATGGAGAACACAAGCCCCGTCCTGCTGGAGACCGTTGTAGTTCTCTGTACGGTCGTGACCTGCCTCGACTGCAGCATCCAGGAAGGCGATGTTCAATGGGGAGACCGCGGGGTCGCCGCGGGTGACCGCGATCGGTCCTTCCAGACCCATGCAAGAATCGGAAGGATCGCTGAAACGCTCGATTCGCTGATAAACTGGCTCAACGTGCTGCCAGTCCCAACCGGTGCACCCGCGCATGTGCCATTCATCGTAGACTGCGGGTGCTCCGCGTACCCAGACCATTGCGTTTATCGAAGATGATCCACCAATAATCCTGCCCATGCGGTATGGAAGTGATTGTCCGTCAGCATGTATTTCGGGTTCCGAGACATAGTCCCAGTGATAGTTGCCGGCCTGATACAGTGAAAGCATGCCCGCGGGCACACGATGCATGAGAGTGCGGCGATCTGGTCCGGCCTCCAGAACAAGGACCCGTACATCCGGATCTTCGCTCAGACGCGCAGCAACAACACCACCAGCAGTTCCGGCGCCAATAACGATGTAGTCGAATTCCGCATCGGGTTTGGAACCCGGCGGCAGGCCCTGTGTCAATTACAGACCCTCGGGCAGATCTCGTGGGATGCGTTCTTCGTCGGCACTGATCACTTCGATGACCGAGGGTGTTCCATCGCTGTTGGCGTCCAGCGCACGACGCAATGCTGCCGCAACGTCTCCGGGATCGACGACCCGTTCGGCGTGAGCGCCGAGTGAGCGTGCAAGTTCCGCATAGTTGCCACCGAGTTCGTGGATTGCGAAGTTTTGTGCGGCGACAGGATGGTAATCGACATAACCACCCATCACGGCGTTGCGCAGCACGATGGTCGTCGTGCCGATGCGGTTTCTTACGCCTGTTTCAAGATCCATGCCGACCATGCCGATTGCGGCATCACCCATGACATTGATGCAATTCAACTCGGGGCGAGCCAGTTTGGCGCCCTGAACCAGGCCAAGACTCATGCCGAGCTGTGTAGTCTTTCCCCAGCCGATGTATCCGTGCGGGACAATCGCTTCGTAGAAGGCTGTCGTCTGGTCTCGTGGTGAACCCGCATCATGGGTGACAACCGTTTTGGTCCTGTCGACGGTGTTCATGATATCGGCAATGACACGATAGGGACTGACCGGTCGTTCGCTGCTTGTCAGCAATGGCTGCCACGCCTCGTCAAACACCTTTCTCGCACGGGCAACCTCATCACGAACCGACGTTTCCTTGTCGGCATCTGCGTCGGCATCGCGTTCTGTGACGACGCGGATCATTGCTGCGATGGTCGCCTTGGCATCTCCGATAACGCCAAGATCGACAGGGTAATCCTTGGAGATATCACCTTCCCAGTTCGTGAGTTGCGCAATGCTGCGCCCTTTTGTCGGAAACGGCGTGATGTAGTCGGAGTGCGTGAAGCTGGTGCCAAGTCCGATCAACGAGTCGCATCGATTGAGAAAATGCAGTGCTTCGCTGCGCCGGGATCCACCGGCGCAGCCCAGTGACAACGGATGGTTCTCGGGAAAGGCGCTCTTCCCGTTCAATGTTGTGAGTACGGGCGTATCGGTCAGTTCCGCAAGCGTGCGCAGTTCGTCACACGCATCCGCATAAAGAATGCCCTGACCGGCGACAAGAACCGGTCGTCGTGCATTGATGAGGAGATCAACCAGTTCCGCGATTTCACTGGCGTCCGCAACGGGCGCTGACTTCCGCTGGACCCTGTATTGAGATACCAGAGACTCCGACGTTTCGGTTGTGAAGATATCCTTGGGAACTTCGAGCGTGATCGGGCCGGGTCTGCCGTTACGCAACATGGCAAATGCGTGTTGCAGCATCTGCGGAATCCTCTCGACTGACGGCACCATTGCACACCATTTATTTACGTGCTGCATGCTTTGCGCAGCGGAGAAATGCGAGTCGAGCCCTTGTGCCTGCCGATCATAACCACCTGGAATGTGCAGGACCGGAACATTGTCGGCAAAACACTGCGCGACGCTGCCGAAGGCGTTTTCGGATCCCGGACCGTTCTGTACGGTCGTACAGGCTATCTTCTTTCCACCTGTCACGCGGGCATACCCGTCAGCGATGTGTAGCGCCTGTCTCTCCTGGCGCACGATGATCGGCCTGATTCCGATTCTGGACGCCGATTCAATCAGATCGCTGTGCGGAAAGGACGGGAGGATCTCGATCCCCTCCTTCCTGAGGATCGCAGCGATCAGGTCAGCACCGTTGAAACTCATTTCGTATCCTCCCGTCGAGCACCCTGAGCGATATGCAGGCTGGACAGCCGCAATCGTGGAATGAGGCGAAACAAAGACAGATTCCCGACAAATCGGGGAATCGCAACCTGTGATCGATCGCATCGCTGACCTGAACCAGAAAATAGCTGTTCCGGAAGCGAGAATGAACACCGGAAAGGTTTTGCGATAGCAGAGACGTACAGACGCAAATCCACGAACACGATCATACTTCTTCAACATCAATCGGGCCGCCAGACGGAATCGAGGTTGCTCGTCACACTGCGCCCGATCATCCAGATCAAATGAACTGAACAATCAGCAGTCCCGCGAGAAGAAAGGCAATCATGGTCAACAGAATATGCAGCATGGAAATCTGTTTGATTTCCTTGGTCAGCCCTGGCAGCAAATCCGATGCCAGTGTTAACAACAGATTCATTGTTGATGGGGCCCTCTGACGGCCCAGCCTGGGTCTGATGTGCGGTGTCGTGGTGGCGAGGCTGTCTTCGAGGCTCTCCAGCACACGCGTTGCCCGGTTGAACAATCGCGGCAACTGTGTGGTTATCTTGACTGCCTCGGACACAGTGTTCTTTACCTGTGCCTCGGGCCCGTAATTCTCCCTTGCCCAGCGCTCCATCAGAGGTCGCACCACGATCCACATGTTTTGATCGGGTGTGAGCCGCTGGGTCAGACCTTCCGCCATGAACATGCTCTTCTGAAGAAGCAGAAGTTCCGGCTGGGTCTGCATCTCGAAACTTGCCGTTGTCTGAAACAGACCCTCGAGAAAATGCGCTATCGAGATCTCCTTGAAGGGCTTTGCCAGTATTGGTTCACCAAGTGCACGAAGTGATTGCACGAATGGTGCCCGTCGCATGTTTCGCGGTACATATTCGGCTTCATAGTGAATGTCGGCAACCTTGTCGTAATCGCCGGAGAGAAACGCAAAGAGTATGTCGGCAAGATATCGTCGGGTGGATTTGTCCAGTCGACCCATGATCCCGAAGTCGATTGCAACGATGTTCCCGTCGGGATCCACGAGGAGGTTTCCGGGATGCAGATCCGCGTGGAAGAACCCGTCCCGAAACACCTGATAGAACAGGGCGCTGACCGTTTTCTCGAGAAGATCGTGCAGATTGTGACCATCTTCGATGAGGGTGTCCTCTTCGTCGATAGATGTCCCCGTGATCCACTCGAGGGTGAGGACACGCCGACTGGTTCGTGTCCAGTCAACCTCGGGCACCCTGAATCCCGGATCGTCGCGGAAATTGTGACGCAGCTCGGATGCAGCAGAAGCCTCGAGACGCATGTCCATCTCCACGGCCACGCTTTCGGAAAACGCCTCCACCAGATCAACCAGACGAAGACGTCGCCAATGGGGTACGGCGCGCTCTGCCAGTTCTGCCAGCCAGTAGAAAAACTCAATATCATTCTCGAATGCGACTACAACACCGGGCCGCCGCACCTTGACTGCAACAGGTGCACCGTCATCTATGGTTGCGTAGTGCACCTGTGCAATCGAGGCGGACGCAACAGGTTCGTCGTCGAAGGTGCTGAACAGGGATCCCAGCGGTTTGTCGAATTCGGATTCGATGACCGCCCGGGCCTCTTCGGAACTGAACCCTGGCAGGCGATCCTGCAATACCGAAAGCTCTGACGCCAATTCGGCGCCGATCATGTCCCGACGCGTCGACAACACCTGGCCAAGTTTGACGAAACTCGGACCAAACGTCAGCAGTGCACCCGCAAGCCGCTCCCCGGGAAGTCCGAGACCCTTCTTGCGGGGGACCAGGCTGGCAATGAAGGTTATACTCGGAATGAAACCGCGTGCCTTGAACAGGAATAAAACGTCCCAGCGCGCGAGTACCCACGCGATGCGGATCAGTCGCCACATGTGCTTCAGAGTCCTGCGCATGACGCGTGTATCAGTTATCCTGGGTCAGGCTTGTCTGGTTCACCGCATGCCATTCAGGTTTGCACCTTCAGATCCGGCTCTCAGAAACACAATCGCCAGAATCTTCATGTAAGGGCTTGTTCGGGTTGTCAGTTGTGTCAGAAAACATTGTTTGTTCGATGACAGGGCAAAACGAGGAACACGGTTCGTTGGATACACAAACGCGGGTTGTCTTTTCCCCCGGAAATCGCGTGCCGTTCCCGATGATGAATGCTGTGACAGGGCTGTCGAGCTGAAGTGGTCATGCAAATCCTGATTCTGTTCAATATGGCATGGGTTTGCTCCCGAGCAACATCGGAACACCGTCGCGGCTTCAGCGATGTACGCGCACGGTTGATGGACAATAGAGTCGTCATTCATCCGGTACCATGTCTTTCACAGATCCGCCGGTTTACGAAATGCGTCCAGCAAGGATGTATTGGCTCTTGTGCGCACTCCCGATCTTGACCGTCGTCCGAACAGTCAGTCCGTCACGCGAAAGGTGTTGAAACGGAATCACCGCCTCGCACGAAATCGGCACGCGCCGTCGCGATCCGAAACAACAGGACCATCGAAAGTATATGGCACTTGGACTGACTGATGCCAATCGCTGTCGACGTCGCCATTCGTCCTGTTCGCAAGCTGAGTCCTTCCGGCGACCCAATGTAATCGTGCGCAGATTGAGCCAGACTACGTTGCGTACAATCCTTTCGCGATGAGCGATACATGGTGGATGGCGCTGTATGGATTCCGAGTGCCATTGATGCGTTGCACGCTTCGTTTGCGTTGACGAACGTGCGTCAATTCAGATAAGAACTTGCCGATATTCCGCGATAGCTCAGTTGGTAGAGCGGGTGGCTGTTAACCACTAGGTCGTAGGTTCGAGTCCTACTCGCGGAGCCAGATCTCCGACCGCGTCACAAGTATCCCGGTGCTACGGCGCGGTCGGCACATTTCGGTGGCAGTCTGAAAAGACATTTCAGCTTCATCATGCCGTATCACAAGTTTGTCGAGAAACGCCAACCGACTGCGACAATCACATTGCCCGTACCAGCGCTGCCTGACTCTGGCGAAGTTGCGGATGTTCTTCGAGGATGCGGGAATACAGGGTTTCAATGTCAGCAGGCGTGATGATTTCCTCGTCCCGATTCATGACTTCAGCGAATATCCGTTGTTTCACGAAAAACCGCCAGTTGACCGGCAGTTGCCACAGAATTTCGATGAGCATGTCATAAAGTTCCGGCGTCCAGTCCCTTTCAAAGGCGATCCGCCCCTGACTGTGGCCAAAGAATGCGTGATCGGCGGCATCGGCCATCATCTGCCGAAGCAGACTGGTTTCCTTCTGGTCAACGCTCAATCCCTGGAAGACGACTCCATAGTCTCGCGTTGCGCCTTCAACTGATATGTAACCGGACTTCACATCGTTGATGACTTCTGCAACAGGCCGTTCAAAAGGCGGCCCCCAGCCGCCGCCACCGGCGGCCGTGACCGTGACCACGTCGCCTGGCTCGATTGTCACGACATCGTTGTTTGCCAGGTCGATCTCGCGCTCTGTTCCCGGATTTTGCAGAAAACGCGACGGTCGTCCGGCCTGACCGCCATTGATGCCCCATGGCGTGAACACCGTTCGGTCACGGTTGCGCGCGGTCAGAACCGTGTGCGGCGAGAAAACCTGAAATGTCATGCGCGTTGTCAGACCGCCGCGAAATCGCCCGGGTCCGCCGGAGTCGGGATCGAGACCGTAATCAATTATACGGATCGGCACCTCAGCCTCGTTGATCTCGACGGGCGTATTCTTGAAAAAGGCCAGATTGGCGCCGCTTCCTTCAGATCCGTCACCTGCCGCGCTGGCACCTGCGCCAGCCGTGATGGGTGAGATGTTCGCCATGACGTTCTTGCCAATCCTGTCGTCGAACGAACGCACGTTGAGCAGGGGACCACCACACCCCGGTCCCGCCTGCAGAAGTTCCGGCAATGCTTGTGCGAAGGCACCGAATATGACCGACATCAGGCGTCCGACCGCCATGCTGCGCATTCCCACGGCAGCAGGAAACCGAGGATTGACAATGGAACCCTCGGGCAAGACGCAGCGACAACTGCGCAGGAGTCCGCTGTTTCTGAGGATTGTCGGGTCGAGTGTGTACAGCACATAAACAACTGCAATCATCATCAGCACATGTCGTTCATCGCCACCGGTCGGGATATGCATGGACGAAGCGAGTTGGGGGTCGCTACCGGTGTAGTCAAATACCGCTTCTTCGCCGTCGATCGTCATGTTGAGCGCAATGCGAACCGGATATCCGTCTGGCGAATCCTCGTCCATGTAGTCGGCAAAACGATAGGTACCATCGGGTATCGACAGAATGATCCGTCTCGCCTGGCGTTCGGCAAGATCGAGGAGTTCGCTTACGCCGTCCCTGAACAGGTCCGGCCCGAAACGCCGAACAATTTCCTTGACCCTTGCTTCACCGATGTTGACTGACGCGTACTGCGCTTTCAGGTCGCCCCAGTTCTGCTCCGGCATCCGGACGTTCGTCATGATGACACGGACGAGATCCTCGTTCAGTTCACCGGCGCGGTAGAGTTTTGTTGGTGGAATTCGCAGACCTTCCTGATGCACTTCGACGAGGGTTCGGGAAAGGCTGGCAGGGACTGCACCGCCAATGTCGGTGTTGTGTATGTGGCCGGCAACAAAGCAGATCAGCTCACCGTCGTGGAACACGGGTTTCCAGATGTGCATGTCCGGTGAATGGGTACAGACAAATCCGCTGTATGGATCATTGCAGATGATGACATCACCGTCGTCGTAACGATCCACGAGACTGATACTGCGCGAGTAATCCAGTCCGACGAACCAGGTTGCGCCATAGTCGAACGGTGACGCAAAGGTGCTGCCGTTGGTGGCAACAAGCCCGCACGTGAAGTCCTCGCTCTCTTTCACGAACGTGGAATGTGCGGTTCGCAGCAGGGTGCGTGCCATGGCTTCGGCTGCTGCTGTGCAGTGATTCGAAAAGATCTGAAGCGTGACCGGATCGACAGTCATACCTTGGTATCCGTTTCCATACGCAATATCAGATTTCCGTACGGGTCAACGCGTGCATCGAAACCGTCGGGCACGCAAACCGTCGTGTCGTCCTGCGAGACAATGGCTGGACCATTGAAACAATGTCCTGAAGACAGGTGCGAACGGATGAAATGTGCGGAATCATTCCACGAACCGTGCGTATAAACGGGTTCGTAGCGGTCGGTTGTCGCAGCCACCGGATTTGCCGGTCTGCATTCAAATTCCGGTTTTGGCGTCTGGCCGACAGCCACAAGGCGCAAGTTGATGACCTGGACCGGTGCGTCGTAATCGGCGTGTGCATAGACCTGCTGGTGCGTTTCGTGAAAGGAGCGGCTGATTTCGTCAACATTGCCCGTCGAGACAGCGGTTGGATCAAGCTGCGTCTCGATTTCAAAGGACTGGCCGCGATACCGCATGTCGGCTGAATGGAGAAAGGTAATCGGTCCACGATAACCCTGTTCGTCGCGTAACCAGGTTTCGCCCTGTTTTTGCATACACGCGAAAACATCTGCCATTTGGACAACAGAATCGCTGTCGAGATCAAGGTAGACAGTGCGGATGAAGTCGTTCTTGAGATCACCGATCAGGCCGCCGAGGGCACTCAACACCCCCGGTGCTTCCGGAACGACGATCGTGGTGATGTTGAGTTCCCTTGCAAGGAGACATGCGAACATCGGTCCGGCGCCGCCGAAAGCGAACAACGCAGTGTTGCGCGGGTCGATTCCGTGTGTCGCCATGAGCTTCGATAACTCGAGATACATGCCGGAGACGGCAATGCGCAGGATTGCGGTTGCCGCTTCCTCGACGCTTGAGATTCCGCTGCGTTCAGCGACCGTGGCGACTGCATGGCGTGCGGCATCAACATCGACGCGTACGGTGTTGAACCCCAGTTCCCGGTGACCGATGTATCCCAGGACTGCGAACGCGTCCGTGACTGTCGGTTCTGTTCCACCTTTGCCGTAACAGGCAGGCCCGGGTTCGGCGCCGGCGCTCGCAGGTCCGACCCGCAAGATGTCCAGATCATCCACCCGTGCAATCGAACCGCCACCTGCGCCGATTGATGTCACCGAAACCGACGGAATGAATAACGGGAATTCACCGATCATCTCGCCAGTTCCGTAACGCGGGGATCCGCCGGATACGAACGCAACGTCCGCACTTGTTCCACCAATATCCAGGCTGATGGCATCGGGAAATCCGGCAATGGAGGCAACATGGCCTGCACCAATGACTCCGGATGCCGTTCCGGACATGATGACCTGTGCACATTCTGCCTTGGCCTGTTGTGTACTCATCACACCGCCGTTGGACTTGGTGACAAGCGGCTGCACACAGACCCCGGCATTCCGAAGCTGTTCTTCAAGCGATGTCAGGTATGCTGAAATTCGCGGCTGGACATAGGCATGCAGGACCGTGCTGATCGTACGCTCGTATTCCCTGATGATCGGCCAGACTTCACAGGAACAGTAGACACGCAGTTCCGGTGCCACATCGCGAATGATCCGCGCGACCTCGCGTTCATGTGCAGGATTGCGGTATGCGTTGATCAGCGAAACGACGATTCCCTCGACATCCAGATCGCGGGCGCGAGCAACAGCCTGAACCACGCTTTCCCGGTCAACCGGTTCTGCTTCGCTTCCATCACCCAGAATTCGACCGCCCACGGACAGGACACGTTCCCGTGGAATGAGCGGGTCGGGACGACGTGAAAGAAGGTTGTAGACGTCGGGTGTACGCAATCGTGCCAGTTCGAGAATGTCGACAAATCCGTGCGTCGTGAAATGACACAACCGGATGCCCGTGCGCTGGATGACCGTGTTGACCCCGACCGTTGTGCCGTGGCTGAAGTAGGATATCGCCTGTGGTTCGACATCGCGTTGCTGCTGGAGACGAAGGAGTCCGTCGATGACTTCGGCACCGGGATTGTCGGGTTGTGACGGTACCTTCAAGGCATGTGTCACGCGGGTTATCTCGTCGAAGACGAAAAAATCCGTAAACGTTCCACCGATATCGACACCGACGCGAAATCTCATCCGACACTCCGTAATCGGATCCAGTGGTAATCGGAACGCATCGTACTGGTGTCGATCAGAAACGCAGAATCTTTCGGGTGTTGCGCGGACGGCATATCGATGGCAGCTGCGATTCAGTGCCGTCTGGTTGCAATCAACGCATCGACAGCCGTACAGCCATCGCCTTCCCTGTGCACGATCAGAGGGTTGACGTCGATTCCCTCAATCCACTGACTGTGTGCGTGCGCAAACCGGGCGACACTCACAATTGCATCGTGAAGCGCAGAGCGATCGAAACGCTCGCGACTGCGAAACCCGTCGAGAAGTCTGGCCAGTTTCTCACCCGAGACAAGGCGCCTGGCGCTGCCGGTTCGAAGAGGCAGGGGCTCGATCATGACCTCATCGAGCAGTTCGGCAAGAACGCCGCCTGCACCGACCGCCATGAACAGTCCGAAAACCGGATCCCGCTTGACACCCACGATCACCTCAATTCCGGGACCAGACATTTTTTGCAGGAGGATTGTCCCGCTCCCCGCAGACTGCCCGGCAGCGTTCATGCGGGCCGTCAAATCTGTCCACGCCCGTTCAACGCCTTTCCTGTCGTGAATTGGCAAGATGACGAGGTTGTGCTCGCTGCGATGCGACAGGGTCGCTGAAACGACCTTCATGACGACAGGATAGCCCAGACCCTCGGCGATCGATATCGCTTCGGTGCAATTCTGCGCTGTCCGGTCACGCGCGGTTCTGAGACCCCAGGCGGCGAGAATGCGTTTGCCATCGTACTCGTTTACCAGCTTTCGGTTAACCCATGCGGGCCGCGTTGCCGTGTTTCCCGGAGCGACCAACCGATCCGTGTCACACGTTGTATACGATAACGTCTGTTCGGGTTGCTCGCGTCGGTTTCCCCACTCTGCCAGCCGGCCGATGGCGCCAAGTCCCTGTGAGATTCCGCCCAGACATGCGACCCCGATTTCGCGCAGCGCCCTGATCTGTGCGTACTTGTGAACGCCGTGGCGGGTCGAGAGCAGATAGAACGGAATCTCGTGGCTGGCTTGAGCGCGCTCGACGACGGCAAACACCCGCTCATCCTGATCGGGGTAATCGACTGCCTGCCCGTCATTTCCATCAAGTGACAGAACGATTGCGTCATAACAGCCACTCGAAGCGGTCTCGTTCAGCGCAACAGTGAAGTTTGCTGCAAAATCTCCCTGACCCCAGGCGTCCACCGGATTTGCATCGCCGGTCAGCGGTCCAACTGTCTGCTCGATTCTATCGCGGACATCTGCAGGTGGTGGCGGAAGGTTGATACCATGATGCGCAGACCTGTCGAGCATCAGCTCGGCGTGTCCACCCGAACCTGTCACCACCGCAATCCGGTCGCCGCGCGGGCGGTGGATATGCTGCCAGGCTGCGAGGACTTCTGACAACTCCTCAAGATCGTTCACCTCGATTGCATTATTGTCACGCAGGATTGCCGATACAATCCGCGCCTCGCCGGCGAGTCCACCGGTGTGTGTCTGCACTGCTGCTGCTGCGCGTGCAGACTTGCCAACCTTGACCGCGACGACGGGTTTCCCTGCATCATGCGCTCGTCGCAGTGACGCGACGAAGTTGTCCGGATCCCGGATTGATTCGATGAAGGTCGCGATGATCGATGTGTCGGGATCGTCGACAAGATAGCTGATGTAATCGGCCGTTGTGGTGACAGCCTCGTTGCCGGATGAGATGACGTGGCTGAACCCGTAGCGGCGTGTATCGGCGAGCATGCCGATAGTGACGGATCCGCTTTGCGAGACAACCGCGACATTGCCGGTCAACGCAACAGGATCCACGGTCTCCATCATGTAGGCATGACTTTTCTGATGCAGGCTGATGAGGCCCATGCAGTTTGGTCCGCAAAGAACCACATCGTTTGCCCTGCACAAGTCGATGATCCGCTCCTGGATCCACTGTCCTTCGTCGTCCTGTTCGGCAAATCCGCCGGCGAATATCACGATTGAACGTACACCTGCCGTAACGGCCTTTTCGACTTCGCCCAGAACGCGGTCGCGTGCCAGGCAGATGGCTGCAAGATCGATCGGTGCGTCGACCTCGTTGATGTTTGGCCAGCACTTCCGGCCCATTACCTCGGATCTGACAGGATGTATCGGGTAGATCGGGCCCTTGTACCGGAGCATGTCCAGGGAACGAAGAATTGAGCGCCCGATGGATGGACGATCCGATGCCCCGACAACCGCAATGGATCCGGGTGCGAGAAGGTTATGCAGTGGCATGTACCGACTCCTGGCAGGACAACGCGAACGTCGGAGTGTGAAAACAGGTGGTTCGAGGACAACTGTCTGCAGATTACAGGACAATCCGGCACAATTCGTACGGGGGACGAGGCCTTCCGTCCAGTATCCGGAACAAGAGTTCGCAAAATGATACTGAAATGCCTTTTGCCCTCCTGACGAATGTCAACGGCGCCTGACCGCTATTGTCCGGTGTTTCCGAATTTCAATCATTTCAAGTGTGCGAGCCCCGGAACGCAAACGATGTGGAACTCGGTTTTTGGCACATCCTTCGCGAAGTGTTGTACGATAACTTCAAGTGCGATGTGGCATTCGTGTTTCGCAAGTTTCAAATACGGTGTTGAAAATGGCGTCTGACTTGAGATCCAAGAAGGCGAATCAACCTGTATCAACGGCAACGATTGAACTTGAGGTGGCAGACTTCGGTCCGATCGTGGAAGCCAAGATCGATTTAAGACCCCTGACTGTTTTTGTTGGACCCAGCAACATGGGTAAATCGTATCTTGCAATCCTGCTTTATGCATTACATCGGTACTTCAGCGATAACGGGCATTTCAGTGATCCAGGGTACCGCGGGCGCAGATGGATGATGCACCCCGCGCAAACCGATAACCTGCTTCATTCTTTCATCGAGGTGTTTTCTCCAATCGCGCAATCACAAACCGAGCGCCTGGAGATACACCATGAACGGGAAATGGTGCTTTCGACCGCAATCACAGATGCAATACGATCGAATCACGATAACAATTCTTCGCTTCTCGTAAGTGAAATCAGGCGCTGTTTCGGGATCGAAAACCCCAGGACCTTGGTTCGCAAGGGTAATAAAAACTGTGCCCTCGTAAAACTGCGACGCTCAGTCCCGTCGTCGTCAGCTGAATTTGAGTATACGCTCAAGCTTGGAGCCAACAGCGAAAGCAAGATGGAGATATCGGACAACTTTCCGATTTTTCTTTCAGGACAGGAAACTCACGCAATCAATGAATTATATCAGGTAATTCAGCTAGATAAACAACAACGCAACAAAGTCGCGGATGAAGAATTCTTCGTTCGGCAATTGATGAAAACCGTGAGCAGTAATTTTTTTCGAGAGGCCATTGGTCCACTGCATTCTGCTGCGTATTACCTTCCAGCTGATCGTACCGGTGTCATGCATGCCCATGGTGTTGTGGTGAGCGCTCTGATCGCGAATGCACCGACTGCGGGGTTACGTTCGACCGCTCGTACTGCAGTTCTTTCTGGCGTGTTGGCGGATTTTCTCGAACAACTTATCGAGATCGACAGGTATCCGCGTGTACGTCGAAAACAAGTGCATGATTATGGTGCGCGGATCGAGACCGAAATGTTGAAGGGTGAGGTGTATGTCGAAAGACCGGGAGCGGTGGATTATCCACGGTTCGCCTATCGGCCGGAGGGTTGGAAGGATAAACTCGCGCTGGCGAATGCGTCGTCCATGGTGTCGGAACTCGCACCAATAGTGTTGTATCTTCGCCACATTGTTCTGCCGGATAATGTCCTGATTGTGGAGGAACCGGAGTCGCATCTGCATCCAGCAATGCAGGTGGCGTTCATGCGCGAACTTGCAGTCCTTGTTAAAGCTGGAATTCGTGTTGTCATCACGACACACAGTGAATGGATACTGGAAGAACTGACCAACATCGTGCGTCGGTCTGAACTTCCTGATGCCAAACAAGACGATGTCGCACTTCGCCCCGATCAGGTCGGTGCATGGTTGTTTGAGCACAAGAGGCGACCGAAGGGCGCGGTTGTCAAGGAGATGGAAATCGACAATTCAGGCCTGTATCCATCGGGTTACGAGTCGGTCGCCGTTGCACTGCACAATGAGTGGGCTGGCCTCACAAGCGCAATCGAGGCCGGTTCGTGACCAGATTACTCCAGAACGCAAGGCGTACCCTTGATCCGGAATGTCTGGTCAAACACGGCGTCCGCAAGGATGGTTGTGATGTCAAATTGACCGATGCGCCTGCTCCTCGATTGATCGTGGACTTTGACAAACCACGTGCACCGTCAACATCAGACGGCGGGAGATGCGACTTTTTCATGATAGCAGAGGGTACAGACGAGCGGTGTTGGGTTGTTCCTCTCGAACTCAAGCGCGGCAAACTGCACGCCACGCAGGCTTTCCGGCAATTGAGACAAGGTGCGCGAGTTGCCGAACGGTTTATCTCGGATGCAAGTTGGTGAGGTTCTGTCCTGTTGCCGTGTCAGGGAGTGTACCCCGTCACGAACGCGTGATACTGCGCAAGCCAGAAAGCCGGATCCGGTTTCATGGTCGCAAGGAGCCGGTACGACTACTACCTTGCGGCGCACCATTGAAGCGGGTGCTTGACTCGATGTTCAATTGAAAACTCTCGGTCTGGTACATATCGTCGCACGCATTTTCCGAAATTACCGCGTTTCACAGAACGCCGATATGATGGTCAATACAGTGTATTGACGAACGACGGGGTATGACTGAATCGGGCTTGTGAACAAGTCCAGACAACTTCAAATTCGCGTGAGCGCCGACGAAAAGGCGCTGATCGAGGCGCGTGCGGCACGTGCCGAAATGAACGTGTACAAGTGGGTCCTGCAACAGGTGCTTCCACCTATCGCGTTGAGATTCCAGGAACCTTGCCGGGAACGCGTCCGAATTCCCGGTCGTTCGTGTTCGCAGAGTTCCATGATTGGTTTGCACGGTTAACTGCACGCGCGTTCGTTTGTGCAGTGCGTCATCTCGACATCACCGAATACAACAAGGCCATCGAGGTTGTGACGCGCGACTATCGGGCCGATCGATTCCCTCCAAAAACGATGGATGCGTTGGCGGAAAGGCTTGAACAACCCGAAGGGGCATGATCAGGCAAGCTGACAACCTGTACCCGTGTTGTACAGGCCACCTTGGGGAACCGGTTCCTGTCGTTGACACAGCGAACTGAATCCCGGACAGATAGTTCGGGTTTGGCCCAAATGCGCCAAATACTGACGACTCACAGCAGAACGACAGATGCCGACAACCGTGAATGATCTGAAGGAACACGCGAGCAGTTTCGGCGCCAAGCGCACGAAGCCGCAGGAACGATCGCGATTTGTCCGCGATGTGTTTGAAAGCGTGGCTTCACGCTACGATCTGATGAACGATCTCATGTCGCTGGGTGTGCATCGCATCTGGAAGCGGGAATTCGTCACGATGCTGCTGCGTGACATTCCCGACGGTCGCGTGGTCGACGTGGCTGGCGGCACGGGCGACATCGCATATGCGCTTGCAAGCAGGAATCTGTCAGTTGACGTCATCGACATAAACCCTGCCATGCTGGACGTCGGCCGCAGTCGACGAACGCAGAATGAACACGCGCCAAACTGGATTTGCGGTAATGCGGAGGCGCTTCCAATGCGTGACAGTTCGGTTGATGCTTACACAATCGCATTCGGAATTCGCAACGTGACCTACATCGAGCAGGCAATGTCCGAAGCATGCAGGGTCCTGCGACCGGGAGGCCGGTTTTTGTGCCTGGAGTTTGGCAAGATCACCATTCCGCTTCTGAATTCAATGTATAACCAATACGCATCAAGGGTTCTGCCCCGACTTGGAGAGCTCGTCGCTGGTGACCGTGACTCGTATCAGTACCTCGTGGAGAGCATTGCCCGATTTCCGCACCAGAACCGGTTTGCAGAAATCGTTGAAGGATCAGGTCTGTCCTTCGTGAGGACGCGGAACATGTCCGGTGGTATTGCCGTGATTACCTCCGCATGGCGGCTCTGAACGGAAGACGGTTTACAGCGCTTTCAGACCGGGTGTTTGCGCGAAACAGTCGAGTCGCGCGAGTAGCGTGCATCTCATGTAACACCGGAACAGTTGCGTACAGACCGAACCGCCGAACATTACGGGCGATTGATTCTGAAGTTTGCGATCTTCCCGACTTGTGCCGGGAGATGAACGGGTGCAGATATTGACTATATTGATGTGTGGAAAACGGGAACCAGGTTCATGCTGGCGGAACGACGCATCCTCATCGTAATCTCGGGCGGCATAGCTGCATACAAGACACTTGAACTGATCCGCCTTCTCAAGGAACAGGGTGCATCAGTGCGCTGTGTCATGACAGATGCAGCGCAACAATTCATCAAACCGCTGTCCGTTTCGGCTCTTTCGGGTGAAAAGGTGTTCACCGAGCTGTTTTCCCTGACAGACGAAGCTGAGATCGGTCACATCAGGTTGGCGCGTGAAACCGACATTGTGGTTGCAGCGCCAGCCACGGCGAACCTGATCGCACGCATGGCTGCGGGCATGGCGGATGACCTGGCGACAACAATCCTCTCGGCAACCGACAAGCCGGTTCTTGTCGCACCTGCGATGAATGTCCAGATGTGGCAGAACCCTGCAGTGCGACGCAACGTCGCGACTCTGCTCGGAGACGGCGTGGCCATGGTCGGACCGGAGGCCGGAGATCTCGCATGCGGTGAAGTCGGCGCCGGACGTATGAGCGATCCGCAGACGATCGTCGAGAAGATCAGGGTGATGTTGGCATCTGACGAGAAACTGTCGCTATCAGGTCGGCATGTGATCGTGACGAGCGGACCGACCCGGGAGTCGATCGACCCTGTGCGTTTCATTTCGAATCACAGTTCGGGCAAGCAGGGTCATGCCACGGCAACGGCCTGTGCACGCCTCGGCGCCGACGTGACTCTTGTGACCGGTCCAGTCGAAATCGCGGATCCGGCAGGCGTCAACGTCGTCCATGTCACAACCGCATGCGAGATGCTTGTGGCGTGTGAAACCGCACTGCCTGCAGATGTTGCCGTCTGTGCGGCAGCAGTCGGAGACTGGCGCGTAAAAAATGCAGGTGTCAGCAAACTCAAGAAGAATGGTGGACCGCCGCAGTTTGTTCTGGAGGAAAACCCCGACATCCTTGCAATTCTTGCAGGCAAGGAAAACATGCGGCCGCAACTTGTTGTCGGTTTCGCTGCCGAGACCGACAATGTTGTCGCGCGTGCAGAGGCGAAGCGTAAATCCAAGGGTTGTGACTGGATCGTCGCCAACGACGTTTCCAGTGGCGTCTTTGGTGAAGACCGGAACCGCGTCCATTTTGTCAGTGAGAGCAAGACGGAAGACTGGCCGCAGATGGCAAAATCAATGGTTGCCGAGACGCTTGCAAATCGAATTGCCGAATATCTGTCGTCGTGACGAATGTAACTGTTCCGCAAGTCTCGCACGACAGTTGTCAGAGTCTTGCGCGTGCGAACTGCTGCAACCGCAACTGGTGAACAACGGACGCCATGGATCTTGCAGACTTCACTGAAGAGCAACTGCATCGTTACGCACGCCACATCGTCATGCCGGAAGTGGGGGGCGACGGTCAGGTTGCGTTGCTGAACGCCCGGGTCCTTGTTGTCGGTGCGGGCGGCCTCGGCGCGCCGCTTCTGCTTTACCTGGCGGCGGCAGGTGTCGGGACAATCGGTGTCGTTGACAACGACGTGGTGGAACTCTCGAACCTTCAACGTCAGGTGATACACCAGACAGGTGGTGTCGGGACTCCCAAGACGGACAGTGCACGAAGAGCTGTGAACGCCCTGAATCCGGACACCCGGGTAGTCTGCCATCAGGAACGCCTGGAACAGCACAACGCAGAACGAATTCTCGGCGGCTACGATGTTGTTTGCGATGGTTCCGACAACTTTCCGACACGCTACCTCGTGAACGATACCTGTTTCCGACTCGGAAAGACTCTGGTCAGCGCTGCCATGATGCGTTTTGATGGCCAGTTGACGACATTTCGTGCGAGCCGCGCGGAAAACCGGCCGTGTTACAGATGCCTCTTTCCGCAAATGCCGGAAGAGGGTCTTGTCCCGTCCTGTTCAGAGGCCGGAATATTTGGTGCAGTCGCAGGCGTGATGGGCACATTGCAGACTGCCGAGGTCATCAAGGAAATCATCGGAATTGGTGAGGGCCTAGTCGGGACACTGCTTGTCTATGATGCGCTTGCCACATCATTCACGAGAGTGCAGTACCAGCGCAATCCACGGTGTCCGGTATGCGGTGACACCCTGCCGGATTCGCCGGAGGCCGATGCTGGTCTGGTTGCGGCAGCAACATGACGCATCGACAATCCGACGGGCTTATCCCCGACTATCTGAACGACAGCGCGGCTATTTATGCGCGATCGGCCGAGATCATTGCCAATGAGGTCGATTTGACCGCGGTTCCCGCAAACCTGCACACGATTGCGGTCAGGTTGATACACAGCTGCGGCATGGTCGACATTGTGGCGGAACTTGACGCGTCGGCGAACGCCAGAGAAGCAGGATGCCAGGCATTGCGTGAAGGTAAAAGTGTGTTTTGCGATGTGGAAATGACCCGCCGGGGCATCATCAGAAACCTGCTGCCCGACAATAACGCGCTGGTTTGCGGTGTCGCGAATGACACCACCTACACGCATGCAAGGAATCTTGGAACGACACGTTCCTGGGCAGCCGTCGATCTCTGGAACGGTGAACACGCTGGTGCAATCGTTGTCATCGGCAACGCACCCACGGCACTCTTTCGCGTACTCGAACTCTACGTCGAGCACCGGATCAAGCCGGCTCTCGTGATCGGCATGCCAGTCGGGTTCGTCGGTGCAAGGGAATCAAAATACGCCCTGGCGCAGAGTGGACTGGATTACATCACCATTCTTGGTCGACGTGGCGGAAGCGCGCTTGCTGCTGCGACCCTGAACGCACTTTCCACGGAACTTGCATGACACGCTGGTTGTCCGTGGTGGGGATCGGTGAAGACGGATTCGATGCACTTTCACCCGCAGCCCGGTGTCTTGTCGAAAGTGCAGAGATCGTCGTAGGCGGTGACCGGCATCTCGCCATGCTCCAGATCGGTGCGACCAGGACGATAACGTGGGAGATGCCTCTCAGCAGAACCGTTGAGAAAATCGCGTCGTTCGAGGGCAGACCTGTCTGTGTTGTTGCGACCGGGGATCCGCTGCACTACGGAATCGGTGCCATGCTCGTTCGCCGATTCGGCATTGAAGCGTTGCGTATCATTCCTGGACAATCCGCATTTTCACTGGCCTGTGCCCGCCTCGGATGGCCGTTGAACGAAACAGTGCAGCTGACCCTGCATGGTCGGCCGGTCGAGAAACTGAACGCACATCTGGTTTCCGGACAACGACTCGTTGTCCTGTCGAATAATGCATCAACTCCGGCACAGATTGCAGAGCTGTTGTCAGCAGCGGGATTCGGTGCGAGCAGGCTTCATGTGTTTTGTCATATGGGCGGGAAGCGTGAACGGTACCTCCACGGCACGGCAACTGACGGTATTCATGGTGATCCTGACGATCTCAACACGGTTGCTGTGGAAATGAAGTCCGACGCGCACGCACCGGTCTGTTCATCGTTTCCGGGCATGGAGGATTCGGCCTTTGACCATGATGGACAGATCACACGACGCGATGTACGCGCCGTGACAGTCTCGGCCCTGCAACCAGGTCCTGACAGTCTTCTCTGGGATGTCGGCGCTGGTAGCGGATCGGTATCAATCGAGTGGATGCGTTCAGCTGCGCGTAGTCGCGCCATTGCAATCGAAAGAGACGGAGACCGTTGTACCCGTATCGGAGAGAACGCGCGCCGATTGGGTGTTCCTGACCTGGAGGTTGTTCATGGGTCGGCACCGCAGTCACTCAGCGGCCTGCCACGTCCCAACGCGGTGTTTGTCGGCGGCGGTTTAACCGGTGATCAGGTCGCAGAACTGTGTATCGAAAACCTGTTTTCAGGTGGCATGTTCGTGGCAAATGCCGTGACGCTGGAGAGCGAGACGATTCTTCTTGATCTGTTTCGCAACCATGGCGGCGAATTGCAGCGGATAGCTATCGCGTCTGCGTCTCCGGTCGGCAGTTTTCACGGTTGGCGATCGCACATGCCGGTCACACAGTGGCGATTTCGCAAACCGTGACTCCGGCGAAGTTGTATGGTCTGGGAGTCGGTCCGGGCGATCCTGAACTGATCACGGTCAAGGCGCTGCGCCTGCTTCGTTCAGCTGACGTCATTGCCTACCCGGCACCTGAGCACGGTGACAGCCTGGTACGCTCGATTGTCAGTGAGTACATTTCGGAGGAACAGGAAGAACTCGTCATGAGAATGTCTCTTGATCCGGGTTCCTTTCCTGCCGATTCATTCTACGACGAAAGTGCTGCGCGCATTGCCGAACGGTTGCGTGCAGGGAGACGCGTCGTTTCGCTTTGCGAGGGTGACCCCTTCTTCTACGGCAGCTTCATGTACCTTTTTGCGCGGCTTTCGGATGAATTCGACGTTGAGGTTGTGCCGGGAGTTTCGTCACTGACTGCATGCCCGGCGGTCGCGCGTGCGCCGCTGGCGTCGCGCGACGATGTCCTGGTTGTGTGTCCGGCTGTTCTCGAGGAAAGCGCGTTGCAGAGGCGACTGGGCGAAACGGAGTCCATGGCCATCGTCAAGGTCGGACGACATCTCGCAAAGGTGCGTCGGGTCCTGCGGAACATGAACCTGGAAGATCATGCACTTTATGTTGCACATGCGACAATGACAGGCGAGAAGGTCAGACCGCTGGTCGCCGTTCCAGATGACTCTGCCCCATATTTTTCGATGGTTCTCGTTCATCGTCGAGACAGGGCCTGGCGGTGATGATTCCATGCAATGCGGCGGTCATTTGCCTTGTCCGATCGGACCTCGATCTTGCACGCCGTATAGCCTCCTTGCTCCCGGGTGCATCGGTCCATGGTCTCGCAAAACGGATCGCGGACGATGCGGACGTTGTATTCGACAACGCAATGGAGCATGTCGCAGAACTGTTCCTCGCGGGTGTCCCGATCGTTGGCGTGTGCGCAACAGGTATTCTTGTACGGGCAGTCGCTCCCTATCTTGCAGACAAGCTGCACGAACCTGCAATCGTCGCCGTTTCGTCCGACGGTGACCATTTCATCCCCATTCTCGGGGGGCATCATGGAGCCAACGAGATTGCCCGTCACTGTGCAGCAGAGATTTCGGGCCACGCAGCAATCACGACGGCAAGTGATTCCCGTTTCGGTGTAGCACTTGAATCTCCCCCGAAGGGCTGGAGGCTTCGCGACCCGCAGCGTATCACGTCGTTTGTGGCAGATATCCTGGCAGGTGAGAAAGTCGCCCTCCAGGTCGAACATTCGCATGCAGAATGGATAGAGCATACCGGGCTTCCTCTTGATCCCGGCGGCACCCGGACAATTCGCGTCACGGCACGTGAAGATGCCGAAGGCGATCTGGTCTATCGCCCACCCGTTCTGTCCGTCGGCATCGGTTGCGAAAGAAACTGTAAACCGGATGAACTGCTCGAACTGGTGCATCGCGTGATCAGGTCAAGTGGGCTGTCAACCGACTCGGTTGCGTGTGTTGCGAGTCTCGACCTGAAAGCAGACGAACCAGCTGTTCTGTCCGTTGCAGATGCGCTTGATCGTCCGTTGATGCTGTTTGACAGCGAACGTCTTGAACGCGAGTCGTCGCGGATCGCCAACCCGTCTGATGTCGTCTTCGCTGCTGTTGGAACGCATGGTGTTGCTGAAGCTGCGGCACTCGCTGCTGCGGGTGAGTCAGGAATGCTCGTCGTGGCGAAAACCAAATCGCGTCATGCGACCTGTGCGGTGGCATGCACAACACACGACATCAATGTTCCCGCGTCGGATGACGGGAACCTGTTTCTCGTTGGAATCGGACCAGGCGATCCCTTGATCCGTACACCCGAAGCCGGTCGCGCAATCGTCAGCGCGACCGATGTCGTTGGATATGCGTACTATCTTGAGCTTGCCGCACCGTTACTCCGTGGCCGTACGCAGCATCCTTTCCCGATCGGTTCCGAACGGGCCCGCTGCAAGCATGCATTGGATCTTGCAAGCCAGGGTCGGCAGGTTGCCTTGATCTGTTCAGGTGACCCCGGTGTCTATGCGATGGCGAGTCTGGTCTGGGAACTTGTCGAATCCGATACGGGTGGAGCATGGACGAATGTCAAAATTGACTGTGTACCTGGTGTTTCCGCTGTCCAGATCGCTGCGGCGCGCGCCGGTGCGCCAATCGGACATGATTTTTGTGCAATCTCACTTTCCGACCTGCTGACGCCGCGCGATGAAATACTCAACCGTGTTACAGCCGCGGCCGCCGGTGACTTTGTCATAGCGTTTTATAATCCCGTATCAGGTCGACGAAGGGACCTTCTGGAGGAGGCGTGTTCCATTCTTCTGCGAACAAGGCGACGCGATACCCCAGTGTTTGTTGGGCGTCTGCTCGGGCGCGAAGGGGAACAAACATGCTGCGTTCAGTTGTCTGAGCTTCGATCCGATCATGCCGACATGATGAGTATCGTGATTGTTGGTTCGTCGCGCACCCGGCACATCCAACACCGGGGGCGTGATACGATCTATACACCGCGCGGATACGGCATCAGTGACTGAACGATCTCTCCTGAACAGTCTGAAAGCATGAGTCAGACAGCACGTTCAAGATTGCGTACCCTGGTCAACCATCGGTGGTTCACGCGCACGATTACCGTTCTCATCGTCGCCAATGCGATTCTGCTGGGACTCGAAACGGCGCCCTCGGTCATGGCTGACTGGGGTGTACTCATCACCGGGGTGGACAGCGTGATTCTGGGTGTGTTTGTCATCGAGATCACGCTGCGGCTCATTGCCAGCGGGCGCAGCTTCTGGCGTGATCCGTGGAACCTGTTCGATGTTTTTGTTGTCGGGATTGCGCTCGCACCGGCCAACGAAGGTTTCTCTGTCCTGCGTGCACTGCGGATCCTGCGTGTCCTGCGTCTTGTGTCGGCTGTTCCGCGCTTGCGACTCGTTGTGCAGACAACGCTCAATGCCGTACCTGGAATGGCCTCGGTGGTGCTCCTGCTGGTGATGCTCTTCTATATCTTCTCTGTCATGGCGACACAGTTGTTCGGCGATGAATTCCCGATCTGGTTCGGTACGATCGGTGAATCGATGTATTCGCTGTTCCAGATCATGACACTGGAAAGCTGGTCGATGGGAATCGTGCGTCCTGTCATGGAAGTCTATCCCCAGGCTTGGGCGTTTTTCGTTCCGTTCGTTCTTGTCGTAAGTTTCGCAGTCTTGAACCTGTTCATTGCCGTTATCGTCGACTCGATGAATCGTGCGCATGACGATGAAGTTGCTGAAGACGGCGTGACAAGTGAACAGGACACGGCATTGCACGACGAGATCGAGGGATTGCGGGTGGAGATACGCGCCTTGCGCAACGAACTGGAACAGCAGCGGAAATGACGGTTCATTTCATTGGTGCAGGACCGGGTGCGGATGACCTTATCACCGTCCGCGGGTTGAACCTGTTGAAACGGTGTCCGGTCGTTCTCTACGCCGGCTCGCTCATACCGGAGAGTCTTGTGTCGCAGGCCGGTCACGACGCCAGGGTTGTCGATACCGCACCGCTGCATCTCGACCAGATCATCGAATTGATTAAAGAGGCGCATGACGCAGGTCATGATGTTGCGCGGCTTCAGTCCGGTGATCCCTCTATTTATGGCGCCATTGCCGAACAGATCCGCCGCCTCGAAGTACTGGGTATTCCCTGCGATGTAACACCCGGCGTGCCGTCGTTCTCTGCAGCTGCTGCAGCCCTTGGAAAGGAACTGACGCTACCCGAACTGTCCCAGACAATCGTTCTTACACGCACGGCGGTACGCGCAACCGGAATGCCGGATGGTGAAGAGCTCGAACGCTTTGCCGACGGCAGCGCGACGCTCGCCATTCATCTGTCCATCAATAATCTCGCACGGATCGTCAGGGTACTCGAGCGATTTCGAGGTCCGGACTGTCCGATTGCCGTTGCCTATCGCATAGGTTGGCCTGATCAGAAGATCATTCGCGGAACTGCCTGTGACATACGCGCAAAGGTCAAGGCCGCAGGTATCACCCGGACGGCGTTAATCCTGGTCGGTGCGGTGCTTGATGCAAACATCGTGCATGAAAGTCGACTTTATGACCGGGATCATCATCACGTTCTTCGTCCGCTTGCTGCCCGGAACTGATAGGAGAGATTCGTGCTGCATGAAGCGTTCCGGATACCCTGTTGCAAAATCTGTCCATGAAAATCAGCGCGATCTTGGATCGGTGAGAACCGGCGCTGTTACTCTGAAAGCGGGCTCGTTACAGCTCTCGGGTATCCATGCGTAACACTGGCAGCGCCGGAACTTGTCCGTCAGAGAGTTGGTGGCAGCTCGGAACGATTGAGCGTGGACCGGTCAATGGAGCAGCTCCCTGGCCATCCATGGATGACTTTCAGAACCAGCCTGTTGGTCTCCATCCGTCATGTTCTGTAGCGATGATTATCGACAAAAGGACTGATGTGTCAGTTGAACGGCTGCCCCCAATGAACCTTGGAAGAAAGCCGGGCAGGAACAAGTTTCTTCAGCTAGGTCGGGTCGGAACATCTGTGATCTTCCCACGCGGAATCTGCCGTTACTTGTCATAAGAGGGAAGCGCGACCAGTTTTGCGTCATGCGTTGCGCCGTCGCGACAGACAACCCTGACTTTGGCGCCGGGGCTGAGGTCCGGATTGTCGAGCCGTACATATCCGATGCTGTAACCAAGGTACGGGGAAACAGCGGCAGCTGAGACAACGCCGATCGTCTTTTCGTCCCGCTGCACCGTCCCCGAGACGACCATTTCGCCGCTCAGGCATTTCACCCCGTGTTGGCGACGAACTCTTGGCGCCTCGCCAAGCGCTGCGTTGGCAATGGACAGCCCGTGTTACAGTACAGGTATTGTCATTCGGGGCCCGGCATGACTCGGGCCGGAAGAAGCCGAGGACGACAGACTTGCAGCAGTCCTGCCTGTGCTTTTCTGGCGGATCACGCAGGACTTTCTGCGGCAAGGACAATCATGTCCGGCTGCTTGGCGGAACCGGTGAGCGCGTCTGTCGTGTCGATACCTTCAAGACATTCCATCGAGACGCACCCTGATCAACCAGATTCCGAAAGACCGTGGGGTCGTCAATTATGGTGTTGACGAAAGTCCGCGTCCTGTTGCCGGTAGAGATGTGCGTAAAGAGCGTTGTTCCTCATCAGCGCTGCGTGGTCGCCCGTTTCAACAATGCACCCGTCATCGATGACATAGATCAGGTCCGCTTTGACAATTGATGAGATGCGATGGGACACGATCAGACATGTCCGGTCAGATGCAAGGTGCATCAGCGACTGTTGCACCTGCCGTTCAGATTCCGAGTCCAGCGAACTGGTTGCCTCATCAAGCAAAATGATGGGTGCGTCACGCAGGATTGCGCGAGCAATCGATATTCGCTGTTTTTGTCCGCCTGAGAGACGAATGCCATCCTCGCCAACAATCGTGTCATAACCTTGGGGTAACGCGACTATGAAATCATGGGCACCCGCTTCAACGCCGGCCCTCCTGATGTCCTCCGGCATTGCTCCAGGGCGAGCGAATGCAATGTTCGCTGCAACAGTGTCGTTAAACAGCGTTGAGTCCTGACTCACAAAAGCAATCGAATCCCGAACACTCTCGATTGTCGCATTGCGCAAATCCATGCCGTCGATTGAAACAGATCCCTCGTTCACATCGTAGAGACGTGGAATGAGGTTGAGCAGCGTCGACTTGCCGGCACCGGAGGGACCCACAAGGGCCACCGTAGCCCCTGCGGGTACGCGAATACTGACGTCACGCAACGCAGGAATCTCGCCATAGGAAAAGCTGACGCGATCAAGTTCGATGACACCCCTGTCAATCGTCAACGGTTTGGCGTCTGGTGCGTTGCCAATGGTTGGCCTGATGTCCAGGATCGCAATGACCCGTTGTGCAACGGCGAGGCCTTCCTGAAGCAGGTTATTCAGGGTCCCGACCGATTTCAGCGGCTTGTACGCCAGGATGAACGCCGTGATGAAACTGAAGAATTCCCCGGGAGTGAGTGAGTCTGTGATGACACGGTATCCACCAAACGCGATTGCGCCCGCTGTCGCGATACCCATCAACAGATCCATCGCCGGTACAGTCAAAGCAGCCGTACGTGCTGTCTTGAACATTACGTCGGAGAGGTTCGAGACCCTGCTCTCCAACCTCTTGAGTTCGGTCTTTTCCTGGCCGTATGCCTTGATGTGCCGGACGCCGCGAAAGAGCTCAGAAAAGTAGCCACTGACGCGTTCCAGTTCCTGCCAGGCACGGGAAGCGCGCGCGCGTACCCGTCGTCCGATGACGACGATCGGAATCGTGGCAATCGGCAGGATGACCAGACAGACAATGGCGAGCATGACATCGTGATGAAAGATAAGGGCGATCAGAAAGACGATGGTCAATGCATCCCTGACCATGGTCTGCAGGGTGGTCGAGAAGGTTTCGCGCAACTTCTCGATGTTGTTGATGCAACCTGCAACCAGCGCCCCGGTTGAGGTCGCGTGAAAATATGCCAGATCGGCACGAAGAAGATTGGCCCCGGTCTCGTATCTGAGTTTTCTGCTGATCGACAACTCGACCCGTGCGAGAAGGATCAGGTGCAGAAACTCCGAAAACCCGCGAACACAGAAGACCGACACCGTTGCAATCGCAATGAGCGCGAGTTGCGCCATGTCTTTCTTGATAAAGACATCGTCGAGAATCGGCTGGATAAGCCAGGCCTGCCCAGCCGTTGCCGCCGCGCCTATAATCATCAGCAGGAACACGATCGAGAGTTTCAGTGCGTGCTCGCTAATGTAGTCCCTGTAGACCCGGGAGATGATCACGCGACCGGGCAGGTCATTCTCTTTCATGAGAAAGCGCTTTCCCGGTCACCCTTGCGGCAACTGACGGCACCAGATTGCAGTGAAGCGAGCGACATCGATGCGTTTGGCCTTCACAAACGGGATGGTAATCCTGTCTCTGAGATCACCGAATTCGGTTGTCAAAAAAACTCTCTGTCGAGGCCGTCACCTGACAATCCTGTTGAGAACACGACGAGTACAGCAGCTTGCCAGCGCGTTTCAGGGACACGCAAATTACAGACCCGCGACAGTCATTCCCTCGATCCGCACGCTGGGCGCGTCAATTCCGTAACGGAATTCGAGATCTGATGCCGGGCGGGCACGTGCAAACATGTCCTTGAGATTGCCGGCAACAGTGACCTCGTTCACCGGCCGGGTAAGCTGTCCATTCTCGATACGGAACCCGCTGGCACCCCTGCTGTAGTCTCCGGTAATGCCATTCACGCCCTGTCCGCTCAGTCCGGTGATCAGCAAACCATCCGAAATGTCCGCAATCAATTCGTCGCGTGACTCGTTGCCCGGTTCAAGCCACAGGTTGAACACGCCCGGCGACGGCGGTCCCGAAGCGCTGCGTCGCGCGTGACCAGTCGGAGTCATCTCCAGCTGCCGTGCAGAACGGCACTCAAGAAGCCAGGTTGTCAGGTAACCGTTATCGATCAGTTTTCTCGACGAAGTACGCAAACCCTCGCCGTCGAACGGGCAGGAACGCAAACCCCGCCGGCGATGCGGTTCGTCCACAATGTTGATGCCTGCAGGGAAGATCTGCGCACCAAGCTGATCCAACAGGAAGCTCGCGCCGCGCGCGATGGACGGTCCCGTGATCGCACTCACGAGGTGGCCAAGGAGTCCGCCGGAAACGCGGTTGTCGAACACCAGTGGTGCCTGCATTGTCGGAATTCGTGCAGCGCCAATCCTCTCGGCAGCGCGCCGACCTGCTTCAGCACCGACCGTTGCGGCAGCGGGAAGGTCTGCAAAATGCCGGGCGACAGCGTATTCACTTTCGCCCTCGGTGTTCAGTCCCTCGCCGGCGATCACGGAAGTCGAGATACTTGACGATGTGCCTGTCCAGGCACCGTTGAATCCGTTACTTGCAACCAGAGCCGAAAAGACGCGTTGCCAGGAAACAGCGGCGCCTTCAGAGTTCGTCACACCATCGACTGAGCGTGCTGCGTCTTCCGCCTCTGCTGCCATGGTCTTCATGTCGGTGAGCAACGGTTCGTCATTGCCATCGAGTTCGAGGTTGTCTTCCGGGATTTCACGCGCAATGAGATCGTCTGGTGCCAGCCCGGCGAATGGGTCTTCCGGTGCCGCCGTGGCCATCGCGAGCACGCGGTCGCACAGATCGTTGATGGTTTCTGTCGAGGGGTCGGTTGTGGAAACGATGGCATGGCGTTTGCCGACGAACACACGCAAGCCGATTGTGATGGCTTCCGAGCGGGTATAGTCCTCGAACGCACCGAGTCGCCAGGAAACTGAACTGGATGTGCCCTGAACTGCGACCGCATCGGCAGCATCGGCACCCGCCCGGCGGACGCGTGCAACAAGGTCTTCCGCAAGATTCAATAGATCAGTCATCTTGTAGCAATTTGCATGTTGTGTAGCGGTTTTCCGTGTGTTCAGGGTTTGTCGACGTTTTCGAGTCGGTTTGCCGCTGCCGTGATTGCGTAAAGACTCGCCTGAACAATATTGCGGTGAATGCCGACTCCAAACACTGTCTCGTTCGTGGCCCCGCGCACCTCGACATAGGCGGCGGCGACAGCATCGCTGCCCTGGCTGATTGCGTGTTCGTGATAGTCGACGATCGTCAGGTCGATGCCGGTGCCATTGAGCAGGGCGTGTATGTACGCGTCAATCGGACCGTTTCCGGTTCCTGTGATCTCCCTGGGTGATCCGTCAAGTGTGACTTCCGCAGTCATCAACCGCAATTCGCTGGCGTGGGTATCGGGGATGGTCCGATATGAGACAAGCTGCAACCTGCCGTCCGGATTGATGTATGTGCGATGGAATGCTGCAAGGATTTCGTTACTGGGAAGTTCGGCTTCCGTGCTGTCCGCCAGCGACTGGATTGTTTGCGAGAAATCGATCTGGAGTTTCCGCGGCAGAATGAATCCGTGGTCCTGTTCCATGACCCACGCGACGCCACCCTTTCCGGACTGGCTGTTGACACGAATGATTGCTTCGTAGTTGCGTCCGACGTCTTTCGGATCCATGGGAAGATATGGGACCTCCCATGAATCGGAGTTTGCCTGTTCCATCGCCTTCATGCCCTTGTTGATGGCGTCCTGATGGCTGCCCGAGAAGGCCGTGAAAACAAGTTCACCGGCATAGGGATGCCGGGGATGGACCGGCAGGCGGTTGCAATGTTCGGCTACCGAAACGAGCCTGTTCATGTCGGAGAGATCGAGCATCGGATTGACGCCCTGCGTCATGAGATTGAGCGCGAGCGTGACGATATCGACATTGCCCGTGCGTTCGCCATTGCCGAAAAGCGTTCCCTCGATCCGGTCTGCACCTGCCATGCAGGCGAGTTCTGCAGCGGCGACTGCGGTACCCCGGTCGTTGTGCGGATGAAGTGAGAGAATGATGGAATCGCGATCTCTGACATTGCGCAGAAACCACTCGATCTGATCCGCGTAGATATTGGGTGTCGACATTTCGACGGTTGCAGGGAGATTGAGGATGACGCGGTTGGCTGGTGTGGGTTCCCACACGTCCATGACCGCTTCACAGATCTCGACCGCATAGGGAAGTTCGGTACCCGTGAAACTCTCGGGCGAGTACTGAAAACGCCACCCATCGGGCCCGGCATTTCTTCCGGCAAGTTCGCGAATGAGTTCCGCACCCCTGACGGCGATTGCGGTGATACCCTGCTGATCAGTTCTGAACACAACACGACGCTGCAGGGTCGATGTGGAGTTGTAGAGGTGAATGATGACTTTTTGTGCACCCTGGATTGCATCGAAGGTGCGTCTGATCAACTCGTCGCGTGATTGCGTGAGGACCTGGATTGTGACGTCATCGGGAACAAGGTCCGACTTGATCAGTTCGCGGCAGAAATCGAAATCGGTCTGACTGGCACTGGGAAATCCGACCTCGATCTCCTTGAAACCCATTTCCACAAGTGTCCGGAACATTCGGCGCTTTCGTTCCGGACCCATTGGATCTATCAGCGCCTGATTGCCGTCCCTGAGATCCACGCTGCACCAGACTGGCGCTGTCGTGATTGTTGCAGCCGGCCATCGACGGTTATCAAGCGACACCTGATCATACGGTCGATACCGGTGAAACGGCATGACCCGCGGGGTTGTTGCCTCGGACTGTGTCATGACAGGTACACCGTGCGGGCGTCGACAAGATCTGTGTGACCACAAAAGATACACACGACAGGATTGCGGGAGATTCGGGATTGATCAGACATTTGCTTTGCAGATTTGGTCGGAGGAGCGCACGGATACAGCGGCACCGCCGAAGGGTGCCGCTCAGCGTAGCGCGAGAGCAAATATTCCAATCATGCGTTCACTTTTAATTTCGTGTTCAAACCCTGTCAATCTCGTGTGAGGAGTTGCGACAGGGATAGGAAACGGACCGGTACTTCTCGCGTATCCCGGGCGGGCTTGTTTTCTGGCACAGGTCTGGAGGTGATTATTCCAGACCCAGCATCTGCTTTCGTCTGTTCGCCCAGTTCCGGATAATCTGATCGGCCGCCAGTCCGATGAAGGCAACACAAAGTCCCAGAGTGATTCCGATACCGGTACCCTGGGGTTGCGAAATGGACTTCAGTATCAACTGTCCAAGATCGGTTGTTCCGATGAACGCGCCGATGATCACCATGAACAGGGCAAATATCACGGTCTGGTTCACGCCGAGCATGATATGCGGAAAAGCAAGCGGCAGGTCGATTGCGAACCAGCGCTGGAATCGGGAGACGCCAGACATCACGGCGGCATCGATCAGGACTGGCGGTACACCGCGTAATCCTTCAATCGTGTATCGCGTTGCCGGAACAATCGCATACGCCAGGGCCGCGATGAGAACCGATGTATCGGTGATGCCGAACAACATGATGACGGGTATCAGGTAGATGAAGGACGGGAACGTCTGAAAGAAGTCGCAGATCAGAAGAACCACGCGACTGGCGATGGAGCTCTGGGCACAAATGGAACCAAGGGTAATACCGATGACCGCCGAAACGACGACGGCAAATGATGCCATGTAGGCAGTAATCAATGCCCTGTCCCAGTACTCTGAGAAGGCAATGAACAGCAGGATCCCGCCAACGATCAGCGCGGATCTGACACCGTCCAGGATATAGGCCGTCCCCATCATCAACAGAAATGTCGCGACAACCGGCATGCGGAGATAGGCATCGCGCATCGGGATGAGGATTTGGGTTATCAGGAATTCATTGAAATCCCTCAGCGTGTAAAAGAATGTATCCCAGATCCAGTCAACGGATGCCTGCCAGAAGGGTGCCGTCGTCAATCCCTTGTTATGGGGAACGATGTAAAAGTAGTTTGCCCCTTCGGCAAAGATGAAGCTGCCGATCCATGCCAGAACGACCCCCAGCACAAATACGACCAGTGCCAGAAGAGCAAAACTGTGGCGCCGGATGAACGACAGATCGGCGAAATAGTCGGTCTGCTTGTGTGCCCAGGACAGTGACATCTTGTCGAGAACCACCGCGATCAGGACGATACAGAGACCAATTTCGATTCCTGTTCCGACCTTGAGCGAATTCAGCGCAATCATCAGATTGGAGCCCAGCCCCTGCGCACCGATGAAGGATGCAATCACGGTCATCGCCAGGCACTGCATCACCACCTGGTTGACGCCGATGAGAACGTCGCGCTTTGCCGTGGGCAACAACACACGAAACATCAACTGAATGCCGCTGCAGCCGCTCATCTTGCCGGCATCAACGACATCGGCAGGTACGGCTTTCAGGCCAAGTAACACCAGGCGAACCATTGGAGGTGTGGCGAAGATGATGGTCGCGATCGCTGCCGCATGGTCGCCGACCCCGAACAGGACAATGACCGGAACAAGGTAGGAGTAATGTGGCATTGTCTGGGCCACGTTGAGCAGGGGATTCAGCGCAGCCTCAACCATCCGGCTCTTGAAGCACCAGATACCGAAGGTCAATCCCAGGACCACCGAAACCGGTGCGGCAATGAGGATGAAGGACAGGGTTTGCATCGACGGGCTCCACTGCCCGAATAGCGCGATATAAATCGTCGACGCCGCTGCCAGTACTGCCAGTCTCTTGCCCTGAAGCTTGTAGCCCAGAAGAACGGCCCAGCCCGTGATCACCGTCCACGGCAATGCAGGCCATCGGGCCCACGGGTTTTCACCGATGAAATCCCAGCTCGTGAATGCAACAATTGTCTTTGCGCCGCCCAGAATGAGCTCCCGGACGAAGACAATGACTGTCAGCACAAGGCTCGAGATCGTTCTGGTGATCTCCCTGAAGAGAGGCTGCAGTTCAATATCGTCAATCGTCGGGTCATAAATCTCGATCAGCATCCATTCGAACATCAAGCCCCTGACTGTGTCGTTGATGAAGAATGGCAGTTCGGCGAGGAGCGGGGGAAAGCGCCACAACCAGTTGTTTTCTGACGGTCCGATGAAAAAACAGAGCAGGGCGAACGCGATCAAGAGGATGAGGAACTGGGCGGGTTTCAGCAACCTGGCCGGGAACGTCATTGCTGTGTGTCCTGTGCCTGGCTGGAGGCTGTTCCGCGGGTTTCGCTGCCGAACAGCACCTTGAGGACATGCGATGCATGCAGGCTGCCGACAACGTTGCCGGTGGTGTCGACGACCGCAACCGGTTTGTCCTGACCGAGAACGGTTTCTGCGACCGATTCAATGATCGTGTCCTTGACGACCGTAAGATCGCCGAGATCCTCAGCACTGTCATACGGATCCATCACATCCTCGATCCTGAGCACCTTCTCCCGCGGCACATCTTCGGTGAACTTGCGGACGTATTCCGTAGCCGGATGGAGTACGATGTTCGCGGGCGTATCGAGCTGCTCGATGACACCGTCCTTCATGATCGCAATGCGATCTGCAAGACGAAGAGCCTCGTCAAAGTCATGTGTGACGAAGAGAATTGTCTTGTTCAAGGCACCCTGCAATCTGAGAAACTCGTCCTGCATTTCCCGGCGGATCAGAGGATCCAGGGCCGAAAACGGCTCATCGAGGAACCAGATATCCGGTTCAACCGCCAATGAACGGGCAATCCCGACGCGTTGCTGCTGACCGCCGGAAAGCTGTCGAGGGAAATAATTCTCGCGCCCCTGAAGGCCGACAAGCTGAACCATCTCCATGGCCCTGCCCATGCTTTCTCGCGTGCTGTTGCCTTTCATCTGGAGTGGAAAGGCTATGTTCTCGACGACTGTCTTGTGCGGCAACAGTCCGAAACTCTGGAAGACCATACCCATCTTGCTTCGTCGGAGCGCAAGAAGTTGCCGATTACTCATCGTCATCAGATCCTGGCCTTCGATGAGGATCCGGCCGGATGTTGCAGTTGTCAGTTTCGAGATGCAGCGCAGCAGCGTTGACTTGCCGGACCCTGACAATCCCATGATGACCAGTAGTTCGTCCGCGTGCACTTCAAACGATGCGTTGTTGACGCCGACAACACAACCCGCTGCCTTTGCGGTTGCCGGATCAATGACGCTGCTGGTGCTCTCAAGCAGTCTTCCGGCGTTCTTGCCGAAGATCTTGAAGACGGATTCGCACTTGATGACAGCGTGTTCTCTTTCGGCAGAAACCCCTTGGGACGACATGGTTTCCTCGCTCCTGTGCGTATCAGGGTGCGCCGCTATCCGTTTGCTGACCACATTCCGGCTCTGATGAATCGGACGTCAGCTGAATTCGGTTGTTACTGCCGGAATGTGGCCCACTCGGCATCCCGAGGGGGCCACGCTCCGGTACCTGTTGCAGGTTATGCAGACCCTGCAGAGTTCAAATCGCTGTCAGTTGCCCGCTCCGAGGACAGAAATGGTCCAGGGTTTCCAGACCTCTTCGTTGTCTGCGAGCCACTTCACCGCTGCATCAGCGTGAGTCATACCGTCGAGGTCCACAAGTGCCGCCATCGAACCGATTTGCGGTGTGGTGAACGAGACTTGCGTGAAAGCCCGGTAGGCGTTTGGATGGGTCTTCGGGAAACGCCAGAAGGCACCCTTCTTCAACCAACCCCTTGGTGAGCCGCATCCGGTTGTCGAGAGATCGCCGCCGTCGGCAATCCGGCACCCTTCGAAATACGGCGGAAATTCAATGAATGTGAAACCTTCCGCATCGGTGAAGTTGGGCGTCCAGTTGAAAATGATGGTCCCGCGTCCTTCCTTCTTGGCTGCCTGAAGTTCTGCCCAGAGTGCATCAGCTGCACCGGCAAACTTGACAACCCACTTGTCGTCAAGACCGAGGCCCTTGACGCGGTTCGGAATGATATCGCCGTGCCAGCTTTGCGGTCCTTCCAACCACCGTCCCTTGCCGCCTGAATCAGGGGTGACAAAGTTTTCGTGACAATCCTTGAGAGCCTCCCAATTCGGCAGACCGGGGCACAATCCATCTTCGATAACCCAGTTCGGCACGCCCATCTCTTCCAGGGTCTCTGCCGCATGGGTTCCCGCATCAATCAGACCACCGGTTTCCATTGCGTTGTAATAGGCGTTCTGCATGGTCGATTGCCAGACTTCGTGCAGAATTGTGATGTCGCCGACGCGTGCTGCCTCGAAACTTGCCTGATTGTCGACCGGTACATATTCGACAGTATTGCCCATGCTTTCGAACATGCCGCCAATGACATGCGCCATAACGATCTGGCTCGACCAGTTCTTGATCGGAATCTTGATCGGCTCGCTGCTGTCGGCAGCAAACGCCGAACTACCCAGTCCCAGGCAGCAGGTCATAACGGCGGCTGCAGCTGTCAAAAACAGTTTACGCGGACTCATGAATCTCTCCTCGTCCGTTGATGGAATTGATGGCAGGGAATCTCTGAAAAGAGCACACCTCCACACCGGAACAGGTTGGTAGCACCGATAGGTTGCAGATACAACGCATGTCAGAAGTTCGATTGACTCGACACGACCGGCGAGGGAATCCGGAGAACATGCTCCTGCAAACAGGCCAACGGAACCCGTGTTCTGGAATCTTCCAGGTTCGGGCGTGTCATTGAATCCTTCTTGATTGCCAGGAACAGGTCCGGCGCAAACTGGATTTCGTCGATTATGCCACTTTTCAGGTTGCGGACGGATCCAATGTGGTCTTCGTTGGCGAACCGTCGAAATAGATTGTCATCCAACGTCATTGATTCACGACCGTCTTCTCTTGCGGTGCAATTCGCCGGTATTGTCTTGTCCGACTGCCGAGGTCCCACGAGGGCAACACCGTGTGAGTCTCAGCGCGACGCGGATTGCAGACTCTGCATGTCGCTCTATGTAGGCCCCGTCTGAAGATAAATCACCACGCAACATGATTCGGTCAGTTGATCAACGACATGAACGCGACCAACCAGCAACGCTTCCGACAATTTTGAAATCAAACAGCCCGATCGTGATACATGATCATTCCGGAATGATTGCCCCGAGGTCAGGGAGTCCGACGGTGCGGGACTTTCAGGGCACCAGGATTGAGGTCGTTAATTCCTGGACGACCGGAAGAGGAACACCGCTGCGATTTACCGTCGAGGTACGATAGGAAGTGTGGCCCGGGCCCGACGGAGACCGCCTGCGCGGTCACAGACCGAAAACAGGGTGCATTGCTCGCCGAGCGGTTTCATTCGAATTCAACGAATTCTCGAAAATCTTGCGCAAACCTCGGGGATGTTCGGGTGCCTTGGGAGAAAGTGAGCCGACTGCACCGGCAAATCGAGACGCTCGTATCAACGGTGTTCAGTCGGGATCAACTCTGCCAAGAGATTGTCCTTGCAGTCGGTGTCCAGGTGACTCACATAAGGCTGTACACGCGCCCGGATCTCGTCGTGCCCGGGTAAATCTGCGCGGCGCTTCGTGCTTTCATACAACATATCCGTCGGAACGCAGAGAAACTCGCGGAGGTCAGCAAGATATGTCGAGTTCCAGTCGGCGAGACCAGGTGGCACTGGAGGTTCTGCAACCTCTCCACGGACATTCCGGGACGCAACTCCAGCCAGCCAACCGAGATACAAGGGGCGTATATCGCCTTCAAGAAGCGCGGATCTGACGGGTAGCAGCGTTTCCATGCAGTCTTCACCATCTGCCCATTCAATTTGCTTAGGCTATTTCGCTACTGATCATCCCCGGCGTCGGTAGCAAATTCCGAACGCGGCGCTGGCGGATTCCGTAATCGGCCTAGCCGCCCTGATTTCCGAGCTCTGCCGATTTCCAGGCACCGGCAGCAGCCTCGGCTGGCCGGAGAGCAACCCCGGCAAAAAAACCGCGTTTCAGGTCCGGTGACGGCGTTTGCGAGTTCCACGAATAATATCGCGTAGATCTCAGAGAATCCCTACTAGGCCGTCGAAAATCGCCCTAGGGCGACACTTCGACGCCGGGCCAGAATTTTGCTGCGCATCCAGGGCCTGTCCGCCCCCGGCAGCCGACTCCAGCCACTGCCTTACCCTACTCGAAACGAGCGGGCTTTCTACTCAAAAATGGCCCGCACCCCCTCAGAGTATGAATCATAAGTCTATAGTTTTATTTGTAAATTTTTTTACGCAGTTGCTTCACGCGCCACGCCCCTGACAAGAAATCGACAGGCGGCCAATTGCGCCCTGGCCAAGGCATTGTCTAGTGTGGCGCTCGTAATCCTTCGACAAGCGACGGCATCGGCCCATCCAGGCAAAGGTCCGCTCCATGACCCACCGGTGGGGCAACACCGTGAAGCCCCTGGTATCCTTCGGTCTTTCCACAATCTCGAGGATGTCTGGCAGACCCTGTTCCCGGATCTCCTTTCGAAGTTTCGGCCCCGCATAGCCGCCATCGGCATAAAGTTTGGAGATCGTCGGCGCCAACAGCTGCATGACAACCTCGAGGGCACCGTCCCTGTCCTGGACGTCAGCCGGGTGAACCATCATGACAATCGGGCTGCCTTGCACGTCCACGGCAATGTGCCGCTTGCGGCCCTTGATCCTCTTGCCCGCGTCATAGCCCGCCACTCTCCGTGGTCTTCACCGACTGGCTGTCGATCACGGCCATGCTCGGCTCCGCAGAGCGTCCCGATAAGCACCGCACCCGACCCCACAAGTGCTGCAGGACCTTGCCTGCGACGCCACCCGTAGAAATAGTTCTGGACCGTCGAAAATGGTGGATATTCACCGGGAAGCACCCGCCACTGGCAGCCCGTGCTGAGGATGTACTGGATGGCGTCGAACACCGACCGCAGATCGGTCTTGCGCGGACGACCCATCTTGCCCTGCTTGGGCAGCAGCGGTTCGATGAAAGACCATTCCGCGTCCGTGAGATTGTTTTGCCGATGGTCGTCTGATCGCTTATAACGCCTGTGAGTGGTCTCGGTCCAAGGCATGGTATCCTCCAGATTGTGGTTAAAAATCGATCTGGTTTACCACATCTTGTGAGACCACTCGACATATGGATCAAGCTCCTAAAAATGGCGACGCCTACGTTCGTGCAGAATGACGCTAGTCAAAACCGACAAGTGAAACGACAATGAGAAGCCCAACCCAATTGGCCTCTGCCATGCAGGCCGTACCCAAAATGTCCGTCTCCAAGGAATTGGAGGCCCCCAAGCGCTACGACCCCAACAAGGTGTACACATTCCGCTACCGAGCGAAACGCCATGAAGAGCTGCCCCACGTGGTCAAGTTCTCCGGTGGACGCTCCAGTGGGATGATGCTGTTCGCTTTGTTGGAAAACGGATTCCTGCGCCAAGAGCGTGGCGACGTTGTTGTATTCAACAATACGTCCTGCGAACATCCAGAAACCTACAAGTTCATCGCGGAGTGCAAGCACCGTGTCGAATCCGCAGGAATCCCGTTCTTCTTTGTGGAGTTCCAAACTTACGAAGACGCCCGGCAAGGAGAATGGCGACGCCTCGCTTCGTACCGACTGGTCAACGAGGTCCCATTTTCCAAGGCCAACCAGGACGGGTTCCACTGGCGGGGCGAAGTATTTGAGGAGATGTTGTCAAGCAAGGGCTACCTGCCTAATCAGTTCAGTCGTGTCTGTACGCAGTCCCTCAAACTGGAAGTGACGCGGCGGTTTCTGCGGGACTGGTTCGCCGACAAAAGGGGTATTCCACAACAAGGGCACGGACTCGACGAATCCAAAGTGGATACTGAACAGCTGCATAAACTCCACATCCGCGATGGCGGCGGTATCCCAAAAGAAATTCACTTGTCGAAAAAACGCTTCGTGCTGAGTCAGGCCACTAACCGCCCGAAGCAAACATATCAAGATTTCTCATCCCCCGCAGCCACATTCGACAACGAGGCCCTCAAGGACAAGATCTTTGGTCAGAAAGCTTGGTTCGGGAAAGGCGGCATAGAGTATGTCGCTTTCATCGGATTGCGCGGCGACGAGCGTCTTCGAGTTGCACGGGTAGAAAACCGGTCAACCAACCCCCACGCCAACGTCGGCTATGAAGGCGAACACGTCTATATGCCGCTGGCGACAATGCACATCAGCAAAGAAGACGTCAACGATTTCTGGCAACAGCAGAGCTGGGACCTGAACCTACCGCAGAACGGTGTTCTGTCCAACTGCGTGTACTGTTTCCTCAAAGGCGCCGGCAGCTTGGAACAAGTTCACGCAGCGATGCAAGACCAAAAGACGAACCCGATAGACGGCTTTGGATCAACGCTAGGTACTCCATGTGACATTGACTGGTGGACTGCCAAAGAGAAACTGTACGGACGCGACTTGGATTTAGAGAAGCGAGAACGTACAAACCCTGACGCCCCGTCCTTCATCGGTTTCTTCGGTGCAACCAGTGGCTTTTCGTATGACGTGCTGACCAACAGCACCAGACGAGGTGACAGCCTGGAAAAGTTTGCCGACACCGTTTTACCCTGCGACTGCACAGAGTGAACCTAAATAAACCCAATCTACCTTGACTATCAAGCTACAACGCCGGTCGACCCGCGTGTGGTCGAAGCAATGCAACCCTACTGGACGCAAGACTTCGGCAACCCTCACTCCGAAGGACATTCCTACGGATGGAACGCACGTCGGGCGGTGGAAATCGCTCGCTCACAAGTAGCCGACCTTATCGAGGCAGACGACGACGAAATCGTCTTCACGTCAGGTGCCACTGAGTCGTGCAATATCGCGCTCCGGGGCGCCGCCGCTGTCCCCCCAGACGGCCGCCGGCAAATCATCACGCTGGCTACTGAACACTCGGCGGTACTGGAAACCGTCCGTTGGTTAAGCCAGCACGGCAGCGAGGTGGTAGTGCTTCCAGTAAAATCGGACGGATTGCTGGACCTCCGAGTCCTGGAAGCGGCACTAGGCCGTCAAACTCTGGTCGTTTCCGTGATGCTGGCGAACAACGAAATCGGCGTCATCCAACGGCTGCCTGAAATATCCCAACTCTGCCACGCCGTCGGCGCCTTCGTACACACTGACGCCACGCAGGCAGCCGGACGCATCAAGGTTGATGTGGGAGAACTGGGAGTCGATTTGTTGAGCCTGTCTGCTCACAAGATTTACGGCCCTAACGGCATCGGCGCACTGTATGTACGAAACCGGCCGGACTTGAAAATTGTGCCCACGGTCACGGGAGGTGCCCAAGAGCAAGGCATTCGACCGGGAACCGTGCCAGTGCCCTTAGCAGTTGGTTTGGGAGCAGCCTGTAGTATCGCTTGTCGCCATCTAGAAGATGAAGCCGAGCGCATCTCGAATCTGGAGCAAAGGCTGCTGCAAGACCTGAATACAGAGTTCCCCGCATTGAGACTATTCGGCCACCCAGAACAGCGAATCCCAGGCAACCTGAACTTAGGACTCCCCGGCATCCTAGGAGAGGCATTGGTAGAAGCCGTATCCAGTGAAGTAGCAATCTCCACTGGTGCGGCTTGCGCTACCGGATCACCGGAGCCATCCCACGTCTTGATAGCCTTAGGACTTGACCCGGAGATAGCCGCGACAGGAGTGAGAATTAGCCTAGGGCGATTCACCACCGACGATGAGATCAGCGTAACCAGCCGGTCCCTGCGCCGAGCTCTACAAACCCTTGCCAGAGGAGACTAACTGATGGCTGCTCTCCAATTCGGAACCGCAACATCCAACGACGGCTTTACCTCGTTCAACACAGCGGCGTTCAACGACTTGCCGCCGGCACGCATAGTCCGGGAGCTAATCCAAAACTCACTGGACGCTGCCGTAGATGCTGGCGAATCCACCACAAAGGTACTGTTCCAAGTTGACAGCGTCCGACGCGGTGATGTCCCCGACCTGAAAGGCTACACCAAGGCTTTCAAGAAAGCGGTAGCGCACCAGAAAAGAATCAACAACGGGAAACTCCCTGACGCTGCCAAAGAAGTTGCTAACCGTATCCAGAGCGGGTTGGACTCCATCAAAGCGGGGACAGCTACACTTCTGGCTGTGGTGGACAACGGAATCGGTCTTGACATCAAGAGCATGAACGCGCTGCTGGCCGACGGCGCCAGCGGCAAGTCCACTTCCGCCTCTGGTTCGTACGGCGTCGGCCACTTGGCACCGATGGTCCTTTCTGACATCCGCTACATGCTCTACGGCGGCCTGACATCAGAAGGAGACCGCATCGTCTGCGGCAGGACCATCTTAGCCTCCCACCCTAGCAAAGGAAAGACCAAGGACGCCAAAGGCTACCTCGTCAACGGGTTCAGAAACGGACTGGACGAGGACGGCAACTTGTATGACTTCCTGGACGCAAAAGATCATCCCAAGTTGATTGCCAAATACCTTGACTCGCTGAGCGAAGAGCACGGACACGGCTGCGTTGTGCTGCTCCCGGCGTTCAACAATTTCAGGAGCAACGGTCCGAAGCTTTGGGAAATCGTATCCAAAGTTGCTGCCTACAACTTCGCCCCCGCAATCTATCAAAACAAGCTTGCCATCACGGTTAAGGAAGGGCCCAACAACATCCAGCAACTGGATGAGGCATCGTTGGAGAGCATTCTAGAGAAAGAACAGGACCGGGTTCGGGCGGCAAGATCAGATTCACTCTTCGCGAGCCTCCGGCCTTCCGGGCAAAGCGCCTACTCAATACTGAGAACCCTCGTAGGCAGCAAAAATCAGAGCGTGCCCGTGAACGCAGGCAACGCCCGGATCAACTTGCTGATGTCTCCGCTGAGCGGTTACACTCGGATCGACCTGTTTCGCAATGGGATGTGGATCACGGACAGCATTCCTGACCTGTCGCAAGCTGACTTCACCAATCGCCAGCCATTCCACGCCGTCATTGCAGTGGACGCCGACGATGGCGACGAACTCCACCGGCTGATCCGCAAAGCCGAAGGGCCGATGCACGACACATTGTCGAAGTCACTCTTATCCGGCTCAGAACAGAAAACGTTGAAGCGTGCCATAGGGGACATCGCTACCTGGATTAACGAGCAGGTGCCGCTGATCGGCACCGACGAGTACACGGTCGACGACTTTCTGCTAGTCAACACTGGCGACGACAGTGGCATCGGAAACGAGAGTTTCTCGTTCTGGGGTGTACCTACCGCAGTGTCTAGGCGCAGTAATGTTCAACTGGTGCCAGTTCCGACTGGCGACGATGACAACGGGGACGTTTATATTGAGCCTCTCCGCACCAGCACGGGCAAAGGCAAAAGGGGGTCAACCCAGCGGCGACCCGTTCGCCCACTACTCTTCCGCTCCGCCATCGTCCCGGACGGAGACGGGAAACTCGCTGGCTCTGTCGTCAGTACGGAGGACTTTCCGGAAGCTTGGTTGACCATTCGAGTGGACGAAAACACAGACTTCACCTGTGACCGCGTTTGGCAGGACGAGGACGTGTCCTTGAAGTCGTTCCGTATCGTGTCGACGGACAGTAGCACACCGCCCGTGCATGAAATCATTGAAAAAGGCAAATTTGTCAAAATTCAAGGCATCGTTGCCAACGCTGACTATGAAATTCAGGTCGAGTACGGTGTACCGCCAGAACTGACCAACATTGTTGAAAGACCCGTGATGAGACTGGAAATACACCGCCCACCACCGTCGGGGACAAAACCAACTGCCAATGGTGAGAAGGGAGCCTCAGATGACGACCAGAGAAATTAGTACGCGGGCATCCGACCCCGGCAGCAACAGCCGGGCCTTCCCGTGGCCGGTACTCGAAGCCGGCAACAACAGTTTCCCCAACGGAGTATACAAGGTCGCTTGCCACGACAAGGAGGCCGGCAAGTCCTTCGAGCTCCGCCACGAGTTGCGGGGCGCAACGCTCATCGAGCAATGGGCGGAACAGGGAAAGCTGGACTTCGTCTGCACAGTAGCGGCTCCCCGCTCTATGTACAGGACGATCCACAAATCTGACGCTCCTGAGCAGTTGATCGCCTGGCAACAACAGGACCTCGGCGAGTACCCTATGTTCACGCCGATGATCGTAGCTAAGGAAAATATTCAGCACACCACCGACGCTGTTTCCGACGGTCTCAGTAGAATCTGGAACGGACGTGAACTGCTCGTTCCCAAAGGGGGCCGAGTGGTTGTCGGCCACACCTTCAAGTTCAAATCGGGCATCAGCGGATTACTGGACTTCAATTTGGACAAAGATCTTGCGCTTGGGCAGTTCCGGGTACAACCCAGCAACGAGGATGGTTTCAAGTTCAAAGTCCATTTGGCTGAGAACCTGTATCAGCACCTGCGTCACCACCGGGAGGAGATCGTTGGCAGGAACATAATGGTGCACGTCGTTTCGGTTGCCCTCAGCATCCTGCAGCGGGATTATTCCACTGACGACGAAGATGAAGGAGAAGGCTGGCAGTCTCATCGGAACCTTATTGGGCTTGCCGACCAGATCGAGCAAAAAGGGTTCCACCACTGGTCTGATGAGAAATTCCAGGCGTCACTCGTCGCCACGGGGTTGTACCCGCACATAATCCCGTCGAAGGGAGTGTAATCATGACGACCGCCGCCAGCATAGGCTACCGGGAATTAGATGCGGACCAATACGTCGGAATGCAGAACAGCCTGCTAAAGGTCAAGGGTAGCGCCAGCCAGCGCAAGTTCCTTAACGCCCTCAAAGACCCAGAGGAGTTCTTGGCCTTGTTTGAAGACAAGGTAAAAACCAATGATGGTCGGACTCTGCACATATTCAACGACGCGTTGACCGAATCCTCGTTCAAGGAACCGACGGAGGACCAAGAAGCCAGGATGTACGCTCTCTGGCGCGACACGCCTCCACGAACAGCTTGCCGAGTTTCTTTTTGGGCCAGCGTGACGCTGGAACACATTCGCGATGGGAAAATCCAAGAAGCAACATGGCTTGCAGCTAACGGCGGACAGACCGAAACCGGCGAAGAGCGCATCGATCGAGCTCTACTATCTAGCGCTAACGATGAAAACAACAAGCAGGTTGATGACTGCGTGCGAACCGTGTTTCGCCGCATGAGCGGTCTGCCAGCCGCCAGAGGAAACCGCAGCGTCTTTGTGAACCCGACTTTCGGACGCGGCTGGTGGCGGGAGCGAATGGTCGCCAGCATCCTAGAACGCAGCGAACCCGTGGAAGATAGACCTGCGCTGCTGACAGTCGTCCGACGAAATCAGCAGTATTGGGAAAACTTGGTGACAATGATAGTGTCCCGCGGATCTGTATTCGGCTCAGCGAATGTCCAAGCCGCCCTCATCAACAGCCTAGCCAAGCGATTTCGTCAAACCCCAGATACCCCACTCAGAGCGGCCGCGACGCTAAATGTCGCTCTTCAGAGGTTCAGCAATTTGGCAGCATCCCAAGAAATTGGAGTTCTTGAATTTGACGAAATCAAAGCCCTCGCTGATGACCTTCTGGGGCGAGTTGAACAATACTGCGTTAAAAACTGACGCTCTACCCGCGCTCCACAGCTCACACCTGAACAGAAGTAGGGTGGATCCTAGGCATGACAGGTGGCCAACCAGACGCCGATCAAGTCCGAAAATCAGTGAGTGCTGGGGCATCTGGGGCGGTCAGGCCGATTACAAAATCCGTCGGCACTGCGTGCGGAATCTGTGACCGACGCTTGGGATCCTGAGTAGCGAAATCGCCTAAAATTGCTCTTCGGGACGACAGTCAAAGCGAATGATGGCCTGGTTCCCGTACTGTCTGCAGTCAACAGCGTGTCTGGCGAGAAATGGTTTGATCAGTTCAGACCGAAGTACCGCGGCCGGAAGACGAATACCGAGGACGCGAGAGCACCAGCGTGAAACGTATGCATAGCAGTCAGAGTATTCGGCGAGAGCGAGCGGTTCACCGTGAAACTCTTGGGGGTTGTCGCCGCTCTGGAAGAATAATCCCTCAGTTCCTTCATCTCGTCACGGGAAAGCGCACGATCAACGGTTCGGAACGCGTCGTACGCGTGGGAACTCATGTCAGAAGACGGAATTGTTCAACAAGAGATGAAGCGTACGACTCCAGTGAACGGGACTGTTGGCAGATGGGTGGAGAACAGTCAAACGGAAGCGGATGAGTACATTGAAAGATTTTGGCGGATTCATTGGAGGTAGTTGAAGAGATGAGGCTGTAGACCAAAACAACCGGTTCATTTCACGACAGTTCAGAGGCATGTTGAAGAACCTGGACCCATACGCGGCAGCCTGACTCAAATCGGTCATTGTCGCAGAATTCACGCGAGGAATTCGGTTTGATAATGTGCGCAGACCTTTCAGGTCGGGGCGACGGTGGTGTTACGCGGGACAGCACGGTTGCAGTTCTACCGTGCCTCCGGGATCGAGGAGAAAGATGTGTCGCGGAAGAAATTTGCTCTTGACAGGAGTGGCAGCCTGACGCGCAGCGTACCGCTGCAGACGGCGAACCATACGGCACTGCTGGTGGTTGATGTACAGATTTACACTTGCGTGCCGGGGGATGGAGAATTTTCACACATCGATGAAAACGCGATCCCGGAAGAACTGCAATATTACTTCAACCGATTGAACGACACGACGCTGCCTGCAATTCGTCGATTGCAGAACGCGTGCCGCCAGGCAGGCGTTGAAGTCGTCTATACGGTCGTCGAAGCGCGCACACGTGACATGCGCGACCTCGGGCTGGACTACAAGATCTCGGGAATCGGTGTTCCCAGGGGATCATATTGGGCCAACATCCCCGATGTCATCGCACGGGACGAGGACGAAATAGTGATTCCGAAGACGTCATCGAGCGTCTTCATGTCAACCAATATCGATTACGTTCTGCGTGCACTTGAAGTCGAACAGCTCGTTGTGTGCGGTGTGCTCACGGACCAATGCGTCGAGTCGGCGGTACGTGACGCCTGTGATCTCGGTTATCTGGTCAGTCTGCCGGAAGACGCGTGTGCGACCATGACACCTGAAAGACATGAGCAATCACTCGCAATGTACGGAGGCTACTGTCGCGTAACCTCAAGCACCGCATTGGTCGAAGAACTCGGCAAACTTGCTGTGACAACCTGACAACGAACAACAGCTCTTCCACAAACTGTATCACCGCCAGTTCGGGACTACGCTATCTGGAGGCGGCTCGTTGAAACCGGTCAACGATCGTGCCTGTATAGACATCTGATATCAGGTTCACATGTTCGGATAATTCGGTCCGCCGCCGCCTTCAGGCGCAACCCAGACAATGTTCTGGGTCGGATCCTTGATGTCGCAGGTCTTGCAGTGCACGCAGTTCTGCGCATTGATCTGCAATCGAGGTTCTCCGCCCTCCTCGACAATCTCGTATACGCCGGCAGGACAGTAGCGTTGTTCCGGCGCATCGAACGTATTGAGGTTGATCTGGATGGGAACCGAATCGTCGCGCAATGTGAGGTGCGCTGGTTGATCTTCCTCGTGGTTTGTTCCCGACAGATAGACGGAACTGTTCCTGTCAAATGACACCGCGTTGTCAGGCGCAGCATACGCGATAGGTTTGCATGCGCTTTTCGGCTTGAGGGACTCATGATCCGGGCGATGATGGAACGTCCATGGAGCCCGCCCACGCAGCAAGACCGTATCGATCGCCGAATAGGTCAGCCCCATCCACAATCCGCGGTGGAAGCTCGGACGGATGTTTCGCACGCGATAAAGTTCGTCCCAAAGCCAGCTTTCCTTGATCCGCTCTCCGTAACGCGCCACTTCGGTGCCGGTTGTTTCGGAGCTGCTGAACCACTCGTGCAACGCTTCTGCTGCGACCATGCCGCTCTTCATCGCGGTGTGACTGCCCTTGATCTTCGGGACATTGACGAAACCGGCGGAACAGCCGATCAGCACGCCACCCGGGAATGTCAGTTTCGGTATGGATTGGAAACCGCCTTCGTTGATGGCCCGGGCGCCATAGGCAACGCGTGTCCCACCCTCAAAGACCAGCCGTACAGCCGGATGGGTTTTGAAACGCTGAAACTCTTCGAATGGTGACAGGTACGGATTTTCGTAATCAAGACCAATGACAAAACCGACCGACACCTGGTTGTTGTCGAGATGATAAAGAAACGACCCGCCATAGGTCTTCGAATCCATGGGCCATCCTGTCGTGTGAACAACGGTCCCTTCCTTGTGGTTCTCCGGATCGACCGTCCAGAGCTCCTTGATGCCGATACCGTAGGTCTGCGGGTCGACACCGTCACGCAGGTTGAACCTCTCCATGAGTTGCTTGCTCAGGTGGCCGCGGCATCCTTCCGCGAAGACGGTCTGGCGCGCATGAAGTTCGATTCCCGGTTCGTAAGTACTCTTCTGTTCGCCGTTCTTGCCGATTCCCATGTCACCGGTGGCAACGCCCTTGATCGAGCCGTCGTCACGAAAAAGAAGTTCCGAGGCTGCAAACCCGGGAAAGATCGCGACTTCCAGTTCTTCAGCCCGCTGTGCCAGCCATCGGCAGACGTTTCCCAATGAGATAATGTAGTTGCCATGATTGTTCATCTGTGGCGGTGTCGGCATGCGAAATGCGCGTTTTTCGGTCAGGAACATGAACCTGTCCTCTGAGACAGGTACATCGAGCGGTGCGCCCGTCTCGCGCCAGTCCGGCAGGAGTTCCTCCATCGCACGCGGTTCCATCACGGCGCCGGAGAGAATGTGTGCGCCCACCTCGGAACCCTTTTCCAGGACACAGACAGAAAGTTCCGTACCGGATTCGATGGACAGTTGCCTCAGTCGTATGGCAGCGGCGAGGCCGGCCGGCCCGGCGCCCACAATGACGACGTCAAATTCCATGCTTTCTCGAGAAACCGCGTCCATCCCGTTGTTCTCCCCGATGACGGATCCGTAAGATTTCATAATGTAGCGTTTGTTCCGATACAATCTGGAACATTGATCAATCGGGAATCACTGCATGGATCGACAACAGGCGATCGCGCTTCTCAGCTGGTATCTGGAGATGGACGTCGACGAGGCTGTCGCCGACGAGCCAGTCGATCGATTTGTTGAAAGAAAACCCGCAGTGCGTCCCCTGCAACACCGCGAAACAAGGCGACCTGCAGCCCGCGTGACATCGCAACGACGCGACACCGGAGCGACAGCCCAACAACGCGCGGCTTCTGCCTCGACGCTTGAGGAACTGATCCAGGCGATCAACAACTTTGACGACTGCACGTTGAAGAAGACAGCGACCACGACATGCGTCGCTGACGGCAATCCGCGATCACGAATCATGCTGGTTGGCGAAGCGCCTGGCGCAAATGAGGACAGACAGGGCAAACCTTTTGTCGGACCTGCAGGCGTGTTACTTGACCGGATGCTTGCTGCAATCGGTCTTGATCGAACATGTGTCTACATCACGAACACGATTTTCTGGCGACCGCCGGGAAACCGGACTCCCACACCGGCTGAGCTTTCCCAGTGTGTCCCGTTCGTCAAACGGCAGATTGAACTTGTCGAACCCGCACTCCTGATCTTTGCTGGCGCGACGGCGTCCCGGCAATTGCTTGGTGCGACCGAAGGAATCACCAGAATAAGGGGGCGCTGGTTTCGTTTTGAACAACCCGGCAAGGATGCGATCCCGACACTGCCGACATTTCACCCTGCATACCTTCTTCGATATCCGGAAAGGAAGCGGGAGAGCTGGCGCGACCTGCTTGCCATTCGCAAACGGATGGACGAACTGGGGTTGGCCGGCGCCACTCCGGTGAAATAGCGCGTTTCCCTTTCCTGAAGATACCGGACATTGATGATATCATTACAGTGGTTTCGACGATGGATCGTCACCTGCGCAAGCGTGGCTGCATTCCTGTTGTTGCTTCCGACGATCGTGCATGCAGATGAACCGCCGTTGCCGGGAATCAAACCCGGCGTATCGGGAGCGTCGACAGCCAATATCATTGATTTCACATATCGTGGATCAGGCGGCACCCCCATACCGTCGAACAAGCCATCACCGCCAAGCGACCTTCCCCGAAACATTCTCACCGACCAGGACGTCGAAACCTACAGGGCGATATTTCTCGAACAAAGGGACGCAGACTGGGCTGCTGCAGACAGGCTGATTGCAAAACTCTCCAGCAAATTGCTGATGGGACATGTCCTGGCTCAACGCTACCTGCATCCGACGGGCTGGCGATCAAGTTTCGACGAACTCAGCCGCTGGCTTGCGGTCTACGGCGACCACCCCGAAGCCCGGCGTATTCATGCTCTGGCGAAGCGGCGTCAGCCTTCGGGCAGCCGTTCTCCGGCGCTGCCGAAGACGGCGTGGCCGTCATCCATAACGGTCGGAAACGATTTCGGGCATACCCGGCTGAAAAAAGAAGACAGCGTGGGTGACCACCTGCAAACGCGTTCCGAGCGTACCAAACTCAAGGCGGCCATCAAGCATATCCGCGGGCACCTTGCCCGTGGCGACAATGACGGTGCACGTGCGCATCTGCTTGAAGACAGCTTCCTCGGCATGGCTGACTCGATCACCAGAGACCAGATCGTTTCCGAAGTGGCAAGACACTATTTTCTTGCGAGAAACGATAGTGCTGCCCTCGAACTTGCAGAGGCTGCAACGACACGAACCGGTAGTCTGGTTCCGCTGAACGGATTGATCGCAGGACTTGCGGCGTGGCGTCAGAACCATTTTGAACGAGCCGTACGTTCGCTGGAGATTGCATCAACCGGATCGATTGAGGATGAGGATGTCATAGCCAGCGCGTACTGGGCTGCACGCGTCAATCTCCAGCTTGGCAACTTGGCCGGCGTTCGCGAGATGCTCGAAATTGCCGGACTCAAACCATACACCTTCTATGGATTGCTCGCTCAACAGACACTGGGCGGTATCGCAGACATCAAAGACTCGATCCCAATGATCGAGGAAGACACGGTTGCGACGCTTCTCTCTGTCGCGGCGGTCCGGCGCGCACTGGCGCTTGCGCAGATTGATCAGCATCACCGTGGTGACAAGGAGTTTGCTCACATAAACGCATACGCACGTCCCGACCTTGCACTCGTTGCTCTTCGGGTCGCCATCGATTTCGGTTTTCCCGAAACGGCCTACCGACTGGCACGGGAATTCCGCGCCGGATACGGAATTTCGTACATCCACGGGTTGTATCCTGTTCCACCCTGGAGACTTGAGGAAGACTCGATTGTCGAGCCGGCACTTCTGTATGCAATCATGCGCAAGGAGTCTGCTTTCCGCGCAAGGGTGCGCAGTCATGCCAATGCACGCGGTATCATGCAATTCCTGCCGTCCACGGCGGCCTATGTGGCGAACGACCAGAGTTTGCGCGGGTCGCGCCGCCATCTGATCAACGATCCGGCCTTCGCGTTCCAGCTCGGGCACGATTATGTCGCTTACCTGCTCTCGCGGGAGAAAGTTGACCGAAATCTGTTCTACATGCTGGCGGCGTACAACGGCGGTCCGGGAAATCTCGCGCGCCGTCTGGACGGCGGTCAACTTGCCAGCGATCCGCTGTTGCTCATCGAAACCTATCCGCTGCGTGAAACACGCGAACACATCAAGGACGTGGTAACAAGTTACTGGATCTACTGTAAGCTTCTGGGGTGTTCCGCGAATATCATTGAAGCAGTTGCTGCAGGCAAATGGCCCATCTTTTCCGAGGAGAGTGAACTTGCCGGGAATTGACGAAAACAGATCGTTCCTTGCTGTCCGGATCGCGGTGCTGACTGTTTCTGATTCACGCGATCTCGAGACAGACAAGTCCGGGAGCATTCTCGTCGAACGGATTACCGCATCGGGACACAGTGTCGTTGACCGCAGGATTGTCGCAGACGAGCAGGATGTTATCGAGAATTCACTGCGTGAGTGGATCGCAGATACTGGTGTCGACGTCATCATCACAACAGGTGGAACGGGTGTAACCGGACGCGACGTCACGCCAGAGGCAATCGAGGCAATCCGTGAAAGGGACATTCCCGGATTTGGTGAACTGTTCCGCTGGCTGTCCTTCGGCAAGATTGGCACATCGACAATCCAGTCCAGAGCAACAGCGGGTGTCGCGTCTGGAACCTATCTGTTTGCATTGCCGGGGTCGCCAGGTGCGTGCCGTGACGCATGGGACGACATTCTCGTCCATCAACTCGATTACCGCTTTCGGCCCTGCAATTTCGTGGAACTCATGCCACGACTGGTCGAAGGCGGGCGGACATGAAGCGGCATCTCATGAATGGATCATGGCCTGAGAGTTTGAATCATACGTCATTGATTTATTTGTGAATATTTTTCACGCGGTTGCTTCACGCGCCACGCGCCTGACAAGAAATCGACAGGCGGCCAATTGCGCCCAGGCCAAGGCATTGTCAGTGTGGTGCGCGTAATCCTTCGACAAGCGACGGCATCGGCCCATCCAGGGCAAAGGTCCGTTCCACGACCCACCGGCGGGGCAACACCGTGAAGCCCTTGGTATCCTTCGGTTTTCCCACAATCTCGAGGATGTCTGGCAGACCCTGTTCCCGGATCTCCTTTCGAAGTTTCGGCCCCGCATAGCCACCATCGGCATTCAGTTTGGAGATCGTCGGCGCCAACAGCTGCATGACAACCTCCAGGGCACCGTCCCTGTCCTGGTCGTCAGCCTGGTGAACCATCATCAGATTGCCGTTCAGCCGAAGCATCAGATCCTTGTTGTCCGGCTTGCTCTCGGCGACGAGCAGGGTCAGCGCCGTCAGCGCTTGAGGATTGAAGCGATCCGCCATGCCCTCCCGTGTCAGGTCGAGCAGGAACAGCAACGAGCCGATACGCTTATTGCGATCGACGAACGGATGGTCCTAAACGACGAAATAGAGCAGGTGTGCGGCCTTCTCCTCGGGACTGGGATGGAGTTGTTCGCCGAACATCGTCTGCTCGATATTGCCGAGAAAGGCCTCTAGTCCGTCGCCACGCGAGTTACCGAAGATTGGCGTGGCTTCGTTTTGTTTGGCAAGGTCGCGTTTGAGCGCGGCGACCGCGGCAACGGCGCTCGCATGGTCAAGCGGCTCTGTGGCTGGAGGCGGTGGCGGAGGAGACGGAACAAACCGGTCTTCATACGCGGTTGGAAGCGGAGGAAGCGGAGGCGGCGACGCCAATTGGTTTTGTCGTATTCCAGAAGCTTTCGCCATGTGTCGGCGTAGCCCGTAATGATGTCCAGGACAGCCGCGCCCGTGTCGTCCACGAGCTTCCGGTTTCGCAGGGTTCTGGCCAGCAGGTCGAGGGTCTCCCGCGCGTGTCGAGCCCCGCTCGGCAAGCCGCTGCTCGTGCAATGTATAGCCGCACAGCAAATGCTCCCGTAGGGGGGCGGGTGGCCCATTGGCGGAAACGCGCACCACGCCTGGAATCGACCCGATATCCGACCGAGATGATGGCGTCCAGGTTGTAATGCATGATTGTGCGGCGGACTTGGCGCCGCCCTTCGGTTCGAACTACCGAGAATTCCTCAGCAGTTGACCTCTCCTCCAGTTCACTGCTCGAATAGACATTCTTCAAATGAAGCCCGACATTGTTGGTCGAGGTGTCGAATACCTTCGCCACCGCCGCTGGGTCAGTCACACCGCTTTCCGATCGATACGAACATCCACCCGAGCCTTGCCGTCCGGGGCCTCATAAACGATGACCTCGCCGCCAGGAGGACGTTCGGATGGCTCGCCGCTCATCGGATGACCCGCCGTCTTCGGCGCGATTCATCCCATCCTCCGCGGGTTGGCTTGTGGCAGCCAAATGCGTACCCGGACTCAGCCGTGCCACTGCGTCCTGAAAACGCCCCGACCGCAACAGACAAGCACTGAGTCCGACGCTTCCGGAGCGGTGTCGAGCTTTGGACGACGTTCCAGTTCAGCCTCTCCAGCCATTCGAGCGACCTCGGACACGGTAAAGCGGGTCACGGAATCCTCCAGAGAGGACAATGGAATGTGATGGCAAAGGTCGGGCATAGGTTCCTTGGGATCGGGAACGCTTCACTATGTCTACACAGAAGGGTTAATTTCCGACTGTTGATCCCGAAGCACCTCAGAGACAGTCGGGTTCAGCAGTCGCCAGCGTTGGCCAATGCGTTCGAGATCGCCCGTAAGCACGACCAGTGCTCGGTCGCCGTGGGCACGCACGGCACGCTCGTAATCCCTTTGCTCGAGAACTGCAGCCACCGACTGCGGTTGGCCATCGATCCGCGTTGTCAACCGGATGGCGCCGTCTTCATCCCCTTCGGCACGCTTGAGGAGTCCAACGAAGCCATATAGGCGCACGTCCGGCTGCGGTGCGCGATCACGGAACGAACGCGCCGCCTCGCGCAGGATGGGTGCATCTGCCCTCCCGAAGCATACGGGTGCGTCGGGGATGGTCGATGATCGTGTGCGAGCCCACGACACTCCTATTTCCAGAGACGAAAACGGCTCGATAAGCTGTACCAGAGCTTCACACAGGTTTGCGCTCACACCCTTGGCCACAGTTTCCACAAACGCGTCTCCATCGCCGGCCGCGACACGCTCGGTTGCCTGACGTGTCGTTGCCAATGCTCCAACTAGACGCTTCGTCAAACGCCGCGCGATCGGTGCGTGTTCGTCGTGGGAATCCGGGAACAGCGTCGGCATTGCCGGCGAAATCGCCGGCGTCAGTAACGTCACTGCGAAGCTGCCCTGATCCGTCTGGCCAAGACGCATCTGCTTCATCAGATCGTTCGCCTCCCAGTTCGCGCCCGCACGATAGACCTCCCGCGGTTCGCGAAGCGAGCAAGCCGTTGCCAGCAGCATGTTGCGGGCGCCGGAGACAAAGCCAACACCATCGTCGAGCCCAAGACTCCCGTCGTCGCTCCCGGCGACGCGGATGCGGATGACGTCGCGGTCCGCGGTCACCAAAGCTCGATACACTGCAAGTTCGTCTTGATCGATGACCTGTGCAAAAGTCTCAACGAGCGCCCCCACAGCGCTCGCGTAATCGCCGAGATTCTTCGTGCGTGGAACAACGATCTCCGGCAACGCGTCGCCAACATAAACAGATGAATGGATGCGATAATCTTCTTCTTGGCGCCAACCTGCGGCACGTGCATAGGCGGCTAGAGCAGCGGGTGAAACTGCGCGAAGCGCGTCGGGATCACGAATGCTGACCTTCATCAGATTTCTCCCTTCCTGGATCGCTCCATAAGTTCGACCAATGCCTCTATGTCAAATACGTTTCGCTCCGGGATGCGAACGGTGACGGTCTGCTGCCCGACGACCTCTCTATGTCCCTGTTGGAGATTCATCCAGTAGGCGCGCCGCCGCAGGATGAGTTCCTCCGAAGTCACGGTCATCCACTGCGCCTAATCTTTCGGCAACTCAAGGACAACAAGCAACCGCGGCGTCTGTGTGGCGGTCCGCAGGTCGTCGTAGTTCTTGATCGACAACCGAAAGCGCAGCTCGCCTGTCTGCGGTGGGCCGAGATCGACTGTCGCCTTCAGTTGCAGTTCGAGTGCCGGGCGCTGCGGTCCACTTGCCTGAATGCGCAGGTCAACACTGTCCCGATCGAGCTCCGGCGTCGAAGTCACGAAGCCCGCTCGGCGCTGCCAACGCCTTCGCGTAGACGAGCGACAGACCTTCCTTCCGATCCGGTGTCGTCAGAAGCGTCCCTGTCATGCCTTGGCCTCCGCCATTTTCTCGGAGTCGCGGAGGCGGATTTCGCCGGAGATGAGCTTGGGGAGCAGGGTGTCACGGATTTGACAGAGTGTACAAGCCTGCATTGTATTTAACACCGTCTCGTCGGTTAGCGGCTCCGCTATTTTCGCGAAAGCTTCACGCATCCGCTCCCCGGGATGAATCAATTCGAATGTATCGATGTCGGATTTTCCTGGATGGATCACTGTTGTACCCACGTTACCACGTTCGTTTTTATACCAGCGGCTGCTTGAGGGCTTCTGCAAGAAACGTTTTCGGTGTTCCATTTATTGGTTTGAAACGACAAACCCTTTGGTTCAACCAAGCCCCTGGACCCTTCCAGACGTGCAGACGGAGTTCGCCATCCATTCCAACGATAATATCTCCCGGTCCGATCATGTACCCTTATTTGTGAACCTGATCGCTTGTAACGCCTTTGAGTGGTCTCGGTCCCCTCCGGATTGGGGTAAACGATCCATCTGGTTTACCACATCTTGCGAGACCACTTGACATATGGATCAAGCTCTGACGCATTCCGGTCAGCCGTAAATCTTCTGAACTTGCCGATTTGCAGAAAATCAAGCATTGAACGTGGAACGGATGGAAAACGACGCCCCATGATGCGGGCCGGGAATTTTCTGGTTGATCGAGTCGTTTCCCGCCAGATTGCCCCGATCAACCCAGACTACAGGGAAGACAAAGAATGTCGCGTGTAATTGGTTCGGTCGCCGTCATTGGTGGTGGCACGATGGGTGCAGGAATTGCCGGAAAATGTGCAGACGCCGGTTGTCGGGTGCTTGTACTCGATACCGACGCCGACGCCGTCGAGAGGGCATGGCAGCGGATCACAACGGGCAGGTTTCCGGCATTGTCGAACCCGGACAACGCGAAACTGATCAGTACCGGTACATTCGACGAACTGGATCGGATTGCGGGATTCGACTGGATCTGCGAGGCCGTGATCGAAGATCTCGAGACCAAGCGTGATCTGTTTTCCAGGATTGAGCCATTGCGCAGTGAGGGCTCTGTTGTTTCCACCAACACATCCGGGATTCCGTTGCGGTCCATCACCCGAGGCATGCCGGAACGCCTGTGCCGTGACATCGTTGTCACACATTTTTTCAATCCTGTCAGCGTGATGCGCTTGCTTGAGGTTGTGCCGGGTGAATCAACAACAACAGATGTCGTGGCGGCGATGGCGGACTTTGGCACGAACAGTCTCGGCAAGGTTGTTGTCCACGCCAAGGATACGGTGAATTTCATCGGCAACCGGATTGGTTGTTACTGGATGCTTTCGGGCCTCCACAAGGCACGGCGTGCACGTCTTGAGGATGGTCTCTCCATGGAAACCATCGACTCCTTGATGTCGGCGCCCGTCGGACTGCCGCCAACCGGTTTGTATGGTCTGATCGATCTGATCGGACTGGATGTAATGGATTTCGTCGGTCGCAATCTTGCCGTCAATCTTCCGGACGGTGATCCAGGACACGCATTCACGTCGTTTCCACCGGAAGAGTCCCAGATGCTCGCACGTGGTCAGCTTGGTCGAAAGTCAGGTGGCGGGTTTTATCGTGTCATCAGATCCGGGGAGGCCAAGACTCGTGAGACATTCGATCTCGATAGTGGAACATGGCACGCTTCCGATCGGCCTGCGCTGCATGATGAACACCAGCAATTCACATCGCTCATGTCCGCACAGGATGACGCAGGCAACTTCGCACGCGATCTGATGGGTGGTGTTCTGCATTACGCGGCAGATCTCGTTCCACAAATCTCTGACGATGTCGTGAATATCGATCGAGCCATGCGGTTCGGTTTCAATTGGAAGAAGGGGCCGTTTGAACTGATAGACGAGATTGGAATTGGTGCGATGGTCGAGATTTCAAAAACTGCCGGCCGGGATCTTTCTGCGATGATCGTCGTCGCACAGGATGCAGGCGCCAGGACCTTCTATTCCGACGGCGGTTCGCGTTACCTCGGACGCGACGGGAAGTGGCGTGATGTTCCACAGATCTGATGGCTGATGTGTTGACCGTCGAAACATCGTGAGTTCAGGAGGGTCAGGAAAAACCGGAATGAAGTTTTCGGCCCCAGGTCGAACAGACTCGATGCGTCCCTGTTGGTGACAGTCTGGTCAGATGTTGATCTGCGTCCCGGCTTCTGATCCCATGTTCTGCCATCCAGAATCCGCCCGTTGCGTTTCTTGAACACGCTGCCCCACGGCTTGAAGACGAACGGAACCTTGCTTTTCACAATTGTCGCGAATGTCACGCACCCACGCTGCGTCCATTGGACGAGCACCAGGACCGAATTCACCTCCGGTGATCACCCAATCAATCCCGTCAAGTGCGAGGTCAGGCAACAGTCCGAGCGACAGGAACCTCGTGTGTGCGTCGGTATCCCTGAGTTTATCAAGTTGGTCGAGCCAACGATGCTTGTTCCCAACCAGATATTGGGTGACCAACACAGTCGCTGGTCAAGCTGCAATACCCTGCTCGGACGCATGGTCAGCACTTGATGGGTATGCCAATAAGCGCGTTTCATGACATCGAAAATGTCTTCTTTGAAGGAAGACGGGACTGACGTGTGAAACAGGCCGGACATGGAGTTCACGAACACCAGTCGAGGTTTCCGCCACCGCAGCGGATCTTCGAGGCTGGATTCTTGTACGGTGACGTCAAACCCGTTGGCATATTTTTTCCCTTCCCATCAGCTGGAGGCGACGAGACAAACGATGAGCGTAGCAACGCTGCATCCGTGACTGATCCTTGTGCACGCTTGCATCCGTGACTGATCCTTGTGCAACCGGTCAGAGGGTTCCACGTTGCATCGGTCCATTCAATTTCTGACCCGACGGACATGACGGCAGGTGATTCAGGAGATGTGATGAAAGTTGTCTGGCCACGTGGGTTCCTCCTGGATGCTGACGGGATACGCGCACAGAGACGCGTTATTCGAGTTTCCGGTCTTATGAGAAGTTTCGAGATACGGTTTCCCGAATAATTGGCGAAGCCTGGTTTTGCGTATACCGCGCAGACCGCAAACACCGAACTCCTTCACCCAACAATGAACACTGCGAACCTGGCCCGAGACTCCGTACCGGTCCCAATCCTGATATTCGTTATGAGTACCAAATCAGGATGTCGTCAGGGATTGGAATCTGGTGACCCATCCTGGTTCAGGTTCCTGAACACGGCCACGCGCCTTTCCTCGCCGCTTCCCTGATCCGTGGATTTACTGTACGGGACCGCCCATGACCAACATTGTGGACGAGATCGAACGTCGGCGTACCTTTGCGATCATTTCGCATCCTGACGCCGGCAAGACGACACTGACAGAAAAACTCCTTCTGTTCGGCGGTGCAATTCAGCTTGCCGGCGCGGTCAAGGCGCGTGGCGAGCGGCGGCGGGCGCGATCTGACTGGATGCGGGTGGAACAGGAACGCGGAATTTCCGTTACCGCATCGGTGATGCGCTTCGGCTACAGGAACTGCGAATTCAACCTGCTCGATACGCCCGGTCACGAAGACTTCAGCGAAGACACATACAGGGTGCTGACGGCTGTCGACAGCGCTGTCATGGTTATTGACGCAGCGCGCGGGATTGAGGCGCAGACACGCAAGCTGTTCGAAGTCTGCCGGCTTCGCGACATGCCCGTCACGACATTCATCAACAAGATGGACCGCGAGGGACGCGACCTCTTCGATCTCGTCGATGAAATCGAACAGACCCTGCAAATCGAGGTGTCTCCCGTGAACTGGCCCGTTGGTGCCGGCCGGGACTTTCAGGGTTGCTTCGATCTGCCACGCGACAGGTTGATCCTCGCACCAAGGGACAGGGGAGAAAGTGTACAGGAGACCACGATCGTCGAAGGTCTGGACTCACCTGAAGTCGATGCCGCGCTGCCAAACCATATCGTTGAGCCGTTGCGGGAACAGGTCGAGATGGCACGTGAACTGCTGACGCCGTTCAACCTGGACGCCTATCGTGTCGGCAATCTGTCCCCCATGTTTTTCGGAAGTGCGCTCAAGAACTTCGGTGTTGCGGAACTGCTCGATGGCATGGTTTCATTCGCACCGCATCCTCAACCGCAACCCGCGTTGCCCTGTGCAGTCGAACCCGTGGATGAGGCGGTGTCCGGGTTTGTCTTCAAGATACAGGCAAACACCGATCCCAAGCATCGCGACCGGATCGCGTTCATGCGGCTTGCGTCAGGTCATTTCCGAAGGGGCATGAAGCTTCGTCATCATCGGACAGGGAAGCTGCTGACGATACACAATCCTCTGATTTTCATGGCGCAGGAACGGGAACGCGCTGAAGAGGCCTTCGCCGGTGACATCGTCGGTCTGCCAAATCACGGGCTCTTGCACATAGGTGACGCGCTTTCCGAGGATCGCGAGATTCGCTTCACAGGAATTCCGAGCTTTGCACCGGAACATCTCCAGCGTGTGCGGGCAACCGACCCGATGAAGACGAAACACCTGTCTCGTGCGTTGAACCAGCTTGCACAGGAAGGAGCGGCACACGTTTTCAGACCGCAAAGCGGCGCCGACTTTGTCATCGGTGTGATGGGGCCGCTGCAGTTTGATGTTCTGGCTGACCGCATTCGCACGGAATACGATGTGCCGGTGGCATTCGAACCTGCGCATATCCATACAGCGCGCTGGCTTGCCAGTGACGAAAACCATGCAATCAGGAACTTCTCCAACTCCAACAGGTCGGCAATGGCCGAGGACCACCAGGGACGTCCTGTCTTCATGGCCCGCAATGCCTGGCATCTCGACCGTGCGGCCGTCGATGCACCGGAGATTTCCTTCCTGGCTGTCAGGGAACAGGATGATGTGCGCCTCGACGCGTGATCATCATGCGCTTGAACTCTACGGCTTGCGCGGCTGGTGCCATGGCGCCGCTTTCCTGATCACGGTCATGAGCCCGTCCGGTACGGAAAAGGTGGTCGAGACACTTCAGTATGATCCTGACGATCTTCGTATTGAATGGTACGCCGGGGGCCTTCCCCGATATCTGGAAAAACGGCGCGGCGGAATATCGCGCCTTGTCGAAAAGTACGGTATCTGCGTCCTGGGATATCGTGAATGGACGTCTGTCAAGGCCAAGCTCGGATCCACGATCTATTGACACGGCTGTCAGTCTCGTCTTCAAGCATCATTGACCGAAACGCAGGTTTGATTCAGAAATTCAATATTCCGGCCCCTGCCATCCCGGGGATGTTCCCGGCGTATCCTGAGGTCTGCCCATGCTGAACACCGCGTACTTCCCTGCAGAACGTCCGTTCAATCCGGAGACACTCCAGGGCGTTCTGGCAGATACCGGTTCACCGCTGCCCGCCGAGGCATATGTATCGCACAGGTGGTTCGATGCGGAACGTGCGCGACTGTGGTCGCGAAACTGGGTTTGCGTCACGGCGGCGTCATACATTCCGAAACCCGGCGACTGTATTCCCATCGATCTTGCAGGTATTCCGCTGTTTGCCGTTCGCGACAGGAATGACACGGTACACGTGTATCACAATGCCTGTCCGCATCGCGGCATGCGTCTGGTTTCCGAACCGCGCAATGCCGGCGCGGTCCTGACGTGTCCGTACCACCACTGGACGTTCGGATTCGATGGAAAGCTGCGTCTGACACCGCATATCGCGGGCACCGGCAATCACGAGTTCGAGGGTTTTGAGAAATCCAGATTCTGCCTGAACAAGGTCCGTTCCGCAGTGTGGTTCGATCAGGTTTTCGTTGCTCTCTCGGACGACGCCTGTTCGTTCGACGAATTCATTGCGCCGCTGCGCAGACGCTGGTCATGTTTCGATTCCTCTCCGCTGCGCCATGGTGGCGACGATTCCATCCTGTACTTCGATCTCGAAGCGAACTGGAAGCTCGCCGTCGAGAACTATTGCGAAGCCTATCACCTGCCGATGATACACCCGCGCCTCAACATGTATTCAAAACTGGAAGATCATCTGAACATCGAGGAAAGTGCTTTCGCGGGTCAGGTAAGTCTTGTGTACAACCCGGACAGGAACGGACATGTCCTGCCGAAATTTCCGGCGCTGCCGTCCATGTGGCAGTCGCGTGCGGAGTATGTTGCGCTCTTCCCCAACGTCCTGCTCGGGATCCATTTTGACCACCTCTTCGTGGTCCGGGTTCTGCCTGACGGTCCTGGTCGCTGTCGCGAGGTGTTGGACATCTACTATGTTGGCGACGAACCGGTTTCTCCTTCGAACGGTGAACTGCGGCAGACTGTCCGGGACACCTGGCGCGAAGTCTTTCTCGAGGATGTGGATGCCGTTCAGGGAATGCAGGCCGGACGTTCGTCACCTGGATTCAGCGGCGGTGTGTTCACGCCCGTACTGGAGGGGCCGTCCCGGTGTTTTCATCGCTGGGTTGCGAACGCGATGATCTGAGCCGGTACTGCAGAGGAAGAGGTGGCAATTCTTCTTGGAACCGTCTGCGGCGTATGATCCGGTTGAGAGTTGAAGGTCAGCTCAGTGCGCGAACAACCTGCATCGCAACATCCCGGCCGGAAAGATGTGCACCGCCAACCGTTGCCCACATCGAGGAATGGCACGCTTCACCAGCGAAGTAGATCCGGTCGCCGACCTGTTGGCGCAAAACCCGGCGCATGTCCCAGTAACCGGGATCAGACGATGCGTACGAACCGTATGTCAATGGGTTTTGACCCCACCGCGTCACCGCACCCTTCACAAACGCCTTGTCCACGCTGTTGCCGAGAAGATTGCGACACCGGGTCAATGCATAGTCGACCAGTGTTTCATCGGACCAGCTTTCGAGTTCTTCGGCCCAGGAACCGCCGACGTCACAATAGGCAATCCCGAAACCACCGGCGTTGGTCAGGGTGCCAAACCCGTCCCTGTCGTCGACCTGGTAGAGCAGGTATCCGTCTTCGCCGAGACCGAACACATCGTCAGTAAACTGCAGGGCGATATGGTTGTAGACACCCATGGGAGTTCGCGCGAACGATTCCTGTTTTTCCACCGGAAGCATGGGCGAAAAGGAGATGGCGCCTGACGACAGGACGCCGGTTGAAACGGTGACCATGACGATCCTCGACCGGATGGTGCCCCGGGCGGTCTCAACAGCGACGCCATCGCCGCTCCAGTCGATGGCGGTCACCGGCGTGTCAAGTGATACCGGAATATCACGCCCGTAGTGTGCAACCAGCGCGCCGTATCCTTCCCGGCAGTACCAGTCTCCGCCGTTGGCGGAATTCCACCAGTCAACAGTCGAAAAGTCTTCGAAGTCCTTGGCCATTTCCCATGGACCGATTGCCAGTTCCAGTGTTGCCTTCCATTCGCTGGTGAAGTCCTTGATCGCCTCGGCAGCCGAGACATCCTGACCGCGGTCACCGCTGACGCTGATCGCCGAACTGACATCGCTCCACGCCCGCCAGAATTCGTCCAGCCGAGCGCCTGTCACTTCCTGATTGTCGATGTCGAACACCCTGAAATTGTCGGCTGCGGGGTAAATATCGAAACCGTTGGCCTTACCGTAGGCGTTGTAGGGGTTTGCGGAACCATTGTTGAGCCAATGGGGTCCGTGATCATATGGTACGCCGAATGTCGAGGTTTCGGTGAACGCCCGTCCACCAATCCTGTCACTGGCTTCGACGAGCGAGAATGTGATGTTGTTGTTCAACAGGGTTTGCGCCGCCGCCAGTCCGGCGGCGCCGGCACCAACGATGACGACGTCTGTATCGTGCGATGACTGTGCCAGGATCACATGCGGTGCGAATACGGAAGCTGCAACACCTCCGGTAAATGTACGACGATTCAGCTTGATCATGGCATGCGATCTCCTCGTGCAATCCGGCTTCCGGTGCAGCGGTATGTGCGTCAGCCGGCGTATTGTTGCGATGACTTGCCGGTGCAGGCTTCGTATTCGAACGAAAATTCTGCAGGAGAAAGCAACTCCTGGAACCAGCAGATCACGGCATATGGCGATGCGACAGGCAAACCTGTTTCGCGTCTGATCGCTGCCGCATAAGGCCCCATGTTTGTGCACTCGAGAACAAGTGCGGCGACGTCGGGGTGTCTCGTTGCAAGGCGTCTTGCCGCGTCAATCAACTCTTGCTCGGCGGCACAATAATCGAGGAAAGGGTGGTCATCAAGAATGGACCGGGTGAACGCCGAACCACCTTCCGTAGATTCCATGGGTGTCTCGGGGCTGACGCCCGCAGCGCTGAGATGATTCGATGTGAGGGAAGATCCCGAAATCGTGAGAATGCCTGCTCGTTTGCCAGGGGGCAGCGTTGTTTCCACTAGTGGCAGCTGGAGCAGGGGTGACGAAACGACCGGCACACCTGTCGCATCCGCAGCTTCACGCTGGAACAGCGAGAGAAAGCCGCAGCACAGGACAATGCCGGCAACGCCCTCGAGGACGAGTTGGCAGGCAGCGTCCAGGAAACGTTGTCTGAACGCTTCAGGATTGCGGCGCACGATGGCATCAGGGGTGCTTCCCGGCACTGTCTTGTAACGGACGGGAAACGGCCATGTTTCCCTGTTGCCTACGTCACCGGGTGGACGCGGGAATCGCGTCTCAAGCATGACAATTCCGATTGATGCCGGTCTTTGTTGCGATGCGTTCATGAATGTGTTGTTCGTCTTGTCGACGACATTCTTCGGTACGAACGCATTATATGGTCCAAAGTCGTTTTTCATCGACAGGATTCCGATTGATGTTCGGTGCCTGTCGTATCGGCATGAACAGTTGCTGTGCCCATCATCAATGGATCCCTGTTCAGGTAGAGCGTAATGAACCGGTCGCGCGACGTCATCGTCATTGGTGCAGGGATGCTCGGAGTCGCGACAGCGCAGTGGCTGAGACGAGCCGGACACAGGGTCACGCTGATTGACCGGGTTCGACCCGGCGCAGACCGCATACGGGAACGTCGGCATCATCGCGCCGAGGTCCATTACACCTGTTCCCGCACCCGGGCTGATCGGAAAGATTCCGGGTTTGCTTCTTCGCAGACATTCACCGCTGTTTCTGCGCTGGCAGTATCTTCCACGCCTTGCCCCCTGGTTGATCCGCTACCTCCGCCATTGCACAGCACCCACGATCGAGGCCCTGTCGTATTTGCTTTCGGATGCACCGCGAACTGGCGTCCGGTAAAGGTGCGGAGTCCTTTATTCGGGAGTGCGAGCTTGTTTGGCTGTGTCCGGGAGCCGATGATCGGGGCAACGATGATGCGATACACCGGGCGCGTAGGGTGCACGGTTATGAGAGCCGGCATCTGGACAGGAAAGATCCGGCACGATGGATGAAGGCGTTTGGTCACCGCGCACTTCTCGAAAGCGAACGTGGCGATCACCTGATGCTCGAAAGCGCTTCCCCGATCAGCCTGCATGATCGGCGATAGAAAGGCCGCAATAACGCTGATGCAAAACGGCCTGCGTATTGCCGGTCTGGTCGAACTTGCGAGTCGTGATGCCGGTCGGTCTGAAGCACCATTTGTGTTTCTGCACAGGTTGCTCCAGCGAGTTTACCCGAACCTGCGATGGACAGCCGAACATCGATGGATGGGACACCGCCCGGCAACGGTCGACAGCGTGCCGGTCGTCGGTGTGTCACCAGACTGTCCCAGGGTCCTGTTTGCATTCGGCACGCATCGTGTCGGAATGGCATCGGGTCCGCGAATCGGGCGTCTGATTGCCGGTCTCGTCGCGGAACACAAAACGAATCTGATCTTTCACCCTTTCGCGTGGACCGCTTCGACACATAAGGGTATTGCAGACTTCAGTACCGGTGTTTGGGGCTAATTCAACAAATCTGCAGCTTCAGGAGGCGATAAGGTGAAAAGACTATTGACCGGCACGATCGCAGCGTTCCTCACCCTCGGTGTGTCCAACGCCATGGCCGAACAATGGGATATGCCGATGGCGTATGCCGATTCAAATTATCACACGCAGAACGGCAAACGTTTTGCCGAAGCCGTCGGCGTCTGTACCGGTGGCGAACTTGAAATCGTCGTGCACGGGGGTGGTTCGCTGTTTTCCGGCTCGGACATTCGACGTGCGGTAAGGACCGGGCAGGTCAACATCGGCGAGCGTCTTCTTTCGGCGCATGCGAATGACAATCCTGTCTTCGGATACGATTCCGTTCCGTTTCTGGCAACATCCTTCGAAGAGTCCATGAGGCTCTGGGAGGCGGCACGTCCGCACATTGCGAGCATTCTGGAAGACGAAGGTCTTGTGCTCCTGTATTCCGCGCCGTGGCCACCTCAGGGGCTGTACTTCAACAAGCCGATCGAGACGGTTGCAGATATGGCCGGGCTGAAGTTCCGTGCCTACAACGCTGCCACGTCCCGCTTCGCGGAACTGTCGGGCATGCGCCCGGTCCAGATCGAGGCCGCCGAACTCGTCCAGGCGCTGGCTACCGGTCTGGCGGAAGCGTTCGTTTCGTCGGGCTCGACAGGATACGACCGCAAGGTTTGGGAACATCTTTCACATTTCTACGATGCACAGGCGTGGCTGCCCCGGAACTATGTGTTCGCGAACAAGGCTGCGTTCGACGGGCTTCCCGCGAATGTGCAGAACTGTCTGGTTTCGTCGGCAATGCTTGCCGAGGACGCTGCGACGAACAGGGCACGTTACCTTTCCGGTTGGTACGTTGCGCAGCTTGCCGCCAACGGCATGCAGGTCCAGGCGCCGGGTGAAGCCCTGAAGTCTGATCTTGCCGAAATCGGTGCAACCATGTCGGCTGAATGGTCGGAAGTCGCCGGGGAAACGGGCCAGATGATTATCGAGGCCTATCAGGGCGCACAGTAAAGACACGGCGTACGCGGTTGTCTGCCTGAAACGGTGGACAACCGCGAGTCCCGCCCATGAACGTCTACCTCAAGGTCACGTCCGCGCTTGACGCCGGCTACCGGTTCTGTGGCGGGCTGGCGGCACTTTTTCTGCTTCTTCTGCTCATCATCATTTGCGCACAGATGGTGTCGCGCTGGTCCGGTCTCGTGTTTCCCGGGTCAACCGCGTACGCCGGGTATTGCATGGCTGCGTCGTCGTTTCTTGCCCTGGCGTACACACTGGGGCGCGGTGCCCATATCCGGGTCAATCTTGTGCTCAACATGCTCGGTCGATACAGAAAGCCGGTCGAGACCTGGTGTCTTGCAGTCGCATCCATGCTGGTCGTGATGATCGCCTGGTATGCGGTTCGTGGAACCTATTTCTCGCACCTGCTTCAGGATATCAGCCAGGATCGGGATGCAACACCGCTGTGGATTCCGCAGCTTGCAATGGCCGTCGGGACAATTGTTGCGGCCATTGCATTCATCGACCAGCTCATTCGTGCCATCGTTCTTGGACGCACGGGCATTGAGGCGGAGATGATCCGCAAGCTCGAGGACGACGCGTAACGATGGACCATTTTACGCTCACGGCGGTCTTTCTTTTCGTCCTTTTCCTTCTTCTTGGAACCGGTGTCTGGGTGGCATTGGCACTGGTGGGGACGGCCCTGACGGGTATGGAGCTCTTCACCACGCGGCCGGCAGGTGACGCGATGATCACGGCCATCTGGCGATCATCGTCATCGTGGTCGCTCACGGCGTTGCCGTTGTTCATCTGGATGGGTGAAATTCTTTTCCGGACGCGCCTTTCCGAAGACATGTTCCGCAGTCTTTCGCCGTGGCTTGCCCGCATGCCGGGTGGCCTGCTTCACACGAATATCGTCGGATGTACGATATTCGCGGCGGTTTCGGGTTCTTCTGCCGCCACGCTGACGACGGTCGGCAAGATGTCAATCCCCGAACTTCGCAAGCGCAAGTATCCGGAGTTCATGACGATCGGCACGCTTGCCGGGGCTGCCACACTGGGCCTGATGATTCCGCCGTCGCTGACGCTGATTGTCTACGGCGTTGCGATCAACGAATCGATCACCAAGCTGTTTCTTGCGGGCCTCCTTCCCGGGCTTACGCTTGCGGGGATGTTCATGGCCTACGTTGTCGCCTGGCACTATCTGCGACCCGGGTCACGCCCGCAACGCGAACCGCAGGTTTCGCTGCGCGAACGAATACGTGCATCCCGTCACCTCATACCCGTTATCTCGCTCGTCGTTGTCGTGATCGGGTCGATGTATCTCGGTATTGCCACGGCGACCGAGGCAGCAGCTTTCGGTGTTCTCGGTTCCCTCGCACTGGCAGCCATTCAGGGATCGCTCAACCGGGCCACGTTCATCGCAAGTCTCATGGGCGCTACGCGGACATCCTGCATGATCGCCTTCATACTCATGGGAGCGTCCTACCTCTCGCTTTCCATGGGATTTACGGGTTTGCCGCGTACGGTCGCGGAGTGGATCGCATCACTTGAACTCTCACCCATCATGTTGATTGCCGCCTTGACGGTGTTCTTCATCATCATCGGCTGTTTTCTGGACGGCATTTCAGCGGTTGTCCTGACGATGGCCATCATTGAACCGATGATCCGTGCAGCGGGAATCGATGTGATCTGGTTTGGAATTTTTGTGGTTGTCGTTGTCGAAATGGCGCAGATCACACCACCGGTCGGGTTCAACCTGTTTGTCATGCAGGGGATGACCGGGCATGATATCGGTTACGTAGCCAGAACAGCGTTTCCCATGTTCGCCATCATGGTCCTGATGGTCATTCTGCTGGTTGCGGTTCCGGAACTGGCAACGTGGATACCGGGAACGGCACAACCTGCGCCGCCGCCATGAGGTCGGCAACACCCGGAATACTGGCGACGACAACGTTCGACGCGTCGGGAATCCGTGTTGTCAGACAATGCACAGGCCACTGTGTGACAGCACCTGCTGTCGAAACAGACCGTTCAGCACCGGGGTATCGTTGCAGTACCGAGTTTGTGGCGAATCTGGACATCGTGTAGACGTAACGCCACGAGACGTACTTTCGGAGTCCTGCCATGTCTCTCGCCAGTGAACTCCCGATCGGCAAATTCACGGACGATCACGCGACGTCTTACACCCTGCCGTCATCCTGGTACTTCGAACCTGACGTTTACCGTCTTGAGCGCGACAACATTTTCCATCGTTCATGGCGTGTTGTCTGCCACAAGAGTGCGCTTGCGAAATCCGGTGATTACGCGACAACGGATATACACGGACAGGGGGTGCTCGTCGTTCGCGGATTCGATGGCGTGTTGCGCGCATTCTACAATGTCTGTCAGCACCGGGCGCATGAGCTCCTGCGAGGAAGCGGCACAATCGGTCCCGTCATTACATGCCCGTATCACGCCTGGGCTTACGGGCTCGACGGTAATCTGCGAGCAGCGCGGCGTTCGGAGCGTGTGCGCAACTTCGACAAGCGAGATTTCAGCCTCGTACCGGTGCGGGTCCAGGAGTTTTCCGGATTTGTCTTTGTCAATCTCGACACCGATGCACCGCCGATGCACGAATGGGCCCCAGGGTTCGAGGCGGAGTGCCGTAAATGGTTCCCTGATCTCGAAAACGTCGTCTATGCGGAACAGACGGATTTTCCGGTTGAGGCAAACTGGAAGGTTGTCGTTGAGAATGCCGTCGAGGGTTATCACTTCCCCAATTCCGGGCCGGTTCACCGACAACTTTGCGACATCATTGATCTCGACAGGACCAGGATCGAGGTTCATCCGAACTGGTTTGCCATCATCGCACCGCCGGGACCCAACAAGACCGATGTCTATCCGTTTCCGGATGTATCCGGGCATGGACAGACGGACCATTTCATCACGCTTTATCTGTGGCCTGACTGGATCATCTATTCCTGGCCGCACGCTGACATGATCTCGACGTTCCTGATGCGGGCGACGGGACCGGAATCGTCCGTTGTCGAAAACGGCTATTTTCGTGTTCCGGGTTCGGGCGACGACTCGATCACACGAGCATCCGAGGAATGGTTCAACACCGGACTGGGTCCGGAAGATGCGTCCCTGAATATCGGTGTACAGCGGGGAGTCAGATCGCGCGGATACACGCAGGGTCGTTTCGTTACACAGGACGGTGAACCTGGATACAGCGAACACTGTGTTCACGAGTTTCAGAAATGGGTGCGCGATGCGCTGGTTGGACAGGTCTGATTCGCATCCGGACTTGTAGCGTTAACAGTCAGGACAGGGAGAGAAGAGAGTGAGTGACGCCAGGATGTATCGTGGCAACGATATCGATCTCACGGTTGCCAATGGTTCGGGTGGCAACGTTGTTGCAACGGTCAACTGCGGGAACAGTGCGAATCTGGGCGGTGGAATCGGTGTCTTCGAGAACTGCAACATCCCCTGGACCGTCACATACGACGAAATAATTTTCGGGATTGAGGGGACCCTGGAAATCCACACGGCCGAAGGTGTGCACAAGGTAGGACCTGGCGACATCATGTGGCTGCCGGCCGGGACCGAGCTCGCATATGTGGCCGGTGAACCGGCAAGGTTCTTTTTCTCTGTCGCTCCCGTTACAGAGTCCAAGGCGGGTAGCAGCACCGTTGTACATGAACCGGTGCTGCCCGAACCACCGGGGTAGATTCACGATCATGAAGGTCGATCGTTTCCCCAAGAACGATCATACCAACGGCTGGTACAACACCCTCGATTATCATACGCCTGCGCGCGTTCTGGAGGGCAGTCAAACCGCGGACTGGGTCGTCGTTGGCGGCGGCTTTGCCGGGCTTGCTGCTGCACGGCGTCTTGGCGAGTTGCGTCCGAGCGATCGTGTTGTGCTGCTGGAGGCGGGTCGTGTCGGCGAGAATGCGTCGGGCCGCAATGCCGGATTTATCATTGATCTTCCGCATTCCCTGTCCAACGACAAGCCGGAACATGATTACCGTCAGATCCGTATAAACCGGCAAGCGATTGCCTGGTTGTCCTCAATCGTGGAAGGGCATCAGATTCGCTGTTTCTGGAGCAAGCGGGGCAAGGTGCACGTTGCGGCGACCAGGGCCGGGTCGCGCTCACTGGATGTCATGCAGAAGCGACTGGAATCGATAGGCGAACCGGTTGAACGCTGGGACCCTGAAACGCTCAGGAGCTATCTGGGGATCGAATGTTTTCACGACGGGGTCTACACCCCGGGTTGCATTCTCATGCAGCCTGCAGCGCTGGTAACCGGATTGGCGCGGTCGATGCCGCCCAACGTTGATGTTTTCGAGAACTCCGCTGTTGTCAGCAGAACACGCGGGCAGGTGCACGAACTGGAAACTGCCAAGGGTCGCGTCACGGCCCCACAGATCGTTTTTGCGACCAACGGCTGGACGGATGCATTCGGTTTTCTGAAACGAAAGCTGACGACGTTGCATACCTTCGGCAGTCTGACCCGACCACTTACGGTCAAGGAACAGGGACAGCTCGGTGGCGTCGGCGACTGGGGTACCATTCCGTCGCTGCTCGGCGGTACCACGATGCGATACACGCAGGATCGTCGATTGCTCATTCGCCGCAGCCTGCGGCACAGACCTGACGGTACGATCACGTCAAGGGACATGCGCCAGGTACGCAGAGATCACATCGATACCCTGCGCACGAGGTTTCCGATGCTGGAAGATGTCACCTTCGAACATACCTGGGGCGGGATCATGTGTTTCTCGCGCAACCATGTACCCAAGTGCGGTTCGCTGGGTGAAGATGGCATCTGGGCCGCCGTTTGCCAGAATGGCGTGGGCGCTGCGCGTGGGACAATCTCCGGTCGTGCTGTTGCCGAAATGGCAACAGGTACGGATACGGACCTGGTTGCGGACATGTCCGCGTGGGACGAGCTTCAGCGGTTTCCACCGCGGATCGTTACCGTTCCTGCCATGCGCGCGAGGCTGCTGTATTCCACGATGACTGCAGGTCCTGAAGCGTGACAGAACAGCCGCTTGTCCTGTCACAGCACGGATCGGTGGCATGGGCACGCATGAACCGTGAATCGGTTTTGTGTGCACTCGACGGTGCCCAACTCAATCGTCTTGCCTGTTGGCTGGAAGGACAGATTGCATCTGAAGCGACACGGGTACTGTGCATCACGGGAACCGGTCGTGCATTCAGTGTGGGCGGTGACATCAAGGAAATGGACACTCTCGACGCAGACGGTTTCGCCGCAAACACGCGTCTCTATCAGAAAATCGCGCGACTCCGTTACAACAGTGACAAGCCTGTGATTTCAGCCATCAACGGATACTGTCTTGGCGGCGGTCTGGAACTCGCCTGCATGAGCGACTTGCGCATTGCTGCAGCGTCGGCGCAATTCGGACTGCCTGATGCTTCGTTGGGATTCAGTGTTTCGGGCGGGTTGTCATGGTTTCTGCCGCGCCAGATCGGTACGGGCAGGGCAATGGAGCTTTATCTGACGGGACGCGTCCTTGATGCACAGGAGGCAAGAGAAATCGGTCTCGTCTCGGAAGTGGTTGCAGACGAGGAACTGGAGGCCCGAACACAGACGCTGGCCGAGCAGATCGCCAGTCATCCTCGAACAGGATTCACGCACATGAAAATGCTGCTTCGGGATCAATGTGACGATTTCGAATCGAATCTCGGTCGCGAGGAAGAGTACGACAATGCCTGCTTTGCCGATATCGAGGTCAGACAAAGACTCGCCGTGTTTCTTGATTCAAGACGCCGGCCGAAACAGGCCTGAATTCGTCGGAACAAACGGCTTCAGTCGTCAGAAAAGCGCCTCATACTCCTGCGCAGCATCATCCCAGTTCCGACCACGCTGCATGTCCCGGGCATCCTTGGACCGACCCATGTAGACGATATCCTCCTTGAGGCAGAGGACTGCGCAGTTCCCGAATGAATCATCGCTGCGGGCCTGAAATCCCGAACGTCCGTCGACAACGTAATCGCTTGCCGGGCTCTCGAAAAACGCAACACCTGGACACCCGCTGGCTTGTGATTCGGCGAGCGTTGCAGGGTACACTTCCTGACTTGAGCCCGGATGCAGAAAAACGCGCGCACGACGGTACTCTTCAGCCATATCGGCATCGGGTAGCGGTCGCCGGACGCGCACACCCTGGCTGGAAGCAGATTCGATTTCGCGAAAAAGCGGCATCAGATCGCTCTCGATCTTCAATCCGGCACTGGCCCGGGAGAACAGGCTTGAAAACAGGTGAAGCTCTGCACCCTTCACGAGTGGCTCGATTCTTCTGCACCAAAGTTCGAGAAGCCATTGCAAGCCACCGCGTGGATGGGTCAGCGTGATTGCACGTGGCGGCCAGTAACCGATAGGTGGCCCCGCTTTCAGGTATACGTCGGCAACACCGGGGCGGATTACAGCGACAGGGTGGTCGGACTCCGGCCATCCGGCACGATGACTCTCGCTCTGAAACACCAGGCAGGTTTCGGGTGACAACACTTGACCAGGACCGGCAGCAAGCAGAGCGTCGCTGGCGGCGCGATCCGGAAGCAACAGCAGTCTTCGCCCGGCTGATGGTGTTTTTTCCAACAGAACGGGTCTGCGAACAGCAACAACAAGATCTGGTGTGTCTGTCAGCGTTCCGTCGTCGAGCGGACACCATTGCACACCGTGAATGGAGCGTTCCACATCACATCGATTATGGACCGCAACCGAGTGACCGCGCCTGGCTAACGCGGTTGCGAGATGCACCACACCCTTCTGGGGACCACCCATCGGGTCGTTGTACGGCGTATATCCGTCGAACGGGAAAGAGTCGTCAAACAGTGCAATTTTCATGTTGTGTCATGTACCTGCGTGGCGAATTCGTGTCGAGATTGCCGACACGAAGGCTGGGCGTAAAGGCGATGGTCGGACATTGCTTTCCCAATCGGCGGGCATTCGTCCTATCATGCCGGCGCGTCAATCGTCGTACATTGTGATGAAGTCAGCAGGAGAAGTACCGGATGTCTGAAGTGATGCAGATTGGTCTCGATTGTCGCGGTGTTCTCGGGATCAGCGGTCCCGATGCACGTGAATTTCTGCAGTCCATCGTGACGAACAACGTCCACAACGTCGATCGGGCGCGTTCAATTTATGCCGCCCTTCTTTCGGCACAGGGCAAGTACATGTTCGACTTTATCATTGCGGACGACGGGAGCGGGGGATTTCTGTTCGACACCCATCGGGACAGACTCGGGGATCTCGCGGCATCGCTGGATCTCTACAAGTTGCGTGCAAAAGTCACGATAACGGACCGCAGCGACGAGATTGGTGTGACGGCGCTTGTCGGTTCATCGTCTGCCGATCTTGCGCGATTGACGCCGTTCAGTGGCAATTCCTGGCGTAATCACACGACTGTTTATCTTGTTGATCCGCGACTTGCAGATCTGGGTGTGCGTTGTCTCCATCCCGCGAATGAAGACCCGTTCAGTTCGTGCACGACTGTTCAAGGCAGCATGGAAGACTACCAGCAACACAGGATTGTGCATGCAGTCCCAGAGGGAGGCAGCGATATCATCGTCAATTCGTCATTTGCACTTGAAAGCAACTTTGAAGAATTGAACGCAATCGATTTTGAAAAGGGTTGCTATGTCGGGCAGGAACTCACGGCACGGACGAAGTTCCGTGGCACGGTTCGTCGACGCCTTTTCGGTATAGAGGCACAAGCGTCGAACCTGCCTGAGTCCGGTACTGCCATAACCGCGAACGGGATTGAGATCGGTACACTCAGAAGCAGTGTCGGATCACGGGGAATTGGACTGATTCGCAAGGACAGACTCGAGGAATTGGGTGGAGACGATGCCGACGTTCTGGCGGGTGACATACCAGTAACGCCGAAAAAACCCGCATGGGTCGCGTGGTGAATTGTCACACCTGATCCGGGCATGAAATACGGTTCCAAGAATCCGGTTTATCCAGGTATCAACCGTGTTACGCCGGTATGTCTTGTTGACTGGATGATCCAGGGGTCAGCATATGGAATCCGTGTGGTGCTGTTTTCTGACTGAATCGACAGGCTTCCACGGCCAGTGTTCTTCATCTGTACCTGACTTTCGAAATCCCTGATCTGTTTCGACTTCGAGAGTTGAAAGGACAGCGTGTGCGCGTGCAAACCAACAACGTCGAAATTTTATTCCGTAAACACGCACGTTTATTGCTACGCGTGGAGAATCCCCGACGATTTGGCGCTTGGTTCCCGACAATCAACGTGAGACTCAGTGTCAATCAAGGTGAGACGGTGGGGTACACCTGAACGATCGGGGGAATTCATCCCCCGACCGCTGTTGGCGTGACCCGCGCAGCAGCACATCAGCCGTGCCAGCGGCTACAGGATCATCAAGGCAGGTATTGACGTACCCGAACCGCCGCGCGAGCGACGCCGTCGGGATCCGCTGGCCGAGATCTTCGACCGCCATGTCGTACTGATTCTCTCGAATGATCCGGCACGGCGACCGGTCGATCTCCTTGATCACCTGACTGCCACATGTCCCGTATTCGATCCGCGTAGGCGGCGCACCCTTGAACGGCGGATCCGTGCCTGGAAAGCCCGGCACGGTCCCGAGAAGGAGGTGATCTTCAGGCAGCACAAGAGCCCCGGACAGCTGGGCATTTCTGCCTGCACTGGTCCGGCTTTACCCATGTTCGGGTTGTCCTGGGCGGCGAAAGCTTTGCCGCCCTTGGAGAAGGGGTCGACGAAGCCCTCGAGAAGGCCGGTGGGGTGCCGCATGAGCATCGCAGCGACAGCCCTTCGGCGACCTTCCGCAACCTGGACCGTGAGGATCTGGCGCGCTGCTACAGCGCGTTGTGTGAGGCCTGCACCATGATCCCGAGCCGAAACAATCGTGGTCGCGCATGTACCGGCATGTTGCGTGTGTTTGTTCCAGTCAAAACCGGCCGCGAGTCCTTGCGGGAAAATCGGCCACGTCTCGTGGGTTTTCGCACATCCCTCCCGTTATCCGTGGCGCGATTATCCAGCGCAGATGCTCCAGGATGCCGTCATTCCCGTGGGAACGACAAACCGCACCCGGGAAACTGGAAACGCCGGTCACGAACTGTGCCATTGTCCTCGACGCAGTGCATCAGGTGTTTCGGTACAACAGATACCTGAACGACAGTTCGTGATGTTTCCCGTATCCGCATGCTGTTCGATCAACCAGGTATCGTCACCGCTGGACAGAGACAACTGTGATCAGGCGTTGATCCTGTCAAAACCTCAAGGGCAATCTGATCCCTGGCTCTGCGATGATCTCGGATATCTGATGGCAGCCTGCGCTGCCGCGAGTCGGGCGATCGGAACGCGGTAGGGAGAACAAGACACATAGTCGAGGCCAATCCCGTGACAGAACGCGATCGAATCAGGATCTCCACCATGTTCTCCGCAGATGCCAAGCTTGAGATCAGCATGAACCTTGCGACCCCGAGCGACGGCGATCTCCATCAATTCCCCGACACCGTCACGATCAATGCTGACGAACGGGTCAGAATCCAGAATGCCTTCTGACTGATAACTCTCAAGAAACCGACTGGAATCATCCCGACTGATCCCGAATGTCGTCTGTGTGAGATCATTCGTGCCAAAACTGAAGAAGTCGGCGCACGCCGCGATCTCTCCGCCGCGCAACGCGGCACGCGGAAGCTCGATCATCGTACCGACCAGAAACGCTGGCACATCACCAAATTCCTGTCGAACCCCGTCGGCGATCAGATCGATACGCGTGCGGATACGCGACAATTCGGTCTGGGAGAACACGAGCGGAACCATGATCTCGAGATGAACCGGTTCACCGGCAGCAATCTCGGCCTGTACGGCAGCCTGCAACAACGCCCGTATCTGCATCTCATAGATTTCGGGATGCGAAATTCCGACACGGCACCCGCGGTGCCCCAGCATCGGATTGAGTTCACGCAGCGAACCTGCCCGAATCCTGATCTGCTCCAGATCCGCGTCCATATGCCGGGCAAGATCCTCAAGTTCCCTGTTGCTGACCGGCAGAAACTCGTGCAGCGGTGGATCGAGAAGACGCACGGTGACCGGCATGCCTGCCATGATGCGAAAGAGCTCGACGAAATCATCGCGCTGCATCGGCAGGATTCGGGTCAATGGCGCGATTCTGCCGTCAGCATCTTCGGCCATGATCATCTCACGCATCGCTGCGATGCGGCCATCCTCGAAGAACATGTGTTCGGTTCGGCACAGGCCGATACCTTCTGCACCCATCTCGCGCGCCTTGAGAGCATCAGCCGCCGTTTCTGCATTGGCCCTGACCCTTAACTGGCGAACGTCGTCTGCCCACTGCAGCAATGTCCGGAACTCGTCGGACAGGTCAGACTCGACTGTCGGGATCTCACCCGCAATCACATCTCCGGTTGAACCGTCGATGGTAATGGTATCACCCCGATGAAATACACGGTCGCCGGCCGAGAAAAACTCCTTTTCCGTATCAACCCGAATGGTACCTGCACCGGTCACACACGGTCTCCCCATTCCGCGCGCGACCAGTGCCGCATGACTCGTCTGTCCGCCATGACGCGTCAGGATTCCTGTCGCCGCATGCATCCCGTGAATATCTTCAGGACTCGTCTCGGGTCGAACAAGAATGACGGCGTGACCGTCAGCTGACATCATTTGGGCATCGTCGGCGTGAAACACGACCTTGCCTGACGCCGCCCCGGGCGAACCCGGCAGTCCACGCGCAACGACGTCACGCGGTGCACGGGGGTCAGGAACCGGATGAAGCAATCGGTCCAGATCAACCGGGTCGATGCGGCACAGCGCCTCGTTCCGGGATATGCGACCCTCATGGGCCATGTCGACCGCTATCTTCAGTGCTGCCTGTATGCTCCGCTTGGCGGTGCGAGTCTGCAGCATGAACAGTCGGCCCTTCTCGACTGTGAATTCAACATCCTGAATGTCCTGAAAATGTTCCTCGAGCGTGGCACAGATTTCTTCCAGTTGCCGGTAGGCGTCGGGAAGAACCTCCTGCAGCGATGTGCCGTTCCCGGACGAGTGAATAGGCTCGGGAGTGCGCATCCCGGCAACCACATCCTCACCTTGTGCATTGACAAGATACTCGCCAAAGAACGCGTTCTCACCCGTGTCCGGATTGCGCGTAAACGCGACACCCGTGGCACAGTTCTCCCCCATGTTCCCGAACACCATGGCCTGAATGTTGACCGCTGTACCTGGCCAGTCAGGAATTCGGTGAATACGCCGGTACTCGCGGGCACGCCGGTTGTTCCATGATTCAAGTACTGCGTTGACAGCCTTGTGCAGCTGCAGCACCGGATCCTGTGGAAACGGTTCGCCGAGTTGTTGCGCAACAAGGTCACGGTAACGCGAGACCGTGGCTTTCAGCGCGTCAGCCGATAGTTCCGAGTCTTCCAGAACGGCCTGCTCATCCTTGATCTCGTCCAGGATGAACTCGAACTCGCTGATTTGCAGACCCAGGACAATGTCCGAATACATCTCGATGAACCGGCGGTAACTGTCCCAGGCAAAACGCGCGTCATTACTCGCGTGCGCCAGTCCAAGAACCGTCTCGTCATTGAGACCGAGATTCAGGACCGTATCCATCATGCCGGGCATCGAAGCGGCGGCACCTGAACGAACGGAAACAAGGAGCGGTTCGCCGGGCCCGCCAAATCGACGACCAACAGATGATTCAATATGTTTCAGGGCGTCGCTGATTTGTGACCACGCGCTTTCGGGGAGCTTGCCGTCAGCATCATGATACGACCTGCAGGCATCAGTTATGACCGTGAAACCGGGTGGAACCGGCAACCCGAGACGCGACATTTCGGCCAGATTCGCGCCCTTGCCACCCAGCAGACTGCGTGCATCGAACCGGCCGTCAGCCAGTTCTTCGCTTTCACCAAAACGGTGGACCCAGTGCCTCATTCTATTGTTCCGTTCTCGGCGATGCCGGATCCGGTCGGCCGCCAAGGCACGAGAAGTCGGCGACACGGTGAAACACCGACCGCAGATTCGCCAGGATGCCAAGGCGTCTGACCCTCACGACCGGATCGTCTGCGTTGACCGTGACATGATCGAAGTAGGTGTCAATCGTCTCGCGCATCATTGCAAGTGCACTGAGTGCGTCACGGAATTCATCGGCTCTCATCGCGCGATCGACGTGATTTCCGGTCTCACGCGCCAATTGTTCCAGCGATCGGTCAGCATCATCAAACGCCTGCAGGTCGACGGTCGATTGCGTGCCCGGCGCTGCATAGCGTTTCCGGTCCCGCGTCTCTTCGATACGCAGGATGTTTGAAACCCGACGGTAACCTGCGAGGAGATCGCTGCCTTCACCGGATTGCAGAAACTCTTCAAGCACACCAACCTGACTGGTCAACATGGTAAGGTCGACATGTTCGGCATCCTTGATCACGGCCTCGATGACGTCATGCGCAATGTCGTTTCCGCGAAGATGGACGCGCAGACGTTCGACGAAGAAATCACGCAACTCCGCGTGAACTGATTCTTTCGGTTCAATTCGACCATGGTTCTGCCAACACGTGAGACTGGACGTCAGTATTTCGTCGAGATCGATACGGAGACTGTTCTCGATAACAAGCCTGATGACCCCGAGACAGGCACGCCGCAACGCAAGCGGGTCGCCCGAACCTGTCGGCTTTCTGCCAATTGCAAAGAACCCTGTGAGCGCATCAAGCTTGTCTGCCAGAGCCAGCGCAACACTGACTGGCTCACGCGGGCATTGGTCTCCCGGTCCCCTGGGTTTGTACTGATCGGCTATCGCACCGGCGACGGGTTCAGGTTCGCCGTCGTGGCGTGCATAGTGGGCGCCCATGGTTCCCTGAAGTTCCGGAAACTCGACAACCATTCCTGTTGTCAGATCTGCCTTGGCCAGCAATCCGGCATTGCGTGCCTGAATCATGTCGCAATCGGGGATCAGTTTCGCCAGTACCCCGGCAAGATCTCGCAATCTGACTGCCTGTTCGCCGACGGTTCCGAGCTCGTTGTGGAATACCATTCCGCTCAGACGGCTGACTCTGCCCGCAAGAGTACTCTGCCGATCCTGATCCCAGAAGAACTGTCCGTCAGCGAGTCGTGCAGAAAGAACCCGTTCGTTTCCTCTCACGATGAGGTTTGCCTCATTCCGGGCAGGGCGGTTGGCGACGAATGCAAACTGCGGAAAGAGGTTGCCTGACTTGTCGCGCAACGGGATGTAACGCTGATGGTGTATCATTTCGGTGACGAGTACTTCATCAGGCAATGACATGAACGCCGGGTCGAACTCTCCGGTCATGACGACAGGCCACTCCACCAGCCCGGCAAGTTCTGCAAGGAGGCCCTTGCTCAGGTCAGGAAACAGACCGGATCTCTCGCAGTGGCTGTTGACCTGGCCGGCAATCAGGTCACATCGTGCCTGTCTGTCAAGTATGACAAATGCCGACTCAAGTTGTTGGGTGTAGTCACGAAAACACGCGACCCGGATCGGGTCCGGAGCCAGGAACCGATGTCCTGACGTCTCATTGCCCGATTCAACCGGTCCAAACCGGATAGAAACAGGGTCGCCGTCGAAAACTGCGACCATCGAGACAATTGGTCGGACCCAGCGAAGATCATGGCTACCCCATCGCATCGACTTGGGCCAGGGAACGCGGCCCAGTGCTGCCGGTACGGCGTCGGAAAGGACATCCGGTACTGGACGTCCTGGTTCATGTATGCGCGCGAACCAGGTGTCACCCTTCCTGGTCGCACACTGACCAAGTTCGTCGACACGAAGACCCGCTGAACGGGCAAAGCCGGCAACAGCCTTCTCTGGCGCCCCGACACGCGGTCCAAGCCGCTCGACCTGCAGATCTGGCTGCACGCGCGGCAGGTCTTCAAGAACCACAGTCAACCGGCGCGGTGTCGCATGGTGTCTTGCGTTGCCGGTTTTGATCCGTTCCCGAACCAATGCGGCGCGGAGTTCGTGCGCAAGCGCTTCGGCCGCATTCTCCTGCATGCGTGCCGGAATTTCCTCGGAAAGTACCTCAAGCAGAAATTCAGCCATGAATCACGCACGATCCGGGATGTCGTATCCGCGGCTTCCCAACCAGGTCGTACAACAGGCACGGGCGAGTGCTCTCACGCGGGTGATGTACTGTGCCCGTTCCGCAACACCAACCACGCCGCGCGCATCGAGCAGATTGAATATGTGACTCGCCTTGATGCATTGCTCGTACGCCGGAACAGCAAGCGCGTCAGCGACCAGCAGCTCGCAGGTTTCTTCAGCTTCGGAAAACTGTCGAACCAGGACATCGGTGCGTGCCTTCTCGAAATTGTAGACCGAATTCTGGCGTTCGCTGTCGGCGAAGATCTCGCCATAGGTCACGCCTGAGTCATTCCAGACAATTTCCCTGTAGTCATCGACCCCTTGCAGATACATGGCCAGACGTTCGAGTCCGTACGTCAGCTCCCCGGAGACGGGCCGGCAGTCAAACCCGCCCATCTGCTGGAAGTAGGTGAATTGCACGATTTCCATTCCGTCGCACCAGACTTCCCATCCAAGACCCCATGCACCCAGTGTCGGGCTTTCCCAGTCGTCCTCGACAAACCTGAAATCATGTTCCTGGAGATCGATGCCAAGTGCCTCGATACTGCCGAGCAGCAGGTCCTGCAGGTTCGGGGGAGAAGGTTTCAGGATCACCTGGAACTGATAGTGCTGCTGCAGGCGATTGGGATTGTTTCCATACCGTCCGTCCGTTGGTCTTCGTGATGGCTGCACGTAGGCTGCGTTCCAGGGCTCGGGTCCGAGGCATCGCAGCGTGGTTGCCCAGTGAAACGTCCCGGCACCGACTTCCATGTCCAGCGGCTGCAGGATGAGGCAACCGTTTTGTGCCCAATAGTCCTGCAATACCCGGATCAGATCCTGAAACGGCAAGCCGATGCGGGAACGCGCGTTCATGGTCGTACGGTTCTCCGGATCAATCGCGACTGTCTGCAGGGAAACGAGGACAGAACCTATGAAGCGTGTGAGCTTCGGTCAAGCTGGAGGAAACGGGCATGTTTCCCGTCCACACGCAACCCTGGCGTCCGGTGCAACATAGTCACCACACTGATTGCAGGGCTGCATTTCGAGATCCGCGTTACGCCGGGCATGTGTGCGCCGCCGGCGAAACCGCGTAAAGAAGCCGGAACGCCCGATCCCCGCCCTGCGTCGTGCTTCCTCTTTCTGTCGTCGTTCGAGGTTCCGGACGACGCGAAACGCGAGCCAAAGAACCGCCAGTATGATGACGAAAACGGCGATTTTCTGAAGCGAGAACATGCAGATGATTTAACCGCCACCCGTTACGCGGGCAAGTCCTCCCTGCCGTGTTCCGAATTGACAAGGACATGCGTATGCATGAAGAAATTCTGCACGCAGACTTTGTTGAACAACCAAATGAAAGCACAAGTGATGCCCAGTCCCGACCGCAAGAACTACGCCATGTCCCACAAGACCGTGCAAATCAGCAGCAAGCGATTTGCAATGTCGCCTTGGATGCCGGCTTATCTCAAGGATGATGCCTTGCTGGGCGTCTATGCCCGACGGTTTTACGCACTCGGGACAACCAGGGATGCCATCGAGGACTACTGGACGTTGCGCAAGGGTGTTGCATTGTTCGACGTGCCGGAACGACCGATCGAGATATCCGGTCCGGACGCACAGGTTTTGCTTGAGCGTGTGTTGAGCCGCAAGATCGCTGATTTGCGCCAGGGGCGTGCACGCTATGGCATTGCATGCAGAGAAACTGGCGGGATCATCATGGACGGTGTGGTGATGAAACTGGAAGACGATCTTTTCTGGTTCGTCCTGGCCGACGGCGAATTTGTTCCATGGTTGCAGGCGATAGGATTGGGAATGGATGTCACCGTCAGGGACCCGGAGTCATGGGTGCTCCAGATACAGGGTCCGAAGTCCCTGGATGTTCTTGCCGATCTGCTCGACGAGCCACTGACGGACCCCTTCAAGTACTTTTCTGTTCACCGCACGACGATTGCAGGACACCCGTTTCTCATTTCGCGAACCGGATGGACGGGCGAGCTCGGATTCGAGCTCTATCCGTGGACTCCCGACTTTGATGGAGCGGCGATGTTCAACGAAATTCTGAATCGCGGACAGCGGCAAGGCATGGTGTTTTGCAGTCTCGAGGCGATGGGTATTCGCCGTATTGAGTCCGGAATCATGGACAACGGCACCGATATGGATACCTCGATGACACCCTATGAAGCTGGTCTCGGCCAGTTTGTCGACCTCGACAAGGATATCGATTTCATCGGCAAGGCGGCACTCGAGAAAGCCGACAAGAGATCGAGATTCTTCGGACTGCGAGTTCCCAGGGCCGTACCTGATTCCGAATCCATTGTCGTTCAGGGGAACCGCAATGTCGGCATCATCACCTCCGGTGGCTGGTCACCCTATCTGGACTCGGGAATCGCGTATGTCTGCTTCGACGAGGCAGATGATTGGCCGGATCGTTCTGTCGAACTCATGACCGCAGGCGGCGAGAGGCATGATGCACAGGTCATCACATTGCCGTTTTACGATCACGAGAAACGAATTCCGCGTGGTCTCGAAACCGCACGTCTCTAGTTCAGGAGGAATCCAGGCGCGAAATCGGAATGCCGGACTGTGCGTGGGTGCTCCCGAAGCAATGAACCATCGTCCCCTCGGCTTGTCGTGTGAAGGCCCGGGCCGCGGGTCCGGAGAGCATGCCGTTTCTGCGCGACTGTCCGTTGGCAGGCAATGGGATTCTTCCGAATGATGGTGTCGTTCCTTCCTGGTTTCGTGCGTGGTGTTCAGGGGTTTGTCAACGGTGAACGAACGGCTGAAACTATCTCGAACATGGACGTAACGAACGCGTTGTCCGTGTGCTAGAGTATTATCGTCACGTGCCATCAACGGCATCCGAAACTACAAAGGGAAAATGCATCCATGAAGCACATTGATCCAGAAAAGCTGGACATGCCGGAAGTCACGGATGGAATTCGCAGCGGAAAATACAGTCGCCGCGACGTACACGCGATTCTTGGTGCTCTCGGTTTCACGACTGCAATGGTTCCGCTGACACGGGGAGCATTTGCACAGGAAGGTGCACCAAGTTGTGACGACGCCGATACGCCGTTGGTGTTCACCTGGTCAGGCTACGATTCCGTTCCGTTTGTCCAGCAGTACATGGATACGCACGGATGCGGCCCGAAGTTTGCATTCTGGGCTGATGAAGAAGAAGCGTTCGCGAAGTTGCGTGCGGGATACTCTCCCGACCTCATGGCTCCGTGCACATACAAGGTTCAACAGTGGTACGACGCCGGATTCCTCGCGGAAATCGATACCGACCGTCTGTCGAACTGGGATGAGGTTCTGCCAAGCCTCAAGGACGTTGAACCCTCGATTATCGACGGGAAACGAGTATTTGTTCCGATGGACTGGGGACAGACATCAGTCACGTTCCGTACCGATCTCGCACCGGAATATGTTGACGAGGCCAATCATTCCTGGGGCATACTGTGGGATCAGAATTACTCCGGTCGTCTGTCGATGATTGACAGCCTGATCGACGGCGTTGCTGTCGCCGGGATCTATGCAGGCCTGGACAATCCTTACGATCTGACTGATCCGGCCGACATGGAAACGGTTGCCAATCTGCTTCGTGAGCAACTGCCGCTCCTGCGTTACTACGCAACAAGCATGACCGATGTAGAACAGTCGCTGGCATCCGGCGAACTGGTGGCAGCGGCAACCTGGAATTCATCAATTGTCACGCTCAGGGGAGAAGGCCACCCGGTCGCGTTCATGAAACCCAAAGAGGGTGCCATGACCTGGGTGTGCGGTCTTGTTCGCACTACGATGAATGACGCACGGAACGATACGATTATCGACAGGGCCTATGAGGTTGTTGACTCCTACCTCTCCGCCGAAGCCGGCGCCTACGAGATCGTCGATTACGGTTACGGTCATGCGAACCAGCGGGCTTACGAAATGGTCACAGCCGAACAGCTCAATGAACGCGGTTTGTCGAAAAACCCGGATGAGCTGCTTTCATCGGGAATATTCCAGATTCCGATGACGCCGGAAGATCAGATTCAGGTTATGTTTGAAGAGGTCAAGGCTGGACTTTGATTCCGTGACTCCGGCGCACGATTGTGCGCTGGCGTGTTGGAGGGAGACACTCAAGTCCGGGTGTCTCCCTTGTCTTTTCGGTAAACGCACCCGGACCTGATCCGACCTTTGCATAAGTGCCGCTGTTGCTGAGAATCTTCGGAACAGTTTCGGTTACATCTGACCTCAGTTCCTTGCCAACCGGTGCCATCTGCAGGAACCTCCGCTCCGGCATGCCTTGCACTGATGAAGCCGGACCACTGATCATTCCCACATGATCGCCTTTTCGCCCCGCAAGATCTCATTCGCCTGGTCTGTATAGTCGCCGGTTTGCGTATGCAGGGTCAGGCCGGAAAGGAGGCGGGACGGTTGCTTTGATCCCTTGACTGCGCGGACAAGAACACGTTTGGCTGGTGAACCGTCATTGCGAGGCCAGAGCGGAAACAGGTCGATGGCGCCAGCGGTTCCGTCAAGGGCGCGGAGTATGTCACCGAGACGTTCGGGACGGTGCAACGTCACCAATGTGCCCCTGTCTGCCAGCAATCGAATACACGCGCGTATCCACGCAACAAGCGGTATGGACTCGACGACCGCACCCTCACGGGTTTTCTCCCCGGGTGCCCGTGAGCTGCCAGGCGGATGCCACGGCGGGTTGGTCATGACAAACGAGAATGGCTTTTGCGCATGCCGAAATTCATTGACGTCACCCGTTCGAACACTGACCCGGTGACCGACATCGTTGAGTGCGATATTTTCTGCTGCTTCTCGTGCGACGCGTTCATTCAGTTCAAGTCCGACGATACTGCATTCGTGACAGCGTGACGCCAGGCAAAGTGATGCGACACCGGAACCGCAGCCCGCTTCAAGGATCGTGTCGTTCGAACCCGCTTCGATGGAGGCTGCGAGCAGAATCGTGTCGGTTGTCGGCGGCAGACCCGTCGCCGCAGGTAAATAACTGACCTTGCCGCCGTAGATCGTCTTGACGGGATCAACCATCATGAAGACCGGCGTCCACCAGAATGGAGTACGCGTCAGTCGCATCTTCATCGAGCACGAGCAGTCGTCGTTCGATTGCACAGATGTTGCCTTCGATCACGCTCGTGTACTGATCAAAGACCTCGTTTTCGATGCCGGCATCTGACAGAAGGGCACGGGCCCACGAAAGCTGGACCAGGTCGTTGGTGCGAAAAACCTCTCTCATGACACGTGCCGGTCGATTGCCACTTGTGATTTCGAATGCAACGCATTGCAGGTGCCTTTCCGGTACGCCGTAGTTCGCACTGGCGGAATCGCAAACCGCAACAGGCCATCATGTTCGGAATCTGTCCGCTCAATCAAGCCGTGTCGTGCAGTCTCGTCGAACATCTGAAGCGTGAGTCTGATTTCCTGAACATGCATCACAGTCCGTTGATGAAACCGTGCGTTCCTGTCCAAGATTATGAACTGCCTTGTATTGAGTACACTGGTTTGTTGGCATCTCGTCGGGTTACATCGTGACGGTGGGTCTGATAGATACTCGTTCAACGGTAATGCAGTTTCGCTCCCGCATCAGGACGCAAGCGCATCGGCCTTGCCTTGTACAATTCACATTGGGGCGCAGTCGTGTTGGCACATGCATTGAAAGATTCCTCTGTTCCGGACCAACCTGAACAGACGTTCATCAAGCTTCCGACATGCGTCGGTGCCGATCTCGAGAAAGTCGAAGATGTGCTCCAGTTGGGTCTTCGAAGCCACCTGGATGAGGCACCCAGGATTGCCAATCATCTGATACTTGCCGGCGGCAAGCGTATCCGGCCCCTTCTGATGATCCTGTTCGCGCGCATGTACGGATACGAAGGTTCACGCCATGTCTTTCTGGCGGCCTGCGTCGAGTTCATCCACACGGCGACGCTTATGCACGACGATGTCGTGGACAACAGTGATCTGCGCCGCGGAAATGCATCAACCAACGAAACGTTCGGTAACCCGTTGGCGGTTCTCGTCGGAGATTTTCTCTTCACGCGTGCGTTTCAGCTGATGGTGGACGACGGGGATCTGGGTGTCCTGAAGGTACTTTCGGATGCTTCTGCAATTATCTCCGAGGGCGAGATCAATCAGATCCTCATTTCCAACGACCTCACGGTGTCGGTAGATTCATATATCAATGTCATTCGATCAAAGACGGCAACGCTTTTCGCAGCGTCTGCAGAAGTGGGGGCGATGATCGCGCCGAGCCCGAAAGGGACGCGTGATGTGGCCAGTCGTTTTGGCATGAATCTTGGTATTGCCTTCCAACTGGTTGATGATGTTCTCGATTATTCGGCACGACTGCAACAGTTTGGCAAGAGTGTCGGCAACGATTTCAAGGAAGGTAAGGTCACGCTTCCCCTGATCCTCGCCATGGAGCGTGTGACGGCGTCAGAGCGGAGTTTCCTGGAACATGCATTAGGACATGGTGTCCACCAGGATGAGAACTTCGCGCATACGGTGGATATATTGAACAGGTGCGATGCACTCGAGGACGCCATGACCGCGGCGCGCGATTTTGCAGGCCTTGCTTTCCAGTCGCTGGACGATCTTCCGGACAACGACTGTGGCACGACACTGCGGTCGCTGGTCCAGTTCAACCTGGCCCGGGGTTACTGAATCGCATCACATGTACTGATTCGTTCCACGCACAAGTACCGGCTTGACATAACACTGTGCCTGCGGGGTGACCGACGACGTGGTCATTTCGGCCTTGTCTGACCGAGCAGGTGCTTCGAAGCAATCTGAATGTTTTCGCCCGTCTACCCGGATCTTTCAGTCGCGGTCCTGTGATCACTGACAGCCGTTTCGGCACGACCTCATTCTGTCGTGCCTTCTTGCACGCTGCGATCCAGGTGTTTGAAGATACCAGGGGCGTCGGACCTGCGTGTATTGCGATGTCCCGGGAGCAGATATATACAGCGAGCCTGATCTGAACAGGTCGTATCGCGCACTGAGCCTGTCACATCGGAGTGTAGCTCAGCCTGGTAGAGCACTGTCTTCGGGAGGCAGGGGCCGGAGGTTCAAATCCTCCCACTCCGACCAGCATTTTGATGAAAGCACCCGTCCGATACACCGATGGAAACTCCGGAAACCTGGCGCTCCGTCGTTGCTGTCTCGCTGCGCACGTTCTCCACTTCGTCTCGATGAGCTCAGGACGGTCATGTATCTGCGTTGACACCCGTAGATTGAACAACGTGATCATTCGTTGAACCGATGACTGCAAAGGGGTATCGAATCCCCCGTGATTGATGTCTGGACAACACGATGATCGACGACCCGCTTGCCCGCCTGCCTCTCATTGAGTCAGGCAAGGGAATTCATGTCTGGGACCGTGACGGAAAACGCTACATTGACGCATCCGGTGGCCCTGCCACGTTCTGCATCGGGCACGGCAACGAAGAGGTCAACGATGCAATCAAGCGTCAGCTTGATCAGATTGCATTCGGCTACAGGTATCACTTTCGCAGCGATGCTGCGGAGGAACTCGCAGAACACATACGACGGAAGTCGGGCGGTGACCTCAAGCGCGTTGTATTCACGACAGGCGGTTCGGAGTCCGTCGAGGGTTGTCTCAAGATGGCGCTGCAGTATCACTCTGCGAGAGGAGAGAAATCCAGGCGGCGTTTCATCAGCAGACAGCGCTCGTGGCACGGAAACACGCTGGGTGCGCTTTCGGTTTCGGGATTCCTTGCCCGTCAGGAGCCGTACACCGGCTCTCTGCTGGAGGCCAGCCATCTTTCGCCGGTGAACCGCTACAGACCGCCACCCAATGTGGCAGCAGACGATGTAGCACGACACTGTGCACAGGAACTCGAGAACGAAATCGTCCGACTCGGTGCAGACAAAGTGGCTGCATTCATTTTCGAACCGGTTGTTGGCGCAGCCGGTGGTGCGGTTCCTGCGCCCGAAGGCTATGCACGAATGGTGCGTGAGATCTGCGACCGTCACGGAGTCCTGATGATTGCGGACGAGGTCATGTGCGGCGTCGGCCGATGCGGAACCTGGCGGGCGCTGGAATACGACGGGGTTGAACCGGATCTCATGTCGATTGCCAAGGGACTCGGCGGAGGCTACCTGCCCCTGGGTGCCACCGTGTTCAGCGACAGGGTCGCGGAACCGATTTACCGGGTCTATGGCATGCCCGTGACGGGACATACATTTACAGCCCACACGACGTCCTGCGCGGCCGGACTTGCTGTTCAGAAGATCATTGAACGGGATGATCTCGTGCGACAGGTTGCGCGAAACGGCGTATACCTTCGGGAACTGCTCGAACGGACGTTTGCGGAAAACCCGTACGTCGGTGATATCAGGGGAAGGGGATATTTTTTCGGGATTGAACTTGTCGAGGATCTCATCGCAAAGGAGCCGTTCCCGCCGGCTGCGCGCATGTTCCAGCGTGTGATGAAGTGCGGATTCGAAAACGGCCTGATTGTCTATCCGACAGGCGGAAACGTGGACGGTAAGAAGGGCGACCAGATTATCGTCTCGCCTCCGTACAATGCGACTCGCACGGACCTCGAAGAGATTGTCGAACTTCTTGCCCGGACCGTGGATCAAGCTGTCGCGTCATGGAGCTGAAGGTGAGCAAAAATTTACCGGCATTCGCGTGCATACTCGTTGGTCTGATTGCGACAACAGCGTCTGGTTATTCGCCCGAGGATTCCTGGAAACATGAGTGGCCGCAAACGGATTTCGACAATCGCTCGATTGAACTGACAGAGATTCTCTCGGGTGGACCGCCAAAGGATGGAATTCCGTCGATCGATGACCCGCAGTTCGTGCCGGTCTCCGACATCGATGACCTGGCCGACGTCGAACCTGTCATCAGTCTGCGTGTGGGGAACGAAGCACGCGCGTATCCGCTGCGAATTCTCATGTGGCACGAGATCGTCAACGACGAGATCGCGGGTGTGCCGCTGGTTGTGACCTTCTGTCCGTTGTGCAACACGGGAATTGTGTTCCAACGGGTGGTCAATGGCACCGAACTGGAATTCGGCGTTACCGGCAAGCTGCGGAATTCGGACCTCGTGATGTATGACCGGCAAACCGAGAGCTGGTGGCAACAGTTCACGGGCCGGGCAATCGTCGGCGAACTCAACGGTCTCCGCCTTGCCAAATGGCCCTCGCGACTGGAATCATTTGCCCGCTTCAGGGAACGCTATCCGGATGGACTCGTTCAGATACCGAACGATCCGTCAGCGCGGGACTATGGTGTCAATCCTTACAGTGGCTATGACTCACGGAGTGCGCCGTACGGTTTCTTCAAAGGTGAACTCCCTGGGGAAATTGCACCGCTTGCGCGTGTTGTTCGCGTCGGCGAACGGGCATGGTCGCTGGACTTTATTCGTGAAAACGGCCGACTGGTTGTTGACGACCTCGTCATCACCTGGGAACCGGGGCAGGCATCAGCCCTTGATGACCGGAGAATTGAGTTCGGATTTGATGTCGGAAATGTCACCGTACAGCGCGAGACCGAGGACGGCATGATCGATGTCCCCTACGCTGTTGACTTTGCATTCGCATTTCATGCTTTCTTCCCGGACGCGGAAATCGTTGTCGCTCCATAAGGGGCCGGATACCGAACGCTTCTGTTCACGACTGAAACACGCTGAATGGCAGCCCCCGCTTCATTGACATGGTGTTTGAAATCCGGGACGAGCGGCAACGCCGCGATGGTGGAGCAGAACGCAAAGAAAGGCCTGGAATTCGCCGATATTGGCTGTGTTCTCGTCTCCGGCCTCGTCATGGCCAGCCACGGTGACTCGTTGCTCGAGGACCCCGATGTAGGCCGTTTCTTCCCGGGGCGTGAACGCGGTTCGGAGAGACCTCTGAAAGCGTCGGGGATCGGTCAGAAGGTGTCCGAAATGCGTTGTCGAAGACAAGATCAGTACAGGCGGCGAGACTGTGTTTGCGAAAACCGGTTTGTTTGCGTCTGACATCGACCGTGGTTTTCCATCGTTTCAGCCTTGTGGAAAACCGGTCGCCGGGACCTGTTGCAATGCGCGGGCGTCATTCCGGCGCGTCCGGTGTTTTACGGCGGGTGAAAGTCAGCGGCGCAATTTTTTGCAGGCATTATCCTGAACGGAACATCCCGCGCGGCAAACGTGTCTGATAGCACCACAACCATCGTCGTGATACGGTCAGCTTATCCCGAACAATCATCATGTTGGACAGAGGAGGAATGAACATGCCAGCCAAACGTCACGCTATGTACGGCGTTGTATCAGCCGCCTTGCTGACACTTGTCGCGGCAGGCGGTTCAGTACAGGCGGAAGGAGAACTCAGTGTTCTTACCTGGGAAGGTTACACGGATCCTTCCTTTGTGGAGATATTCGAGGCGGAGAGCGGTTGCAGCGTGACGCCGACATACGTCGGTTCCAATGACGAGTATCCTGCCAAACTCGCAGCAGGTGGCGGAGTCTACGATCTGGTCTCGCCTTCAGTCGACACGACAACCATCCTGATGAAGGCCGGTCTTGTCGAGGAGATCGACATATCCCGCGTGCCGCGTTGGGAGGAACTCTACGAGAGTTTTCGCAATCATGTCGGCGTGAATTACGAGGGCGGCGTGTACGGAGTCCCGTTCACCTGGGGCTCGATTCCCTTCATGTACCGCGCCGACAAGTTCGATATGGCGCCAGAAAGCATAACGTCGCTGTGGGAAGATGATGCGCTGGCCGGTACCGTCAGCCTGTGGGACGACAAGACCAATATCTACATCGTCGCACGCATGCTCTTCGGAACGGACGTCAATGTCTATGACCTGTCCGATGATCAGCTTGCTGCAGTTCGTGACAAACTCATCGATCTGAAGCCGCGTATTCGCAAGTTCTGGTCGACAGCCGGCGAACTCGTGAACCTTTATGCGAATGGCGAAGTAACGATTTCCAACACCTGGGGAGGTTATCAGTCAGCGCTCCTTGCCGATGAGGGAATCGAGATGATCGAGTTCATTCCCCTCGAAAAAGCGGATGGCTGGGCCGATGCCTGGCAGATCGTTGCGGGAACACCGAACAGTGATTGCGCGTACAAGTGGCTTGATTTCGCAACGGCGCCCGGTGGGCAGTGCGGTGTCGTGAATGTCACGGGTTACTCGGGTTCGAATCCGGTTGTGCTCAGGGAGTGCCTTGACGAGGCCACCTTTGATGCCCTCAATCTGGCCGACTTCAAATACATCGATGGCCTGGTTCTCTGGGAAGAACCCGCGCGTGTCGATGCCTATATCAACACCTGGAATGCCGTAAAGGCTGCACAGTAACAATGTGAAGTGAATCGGCGACCTGTCGACGCAGGTCGCCGTATTGCACAGGTAACACACATGAAGCCTGTACTTGAACTGCAGGACGTCACGAAACGTTTCCGCGGTGGTGTACTTGCTGTCGACAATGTTTCATTTGACATTCGTGACGGCGAGTATCTCACGATGCTTGGTCCGTCCGGTTGTGGCAAGACGACAACGCTGCGCGTGATCGGCGGCTTTGAATATCCTGACAGTGGTGCGGTTCTGCTGGACGGCACGGATATAACCGAGCAGCCCCCGTACCGTCGTGACATCAACATGATGTTTCAGGATTTTGCGCTGTTCCCGCACATGACAGCCGCAGAGAACATCGGCTACGGGCTCAAGATCGCGGGTGTTGCACGGCGCGATATCGAAACCCGGGTCGGACAGATGCTCGAACTCATCGAGCTGCCGCAAATGGGTCGGCGCAAACCATCCCAACTATCTGTCGGCCAGCGTCAACGGGTCGCGCTGGCGCGTGCACTGATCAATCGCCCGCGCATTCTCCTGCTTGACGAACCGATGTCGGCGCTCGACGCCCGTCTCAAGGAATCCATGCAAGTCGAATTGCGGCACATACACGACCGGGTTGGCATAACCTTTGTCATGGTGACTCACGATCAGACCGAGGCCATGATCATGTCGGATCGTATACTGGTGATGCGGGCTGGCCGCATCGAGCAGATCGGCAGTCCGACCGAACTCTACGACAAACCCGGGACGGCATATGTCGCGGAGTTTCTCGGTGCCTCGAACATGTTGCCAGTGACTGTCACACGCAATGGCACAGCTGCTGTTGTGCGAACTGGCGAACTCACACTTCAGCTCCCCGACATTCATGATGTGCCCGACGGCAGCAATCGATCGCTCTTCATGCGGCCAGAAAAGATCCGTCTGCTGCGCGGTGACGAGCAACCGGCGGAAGGAAGCCAGGTCTTCAAGGGAACAGTCCGCGAACTGTTCTTCAGCGGACATGCCGTACGCCTCGATGTGGATGTCGGAGCATCACAACCGGTGATGATACAGCACCAGCTTGAGACTGCCCTTTCGGCCGCCGCCATGCCGGAAGCGGGTGATGAAGTGAGGTGTACCGTCTGGCCTGCGTCTCTCAGGCTGTTCGACCCGGCCGAGGTGGCAGCAATCTCTGCGGACGATCTTGCATGAGGCCCTACCGTATACGTCGCGTGGCGGGATTCTGGGCGCTATTCTCCGTACCGGCGCTCTGGTGGGGAACGGTTCTCCTTGTTCCATACCTCATCATGCTGGCGATCAGTTTCTATTCCCGGCAATTCCCGTTTCACATACCGGATTTCCAGTTCGGAAATTACTTCACGCTGATCGCTGACCCGCAGTACTTCAGTGTGCTGCTTCGCAGCCTCTGGGTCGCCGCTGCCGTTTCGGTTTGCGCCTTCCTGCTGTCGTATCCCCTGGCGTACTTTCTGGCGTTTCGCGTGCAGTCGGACCGGCTTCGCCTGTTTCTCTACACGGCAACTATCGTGCCGCTCTGGGTTTCCTATCTGTTGCGTGCCTATACATGGAAGACAATCCTGGGGAGTGAGGGAATCCTCAATTCGTTCCTGATGTGGGCGGGCATCATTTCCGAACCCTCAACGATCTTTCTCTACAATCAGGGCGCCATGATCGTGACGATGGCCTACATCTTCACACCCTTCATGGTCATGCCGATCTACGCCTCCCTGGAAAAGATACCGCCAAGTCTGATCGAGGCGTCCAAGGATCTCGGGGCGCCCAGATTCCGTACTTTCATCAACATAACCCTGCCCCTTTCGATGCCCGGTGTTCTCGCGGGTTTCACGTTCACATTCGGCCTGTCGATCGGTGATTTCATATCACCGATCCTTGTCGGCGGCCCGTACTCGAACATGATCGCCAATGTTGTTGCCACCCAGTTTGGTATGGCGATGAACTGGCCGCTGGGATCTGCGCTTGGCGTTGTGCTGCTCGTGATCGTGCTCGGTGTCATTACCGCGTCGGACAAGCTGGAACGCGCTGGCAGGATCAATCTCGGATGAGCCGGATCGTGCACAGGTTCCGGGTTCGCGTCATCCTGCACGGAGTGCCGTGAGATGGCCGTTATCGGACCGGCAGAGGCGCGTCGCCGCAAGACCGACCTTGCACACACCGGACTCGGTATTTCGGCAATGTGTGTGCTCGCGTTTCTCTATGTGCCGATCGCGACGCTTGTTGTCTTCAGTTTCAATTCCAATTCGATCACGCGGCTGCCGCTCGAGGAATTCACGTTCAACTGGTACGTGCAGGCACTCAACAACCCGGATCTCATGACCGCCCTGTGGAACTCGGTCATTGTCGGTCTGGCGGCGGTTGCCATCTGCCTTGTCATCGGGATCCCGACTGCTCTGGCGCTGGATCGTTATCACTTCCCTGGAAAGACCGTCTTTCGTCGGCTTGTCATTCTGCCAATCACCCTTCCCGGGCTGATTACCGGTGTCTCGATGCTGACCTTCTTCAGGTCGGTCGGTCTCGAACTCAGCATCTGGACGGTTATTGTCGGACATGGCACGGCGCTCACGGCAATTGTGGTGACGAATGTCTATGCACGCCTGCAGAGGTTTGACCGTCGAATCGAGGAGGCGTCTGCTGATCTCGGGGCCACGCCGTGGAAGACGTTCTGTTATGTCACGCTCCCCAACATTCGATCGGCGGTGATCGGATCATCACTGATATCCTTCACGCTTTCCTTCGACGAAATTCCCGTGACCTTCTTTCTCACAGGACGGGACAACACGCTGCCCATGTACATCTGGTCGGTCATCCGGCGCGGCATTACACCGGAGATCAATGCAATCGGCACGATCATTGTCGTTGTGTCGATCATGTTGATACTCGTTGCCGTTCTGATCATGCACAACGACAGTGACCGGGCATGACCCCGATTACGTGATTCACGCTGACCGGAATATCGGTTGTCAGCGCGGCGTGAGGAGGAGTCACCGATGAACCGCACAATGACGGTTGTTTTCATTCACGGGCTTTTCGATGACAAGACGATGTGGTCCGACCATGCCTCTGCGCTGGCACCCGATTATCATGTCGTGACACCGAATATCCTGCACGAACAGTCCGTCGAGGAGGCGGCATTGAATGTGCTTGATGGTCGCGACCGGCCGTTTGCCGTTGTCGGGTTTTCGATGGGAGGCTACATCGCATTCGAGTTGATGCGACGCGCACCGGAGCGGATCAGTTTCCTGGCACTCGTCAACACGTCGGCGCGTGCAGATACGGATGAAAAGACGCAAGAGCGTTTGCGTATGATCGAGATCGCCAGGAACGGCGGTTATCGTGATCTTGTTCAAGATACGTTACCGAACGCTGTACATCCGGACCGCCGCACCGATGCTGCTCTCATGTATACACTGACGGAAATGGCATACCGGATCGACAGTGACGCCTTCATCAATCAGATGATGGTCATCATGAGCAGGCCCGACAGCCGACCTCTCCTTCGCGAAATCACTTGCCCGGTCCTTGTTATCGGTGGACGACAGGATACGATCACGCCACTGGCGCATTCCCAGGAAATCGTCAAGGAAACGAAGGGAGCCGGGTTGTCGATACTTGAACGGTGCGGGCACTACGGACCACTGGAACATCCGGAGATCGTCATTCGAATGCTGCAGGAGCGGCTTGCGCAAGTTTCCGGAACCGTGTGAAGGGAGCCTCGCTTGGACGCATCTCACCCATACAGCGAGAATGTGAACCTGGATCCGCGGTTGCACAGCCTCACGACGCCCGACGAAGTCGCTGCCGTCATGGAACCGATCGATCGCGCACGAACACTTCCGGCGCCGGCATTCATCTCGGATGCGTGGCTGGAACTGGAACGGGAACGCGTCTTTGAACGCAACTGGGTAGCGGCACTTTTTGCATGCGAGGTAGAGAATTCAGGTGATGTACACCCGTTCAGCATTCTGGGTGTGCCGATGGTTGCAGTATGCGGCGCCGACTCCGTTGTCCGCGTGTTTCACAATATTGTTCCCTATGATGGCAGTCTTGCAGTGATGCATCCGGGCCATGGCCTGCAGGAAATCAGCACCCTTTATCACGGCATGCAATTCGATCTTTCGGGCAGACTGACCGCTGCACCATTCTGGGATACGCGTCCTGATTGCGGTCCCGAAGGGTTGACCCCCTGGAACGGCGACCTGATAGAGGTTCGCAGCGCCGTTCGCTTCGGCATCGTGTTCGTCAACGTCGATGGACAGGCGGATGGTGTCGACGACTGGCTCGAACCCTGGTCCCGCGTGGTTTCGCGAGACTACGCCATCGACCGTCTTGTTCCGGCACGCGATGTGAACGGGAAACCCCTCATTCTGCGTCGAACCGTTGCCGCGAACTGGAAGACCTATCTCGAGAATGCGTCGATCAACCTTCTCCACGAAGCGTTCACGCATGCCATCTACCGAAAGTCACCGGAAGTTCCCCGAGTCGAGTCCGACGGAACACCGCGATTTGATCTCTTTGTTGACGGTGCGCTCATTGCATTCTCGCACAACCGTCAGAAATCCGGAAAGACGTACGATCCTGTCCATTTGCCGACGGCAGGGCATGACACGTCGCGACAACCGGATCACGGCTACTTCACGACCGTATATCCGAATCTCAATGTTCCGTTCCTCGACGCCTATGCCAAGGTCAACATTGCACTTCCCCTGGCGCCGGGCGTCACGGCGTTGCAGCACCTGCGGTTCTATTCAACGGAAGCGCTCGCTGATCCGCGATTTCAGGAACAGGAAGCGGCGGTCAACAGGACCTTCAACATTTTCCATCAGGAAGATCAGGTGGCGATCGAGTCTGTACAGGCGGGGCGGAAAAGCCCTGTCTGGCGGCAGCATTTCTACGCACCATTCTGGGATTCCCTGCATCACAGGCTCGATCAGCTCGTGATGCGGGACATGATGCGAACGGAACGGGGTTGAGGCACCGGACAGAATTTCATGTCCATGACAGAGGATGATCTTGTCAATGACGTCGCATATCGAGATCGACCGTATTCTGGAAAAGCTCCGGACAAATGCCGAGCGGCCGCTGTCTGCCGCGCGTGCCGCACCGCGTGAAATCTATACGTCTCCGGCATTCCTCGAGCTTGAGAACCGGTACATTTTCGCCCGCGAATGGATCTGTGCCGGTCGGGTCGACGCCGTTGCCAATCCTGGCGACTATCTCACGATGGAGATTGCCGATCAGCCGGTTGTGGTCATACGGGACCACCAGAACGTGATCCGGGCATTTTCCAATGTCTGTCTGCACCGGATGAGTGTGCTGCTTGAAGGACGTGGCAATTGCCGCTTCATAACCTGTCCGTATCACGCCTGGACCTATGGAATCGACGGGCGATTACGCAACGCGCGCTGGATGGAGCAAAGTCCGGAATTTCGAAAGGAAGATTATCGTCTGCCGACAATTCGGTGCGAGACGTGGGACGGGTGGATCTATGTTTCACTCAATCCCGACATTGAACCGGTTTCGCGCCGTTTTGCACCGATTCTGGAGAAGATTACCGGTCGTTATCAGTTCGAGAACTACAGCGAGACCTTCCGGGAGGAACACGTCTGGGATACGAACTGGAAGATACTGGCCGAGAACTTCATGGAAAGTTATCACCTGTTTCAACTCCACCGGGGAACCATCGGTGATCAGTCGCGGATCGAGGAGATGGACATGCCGCCTGGCGGCGATGCATACAACTACCACTGGATCACCAAGGAATCCGAATTCGAGCTGGCCAACGCACATCCGTCATGCCGTTATCTGGAGGGCGAGTGGCGTCGGACTACAGCCCTGATTACCATCTACCCGTCGCACATGATCACGCTTTCACCGGGATACTTCTGGTATCTGATCCTGCAGCCGCGTGGTGTCGGACAGGTTTCGATGGTCTACGGCGGTGGCATGGCGCCGGATTTCATCGGGGATCCCAACGGTGCGGACTACGTAGCACGGGCGAAGGAGATACTCGACGCGGTCAACGCAGAGGACAAGGTCGGAACAGCGGCGGTGTATCGTGGAATGAAGGGTCCAATGGCCAGCAGCGGACACCTCAGTTATCTTGAGCGCCCCAATTTCGAGTTCTGTCAGTACCTGGCAAGACGCATCACGGGCAGTACGGCAAGTCCTGATCACGATGGGGACGGATTGCGCCACTGATCCGGAGCCTGGCCCGAACAGGACGCTAACGGCCATACGACAGTACCGGATATCCGGAGGAACTCATCATGAGAAAGGAACACCCGATCTTACATGATGTCGTCATATCGGCTGACGCACATGTCGGTGAACCTGAAGCAATGCGGGCATATCTGCCCGAAAGATTCCGGGCGATGCTTCCCGAACTGACGGTTGATGCGGATGGTCATCTCGATTTCCTGATCGATGGTGTTGCGGTGCCGCGCGCTCCTGAGAAACCGCTCGGTCCGACCGATCTCATGAAGGAATTCAGAACTGATCCGAGTCAGGGCACTGATATCGAGAGGCGACTGTCGGACATGGCGCTTGAAGGTGTCGATGCGGCGGTCATGTTCCCCAACATCGGCCTTTCGGTCTCACGCGGCACGGATACTGCCGAGTTTTCTCACGCGTGGGCACGCGCCCACAACGACTTTGTCCAGGATGTCTTTGCGGGACAGGAACACCGGCTCAAGCCCGCAGCGATGATAGCAACCGACGACCTCGACGCCATGATGGACGAAGCCAGACGTGTCATCGAACGCGGGTTCTGCACGCTCTTTCTGCCGATCAATGTCCCCTGGCGCCCGTACCGGGATCCTGCCTATGAGCCCCTCTGGTCGCTTGCCGAAGAGGCTGGCATTCCGTTGACGTTTCATGTGTTCGGCGGGAATGTCGCATTTCACGCCGATTTCGTCGATCTCTCCGCACTGCCGGAGGAACGCCTCGGAGAGTACAAGAAGTTTTCCGACAATGAAGCGGGCAGTGCGGAATTGCTGGCGTCGACAGTTATCGGCATGGCGGCAGGCATGGCGCCCATCGTCGAACTCACCGGTTCGGGTGTGCTGGAAAACCATCCACAGCTCAAGATTGTCGTCACGGAAGCCGAGTGCGGATGGCTTGCATGGGTTCTTCATGCAATGGATCAGATGAACGAGCAACGACACCTCGGCATGCGACGACTTGAACTCAAACCGAGCGAGTACTTCCTCCGGCAGGGGGCGATCACGGTGACCAACGACCCTGTTGCACTCCACAATCGGGTGTTTACGGGGACACGAGTCTTGATGTGGGGGAACGACTACCCGCATGACGAAGGGTCTTTTCCGTCGAGTGCCCGGTTCATTTCGCAGATTCGCGAGGAACTGAATCCGGAAGACGCGCATCATGTGCTTTGCGGACACGCCGCAGAACTTTACGGATTCGACCTCGATCGTTTGCAGGCTGAACGCGACGAAGTCATGCGTTACGCTGCGTAACGCAAGGTTTCACATTCAACGGATACCTTAAGATAACCCGTGTCGTGCGGAAAACCGGGGCAGGAATAGCCGCAGTTCAATCCGGTTCGATCTTGTCGAGTGGCAGCCCTTGTGCAAGCCAGCCAATTCCGTGGTGGTTCCCCTGCATGCCTTCGGCAATGTTGAACACGTTCCTGAATCCGGAATTCCGCAATATTGTGGCAGCGTGATTCGATCGTACCCCGGCTGCGCAAATCAGGGCGACGGGTTGAGTCGGATCGTTGTCGGTGATCTCGCGCACGAACTGGACCAAATTGCGCGCGGCGTCCAGACCACGGACGTACGTCAGCCGAAATGCACCGGCCGGAATACCTGTTTTCTGCCATTCCCGCGGCGTGCGTACATCGATGATGCGGAGATTGTCCTCGTCCATCAGGTTGAAGGCTTCACTGGCGGAAATGATGGTATCGGCGCCTGCACGCGACACGTGCGGTGCCATGAACGTCATGGCAAGAATGAGAACAACCGAGTAGCTGCGCACGATGGCGCGTTTCACATTATCGTGAACAAACATGATCAGCTTGCTGCAGAGTGTTCGCATCAGCAAAGGCACTCCGCAGCAACCTGTAATTCAATGTCAAGGTCTCAGCCTTCATCTGCTGCGCAGGGATTGCATGCACCACACGGGTCAGCGCATGCACACGGATTGCATGGATCTTCTTCGCAGGCGCAGGGATTGCATGCCGCACAAGGGTTGCACGCACCACAGGCTGCGCAACCACCGCAAGCCGCACCACAGGCCGCGCCACAGCCGCCGCAAGCCGCACCACAGCCGCCGCACGCTGCGCCACAGGCCGCACCGCATCCCGCACATGCGTTACAACCGGCAGATGCACCGGTCGGCAGTGCTTCGGGATTCACTGTGGCAGAACTGTAGATCCCTTCGCTCAAGGAGTTCCGACCGCATGGGACCGGCATGGCACCAATGGCAATTGCCGTACTCATACTGACCGCAGCCGGGATGACGGCGCTTGAAAGCAGTTTACGTTTCCGGGATTTCATGTGCGTTGGTCTCCTCGATTGAGCCAGTTGTCAGCCGGTCATCTTGACAGTTAGACACAGGTATTTCCAGATTCACAAACGCGATTTCCACCGTCGTACACAGACGGGGCCCGAAGTGGTGACAATCTGTGTCACGCGGTTGGTACACCCATTCGCGTGAAGTCTCACAATCAGTGGGACCCGGGAGGCAAAGGGGGCATGAACGGGTTTCGACACATCCGCCTGACCAGAATCAGACTGAAGATCATCGGATGCACACAAGTACCAAAACAGCGTCTTTACCTGCTATGGATCGCCCGCGATCTCAAATCCATCGCTTTCAGTTGTCACACATCCATCTGGACCGCACTCAACAGCATGGCCTTTGACCCAGGCAAGATCAGATCCCATCGTCCAGCAAGATGGGATCTGTTGCAGATTTCACGGTCTAGTGCATTCCGGCGTCGCCTCGCACAACAAATGGTACATCCGCTCAGAAGAAGACATAACTACGCACCACGACATTCTTGCGACAGGGTGCATCAGCCGGTGCTGTGGGATCATAGCAGGCGGTGTGGAACGACCAGCGCGATACCGAGCCGTCCGTGACGGAGTCGTAACACTTCAGCATCGATACTTCTGTCGATTTCTGCTGCGGGAACCAGTACCACTCATGCCCCGGGTCGTTGGTGAATCGGGTCGTTTCGCCAACACGATCATCGTAAATCCGGTAATTCGTGATGTACGGCTGCCGGGCGAACGAGGGCCATGCGCACAGAATGAACGGATTTTGTCCCACTGTTTCCATCGGCTTGGCGAGATTGAGCGACATGAACCGGCGCGACATTTTCGCGTCGGCCTCGGCCTCGGTGTAGTTCTGGCGACGGCCGAAGTTGCGCAAGTTGCTTGTCAGCAGTTCACGGCAGCGCACACGACCGCTGTTGTCATTCAGATCATTGTGGACAAGGTTGACATAGCTGCCGTTCACGCCAGGGTTCTTTGCATCCTGATCTTCCGTTCGATCGCCCTGATAATCCTTGTCGAATACATCGTGGTTGTAGACCAGTGCGTCGGTTGCATCCGGGAAGTACTCAAGAAGTAGTTTCTCGATCTCCGGGTAGAAAACAGCCTCGACTTCCGCGGAATCATAGAAATTCCTGCATTGCGACTCGAGGTGCGCCAGCGAAACCCCGAGTTTGTCCATGCTCTCGGGGCTGTTGATTGAAACACCCGGGTAGTACGCGCTGATGCGATGCGCATTGCGGACGACATGCGGGAAATAGAGATTGCGTCGTGGAATATCGTCTTCAGCCTTGCGCAACAGACGCGCATCCGCCTCACGGGCCGGATCCCGCCACAGGGCATGTGACGACACCGCTACATAGGTCGGTTGTTCCCAGACAGTGTATCTCAGCGGAATGGCCAATCCGTCTTCCGGTGCCGCGATGCCATTGTCACGGATGTAAGCGAGGCACTCGTCATACGTGCGAAATCCGGGGCCCCATCTGGTCTCGATCGGGCCAGGTGGTGCGCTTTCGATCCAGTCGATGCACGCCTGTCCGTCACCCTTGGCAATCTGCTCAAGTGCTGCGTCGAGCGCTGCTGCGGTTCCCGCGTCACCGTTCTTGTCGAAAGCCATGTACGAGAGCCCACCGTTTGCCGCAATGGGTTCAGGCTGACCTGTGGTGAGTTCCAGACCAGGAACGTACACTGGTGTATCCACCTGCGGGTTGACTGCAGTCCGGGTGCTGGTGGCCGCATGCATGTCCATGACTTTCTCCGGTTTCCGTACGCATGGGTTCAACGTTTCTTTGACAGTATCGGATCAGCCTGTATTCGCGAAATCCGTTTCCGTCGATGTAACTTTCATGATTACGGACAATCTAGTATTCAAACGACTCGTTCAAATCCAAGTTATGAATCGCTGTTTCAAACAGAACTTGTCGCAACACATGGCCTGATCGAGCGTTTTCAAGGTTCAGATTCCCTGTTCGTCTGCGTTTCTACGTCGCATGAGGATAACGCGCATGGCGTGATGATGCCCTGAACGTCGTTCAATCGATTTCGTCTTCGAACCTGTTTTCGACCGCACTGAGACTTTCGTCGATAATCTCGACGATGCGATCGATCTCCCCCCTGGTTGTGACGAGCGGTGGAGCAACCTGGAGCTCCTGCCAGACACGCGTCAGAAGTCCGCGTGTGTGGACCGCTTCGCCCAGTGCCTTGGTGAAAGCATGTGCGGTTCCCCAGCTTTCCTTGGTCTTCTTGCTCTTGACCAGGTCGAGACAACACATCAATCCGATACCACGGGCTTCGCCGACAACAGGGTGTGATTCCAGTTTCTTCAGTCGTTCGAGAAGGTATGCACCGTTCTCTGCGCTGCGTTCAGTGAGGTTCTCCTCGAGCAGGATGTCGATGTTCTTGTTCGCCGCTGCTGCCGCGACGGCACTGCCACCGAATGTCAGAAGATGACCGAGCGAAGAACCCTTGCCCCTGAAGCCGTCAAACACTTCAGGTCGGACGATCACGCCGGCGACCGGTGCATAGCCGCTGGAAAGACCCTTGGCGATCGTCATCATATCAGGCACGACATCGAAATGTTCGGCGGCAAACAGCTTTCCGGTACGACCGAATCCGTTGATCACTTCATCCATGATGAGGAAAACGCCATGCTTGTCACAAGTTTCCCGCAGCATTTTCCAGTATGTCCGCGAGGGGACGTGGTCGCCATTGGCCGTCGAGATTGGTTCGGCAATCACTGCTGCGACGGTGTCCGGCCCCTGATTGATTATTTCCTGCTCGATATATCGTGCACACATGATATCGCCATCCTCGCCGTCGAGGCCGAAGTCATTGCGATAGCGATTGGGTGACGGCACGAAACTCACGCCGTACATGAAGGGACCAAACCAGTTTTCGCTGCGACTTGCCGTCAGGCTCATCGCACCATGGGTCATGCCATGATACGAACCGCGCCGGGCAATGATCTTGTATCGGCGTGGAAATCCGCGTAGCGCTTGTGCCTGTTTGGCAATCTTGATCGCCGATTCATTGGCTTCCGATCCACCCGAGACAAGGAAGACCCGGGACAAATCGCCAGGCGCCAGTTCTGCGAGTCTTTCCGACAGGCGAACGGTCTGATCCGTCGTACAGACAGAACTCGATACATAGGCGATCTTGGATGCCTGTTCGGCCATCGCTTCACCGATTTCACGACGGCCATGCCCGACGTTGACCACAAACAAACCTGAAATGCCGTCCAGATATTCCCGTCCTCGAACATCCACGAGCGTCGAGCCATGCGCTCGGGAGATGACCCGCATACCCTCGCGTTCTGTGAGTTCTTCCCAGTCAAGTTCATTGCCATGGAACCAGAGGTTTTCCGCTGCGGTCCGTTCGACCGGATGAAGGTGACCGAGTGGGTCGTTACTGATGTTGTGCTGCAAGTCTGTCATGTGTCAGTACTGTTTGGTTGTTGGCGGATCGATAACCTGAACGGGACGGACCATTCTGAACGGAAACGCTCGGGAGTCGGTTCCGTGCGTGGAATCAGTGCCGAGACAAGATGTCTGTCCCTCAGGTGATCAGAGGAGAATCTAGAATCCGTCGGGTCCTGCTGCAAGCGACGCGGCATGAACCGGTTTCCGTAACGCAGACGAGGGAACCCGATACATTGAGCAAGAGAACGCGAAAACCGGACGAGATGATCAACGCATCGAGGCGACACGGTACCATCGGTATTTTCTGCTGCACCGTGGCGTTTCTCCTGGCGTTACCGCTCGAGGGTGCAGCAGCGGATGCGGACATTCCCGAAACAGTATTCATTGAAGGCGGACCGTTCATCACCGGATCTGACGCCGATGAACGCGAGAGGGCCTATCAACTCGATGAGACAGCGTACAAGCACGACAACACGCGCCGCTGGGGTTGGTATGACGATGACATGGAACGGCAGATCGTGGATCTTGCGGGCTTCTTCATCATGAAAAACCTCGTCACACAGAAGCAGTATGCACAGTTTGTCGCTGAAACAGGTCACCGTGCACCGGATATCGACCCCGAAACATGGGAGTCATTTGGTCTGATCCACTCCTATCGACGAACACGTCCCTACGCCTGGTCGGAGGGCCAACCGCCAGTCGATCGACTTGATCATCCGGTTGTTCTCGTGAGTCATGGTGACGCCCGTGCATTTGCACGCTGGCTGTCGCAGCAGACAGGTCAGAACTGGCGCCTGCCGACAGCACTGGAATGGGAGAAAGCGGCCCGCGGAACCGATGGGCGGATGTTCCCCTGGGGAAATGACTGGGATCCCGGCAAACTGAACAGTCATGACAGTGGTCCATTCTCGACGGTTCCCGTCGGATCGTTTCCTGATGGTGCGAGTCCCTACGGCATGCTGGACCCGGCGGGTCAGGTATTCGAATGGACGGCGGATCTTCAGCGTACCGGGCGTTACTGGGTCAAGGGCGGTTCATGGGACGACCGGGGGTGCGGCGTCTGCCGACCGGCTGACCGCCACGGACGACCGGAAGGCATACGGCATATCCTGATCGGGTTTCGCCTTGTCCATGAACCGTAGTGCGCGGCACCGGAAATTCTGCCGTCAGCTGCAGCCACATCTTGAACAAGATTGTTGAAGGCGTCAGATTTTACCGATGGATACCGTGGACTCGAATTCAACAGAAACCTGGCAGTTTCCGCGCATAGCACTTGAGGATCTTTCGCGCGATGAACTCAAGGACATGCTTGAGGCGGGACGCGATGTTCTGGAATGTCACCGAGTCCTGAAAAAGACCAATGACAACATTGTCGGCGAGTTGCTGCGTGACGCGGGCACGTTCTATCAGTGGCAGCACTATCCGAAGGGCGACGTGTTCGACCGGGACAGTCACAGTCAGTACTACTATCACGCGCACCCGAAGGAACAACGCCCAGGCGAACACGGTCATTTCCATACATTCCTGCGTGCATCCGGCATGAAGAAAGGTGTTGAACCGGTGATTTACGACGGTGACGCGGATTGGCCGGTGGGGTCCGATGCCCTCAGCCATCTCGTTGCAATCTCGATGGATGCCAAGGGTTTCGCGATAGGCCTGTTCACTGTCAATCGCTGGGTTACCGGCGAAGCGTGGTACGCCGCGTCGGACGTATGCGAAATGGTGGATCAGTTCGAGATCGACCATGCGCGCCCGTCCTGGCCGGTCAATCGGTGGGTCAGCGGCGTCGTGCGCCTGTTCAAACCTCTGGTCAAGGACCTGATCGTGGAGCGGGACCGGGTGCTCGACGAGCGCCGCGCAACGCATGACGGAGATGTTTACGAGGACAAGAAACTCGAGGTTCTGTCACAGGCATCCGTTTCTGTTCAGAAACAGTTCACGCGCATCCGTGCACTTATCGGATAAGCCGACCAGACAGAAAGCTGCGCAGTTTCCGGTGTCGAGGTATGTTTCGACCTATGGCCTCATATTGCCCGACAGTTTCATGAAGTTCTCATAGAACGTCTTCGAGATGCGGTTCATCGAATCGATGTTGGCTGCGGTTTCCGACTCGAATCTCTCCATGCCGCCAGGCCCGAGGCTTGATTCAAGTGCAGTCTTGTACGCGGGGATTTCACCCCACTCGCGCACCGTCGATGACGATATCTCGACATGATACTGGATGCTGAATGCGTGGGAACCGTATGCGAGTGCCTGTACCCGGCAGGCCGGTGACGACTGGAGGACCAGGGCATCTGCCGGCGAACACAGGACCTCTGCACTATGCCACTGCAGGCACGGGTAAACGTCGGGGATTCCGGTGAGAAACGGATGACCCTTGCCGGACTCGGTCGCTGCGACATCCATAACGCCTATTTCCGGCGTGCCGGCCGGTCCGACTTCCCCGCCGAGAGCCTTGGCGAGGAGTTGATGCCCGAGACACACGCCAAGGAACGGCATCTGCCGATCAACCACTGCCTCGCGAATGGCGTGCTGCTCGGGAATCAACCAGGGGTGTTCGTCCTCCTGCCAGACATCCATTGGACCGCCCATGACCCAGAGGGCATCGTAGCCGTCGAGATCGGGGATCGTCTCGCCTGCATCCAGTTCGACGGCATCCCATGTGATGCCGTCATCGGAGAGGAATTCGCCAAAGATCCCGGGATCCTCGATTTCAATGTGCTGGAAGACCAGAATTCGCGGGGCATCTCCGGTCGTCATGAGTTACTCCTCGCTGTCAATCTGTCGGGCACCGTGCGTTTCCGACAAGCGTGTCACGGCACGCGGAGGTAGAGGTGGCGGCCTGCGGTCATTCCGCAGACCGACGGCAGGTCAGTTTCTCCACGGTGAACCACTCTTGCGGCTGTAGGTGGCCTCGCCTTCCAGGATTTCCTCGCTGACCGTTGCCCAGTTTTCCACACCTTCCGGAATGGCCTCGTCGAGACCGATCCTGACCCACTTGTCGCGTATGTTGCGGTCCCAGTTGAGATACAACGCACCGTCGTGGACCGTCCAGGCCGTGTCGGGTTCAACTTCGGCTGCATACTCACCCTGGGACAGGGCGTATGCACACCAGCCGCCAAACTTCGGCGCATAGGCTTCCGGGTCGGCTGCGAAGAGATCGCGGTGCTCGGCGGACGAAAACAGCCAGGTCGCACCCGACCATTCGTGTGAGAATTCCTCGGAACCCGCGACAGCCATGTTTTCGGTGAAATACGCAACCGTATCCCAGCCGCCAATAGCAATGCCGTCCGGCGTGACGTTGACGGTTGTATGTGTGGCACCTGATGCGTGTGCACCGGTTGCCGAAAAAGCAATACCGACAGTCAGCAGTATTGCTGCGAATATCTTGCGAATCATCTTCTGGTCGTTCCCTTGTTCACTTGTGAGTCCCCCTTGTTCTGCGGCGGCCGAAGTGACGGCTCTCGCCGTCGTCCGGTGACATCATTGTCAGGAGACTATATGCCGACGGTCTGATTTCGTGTGACGGCACCGGGTTGGCCGGATTGCAGCACCCGATGTATCGGATTGAAGCCGATATGATAAGAGAGTTCACGCGGATGTTCCATGTTCCAGACAGCTATGTCCGCGATCTTGCCGGCTTCAATCGTTCCGCGATCTGAAGCCATGCCAAGTGCCCGTGCAGCTTCGCGGGTCGCACCTGCCAACGCTTCTTCCGGTGTGAGTCGAAACAGTACGGTTGCCATGTTGAGCATGAGAAGAATGGATGTCGCGGGCGAACTCCCCGGGTTGCAGTCCGTCGCGACTGCGATCGGGATTCCCATCTGACGCAGAAGTTCCACTGGTGGCGGGCGCATGTCGCCAAGAAAGTAGAACGCACCCGGCAGCAGGACGGCCACGGAACCCGAGGCAGCCATTGCGGCAGCGCCCGACGGCGACAGGTACTCCAGATGGTCGCATGACAACGCGTTGAATTTCGCCGCCATGATTGCACCACCGGTATCCGAAAGCTGCTCTGCATGGAGCTTCACGGGCAAACCAAGGTGTCGTGCAACAGCAAAGACCCGTGCGATCTGCTCCGGGTTGAATGCAACGCTTTCGCAGAATCCGTCGACAGCATCGGCAAGTCCTTCGTCCGCGACCTGCGGCAACATTTCGGTACACACCAGATCGATGTAGTCGTCCTTGCGGGCGTGAAACTCCGGTGGCAGGGCGTGTGCTCCGAGAAAGGTCGTTGTTACGTTGACCGGGCGCTGGGTGGCAAGATGCTTCGCTGCACGCAGCATGGTGCACTCGGTCTCGGCATCGAGTCCGTAACCCGACTTGATTTCGACTGTTGTGACGCCTTCCCGCAGCAGACTGTCGAGCCTTGGAATCGCTGAATTCACAAGAGACTCCAGAGTCGCCGCCCGAGTAGCGCGAACGGTTGAGAGAATGCCGCCGTCTGCGCGATGAAGTTCCTCGTAGGAAGCGCCGTTCAGACGCAACTCGAATTCACCAGCCCGGTCACCGCCATGAACCAGGTGCGTGTGGCAGTCGATGAGTCCGGGTGTTGCCCAGCGGCCTTCCATGTCCTCGACGACCGTCGCAAGCGTTTCCGGTTTATCGGGGAGATCAGCCAGGCGTCCGCAATAGACGATGCGTTCGCCGTCAATGCCGAGCGCTGCATCGTTGACAATGCCGTAGGGTCCGGTACCGGGCACCATCGTCGCAACGTGCAGGTTGATCCATAGACGATCCCACATTGGCTTTGTTGACTTCTCCTTGTCAGGACCGTGTACAGATGTGTGCAATCGTCATCGTGCATTGAAGCGGAACCGACCATTCGGCGTGACACAGTGTCACAGGGATGAAATCCGCAAGGCGGAAACCTGCACCATCCGGTCAATGTTCCGTTGTTTCGCCGTCCTGGTGCGCATAGGGCCAAACCGGTGGAGGCGCCAGCAACTGTCTTGCACGCGTTTCGGCCTGCATAATCTCATCGTCGGTGAGACCGCGCGCAAGATTGTCCGCAAACTGGCGCGAAAAGATGTAGTCGCGTCCCGGTGGTGTGTTGTTACGCGCAACGAGGGCCCATGCAAGTGCCTCGACCGGATCACGTTCGAGACCTTCACCGTTCGCATAACGTCCGGCGATTTCGTGCTGTGCTGCCAGATGATCCCATCGTGCAGCCTGGAGATACTGATCTGCTGCCGTGACGCCTTCCGGTCGCACGTAGTTCACACCGGGACTGGTTCCGGCCAACACAAAGAAAGCGTTTGCCGAACCGGCTCGTGCGGAACTGACAATCAGTGGTGCCTTCAGATTGCTGATAAAGAACCTCCCCCAAGCTTCCGTGACCAACGCGGCAATTGACCAGATTGCATAGGCATGTCTGTATCGGCCCGCAACGAGATACCAGTCCGTTGCGGCCTTGATCTCCGGCGGTCCCAGTCTTCCGAACCTGTACATGTCACCCATGAGAACTGCCGCCTGGGGATTGTCATCTGCAGCAAGTGGAAACAGCAGCGCTGCTGCAGAGCCGTACTCGCCAGCCAGGATGAGGTCGCGTGCCTGTGTGATCTCGGATGGCTCGTTTGTGTTCCAGGTTTCAGGCCATGGCTCGTTGCGATAGTTCTGATTCATCGTCAGCGTGATTGACCAGTTCTCTGGCGGTGTACCTTCGAAAATCAATGCAATGCCGTCGCGTACGCGAACCTGTCTCTGTTCAAGCCCCGGCCAGCCAAGCCATGCTTCGTACATTCGGCCATACAACCAGGTTGCCATCGGACTCATGGGTTCGGGTTCGATTTCGGTTGGCGGCGGCGGTGGAAGATATGTCGGTAGCGAGACAAGTTCGGAAACAATAGATGCAGCAAGTTCGATGCGCGGCGTCAAATTCTCCCAGGGTGCGGTAATGATGATCTGGATCTGTGGCGGCCCGGAAGGCTGGTCAAAGACGATGACGCTAATTGCTGTACCTGAACCGTCTTCGCGGTCCGGTCGACCGACGAGAAGTTTGCCGACATGCGGGTCGAGTATTTCGACAAATTCGTCTGGGGTGAGGATGCCATTTTCGGTCGCGCGCGCCACGACAGTTTCTGTCGTGATGGGGAGCGGGGCCATGATCGACGGATCGTACGGGTCAGTGGCTGTGGCCGGTGACATGATCGTCACCAATACCGACAGGAACAAGCCTGCGACAAAATTCATCCGCAGACTTTGAAGACACAGACGGTCAATTCGTATCCGGATCCCGGGTTTGTTGTTCATGTCGTAGACGTACCTGTCGTGATCTGTGGCCGTTGCTGGCACCCGTCGGGAATCTTTTTGCGTTGCAGCGGAGAGGTTGCCGGTGCCGGTCGTATGTGAAACTGCATACGAGGTTGTCCGGTACCGGGCAAGCGCGATGTCACTTTGGTGTTCAGATGCGGGAGAAGAATTGGTCGAATACGGTTCAGGAGGTTCTGAATACGGCATTTCTTGGCGCCAGGTTCATGATGTTGAAGGTTTGGGTAACGGAACTGATCCTGCCTGATCGTCCCGAACGAACAGGTCGGTGGCACTTCTGTGATTGGATACTGTTGGCATTATCGGTCATGACTCCGCAGCGACCGCAAATCAGGTGTCCGCGGATTCTGCACAGCCTCGGCAGGAGCAGGGACGATGCGCTGAATTCGGGACTTGTCTGCCCCGTTTGTGCCACCCCCGTTCGTGCCACCAGCGGCATTACAAATACTTGCGAAGAGTCGCTTTGCAGATTAGTAAGTCGCTGTCATTATTGACCAGAGTATCCGATGACCAAGCGTTCGGGGGGAAGGGGCATCAGACGCAAATGAGTTACGGGCAAAACGAACCGCTCGTCCGTTTCCAGGATGTGCAAAAGACCTACGATGGCGAGGTGCTGGTCGTAAAGGATCTGAATCTCGATATAGAGAGAGGTGAGTTTCTCACGCTGCTCGGTCCGTCGGGCTCCGGAAAGACCACGACTCTCATGATGCTGGCCGGGTTCGAGTCGACGACCCATGGCGATATCACCCTGAACGGCCGTTCCCTGCGCACGGTTCCGCCGCACAAACGTGATATCGGCATGGTGTTCCAGAATTACGCACTGTTCCCGCACATGACGGTGCGCGAAAACCTTGCATTCCCGCTCCAGTGCCACAAGGTTCCGAAACTCGATCAGGAAGAAAAGATCGCGAAGGCACTCGCGATGGTGGAATTGACGGGATTTGAACGGCGACGCCCGGCCCAGTTGTCCGGTGGACAGCAGCAGCGTGTCGCACTCGCACGCGCACTCGTCTTTGAACCGCAGATCGTGTTGATGGACGAGCCACTCGGCGCCCTTGACAAGAAGCTGCGCGAGCAGATGCAGATCGAAATGAAACATATTCACGAAAATGTCGGATTGACATTTGTGTATGTGACACACGATCAGAGCGAGGCGCTGACGATGTCGGATCGTATCGCCGTGTTCGACGACGGCATCATTCAGCAGCTCGACAGCCCGCAAGAACTGTATGAGCGACCCAAGAACGCGTTCGTCGCCCAGTTCATTGGCGAAAACAACCGCATGTACGGCAAGATCAACCAGATCGGTAATGGGCGTTGTGTTGTCGAGGTGGACAATGGTGGGCAAGTTCCTGCACTGCCGGTGAATGTCGGCAGCGTTGGTGAAAAAACGACATTGTCACTGCGACCCGAGGCTATCTTCACGGATCCGACGCCCGAGGATCAGTGTGACTGCGTTCATTCAGCAGATGTACTCGAACAGATCTACATGGGTGACCACACGCGTATGCGCGTAAAAGTCCTGGGTTACGACAATTTCATCATCAAGGTTTCGCGTGGTTCCGGTGAACGCCGGTTCTCTGCGGGTCAAGAAATCCGGGTAGGCTGGCGTTCCGACGACTGCCGCGCCCTGGATGCCCACTAGACGAAGCGCCATGCTTCGCGTGGGTACCGCGGACTTGCGCCAACCGGGGTTGGTTGGCACTATCCGTCTACCATTTCATAACACGATGAATTGCAGGGAGAAGTACACACAATGAAGAAGGTGACAAAACTGACCGTTGCCGCAATTGCCGGCGCGGCACTCACGGGCTTGGGTGCGAATGCTCCCGTACTCGCCCAGGATACGATCACGGTCGCGTCCTGGGGTGGTGCGTATTCGGCCAGTCAGCGCGAAGCATATTACAAGCCGGCAGCAAAAGAGATCAACTTGACCGTCCAGGAGGACGAGTGGAGCGGCACGATCACGGAAATTCGCGTGCAAGTGGATACCGGTGAATACAAGTGGCACGTGATCGATTCGGAATCCGGCACAGCCATGGCTGGTTGCGACGAAGGCGTTCTGGCCGAACTGGACTGGGAGATGTTGGGCGGCATGGACCGTTTCTTCCCCGGAGCGGCCATCGACTGCGGGGTCGGCACGATTTCATGGGCAACGATCTATGCATATGACGGTGATCGTTACACGGGCGAAGATGTTCCGACGACAATTGCCGATTTCTTCGATCTTGACAGATTCCCGGGTAAACGCGGTCTTTACGGCAATTCCGTGGCGGCATCGCTTGAAATGGCCCTGATGGCCGACGGCGTTGCACCAGAAGATCTTTACGCCTACCTCGAGGCAAATGAGGAAGAAGGTATCGCGCGCGCATTTGCAAAGCTCGATACGATCAAGGATGAGGTCATCTGGTGGGATACGGGCTCCATGGCGCCGCAGCTCCTTGCCGACGGCGAAGTCGCCATGACAACTGCGTGGAACGGCAGGATCTACAACGCGATTGTCAACGAGAACAAGAACTTCGTGATCGTCTGGGACGGTCAGACAATCGACTATGACCATTGGGTCATTCCAGCAGGACATCCCGAGTATGACCTCGGCATGAAGTTCATCGAGTATGCAAGCCGTCCTGAAGTGCAGGCGCGCCAGTCGCAGTACATCTCATATGGTCCGACGACCGCTGAGGCCGCGGCGCTCATCAATCCTGACGTTCTTCAGCACCTGCCGACAGCTGCGGCGAACCTGACCAATGCGCTTTGGGTCGATTCGATCTGGTGGGCGGATCGTGAAGAAGAACTGCTCGAGCGTTTCCAGGTCTGGCGTTCGCAGTAAGGTCTGTATTCGAACAGGAAGCGCCGTGACGGCGTTTCCTGTTCCTTCCCGACAGACACCAACCTGCGTTGTGCGGTAAGAGATGGTTTCAGCAGTCGATACCGATGATGTAATGAGAACGGCGGACGGCGTGCCGCTCCGGATCAAGCTCCGGCGCGCCGAACGCATGCGCAAGGTCGGGGCATTCGCTCTTGTCGCACCGTTGCTCATTTTTCTCATCGGCGGATTTATTATTCCGATCCTGGCACTGCTCGGGTTGGCGTTCGAGGATCCGGAACTCAACGACGTAGCGCCGCGTACGGCTGAACTCTTTTCTGAATGGGACGGGGAAGGATTCCCCTCGCCGGAAGCCATGCATACCTTTGCGGTCGAGCTTTCCGAGGCCAGCCGCGGCGGATTTGGCCGCGTGTCGAAACGACTGAATTATGACATTACCGGTTACAAGTCGATGCTCAAGAAGACTGCGCGCAAGGCAGACGATCTCGTGCAGTTGCCACTTGAAGAAATTCACCAGGGCTATATCGACATCGACAAAGACTGGGCAGATCCGGCCTACTGGTTTGCCATCAAGAACGCATCTTCACGCTACTCCGATTACTATCTCCTTTGGTCGATTGACCGGAAACGGGACAAATCGGGGGGCATTACGAACGTAGATCCGGGCAGGGAAATCTACGTTGAGGTTCTGATCCGCACCATCGAGATCAGCTTTGCCGTTACCTTCATATGTTTTCTCATCGGACTGCCGATTGCCTATCTCATTTCAAACCTCCCCTCCAAGATCAGCAATCTCCTGTTGATTCTGGTCTTGCTGCCGTTCTGGACCTCGCTCCTTGTGCGCACGACGTCATGGCTCGTACTCCTGCAGAATGAGGGGTTGATCAACGATGCCGCCATCTGGATCGGACTGTGGAACGAACCTCTTGAACTGATCCGCAACCGCCTTGGCGTCTATATCGCAATGGTGCACATCCTGCTGCCGTTCATGGTCTTGCCGATGTACAGCGTCATGAAAACCATCAATCCGTGGCACATGCGTGCCGCTGCTTCGCTCGGTGCACCGGGTTGGAAAGCCTTTCTCAGAATTTATTTTCCGCAGTGCATGCCCGGTGTCGGTGCGGGTACGCTGCTGGTATTCATCCTGTCGCTCGGTTACTACATTACGCCGGCACTCGTCGGTGGTCCGGATGACCAGATGATCAGTTACTGGATCGTCCAGAACATGGGACGAACAGCGAACTGGGGACTCGGCGCAGCACTCTCGGTCGTTCTACTCGGCCTCACGCTTATCATTTTCCTTGTTTACAACCGCTTTGTCGGCATCGACCGGTTGAGGGTCAACTGAGGTGGCTCTTCCATCCTACGCAACGCCGCTTGACAGGGCATGGTACTGGCTGTTCCGGCTGATTTGTGCCCTCATTTTCGCGTTCCTGATCATTCCGATCATTGTGATCATGCCGTTGAGCTTCAACTCGGAGCCATATTTTACATATCCCATGCCAGGATTTTCCCTGCGCTGGTACGAAGAATTTTTCAATAGCCCACAGTGGCTCCTTGGATTGCGGAACAGCATTATCGTCGGTTTCTTTGCAACCCTCCTGGCGACCTGTCTGGGCACGCTTGCGGCGCTGGGCTTGAATCGTGCCGAGTATCCCGGCAAGTCTTCGGTACTTGCCATTCTCATTTCGCCGATTGTCGTCCCGATTGTCATCACCGCAGCCGGGATGTTCTATTTCTATGCGAAACTGGGACTGACAGGAACGATAACGGGCCTGGTGTTTGCCCACGCAACGATTGGCGTTCCCTTTGTCGTGATTACAGTCTCGGCGACGCTGGCCGGATTTGACTACAATCTCATTCGCGCCGGCGCCAGTCTTGGCGCCGGACCCGTGCGGGTATTCTTCAAGGTTACGCTGCCACTGATCCTGCCGGGTGTCATTTCGGGTGCGTTGTTTGCATTCATTACCTCGTGGGATGAACTGGTCATCGCGATCTTCCTGGCTACAACGGAAGAACATACGCTTCCACGGCGAATGTGGTCAGGGATCAGGGAGCTTCTGTCGCCAACGATCATGGCAGTCGCAACCATGCTCATTCTGACGTCAGTCCTGCTGATGGTGGCAATGGAGGTGCTCAGACGCCGTACGGAGCGCTTGCGCGGAATCGACAGCTAGATCCCGACGTTTTCCGATTGGACCATTGCCGGTCTGCAACGGGTCTTCGGGCATGGATTCGATCATCGGAGGGATGCGTTGTCACAGAGAAAAGACCTGCTCGTCATTGAAAACGGTGAGCGTGTTCAAGGCACGTTTTCGGAAGCGGAACGGGAACGGCGACTGACGTCACTCAGGCAATGCATGGCGGAGCGACGCCTGGACGCTGTCGTTTTCACGTCGATGCACAACATCCACTATTACAGCGACTTCCTGTACTGCAGTTTTGGCCGCCCGTTCGGTCTGGTCGTGACGGATACGCGTGCAACTGCAATTGCTGCCAATGTTGACTACGGTCAACCCTGGCGCCGTACCGGCGACACGCTCACATACACGGACTGGAAGCGTGACAACTATTTTCGCGCCATATCACAACTGGCGCAGGGTGCGCGGCGCATCGGGATCGAGTTCGATCACATCAATGTCGAGAACTTCAGAAAGATACAGGATGCCCTGCCACAGTCGGACCTAGTCGACATCGCAGGTGATGTCATGCAGCGGCGCATGATCAAGTCCGATGAAGAAATCGCAATGATCGAGAGCATGGCAGAAATTGCCGATATCGGCGGTTCTGCGTGTGTGGCGCACATTGCGCCGGGTGTTGCGGAACACGAGGTTGCACTTGCCGGCACCGACGTGATGGTTCGGGAGATAGCACGCAGGTTTCCACATACCGAAATTCGCGACACCTGGGTGTGGTTCCAGTCGGGAGTCAATACCGATGGTGCCCATAATCCGGTCACGACACGCAAACTGGAAATTGGTGACCCGATGTCACTGAACTGTTTTCCGATGGTGGCGGGTTACTATGTTGCTCTGGAACGCACGCTGATTCTGGGTGCCGCGGACGATACGCAGATGCGTTACTGGAATATCAATGTCGAGGTTCACCGACGGGGCCTGGAACTCATTCGACCCGGCGCCCGGTGCTGCGATATCGCAGAGGAACTGAACGACATATACCGATCACATGGTGTTCTTGAGATGCGGAGTTTTGGTTATGGCCACAGCTTTGGAATTCTGTGCCATCACTACGGGCGCGAAGCGGGCCTTGAGCTTCGCGAGGATATAGAAACCGTTCTGGAACCGGGCATGGTTCTGTCCATGGAGCCCATGATTACCGTACCGCATGGACAACCCGGCGCTGGTGGATACCGTGAGCACGACATTCTTGTCGTCACGGCCGACGGTGCACGCAATATCACGGGTTTTCCGTTTGGCCCGGAATCGAACATCATCAGCGCTGCGTAAATCACGCGGACGAAAAGTCGGTAGCGAATCCGGATAGCGTTTGCCTCATTTTGCACCGTGAATGGTCTGGCGCTTTCCGTGGGGTTGCGCAGCAGTTTTGATGAATTGAACGGTAACGCATGAACCTGACCCGCGCATTCGTGACTGTCAGCGGATTGACAGCCGTCAGCCGCGTTTTCGGTTTTATCCGCGACATGCTCTTCGCCTATGTCCTGGGATCAGGCTTCGTTGCGGACGCCTTCTATGTTGCCCTCAAACTACCCAATTTCTTCCGCAGGCTGTTTGCGGAGGGTGCGTTCAACGCAGCATTCGTCCCGTTGTTTGCGGGCAAGCTCGAAACCGACGGTAATGAAGAAGCCAAACGCCTGGCGCGCGAGGTGCTGGCAATTCTCGCCCTCACGCTCGCAGTGCTGACGGTTCTTGCAGAACTGTTCATGCCATCCGTGATCAGCGTTCTGGCCCCGGGATTTGTCAATCAACCCGACAAGTTCGATCTAACGGTTCTCCTGACACGGATTACATTTCCGTACCTGCTGCTCATCTCCCTTGTTTCCCTGTTTGGCGCCATGCTGAACTCTGCCGGATCCTTCGCAGCCTATGCCGCGGCACCGATTGTTCTGAATCTTTCGCTGATCGGTGCAGCTGCGGTATCCCTGATGAACAGCGATGCTCAGACAGGTGCGTTGCTCGCATGGGGTGTAACCTTTGGCGGTATTGCGCAGTTGGTACTGGTGGCTTTCGTGCTGCGGCGACTGGGACTGATGCCGTGGTTGGCGTTTCCGCGCATGACGGCGGGTGTGAAGCGCTTTCTTTCGCTGTTTGCACCGGCAGCACTTGGTGCGGGAGTCGTCCAGATCAATCTGGTTATCGACATCTGGGCGGCATCATTCCTGCCCACAGGCGCGATTTCGTATCTTTACTACGCCGACAGGGTCAATCAATTGCCCCTTGGAGTCATCGGTATTGCAGTGGGCACGGCACTGCTGCCGCTGCTTTCACGACAACTCAAGGCTGGCGACCATGCCGGTGCAAACGACAGTCAGAGCAGGGCAGTCGAATTGATCATGATTTTCTGCTTGCCTGCTGCTGCGGCGTTTGCGGTCATTGCAGAGCCGATCATTGTTGTCCTGTTTGAGCGCGGGGCTTTCACAGCCGCCGACAGTGCGGCCAGTGCTGCAGCACTCGCGGCATTCGGCCTTGGTCTGCCGGCCTATGTTCTGCTCAAGGTGCTTGCACCGGGGTTCTTTGCGCGCGAAGACACGCGTACGCCGGTGAAGGCCGCTGTGGTCGGCGTACTGTCGAACATCGCGATCATGCTGGTGTTGATCTGGTCCCTGGAACACGTCGGCATTGCGTTGGCAACGGCCGGTTCAGCGTGGATAAACTGTGCAATTCTCTACATCATCCTGCGGCGTAGAAAGCACTTCGAACCCGACCGGCGTCTGCGAAAGCGTGTTCCACGACTAGTTGCGGCAACGGCCATCATGACGCTTGCACTCCTTGCTGTCATTTCGATCGATACGCCACTTCAGGGTCATGGTCGCTACATCGATCTGGTCATACTCATAGGATCCGGGACTCTGGTTTATGGAATTGCCGGCCATGTGATGCATGGCTTTCGCTACAACGAGCTCAGGGAATTGATACGTCGCAATGATCCCCCTGCAAGTCAGACCTCCTGATCTGCGAATTCAAGTCGGATAGTTCCTGCAAGGTATACGGACGAACTGATCGGCCATCGGGGCCGCCAACCTGGGGAGTTTCCGGAATGCAGGGTGTTCACCCTTCGGTCGTGGCATAGCGTAACGAGTTCTACGGAATGGGAACCGACGAGATGGGAGTACAGAGAGAGTCTCTTGGTGACGATATACCGATATCGGCACAATGCGGTAGAGAACGACCGCCGAGTGAGCATGCTGTGTCCAAATTTCAGTAGATTTAACCGTTGCAAGGCTCGGGGATTCGCCAACCTCCGTTCCGTCAACTGAACCCCCGAAACACATATGCCAGCTCGAATGTTCTGATGCCGGGGGAAGGCACAAGGTTTGATTGATGTACCGACCAATGACGGTCAGGTGACGCGCATTCTCGACGGTGGAAATCAGCTCTCATGGAATGAGAAGTTCGGATTCGAATACTGATGACCAGAGTTGAGTTACTCGAATTGATCGCAAATAGTGAAATTTCCGGCGTCGCGTTCAAACGCGATGATACGCAACCTGTGCAACTGTCGAAGGAAGTGGTGGCCTTCGCCAACTTTCGGGGCGGCCGTATTCTGCTCGGTGTTGATGATGACGGAAACATCAGAGGTATTCAGCGCAGGGATCTCAAACGTTGGGTGATGGATAAGGTTTTCGGACTCGATGATCATCCCGTTCTGCAAAGGGTTGCAGATCGACGAGGAATGCCCGATTGCGGAGATTTCCGTGAGACAGGGCGCGACCAAACCGTGCGTGATCGTGGCAACGAAGACATTCATATCCGGGTTGGGAGCATGTCCCGTCTGGCGACGCACGATAACCAGGCACGATTGCATGAATTTGGTGGCATGTTGCACGCAAAACTGCTGCCCGTTTCTGGAAGTGGATCAGCCGATCTCGGTCAGGAAAGGTTGAAGGACAATATCCCCATGATTCCGGGCGATTACACTATTCCGGCAAGAGATTCTGAATGGCACACACGACTTTGCGGGCTTGGTTTCATGACCGGGTCCAGTGACGGGCCACCGGTATGTACGATCGCCGGTCTTTTGTTGTTCGGGTATTCTCCGAGACGACTTCTTCCTCGGGCGGGGATTCGATGGAGCTGCAAGGTTCTGAACGATCACAGGCTTGATGGGCCGCACTTTGCCGTTCATCTGCTGGAGGTGGGAGCGAGTTCGTGGAAAACGGCCTGCTTGATAATCTTGTCGAGGCAATGCATCCATTCGTGTCAGAGGAATCGGATGTCGTCGATACCACCCTGCGACGTGAACGTCCGCGGCCGTATCCAGTAGTGGCAATTCGAGAGACCATGGTGAACGCCGTGGTCCAGAGCGTCGGGTCTCGATATGAAGAAATCGAGGTGATGCAGTATGCGGACCGGATCGAGGTTCAGAGCCCGGGGACGCTTTGGAATGCGATGACCGTGGAGAAAATGGTTGCGGGCCAGCGCTCGTCACGCAATCAATCATTCGTGGCGGTACTCCGCGACTATGGCTACCTCGATCCGCGCGATATGGGTGCGCGAAACAAGATCAGTCCCTTGCTATGGGAACACGACGCGAGGGAAGACCATCTCGAAGTCATTTATGTACAAAGGACAAACCCGGTCGGATGTACGGGGCTGACATCTCATCTGAATTTCCGAATAACGGCACGGACAGGACACTTTATCGAGGAAATCGTTCGCTCATCGGAATCCGCCGCCAAGGTATCGGATCTCTCATTATTCCGAACGGACCGGGCTGAAACTTCATGATGGCGACGATGGTCTCGCTATGAACCAGTTTGGCGAGCACGCCAGCCAAGTGCCGAAAGAACGAGACCAAACATCGCGATACCGCCCGGTAGCAGAGCCGCATTGATGCGACTCTCCTTGAGACTCGAAATGGTGTCGTCGAAGCTGACAACGGTGCCGTCTTCCGTTTCGAGTTGCCAGACAGTTTGCCGGTCTTCATCGCGGGTCGCCGCGCTCCAGAGAAAGTAAGTTGCTGGACCGGATACGACGGCCTTTTTCACGGCGTCATAGTTCGCCATTGTGTTGCGGTAGAGGATGACTATCGAACCGTTCTCAAGCGTCGCCCGCAACTCCAGTGGATCACTCATCAGAAAACGCAGAAACGCGCCACGGCGTTTCCGCAATTCGACAACATTGCGCGCGTCAGCCTCGATCGGGACCAGTTCATCTGCAACCGGATAGGAATGGCGGAGTGGTTCTGATGCAAACCACAGTCCCATGATCAAAAGGATGACACCTGCCACGAGAATCCCGGGCAAACGCCCACCGAGCCTGCTGGCGAAGCGGCCAATCACTGACAATCACCCCGGATAGGTTCGCGTGATGCTGGACGATAATTCATCGCCGCTGTGCAGGCCGGGTTCGTCTGCGCGCAGTCATGCAGATTTCGTAGAGCGTCCGCCTGCAGACCAGTTCACCAGGCACTCCGGTGGTTTTGCAGTCGATCTCCGAGGACAGCACATGTTCGAGTGCGCGGTCGATCAACTGTCGATCCCAGAGCCTGAGTGTTGACTTGACCTGATCGGCGACTCTGAAGTGAAGAACACGGGCGCTGCGCAACGCGTCATCAATGTTCTTTCCCTGTTGCAGCAACGCCAAAACATGGTTCAGGCGTGCCAGCTGCAGGCGAACATAAATCAGAATTGTGACTGCGCTTTCCCGATCGGCAAAGGCACGTTCCAGAGTTCGTTCGAGATCGTTGAGGTTACCGCTCATTGCGGCGTGCGCAATTCCTTCAAGTGTATGATGTGATGCATCCGAAACTGCAGCTTCAACATCGGCGAGCGTCGCCGTCTTTCCGACGCCCGTGTAGAGGGCGAGTTTGGCGATCTCGCTACGCGACTGCATGCGATCATTCCCGAGACTCGAGATCAACAGGAGCATTGCATCCCGTTCGATCCTTATGTTGTTTCGCTCGATTTCTGTCCGGACAAATGATTCGAGTGCGCGGCCTTCGTCTCGATAACAGGCAACAACTGCCGCGTTGTTCGACTTTTCAAGCGTTGCCCGCAGTGATGCGCGTGGTCCAAGTTCACCGGCTTCGATGACAACAAGCGTGTCGCCCGTGGGCAGTTCAAGGAGTTTGCGGACGATGTTGTCGAGTCTTTCGAATCCGTTCTTCACACGCACAGCCTGACGTTCGCCGATCATCGACATCGCGCAGGCTGCACTGGCGAGTCTGTCGGGATTCGACCGCAGTTCATCACCGTCTAGTTCCGTCATCTGGAAGGGATCATCGGGGTTGGTGACGGCACTCTTGACCAGGGCGTCACTGCGTTCCCTGACAAGCCCTTGGTCGGGTCCATAGACCAGGACGACCTTGCAGTCCGCTTGTGGATTGCGACAGAACGCGTCGGCATTTCGTGCCATGATCTTCACGGGTCTTCAGCGGAACCCGTGTCTGTGGTGATGAAATGTGCCGACAGAAGATTTGTTATGGATCTTGCAAGATCCTCGGCAGATTTCTCCGCCGCATCCTGTTGAAGGACATCGGATGCATAAGCCGACTCCAGGACGTCGTGACTGCTGATCGAGACCGCTTGTGATTGCATGACGATTTTGTCCGATCCAGCCCGGTACAATAACACGTCGCCCACCAAGACGACGTCCTGACGTGTGACTTCATTACCGAATTGAAGCAGTTGCGGCCGGATTTCGACGGTCAAGGATAGGTCAAGTTCAAAACGGGTTGCACGAGGTCCGGTTCCGGCAACCAGCAAGTCGATCAATGCGTTCCGTACCATGTGGCCGATGTAGCGGTCGGGACCCTGTTGCACCGGCCTCACCCGGATTGCGGCGAGTTCCCCGGAAACGTCGAGACCGGTCTGTGAACGGGCCAGAAAGGGTTTGAAGCCGCATCCACCTTGCGTCAGGGCACACAACGCGAGGAATGAAACCAGCATTCCGCGCCGTGTGTTCATGTCACAATGTTGACCACGCGGTTTGGAACATAAACAACCTTGCGAATTTCCACGCCGCCGATGGCTCGTTGGACATTCTTGTCCAGCAGCGCCCGTTCCTGAACAACATCGCGATCGGAGTTTCGTTCAATTTCGAACCGTGCACGCAAACGACCGTTGACCTGAATCGGGATCGTGACAGTTTCTGCCGTGGCCAGTTCCGGATCAGCAACCGGAAACGGTGTTTCCGCAACCAGTGTCGTGTAACCGAGGCGCGACCACATCTCCTCGGCAAGATGAGGCATCATCGGACCGATGAGCAAAACGAGCGTTTCTAGCGCCTCGCGCAATACGGGCCCGTCGTTTGCATTGTCAGATGCAAATTCGCCAATTGTGTTGGCGAGTGCGTGAACGCGTGCCACGGACCTGTTGAAGTGAAATCTCTCGATGTCGCCCGTTATCCCGTCGATCGCCTGATGAACGGCGCGACGCAGGTCCAGCGCCTTGCCGTCTGTCTTCCCGACGTTTGAACCCGGAGGCGGCAAGTCATGCGCGGCACTACATACGAGACGGGCAATCCGCTGGACAAAACGATGTGCACCGGCGACGCCTGTGTCTGTCCATTCGAGGTCGCGGTCGGGTGGCGAATCCGAAAGCATGAACCAGCGGGCCGTGTCGGCCCCGTACGCATTGATGATGTGCTCCGGATCGACCACATTCATCTTCGATTTTGACATCTTCTCCGACCGGCCAACGCTGACGGGTTCTTCATCGGACCGGGCAACAAATGTACCCCCGGTCATCCGTTTGACATCAGCGGGTTCAAGGTAGGTGCCGGCAGAACTCAGGTAGGTTTCATGGGTGACCATGCCCTGCGTGAACAATCCGCTGAACGGTTCGTCGAAATCAAGATAACCGCATCGCCGCATCGCCCGCATGAAAAACCGCGAGTAGAGCAGGTGCAGGACGGCGTGTTCGATTCCACCGATGTACTGATCGACAGGCATCCAGTACCGGACATCGTCGGCATCCATGGGCGTCTCTGATCGCGGCGAGCAGAAGCGAATGAAGTACCAGCTCGAATCGACAAAAGTGTCGAGTGTGTCAGTATCGCGCTCGCTGTTGCTTCCACAGCGGGGACAGGTGACGTGCTTCCAGGTGGGATGATGATCAAGCGGATTGCCTGGCCTGCCGATCTCGACATCGTCTGGCAAAAGCACCGGTAGGTCGCTCTCGGGTACCGGGACCACGCCGCAAGCCTTGCAGTGGATGACGGGAATGGGACAACCCCAGTACCTTTGCCGCGAAACACCCCAGTCACGAAGTCGATAGTTGATTGTGCGTTTGCCGGTTCCGGTTGCCTCCATCCGGGAGGCAACATCGTCCTTCGCTTCCTCGACCGTCATGCCATCAAGAAACGCCGAATTCACGAGCAGGCCGTCGCCCTTGTAGGCCTCTGTGGATACGACATTGGTCTGCGGATCACATCCCGGAGGCACGACGACCGGAAGAACATCGAGTCCATGACTGTTCGCGAAGTCCAGATCGCGCTGGTCGTGAGCCGGACAACCGAAGATCGCACCGGTGCCGTAATCCATGAGGACAAAATTCGCGACAAAAACCGGCAGTTCGCGGTTTTCGAACGGGTGACTGGCTTTCAACCCTGTGTCGTACCCTCTTTTCTCCGCGCGTTCGATCGCTTCAGCGCTGGTACCGGCCTGTTGGCATTCGCGGATGAAGGCCGCGAGTTCAACATCGGATTCGGCGAGCGCACCGCTGAGCGGATGCTCTGGCGACAGGGCCAGAAAACTGGCGCCGAATATCGTGTCGTGTCGTGTCGTGAAGACCTCGAGACGATCATGTCGTCCCTTCAGATCAAACCCCATCGTCAGACCTTCGGATCGTCCGATCCAGTTGGTCTGCATCAGCCGAACCTTGTCGGGCCACCGCTCAAGAGTCTTGAGGGCATCGTTGAGCTCGTCGGCAAACTCCGTGATGCGCAACACCCATTGGTCCAGGCGGCGCTTTTCGACCGGTGCACCCGATCGCCAGCCCATGCCGTCAATGACCTGTTCGTTTGCAAGGACGGTCTGATCTGCGGGATCCCAGTTCACCCAGGCTTCACGCCGGTCGACCAGTCCCGCCCGGAGAAAGTCCAGAAACAGTCTCTGCTGATGTCGGTAGTATTCGGGATGGCAGGTCGCGATCTCGCGAGACCAGTCAATCGACAGACCCATCGACTGGAGCTGCCGGCGCATGGTCCTGATGTTGTCGAGCGTCCAGTCACGCGGATGGACCTTGCGCGACATGGCTGCATTTTCCGCGGGCAGTCCGAAAGCGTCCCAACCCATGGGGTGTAATACATTAAATCCCTTGGCCCTCTTGTATCGGGCAACGAGATCCCCCATGGCGTAATTGCGTACGTGTCCCATGTGGATTCGGCCACTGGGGTAGGGGAACATCTCAAGGACATAGCATTTCGGACGATCGTCGGCGGGGCCGGCGCGAAACGTGCCGCGTTCGTTCCATGTCTGTCGCCAACGCGCCTCGACCTCGCGAAAATCGTAATGGTCCGCGGTCATGGTGTATTCACATATCTTCCGGTGTCAGGCGCAATGCCCGAACGATCATTTCTGGTCCGTTACCGGCCGAGCCATGCAATTCTGAGCATGCGGGCGCGATCAAGGATGGCATTCTCGAGTGCCGTACCGGTTTCTTCGCTGACCTGTGTATCAAGCCAGTCTCCATCCTCTTTCACCTGTCGATTCACGGCAACGCGTACCGCTGTGGCGGATAACCGTGTGCCGAGAATGAAGACAGTGACCTTGATCCGTTCATCGGGATTCTCCGCAGTCGTGTACCAGTCGTAAATGATCAGGCCACCCGCGGGGTCTGCCGAATTCAGCGAAAGAAAGGAAAGAGTGTCCAGCGACGCGCGCCACAGGAATGCGTTGACGCCGATACCTGCGCCGGACCCGGTATCCCGTCGTTCCGAATTGAAGAGATTTGTCAGTCCGCCCGAGCCGAATATGGTTTCCCGATTGGGATCGCCGACCTCCGGGCCGCGTCCCTGAGGTGTTCTGGTTTGCGTATGAACACCGTCATAGGTCACGTTTGCGCTGTCACACGCCGCAAGGAGCAAGATCATTGCGACGGCAGTCAGGAATCGCACCGGTAGCATGGATCGGATCATACACAGACACTCCAGATTTGGTAGCCCCGATGCTGTCCGGAGCGTTTCGACAGTTTGTTTGAAACAGTCGTAACGGGCAAGTCCCGACACCCCCCTTGTCATATCAGATTATGCGTCATATCGGGAATGCCCGACCAGCAGCAAATCTGCAACAGACATCATCGTTCCTGGCGACCGCCGCTCAATGAATACAAGGGTTGCGCAGGCGTGAACCGACACGCGGCGTTTCCGGCAACATGTGACAAGGATCCCGGACCGGTCGCGATCTCTGTCATCTGCAAGATCCGGCAGCGTGAGCTTGCTTACGCGAGCACAATACGCGGCGGTTCCTTGCGACCGCCTGCCAGACCATCGAGCACTGACTCCGCGATTGCGCGATAGGAAATGGAATGCACGCTGTCCGGCTCCGCCACGACCACCGGGAAGCCCTGATCCGAGGTCTCGCGAATGCGGATATCGAGAGGTATCTCGCCCAGAAACGGCACACCGAGTTTTACCGCTTCGGCACGTGCACCGCCGTGGGCAAACACATTCGATCGCTCACCGCAGTGTGGACACCGGAAATAGCTCATGTTTTCGACAATGCCCAGAATAGGCACATCGACCTTCCTGAACATGTTGAGTCCCTTGCGGGCGTCAATCAGTGACAAATCCTGCGGAGTGGAGACGATCACGGCTCCGGCAAGAGGCGTGCGCTGCGTCAGTGAAAGCTGGACATCTCCGGTTCCCGGCGGCAGATCGACGATCATGATGTCTGCCTTTCCCCAGGCAACCTGCTGCAGCATCTGTTCAAGGGCGCTTTGTACCATCGGTCCGCGCCAGACCATGGGCTGGTCCTCGTCAATCAGAAGTCCGATCGACATCGACTTGATGCCATAAGCTTCACGAGGCCAGAGTTTGCGCCCGTCCGTTTCCGGTTTTCCGCTCAAACCGAGCAAACGCGGCACGGAGGGGCCGTAGATATCGGCATCAAGAAACGCGACGCGTTGTCCGAGTCCGGACAGCGCAAGTGCCAGGTTCACGGCCGTTGTCGACTTGCCAACACCGCCCTTGCCGCTCGCGACTGCGACGATTGCGCGAATGTCCGCGATTCCGCTTTCGGGAAGCGGATGCTGTTCTTGCGGCGCCTGATTCTGCTGCGGACTGTGCGCCGACATGACGACTGTGGCCGAAAGTACGCCAGCAAGATTCTCGACCGCTTCCTCCGCCTGTTTGCGTATCGGTTCCATCGCTGCACCGCGTGCAGCGGGAACCTCGAGGACGAAACCGACATTGCCATCGCGAACGACCAGATTCCTGACCAGATCGAGAATCGAGCGGCCATTTTCGGGGTCAACGACCGTGCCAAGCGCAGCCCGGACCTCTTCTTCTGTAACTCGAGCCATGGGCCTGCCCCCGGAGTATCTGTTGATTGACTGAATTGCGGCCACAGTGACGGGAACCGCAGTCCGTGCGTTGCAGCACGAACCATGCTGACATATAACGAAGCACATAACTAACCGACAACCCTCACTGCGAACACGTCGTCTGACGGCGTGATCCTTGAAAATTGAGAGGCATGCATGCCGTGGAGCGACAGAGGCGGAGGAGGATGGCAAGGCCCTGGTGGTGACGGCCCCTGGGGACGCGGACCATCCGGCGGCGGTGGCGGCGGTCCGAATTTCGAGGACCTCGTTCGAAATGTTCAAACACGCGGCCGCAGGTTCGTTCCGGGTCGATTTGGCGGTATCCGCGGGATCCTCGTCATCCTTGTGGTGCTCGTTGCAGTCTGGCTCGCCAGCGGTATCTACCGGGTTGATACAAACGAGCAGGGCGTGGAAATCGTCTTTGGCAAGTGGACGTCGACCACAACGCCGGGGCTTGCCTACAACTGGCCGGCACCGATTGGTGAAGTATTCACGCCGAAGGTAACAGAGATCCAGCAGTTCACGATCGGCCAGACAAACAATCAGAGTCTGATGCTCACGGGAGACGAGAACATCATTGATGTCATGTTTGCCGTGAAATGGAAGATCAACGACGCGGGTCAGTTCCTGTTCAACGTGGCGGACCCTGAAGGCGCGACCCGAAATGTTGCGGAAAGCGCGATGCGTCAGGTCATCGGTCGGACGGCATTGTCGACGGCACTAGCCGAGGGTCGTGCGGAAGTCGAGCAGCGGACGCTGGGACTCATGCAGCAGATGCTCGACAACTACGGCGCAGGTGTCGAAGTTCGCCAAGTGGAACTGCAAAGCGTCGACCCGCCGTCAGCGGTGATTGATGCCTTCCGCGATGTGCAGGCGGCACGGGCGGATCAGGAGCGAGCGATCAACGAGGCGCAGGCATATCAGAACCAGATCGTTCCCGTTGCCCGTGGTGATGCACAGCGCATGCTGCAGGAAGCAGAAGCCTACAAGGAGCAGGTCATCAATACCGCTCAGGGTGACGCCGCACGGTTTGTCTCGGTCTACAACGAATATGTTCTCGCCCGGGATGTCACGGAACGACGCATCTATCTCGAAACGATGGAAGAAGTACTGCGGGACATGGACAAGATCGTGATTGATACCGGTGCATCGGACGGACAGGGGGTCGTACCCTATCTGCCGCTTGACCAATTGCGTCGAACGCAGGATCAGGGAGGCGGATGATGCGGGTTCGCTACATCCTCGGGGCGATTGGCGCCGCGCTCCTGCTGATCGTCGGTTCCATGTGCCTGTTTACCATTGGTGAATACGAGCAGGGAATTGTCGTCCAGTTCGGCGATCCGAAGCGAGTCGTCAATACGGCAGGTCTGAACTTCAAGCTGCCCTGGCAGAACGTGATCTATTACGAGAGACGCGTTCTCCAGGTCGACGGCGAGCCTGAACAGGTGACCGCGGCTGACCAGAAACGTCTCGTTGTCGACGCATTCGCGATGTACCGGATCGTGGATCCGCTGAAGTTTCGCAACGCTGCAATCACTGTTGACCGGTTCGAAGGGTTCATGCTGCGGTCACTGACCGCCACGCTGCGGGAGAACATCGGCAGGGTCGCACTCGTCGATGTCGTTTCTGGTGAACGCCAGTCTCTGATGCGCAGCATACGCGACGGACTCGTCGACGAAACCAGCCTTTACGGTGTGGAAGTTGTCGATGTCCGAATCAAGCGCACGGACCTGCCGACCGAGAACAGTGAGGCAATCTACCGTCGGATGCAGACAGAGCGTGAACGCGAGGCGAGCGAGATTCGTGCCCGCGGCGAGGAACAGTCCCTGCGTATACGCGCCGAGGCGGATCGCACGCGAACTGTTGTCATTTCGGAAGCGAAACGCGATTCAGAAATCCTCCGCGGTGAAGGCGACGGCGAGGTTGTTCGCATCTTTGCCGAGGCGTTCGGCAAGGATGTCGAGTTCTTCACCTTCTATCGAACGATGCAGGCGTACAGGGAAGCACTGAACGCGACAGACACAACACTCGTACTGTCGCCGGACGGTGATTTTCTCAGATTCCTGAACAATGCTGACGGTGTGATCGAGGGATTGCCGCCGCCGCAATAATCCCCGCCTCCAGCAGAGGGTGGCGCGTGACATGACGGAACTTCTCTCCGCGCTTGCACTCGCCGTCTTCATTGAGGGAGTACTGTTCGCACTGTTCCCCGGAATGACGCGTCGTGCACTCTTGCGTATCAAGGACATGCCGACAGCCCATCTTCGATTCTCCGGTGTTGCGGCGGCAGCGATTGCTTTTGTTGTTCTCTGGTTTCTGCGCGCGTGACAAAGTCGTGCCACATTCGCGTTGGACAAGTGCGCAGTTCAAACAATCTTGCAGATGGAACATTTGAAAAATGAATAGGTATTTCAGCCGTCTTCCTGTTTCGGCAGTGATTTTTGCGCTGATGTTCTTGGCGGCAGGAGCCAGCGCCCACGTACCTGAGAACGGATACGCTGATCTTGTCGAGGCCCTCATGCCTTCGGTCGTGGCCGTCCAGGCAGACCGTGAAGCATCCGGGCAAAGCAGCAATTCCCAGCCAACGCTTCCCGGAATACCGGAAGACTCACCATTCTACCAGTTTTTCAAGGAATTCTTCGATAACCAGTACGGACGGCCACATCCGCAACAACGTCCGAACAACTCGATCGGCTCAGGTTTCATTATCGATCCCGACGGTCTGGTCGTGACCAACCATCATGTCGTCGCAGGTGCGACCCGTGTGACCGTTGTTCTGGACGACGGACGTGAGCTCGACGCCGAGTTCGTTGGTGTCGATGAGAAGATGGACCTGGCACTGTTGCGCGTCTCCTCTGACGGCAACCTCCCTGCGGTTCGTTTCGGTGATTCGGACATCGTTCGTGTCGGCGATCCTGCCATAGCGATCGGTAATCCGTTCGGTATCGGAAACACTGTGACGTCAGGGATCATCTCTGCGCGGCAGCGGGATATTCAATCGGGACCGTATGACGACTTTTTGCAGACCGATGCACCGATCAATCGGGGAAACTCGGGTGGTCCGCTCTTTAACGCGCAGGGCGAGGTCATTGGCGTGAACACCCTCATCGTGACGCCTACCGGCGGCAGTGTGGGTCTCGGATTCGCCGTTCCCGCGAACATTGTCACGCGTGTTGTCGCACAGCTTGATGAGTATGGGCGGACGCGCCGTGGATGGCTCGGTGTGCGAATTCAGGAACTGACACAGGAAATCGCGAATGCGTTCGGACTGGAATCAACCAATGGTGTGTTGATTTCAAGCGTACAGCCTGATGGGCCCGCGGAGACCGCGGGGCTGAGGGAAGGCGATGTCATCATCGAATTCGGCGGCGTGCCAATGCGTGAACTTCGTGAGTTGCCGCGCGCTGTTGCCGATTCCGAGGTCGGCAGCGTTGTCGATGTCACCGTGATCAGGGCGGGCAAGACCAGAACATTCGAGGTTGTCCTGGGAGAACTGGAACTGGCCGAGATACTGGAAACCGCGAGCGCATCGCCGCCGATACTCGGGATGACTGTCGAAAAGCTCGACAGGACTCTCGCGACACGCTTTGGTCTTGATCAATCCGACCTGACTGGTCTTGTCGTCACAGATGTGATTGAGGGCAGCGCTGCACATGAGGCCGAACTGCGTATCGGTGACCGCATTCTCAGTGTCGGTGTCGATGCCGTCGAGACGGTCCGGCGACTTCGACTTCACATTGTTCAGGCCCGGAATGCGGGATCAGATTCCATTGTTGTTCGTGTTGAGCGCGACGGCAGTCCGATCTTCCTCGCTATTCAACTGACGGAGTAGTTCAGGAAGGTAACACCCTGATGACATGAGCGCGTGGACATGACAGACCCGCGTGATTCCCCTGTTGTCATGATTTGCGGGCCGACTGCTTCCGGCAAGTCGGCCCTCGCACGTTACCTGGCAGAACATATCCCTTCGGCGATCATCAATGCCGACAGCATGCAGGTATACCGGGATCTGGAAATACTGACGGCACGGCCTTCTGCAGGCGACATGGAACAGGCACGCCACAATCTGTTCGGATTTCTCGACGGATCAATGCGGAGTTCGGTTGCTGCCTGGAAACAGGATGCATTCGATGCGACAGAATCGGCGTGGAAAGATGGACTGCTGCCGCTGCTGGTTGGCGGAAGCGGTCTATATTTCGAGGTATTCAGCAAGGGACTGTCGCCGATCCCGGATGTATCGCCTGCAATTCGTGAACGACTGCACAGGAAAATGACCGCTTGTGGTCCCGAGCAGCTTCACATTGAACTCCAGAAAGTCGATCCGGAACTCGCTGCGGCATTACCACCAAATGACCGGCAACGTATTCAACGCGGCCTTGAAATCTTCGAAGAGACGGGAACCTGTCTTTCAACCTGGCAGGCGACACAACGACAGGGCGGATGGAATGGTCCGTGTCTTCCAGTGCTTCTCACTCCCGAACGGGCAGAATTGTACGATCTTTGTGACCGGCGGTTTGACGCCATGATTGCCGACGGCGCGATCGAGGAAGTCAGGACTTTGTCCGAACGCAGACTGGACCCGACGCTACCCATTATGCGCGCCCTGGGTGTGAGGCCAATTCTGGCGTATCTCGAAGGGCGCATCGACCTGCAAGAAGCCGTGTCACGGTCCTGTGCGGCAACACGGCAATATGCCAAGAGGCAGGATACCTGGTTCAGACATCGTATGGATGATGCTGTCGTGGTCAGTACATTCGGATTTGCGTGCGACGGCAGAGCAGTTGTTTCCGGGGTCAGAGAATTCTTGAGAGCGCAATCGGGAACGAATTGAACACGACAACGAATTCGAGGGAGTTCATCTCGAGTTGTTCGCATGATCTTGAATTGACTATTCGTACCGATACGCCAGGGGCATTCAAGGTGGCAAGAATGTTGTTCGGACCTGAATTCTTGGCCTTCGTCCCGTATCCCCTGCACACTATTCTCACTGTCTCATTTTGATTGACGCTGAGTCTCACTGTACATGTCGGGAACCAGGCCGGTGAGATACGGACATCTATGATCGGAGGAACAGGATCAAGGCACTTGCGCGTGGACCACGGGTATCAGATCGGACTGATCGAGGGTGACATGCCTGGTCACAGAGATCAGACGGTTCGGGGCATGGCGTGCTTGATCAGACCCATGAAGATCAGTTTCCGATGTATCGTCCATTGTTCTGATCGACTTCGCAATTCAGCAGAAACAGGCATTCTCGTCTTGAACACCACCATGGTTGCCAACACTGACGGAAAATCGGCGATTCTCGCGTGCGGCTGGTGATTTTGACATCGGAGAGAACTGTCACCGTATTGACCGGCAAAGGCAGTACGGCTTAGTTTCGCGCCACCCGAAAACCAGCCGCCTCCCCGTGTGTCGGGCGGTTGGTGGCGTTGCACGTACCTAGTTGGCAGCGCAACCACGGGTATCCCGTATTTGACACGCCATGCATCAGGAGGTCGCACCGTGGCCCAGCAACGATTCACCGGATCCGAGATACTCATCAAAACGCTCGCAGATCTCGGTGTCGATGTAGTATTCGGATATCCCGGCGGTGCGGTACTTCCGATCTACGATGCGTTGTTCCAGCAAAACAGGCTGCGGCATATTCTCGTTCGCCAGGAAGGCGGTGCGATGCATGCAGCGGAAGGATATGCACGCTCAACCGGCAAGGTCGGCGTCGTCCTTGTTACTTCTGGCCCAGGTGCAACAAACTGCGTTACCGGCCTGGCAGATGCGTTGATGGATTCCGTTCCGATCGTCTGCCTGACTGGTCAGGTTGCGACACATCTCATTGGCAATGATGCCTTCCAGGAGGCCGATACGGTTGGCATTACCCGCCCCTGCACGAAGCACAACTACCTCGTCAAGGATGTCGAGAATCTCTCGGACGTCATCGTTGACGCATTTCATGTAGCCAAGAGTGGACGGCCGGGACCTGTGGTTGTTGACCTTCCAAAGGACGTTGTCACGACATCGGCGCCCTACAGGCCACCGGGGCGGCCAAAAACAACCTATAATCCGCAGGTAAAGGGTGACCTTGCCCGGATCGAGGAAGCAGTTGATCTGCTTGCAGCAGCCAGGCGTCCCCTGATCTACGCCGGCGGCGGTGTCGTGAACGCAGGACCCGCAGCGTCGCAATTGCTGACAAGTCTTGTCCAGATGACAGGGATTCCGACGACGTTGACCCTGATGGCGCTTGGCACATTGCCGGCATCGGATTCCCGATTCATCGGCATGGTCGGTATGCATGGTTCGCTCGAAGCGAACATGTGTATGCATGACTGCGATGTCATGATGTGCATCGGTGCACGATTCGACGATCGTGTCACCGGACGCGTGGACGCATTTTCGCCGGATTCGAGGAAAATTCACATCGATATTGATGCGTCCTCAATCAACAAGAATATCCAGGTCTCGGTGCCGATCATCGGCGATTGCGGTTATGTCCTTGAGGATTTCATCAAGGTCTGGAAATCCAGGCAGGCCAAGGTTGATGGCAAGGCACTGGCCGACTGGTGGGACAAGATTGGTGAGTGGAAGGCACGGAACTCGTTCGGCTACAAGCCTTCGGACACCCTGATCAAACCGCAGGAGGCTCTCGACAAGCTCAACCGGCGTCTGCGTGGTCGTGACGACGTCTACATCACGACCGAGGTCGGACAGCATCAGATGTGGGCAGCACAATTCATCGAGTTCGAGAAACCCAATCACTGGATGACGTCCGGTGGCCTGGGGACCATGGGATATGGTCTTCCTGCCGCCATGGGGGTGCAGGTTGCACATCCCGATGCACTGGTGATTGACGTGGCAGGCGAGGCGTCAATTCTCATGAACATCCAGGAGATGTCGACCGTCGCACAGTACAGGTTGCCGGTGAAGGTCATGATTCTCAATAACCGCTGGATGGGCATGGTTCGTCAGTGGCAGGAGTTTTTCTTCGGCGGGCGTTATGCCGAAAGCTACATGGACTCGCTTCCCGATTTTGTCCGATTGGCCGAAGCGTTTGGCGCAACGGGCCTGCGGGCGAACAATCCCGGAGAACTCGACGACGTCATTGATGAGATGATCGCAACCCCGGGACCGGTCATTGCCGACATTCAGGTTGATCCGGACGAGAACGTATACCCGATGATCCCGGCGGGCGCCGCGCACAACCAGATCACGATGAGTCCTGAAGAGGAAGCCGTGATTGACGCGGTTCATCGCGAAGAAGGGATGATTCTCGTCTGACGCCTGCGTGTGATTCGAGCGTTCCAGCAAACAGGAAGATTCAGGTGCAAGACAAGGACAACAGAAGAGCCACGATTGCCATCGTGGTCGACAACGAACCAGGTGTCCTGGCGCGTGTGGTCGGTCTGTTTTCGGGGCGTGGTTACAACATCGATTCATTGACCGTCAGCGAGGTCGACTCCGCGGAAAGCCATTCGCGGATCACAATCGTCACGACCGGCACCGAGATGGTGATTGCGCAGATCAAGGCGCAACTCGAACGCCTTGTTCCGGTTCACCGGGTTGGTGACTTGACGTCCGAAGGCCCGCATGTCGAGCGGGAACTCGCGCTCGTCAAGGTTGTCAGTTCGGGTGAGAAGCGTGTTGAGGCGTTGCGCGTGGCCGACATTTTTCGGGCGCATGCCGTAGACCTGACGATCGGTTCGTTCGTATTCGAGATTACGGGTGCAAGCTCGAAAATCGATGCGTTTGTCGAATTGATGCGTCCACTCGGTCTTGTCGATCTCTCTCGCACGGGCGTGGTTGCGATATCGCGCGGTCCGGATCCCATTTGAGCAGCAAGAACATCAGGAGTTTCCAACATGCGTGTTTTCTACGACCACGACGCTGATCTCAACCTGATCAAGTCGAAAAATGTTGCCGTCATCGGTTACGGCAGCCAGGGACACGCACATGCGTTGAACATGCGGGATAGTGGTGTGAAAAACCTTGCGATCGGCCTGCGCGACGGCTCGTCAAGTATTGCAAAGGCGGAGAACGAAGGCCTCACGGTCATGCCGGTTGGCAAGGCGGCAGCCTGGGCAGATCTCGTGATGGTCGTCACGCCGGACGAGGGCCAGCGGCGCCTCTACAGCAATGAACTCGCGCCCAACATGAAGGAGAACGCCACGTTGGCGTTTGCCCACGGATTGAACATTCATTTCAATCTCATTGAACCGCGGCTGGATCTCAATGTGATCATGATTGCACCCAAGGGTCCGGGCCACACGGTGCGAAACGAGTTTGCCCGTGGTGCGGGTGTACCCTGCCTGCTGGCGGTTGCCAGAGACCCGGGTGGACTCTCGCACGAACTCGGGCTCAGTTATGCCTGTGCAATCGGTGGTGGACGCGCTGGCGTGATCGAGACAACGTTCCGCGAGGAGTGCGAGACTGATCTCTTTGGTGAACAGGTTGTGCTGTGCGGCGGCCTGACGGAACTCATCATGGCCGGATACGAGACGCTCGTTGAAGCGGGTTACGCACCCGAGATGGCGTACTTCGAGACGCTTCACGAAGTGAAACTGATCGTCGACCTGATTTACGAGGGCGGCATTGCCAACATGCGGTATTCGGTTTCCAACACTGCAGAGTATGGTGACTACACGCGCGGTCCGCGTGTTATAGACAAGAATGTTCGCGCCGAGCTCAAGAGAATTCTGGAAGATATCCAGAGCGGGCGGTTTGCGCGTGACTGGATGCTGGAAAACGAGGTCGGACAAACGTCGTTCAAGGCAATGCGACAACGGGCAGCGGCCCATCCCATCGAGGAAGTTGGCGAGAAGTTGCGCGCCATGATGCCGTGGATTGGCGAAGGGCGGCTTGTAGACAAGTCGCGAAACTGATGGACATGGTTGTGCACGGTATTTGTTCTTGCCGTGTTGCGAATTAGTGTTAGAAAACTGAGGAAAGTCGGAGGCATGCACGTCTCCGGCTGTTCTCGAACAGAAGGCGGCAGGCAACCCGGGATGCGCGAAAAGTAATGCTGTTCAGTTGGTTCTCGTCAGACATGGCGATTGATCTGGGCACGGCGAATACACTCGTTTATGTGCGCTCCCAGGGGATTACACTTGACGAGCCCTCCGTTGTCGCGATCGACATCAGTGCACGACGCAAGCGACGCGTCCTCGCTGTTGGCAAGGAAGCCAAGGGAATGGTCGGCAAGACGCCGGGGCATATCATGGCAACGCGACCATTGCGCGACGGTGTGATTGCCGACTTCAGTATCGCTGAAGAGATGATCAAGTACTTCATCCGGCGCGTACACAAGAGGCGAGGCTTCTTTCGACCCGAGGTCATTATCTGCGTACCTTCCGGTTCGACGGCTGTGGAACGCCGTGCAATTCAGGAAGCGGCGCTTTCCGCCGGCGCACGAAGAGTGGGACTCATCGAGGAGCCAATGGCCGCTGCGATTGGTGCCGGTTTGCCGGTCACAGAGGCGAAGGGCTCGATGGTTGTCGATATCGGTGGTGGCACGACCGAAGTCGCGATGCTCTCGCTCGGGGGTATCGTCAACAAGGGATCGGTGCGCGTAGGCGGCGACAAGATGGACGAAGCGATCATTCGTTACATCCGCGGCAAGCACAATCTCATGATTGGTGAGTCGAGCGCCGAGGTCATCAAGAAGAAGATCGGTTCGGCTGCCTTTCCGGAAGACGGGAATGGCGAGGAGATGTCCATCAAGGGGCGTGACCTGGTCAAGGGTGTACCGTTCGAGATCGTCATCAACCAGCGGCAGATTGCCGAAAGTCTGACCGACCCGGTCAGTCAGATTGTCGACACGGTCCAGAAGGTTCTTGAAGGTACGCAACCGGAACTGGCGGCCGATATCGTTGATACGGGAATCGTCCTGACCGGTGGTGGAGCATTGTTGAGCAACATGGACAATGTTCTGAGAACAACGACGCAGTTGCCGATTTCAATTGCAGAGAACCCGCTTTACTGCGTCGTCGAGGGAACAGGGCGTGTGCTGGAGGAAGGCAAGGGCCTGCGGGACGTTCTTTATCAACCTGAAGAATAGGCAACGCTGTCGTTGAACAGTTCATGATCCGGTTGGCGCAATCGCTCAGAACTCTGGCACAACGATTCGCGCTGTTCCTGTTCGCGGGTCTTGCACTGGCCTTGATGCTTCTGAACTGGGCCGACAATGCAGCGTTGAATTCACTCCGGGCGCAGTCGCTGGACTATCTGGTGCCGGTGATGGAGGTGCTGTCCCGGCCGGTAACGGCCGTTCAGGACGGAATCGACTCCGTCAACAGCGTTGTGAATGTCTATCGAGAGAACAGGGAACTGCGTCAGGAAAACCTGCAGCTTCTGCAGTGGGAGTCTGCAGCGCGACAGCTTGCAGCGGAAAACAGGGCTTTTCGTGATCTTCTCAACAGTACTGCAGACATCGGGCCAAGGTATGTGACGGCTCGTGTCGTCGGCATGTCGAGCGGAACATTCAAACGAGCGGCATTGGTCAGTTCAGGCCGGAACGACGGTGTTGAACCCGGTCAGGCAGTTGCAACGTCTTCCGGATTGTTCGGTCGGGTCGTCAATGCCGGTTCGAACAGCGCCATGATTCTGCTTCTCGGCGATCTCAACAGCCGAATCCCGGTTCGTTTCGAGAGCAGCAGGGTTCCCGCGATAGTTGCTGGAGACAACACGGACGTTCTCAAGCTCTCCTATGTCGCCAATGGCGCGGATGTGCGTGTCGGTGCGAGACTCGTGACCTCAGGTGAGGGCGGGATGATACCGCCTGGCATACCGGTCGGTTACGTCTCTGCATCCCGGAACGGCGAGTGGAGGGTTGTTCCCTGGGTTGAGCCGGAGCGGATCGAATTTGTACTCATTCTGGATTACGCGTTGCCGGGCATTTTGCAGGAGACGCGTGATGCGGGACGTGTCAGTGACCGCAGTCGATGATCAAACCCCGTGACATTTTGCAGTTTGCCGGGGGACTGATTCCGTTCCTGACGGTATCGGTTGTTGTGTTGCTGTCGTCGGTATCACTCTATGCACCGCACATTGGCGAGGTGTTGCCGCGTTTTGTCGTCGCAGCAGTGGTCTACTGGGCAGTCTTTCGTCCGGACCTCTTCGGTCACGGTTCAGCCTTCGCAACGGGCATCCTGTTTGATCTTGTCGCAGGCCTGCCGCTCGGATTGACGTCGCTCGGGTTGTTGCTCGTTCGTGCGGGTGTGCTCAAGTACCGCCGTTTTTTCCTGCGTCGACGGTTTGTGATTGTCTGGTTCCTGTTTGCCGTGACCGCGCTTGCCTTTTCGGCATTCGAATGGCTGGTCGGATCGTTGTACCTGTTCCACCTGCGTGACCCTGTGCCGTCTGTCCTGCAGTTCGTGTTTCTCGCGTGCGGATTTCCGTTCATCTACTGGGCACTCATGCCGGCACAGGAGTTCGTTTCCAGATTTGTTTGGAACAGCAGTTTGCGTCGTACCGGATGACTATTGAACGCGAACAGCGAAAACAGTTCACGCGCCGCACACTGCTGTTTTCAGGGGGTATGCTCCTGGTTGGATCGGGGCTTGTCGCGCGATTGTTTGATCTGCAGGTCAGGAATGAATCGCGTTATCGAAAACTCGCTGATGACAATCGAATCAACGTGCGCATGCTGTCGCCGCCACGCGGCACCATTTCGGACCGGTTTGGCGAGGAACTGGCCATCAACCGCCGTGCGTATCAGCTTGTTCTGGTACCCGAGCAGACAGACAACGTCGCCACGACCCTGGAACGATTGTCGGCACACATAGAAATTCCCGAGCACGACTGGCGTCAGGTCTTGCGTCTTGCAGGCAAGCAGCACGGATTTGTACCGGTTGAGGTGAGCCAGAATCTTTCGTGGCGTGATGTTGCGCGGATCGAGGTCAACCTGCCGGAACTGCCCGGTGTCCAGATCGATGTCGTACAGCATCGCTATTATCCTCATTCCGAACTGACGGCGCATGTCATCGGTTATGTTGGCGCGGTCTCTGAATCGGAAGTCAGTGGCAATCACCTCGCGTTGCTTCCCGGAATTCGGACGGGCAAGAGCGGAATCGAGAAGATCTATGAGAAGTCACTGCGCGGGTCGGAAGGGACACGGCATGTGGAGGTGAATGTCGTGGGCCGCGAGGTTCGCGAGTTGACGCGTATCAAGGCACGCGCGGGCGAAAACATTCGCACCACACTCGACATGCGTCTTCAGGCGTTCACAGGACGTCGCATGCAAGACACACCGGGTTCTGTCATCGTTCTTGATGTCGCAAACGGCGATGTATTGACATCTGTTTCGTCACCGAGCTTCGATCCCAATGCGTTCAACTACGGATTCGGCAGCGATGCATGGGCTCAGTTGCTGAACAATCCGCATACGCCGTTGCTCAACAAATCAGTCGCCGGGCAGTATCCACCAGCGTCTACGTTCAAGATGATCGTGGCACTGGCTGCACTTGAACACCGACTCGTCTCGCCGGACGACCACTTCTACTGCCCGGGATCCTACGAATTGGGCAGTCACGTCTTTCACTGCTGGAACAAGAATGGTCACGGGTCCGTCGGTTTGATCGAGGGAATCAAACGCTCGTGTGATGTGTATTTTTACAAGGTTGCCGAACTCCTCGGAGTCGACAGGATTGCGGAAATGGCCACACGTCTGGGCCTGGGTGCACAGACTGGTGTTGAAATGACGTCCGAACGGTCCGGCCTGATGCCGACCCGTGCCTGGAAGAAGGCGGTTTACGAGGAATCCTGGCATGGCGGGGATACACTGAATGTCGGTATCGGGCAGGGGTATGTTGCCACGACCCCCATGCAGTTAGCCGTCATGATTGCGAGACTCGCCAACGGGGCGAACGCTGTTGTTCCACGTCTGGTGCGACGCGACGATAGGGCTCCTGAATTTTCTCCTCTTGGCATCGACCCTACGCATCTGGAATTCATTCACAAGGCGATGATCAGTGTTGTCAATGATCAGGACGGTGGGACGGCATTCAATGCCAGAATCGGTGACGAGGCTCTTGAGATGGCGGGCAAGACTGGTACCGCCCAGGTTCGCCGAAAGTCCCGTGACGAACGCCTCGCCGAGCGGGATGTTCACGAAATCCCCTGGAACGAACGCGATCATGCGCTGTTTGTGGGTTATGCACCGTATCATGCACCCCGGTATGCCTGTGCTGCGGTGTTGGAACACGGCTTCAGCGGATCAGGGGCCGCGGCCCCTGTGGTGCGCGATGTCCTGAGAGAGGCGCAACGCCGCAATTCCGCGGGATCTTTCGGCCAGAACGCCGAGGCCGATATTTCATGACCTTGGCGGCGACAGAAAACCCGATCGGCCTGAGGTTGGTTCGACGGTTTGCAGGTGTCAGCTGGTTTCTGCTCGCACTGGTCATTGTCGCCGCAGCGCTGGGTTTGCTGATGCTCTATTCTGCAGCCGGCGGCAGTTACCGACCCTGGGCGACGGGGCATGCCATCAGGTTCGGTATCGGATGTGTCGCGTTTCTGATGATAGCAATGGTTGACGTGCGTTTTATCTACCGCATGGCGTATCCGTTGTACGCGCTGACGCTTCTGCTCGTTGTTTTCGTCGCGTACGGTGGCGCCACGGGGATGGGAGCACGGAGATGGATTGCGCTCGATCTTGGTCCGTACCGTTTGCAGATCCAGCCATCGGAATTCATGAAATTCGCCGTGATCCTCGCGCTTGCGCGCTACTATCATGAATGCGGGATGGAGCAGATCAGGCACTGGAGCAGCCTGATCATTCCGACGTTCCTGATCAGTGTTCCGGCATTTCTGATCAGGAGTCAGCCAGATCTTGGAACCTGCATCATGATACTGACGTGCGGAGTTCTGCTGATGTTTCTGGCTGGCACCCGAAAGCGGTGGTTCCTTCTCTTATTTGTCACAGTACTCGCAGCGGCGCCAGTTGTCTGGACTGAGGGTCTTGACACCTACCAGCAGGAAAGAATTCGTGTATTTCTCGATCCGGGTCTCGAACCTCTCGGTGCCGGTTATCACATAACCCAGTCGAAGATCGCCATGGGATCCGGAGGCGTCTGGGGCAAGGGTTTTCTCAGTGGTTCGCAGAGCCAGCTCGACTTTCTCCCTGAAAAACAGACTGATTTCATCTTCACGATGTTCGCAGAGGAATTCGGCATGACGGGTGCCGTTGGCGTTTTGCTGCTCTACTTTCTCATTGTCAGCTCCTGCCTGTTTGTGGCGCTGCGCAGCGGGAACCAGTTCGGACGGCTTGTCGCTTCTGGAACTGGTCTCGTACTTTTTCTCTACGTCACCGTGAACGTTGGCATGGTGACCGGACTGTTGCCTGTTGTTGGTGTGCCGCTGCCACTCCTGTCATACGGCGGCTCATCCATGTTGGCGTTGATGATGGCACTGGGCGCCGTGTCAAGTGTCAACGGTCAACGCGACATCGAGATTCCCCGCAGTCGTGCAGGTTTTCTGTAAACACCCCGGGTGGACTGCTGAAGCGCGTCTCGTCAATTCGCCAGACTTCGATCCGCAGAGGATTGCCGCATCTGGTTCCAGAATCATGTGCCGGTATTGTGTTGTTCTACGGGTATCAGACTCACGGGCAACAAAGTGATCTCGACAGCCTGCGATACCATGCGCTAGTTTGTAACTGATCGGGCGCATAGCTCAGTTGGTAGAGCAGCTGACTCTTAATCAGCGGGTCCAAGGTTCGAGTCCTTGTGCGCCCACCAGACCGTCAATGATATTTGCATGGACCGTTGCGCCTGAACTGTTGTGTGCACGGGCCGGTGATCACGACACCCGTTTGATCACTGATGCAGTTATCGGCACCTCTGTGTGCACGAGGCGAAATCCAGACTGGCGATTTCGAGCTCGGAGGGGGTTGGGAACGGGACCATCCGGGCCGAACCCGACCGACGACTTCCCAACAATGCGTTGCGCAAAGATTCGAGCGCATGACGAATTGGACAAACTGCCCGGCGGTGGAACGGAATCCTCGCAAGATCGGCAGCGATCGGGCCTTTCGGGGCACCCGGTTTGCGCCCTTTTCGAGAGCGGAGCAACTGTGAAGGAGTTTCCTGAGTGGTATCCCGAGGAAGAAACGTGGCAGGTATCCGCTGTCCCTGGATACGAAGTCGATTCGCTGAAGGTATCCCGCGGGACGTACAGTCCTTTTTGAATGTGGCACACTTTCGACAGCGTCTCCATGAGCATTCCGTGGACAGGTCCGCAAAAAAGGGGAGCGGTCATGTCGACGTCGTTATCACGGGTCAGAACAAGCGATATCAAAGAAACAGACGGGTCGCCGATCGGCGATGTTTCCGGCTTCGCAATCGCCGGACGTCAGGAACCGCGCCCGGCTTCCCGATGCGTGCAGCATATTCGGAATTCACAGAACCGTTCTTCATGTTCTCCTGATGATGGATGGCGATGACAGAAATGTCCTGAGTATCAGCGGTCATGCAGAACAAACGTTGAGTCTTGCCCTCTCGCGGAGAATGAATTTCTGCACCTTGCCTGTCGACGTCTTGGGCAGGTCACCAAATTCGACATGACGGGGGCATTTGAAGTGCGCAAGGTTGTCGCGACAGAATGCGATGATTTCTGCTGCAGTTGCCTGCTTGCCGGGCTGCAATGAGACAAACGCAAAGGGTGTCTCACCCCACTTCTCATCTGGTGCGGCAACGACAGCTGCTTCGGCGACTGCCGGATGGCGATAGAGAACGCCTTCAATCTCGATTGTCGAGATGTTCTCGCCGCCGGAGATGATGATATCCTTGCTACGATCGCGTATTTCGATGTAGCCGTCGGGATGACGAACGGCCAGATCGCCTGTGTGAAACCAGTCGTTCCGGAATGCCTTGGCGGTCGCGTCTTCGTTTTTCAGATATCCTGACATCGTGATGTTGCCGCGCATCAGGATCTCACCCATGACCTCTCCATTCCATGGTACCGGCGCAAGTGTCTGCGGATCGGCAACGGTCAGATCCTCCTGTACGGGATAGGTGACACCCTGACGTGCCTTTCGGTTTGCCTGTTCATTGACATCCAGTTCGTTCCACTCCGGCTGCCATGCACAGACAGTTGCCGGACCATAGGTTTCTGTCAGCCCGTATACATGCGTTACCTCGACGCCACGTTCTGCCATGCGTTGCAGCACTGCTGCAGGTGGTGGTGCACCGGCTGTCATCATGCGAATTGAGTGGGAGACACGGCTCCACAGTTCATCGTTTGCCGAGAGCATCATGTTCATGACGATGGGTGCGCCGCAAAGGTGTGTGACTCCGTGGTCCGCAATGGCCGCAAGGACAGATTCCGGCGAGAGACTGCGCAGGCAGATATGGGTTCCGCCAAGCATTGTCACGGTCCAGGGGAAACACCACCCGTTGCAGTGAAACATTGGCAGCGTCCAGAGATAGATCGGAAAATGCGGCATCTCCCAGGTCAGCGCATTGCCAATACCGTTGAGATATGCGCCTCGGTGATGATACACGACGCCCTTGGGATTACCGGTCGTGCCGGACGTGTAATTGAGCGCGATTGATTGCCATTCGTCATCAGGACCATGAAACGCGGCCTGCGGATCACCGGACTGGAGAAACTCTTCATAACTGCACACACCGATCAGGCGCCCGCTCTCCGCGACCGCCGGATCATCGATGTCAATGACAAGAGGTTTTCTGGATGTCAGGGAGAGCGCCTCCTCGATGACGCCGGAGAATGCGCGGTCGGTCAACAGGACCCTGGCTTCCCCGTGGTCGAGTATGAATGCGAGCGTTGCCGCATCGAGTCGTATGTTCAGTGCATTCAGTACTGCATTGGCCATCGGTACGCCGAAACTCGCTTCAACGAATTCGGGTATGTTTGGTGCCATGATGGCCACCGTATCGCCGTGCCCGATGCCCTGTTGCACGAGCGCCGAGGCAAGGCGCCGGCAGCGTTCGCCGGTTTCCTTCCAGTTTCTCCGCAATGCACCGTGCACGACTGCGGTCCGTGAGGGGTAGACTCGGACGGTCCGGTTCAGAAACGAAACCGGTGACAGTGGAACATGATTGACAGCACGTCGCGCCAGTCCCTGTTCATAGATGTTCGTCACTTCATTCTCCCGCGCTGCAGAGTGACCGTTCAGGATCTTGAATCGCGCCGAACTATGCCGATACCGCGTCCCGACAGTGATGGACGACCCAACTGATCATGCGCCTCCTTCACGACCTGCAATCGTTGCATGATTTCTTCGGGAAATGCGCGTGGCTTTCGGGTGATCCTGTCAATCAGGATCTCGATGAGCTCGAAACAGGCTGCGATGTCGTTTTCTCTCATCATCGTGAAGAAAGTTACGAGCTTGTTGTGATCATGGTCGATGAGCTGCGCGGTGATCCGCACAGTGTCGCCGTGCATGACTTCGTTGCGATACCACGATGTATCCTGGAGTGCGTAAATCGTCGCATCGTGTGCTGCGACAGCCTTGCGTGACAGTCCGAGCCAGACATAGAACGGTGTGGTCGCCGCATCGAAAATGCGCGTGTACGAACGTATTCCCATGTGACCATTGTGATCCAGATACTCGTCTCCAACGAGAAAATCGGGAAGAACGAAGGGTGAATCGATGGACATGTACAAAAGACCTCTTGCCGTTTTCTGCTGACGGGTGTTGTCTGCTCTACCTGTGTCAGACGCAGGCTTCAAGAACGGTCCGACAGGCTGTATGTGGCCATCGAATTTAACGCGATTCCGTGTAAACGACGAAATTTGAATGCGGGAGTGACGCAACCTTGAACGCAACGCCCAAACCCACAGCTGGCGTATCATGGCCACAGGCTCTCGCTGCCCGCTGGTACACAGATCCGGCGGTGTTCGAGAAGGAAATCGAACAGATCTTTGGCAGGACCTGGCAGTTTGCATTCCATGCAAACTGCTTGCGTAAACCCGGAGATTTCCGGACTTTCCGTGTCGGCCGCGCAAATCTCTTTGGTGTTCTGGATCGATCGGGACATGTGCGTTGCTATCACAACATCTGTCGGCACAGGGCGCACCAGTTGCTCGAGGCCTCAGGAAACCGGCAGATGATCACATGTCCCTATCATGGCTGGTGCTACGGACTTGATGGTGCTCTGAGGTCTGCACCGGGTACCGGCGACCTGGACGATTTTCCTGACAAGGAAATTCGGTTGCGCGAGGTTCGCAGCGAGAACTTCTGCGGATTCGTGTTTGTCAATCTCTGTGACGACACACGGACAATGGATGACTGGTATCCTGCGGCCCGGCAGGAACTCTCGGCGTTCCTGCCACAGATCGAATCCTTCTCGCTGGTCAAGGAATACGAAGTAAACGAGGCATGCAACTGGAAGATTTCAGTTGAAAACTACAACGAGTGTTATCACTGCAAATTGCGACACCCGACGTTCTCAAGCGGCGTTATCGATCCGGAGCGGTACGAAATCGGTATACAGGGTCGCTGTCTCCGCCACAGTACGGAGCCGGCAAAAACCTCCCGGTCTTCCAATGGTGAACCCGTATCGGAATACCGTTCCTGGTTCCTGTGGCCGACCTTTTCGTTTCAGGTCTATCCGGGCGGCGTGTTGAATTCGTACAGCTGGTCCGCGACAAGTAATCGTTCTGTAACTGTTCGGCGCGGATGGTATGCATTGGACGGCGCCAATTGCGAAGAACATTTCCGACTTGCGAAGCAGGATGTTGAAACGACTGTTGCCGAGGATGTCGCACTGGTCGAATCGGTTCAGCGTGGTCTCGACAGCGGGTTTTATGAACCCGGGCCCCTTGTGGTCAGGCCGGATGGCGGAGTCCTGAGCGAGCACTCGATCGTAGCGCTCAACAACTGGGTGCGCGAAGCAGTCGGTCATCCGTGACGGGCGTACCGATCCGCGTTGCCACCACACATATGAAGAAGGGAGTTCCCGAGGGAACTCCCTTTTCGCTGAGAACAGTACTTCTGCGATCAGAAGTCCATGTCGTCCATTCCGCCACCGGGAGCAGAACCTGCTTCCTTCTTCGGTTTTTCGGCGATCATGGCTTCGGTTGTCACAAGGAGACCCGCGACTGATGCCGCGTCCTGAAGTGCGGTTCGCACGACCTTGGTCGGATCGACGATACCGGCACTCACGAGGTCCTTGTATTCCTCTTCCTGCGCATCGAAGCCATGGTTGCGATCCTTGTTTTCAAGAATCTTCCCGGCAACGACGGCACCATCGACACCTGCGTTTTCAGCAATCTGACGCGCAGGTTCCTGAATGGCCTTGCGTACGATATCGACGCCAACCTGCTGGTCGTTGTCATCGAGCTTGACCTTGTCAAGTGCGCGCGTGGCGTGGAGGAGCGCGGCGCCGCCGCCGGCAACGATACCTTCCTCAACAGCTGCACGCGTGGAGTTCATCGCATCCTCGACGAGGTCCTTGCGTTCCTTGACCTCGATCTCGGTCGATCCGCCCACCTTGATGACTGCGACACCACCGGCAAGCTTGGCCAGTCTCTCTTGCAGCTTCTCGCGATCGTAATCGGATGATGTGGTTTCGATCTGCTGGCGAATCTGGTTACAACGCCCCTTGATGTCAGACTTCTTGCCGGCACCGTCAACAATTGTTGTGTCGTCTTTCTTGACGATTACGCGTTTGGCCTTGCCGAGCATCTTGAGCGTGACGTTCTCCAGCTTGATACCGACATCTTCGCTGATGACCTGACCACCCGTAAGAATGGCGATGTCTTCGAGCATGGCCTTGCGGCGATCACCGAATCCTGGTGCCTTGCAGGCCGCGACCTTGAGACCGCCACGAAGACGATTGACAACGAGAGTTGCCAGTGCCTCACCCTCGACATCTTCCGCGATGATGAGCAATGGACGCCCTGACTTGGCAACTTCTTCCAGGATAGGAAGCATCGGCTGAAGACTTGAGAGCTTCTTCTCGTGAATGAGGATGACCGGATCATCATACTCTGACTTCATCTTGTCGGGATCGGTGATGAAGTACGGCGAGAGATAGCCGCGATCGAATTGCATGCCTTCGACAACGTCAAGTTCGGTATCGCGCGACTTCGCTTCCTCGACAGTGATGACACCCTCGTTGCCGACGGTCTGCATCGCTTCGGCGATCATGCTACCGACTTCGGTGTCGCCGTTGGCAGAGATTGTGCCGACCTGGGCAACTTCGTCGGAAGACTTGATCTTGCGAGAGCGACGCTCGAGGTCGCTGATGACGGCCGAAACTGCCGCATCAATACCACGCCTCAGATCCATGGGGTTGAGCCCGGCGGCAACGGCTTTCGTACCTTCGCGTACTATTGCCTGGGCCAGAACGGTCGCTGTGGTCGTGCCGTCACCGGCGATGTCGTTGGTCTTTGAAGCAACTTCACGGACCATTTGTGCGCCCATGTTCTCGAACTTGTCGTCAAGTTCGATCTCTTTCGCAACCGTGACTCCGTCCTTGGTGACTCGCGGTGCACCAAACGACTTGTCGAGGACGACAGTACGGCCCTTGGGGCCGAGTGTCACCTTGACGGCATCGGCGAGGACATTGACGCCACGCATCATGCGTGTGCGTGCGTCGGCCGAGAATTTGACTTCCTTTGCAGCCATATCCTGTGTTCTCCTGATTACTGAATAGAATTAGCCGATGACACCCATGATGTCGGACTCCTTCATGATGAGGAGGTCGTCACCATCGATCTTGACTTCAGTGCCGGACCATTTTCCGAACAGAACCCTGTCGCCTTCCTTGACGTCGAGCGGCTGAATCTTGCCGGAATCATCGCGTCCACCGGGACCTGTGGCGACAACTTCACCTTCCATAGGTTTTTCCTTGGCGGTGTCGGGAATGATAATGCCACCCGCGGTCGTCTCCTCGCTGTCGGTACGACGGACCAGAACGCGGTCGTGCAACGGACGAAACGCCATACTTTGATCTCCTGATTGCATTCGTTTGGACTTGATCTTGTTGGCACTCACGAGTGGTGAGTGCTAACGCACGATTTAAGGAAGTTTATGGTGAAGTCAACAGGTGATTTCTTTCGGTGTTTCTCGAGGAGGTCCGTTCCAGACCACGAAATCACCAAACGCCAACGTCAGTCTGGTTGTTCATTCTTCGCACACGTCGATCACGCGCTCGTCAGGTTCAGCAGATACTGTGTCAATATGTGAATTCGACCTGCAGTCGTTTACCGAGATTGACGGTGCCCGAGGTGACAGCAGATGACTGATACTGTCTGACGCAATAGGTCATTGTGCTGTCAATCTGACCATCGAGACAGATCGTCGAGTGCCGCCGTTACCGAACGGTGTCTATCGTCAGATAGGCGGCTACACCCGGGTTCCGGTACTATTGAGCCCGACTCCAGGAGACGCCTGCTACCCGCATGAAGTTTTCTCCCAGGAATCCCTTCAATTCGCTCTCACTCCAGCCCCGTTCCCGAAGGGTCGCGATGACCTCGGGCAACTGTTCTGGTGAGAACATGCTGATTCCCGAAACATCGTATTGCGCCTTTGGCCAGTAATCAGGCCGACTGCGAAGGAATGCGCCCATATCCGGACCCGATTTCTGTCCAACCGGTTTCCAGTCGAGTCCGATTGCGACATGTTCGGGCCCGGTCAGGTCTGCGACATAGCAGACATGATCAGCAAAGGTCCGCGATGAGATGTCGTTTTCACCGAGGAAAATTCCAATTCCGTTGATACCGATGACGCCGCCGGCGTCCGCACAGGCCCTGATCTGATCGTCATCGATGTTGCGTTCGTGATCGCGGAGCCTGCGTGAATTGGAGTGGGAAAACACGGGCGGCGCCGATGAGATCTCCAGTGCATCAAAGGTTGAACGACGGCTCATGTGCGACAGATCGACAGTTATGCCAACGCGATTCATTTCGGCAACGACATCTCTTCCGAACGGGGTCAGTCCGGTATCGTCGTCATGGCATCCCCCGCTGCCGGAATTGCCAAGGTTGTATGCGAGAAGCATCTGTCGCACACCGAGGTCATGATAGACGGAGACCATGCCTGGATCGTCGTTGAGGGCATTTACACCTTCGATGTCAAACGCCACGGCCAGTTTGTTTGACGACCGGGCGTCCCGGACGTCTTCGACTTTCGTCACGATGTGTACCCTGTCCGACATCGCACCCAGCTGTCGCCGGAATGCGGAGAGTGTGGCAATACCATCGGTCCAGTTCAGGACATCGAAACAGATGTTGATCGAGACGAAATCCACACCGGCGTCAGACCACTCTGTTATATGCGACAGATCGGCGTCGGGTGTCGGGAACATTCCGGCATGTGCATCCCAGACAAGGCTGTCAGCCATGAATGTTCTGGCCCATTCAGTATCGTGTGGCATGTTGATCTCCGGACTGATTTCGAGTGACAGAAAAGTGCACTGACGCGAACAGTGCTACATCGCAGGAACAAAAATGGACAGGGCGGAGATTTCGTCCATTCGGCAGTGGCGACAGGTTTCTTGCAGCATCGCGGTCTACATAACTCTCGTGTTCCGGTCGTCATCTGATGAAGGTGATCACTTGTATGTCACTCCCTCCCGCAATGAACAAGGGAGGTATTCGCAGTTGCTGGTCGCGCGTGGTCTTGTGGATAACGTCCGCAAGACCGCGCGCCAGACTGGTTCAAGAGATTCTTTCCTCCCACACCGGAGGAGGGAATACGGGATGAACCCGCGAAGGCAGGTCGGACCGTCTATCACTTGGATCCGTTGCTGAGCCTGGTCGGCCTGTCTCCCCTGGGTCCTGAATGGATGCCTGGGAAGACACCTGTATCGTCGCAAGTAGAGGAGCATGACAGAATACGCCGGAAACGATGCCAGCAAGGCGACGCTCGATGTCCTTGTACAAGGCAACACACGCTGTTTCGACAACAACAGACCAGGCTTCCACGGTCTTGCCAATTGGCTGCATACACATGAGGCCACATGGGTCACCATGGAAGCAACCGGCCGCGACCACCGGGCAGTTCACCAATCCCTGCATGCCCACGGTTATGCCGTGGTCAACCCGTTCCGTGTACGCAGGTTTACCGAGGCGATCGGCCATTTCGACAAGAGCGACAGAGTTGATAGCGCGGTCCTGGCGGCTTCGGAGAGGTCTGTCCCGGATTGGCACCGACCGTGCCGAACGGCGGACAATGCTCGGAAATCGAGGATGCTCCCATCAAAGGCTGGTCGCCGTCATGCGAAAGCTGATCGTTCTCGCCAATGCACTGCTGCGTGGCGGGCGCTCCTGGACAGTGACCGCTCCTGCAATCCGAACAACCTGTGAAAGGAAATCGAACACTTGTGAATATTCCGGCAACAAACCAACCCGGAACACCGTATGTGTCAGTTGATCGAAGACATGAATGCTCAGCAGACCCGGTCACGCGTGTTCCGAGACTGAACAAGTCTGCCAATGATGCTCGGTACGGCGGTACCACCAACCCAAAGCGATGCAATGTCACCTCCAGTCGTCTCCACCTCACTGAAAACAAGACTGGGCCGACCGATTTCACATCCCTGTTCTGTACGCATGGTTTTTCGGGTATCGGTCGCAATCATCTGGTGACGCACTACAAAGGCTGAAAGTGCACCGGTGGTTGTACCGGACGCAGGAACTTCGTCGATCCCTACAGCCGGGCAGAAATCGCGAAGATGGATGTCATTGCCCGGTTGATCCGTTTCCATCGAGAAACAGCCTACAGTGTGAACATCATGCTCCCGACAGATCGCTGCCAGTGTTGTGAAATCGGGTTGCAGGTCGTTGACATCCTGCAATGACGGCAAGTGAACGAGAAGGTGGCGCAAACCGGCATCCATCACTTCAATGGGTGCGTCCCTCGCGAGGTCCTGAACCGGTACGCCAAGTGCACTGCCGAGGGAATTCAGATCAATGTCGCATACACACACGTTGGGCTGAGGCAACTGCATCATGACCAGGTGCAGGGCGTTGCGATGCGGTGCGACACGAACACGGGTTCTGCCTGTGATTCCGTTCAGTGTGAAATCCCGTGCGTTGGTCAGCACGTCGTTTTCGAGGATCATGGAAAAAAGACCGATCGTCACATGACCGCACATGGGAAGTTCCGTGCTCGGCGTGAAAAACCTGGCCGCAACCTCATCGTCCATATGTCCCGTCACAAAGCCCGTCACCGGCGCATTGATCTCGCGTGCAAGCCGTTGCATGTCGAACGGTTCCATGGCTTCCGCGTTGAGCACGATGCCGCCGACGTTTCCACCGAACTGTCGATCACTGAAACAGTCGTAGAGGGCAATGCTGATTTCATCAGCGGTTTGAGTCGGCCTTCTGGTCATTCGACGTTGCAATCTTTGTGCATGAGCTGAATGGCGATCCACAGATCTGTGAACCGGTGTCGACAAAATGTCGTCGACTTTTCCGGATCTCGCAATCGGAAAGATGGAGCTGTGATGGGCAGGTCGACAAATTCGACACGCCAAACGCCGACGAATTTCAACGTGTGAAGTCCGGTACGGCTACCAGAAACCGGATATCCGACTGCTGTCCATCGTCCCTTCGAATGGCCGTTCAAACACCGCTGGTAATTCCTTCGAATGATCCGAAATCATCATACTTACGAACGGGTGCACCATGATCCTGTTTCGGCTCCAGGCGCGAAATCGCCTGTAAAATTGATGCAAGGGCCTACAGATTGATCGTCGATTTGCCTATTCGGCGAGAGAGTGAGCAATCGCCTTGAAGGCCCGCTCGTTGTTATCGAAATAGACCTCGTCCACGGGTCGGGGATGACTCGAATGTTTGGCGATCACCACTTCCGCGACCGGATCCACGAAGAGAAACTGACCGTGAATGCCCAGACCGAGGTATGGTCGATGCGAGTCCTTTCGATCCGTGTACCACTTCGAACGGTAATGGAACCCTGGCATGAATTCGACGAAGTTGCCCCGATCCCAGACATCCGGATTGCCATTCTCCTGAAAGTCACGAATCCATGATTCGGGAACAATGCGTGTGCCAGCCATGAGGCCGTTCTGTAAATGAAGCTGACCATAACGGGCGAGGTCGCGTGTCGTGACACAAAGACCGCCATCGGTTTGCGGCGCGCCCAATCGGTCCAGCGTGATATAGGCATCGAATTCCGCGCCCATGGGCTGCCAGATTTCCTCCGACAGCAGGGATGCAAAATCCTTGCCGCTCACGCGTTCCAGTATCCAGCCGAGAAGATCGGTGTTGACCGAGACATAGTGAAATGAGGCTCCGTGTTCACCGGCCTTGCGCATTGTGGTGATATAGTCGCGCAGATTATCGACGGCACCGTCACGCGGCGGCCTCCAACCGGCCGCAATGTCCAGCAACGAGGCATCGCTCTCGGGATTGTCGTAATCCTCGTCGAAGTCCATTGAGACGGTCATGTCGAGTACATGGCGCACGCGCGCACCATCATAGGCCGACCCTGTTGCCTCCGGTATGATGTCGGTAACATAGTCGTCGGGTGACAGCAGCCCCTTGTTGGCGACGATGCCAGTGAGCGATCCGGTGAAGGATTTGGTCACCGACATGAGCAAGTGCGGTTCGTGAGGTTCAGTTCCCGATGGGTAACGCTCGTCTACAATTTCACCCCGACGCAAGACCACGAAACCGTCTGTGTAACCTTCTTCGAGCAATGTGCCGACGGTAAGTGCACGACCTTCGTGGCTTTCGAACTCGATGTCGTCCAGATCGACAGGAGCGGAGGGCAGGGGTGTGATGCTGCCGTTGCCACGCCAGACGTTGGCGCTTGGAAGCAAGCGGCGCATGTTGCGAAACGCCCAGCGGTTGTAGGGACCTTCCTGCATGTTGGCGATCGTGACTTGCCCACCTTCCATGGCCGGGAAGGTATTCATGAGTTGAGCAGAATCAGTCATGCCGGAATTCCTTCATGCGTGTCGTTTCAGTCAGATACAGCGTGAGAGTTTCACTACGCAGCACAAAACCTCAGGCGTTCGGGTACCTTCTCTATCTGGCGTACACGAACTTTGCACGCGAGATCAAATCAGGCACGATTATCCGGCTGGAGGACGGAAGCAGAAACATTGGAGCAGACTCGGCTTCTGGAACGGCCCGATGGAGATACGATGACGGCCACGCGGTGCTACCACTTATTGGGCGTGTGTCGTGGGGCTTCCGGTTCGGTGCGGGAGAGATTATGCACCCGAATACAACGATTTCGTCAGACAAGATAGCGCACCGCCGTCGTGTTGGCATCGCGCGGTAGGGACAGGTGACCACACGATTCGCTGTCGACTGCAGGGAAAGCGCCACCTACCACGACGACCACGGTGTCATGCTCTGACTCGATACCAAGATCCGAGAACCAGGCAGGCAGTGGCAGGAAACGCCTGTCGTTGATTGCGACCGCGAGGGGACCGTACCCTTCACTTCATCCACCTTGTTGAGGCGCTCGAGTGGAGCGCATCCACACTTGTATTTCTGGACCATCGTCAATGTGTTGCGGCATGCGCGGCAGAATTCGAGGTGGTCAACCGATCAACTGATTGATGATGGCCTGAGGGTGCTGATGCGCAGTCGTTCTGATTGGAGGGTGATCATCAAGGAATTGTTATCGTTTCCCTGGGGTTCTCGATCGCGTCATCAATGCGCGCCAAAATCGCCCGAATCCTTGCTCAGCGCACTGATGAAACACCGTTCTGTCGCAAGTCAGAGAGAGTCCATTCCTTTCCTCGAGCCTCGTCCCGGCAGGTCTCGTACCGCCAATCGTGCATTCCCAATTTGCCGGTGAAATGCACGTGACTCATTGCAATCGATTGGTGAACCTTCGTCTGGCTCTCGTGGCGATTCCGGCGCGGAATGCGGGCAACGCCATGCCGCGTCTTGCACACATGCGTTTCGTTGTTCACCAGGGATTCAACGAACCAACTCAGTATAACCCACAGTGATCGGATACTGCGTCAGTTGTCAGACTTTGCACTCCCGTGGCGTCTGAACACCATCTTGCTGCGACGGTCGAGTTCGCGCTCGACGTCATGCAGCGAGACTCCATTCCTGGCCGCCGCAGTCAGCGCAAAATAGAACAGGTCAGCAGTTTCGTGGATTGCTGCCTCCCGTGAATTTGCCTCCGCAAGTTCACTGGCCTCCTCCTGAAGCTTGGAATTCAACAGTTCCGGCTGCTCCAGCAGTTTTCGGGTGTAGGAATTGGTGGATGCATCCGCGACGCGCGAGAGAATTGTACGGGCGAGTTGTGACAACCCTTCCGAAGGGCCCCAGCACGTATATGCGCCCTGGTGACAAAAGCCGGTTCCATGTTGACGAACTGTGAAACGCAATGCATCGCGATCACAGTCGAGATCAATCCTGAGCAGGTCCTGTGTAGCGCCTGACGTGCTCCCCTTGAACCAGATACCCCGGGATCTGGAGTTGTAAACGCCTTGACCGGACTCTACGGCGTTACGAATGCTCTCACGATCAGACCATGCCAGGCCGAGTGCGCGTGAATGTTCGTCGCACACGACGGTCGCAAACAGACCATCAGCCCTGTCACTTTCAAGAGGTGCGGAAATGGCATCTGCGAGGTTGAGTTTTCCTGTGTACAGAGACATTCCAACCTGTGCGTCGACACCAACCTTGTCTGCATAGGCGATCTCGCGTGCAGTCGTGAATCCACCGGCAAGCGTCAGACGTCGTTTGCCTGCAAGATCTGCGAGTTTCTTCAAAATCGGCAGATCGGGACCTTCCATGCGGCCCTCACGTTCGACAGTGGTTACGAGAAATCCGCCAACCACATCGCGGAGTTCCATGATGCGATCAGTAACATTGACACCGGTATTGTGAGTCCAGCCATGGGTAACGATGTGCCCCAGATTTGTGTCAAGGGCGGCAATGGTACGTGAACGTGGAAGTTTCGAGAGAATCTCCGGCTGCGCGGCTGTACCAAGAATGACCTTTTCGGCGCCCTTGTCGAGCCAACGCAGTGCAGTATCCACATCGCGAATTCCACCGCCGACCCGACACGGTGCAATTCTGATGAGCTTTTCCACAAGGTGGGCGTTACTGCCTGTGCCGCGTGCAGCATCAATGTCGATGACAGCAATTTCTCCTGCCAGCCGGAACTTTTCTGCGATCGGGACAGGATCCCCTGCCTCGATGGCACGCTTGTCTCCACCGATGAGTTGGACTGTCTGCCCGCCTGACAGATCAATGGATGGAATGATCATCGAATAACACTCCACTTGAAAACAAACTCAATCACGTCAGATCAGCGGCGTACCTATCCATATAGTGTCCAAAACCATTCGTACACGCCTTGCGAAACCACCGATTGTATTACTTGCAAAAATCGACACCGGTGGTCAGCTAACGCCTTGCCTTCTGTCCGGTCATCCGAACGTCGCTTGGCGGAGCCTTTGAGACTGCCGCGTGCTCCTGGGCCGACCACTTCCCGTCCTGTGTGCTGTTTGTCGTCTGCACCAAAACACCGTGGTTCCTGTCGTTCGTGGGGCTGATATCCGACGGTACCGTAGAGTTCAGGTCAAGCTTCGTATCCCCGATGCCAGCCCGGCGGTTCTGGCCCGCCACGCGTCTTTCCGACGTGGGAAGCCTCGCGGAGAGGTATAAAACAGGTTCAGCCCTCCGGCGCCGTCGTGCAGTAGACAGACTCCTGACGGCGCGGCTCTCAAGTATAACGGGAACGCCAGGACCACTCGTCAACGCCTACGGGAACATTTCCTTCCTGGTCATGTTCGTTGTGGTCCCTTCCGGTTTGCCGGTTTCACAGACGCGCAAACCGATCACGCTTTGAACCTGAATTCCACCGGCGTGTATGTTTGTTGGATCCTGCTGCAACTACCACAGCGTTCTGCATAGTCCCGGATGCACACGTGCCGGCGTGAGGCAGTTCGTTTCAACCGCGGAAACGGAGTTTCGGCGTCCGGTGGACATCGGGCTATACCGTCCTTTCGCAAACGGAGCTCGGCGTTGGTTCATCCTGTCTCCATCTCTGACGACGGCAGCTTCTCCGACTGGATGAATTGAACTTGACACTAACCCTGCTGATCGAGGCTCGCCAGCCCTGCATCGTGTCAGGTTCATCCGGCTGGACCATCGCCCGACAGGCGCCGTTTTTTCCGGGTTGGCCCAGGTTCTCACGACCGACGCAGTAATAGGGGAGCCAACAAGGGAGGGAGCGTTTAACAACCCGCAGGACCGATACAGTGGGCACACTCCGTGAATGGCTGAACGAACGCCGTAACCTGGCCGATCGGCCAGGGTTCATCAGCAACCGCAACGGACATGTCAGTCGAGACGCCCTCGAGTGAATCGTCGGCAAGTTCGCCACACCGGGAGCAAAGGCTGCCGCGCGTTCAAGAGCGAGAAACTAAGCGCGCATTGTTTGCGCCCCACCGCAGCCGTGGAACTTCTGCGCAACGGTATCTGTCGCACAATCATGGCGCCATGGCCCGGAAACGGATCTGTCGAAGTAACACCGATCTGGCGCCAAACTGTCCCGAAGATCAAGAAAGGGGCAATAGCACGAATCCGGTTCGTCAATTCGCGACCCGGTTAAAACAAGACCATCTGACAACTTGTTCAACGACGTCGAATAGTTGTGATTTTTCCGGAAACCAGGCACAGACTAAGGTGTTCAAACAGAAAATTGCGACACAGACGCGAAACGGAAAACTTGTCGCGGCATGGTCAAACACAAGAGCAGGGGATGCTTTCCGTCGGAAAAAACGCTGCCGCCCATTTCAACGGCCACCTCAGACCCATGATTTATCGGCGTACAAGCCTCTCACCGTCAACCAGATCGCATGCAACGGACAAACCGGCAAAATATCAGGTACAAGCACTGGCCCCGAGTTGGGGGCAGCAGTGATCTCAAATCCGAACCGGAATGGACGCAGACGCCATTGCCTGTTTGATATCGGAAACCTCGTAATCGCCGTCATGGAAAATCGATGCCGCAAGAACGGCGTCAGCACCCGCGCACAAAGCCTCGATCAGATGTTCGGGCGAAGCAGCCCCACCTGACGCAATGACAGGTATGCGGATTGACCGGGTGATCACGTTGAGCAGCTCCACGTCGTAGCCGGAACGGGTACCGTCACGGTCCCAACTCGTCAGAAGTATTTCGCCGGCCCCGCACTGCTCGCAATCGCGTGCCCATTCGATCGCATCCCGTGCAGTCCTGTTTCTCCCTGAATGAGTAACGACCTCCCATCCACCGTTTACACGTGCCGCATCGATGGCAACGACAGTGCACTGACTGCCGAACCTTTGTGCCATCTCCGTTACCAATGCGGGGTTTTCGAAAGCCGCCGTGTTGGAGGCTACCTTGTCCGCACCCGCATCAAGCAGGGCTTCCGCATCGTTTACCGTACGAACCCCGCCACCAACGGACAGGGGGATCGAGAGTACCTTGCGCACATTTGCGATCGTTTCGTGCGCGTGACCTCTTTCTTCGGGCGTTGCGGAAACGTCGAGCATCACGAGTTCATCTGCGCCCTGTGTCTCGTAGACCCGTGCGAGTTCGACGGGATCACCGGAGTCTCTGAGATTCTGAAATCGCACACCCTTGACGACACGCCCGGCATGGAAGTCAAGGCACGGAATGACTCGCCTCGTCAGCATTCGAGGTTCAGCCAGCGTTGGAGAAGTGCTGAACCCCAGGGTCCCGACAGTTCCGGATGAAACTGACACGCCACGACGTTGCCGCGCTCCATTGCCGCGACAAAAACACCACCGTGATCGGCTTGTACGGTCGACCAACCCGACGGAGGATCCTGCACACGATACGAGTTCGCGAAGTAGGCATATCCCTGTGTGGTAACGCGGCAACCAGGACCAGGGTCGACGCTGTTCCAGCCAAACTGGGGGACACGCACGCCATCGGGATATCGGGTTACATCGCCAACTGCGAGACAGAGACCCCGGGTCCCCGGTGACTCCTCGCTGCTTGCGAACAGCAACTGCATGCCAACACAGATCATCAGCGTCGAAAGACCCGATTCAATGCGTCGCTTCAGCGGCTGCACCATTGCGGTTTCTTCGAGTTTCGTCATGGCTGCGCCAAAGGTCCCGACGCCGGGAACCATTACGTGCCGGGCAGAAGAAATATCGTCCGGCTCGGCTGCAAATCGTACAGTTGCGCCAGCCCGTTGCAGCCCCGCGACAACCGATGCAAGATTTGCAGTCCCTGTGCGGCAGACAACGACGTCGTGCTGGTTCAAAGCACCCCCTTGGTACTTGGGATATCCGCGTGGCCTGCGGACATGACAGCCTGACGAAGAGCGAGCGCCGTGGCCTTGTAGGCTGCCTCGCTACGGTGATGGTCGTTCTTGCCGCGCAGAACGTCGACATGAAGTGTCATGCGTGCCGACATCGCCATACTTTCGAGCACATGCACCAGCATTTCCGATGATGTATCACCTATCTTCTCGCGCGTGATCCCGAGTGAAACATGTGCAAATGGTCTGCCGGAAAGGTCGACCACCGAACGCGCCAGCGCTTCGTCCAGAGGAGCGTACGCACTCCCGAACCGGACAATTCCTCGCTTGTCACCCAGAGCCTGTTCAAGTGCTTGTCCCAGAACGATCGCGCAATCCTCGGCTACGTGGTGATCATCGACATCGAGATCTCCGGTACACGACAACACGAGGTCGAAACGCGCGTGTCGCGCAAGAGATTCAAGCATGTGATCAAGAAATCGAAGGCCTGTCTGAATGGTGTGCTGGCCTGTACCGTCGAGGTGAATCGACAAGGACACGCTGGTTTCCCGGGTTTCGCGAACGATCTTTGCTGTCCGGTCTTGCATGAGATTCTATGCCACGATGTTGGCGATCGGACTGACGACGATGTCTGTGCCACCGCACGATTTGATATGAGGGATGACCTGTGCCAGCACGCCCTTTGGTACGGCAGCCTTCACGGCATAACCGCTGTCTCCGTGCAATGTCGATATGGTTGGTTCACGCATGCTGGGAAGGATTCTGACCAACGCCTCCAGATTGTGCTGCGCAATATTGACTTCGACCATGACACGTTGGCGTGCATCGAGCACCGAACGAATCATCATGACAAAGCTCTCGATTGCATCGCGGCGTTCCGGAATGTCCATTGCAGCCTTGTGTGCATAGAGTACGGTTGACGATGACATGATCTCGGCAACCGGTTCCAGGCCATTGGCGCGCAGCGTTCCACCCGTTGCGCTGTTGTCGACAATGCAATCTGCATCTTCAGGCGGAAAAACTTCTGTCGCACCGTAGGAATGGATGAATGTCGCGTCGAGACCGGCTGAACGGATCCACGCGCGTGTGAGCTTTTCATACTCACTTGCAACGACAAGGTGGCGATCCGGCAACTTGTCACCGACGAGCATGCGGACCGGTGCGGCGGCGACGAGACGTACAGGATCCAGTCCGGTGTCGAGCAGTTCGACAAGATCAACGTCTTTCTCTGCGACCCAGTCGCGACCGGCAAATCCTAGGTCTCGGCTGCCGGCGTGCAGCATTTCGACGATATTCTGCGGTTTGAGCAACTTGGCACTGAAACCGGGCAGCGAGATTTCCGGACGGTAGTCGCGCGAGCCCGGTGCGACGCCGGCATGAATCGTTATGCCGGCATCACCCAGGAGCGCATATACATTTGCCTGCATGCGGCCCTTCGGCAGGCCCAGGCGTATTCTTCTCTCGTTTGGCATGATGATCGTCGATCATGGCTCACGATATTCGTCGGACAGGCCGCGAACTTCATTGAATCCATGTTTCAAGTCAACAGGATGAAGTCGATGCCGGGTTGTCGCCGGCAACAAATGGCTCGGCAGAACATTGACCCGGCTGACATATCAGTTCTGTAACTTGTCGTCTCGTCCATGTCGTATGTTGTTCGTTCACGTCTTTCTTGCAGTGTTCGTAAAGGGAATTGTGTAGGTTTCGGTGGTGGAGCATCAGTCGGGTTGAACTAGCCTGGCCAGGGAATCCCCTGTTTCCTGTCCACCACATTCCGGCCGAATGACCTTTCGACCGGTTTGACTGACGCTCTTCGATTGCAAGGGAGGATGATGACGATGCGCATTCAAGGTGTAGATCATATCAATATTTCAACAATCGACCCTGATCGTTGCCGGGATTTCTATTGTCAGGTCCTGGGCCTGGCGACGGGTTACAGACCACCTTTCGAGAGCAAGGGACATTGGCTGTATGCGGGCGATCAGCCGATCGTCCATATCAGTGCCACCGAACAAGTCAGAAACGGCGAAAGCGCACTGGAGCACATCGCCTTTGCCGTCGAAGGGTATGATGAGACGCGGCGGAATCTTGATGCGCACGGGCAGACGTACCGATGCTACGATGTCCCGGCAACGTCAGCGAAGCAGATATTCATTACCGATCCTGACGGCGTAAATGTCGAACTGAACTTCCGCGACGGAACCTGACAAACCGTGCCGGCACCGAACACCGGATTTGCGACAATTGCGCGCGTCGACGATGGCGTCCGGATCATCGATCAGACACTGTTACCACATGAATTCAGAACCGTTGTCCTGAAGTCAGCCGAAGATTGTGCACACGCGATTCAGGCGATGCTCGTGCGCGGAGCGCCGCTCATCGGCGCAACGGCTGCATTCGGGATTGCGCTGGCGATGCGAACCGATAACTCCAGCGAGAATCTTGATGCTGTTTCCGCGATGATGGTGCAGACCCGGCCAACCGCCGTGAACCTGCGCTGGGCCGTTGACGGTGCGATTGCGTTGTTGCGACCGCTGCAACGGCACGAACGTGAAATGACGGCATTCGCTTATGCGGACCGGTTGTGTGACGAAGATCGCGCAATTTGTGAGAGTATTGGACGGCATGGACTCGAACTTCTGAGAGAGAGTTACCAAGCAAAACAGGACGTCGTGAATGTCCTTACCCATTGCAACGCCGGACGACTGGCCACCATGGGCCTGGGAACAGCATTGGCGCCGATCTATCTGGCCCATGAAGCGGACATTCCAATCCATGTCTGGGTCGACGAGACACGGCCTCGAAACCAGGGTGCTTCGTTAACCGCATGGGAACTCGCGCAATATGGAGTCAGTCACACCGTCATTGTCGACAATGCTGGCGGACATCTCATGCAGTCGGGTGCGGTTGATCGCGTGATCACCGGTACGGATCGGGTTACAGCGAAAGGAGATGTCTGCAACAAGATCGGGACCTACCTCAAGGCGCTCGCGGCGTATGACAATGGTGTGCCCTTTCACGTAGCACTCCCGTCTCCCACCATTGATTGGGGTACGGATGATATCGCTGAAGTTCCGATCGAAGAACGTAGCGGAGACGAGGTATCGACAGTCCAGGGTGTGGCCCGCGATGGAACGAGATCGCAAGTAACGATTACGCCGCGCGAGTCCGCGTTGGGCAATCCCGCGTTTGACATGACCCCGGCCCGTCTCGTAACGAGTCTGATCACGGAACGTGGTTGCTGTCCCGCATCTTTCGAAGGGTTGCAGGCACTGTTCCCGGCGCAGTCCGGGACTGCGTGACGGAGTCACAGCAGACAAAAACCGCGAAGTCGCGGGCATGCCAACCGAAAGAGATCCGGGAGAATGCCGTGAGCAACATGTATATCAAGGGATTGGAGAAACGACGGCAGGTTCTCGGCGACGCCTATGTCAGCGCGTCGATTGACGGTGCGGACAGTTTCAACGCGGACTTCCAGAGGCTCGTCACGACCTATTGCTGGGGCGAGATCTGGAACGGGTCAGGTTTGCAGGACAAACAGCGAAGTCTGAACAATCTCTGCATGACTGCAGCACTAGGCCGCTCACATGAGTTCGAACTTCACCTGCGCGGTGCTATTCGCAACGGAGTCGATCTCGCGGCCATCCGTGACACCCTGATGCAGATCGCTGTTTATTGCGGTGTCCCTGCAGGTGTCGAAAGCTTCAGAATTGCACGCAAGGTACTGGGCGAACTCGGAATTGATCCCGACACACAGCCCGAATTGCAGGATACCTCTGATCATGTGTCACCGTCTGGTTGAACGCTTTGGCCTGAAGACGCGCTGTCGTTCGTCAGCGAATTCGCATCAGAACACCTGCAGATTGCGCGTGACCAGGCCAGTCCCTGCCTGAATGAAGTGGTCAATGCACAAGGAGGCGCTGCGTGAACCGTTCGGACCGATTCCCATGGCAAACCGCATGATTGGTGCCGTGTTGTCGACGGGTGGAATGACATCTGCCTGTTCGGTGCCTGGCGTCATGGACTTCGTCAAACAACAGTCGATCGCCTGTGTCGACAGCGACGGGTACAATCGTCTGGTGGACGATACCGTGGTCCTGACGTCGTACGAAGGATTCGATACACGCGCCATTTCCTCCCGCAACAAGGTTCAGAACGTATGATGCTCCGAGACATGCACAACGAAATCATCGTGATCGATGCACTAGAGGCAAGCGCCTGGGATCGTGAGACACTCCAGGAACTCCGCAGCGGCGGCCTGACTGCCGTTCATGTGACCATAGCGTACTGGGAGAACGCACGACAAACGCTTTCGAACATTGCGGACTGGCATCAGCTGCTTGCTGCACACGCGGATATGGTGATTCAGGTGCGATCCGCAGCCGACATTGAATTCGCAAAGAGGACAGGTCGAACAGGGATCATATTCGGGTTTCAGAACTGCAGTCCGATCGAGGACGATATCGGACTGGTCAGGGTTTTCCACGACCTTGGCGTGCGTATCATGCAGCTCACATACAACAACCAGAGTCTCCTCGGGGCAGGCTGCTACGAATCCGTGGATTCCGGGATCACCCGTTTCGGTCGCGAGGTCATTCGCGAAATGAACCGTGTCGGAATGGTGATCGACCTGTCACACAGCGGTGAGAAAACGTCCTTGCAGGCTATCCGGATTTCGGACCGGCCTGTTGCCATAACGCACGCAAATCCCCTTTGGTTTCACAAATCCATCAGGAACAAGTCCGATCGCCTGCTTGATGCGCTTGCTAGATCCGGCGGGATGCTCGGGTTCTCGACATATCCGATGCACATCGGAGGATCGAATGTTTCGCTCGATTCATTCTGTGAAATGATCAGCGACACAGCTGAAATCCTGGGAATCGACAGGATCGGGTTGGGAACCGACATGTGTCGCAATCATACGGCCGCGTACCTGGACTGGATGCGTAGCGGCAGATGGACCCGTGAACCCGACAAGGGAGAGGCCAGCGCAGCGGGTCAGGGGTGGCCGGAGTGGCCCGCCTGGTTCCGTAGTCCAGCGGACATGGGCAACCTGACCGAGGGTCTTGCGAGGAAGGGCTTTTCGTCGGAAGAAATCGTCAAGGTCATGGGTGATAACTGGTTCCGATTCTTTCGAGACGGATTCTCCCCGGCATGACGATGAGGGTAAATACTGTTAACCTGTCGGTCCTGTTAACTTGTCGGTCCTGCGTTAAGTACATAATCAAAGACAGAAACAAGTTGGAACACATCATGCGCATTCTTTCGCACTCTGTCGTCGTGGGTTTGTGTGCGTTCGTACTGGCCGCCTGCGCAACGCCGCAGTCAGCCAACGACGCCGAAAAACTTGAGCCGACCGACGACGCATTTCTCTCAGCACTTCATGGTGAATACGTTGCACTTGCCCGCAAGGAAGAAGGGTATTTCGATTGGTTGGACGCACGAGTCTTCGTCAGAAAGGCGACCGATGCGGCACACGGTCTCATGGTCATGCCCGAAGACGTCAGCGACTGGTCAGTTGACAGTGCGGAGCAGCGTGATGAACTGAACGCGCTGCGAACCACGCTCCTCGAACTTCTCGACGGGAACAAACGTAGCGAAAAACCCCAACTCGCGGCGCACGCCCAGGCCATGTTCGATTGTCTGGTTGAGGAACTGGAAGAGGGACCAATACATCCCGGACCGGTCGCATCGCACCAGGAATCGCAAATTGCACAGTGTGATACAGCACTGCGAAATGCACTTGAGGAACTGGCATATGTACCGCCCAAGCCGGTCGTCAGGGCTGAGCGTCCGTCAGAGTTTACGATCTACTTCGGTCATGACAGCGCAGACCTGACTGAGACGGTGATGGAAGTTCTCAACACGATTGCGCGCGAAACGCGTATCCATCGTCCGAAACAGATTGTCGTGAATGGTCATGCAGATGCCTCTGGCAAGCCACTGCACAATCTCGACCTCTCCAAGGATCGCGCACACAATGTTGCGCAGCATCTGATTGACGCCGGAGTGAAGCCCGAGCGCGTGGAGACGGACTGGTTTGGTGAGGCCTTCCTCGCGGTCGATACCGACGACGGCGTTCGGCATCCCGAAAACAGACGTGTCGTGGTGACCTTCGAATACTGACGTGTTGCGTAACTCCATTCGGGGGTCGAGCGGCGTGAATGCCATTCGCCCCCCGCTGGCGTTGATATACGGGTATCGCAATGGGTAACGATTCAGAACGACGCTTGATTGCACGCTATAGCGACGCGGAGCGTTTTGTTCCCTATGACCGGTATGGCGATCCGGTTCCGGGGCTCTCATGGATCAACATGAGCGTCGATCCGGCGACAGGGTCCGGTTCGTACCTGCTGCGGATTGCACCGGGGTACCAGTCGCTACCGCACGAACATGTCGACTACGAGGATTTTTTCGTCATCGAGGGTGAGCTGATCGACGACGATGGCACGGTGTTTCGGGCTGGTGATTTCGTGTCGTTTCGACCGAAGACGATTCATTCGTCGCATTCGCCGAACGGCTGCACCATTGCTGTGTTTCTCAGGACAGGAAATCGCCTCACCGAGACCTGACGACAGCAGGTTCAGCAATCAGCGGGCGTGCCGACTTTCCGACACGTCTCGTTTGCCGTAACGGCGTCATCCGACAGCAATGCCCGAAACAAGCAAGGCCGGGATCGGGATCCCGGCCTTGCAGCTGTTTGCATTTGCGGTATCGGGTCAGAAACCCATGCCACCCATGCCACCCATTCCGCCCATGCCACCCATGTCAGGGGGGCCGCCCGCTGGCATCGGCGGGTCTTTTTTCGGTCTCTCTGCAACCATGGCCTCGGTTGTGATCAGCATGCCCGCGACAGATGCCGCGTCCTGAAGTGCCGTGCGAACCACCTTGGTCGGATCCACGATCCCGGCCTTGACCATATCCTTGTAGGTCTCTGACTGTGCGTCGAATCCCAGGTTCTTGTCCTTGCTTTCGAGGATTTTCCCGGCAACAACGGCGCCGTCATGACCGGCATTCTCCGCGATCAGGCGTGCAGGCGCCTCGATTGCGCGCCTGACGATCGAAACACCGACCTGCTGGTCCGCGTCGGCCAGCTTCAGCTTGTCGAGCATGCGCGATGCACGCAGCAAGGCTGTGCCGCCACCTGGCACGATGCCTTCCTCAACCGCTGCACGGGTTGCGTTGAGCGCATCTTCAACGAGTTCCTTGCGCTCCTTGACTTCAACCTCGGTCGCGCCGCCAACCTTGATGACCGCAACGCCGCCGGCAAGTTTGGCGAGTCGCTCCTGGAGCTTCTCGCGATCATAGTCGGAACTTGTTTCTTCAACCTGCTGGCGAATTTGACCGCAGCGTGACTTGATCGCTTCTGCTTCGCCTGCGCCGCCGACGATCGTCGTGTCTTCCTTGTTCATCTCGACGCGTTTGGCGCGTCCAAGCGTATCGATGGACACGTTCTCGAGCTTTATTCCGAGGTCTTCACTGATGACCTCACCGCCCGTGAGAATGGCGATGTCCTCGAGCATGGCCTTGCGACGGTCGCCAAATCCAGGCGCCTTGCATGCGGCAACCTTGAGTCCGCCACGGAGACGGTTGACGACCAGCGTGGCCAGCGCTTCACCCTCGACATCTTCGGCGATGATGACCAGCGGACGCCCTGACTGAACGACCTGCTCCAGGACCGGCAACATCGCCTGCATGTTCGAGAGTTTTTTCTCGTGGAGCATGATGAACGGATCTTCGAGTTCCGCGACCATCTTCTCGGCGTTTGTCACGAAGTAGGGCGAGATGTACCCACGGTCGAATTGCATGCCCTCGACGGTTTCGAGTTCGGTGTCGATGCCCTTGTTCTCTTCGACGGTAATGACGCCTTCCTTGCCAACGGTCTGCATTGCACCGGCAATCATGTTGCCGACGGTCTTGTCACCGTTTGCAGAAATCGTGCCGACCTGTGCCGTCTCGTCTTCGGTTCTGATCTGGCGGGATCGCCGTTCCAGCTCATTGACCACAACGTCGACAGCCTTGTCGACACCGCGGCGCAGATCCATCGGATTCATGCCGGCTGCAACCGCCTTGGTGCCTTCGGTGACGATCGCCTGTGCAAGGACAGTCGCTGTCGTCGTGCCGTCGCCAGCGACATCATTTGTCTTTGATGCGACTTCGCGCACCATCTGGGCACCCATGTTCTCGAACTTGTCCTCAAGCTCGATTTCCTTGGCCACCGTGACACCGTCCTTCGTGACGCGTGGTGCGCCAAAGGACTTGTCGATGACGACAGTTCGGCCCTTCGGACCGAGGGTCACCTTCACGGAATCAGCAAGCGTATCGACGCCGCGCAACATGCGTGTTCGTGCGTCCGCGCTGAATCTCACATCTTTCGCAGCCATGCTGTTCTTTACTCCCGTTTGTTCTGTTCGGTTTTTCGAGTTTCTGCGAGTTCAGGGCCTAGAACACGCCCATGATGTCCGACTCCCGCATGATCAGGAGTTCTTCGCCATCAAGAGTGATCTCTGTACCGGACCACTTTCCAAAGAGAATCCTGTCTCCGGCGCTGACATCGAGCGGTTGTAGGTTGCCTGAATCGTCCGGTTTTCCGGGTCCCGTGGCGACGACTTCACCTTCCATCGGTTTCTCTTTCGCCGTGTCCGGAATGATGATGCCACCGCTCGTCCGCTCGTCGCTTTCGACACGGCGGACAAGAACGCGATCATGCAATGGTCTGAAACCCATTGGCGGTTCCCCCTGCCTGGATTGTTGGCACTCACTACAAGCGAGTGCCAACAACATGGTGGTTCACTTTCACATGTCAACCTCTGATTGAACAAAATCCCGGTTGAATTGAGGTGAACGTCTTGCACCGTGTGCTGCACGGGCAGGAAATCAGTCGAGTTCCAGCTCCTCGGGCTGTTCCATCAACCAGCTGTGCAAACGTGTCCAGCGTGTTCGCACCGAAACATCGCGAACTGCTATCGAAACGGCGTCGCGTTCACCAACCAGAACCACCAGTTTCCTGCCACGGGTCATCGCCGTATAGAGAAGGTTCCGCCTGAGCATGATGAAGTGTTGCTTCAGCAGGGGAATGACGACAGCCGGATACTCGGAGCCCTGACTCTTGTGGATGGTCGTGGCGTAGGCGAGCACAAGCATATCGAGGTGTCTTGAAAAATACTCGACCTGGCGGCCGTAGAAATCCACACGAATCTTCTGTTCGGCTTCGTCCGCGTCGATCACGAATCCGACGTCGCCGTTGAAGACATCGTTTTCGTAGTCATTGACAATCTGCATGACCTTGTCGCCGCGGGAAAATGTCCACCCCGACCGCGTAATCCGCGGACCGGTGACAGGGTTGAGCACCTTCTGCAGCTCCGCATTCAATGCGTGTGTCCCGGCGGGACCGCGGTTCATCGGGCAGAGCACCTGAATGTCGCGAACCGGATCAAATCCGAATCGTTTGGGTATCCTGTTGCGAACAAGTTCGAGAACGAGATCCGGTGCTGTTTGCGGCGAGCGGCAGCGGGCGAAGTAGAAGTCGCTCTCGGCATCCGGTTTTGCAAGGTCGGGCATCTGTCCCTGGTTGACCTGATGCGCACTCGAGACAATGCGGCTTTGCGCCGCCTGGCGAAACACCTCGGTGAGCGCAACAACCGGAAGCTTCCCGCTTCTGATCATGTCGGAGAGAACCTGTCCCGGACCCACTGACGGCAACTGGTCGACGTCGCCGACAATGAGCAAGGCTGCCGTGTCGGGAATGGCGAGTGAAAGCGCATGCATCAGCGGGACGTCGACCATTGACGCTTCGTCGACGACCACAAGGTCGCATTCCAGTGGTGTTTGCGCATTCCGATTGAATAAACGGTGAATCGGGTCGAACTCGAGCAGACGATGAATAGTACGGGCATCCATTTCGGTTGTCTCGGCAAGTCGTTTTGCCGCACGGCCGGTCGGCGCACAGAGTTCTATTTTCGTCTTGTTGGCGAGGAGAATCTTGAGAATGGCATTCACGATCGTTGTCTTGCCGACACCGGGTCCACCCGTGATGATCAGCACCTTGGACAAGAGTGCCTTGCGTATGGCCTGTAACTGCGAATGGGCAAATTTCAGTTGTGTCTGCTGTTCGGCCCACGGAACTGCGTGGTCGACATCGATACCCTTCCATGGGCGGTGACCGCGCATCAGCGTAACCAGACGATTGGCAATATCGCGTTCCGCACGGAAGAGATGGGCAGGAAAGTAACACTGTGTCTCTGCAACCATGCCTGCGATGATGGTGCCCGCCCGGTATTCGTGATCGAGTGCGTCTCCTGCACGATCAGTCGAAACTTCCAGAAGTCCGACCGCACGTTCGAGGAGTTCGTCGCGGGGTAGACCGCAGTGACCGTCGTTGATGGCCAGGTCGAGCGCGTGGAGAATTCCGGCACGAATTCTGATCATCGAGTCGGCCTCTATGCCGACGCTGTGCGCGATCGTATCAGCGGTAACGAAACCGATACCGTGAATATCGCGTGCCAGCCGGTAGGGGTTCTGCGAAATGATCGGGATCGCGTCGGCGCCGTAGACCTGGTAGATGCGGACGGCGCGCCGGGCACCCACGCCATGGGTATGCAGGAAAAGCATGATTTCGCGGACACCCGACTGTTCGGCAAAGGCGTTGACGATCGACGCGGCACGAACGCGTCCAATTCCCGGTACTTCCCGCAATCGTTCCGGTTCCTTGGCGATGACATCGAAAACCTGGTCGCCAAAGGCTTCGACAAGTTTCTGCGCATAGACCTCACCTATACCGTCTATGAGATTGGAGCGGAGATATGACGCAATGGCCTCGGTGGTGTCCGGTTCCGCCTGAACGATGAAGCTCGCCCGGAACTGGCGTCCGAATTTACGATCGTTTTCCCAGGAACCCTTTGCCCTGAACCAGTCGCCGTTCTTGATTTCGGCGATGAACCCGACAATGACGACAGGATCCTTATGTTCACGTACGTCCGTGCGCAGGACAGCATATCCGTTGTCCTGGTTGAAGAAGATGACGCGTCTGACACTGCCGGCGAGGACGTCCTCTTCGTCATGGCGGCCGAACCTGGAACCGGCAGATTTTTCGTCGGTTGGTGTGTGGCGGTTCTCTGTCACCGATCAATGCACCCGGACGGCGTTCCTGCACGATGCAGATAAACAGTTGGCGTGACGGACAATGTCAAACATGGAGCGGACATGCGCCGACTATAATGAACGTGTTTCAGGGTTGGCAGGCAAAATGTCGGGCAGGAGTTGCGCTGTTCATAGGGTGTCGTGGGGAAAGTTCTGGGACGGATTATTTTCGCGTCCACGGATGGTCGCGATGGGACGTAACTGTACAGACTGGATCAACATGTTCCCTGGCCAACCTGAACGACAGACGGGTGATTGCTGAACCGTGTTCTTCTCTCATCTACGATGGCGTGAAGGTCTGGTACATGCGTGGTTCCACTGGTTATCCATTCGTGATGTCCGGATGCCCGCGCAAGATCGACAAAAATGACCAAAGGCAGGATTTTGACGATGGCACAGTCCGCAACAATGGAGGGTGTGCATCTTGTCGGCCACGGCGGCCTCGACATGTTGCAGTACCGGCAAGACATTCCGCGACCGGTGCCCGGGCCGGATGAGGTTCTGATCAGGGTTGCTGCGGCGGGTGTCAACAACACCGATATCAACACGCGCATCGGATGGTATTCAAAGGCGTACACCGGCTCGACGAACGATGCTGGTGTCGATGGTATTGCTGACCTCGGTTCAGGTGATGCGGCCTGGACGGGAGCGTCCATTGCGTTTCCGCGCATACAGGGGGCCGATTGCTGCGGCCAGATCGTTGATGTCGGGCGAAATTGCCGACGTACACGCATCGGCGAACGGGTGATCGTTCAAAGCCTGCTACGCAGTTATGTTCAGTTTCAGCCATTCACAAGCTGGACCCTGGGTTCCGAGTGCGATGGCGCGTTTGCGCAATACACCGTCGCACCCGACGTGGAAGCTCATGCCATTGACAGCGACTGGACCGATATTGAGCTTGCCTCGATTCCTTGTGCGTATTCGACAGCAGAAAACATGTTGCACCGTGCCGGTGTGCATGCCGAAAGGGTGTTGATCACGGGAGCCTCAGGTGGGGTCGGGTCCGCTGCTGTCCAGCTCGCGCGACGTCGTGGTGCTCACGTGACTGCAGTGACAAGTGTAGCCAAGAAGCGTGCCGTTCTCGATTACGGTGCAAACAGTGTTGTCGATCGTTCGGCTGATCTGCTGGAGGCACTTGGTCCGGACGCGGTCGATGTGGTTATTGATGTTGTAGGCGGTTCCGATTGGCCTGTGCTCCTCGATGTACTCACGCGGGGTGGTCGCTACGTCACCTCCGGAGCAATCGCCGGGCCATGTGTCGATCTCGATTTGCGTACACTTTACCTGCGCGACTTGACACTCTTCGGATGTACCGTTCAGGACGACAGCGTATTCACCAATCTCGTTTCCTATATTGAAAGGAACGAGATTCGCCCGCTTGTGGCACGCGTCTTTCCACTCGACGAAATCCGTGATGCACAACGTTGTTTTCTCGACAAGACATTCGTCGGGAAGATCGTCCTGGTCCCGCCTCCGGACGACGCTGCCGCGTGTAGGGAGAGTTGACCGCGCCGACGCTCGACGAAATGCGGGTATGTAATCATCGTGAAACTATCGGCAAACCATAGTGGATGTGCTGCGACCACCGGTGACGATCATGAACGCACCGAACCGGAACCCGCCGGTCAATGAGGTGGTGATTGCAGTGTATTTCGATCCGCCACTGTGTTCGCGCAGACGTGAACACGTAGGATTTGTTCCGGTCATGATTTCGCCAGGAATTTCCAACAGTTGAACATCGTCCTCCGCCCTGTGTGCCCAATTCGGCTGCATCGGTGATTTCGGCAAGCGCGGCGTACGAACCAGGTGTCTTGGCGAATTAAACTGTCGGGACAATGGAGAATACCGTTGGATGACAATGGAGAGCGGATGATGAATCTGACTGAATTACCCGCGAGCGCCTCTTGCGAAAGAGCGTGGTCTCTACCGCGAACGCCGACGTGGAATGACAGGATACTCAGCGCTACAGGTCTCGATCGTGATTCACGTTCTCTTGTCGATCCGGAAAACGGTTTTCGCGATCAACTTCGCATGCACTTTCGTTCTGCCAATGCCTTCGGTTCGATGACCACGTCCAGTGCCCTGTTTTACGTCAGAATTTTCCGAGACAGGCCTGATGGGCAGCATCTTGTACAGAAACAACGATCAAACTACGCCAGTACATGGAAAGACTGGAACCGCTTCGACGCCATGCAGATGAGGACGGTGAAGACCTCAACGACGTATCAGTGAAGGATTTTTTCGTATCCCGGCCCAACGATCGAAAGGAATTCCGTGTTCTCGGAGAGAATGGAAATGTACGTCCTGAGCAGGTTTTCCACCCGGCGAATCTGATTGTAGCTTCTTCGTCGGCGATCTTGTTGTCGAATGTATAGTGGAAATCCATTTGGGTTTGTTCCCACCGGATTTGACTGTGGCCAAACGGGTCATCGCCAGGCGAGTTGTCATGTATCGACCACCCTGCGAGGCAGGATGATCACAATTCAACCCGTGCATGCATCGGGATCCCGTTTGCGGGCCGTATGGACATACAGGTGATCTGCTATGCTCTGTTGAAGAGGTCGACACCCCGGTTACACCGGACGTGTGGTGACTTTGATTGGCCATATGTAATGCATGCAGATCAGGTTGTTTCAAAATCGGGGGTGTTGTGATACTGATTCGAGGGTATCGATGGGTACAGCAGGATTGAGGGGCCGTCTTTCCGTTGTCGAAAACCCGGTTTAAGCGGAATGCCGTGTTCGGAGGAGTAGAGGATGGTTGATACGACGCAATCGGCGACGGTGGGCGCGGTTTCTTCTCGACAGACCGGTTTCTTGTTTGGATTGCGCGCAATCTTCCTCCGCCACGAATGGTTGCGTGGATACACGCTGCTCTCACCCACACTCTTCGTGATGATTGCGCTGATGTGCCTGCCAATCTTCACGCTTCTGGCACACAGTTTCTGGACCCAGAACTATCTGGACATCGACAAGACCTTCACCCTCGCAAACTACGAGGCATTCTTCCAGAAACCGATCTATGTCGCCCTGATCATGAAGTCGGTCAGGATGTCCCTGTTCTGCACATTCGCGACCGTGCTCCTGGCGTATCCGATGGCGTATTTCATCGCCTTCAAGGTCACCAGCAACAAGCTGGTCTGGCTCATTCTCATCACACTGCCGTTCTGGACCAGTTACCTCCTTCGCGTCTTTGCCTGGAAGATCATCCTTGGCTTCAACGGCGTCATCAATTCCGGCCTGATCAGCATGGGTCTGATCGGCGAACCACTCGAATTCCTCCTCTACAATCCGACCGCGGTGGTTCTGACCCTTGCGCATGCTTGGGCAGCTTTCGCAATCCTTCCGATCTATGTCTCACTGGAGAAGATCGATCGATCGTATCTTGAGGCGGCGACCGATCTCGGCGATACGCCAACCGAACGGTTCTGGCGTGTTACCTGGCCGCTGTCGCTACCGGGGGTGGTTGCCGCAGGCCTGCTGGTCTTCATTCCGACGGTAGCGGACTATGTTACGCCACGACTTGTGGGTGGTACGACAGGTATCATGATCGGCAACATCATCCAGTCGCAATTCGGAAAGGCGAACAACTGGCCGCTTGGCGCTGCGCTGTCGGTCATTGTGATGATCATGATTGCGTTCCTGGTCGTGACTTTCATTGCATCCGTTACACGCGTGAGGGCGCGAAGCCGATGACTGACATTTCAAACACAGGCGTCGACGATCTCACGGTCGCGAAGGCCGCGCAGGACACGCGCGGCGAAGAGGTTCCGCAGTTTGTCAGGTCAAAGCACGAGGGTTATCACTGGACGTCGGAAGCCCCGATGTTCCTGTATGCGGTGTGGTATCTCTCGTTCCTTTATATTCCTGTCCTGTTCCTGCCGCTCTTCTCGTTCAACGATTCAATTTATGTTGCCTTCCCGCTGAAGGGATTTTCCCTGCAGTGGTACGATGACATGGTCAACGCCCCGGCTTTGCTGGCAGCACTTGAAAACAGTATCAAGGTCGGCGTCTCGGTAGCCTTCGGGTCAACGTTCCTCGGACTTTTCGCTGCAAAATCGATGACGCGCTACTACATGCCCGGCAAGGGACCGGTCACGGCGTTCATCATGCTGCCGCTCGTCATACCCGGGATCATTCTCGGAATTTCCTTGCTCGTGCTCACACAGCAGGCCGGATTGGAACTTTCGCTCTTCACCATCGGCCTTGCGCATGTGCTCATTTCGGTACCGTTTGCGATGCTGGTTCTCGTCTCCCGCCTTGAAGGGTTCGACAAGCATCTGGAGGAAGCGTCGCTCGACCTTGGCGAGAATCCGCTTCAGACATTCATAAGAGTGACTCTCCCGCTTGCGTGGCCTGGTATTCTTGCCAGCCTGTTGCTTACCTTCACGATTTCGTTCGACGAGTTCATCCTGGCCTTTTTCCTCGCCGGGAACGAGGTCACGCTGCCGATCTACATCTGGAGTCAGCTGAGATTCCCGACGCGGCTTCCAATGGTCTTGTCTCTGGGTTCGACAATTCTCATCTTCTCGTTCTTCATCGTGACCCTGGCGGAAGTCATGCGCAGACGGGGTGTGGGTCCGCAGTCAGGCGCGGCGATCTGAGCCGACACGGAACACGAGCGATCCAACAGCAGTTCAGGAGAAAGTACGGATATGGCGCGTGAAGACTACATCGCGATGCGAAATACGTCGAAACACTTCGGAAGCGTACGTGCCGTCGACGATGTGACGTTTGATATTGCAGAGGGCGAGTTCTTCTCTCTTCTCGGTGCCTCCGGATGCGGCAAGACGACACTATTGCGCATGCTCGCGGGCTTCGAGCAACCGACGCTGGGTAACATCTTCATTGACGGACAACCACAAGCCGGCGTGCCGCCGCACCATCGTCCCGTCAACATGGTGTTCCAGAACTACGCCATCTTCCCGCACCTCAATGTTCACAAGAACATTGCATACGGCATGCGCAAGTCAGGCCTTTCCAAGGCAGAAGTCGACCGCAAGGTCGACGAGATGCTCGAACTCATCAAGCTGCCCGGTTACGGCGGTCGCGGCGCGCATCAACTCTCCGGCGGTCAGCGACAGCGCGTGGCGCTGGCACGTGCGCTGATCAAGCAGCCGAAGGTGCTCCTGCTAGACGAACCGCTTGGTGCGCTGGACAAGAAACTGCGCGAACAGATGCAGCTCGAGTTGCGTGCTCTGCAACGCGACGTCGGCATTACGTTCGTTTTCGTCACGCACGATCAGGAAGAGGCGATGACGATGTCTGACCGGATCGCGGTCATGTCGCTGGGAAGTGTCCTGCAGATCGATTCGCCGACTCGATTGTACGAGGTCCCGCGTGTCACGGAGGTTGCGGACTTCATCGGAACGATCAATCTCTTCGAAGGAACAGTTCGTGCACGTGCAAACGGGCGCACGGTCGTTGATGCGAGTGGTCTGGGCACGGTCTTTTCTTCGGCAGCCGGCGCAGATACACCGGACTCCGGTCCCATTACCGTTGCGATCCGGCCCGAGAAGTTTGCATTGTCATACAACAAGCCGAATGTCGCGAGCAATGTCATCGAAGGCCAGATGCAGGCGGCGGCATATCTTGGTGACCGCAGCCATTACTATGTCAGTGTTTCTGGCCGGGATCAGCCGATTGCTGTGGCAGCACAGAACGCCCAGCGGCAACTTGAGTCGGTCGGCGATAGCCGCGACACGGTCTGGCTGACCTGGGAGGAGGACTCTGCGCTCCTGCTGACTGCCTGACGGTGCGCCGTACGCACACGTCCTTTTATCACGCGCTGAACCGTCCGAAGTCAGTCGGACCTTTCTGCCGGAGTCCCTGATGCGATACGCGTCAGTCGTCAATCGGCTGATCAATGACGGTGCGCGTGCGTGGGAGATTCACGACCGTGCACTGGCCTACCAGGCCACCGGGCGGGATGTCATCGTTCTCAGTATCGGCGACCCCGAATTTTCAACGCCGCAGCCGATTGTTCGTTCCCTCGTTGAACAGGTGGAGACGGGGAACACACATTATGGGGCGATCGATGGTGGAGCCGAACTCAAGGAAACCATCGCCCGATGGCACTCACGGCACTATGGTGTGAATGTCACACCTGATCAGGTCTCGGTGACGCTCGGTGCGCAAGGCGCACTTTATGGTGCTGCCATGTGCACGTTTGAACGGGGTGATGAAGTCATTGTACCGCAGCCGGTCTATGTGACGTATGACTCTGTTGTGCAGTCAACGGGTGCCAGCCGTGTCGATGTCGCGTTGCGCCCTGAAAGGGGTTTTCATCTCGATCCGGCGGATATCGCCGGGGCTGTGACGCCAAGGACCCGTGCGATCATGATCAATACCCCGCACAATCCGACGGGGGCCGTGTACAGACGACAGGAACTGGAAGAACTGGCTGACATCTGTATGGCGAACGACCTCTGGTTGATATCGGATGAGGTCTACAACAAGACAATCTTTGACGAACGGTCGCATCTTTCGCCGTCAACGATTCCCGGTATGGCGGAACGGACCATTGTCATCAACAGCCTGTCCAAATCCCATGCGATGACCGGCTGGCGCGTGGGGTGGACCATTGGACCGCCGGAATTTACGGCACATATGTACAACCTCGGACTGGCATTGCACTACGGTCCGCCAACGTTTGTGCAGGATGCGGTTATCTGCGCCTTCGCACAGGATCTGCCGGACGTTGACAGGTTTCGAAGGGAATTCGAGGGTCGACGCGATCTGGTTTGCGATTCACTCGCACATGTGCCGAATATCAGTGTTCTGCGTCCCGAAGGGACCTGTTTCATGCTGATCGATATTCGTGCAACGGGATTGTCTTCGGGGGATTTCGCGGACCGGTTGCTCGAAGAGGCCAATGTTGCGCTGTTGTCCGCCGAAGCGTTCGGTACGGCAGGCGCGGGATTTGTTCGTTTGTCGTTGACTGCGAAAGACGCGGTGTTGCAAGAAGCAACCCGCCGCATCGCGAAATTCGGTCGTGACATTGATCCGGGTTGATGACGGAGACTGCGGAACATGCGTGATGAACTGACAGTCGCTGCGCGGCGGCGCAGGTTTCTCGTACCCTTGGCGTTGTTCGCGGTCATTCTTCTGGCACTTTATCTCGGTCTGGGCCGTGACCCTTCGCATGTTCCGTCTGCACGTGTCGGAAAACCGGTGCCCGATCTTGTACTTCCGGCAATCGAGGGGTTCGAACCGGGATTTACGCCTCAGGACTTTCATGGTCAGGTTGTCCTGGTCAACTACTTCGCGTCCTGGTGTGCAAGTTGCCGGGACGAACACCCGCTTCTCATGGAGGTTGCACAGGTGTATCCGATTTACGGGATTGCCTATCGGGACAATCCGGTCGACTCTGCGCGCTGGTTATCGCGTCACGGCAATCCTTACCGTGCCACGGCGGCCGATGTCGGCGGTCGTGCCGGGATTGAGTGGGGCGTTCGTGGTGTGCCGGAAACATTTATCGTGGGATCAGATGGTATCGTGCTTTATCGGCATACGGGACCGATAACGTCAGGCGTCTGGCGCGATGTCTTCATCCCGATCTTGAGGGACACGGAATCATGAATACCTCTCGTTTGACGCTGACAGGCGTGTTGGCACTGGTGGTTCTCGTAACGCGTTTTGTGTCGGCTGATGAATTTGAAAATCTGGTGCAGATAGAGCCGCCTACGATGGTTCCTGAGGAGGCCTATCTGGTTGAGGGTGGTGAGTACGGTACACTCGACGAATTCGAGGGAAAGGCGATTTTGCTCAATTTCTGGGCAACCTGGTGCCCGCCGTGCATTGAAGAGATGCCATCGATCGATCGTCTGGCTGAACGACTGGCTGGGCCGGACTTTGTGGTTATCACCATGGCGATGGAAATGGCCAGCGAAGAGGAGATTCGCGCGTTCTACGAGAGGGTCGAAGTTGAACACCTGGGAATCTATCGTGATCCGTCGATGCAACTCGCAAGAGCTCTGCGAACCTGGGCGTTGCCAACGACGTATCTCATCGATCATACAGGAATGGTTCGTGCCATGCTGGTAGGCGAGGCGACCTGGGACAGCGATGAAGCAGTTGCACTGATTGCGCCGTATATCGAAGCGGCGCGTGCGAATCGTCTGGGTGAGGACAGTTCATCGAGTTCTGAATCCTGAGATAGGCAATGGAGATCAGCGGTGTTGAAGTTACCGCGGCATTTCTTGCCGGGGTTATCTCGTTTCTCTCACCGTGCGTCTTGCCGCTGGTACCCGGCTATGTTTCCTACATCGCGGGTGTTTCGCTCGATGAGCTAGTCACAGGCGAAAGCCGTACGAAGCGGTTTCGGGCAATCCTGACAAGTGCGGCATTTGTATGCGGTTTTTCAACGATCTTCATTCTCTTCGGTGCCGGCGCAACCACACTTGGTGACCTCTTGTTCCGCTATTCCGACATCCTGCTCAATGTTGCGGGTGTTGTGGTCATCGTGTTCGGTGCAATCATGACGGGCCTCGTCAGATTGCCGATTGCGAACAGGGATTTTCGCTTCAATCTGCCGGTTTCCGGTGGGCACCCGGGAGCGGCGTACCTGCTCGGCGTCGCATTCGGGTTCGGTTGGACTCCGTGCATCGGACCGATCCTCGCCAGCATACTTGCTGTTGCGGCTGTCAAGGGAACGGCCGGCGTGCTGCTCCTGGTGCTCTATTCGGCCGGTCTCGGCGTGCCGTTTCTCGCTGCGGCAGCCTTCACAGGATACTTCCTGCGACATCGCAGCCCTGCTGCGCGAATCGGCCGCCGCATCCAGGTTGTCGCGGGCATCATTCTGATCGCAATGGGTATCGCCATGCTGACGGGGCAGTTCTCGCGCGTCGCGTTCTGGTTGCTTGAATTATTCCCTGGTCTGGCCTCGTTCGGATAGAGCGGTGTCCAGCGACGAGTATGCGGCCTATTACCGCGTGATCAGACAGATTCCACGCGGGCGCGTCATGACCTATGGCGCCGTTGCACAGGAGGCCGGGTTTTTCGGCTGGGCACGTCGTGTCGGTTATGCACTGCATGCATGCAAGGACGACGATGTACCCTGGTGGCGCGTCGTGAACGCGCGCGGACAAATCAGTACACGGGACCTGCGATCCGTTGTTCTGCAGCGAAAACTGCTGCAAGCCGAGGGTATTCACCTTGACCGTCAGGGCGCACTGGATCTTGCGGTATACGGCGTATCGTCCTTGCCGGGCATGTACCGCAAATAGGTGGCGCCGGAATGCCAACGCCCGTGTCACACGTGACGCTTCATATTTCTTGTTTTCCGGATTCGCGGGTCTGAACACAAGTCGATAGAATCACAAGTTGTCCGCTCGGAGCTCGGGATGCCGTATCGAGACCTCCGCCTTGCCGAGCCAGGAGGAAGACTGTCATGCGTGTGATCAACCTGGTTCCACTTGTTCTGCTTGCCGGATTCTCGTTCTACCTCTTGATTGTCGGCAAGGACCTCATCGAGCCCTTCGTGGTGGCGGTGGTGTTCTGGTTCCTCATCTCGACATTGACCGAGGTCTACGACCGGTTCGGAAACCGGGGACACAGGCTACCGAAATGGGTTGCGCTTGTTCTGGCGATCGCGACCTTCATCGGGATGTTCGCGCTGTTCGTTGATCTCGTCAGTGCAAACATCACGCAGGTTGTCGAGGCAGCGCCGGTGTACCAGGCGAATCTGGAACGGCTGATGGCCGATACGGCGGCAACTCTGGGTCTCGGCAGTGTGCCGACATTCGGAGAGCTGGGACAGCTTCTGGACCTTGGTGTCGTCACCCGCGAGATAGCATCGGGGTTGGCTGAATTGGCGGGATACGTCGGAATCATACTTGTCTATGTTGTGTTCCTGCTCATCGAACAACGCAGCTTCAATTCCAAGCTCACGGCCATTCTCGGTCGTGATTCGCCCAGACTGGAGCGAGTCAAACGCGTTCTCGGACGGATAAACAGCGACATCCGGACCTATATCTGGGTCAAGACGCTGCTTTCGATCCTGACCGGTGCAATTTCCTATGTCGTGATGATCTCTGTCGGGCTCGATCTTGCGGAGTTCTGGGCTCTCCTGATCTTCCTGCTGAACTACATTCCCACGTTTGGTTCCATTCTCGGTGCCGCGTTTCCGGCCCTGCTGACACTGGCGCAGTTCGAGAACCCGCTTGTGCCATTTACCATCGTGGTCGTACTTCTTGGCCTGACACAGGTCGTCGTCGGCAACTTTTTTGAACCGCGCATGATGAGCCGTTCCCTGAGTCTCAGTCCGCTGGTTATCCTGCTTTCGCTTGCACTTTGGGGTACGATCTGGGGGATTGTCGGAATGTTCCTGGGTGTTCCGTTGACGGTTATCTTCATGATCATTCTGGCACAGTTCGAGATGACCCGGCCGGTTGCCGTGCTCCTTTCCAACGACGGAAACCTTGCGCATCTCGATATGGAAAAATGACGGCGATGGTCAAGGTCGCATCAACTGTCACCTGAAGGATATGGAGACTTGAACAGAAAAACAGTCGGGCTTGCAGATGAAGTCTTTGACTATGTCATCAAGACCAGTCTGCGCGACGATGACATTCTTCGCAGGCTTCGCGAAGAGACCGGGGCCCTGGAATTCGGCATGATGCAGATCGCCCCGGACCAGGGCCAGTTCATGGCGTTGCTGGCTACGATGACAGGCGCCTGTCGGGCAATCGAGGTCGGGACTTTCACGGGATACAGCGCACTGTGTATTGCACGCGCGCTCGGAGACGACGGCAAGCTGGTCGCCTGTGACGTCAGTAACGAGTGGACAGGTATCGCCCGCAGATACTGGAAGGAGGCGGGAGTCGCAGAGCGGATCGACCTTCACATAGCGCCGGCGCTGGAGACCCTGGAGACTCTCGTTGCCCAGGGAAACGCCGGTTCATTCGATATCGCGTTCATCGATGCCGACAAGGAAAACTACGACAACTACTACGAGCGTTGTCTGGTTCTTGTGCGCAAGGGCGGGTTGATCCTGATCGACAATGTGCTTTGGGGTGGTTCGGTGGCAGATGACTCGGATCAGAACGACAGTACGGTGGCGATCAGAAAGCTGAACGCAAAGATCGGATGCGACGAGAGAGTTGACGTAGCCATGGTTCCCATCGGGGATGGCCTGACGATTGCGCGTATTCGGTAGTTCTGCTCGGCAAGAGCACGGGGATTTTTTTGAGAACGCGTTGCGGCCGATCAGGCGTAGGGCAGTCTGTTTCCGATACCCATTCGTGCGGCTTTTTCCAGCATGGCCTGGGCAAGTGCAATATCCGTTATCGACAGACCGCGGTGCCACAGCAGGATCCTCTCTTCTGACGTCTCCCGGCCCGGGCGGACACCCGCACAAATCTCGCCGAGTTCACCGTGAATGGTATCACGGGTTACCTTTCCGGCGTCAACATGGCGGCGCAGACAGCCGAATGGTCCGATCAGGCACTGGTTCCAGTCGTCAACAACGATCTTGTCGACAACGTCACAGATATCGTCCTCAACCGCGCTGATTGTCCCGTATGGGATGACAACGGCGCCAGGTTTGATCCAGGACGATTTCAGCAGGGGCGCGGGATCAACAAGACGGGACGCCTCGACGATGACATCTGCGCCGTCAAGGCAGTTTTCCCAGTCTTCACAGACCTGTACCGGCTTCCCGAGCAATGCGGACATGCGTTCGCCGAAGCTGTTGCGACTTTCAGGTCGCCTCGAATGGATCCTGATTTCCTCAAAATCGAACAGGTGATCGAGCAGGCGGACGTTCCAGAATGACGAGCCGCGGGCGCCGATGTGACCCAGTCGTTTCGGTTTGTCTCCTGCGAGGTGCCGGGCGCCGATTGCGGTCACGGCACCGGTACGCATGTCGGTCAATCGTGTACCGTCAACAACAGCGCGCGGGGTGCCGGTCCTTGCGTCGAACAGATTGACCAGCGCCATCTCCGAAGGCAGTCCGTGAAGGTAGTTGTCCACGTAATCGCTGACGATTTTCACGCCGGCAATCCCCATTGGAGCGATATAACCGCGCAAAACGTTGAAATGTCCGCGGAAGGCCGGATCCGCGATAAGGTGCATGCGTGGTTCGACGACTGTTTCGCCGCGACCCTGGGCAGCCAGAACACTTTCCGTGACGTCGAGAATTTCGTCGCAGGTAAGGTCCAGCGCGTCAACATCCGCACCGTTGAGATAGCTGATTTCAATGGACGCCATGGTTCGGACCTTCATGATGTTTGCGGAGGGGTTGCACCTGTTTGTCGAGGAGGGGTTGCACCTGTTTGTTCAGTGCTGCAACAAGTGTATCCGTCGATGCACCATCGACGTCCAGACCGGAATCACGCTGGAAGGCCATGATGGCTGCCTCGGTTGCGGGACCGGCGATACCGTCAACAATTCCAGCGTCATAACCGAGCAGAACAAGGTAGCGTTGCACACGGGCAATTTCAGAACCGTGAATCAGCAGGTCCTCCACAGGATCGACAGGTTCCGGGTGAGAGTCTGACAAAATCCCGGTGCGCAGCGCTCTGGCGCGTTTCACGCCAAGCTGGCGTGTGGTTTTGTCGAGGTTAGCGATCAGTCGCTCTGCATGTTCGCGCGCGAGTGCATGAACGTCCGCATTATCACTGGTTGCAGCGACCAGTAACCATGCATAGGCATCGGCCAGATCTGCATCGAGACCAAGTCCGTTGGCCAGGGCAACAGCATATCCGATCTGTCCGTACGGATCGCCGCCTTCCGCCGCAATCCGAAACTGTCGCGCTGCCTCAACCAGATCCCTTGCTGTACCGCGACCGTGTGAAAGCATCGTCGCCAGATTGGTTGCGGCAATCGGAAGCCCGCCTTCTGCAGCGCGTTTGTACCAGCGAGCAGCTTCGGCATCGCTCTTTTCGACACCCAGCCCGTTTTCATGCATGAAACCGAGGTTGTTTTGCGCTTCCGGCAATCCTGCATCGGCGGCTGCGCGATACCAATGCAATGCGTCAGCATGCAGACCCGGCTCCATCATCAATACCCTGGCCAGTGCGTATTGTGCCTCCGGAATTCCGTTCCTGGCGGCCATCTGGAACCAGTGGACGGCGAGATCCGGGTTGGCCGCAACGACGTCCCCGTCGAGATACATGCGTCCAAGACGGTATTGCGCAGGCGCGAATCCGGCCTCGGCGGCATCCGACAAGAGCCGGATGCTGCGTTCGCGGTCAGCGACATCGGCGTCTGCATCGAGTAACAGGCCTGCAAGCCGATACATGGCCCCCGGCACGCCTTTCTGGACAGCCCGTTCATACCAGTCACGCGCCGATTCGTTCCCGTCCTCACCAAGCCTCCCGGTTTCATGCAGAAAACCGAGTGCAAACTGCAAGTCGACAGCGCCCTCACTTGCTGGAGGAAGCCAGAGTTTACGTGCATCCGCGTAGCGGCCTTCCTGCACGGCTTGCCAACCGGTCAGGTAATCGGCGTGTGCGGGTGTGAGGTACCCGCAGACCATGACAAGCAGGCCGAGAAGACAGGATACCGGTATTGGATTGCAACATTCGCGGCACATGGCACACAATACAATGAAACAATCCATGGATTAGCATCTCAGGTTGCCAATCCCCAAGGTCAGGTGCGGAAAATATGTGAACTGGACTGAATTCGAAAGGGATTGGCAAACCGGTGTCGGCGAACTTCGACGGGCGGATGAGGTTCTCGCGGAAATCATCGCACGATACCCTGGCGAACGCCTGCAACCACATGGCGATGTCTTTCATTCACTGATACGCGCGATAGTCGGACAGCAGATTTCGGTTGTTGCTGCAGACCGAATCTGGGCACGCCTTGTCGGAGAGTCCGGCGTGAGAACCACGCGCCGAAGGGGGGCCAGATCGCACTTCCTGGCAGCGCCGACGCGCCGGGCTTCCGGCTGCATCCCCTCAAAGGCGACCGCGCGGGCCAGTGGAGCGTCCGCGTCTCGGGCAACTGGCGCGAGGTGTTCCGCTTCGAGGACGGCAAGGCCGTGGACGTGGACCTGATCGACTATCACTGACAGGAAAGGAGCGATGACGATGAACTGGCGCGTGGTGTTCCGCTTCGAGGACGGCAAGGCCGTGGACGACATTGCGAGCGATCGTGTCGGCCCAATGCAGAATCCGCCGCACTTGGGCGAACTCATCCGCGAGAGCATGGACGACGTGGGCTGGAACGTGACCGAGACGGCGGCGCGGCTCGGCTGCGAGCGCGGAACACTGTCGCGCCTGCTGAACGGCAAGGCGGGCGTGTCGGCGAACATGGCGCTGGCGCTTGAGGATATAGGGTGGGGAACGGCCGAACACTGGATGCGCATGCAGGCGAGCTACGAGCTTGCGCAGGCGCGCCGGGACAGGGTCGCCGCCGTACGGCGTGCGGGCGAGTTGCACGCATGATCGACCCTCGCGCCAACGCGGACGGTCGGGGTGCTATCCGGACGGCGATGCTTCATCCGCTTTCGGCCAACGGCAGGCCGTCGAGCACGCGGCGCAGAGCGGGCGGAGCGGCCTGATGCGCCTGTCGTGGAACGAGGTTCGCGCCCGCGCACCATACGGGCGAGGAACCAAGTCCGGACTCCGGTGGGCTGGCCGGTAATGCAGGAAGCAGCCGCGGCGGCGTGGCCGGTAATGCAGGAAGCAGCCGCGGCGGCGTTTCGTCGGGGAAGCCGCGCAGCGGCGCGGGATGCGACGAACCGTGAGGCCCTCTAGTCACGGGACTTTCCGTCCCATCAAGCGGTGCGAGCGCTGGCGGAAAGGGCACCATCGGAGAGTCCGGCGTGATAGCTCCCGCAGCCCTGCTCGACCTGGACTTGCGTCGCACGCGTGAACTCGGACTGAGCAGTCGCAAGTCGGATTACATTCATTCGGTTGCGCGCGCGTTTGTCGACCTTCCGTCCACGCCTGACAACTGGTGTGGCGAAAACGGACGAAACCGCATGACTGCACTGCGTGGCGTTGGTCCCTGGACCGCAGACATGGTTGCAATCTTTGCGCTTGGTGAACTCGACATTCTGCCGGTTGCCGACATCGGCCTGCAGCGCGCTGTCGCACGCTACTACGGCGGGGAACCCGGAGCCGCCTCGGTCATGCGTACAGGTGAAGGCTGGAAACCCTGGCGTACTGTTGCGGTATGGTACCTCTGGCGCGATCTGGATCCGGTTCCGGTGGCTTATTGAAAATTCGCAGGTTTTGAAGGCTGTTGGCGCTGGTGTAGTCTCTGATGCAGACCTGTTCGGGACAAGCAGAGTGAGCTACGCGATAAATCACCGGTTGGAGCTCGTACAGGCGCCGCCAATACCCGAAGCCTGGAACTGGCTGGCATATGTGGAACATGGCGCAGCAGGCGAATTGCTGGACGTGTGTCAGGCAGTTCCGGCGGATCCTCCACCGATGTCATTGCGCAAATGGGTTGCGGATTGTGCAGCGGATCCCGAAACCGCACGATACACCGACATATTCGGTCTCGATGATCTTCGCAGCGCGCTGGCGGCCGATATCCTTGATGTCTACGGCGCCGGTCCGGATCCATCGTGCGTGATGATAACGGCGGGATGCAATCAGGCGTTTGTCAACACGATGCTGGCACTCGCCGGTCATGGTGATCAGATCATCATGCCAGCGCCGTGGTACTTCAATCACGAAATGACGGCGCGCATGTTGGGCGTCGAGGTCTCCCCCTTGCCGTTCCGGCCCGACCGCCGCGGTGTTCCGGATCCTGAAGACGCATTGCAGTTGGCCGGAGCCAGCACCCGCGCGATCGTGCTGGTTTCTCCCAACAATCCATCCGGTGCGGTTTATCCCGACGATGTGTTGAACCAGTTTTTTGATGTCGCGCGTTCAGTTGGTTGCGCTCTTGTGGTTGACGAAACATATCGCGACTTTCTTCCCGTCGACGCCCGCCCTCCGCATACGCTTTTCAGTCGCAGGGACTGGGCGGATACACTCGTTCATCTCTACAGCTTCTCCAAGGCGTATGCCCTTGCCGGTTATCGGGTCGGTGCGGCCGTTGCCGGCGACCGGTTTCGCGGCGAATTCCAGAAGATTGCCGACTGCGTGCAGATCTGTCCGCCGCACCTGTCGCAACTGGCGGCACTCCATGGCGTGCGCCATCTCCGGCAATGGCGGCATGACAATGCACAAATCATGATTGAACGGGGAAAAGCACTTGAACGGGCGATGATTCGCAACGACCTCGAATGGGAACTGGTCAACTACGGTGCATATTTTGCCTATGTCCGCCATCCGTTTCGCGGCAAGGCGTCGCGGGATGTGGCACGTGACCTGGCACAAGACCAGAATGTTCTGACACTGCCTGGAAGCTGGTTCGGTCCCGGGCAGGAGGATTATCTGAGATTTGCGTATGCCAATCTGGATGGCGCCGCCATGCCCGAACTGGCACGACGGCTTTCCCGACATCAGAACTGAAGGCAAGACGCCGAATCGTTCGGCACAACCCGGATTGGCCGAACGATGTTCTGGCGGCCTGTCAGGCGGTACGGCCTTCGCCGGGACTTGTCGCGTTGACGAGACAGGCCATGTTGCCATGCGGATGCCGGTTTTCGCGCATCAGTTGATGTGCGTGTCCGATCTCGTCGAAGGAAAATGTCTCTGACAAACAGGGGTCAATCCTGCGATCGATCATCAACTGGTTGACGGCTGCAGCCTGTTCATCGTTGGAGAGGTGGCTTCCCTGCAGGCGTTTTTGTCGCATCCAGTGATATCGCAGGTCCATGGTGATGTTGTAACCTGTTGTACCCGCGCAGATCACGACCATGCCGCCTGTCGACGCTACAAATCCACTGGTTGGCAAGGTTGACTCGCCGGGGTGTTCAAAGACGATTTGCGGACTGACGCGTTCCCCGACAGCGTCCCAGATCGCTTTTCCGAATGCGCGTGCACCCTTGACCCAGTTGCGGTACGCAGGGCTTTCTGTATCCGGCATGGGACCCCAGTGATCGAAATCGTTGCGATTGATCACGCCGACAGCGCCATTATTGAGGCAGAACTGGCGTTTGTTTTCGTCCGAAACGACTGCGACAGCCCGTCCGCCGAGTGCCCGCGTAATCTGCATGGCGTAGGTACCCAGGCCGCCGGCGGCACCCCAGACGAGAACGACATCGCCGTCGTTCACGGTGTTGGGCGACCAGCCCATCAACATGCGGTAGGCTGTCGACGCACAGAGGAGATAACAACCGGCCTCTTCCCAACTCAGATGCGACGGCTTCGGCTGGCATTGGTGCGCCTGCGCCTTGGCAAACTGGCAGTAGCTTCCATAGTTGGTCTGATAACCCCAGATACGGGTAGACTCTGCGAGCATGGGGTCACGCCCGGATTTCACCCAGGGATCGTCCGGATGCCACCAACCCGAATGAACCACCACCTCGTCACCTGGTTTTACGTTCTCGACCGCGTCGCCGACTTTCCAGACAATGCCGGAACAGTCGGAACCGCCGGCGTGAAAGTCTTCGGGTTCGCCCTGTTTCTGGCGCACGGCAATGACGTCGATCGGATACCCGAGGGCTGCCCAGACGTTGTTGTAGTTGATTCCGGTCGCCATGTTGTAGACCAGAACCTCATCCGGGCCGATCGAAGGTGTGTCGATAATCTCGTGCTGCCAGGCATCCCGGGGTTCTCCGAAGCGCTCCGCGCGAACCAGGAATGCGTGCATACGATCGGGGGTTTCACCCAGTGGCGGACGTTCTCCTAGTGCACAGACTTCCATTCAGCGACTCCTGCTTCCCAAAATGCGTCGAGGTTTGCGATGCTGCCTTGTGGCTGTCCCTGAAGCAACCGTCAAGCCCGGGAACGCCATGAATGCAGATCTGTCCTGAGGCACCGGATGCGTGAGCGGACGTTGATTCCCGTGGATGCGTTGCGATTGACTGCGCTTGGAACACTCGAGCGCAACGGCACGACGCGATACGCAAAGCTGGCGCGGGAAGTCCGACTGTTTGCCACGAGTTACGGCGTATCGCCTGTTGATGCGATGTCGTCATCCATTGAGCTCTTGCGGTTCGAGGGACTGGTCGAAACAGAGAGTGACGGCCCTGCACCCGGTGACGCACGTCTCTGTCTCACCGCGAAGGGACAGGCTGAACTCCAGCGCCTGTTGCTTGCCCCGGTCAGACCCGGCGGGGCCCATACCCGTTTGATGATTGCCCTGAAAGTTCGGTTTATCGGACTGCTTTCACCAGAACAGCGCGCCGGTGAGGTCGATTCGCTTCTGGAAGCGCTGAACGGTGAGCTGGCGAGACTTCGTGCACTGCGACAATGGATGCACGGTGAGAACAGGAGTTATCTCGCATGGCTCGACCGGGATATTGCACGGGTCGCGGGCGATATTGCCTGGTTTCGGGAAAATCTCGGTACCGGGACCGATGACGCCGGTTGAAGTCTTGCAGGTAATCAGGGGAACGAGAATTTCGGAAGATTCGGTCTGACTGCAGGCGCGGGTTGTCGATTTGCACCAGCATGCAAAGGAGCTCGTCTGCTCTGCAGGGCCTGCGAACCGTGAAAACACATGCGATGTCTGCCCGACGCACCTTGGGCTCGGTCAGGTATAGAATGCCCTGATCAGGTGACAGTTACGGGGTAATTGGTCAGACTTTGTGATAGGGAATACACGAGCTAGCTGAAGTGTGAGGACGATCATGTTGAGAAATGTTCGCTACGACGCCGACGAACTCTGGCAAAAGGATCACGATCACGTCATTCATCCATGGACTGACTTTTCCCAGTGGGATGAACGTGGTTCCGATATAATGGCTGAGGCGGACGGCATTCACGTCTACGACAGTCACGGAAACAGGTTCATTGACGGAATTGGCGGTTTGTGGTGCGTCAATATCGGTTATGGCCGTGAAGAGATGGTCGAAGCGATCGCAGAGCAGATTCGCGCCATTCCGTACTTTTCACCGTTTCATCACCTGGCAACACCGCCGGCTGGACTGCTGGGCGCCAAGATTGCCGAACTGACGCCAGGCGATCTCAATCACATGTTCTTCGGAACGGGTGGTTCGATGGCAAACGACACTGCTGTCCGGTTCGCCCACTTCTACTGGAACAACAAGGGTCAACCGTCGAAGAAGAAGATCATGAGCCGGGTCGATGCCTATCACGGCATGACATACATGGCGGCGGCGCTGACCGGAATTGAATACGACAAGATCGGTTTCGATCAGGCGGACGAGCTTGTGGTCCACGTCGCGTGTCCGTATCCGTATCGTCGGCCGGAAGGCATGAGTGAAGCGGAATTCTGCGACTGGCTCGTCGCGGATCTCGAGAACCGGATCGAGGAACACGGCGCTGAAAACATCGGCGCATTTATCGCCGAGCCGATCATGGGTGCGGGCGGTGTGATTGTTCCACCTGACGGGTATTATCCGCGCATTCGCGAGGTCTGCCGCGCCAACGAAATTCTCTATATCTCGGATGAAGTCGTCACGGCCTTCGGCAGACTCGGACATTTCTTTGCGAGCGAGGATGTCTTCGGCATCGTTCCGGATATGATTACCTCGGCCAAGGGCATCAGTTCAGGATACCAGCCTCTCTCGGCGACGATCATCTCGGATGAGATGTACGATGTTCTTTCAACACCGCAGGCAGAAGGTGCGCTGTTTACCACCGGTTTCACGTATTCGGGCCATCCGGTCTGTTGCGCTGCGGGACTCAAGAATATCGAGATCATGGAACGGGAGGATATTCCCGGCCATGTTCGCAAGGTTGGCCCGTATTTTGAAAAACGTCTGCACGAGCTCAATGAACTGCCGCTCGTCGGTGAAGTACGTGGCAAGTGCTTCATGATGTGTGTGGAAAATGTCGCGAACAAGGAGACAAAGGAACTCCTCGCACCGGAGATCAATGTCGGTGGAAGGATCGCGGATCACGCACAGAAGAACGGGCTCATCGTACGTCCGTTGGGACATCTCAATGTCATGTCACCACCACTGATCCTGACGGAAAGCCAGATAGATGAATTCGTGGCCATCCTGCGTGACGCCATTATCAGCACGCAGGACGATCTTGTGCGTGAGGGTCTCTGGTCTGGATGACCTGACGCACCGGACCTGCAGTCATGCGTGGGGTGCAGGAGAACGATCCAACGTGTGGGCGGCCTGAAATGTGAAATTCAGGCCGCCGTCATCCTGACAGGTTGCACCTTTCGCACAGGTTTTCATCAATGTCGCGTGGCACTCTCATGAGAGCAATGCGCATGGCTCCTATTCTACCGTGTGGTAGTTTCCGGTCGTTGCTCACGATTGATATCGAAACGTTGCGCGTAACGATCCTGGCGTGATCTGGCAAACCGGGCCGGTAACTTTCGAGACGAAGAAAACGGTGATGTGCGCGTCTTGCAGGACGTGCACCCCTTGGTCTCTACCCTGCCGGCAGAGATCGAGACGACCGTCATTCTTGCATGTAAGACACCACCAGCCTTTGAACTGGTCATTTCATTCGTCCTGGCAGGACGAGAATATGCGGGTCACGCGCAGTCTGAATTCCGTGCGCGGGTTACTGTTTGCAGACTGACGCATCGGTGCCTCCGGCAGGCATTTCTCGAGCAACCACGATCTGCGCGGTTTGTTTGCGCACGTTCGCCGATGCACTGACGCGACATTGTCATGACCGTACCATTCGATCTGTTCTTCACCCGAATGGCCTGCGATTGTCGCAAACCTCATCGTGCGCCATGTAATTGTGAAATCCCCATGGCAACACCGACAGGAATTCGGTGTGGTCGATCCGGATTTATGGAACGCCTGAACACGGTACTGGAACCTGACACGGCGTCTTCGGTCACGGTCACGCCGATCGACAAACTGCGTGACCGCTCCGCAAAGAGTGCGGACATGCGCAGTAGAGAATCCTCGTGCGTGAAGGTGGACCGAGAGGGAATTCGATGTTCGTGGTTATTGATCGGCCATCTGACGGGATTGGCTCTCTGGGAGCAAGCATCGGCCAACAGGAGGGTTATCAAATCAACGTCAGTGATGTCGTCACGCATGAATCGATGCTGCGCCTGGCCGAGTCAGGAGTGATTGCTGCCACTCAGGAGGGCATGCGTTAAATCAATCTGGCCGACGACGAGACGGTGGATGACAACTGGCTTGTGGGAGCCTGGGTCCTGGCCGAACGAAAATTCAAGGCCACACAGCTTCTGGTGGGCGGCGGAATGGAAGATGAAGCCTGCTTGCTGGCGATCGAGGCATTGCGACTCGGGGCTGGAAGTCCCGTCTGTCTGGTGCACAACCGGAAGGCGTCGAAGCAGCCACTGAGTTCCTGACCGGGAGCCAGTAATCCGGGACGGACGCCGTGCGTGTTCTTTCGGGAGACGATGTACGGGCACCGTCGTCGCTGTAGTCCTTCAGTTCATCGATGCGGTATCGGGGAAGATCGCCAAGACGGCACGATAGCATCGGACCGACCCGCGAGATGTCGTCTCGCTATGGCACGCGGCAAGACCTGCTGCGCACGGGTTGATCAGCCTGCACGTTGGCTGTGATCAGCGACCACGGAAGCCTGTGGCGTGTACGGAACGTCGGCAGACTTCGTATCCGGAACGTCCGATACAGCCATGTCGGAACGAAATGACAATTCTCAGGGGTCGCCGGGAACTCCGTAGGACGGTGCCGCGCGCGGGTCGAACGCGCGCATGATGTAGTCTGCCATTTGCGGCTCAAACACGCCCCAAACGCGCCGAAGTTCCTCGATTGGCTGGTCATGCCAGTCGACGCGGAGTTCACAGATTGGCCATTCATCCTGATGACAGACCTTGATGCCAGCCGATCTCACCGGTCCTTCCTCTCCACCAGCCGCAAGACCTGCCTCAAGGGCGCGTATCAGGCGTTCTGCCATGTGCGGTTCCGTATCCCGTTGAAAACCCTCAACCATCGCTGCGGGGACATTGTCAGAGGAAAGCAGGTTGCCTGCTGCAATGCAGTCTGTGCCTTCAGTGACGCAATGTCTTCCGAGTGTTCCGGAACCCGAGTGGTGGGCGGTGTGCCCCAAACGATCAATCACGGCCAACTGGCGAAACGCACTGAACTGCCGGGCACTCACAAGAATCTCCATGACACGGGCAGCACGATACCCCTGCTGCAAGAGATCCAGTCCGAACACGCCGAGACCGGGATCCGTAACGTTCTGGCTGGCAACAGCACCCACATTGCCGCGCACCCATGCACACCGTGCCGCGACCGCTGGACTCGATGATGTGACGGCGACACCGAACATTCCGGTGCGGGCGCAACGTCCCGTGAGCGAAAAAGTCATGGTTCAGGACTCGTCTTCGGGAACGACGGCATCGACGTCGATTTCCATCAGCATTTCGGGTTTTGCCAGGGCCTGGACGACAAGACCGGTTGAAACGGGATACACGCCTTTCAACCAGCGTCCGATCACGTTGTAGACCGGTTCGCGATGTCGTGGATCCGTCAGGTAGATCGTGATCTTGCAGATATGCTCGAGGCGACTGCCCGCTTCTTCAAGAAGTGTCTTGACACAGGCCATGGCGGTTTCCGCCTGCCGGGCCGGATCACCGGTTCCGTGAAAGTTTCCGTCGAGATCAAATCCGGTCTGGCCGCGCATGAACACATGATTGCCTGCCCGCACAACCATGCAGAGGTCGTTGTCGAGCGATTGCTCCGGATACATCTCGCGTGTGTTGAACTTGCGAATTCGCTGATGCGGCATGAACGGGAAACCCCCCTGGTGGTTGGTCGTGCTGAGCAATGTGTGTTTCATATGACCTTATCGGAAAGTCCGGCTGCCTTCTTCACAAATTCCATCGGGCCCTGGAAATTGAAGTTGCGGTAAACAGCGGCGAGATGTGCAAATGGCGGCGACTGTGCAAACAGCTGAAATGTCACCTTGTGTCCGGCATAGTCGGAATTCACGAGGTCGCGCGCAAAGGCAAGAAGGCGACGCCGATCATCTGCCGACCATGTTTCGTTGATGTTGTAGAACTTCTCCATCCACTGGCGTGTGTCCGACGACGTGAACGCGTGCGAATCTGGTGTGACACAGATCTGGCCGCCGCAAAGTTCACGGGTGAGATGCATCATTTCCGGCAGACGCGAGCATGCGTGCACACGGCCCGTATAGAGCAGGGACTGCTCGGGCATCAGGAACCCGCCCGGACTCTCCTTGCACAATGCGATGGCGGCTGTCAGGTGCGCATTGATTCCTTCCCGGTAGCAGGCGAGATGGGCTAATTTCTCCATGACGGCTTGCTGCCGTTCGAGGCCCGTCTGCCTGACATTGAACAGTGCGGCACCAATCATCAAGTCAGTGATGTGCAGGATGCGCAGGACAAACATGTACGCGCTGTAACGGTGAAGTGTTGCACGAATATGTGTTGCTGCCGCCGTGTGCCGGTAGAACAGGATATTCTCCCAGGGGACCAGTACGTCATCAAAGATGAGCAGGGTGTCCACCTCGTCGAATCCGTTGGAAAGCGGGTAGTCCCGTGCCGGCTTGACCCCGGCAAATCCGTTTCGGCAGATGTGTTTCAACTTCGGTGAATTCATCGGACAGATGAAACCGAGTGCATAGTCAGAGAGCTTGGCATCACCCCAGTTGGCGATTGTCGGTTTGACAAATGCCTGATGTGCATAAGCTGCGGCGGTCTCGTACTTTGCACCGCGCACCACAATGCCGGCGTCGGTCTCGTTCACGACATGCAAGAGCATGTCCGGATCCTGGTCCTGCGGTGCCTTTGACCTGTCGCCCTTCGGATCCGTGTTGGCCGAGACATGAAAGATGTCGTTTTTCATTACATTGTTGATGTGGTGATCAATGTTGACCCCCCAGGAGTCATCCACCTGATTGAGAATGTCCCTGCCATCGGCAAGTGACCACAATTCACCGATTGTCTCATCACCGATCCGTGTCACGACACCGCCAATCTCCTTCATGACGGTTTCGACCCAGTCGCGTTTGGCCCACCAGTCGTCCTGTTTGCGTGGCGGCTGCCAGGCATTTGCGAATGACTCGCCATTTTCTTCGAACACCATGGTGTTCCTGAACTTGTCTTCGTGTGCCATGTCGTAGACCCTGGCGCGCACGTCAACGATTGGTCGGAATGCCGGATGGTCGGGAACGCTCTTGACGCGTTCACCGTCGATGTACACCTCGCGACCGTCGCGCAGTGATTCCCTGTATTGCTCACCTGTCATCAGCATGATGCGTCTCCCGTGCAGTAACGTTGACGAACGTCAGATCACCAATCGCCGAAGACACGCATGAATGTTTTTGTTAAATAAATAAAATATTATTTATGTTAGAATTGGATAGGATAAAACTATGCAATTCACGCTCACGCAACTGCGTTACTTTTCGGCGGCGGCGGATGCCGGGAGTATCGCCGAAGGTGCACGAAACTGCAGCGTTTCGCAGCCGTCAGTTTCGAGCGCGGTGTCTCATCTTGAGGATGTTCTCAACATCCAGTTATTCATTCGCCATCATGCGCGCGGCCTTTCAATTACACCTGAAGGGCGGCAGTTGCTCGTATCGGCAAAGGCGCTCCTGCGACAGGCTGAGGAACTCTCCGAAGAGGCGCATGGTTTGCGTGAGGCCCCGTCGGGTGATCTTCACCTGGGGTGCTTTGTAACGTTCGCCCCAATCGTCATGCCTGCGTTGCTGCGGGAACTCACGCAGAGAAACGGTTCGATCCGGGTCATTCCGCGCGAAGCTGATCTCTTGTCGCTGCAGCAGGGTCTGACCCGTGGAGAGTTCGAGCTTGCACTGACCTATGATCTGAACATTCAGTCTGGTGTTGTGTTCGAACCACTCGTATCGGTTCCGGTTTACGCGGTTCTGCATGCAGGTCATCCGCTCGCGTCCCGGCAGATGCTGCACCTATTCGAGCTGGCATCTGAACCTCTTGTACTCCTCGATCTCCCGGAAAGCCGGAACTATTTCCTGTCAATTTTCCGGGAAGCCGGGATTGAACCACTTGTCGCGTATGAAACGCGTTCGTTCGAGATGGTCCGGGGACTGGTTGCAAACGGCTATGGCTACAGCCTTCTTCACACACGCGCACCACACGACCGGACTCTTGACGGCTCCACGGTCGTGACAATTCCCGTGTCGGAACCACATCGTGTCATGCGCATGGGTCTCGCACGCCTCGAGAAAGGCCGTCCGACGCGTCGCGGGCAGGCGTTCGCGGATGTCTGTCGTGACCGGTTGTCTGCCATTCTGGGCGAACCGGATCTGGTGACCATGGAGCACGCTACAGGAGATGCTGTCCACCCGTGATCATGACTTCGGTACCCGAAACAAATGATGCTTCTTCGCTGCACAGGTAGAAGATCGTGTTTGCGACCTCCTCGGGCGTGCCCATGCGCCCTGCAGGAATTCGTGGTACCAGATCCTCGTATTCCGGCGACAGCATCGCTGTTTCGATCTCACCGGGCGCCACGGCGTTGACCCGCACGTTGAGGTGAGCGAACTCGGATGCCATCTCGCGTGTCAGCGCCGAGAGAGCTGCTTTTGAACAGGCATAGGCACTGCCGGCAAACGGATGAATGCGGTGACCTGCAATTGACGTCACATTGACGATGGCGCCTGCGCCGCGATGCAGACAGGCGGCAAAACCGCGCGCCAGGATTAACGGTGCAAAGAAATTCAGATCAAACACTTCGCGCCAGTGGTCGAGGCTGCCGTTCAACGTCCCGAGACGTTCCTCGAAATCCGTCTTGGGCGATACGCCCGCATTGTTCACGAGCGCATGGACGGGTTCGTCTCCGAGAAATGCGTTTGCCTGCGTAATGAATGCCGAAACCTCGGGCCCTTTCGACAGGTCCGTCGGATAATGGCGGTGCGGTGAATCGGCGACGCGCCGGTCAACAGGAATGTCATCGCGTGAGCAACTGATAACCCGCCATCCATCCTGGACAAAACGAATGACCGTCTGATGACCGATGCCCCGGCTGGCACCTGTGACAACGACAGTCTTCATGTGCGTCAGTGTGTAAACAGGACCGGAAGTTCGGCGCGGTTCAGCATGTAGCGTGTTGCGCCGCCGAGAATGAGCTGGCGCAGCTTCCCTTGCGAGAAAGCGCCCATGACGATCAATGCGGCTTTCTCTTCGTTGGCGATCTCAAGCAATGTACTGCCAATACTGGTCCAGTTTGTCGGAAGACGATGCACATGGCAGTCGATCCTGTGATGGGCAAGATAGTCGGCGAGAGCGTCCGGACCGGGACCGCGCATGGATGACTCCTGCGGTGCCATGATCGTGATCGTATCGGCGTAGTGCAGGATTGGCATGGCACGATGGACTGCCCGTGCGGCTTCCGCGCTTCCGTTCCATGCAATGGCGACATTCCCCGACAGATCCGTGACCGTTCCTGGCGGGATGAGCAGCAGACCGCTGCCAGATTCCATCAGAACAGATTCAGCCACAACCTCTTCCTTGGCATCTCCGTCCGATGTGGGTCGCACAACCACGACCAGATCCGAGATCCGACCATGTTCAGCGATCACCTCGTCCTCGCGTCCTTCATCCTGTACATGTGCAATCGATGCGACGCCGTGAGTGGGAGAATCCGTGACGGCTATCTCGTGGGTTTCCGCAAGCCGGTGGACGATTTCGGAAGACTTGTCCGAACGCCGATTTATGTCCTGTTCGGCAGTTGAGATGATCTCCTCGATCACCGCACCCGTCATGCCTTCCGTCATGAAGGCGACGGCATCCCGGGGATTGCGCCGCACGTTGACGGCTTCGACATGCGCATTGAATCGCTTGGCAAGAAGGATTGCCGATTCAATCGCGCCCTGACTTTCTGTAGTTCCGGAAGCTACGACAAGGATTTTGGCAATTGACATGGCCGTTTGCGGTGATGATGCGGTTGTGTTTGGTCACGCGAGCCGTTCGCGTTGAGCAATTCTAACTGACAATCCTGTTCAGACCAAAAGCTGAACGGCTCGCTTCGGGTTTTCAACGACGGATGACAGCACCATCGCGTTCATGTGTCGGGTTGCTTCCGGTCGCCTCGAAGAATTCGGGTTGAAGAGCCGAAAACCGCTTCTCAGTCGGTCACCTGTTCAACCCGGACCGACAAACGGAGTTCACCGGCGGTGTTGGCGACTGTTGCGAGGCAGGCGCGCGCCCGCTCCGGTGCCATGTTGACTGAAAATCGGGTGACATACCGATCAAATCCCGCTTCGGGGGTTCTCTCCGAGTTCAGGCGTACGATGTTTGCGTCGAACTGGCCGAAGACTTCGGAAATTCGGGCGATGAGCCCCGGTTGATCCCGTCCGTCAAACGAGATCCTGTGGGTGATATGGCCGGATTCGTCGTGCACCGGGTTCATATCGAATAACGCGACGGTTATGCGCGCATTCTCCATGTCCGGAACGCTGCGCAGAACCTGTTCTACCGTTGCGGTTGACTCTTCGGATGGTATCTCTGCCAGACATGTGAATTCGGCGAGTTCGCCGAGGACAGCAAATGTCGTGTCGGCGAGATTGATATTCATGTCGTAGAGTTGTCCGGCGATATCAGCGATGAGTCCACGTCTGTCGGTGCAGAGCACGGATATCAATGTGTTGCGTGCCATGTGTTGCGATCCTGCTACCTGGTTATCCGGATTCGGCGAACCACCGTCTCACTGCGTTGTCTGGCCGTATCAACCGGCGCTGGCCGGGCCGGGTGGAATGGGGCCGCTTGCAGAAAGTGTGCCATGTTCATCGTGTTGTTCATCGCCGTTCAGAGCCGGACAGAAAACGGAAATGAGATGCAGATCAGTATGCGCGTGCATGCTGTGACGGTCTTCCGGTCCGACGCAATACATCGTGCCCGGTTCCAGGGGCCAGTGCTCGTCTGTTCCGAGATCAGACACCGCACCCGAGCCATGCAGAACATAGTTGGCTTCCCAATGATTCCTGTACCACAGGATATTTCGGTTCCCTGCTGCGAGATTGACATTGCTGACAGTGAAACCGACCTGGTCTTCCTGCAACAACATGCGCACCGTTCGTGCACTGCCGCCAGCGACAATCTTTTCGCGGCCGCGTTCTCTCAAGCCGTCAACGGACTTTACGAACATCTTCTCTCGTCCGGGTGGAACCGGCCCGGTGGGTGGATACGCGCCATCGTCGTCATGAACTTCATTTCCGGTGACAGGTGGGGCAAACACGCTGACGACATGCATTTCCTCGCCCGGTTCGATCATGTGGCGGTCCGTCGGGCCGACCGTATAGAGCGTACCCGGCGTCAGCGTCCAACGGTCACCACGATTTACGTCTGTCAGGAGGCCCCGACCTGCGACAATGTAGTTTGCTTCCCAGTGATGTTTGTACCACAGGGTTGTGCCCTGGCCGCTCGCAACGCGTACATCCGAGAGCGAAAATCCCATACCGTCACGGCTGGTCAACAGACGGGCGGACCGCGCCTGCCCATCGCAGAGTTCCTTCCAGAAGGACGTACCGCGCAAATCCTCAAGTTTTCGTACAAACATCGCGCACTCCCAGGTTCAGTGTACATGCCATCAGGAACAGATTGTGACGGTTTCGGGGATGATGCCTTCCCGTCATGAAGAAAACCACTTCATGGTGATGGTGATTCAGAGCTGATCCAGAATATGCTGTTGACGAACAAACCTGGTGCATCCAGACCAGAATTCCCATCAGACAGGCATGTACCCGGTGTGAAATGAGAATGGAACCGACATTGCGCGTTTTCATCATGGAGAGTCGGGCTTGTACACGAGGTTTGGCGGAGCAACCAGGCCCGGTCACAGTCGAACATCGGTAGCAAGATCAAGCGCAATGCCGCACTGCGTGGTTACCATCATCAGCAGGCTCAGTACAAGGCGATGACAAGTCGCCATGCGGTCTCTTTGACCCTTGTGAGATGACACCGGAATCCTGTGCCGAGCTAGAGGAGCGACGATAGAGGGCTGGAGTCCAAGCAGGTCAGCGGACGCATGCGACTAGAAGGGTCGTTCAATCGGGCCACAGGCTATCTGTTTCAGTCTCTTCGAAGTCTTGCAAACGGCGCAGGCGCCCTGATGTGATTTCTCACGCGCGCCTGCTGAAAGGTCCTGGTGGCATCACAGACGTGCGGACCTGTTGCGCCAGCGTTGTCCAAACAGGAAGTCTGCAATTCGGTCTAATTCAAAAGAACAGTAGCTGTTTGAGGGTGGAAACGAGGTCTGAAGTGGGGCAGATTCTGCCGTTTTCCGGCGATTTCCTTCATTCGGGCTACGTCCCCACTCCGAAAATGACCGAGTGTTGCGCATTCATGTGGCAATGCGCATATACAAGAAGACTCAAACGGTAAAACACAATCCGTTTTTGTCTGTGTCATATGTGTCCGGGTGGTAGGCTAAGAGACCATGCCGTCTGATTTCAATGCGAGCAATTTGCCTTCGCTGGAAGATAACTTGGAATATCAGGCAGCCATACTGCCTTATGTTTCCAGGACTTTTGCGCTGACCATTCCGGCTCTGCCAAGTCGTCTCGAAAGGGTGGTGACCAATGCATATCTGTTGTGTCGCATTGCAGATACCATCGAAGACGATGCGGAGCTGGATTACAGCAAGAAAAAGGAAAATCTGGAACGCTTCCTGGCAACGGTTCGAGGTGAAGAAGATACCAGCGCTTTCTCTGCTGCGGCCTTTCCCTTGCTTTCCCCGGCCACGCCATCAGCCGAACTGGAGCTGATGCGTAACTCCTTCAAGGTTGTCGACGTCACCCATTCGTTTACTGACGAAGAGCGCCGGATACTTGAGCGCTGTGTGTCAGTCATGTGCTTTGACATGTCTGAATTTCAGCGCAACTCCAGTCTGGCAGGTTTGCGCGACGTGCCTGAGCTTGATGCCTACTGTTACACAGTGGCGGGCTGCGTCGGGCAAATGCTGGTTGATCTGTTTTGTATCCAGTGTGAGGAACTGCAGGAACAACAACAGGAGTTGCAATCACTGGCAGTCTCTTTCGGGCAGGGACTGCAAATGACCAATATCCTGAAAGACATCTGGACCGATCATGAGCGAGGTGCCTGCTGGTTACCGCGTTCGGTTTTTGGCGACGACGATTTTTCGCTGGAACACCTCAAGGATAATCACAGGACCCAGTCATTCCAGGATGGCCTGCACACCCTGATTGGTATCGCTCATGGTCATCTGGAAAACGCTATGGAATTCACCTGCCGACTGCCTGTGCGGGAACCAGGAATGCGCCGGTTTTGCCTCTGGGCACTTGGAATGGCCGTTCTGACATTGCGCAAGATCGAGCAGAATCCGTTCTTTACATCTGCCGATCAGGTCAAGATTTCCCGTCGTTCCGTGCGGGCGACCCTGTTTGTCACCAATCTCTTGATAAGCAGCAATAGGGGGTTGCGCTGGTTTTTCCGCCAGGCCGCCAAGGGTCTGCCAGCGAAGCCAGAGCCATTCCAATTCTCTCAGCCGAAGTAAAAATGGCAATCCACACTTATTGGAATACCTCCACTCGGAACGTCCCCTGTTTCCCGTACCGGAGTGTGCGACGTACCCGCTCATTGACGATATCAAGTGCAAGGATTTTGTTGGCATGGCGCCGATCGCAGAATCTGACGTACTCCGTCCCGACTTCCTTGACCGCTATGCAGGCATGGTGCGGCAGGGCGGCGCATTCACGGCATTTCTCTGCCATGCAATCGACATTCCATTCTGATCTGCATGCGAGCCGGACGGGTCAATCAGGTTGTCTGGATGAAAGACCTCTGATCGTCGTGCAGAACCAGACACGTCAGGACGCCCGTTGCGAATGCGCCGGTGTCTATTCCGATTCTGTTTGGTCTGATTGCGGGACCGTCCCAGGAAATCGAGTGACCGTGGACAACAACCTTGCCGAAGTTCCGGTGTGAATACAGAAAATCCTCGCGAATCCAGATCAAATCGTCCGGATCCTGTTCGGCGATCGGAATATCAGGTCTGATACCGGCATGGACAAATAAATAGTCGCCTTCTTCGTGGGTCAGGACGAGGGATTTGAGAAACGCCTCGTGACTGGCCGGCACGCATTCCTGTAACGCACGGCGGATCATGCTCGTCGAACCGTGAATGTCATGTTCCAGAAGGTGAGGTTCAACACCGTACGAGCGAATGGTTTCCTTGCCGCCGCAATATTCAATCCATGAAAAACCGAAGCTATCTCCGCGAAGGAAACCCAGCATTTCGTCTTCGTGATTGCCCAGCAGGAAAACGCGCCGGAATCCGTCCTTGCAGTCTCTCTGATTAATCAGAAATTCAATCACGTCGTACGAATTGTCACCCCGGTCGATGTAGTCGCCAAGGTACACGATGACCTTGTGTCTTGCAGAACGATGGGACGCATCCTCCAGGATCATGTCAGTCATGCATGCCAGCAGGTCGACCCGACCGTGAATGTCTCCAATCGCATAAACAATCGTATCGTCGGCAACCCGCCAGGACATCCGGTCGTCCCTGGTCTGTGCGTTTCCTGCAGGAACGGGTATCGAGATCAATTGTGTCACGAATTCTCCCAAACCGGATTCAGCAGCCGTCACGGCACACGGTCGATCAGGAACGCTTCATATCATAGTACGACCTGCACGAAGCGCGCGGAAAACACGCGTGTACCGTTCCGGTCATTCTGGTCACCGTCAGAATTGTTGCATAATTTTCCGCCGAGTCGGCTTGATGTCTGATGTTCTTGCATCATTTTGGCATACAGGATCGCCGGACAATTCGTGAAGTGAACGAGAGACAGGCAGGCGCAATGCCGTTCGGCACCAGTCACCACAATACAACTCTGATCTGACGGTCACGAAAATGTATCGGAATCTACCGGGCACTGCATCTCGAGACCCGGCAAGGACGGGATGTGAGTTCCGACAACATGTGCGACGGTCAGTCCGTGACTGAAACGGTTGTTGATGACAACCGGGACGACGGCAGTGATCGAGAACGGGTCGGGTGATCCCGGGTAACGCGTATAAACCGGTCCGGCTGCAAAAAGGGGAACGGCCATGACAAAATTGGCATCAGGATTTGCTTCAAGTGATGCAGATGCAGCAATCCTTGACGCCTCGTGGAGCGATCTCCGGCAATTCAGGGACATGCCTGAAATCCATTTTGAACGATTGCATGATTATCGACAGTCGCGACTGAAAGCGGAGATGGAGAACGCTGATGTGGGTCTCCTGATCCTCATAAACCCTGTCAGTCTGCGCTATGCCGTGGACTACGATGGTTACGCGCTGTTCCAGTCCCACATGCCTGGATCCTACCTGTTCGTTCCATTGGACGGACCGCTCGTGATGCATGGTGCAACGGTCAAAGCGGGTGCGCCAGAGATGGAGTACAGGCATCCGCGCCCTCTTACGTTTTTCGATGCCGGTACGGAACAGCTCGAGGCTTCGCGTCTGCTCGCGAATGACGTGATCGAATTCCTGCGTGCAACCGGTTGCGACAACCGCCGGGTCGCAATCGAGTTCGTCAACCCGAGCCTGACGCAGGCCCTTCTGCAACGCGGTCTGGAGGTCGTCGACGGCATTCCGATTGCCGAAATGGCACGGGTCATCAAGAACGATGACGAGATTGCCTGTATCCGTTGGGCCATCGCAATCGCCGAACACGGCATGCGAAAAATGCACGAAGTGATGCGCCCGGGTGTCACCGAAGTGCAACTCTGGGGGATCCTGAACTATACCAATCTTGCCAACCACGGCGCATGGCATGACGGGCGGATGCTTGCGTCCGGTCCTCGCACGAATCCCTGGTTGCAAGAGGCCAGCCAGCGCCCGATCGAAAGTGGCGATCTTGTCGCATTCGACACCGACATGATTGGCCCGATGGGCTACTTTGCTGACATATCGCGGACGTTTCACTGCGGCCCTGCCAAACCGACCAAGAGACAGAGGCAACTATATCGACTGGCACTGGAGGAAGTCGAAACCAACATGTCGTTAATCCGTCCCGGTGTTTCGCTGTTTGAGCTGCAGGATCGGGCATTCGATGTACCAGAGGAGTTTCGCGACCAGGCATACCCATGCCTGATGCACGCTGTTGGCATGTGTGACGAGTATCCAAGAGTGAACTACAAGTTTCGTGAGCGAAACTTCTACAATGGTGTGCTCGAACCGGGGACGGTGATGTGTGTCGAGAGTTACATGGGCGCGGTAGGTGAACCAGACGGCGTCAAGTTCGAACAGCAGGTTCTCGTAACCGGGAACGGCCACGAGTTGTTATCCAGCTTTCCGCTTGAGGAATCCTTGCTGGATTGATCCAGTTATTCAGCGTGATCAACTACTGCGAACTTGTCGGGTGCAGCTGGAACACCCTCAGCCTGGAAACCGCAATGTACCTCTTGAAGTGCAGCAACAGATCCAGGTAAACCCGGGGTCTATATTCACTGCAAGACTGATTGATTGTGCACTTCTACCATCCCGCGTTACGAAGCCGTCACGCTCGCGGAGTTTCATGTCCGACACCGATGCGTTTTCATGAGGTAGAGGTTGAGTAGCCGTCTCTCGCCGGGACTCTACGAGAACCTGTTGACTGAAGCCCTTCAGCAGGGCGTAGCCGCGACGCAGTCCAGCGGTGACATGGTCTATCGGACCAAACCGGATCCTGCAGGCGGTGCTGAACTGATTGCCCGCCATGTCTACGACGTACTGCTGCGGATCCTGGAATCGCAATCTGACGTCACTCTTGAGAAACAGACCGGGATTGCCCGTCGCGTGTTCGACCTGTTGAACGAGTACGACGATGTGGCCAACGACCGGGTTGCACAGGTCGAAAATGCAAAGCTTCTGCTGCAGGAAGTTGTGCAACAGGGTGACAAAACAGGTGGTCCCGGCAACCTGCCACGCCCCACGCTTTCGCTGCGTCAGACAAGCCTGCTTGTGAATGGACGGCGAGACGTGCAGATGGGCACCCAGGTTGCACGTGAGATTCAAAGCGCGGACCGCATCGACCTGCTCTGTGCTTTCATACGTCATTCCGGTCTCAGACTGTTTCACGACGAACTCAGGAGGCGTGTCGAAAACGGAACAAGATTGCGGGTCATCACGAGCACATACACCGGGACAACCGAGCGGCGTGCACTTGATGCACTCGTCGATCTCGGTGCCAAGGTAAAGATTTCGTACGAAAAAGCGCGTACGCGGCTTCATGCCAAGGCCTGGCTGTTCCACAGGAACAGCAACATGCATACAGCCTACATCGGATCCTCGAATTTGACGCATACGGCCCAAGTCGATGGCCTCGAATGGAATGTGCGTGTGAGCGCAGTCGACAACCCCGACGTCATCGAAAGGTTTCGCGCAGTCTTCGAACAGTATTGGCAGGAACCAGAGTTTCAGGACTATGATCCTGAGCGGGATGCGAAGAAGCTGGATCGGGAACTGGATGGCAACCGTGGCAGTGACAATGCGCACGCGGCCCGTTTGCCCCTGTCGATCGACGTCGCGCCAAAACCACATCAGGAAGTGGTTCTCGAGGCCCTGGAATCCGAACGCGCCCGTGGCCACCACCGAAATCTCGTTGTCGCCGCGACCGGTACCGGGAAAACATGGATTTCCGCATTTGACTTTGCACGTCTGCGATCGGAGCGCTCTTGCCGTTCGTTGCTGTTCGTCGCCCACCGCAAGGAAATCCTTGAGCAAAGCCAACTGGTCTTTCAGCTGGTTCTGCATGATCCCGGGTTCGGTGAATTCCTGGTTGGTGGCACGCGCCCGGAGCACGGGCACTGTGTGTTTGCATCGATTCAATCGTTGACGAACATCATCGATGACCTCGATCCACATGCATACGATGTCGTCGTTATCGACGAATTCCATCACGCAGCTGCACGCAGCTATACGCGCCTTCTGGATCAGCTGAAACCGAAATTTCTGCTGGGACTCACCGCCACACCCGAACGAGCTGATGGCAAGTCTGTTCTGGACTGGTTTGATGGACGCATCGCGTCCGAATCACGACTGTGGGATGCCCTGGATCTTGGGTTGCTCTGTCCATTCCACTATTTCGGTGTGAACGATCCTGTTGATCTATCCGGGGTGAGATTCGAGCGCGGTCGATATGTCATTGATGATCTCGACAAGATTCTCACTGGTGACGACATGCGCGCCCGCCAGATCCTCAATGCCGTTCAGAAGTATGTCACGAATCCTCATAGCATTCGTGCGCTGGGATTTTGCGCCAGCATCAATCATGCCCGCTTCATGGCCGACAGGTTCACGAAATGGGGTTATCCGTCCGTAGCCCTTGATGCAACCACTGACGAGAATACGCGACAGGAGACCCTGAAAAAGCTCCGACACGGTGATATTCGTGCAATCTTTGCGGTCGACCTGTTCAATGAAGGTGTTGATATTCCGTCAGTGGACACCCTTCTGCTGTTGCGTCCGACTGAGAGTGCGACTGTTTTCATTCAGCAACTTGGCCGCGGATTGCGCTGGGCCGAAGGAAAACACGTCCTGACGGTGCTCGACATGGTCGGGCAGGTTCGGCGCGAGTACCGCTATGAGATTCGCTATCGCGCGCTTGTCGGCGGAACCAGACACCAGATACGCAAGGCCGTTGAATGCGACTTTCCGGTGTTGCCGCCGGGATGTGCAATCAAGCTCGACGCCGTAGCCCGAAAAACGGTACTCGAGAACCTTCGTCAAGCAGTGAATAATCGGCGTCAGCAGTTGGCCGAGGAATTGTGCGCCCTTGGACCGGAAACGCGGCTTGCGGGCTTCATGCGCAACACCGGTATTGACCTTCGCGAAATTTACAACAGGCCTGCACAAGGTCACTCATTTTCCGAATTGCGCAACCGTGCCGGGTTCGCAGATTCCACTGTATTCGACAAGACGCTGGCCAAGGCAACGGGACGGCTTCTTCACGTCGATGACAGCGCACGCTTCGATCGGTGGCGGCACGTTCTGCGCTCGAATGAACCAGTTTCCCACCGGGATACGCGGAATTTTCGCCTCGATCTGATGTTGTGCGCTGCCCTGGGTTTCCGGAACCCGGTGGACGAAATGGGCCGGTTCATCGAGACCATCCGGAACACCGGATACCTGCGTCAGGAACTCCTCGATCTGTTCGATCTGCTTGAAGACCAATCGCGCAACTTCGCGCAACCTGTCATTCCGAACAGTGCATGTCCGCTCTCGAGCCATGCAACCTATACCCGTCAGGAAGTCCTTGCGGCCTACGATGTGAGAGATACGAACGGTAAACTGCGCGAACATCGGGAGGGTGTTCTCTGGGTCGAGAATGCCCGGACGGATCTCCTGTTTGTCACACTCGAGAAATCGGAAGCCGATTATTCTCCCACGACACGCTACGCCGACTATCCCGTCTCACCGGTTTTGTTTCACTGGGAGTCCCAGAGTACGACGGCGGAGAATTCACCGACCGGACAGCGTTACATCAAAAAGGTCCAGACAGAATCCGACGTTGTTCTCTTTGTTCGCGAACGCCGGTACGACGACCGCAGAGAAACACACCCCTTTCACTGCCTTGGGCGTGTCAACTACGTGAGCCATGAATCGAATCGTCCAATCAGTATCATCTGGCAACTTGAACGGGCGATGCCAGGGTGGCTCTTCCAGGCGGGAAGGGCAACCGCTGGCTGAACCCTGTTTGAGCACCTGAACAGGAACGAAGACGGACAACCTGACAGCGGACGCTGCATCTGGGTCTTTTCGCCAATCCGCGACTGAAACCGAGCCTGGACGCGACATCAAATCGATAGTGATCGCGCGCGCGTCGGCCCGCCGTCGACTGCTGTTCGACGGGGCACCGAAACCAGCGAACAATGTCACCCGTGCGCATGGCCATTGTTCGGACACGCCACGTGGTACAGTGCGCGTTTCCACCCGGTGCTGGTCAGTTTTTCAGCAGAATTCTCCGGCGACGAAATTTACCAAATCCCAAGCCCGCCCATGCTTGCCCAAGACTGCCCAATCGTGTATCGTTCGATTCAGCGCGTGTGTCCGTTTTTTGGAAGGAAGAATCGGGCAGGAAAATGCAACGTTGGTTTGTCAGCACATTTGCAAACAAGGTCGATTCGAAAGGTCGCGTGTCAATCCCGCGTCCGTTCCGCGACTGTCTCGGCGACGAGAACAAGTCGATCTATCTCGTGAAGTCCTTCGATCGCTTTGCAAACAGCGCGGCGGCAAACGGTGACGGCAGTCAGCTGGGTTACCTCTACGGCTTCACGCTGGAGATGTTAACGGAGAGCGTTCCAAACGAAAATCCGGCGTTCAACGCCGAGTCCGAAGAGCTCATCATGGCCCTTTCCAGCGCAACGACCTGGCTGCCCATCGACAACGAAGGCCGGATCGCGCTGACACCGGAATTGCGCAAATTCATCGGTGTTACTAGAGAAGCGCTCTTCATGGGTATGCTGACTCATTTCCAGATCTGGAATCCGCAACTCGGATACCAGCGCCAGAAACAGGCGCGCAGCTCCGGTGCGAGCTGGTACAAATCCAGGAACGAACCGAAAGACGGTGCGTCATGAACACGCATGTTCCCGTGATGGTCGATCACGTGCTTGCGGCCCTGGCACCGCAGGACAACGAGGTTCATGTCGACGCCACCTTTGGTTCCGGCGGTTACGCGAGACGGATACTTGCTGCGGCGCGGTGCCGTGTGCTGGCCATCGACAGGGATCCTGATGCGGTCCGGTCCGGTAACAAACTTGCAGCAGAGTCCGGACAACGATTCGAAATCGTCGAGAGTCGTTTCTCAAGTCTGTCGTCCGTTGTCGTGGAACATGCCGGGGCCGCTGTGAACGGAGTCGTGTTCGATCTCGGTGTCTCGTCCAACCAGCTCGACAACGCAAAACGGGGTTTTTCATTTCGTCAGGACGGCCCCCTCGACATGCGCATGAGCAAGACAGGGCCGTCGGCCGCCGACGTGATCAACACGTGCGACGAGGTGCGGCTCATGGAGATCCTTTCCCATTACGGTGAAGAACGCCGCGCACGTGCGGTCGCCCGTGCAATTGTCACTGCACGCCGCAGCAAGTCAATATCCCGAACAGTCGAACTTGCTGACATCGTGCGATCGGCTGCGCATCGCCCGTCCTCAGGTCTGGACCCTGCGACCCGGACGTTCCAGGCTCTGCGTATCTGGATCAACGACGAGCTCGGTGAACTCCGCAAGGGATTGTTTGGCGCAGAAAAGATCCTCTGTGAAGGCGGGCGCCTTGCGGTTGTAGCCTTTCATTCCCTCGAGGACCGGATCGTCAAACGCTTCCTGCAAGAGAGAAGCGGTCGTTCTGGCACGCCAAACCGGCACGCCCCCCCTGCAGTGGAACAGCAATCACCGTCATTTCTTGTTCAGGGGAAACAGCCGGTCGTTCCTGGAAACGACGAGATAGTCGTGAACCCGCGCGCTCGCTCGGCGCGTCTGCGATGGGCTGTGCGCACAGCATCTCCTGTCTGGAGCGTGCAACAGTGATTACGCGCGGCGGTCTGGTCTGGTTGTGTCTGGCGGTCATTGCCGCTGTCTTTGCCTTCATCGTTTCCAACCAGGTACGCGATGCGAGGGAGGAGCTCGCAGGGTTGACACAGCAGCTGGAGGAAACGCAGGAGAACGTTCAGTTGCTGCGCGCCGAGTGGAACTATCTGCGCAGTCCGCCGCGGTTGAACGAACTTGCCGATGTCCTGCTGGATACCGTGGAAATGAATCCCTGGCAGCTCGTCATCATGAACGAAGTCGCGTTTCCGGTAACCGCACTCCCTGATGGACCCAAGGCGATTCATCGGGCTCGCATGAGCTCCTATCTGGGATCCAGGCTTTGAACGGGGAAGTCAAGACAGGGTCTGTAACGCCTCGTCGCGGTACTGTCGCGGTACTTGATGCCACGCTGCGGCTGGAAGGAGCCGTGAAGGAGGCGACAGAGCTTTGCCAACATCGATTGAAGCTGCTCAGCATGGTGGTTCTTGCTGCGTTTGTTGCTGTGTCAGCCCGGCTTGTCGATGTCATGTGGGAGTATGACACGGAGTCAGCAAAATCCGGCAATCAACGGGCTGCATCGGCCGCCAACACACGCGGCGACATAGTCGACCGCAACGGTGTTCTGCTGGCAACCAGCGTCGGAACCATTTCGGTTGTTGCCGATCCGCGTGAAGTTCGCGACGTCTCCAGCCCGGAGGAGGTCGCCGACAAGCTCGTCTCGGTCATGCCTGACCTCGATCGGGAAAAGATCGTCAAAAACCTGCACTATGATCGGTCCTTCGTATGGATAAAACGACAAATCGATCCACTGACCAGGGAACGGATCCGCAAACTCTGGTTGTCGGGGATCTACTTTCAAAGCGAAGAGAAACGCGTCTGGCCTCAGAAGAACCTGACATCTCATGTCGTCGGGTTCACGGATATCGACCGCAACGGAATTGCGGGGATTGAACGACAGTTCGACAGCCGGCTTGCGGCCAGTTCGGACTCTGACAGTGAGGACATCCAGCTTACGATTGATGTGCGCGTTCAGCACATCGTTCACGAGGAAATATCGAACGCTATCAGACACTTCGGCGCGATCGGTGGCTCGGGTGTTGTCCTCGATGTGCACACGGGCGAGGTTCTTGCCATGGTGTCACTGCCGGATTTTGAACCAGGCAAGGCCGGCAGCGCGAGCGCAGATCAGCGATTCAACCGGGTGACTTTCGGAACATACGAGCTGGGCTCGGTCATCAAGACGCTGACGGGCGCCATCGGGCTCGATTCGGGCGTGGTGACCCTCGCAAGCGGATATGACGTCTCGAAGCCGCTGAAAATGGGACGTTACACCATCAAGGACTACAGGGGAGAGGAGCGGATTTTAACGATCCCTGAAGTTCTCGTTTTTTCGTCGAACATTGCTGCTGCAAAACTGGCGCTTGATGTTGGCGGTGAAAGGCAGCAGTCGTATCTTCGTCAGCTCGGCCTGCTGGACAAATCGGAAATCGAACTGCCGGAAGTCGGCACACCGAACTATCCGGATAAATGGTCGGACCTCAGTACCGCAACCATCGGTTTCGGTCACGGCATCGCCGTGACACCCCTGCAGGCAGCGTCATCACTTGCTGCGATCCTCAATGGTGGTACGCGAGTCAAACCCACATTGATCGTGCGCGAAGACCGCGAGGCTCGCAAGGGTGAGCGGGTGATTTCCCACGAGACCTCGCAGACCATGCGCCTGCTCACGCATCTTGTAGTCGAGTACGGAAGTGGCAGGAAATCCCGCGTCGATGGATACCTTCTCGGCGGAAAGACCGGGACGGCGGAGAAGGTCGGTCGGTCAGGTCGTTACGAAAAGGGCCGGTTGCTGACGTCGTACTTTGCAGCCTTTCCGATCGACGATCCGCAATTTTTGATCCTTGTCTCTCTCGACGAGCCCAAGGGAACCAAGGAGACACACGGGTTTGCAACTGCCGGTTGGAACGCCGCGCCGACCGTCGGACGGATTGTTGCACGGCTGGGACCACTGGCCGGTGTGTACCCCAAGAAGGAGCACCTCGCCGGTTTGAGCTCATCGACCGACGAACTGGAAGACCAGTTGGAGTACATCGGTGCGACTTTCTGATCTGGTCACGGGCACAGGCATACGCGTTGCCACGGGAGACTCCGGCGTTGAAATACGTGGTGTCACCGAGGACTCGCGTGCTTGCCGGCCTGGCTTCCTGTTTGCCGCGCTGCCGGGGACCGTCAGTCATGGTCGGCAGTTTGTTCACAATGCGGTCGAAAATGGTGCCGTGGCAGTATTGTGTTCGGACGCGAGTCTTGTGATGCCGGGCATTACGGTTGCGGTGGCGTTTCCGCCGCGGCAGGCGTTTTCAAAGGTCTGTGCAAACTGGTACGGGCATCAGCCCGCGACCGTGGTTGCCGTAACCGGAACCAATGGCAAGAGTTCGGTTGCCGACTACTGTCGCCAGTTCTGGAACTTGATGGGTGGAAAGGCTGCGTCACTCGGGACACTTGGTGTGGCAACTCTCGACACGCCGGTCGCCCTTGAACACACAACGCCGGATCCCGTTTCGCTCCACCGCACATTATCGGACCTTACCCGCAACGGAATCGATCGCGTGGTCCTTGAAGCGTCAAGCCACGGTCTCGATCAGTTCCGACTCGACGGAGTCGGTCTGAAGGCCGCTGCGTTCACGAACATCTCGCATGATCATCTCGACTATCATGAGTCGGAGTCCGCCTACTTCGGGGCCAAGGCGCGGTTGTTTCAACTGCTGCCGGAAACGGGTACGGCCGTGCTGAATGCGGATACACCGGTTTTCGAGAAGTTGCAGGCGTGTTGTCGTGCGCGCGGTCTCGAGATTGTGACCTATGGATTGCACGGCAACGATCTGAAGCTGGTAGACGCAGCGCAGTCCATTGATGGTTCGCAACGGATTACCGCCGCGACATCAGCGACGACGCACTTCGTCGATCTGGCAATGCCCGGTGAGTTTCAGGCGATGAACGTTCTGTGTGCTGCGGCGTTGGTCGCTGCGGTTGAGGACTGTTCACTGGATTCCTGTCTGGCCATGGCACATCGTCTGACGGGTGTGCGCGGACGACTTGAGAAGGTTGGCGGTCATCCGGGCGGTGCACGCATCTATGTTGATTACGCACATACGCCAGATGCACTCCACCATGTGCTCAATGCGGTCCGCCCCGGCGTGAAAGGCCGGCTGGTTCTGGTCTTCGGGTGCGGCGGTGATCGCGATCAACCCAAGCGTCCGGTCATGGGGCGTATCGCTGCGCGTTTTGCCGATCGGGTCTACGTAACTGATGACAACCCGCGCACGGAAAACGCGGCAACCATTCGCAGTGCCGTGATGGCGCAGGCGCCGTGCGCAATCGAGATGGACAACCGGCGCCAGGCGATCTGCGAGGCCGTGTTTGATCTTGCGCCGGATGATGTCCTCGTCATTGCCGGCAAGGGGCACGAGACCGGTCAGATCATTGGCGACAGCGTGCTTCCATTCGATGATCGAGAAGAGGCACGCAAGGCAATCGCTGCACTGGGGGGAACGCCATGACCAAGGGTCCTCTCTGGACAGACAAGTCGGCGACGGTCGCAACGGGTGGCAATGCGACGGAACCATTCGAGTCGGATGGTGTCGCGTTCGATAGCAGGAACGTCGCTGAGCGGGATCTCTTTGTTGCACTGAGCGGGCGACAACGAGACGGTCACAACTTTGTCGGACAGGCCTTTGAACGCGGTGCATCAGCCGCCATGGTTGAGCACCGTCCTGACAATATTCCACGCAAGTCTCCTCTCCTGCTTGTCGTGGATACCTCGCAGGGTTTGCGAGACCTCGCGGTGGTGGCCCGGGCACGTGCCTTGGTTCGGGTCGCCGCCGTGACTGGTAGTGTCGGCAAGACGAGCGTGAAGGAATTTCTGCGGGTGCTCCTCCGCAAACAGGGGGCCACACATGTCAGCGAGAAGAGTTTCAACAACCATGTCGGAACTCCGCTCAGTCTGGCGCGTATGCCGCAGCACGTTGAATATGCGGTCTTCGAGGTTGGATCGAACGCCCCGGGTGAGATCGCACCGCTTTCGTCACTGGTCAGGCCGCATGTCGCCCTCGTGACGACAGTCGAGCCCGTCCACATCGGAAACTTCCCCGATGAAAACGCCCTTGCGGCGGAAAAGGCGTCTCTGTTCGATTCAATCGAACCGGATGGTGTCGCCGTCATCAACGGCGACAACCGGCACGCTGAACTGCTTCGGCGGCGCGCGTCGGATGCGGGTGCCGGGGAAATCGTCCTTTTCGGAGCCGGTGCAGATTGCGACAGCAGGCTTGTGGAATGGGAGCCCCAGATTGCGGGCAGCAGGGTCCGGGCCACCATCGCAGGGCGTGAGTTCAGCTACACACTGCCGGTCCACGGACGCCATCAGGCATTGAACAGCGTTGCGGTATTGACGGTGGTTCACCATCTCGGTGCGGATGTCGAACGCGCTGCCGGAGACTTTGCAGAAGTCGAAGCGCTTCCCGGCCGTGGAAAACGCCATCGTGTGGCGGTGAACGACGGCGAAATCGAAGTGATTGACGAGAGCTACAATGCGAGTCCGGTTGCAATGAAAGCGGCTCTCGACGTGCTCGGCCGCGCCAGTCCGGGAGACGGTGGGAGGCGCATTGCCATTCTCGGTGACATGGCGGAACTCGGGGCCAGGACGACATCGGCACATCTCGAACTTGCTGATGTCATCCGTGCCGCAAATGTGGATCTGTTCTTTGCTGTCGGCAAGGCGATGGGCGACGTCATCACCCGACTCGATCCGATGAACTGCGGCGGCGCAACCGGCGAATCACGAACGATGGCGGCCATCGTGACCGATGTTCTTGCACCTGGAGACGTGGTCCTCGTCAAGGGTTCCCGCAGTGTCGGCATGGAAGTGATTGTCGATGCCATCCGTGCGGTGCGGGCGCCTCGCACAAACGACCGGACGTGAGGCGAGCGTGCTCCATTACATTCTCCCGCAATTCGCCGACTCCGTGGGTGCCTTCAGGCTGTTCGGATTCATAACATTCCGGACCGGGGGTGCGCTACTGACCGCACTCCTGATCAGCATGGTTTGCGGTGGCTGGCTTATCGCACGCCTCAAGGCAATGCAGGGCGCAGGCCAGCCGATCAGGGAAGACGGGCCGCCGTCACATTCAGAGACCAAGGCTAACACCCCGACCATGGGCGGAATACTGATCCTGTTCTCGCTCGTCGTGGCAACGCTCCTCTGGACCGACCTCTCGAACGGATTTGTCTGGTCGGTTCTCCTCGTCACACTTGCCTTCGGCGCGATCGGTTTCGCAGACGACTACGTCAAGGTTTCGCGCCAGACGAGTCGTGGTGTCTCGAGTCGGGTGCGCATTCTTCTTGAAGCTGCGGTTGCCCTTGTCGGCGTGCTGGCTGTCATCATGCTCATGGGCGGCGACATCGGATCGTCACTTGCCGTGCCGCTCTTCAAGGACACGTTGATCGATCTGGGATGGTTCTTCGCGGTTTTTGCGGCATTCGTCGTTGTCGGTACAGCCAACGCCGTCAACCTGACGGACGGACTCGACGGGTTGGCGATCGGTCCCATCATCCTGTGTGCCATGACATTCGGAATCGTGGCCTATCTCTGTGGGCACGCGATCTACGCGCAGTACCTTCATCTGCCTGCCGTCCCGGGCGCCGGCGAAATGGCAGTCTTCTGCGGGGCGCTTGTCGGCGCAGGTCTGGGTTTTACCTGGTTCAATGCACCGCCGGCGATGGTTTTCATGGGAGACACCGGCAGCCTTTCCACCGGCGCAGCACTTGGCATGATCGGCGTGGTAACCAAGCACGAGATCGTGCTCGCGATAGTTGGCGGCCTGTTTGTGCTCGAAACAGTGTCGGTGATCATGCAGGTGATTTCGTTCAAGCTGACGGGACGCCGGGTCTTTCTCATGGCGCCCGTGCATCATCATTTCGAAAGGAGGGGTTGGAGCGAATCAACGATTGTCATCAGGTTCTGGATCATTGCGGTTGTCCTGGCTCTTGTCGGCCTCGCGACACTGAAGTTGAGGTAGGGCGATGATTGATCTTTCTCTTTATGCCGGAAGCAGGATCGCGGTCTTCGGATTGGGTCTTTCCGGCGTCGCAGCAGCCAAGGCACTACAGGCAGGCGGCGCGACGGTTGCGGCCTGGGACGATGATCCCTCGCGTCGACGGCAAGCGCAGGAAGACGGCGTGACACTGGAAGATCTCTACCGGATTGAATGGGGACCCCTGCAGTTTCTGGTTCTCAGCCCTGGTGTGCCGCTAACCAATCCGGCTCCCCATCCACTTGTTGCACGTGCACTGAAGGCGCATGTCGAAATACTTGGCGACATCGAACTCTTCGCACGCACACGACCGCGTGCACGCATTGTCGGAATAACGGGAACCAACGGCAAGTCGTCGACGGCGGCGCTGATTCATCACATGCTTCGGGAAGCAGGCGCCAATGTGCAGCTGGGTGGAAACATCGGGGTTCCTGTCCTGCAACTCGAACCAATGGAGAACGACGGAATATATGTTATCGAGTTCTCGTCGTTTCAGCTCGATCTGGTGCGCACGCTTGTCAGCGATATTGCCGTGCTCCTCAACATTTCGCCCGATCACATCGAACGGCACGGCAACTTCAGCCACTATGTCGCGTCAAAAACCCGCATTTTCTCGCGCCAGGACTCGCGACAGACCGCTATTGTCAGCGTCGACGACGATGTCAGCCGGCGAATCTACTCCGAACTGGCTGACCGGCATGGTCGTCGCGTTGTTCCGATCTCCGTCAGGCAAAGACTGGAAAACGGGATCTGGGTTTCAGACGGCATTCTCCATGATGGTCTGCGCAAGGCGCCACAGAAGATCGCCGATCTCGACAAGGTGCAGGCGCTGCCCGGTGTTCACAATCAACAGAACGCGGCTGCAGCCTACGCGGTTGTCCGGGCTCTGGGTTTTGCAGGTCCGACGACCAAGGGCGCACTCGAGTCGTTCAAGGGGCTCGCGCATCGACTCGAGATCATCACGCAGATCGGCAACGTGGTCTTTGTCAACGACAGCAAGGCCACCAACGCTGCCGCCGCGGCACGCGGCCTGGCATGCTACGGCGATATCTACTGGATTGCCGGTGGCCGGGCGAAGGAAGGGGGCATAGCGACCCTGTCGCAGTTCTTTCCGCGCATCATTCATGCATTCCTGATCGGTGAAGCAGCCGGTGCGCTGTCGCAGACGCTTGATGGTCGTGTGCCGTACACTGTTTGCGAGACACTCGACGTCGCCATAGCCGAGGCCACGGACAAGGCCGTGGCCGATCACAAGGCAAGACCGGTCGTGCTGCTTTCGCCAGCCTGTTCCTCGTACGATCAGTTCGAGAATTTCGAGGATCGCGGGACGACATTCAAGCGGCTCGTGCTGGAAGAAAAAGCCAATCGTGGACCGGATGGTGAGCTGCGCGCAGGCGTCGAGCGTACGCACCGCGCACGGCCAGAGAACACCAGACCGACAAGAAGAATGACGCGCCGGCCGCGAAAACGGACATGAAGACGATTGACCGCACAAATCGTAGTCCGATCGCCCTCTGGTGGTGGACAATCGACAGGTGGACGCTGACCGCAATCATCCTGCTCATCGTCGCGGGCACGATTCTGATCATGTCCGCAAGTCCACCCGTGGCCAGCCGGATCAAACTGGATCCCAACCACTTTGTTCTGCGGCACTTCATCCACCTGGTGCCGGCACTCATTCTCATGTTCGTTTCATCGCTCCTGCCACCACATCTGGTCGCGCGCGGCGCGGCTGTCATGCTGGCGGGCTCACTGGTCCTGCTTGTCCTGACGCCGCTGCTCGCGGTTGAAACCAAGGGTGCGCACCGCTGGATCTCCATCGCAGGCTTCTCGATCCAGGCGTCGGAGTTCGCCAAACCGTCGCTGGCCGTTGTCATCGCGTGGCTGTTTTCGACCGCACGCAGCAATCCTTCCTTTCCTGGTTACATCATCTCATTCGTCCTTGTCGGGTTCATTGTCGCCCTTCTTGTCAAACAGCCCGATATCGGCATGACACTCACGGTCATTGCAATCTGGGCGGGACAGTTTTTCCTGGCTGGTCTGCCTCTCAGGATCGGCGGCATTCTTGTGGTTCTGTTCGTTGCGCTGTTCGGTTTCCTCTACGCCACGATCGGTTACGTACAGGACAGGGTGGACGGATACTTTGATCCCAAAGTCACCGATAGCTACCAGGTCGAGACATCGATCAAGGTCCTCGAGTCAGGTGGCTTTTTCGGCAAGGGTTTCAACGAGGGTGTTATCAAGTCGAACCTGCCGGATGCACACGCCGATTTCATTTTCGCTGTTGCGGGCGAGGAATTCGGACTCGTTACCTGTCTGATCCTGACGACATTGTTTGCCTTTGTGGTGCTGCGGAGCATTGGCAGATTGTCGCAGGAGCGCGACCTGTTCGTTCTTCTGGCGGTTGCGGGATTGCTCATTCAGTTCACGTTGCAGGCCTTTGTGAACATGGGTGTGACACTGCAGCTCGTTCCCACGACCGGCATGACACTTCCTTTTGTTTCTTACGGGGGGTCGTCACTCGTCAGCATCGCCATCGGGATGGGAATGATGCTGGCGCTTACGCGTAGAAGACCATCACACGGGTTCGACACATGAGCGGGGCGGTCGTCATTGCGGCAGGCGGTACAGGCGGCCACCTCTTCCCCGCGATTGCTGTCGCAAGAGAGCTTGTCGGCCGGGGCCGCACGGTGACCATACTGACGGATCATCGCGGCGACAGGATTACCGGATCTGTCGAAAACGTGCAGACCTACAGACTCAACGTCACCGGATTGCGCGGTCGCGGATTGTCCGGCCTTGTCGTTGGTATGATGCGCCTGGTCGTCGCCTTCTTCCGGGCACGACGGTTGCTGTTGCAACTGAAACCCGTCGTCATCGCAGGATTTGGCGGATATCCCTCCGTTGCACCCATATGTGCGGCGCGCAGTTTGCGACTTCCCGTTGTCATTCACGAGCAGAATGCCGTGCCGGGTCGGGCGAACCGGTTTCTCGCCTCACGCGCCGATCTGGTTGCAACATCCTTCGATGATACGTCCGGGTTCAGTGACACACCGGTTGTGGTGTGCGGCAATCCTGTCAGGGAATCGATCGTCCCGCTGCACGACGTGGCCTATGCGCCACCGCGGGCCGGCGAGCCATTCCGGCTGCTGGTCACTGGCGGCAGCCAGGGGACGCACATGTTTTCGAAAATCGTTCCCGCAGCCGTCGCAAGTCTTGATCCGGGAACGCGATCGCGTCTGCGCATTGTGCAGCAGACGCGGAACGAGGATCTCGCAGACGTCCGGGATGCCTATGCCGAGATCGACGCCGACGCCGAGATTGCACCATTCTTCGATGACATGGCTGAACGGCTCAGCGCGGCACATCTTGTTATCTGCCGGGCGGGCGCATCGACGGTAGCGGAGCTGTCGGCAGCGGGGCGACCGGCAATCCTGATTCCCTATCCGCATGCTGCAGATGATCATCAGGCTGCCAACGCACAGCGTATCGTCGACATCGGCGGCGGTTGGATGTTTCGGGAGTCGGCGCTGGATCCTTCGACCCTCGCCACATGGCTCGCACATCTTCTCGATGAGCCGGACCTTCTGGAACAGACTGCAAGAGCTGTCCGTGACTGCGCACGTTGTGACGCAGCATCGTCACTGGCTGACGCGATCGTTGAACTTGCAGGCAGAGAGCCATGCAGATGGCAGGAGGCCACATGAGACACACTCTCTCCGGGCGCGGTCCGGTTCATCTTGTCGGCATTGGCGGTATCGGCATGAGCGGCATTGCCGAGACGTTGCGGAACTGTGGTGTGCCGGTTCAGGGCAGTGATATCGCGGACAATGCGAACGTCATGCGACTGCGCCAACTCGGCATTCCGATCGTGACGGGCCATGCGGCCAAGAATGTCGACAACGCCGGTGTTGTCGTCGTTTCTTCGGCAATCAGGAGCGACAATCCGGAGGCCCGGGCAGCACGCGAGAGAAAGATTCCAGTCGTCGGCCGTGCAGAGATGCTTGGCGAACTGATGCGTGGTACCCGGGCAATCTCGATCAGTGGTACGCACGGCAAGACAACAACCACGTCGCTTGTCGGCTGGCTTCTTGAAGTGGCTGGCCTTGACCCGACCGTCATCAATGGCGGAATCGTCAATTCATACGGTTCAAACGCACGCCAGGGTTCCGGAGACTGGATGGTCGTCGAAGCCGACGAGTCAGATTGCAGTTTTCTCCAGCTGCCTTCGGTCGCAACAGTCGTGACAAACATCGATCCCGAACACATGGAGAACTATGACTCGTTCGACGACGTTCGCGATGCATACCGGCGTTATGTGAACCAGATCCCGTATTACGGATTTGCCGTTCTGTGCGTTGATCATCCTGAAGTACAGCGGCTCCTCGGGCGCATTTCAGAGCGGCGTGTGATCACCTACGGGCTTCGTGCGCAGGCGGATATCTTCGGAACCCGTCTGCGTCTGTGCGACGGCGGATATCGCTTCGATGTCATTCTGGGTGGTGATGAGCCGCATGCAGGACGGACCATCAGCAATCTCTTTCTCCCCATGTGGGGGCGCCACAATGTCACGAATGCACTGGCCTGCGTCGCCATCGCACAGGAACTCGAGATATCCGATGACCACCTGCGATTGGCGTTGGCGGAGTTCAGAGGTGTCAATCGCCGGTTTCACACGGTGTGGAGAGACCGGCGGTGTGACGGTGATTGATGATTACGCGCATCATCCGGTCGAGATTTCCGCCGTTCTTGCTGCGTCGCGCGAGGCGTTCAGTGGCAACATTGTGGCGGTCATTCAACCGCACAGGTATACACGGCTTTCCGATCTCTACGATTCGTTCTGCACATGCGTCGGAGACGCTGACGTCGTGATCGTCGCCGATGTCTATTCTGCAGGCGAGCAACCGATCGATGGCGCCACACGGGAAAATCTCGTCGAAGGAATGCGCCGGTGCGGACACCGCAATGTCCTGTCGCTTGCATCACCTGATGAATTGGCGGAAACGGTTCACGGGATCACGCGCCCCGGTGATGCAGTCGTCTGCCTCGGCGCCGGTTCGATCACGCAGTGGGCTCACAAGCTTCCGCATGCGCTCGACGTGGTGGCATCAGATCGCGTAATGGACCGCGCGTCATGATGGCACAGGCCGGAAAACCGTCGTGCGGCATGCTCCCGTCAGTACGGGGAACCTACAGATACGACGCGGACCTCTCGAAGACGACCTGGTTTCGCGCCGGCGGCCATGCTGATGTCCTTTTTCGTCCTGCAGACGAGGAAGATCTCGCGTTGTTTCTTGCAGCGCTTGATCCGGCGATGGCCGTAACTGTCATCGGTGCCGGTTCGAACGTCATTGTTCGCGACCGCGGAATTCGCGGTGTGACCCTGCGTCTGGGGCGTGGTTTCATGCACATGAAACGCGCCGACAATGAGATTGAAGTCGGAGCGGCGCTACCAGACCGCCGTGTCGCACATGCCGCCGCCGCCTGTGGTATTGCCGGTCTGGAATTCCTGTGCGGCATACCGGGATCGATCGGTGGTGCATTGCGGATGAATGCCGGTGCCTACGGACGCGAGATCCGCGACATCGTCGTTGGCGCGCGGGCAATCGACAGGCACGGTGCCGTGCACGATCTCACCCATCGGGACTTGCGGTTCGGATACCGGACGTGTGGCGTGCCGGACGACTGGATCTTTACATCCTGCCGACTTCAGGGAACGGCCGGTAATACGGTCGACATAACGGCGGCGATGACACACATCGACGAAACCCGCGAACGCACGCAACCTGTTCGCGAACGCACGGGAGGCAGCACGTTCAAAAATCCCGATGGATGCCATGCATGGGAGCTCATCGACAATGCGGGATGCCGCGGTCTGCGCCGCGGTGCGGCAATCGTTTCGCCGCATCATTGCAACTTCCTGATCAACACCGGCAACGCAACGGCAGATGACCTGGAAGGATTGGGTGAGGAAGTCCGACTTCGGGTTTACAGACATTCGGCAGTCGATCTCGAATGGGAAATCCGTCGTCTCGGTACCCGGGCACCGGATGTGAGTGCCCCGCGATGAACACGCACGTGGCTGTCCTGATGGGCGGATGGAACGCCGAGCGCGAAGTTTCGCTGATCTCGGGCCGTGAGTGTGCAGACGCTCTTGAACGCACGGGGTACAGGGTTACCCGCATTGATGCGGGTCGCGAGATCGCCGTGCAGCTGTCCAGCCTGCGCGACAGACCGGATATCATATTCAATGCGCTGCATGGCCGATACGGCGAGGACGGTTGTGTACAGGGACTGCTGGAAGTGTTCGGCATTCCCTACACGCACTCGGGACCGCTGGCGTCTGCGCTGGCCATGAACAAGACACGTGCCAAGCAGATTTTTCTCGGGAATGGGATCCTCTGCCCCGAGGGTCGCACGGCAACACGTGCTGAAGTCGGACAGCCGGCTGGCATTCCACGTCCATTTGTCGTCAAGCCTGAACGGGAAGGCTCGAGTGTCGGTGTGCGGATTGTGCCGGCCGGTGAAAACGATGACCGGTTGCACGTGGATGACTTCAGGTATGGCAACGCCGTCCTGATCGAAAGCTATGTCGCCGGTCGTGAACTCACCGTCACGGTCATGGATGACAGGGCACTGGGCGTGACCGAAATCACGACAAGCGGCGGATTCTACGACTACAGGAACAAGTACACGTCCGGACGCTCGCATCATGTCCTGCCAGCCTGCATTCATGCGGACACAACCGAGCGTGCCATGGAACTTGCGGTTCGCGCGCACAATGTCCTCGGTTGCCGCGGTGTGACACGCAGTGACTTTCGCTACGACGATACCGCGGGCGAACCCGGAGACCTCTATCTGCTGGAGGTGAATTCCCAACCAGGCATGACGCCCTTGTCACTGGTCCCGGAACAGGCCCGTTACGCCGGATATTCGTTTGACGAACTGGTTGCCTGGATCGTCGAGAACGCGCGATGCGAAAACTAGGCAATTCCCCACGTCACCGCCGCGCCTCGCCGCTGGTTCGCGCCCTGTTGCGCCGCTGGCTGCCGATTGCCGGTGTTGTTGTGGTGGTCGTTGTCGGCGTGTTTCTGGCTTCCGATGAAGTGTCGGATCGCTACGAGGTGGCGTTCGACGAACAGGTCGTCGAGTCCGGGATTCAGGTTGAGAATATTCTGGTCCGGGGTCGGACCATCGTCGATCGGGATGCGTTGTTGTCGGCACTTGGCATGCAGATTGGCGATCCCATGCTGGAGCTCGATCTCCCGGCGGCGCGTGATCGTATCCTGTCGATCGAATGGATCGAGGACGCCACGATCGAGCGCCGGTATCCATCGAGCGTTGTTGTGTCTCTCGTCGAACGCACACCGTTGGTGCTCTGGCAACATGAAGGGAATTATTACGTCGTGGACAACCACGGCGAAGTCGTCCACAGCGCCGACCCCGGTGATTACGCTGACCTGTTCCTGGTTGTTGGCGAGAATGCGCCCGCGGCCGCAGTGGAATTCATGGCTGCGCGTGCGACTGTTTCACCGTTTCGGCGCGAGATCACCGCTGCCATTCGTATCGGCAATCGACGCTGGAACCTGCGATTGGCCGGGAGACTCGATGTGAAGCTCCCGGAACACGACTTTGTTGGTGCGTGGCAATCGCTCGTCGACCTCGACAGGCGCCAGTTGATTCTCGACCGGGATATCGAATTGATCGACCTGCGCGATCCTGACCGCCTGATTTTGCGTCTTTCTCCCGATGCACATGCACGAAGGGAATTTGCACTGACCGAGGGCAAGGACACATGAATGGCCAGAAGTCAGCACCGCAAAACGGCCTGGTCGCTGCAGTCGATCTGGGAAGCACGAAGGTCGCGTGTCTCGTCGCGCGTCAGGAAGAACATGGCGGACAACGAATCGTCGGTGTCGGACATCAGGGTTCACGGGGGATCGCGTGCGGTGTGGTCGTCGACATGGAGGCGGCGGAGTCAGCGGTTGCCGCGGCTGTCACAGCGGCCGAGGAGCAGACCGGAGAAATTCTGCGACGGGTGTGGGTGAATATTTCGGGAGAAGGCATTCACTCGCGCACCGTTAATGTGGAAGTGAAGATCGCGGGTCACGAGGTCGGTGACGCCGATTTGCGTCGAATCTATCAGCAGAGCCGTGAGGCCATTGGCGGGGCTGACCGGGATCTCATCCATGCGATTCCACTTGGGTACAGTATTGACGGAAGCCGGGGTATCCGGGACCCGCGCAGCATGGTGGGCGACATACTCGGCGTGAACGTCCTCCTCGTAACCGCGCTGCGCGCGACCGCGGCGAACATCCAGACCTGTATTTCACGCTGCCATCTTGATGTTGACGGTCGTGCGTGCAGCCCGTTTGCCTCCGGTCTTGCGACGCTCGTAGACGACGAGATGGATCTTGGTGTGACCGTGCTGGACATGGGTGGGAGAACAACGGGAATTGCCGTGTTCTTTGATGGTGACTGTGTTCATGTCGACGAGGTCAGCGTTGGCGGTCAGGACATCACGAATGACATTGCCATGGCGTTTTCGACAACAACGGAGGCTGCCGAACGGATCAAGGTCATCGTGGGCAGTGCGAGCGGTGCAGGGCATATTGACCAGGATGAATGGTACGACGTCCCCGTCATCGGGCACGACCCGCAACAGGGTACGCGTGTGTTTCACAGCGAAATCACTCAGGTTATCGCGCCGCGTGTTGATCAGATTCTTGAAAAAATCCTCGACGGGCTCGACGAGAACGTGGCCCGGATTGCCGCACGTCGCATCGTGCTTACGGGCGGCGGGTCACAACTGCACGGCCTGCGAGATGTCGTCAGTCGCAAGTTTGCGACCTATCAGATGGGAACGCAGGTTCGCATCGGGACACTGCGGTGGCTCAAGGGTATCGACGAAACAGTACACGGACCGGCTTTCGCGACCTGTGCAGGTCTGCTGCGATACGGAGCCGGGAATCTCAACACGAACAGATTCGAATTTCGAAATTGGCAGTTGGAACGTGGTCCTATCGGTTGGCTGGGCCAGTGGTTCCGGAAAAATCTCGGAGGATAGGGAGATCGTTGTTCCCATGTGCAGATTGAAATCGATCAGGTTAACAGTTTATCGGAATCTGGAAGTCAGGAAGGAAGAAAGCAATGTCCATTAGTCTTGGAGTACCGCCGCGTCCGGTGTTTTCTCCGCGGATTACTGTGTTCGGAGTCGGCGGCGCCGGCGGCAATGCCGTCAACAACATGATTCGCAAGCAGTTGGCAGGTGCCGAGTTTGTTGTCGGCAACACCGACGCGCAGGCTCTCGATATGTCCGAGACAGACAAGCGCGTGCAGTTCGGCCCCAACATTACACAAGGTCTTGGTGCCGGATCGGTCCCCAGTGTCGGCAAGGCGGCAGCCGAAGAAGTGATCAATGATATCATGGCGCAGATCGATGAATCGAACATGGTCTTCATCGCAGCCGGAATGGGTGGTGGTACCGGGACTGGTGCAGCGCCGATCGTGGCGCGTGCTGCGAAAGAAATGAACAAGCTCACTGTCGGCGTCGTCACGAAGCCATTCGAGTTCGAGGGTACCCAGCGCATGCAGCAGGCCGAAAAGGGGATCGCCGAACTTGAGACAGAGGTCGACACCCTGATCGTGATCCCGAACCAGAACCTGTTTCGGATTGCCAATGAACGCACGACGTTGACGGAAGCCTTCCTGGTTGCCGACGAGGTGCTGCACGCGGGTGTTCAGGGAGTCACGGATCTCATGATTCGACCGGGCCTGGTCAATCTTGACTTTGCGGATGTCCGTGCCGTCATGAGTGATCGCGGCAAGGCGGTGATGGGCACCGGTGAGGGGAGCGGCGAGCACCGTGGAATTGACGCTGCCGAGGCGGCCATCGCCAACCCGCTGCTCGACGAAATGTCACTCAAGGGTGCGTGTGCGGTTCTGATCAACATCACATCGACCGAGGATGTGTCGTTCTATGAAGTCGACGAGGCGGTCAAGCGTATTCGTGACGAGGTTGATCCCAACGCCGCGCTGACATTCGGTGCAGTCTTTGATGAAACGATGGGTGAAAAGTTGCGCATCTCTGTCATTGCGACAGGCATGGATGCCGCGTCGGAAAAGCGCAATGTTCTTCCGTTCAGCGAACACCGTCGTGAGCCGCAGACGAACCGTGGTAGTGTACAACCTCTTGCGGCACAAGATGCAGGCCGGACAGATGTCGACAATCCTGCGCCGCGTCCAATTGATCTGAATATGGGTGGTAGAGAACCGGCGCCTGTGCATCGGCCGGAACTGAATGGTCGCATACCGCGTCCGCCAATCCAGACGGGTACGCCGCACATGTCTGACGCGCAACACCATGTGGCGTCGACCAATGAACCCGGCGATACCACACCGGCGCGCTCGTTCTTCTCAAGACTGACCGGTGCATCCAGACCGGAACCCGCGAAGGAGGCGAACGAGACGAAATCTGCATCCGAGCAGGCTTCGCAGGCGGTAGCCGAAGCACCGGAAGTCGCCGAGGCCCCTTCGGATCCCGTGATGGAGAGCAAGCCGGCGGAACCAACCCTGCCGCTCGGTGAGACAAGGGACTCAGAGCAGCCGGCATATGACATTCCGCCGTTTCTCCGACGACAGTTTGACTGATCGTTCCTGAGGTCCGTCCGGCGAGGCCAACAAACTGGAAGCTTGTATTTTTCTTCAGTTGTTGTATGCCGCAGATACGCCCAACCAGGGGCGTATCCGCGGCATCCGTCGTCCTGAGCCGCCTCATTCCGGAGGCCGGAAGTGATACAGACAACATTGAACACACGGATCAGCTGTGTCGGCGTCGGCGTCCATTCCGGCCGTCCAAATAGCGTCTCCATCTGTCCGGCAGAGGCCAACACCGGTTATGTCTTCGTTCGCACCGACCTGGAACCGAAATCAGGGGAGTTTCCTGCCTCCTGGAAGAACGTGAGCGATACCAATCTGGCGACGACACTGAAGAACAGGACGGATGCCACGGTCAGTACGGTCGAACATGTTCTGGCCGCCTTGTCCGGATGCGGGGTTGACAACGCCCGGATCGAAGTCAGTGGGCTCGAACTTCCGATCATGGATGGCAGCGCCAGACGGTTTGTTGACATGATCCACTCAGTCGGCTTGAAAGAGGTGTCTGCAAAACGGCGCCCCGTTATCATCCTGCAGGAAGTAGAGGTCAGGCTCGACGACCGGTGGGCGCGATTGCGTCCCGGCCCCTTCCGGCGTTTCGAATGCACTATCGATTTCCGCCAACCAGCAATCGGTCGCCAGTCTGCGTCGATTGATCTTGACGACGGATCGTTTGTTTCGGAAGTGGCGATTGCACGGACTTTCGGAACCATGGTCGAAGCGAAGGCATTGAAGCTCCGCAGACAGGGTGCACGCGGTGCGTCCCTCGAAAACACGCTCCTCGTCGATCACAACGGAATCCTGAATCCGGGCGGCCTGCGCGTCGAACGAGAGTTTGCGCGTCACAAGTTGCTGGATGCGATTGGTGATCTTGCGCTTGCGGGTGCGCCAATCCTGGGAGGCTACGAGAGTTTCAAACCAGGACACACGCTGAACAACATGTTGCTCAGGGCAGTGTTTTCACAAAAGGATTCCTGGTACCGGGAGCCTGATCCGGAAGAGCGCAGGGTGTCCCGGGATACGCCGTGACTCAGTCTTGCAGGCGCACGGCGCTTGCCAGGTAGTTGATCTCCAGACTACTGCCGAGGCGCCACTGATTGTCGAGAAGATCGAAGACCATCCCTCTGGTCTGCAGTGGCGTCAGTCCAACCGTTTCGAGTTCACGAACAAGCTCGATTGGCCGTACGAACTTGCGCCAGTCATGTGTGCCGCGTGGCACCCAGCGCAGAACATACTCTGCAGCGAGAACGCCCAGTAGCGCAGATGCCGGAGTTCTGTTGAGGGTTGACAGGATGATGAGGCCGCCGGGTTTGAGGCAGGTGCGACAACTCTGCAGGAACAGGCGCCTGTTCGCGACATGTTCGAGAATCTCGAGAGCAATGACGGCGTCATAGGCGGGGTTTTCTCGGGCGACGTCTTCGACTGTCGACTGCCTGTACGAGATTTGCAGCCCGGACTGGTCGGCATGTTCCCGTGCGACGCGTATTGCTTCGGCTGACGCGTCGATGCCAGTGACTTCTGCGCCGAGGCGGGTGAGCGGTTCGCACACGAGTCCGCCGCCACAACCGACATCAAGAAACTTCAGTCCGGAGAAGACACATGTGCCGGACGGGTCGCGTTCGAAGTTATCGACCAGCTGACCACGCAGCCATGACAGCCGAACCGGATTGATTCGATGCAGCTGAGCGAACGTGCCGTCTGGACTCCACCAGTCTTCTGCATGCGTGGAAAAGTGCTCGACCTCGTCGGGATCAACCGAAGTCGCTTCGCTTGTTGGTGCGGGATCGTCCGAAAACAGGCGATAGATGTCGCCATATGTTTCTTCATTCCATTCGTATCGCTGTCCGGAACCGACACCGAGCCCGAGAGCGCGCAATCGCGCGCGGATTTGGCGAGTCGAAAGCCCCAGCTCCTGCGCAAGATCTCTTGGTGTGTACAACCGTTCGTGAGCATTCATGATCAGTACAGGAGTCGAAGCATCGGGATTGGCCACCTTCGCGGTGTGCATGAAGCCGCATCAGGATAACCTGTTCAATCCTTGCGTACCAAGACGTCCATCGCATCAGGCCCCGACGTGGTTCATGAGAATGCGCCCCGACCATTGCGGTCGGATTTACGCAGGATGAACCGGGCAGAGTTGCTTGCCTACGGCATGTGGTCAAATGTAGAAAGCATCGCACGGTGCGGTCCGCCGGTTTCCGCCCAACTCCAGAAACACACTATTGCGCTTATTGCAGAACCTGCAACCATGTCATTGATCGTACAGAAATTCGGCGGCACATCACTGGGTGACCCCGACAGGATTTGCGCTGCGGCGCGGCATGTATCCAGAGAGATCGATGACGACCACCGCGTCGTCGTCGTGGTTTCCGCCATGTCCGGTGATACCGACAGGCTGACACAACTGTCCCGAATCATGAATCCGGACGGTGATCCCGTGGAGCGCGACGCTGTGATCGCCAGTGGCGAACAGGTCACGGCCGGACTGATGGCCATGGCACTGAAGCGGCAGGGCGTTCCGTCACGATCGTGGCATGGCTGGCAAATTCCGATTGTTACCGATTCGACGCACGGACGCGCGAGAATCTGCAAGATTGATCCGCGTCCCCTGAACCTGTGTCTTGATGACGGTGTTACACCCGTCGTGACGGGTTTTCAGGGTGTCAACGAACACGGCCGCGTCACGACAATCGGTCGCGGTGGCTCGGATTTGTCCGCGGTCGCACTTGCTGCAGCAATGTCTGCGGATCGTTGTGACATTTATACAGACGTCGAGGGGGTCTATACCTGTGATCCCCGTGTCGTTGCCAGGGCACGCAAGCTGGATATGATTGCGTTTGAAGAAATGCTGGAACTTGCCTCACAGGGTGCGAAAGTTCTCCATACCCGCTCCGTGGCACTTGCCATGGCGCACAATGTACCGATCCAGGTTCTTTCAACTTTCAGCGCCAGTACTGGTACAATGGTTGTTGACGAGGATGCAATCATGGAACAGCAGGTTGTTCGCGGCATTGCCTACGACAGGGATGACGCGAAAATCACGATGATCGGCTTGCCGGATCGTCCCGGTGTGGCCGCGGCCCTGTTTCGCCCGCTCGCAGATGCCGACATAAACGTCGACATGATTGTCCAGAACATCTCGCCCGACGGCGAGTCAACGGATCTGACCTTCACGGTGGCGGAGCAGGATCTCGGCACCGCGCTTGCGGTTCTTGATGACTCGAATTCCACCCTGGGCGCCATGCGTATCGTACCGGATTCCAGCGTTGCAAAGGTGTCGGTGGTCGGCGTTGGCATGCGAAGCCATGCCGGTGTAGCGGAGATGATGTTCGAGGCATTGGCCGAAAAGGGAATCAACATCCAGTTGATCTCGACTTCGGAGATCAAGATCAGTGTTCTGATTGCCGAGGAGTACCTCGAACTGGCATTGCGAACGTTGCATTCCGCCTACGGCCTCGATCAGGACGGATGACCGGATCGAGCCGACGCGCGAAACTCGACTTGCTCTGGTCGCGTGGTCGCGAACTCCTTGGTGTGGAATACGCCATCATGGGTGGCGCAATGACATGGGTTTCTGAACGGAACCTTGTTGCGGCGATATCGAATGCCGGTGGATTCGGCGTCATTGCCTGCGGCTCCATGACCGCAGAAATACTCGCGAAAGAGATTGAAGCGACGTACAAACTCACGTCCTGTCCGTTTGGCGTAAATCTCATCCTGATGCATCCGGACCTTGACGACCTGATCGATGTCTGCACCGATCTTCGCGTTGGACATGTTGTTCTTGCTGGCGGCATTCCGTCCAGAACAGTACTCGATCGCGTTCATCGTGGCGGTAGCCGGTCGCTCGCGTTTGCTCCGTCCGCGTCCATCGCGCGCCGACTCGTTCGCGGCGGTGTTGCAGGTGTCATTATCGAGGGCTCGGAAGCGGGGGGGCATATCGGTCCCGTCGCAACAAGCGTTCTTGCGCAGGAAATCCTTCCGCTGGTCCGTGACGCGCCGGTGTTCGTGGCCGGTGGAATCGGTCGCGGTGAAGCCATTGCGAGCTTCCTTCAGATGGGCGCCAGCGGTGTTCAGCTTGGAACACGCTTCGTGTGCGCACACGAATCGGTCGCGCACCCCACGTTCAAGGCGGCGTTTCTGCGGGCCAACGCCCGCGATGCGCGTCCGTCAGTACAACTCGATCCGCGTTTCACGGTCATTCCGGTACGCGCACTGGAAAATGATGCAGTCCGTCATTTTCAGGATGTTCAGCGCGATGTGATTGAACGGCACGACAAGGGAGACCTCGATTTCACGGCAGCGCAACTGGAAATCGAGCACTTCTGGGCCGGCGCACTGCGTCGTGCCGCCATCGAGGGCGATACAGTGAACGGATCGCTCATGGCCGGGCAAAGCGTCGGCATGGTGTCCCGTGAACAATCGGTCGCGGAAATTGTTGAAGAACTTGTTGAACAGACAATCGACCAGCTTTGAAGCGGGGTATGGACGCCGCCAGGTTGCTCCGCTTTTTCCGTTTCCTGTCACACGCGCCGTCACTGGATCGCCCGTTGCGGAAAGTGGTACCATTCAGTTGTGGAAATCAGGTTTACCGGCCGTGTGCTCCGATGATCAGCGACGACAACGCCGGTCCGGAAGGCTTGATTGGTGCGCGCCGCGAAACATGTGTTCGTCAGGTGGTCGATTTGATAGGTTTGCCGGTGCAGCTTTCCGAAATTTTAGCCATTCGACGACCTTTCATGCCGAAATCTGGATTCCCGATCAGACAACGCCGCGCCTGGCGCAACGAGAATCCGGAACCACATTCGCATCATGCACGACACGGGCGGCTGACACCGCACGGCCTGGCTCCAGGCCGATGTGTTCACCACGATGAATGTGCGTGCGGATCCCGGAAACATCTGACATGACCGATGGACGCCAGAACTTCGCAACGGATGAAGAGTCCCGCATGTCCGGTGTCAATATTACAAGAGAGATAGGAGATACACTCAATCGCGGGCGACTCGCGCTTGGGCTGGAGATTGACGAAGTCGTTCAGCAGCTCCGGATCAAACGCGTATTCATCGAGGCGATCGAAGACGGACGTTTCGATGATCTGCCTGGCTCGACGTATGTCGCCGGATTTATCGGCACGTATGCCAGTTTTCTCGGACTCGACGGAAACGAACTGGTCACGCAACTGCGTGAACACGATGAACGGGTTCTCGCCCGTCAACCCATGGACATGCCGGTTTTCTCGTCTGAGGTGCGTCAACCGACCCGATTGCTGGTCGTATTGACGTTTGCTGTCATGGTTGCTGGCCTTGGCGGCTGGTTCGTTGTCAAGGAAAACGGGTCTGATCTCTTCACCTTTGTCGACGACGAGCCTGAAACCCTCATCGCTTCGTCTGAACAGCAATTCCCGGATCCGTCAGCATCGCTGACAACGACTGTTGAAGACGATACTCCTGCGGACGCTGCCGGGACTGACGTTGCAGGCGTCGAGCCGGATCAACTGGTTCAGGAGTCTTCCATACCGGATGGATCACTCCCGACGGATACGGATGACCAGACAGCGGAACACACAGTCGAACCGGATCCGGAAAGCGACGAATTCGTGTCGAACGGGACATTCGACAATACGGGTACGGTCGAGGAACCTGAAGATCTGTCGGTCGTGGAAGCCGAACCGGAGGAGCCCGACAGTCAGCAGAACGATGATACGTCGATCGTGACGAATGCAGTGGATACTGATGCCACGGTGTTTGTCGAGGAAGTCCTGGAAGAAAGGGAGCCTTCCGAAAGTTTCGCTGACGATCTTGCGGCAGTCCTGGAAGAAACCGGGACGGCTGCTGAAGAGTTTGACAGTGCGGAAACGGAGACAATCGAAGCGAATTCTGCTGAAAACACACAAACAGACGATGTTGTTGTCGAGAACAGTGCAATTGAATCGTCATCCCCGTCCAGGATTGAAATCCGTGCGACTGCCGCGTCCTGGATACAGATCGAGGGTCCGGACGGAGAGATCTGGAAGTCCGTCGTGCTGAATCCCGGTGAGTCGTACCTTGTTCCTGATATAGATGATCTTACGTTGGATACAGGCAATGCAGGTGGTCTGGAGATCTGGGTCGATGGCGTTCAGAGCCCGGCACTCGGTGGAATGGGTGAAATCAGGCGGGACGTAGCGCTGGATCCTGCACTGCTGATCGAGCGATAGAACAAAGAGACGACGATATGACCACAGACCACGCAACAGAAAACAGCGGCGTACTGCCGCGGCGGCGATCTCGCCAGGTCATGGTCGGGAGTGTTGCAGTCGGTGGAGATGCGCCGGTTGCTGTACAGTCCATGACAAACACCCTGACGGCGGATGCGCATGCGACGTCGGAACAGATTTCCCAGCTCGCAGTTGCCGGTGCCGATATCGTGCGCGTTTCCTGCCCCGACGAGGAATCCACTGCGGCACTCAAGTCAATCGTCTGGGAATCACCGGTACCGCTGGTAGCCGATATTCACTTCCACTTCCGCCGCGCTATCGAAGCCGCCGAAGCCGGTGCTGCATGCCTGCGCATCAATCCGGGCAACATCGGTTCTTCGGACCGCGTCGCCCAGGTTGTTCAGGCAGCAAGGGACAACGGTTGCTCGATACGCATCGGTGTCAACGCCGGTTCGCTCGAAAGAAACCTGCTGGAGAAGTACGGAGGCCCGACTCCGCAGGCCATGGTCGATAGTGCACTGCGTCATGCGCGTATTCTCGAGGACAACGACTTCCTGGATTTCAAGATCAGCGTGAAGGCATCGAATGTCGCGTTGATGACAGCGGCGTATCAGGGTCTCGCTGCCGCTTGCGACTATCCGCTGCATCTCGGCGTGACGGAAGCTGGCGGGTTCCTCGGCGGCACGGTCAAGTCGTCAATCGGGATCGGCATGCTCCTGCAACAGGGTATTGGCGACACGATCAGGGTTTCGCTGTCGACGGATCCCGTTGAGGAGGTACGGGTAGGATGGGAAATCCTGAAGTCACTCAATCTGCGGCAGCGCGGTGTCAACATCATCGCGTGCCCGTCGTGTGCGCGACAGCAGTTCCAGGTGACCAAGGCCGTCGGCGAACTCGAGAAACGGCTTGCCCATATTGATGTGCCCATGACGATTTCGGTGATCGGTTGCGTGGTCAACGGGCCCGGTGAGGCGAAACTGACGGATATCGGCCTGACCGGCGGAGGAAAGGGCCAGCATCTCGTCTACATGGGGGGCAACGCAGACCACAAGGTTTCGAGCGAAGACATGGTTGATCATCTCGTTTCACTCGTTGAAGCGCATGCGGCGAAGCAGAGCGCGGCGAACGCAGCGGGCCTGACCTAGATAACCAACCCTTGAATCGTGGCACCGCGCCTTCAGCCCATACGTGGCACGCGTGATATCTTCGGCGAGGATTGCCGGGCATTCGCGCACGTCGAGAAAGTCTGCGCTCTCGTTGCCGAACGGTACGGATACAACGAGATCCGGACACCCCTTCTGGAACAGACGTCTGTTTTCGCGCGCACGCTCGGTGATGCGAGCGACGTCGTACAGAAGGAGATGTACACGTTCGAGGACCGCAACGGCGACAGCGTAACGCTGAGACCGGAGAATACCGCAGGCGTTGCGCGTGCGTTTCTGAGCAACAAGCTCGCCAACAGTGTACCGCTTCGGCTTCACTATGCCGGTGCGATGTTTCGCCATGAACGACCGCAGAAGGGACGGTACCGGCAGTTCTTTCAGACGGGAGTCGAACTATTCGGTGTTCCTGAACCGGCAGGCGATGTCGAGATCATTGCAATGGGACATGATGTGCTGCGCGAACTCGGGCTGCTTGCGTCCACACGACTCGAAATCAACACGCTCGGTGATCGCGAGAGTCGGCACGACTACATGGAAGCGCTCACGTCCTACTTTCAGGAACACGTCGATGATCTCAGCCCCTTGAGTCGCGACAGGATTGATCGAAATCCGATGCGAATTCTGGACTCGAAGGAAAAGGAAGACAGGATCATTGCCGACAATGCACCGGGGATCATGGACTATCTCACGGAATCGGCACGCCGATTTTTTGATGATGTTGTCGAGGGCCTGGAGATTCTTGGCATGTCACCGGTCATCAACACGAGAATCGTGCGCGGCTTTGACTACTATTGTCACACCGCATTCGAGTTTGTAACGGAGACGCTCGGAGCGCAGGGTACGGTGATTGGTGGCGGACGCTACGACCATCTTGTGGAACAGATGGGCGGTTCGGGTGTACCAGGGGTCGGATGGGCTGCTGGCGTGGACAGGTTGGCGATGATGATCGGCGAAGCTCCACCGCGACCGAGACCGATTGCCGTCGTGCCCCTTGGATTGGAGGCGGAAAAACGTGCGCTGGAGGTGGCACACGACTTGCGCAGCGTCGGCTATTCTGTCGACATGGGGTATCGTGGAAACCTGCGACGCAGGATGCAACGAGCCGACAAGATTGGTGCCAGCCACGCGATCATCCTTGGTGATGGCGAGTTGATGCGCGGTACGGTCACCTTGCGTGATCTGGATCGGGGTGATCAGGCAGAAATCCCGTTGTCCGAGTTGCGAGAGAGGTTGGCATTGACGGAGTAAACGACGAATGACCGAATCGGTTCATATTGCAGTCGGTATTACCCGTCATGATGCGGGCCCGGATTTGAGTGCGCGCATGCCACTCGGGCAATCTGACATCCGCGGAATCTACAACGCACTGGAGGAAATCCGTTACAGCGTTGGTTCGGAGATGCTTGTCTTCTCGAACTGGGAGCGCACGGACGTGCATGCCATCACGACGGAACCGTGCACGAGTGCCGAGAAAGTCTTGTCTGTCGTTCCGGAGTATCTCAACGAAAGCGGGAGCAGGTTTCGAACGGTTTCAGGCGATGCCGCGCTTCGTGTTCTGCTCGAACCGGCCGGTTCGATAACGCCCGGGCCGACGGGGCAGACGCGCATCAATGATATCGCGCGTGGATGCACGCGACTTGCGATGGAGGCGGGTACGCTGGGCCCGGTTCTTGGACGGCGATTGAACGCCTTTCACGCTGTTTCGGATCGTGTGCATCGTGAAATTTCGGTGGACGAGCTGTCTGGATCCATTGCCGATTCAGCAGTCGACATCGCGCGAGAGATTCATGGCGATCTCGACAAGACACGGGGACTCCTGATCGGTTCAGGTGAAAGCGGTGAACTGATCGCCCGCCAACTCATCGACGCCGGTATGTGTCAACTGGCATTCCTGCAGAACAGATCCGAATTCGTCGGATCGCTTGCCGCACGTGTGGGGGTGTCGACAGGATCGATGGATGCACTTGCCGAAGAATTGTGGCAGGCAGATACCGTGATACTCGATGTAGGTTCCGGAAAGACGGTTATCGATCGGGATATCATGGTGCAGGCAATCAGAATGCGTAAACGCAAACCGGTGTTTCTTCTCGATCTTGCTGTTTTGTCCGAGGCGGATGCCGATGTTGAACTGATTGAAGATGTATTTCTCTACAATCTTGATCACCTGGAGAACATCGCGATCACGGAGCCGGCGGCGCTCGCGCGGGCGCGACAGAAGGCCGCAGGAATTCTGGAAGAGACATTGTCAACGTTTGCTGACGACCCCGGAGGTGGTCTTCCGCCCGGGTCGGCAGTTCTGCCCGAAGAATTTCGTGCTGCGTTAACATCTGCCAGGGAGTTGGTGCTGGCGTCGCATGCATCACCAGACGCAGCGGCGGTGACACAACAACTGATCGAGCTTCTTGTCACACGAGCCGGTTACACTCTGGAAGACGTCTACCTGAAGAATCCGGATCAGGTACCGGAGATCATGCACCTGTTGAGACAGTTGTTTTCCGCGCCTTCGGGATCACGGGAATGAGTCTCGACGAACGCATGCAGGAACTGCTCCTCAGACACGAGGAGTTGACAGCACACCTCGCACGTCGCGAGGGTAATCAGGATTCATTCGTTGTGATGTCGCGCGAGTTGGCCGAACTCACGCCTGTCGTCGAGGTTTATCGGGAAAAACTGCGGGTTCGTGGCGAGATTGAACAGTTGACGGACATGATCAGGGACGAGCAGGAGCCCGAACTTCGTCAGCTGGCGGAAGAGGAATGTGGTGCACAGCGAGAGAAGATCGAGAAGCTTGACGACAGGTTGCGTCGGCTTCTGGTTCCGGCTGACGCCGATGATGCACGCAATGCAATACTCGAAATTCGCGCCGGTACCGGCGGTGAAGAGGCAGCACTTTTTGCTGCAGATCTTTTGCGCATGTACAAGCGATACGCCGAACTCAGGAACTGGAAGGTTTCCGTCATCAGCGTCAGCAGCGCTGGCAGCCGTGCACTCAAGGAAGTTCAGGCCAAGGTAACCGGAAAAGGTGTCTTTGCCCGACTGAAATTCGAATCGGGTGTTCATCGCGTGCAACGCATACCCGTGACGGAATCGTCAGGCCGCATTCACACGTCGGCGGCTACGGTTGCGATTCTTCCCGAAGTCGCGGATATCGAGGTTCGTATCGACGACAAGGACATTCGCATCGACACGTTCAGGGCGTCCGGTGCGGGTGGACAGCATGTCAACAAGACCGACAGCGCGGTTCGGATCACACATTTCCCGACGGGTATTGTCGTTTCGCAGCAGGATGCGAAGTCCCAGCACAAGAACCGTGCCAAAGCGATGATGATTCTTCGTTCGCGTCTTTACGACGCGGAGCGCAAGTCACGGGAAGCGGGAATGGCCAGGGATCGCAAGGAGCAGGTTGGATCGGGCGACCGGTCGGAGAAGATCAGGACCTACAACTATCCGCAGGGTCGCGTGACGGATCATCGCCTGGGGCTGACAATCTACAAACTCCAGGAAATCATCGATGGCAGCGCTCTCGATCTTGTCATTGACCCGCTCGTGACAGATGACGAGACGCAGCGCCTTGCAAACTTCGACTGACGACGACTCCTGGACTGTCGAAGCGCTTGTCACGGACGCAACGCACCGCCTCGCTGATGCCGGCGTGGAAGCACCGAGACAAGAAGCCTGTTTGCTGTTGTCACGGACCGGAAACCTCGACCTGATCATTATTCATGCGTTTCCTGAAACACGGGTCGACCACGTACAACGGGATCATTTCGAGGAACTTCTGGTCCAGCGCATACGGCGCCGACCGTTTGCACAGATCACAGGCACGAAGGAATTCCGCAGTCTCGACTTTGTTGTCTCACGCGACGTCATTGTTCCGAGACCCGAAACAGAAGCGATTGTGGACTTTTGTGAACGGCACTTCGGTTCTCGGGGTCCGCGCTCGATTCTTGATATTGGGACGGGATCAGGGTGCATTCTCATATCGTTGCTCAAATTGTGGCCTGATTCCCGGGGTGTGGGTGTCGACCGCCATATGCCCGCCCTGCACATTGCCGCACAGAACGCGTCGAATTTGCATGCCCTGTCGAGAGCAGACTTTGTCTGTAGCGACTGGCTTGACGGAATTGCCGGTGAATATGATCTCATCGTGTCGAATCCCCCTTACGTTGCGTCTGATGATCTCTGCAGGCTGGCGCCTGAGATCACCGACTGGGAGCCGGTTATCGCACTCGATGGCGGACACGACGGGCTCGATTGCTATCGGAAAATTCTCCCCGGTTTGCGATCACTGCTTGCCAGGGACGCGGTTGCTGTCTTCGAACTCGGTGCAGGACAGGCAGACGCGGTCAGGTCCATTGCGGACGATTCGGGACTGGCTGTTGTCGCAACCATCGCCGACATTTCGGGCATGGATCGATGTCTCGTTCTCGCGAATTCGATGCGGGAATCTGACATGTGTTGATGACAGTGAGACCGGTGGGACTCCGCGACGATCAGGTGGACTGTAAGCCGGGTTCTGTACCGGTCGTGACGGACCGGTGATGGCCATTCATCTCGGACGCTCGTCGACCGAACGCCTCTAGCGATCAACCCGGGCAGCTGAACCGGAAACTGTCCTGTCCATGACATGCCGCCCCTATTCGATCTTGCTCCGGGTGGGGTTTACCCTGCCACCTTCGTTACCGAAGGCGCGGTGCGCTCTTACCGCACCCTTTCACCCTTGCTGCCGGTCTCATGAACCGGAAGCGGTTTGCTTTCTGTGGCACTGTCCCTGGAGTTGCCTCCGCCGGGCGTTACCCGGCACCCTGTTTCCGCGGAGCCCGGACTTTCCTCGGATCAGTACGAGCCTGATCCGCGACCATCCGTCCACCTGATCCGTCAAAAAATTAACCTCCCGGTCCCACGTGGGTCAATCAGGCAGAACGGCCAGCAAGCCTTCGAGTCGCGCCAATGTTCCGGAATCTGCCACACGATCAATACGCTCCGGTCGAAAATGTCTCTGGAAGGCAACAACAACATTCGATGTCTCGCCTCCATAGACTCCGTCAACAGTGATTCTGTAGCCAAATCCGGCAAGGTCCTCCTGAAGTTGGCGCACGTCATCTGCCGGACTGTTCGGTCCGATATGCTTGTCGTGGACCTTGCATGCAACAGGCCAGAGACCGACATCGTTTGCCGCAAGATAGCGCCAATCAAACAGTTCGCCGGGATCCTGTTTGCGTCCGGGTGCAACATCGGAATGACCAACGACATTGCGTGCAGGAACGGTGTGTCGTTGAAGAATATCCTGGCACAGTGACAATACAGCGTGCATCTGGACTTCGGGAAACGGTTCATAGCCCCATTCGTGTCCCGGATTTGCGATCTCGATCCCGATTGATGCGCTGTTGACGTCTGTCACGTCACGCCAACGTGCCACTCCGGCATGCCAGGCGCGTCGTTCCTCCGCGACCATCTGGACGATCCTGCCATTTTCCTCGACGAGGTAATGTGCACTGACTCGCGATTTCGGATTGACGAGCCAATCGATTGCTTCGCGGGTGCAGGTCATACCCGTGTAGTGAAGGACGAGCATCGACACCGCATCCGAACCGTGGCGCGGGCCGTGATTCGGTGAAGCAATTCGTGTGAGCCGGTGTCCGTTCAGATGACAATCTGGCATTGCAGGACGTGCTTCATGTCATTACCGTCACGCTACCGAATTCTAACGGGGGAATCATGTCAACGATTCGTAATGTCGCGATTACCGGGCCGTCGTTGAGCGGCAAGACCACGCTACTTGAATCCATGTTGTTCGCAGCAGGCGCGATTTCGCGCAAGGGTACCGTGAAGGACGGCAACACAGTTGGAGATTCTGCCGCGGAGGCACGGGAGCGTAGCATGAGCACCGAAGTCAGTGCGGCCCATGCGGAAGTGGACGGTACGCTTGTAAACTTCATTGACTGTCCCGGTTCGATCGAGTTCCAGGCCGAAGCGCGCAATGCATTGGTGGGTGTCGATGCAGCGATTGTCGTTTTTGAACCTGTGGTTGAGCGTGCAACGACGCTCGGGCCGATCCTCAGATTTCTTGAACAGAACCAGATTCCCCATTTCATTTTCATCAACAAGATGGATCGCACGGCTACGCTGATGCGTGATCTTGTCCCGGCGATGCAGGATGTATCATCAACGCCGCTTCTGATCACCCAAGTCCCGATTCGCGACAATGATGATGTCACGGGTTATGTCGATCTCATCACCGAACAATCCTATCTCTACCGTCCGGGCGCCGCATCCGAGCAGATCGAAACACCGGAGAGTGCGCGTGAACGCAAGGATGAGGCGCGGGAGATGATGTTGGAGGCACTCGCGGATTTCAACGATGAACTCATGATGATGATCCTTGAAGACGAGGTGCCATCGACCGAGGAGATCGTATCGGAGTTGCGCGAATCATTCGCTGAGGCAAGGGTGGCACCCATCCTGATCGGCGCAGCCGAATTCGAGAACGGTGTCAGGCGCCTTCTCGACGACGTTGTTTCCTGGACACCACCGCCGGAGTCAACGGCCGAGCGGCGTGGACTCACAGACGGCACGCGGGCGCAAATTCTCAAGACATTCAATACCCAGCACGGCGGCAAGCTTTCGCTCGGTCGTGTCTGGAGCGGTTCAATTGCTGATGGTGAAACGGTCAACGGCGAACGCATTGGCGGGTTGTATCGCATGCAGGGTGCCCGTCAGGAAAAGATCAGTGAAGCCGGTGCAGGTGAGATCGTTGCGTTTGCGCGCCTGGAAAACGTGAGAACCGGTGACACGCTGGTTCCCGGAAATTCCCCACCGGAAACCGACAACGAAGCGCCGCGTGCGGCGTTGTTGCCGCGGCTCTACGGACTGGCTATCCAGGCCGAGCGCCGTGAGGACGAAGTCAAGATGGCCACGGCCCTGCAGCGTATTCACGATGAAGATCCGTCGCTGATACCCGAACAGGATCTCGACCTGAACCAGCTCGTTCTCTGGGGACAGGGCGACATGCATCTTCAGGTCGCGTTTTCGCGGCTGAAAAACCGCTACGGCGCCGCAGTAACGTCGGATGTTCGACAGGTTCCCTACCGGGAAGCGATACGTAAACCGATTACGCAGCACGGCAGGTTCAAACGCCAGACCGGCGGTTCCGGCATGTTCGGTGATGTCCATATCAACATCAAGCCGATGCCGCGGGGATCGGGGTTTGAATTCAAGAACTCCGTGACCGGGGGCAACATTCCACGCCAGTACATCCCGGCAGTCGAAAACGGTGTCAAGGACTATCTCAAGCAGGGACCGCTCGGGTTTCCCGTTGTGGACGTTTCTGTCGAGGTATTTGATGGCAAGCATCATGAAGTCGATTCAAACGAGATGTCGTTCCGGCTTGCTGCTCGCGTGGCCATGACGGAAGGCATGCCCAAATGCAGCCCTGTGCTTCTCGAGCCGATCATGGAGGTTGTTATCCATGGCCCCAGCACGGCCACGGCCCGTATCCAGCAACTTGTCACCAGTCGGCGCGGTCAGCTGCTGGGCTTCGAGAATTTCGATGGCTGGAAGGCCTGGGACACCGTTTCGGCATACATGCCACAGGGAGAAATCCTTGATCTTATTTCGGAACTTCGTTCGTTGACTCAAGGGGTCGGTTTTTTTGAGGTGGCGTTCAATCGCCTGCAGGAACTTATCGGTCGGGAGGCGGATCAGATTGTTGCCGAGCGCGGGGAGCAACGCAAAACCGATTGACCTTGATCAGAGGCATGATTGACGGGGCTTGTCGTCGAACACACATGACGGCCGTCGATCGATCTGCTGCTTGCGAAGCACCATCCGGTTCGATGCGGACAACGCGTTGCAAGGAGGAGAGTGCATGACCGAAATTTGCGGGTCCTGCTGATGGAGACGATCAAGGTCGACAACGCTGCGTTGTATGTTGCTGAGGCGGAACGGGAGCCGAGGACATTGCCGGACGCTCTCAACAAGGCTGACGGAATCCTTGTCCTCAAAGGTATGTGTGCCGTTTCCGACGAACCCGGTCTACTGGTCAGACTGAGCAGTGTGTTCGGGTGTGAAGTCGAGGACTATGCGTTGACCTCGAACCGACACAATCTGCTTCATTGGGCTTCGTCGCAAATCATTCGTATTTCCAATCTGCCACCGATGAACTTTGCCCCGCCGGCGCGGCCAGATCCGCCGTTGACGCCGGATGGACGTTTGCCGATACAATTTCCTCATCGCAGGGGTTGGCATACGGATCAGAGTTTTCGGCGGCCACCACCTGATATCTCACTCTTCTACGCCCATCGACCGGCTCCGCGTGGTCAGGGACAAACCCTGTTTGCCAACGGAACGCAGGCGTACGCCGCGCTTTCGCCGTCGTTGAAAGAGCGGACCGCCAATCTCATGGGCATCCATGTCGCGCCGTTCAAGCGTCACGGAGAAGATGATGTTCGCGCCGGCGTGCCGCCGGATGTGCTGAATGAACGCGACGGTCCGCAGTTGCAACCTGTTGTTCGGAAACACCCGGAAACCGGTCGCAACGCACTCTATCTTTGCGAACGCGAGCAGATGGATTGGGTGCATGGCCCATTTGCCGGCATGAAACCCGGAGTTGACGGTGAAGCCGCAGAGCTTCTCTATGAGATTATGTCTCACTATACAGCGCCGGATTTCACCTATGCGCATGATTGGGAACAGGGTGACCTCGTAATCTATGACAACAGGTGCACCATTCACTGTGCAACATGGTTTGACGCTGAAAAGCATGGACGCGACATGTGGAGGACAACAGTCTGGGGTAATCCCGGTTCGTTCTATGAAGGGGAAGTGCGCAGCTGGGAAACGTAAGGTCCGGCACGGACTGCCAGGTTTGCCGCAGGCGTCAGCGCGCAACTGGAATGACACGAGCCATTCAGGTGTACGGTATCAACAGAGATTGGTGAATTCGCCAGTCTGCGTGAAATTGACTTCGCCCAACCAGGAACCTGTCGGGGTGCAGGGTCGTGTTGTGGTGATTTGACAGTTCTCGGGTTTGTATTGGCGCTTTTTCACTGATTCAAATCCGCTAACCGGAAGCGGTTGCACCGGCTGTTTTCACCGCGCTGATACAGTTGTACCGGTTTTGCACTGGAAGCGGACCGATGCCGCTCAAAATCCGGGGTTTTCTGCCAGATACTATGTAGCGGTCTCCGACACCGCATCAACGACGACAAACGAACTGCTGTTTGATCAGCGCACATCATCACGCGTTGCGTACATCGGGATGATCTTGGAAAAGCCACTGATTTCAAACACCTGACGAATTTGGACGTTTACAGAATGCAATGCCAACTTGGCCTCACGCTTTGAGAATTCATCGAAGACAATCAACAATGCGCGCAGACCTGCGCTGCTGATGTAATTCAGTCGACTGCAGTCTAAGGTAACTGTGGCAACCCCTGGCTCAATCGCATCAATAAGTTTTTGTTGAAACTGATCAGCGTTGAAACCGTCGACACGTTCCTCCGCTACAACGAGGTGGAGAAACTTGTTTTTGCGTTCAACTTGAATGTCCATGAAACTGCCTTTCGGGTTTCCAATGCCTGACGGTCAATACATCCCGATGCAAACAACGCCAACACCTCGCGAGCGCTCTGCAACTGCTTTTTCAAAGCTTAACACACCAGCAAAAGACGCGGTACAATTCTTGACTTCATATATCTCTTCTCGCAAGTGGTTGATTTTATGTAGGTTGAATTTGCAAGGGGCACGACATCAGGTTTGGCGCACACCTGTGCGATAACGACGATTCGGTACTGGATCAGGACTGGTGCTTCGTTCCTCTTCATCGCGAAACAGCGCCAGATGGCGGTGCGTTGTCACGGTCGCTGAACTTGGGATGGCGTATTGTTCCCCCTGTCCGGATTCCAAAAATTCGAGATGACGGACCTGCGAGAGGTGGGTTTTGGCTGTAACGGCCGACTTGGCAGCCAACCTGCACCGCTCTGATATGCGAATACCCATTCGGGCATCAGAGCGGTGAGGGGAATGACATGATTCCGCAAAATGAATGCCATTGGTGTGCGACGGCGAGGACGCCGGTTCGTCGAGGTGGCACGCGAGGGACATGTTGCCTGGAACCGAAGGGTTCGCTGAATTGTGTTTGCCGAAACCGCACGCGATATGGAACTGGACACAGCAGGAAGTTATACTACGTTTGATATCAACGTGTTCAACGAACCGAAGCCGCGCCAAATTGGAAGAACACTCCGGCAAGACCGCTAAAACAGAGAACTTTCCCGTTGGCTCCCGGATGTTGCCTGTGCAACTTCGCCCGTATGCCCTGGCTTTCTACCACTTTGCTCGAACTGTTGATGACATTGCAGACAGTGGTCGGCTGGCTGCGAATGAGAAAGTCAGACGACTGGATTGCTTCGCCGAGGTGCTGTTCGGCAACGACAGCACAACTCCTGAATGCGACAAGGCACATGCGATGCGCCGAAGCTTGGCGGAGACTGGCGTGACTCCAAAACACTGCACCGATATTGTGGACTCCTGTAGGCAAGACTCCCACAAGCTTCGTTTTGCAGACTGGGGTGAGCTGGTTGATCAGATGAATCTCTCAGCTTCGCCCATCGGTCGCTATCTCATCGACTTGCACAGGGAACCGATTACGGCCTATCCAATGTCCGATGCCCTCTGCCATGCATTGCAGCTTCTCGATCACTTGCAGGACGTTGGCGAGGACTACAGGGCAAATAACCGGATTTATATACCCGAGAAATGGATGGCGGCTGCGGGTGTAGATACTGCCGAACTTGGTCTCACGCGTACGAGTAAACCGGTGCGTATGGTTATCAACCGCTGCCTTGACGCTGTCGACGATATGTTCGTCGTCGCGGCCGGTTTGCATGATCAGCTCCACAACTTGCGTTTCACAATGGAAGTCGTCACCATGATCGCCGTAGCAAAAAACTCGCAAGTGAAATGAGAAACAAAGATCCCCTAGCCGGGCGCGTTGCCCTTTCTAAGCTGCAATATGCGGGATGCGGTCTGATTAGGATATACCACGGATTTACGCAAGGAGTCGTCCGCATTTCGCACGGTGCGATAACAGCGTTTGGAAGGCGGTGCTTGCGATGATGGGTTCAGAACATGCCAAGGTACCGAGCGTCTATACCGAGAATTACGAGAAAGCGCGGATGATCGATCAGGTGCGGGCAGATAATTATTATGCCCATACCATGATTGGAGATCCGATTGCCGATCGTTTGTCAGATGATCTTGCTGACCTTGGTTCGGGTGAAACGCATAAGCTGATCATGAACGCGGTTAGAGGTGACAAGGAGACTTTGCGTAACGGTCCAGCGACATTACGCGCGTTATTTGAGTCTTGCGAAGAACCTCCATCCTGGGTCGATCCGTCGGCGTTGGTACCCGGATGTCAGTTGTTCCATCGCGCCGGGGCGAATGTGCTCGTTGGCATGGTAGCTGGAACTCTGATTGAGGGATTCTCGACATACATTTCCAAGTCGTTTTTCCTGACGGGCAGATTACGTGATCAGGGTGTCAGGCGGTTGAGGCAGAACAACCGACACATGCTTGAAATTTTCTTTCCTGGTGGTCTGGAAAGACACGGTGACGGTTGGGCGTACTCCGTAAGGATCAGAATTATCCATGCACGAATCCGTCGCCTTCTCGCTGAATCGTCTGAGTGGGATCAGGACGAACTCGGCACACCGATCAATTCAGCGCATCTTGGTTTTGCCATATCCGCCTTTTCGGCGCGATTGCTGCAACATCTCGACAGGCTAGGGACAAACATCAGCAAAGAGGAACGCGCAAGCTTCATGTTGGTGTGGCGGTACTCCGGTTACCTGATGGGCATTCCCGAGACCATCCTCTTCCAGGACGAGGCGGACGCGTTGGAAATTTACAGGATTGGCAGAATTTGCGAACCGTCGACGTCGCTTGAATCGATTGCCATGGCCTCGTCGTTGATCAACTCCGCCCCCTTGTTCATCGGCCATACCCAAAGAAATCAGCGTGTGGCGACGGCGAACTATGCGTTCGAGATTTGCCGCGCGTTAATAGGCGATGAACTCGCTGACGAATTGCGGATGCCTGCATCCAAACAGCGGGCAGTTCTCTGGAAATTCCGGATGGCAAACAAGTTCAAGAAGTTTATGGAGCTGTTCATGCCCAAACGTGCACGCGAAAGCCTCAATATAATGGTGTTTATCGAGGCTTCCATGTACGACTCAGTCGGAATCAGCTACAAGCTGCCGACCACGCATCTCGCTGAAGAATCACGCGAATATTAAGGCAATGAGCCCACTGGTGTGTTCGGGCGAAATTTACGTTTCAACGTTCTGCAACGATCAGGTCTCTGCCGGAACTCAGATACCTGTGAGAATTCGGGTTGCGTGTTTGTCCGCGAGTGAACACGGAGCCTGATTGGAGAGTGGACCGTACTGCCGTCGCCTTCGACTGCGTATTCTTCATTTGAAATATGCCGCACCTGTGGGGCGGTGACGAGTTGGTGGATCATCTGGAGACGCCGAAGATCAGATATGAAGCGTCGTCTGGACGGTCCCTATAGGGAATTGATGCAAAACGTTTCTGAACAAACTGACTTCCAGACGCACGGGAGAGCGCCAATATCGTGCTGATTCACAACGCTTCGGTGTTCGTCCGGAGCGTATCCCATACATGATGCCGAAGGTTGTATCGCCGAATAGTCTGCCCGATACGGGGGAATATTACGCACAGTCTGTTAAGCGTACCTGCGATTACATCCGGCAAACTACGGCAACATGGCCATGGCTTTTTCAGCTGCCACAATGCCGCTTGCCAATGCGCCATTCATAGACGGCATATTTGCCGTGTAGTCTCCTGCCAGGATCAGGTTCTTCACTGTTCCACGCTTGCCGTCGTTCAATTCCCTGATTGCCGTGAACATGCCGGGAGGTGCAAGGCAAATGGCTTCCGGCCATCGGTAGACTCGCGTGAAAAGAATCTCACTATCGTCAGGAATGTAGGCACCGTCAGGCATGGGCGGACCGTCCCGGAGATCTTTCAGCAATTGACGTCGTATCTCGTCATCGTCCAACGAAAAAGTTTTTCAGCCCTGTCGTAACCGACGAGTATATCGATCATGTGTTTCCCTTTCGGCGCACATTCAGGCAAGTAGCTGATCCGGTCAATGATCAGGGGCATATGCGATGCTCCCGCACCGTAGGTCAAAATATTCCAGCCATACGGAAGCATCGGGCGATCCAATTGACCATCACTCTCACCGGCGCAACAACGGACTCGCGCGAAGTTTCGGCTTCGTCCGGATCCGTGTCGTCGAATCTCATGATTACTAGTCTGAATTTCTGACTCATCGAAAGCGAATGACTCGTTATTCAGATTGACCGAAGCAGAAACTGAGACTTTTGTCATTCCATCAGGTTACGGTGGTTTCGAATTCGAGAAATCCGGCGGCGAAAGGGACGGGATTTCAATGACGGCATCCAAGCGAGACCGCGATGGAGTCGGGCGAGGTTTTGACATCGGGCAAGTTGTTGAATGAGTGTGTGGAAGACGACGTCGAACCGTACCTTCGCGAGACGCTGACCATAATTCGTATTCTGTTGGCGCGTAAGAACCACTGTAGAAGGTCGTGAAGTTCCGCCAGTTCAGCGGCTTGCCGTCAACAATCTACCGAAGAGCGATAGTCCAAAACGGGCTTCTACGGATTTCTGTGCGGAGAGCATTGGGAAACCAGTTTCCCTACTGCGACACCCCGCGACAAACAGGATTGCCACGCGATACGCCAGCTACGCGATGCTTCCGCTGGCAGACAGCGTTTGCTGCGTGATTATCCTCCTTGATCATAAGCCGTTGTAGGACTCATGTTGTCTTTCGGACAGTTCCAAAGATGAGTGAATCGTAACGCAGGTACGGCATTCACCACCGAGCTATTTCAACTGCCTGAATTTCTTTCCGTATACGGTAACCAACAACGCTGGAAGAAGCAGAAAGTCAGCCAGCAGGGCAATGAGAATGGCGGCCGAAACCATGGAACCGGTCGTCCATGTAGGCTTGAAGCCGGAAAGGGTCAATACGAGGAACCCAGCACAAAGAGCAGTCGTGGTGGTAAGAAGCGCACTGCCCACGGTCCGGAAAGTAGCACGCACCGAATCGGCCGCGTCTTTTCCTTCCCTGCGGGCCGACTGGTACTTCGTGAGAAAGTGGATCGTATCGTCAACGATAATGCCGAAGGCCATGATACTGACCATGGCACCACCGAGGTTCAGCTCGCTGACGAAGTATCCCCATATGCCGAACGTCACGATCAAAGGAACAAAGTTGGGCAGCAGGCTGATGATTCCGAGCCGCACGTCTCTCAACAGGATGAGAAATATGAGAGATATGAGCAACATCGCAACGCCGGTGCTCCGCAACATGGCGGACGTGTTTTCAACAGAAAGATAGGCAGACGCTATGCTGAAGCCAGTGGCTTCAGCGTTCAGGTTTGGTTGATTGGCCTTGATCCATTCTTCTGCACGCTCGACAAGCCGTCGCTGATCTGCCGACGATGGATGTCCGCGAACCTGAACCGTCATGCGCGTAGCCGATTTGGAGATATCGATGCGATCGTTCAGATCGGCGCCGACAGGTAATGAAAGCTCATGGAGTAGCAAGAACTGGCTCGCGAGGTCCGCGTTGTCCGGTATCCGGTAGAACTCTGGATTGTCTCCGTTCAGGATCTGGTTCAGGCGTTTGATTGTCTCGGCGAAAGACTGAACGCGGCCGACTTCAGGCTGCTGTCGGTACCATTCGGCAAATGCATCGACGGCCTGCAAGTATTCTGGGTTCGTAATTCCGCCATCGCTTCCGGATTCCAGGGTGTATTCGATGGGCTCGACACTGGTCAGGTTATCGATGACAAAATCTGTATCAATCCGGAACTGATAACGCTCATCCATGTACCGGGTCGGGCTATCGTTGAACTCAATGCGAAACACTCCCAGGCCCGCAATGATCGCCACAGCACCAACACCGACAAGGAGAAGCCGATTCCTCGCTATGACAAATTCGGCCAGGCGTTCAAGCAAGCCAAGCTGCCCGGTTTTCAATACCCGTTTGCGCAACCTGACGACCGAGAGCAATGCCGGCATGAAGGACATCGTGAATACGAAAGTGACAACCACGCCGAACGCCGTCAAATTCCCGATATCCCTGAACGGCTGTACTTCCGATGCGTTCAGGCTGAGAAAGCCGATCATTGTCGTTAATGAGGAGAGAAACAGCGGCCACGCATTCTTGCGCAATGCTTCGGCAATCGCTGCCCTCTGTTCCATGCCACCCGCCATGTTCAGAGAAACAGCGGAAGCTACATGAACCGTATGTGCAACAACGATTGTGGCAAGGATTATGGGGGTGATGACACTCGCCGGCGATAGAACCATCCCGATCCAGCCGGCAAATCCCATGGTGATGTTGCCGACGACAAATACCGTTGTGAATACACAGATACAGCTGAGCACCGAACGGAGCAGAAACATGGTCACGATCAGTATGACAGGGATCATGATCGGTATCAGTTCCTGCAGATTCTCCTCCGACACCTTGGCGTAGACGCGGCTGATAACAACCTCGCCCGTCAGGTAATAATTTATCTCCGGGTGAAGCTCTCGCGCCTCCTCGACAAGCGCTTCGAGATAATCGACTGCCTCAATAATCGCTGCGTCCGACTCAAGTGGGTCTTCCGGTAGTGCGAATGTAATTGCCAGTCCGCTGACCTTGCCGTCGTCGGCAACGAGAAAACCCGGGAAACCGACCGTGTTCTTTGCCACTTCCTCAATGTACTGAATGTCCTCATCGCTCAAGGACCTGCTGTCCTTGACCAGCTCACGTACCGTCAGTTCGTCATCGATGGCTTCACTGTGGATATAGTTCGTGAGTGAACTGACCCTTCTTGTGTAGGGCACCCGCCATGCCTGATCCGTAAATTCCTCGATCGCGGCCAGTGTCTCCTGCGTAAACACGGTCCCTTCTTTGGGCGCAAACGCCACCAGAGCCGTGGATGTAGAGGTAAAGCGCTTTTCCAGACTGATGAGCGCCTGATAATGGGGGTTGTCCTTACTGAACAGAAACTTGAGGTCGTTCGTGGTGTTCAGGTATTGGACACCCAGACTCATCACGACCGTTGCCGCGACCAGAATAAGGAGTACCGGCCAACGAAGCGTCAAAACATAATGAATATACCTGTCCAGTGCACCACTCATCGATCACCCAGCTTCCCTGTGTTCCGTGAATTTCCCGGCGTTTGCCCTGCTTCGCGAACGCGACGCCATTGCTGCGGCTGTTGGTGCCGGGTGACGGGCGGGCGAGTAATGCTGGTCTCTCAACTTACCATGGCGTTACGGCTGATTCCCTGACCGCATCAGGCATGCGGTAACTGATACCAGCGTCGTCATACACCGCCTTGTCCAGCATTTCGGTAAAGTTCGTGAACGCAAACGGCTTGGCGCCCGGGATGACCCTGGCAGACAGTCGCTTGAGTTTTTGCTGTGTTCGAATAAGCGGTAGTACGCCGAAGGTCGATTGTTTTGGAAACTCGAGGGTATCTGCCAGTTCGTCTCCCAACAAGGCGCGCGATGCACGGTACAACGCCATAGTGAATTTCTTCTTCTGCTCGGGATCGGTTATGCCACTGATTTCCGGCGTCGCATTAATATAGCCGTGCGCCACCGCGATTGCTTTCTTTCCTGGGGGAAGCTCGCAAGTCTGCGCGATCTTGCGAAGATGAAGAGCCTGTTTTTCCGACTTGAATTGAGCAACCAGTTCGTCCGGGATGCCAATCAGCCATCCCGCATAGTGCCAGATGTGCATGAATGCTGCGCCGGTCTCGTCTGATATGGGCACACCGAGCCTTCTGGCAGAATCGAGGGTGACTGCAGAAAATCCGGTGTTGCCCAACGCTAAATGCGATGCATGAATGGGGTATCCCTCGGCGGGCACGTCCCATTGATCGGATTCAAGCATGAGCCGTCGCACCTGTGCGTGAATGAGCCTGATGCGAACGGTCAGTTTCCAACCGTCACCAAAGCGGTTGAGACCGTCTGGCATTTTGATCTCCAATATATGCCGGCCATTCTGCCGAAGCCGGCGAACATTCTTGGCGGTGCGCCCGGTGACGTAAAAGACCTTGCTCAATCCCTCGCTCAATCCGGTCACGAGCGAATCCAGTATGGTCGCGAGAAGGATCAGATCTGAATGTTTGAAGAACGCGCGTGTCGCCACCATCGCTGTTTCATGGTCGAGAACGATATGGGACGGGGGATTCGATATGTACTCAAAGAACTCCTTGAGCTCTTTGGGTGCGTTGCGCATACCCTCTTTGTCTTCGTTCATACAGGCCGTGATCAACTCGGATTTCGCCTGTCCAAGCTCAGCCAGTGATTCAATCGCCGCATCGGCGAGAGGATCTGCAACCATGGTGTTCCGGACATATATCTCGGCCAACTCCGGATCCAGAGCACGACCTTTTGCATAACCCGGAATATAGTCAGTAGGTATGTTCATATCGAACCTCCCATGCTCGTAGCCGCTTGCACTGATGTGTCGAGCGACCACAATGCGGCCATAAGTTGGCACTCCGAAAAGGTGAGGTCGCCACTTTCAAGCCGCGCCATCAGCCCAACAGACGGTCTGCGAAGGTACTGATGATTCACGATACTACTCTCCACGTTAAGCAAAGCCAACACGATGCGAGAGCGGGGTAATCTGGTGGAATTCCGCGGCGTATGCCTCCAACGAGATTGGCACAATTACCCTCAACATTAACACGGGACCATCGCACGCCTCACCTAGCCCTTGTGAGATAGGTTCCGGACAGAGGCAAGTCAAGTTTCACTAAAATCACGAAGACACGAATCCAGGGGTTCGATATCCCGCCTCTAGGTTGGCGCAGGATCTGCTTTCTCCATCATGACGAATTTCAGGAGATGTTGACGAACACTACGAAAAACGGGCTCGCCTTGACACGCATGTTTCGGTTCCCGATGGTCTGGCGGGCTTGTTCGCCTTCCCAATTCTTTCTGCGAGAATTCAACGATGAAGTTTCATCGTCCGGGTTGAACGCGGGCGTTTAGGGGTTTTTCTGAAAATTCAGTTTCTGAAGGGAACAGGCTTCATGCGTTGGAGCGATCAGACATATCGATTACCATGGTCTCTGGTCGTCGAGTTAAGGGGGGTGATGGCGCTTTGTCATAACAAATTTCGCCGACTGCGGCCCTCATCGGCGGCCGAGACTTCTTTGCGACAGCGCGGCCTCCCACGTAATCGAATGGAAAAGACCAAGGCGATCCTCCTGACGCCGTTTCAAGAAGCCGGCAACCTTACCTGTGAGCCAGTGTTCCCGCAAAAAAAGGCGGAATTTGCCAGCAGGTTAGCGATCATCGTCCTCGACACAGAATTGTCTGCATTGGCTGTCAAGACTCTGGCCGTTATCCGCGAAACGCGAAAACCGCCCATGGGTGAATTTCGGCGAATCTGTAAAATACCCCGGTAAGTTCTGGGTCTTGTTTACCAGCCGTGCGTATTCCTTGTTGCTTCGTTCGGCGATCCGGCTTCAAGACCTAACTTGACGTCAGTTTTCGATGATCGCGAATGGATTCCGGTGACTCAATCCGCCACCAGCGGGACATCGGAAACTTCGCCATGATTTCCAACAGCGTCTTGCCGGCTACAGTTCCGCGAATGAAAGGCCCGTACACAAGTCTGGATGTATATATTTTGTACGATAACGCCATGAATCTGGAATAGATCATTTTTTCCGCGAGACCGTTGATCACTTTCGTGTCCCAGCGCGGAAGACGCAGCGATTTGCGATATACTGCCGAAAGTGATCGACCGCTGTTCTCGATACATTCAGATACGGTCTGGCCGGCGATGTTTCCCGAACGAATGGCATAGTGCAAACCCTCCCCAAAGAAGGGTTCCGCGAAACCGGCGGCGTCCCCGCACAGAATTATGCGGTTGCTTCCGGGCCTGTAGTTTCTCCCGCCAAATCCAATCGGATATCCGACGACACCGGTAAGCTCTGCTCCGCCAATTTTCTTCTTTGCGTATTCGAACAGGTCGCGTTTCCCGATCGAGAATTGAGAGTACGCACAATATCAGCGGGGGATTACGGCTGATCGGCTCGGAATAACTGGGGTTTTTTGTGGTTACCCCCCAAGCGATCTTGCAAGAAGTTCGTTGGGGGGTATGTCTCGTTGATATCCCACCAATCGAGACGATCCATGGATATCGTTTCGACCAGAGCCAATTGCAGTCGGAGCAAGTCCCGCAACCATAATCCCGTTACAGAAATGTGCATGGGTTGCAGGAGAACGCCGGTCGTGACCGAACATCGACGACGCTCCTTGATCGCCCGTATTCGGTTGACCGGTGTACAGTTCGATGATTCTCCTGCTGGAAAAACCATCTGGTTTCCGAACATCAGGGTTTTGGTTGCATGAATCCGGTGGATTCGTTTCGATCGATGTCGGCCAGCACACGCCAGGATACGAGGAAATCCCTGGAGCACGTCGAACAGGTTGTCAAACGCTCGGGTAACGTCATTCCACTGGGGAATGAAGATGCTTCCCGCGGAACGCTGGCGTGCGATGCATGCCATCTACGCCTTCTGCCGGGAGGTGGACGACATCGCAGACGGACCTGACGAGATTGCGGCGAAGCGGCATGCGCTCGCAGAGTGGCGTGAGGAGATTGCCCGGCTGTACGCTGAACGGCCGCAGAGATCCACGACCCGTGCGCTCCTGGATCCAGTCCGCCGCTTCGATCTGCCACGTGACGAATTTTTGGCCATCATTGACGGAATGGAAACTGATGCAGAACCGACGGTTCGCATGCAGACCTTTGAAGAGATCCTGATCTATTGCAGACGGGTTGCAGGAGCGGTCGGCATGTTGTCGATTCACGTCTTTGGCGTACCCCGGTCCCGAAATCGCTGTTGCGCGTGGCAACGCGTTCCAACTGACGAATATTCTGCGTGATTTCGAGGAAGACGCGACGCCGCACCGTTTGTACGTGACGCTGGAAACACTGGAACGGCATGACGTCAGACCAGATCCGTTACAATCAGCGTGCGCTGCCCCGGGATTCCCGGGTGTCTGTCGTGAACTCGCCGACCTTTCCCTTGGCTACTACGGCGAGTCCGATCGTTCGCTCACGGAGATGGGATGGTGCAAGATGCGACCAGCTGTTCTCATGAAGGCGGTGTATCGAGACATATTTGATAGCCTGGAACGGCATGGCTTCGGGAGAAGAGGTGTTTCGGTTCGACCGAACCGCATGCGAACACTCTGGTATGCGCTACGTTACGGAATCATCCGATAACGCCGAACTGATCCGGACCTTTATGGCCGTCTCCGAAAAACGAATTTCGCCATGCATCAACGAACACCCTTCCGTCAGTCCCGTTGACAGGAATCCGATGTAGGATGTGCCGGGTGCGCGATAGTACGGGTCCATTTGCTCGACCCTTGCAATTCAGGATAACGGCATGCACGCACGTCATCTCTGCGTTGATCATTGTCTTTCGTGCATCAAGCGACGCAAGGGCGTGCGTGTTATCCGTGACCCTTTCACCGCGTTTCGAGAGTTTTCGGCCATCCGTTCATGGGGTCCGGCAGATTCCGTAGACGTCTGTGTTCGTTCATGTTCCAGTGGGCACGAAAAACCTGGTTGCAACCCGAAACGGTACTGATACGGCAATGGGTGACGTACAAAGTCAAGCCGTCTGAAATTCCAAACATTCAGCAGGTACAGAGATACTGCATCAACCTTCGGGGCAGTTGTTCTGAGTCGGCAACGTGCATGGTCAGACACGGTACCCATCCGACGGGCACTTGAATGCGCGAATCATGTGTTGTGCCGTCGATCAGGTTGGGAAGCAGATGAGTGTGCGGACCGACAGGCGTCCTGGTCGTGGCGATTTCCTGGCGAACAGCAATTTCGGCAAATGCAGTACGAAACAATCGCGGCGGGCTGGCGTCGATGATCGCCTTGAGCGCATGGTGATGCGTTCCCACCAGTCTGGATCCCTGGGCCTGATCCAGCAGTTTGATCAAATCTGAATCATCAACCTCAACAAGGGCCTCTACGACCCTGGAGCCCGCACCGATGTCGAACAAGACGGCGTCTCCCACGCTGTACTTGCGACGAAGCGTGGTTTCGGCCTGCAAATACGCTGACTGCGCCGGGAGACAGAACACAATGCCACAGGTTCGCCCGTCGGTTCGATTGTGCTGCAAGTCGAATGATACAGCCGTGACGTTATCGCGGAAATCAACACGAATGGAACCACCCGAACAGCATCCACGAACATGTAAGTCCAGTATCTCCCAGCATGTCTCTTCATCTTCCATCCCGTGGAACTCTGCGATGATTCCGGGAACACCAACGCTGAAGGAAACGCCAGGTACGCGACACCAGTCGGCGAACAGATGCGCGAGATCGGCGGTGTTGAGGACTTTGCAATGGGCATCATCGTGCATCGGCCTGGTCCTTGCAGTTCCGTGTTGCCATGACATGTGCGGACAACATATCAGACAGATCCCTGAATCTCGCAGGAGAGACGTGGAGTCGTTCGTACACTGTGACGACTCAAATCCGCTGCAGCGGGTGAACTGTTCTGTTACTTTCCCGGATGTGGACATTCGGAGAATACGCCATGGCAATACCATTCATGGAAGCGGTAGAGCATCCTTCGGCCTGGACATCGGCAGATCTCGGTTCGCTTGATGCAATCACGGTCCGCTGGAGTGAGCGTCACATCGATGCTCTCGAAAATGCATGGCAGCAAATCGAACGCCAGGGTTTGCGATTGGACGATCTGGACCGCAGCCACTTTCCAATTCCGGAAATTGCCGGAGATTTACGCGAGATCTACGAGGAGATCATGTGGGGGCGCGGAATCGTCCTGATCGACCGCTTGCCCGTCGAGGACTGGAGTCTCGAAAAATCCGAAATCATCTATTGGGGAATAGGAACCCATCTGGGCAAGGGACAGTCGCAATCTGTTCTGGGAGACAGGCTTGGTCATGTTGTCAATATTGGTGGGAAGGACCACAAGGAACGGGCGTACCGGAACAGCCTCCCCCTGACACTTCATACTGATTCGTGCGACATCCTGTGTATGCTCTCGATTCGCAACGGTGATTCAGGGGGTGAATCCCAATATGCAAGTGCACTGGCCGTCCACAATGCGATCCTGCGTGAAAGACCCGAATATCTGACACCGTTGTATCGCGGGTTCCGTTATCACCGGTTTGGAGAACAGGCACCCGGTGAAGAGCCGATTACCTCCCACCATGTGCCCGTTCTTTCGGCAAGGGACGGGTATGTCACATGCCGTTATGTGGCTGGCTACATCTACATGGCGTATGAGGAGCTCGACGAAGAGCTCGAAGATTTCGACAGGGATGCTCTCGCATATTTTGACGATGTCGCATTGCGAGAAGATGTCATGCTCGAGTTCCAGATGCAGCCGGGCCAGCTCCTCGTCTGCAACAACTACACCACACTGCATGCCCGGCGCGGGTTCGAAGATACCCCGGGTCCAGATACCGGACGCCTGTTGTTACGTCTGTGGTTGTCGGCTCACGAAGGTGAACGCCGCCCTATCGATCACGCCATCGAAATCTACCGATCGAATGGTATTGACCCGGTCGGGGATCGCACGGATACCCGGTACAAGGGCGATGCTACGGAGATTCTTGAAAAAGTACTGAAGTACTGATCATCGAAACGTTCCGGATCCTGTTGAATTTGAGAGCATGCGTCACGGCGTCCGCAAGCAATCGCGATCCGTGGTTTCAGTTGTTATGGGGACTGGTGCATTAAACGAACCGCAAACGCACCGTGTCGTGCAGCAACGTCAGAGTTCCAATTTCGACAGGACCCCATCGCAGATTTCGCAATTCAAGGGAACGCGTCGCTGTTCTTCCGGGGAATGGCAGTTCCGGTTGACGTGTCTCAATAGGGTCGATCGCCGGATGCAGTCGTGCGGTGCATCAGGCGCGGCATGGTTTCGTCGTAGTCATAGAACGCGTAATGCATGACTGCACGGTTATCCCACATCAGGACGTCGCCTTCGCACCACTTGTGCCTGTAGATGTTCTGCTCCCTGGTCGCCGAAGTATAGAGCCAGTCGAGGAGCGGTTTGCTTTCGTCGCTGGTCATGTCCTCAAATCGCAGCGTGAAACCCGGATTGACAAAAAGAACCTTGAGTTTGCTTTCCGGATGTGTACGCATGACAGGATGCCTGACAGGTGCAGGGCAGTTTTCTATCGGCAGGGCGTCCGTGACACTGTTTCTTTCATTTCTCCGCAAGAGATATTCGGCGCTGTGCATCGCGCGGAGTGGCTGGAGCATTCTCTGCATGCCGATTGACAACTGGTTCCAGGCACGCGCCATGTTGCAGAACATCGTGTCGCCGACACCTGGTGTGACCTTCAGCGCATGAAGTATCGAGAGTGCAGGCGGTTCTTCAGCAAACGTGATATCGCTGTGCCAGAAGTCGTTGCGCGCACCGCGGCGATTGGCACGATTTTCAAAGACAAGGACTTCCGGTGCATCGTCTGCCCCGCGTCGCGCGCGCAATGGATGCGGTTCGACACGGCCAAAGCAGGATGTAAACCTGACCTGACGGGCAGGCGACAGTTCCTGATTGCGAAACAGCAGGACGTGGTGCGCAAGAAATGCCGACCGGATCTGGTCGAGTGTCGTATCAGCAATGTCATTCGACAGATCAATACCGGCAACCTCGGCGCCGACGGCGTCCGAGAGTGGCGTGACCCTGATGGTCTCGATCAATTCGCAGGCTCCCCACAGTTCTCCTCGATGCTGCATGATGATGCGGAAACGCGCAAGGCAATGCTTGCCAGTTCAGACGACTGTCCGGACCGGTACATCGCTGGATTTCAATCGGGAACGGACCCGCACGAGGACTTCTGATCGTGATCAGGTGGTTCGCATCAATCGAAGAGCGGCGCTACGCGTGGATCGTCGTATGTGTTTCGTGTTCCTTGCTGGTCGTTGCAAACGGGACGCTCTTTCTCCTGATTGTTGCCATGAAGGATATTGCCGCGACATTTGATTGGCCGCGGACCATTCCGTCGACGGCCTACGCCTTTCAGTTCCTGGGTGGCGGTATCGGCGGCATCCTTATGGGGTGGTGGCTTGATCGTTCCGGAATGGGCAAACCGGCATTACTCGGGGCGATCATGATTGGTCTGGGAATGGCGATCGTCAGTCAGGTCGTCAACGCGTGGCAATTCCTGGCCGTCTACGGACTCATCATCGGGTTTCTTGGCAATGCCACGATGTTCTCGCCACTGCTGGCCAATACAACCCGCTGGTTCGTGCGCTACCGCGGACTGGCCGTCGGGATTGTTGCAAGTGGCCAGAGTATCGCAGGTGCGATCTGGCCACCGATATTCGAATACGGATTGTTCGCATACGGATGGCGTGACACTTACCTGTATTTCGGCATGTTCGCCATTGCCACGATGGTACCCTTGTCCTTTGTGCTTCGCCGATCGCCGGCCAAACTGCACGATCCGCTTTCGGGCCCACGGCGTCATGTTGCCGAGGGTGCTCCAATACTCAAGATACCGCCCCGGGTACTGCTTGGCCTGCTATGTGTCGCGATCGTCGGTTGCTGCATCCCGATGTCTCTGCCGCTGGCACATCTGAAGTCATATGCAACAGATATCGGCATTACACCGATGAGTGCTGCGTCTCTGCTGTCGCTGGCACTCGTAACCAGTTTCGTATCTCGCGCCCTGTTTGCCGGTCTGTTGATCGAATGGATGGGCGGTCTGAGAACATTGTTCCTGTTTTCGCTGATACAGGCGACTGCACTGTCTGCGTTGCCGTTCATGGAAGGCTACTGGGTACTGGCGGTTGTCGCCGCGGTTTTCGGTTTTGGATTCGGAGGGATTGCACCGGCTTATCCTGTCATCGTACGGGAGTTTTTGCCTGCAGACTGGGCTGGGCGGTGCACCGGTATTGTTGTCCTCTTCGGGACAATCGGCATGGCAACGGGCGGTTGGATTGGCGGTATCGGTTACGACATGACAGGGGGATACTTCGCACCGTTCGTCATTGGTGTGTCATTCAACTTCGTCAATCTGGCAATCATCGGCTGGCTGATTTCTGCGTCGCGATCACCGCGAAAGCTCGCCTTCTCAGGTGCAACCTGAACACGACGGACAGTTGACCGGTGAGGGGTCTTTCCGGGATTACCCGTCGATGCCATGCGGGATCAACAAGGGTCCTGTACCGGTTCCCGCGAGCATCTCGCAGCCTTCATCTGTCATCAGCCAGGTACCACCGAGGATGACGCCGTTACGCGAGCCAGGTGGTGTCAGGCAGGCATGAAGGACAAATGTCATGTCGGACTCCAGGCGTTGTTCCACACCACGACTGATCTGCAGCGTCTCCAGCCAGACTGGCGGATAGGCAATCCCGATTCCGTACCCGAACCGCATCATTGCGGCGTCTTCCAGGCCGGCCTGACGCAGCGGCTTGAGCGATTCCTCCTCGACATCGCTGACTGAGACCCCGGGACGGACGACGGACAGTCCCGCCTGCAGCGAACGACAGGCGAGTGCGTGCAATTCTCGTGCGTCAACTGACGGTTCGCCGGTACATCCGGTCGTGATCCCGACAACATGATACCGCGCGCGTACACCGGCAAACTCTGCGTGCACGAGTTCGCCCGAATTGATGATCCTCTCGCGTGGCGTGGCGTGTCCCCCTTCCGAACGGTCCCCGGATGCCAGTTCCGTCGGGATGGCCCAGTAATCGCTGCCGGCGCGTCGCATTGCGTTTTCGATCTTGCGGGTCAGTTCCATTTCGCTGATCCCAACCCGGAGCTCACGCTTCAACGTTGCGAGACCCTGATGGACATACGCCGCCGCTTCACGCATGTACGCCAGTTCGCGTGCGGATTTGATCCAGCGCAATGCACCAAGACATTCGGTGATATCGATCAGGGTCGCCGGTGCAAGGACACGTGCGATGCATGAACCGAGAGCATAAGGCAATGCCGACGTCTGCATCTCGATACCGACACGGTTCGCTTTCAAGTCGTCAATGACGCCGGCAATCAGGTTTTCCGGTTTGTCGCGATGCAGCCGATAGGTCCGAATGTCGGTGATCCACGATGTTTCGGCAGCCAGTGGTTGGTCGACATCGCGTACGATCAGGCTCGGTTCACCAGCGTCTGCGGAAAAGATCAACGCCTGGGGGCTGTTGGCTGCAACCCATGAATCGTAGCCACCGAGATAGAAGAGCGTTTCCGGCGCTATTGATATGCACGCGTCAATCCCGAATTCGCGCATCGCATGGCGCGCCCTGGCCAGTCGCTCACGATGTTCTGCTTCGGAGAACGCGTTGTATCGGGGTGCCATGGTCAGGATCCCTTCGATTTGGAGATGTACGTGTACACGTCTCCTGCCAGCCGACTGCGCGATGTGGTAGTTTCACCGGGACAGGTGACGTTATTGTGATACCTGAAATCCAGTCGGACGCTGATACGGGCTCATGAAAAAAGACGAGACATGTGCGTTCGAAACACACCGTCATGACGTCGTCATAGTCGGCGCCGGGTTCTCGGGCATGTACCTTCTTCATTTGATCCGTCAGCTTGGTTTGTCGGTCGTCGTCGTCGACATGGCATCAGACATTGGCGGGACGTGGTACTGGAATCGATACCCGGGGGCACGCTGTGATATTGAAAGCATCGAATATTCGTATTCATTCGATGACGATCTGCAGCAGGAATGGGAGTGGAGCGAACGTTACTCTGCGCAGGGCGAGATCCTCGCCTATGCCAATCATGTGGCAGAACGGTTCGACCTGCGCCGCGACATGCGATTCAACACGCGTATCGTCGCGGCATCCTATGATGATGGCGACAGTGTCTGGACACTCCAGTCGGAAGACGGTGAGGTCTTTCGCTGCAAGTATGCCATATTCGCACTCGGATGCCTGTCGGTGCCCCGTCGACCCGCATTCAGCGGTCTCGACAGTTTTTCGGGGCGCTGGTACCACACTGGCCTTTGGCCGCATGAGGAGGTCGATTTCTCGGGTTTGCGCGTGGGCGTGATCGGCACCGGTTCGTCTGCCATCCAGTCCATTCCGCAAATTGCACGCCAGGCACAGCACCTGACTGTCTTTCAGAGAACCGCGAACTTCTCGGTTCCGGCATGGAATGCACCGCTGGATCCAGAGGACGTCAGCGATGTCAAACGAAACTATCAATCTCTTCGCGAACGCTCCCGTTGGTCGTTCAGCGGCGTCCGGAATGATGATGCAACGCAATCCGGGCTGGAGGTTTCCAGGAGCAAACGGCACAGCGAACTGGAGCGCCGTTGGAGTGAAGGAGGGTTTGCACTTCTCAACGTGTTCACGGACGTCAACACGGACATCAATGTCAACCGCTACGCAGCGGATTTCGTTCACGAGAAAATTCGCGACAAGGTGCACGACAGGTCTGTGGCGGAACTGCTGTGTCCACGCAATCACCCATTCGGGACGAAGCGACTTTGCGTCGATATCGATTACTACGAGACCTACAACCGTGAAAACGTCAGCCTGGTCGATATCTCGAACAATCCGATTGCCAGGATAACGCCGGTGGGACTTGAGACACGGTCAGGTACCGCCTACACCTTCGATGCTCTGGTTTTCGCGACCGGTTTCGATGCCATGACGGGACCGCTACTTTCAATTGATGTGCGTGGTTCCGCGGGCCAGTCTCTCAAGGAAAAGTGGCAACATGGTCCACGGACCTATCTCGGGCTCACGGTTGCCGGATTCCCGAATATGTTCACGATAACCGGTCCGCAAAGCCCGTCCGTACTGACGAACATGATGATGGCCATCGAGCAGCACGTCGAGTGGGTGGTCGATTGTATCAGTTTTCTGGAGAACAATGGCATCGACCGGATCGATGCGCGGGAGGATGCGGAAAACGCCTGGGTCGATCACAACGAAGAGGTTGGCAACCAGACGCTCTATCCGCTTGCAAGCTCGTGGTATGTCGGCGCAAACATTCCCGGCAAACCACGTGTGTTCATGCCCTACACAGGTGGTCTGGATGCTTATCGCAGGAAATGCGACAAAGTGGCCGCTGAAGGGTATTCGGGTTTCGTGTTGCACAAGCGTGCAATCTGATTGGGTTGATGCATCCTGTCAGTTGAACCTTGACCATGCGGTGATCGTAGCTCGACAGGGGCTTGCAGTGTGCAAGTTGGCAGCAAATCGTTTCGCCCGCGTGCGATTCAATCGGTTTGCAGAATCTGTCAGATCGGACGCTGAAGGCCTCAGCGCACGAACTGTCGTTTTTCCCGCATCGCCCGGACTTTCATACAGGTCGGGATCGACGCAGTCTCTACATCAGTTCTGATCCCGAAGTTGATCAGTCTGGCTGGGGTTCGCAGGGCGCTTGGCCGGATCGGCCCCCTGTCAGCCTCAGTTTCGCGCTGTTCATGTGCGCACGCGCAGTTGGATGGGAAGGTCGCCCGCAGACCGCACGGAACGATGTGCAAGGCGTACCAACAGACCGGGAAGGCGCGAAACAAGGAGACAGGCATGGCGGCGGCACCAGCTGACATGTCATGGAATGGAACGCTGGAAACAGCCGAGCGGCGTATGCACAGTGTCCACCAGAGGATAAACGCATGCCAGACCAAGGTAGCAACATTGCTTGGTTCATTTCTGGTTTTGCTTGATCGCGACCAGTTACGGAGAGGTTTCGGCGACCTGCGGCGAACCATCGCTTTCATGCCGATGGAAACCGACGCGGGCCGCGAGAGAAACGTCTGTGCGGTTTGCCAGCATTGCAACAGAGATCGATTCCATGACGGAAAGATACAAGGAGTTGATTGAAGCGGTGCCACTGGTTGTCACCGCAACCGTGCACGCGAGACCGATGGTGGATGTGGCCTGCTTGGCAGACGATGCAGCCGAGACCCTGACCTTGGCGGTCAGTCCGGTGTTCTTCAACCGCCCCGAGAGAGATCTGAAAGAGGTCGATCGCAGGGCGTAAAATTCAGCACGGACCAGATCCGCGAGAGGCAAGAAAAGCTGTATCGGAAATACCGGCGCATGCGCAATGTGGTGGACAAGCTTCTGATCAGGTGCAGAAAAAAATGGTCCTGCGACTAAATTCCTGGGATACGAAGACGGCACGTGCACATGGATCGTAACGGCCCGCCCGGAACCGACACAAGTTTGCGGATCAATCAATGCGTTTGTGTGTCGAGAATTGCTGCGCAGCGTCAATCAGCGCAATCGGATTCGGTAGCCACGTAGATTCGGTGCTGTAGCAGATGTCCCGATATGTGCCTGAGGGGAAAATTCGCGTCCCGGTCCCTTTGCATTGATTGGCCGGTTCCGCCCGGCTTGATTGTCTGAACTTGCCGAGACTCTCAGCGCAATCGGGTTTCATCCGGTGGATTTGTCACGCGTGTCGGTGAAGTTCCTCGAACACGGACTCCAGGCGAATTGTTTTCGCCAGGGGACTCTCTCGATCACACGGCACATGTGCGCGATACAGGGAAAATGGTGCCCTCGGAGGGACTCGAACCCCCACTTCCTGGTGGAAAGCAGATTTTGAGTCTGCCGCGTCTACCACTTCCGCCACGAGGGCACGCGAAAAGGAAAATGTCCCTACCGATCTGTTTGGTCAAGTGCATGAGGCCTTGATCGGATCAATGCAGGGTGGTTTCTCCCAGAACGGCGGATTTGCGAAGCCGGGAGTCTTCGTCGTATTCACCGCCTTCAGGTGCTGCCGGCATGACCTCGGAGAACCGATCCTCAAGGACTACGTGCGGGTCCTGACCTTCCACCCACCCGAGAAAGATGTCGTGCAGATGATAGCCAATCAGATGCTGGACATCTTCGCGCAGATGTTTCGCAATGTGAGGAGGAACGGCCAGATACTGGTTTTCTTCCTGCCGCAGCCAACCGAGGCTGTAACCTGTGATCGCGCCCGTTCGAAATGTATTGTCCGTCGTATTCTTGCCGCCACCGTGAAACACGGATCCAAGGTATATCAGGCAGGAACCTGCGGGCATGACAGCGTATGCCCGCGGTTCGTCCTCTGCAGGATAGGTATCGTCGTCCCATACATGACTGCCGGGTATGACATTTGTTGCGCCGTTCTCGACCGTGAAATCTGACAAGGCCCACATCGTGTTGCACAGACATTGTGGTCCGGGATGGCGGAATGGCATGAGCCCGTCATCACGATGGAGTATCTGGTGACCTTCACCAGGTGCAATCCGGACGGCCTGCGTGACATGGAGCTGGTAGCGTGCGCACCGGGGCAACAGAAGTCGATCCATCACGGAGAGAATGGCAGGACAACTGGCAAGTTCCTCACCATAGGTTCTGGACTTCGCGACCAGAGAACTTACACGCTTTGTCTTGTATCCCCAGAAGTCGCCCTCTCCGAAATATGCGCGATTCAGGTAAGGTTCCAGTTCCATGTTGACCTGATCGATGATGGCTGTGTCCACAACTTCCGACAGGATAACGGCACCATCCTCATCCAGAATGGTCATGATGTCGTCAGTGGATGTATCGCGGTCTACACACTTGACATAGTTCATCCAAGTTTCCTCCCGATTGCACTGCAAAGCATATCTGTGGGCCGTAACATTGTCATCGGACCTAAACCGGGCGCGTACTGACTTGTCCCGGCATCAGTGGAACTGTAACGGAGGGCCATCATGTTGAGACGGCTCTACACAGAAACGGTCACGCTTGCCGGCCATCGTCATGCGGTCTGGTTGCTGTTTGTCGTCTCCGTTGCGGAAGGGTTCGTGTTCCCTGTTCCGGTCGAAGCCATGCTTGTTCCCATGATGTTTGCTGCGCCGAAGCGTTCATGGCTCTTCGGAATTGTCGCTACATCCGGAACGGTCGTCGGTGGTGTAATCGGTTACTATATCGGGTTGCTGTTTTTCGAGACCGTCGGGATGGGCATCATCAGGGAACTCGGGATCGACGGTGATTTTGACTCGTTCGTCAACCTGTACGACGAACTCGGATTCTGGATCGTGTTTGTCGGAGGATTTACGCCGATTCCATACAAGGTTGTTGCGATTGCTTCAGGATTTGTTCAGTTCAACGTGTTGGCGTTTGTTGTCATATCCGTCTTGTCACGCGGACTGCGCTATGGATTTGTTGCGGCGCTTTTCTATTGGTTTGGTCCGTCGATTCGTGCGTTTGTGGAACGCCATCTCGCATTTGTCACGGTTGGCACCGCCACAATATTGATCGTCGGCTTCGCTGCGCTGCGTTGGGTTTTCTGATGCGCGCATGGGGACGATTGCGGGTCCTTGTCGGCAACCCGAGAATTGTCTGTATCGGTATTGCGACGACGAGCGCCGTGCTTCTCGTCGCGGCATTTGCCTTTCAGTATCTCGGCGGTCTTGCGCCTTGCCCGCTGTGTGTTTACCAGCGCTGGGCACATGCAGGAATTGTGCTCGTTTCCGTTCCCGCGATCATCCTGCATCGGGGAAGGTTTGCCCCTCTGTTGGCAGTCCTTCCCGGTATCGCCTGTCTCGTGAGTGCGGGCATCGCAGGTTATCATGTCGGCGTCGAGGAGGCCCTGATCACGACCGGAACCTGCGACCCTGATATCGGTTCCGCGACAACAATTGCAGAATTGCTCGAACAACTCGACAGTGCAGTACCTTGTGGTCGGGTGCCATGGTCCATGTTTGGTATTTCCATGGCCGGTTACAATTCCATTATTTCGTTGATTCTGGCACTGTTTGCATTCACCAGTGCCGGATTGAGCGCACGATCGATAACCGGTGTGAAACAATGAAACCAGGTGACGACAGTATTCCAGGTGACAGCACCCCGAGTGAGACCGTCGAATCGATGATACGCGTCGATCATGCAGGAGAGTATGGCGCCAGGAGAATTTATGAAGGCCAACTGGCGGTGCTTTCCGGAACCGCCGCGGGTAAGACCATCAAGGAGATGGCTGATCAGGAACAGCGCCATCTCGATGGCTTTGACAAGCTCATTGTTTCGCGTCGGGTACGCCCGACGGTTTTGTCTCCTGTCTGGCACGTTGCCGGATTTGCTCTCGGTTTCGGTACGGCCCTGCTCGGACCGAAGGCGGCCATGGCGTGCACGGAAGCCGTGGAAAGCGTCATAGACGAACACTATGCCAGTCAGGAGGCCCGACTCGGGGACGATGAATCGGAATTGCGTGAACTCATTCGTGAGTATCGAGCGGATGAAAACGAACATAGACTGACGGCCATCGAACATGGCGCGAGAGACGTCCTTGCCTATCGACCTCTGACCGCTGCAGTGAAGCGAATGACCCGTTTCGCGATTGGGCTTTCAACGCGTTACTGACAGTGAGCGGGCTATCGCATTGTGCGAGCGCCAGACAGGATTTTCCCGGGGAATTGTAACAGTGCCACCATGCGGTAACTCAAGCATGGTCGTGCTGCGTCGTCTTTCGCATGCGCGCATCGCGTGCAATGCATGCGGAAACTGAACAGAAATCGCCATTTCGCCGAAATGGCGGTATCGTTGTTTTTTCGCAGAAGGAAGTTTCAGACCGATAGGAGAAGGATTGATGGCGAGGAAAACCGAAACACAAACGCCAACGGGACAGTTTCCGCTGGACAGACGCCAGTTCGCATCGATGGCCGCCGCCGCTGGCGTCACGACTGTGATGGTTCCCCTTGTTCACACGCCTGCTAATGCAGCCGGATCAGACCTGCATGTGTTCGAATGGTCCGGTTACGAGATTCCGGAGTTACACGGGGCTTACATCGAGAAGCATGGCGAGTCGCCGTCGTTCAGCATGTTCGGCGAACTTGAGGAAGCACTTCAGAAAATGCGTGGCGGTTTCTCGGCAGACGTCACACATCCCTGTACCAGCAGCATTGGCCGTTGGGCTGATGCAGAGGTCATTCGGCCGGTTGACACGTCCAGACTGGAACATTGGGACGATATCTTTCCAAGCATGCGGAACATCAAGGCGATCAACCACGAGCAAGGAATCATCGGTGTGCCGGCTGACTGGGGCAATTCATCCATTCTTTACCGCAATGACATGGTTGAACCGACCGAGAATTCGTACGCTCTTTTCCTTGATGAACGCTATGCCGGAAAGATGGCGTTTTTCGATTCCGCGGATTCGTTTGCACAGGTGTGCGGTCTGATCCTGGGTGTCCATCCGTTCTCGATGGATGAAGCGGAGTTGAAGGAAGCTGCAGACATCATGCGCCGGATACAGGCGAACCTGAGATTCTACTACACCGATCCGACCGTCGTCGAACAGGCACTCGCATCGGGTGAGATTGCGCTTTCATACTCCTGGAACGCTGCAACGAAGAACCTGAAGGAACAGGGCTACGATGTCACGTTCATGGATCCCAAGGAGGGAATCCTGACCTGGGTGTGCGCCCTTGCACTCGGAAATGGCGATCCCGCCATGGATGACATGGCGTACGATTTCATCAATGCCTGGACGTCACCCGACGCTGGCAAGAACCTTCTGGAAATGTATGGCTACGGGCATTCGAACACGAAGGCGTTCCCGCTTGTCGATCCCGCTATTCTCGACTCTCTTGGTATCAGCGACCCGAATGCCATGATGGCCAAGGGTACGTTCATCGAGGAGATGGACCCTGACGTTCGTCAGGCGGTTATCCGCACCTTCGACGAAGTGAAGTCAGGAGTGTAATCCTTCATCTGACAGAACCGAACATCAGTCGTCGTTCCGACCGGACTTCAGGTGTCCAGATACGATATCGGACCAATGCCGCGTCAGCTCGATACCGAGCTGACCGTGCGGCTCCAGTCAGTCGAAACGGCGACCATCGGTCATGTCAGGTTGCATGGATTTCTCGATCCGGATATCCGGGCCGTCATCAATGATCGAAGGATCGCGGGTCCAGCTGTCACTGTTCGGATACCGGGTGCGGACAGTACATTGCTCCATCATGCTCTCGGCCATGTCCGTGAAGGCGATGTGCTTCTGATTGACAGATGTGGAGACGATTTTCACGCATGCTGGGGTGGTTCGCTCACCGTCGCTGGTGTTTCGCGGGGTTTGGCTGGCGTGATCATTGACGGACGTGCAACGGATCTTGGTGAAATACGCCGTGCGGGTCTCCCACTCTGGTGTCGTGGCCCTTCACCTGTCACGACACGTCTTCTCGACTGGGGCGGGGTGATGAACCGGCCGATTTCTGTCGGCGGAGTCGTGATCAAACCCGGAGATGCGATCGTGGCTGACGAGAACGGCATCGTCGTGCTCGATCCGGATGAAGCAGACGCATGGGCAACCTGGGCGATAGCCGAACAGGACGACGAGATACCCTTCAACAATTCCCTTCTTCGGGGTGACAGGCTCGGTGATCTGACGGGTGCCACGGAAATGGTGGAAAACGCCGTTTGCCGGCAAGCGGAGCGCGAAACATGAGTACATGCGATGACATTGCGGTGTGGTTGTCGACGCCACATACGGCAATGGTGGAGATTGCGTACGATCTGGGTTTCCGTCGAATTGTCCTGGACATTGAACACGGAATTTTCGGTCTCGACGAGACGGACAGGCTCGTTGCCCTTGCACGCGCGTTGAACATGGAAGTTCACGCAAAGGTACTTGGGCCTGAAGCGATTCCGATCCAGCAGGCACTCGACATCGGGTGTGACAGCGTGATCATTCCGCATGTTCTGGGTATTGACCATGCGGTGGAAGTTTGTGCGTCGGCAAAGTATCCGCCATTGGGTACACGCAGTTTCGCTGGTGGCAGAACTGTTCGCTATGGAGCGCCGCCAGAGGGCTGGTATGAGTCCGAGAACAGGCGCCAGCATTGCTACCCAATGATCGAAAGCGCAACCGCGCTGACGGACATCGAGAAGATACTGGCGCTGGAAACAGTGGACGGGGTATTCGTCGGGCCGTCGGATCTTGCCCTGTCGCATGGACGCGATGGTTACAGGTTCGATGATGTTGATCGCAACGACCTGGCGAGGATTGCGCACGTCGCGAAATCATGCCGCAAACCATGGATCATGCCGGGATGGACGGCAGCTGAACGGCAGCTGTCGCGTGAACTCGGTGTGTCCTGGATGGTTGTTGCAGACGAACTGGGTTCGATGTTTTCCGGACTTGCGGCAACGTTGGCTGCGCTTGAAGCCGAAACCGAGGGAGATAACGAGGAATGGGTCTGACGACGGGCGAGGGCCTGATTCACCTTCTGAAATCCTATGATGTGGATACCGTGTTCGGAATGCCCGGCGTACACACGCTGGATTTCTATCGTGCGCTTCCGGAAACCGGAATTCGCCATGTGGGTGTCCGGCATGAACAGGGCGCGGGTTTCATGGCGGACGGTTACGCACGGGTTTCCGGCAAGCCGGGTGTGTGCCTTCTGATCAGCGGCCCCGGCATCACGAACGCTGCCACACCCATCGGTCAGGCGTACTCCGACTCGCAGCCCATGCTTATTCTCTCCTCCGTTGGCAGTGTCGGGGATATCAGGATGGGCCGCGGTACGTTGCATGAAATTCATGATCAGCGTGCGACAACCGCGCCGATTACAGCATTCAGCGAAATTGCCTATACACCACGACAGGCGGAAGAACTGATTCATCGCGCTTTCGCCCTGTTCGCGTCATCGAGACCCCGTCCATGCCATGTTTCAGTTCCTCTCGACGTGTTGAGCGCACCCTGGGACGGGGATGCACGTTCCAGACGGACGCCACGGCGATCCATACCGGATCCTGCGGATGTTGCCGCTGCGGCCAAACTCATCGCCAGTACCGGCCCGGCGGTGATCATCGTCGGCGGGGGTGCAGTAGACGCATCACAGGAGATTCGCCTGCTTGCCGAACGTATAGGTGCCGCCGTCATCCCGACGGTTGCGGGCAAGGGAATCCTGCCTGAAGATCATCCCCTGTCACTGGAGATGACTCTGGATCGGCCGGGTACGCATGCATTTCTTCGCGATGCCGGCCTTGTGCTTGCCATCGGAACCGAGTTTGCGGAACCCGACTACTGGCTCGAGGACCGGCTCGAAACAACAGGCAAGTTGATCCGGATCGACATCGACGCAGCGACACTGGCGCGCGATTATGCAACAGATGTTTCGATACTCGGAGATGCACGCGCCGCGGTTCAGGGAATCAACAATGATCTGGAGGGCCTCAACCTTGTTCCCGGATTTGACGAAGCAACTCTGACCGAAGCCCGCAAGGCGGGCCGTAGCCAATTCGGTTCACTGGAAGATGTTCACGGGCATCTGATTGCGGCGATACGGGAGGCGATGCCACCGGACGCCTACTGCTTTACCGACATGACGCAGATCGCCTATTCCGCGTACACGATGTTTCCGGCGAACATGCCGCGCCAGTGGTTTTTCCCCGTGGGTTACGGAACCCTCGGATTTGCACTACCGGCAGCGATCGGCGCATGGTTTTCGGCACCGGAACGGCCGGGTTGCGTTCTGGTGGGTGACGGCGGATTTCAGTTCACGCTCCAGGAGCTGGCCACGGCGGTGGAATGGAACATGCCTCTGCCGGTCATTCTCTGGGACAACAGCAGCCTCAAGCAGATTGCGCTTTACATGCGTGAACAGGATATCAGCGAGATCAGCGTGCATCCGCACAATCCGGATTTCATCAAACTTGCAGAAGCGTACGGCATGGAGATTTCGCAACCGCAGTCGCTGTCGGAACTCGTCGGATCAATACGGGATGCGTGGACACGCAACCGTCCGACCCTCATCAGGGTCTGCGAATTCGACGACTGGGTTCAGAACAGCCGCTGACACGACAACGATCTGAACACGGAAAACTGCCGTACGCGCAACCGGCACCGGATCAAATCACGAATTCGGCAATCGTCGACAGCGACGTCAGTCGCTCTCGAGTTCGCTGTCCCAGTACAGATAATCGCGCCAGTCGCGGTGCAGGTAGTTTGGCGGAAAGGCCCGCCCGTTTTCGCGCAGCTCGAAAGTCGTGGGAACATGCGGTTTCATGCGCAGCAACAGTCCTGCTTCCCGCGGCAAGCGGTTGCCCTTGCGCATGTTGCAGGTGCGGCATGCCGCAACGACATTGTCCCAGGTGGTTCGTCCGCCGCGCGAGCGTGGTAGAACATGATCAAACGTGAGTTCTCGTGTTTCACAGTGGTTGCCGCAGTACTGACAGGCGAAACCGTCGCGAAGGAACAGGTTGAAGCGCGTGAATGCCGGACGCGACACGGGACGAATGTACTCGCGCAGCGCGATGACGCTGGGCAGGTACATCTCGAAAGACGGCGAACGCACAACCTGATCGTATTCGGCAAGTGTCTGCACACGGTCCAGGAAAACCGCTTTTACTGCATCCTGCCAGGACCACAGGGAGAGTGGAAAATAACTCAGCGGCCTGTAGTCCGCATTGAGAACCAATGCCGGGCAGGAATCCGGCGACGTCATGGAACAAACCTCCCTCGATATCCTCACGGGATTGTGTCCCGTCAGATGCGCGCCATGATAGTCAGCGCGGATCGAAAGTTAAGCCCGATTTCAACAGATTGCGCTTACGGGTTGCAGAAGTGCAATTTGTTGACGAGATTCGTCGCACGGGTCACTGACGATCGCGACCGGGCGACTGTATCTTGCAGGCAAGCACCTGACAGCAGGTTTGCCAAACGTATCAATCGGTTGCATGCAACGTGTGTGAATGTTGGAGTAGCATCGATGAATACTGCGCTGGACGGAATCGTCGTCGTCGATCTGTCGCGGATACTGGCCGGTCCGTGGTGCACACAGATACTTTCGGATCTGGGTGCAACCGTGATCAAGATTGAACGACCCGTAACAGGAGATGACACGCGTGCCTGGGGACCGCCTTATCTGCAGGACGCCGACGGAAACGATACCACGGAAGCAGCGTACTATCTTGCAGCCAACCGGGGAAAGAAGTCCATCACGCTCAATATTGCGCGCGCCGAAGGTGCGGAAATTGCAGCGGAACTGGTTCGCAAGGCGGACATTCTGGTCGAGAACTACAAGGTTGGTGGTCTCAGGAAGTACGGGCTCGACTATGAGAATGTATGCAAGACAAACCCTGGCCTCATCTACTGTTCGATAACAGGTTTCGGTCAGACGGGTCCGTATTCATCACGGGCAGGCTACGACTTCATTCTGCAGGGACTGTGCGGTTTCATGTCGATTACCGGTGAGCGCGACGATCTGCCGGGCGGCGGACCACAAAAAGCCGGTGTTGCCATCACCGATCTCACGACGGGTCTCTACAGTACAATTTCCATTCTTGCAGCGCTCAATCATCGCAACGCGACCGGTGAAGGCCAGTTCATTGACATGGCGTTGTCTGATTCGGCGATTGCCCTGATGGCCAACATGAACATGAACTATCTCACAAGCGGCGTGCTTCCCATTCGCCACGGGAATGCCCACCCGAACCTCCTGCCGTATCAGGTTTTTGAAACGGCTGACGATCCAATCATCATAGCGATCGGAAATGACAGCCAGTTTCGCCGCTGGTGCGAACTTGCCGAGGCACCGCAACTGGCGGACGATCCCCGTTTTTCGACCAATCCGTCGCGTATTCGCAACCGTGAGGCGTTGATTGCGCAGGTCATCGAACTGATGAAACGCCGGCCGCGCGCCTGGTGGGTCGAAAACCTGGATGCCAGGGGCATACCCTGTGGTGTCGTGAACAACTTCAAGCAGGTTTTCGAGGACCCGCATGTAAGGGCGCGGGAGATGAAGTTCGAGATGCAGCATCCGGCTGCAGGAACCATTCCGATGGTCCGCAGTCCCGTCAACCTGAAGGGGACGCCACCGGTATACAGAATGCCGCCTCCGATGCTGGGCGAACATACCGAGGAAATACTTCAGGAATTTCTCAAGAAGTCCGACCGCGAGATTGCCAGGTTGAAAGATGATGGTGTTGTCTGACAGATGGAGGGTCGTTCAAACCGACATGGAAGGGAAGTTCTTTCCGCGCTGCTTGATGTCGCTCACGCACAGGAGATCACAGTCAACACAAGGCTGTCCCCGAGGGGTCTGACGTGCATTGGCATCCGGCTGATGTGAAATCCCTGAATGATCGTTCCAGCCATCATGACCTGTCGGGGTTTCTTCCCGTTACAACCCGATGAAGGTTCTCATGGCGCGCGGTAAACAGCCAAAGTCGGCGTCCCCGGGGATCAACGGGAGGCGCCGTCTGCAGGAATTCGGGCGCCACCTGCACTGAAGTCAATTGTCTGTCCGGACTTCATGATCTTGTGAAGTGTCGCTTGACAACGAAAACATGGAAATCAGTTCGCAACCCGGGTTCGGGCGTGCTGGATCAGGCTTCGCGAAATGCCTTTGTCAGGAACGAACCACCCGCTGCCAGACCACCCTGATCAATTCCATGCCCGATTCCGCAGCTCCTGTGCCACTGAACGGGAACGTCGAGACTGCCAAGAGCCGTAACGGCGTTGTCCATCGATTTGAACGGTACAACCGGATCTTCGTCGCCGTGACACAGGAATACGGGAGGTCGACTGACAGTTTCGCTGGCAAGCGAAGCGTCCGCGATCAACATTCCGGAATATGCAACGACGGCAGCGACACGCGGCACACGGCGCAGTCCGACATGAATCGCCATCATGGCACCCTGGCTGAAACCGACGAGCGCCAGCTGGTTGTTGCCAAGTCCCAGATTTTCAAGGGAGTGGTCGAGGAACGCATTGATGAGTTCGGCGGCACGTACGTGCCCGCCGTTCCGTATGCCAGGATCGGCCTCCTGAAAACCGAACCACTGACGTCCCATCGGATTCTGATCGCATGGGTCCGGTGCGTTTGGCGACACAAAATGTGTGTGAGGCAAAGTGGCCTGCCAGGCGGGAGCCAGGCCGATCAGATCATTGCCATCTGCGCCCCAACCGTGCAGAAACACGACAAGCTGTTGCGCGGGTCCGCGTTGCGGTCCGATTGAAGGACCCGATAGCAATGTGTGCCGTGAGATTGGCATGTTGTGGTTTCCGCTGGTTATTGTGCGTGTTCTCTACGTGACGGTGTTGGTCGACGGTCGTGCATCCTGCATGAAGCCGGCAATCGACTACAAGCCCGCGCAGGTGTTATCCGCACGCGATATGGTTTGCAAAGCACCAGTCCGGAGTTTCTGCTGAAGCGCGACGGAGCCATGGCAAGAGTGCAAGTGTCGACACCGTGAATGAAGTCAGCCGGGTGATACAGGTAACGGATAGTCAATGGGAATCGTGACGCGGTTCGCACCCAGTCCGACGGGGTACCTGCATCTCGGGCACGTCTGGTCCGCGTTTGTGAACTGGCAAGCCGCGCGATCTGCCTGCGGCGTCTTTCTCGTGCGTATCGAAGACATCGATCGCTCGCGTTGCCGTCCTGAATTCGACCGCGCCATCGTGGAGGATCTGCACTGGTTGGGGCTTGACCCCGATGGCGAAATCAGACGGCAAGGATCTCAGCTCGTGCACTATCAGCGGGTTCTCCAGGAACTGCGCGAACGGGGTCTCCTGTACCCATGTTTCTGTACGCGCAAACAGATTCTCGAAGAAGTCATGTCGTCATCCGGTGCACCACATGGACCTCTCGGCATACGCTATCCCGGCACATGCCGCCGGTTGGCGGTATCAGAACGCGACGACAGGATAGCGTCCGGTGAGAATCACGCGTGGCGGTTGGATGTGGCCGAGGCAGCACGCCGAACCGGACCGATGTTCTGGTGTGAAACATCATCTGGAAGAGATGTCGTGCCCGTGGACCCGTTCATTGGTGGCGATGTTGTCCTTGCCAGAAAGGACTTCGCGACCAGTTATCATCTCGCGGTGACGCATGACGATCATGTGCAGGGCATTACGCTTGTGTCCCGCGGTCTCGATCTCTTGCCGTCGACCAACGTCCACAGACTGCTGCAGGAACTGATGGGGTGGCATGTCCCGGACTACGCGCATCACGTGTTGCTGCGAAATTGTGACGGAACGCGATTTTCCAAGCGCGACAAGTCCATCACGATTCGCGAACTTCGGAATGAAGGTCAGACTGCCGATAACGTCATCGCACGGGCCCGGACACTCGCTGAAACAAGTCGATGAAGTAACATCGTGCGTCTGTCGCTGACAACGGATGACCAGATACACGTGCAACAATTCGCAACGGTGGATGTCCGTCCCGGTTCGTCTTGTGCGCGGCTGACGTGAACACTGGTGCGACCGGTTCTACGAAAACAGATTACCTTGAACCGCTCCTGACTGTATTCGATCGTCTTCCGGCGGTGCCAGGCATTCCGGTCCATCGTTTGCAACATGATTGACGCGTCGCGATACCGGGTCTGCGATCAACATTCCGTCCGGCAATGCAGTCAGACAGTCAGACGATGCGGACTGATCGGTCATCCAGGCTTCCATTGCATCATCGACGAGAATCACGGGCACGCGGTGATGAATTGGCACAAGTGACGGTGGCGCCTGTGTCGTGATGATCGTGAATGTTGTCAGCCTCTGTCCGTTACCCTCCCAGGATTCCCACAATCCGGCGAATGCGAAGGGTTCGTCTCCGGGACGATGTATGTGCCAGGGTTGTTTGCGCTTCGTATCCGGCACGGTCGTCCATTCGTAGAATCCGTCGGCCGGAATCAGGCATCTGCGGCGACGAAATGCGGCACGAAATGACGGTTTTTCCGATACTGTTTCTGCACGTGCATTGATCATGCGCGCACCGATCTTCGGATCCTTGGCCCAGCTGGCAACCAGTCCCCACCGCAGCATCTCCAGTCGCCGCGGGTAATCCCAGGATCGCAATACCGCCACATCCTGCATCGGCGCAATGTTGTATCTCGATTGCAGGTTCGGGATGAAATCAAGCCCGAGCAACGCGGCGATCTCCGCGCTCGGTGTCTTGAGAAGAAATCGTCCGCACATCCGGGTACTTTATGCCGGATTCATGGTCTCGTGGATATGCTGCGTGGCGCGCACGCTCTGTCCGGCACCGAGGATTCGACGCATCACGCGTCTTTTGGCAGTTTCCGGTACGCCAAGGCTCCACATGCAATCGTGGTGAGCATGGATCGTGCTGCATCGACAAACGGGGTTAGAGATCGTGACTGACGTGTTCGACAAGACGTACTATACGCAAACGCGCGGGTTCATGGGTGTCAAGAATACCTGGGAACTTCAAGATTGCCGTGCGGCAATTCTGGGTATTCCATTTGATTGTGGCATACATCCAACCCGCATTGGTGCGAGAGACGGACCGCGGGCGATACGTGCAGGTTCTGATCTCGTGCGACCATGGCAACCACCGCATGCCGATATCAATCCGCTGGAAATCCTGAACGTTGTCGATTGTGGCGATGCTGTTTGTACCCCGGGCCGGCCTGAACTCTCTTTCGACCGGATCGAGACTGCTGTGTCGAGGATCGCCGGTGAAGGCGTGGCGATGGTGACCATGGGAGGTGACGGGCTCGTTTCGTTACCGCAACTGCGCGCATGGCACGCAATCCACGACAATCTTAGCGTATTGCACATTGATGCCCACACGGATGCCTACCCGATTACCGATGAACGCATGACACCGGCAACAACGTTCACGCTCGCAGCGGAAGAAAAACTGATCGATCCCGCCGAGTCGTTTCACATAGGCGCCCGCGGCCCCGTGTTCATGCACGGCGTTTTTGAACACACCCGTGCGCTGGGATACGAGCTGATTCCGGACTCCAGTCTGCGTGAAGACGGCTTCCTGGCCATGATCCGTCAGATCAAGAGTCGGCTTATCGGCCGCAAGGTCTATGTGTGCTGGGACATGGATGTGTTTGATCCATCCTGTGCACCAGGTGTTTGTACACCGACGTGGGGAGGCCTCACGGCAGCAGAAGGCCTCGCGCTGATACGTTCGCTCTCGGGCCTCGACATCGTTGCCTTTGATGTGAACACGGTCAGCCCACCACATGATATAGGCGGTATGACGGCCTTTCTCGCCGGGTCCGTCATGCTTGAAGCATTGACGTTGCTGACAGCGCGACCCGGTCAGGAACAGTGATGCAGAGTGTGATCGTATTGTAGCGAACGCCGGATAGTGTATCGGGTTCTGCATCTGTTGCGGCTGATCCGCAATCCCGGCCGGTGACGTGGAGACCCCGTCGAAAACGGACGGACGGGTGGATGGCAGTATTTGTCGATTACCCGGCGGAAATCCGCCCTTCGATCGCGACATCGGCGATGTCGCGAATAATCGCCGTGATTCCGAAGTCCCTGGGAGTGTACACCCGAGAAACACCGATGGATCTCAACTGTTCAGCATCGTCTGACGGAATGATGCCGCCTACAACAATCGGAATGTCGCTGCACCCGTCGTCGTCCATCAGGCGGCGTATCTCGCTGACGAGCTGAATGTGGGCACCAGAGAGGATTGAAAGGCCGACGACATGTACACCTTCTTCGAGTGCTGATACGGCGATTTGTCGTGGCGATAGCCTGATCCCCTGATATACAACTTCCATGCCGCAATCGCGTGCGCGCAGCGCAATCTGCTCGGCGCCATTTGAATGGCCATCAAGACCCGGTTTGCCGACAAGCAACTTGATCGGGTGACCGAGTTTTTCGCGGATTTGTGCAACATGGTCTCGGGTTTCGTTCAATGCATCCGCGTCGATTGCCGACGCTGCAGACAATCCCGTTGGTGCGCGATATTCGCCAAGGACATCGCGCAGGACATTGCTCCATTCGCCCGTTGTGACACCTGCCGCGGCACAGGCGATAGACGGCTCCATGACATTGCGGCCTTCCTGCAATGCCTGCTTCAGTTCGTCGAGTGCTGTCAACGCTGCGCTGGCATTCCTGTTGTCGCGCCACGCTGAAAGCTGCCTGATCTGTTCGGATTCAGCCGATGCATCGACTGTCATGAATCCTCCGTCGTTGGTCTCTGCAAGCGGAGATGCTTCGGACTCCACGAATGTATTGACTCCGACAACCGGGATTTCGCCCGATTCGATTGCGGCTATCCGTGCGCTGTTTGATGCAACGAGCGCGCGTTTCATGTATCCGGACTCAACGGCACGCATTGCACCGCCCATTCGGTCGATTACCGCAAGTTCACGTCGCGCAGCAGCCTTGAGTTCCGACACCTTTGCAGCGACAGCAGGATTGCCATCAAACAGATCACCAAATTCCAGAAGATCGGTTTCGAGTGCCATGATCTGCTGAAGACGCAGACTCCATTGCTGGTCCCAGGGGCGGGGCAGACCAAGCGCTTCGTTCCAGGCAGGTAGCTGAATGGCGCGTGCACGCGCGTTTCTGGAGAGGGTTACGCCCAGCATCTCGAGAAGAATGCGGTAGACGTTGTTCTCCGGCTGCTGCTCCGTCAGACCAAGTGAGTTGACCTGAACACCGTAACGAAACCGCCGCATGCGTGGGTCGTCAATTCCGAAGCGTTCCGCGGTGATCTCGTCCCACAGTTCGGCAAACGCGCGCATCTTGCACATTTCCGTGACAAACCGGATTCCGGCGTTCACGAAAAAGCTGATGCGTCCGGCAATGCGCTCAAACATGTCGTCGTCCACATCGCCTGATGCACGAATGTCCTCAAGTATCTGGATTGCGTTGGCAAGCGAGAACGCAATCTCCTGGACAGGCGTCGCACCGGCCTCCTGGAGATGATACGGACAGACGTTGACCGGGTTCCATTTCGGGGTTTCGTTGACCGAAAATGCGATCGTATCGGTTGTCAAACGCAGTGACGGCTCCGGAGGAAAGATGTAGGTGCCACGCGACAGGTATTCCTTGATGATATCGTTCTGGATTGTGCCGGCCAGTTTGTCCCGCGGTATTCCGCGCCTGTCGGCCACGGCAATATAAAGAGCGAAAAGCCATGGCGCCGTTGCATTGATTGTCATCGACGTGTTCATGCGATCGAGAGGAATACCCTCGAGAAGCGCTTCCATGTCGCCGAGATGACAGACCGGAACGCCGACACGCCCGACCTCTCCTCGGGCAATGGGTGCGTCGGAATCATGTCCTGTCTGCGTCGGCAGGTCGAACGCGATCGACAGGCCTGTCTGACCGCGCGCGAGATTTGTCCTGTAGAGCGAATTGGACGCCCGGGCTGAACTGTGGCCCGAATACGTTCGCATCATCCACGGGCGATCCGGCTTGCGTGGCGCCGGCGTACCTGCTGGTTCGTTGCGCATGACAAATCCTCCGTCCGGATACTCCAATGATGCTGCGATGCAATAGATGTTGCAAACGGCGCATACAGCAAGAACAAACTGGTTTTAATGTCACTTGCAAGATATATGCTGCACTGCAACAATCAAATGACAGCCTGTTCTGATGCAATGCGGAGTACGTCCATGGCGCAGCCTGCTGAAGCACAAACTTATGATGCACCGATAAAGGATCTCTACGAGTTATCCGAAATGCCACCGCTCGGGCATGTACCGGAACGGATGTACGCATGGTCGATCCGGCGTGAAAGGCACGGCGAACCGGATACGGCCATGCAGGTCGAAGTGCTTCCGACACACAAGATCGAAAGCAATGAAGTCCTGGTTCTCGTGATGGCCGCAGGTGTCAACTACAACGGTGTCTGGGCTTCGCGCGGGGTCCCGATCAGCCCGTTCGATGTGCACAAGGCGGAGTTCCACATTGCGGGTTCCGATGCTTCGGGAATCGTCTGGGCCGTCGGTTCCAAGGTCAAACGCTGGAAGGTCGGCGACGAGGTCGTCATTCACTGCAACCAGGACGACGGTGACGACGAGGAATGCAACGGCGGCGACCCGATGTATTCAACCAGTCAGCGGATCTGGGGATACGAGACAGGCGACGGCAGTTTTGCGCAGTTCACGCGTGTCCAGGCACAACAGCTGATGCCGCGTCCACGTCATCTCACCTGGGAAGAATCAGCCTGCTATACACTGACGCTGGCGACGGCATACCGCATGTTGTTCGGCCACCGGCCGCATATTCTGCGCCCCGGCCACAACGTTCTTGTCTGGGGTGCATCCGGTGGCCTGGGCTCGATGGCCGTCCAGCTGATTGCAACGGCTGGTGCGAATGCCATCGGCGTGATCAGTGATGATGACAAGGCCGATTTCGTACTTTCGCTTGGTGCACGCGGCGTCATCAACAGAAACAACTTTGACTGTTGGGGGCAGTTACCCGACGTCGGAGATGTCGAGGGTTACAAGGATTACATGAAACGTTGCCGTGAATTCGGCAAGGCGATCTGGTCGTTTACCGGCAAGGGCAATGATGTCGATTTTGTCTTCGAACATCCAGGTGAGGCCACATTCCCGGTTTCGTGTTTTGTTGTAAAACGCGGCGGGATGGTTGTCTTCTGTGCCGGCACCACGGGTTACAACATCACATTCGATGCACGGTTTGTCTGGATGCGGCAAAAACGCATTCAGGGAAGCCACTTTGCAAACCTGATGCAGGCGGCACAGGCCAACAAGCTCATGCTTGAGCGCCGTCTCGACCCGTGCATGTCGGAGGTTTTCTCGTGGGACGACATCCCGCAAGCACACATGAAGATGCGTGCCAACAAGCACAAACCGGGGAACATGGCAGTTCTGGTCCAGTCCCCCCGCGCCGGGCTGCGTACGCTGGAAGACGTTCTCGAAAGCTGAGATTCGTCTGACAGACAAAGCACCGATGCAGACCTCCGGCGAATTGCTTGAGCGCTGTACTGCCGCGCTAGCAACCGCAGACGACCTGTATCAGACAGGCCGTCGAAATGTCGCCGCGCTGGTTTCCGACGGAAGACAGTCGCCAGCCCTGATTGATCAGCATCAGCATGCCGTCCATGGTCTCGCCTGGCTCGCAACGACGATAGAGGGATTGCGCCAGATCCTCCGCTGGGCGCGCGCGCTGGAAAATGCCGGGCGATTGCACGAGATCGAGAGGCTCGTGTTGCAGGTCGCATTTGGCGAATACCTGGCGCAGATCGGTGGCGGAATTCCGATGAGTCAGGTCGAACTTCTCCGACCACACGATCTCGGTCTGGACACACGGGAACTGGCACGGTTTCAGAATCCGGTTGTCAGCGGACTCATCCGGGACGGTGCGACATCTGCCGTGCGCGAACGTCTGGCGCGTGCCGTCGTCGAAGCCGGCACGTTTGGCGATTCCGGTCTGGATGACGAGCAATTGCTGATCCAGGACCAGTTTCGTCGATATGCAAGGAACAGGATCGAGCCAGACGCTCACAACTGGCATCTCGGTGACGAACTGATTCCGATGTCGGTGCTGAACGACCTGGCGGAATTCGGCGTATTCGGACTGACGGTCCCCGAAGAGTTCGGTGGCCTCGGCATGTCGAAGGTTGCGATGTGCATCGTGACGGAAGAACTGTCGCGCGCGTGGATCGGAATCGGATCCCTCGGTACGCGCACGGAAATTGCAGCCGAGTTGATCCTGTCCGCCGGCACGCCGGAACAGCAACAGCGCTGGCTCCCGGGAATCGTTTCAGGAGAAATCATTCCGACGGCGGTTTTCACCGAACCGGGAACCGGTTCCGATCTCGGAAGCCTGAAGACGCGCGCCGAGCGCGATGGGGAGGTGTATCGCGTCACGGGAAACAAGACCTGGATCACGCATGCTGCGAGAGCGGATCTGATGACACTTCTCGTGCGAACGAACCAGGACGAAAGGGGGTACCGCGGCCTCTCGATGCTCATGGCTGAAAAACCACGCGGGACGACATCGGATGCGTTTCCGGCGGCCGGGATGTCCGGAGGCGAGATTCCGGTGCTCGGGTATCGTGGCATGAAGGAGTACGAGATCGCATTTGACGGTTTCGAAGTACCGACCTGCGATCTTCTCGGTCGTGAGGAAGGGCAGGGCTTCAAGCAGTTGATGGCGACATTCGAGACCGCGCGCATACAGACCGGAGCACGCGCAGTCGGTGTTGCACAGCGTGCACTCGAACTTGGCCTTGCCTATGCGACCGAACGCCGGCAGTTCGGGCGGGCGTTGATCGAGTTTCCGCGTGTCGCCAACAAGATCGCCTGGTTGACCGTGGAGACCATGGTTGCGCGTCAGATCACATGGTATGCTGCGCGGCAGAAGGACGACAACCGTCGCTGTGATCTTGAGGCGGGAATGGCCAAGTTGCTGGCTGCCAGGGTCGCTTGGGCGAATGCGGACAATGCCCTGCAGATACACGGTGGAAACGGATACGCGCAGGAGTTCGAGATCAGCCGCATCCTGTGCGACGCCAGAATTCTCAACATATTCGAAGGCGCGGCGGAAATTCAGGCACAGGTTATCGCCCGCAGGCTGCTTGCTGATGCAAATTGACGCGAACAGAAGTGCCGAAACGAATATTCACGCATCGATTGAAACGCAGGTGAAAAGAACATGAACTGGATGGTCGGCGTGATATTCGGGTTCATTGTGCTCACACTGGGTGCACTGTTCGTCGGAATTGCCAGTTTTGCCCGCGGTGGCGAGTTCAACCGCAAACATGGCAACCTGCTGATGCGGCTGCGCGTCGGGTTCCAGTTTGCTGCCCTGATTCTGCTCGCGCTGCTGTTCATCCTGTTGGGCAGTTCGTGAATCGCGATGGTCAAGCTTGACCGGATCTATACCCGTGGTGGTGACAAGGGGCAGACGTCACTGGGCGATGGACGACGTGTACCCAAGCAGGATGTCAGGGTTGCGGCCTACGGTACGTTTGACGAGGCGAACGCCCTTCTGGGGCTGGCACGGCAGCATACAACGGGTGCAGATGACGAGATTCTTGCGCGCATCCAGAACGATCTCTTTGATCTTGGTGCCGACCTGTGTACGCCGCACGATGGACGGCGCACAGCTGGCGCATTGCGAATCACACCTGAACAGGTGAGACGCCTCGAAACCGAAATTGATCGGATGAACGACGCGTTGCAACCGCTGACGTCGTTCATCCTGCCAGGAGGCTCGATCGTGTCATCATATCTTCACGCCGCACGTACAGTCGTGCGACGGGCGGAACGTCTGGTAGCGGAACTTGCAGATCGGGAAGAGGTGAATGCGGAAGCACTGGCATACGCCAATCGCCTCTCGGATCATCTGTTCGTCATGGCGCGCTGGCTGAATGACAGGGGAGCAGGCGACGTCCTGTGGACGCCGGGCGGTACCCGGAACGACAACGCAGGTTCATGATGCGATGGCAGGTGCAGTCCTCACGCGTTGACATCGGGTTGAACGCTCCCATAGGTTCCACGCGCACAAGCATGCGTTGAAACTGCGAAATTCATTTTTTCACATTCGGTTCGTGTCTGGAGAAACTGCTGATGAAGGTCATGGTCCCGGTCAAGCGGGTCATCGATTACAATGTGAAGGTTCGCGTCAAGGCGGATCGTTCCGGAGTCGATCTCGCCAACGTGAAGATGTCTATGAATCCGTTTGACGAGATTGCCGTCGAGGAATCGGTTCGTCTCAAGGAAGCCGGTATTGCAAGCGAAATTGTTGCCGTGTCCCTGGGTCCGACACAGAGTCAGGAAACGCTGCGAACCGCACTGGCCATGGGCGCCGACCGGGCCATTCATGTTGTCCATGATGGCGACCTGGAACCCCTCGCTGTTGCCAAGATGCTCAAGGCACTTGTGGTTGAAGAGGAACCACAAGTCGTGATTCTCGGCAAGCAGGCAATCGATGACGACGCGAACCAGACCGGCCAGATGCTCGCAGGTATTCTCGGTTGGGCACAGGGTACGTTTGTATCGAAGGTGGAGGTAACGGATAGTCATATCAAGGCTGTACGCGAGGTTGATGGCGGGCTCGAATCCGTAAATCTCACGCTTCCGTCAATTCTCACCGTTGACTTGCGTCTCAATGAACCGCGTTACGCCTCCCTTCCAAACATCATGAAGGCGCGTAAGAAGCCGATCGACAAGAAGTCGCCGGCAGATCTCGGGGTCGACCCGGCACCGCGCCTCAAGGTCCTGAGTGTCGAGGAACCACCCAAGCGCAAGAGCGGGATCAAGGTGTCATCGGTCAGCGAACTGGTCGACAAGCTGCATAATGAAGCAGGAGTGATCTGACATGGCAATTCTGGTGTATGCCGAACATGACGGCGGCAACCTCTCCGCTGCAACGCTGAATACGGTGACCGCAGCAGCCCAGATCAGCGATGACATTTGTCTCCTGGTTGCGGGAGAAAACTGCACCCCGGTTGCCGAGGCGTGCGCTGCAGTTTCCGGTGTCTCACGCGTTCTGGTGGCAGATGATCCTGTCTACCGTGATCAACTCGCCGAGAATGTTGCACCGCTTGTTGCACGTCTTGCATCCGACTTTACGCATGTCATGGCCGGTGCGACGACGACGGGCAAGAACATCATGCCGCGAGCGGCCGCATTGCTCGATCTGCAACAGGTTTCGGATATCACGGAAGTGGTATCAGACGACACGTTTGTGCGACCGATATACGCCGGCAATGCCATGGCAACGGTGCAGTCCGGCGACAGTACAAAGTTCGTAACGGTCAGAACGACAGCGTTTGACGCGACCGATGCAACAGGTGGTTCTGCGGCAATCGAGTCAACGGACGCGAACCCGGATTCCGGTCTTTCGACTTTTGAGGGTGCGGCGCTTTCGAGTAACGAGCGGCCTGAACTCACAACGGCGCGCGTTGTCATATCGGGCGGACGCGGCATGAAGGCCGGCGAGAACTTCGGCATGCTCGAGGAGATAGCGGACATTCTCGGTGCGGCGGTTGGCGCAAGCCGTGCCGCAGTCGATGCGGGCTATGTGCCGAATGACTACCAGGTCGGCCAGACCGGCAAGGTCGTCGCGCCGGAATTGTACATGGCCATCGGTATTTCCGGTGCGATCCAGCATCTCGCGGGCATGAAGGACAGCAAGGTCATTGCCTGCATCAACAAGGACGAGGAAGCGCCCATATTCCATGTCGCAGACTTCGGACTGGTTGCCGACCTTTTTGACGCTGTTCCCGAACTGAAGTCGGAACTCGAGCGTCAGGGCATAGCCGCGCGCTGATTTCTACAGGAGCGAGAGACGATGGAGATTCGCAGCATAGGTGTGATTGGTGCAGGCGCAATGGGCTCTGGCATAGCTCACGTGTGTGCGTTGGCGAATCTTCCCGTCAGGCTCATGGATCGAGACATTGCCTTTGCGCAGGCCGGACTGGAAATCATTCGCGGCAATATGGAGCGTCAGGTTCGACGGGGTGTCATAACCGATGCTGAAATGCAGGATGCGCTTTCGAGAATATCGGTTGTGGGCAGCAGTGCCGAGTTGCGCGACTGCGATTGCGTGATCGAGGCCGTAACGGAAAACGAGAGTGTAAAGAAAGCGATTTTCTCGGAACTTACGAAAAACCTGAAGGCCGAGGCGATCATCTGCACCAACACGTCGTCCATTCCGATCACCCGCCTTGCGGCGGCGACGGACCGACCGGGCCAGTTCATGGGCATGCACTTCATGAACCCGGTGCCGGTCATGAAACTTGTCGAACTTATTCGCGGCCTCGCGACCGATAGCGAGACATTTGAAGCGGTCAGGGAACTCGCAGTCAAACTGGAAAAGGTGCCGGCAAACGCCGAAGATTTCCCGGCGTTCATTGTGAACCGCATACTCCTGCCGATGATCAACGAGGCGGTCTATGCTCTCTACGAGGGTGTCGGAACCGTCGAGTCGATCGACACCGCCATGCGCCTTGGCGCCAATCACAGGATGGGTCCGCTGGAACTTGCCGACTTTGTCGGCCTCGATGTCTGCTACTCGGTGATGCAGGTTCTCTACGACGGTCTGGCAGACACAAAGTACAGACCGTGTCCGTTGCTTGCCAAGTACGTCGAGGCAGGATGGCTGGGTCGCAAGACGGGCAGGGGATTTTACGACTACACAGGAGATGAACCCGTACCGACCCGATAGACCCGGGTTGGGGGACGGGAGATGATCTTTCTGGACCATGGACAATTCTGGAGCTCTCCGTCGCAAGCTGATGCGGAGTCTTATGGCGTTACTTGCTGTCCTGGTTCTTTCGGGCATTGGTGTCGTCTGGTTGGTACTCCGCTCCGACGAAGAAACTGTCGTCCTGCAAAGCTGCACCGAAGTCGTACCGCTCTATGAGAGTTACGGTTTCACAATCGAGAACTGGGGGCGTGGAACCGACGGCGTACCACGGCTCATGTTCGAATCAAATCCGGTCGCAGGCTGCAACGACATACTTGAAGGCGAGAATGTTCGTCTGAAGAAAACCCTGTTTCTGACGGTTGTCGCACCACTGATCCTGATGGCGAACGAAAGCGTTCGTATTGAAAGAGAACGCCTGCAACTGTTTCGGGATGTGACCGACCTGTCACACGACGACGCCAACTGGTTATTTGAAATGTGCCGCAAGTACAAAGTGGATGTACCCCTTGGACGTGATCTGATCGGTGAAGCGGTTGCGGAGCTGCTGATGCGTGTTGATACGGTTCCCTTGTCGCTTGCCCTGGCGCAGGCGGTTCAGGAGAGCGGATGGGGAACATCCCGTTTCTTCTTGTCCGGAAACGCGCTTTTCGGGCAGCGGGTCTGGCACGAACACGGCATGGTGCCCGACGATCCTGCAGCAGATGCACCTGAATTCAGTGTTCGCCCGTTCCACTCGATGCTGGAATCCATCGACGCCTACATTCTCAATCTCAATTCCCACCCGCCCTATGGCGGATTTCGACGCCTCCGCGCAGCCTTGCGGTCTGCCGGCAAGCCGCTGCGCGGTCTGGATCTGATAGACGAACTGGAATCCTATTCCGAGGGCGGGTCCGACTACATCGCTGCGATCAAACGCATCATCAACAGCAACGGCATTGCCGATGCCGACGATGCATGGTTGCGTGAAGGAAAGACAATTCGCGTCCGTTACGACAAGGCAGTGATGGAGGAATACCTGTCCGGGATGCTGCCGGAATTCAGGAACGCTGCCTGAAAAGAAACCACGCAAAGCAGACAATCTGAACGAGCGCCCAACCGCCGAACGCAATCAGATACCCCTCTTCGGCAACGCTTCCGTTAGTCGAGCGAAAGAGGTCGAGCACGAAACCGACTGAAAACTGCAGGATTCCAGCAAGCATGAAAGTGAACATCGCGAGCGACGTGTTGACGCGCCCGGCCATTGCAACCGGGAACTTCTGTGTCAGGGCCGCGTAGAAAATCGTCGGTGCACCGCCGGTGTAAGCGAACGCTGCGGTCAGGAACCATGCAGGAAGTGTTGAACCGGTTGCCAGAAGGATTTGCACGACAATGAACAGGCCTGTCGCAATGCCGGCGACAAACCCGACCGGAACGCCGATACGACTCAGGCGTTCAGCGAGCCAGCCAAGGCTGGCATAACCGAGCAACATTCCGAATCCGCCAATGAAGAGCGCGTTCGCTGCCTCGTTGGCTTGCAGACCGCCGATGTCCCTGAGCCATGGTCCAAACCAGAGAGCCTGGGTTGACATCCATGCAGCCTGCGCAGTCATCACCAATGGTGCGACAGACCAGAAAAGCCGGGATCCCAGTATCTGGCGAATACCACGCCACTGTCCCCGCGGCGCCAGTGCGGCATCTGTTGCGGTGCGTTCCGGGACAACAAGTCCGATTGTCAGGACGACCAGGAGTGTCATCACGCCGGTGATGACGAACAGCGTTTGCCATCCGAACGCGTCAATGACCAGGTGAGCGGGTGATGCTGCTGCCATCGCACCGGCTCCACCGAACGCAAGCAGGAGACCGTTGACGAGGGGGAGTTTCTGTCTCGGGACCCACAGGGCAAACAGCTTGAATGATGCCAGCAGGCAGCCAGCTGTACCGACGCCAAGCAGTGCACGCGCGAATGTCAGTACGGTGAAATCGTTCCCGAATGCGAACAGGAAGGATGCAATCGCTGCGACTCCAAGCAGCATGATCTGGGTTCGTCTGGGTCCGAAACGGTCAAGCGACATCCCGAGCGGTATCTGCACACTTGCAAAGGTGATGAAAAAGACACCGGTCAACAGTCCGACCGAAAACGAACTGACCATGAACGCGGTTTCCAGGATCGGACCGAGTACGGCATTGACCGTTCGATAGAGATAGGAAAGGAAGTATCCCGCTGCGAAGGGAAGGAAGATACGCAGCACAATGAACCGCAGACCGGGGACATGGTCATTGGGCGGCGCAATCCGGAGTTTGCGAACGACCTCGACAAAGTTCATATGTGGACCAGTCCAGTGATTATGCGTGTGACACCCCGGACGACACAGAAGGTTCGCAGGGGTTCACAGTCAAAATTCGGCGTGGTAAGGAGGCTGCCAATCCGGACGGACCGGATTTCAACCAGGGAGAGAAGCTCATCGTCCACATAATCGTTCGTGAAAACAATATCGACCAGGCTCTGCGTGCACTCAAGAAGAAGCTGCAACGCGAAGGGGTCTATCGCGAAATGAAGCTTCGTCGGCATTTTGAAAAGCCGTCCGAAAAGAAGAAACGCGAACGCGCTGAAGCTGTCCGGCGGGCGCGAAAGTTCGCGCGCAAGCGCGCACAGAGAGAAGGCAATCTCTGACGATTCCGAACAGGGAGTCAAGCCTGTATTCGGACCTCCTGAACGCGGGTCCTGTTCCTGTCAAAACGCATCAAACAGGTTGAATTGTTTCGGTGCCGTAGCTGCATACGCATGTCGGTTTCCGGAGAGATTTCCCTGCTCTGATTGAGTTCGTCGAACAGTCTTGTGCGAGCGGCGTTGTCGGTCTTGATGGCGGTGCCGAGGATGCAGTCGTGCTCCATTGCGGCTCAGGCGTGAAGCCGGGATCTGACTGGAAGTGAGCCGCACCCGGAACACAGACTGACACTGTGTGCAATGGCAACGGTGGGCGTTTTCCCGACCTGGGCGCAATGCGGTCGCACCGCTGCTGTTTTATTGAAGGTAGGCAGCCCTTTCGCATCATCCTCATCGAATTCTTCGCACCTTACGACGGGGTTCGCCGTACGATCGAACCTGATAGTACGGAAGTCCTGCCTGTGTTCGCATCAAGCTGAAAACATCCAGACTTCAGTCAAATTCCAAAAAAAACGAGAAGACGCACGCGGCACCCGGTCAGGTTCGCTTCGCTGTAGCGGTCGTCAAACTGGATGATCCTCCGCTCGCGGAGCAAGGTCGCATTCAGCGTTGCACCGCACCTGTCGTGAAGACTGTAGTGCGGCGCGTCGGCGAGCGTGCGTTCCTTGGGTCGAGGCATGCTTGCCTGGATTTTCGTACGCGTGCCGCTGTGGCCCGTGCCGGATCTCCGGTGTTTTCCACGTAGGAAAGACCTGCGGCAAGCGCATCGACCTGATCGTAGATGAACGTCACGTTGGGCAAATCGAAGCCCGGCCGCAGCAGATAACCGACACCAGCCTCGCCTTCGATCGGCAGGCCGGATGCCTGGCGGACTGATACCAATGATCGTGTCTCGATTCCGTCATGACACAACCGAAACTGTCACCTTTTCGCAGCGTTCTGACGCCGCTGTTCTACCGTGAGGAAAAGTCTACAGAGTTTTCACGCGGTTCGGCTTCATGCGCGTCAATACATTGCGAATATCAGTCTCCGTTGCGCTTGGTGGCGTCCAGATAACAGCACAACGCGTTCTGACTTCAGATCAATCCGCGGGGAATCTGTGCAGCCAACCACGGCGGTTCGGGTATCACAAGAACAGTCTTGAACGATCCTGAATGACCGAACGTCAATCCAGGGTTTTCACGATGTCCTCAACCATCTTCTTGGCGTCGGCAAACAGCATCATCGTGTTGTCCATATAGAACAGGGGATTGTCGATACCGGCATAACCGGGCGACAGTGATCTCTTGACGACCAGGACAGTTGATGCGTTTTCGGCGTTGAGAACCGGCATGCCGGCGATGGGGCTCGACGGATCGGTCTTGGAAAGTGGATTACAGACGTCGTTGGCCCCAATGACAAAGGCGACGTCCGCACCGGCAAACTGGGCGTTGATTTCCTCAAGTTCGAACACTTCGTCATACGGAACGTTGGCTTCGGCGAGAAGTACATTCATATGACCGGGCATGCGTCCTGCGACAGGATGAATAGCGTAAGCAACCTCGACGTTCATTTCCTTCAATTTGTCTGCCATCTCGCGCAATGAATGCTGGGCCTGGGCAACCGCCATTCCATAACCGGGAATGATGATCACCTTCTGCGCATTCTGCATGATGAACGCAGCATCCTCTGCGCTACCACGGTTGACAGTCTGATCGGCTTGGCTGATCCCGCCTGAATCACCGGTCCCGAAACCACCCAGAATGACGTTCACGAACGAACGGTTCATTCCCTTGCACATGATGTAGCTCAGGATCGCACCGGAGGAACCGACAAGAGCGCCGGTTACAATCAGCAACTCGTTTTCCAGAGTGAATCCGATGCCGGCGGCAGCCCAACCGGAATAGCTGTTCAACATTGAAACGATCACGGGCATGTCGGCGCCGCCGATGGGAATGATCAACGTCACACCGATGAGGAAAGCAAGCGCCGCGACAATCCAGAATGCGTCAACCCCCTGATCGAGGGCGAACATCACCATGCCGGCAATCATGGCAAGACCGATCAGGAGGTTCAGGAGGTGTTGGCCCCGGAACACAACGGGGGAACCGGATACAAGCCCCTGCAGTTTGGCGAATGCGATGACAGAACCGGAAAACGTGATTGCGCCGATTGCCATGCCAAGCACCATCTCAATTCTGCTGGCAAGACGAATAGCACCGGTGGAATCAGTGATCCCGAACGCCGCCGGTGAATAGAGCGCTGCCGCAGCAACGAGTACCGCGGCCATACCGACAAGACTGTGAAATGCGGCGACAAGCTGCGGCATCGCAGTCATATTGATCTTCAGGGCGATCGTGACACCAATGACACCGCCGAGAACCAGCCCGCCGACTATCCATTCATACGAGATGACGTGCGGATTGGCGACAGTGACGACAATCGCGATCGCCATGCCGATGATGCCGACCAGGTTGCCACGCTGTGACGTGGCCGGCGAAGAAAGCCCTTTCAGTGCAAGGATGAAACAGACAGATGCGACAAGATAGGCGAGCGCAGACAGATTGGCGTTCATCTGGCGATCACCTAGCGCTTGCGATCTTTTTTACGGTACATCTGCAGCATTCGTTGCGTAACGGTGAACCCGCCGAAGATGTTGATGGCCGCCAGCGTGACGGCCGCGAACCCGAGTAGTTTAGGCAGTTCCATACCGGACGGACCTGCGGCAATGAGTCCGCCCACGATGATGACACTCGAAATCGCATTGGTGACAGACATCAGGGGCGTATGCAGTGCAGGCGTAACGGCCCAGACGACATGATACCCGACGAAAATGGCCAACACGAAGATCGTCAGCCTGAATATGAAGGGATCTAATGCAGCTTCCATCGGGCTAACCATCCTCACCATTCAACAACGATTTCTGAAGCAGCAAGCCGTTTCGCATGACACAACAACCGGCGATGATCTCGTCTTCAAAATCAAGGGTCAGATCGCCGCTCTCCCTGTCCAGAAACGGCTCGACCAGATTGTACAAGTTGCGGGCATACAGCGCTGACGCGTCCGTCGCCAACCGTCCGGCGACATTGAGGAAGCCGACGATTGTGACGTGGTTGGTCTGAACAACCTGACCCGGCTGCGACAGTGCGCAGTTTCCACCGTCCTCCACGGCCAGATCGACGATGACGGAACCTGGTTTCATCTTGTCGATCATCGCTTCGGTGATGAGCAACGGTGCCGGTGCACCGGGTATTCTCGCAGTCGTTATGCAGATATCATTGCGGGCGAGTGCAGTCTCGATTGCCTGCGCCTGCCGCGCGCGGTACTCCTCGTCCATCTCTTTGGCGTAACCGCCGGCCGTCTCGGCATCGCCCGCGCCCTCGACCTCGACAAAGCTCGCGCCGAGACTTTCGACCTGTTGCTTGACGGCAGGGCGAACATCGAACGCCGATACGACGGCACCAAGTCGGCGGGCTGTTGCGATCGCCTGCAATCCGGCCACACCTGCACCCAAAATCAGTACGCGTGCCGGCGCGACCGTACCGGCAGCCGTCATCATGAGCGGCAGTGCTCGCTTGAAATAGATACAGGCGTCAAAAACCGCCTTGTAACCCGCAAGATTCGCCTGGGACGACAACGCGTCGACTGACTGGGCGCGACTGATACGCGGGACAAGTTCCATCGAGAGTACAGTCAGCCGCTTCTGCGCATATGCCTTGAATTGTCCCTTGTCGGCATACGGGTCGAGCAGGCCGATCAATATGGCGTTGTCGGGAATCAACGAGAGTTCGTCGATCGCACCTTCGCTTTCAACGACCGGGCGACGAACCTTGAAAACCAGACCGGCGCCCGCCAGTGCCTGTACGGGGCCATCTGCGATGGTTGCGCCTGCTTTTTCATAGGCATCGTCCAGAATACCGGAACGAAGACCCGCGCCTGATTCAATCGAAACTTCAACACCGGCACCTGCAAGACGTTTAACCGTGTCAGGCGATACCGAGACACGTGGTTCGCCAGCGTGCCGCTCCTTGAGTACTGCGACCTTCATCAGGATCCCGGAAGGCAATTGGAAATGCGGCGGCATGATGAATGACCGCACCGCTCTTGTGAAGATTGTTGTATCGCGCCTGTGCGAAATTCCGGTTCAAAATGACGTTCACAGGTCGATGCAGATCATCTTCCGCACTGTGTCGACGCATGTCCGGGGGTATCCCTTGCAGGAACCCGGTTTGTCTGCGGGATAGGATGTGTCGAAGTCTGGTTTGATGCGCGTCAGGTGCCGCACGCGTAACCTTTCCGGCAATTTCTTGCGGGCACGCCAGTTCGGGGAATTGAGAATTTCTGCAATACGGTGTGGAAAACCTTCCGCAAACAGATGTATTTCGACGTGTCGATTCCCAGGAATGTGAAGGATATGCCATGACCGAATGGTGGCGCGAGAGCGCAGTGGACATTGCTTCGGCAATTCGAACCGGCAGTACGACTGCTGAAGAGGTGCTCGAAAGCCACCTCTCGCGGGTTGAAACGGTCAACGAAAAACTCAATGCAATCACTGTTCGCATGGACGATGACGCACGCCGGTCTGCTGTCGAAGCAGACCGCAGCCAACGCAATGGCGAGGCACTTGGTTTGCTGCACGGCGTCCCCGTCACAATCAAGGAAAATGTCGACCTCAAGGGACACCCGACGACCAACGGTGTTTCGTCCTATGCCGATAACGAACCCGCGGAACACGATTCTCCGGTTGTTTCGAATCTGCGCAAGGCAGGTGCGATCATCATCGGTCGCACCAATACACCGGAATTTTCTCTGCGTTACATGACCGATAACGAACTTCGCGGTCGGACACGTAATCCCTGGCATCCTGACCTGACGCCCGGTGGGTCTTCCGGAGGTGCGTCGGCTGCATGCGCGTCAGGCATGTGCCCGATAAACCATGGCAACGATCTTGGCGGTTCCGTACGTTATCCGGCCTATGCGTGTGGTCTGGCAGGTATTCGGCCCACATTGGGACGCGTACCAGCACACAACCCGTCGATGACGACCGAGCGGCCACTGACAATCCAGTTGATGAGCGTTCAGGGTCCGCTGGCACGAACCGTGGCGGAATGCAGAATGGCGCTTGAGGCGATGTCCATGCGAGACATACGCGATCCCTGGTGGGTCCCGGCGCCATTGAATCATGAAGCGCCGCATGAACCGCCCCGCGCAGCAATCTGTGCAGACCCATCCGGTGAAGGTGTACATCCGCAGGTTGGTGAAGCCGTCAGGCGGGCTGGTGATGCGCTGAACGACGCCGGATATCAGGTGACCGAGGTTCCCCTTGATTCCATCATGGACATGGCGCGGCTCTGGAATGAACTGCTCCTGACCGAAGCGCAGCTGCTGATGGAGCCGGACATTCGAGAATTCGGCAGTCCGCAAATCAATACGGCATACGACAACTACAAGGCTGCACGGAATCTCATCCGTGGAAACGCGGAGCCGATCGAGGATCTCGAGTCCTATCTGCGACAGGCGGTGCGTCGGGCGACATACCTTCGTGAGCTACTGGAGGATACAGAAGAGTACGGCGTCATCGTTGGTCCGGTTTCGACTGAACCGCCACTGCGTCAGGGAGAGGATCTCATCAGTGGCGAACGGGTGGCGGAAATCTTTACTGCAAACCGTCTCACGGTTGCCATAAACCTGGTCGGATTACCGTCCGTATCCGTGTCAACCGGCGCCACGGACAATGTACCGTCAGGGGTGCAGATCATTGCTGGTCGGTACCGTGAGGACATGGCTCTTGATGCGGCTGAAGTGATTGAACGCGCCTGCGGAATTGAGACCCCAATAGACCCCCTTTGGTAGGTCACGAAACCCGCCTGACTGGTTTCGGAGAAATCCGGTCACGATAGGGTTGTGTGCGTCTGGTTGGTTCGGTTTTCTGCCCGTGCGGAATCGATGTTGTTCACGTGCAAGCAGGATACGTTGCCACGTCAGCGATGCGGCAACCAAGGCATCTGCGCATGTTCGCCTGGAAACCGGTTGGTGACGTGCGCAGGGCTCCAGCTGAACAATTGGACGCTCCGTTGAAATCGCGTTCGGAAGGGGACAATGGATGCTATTCCGCAAAACGACCGCACAAACGTCCCGAAGGATTCCTGTCCAAGGGTGCGAACCGGTGAATCAATTCTTGCCAGAAGGCAATCGGAACGGGCTCATCGCATGATTCGAGAGCAGCAACACGTCAATTGAAGTGGAAACATGGCCCTGTTCCGAATCGGAATATTCGTGAGGCGGAATCCGCACGTGTGAAATCAGGATTGAATGCGCGGGCGCACCCAGGAATCAACAAGTTCCTGAAGCAGAACATGTTCGCGCTCGAAAAAGTGACCGGCGCCCGCGACCATCTTCACGGTTGCATTGCTGGTCCCGTCGCGTGACCACTCGGCAACCTCCTGCGGATTCACGACGTCGTCCGCATCACCCTGTATGACAAGGCCGTTGCAGGGTATGCCCTCCTGTGGTGACCGCTTCTCCAGAGAGGGCGCAACAGCGACAAACCCGTCAATTCCCGGGTATGCCGCGAGGGTTCGAAGCAACACACGCCCGCCGAACGAAAATCCTGCCAACCAGACCGGCCCGTGTCGAGGGTATTGCGCCTGCAGCCAACGCAACACACAAATCGCATCATCGACCTCGCCGTTACCATGATCGAAACTGCCTTCGCTGTCGCCGACACCACGAAAATTGAATCGTGCAACCGCAAATCCCATGTTCACGAAACAACGAAAAAGCGTGTAGACCACCTTCGTGTTCATCGTTCCACCATGGAGCGGGTGAGGATGCAGGATCACGGCCAGGGGAGGCGAGCCGTCCGAAACGCAATGGACGCGTGCTTCGAGTCTGCCGGCCGGACCCTTGATAATTGTTTGAGGCAACCCGCAAACCTTTGTGTCGATTGGATTCGCGCAACTTGACTGAATGGAACAAGCCTATATGAAGATTGTTACACGGTACACGGTTCGGTGCCGTATCTCGAACCGCGAGTTTTCCGTGGAAGCAAACCATGTTCAAAATCATAAGAGATGATCTGGCTGCGGCCTTTGGTCGTGATCCTGCGGTCCGCAATCGATTGGAAGTCGCCCTGTGCTATCCGGGCTTCCATGCCATTGTTTTCTTCCGGATTGGCCATTGGTTCTGGTGCCGTCGCATGAAACTGGTCGGCCGTTTTGTCACGCATGTTGGTCGGTTCATCAGTGGTGTCGAGATTCATCCTGGTGCGACGATTGGTCGTGGTCTGTTCATTGATCATGGCATGGGCGTGGTTATCGGCGAGACGGCCGAGATCGGTGACAACGTAACGCTGTATCAGGGCGTGACACTTGGTGGCACGAGCTGGAACACGGGGAAACGACACCCGACACTGGGTGACAATGTTGTTGTGGGCGCAGGTGCAAAGGTGTTGGGTCCCATCAACGTCGGCACATGTGCAGCGGTGGGCTCGAATGCAGTCGTCGTCAAGGACGTGCCGGAAGGATCAACGATTGTGGGTATTCCAGGCCGTATTCTTGAGCGCGGTGACGAACGGGAACGGATATTCGCTGCCTACGGTGTCTCATCGTCGGACATGCCCGATCCGGTCAGCAAGGCATTGAACGGATTGCTGGATCACATCACGAAGCTCGAGACGCGTGTGACCGAACTCGAAGGTGAGCGCCTTACCGGGGAGGCCCAGGGTATCGGTACGGTGCACGATACCGGAGATGAAGACAGGGCGGCGACGGTTTAAGGTGACGGCAGGGTATCCGTGCACCCGATGGCCGAAATCTGTCCGTGTTTACCGGTTGTCACAGTGACGTATCGCGCGGTGAATGCGCCTGCTTGTCGGTACGCCGGTTTGGCGGCTCGTGACAGGAGTGTTTCTTGACGATTTACCTCGATTACAATGCGACATCGCCACTGCGTGAACGAGCACGCGATGCGGCGGTCGATGCGTTTGCCTGCGTGGGCAATGCGTCGTCGGTTCATCGTCAGGGTCGAATCGCCCGGTCTATAATCGAAAATGCACGTGACGACATTGCACGATTTCTGAATATTCAGCCAACCAGCGTGGTTTTCACGTCTGGCGCAACGGAAGCAAACAATCTGGTTCTTGGCGGGTTCACCGGGCGACGAATTCTCGTGTCCGCGACAGAACATCCCTCTGTTCTCCAGGCTTGTGGGGGACAGACACAGATACCCGTCGATCAAGATGGTGTGTTGCGGGTTGATATCCTCGAGACGCTGCTCGCGACGAGCGAACAACCGGTGCTTGTCTCTGTCATGGCAGCAAACAATGAGACCGGTGTGATCCAGCCTGTCAGTGACGTTCTGGATGTTGCAAGAAAATGTGGTGCCCTGGTCCACACGGATGCTGTCCAGTCTATCGGACGAACCGATGGCCGATGGATGGACGCGGACTTCATCACGGTCTCTTCCCACAAACTCGGCGGTCTGGCTGGCGCGGGTGCTCTGATCATGCATCGGCCGGACATGATCGCGCCCCGTCTGAGGGGTGGTGGTCAGGAGTTCGGATATCGTGCCGGAACAGAAGCCCTGCCGGCGATTGCGTCCTTCGGGGCGGCGCTTCTGGACGCGGCCAACGACGAACAGGTGCGTATTCAAAATCTTCGTGACGAGATCCAGACAAGAATGTGCGACATTGCCCCCGGTTCGATTGTGCTGGGTGGAAATACCGCGCGCCTCGCCAATACCCTGTGCATAGCGCATCCCGCGGTGGATTCGGAAACGCTGGTGATGACATTTGATCTTGACGGTATTGCAATCAGCGCCGGCGCTGCGTGTTCCTCCGGAAAGATGTCGGCATCGCACGTTGTGGCTGCAATGGGCCTCCCCGAGCTCGCAAGTCATGCGGTGCGATTCAGTCTCGGATGGAATACAACGGCGGACCACTGTCATGCGGCAGTCGCGACCTGGTCGAGGGCGCATGCTCTTCTCGCCGGTCGACGCGCTGCTGCGTGATCCCCTCGTGGATTCACTTTCCTTGCCGGTTTACCTCGACAACCAGGCAACGACGCCGATCGATCCCCGCGTTGCGGAGGAAGTCTGGCACTGGTTTACGGAAGATTTCGGGAATCCTCATTCCCTCACGCACGAATTCGGTCGCAATGCCGCTGAAGCGGTCGAGCGTGCCCGGGCACAGGTTGCGGTCCTGATCAACGCGGATCCACGGGAAGTTCACTTCACGTCCGGTGCTACGGAATCAAACAATCTTGCCATAAAGGGTGCAGCACGGTTCGAAAGGCGGTTCAGGAACAGGCGAAACCGGATCATAACGCTCGAAACCGAGCACAAGTGTGTGATCGAGAGTGTCAGAAGTCTTACGCAGGAGGGTTTTGACGTTGTCTTCCTGCCGGTTCAGCAAAATGGTCTGCTGGACCTGAATGAACTCGAACGATCTCTCGACGAGAACACGCTTCTCGTCACGGTCATGGCGGCAAACAACGAGATTGGAACAATCCAGCCTATCGCGGAAATCGCGCGACTGGCGCATGCCAGCGGCGCATTGTTTCATACCGATGCCGCCCAGGCAGTCGGCAAGATTCCGATCAATGTTTCCCGACAGGACATCGATCTGATGAGTATCTCGGGACACAAGCTTTACGGTCCCAAGGGAATTGGCGCCTTGTATGTCCGGAGACGGCCGCGTGCGCGAATCGAGCCTCTGTTCTCCGGTGGCGGACAGGAGAGAACATTGCGATCCGGAACGGTACCGACTGCACTTGCGGTTGGTATCGGTGCTGCCTGCAAGATTGCGCAGGAGGAAATGGACCGTGAAGCAACGCGGTTGCTGAGCTTGTCCCGGCTGCTGCTCGAACGCCTTGACAAGACGACAGCCGATATTGTCGTGAACGGTGACATGGAGAGCCGTCTGCCCGGGAACCTCAGTCTGAGCATCGCCGGTATCAGCGCTCTCGACCTGATCAATCGTGTGCCGGATCTCGCGCTCTCGACCGGATCAGCCTGTACATCAACCGAAGTGGAACCGTCACATGTCCTGCGCGCCATCGGTCTTGACGAACGGGCGGCAGATTCTGCAATTCGACTTGGACTGGGACGATTCACCACGCGTCAGGATATAGAGTTCACAGCGCAATATCTTGCAGATGCGATCGTGAAATGTCGGAGCGAGAGTGCCTGATGCGGCGTCGCTCCATGTTCCGGATCACTTCGATATGGACGTCCATTCCGGTTTTCGGTTATGGAGCGCGGATACCGGGAGTTGCCAATGCCTAGAGTCACATTCATCGATCAGGAAGGTCAACGCATCGAGATCGATGCCCAGGTCGGCTTGTCGCTCCTGGATATCGCGCGCGAGTACGACATTGATATTGAAGGGGCGTGTGAAGGCTCGCTCGCGTGCTCGACGTGTCATGTCATCGTGGAACCGGATGATTTCGAAAGGCTCGAGGAACCCACCGAGGATGAAGAAGACATGCTCGACCTCGCATTCGGACTGACACGTACCTCCAGACTTGGCTGTCAGATTGTCCTGACTGAGGAACTCGACGGATTGACTGTCACATTACCCGCCGAAACCAGGAACTGGCTGCTGGAGTGACACACGCGCTAGTGCGTCTCTGCAGGCACAAGGTGATTCCGGCCGGCTGAAAACCTTCTTGAAGAATGAGCGAACACGATCCATCGAACAGGCGAAAACGCGGGCGTGTCGTTGTTGCCATGTCGGGCGGCGTCGACAGTTCCGTTACTGCAGCACTTGTAAGGGAAAGCGGACACGAGGTGATTGGTGTCACGCTGCAACTTTACGATCACGGTCAGGCTGTCGGCGGCAGCAAGACCTGTTGCGCGGGAACGGATGTGCGGGATGCGAGACGGGTCGCGTCGGCGCTGGATATCCCGCACTATGTTCTCGACTATGAAACACGATTTCGCGAAGCCGTCATTGATGACTTTGCTGACAGTTACCTTGAGGGTGAAACACCGGTTCCCTGTATCCGCTGCAACCAGAGGGTCAAGTTTGCCGACCTGTTGGAAACCGCACGGGATCTTGGAGCGGATTTTCTTGCAACCGGACACTACGTTCGCCGGATAGAGCGCGACGGCACACCTGAACTTCATTGCGGAATCGATCCCGCACGCGACCAGAGCTATTTTCTTTTCGCGACCACGCGGGATCAGTTGCGGGATCTGCGATTTCCCATCGGTGCACTGGCAAAGGATGAGGTTCGTGCGTATGCCAGGAAACTGAACCTGAGCGTGTCGGACAAGCCCGACAGCCAGGATATCTGTTTTGTGCCGCGCGGCGGGTATGCGGACGTGATCAACAAGATACGTCCCGATGCATCGGAACCGGGCGACATTCTGGATCCGGCAGGCGTGGTCCTGGGGCGACACGACGGCATCATCAACTTCACTGTCGGTCAGAGGCGCGGGATACGGATTGCCTCCAGCGAACCGCTCTATGTTCTCTCTGTCAATCCCGAGAAACGTGCAATTGTTGTTGGCCCACGCGGGATGCTGCGATGCGAATCATTCACCGTACGGGACGTCAACTGGCTTCAGACCGGTGACATTCCGACGACAGGCGTGCACTGTGCTGTCAAGGTGAGGTCGACGCAACCCGCTTCGGACGCAACCGTTGTTCCGTTGTCAAACGAAAGGGCACGAGTCGTGCTTGCGTCACCTGTCGAGGCGATCGCACCGGGTCAGGCTTGCGTGATGTATCAGGGTTCGAAAGTTCTCGGCGGTGGCTGGATAGAACGGCAGTCCGGATACCCGGAGGTGCATCTGCCGAACGGGAACAGCGTACACGACACCTCAGGCAGTCGACCGGGCCTGTTCAACCCCGGTGCGGCTATCAGTTAGCGTTTCGAGAACTGGAAGTTCTTGCGAGCTTTGCGACGACCGTACTTCTTGCGTTCAACAACACGCGGATCGCGTGTGAGAAAACCATTGTCCTTGAGAGGTCGACGCAAGGTCGGGTCGAAGTAGGCAAGGGCCTTCGATATGCCATGGCGAACGGCACCGGCCTGCCCGGATAGCCCGCCACCCTTGACGGTACACGTCACATCGTATCGGTCCACACGATCGACGACGTGGAAGGGTCGGTTCAGGATCAACCGCCACGTCCCGCGTACGAAGTAATCCTCAACGGATTTGCCGTTGACGGTGATGCGACCTGCACCGCTCTTGAGCCAGACGCGCGCAATCGCGTTTTTGCGTTTTCCTGTTGCATAGGCACGGCCAAGTGCGTCGATCCTGGGTGCCGGCAATTCGACGGGATCGATCGTACCTGCCTGGGAAATGAGAGTTTCAGGTTGCATTTCGCTTGCCATGCTCAGTCGTTTTTCCTGTTTTTCCTGTTCCGCGCACCCAGATCCAGTAACTCGGGGTTTTGCGCTTCGTGGCGATGTTTGGGGCCTGCATAGACCCTGAGCTTCCGCATGACCTGCCGACCCAACGGATTGCGGGTGATCATTCTTTCAACGGCCTTTATGACGACCCGTTCGGGATGTTTGCCATCGAGGCGCTCACCAAGGGTTCGGCTCTTGATTCCGCCCGGCCATCCCGTGTGCCAGTAGAACGACTCACCATCGCGCTTGTTGTGTGTGAGATGAACCTTTTCCGCGTTGACGACAACGACGTGATCGCCACAGTCGACATGGGGTGTGAACAACGGTTTGTGCTTGCCGCGCAATATGTCCGCTATCTCGACTGCCATGCGACCCAGCACGAGCCCTTCAGCATCGACAACGTACCACTTGCGTTCAATCTCGGCCGGTTTGGCCACGAAGGTTTTCATGATGTACAGATCTCGTCGGTTACGTGCGCAAGCGCAACACGTGCATCAAGGCGCGTGAACCTATGTAGTTCGCATCAGACTGTCAACGCGCACGGGCAGGTTTGATGATCTGATTCCGATACGTTGCCTCGCGCAACGCGTGGACGGATCATGTTTGCGTACGCCAGGGACAAGGACGATACTGCCTCAAAATCGTGAGCAGAAAATTTCATGACGATTCCCAATCTGGATCAGCTGACCGAAGACGCGCTTGATCACTTTCTTTTTCCACTTGCGAACATGCAGGACGTGCGTGTTGAAGGTCCATACATATTCACGAATGCCGACGGGTTGGAACTCACGGACGCAAGTGGCAGGACCTATCTCGACGCGATGGGTACGCAAACACGCGCGAGTTCACTCGGTTACGGCAATTCACGAATCGCACGGGCCGTATGCGAACAGCTCGAGACGCTCCATTACGCCGGGACGTTCACGAATCTTGCTGATGTCACTGTCAGACTTGCGGCAAAGATTGCCGAGCTTGCCCCGGGTTCGCTGACGGCAACGTTGTTCGCTGGCAGCGGGTCCGAAGCAAACGAAATGTCCATCAAGCTGGCCAAGCAGTATCACACCGCCCGGGGTATCAAACCGCACGCATTCAAGATTGTATCGCGCTGGAATGCCTATCATGGCGCCACAATGGGTTCGATTGGCGGTACCGATTACCTTGGAACGCGGGCCATTACCGAACCGGGTGTACCCGGTCACAGTCGCATCCCTGCGCCCACCCTGTATCGAACACCATTCGGGATGGACCCGTCGGAAGTTTCGGAATTCTGTGCTGACTTTCTGGAGCAGCATATCGTGCACGAAGGGCCGGAAACCGTTGCAGCGTTCATCGCGGAACCGGTCATGCAGGGAGATGGCGTACAGGTTCCGCCAGACGATTACTTCGCGCGCATACGAGAAATCTGTGATCGATATGACGTCCTTCTCATCACGGACGAAGTGATCACGGGTTTCGGACGCACCGGCAAGTGGTTTGCCGCGGAACACTGGAATGTCGAGCCGGATGTCATGAGTACGGGCAAGGCGATTACAGCAGGCTATTTTCCGCTGAGTGCAACGACGGCCACGCGAAAGATTGTCGATACCCTGCAGGTCTTCAACCATATCCAGACCTATCACGGTCATCCCGGTGGCTGTGCTGCATCCTTGGCGACAATCGGGATTGTCGAAAGTGAGGACCTCGTCAGACGATCCCGCGAGACCGGTGCCTGGTTCCTTGAACAACTGCAATCCCTGCGCGAGTTTTCTTTTGTCGGGGATGTGCGCGGTCTTGGCATGTGGGCCTGTGTCGAGCTCACTGCAGATCACGAGAAAAAGATCCCGCTTCCAGACGCGCGTGTTTCAGCCATTGTTCGACGCATGGCTGAACTTGGGGTCATTGGGGGAGCCCAGGGTCCGTCCATCGAATTCGCACCGGCATTCATCGCCACACACGATCAACTGGCGCGTTGTGTCGACGTCACCCGCCAGGCCATCCGGGAGGTTGCTTTGCCATGACCGATCAGCAACTCCTGCGCCGACAGAACGATGCCATCGTTACGTTGACCCTGAACAGGCCGGACAGCAGAAACGCACTTTCTGAATCGCTGATGTCGGACGTGCAGGAAGCCCTCGACGACGTCGCCGAAGACCCTTCGGTCCAGGTTGTTGTCATTGCCGCCAACGGACCGGTTTTCTGTGCAGGGCATGATCTTCGCGAACTGCGTCTGAACTCCGGGGAAGAGTATCTTGAACGACTCTTTGCGCAGTGCAGCCGCTTGATGACGACGATTGTCCGTCATCCGAAACCCGTCATTGCAGGCGTGCAGGGGACCGCAACGGCTGCCGGGTGTCAGCTGGTTGCGAGTTGTGATCTTGCCATTGCATCGGAGCGTGCCTTGTTTGCCACGCCGGGTGTGAGGATCGGACTTTTCTGTTCAACGCCGATGGTTGCACTCTCCCGCAACGTTGGACGCAAGAAGTCGCTTGAGATGCTGCTGACCGGTCGCGCGGTTGATGCCCGAACGGCGTGCGAGATCGGGCTTGTGAACACGGTCGTACCGTGTGACAAGCTTTCCGATGCGGTGCATGACCTTGCCACGACCATTGCCTCAAGGTCTCACACGGCGGTTACGATCGGTAAGGAGGCATTCTACAATCAACTCGAGATGCCGCTTGACGAGGCTTACCGATACACGAGTCGAATCATGGTCATGAACATGCAGACAAGGGATGCCGAAGAGGGCATCGATGCATTTCTGGAAAAGCGGCAACCCGTCTGGTCCGCAACATGACAGTTGATCACGACAGCTACGAAGACGAATACATCCGCGCAATCCTGCGGCGAACACGGACCATTGCCATGGTCGGCGCAAGCGCAAGATGGGTGCGCCCGAGCTTTTTTGCGATGAAATATCTTCAACACAAGGGCTATCGCGTCATTCCGGTCAATCCGGCCGCTGCAGGATCCGAGATCCTCGACGAAACAGTGTATGCAAAACTTGCGGATATTCCGGAACCGTTTGAGATGATCGACATCTTCCGGTCTTCCGCCGCTGCAGGACAAGTCGTTGATGATGCGATCGGGTTGGAGAACCATCGGTCGCTGAAAACGATCTGGATGCAACTTGGTGTCCGGAATGACGCGGCTGCACAGCGCGCTGAAGCGGCCGGATTTGAGGTCGTCATGAACAGGTGCCCCAAGATCGAATACGGAAGATTGTCGGGAGAGTTGTCATGGGGCGGCGTCAATTCGGGGATCATTACAGCCAAGCCCCTGCGGCTATAGATTTGTCAGGCGACAGTGATGAGTAGCAAGCCACGCACGTTTGGTCTGGAAACACGTGCCGTGCACGCAGGTGCGCGCCCCGATGCCATCACGGGTGCACGATCGACACCAATCTACCAGACCACCAGCTATGTATTTGACGATACGGATCACGCCGCATCGTTGTTCAACTTGCAGACTTTCGGTTACATGTACACGCGGCTTGCCAACCCCACGATTGCGGTTCTTGAGGAGAGAATGGCCAATCTGGAAGACGGGCGCGCCGCGGTCGCTTGCGCTTCCGGACATGCAGCCCAGTTTCTTGTCTTCTTCACGCTGCTGGAACCTGGCGATCATGTCGTTGCATCTCGGTATCTCTATGGCGGTTCGGTAACGCAGTTGACCCGATCATTTCCACGGATCGGCTGGACCGCGGACCTGGTTGACCCGAACGATCCGGCCGCTGTCGAAGCTGCGATTGGCGAATCAACCAAGGCGATATTTGTGGAATCCCTCGCCAACCCGGGTGGTGTTGTTGTTGATCTCGAATCTCTCGGGGCGATTGCTGCACGGCACGCAATTCCGCTGGTTGTCGACAACACGATGGCCACACCATGGCTCTGTCAACCCATACATTGGGGCGCCGACATCATCGTTCATTCGGCAACCAAGTTCATTGGCGGTCATGGCAACTCCATGGGCGGCGTCGTTGTGGAGTCAGGTCGGTTCGACTGGTTTGCGAGCGGGAAGTTTCCCGGCATGACAACACCCGAACCGGCGTACCATGGACTGACATTCGCCGAGACGTTTGGTGATTTCGGTTTCACGACAAAGGCACGGGTTGTGGCGCTACGTGACTTCGGTGCTGCACTTTCGCCGACCAATGCCTTCAATCTCATTACGGGTTGCGAAACCCTGCCGTTGCGCATGCAACGTCACTGCGACAATGCCATGGAGGTCGCTGCATATCTCGAACATCACCCGGCGGTATCATGGGTTTCCTATGCGGGACTCGAATCCAGTCCCTATCGTGCACTCGCAGACAAGTATCTGCAGAACGGTTATGGCAGCGTTTTCACCTTCGGTCTCAAGGGCGGCTTCGACGACTGCAGGCGTGTTGTCGAAGCTCTCGACCTCTTCAGTCACCTCGCAAACATCGGTGATACCCGCAGCCTCGTCATTCACCCTGCAAGCACAACGCATCGACAACTCGATCCGCACGAACGGGCAGCCGCCGGTGCAGCAGATGACACGATTCGCCTGTCGATCGGAATCGAGACGGCATCGGACCTGATCGCGGATCTTGAACAGGCACTCGAGCGCGCAACGAATTGATCTGTGTCTATCGACACAATCCCCTTGACCCTTCCGCGCAGATCTTCTCGCCATCTGTCCACCGGGCACCCGAAAGGTCAGCGCCGGCGAAATCGACATCGCGCAGACGTGCACCGGTAAAGTCGACGCCGGTGAGATTGGCGAACAGGAACTTTGTGTCGCGCGCTGAAACATCGCGCATCGAAGCACCCGAGAGGTCGGCGCGGTCAAAGCGTGCGGACGTCAGGGTCGCGCCATCAAAAACTGCATTCGTGAGATTGGCTTCAACGAAACGCACGCGATAGCCGTCGATGCCCGAGAGGTTGCTGTCAGACAGATCCGTATTGCTCAATGATGCACCCCGCAGGTTCCCGTCCGAGACATCCGCCGCGGGAAAATCCCGGCCTGACAGATTGCAACTGCGCCAATCGATGTTCGGCGTCGGCAAATCGCTGCAGCCACCGAGTGCATCCGGACCGGAAACGACCGAGAAAAATGCAGCAATCGCGAAAAGACGGATGGTGTGACTCATGATCTCATGACAACAGGAAGTTGCGCCGAGCGCAAGTTACGTCGTTTGCGAAAAGAAGTCGGATGCGCACACGGAATGGTTGCCGTGACTTGGGGTGGCTAGTCGGATTCGAACCGACGACCTCCTGGACCACAACCAGGCGCTCTAACCAACTGAGCTATAGCCACCACAGGGCTTGTTCAGGAAACGTTTTTGTACGATTAAGACCGTCCTTGGTCAATGTAGAACAGCAACCATCACGGACAACAGACAAGACATGATTCCTGCAGAAAACCTAAAGAACATGGGTTCTGAGACGGCATTTGCCGTTCTTGCACGCGCTGCCAAGCTTCAGGCGGAAGGTCGCGACATCATCAATCTCGGAATCGGTCAGCCGGACTTTCGTACACCGGATCATATTGTCGAGGCGGCGATCGCCGCCCTGCGTGACGGTCATCATGGCTATACGCCGGCTCCGGGTGTTCTGCCTCTCAGGGAAGCAGTCGCTGCGGATGTCCTGCAACGCCGTGGAGTCGCGGTATCGCCTGAACAGATCATGGTTGTACCAGGCGGCAAGATGACCATGTTCTTCGCTATTCTGATGTTCGGATCACCCGGCGTCGAAATCATGTATCCGAATCCCGGATTCCCGATTTACGAATCGATGATTCGTTATACCGGTGCAACACCGGTTCCTATCGAGCTCCACGAGGATCGCGGGTTCTCGTTCAGCGCCGACGAGGTTCTGGGTCTCCTGTCGCCCAGGACTCGCCTCGTTATCATCAACAGCCCCGGCAATCCGACAGGTGGCGTGATCGACGACGATGAACTCGACAAGCTTGTTGCCGGACTGGAGAACCATCCGGATACGGCCATTCTTTCGGACGAAATCTACTGTCGGCTGGTTTTCGACAACAAGGTGCATCGCAGTCTGCTGGGATATGAGTCCATTCGTGACCGTCTGATCGTTCTTGATGGCTGGTCAAAGACATACGCCATGACAGGGTGGCGCGCCGGCTACGGAATCTGGCCGAATAGTCTTGTCGAAGCTATCGAGAAGATGATCGTCAACGCAAACTCATGCACGAATGCAGCGACCCAGATGGCGTGTATCGCCGCGATTGAAGGACCGCAGGACAGCGTCGAGACCATGCGCCGGGCGTTCGAGGAACGGCGCGAGGTTATCGTTGACCTGCTCAACAGCATTCCGGGTTTGCGCTGCGTCCGACCTGGTGGCGCATTTTACGTCTTTCCGAATATCACCGGTACGGGACGCGGCGCCTGGGAACTCGGTCAGGCGTTGCTTGAGGATTGCGGCGTGGCGACGGTTCATGGAACGAGCTTCGGCGCGATGGGCGAGGGTTTCCTGCGCCTTTCGTATGCGGCTTCGATGGAGAACATACGCGAGGCGGCACAAAGGATTCGTGACTATCTGAACTGATCGGCACGCCATGCCGTGCTGCATGGCAAAGTCGATGATCACCGGCACTGCGAAACGACGCACGGAACCGTCTCGAGACAGTTATGCACGAGGAGACCGTTCAGCCGCTGAGGCACCCATGCGTCGTGTCGCATGTTCGGCAGATACCGCTCCCGCTTGTCTGACTGTGAGGCTTGCAGAGGTTGTCAGGACAAGGCTGATCATCGCGCCACAACCTGGCGATATCTCGCAGGCGCAGCCGATCTACGGGTAATCGGCTGCGATGGACAGGAACTGCGACGAGAAGACGCAATCTCGACAACAACTCAACGACCTGCGGCGAAGAATCTCCCCAAGCGTTCGACGGCTGAATCAAGTACGTCGTTTCTTTTTGAAAAACAGAACCGGATGAGACTGTCCACGTCTCCTGCCTGCGTGAAAGCGCTGACCGGAACCGCTGTTACACCCGCCTCTTGCGTGATCATGCGACAGAACTCCTCGCCTGTTCCGTTGAAACCAAGCGGACGAATATCGGTGTTCACGAAATAGGTACCTTCGCACGGAAGTACGTCAAACCCTGCGGCGGCCAGACCGTCGGAAAGCAGATCCCGCTTGTCCTCAAGAACATCACGCAGGTTCACATAATAATCATCGCTCTTCCCGAGCCCGAATGCGACAGCCTTCTGCAGATTGGGCGGCGTGGTGAATGTCATGTACTGATGGGTCTTCATGACGGTCGAGACGAGATCGGCAGGGCCTTCAACCCATCCGACCTTCCAGCCGGTCAGTGAAAAGATCTTGCCGGCCGAACCGATTCGCAGCGTTCTCTCCCGCATTCCGGGCAGGGTGGCGATCGGCAGATGTCGACGTCCGTCAAACAGGAGATGTTCATAGACTTCGTCGCACAGGCAGATGACATCATGTGAAATACACAGATCCGCGATCAACGCGAGATCCTGGCGCGAAAAGACCCGTGCGGCCGGGTTCATGGGCGTGTTGATCAGGATCATGGCGGTCTTGGGCCCGAAGGCCTGCTTGAGCTTGTCAACCGGCAGGGTCCAGTCGGGAGGAGTAAGGCTCACATACCGGGGAATTGCGCCGGAACGTGCAGCGATCGGTGGATAGCTGTCATAAAGCGGTTCAATGAGTATGACCTCGTCACCCGGGTTCAGCATCGCCATGAAACAATCTGCCAGGGCCTCCGTGGCTCCGGACGTCACGACAATCTCGGTCTGCCAGTCGTATGCCAGATCGTAGAACCGTCGTGAGTGGTCGGAAATTGCCCTTCGCAACTCCGGAAGGCCTGCCATGGGTGGATACTGGTTCGGGCCCGCGATCAATGTGTCAGCTGCGACCTGACGAATGTCTGCCGGACCGTCTTCGTCCGGAAAACCCTGTCCCAGATTTATTGCCTCATGTTCATTTGCCAACCGGGACATGACCTCAAAAACGGTCGTCCCAAGCGACGACATGACACTGTTGCCAACACGCATTGCGCTGATTCTCCAGGCTGCGATTCATTCGGGTACGGCAGCATGCTGCTTCCGCGATTGTTCATGCGCACCGGTGTGAACAGTTACCTGATTCCGCCATATCAGTATTCATTTCGCACAAACGCACGATACAAGCATGGACCAGAAAACCGTTTTGTCCAATTCACGACGAACCCGTTTGCAGCACGATTTTCATGTGTGCGACAACCGTCAAACCCGAAATACGACGCCCTGATATGGCAGCCCGACCGTTTCGCGAAACACGTTGCTGCCTGGGCCTCGACATCGGGCCGGGGCAGGACTCACGGGGCCGACGATTGCCACTGGAGTGACATGTCCGTAGTCCACGTCGAAATTGCGCATACGGGTGACGTTGCCCCTTGTATCTGATGAAAAACCTGCAAGTAAGTAGTGTATAAGTGCGCGGTGGACCGACGGCTACGGGAAGCGCCCATGAAGAAGATCGAGGCGATCATCAAGCCTTTCAAGATTGATGAGGTGAAGGAAGCACTGCACGAAGCTGGTCTTCAGGGACTGACCGTGACCGAGGTGAAGGGCTTCGGTCATCAGAAAGGGCATACCGAACTGTACAGGGGTGCCGAATACGTGGTGGATTTTCTGCCAAAGGTGAAGATCGAACTGGTACTCGAGGACGATGCCGTGGATAGGGCAGTTCAGGCGATTCGTGATGCGGCGAGTACAGGCAGAATCGGTGATGGAAAGATTTTCGTCTTTCCGGTTGAAGATGCGATCCGAATCCGCACGGGTGAACGGGGACCTAACGCACTCTGATTCCATACGGCAAACGAGAGCCAATCAGACAAGAATTCAGAATTGTCAGGGAGAAAACATATGAGCGATGCGGATACGATACTGGCGAGAATCCGAGATGAAGATATTCCATACGTAGATCTGCGTTTTACGGACGCCAAGGGAAAGTGGCAGCACTTGACAATGGCGGCGCGCATGATCGACGACGACACGTTCACGGATGGTGTCATGTTCGACGGTTCATCTATTGCCGGCTGGAAGGCGATTAATGAGTCAGACATGACGCTCATGCCTGATCCCAATTCGGTCATGATGGACCCGTTCGAAACCCAGCCGACGATGGTCATCAATTGCGACATCCTCGAACCGTCGACAGGTCAGGCATACGAACGAGATCCGCGTGCGCTCGCCAAACGTGCCGAAGCGTATCTTCAGTATACGGGAATCGGAGATTCGGCATTTTTCGGTCCTGAACCCGAATTCTTCGTGTTCGACAGTGTGCGCTTTTCGACCGAAGCCCATTCGATGGGTTACATCCTCGATTCAAACGAGGGACCGTACAACGACTATACGGAACAGGATTTCGGCAACCTTGCACACAGACCACGTCAGAAGGGCGGATATTTTCCGGTCGCGCCGATTGATTCTGCATCGGAAATGCGTGGAGAAATGCTGACAGTGATGGCGGAGATGGGTCTGCCCATTGACAAGCATCACCATGAGGTCGCACCTGCACAACATGAACTCGGAATGACATATGCGACGCTGGTCGAGGGCGCAGACAACGTCCAGGTCTACAAGTATGTCGTTCACCGTATTGCCCATTCCTACGGCAAGACAGCGACGTTCATGCCCAAACCCGTCATGTTCGACAATGGGTCCGGGATGCACGTACACCAGTCCATCTGGCAAGACGGCAAACCGTTGTTCGCCGGCAACGGATATGCCGATCTGTCCGACTCGGCCCTCTACTACATCGGTGGAATCATCAAGCACGCCAAGGCGATCAATGCGTTCACCAACGCGTCGACAAACAGTTACAAGCGCCTGGTTCCCGGTTATGAAGCACCGGTTCTTCTCGCGTACAGCTCGCGCAACCGTTCGGCATCGTGTCGAATCCCCTACGCGTCGTCACCGAGTGGCAAGCGTGTCGAGATCCGTTTCCCTGATCCGACAGCCAATCCGTACTTTGCATTCGCCGCGATGCTGATGGCGGGGCTCGACGGAATTGAAAACAGGATTCATCCCGGCGAACCGATGGACAAGAATCTCTACGATCTGCCACCTGAGGAATTGAAGGATGTCCCCACGGTTTGCGGAAGTCTCCGAGAAGCGCTCGACAGCCTTGCCGCAGATCGCGATTTCCTGACGAAAGGCGGCGTCTTTTCTGACGATCTGATCGACGGTTATCTCGAACTCAAATGGGAAGAGGTCATGCGTTTCGAGACGACAACGCATCCTGTCGAGTTCGACATGTATTACACGGTCTGAACCAGACTGGCGGATCTGCCGATTGAATGATCAAGGGACGGGCATCGACCCGTCCCTTCTTTTTCAGTTCGCCGATGTTGCGGCGCTGCAGATACCGAAAATCGGCGGCAAGACAACATCGGGATAACTGGAGGCGTACTTTTCGTTGACCCGTGACGGTCCGAGATTTTCGATTTCCGTAAATCCGATCTCCGCAAGCATTGTCGTCACTGAATCCGGGCAGAACTGTGAAAGCCATGGCTCGCCATGGCCGGCGACAAATTTCTTGCAGTCATCGAGCAGTTTGTGAAACGCAACGGGCGTCGACTCCTGATCAGTAACATAGTCGAACACGACAGCTGAACCAGGCGCCATGTCGGAAACGATGCTGGTCAGCGTGCTGCGAATCGCGTCAAGTTCGAGATAAAAAGTTACACCGAACCAGGAAAACACGGCAGGTTTCGAGAAATCAAAATTGGTTCGCTCCAGCGCATCGCGCAGTGTTTCCTCGTTCAGATCCACCGCAACATAGTGTGCGTTTTCAGGCGTGGTGATCCCGGCCTGGCGAATTCGTTTGTGTTTCATGGCCTGTGTCGCAGGCTGGTCAAGTTCGTAAAGCGTCAGATTTGCCATGAGGTCGTGACGACGTATCGAGAGTGTCTCGTAGCCGGCACCGACAATCACGTATTGATCGATTCCCCTGTCGATTGCTGATTTCAGATAGTCTTCCCCGTATCTCGCCCGCATCACAATTTCCGAAAGTACAGGAGTCAGACGCCGAAGCATGCGATCGATGACCAGTCTGGAAAGAATTTCACTGGAAACCACGGTTCGCCAGAACGTACCGCACATCTTGACTGCGAGATCGTCGACAAAAACAGGATCTTTGGCACGCCGGTAGTGCAGTGCCCGGGCTGCTGCTACAAGTTCAGCCGTCTTGCTTGGTCGTTGTGTCATTGTTTGCTTGCCGGACTGAAGTGAAATGCGGTGCCATTCCGGCGCCCGCAGGATTTTGTCACGGTACCCAGAATGCGTGATAAATAACAGTTATGTTGTCGGCTTATTCCGGTAAATCAACGGCAATCCACTGAGGAAATCCCGTCGCAATGTGGCTGACTACCTGACCCGCCGGTCGACAGTACCAGCCGTTGATTGATCTCCAGACCGACATGAAGGTGATGTCGGAATTCACTGGTCTAGTGACAGCACAGAGGCACCACGCTGCATGAATGTCCCCCATGCATTCGACTGTATCGAAGCCGCGCGAAATCCACACAATGTTGGCCATTGGCGGGGGCCCAGAATGCAGGCAATTCCGGTCAACCGCCGTCCGCTTGCCGGACCGAAGTCAAGGACCTGATCGTCCTTTCAACCTCTTCCCCGGAGGGCAAAGCATCAAGGGTTGCCAGTGCGCCCAATGCGAGGGCAGTACGCAACGAATCACCATGGGTACCGTCGTCCGTGCACAGGCGTACAATCAGAGGAACGCGTCGATCGCGCATTCCAGCGAAAGCCGGCTTGCCGTACGCGCTGGCCCAGACGATCGCAGCATGAAGCTCGACCTCGTACCGGTAGTGTTGCAGGAGCCCGGCCGCGTCCCCGCTTTCCAGTAGAGACGTCAGCCACTGCTGCACGGATCCGCCGTTCAAGGATGCGCCGCATACGCGGATCGAATGCGGGACATGTGGCGGTCATGTGATCAAAGAGATCGACCGGTCGCCGTGCCGGATCATTCGTGAGAAGTGGTACGACTTGGCGGTCGAAGATCTCGGCCAGCGGATCCCGACGACGTCGCTTGCGCGGCGGTTCGGGTTCGTCAACACCTGTCTAGATGATCCTCTAGCCGCTGGCACAGCTGATCCCGGCGCGTGCTGTTTGCGCGGGTCACGCCTTGCTTTGTGTGTTCGGTCAGGAAAAGTTTCTGTTGTTGTGCTGTGATGTGGCGTCCTGGCATTTCAGTGTCCTCGGTAGAAACGCCTGGATGCCAGACGATCGGTCACGCCAACGGGAATAAAGTCCCCCGATCGTACCCCACCGTCTCATCTTGATTGTCGGGAACCACTTCTGGACATGTCATGCTGCGATGGTCTGAAGATAGGTGTGGCGACGGATACGGTCTGCTGCTGACGATGTTCTATTCCGCGACTCGCCGCACGGTCATGGCCCACGCGTTGTCGGAATCCAAAGTCAGGTTTCTGCACCCACATACGATCGGATCGCGACAAGGATCTCGTCTTTCGACGATGCAAGAGAAATCAAGAGGTTGGCTGAGGAGCCGGTCCGCAGACTGTGCGAAATCTCGAACACCACAAATCTCGCCGCAAACCACCGCCAACACCGGATGGTACCCTTGTCAACTATCGCGGAACCGAATCTGGTTGTTATTCACTAACCGGGACAAGATTACGCACAATGCCGTGGTAATGGTCGCGGAAATGAGAACGACAACGATCAGACTGACAAAGTTGACGCCAGAGAGAAGCAACCAACCCGGATCCAAACGGATAAGGCTGAGCGTAAGTTGGGAAAGCGCGGTTTGAACGGCTACAACAGGAATCGTCAACACGACCAGAATCAGCGAAATTCGCGCTCCACTGGAACGGGTCATACGCCAGCTCTCGAGGACCTGGACTGGTCTGTCGAGTGCAGCCATTGGCAACACCAAAATACTGCGTGCAATGATGTAGAGGCCGAGTAGCGGGCCGAAAACTAGCGCCAGCAGTTGGGCGACCACACTGCCCTGCCAGAGTACCATACCGGCAACCGCTGTGCCGAATCCGACTGACAGGAACACTGTGATCAGAAGCAGGACCAACGTGTAACGAAACTCGCGAATACCAAATCGAAAATAGAATCTCGTATCTTGCGGGAAACTGAACCCGCAAAGATCTCGCAGCCATGCGACGGAAACGATCGCTTGCATCATCAATGTAGCGATCGATGTAACGACAAGGTAGATCAGAAGGTTGCCAGTTATTGCCGTTTCAACAGTGACGTCAGACTGCGTGTCAGGGACCGCAAGGACACCCAGCTGAATGACTATCGTGACAAGGAGAACCGGAAACCAGCTAATTCGCAGGAGTGTATCAATACCGGAATACGTCATCCTGTATGTCACGAAGACGTCGGGAAAGAACTCAATCTTCTTGTTGCGCATTCACGGCTTTCGCTAGGTAGTATCCGTACGGACAATGTTGGCGTTATAGTAGATATAGTACAATCGGGACCGGAGATAACGAAATACCCGTCACAACACACAACAAGTTGCGACGAGTACGTCGTTCGATCAAGTCGGTTTTCGATTTTGTGGTTTTGAGATGGTCATGACAAGCAACAACGGACAGTTTGCCGGAGTCGAAGCATACACCGCCCACGACATTGAGGTCCTCGAGGGCCTTGACCCGGTGCGCCGCCGCCCAGGCATGTTCATCGGCGATGTTGGTGAAGGCGGTATACATCACCTGTTTTCCGAAGTGCTCGACAATGCCATGGACGAGGCGGTTGCGGGCCATGCGAACAGGATAGAAATTGCGTTGTCTTCAGACGGCAGCGTCACCGTAACCGATAACGGACGCGGTATTCCGGTTGATCCGCATCCCAGCAATCCCGATACATCCGCGCTCGAAGTCATCCTTACGACCCTGCACGCCGGCGGAAAATTCTCTGGAAACGTCTACAGTACGGCTGGTGGACTGCATGGGGTTGGCATAAGCGTTGTCAATGCACTCAGCGAAGAGTTCATTGTTGAGGTTGCACGTGAGCGCGTGTTGTGGCGCCAGGTCTACCGTCATGGCGAGCCGTTGACGCCGCTCGAGAAAATTGGTCCTGTCTCCAACAGGCGTGGCACCATGGTGCGCTTCAAACCCGATCCGGATGTGTTTGCGGAGGGAACAAGACTCAATCCCGGTCGCCTGTTCCACATGGCGCGGTCCAAGGCCTATCTCTTCAAGGGGGTCGAGATTCGCTGGTCATGTGTGCACGAACTGATCAGCGACAAGACACCGACAGAAGGCGTCTTTCATTACCCGGGTGGATTGAGTGAATTCCTCGCCCATCAACTCGGTGATCGTCAGACGGCGAACGCGAACCCGTTCGCGGGCAATGCAGCCTTTTCAGACGGTGTCGGCAAGGTCGAATGGGCCGTTGCGTGGCCACTTGACGGCGAGGGGATGGTTGCGAGCTACTGTAACACCATACCGACGCCGAGCGGTGGAACACACGAGACCGGATTTCGTAACGCAATCCTTCGAGCTTTTCGCAGTCACGGCGAACGCATCGGCATAAGGAAGGCTGAAAAGCTGACTGCAGATGACGTGATCGGCAGTTCGGCGGTCCTGCTGTCCATCTTTGTCAGTGATCCGCAGTTTCAAGGGCAGACAAAGGAAAGACTCGTCAACGCCGACGTGACGCGTCTCGTGGAACAGGCCGTGCGCGACCATGTTGATCACTACATGGCCAGTGATGCCGACAGTGCACGCGAACTCCTGAATTTTGCAATCAACCGTTTCGAAGAGCGCATGCGCCGCAAGGCCGAAAAAGAAGCGATCAAACGCAAGCTTCCGACGCGTCGCCTGCGTCTACCGGGAAAACTGGCCGACTGTGCCCGGGCAAGTGCTGAAGAAACGGAGATTTTCATCGTCGAGGGCGATTCCGCGGGCGGGTCTGCAAAACAGGCCCGTGATCGTGAAACCCAGGCCGTCCTGCCGTTGCGCGGGAAACCGCTCAATGTCGCAAGTGCATCGGCCGAAAAGAAAAGCGCAAACCGCGAGCTCAAGGACCTCCTGCAGGCCCTCGGTTGCGGTGCAGGTTCCAGCTACAACAGCAAGGATCTGCGCTACGAGAGGGTCATTATCATGACAGATGCGGATGTTGATGGTGCGCACATCGCTTCGCTCCTCATGACCTATTTCTATTCCGAGATGCCGGGTCTCATTCGTGACGGTCACCTGTTTCTGGCTGTGCCGCCCCTTTACCGACTTTCAAAGGGCGGTGACGTTGTCTACGCCCGTGATGACGCGCACAAGGACATGCTCCTTCAGGACAGATTCAAGGGCGGCAAGGTCGAGATAAGCAGATTCAAGGGGCTCGGTGAGATGCCGGTTGCACAGTTGCGCGAGACGACGATGAGTCCGGCGAGCAGGATGTTGCTGAAAATCGAGATTGCAGATGTTGATACCCAGGACACGGCGGTTCGTGTCGAGAGTCTGATGGGTCCAAAGTCAGAGAAACGACTTCCGTTCATTCGGGATCATGCGCGTGACGTCGGTCATCTCGACATCTGACGCGAGTGCGTAAACCAGCCAGACCAATCTGACATTCGACGCAATCGGGTGCCCGACCTGTCAAACCGGTTTGTCAATGATCACCGAAACCCTCTTGATGACTTTCGCTCCTGAATCACGCTGCATGGTGTGCCCGAAGCGACCGCGACACGCGGCGTGTCTGCGACGTGCGCAATGCCGTACGGCAAGAACGACGCCGTCGCGTTCGGGTTCCATTATTCGCCGACGGCGTAACCTGGTGGTGATGCGTTCAAGATAACCTCAACGGCTCGTGACCTCTCGCATACAATAATCGGCACGCGGGACCTGCTGAACAATCGGCCAACCTGGATGATCTGACCGACGACTTGAAACAGTCATGCGTCGTGTTGCGGCTATTGGTGGCCCGACAACCATACGGGAACAGCGGTATCTGCTTTCGTAGACGTCAACCGTTTTCGCGCAAGGACCACAACAGTCAGAAACACCGGCAGGTCTCAGGTTGTTGCGGCCTCGCCAATGTTGTCGACACCGCGTTCCTCCAAGACCGTGTTCAACCAGTCTGGATCCATCTCGGGGACAGAAGAAAGGAGAAGATCGGTATAGGGATGGTGCGGTGGCGTGAACATGACGTCCTTTGGACCCTGTTCGACAACGCGCCCTTGCTTCATGACAACAACCTCGTCTGCGATCGAACGGACTGTCGCAAGATCGTGGGTGATGAACATGTAGGCCAGGTTGAGTTCCTCCTGTAGCCGGTCGAGAAGTCTGAGAATGCCTTCTGCAACCAACTGGTCGAGCGCACTTGTCACCTCGTCACAGATAATGAAGGTCGGTTCGGCAGCCAGTGCCCGGGCGATACCAATTCGCTGTTTCTGTCCACCCGACAACTCCGGCGGAAAGCGGTTGTAGAATTTGGACGGATCGAGCTCGATGAGATCGAGCAGTTCATCAACGCGATTCTTCAGTGCCGCCCCTTTCAGGCCACCGTAGAACTCAGCCGGTCTGCCGATGATCTCGCTGATCCGAACCTTCGGATTGAGTGCAGTGTCGGCCATCTGATAGATCATTTGCGCCTGACGCAATTGTTCCTTCGAGCGCATCCGGAATCCTGATGGCAACTCTTCTCCCTTGAAGAGTATGCGACCCTTGGTCGGGGGCAACAAACCCGTGATGCATCGGGCAGCGGTGGACTTTCCTGACCCCGACTCGCCGACGACGGCAACCGTCATGCCGGCATGAACATCGAACGATACGTCTTCGAGAACCTTGGTCGTCCCGTATGATGCATCCACGTTATCGATAGAAACGACGGGAAGTGTGCTGTCCTCGGGCCTGTATTTCTGTGATCGACGGAAGCTGCGAACCGCCCAAAGAGTCTTGGTGTAATCCTCCTGCGGGTTTTCGAGCATCGACTTCGTGTCTGCCTCCTCAACCTCGTCGCCCTTGAGGAGTACCTTGATAACGTCGGCCATTTGCGCGACGACAGCGAGATCGTGGGTGATATAGATGGCTGCCGTGTCAAACTGGTCCACGATATCGCGAATTGCCGCGAGCACCTCGATCTGCGTCGTGACGTCGAGAGCAGTTGTGGGTTCATCGAAAATGATGAGATCGGGTCGGCATGACATGGCCATCGCCGTCATCGCCCGTTGCAGCTGACCGCCTGAAACCTGGTGGGGATACCGGAAACCGATCTCAGTCGGATGGGGCAACCGCAGGCGCGCATAAAGCTCCATCGCATCTTCCTGGCTCTGGAGACGCTTGCGGATGCGATAATGCACCGGAGCTTCGGTGTGCTGATCAATCAGCTTGTGGGCTGGATTGAAGGATGCTGCAGCGGATTGCGCCACATAGGCTATGCGCGAGCCGCGCAAGACCCGTCGGTCGCTTTCCGGTGTGGTCGTCAGTTCCATACCGTCGAATTCGACAGAACCACCGGATATACGGCAACCATCGCGTGCAAACCCCATGGCGGCCAGACCGATTGTCGACTTGCCGGCTCCGGATTCGCCGATCAGACCGAGGACTTCTCCACGACGCAGCGTCAGGCTGACGCCGTGAACAATCTCGACCCACTTTTCATCCGCGTAACCTTCGATCCGCAGATCCTCGATATTCAGAAGAACTTTCTTGTCACTTGCCATGATTTCACTCCTTCAACCCGGAGGAACGGAACAGCATCCAGTCGACCACGAAATTCACGGCAACCGTGAGAAGTGCGATCGCCGCAGCCGGGATCAGTGGCGTCAACTCGCCAAATGAGATGAGTGTTGCATTTTCGCGCACCATGGAACCCCAGTCCGCTGTCGGTGGCTGGATACCCAGTCCGAGGAACGAAAGCCCGGCGACCAACAAGAACACGAAACAGAACTCAAGGCCGAACTCGGCGACCAGTGGCGCTGTTGAATTGGGCAGGATCTCCTTGCGGATCAGGTACCACATACCCTCGCCCCGCAGGCTTGCTGCCTCAATGTAATCCATGACGACAATGTTGCCGGCAACAGCGCGCGTGAGGCGGAACACGCGTGGAGCGTAGATCAGGCCGATGATGATGACCAGAATGAAGAGGTTGGTCCCGAAAATCGAGAGAAGCAGAAGGGCAAAGATCAATCCCGGGATCGACATGACGACATCGATCAGACGCCCCATGAACTGATCGAACCAGCCACCTTTCACCGCGGCAATCATGCCAAGCAATGCACCCAGGACAAACGCCAGTGTCGTGGCAAGAAGTGCCAGACCGACCGTGTTGCGTGCGCCGTAGACAAGTCGGCTGAACATGTCCCGTCCGAGTTGATCGGCGCCAAGAATCATGACCTCGTCGGCTGGTGCAAACGCTGAAGAAATCACTTCTGCTTCGCCGAACGGCGCTATGATCGGAGCGAAGACTCCGAGAACCGTGTAGGTGAATACGACAAAGAGTCCGAATGAGGCGGTCAACGGCGCCGTCCTCAGAACCTTGGCCGTTTGCGGCCCCGACAGGATGATCAGGAATTCTCGGAAGGAATATGCTGTACCGCCGGCAAGCGCCAGAAGTCCTGCTGCAATCGAGACGGCCCACAAGGCACTCTGGCCACCGACGATACCCATGACGAAGGACGCGAGCGTCAACGAAAACAGAACAAGAAAGATCCCGCGGGACTTGAAGTATGCCGCGACACACGACCCGCCGATCAGCAGGGCGTAGTAGATGATGACAAAATAGTCCATTCCCTGACCTCCTTACTTCGGATGTCGCAGGCGTGGGTTGGTGAGAATTGCTCCCACATCTGCAGCCAGGTTCAGAAGAATGAATGTTGCGGCAAAGATCAGACAGCACGCCTGGACAACCGGGAAGTCGCGTTTTGTGACGGCGTCGACGAGCAATTGCCCGATCCCCGGATACACGAACACCACTTCAACCAGTACGACCCCGGTGATCAGATACGCGAGGTTGAGGGCCACGACATTGATAATCGGCGCCCATGCGTTGGGCAGGGCATGACGCGCAATGACCTTCCACGCCGGTGCCCCCTTCAGTCGTGCCATTTCAATGTAGGGCGAGGCCAGCAGGTTGATGATTGCTGCACGGGTCATGCGCATCATGTGCGCCACGACAACCAGGACCATTGTCAGCGCTGGAAGGAATGTACGCTCCAGAAGCTCGATGAATGTCAAGTCATCGCTGAGCTTGGCGATCGCCGGGAACATGCCAGTCTTGACGGAAAAGTAGAGGATCAGGATGTAGCCGAGAAAGAACTCGGGAGATGAAATCGACGTCAGCGTCGCAACATTGGCAACGCGATCGAAGAGCGTGTTCCGCAAGAGGGCCACGACAATGCCGAGAATGATGGCGACGGGAACAGCGATCACTGCAGCATAGGCAGCAAGGAACAGCGTGTTTGCGAACCGCGGTGCGATAACTTCTGCAACCGACGACTGTGTCAGCAGGGAAATTCCGAAATCCCCGACTACAGCACCTGAAAGCCAGTCGAGGTATCGCAGTGGGGCGGCCCGATCGAGACCCATTTCGAGTCGCAGTGCGGCGAGGTTTTCCTCGGTCGCGCCCTGGCCGAGCACCGCTTGTGCAATATCACCCGGAAGCAGTTCAACAGCCCCGAAAATCAGAATGGAAATGACAAGGAGCGTCAACAATCCCAAGCCCAATCGGGTCAGGACAATGCGCGTTACATCACCCATATCACCATCCTCCTGTCGTCACCTGGATACACCTTAACTTCGCATCACACTTCTGTCTCGTTTGATTTCATGTTCGCGTCCACTTGCTCTCGATCAGGGTTCGTTGTCAGGGCGACAGTTCTTACGCTGATCTGACTCAACCGCGTGCGATCCCGACAGGTTCTTCGAAGGACAATGACGCCCGGAAGTCGTGGCGTCACCCATACGGTATAACAATTTCCCGACTGCCGCGAGACGTCTCACCCGGTGCGCCGCCGGATGAACCTGCAACGCAAGGATGCCGTTGTTCAAAGGGACTACGCGGCACCGCAGTTCGTATTCGGTTTTGCATGCATTGTATTTGTTTGTGACGCCTGAGCCCATGCGGAGTGCTGCGCGATGGCGAGAATCTCGGTATCGTTGTACCCGATGACAACATGGCGAATGACCGTGTTGCGGATCTGATGTTCGGTCGCGAACGGACTGGATGCGAACCGGATGCGTGTTCTGTTTCGGTCGTGAGTGACCGGTTTTTCAGAGGTTCGACTGTCTGGTTCTAGTAACATCTGATGGGGCAGCACGGCATTATTCGGTCGGGTCTGATCACGCCACATGTTCCGGGCCCCGGATCAAGCTTTCGGTTGCGATAGCCACCGAGATGAGACACCGGATCGGGTTACGCGTCGGCCGGCGGCACTCCCGGCGATAAAACGAAAAACCTGTTGCGATGCTGACCTGTTATGGCTCGGTGGGGTTCAACGCCTCTGAATTGCTCACCTGCATCAACTGTGCCGCAACAGCCACGGCGATCTCACCGGGTTTTTTCCCTCCTATCCCATCAAGTCCTATCGGGCACACCAACCGCTCTGTAACGGCCTTTGGTATGCCGCCATCACGAAGCTGTCTAAGAAACCGCGCTTTCTTGGTTGCCGAACCGATCAGACCGAGATATCGGAAATCACCTCGTCTGAGGACCGCCTCACAGATCGCAAGATCAAGCGGATGGCTGTGTGTCATGACCAGGAAGAACGCCTGTGCACTCGCCGTTGCAACCTGATCCAGTGGTGATGCACTCACTCTTGCGTGAACGTTGCCAGGCAGCGAAGTGGGGAATTCCGCAACTCTCGAATCGACCAGAAAGACACGAAATGCCAGGCCGCCAACAACCTGAACCAACGCGCGACCAACGTGACCGGAACCAAAAATCCATAACTCCGGCCGCAGATCCGCAATGCATTCAACGAGAATGGGTGCCAACTGCCGCGTTTTTACCAGGTTTGCGGGGTTGTGACTGCGCAAGGCTTCCCGGATTGCCCTGGATATCTTTGGCTCCTCATCAAGACCCGACAGTGTTTCGCCATCACGGACGACAAATTTTGAACTGGAGGTCGGATTCAGTACCGTCACGAGTACTGCGTTTGAGTTCTCGTCGAGCACCTGCCTTGCATCACTGATCCAGGTTCGGTCAGCTGCTCCCATTCGTTCATAGACCAGTGTGACATTACCGCCGCAACATTGACCGAGACTCGGTCCAAGTGCCACGCGTTCCACGCGTGGCACCCCGCGCTCGGGATCTTCCAGAAGATGTCGCGCTGTGTCGATCGCCCGATACTCAAGGTTCCCGCCACCAATGGACCCGACGATTCCTGTCGTGGAAACGAGGAGTTTTGCACCCGTCTCACGTGGTGCGGAGCCACGTGCTTGAGCAATCGTCACCAGCACCCGGGGATCACTCTCCCGGATGGCCTCGTCAACAAATGCGAGCCAATCGATCAATCGTCCTTTCCGCCTGCTCAGGTCTTTGCAGCACGTGCGCGCAATTCTTCGCACGCCATCAATATTCTTTCGGGTGTTGCGGGTGCGTCTAGGACCGGACAAAGGCGATGATCAGCAACGCTTGCGACAGCATCGGTCACGGCGTTGAACACCGAAACGGCCAAATTGAAGGGCGGTTCTCCGATGGCCTTGGATCGAAAGACCGTGTTCTCCCTATTGGCGTTCCAGTCCACGAGTTGCATGTACATTTCTTCGGGACGGTCACTGGCTGTCGGGATCTTGTAGGTTGAGGGTGCGTGAGACAACAGGCGGCCCGACTCGTCCCAAACCAGTTCCTCGCTGGTCAGCCAACCCAGACCCTGCATGAAACCACCCTCGAGCTGACCGAGATCAATCGCCGGGTTCAACGACTTGCCGACGTCATGAAGAATATCGATGCGCAGTACCTTGCTTTCGCCGGTCAGGGTATCGACAGCAACTTCAACAGCAGCCGCGCCATAGGCGTTGTAATGGTACGGTCGACCTTTGAGTGTGTTTCGGTCAACGCTGATCTTCGGGTTCTTGTAAAATCCTGTTGCTGATAGCGGGACAAGATTCATGTATGCCTCGTGGACCAGATCCGCAAATGGAATCGATCGGTTGCCGACGATGACCGAACCACTCCGGAATTCTATTCGGCTCGAATCCACCTTGTAGTGCCCGGATGCGAAATCCACCAACCGCTGTTTGAGTTTGCGAGCGGCAATCTGTGCCGCGGCGCCATTCATGTCAGTACCCGATGACGCAGCTGTCGCAGTCGTGTTTGGAACCTTTTCCGTGGTCGTGCTCGTGATCTTGATATTGTCGCAGTTGATATGAAATTCCTGTGCAACGATCTGAGCGACCTTGGTGAACAGACCCTGACCCATCTCAGTGCCACCGTGGTTCAACGTGATGCTGCCATCCTGATAGATATGTATCAGCGCACCGGCTTGATTCAGGAAGTCTGCGGAAAAGCCGACACCGTACTTCAACGGCAGGAGAGAAAGACCTTTTCGGATCCAGGGGTTCTCCTGATTGAATGCACGGACTTGCTGTCGACGCTTGCGGTACGCGGACGACTCTTCGAGTTCGTCGATGATCCGATGCAGGATATTGTCTTCGATGACCCAGTCGTAGGGGGTCACATTCCGCTCGTTGACGCCGTAGAAGTTAGTCTTTCGAACGTCAAGAGGTTCCTTGCCGAGACTGAAGCTGATCGCATCGAGAATTCGTTCGGCCGCCAGGAGACCCTGAGGTGATCCGAATCCCCGAAACGCGCAACCCGTGCACGTGTTCGTTTTGCACGCGAAACCCCTGATGCGGACATTATCCAGATAGTAGGCCCCGTCGCAGTGATACATGGCCCGCTGAAGGATGTGTGGCGACTGGTCCTCCGAATAACCTGAATGAGCGGCGACCATCAGGTCGAGTGCCGAAATCAGGCCGTCATCGTCGAAACCGACATCGTATTCGAAAAGGAAACCGTGGCGCTTTCCCGTGATCATCATGTCATCGTCACGGTCGAGGCGGCATTTGGCCGGCCTGCCCGTTTTCAGCGCCGCGATGGCAGCGATGGCTGCGAAGTGTGTGGCAAGGGTTTCCTTGCCGCCAAATGCCCCGCCCATTCGCCGGACCTCGACAGTGACGGCATTCGCCGGCTTTCCCAGCACCTTGGCGACCAGATGCTGAACCGCTGATGGATCCTGTGTTGCGCAATAAATGAGGACGTCACCGGATTCGCGCGGAACTGCAAGCGAGACCTGCGGCTCCAGATAAAAATGCTCCTGACCACCGCAACATACGGTTCCGGACAAGCGGTGCGGCGCATCTTCGAGTGCCGCCGGTGCATCACCACGTTCCAGGAGAAGAGGCGTTCGCAGAAATGATCTGTTAGCCAGAGCCTCGGCCTGGCTGAGTACAGGCGGTAGATCTTCGTAGTGTATACGCCCGAGTTTTGCGGCGTGTCGTGCCTGCAGATAGGTTCTGGCGACGACGGCGAAAATGGCCTGACCGTGGAACTCGACGACATCCTCGGCAAACACACGGTCGTCTTCGATCCGGGCATGTCCGAAATCATTCTCGCCGTCTATATCTTCCTTCGTCAGTACAGTGTGGACCCCCGGTGCCTGCCTTACAGCTTCCAGGTCGACGGAACAGAGGCGCGCGTGAGCACGCGCACTCATGCCAATCTGTACGTGAAGCGTTCCCGGTGGCTCGGGAATGTCATCGACATAAAGTGCTTCGCCGGTCACATGGCGCACTGCGCTGTCGTGAGCCAGCTTGTCGGCAACGCCACCCCTGATTCCATCGGGAATCAGATCGTCGCGAGTGGGGTCATCAAGTGGCATGAATCCGACCCTCACCGCCGACCAGGCGCAACGCGGTCTCTTTCTTGCCGGTTTCGAGATAGAACCTGCGGATCAGGTTCTTTGCCGCCAGGATCCGGTATTCGGCGCTTGCACGCACATCCGAGATCGGTGTGAAATCTTCTTCCAGTGCCAGCATGGCAGCCGCGACCGTATCCTCGCACCAGGGTTGACCAATCATGGCCTGTTCCGCACGTGTTGCTCTCTTCGGCGTCGTCGCCATTCCGCCGTAAGCGACTCTGATATCAGCGACGTCGTCACCATCGAGCTTCAGGTTAAAGGCGCCGCAAACGGCAGATATGTCCTGGTCGAAGCGTTTCGAAAGCTTGTAGATCGCAAACCGGCGATCTGATACGGCTTGTGGGAATACAATTCTTTCGACGAATTCGCCTTGATTGCGATCCTGAACACCGTAATCGATGAAGTAATCTTCCAACGGCATTTCGCGTCGCAGGTTCCCGTTGCGTAAGCCAATACGGGCACCCAGGGCGATCAGGGCTGGCGTCGAATCACCGACAGGGGAACCGTTCGCCACGTTTCCACAGAGAGTTCCAACATTGCGGACTTGCACCGAACCGAAACGGCGCACCAACTCGGCAAAATCGGGATAATGTTCGACGAGAACCGGCAACAGTTCGGCCATTGTCGTGGCAGCCCGGACTGAAATTTCGCCGTCTGCCTGCCCGATACCCTGCAAGTCCGTCACTCTTCCGATGTGAATGAGTGTACTGAGGCTGCGCCCTTGTTTCGTGACCCAGAGTCCGACATCTGTTCCACCGGAGAAAATGACGGCATCGGGATGATCTTGGTAAACCGTTGCCAACTCGTCGCCTGATCTTGGTGCAAAATACCACTGTACGCCGGTTTGGAACGACAGACTGAGGCCATCGTCAAGTTCCTGCAGACGTTTGATGGTCGCTGTTTCGTTATCCCGGATTCTGTCTGGTGCCTTGCTGTCGTTCATGCACTGCGCAGCTTCGACAATCGGACCATAGCCGGTACAGCGGCAGAGGTTTCCCGCGATTGAATCGTTGATCGTGTCTCGGTCGGATGTTGCTCCGGATCTGTTCATGGCAAACAGCGACATGACAAAACCCGGCGTGCAGAACCCGCACTGCGAACCGTGGCATTCGACCATCGCCTCCTGCACCGGATGCAGGGCGCCGTCATCATTCGCAAGGTGCTCCACCGTCAAAAGCTGTCGCCCGTCGAGTGTCGGAAGAAACTGAATGCAGGCGTTAACGGCACGGTAGAGCATCTTCCCGTCAATCGCTTCACCCATGACAACCGTGCAGGCACCGCAATCACCTTCTCCGCAACCCTCCTTGGTGCCGGTCAGGCGCTCTTCTGTCCGAAGATAGTCGAGTACTGTCATGGTCGGAAAGACGTCGCTGAGGTGGCGAACCTCGTCGCCCAGAATGAACCTTATCGTGGAACGCGAATTCGACATCGTGTTGCCGGGTTGATCGTCACGCACGTTGTTGAACTGCGAATCGTTCAGGCAGCCTTGCGAGGTTGCCATGCGGCAGGCGGTTTAGCCGCATAGCAATCGGCGTCGGGATCTTTCCAGCCTGGCGGCCAGACAATCTCGCCGTTCCGTCGTTTCTCTTCAAAGTAAGGACCACGGTCGAACATGGGAAGCTGACTCCGCGCGGAACGCAATTCCTCTCGCAGCTTCCATGTGGCTGCGTCGTTCACCCGCCATGCCTTTCCCTCGGGTTCAAGCACGACGCCGTAGGATTTGCGCGCAGCCTGCGGTGAGACCAGTCCACAGCGGACATCGTAGCATACCAGCTCCGGCTCGCGCTCCAACGGGTCGCCCCAACCACCGCCACCGGTTGTAACAATTCGCACGATTCCGCCCGCCGGAACAGTGCGCTCATCCGACATTCCTTCAACCGTCTTTACGCTGCCATCATCGTCGTGGATGGAAACACCGTAACATGCGCCAGCCTTCCCTCCGTTGATGCCGACACAGCCAAATCTGGACCTGTCCGCGTTCGACAACAGCGTGGCATCCTGCAGCGTTCGCACACGTTTGTCGTAACCGTAACCGCCCCGACGATAGCCTGCACCGCCGGAGTCCATCGCAAGACCAAGCTGTTCGATCCGGATGGGAAAACGTGTCTCGGAAAACTCGACAGGAAGATTGCGGGAGTTCGGCACAATGTGAACCACGTCGCTGCCGTCTGCCCACGGACGCCCGGGACCACCGCCGCCAAGTACCTCGCGGAACAGGTAGAAATCCTCGTTGGTCTTGCCACCGTGCAAACCCCAAATGCGGATAGTCTCGTGATCCGCTGGCATGCGTCCTTCCGTTGCCTTGGCAATCAAACCAGCAAAACAGCCCAGCACCCGCAGAAACAGAAAGAAACGCATCCCTGTCGGCTTGCCGAAAGTCGGCGTAACCAGTGTTCCCTTTTCCGGAAACCTGACTTCAATAACGTCGAGTACACCCTCGTTGGAATCAATTTCGGCCGCCCTTTCGGGTGAATCCGCAAGGGAGCGCAACACCGGAGCCACGAACTTGCGGATAAAGCGGCCTTCCGAATAGTCAATTGCCCAGTTGATCGGACCGGCGGCCTGCTCGCTCGTTCCCGTGAAATCCAGGACGATCTTGTCCGCAGTCTTTGTCATGGTCATCCGCAGGGCATGGGTCTTGCCCCGTTCGACGCCATCGTGCTCGATGTAATCTTCCCACGAATAGGTGCCGTCCTTGATTTTGGGCAGAAGTTCGCGGCGGAACGTCTCGGCAACATTTTCAATAATCGCGTCGAAGGCGGATTCGAGTGTTTCAACACCATATCGTTCTGCCAGTGCCACGATCCGTTTGGAACCCAACAGGGCAGCACCGATTTCCGCATCCACGTCACCGCGCAGGTGTTCGCCGAGCCGCGAGTTGCGGAATATGATCTTGTAGGCGGCCTCGTTCAGAACACCGCCGTCGTAGAGCTTGATTGGTGGAATGACCAGTCCTTCACACCACATGTCCGTTGCTTTCACCGGCAAGCTTCCGGGAACCATTCCGCCCACATCATCGTGATGACCAAAGACCTGGCTGAACCCGATCAGTCGATCACCAAAAAAGATCGGCACCGTCGTGCAAAGATCCGGAACATGCCCTATTCCACCACTCGAGTTGTAGGGATCGTTCCAGAAAAATACGTCACCAGGATGAATATCGCCGTCGTCAAAGTATTCGAACACAGGTTCCACAAGCGCCGAATAGGACCGACCCGTGAGTTTGCGTCCCCGTGCATCAAACAGGGCCACGCGGTAATCGTGCTGGTCCCGGATCATCGGCGATCGAGATGTACGTTCCACAGCTGCTTCGATTTCCAGTTCAGCAGAACGGATCGTGCCCGTGATGACCTCGAGTTCGATTGGTCCGAGTTTTCCTTTGGCGCTAATGGTCATCGTGACCTCTCCAAAATCAGGTTGCCGAAATGGTCGCATCGACTTCGCCAGGACCCGGGGACGACAATAGTCGAACCGTACTCTTCAATGACACACGGTCCGGGAATCATCTGGTCGGCGTCAATGGTTGCACGATCAAAAATGGGACAGTCAACCCACCCGCTATCTCGCCAATAGACCGGTCGAATCGAGGTGGGCGCAGATTCAGTCTTGCCATTGGTGCGGCGCATTAACTGCATCGGCCGATGTGCTTCACCAACGGCCTGAATTCGAAGGTTGACGAGCTCGACGTCCTGCTTGCCATGATAGTGGAACCCGAACGTCTCGTCATGTACACGGTGGAAGTCCTCCCACATGAAGTCGATGGCCTCGGCGCCCTCCAGTTCGTTCGGAATAGCGACCATGATTTCATGGCCTTCACCGACATATCGGACATCTGCTGCGCGTTGGATCGAGACGCGATCTTCCGCAACGCCCTCCAGAATGATGTTCCTGCGCCCCGTTTCATCGAGTTCCCGCCAGTTCACATCGATTTCGCATGCATCGGCTGTCGACTGTTGGCGCACGAGAGTCCGAATGTAGTCCTGTTTTACATCACATACGTGCAATCCATAGGCCGACAGATTGCCGGGGTTGGGAGGCACCAGCACGACTTGCATGCCCAGAAAGTCAGCAACATCGGTGGCAAACAAAGCACCGGCACCACCAAAAGACACAAGCGTGTAACCTGCGGGATCCCGTCCACGGGTTGTCGTGACCTGGCGAATTCCGTGAACCATGTTAGCCGTCGCAATCTCGAAGACACCCGCGGCGACTTCCTCCGCCGAAAGCCCGTATTGTTGGCCGAGCGTTTCAAAAGCCGCTTGCGACGCCGTTACATCGAGTGCCAGTTCACCACCAACCAGTGCACACGGCAATCGACCCATGACGACTGCAGCATCTGTCACCGTGGGGCTGTTTCCACCGCGGCGGTAGCAAATGGGCCCTGGAACGGCGCCGGAACTGCGCGGCCCGACCTTCAACCCGCCGTAATCGTCAACCCACGCAAGCGAGCCACCACCCGTTCCGACAGAAACGATATCGAGCATGGGTGTTTTCACCGGATAACTCTCGATCAGTGAATAGCTGGTCATCTGGGGTTTGAGATCCGTCACGAGCGAGACATCCGTCGAGGTGCCACCGACGTCTATTGTCAGGATGTTATTGAATCCCGCATGACTGGAGAGATGAACGGCGCCAAGCACACCGCCGGCAGGGCCCGAGAACAACATAGTTACAGGCTTGTTCCCGGCTGACTCATGAGTCACAACACCACCGTTCGACTGCATGATGAGGAATGGGATCCGACCTGCCTTCCCGCGTATTATGTCACCCGCTTTCTGGAGGTAGGTCTTGCAGTAAGGTTTGACCAGCACGTCGATCAACGTCGTCATGGCTCGCTCGTACTCGCGATACTCGGGCAGAACGACAGAGGACAGGGAAACAAAGACATTCGGATAGTGTATTTCGATCAATTCGCCGACACGCCTTTCATGCGCGTCGTTGGCGTAAGCGTGCAACAGGCATACGCCAATGCACTGGACGCCCTGTTCAACCAGATCGTCTACTGCTTCAAGAACAGATTCCTCGTCCAGGTCTTCGAGCTCGCTGCCCGTGTGATCCATGCGCCCCCGGGCTTCGCCAACAAGATGGAGGGGGACCAGGCGCGGGGGTTTCACCCAGAACAGGGAGTTACCGTAACCGTCGGGAACCGATTGCCGCGCAATTTCGATGAGATGGCGAAAACCCTTCGTGACGATCAGTCCCAGTCCGGTAAACTTGTGCTCCAGAACGGCATTGGTTGCCGTGGTCGAACCATGCAGCAGCAGATTGACATCGGATGGCCGCTGATTTGCCGCGTCAAGAACCTTGGAAACACCATCTAGCAAACCGACGCTCGGATCCTCCGGTGTACTCGGAGTCTTTATGACGAACTGCTGGCCATTCTCCTCGTTGATTGCCACGACATCGGTAAAGGTGCCGCCGGTATCGATCGCGATCCTCAGGGTCATGCCTACCGTTTCCTCGGTTAGCGCTTTGGCGAATTATGTATCCGGATACCGGATACATTATCCGTTGACAGGGTGCGACAGGTTTGCAACCATGTCAACATGTGTGTTTCTCCCTGACCCCGTACGACGATCAGAACCCTTGTTCATGGGAACCGGCCTACCGCCCGATACGACAATCCGGATCGAGAAACGCAGTGTACCAAGCGGCTGACAAAGCGGTGGTGACACCCGCCCTGGAATTGAACGGCATCTCCAAGGCGTTCGGCGAAACAGTTGCACTGGATGAGGCATCGTTGACCGTCCGCCGGGGCGAGGTTCATGCACTGCTGGGCGAAAACGGTGCAGGAAAGTCAACCATCATGAACGTCGCCACCGGAGTCTATTCCGCTGATTCCGGAAGTATAAAAGTCGATGGCTCGCCGGTGAATATCTCGAATCCGGCAGATGCCACCCGTTTCGGGTTGGGTATGGTCCACCAACACTTTCGCCTGGTTCCCAACTTCACCGTTGCGGAAAACATCCTGCTCGCCTGTTGCCGTCGACAGGAACACATCCAGACGCTGAGGGTTGCTGCCGACGAGGTCGTCTCAATGGGATCCAGGGTCGGTCTTCCTGTCGATCCACACATGAAGATCAATCGTCTGTCGGTCGCGGAGCAGCAGCGGGCCGAAATCCTGAAGGTTCTTTTGCTGGGTGCCAACATCATCATTCTTGATGAACCCACAGCGGTGCTGACCGACCAGGAAACAGGGATCTTTCTCAAGTTTGTGCGATCACTCGCAGAGAACGGTCACGCGGTCATTCTCATTACACACAAGCTCCGGGAAGTCATCGGTTACTGCGATCGGGTCACGGTCATGCGTCGCGGCAAGGTTGTGCTTGCAGGTGCAGACACGAATGATCTGGACGCAGACAGTCTCGCACAACACATGGTCGGCAAGCAGATGGTCGCTGTCGACGCGCCCGAAGGAACACGGGGCGACGTGGCAATGCGAATATCGGAGCTCGTTGTCAAAAACATGTCTGGCGGCGTTGGTGTGGACAACCTCAGTCTGCAACTCCGCCGTGGTGAAATACTCGGGTTGGCGGGTGTTGGCGGCAATGGCCAGCAGCATCTCGCCGATTGTCTTATGGGACTAATAGCTCCCGAGCGCGGAACGATTACGCTGGGCGACACGGACATTACCGGCAAGAGTACATTTGCACGACGCCGCGCCGGACTGAGCGCCGTGCCATCGGACCGCTATTCCACAGGATTGATCTCCGACATGTCGGTGGCGGAGAACTTTGCACTCTCGCAGGTCCGTAACGGAAAGTACGGACGAAGTTTCAAAGTTGCCAGATCGGTTATGGCACGGGACGCCGAAGAGGCAATCAACGCCTATTCTATCGCTGGTGCAACACCAGGCCGCTTGACTCGGTTGCTGTCCGGGGGGAACGCGCAGAAACTCGTCCTCGCCAGGGAACTCAGTGGAACCGTGTCAGTTCTCCTGGCCCATTCACCGACCCGGGGTCTGGATGTACGTGCCTGTAATTTCGTGCACGCAACCATAAAAAAGGCCGTCGAGGCAGGGGCCGCCTGTCTTCTCATCAGCGAGGACATGGACGAGGTACTGACGTTGTCGACGAGAGTCGCCGTCATCAGCCGCGGCAAGATTGTTGTCGAGTTCGACAGAACGGAAGCGACCTTGGCGCGTATTGGAAGAGCGATGCTCGGACATGCATAGTCCATGTACAATCCTGCGCCGCCAGTATGCACCGTATCTGTTGCGGGCAACCTGCTTTACGGCGGGTATTGCAAGTGGACTACTGATATCAGCCGTTATCCTGATCTCAATCGGTGTGCCGGCCAGTGCGATCATCTCGGAATTCATCGTACACGTGTATTTCACGTCCCGAGGTCTCGCCCATACGACAATACTTGCAACACCCCTGATACTGGTCGGATTGGGTGCTGCTGCCGCGGTGAAACTCCGATTCTGGAACATTGGTATCGAGGGGCAGCTCTGGTGCGGTGCGATGGCGGCAACCGGTGTCGCCATATTCGATCTCGGTCCGGAGTTTGCGCGGCTTCCTCTCATGCTCTTTGCATCGGCAGTCGCCGGCGTGGCCTGGATCGGAATTCCGGCGATTTTCAAGCTGCGCTACCGCGTCAACGAAATCATCATGACGCTGCTGATGACCTATATCGCGTTTCTGATTGTCCATCACCTGCTCTTCGGCGGCTGGCAGGACCCGAGCGTGACCTTTCCGGTTTCGCCGCAGTTCGATGATTTCGAGCGTCTCGCGCTACTCGGTTGGGGCAAAACGCATGCTGGGATTTTAATTGCACTTCTCGCCGGTTTCCTGATGTGGCTGGTCATGGAACGTTCAAGGTTCGGATTTTATGCCGAAGCCGTTGGGAACAACGCGGATGCGGCGCGTGCAGCAGGAATTTCCGTCGTCTTGACAATTTCCGGCGCGGTCATTCTTTCCGGGGGTCTGGCTGGCCTTGCGGGCGGAGTTATCGCGGCGGGAACCGAATATCGCCTGACCCAGTTTCTGGGACATGGTTACACTTTCAGTGCGATTGTCATTGCCTTCATCGCCCGCTTCCGGCCGATGCAAGTGGTCATTGCGGGTTTCGCACTGGCTGGTGTCTATACTGCAGGGGAGACACTCAAGGTTTTTTATTCCGTGTCTGAAGCAGTTGTGATCCTGATTGAGGGGGTGATCCTGCTCAGTCTGCTGATTTCACAGTTTTTCAGCACGTACAAGGTTCAATTTGCCGGAAAGCCGGTTGCGACATGACTGACGGATTCATTCTCAACTGGCTTGCTGCGACCCCCAACTTTGCCGCCCCCTTGTTGCTGGCGAGCCTGGGTCTCATCATCGCCGAGCGGTCGGGCGTGATCAATCTCGGCGCGGAAGGTCTGATGGCAATCGGCGCCATGTCAGCTGTCATTGTCAGCGCCGAGACCGGCATGACATGGACGAGTATCGGAGTCGGCATTATTGCCGGATCCTTGCTGGCCGCGATCTTTGCGGTCGCTGTTGTCTACTTTCACGCGGACCAGGTCCTGTCGGGTTTGACAGTCGTGGCTCTCGGAGCCGGGATTACCGGTGTACTGGGCAGACCATACGTACATACGCCCGTCGAGGGTTTCGATCAGATCAATCTCGGCCCGCTCAGCGAGATTCCCTGGTTAGGAAAGATCGTTTTCTCACAGGATCCATTGATTTACGTTACCGGACTTACCGTCGTAGTCGTGTGGTGGTTCATGGCTCGCACCAACAAGGGTCTCAGTCTCCGCGCCGTTGGCGAGAGTCCTGCAACGGCTGATATCGCAGGCGTAAGCGTGACGCTTTACAGGTTCTGTGCTGTCGTTTGCAGTGGGGCATTGTGTGGATTTGCCGGCGCCTACCTGTCGATCGCTTCCAGTCAGGTCTGGGTCGAAGGCATGATCGCCGGACGCGGCTGGATTGCCGTGGCACTCGTGATCTTTTCGCAATGGCATCCCCTGCGCGCGATCGTTGGTGCCTTGATTTTCGGCGGGGCCGAAGCCTTGACGCCGCAGTTGCTGGCAATCGGCGCAGATGTCCCTGTCTATATCGTCATGATGCTGCCGTACGTCCTGACGCTGGTTGTTCTCATCGCGATGGCGGTGTTTCGCGGCGACCGTTCGCTTGCGCCTCAGAGCCTGGGTCTTGCGTATTTACGTCAGGATCGGCATTGACCCGTTCCGCGTGATCCGGTCGATCAGAAACAGAACGGCGACCACATCGTTCAGTCCGCAGGATTTGAAGTTATGCACCGGTAGACAACTAGGTACCCGCTGTGTCCACGATAGACGGTGAGAGGACGTGGATTTGGCGCGCCCGAGAAGACACTTTCTCCGTTCCGGCATTGCCGTCGCAACATGAGGTCTTCAGACCTTACGATGGACCTCCCAGTCCGATCTCCGCCCACTTCCTGCGATAGGCCAGAGAGAGTTTGTCTGCAGGCAGGTGGATCTCGGCATGCACGTCGATCGGCAGTTCGCTGGGCCATTCACTTTCGACGAGCACGCGGTCCTCTTCGTTGACAAGATTCTGGAATGCCACCCATTCATCCGTGGGTTCATTCAGGTCGTGATCGCGCGTCTTCCACATGAATACCCGGCATTTTCCTGCAGACATCGGACTGACAATATCAAAAATTGTTTCGACGCCCCGTGGAAAGTGAAGGATCAACATTGCGGAATACGGGAGAGTAATATCGTACTCCGACGGAACGTCGGCGTATGACGGTTCACCCAGAAAGAGGCTGCCGTCCTGCTGGACGGTTTCAATTCTGGCATAGAGCCCGTATTCGGTATCCTTCACTTCATATGGGGGAACCACCGTGTCGTTCGGGTTTCCGAAGGACTGCCGGTGTATGAAGGGAAAGTGGGATGTGTCGCAGAAGTTTTCGATGTGACGGCCGGCACCCGTATTGATCACCACATCCATTTTGGCAAACTGGAGAGACGTGTTCTCGAAAATAGGCCATTCGGGTAAGGACACGACAGGTTTCCCCGAGAGGCAGACCCACACGATGCCGTATCTTTCTTCCACCCGGAAGGTCTGCAGACACAGTTTGTGCGGTATCTTGTAACCGTCCGGTGCACCAGGGACTTTTACAGCCTTGCCGTCAAATCCGAATTCCACGCCGTGATAGGCACATTTTATGCGGTCTGAACCGATCGTACCGAGACTGATCTTCGCACCTCGGTGCGGACAATAATCCCGGGCAACAAATACGCCTTCCCGGGTTCGTGCAAGGACAAGTTCCACATCGAGCAGGGTCGTTGTCGATGCCACGGCACCGACTGCAGAAGAGAACGCGACAGGGTGCCAGAACGAGGACAACAAATGCCAGTCCTTGTCGGAAAACGCAGATGCCTTCGGCTTTTGCAACTCTGTCTTGTGGCAGGAACCCATCGCGGTCTCGTCCAGTTACGATCTGGTCACGTGAACGTCACCCGGATGGAAGTGTTCCGATGGCACCCTTCACCAGATAATCCATTCCCCAGAGAGCTCCATCGCTGATCCGCTCACCTTCCGGTACGGCAATCGATCCATCTTGCTTGTATACGGGACCATCGAAGGGCGACAAGGTTCCATCGGTCATTGCTGCCTCGGCGGTCGCCATCATGTCCAGAACCGATTGCGGAATATCCTTATGCAATCCGGCCAGTTCCACGACACCCCCCTCCATTCCAACAAAGGCACCCCATTCAGAAGGTTCCCATTGACCACTCGCAATCCTGCTTATCGTGTCGCTCAGGAACCTGTCCCAACGGAAGATGACCGACGCGACATGGCCGTTCGGTGCATGCTTCGACATATCCAGCTGGAAGCCTACAGAGAATTTGCCCTGGTCTTCCGCTGCGTTGAGGGCTGATGCGGCGCTCAGATCAGTGGCCACGACATCAGCGCCTTCAGAGAGCATCGCCTCGGCGATCTGCCCCTCCTTCACAGGATCCCACCACGAATTGGTGAACGCAGCAATGACTTCGATCTCCGGATCCACAGCTTGCGCACCTAGGATGAACGCATTGATATCCCAGTTCACAAGGCCGATGGGGAAACCGGCAAGCATTCCCAGCTTCTTGGTTTTTGTCATTGCACCTGCTGCCATACCGGCCAGATACCAACCCTGATACGTCCTGGCATAAAAACTCTCGAGATTGCTGCTGTTGGTAATTCCAGCACCATTGAGGAAGGCTACGTTGGGATAATCGTTTGCAGCCGCCAGTATGCCGTCGCTGTATCCGTAACCCGTCGCAACGATAATGTTGAATCCACGGTCTACATAGAGATCCACCGCGCCACGAATAGCAGTTGCTTCCTCGGGTATACTTTCCGTTGCGGCAATTGTTATGCCGAGCTCGTCTTCAAGAATCATTCGACTATTGTCGAAGGCTTCGTTCCAGCCCCCGTCCTGCGCTGAAGCCGCATAGATGAAGGCGACCTTGGGTTCACCCTCGAGCTCGAATGCCGCCACCGGACTGACAAATGCAATCAGAAGTGCAAGAAGACTCGCGGGTATAATCTTTACCATCCCAAACCTCCCAGATTTTTATCCGCATAGCGGACATTGTATCCATAACGGTACATCTCGCACCGATTTCTGTCAAATCTTATCAAAGGTTCTACCAGCAAGTATGCAGTTCAAGACTTTTGTATTCACACGCGCTGAGTGTGGCGCAAGGATGGCTGTTTCCGTCAAACGAGGCGAGACGGTTGAGAGTAGGGTGCGCGTGTATCAAGACGGTGTGCGACAGTGGCGATTTGAGTTCGGACAGGATTGTTGTTCCATTCTGTCCGTGTCGTTTTCCACCTTGACAGTAAACGATGTCGAACCTCGAAAGATAAACCAGATCAAGTGCGAACCCTGTCATCTGCCGATTGCGTCGGCACGAAATCAGGCATCGGTGAGCCAGATTTTACCGAACTGCAGCGAATTCTTTTCTGCCACTAATCCCGTTCGGACACTGCCCCAAGAATGGCGCGGCCTGTTCATGGAGAAAGTCCTCCGAGGGTAGCGCACCAGAATGCTGGACTTGTAGATTTGTCCACATAACGGATATAACATCCATGATCAGCCCGTAAGTTCAACGACCGGGCATCAATGCCGGACACGGGCCGTACGAGCGGTAAGGGATGAATCCAGACCATGCCGTGCATAAAGACGGATCAAGCCATCGTCAGTAAGGATCGCCCCCCACCGTTAAAGGGCGTCAGGCGCGCCCTCCAGGTGCTGGAGTACATCGCGACCCATCCAGGTCGAGCGACAGACATTGCCGAGGGGCTCGACATTTCGTGGGCGACCTTGCACAGAACGCTTCAACAACTGGAGCAAGGCGGATTCCTGAAACGGGAATCGCCTGGCAATCGCTACAGGATCGGGCCACGCATGTACTTCATCGGCTCGACCTATATCGCTGATCATCGGGTTGTTGAACTGGCCAAACCCTACCTGGAGGAACCACTCGGTCTGCCGGGAATCATGATTCAACTTGTCGAGCGATCAGGCAACGAATCAGTTGTTGTTCACTTCTCGACGCATTCAGAAGAAGAGATTACGAAGGCAACATACGGGTATCATTTTCCGCTGCATGCCGGGTCGAAGGGTCAGGTACTTCTTGCCCATGCCGATCAGGCTTTCATCGAAGAATACCTTTCGCACGAACTTGAGCGCTTGACACAGTTTACGGTAACCGATCCTGAACAGATCCGCGAAATCCTCAAAAAAACTCGGGAACAAGGCTATTCGATAACGATTGCCGACATCCAGACGTTCACCGGCTCCATGGCGGCCCCTGTCTTTGACAGCAACAATGAAATTGTTGCGGCTGTCTGCTTTGTCGCCCGTAAATCAACCATGGAGAATGCAAAAAAACGGGAGCGTCTTCTGGAATCGCTCCTGAAAATCGCGAACTCGATCTCGATTGCGTTGGGATGGCGTCCCGGGGGACGTTAATCAGCAGGTTAACGACGAGTCTCGTATGACACGGTGATGTTCTCGATCATCTCTACCAGAGCGTTGACCGTCGCCTCGATAAACAAATGACCTGAATCGGCCGATGCCGAATGCGGCAAACCGAAAATTGCGGGATGCCCGCGCTCGGGACGTGGTCGTTTGCCATACGTGCGGACCGGGTCCATTGGCGCGACCAGGTCCCACGCGACCGGTGTCGTTTCGACGCCATCCATGGTTGACATCTTGACCAGTTCCGGGCGCACGGCCAGCTGGAATGACGTTTCAAACTCGCCCCCGTGTCCCATGCCCCCAACCTGCGACTTGCGCAAGGCATGAATTCGAGGAGACCCGGGTTCCCAGTAACTGACCGCCGACACCATGAATTCATGCTCCTCGTCCAGATCATCCACCAAACGCCGCGCGACGGCGTCGTTCGATGTGCCGTTGGGTCGGTTGCCATTGAGAATCAGAAGATGCCTGAAACCCTGCTTGACGAGAGCCGAGCCAACTTCATAGACGAGGTCCTGATACAACGGAATTGACAGTGAAATCGTACCCGGAAAGTGCTCGAACGTCTTCGAGACGCCGAAACAGACGGTGGGAGCGACAACAGCGCCAACGCGCTCAGCAAGCAGCACGGCAATGTGCTCGACTTGATGGGAGTCCGTATCGGTCGGCATGTGGGGTCCATGTGCCTCGGTTGCTCCCGTTGGGAGGATGACAAGACGCTCGGCATCAATGGCTTCCTGGACGTCATCCTGGGTCATGTGCGACAAGTGGTACCTCATGAATCCACCCCGGTAAAATTGACTGGTTACACAGTTGAATGACGCTTGCGAAAGTCCGCTATTCGGATAAAGTATCTCGAAAATGGATAATTGTCCAGGAGCATCGTAGGTGGCAAAGTACCGTCGTCGATGCGTCAGGTTGGCCGCCGGTCCGATGGTGGATCAGAGAAGGGAGACAGGGCATGAGCGAAGATCAGTTCTGCGATATCGTCATACGAAATGCGCGTCTGCTGGACCACGAATCCGCATGCGATCTTGCAATTCATGACGGGAAAATCACAGCGCTTTCGTCGAAGATTGATCACCGCGCTGCCCGCACGATAGACGCTGCCGGCAACCTCGTCACAGTTTCCTTCTCGGATCCCCACTTTCATCTGTGCAAGTCTCTGAGTCGTGAAAGTTTCGGTGCAGAGAATTTCGAACAGGCCTTTTCCAGGGCACACGAGGTGAAAACGAACTTCACTGTCGCTGATGTCGAGGAACGGGCTTCACGGTCGCTCGAACTGGCCGTGGCGTACGGCATTGGACGGATGCGGGCACAGATTGACGTCGATCATGCAACCCGCCTGATCTCATTTGAGGGGGTCGCACGTGCCAAGGAGCGTTTCAGGAACGCGATTGACATTCAGCTCGTAGCCTTTCCTCAGGAGGGAATTGTTACAGACCCCGAGGCACCCGGACTCCTCCGCGAGGCTATCGCCATGGGAGCTGAAGTCATCGGCGGGCTTCCGGAATTCGAAAATTCTGTGGATGACCAGCTCACGCACATCCGCACCATTTTTGATATTGCCGAGGAGACTGGTGTAATCGTTGACGCGCACGTGGATTATCAGGATTCACCCGAATTCAAGACCACTGAGATGTTTGCCGACGAAACGATGGCTCGCGGTCTCCAGGGCCGGGTTGTCGTGAACCACTGCAATGCCCTGGCTGTTTATGACGATGACGAAGCCAGGATGGTTATGGAAAAGTTGCGTGAAGCCGAAATCCAGGTTGCGGTACTTCCTATTCCGAACCTTCAGATGCTCGGCGGGTCGGAACGGACGCCGCGGAACCGTGGTTCCTCTCGTATCAAGGAACTCCTGGACGCCGGCATAAACGTTGCTGCAGGCGCCGACAACATGTTCGACATCTGGTTTCGGTTCAATCGACTGGACCCGGTTGAAACGGGCTATATCACATGCCTCAGCGGTGGCATGAAAACGGATGAAGAGGTGCGCGAGTCCTTCGAAATGGTCACATCCCGTGCGGCACGTTTCATGGGCACCGATGCCAGTCCGATACAGATCGGAAGGCAGGCAGACCTCGTCGTTCACGCCGTCGACACCATCGTCGACATGTATCGAAACCTGCCCGGTCGGCGCCTTCACATCAAGAACGGGCGTATCGTAGGCGGGATAGAAGGAAGTTCCTGGTGCGCAGCGTAACGAGACGGGCGCAGATTGCCGCGATCCTGTCGCAGGAGCAGTTTGATAGTCGGCGAACCCTTTGGTTGCGGGATCTGCCAGGCGCTTGGATTTGTTGATTCGAATGCACGGCGCGAGCTGTCGGCCTGACGGCTGCACCTTACAGTCCACCAAATTCGGTATTCAAGAACGCGCAGGAGTAACCGTCAGCTCAAGACTGATGTGGAACAGGTTATCAAGCAGGCAAAATTGCGCTCTGAACAAACCTGGATTTTCACGCTATAGCAGCGAAACAATCCGGTTCGGGATTGGTTGGGCGTCTGTCATGCATTGGTCTGCGGTTATGTAGAAGGTGAAACGCCAGTGCAGCGTCCCGACTGGTTTTCATCGCAAGGGTGCCGAACGGCCGTAAACCAGCCGAATCAACGGACTCGGCAACGACTTGATCTTGCATCACCCTACGCGTGTGACCTATCATTCAGACCCAGATAAACGCCGGACTACGAGAACTGGCAGATATTCAGTAATTGTCGCTGAACGCAACGATACAGGAGGAACACAAAGGCATGTCATCTCACGATCAGCAATCACTGATTGACCGTATTGTATCCGCCAGTCGCAGGAACCGGATTACCCGACGCGATTTCATGGCGGAGGCGTCAGCGGCCGGTTTGACGATCGCGGCAGCGTCGTCGCTATGGACACAAAATGCAGCGGCGGAAGAGCCTCAGATGGGTGGTACCTATCGGTTGGGTCTGCACGACGGAAACACTGCGGACACACTCGATCCCGGCAAGTATCAGAGTGTGAGTGAAATTCAGCTTGCCCATACCTTCCGCAGCTACCTGACAGAAATCACTTCGGACAACGGACTTGGCGCTGATATGGCCGACGCCTGGAGTGCGACGCCGGATGCAAAAACCTGGACATTCGAACTCAATCCGAATGCAACATTCCATGATGGCCGCAGCTTCACCGCCAATGATGCAATCGCGTCACTCAACCATCACCGTGGTGCGGGCACCACATCAGCGGCAGCACCGCTACTCTCCAACGTGATCGATATCAAGGCTGATGGAGATCATGCGATTGTTCTGGAACTCGACCAGGGTTTCGCGGATCTGCCATGGGTCATGGCCGACTATCACCTGACGATGCTTCCGGCGAAGGCGGACGGGTCCATCGAATGGGACACTGGTCTTGGCGCGGGACCCTACCGGATGGTCGAGAATGATCCTGGTGTCGGGTCAAAGTTCGAACGGCATGATGGTTGGCATCGTGACGGTGCATACTTCGACAAGGTCGAAATGACGATCCTGAATGATCCGAACGCCCGTCAGACGTCGTTGATCACAGGTGATGTGGACGCAATCTCCTCGGTCGACCTGAAAACGCTGACGCTGCTGGGTCGGGATCCCAACATCGAGATTGACAACATTCCCAGCGGTTCGGCGATCACGCTGCCAATGTTCTGTGATGTAGCACCGTTCGACAATCTCGATGTGCGGCTGGCACTCAAGCATGCGATCGACCGCGAAGAGATCGTTGCAAAGATCCTGTTCGGGACAGGTACACCGGGCAATGACTTCCATGTTTCGCCGAACATGCCTTACTGGCCGGACATCGAGCAACGCGTTTACGATCCCGACAAGGCCAAGTTCCACCTCAAGCAGGCGGGAATGGAGAACCTCTCTGTCAAGCTGTCGGCAGCTGACAGTGTGCTCCCTGGCGCCGTTGACATGGTTGTTCTCTATAGTGAACAGGCGAAGAAGGCCGGTATCGATCTCGTACCGGTACGCGAGCCAAATGATGGCTACTGGTCTGATGTCTGGCTGAAGAAACCCTTTGTGTTCGTCAAATGGGGTGCGCGCCCGACACCGGACAACATGTTCACACTCGCATACAAGGACGACGCGCCATGGAACGAGGCGCATTGGCAGAACAAACGGTTCAACGATTTGCTTCTGCTCGCGAAAGCAGAGCTTGACCAGACCCTGCGTGCCGAGATGTACCGCGAGATGTGCCAGATCGCACGCGACGATGGCGGAACAATCATCCCGCTCTTTACCAACTTTGTCTATGCGCGCCGAAGCAATGTACGCCATGGCCCGAGCGTTGCAGCCAGTTGGGAATGCGACGGAGCCAGATCGTCACATCGCTGGTGGTTTGCGGCTTGAGAATTCAGGCGTCACCAGTTAGATGAGGTATCAGGTTTCGCCCGGGCTGGGAGAGCGATCCCAGCCCGGGTTTTCTTTTTCGTGACAAATTGACGATTGTGTCCGTCAGTGCGGCATCAGCGATTGAATTCCATCCATCACCATTCCACACCGATTTGTTTCGTATCAAGGCGACCCGGTTCATTCATTCTCCGGTCTCTCAATCGGTAGCGGGTCTTATTTCACCGCCTTGACACCCTGTTCTCCCCAGAACCCCACACGGGTCCCTGCATGAAATTCGACGAACTCGGACTCGGTCCGGAAGTCCTCAAGGCGACTGCTGCAGAAGGGTACGACAAACCCACGCAGATTCAGCAGCACGCCATTCCCATAGTCCTGCAAGGACGCGACCTCCTCGGGTGTGCGCAGACAGGAACAGGCAAGACGGCGGCATTCGTGCTGCCGATGATTGATATCCTGAAGGAAGGGCGGGCGCGGGCACGCATGCCGCGCGCGTTGCTGCTTTCGCCGACACGCGAACTCGCACAACAGACTCTTGCACACGTCACGGCATTTTCCGGAGGTGTGGATCTGGCGACCGTGCTGCTGATCGGCGGCAGTGACACGAAACGACAGGAACTGCAGCTGGCCGGCCGGGTTGACATCCTGATTGCAACGCCGGGACGCCTGCTGGACATGGTTGACCGCTGCGGGCTACTCATGGTTGGCGTGAAGTATCTTGTCATCGATGAGGCGGACCGGATGCTCGACATGGGCTTTATCCCGGATGTCACACGCATCTGTTCACTGTTGCCGCCATTGCGACAGACACTGATGTTCTCAGCGACGATGCCACCCGAAATACGAAATCTTGCTGACAACTTCCTGCAAAACCCGCGTGAAATCGCAGTCGATCCGCCATCAACACCGGCGAGTACCGTAGAACAGGAACTTGTCGTCGTGAAGAACGATGATGACAAGTTCGAGCATCTTCGTCGAAGACTGCAAGCGGAACCGGACAAGAGCGTCATGGTCTTCGCGAACCGGAAGAAGGACGTGGAACGGTTGTATCTGTCGCTCAGGAACGACCACCTCCCTGCGGTGCAAATGCAGGGGGACATGACACAGCAGCAACGAGAAGCGGCCCTCGATTCATTCAAGTCGGGTGAGTCCAGAATCCTTGTCTGCACCGATGTCGTCGGGCGTGGTATCGACATCTTCGGCGTCAACGTAGTTTATTGTTACGACGTTCCTGTTAATCCCGAAGACTACGTTCATCGAATCGGGCGCACCGGTCGCGCCGGGCAGGCTGGTCATTCTGTTCTCTTCGCAACGCGCAAGGAGAGCAAATGGGTCGGGGACATCGAAAAACTGACAGGTTGTGTCATTCCGCCATCAGCGGATCAGCAAGCTGACGCGGAGAGCCCGAAAAAAACTTCTGCAAAGCGGTCACGCCGACGCAAGCGCCCAGATGACGTACAGGAGAACAACGGGATACCTGCCTCGCCTATCGTGCATGAAACAGATCACGATGAAGCCGAAGATGTGCCGTTCGGCGAAGACCCATGCGTACCGGCGTTTCTGTTGCGTCCGGTTTCAAAACAGACGGTTGCACGCGTTCGATAAGGCGGTATTGCGTCACCTGTCCGGTCGTACACGAATTCGTTCAAATGGGGTCGCGTGCACCCGAGGCGAGGCTCCAGCGGTTCAGTCAACACATCATCCCGATCGACAGGAGATCTCAACATGTTCATGGGTGATAAGGTTCGTCAGGCTCTCGTCCAGGGGCGAAAGCAACTTGCTGCCTGGGTCAACATGGAAAGCCCGATTGCGACGGAGATCATGGCGGGCGCCGGTTTTGACATTATCTTTATCGATCAGGAGCATGGTCCAGGCAACGCACTGTCGGCAATCACGCAGCAGCAGGCCATTCGCGCCGGTGGCGACAGTGCGGCATTCATCCGCATCCATGAGAACAACACACAGCTCATCAAGAGAGTTCTTGATACCGGTGTTGACGGAATCATGGTGCCGCTCGTGGAGACTGCCGAAGACGTTGCGGCCGTGGTCGCGGGCTGTCGTCTACCGCCGCATGGTGTGCGCGGCACGGCTCCCGGCAACATTCGTGCTGCCAACTACGGATATCAAACAGACAGGTTTGTTGAATCAAGGGGCCTGGACGTGTTTGTCATGACCCAGGTGGAAACGGAAAAAACAGTGACCAACCTCAACGAAATCGTGCAGATGGATGGTGTCGACCTTCTGTTTATCGGTCGTAATGATCTGGCGAGCAGTATCGGCAAACTCGACGATCAGCAGTCCACAGAAGCCCTGGAACTGCTGAACGAGGCCGAGCACCGAATCAAACAGGCCGGTCGCTGGATGGGGGGGGTCCCCGCAGCCCATGACTCTCCGGCAGACATGTTTGAACGCGGGTACGATCTCGTCGTGGCTGGAGCGGAACACGCATTGTTGCGAAATGCAGCCGTTACGCTGCGGAAGAAGTACAAGCCGGCGTAACCGACCGCACACGCGGTCCGGACCCGGGTTCAATCCCCATGCCGACAAACGGGACGTTTCGGCTTTCTGTCAGGCAGAAATGGTTCTGAGAGCCTGAGCCGCGATGGGCGTCGATTTGCCCGATCAGACACGCGTCGTGATTGTAGGTGGCGGCATCATGGGATGCGCCCTGGCACATGGTCTCGTACACGAGGGTCTGCACGATGTCGTCCTGCTCGAAAAGGCCGAGCTGACATCGGGATCAACGTGGCATGCCGCCGGTCAGGTGACGCAGTCAACCTCGAGTTACACGCTCGGGAAATGCGTTGATTACAATATTCGCCTGTATGCGGGAGATCTCGAAAGCGAAACCGGTGTACCGGTTGCCTGGCATGGTTGCGGATCCCTGCGCCTTGCGTACACGGACGACGAATTTGACTGGCTGCACCAGACCTTGAGCGTGACCACGGCGTTGGGGTTCACAGCCGAGATCATTTCGCCGGAACGTATTCGGACATTGCATCCATTTTACAATCTCGCGGGTGTGCGCGGTGCATTGCATACACCCGATGACGGTCATGTGGATCCGTCGAGCGTTGTCAACGCGCTGGCTGCGGGTGCACGCTCCGGCGGGGCGAATATCATTCGACGCTGTCGTGTAACCGGTCTGAAAATGCTCAATGACGGTTGGCGCGTTTCAACCGAGCACGGCGACATTGATTGCGAACATGTCGTCAACGCAGCGGGCACGTATGCAAGACAGATCGGTACCTGGAATGACTTGCAGTTGCCGATGACCTCGATGACCCATCATTATTTCGTGACGGAAGAGGTTCCGGAGTTCGTGGATCTGCCCAGCGAACTGCCCGTCGTTCGCGATGACCGATACGTGTCCGGCTACATGCGGATGGAACAGAAATCCGGGTTGATCGGAATCTACGAGAAGCGGAATCCGAATGCCGTATGGGTCGACCACTGCCCCTGGGAGGCAGAAAACGAACTTTTCGCGCCCGACTACGAAAGGATCATGCCGTGGCTGGAGGAGGCTCTGGTTCGAATGCCGGTATTGCGCGACCGTGGCATCCGGCGCGCGATTCATGGTGCTATCTCGCACCCGCCTGACGGAAACCCGTTGATCGGACCCGCACCTGGCGTTCGCAATTACTGGTGCTGTTGCGGAACGCAGATCGGCATCGGATGGGGTCCGGCACTGGCGCGCGAACTTGCGCGCTGGATCGTTCATGGTGCAGCCGATCTCTCGATGCGGGAATTCGATCCCCGCCGGTTCGGTTACTGGGCGACACCAGACTGGCAGGTTGAGAAGGCCAGGGAAGACTACTGTCTGCGCCACGAGATACCATTTCCCAACTTCAACCGGCAGGCCGGGCGTCCGATACGTCCGTCAAGGATGTATGAATCGCTCGCGAACCAGGGTGCTGTCTTCGAGGAAGTCTATGGTCACGAACGACCCAGGTGGTTCGCACGAAACGACGTACCGCAAGAGGACATGTACAGTTTCCGTCGCAACGCCGTGCACGACATGGTCGCGTACGAGGTGCGTGCTGTGCGCGAGCGCGTCGGGATCATGGATGTCTCGGCGTTCGCCAAGATCGAGGTGACGGGCCGCCATGCATCGACATTCCTCGATAGACTGGTTCCCAATCGCCTGCCGCAACGTGACGGCGGAATCGTTCTCACTCATCTGCTCAACCGACGCGGAACCATCGAGGTCGAGACGACCGTCGTACGTGTACGACAAGACTGTTTTTATCTGGTTTGTGCAGCATTCCATGAACAGCGGCTCATAGATCACCTGTCGATGCATCGCGCCGGATTTGAGCTTGATCTCATCAATCTCTCCGAATGCTGGTCGGCATTGGCAATCCAGGGCCCTCTTGCCCGCAAGGCGTTGTCTTCGGTGACAGATGCTGCTCTCGACAACGCGGGTTTTCCGTGGTTGACGGCACGGGAAATCGAGATCGCGGGTCATGCCATGCGGGCGCTGCGCGTGTCATACACTGGTGAACTGGGTTGGGAGATTCACGGTGACCGTAATGCCATGTCCGCGGTCCACAACGCATTGATGAATGACGGGAACCACTGTGGCATTGAGAACTACGGCTCGTTTGCAATGAACGTCATGCGCATGGAAAAGGCATTCAAGGGGGCTGGTGAATTGACCAACGAAGTGACATTGCCCGAGGCTGATGTGATGAGGTTCGTCAAGCTCGACAAGTGTGAGTTTGTCGGGCGGACGGCGACGCTTGCCAGCATGGAGAAGCCGTTGCGCTGGATCTGTGCCTATCTGATGATCGACGCCGACGGCGTGTCCGATGGTCACGGTGGCGAGGCAGTGCGCATGCACGGACGGTGTATCGGTACAATCAGTTCGATCGTCTATGGTTGTACCGTCGGCAAGATACTGGCGTTTGCCTACATGGATCCGGTCTGTGCAAAACCGGGAACCGAAGTTGATGTCATGATCATGGGTGAACCCAGACGCGCGCGTGTGTGTGCACAGCCTGCATATGATCCCTTGAGTAAGCTGCCGCGAACCGACGAACCATCGTATGGTGGAGTCGCACCATGAACACGCATGTATCAAATCGATCATGGACTGAACGGGCCCATGCAGTTCTGCCGGCCGGCAATCTCGGCAACTTCAAGTCAGGCGTTGTTCTCCGGGACGGACATGGTGCGCGTGTACGCGATACGGATGGAAACGAGTATATCGATTTCCTCATCGGTTCAGGCCCGATGCTTCTTGGCCACGGTCATCCCGAGGTCGTCGACGCGGTCAATGATCAGCTCAGCCGGGGCATGACCTTCTTTGCCAACAATACCCCGAGCATTGAACTTGCCGAGGAACTGTGTCGTGCTGTTGCGTGTGCCGAACAGGTTCGGTTCTTCACTTCAGGCAGCGAAGCAGACATGTATGCCTTGCGACTTGCGCGCGCCGTTACCGGTCGCGACATGATTCTGAAATTCGAGGGTGGATTCCACGGGATGACGCCCGAAGCACTGATGAGTCAGTCACCGCTTCGCCGTGAAAACTTTCCGCTTGCCGTTCCCGATTCTGCAGGCATACCCGTACATGTGCGCGACAATGTACTTGTTGCACCGTTCAATGACGCCGACGCAACAAATGCCATCGTTGCGGAATATGCGGACCGCATTGCAGCGGTGATCGTCGAACCCACGCAGCGATTGATCCCGGCGGATCACGAATTTCTGACGGCACTGCGCGCGGTTACGTCCAGGTACGGAATCCTGCTGATTTTCGATGAGATTGTAACGGGCTTTCGAAAGTCCTACGGGTGCGCGCAGGATTTCTACGGGATCACACCGGACATTTGCACGCTTGGCAAGGTGATCGGGGGAGGGTTCCCGCTCGCTGCTGTCGCTGCAAGCGAAGAGCTCATGGCATGTTTTGACCGCAAAAAGTCTGGCGACAGGTTCGTCATGCAGGTTGGTACGCTGAGCGGTAATCCGGTTGCAGCAACAGCGGGTTTGAAAACTCTCGAAATCCTCCGGCGGGAAGGTACGTACGACCGTATCAACGAAAGTGGACGAACAGTCATATCGAGCCTGCAGAGACATCTTGGAGATGCCGGATTTGAACACCAGATCGTGGGTGATACATCGCTGTTTGATGTCGTTTTCACCAACCCGCGAAAACCGATTCGCAATTACCGCGATGTTCTCGATGGAGACGCAGTGACTGCGTCGCGCTTCAACGCATACCTGCAAGCACGGGGAATTCTGAAATCGGCTGCCAAGTACTACCCGTGTGCAGCCCTGACGGGATCCGATCTTGATGAGGTCGACACCATCATTGCCGCGAGTGCCACGGAACTCGCACGGACGTCAACGCGCGCCAACAGTTGACGCCCGATGTCGGGTACCGGTCCGGTCAGTGCCGTACAGTGCGCACGTAGACGAACCAGTAGACCAGTCCGACCATGACACCGCCGCCAAAGATGTTCCCGAGGGTGACGGGGACAAGGTTTGCGACGATACCTGCGAAACCGGGTGCATTTCCGAAATCGAAACTGCCTGATGCGAACGCATCGATGAGTACGGCTTGTGCGAAGAAGTACATATTGGCGATTGAATGTTCAAAGCCGGCGGCAACAAAGGTCGCGATCGGCAGCACAATGGCGAGGATCTTGTCTGTTGTGGACGCTGCTGAATAGCTCAGCCAGACTGCGAGACAGACAAGAAGATTGCAGAGTATGCCCAGGAAGAATGCCTGAACAAACGTCAGGTTTGCCTTGGTCACACTGATCGCGATCGCCACCTTGCCTGTTTCACCTCCATCCAGGAAATGATGTCCTGCAAGGAAGATCAGGATCGCTATCGATACAGCGCCGAGGAAATTTCCGACGAACACGATTCCCCAGGCCTTGGAAAGCGTCAGGATATCCATGCGCCGGCTGGCAACGGCCATGACCATGAGGACATTGCCCGTGAACAGTTCCGCACCGCCGAGTACCGTCAGGATCAGCCCGAGTGTGAACATCATTCCGCTCAACACGCGGGCAAGGCCGAACGGAACGTCGGGCGACAATCCTGTAGAAATGGTCGTTGCCGCCATGGCACCGAGGCCGATGAAAGCGCCAGCCATGACACCAAGGGTAAACAGGCGCACCGGCGCCATGCGCGCCTTGATGACGCCAACGTCTTCTGCCTTGAGCGCTACGTCCTTGGGAAGGAGAGGGCCTGACGTTTGTGGTGAAGTGCTCATGATATTTTTGCCGTGCGACTTTGCGTTCGAGTTGCAGCTTGGTGATCATCGCATTTCCGATGAGTGTAGTCGCGTTCTGAAACCGGGAGAATGCGTTGTATGGCACTTTTGTTGAGAATCCTGCGAAACTGATCGTCAATGGCCGAAAAATCACGCAACGCTACCCACATACCTGTGCAAATCACCTGCGACGCGAATGTATCGGTACGGTCCATACGACAGGCGGTGACGAGCCGGTCTATTGCGCATGCCACTTCATGTCGACGACTTCACCGACCAGTGCGCGACCGTGGTCATCACTGTCAGACGCGATCCCGATATGGGTTGGTGCGGGTGGATCCCATCCGTACGCCTCGCGGAAATCGCTCATCACATCGACACGTTCATCAAACCATTCGTTTGCCGGTGTGTCGGGTGTACGCAGAATGCGGACGGTGTCCATGTTCTCGCGTCCTGAACGGCGTTGAAGCGTACCGCGTGGCTGATCGCCGCCCCAGGCATAGGTCAGAATCCGGCCTGGTACATCGCCACCCTGTGTCAGAACAATGGCAAGCCGCTCCAGAGTCTCAAGGAAGTCGGCACGGTCTGGCTCGAACGGAAATGCGACATAAATGGCAAGTGCACGATCCTCGCCTGATCTATTCCCGAGATTTGCGCTTACAGCCGGTGCACTGATGCGCCAGCGCCATGACAGTATGGGCGTCTCACCGATGTCAACCGCTACCGGACGGTACAGGATTGACACGCTTTTGTCGGTTGATACCCCGACACCATTGTCAACCGCATACCATTTGTTCTGTTTGTATTTCGTGTAGGTGAATTCCTTCCACCCGTTCGCGACAAGCTCATCCGACATCTCGGCCTCGACTTGCACGTACAATGCAGTCGCGACGACAATTGCCAACGCAAGTAGTCCCTTGCACACGGGGTGTTTGACGATTTCAGCAATCATTGGCCGTTTGGTTCGTATTCAGTCCAGACACATGTCGACCCGGTAGATGTAACGACCCGGCATTGTGTCGGGTTATCGGAGTATCACCCGTGTGTGCAGCTGTTCCGCATTGTGCACCGGTGGTCCGACTTATGACCAAAATGGTGATTGACGCAATTGAATGTGCAGTTCCGTGTGCACGAATAATACTTGCAACTCCATGCGTGAATTTTCTGCAGTGACTATGCATCGGCAAGCCACTCTACGAAACAGGTTCAGGTTTCAACGGCCGACCAGCGGCGCCGATTTCGCACGTCCGCATTCGCGTACGGGGAATGTGTTTGCGCCATCCTGTTAGTTTTTTCGCCACTGTGCACTCTTGCGTGATGTACGTACGGGTCGAACTGGCATGGACCGTTTTTTCACAGGGGATCTCGATAGCTCTTCGACAACTGGCAGGTATCACACGGTTCAGGGCGGACCTTGCTGCCATGTACCGTCCTGGTTTCGTCGTCGTGTCGATGGACGATTTTGTCATACCGGACTGGTTCAACGGGTTTTCGGCGGGAATTCCGGGAGCGCGTGTCTTTGCCGCGAAATCGGAATTTGCAACAATTGCCGAGTTGCGGTCATATCCTGAACTGGAGCGTTCACATGGACGAAATCCGGCAGATCCTCGATCTTGAGGCCTACCCGCTTGACCGTCGGGAACAGTGTGGCGATCTGGTCCGGGAATGTCAGAGGAACCTCGAACAGAGCGGCATGTTCAGTCTGGCCGGCTTCGTGCGACCGGATGCCATTCGCCACGCGGCGGAAGAATTGCGACCCCTGGTCAGGAACAGGTCGTTTCATCACATACGTGCGCACAACATCTTCTTCGATGATCACGTAGCCGGTGTACCGGTCGACCATCCCGCACTGACCGAAGTCGTATCGTCCAACCACACGGTATGTGGTGATCAGTTCCCCGGTGGTGTCATCAACAGGATCTACGAATGGCCGCCGCTGACGGACTTTCTCGCCCGGACCATGAACAAGCCGCAGCTATTTACAATGGAAGATCCGCTCGCTCGGGTGAATGTGATGTCTTATCAGGACGGTGAAGGTCTGGGCTGGCATTATGATCGCTCGGAATTCACGACTACGTTGCTTATTCAGGAACCGATCGCCGGTGGTGAATTCGAATACAGGCTCGATCTGCGCTCGGAGAATGATCCCAATCTCGACGGCGTCGCACGCCTCATGAGGGGGAACGATCCCGATGTCCAAAGGGTCCGGCTGACGGCAGGAACGCTGAACGTCTTCCGTGGCAAGAACTCGCCGCACCAGGTTGTTCCGACCTCTGGTGAACGTGATCGGCTGGTTGCGGTGTTTTCGTTCTACGAACGTCCGGGTGTGATTTTCAGCCGCGAGGAACGGGTCGGATTTTACGGACGTGAGCAATGAGAAATGACGCGTCCGGAAATACGCGCCTTGTTCGGCGGGAGGTCTGCTCGCCGTCTGAATTGAAGAAACTGTCGACAACGTCCAGTTATCGGGGTGCTGCGCAATTGCTTACTCACGTTGCCGCAATTGCGGCAACGGCGATCGTGGTCTGGCAGGTTTCTTCTGTCTGGTGGCTCCTCATCCCGGTCCAGTTGATTCTCGGCACTCTCATCACTTTCCTGTTTTGTCCATTGCATGAGTGCGTTCACAAGACCGTGTTTTCGTCACGTCGCACCAACGAGATCGTTGGTCATCTGCTGGGGTTTGTCGTCTTTCTGCCGTACACATGGTTTCGTCACTTTCACCTGGAACACCACCGTCACACGCATGTGGAGGGGCTGGACCCGGAGTTGGCGAGTCCCAAACCTGCGACCCGCGTGTCGTTCCTGATCTATCTCACAGGGCTCAAATCGTTCTGGTGGTCCTCATTGACGACGATTTTCAAACATGCCGGCAATCGCGTGACGGACAATTTTGTTCCCGATGCTGCAGCGCGATCCCGAATTGTGCTTGAAGCGCGATTGCTGATTGCCGGATACGCGGCGATCGCGGGTGCCGCGATTACCTTCCAGTCATGGGGGCCGCTGTTGTACTGGATCGTTCCCATGGTGTTGTCGGCGTGGTCGTTGCGTCTGTATCTGCTTGCAGAGCATACGCTGCTGCCACACGGACCGGACATGCTGATCAACACCAGAACCATCAGGTCGAACGGGATCGTGAAATGGCTTTCCTGGCAGATGCCCTATCACTGCGCCCATCATGTCTTTCCGTCTGTCCCGTTTCACAACCTGTCCCGGGTGGACGAATTACTCGCCGGGAGAAACCAGGCTGTCATTTCAGGATACGCGGCGTTCCTGAAAACATACTGGACACACCTGTCGCAAGCGACGCATGGCCGTACATAGAGGGTGTTGCTCGGCCCCGGATTTGTCGCGCACCGTGCCAGATCCCGGGTTCGACTTGCGCGTCGTTGCCGGTTACCCTGTTCTCATGAATGTTGACGCAATCGGTTCAGGTCAAACAGATTTCCAACGGGTCCGGCACCCGATGCAGGGAGTGGATAGCAGCTCATGACAGGTTTCAGGGTCGTGACCGGGATGTTCATGCACGAAACCAACAGCTTTGCGCGTGTTCTGACAGATGTTGCAGCCTTTGAACGCATGATCTGTTGCAGATCCATGGATGAGGCACGCGACCATCTCAGGCATACGAATACGGAAGTTGCCGGATACATGGACATGGCGGAACACTATGAGTGGGACTTGCATTTTACGGTTGCCGCTGCTGCAAATCCTCTGGGACTTGTCACGGACGAGTGTTTTGAGCACTTCACCGGTCTGATTCTTGGCGGAATCGAAACGGCCGGTCATCTGGATGGCGTGGCACTCGCGTTGCACGGCGCGATGGTGTCGGAAAGCCATGAAGATGCAGAACTGGAACTGGTTCGGCGTATTCGCGCTATTGTCGGTGACGATGTACCGATTTGCACCACGCTGGATCTGCACGCAAACATATCTCCGGAATTTGCCGGCCTCGTGAATATCGTCTGCAGCTATCTCACCTATCCGCACATTGACATGCGCACCCGCGCTCAGCGGGCAGGCGCACTCCTGCAGCGCACCATGACCGGCGAGATCGATCCCCGGATTGTCTATTCACGCCGGCCAATGCTGCAGGGTGCCGACGGTGGACGCACCGATGTGGAACCGATGATCGGCCTGCAGAAAACTGCGCGTGACATGAGGGCTGCCGATGCGAGGGTACTGGATGTCTCCATCAATTCGGGGTTTTCGCAATCGGACATTCATGATGTCGGACCGTCTGTCCTGTTGACCGTGGATGGCGAAGACCCGCAGTTTTCAACCCTGGCCGAATCCCTTATGGACCGGATCTGGGAAGAACGGGCACGTGAGGATAACCATTACTACAAGGTCGATGAAGCGGCAGAGATTGCCAGAAGTTTCAATTACAAGGGGCGCCCGCTGGTCATTGCCGACTACGCGGACAATCCCGGTGCTGGAGCGTACGGGGACTCGACAAACCTTCTGCGTGCAATGTTATCGGCCAATCTCGAGAATGCGTGTTTTGGTGCACTGTTTGATCCCGATGCCGCATCCAGACTCGCTTCGAGCGCGCCTGGTACGCGCATGACCATGGAGCTCGGAGGAAAGACCGATCCCGATTTCGGCGGACCTCCACTGCACCTTGAGGGACAGGTTGTAGCGACAACCAATGGCGACATGGTGTTTGACGGACCCGTGTTAGCAGGGATTGCCGAGAGCTTCGGGCCAACGGCAGTCTTTCGTGTCGCCGGGGTTGATATCCTGGTCGTGTCCAACCTGATGCAGATTATTGACCTGCAGCAGTTTCTTGCGCACGGCATTGATCCGCGTTTGAAACGAACAGTAGCACTCAAGTCGATGCAGCACTTCCGGGCGACCTACGAACCGATAGCGGACCGTGTGATCGTTTGCGACTCAGGCGGCCTTGCCACACCGGATCTTACGCGTTTTGCGTACCACAATGTTCGGCGTCCTCTCTATCCACTCGATTCCTTTGACGAAACACCGTTGCATTGAGCCAGCAACGTTTTGAGCTCTCACGCGAGGTGCTGGAGTCGGGTGAACTCTCACCGCATCTGAAGGCTGCAGAGGATGCGGGTTACATCAAGATCCTTCCCGAAGAGCTGCGCGAGGAACAACGTCGTTCCTTTCTCGCGGATCATCCCCGGGATGCGGACCTTTATATCTTCGGGTTCGGTTCTCTCATGTGGAATCCGGCATGCCGTTTTGCCGAGATTCTGCCAGCGCGCGTTCGCGGTTGGCGTCGTCGGTTCAATCTGTGGACCCATCTCGGCAGGGGAACCGGCGACCTTCCCGGACTGGTCCTCGGGCTTGAACGCGGTGGTTCGTGTCTCGGTTCGGCAATTCGCATCGAGGCACCGCTGGTGGAATCCGAATCACGAATCATCTGGCGTCGCGAGATGCTTGCCAACGCCTATATCCCTGTGTGGGTTCGTGCGGAACTTCCCGAAGGAACCGTTTGGTCGGTCAGTTTTGCAATCAACAGCGCATATGAACGATATGCGGATAATGTACCGTTCGAGATCCAGGCCCGTCACATCGGATGCGCCGAGGGTCCGCTCGGGACCAGCATCGAGTACCTCGAACGCACCGTCGAAGTTCTTGTTGCGCACGGACAGAAGGAGGGAGAAATGCACAGGCTCCTCGATGCGGCACGCAAGTTCCGACCTGAAAGATCTGCAGGTTCGACGGGCGTTTCCGGAGCCGATGGTGCGCCGTGAATTGACGTCGATAAACGCGATTGTAACGTCGCGGGCGAGAGGGATGACGTATTCGGAACAGGGAGGAATGAAGATTGAGTGACACCGCAATCACGGGTTCATGCCAGTGTGGCGCCGTTCGTTACGAACTCACGGAACCGGTCAGCGAGGTGAGCCATTGCCATTGTTCCATGTGCCGCAAGCTGCACGGTGCACTTTTTGTCTCGTTCGGCACCATACGCCATGAAGACATGGTTATTCACGGCGCGGAGTACCTCCGGGATTTCAACAGTTCAGACGAGATTCAACGACAGTTCTGCCACAAGTGTGGAAGCCAGATACGCGCATGTTCCGGTGACGAACCGACCGAGTGGTCGGTCTGTCTGGGAACACTTGATCCCGGTTGCTGCCCGGGACACGACCCTGCACAGGAAAGGCACATCTTCTGGGAGTCACGGGTTCCCTGGCACGATCCACAGGACGGTCACCCGTGCGTGACAGGATATGGGGAGAATTGATCATGACAGAATCCCGACAGACGTTGACCGGTGGTTGCCTGTGCGGCTCGGTCAGATACGAGGTTACCGCCGAGCCTGAAGAGTTCTATCACTGCCACTGTTCGATCTGCCGCAAGCTGCAGGGCGCCGTTTACCTGACCTATGCGTCGATCCCGAGATCGGGGTTCAAGCTGGTGTCGGGACATGACGCGCTCTCCAAATTCAGTTCGTCCGCCACTCTGCATCGTCGTTTCTGCAGGAATTGCGGCGCGCATGTCCTTGCCGATGCCGACGATTATCCGGACATGGTGAGCTTGTCGGCCGGAACACTCGATGACGGTGCCGACCCCGGAGGTCGAGAAAATGTTGAACGCCACATTTTCTGGGAATCGCGCTGCGGATGGTTTGAGCCGCGCGATGCGCTCCCCAAGGTCGTGGAGTTTGGAGACGACTGACCGGACGTACGCACCAGATCGCATTGTGACCGGTTGATGATTTCACCCGGACGGTCGCGCCGCACCGGTTCGAACAACGGTCGTAATCCGGTTACAACATGACCGTGAATCGTGCAGATGCAGCCGTCTATACCGTGGTCATGTCATGGATCTACGCCGCGAATGCTCGAACTGGCGGATAGCCGCTGGCACGGATTTCTACCTCGAACGCCTTCAGTCGTTTGTAGATCGAGATCAGTTCGACAATCACGCTCCACGAATTCACGAGAAACTGGAACGATCCTTCCACGCGATCGAACGCCCGCAGGATTTGCTGGAGAACGCCGAGCGTTATCAGACCTGTGACAATTGTCGGCCCGAGCATGATGAAGGGGACAATGACGGCAAACTGCAGATAGGACCACTTCGCGATATCGAAATAGAGGTAGTGCTTGAACAGGCGAAAATAGTTACGGCGAACATTCACGAACAATTCGACAACCGTTTCGGGTTGTGCCCGTGCTTCGTCGTCTTCTCCGTAAACCAGTTCCTTGCGATAGGCTGCTTCGACCTTCTGATTGTTGAATTCGAGACCCGGCAGCTTGATGCCCACAACGGCCAACAGGACGGTGCCACCTGCAGCCGAAATGATGGCGAGGTAGACCAGTGAATGGTTGACCTGTCCGATCCAGGGAAGTTCCGTCACGTTCTCGCTCAGTGTCCAGAGCAGCGGAAGGAAAGCAATCAGCGTCATGACTGATCGCATGAACGCGACACCAAGACCTTCGACGATGCGGGCGAAACGCATCGTGTCTTCCTGTACGCGTTGTGCCGCCCCCTCGATATGTCGGACATTGCCCCAGTAGGACATGTAGTAGTCGTTCATCGCCGTGCGCCAGCGGAAGACATAGTGCCGAACATAAAATTCAAGCAGAACAGCAACAACGACATACGTTCCCGCGATGGTGGCGAATGTCAGACACTTGCCAAGGAATTCGTCGAATGAAATCGAGCCGGGATTGCCCAATGCAATCTGCAGCGTGTCGTAGAAGTCGCCAAACCACTCGTTGATCTGGACGTCCAGTTGAACCTTGTACCAGGTGACCGCGAGTATCGCGATACTGCCCGCGATGGACCAGTGGAACCAGCGACGGTTTCCGAAGAACGATCTGAACATGAACTGCCTCTTCCAGATGAGAATGCGCTCGCGATCGACCAGGAGGATTACGTCGCATCGCAATGCGAATTCGTTATCCTACTACGTGCGACGCAATCCAGACCGTGGTACCGGATTTTTCGACCGGGACACCCGATCGCCAGTGCGTTGTCCGGATTGCGACATGATTGTGATGTAACTGAGGCCAGACTGTGGCGGACGAGATCAAGACCGTAATGTCAGCAACGGCGGGTCCTTTGCCGACCCGTGAGTTTGCGCCTCCGCACGATTATCGCGCGGCGCCACATTCCTTCGACTGTGAGCTCGTCATTGAGGGTTCGGACATGTTTTCGAATCGCGAGAGTATGGCGCGCAGACACGTGCTTGATGGTCGGCCACTGAGGTTTCCGTCTGTCAGAATTTCGTTTGCAACGCACGGAGACGAACTCATACCCATTCACAGCGGTTTGATACGTCAACCGGACCCTGCGAGTTACTGGGATATCATGGTGGGAACCGGCCGCATCTGGTCCGAAGACGGATGCAATGAACGCACGCGGGTCGCATTTCCGTTTCAGTTGTCCAACGAAAGGGAGAATGACACGCATCACGGACTGGTGCGTTTTCTCTGGGACGGTCGTCATGTGCGGGATCTTGAGGTTCAGGTGGTTACTGAGACCCGCCCGGACCATATTCCTGCAGACGCCGATCTCTGGGGAACATTGCGGGCCGGATCGAAAGCTGTTCCGGAACCGGTCGCTGAACATGCCCGTGCCACGCGAGACGTTGAACCTGTTCTTCCGATGCGAAGTCTGGATGAACTCAGGGATTCATCAAACGATGCATTGTTTGATGCACTTGAAACCGGCTATGGCAGCGATACCGAAATTGTCAGCGGTCTCGTGATCGATGGCACGATTTACACAACAGAGTGGCGCACGCGGCATGGGCCGTTTCCCTATCCGCGGGACATGCGGTTTGGAATCTGGTCTGCAACAAAAGCCGCGTTTGGAACAACGGCACTGATGCGCCTTGCCCGTTTGTATGGTCGTGAAGTCGCAGATATTCGCGTCGTTGACGTCGTCGATCGCGTTGCGGGATGCGTCGGATGGGAAGAGGTCACCATTCGCGATTGTCTCAATATGGCGACAGGTATCGGAACGGCCGGAACAGACGCAAATTGCCTCGACATCCATGGGGACAATCTCACGGATTCAGTCTGGAGTGGCACTGGTGGATACGAGGAGGCGTGTTATCGCGCATATCAGGACTGGTATTCGGCACGCAGCTTGAATGACAAGCTGCAGGCAGCGCTGGTCTGTCCGTCATACGACTGGGGTCCGGGCAGGATTGCACGATATCGGGACCAGGACCTGTTCATGGCAGGCGTAGCCATGGACGCATTCCTGCAAAAGCAGCGTGGACGACAGGCAAACCTGTTCACGATGGTTCGCGACGAGGTTTTCAAGCCCGCCGGGATGAACCGTGTCTGCATGAATCACACACTCGAGAGCGACGGCAGTCGGGGTGTGCCGTTGACGGCATTCGGACTGTTCCTGGGTGTCGAAGATGTCGCGATGCTCGGTTCTCTCCTGACCGGGGGCGGTGCAATCGGTGCCGATCAGATACTCGATCCCGGGATCGTCAGCGACTGTCTCGATGGGGCATTCGACAAGGGTCTGCCCACCGGGACCGTCACATCCGACGGCGAAATGGTAACTTATCACCTTGCATACTGGCAGATCCCGATGACAACCATGTGCGGCCGCAAGATACGAATCCCGACAATGCGCGGATACGGCGGACAGGTGATCCAGCCACTTTCGAATGGAATGACCTGCTTCAGATTCGCGCATGATGCACCCAATGAGCAGGAACGGTTCGACTCGCTCAAGCTTGTGAGGATTGCGGATGCATTGAGGCCGTTGTGACCCGTTCACCTTACCTCACGACTCAGGAGGTGGCCGCGCTTCTTCGCATTCGTGAACGCAAGGTCTACGAGCTGGTCCACAAGGGTCAGATCCCCGTCAGTCGGGTAACGGGAAAACTTCTGTATTCCAGATCCCTGATCGAGGACTGGATCAATGAGCGCACGGAGTACGTCGGTGATCTTGATGCGTTGCGCCTGTTACCTGACATCATGGCCGGCAGCCATGATCCCCTGCTTGAGTGGGCGCTGCGTGAATCGCGATGCGGGATGGCGCTTGTTCTGGAAGGAAGCAGCGCAGGACTTGAACGCCTGGCCGCGCGCAAGGCGGCCGCGGCAGGTCTGCACATTCATGAACCCGAAACCGGCGGCTGGAACAGGGTGCATGTTGCACAAACGCCGGGGTTCAATGCCGGTGTCCTGATTTCGTGGGCGCGTCGGCGCCAGGGACTGATCGTTGCACGGGGCAATCCCCTTGAAATCCGCCACGTCAGTGACCTTGGTGGTCACAGGGTCATTGCACGGCAGGAGGGATCCGGTAGCCAGTTGCTCCTCAGCCGACTGGTTGCGGACGCCGGACTGGAGGACTTGGTTTCTTACGTGATGCCTCCCGCGAGCAGCGAGCTCGATGTTGCGCTTGCAATTGCAACGGGCAAGGCTGACGCAGGTCTCGCCATCGAGGCAGTTGCGCGGCAGTCGCGTCTCGATTTTGTACCGATCGTCTGGGAGAGTTTTGACATTGCAGTCTGGCGACGGGCCTATTTTGAGGAACCGTTCCAGCTACTCCTGTCCTTCGCCCGAACCGATCAGTTTCAACTCAAGGCGCGGGAACTTGGCGGTTACGATATCGCTGATCTGGGTAGCGTACGCTACAACGGGCGTACATGAATTCGGATTCCTAACGCGCGTTCGGGAAGAACAGTTGTTGGCCGTCGATCACAAAGGACGCGATGGCCGATTGACCTGCATCAGAAAGCATCCAGTCGATGAAGAGCTGCCCGTCGTGTGCGTTGACGTGCGGGAATACCGCGGGGTTGACCAGGATTATTCCGTACTGGTTGACGAGTGACGAATCACCCGAGACCAGCAACACCAACGCGCGTTTGTTGCGGAATGCAATCCAGGTTGCCCGGTCGGTGAGCGTATAGGCGTTTTTTTCAGCTGCGATATTCAGGGTCGCACCCATGCCGGAACCGGATTCCATGTACCAGCTACCGCTCGAGGGATCCGGATTGACCTGTGCGGTATTCCACAGTTCAAGTTCTTTCCTGTGGGTTCCTGAATCGTCACCACGCGACACAAACTCGGCGCCCGTGTCCGATATGCGTGTCAGGGAATCCGATGCACTCTTCGACGATGCAATGGCGGCCGGATCATTCGGCGGACCAACGATGACGAAGTCGTTGTACATGAGATCGAAGCGCTCGACGCCAAGTCCGCTTGCAACAAACTGTTCCTCTGCGTCCCGTGCGTGGACCAGAAGCACATCGCCATCACCGCGTGTGGCATTGCGAATGGCCTGTCCCGTACCGACGGCAACCACGCGTACGGCAACACCGGTTTCCCGGGTGAATATCGGCAGGATGTGATCGTACAGACCCGAGTTCCTGGTCGATGTGGTCGATTGGACGACGATGAATCTCTCGTCTGCCTTGATTCCGGAGAGGCCCGGCCAGATCCCGAGTGTCAGCACGAAAGCTGCAAGAAACGCGCGATAACGGAATTGTGTGTTCATTTGCAGATCATACTCATAGCGTGATTCGTCCCTCGATGAATGACCGGGCGCCTGGCGAAGGCGGTGTATCAAAGAAAGATGTGGCAGGCGCATCAGCCTCCACGATACCGTGATGAAGAAAAATCACGCGATCGGCCAGTCGCCGCGCCTGTGCAAGATCGTGGGTGACCATGATAACGGCGGCACCGGCGTTGCGCGCCTGCGTCACGAGTTGCTCGATCAGGAGTATTGAGGCGGGGTCAATGTTCGAGGTTGCTTCGTCGAGCATCAGGATGGCTGGCTTGACGGCGAGCGCCCGTACCAGCGCAAGGCGCTGCTTTTCGCCGCCGGACAATGTACGTGCGTGCGCGGCTTCGAGAGCGTCCAGTCCACCGAGTCGCAAGGCGTCACGGGCACAAGCTGTTATTGTGCTCCGTGCCATCCCGGCAGCTCTGAGCGAAAACTGGACGTTGCCCAGTGCTGATCGCCGCAACATGATCGGATGATGAAAGACAATACCGAGGCGGTTCATGCGACGCCTGTGAGGAACGTGTCCGGCCCACAAGACCTCCCCAGAATCAGGTTGTACCAACCCCGCAAGCAGTCTCAACAACAGACTTTTCCCTGCGCCGTTGACGCCGAGCAGGACCGTGATTTCCGGTTCATTGAACGAAATTGTCACGTCGTGCAGGACGCGTCTGCCGCCGCGATACAGATTCAAGTGTCGCGCCTCGACAGGGAGCATGTCCGATTCAGTCCTGGACATGTTGCTAGTCCATTGCATGGCGACGTAACAAACTCGCGGCTGCGTTGATCAGGAGCACAATGGTGAGCAGGATGATCCCGAGGCCCAGAGCGAGATCAAGCGCGCCTTTTGACGTCTCCAGCGTGATTGCTGTTGTCATGACACGTGTCAGGTGGTTGATGTTTCCGCCAACCATGATGACAGCGCCAACTTCGGCAACTGCGCGTCCGAACCCCGCAAGAAGGACGGTTACAAGACTGATACGCGCTTCCCATAGCAGGGTCATCATCATGTCGAACTGGGAGATTCCAAACGCACGAAGTTGTTCATTGAGTTCTGCGTGCATGTCCTCGATCACCTGGCGCGACAAGGCAGCGACAATCGGGGTCACGAGCAGTGTCTGTGCGATCATCATCGCTTCAGGCGTGTAGAGCAGCCCCCACGCGCCAAGCGGACCGGCCCTGGAGAGCAGGAGATAGACTGCCAGACCTGCAACGACGGGGGGCAATCCCATGAGACTGTTCATCGTCGCAACGACGACCGGACGGCCCACAAAGCGGGTAACAGCAATACATGCGCCCAACGGGAGACCGATCAGCGCGGCAGCAATCAGCGCAACAAGACTGACCCGCAAGGACAGGGTGACGATTTCGAACAGAACAGCATCAAATTCGCTGATCAGCCGGTATGCTTCGACAAACGCGTTTGACTGCGACTCCATACAGTCCCGAATGACATTAATTGCGATGTCATTCCAGAAAACCCGGATTCACGTAATTCCGGATAAATTACACATAAATTCGCGTATATCATGATTGACGGTGTGCCCGGTTCATCCGCAGAAGTGTGTTTGGTTCGATGCAGTGCAAATACAAGAGGGCGTCAACGGGCCTGTACCTGCGGGATCGGTCCCGGATTTTGCAGGGGATCACGCTCAGAAGAACATCTGGCTGGGGCGCCAGGATTCGAACCTGGGATCACGGGACCAAAGCCCGTTGCCTTACCGCTTGGCCACGCCCCAACAGAATAGCGCTTATACACCGCGCGAGGCCGGATCGTAAAAGGTCTTGGGCAGTTTCAGGGGCAGGCGACGATAATCTGGTTCACGGCAATAGCCAACCAGTGACATGGCAAGGCAACACCGTTCAGACGTTTTCTGCAGGGTTCAGCATGACTCGAGGGCCGATTTTCATGTTGAAATGACCGTTGCCGCCACCGACCACCATTCCGGATGAGCCAGACTTATGGCGTGTGCAATGGCCGTGGCACTTTCATCGTGTTCAACAAGACCGAAGCATGTAGGCCCGCTGCCACTCATCCGGGCAAGCCGCACGTCGTCGTATGTCGACAAGGTCCGGATGATCTGGCCTATGGAGGGTTCGAGCTGGATAGCGGTTGCTTCGAGATCGTTCCGGCGGGCTTTCAGCGCATTCACGAGCTGGTCCAGATTGCAGCAGTCCTCCGTGAGGGGGACGGGGTCCCGGTATCGGCCGCCGTAACGCTTGAAAACTGCAGCGGTCAGCAACGGGCGTCTGGGGTTGATCAAGACGACGCTGCAATCGGGTAGCGACGGTGTACGCCGGATTTTCTCACCAATCCCGGAAACCGTGACGGGATGCGCATACAAACAGGCCGGGACATCGGCGCCAAGTGACCCCGCCAGTTCGGTCAGGCTGCCATGCCAGTCAAACATTCGTGCAACAGCCTGCAATGTAGCAGCTGCGTCGGCGGAACCACCGCCCAGACCCGCGGCCACCGGAATGGATTTGTCCAGTTCGACCCGGATGTGATCCGTTCGACCACTCGCGTCGCGAAGGATTCGAACCGCACGCATGACAAGATTGTCGGGTTCACCAAACCCTGGAGACAATTCACCGATACTGCTGCGAAATTCAAGAACATCTCTGTGGTGCAAGGAAAACTTGAGACGATCGGCAACGGTTGTTCTGACGAGCAGGCTGTCCAACTCATGGTAACCGTCGTCGCGACGTCCAGTCACGTGAAGATAGAGATTGATCTTGGCGCGCGCCTCGACAAATTCGGTACCGGTCAAGTCGGTCAGTTGCCTATTCCAGACCTGATTCGAGTTTCAATCTCAACAATTCCTCAAGATTGCCGTCATCTGCCCCGAGCTCAAGTGCCCGCTGCCACTGAAACCTTGCGAGTTCTTCACGACCGATCTTCCAGTAGGTATCGCCCAGGTGATCGGCGATCACGGGTTCACCTGGTGAATACTGCATCGCAGATTCAAGATGTTTGACTGCTTCCATATAGTTGCCCAGTCGATAGTGGGCCCATCCAAGGCTGTCGATGTAATATCCGTTCCAGGGTTCCTGTTCGACTGCGCGTTCAACCATGGACATCGCCTCGTCCAGGTTCTTGCCCATGTCGATCCATGAGTAACCCAGATAGTTGAGAACACCTGGATGTTCCGGATACTTCTCGAGAGCATCATGGAAGACATTCTCTGCACGATCCCAGTTGTCTGAGCGCTCGAGGGCGATACCGAGATTGAAATGGGAATACCAGGGTATGTCGGCAGGGTCTGCGTACTGCGCGAAGGAGTTGTCAAAGGCGTCAACGGCGTGTTGCCACTTGTCAGCAATGAGATAGACCCTTCCCAGTTCCGCATGGATTTCACTCTTGTCCATATGTTCAGACAACAACGACACCAGAACATCACTGGCTTCATCGACCTTCTCTACCTCGCTCAGACTCCGGGCAATCTGAAGTTGTGCGTCCAGATAAAGCAGTTCATCTGCACCGATTTGCCCAAGTGTCGCCCGTGCGCTCTCGTACCGCATCAGAGTATGAAGAGTTTCCCCTACTGTCAGGGCAACCAGATCGTTTTCGGGGAGCAGGTATTCAGCCAGCCGCGCAAAATAGAGGGCTGATTCACTCATATTTTGTAACTGTGCAGTCGTCAGGAACACCTGAACGATATACAGCCGAAAGGGGTTCGGTGTATCGTCTGTGATCGATTGTGTCTGATACGCCTCCATGAGCGGTTCGAACCAGAGCGCAGATCTGACCCAGGTATTATTCTGGAATGCGGTGTCTATTTCCGCAGACCTGTCGTGTTGATCAAGAAATTCGATATATGCCCTTGCCGTCGTGTAGGCGAGGAGTCGTTCCTCTTCCAGCGCAATCTCGAAATGGCGGGCAGCCTGCTGCACATCGCCTGCCAGATTGCTGATCAGCGCTGAATGCAAGCTTCGCAGCGGATCAAAACCGGACCTTTCCTGCTCATTTGACAGTTCGTAGTATTTTGACTCTTCGAGCAGCGCCAGTGCTGCGGCGTGGTCTCCATCTTGCACAGCCAGCCACGCACGCAGAATTGGAACAATGGCAGGGCCGGCGGGACTCCAGTTCTCGAAAAGTTCGTGCATGCGATCGAGATCACCGCTTTCGAGAGCATCGACATATTGGAGCAGGAACAGGCTCAGATTACTGGAATGCGAAAGCGGCCCGGAAATCTCGATGGCTTCAGAAACACGCCCCGCGAGAACAAGTGCCTGCCGCAGATCGTCTCGCAGCCTCAGATTAGCGGGATCACCCACCAGAACGGGTTGAAGGAAATCGGACGCAAGCGCTGGATCACCACCGCGCCAGGCAAAACGCGCCGCCAGGTATGAACCGGCCGTGCTCTCGAGGTGCTGATCAACAACGCTCGATCCGTTTGTCGAATTTGTGCCCGGTACGGGATCATCCGCGGCGAGTACCTGCGGAACCAGCACACAAATCGCCGTCAGGGGCGCAATCAGATAACGTCGGGTCAACCCGACCGGATTCATCATTCTATTGATCCAGCGATGTCATGAACTGGAATCTAATGCGCAGTTCGCCCGTTTCAAACAGGGTATCTGCAGCGTCTTGAGTTGAACGGATGGTGCCCGTCCCATGACTGAACGGCAAGCACTCTCTGGAGGGAAGGAAGAAATCATCTTTCGAGTCATTGTTGACGCTTGTGTCCTGCACACGCTTATCATGACCTTAAAAACGAATCGTAACGACTATTCAGATCCGAATCGAAGCGGAAATCAGAACGCGTGTGTTCTGCTTGGGTGATTGCGGTGAGACTGATTCGGGCTCGACTTCTCAAGGATCCGAAAACAGCAGTTTCCGAAAAGTCTGATATCAGTTTTACCTGAAGACAGTTGAACTGGTGCCAAACGGAGACGGCAGTCGTGACGAGCATCCCGTCCCTATGCCGAGTTCGCAGCTGACGGGGGAGAAGCACTGGTCTGTCTCCATTGGCGGCGTGAACTGGCGCCGTGTCGGCGGTGACACCACATCACGAGGCAGAAAAGGAGTGTACAAGTTCGCCAAGCTGGATCCTTGTCTCAACTTGTTGCACCGCAACCAGATACCTGAGCGCACTGCGTGGGAGTATGGATTTCACCGCTCTGAAAACGGTCGTCTTTGCTGGCGGTGACACCCGGGTTCGTCCGAGCATGTTCGCGTGAAAATGGCTCGTCACTGTGTCGTTCGCCTATCGATAATGGTTGCGACCGGGTCGGCCGACAGAGTACTGAACGTCGTCGCTTGCGTTTGTGCATGGGTTTGGCTAAATCCGAAAAACGTGGCGGGATAGCTCAGTAGGTAGAGCAGGGGAATCATAATCCCTGGGTCGGGGGTTCAAGTCCCTCTCCCGCTACCACGATCGGACACAATTGCATCACTGCAACCCGAATGTTCGTCCGAAACGCACCTGTGTTGATGTGGGTCTGCGCACGAAATGCGTGGTGTGTATTGGAATAGTTGTTGTCGCGGTTGAAGCGTTGAGAGCGAACGCTGGCAATTTTGCGTCACCATGGCCGGACGTGAATCGCGACCAACCCGTTTCCCGATATGTCAGGTCGGCAACCATGCCCTGATTTCTGGCGCGTGGGAGCGGCTGACTGGCACTTCAGCGCCATTGGACAACACAAGGGTCAGCCTGCCGTTGCGCGACTTCGTCCCGACGACGGCGTCGCGGGCGACCCAATGGGATCGATGCACCTGTCTGCCATCGAGGTCACCGATTTCACGCAATGCGTCGCGAAAGCGAAGCAGAATGAGTGCGTGTCCGTCAACGGTATGCGCTTCGACATAGTGATCCTGCATGCGCAGATGAAGCAGATGCCGGCCGAGATGTTCAGGCAATCGGTCAAGAAAGGCATGGTTTTCCCGTCCGCTTTCATCCTTGCATGATTCCTGCTGCGCAACGGTATTGGGTGGAACCATCACGAGCAGACGATGCACCAGAAACGAAATGATGACGAAAACGACGGCAACGCGTGCATAGTAGTAGAGAAAGCCGACGGTGCGTGATTCGCTGAAGATCATCTCAAGAAGATAGACGATACCGGTTCCCGGTATCGCCGAGGCGAGTGCACCAACAATCAACCCGATCCAGACTGGAGCGCCTTTCTGTGCGAGTCTGCGCGTTGTGAACGGTACGGCACACATCGCCAGAAGCCAGTTCAGCCCGATGGCCGCAGTCCAGTAAACCACGAGCTCCCATGAATTCAGTGTGCTCGACGTTCCAAAGGGTCCAAGGTAGGCGAAAACAGAAATTGTCAGGACCATACCTGCAGAATGGCGCCTGACGGACCTGGCTTTCGACCATTCACGAAGCGTGAATTGCAGGCTTTCTGACATTCGCGAAGTTTCCCGACAGTTCACGCAACACTGATTGAATTCGTTCATGACCGTATGCGGCAATGCTTGTGCAGCGGCGAAAACGCCATTGCGACGACATCAACATGCAAAGGAACCTGGTCATGTACAGACTATGGCAACTGTTGGTTTCAGCTTCAATTCTGCTGGCATCGCCCGCGCTTGCAGCGGATATCGTCATCAATGTCACAGACGTTCGCTCGGACGCCGGACAGGTTCTCGTCGCACTGTTCTCGGACGAAACGAAGGATGCGTTTCCGGCGTCCGAAGCGGCCATACGATTTGCCGGTGCCAAGGCATCAGAAGGCGTCGTCGTCGTGACGATGGAGGATCTGCCGGAAGGAACCTATGCAATCAGCCTGTTCCACGACGAGAACGACAACGGTGAACTTGATACCAACCTGATGGGAATACCCACGGAGGGGTTCGGTTTCAGCAATGACGCGCGTGGTGTGATGGGACCGCCGGAATTCGACGCAGCAGCCCTCGATGTTTCGGCATCCGGAATGACCACGACGATCTCTCTGGCGTACTGACAATGCACACGCGTCGCGGTTTTGTTCACGCTTCCACCGGGCTGGGTTTGTTGGCGCTACCCTGGAATGTCCGACGTGTGATTGGATCCGATTCGGTCGACAGAAGGTATCTCGGATGGCAGCCGCCGCAGTCCGATTCGCTGGACTGTCCTCAGCTCAGGATCGAAGGTCATCTTCCGGAATTCTTGCGCGGGACGATGTGGCGGAACGGACCCGCGGTGCATCAACGCCATGGCTTTCAATACAATCACTGGTTTGATGGCGACGGCATGATTCAGGAATTCGGTTTCTCGGATTCAGGGATCAGCCACAGGGGTCGGGTCATTGTAACACCGAAGCTTGGACGAGAGGACGCGGAGGGCCGTCGCATGCTTCCCGCGTTTGGAACACGCATTCCGGATGCCGTTCCCATCATCGGGCCCGACGACATGAATGTCGCCAATATTTCGGTTCTCGACCACAACGACGAATTGCTTGCTCTTTGGGAAGGTGGGTCGGCGAGCATTCTGAACAGGCAGACACTTGCGTGGGAGGCATTCAAGGTATGGGATCCCAGCGTGAAGGGAATGCCCTTCACAGCGCATCCCAAGGTTGACTCGGACGGTACGGTCTGGGCCTTTGGATACGCACCGCGTCCCGTGCCGATGCTTGTGCTCTACAGGATCTCTCCAGACGGTCAATTGGTGGATGTCGGAATTGTGTCCGTTGAGCCGATGGGCATGGTTCATGACTTTGTCATCACATCGAGGCACATTGTCTTCGTGATTCCACCATTTGTTCACCACGAGGAGTACGGACCGGAGAGTACGTTTCTCGAGGCGCATGTCTGGCGACCCGAACTGGGTTCGCGGGCACTGATCGTTTCCAAGGACGACTTCACCGAGAGACGCTGGGTGCAACTCCCGGCCGGTTTCGGGTTTCATCACGGAAACGCCTGGGAAGAATCTGATGGAACGATCAGGTTTGACCATTGTGTTGCACCGGATTCCGGTCTGGTCGAGGAAACATTCATTCAGGTCATGCGTGGAGAATTCGAACCGTCGAGCATTCCTGTCTACACACGTTTTACGATCGGGCCGAATGACAGGGTGGAAATTGAGTCGGCGCATGTTGCGGCTGAGTTTCCAGTCATCAATCAGTCATACCTGGCTCGGCGAAACCGGTTCGTCTACTCGATCGGGTCTGTCGAGACTGACTGGTTGCCGCGTACGGTCCAGAAGCGGGATGTCGAGACCGGTGAGGAAACATCGTTCGACTACGGGGAGCACTTTCTGGCCGAGGAACACCTTTTCGTGGCCCGAGACGGTGCAAGCGCCGAGGATGACGGCTGGCTGGTCGGTACAGCGCTGGACTGGACGAATGGCGTGACCTGCATTTCCGTCTTTGCGGCACAGAATATTGACGACGGTCCGGTTGCGCGCGGATGGCTACCCTATCCACTGCCGCTCGGATTCCACGGCCAGTTTCGTTCCGCTTGAGGAGCAGAAACTTCAGGAGGGTCGCTCGTTTTGCCTTGCGGTAAAGCGGGCGATTCACGCTGGTCGTCAGCGGATTCGCGAAGCGGCCGACCCGCGCACCTATTCAGGTATCGCGGTCCGACTCTTGATCAGGGCCAGGCTGCAATGGGCGGTAGTGACATCAAAACGGCTTCCGGATTACCGTCAGTCATCAAACCAAATCGCGTTCCCCGGTCCTGTACGAGATTGAACTCGGCGTATCTGCCACGATAGACAAGTTGTGCCTGGCGTTCCTCTTCGGTCCAGGATTCCCGTGCATTGCGACAGGTCAGTTCCCGAAACACCTCCCGACACGTAGTTCCTACGTCCTTGAGGAATTCGTACGACAGGGGATCGGCTTCCAGATAGTCGAAAAAAATGCCTCCGACGCCTCGGGGGATTTTCCGATGCCGAATGAAAAAGTAGTCGTCTGCTTGCTTTCTGAACCGGTCAGCATCGGCGCATGCGTGCCTCTCACAACAGTTTCGCAATGCTGCGTGAAAGTCGTTTGTGTCCTTGTCATGTGGCATTGGCGGATTGAGATCTGCACCACCGCCAAACCAGGTTTTGCCAGTGGTGGCGATGTGACGCGTGTTCATGTGAAAACCAGGAACGCGTGGCGATTGCATGTGGGCCACGATCGAAATCCCAGATGCCCAGAAACTTCCGTTCGACGGCGTCGTGCCCGGAATCTCGCCGCGAAACTCGGACGAGAATTCTCCCCAGACCACGGAGACATTGACACCGACCTTTTCGAATACACGACCACGCATCAGGGACATCACACCGCCGCCGCCACCTTTTCGCGACCACGGCTTTCGTGAGAACACACCAGGTTCAAGATGCGCCATCGGGCCGTCATGCGCTCTCTCGATCTCTTCGAAATCGCGGCAAAAATTGTCCCGCAGCAATTCGAACCAGCGAGACGATTTGTCCCGCAGATGCAGATCGCCTTGGAGCGACATTCCGGATGCAGAATCGACAGTGCTCAATTCTGGACCTGACAAATTGCCATGTAACGCGCAACAGACCGTCTGGTACAGGGTGTCAACAGATCGAGTATGCAGTGCATCCGGTGAACGGATCCACGTCCGATCGAATTCCTGCCTGCTCTGTCGCATCGAAACTGCAGTATCGACTGTGGAGTGCGGGATTTCGTTGGCATGCTGGCGGACACCATTTCCATCAGGATTCTTCAACCGGTCTGAATACACCGTGTTCGGTATCAAGTGTCCACAAACGTCCATCTGCAATGTCGAACCACATGCCATGCAGGTTCAACGCGTTGTTTCGCAGTTGATGTTGCACCCAGGGATAGGACTTCAGATTTGTGATCGAGTTGGTGATTGAACGCATTTCCACGCACCGGGAGTTGGAAACCAGATGGGCGTGCGTGTTGTCGGGAACCATTTTTTCGGAACCGTCTGCCAGAACATGGTCACAGGCCGACATGCCTGATTCCATCCAGTGGCCAACGAAACCGTAGTCGACATCGTTCTTGCCTTTCATATCGATCATGGCACGGATTCCGCCGCATCCTGAGTGGCCCATAACGATAATGTCTTGAACACCGAAAGTTCCAACGGCGAATTGAACTGCGGCGCGCACACTGGTTCCGGGTTTGTCATCGCGTGTGAACGGCGGAACCAGGTTGGCGACATTTCTGATGACAAGCGCCTCTCCCGGTGCGATGCCGAGAATCATTGCGGGATCCACACGAGAGTCCATGCAACTGATTACAAGCACTTTTGGTGATTGTCCTGCCGCGAGTCGTGGCATGGGTGAATCGGCGCTTCTATAGTTTCCGATCCGGAACGCCTTCGCGTGTTCCACAAAACGATCTACAGCACTAGTCAAGGGAGTTCCTTCTGCTGGTTTTGAACATGGACGAATGAAATCCGAGATGGGTTCCGATGAATTGGTTTTCTCGCCATTGAACAGTCAGCGCAGAAATGCACAACCTCCGAAATCCGCCGTCGAACACATCTTCCGGATTGATGGCCCGCAGGATTTCCTGACGTTCTATATTGCAATGTCGAAACATTCGAGAACGGGTTTTCGATCGCCAGGTCAGGTCGGTTTGTTGTTGGAATCGTCCATGAAGGCTGGCGTTCACCCTTGAGGCGATGAAACGCAAGCTGAACTTCCTGAGAGTGTGTAATACATCCTGCTGTTTTCAATGGATATTTTGAACAATATTGGTTTTGTTACTGGGTACGTCCGACGCGAAGTCCGAGCAGTTTGAAGGCCTTGTCCTGATGTTTTGTGGGCGGTGTCACGATGTCGAACGGTATGGCGCCGGGTATGCGCGGCACGATCTTGTTGAGGCAAACGGTGGCCAGGTCGTCGAGCAGGGTGTGGAGACTGTGGACCGGGAAGTCGTCCTCGGTGCATTTGTTCCGGGCCTTTTCCTGAGCCGATGGTGAGACCGTGGACGGTGCCACGATGGATGAGCGCGCTGCTTCGGCTTCTTCAGGATTCGCGTCATCTAACAGGAGCGGCGCCAGGCTCTGGCGCATATCCACGCCACACAGTACGCAAGCATGCACAGGAACACATGGGCGTGGACTCTCTCGGCGTGCCAATCTGCGTAAAGCATACGCAGTTACGCTTTCGATCTTGGGCGAACGGGAGAGCGGGACGGGCATCTTGTGGAGGCGGTGGACGCTTATCGCGCAGCGCTAGAGGTGTTCACCCGCGAGCGAGCGCCGCTTGGCTGGGCTAGGGCGCAGAACAACCTCATCTACGCTCTGCAAATTTTGGATGAACACAAATAGCAGAATGTCCGTTTGGCACCATGGAAAATCAGGGAAGAAATTTCTGAAAGCTGTCCGGTTTGAGCCGAAAGCGGTGTCGGGTGGCCCACTCCTGCTTGATGCGATCAGCCTCTGAAACGTCAAGAAGGTCTTCAAGAATCATCGATACGACCAAGTCTTGCGTTGTAAGGATGCGAAGATCGGTGTGGAAACTGCGGGCGTGTCTGGTCGCAACCTGGTCGTCCATAGCGAGGATGTAGCGGCGGGCGACGGCGAGCGCGATGGCGGAGCACTCACCCGCGCCCAGCCGTCTGGTAGCGGACATGGACCCAAAGAGCCGAAGCTCCTCAGGTGCAGCGATACGGACTTGGGAAATGGCACCAGCACCGAGAGCCGCGGCGAAGCGTTGCTGCTGTTCGGGATATCGGTCAGTGATTTCCGCGGCGACATGGTCGGTGGCGATAAAAGCGTGGGAGTGTTCGGCGAGCAGATCCGTCCGGTCGATGCGCAGAAAATTGATGAGGACGGACGCATCGGTCACGATGATCGCCGGCTGCTGCTCTCCCACGCGCTGTGTCATTCGCCGCGAGCCGCTTCGGCAAGATGGAGCAGCGTGTCGCCGGCAATGCGCAGAGTTGCGCCCAGTTCCAGTACCCGGCCTCGGGAAATTTCGCCGCGGCGGTAGGCCTCGATGGCGAGATGGGCAATCTCGCTACGGAGTTCCCGATCCCAGTACCGTTTCTTTTCGCGCTCACCGACATCTGCGAACATGGAGAGCACCTTGAGATACTCGCGCCCGAAGTGTTCCCGTTCCAGTAGGTCGATACATTCACGTCCAGAAATGTAGCGAAGGCTCTTCAACCGGTAGACAGCCGCTTGGTAGCTCACACCGAAGTGATGCGCGAGCAGGGCATTGTCCTTGTAGGTGATGCGCTGCGAGCGGGCTGGTGTGCGCTGTGCTGCTTCGATATGGCCACCGCTCGCCGCGTCGAAGACTGCGTGATTCTGGCGGCTCGGCAAACCCTTGTCGAGGTTCCGGAGGGAGGTGTGGACCGTACCCCTTGGCATGAGGAACGCCGCTGCGAATGCGTTCGCGCGTTTTTCGACCATTTCGGACGAGTTATCGGTGCTGGAGATCGTGACATTGCCGCCTCGGTCCAGCAGGGCGTGAGCGTATTCGTGCGCGTAGGAAAAGCGCTTGCGTCCTTTCGTATGGGACGAATTGACGAGGATCGCCAAGCCGATGCTGGGGTGTCGCAGGAACAGGCCTGACATCCCGTCGGGAAGGGTAACGCCGGACGCCCAGATGCCCTGCGACGCGATGAGTTCGGAAACATCGCCGATAGGCGCGTTTCCGATGCCAAGTCGGCGGCGTTCCTGATCGGCTGCCTCTTCTCCTTGCGCCACGGCGTCTCCGGGCGAGCGGGGAAGCCGTATATCGTAGCTGGGTGGACCGATGCGGGATTCGGTCCCCAGCAGGCGCTCCAGCGCAACGCCCTCGCGACAGAGGTGAACGCACCGGGCGACCTGCTCGCGCGTGGCAGGGTGCTCTTCCAGGCCCGGCGCCACACGGTGGAGAGCCACCAGGACATCCCTGTCCCCGCCCCCTGGCCCTTCATGCAGGAGATCGGTGACGGGACGCAGGTAGAGTTCGGAGAGTCGGGTCAGCTCAAGGGTGGATACGGATCGGCTGCCGGCTTCGAGTTGAGTGATCGCGGTGCGGGAAAGGCCCAGCGCGTCGGCTGAGGCTTGCTGACTGAGGCCACGGGCTTCCCGCGCCGAGCGCAATCGTAATCCCAGTTCCTTTGCATCCACGGTCTCCTCCCCATTTTGGAATGCTACCTTCGCAGCACCAGCTGCATGTTCGAATATCATACATATATGCACCAATTTTGCCAATTTACGATCGATAGCAAGACCCGATATGTGTGCCTTGGCGGCATATCGCCCGGGGTGGTCTCAGCAGCCAGGACGACCAGCCAAAAATGGAAAAAGGAGGTGTCATTGGTGAGAGAGGACGAACGGCCAAGCTTAGGGAAGCGCCGACTCCTGTGTATGGACGGGGTCGGTATACTCGGCACATTTCCGGCGGCCTTTCTGACGGAATTGGAGCAGAAGCTCGATTATCCGATCGGGTCGTATTTCGACCTTATCGCGGGCACCTCGACGGGGGCGTTATCGGGATCACCTTGTCGCTCGGGCATTCGGCCAAGGAAATACTGGAGCTCTACGAAGACAAGGGACCGGAGATATTCCGCCAGGACCGGGACGCTCTCAGGAACTTCGTGGGAAGGCGGTTGCGTGCCATTCGCTGGCTCTGCCGCAGCAAGTATAGCTCGGAGGCTCTGCGGTGTGCGCTTCAGAAGATTTCTGGGCGATCGACGGATCGGTAATGCCCGAAGCCGTCTGGTGGTTCCGGCGTGGAACCCGGCCGCGCAGTGCGTTTACGGTCACAAGACGGCGCATCCAGACGGATAATCGGTCGTTCGCCGTAGACGCGGCACTGGCGACTGCGGCGGCGCCTACCTACTTCCGACAGCACATTACGCAGCACGATGTCGGCTTGCTCGATGGGGGCGTGTGGGCGAACAATCCGGTCGCCATTGCGGCAGTCGAGGCCATCGGTGTGCTGGGCTGGCCGCGGGAGAGCCTGCACATACTGAGCCTCGGATGCCTGGAAGAGACATACAGGTCCCGAAACGGGCGTGTGAAACCTGACGCCAGCTTTTGTCTGCCTGGCCTTCACCGACGACGATGCTTTAGCGTCGAACGCGCCTTGTTATCTCCTATGCGGAATGGCTGATCGTTCACACCTGGTTGTCACCGAGGGTGTCACAATGTCTTGCACCTCCATGGTCGCCGGTATATTCATTGCACGCCCTGGAAAAACACGGCAATTGCCGCTGCTGACGCGGGGTCGGGTTAACAAACTACTCCGAGAACGTCCCGTGATGGTGGAGCAAGAAGTAGACGCGCTCGACGAAAACCGACGCGATTTCCTCTATGTTGCAACCGGTGCAGTTACAGCGGTCGGTGCGGGTTTTGCAGCCTGGCCGATCGTGGCGCAATGGCAGCCTTCGGCGGATGTCCTCGCGCTGGCGACAATCGAGGTTGATCTCTCGCCGATTGCACCCGGCCAGCAGATAACGGTCAGCTGGCGCGGATCTCCGGTCTTTATTCGGCATCGGACAGAAGCCGAAATCGCCGAAGCGCAGGAAACCAGCATGGATGTGTTAAAGGACCCGGAATCGGACAGCGACAGGGTCCAGCGCGCCGAATGGCTGATCATTGTCGGAATATGCACGCATCTGGGTTGCGTGCCGCTAGCAGAACAAGGTGACTATCACGGGTGGTTCTGCCCATGCCACGGATCGCACTACGACACGTCGGGCAGAATTCGCAAGGGACCGGCACCTGAAAACCTGCCCGTTCCCGAATATGCGTTCGTGGACGACTACACCGTCGTCATCGGCTGAAGGTCTGGCTTCATGGAAAACTTCCTCAAACTCGGGCCTGTTCGCTGGTTTGACAGAAGGCTGCCGATACTCAGCTGGACGAACGAACACTTCCTGGTCTATCCGGCGCCGCGAAACCTGAATTATGCATGGAACTTCGGTTCACTGGCCGGTCTGGCACTCGTGCTGCAGATCATCACGGGCCTGATTCTCGCCATGCACTACACGCCACATGCCGACATGGCATTCGACAGCGTCGAGAGGATCATGCGGGACGTGAACTATGGCTGGCTGTTCCGGTATGCGCATGCCAACGGTGCCTCGTTCTTCTTCATCGTGGTGTACCTGCATATCTTTCGTGCGCTCTACTACGGTTCCTACAAGGCGCCGCGTGAGGTCCTGTGGTGGATTGGTCTGGTCATTCTGCTTTTGATGATTGTCACGGCATTCATGGGTTATGTGCTGCCGTGGGGACAGATGAGTTTCTGGGCGGCAACCGTCATAACCAACCTTGTCTCGGCCGTACCGGTGATCGGCGAGGCCGTTGTCGGCTGGATCTGGGGCGGATTTGCCGTGGACAATCCGACTCTGAACCGGTTTTACGCCTTGCATTTCGTGCTGCCTTTCGTGATCGCCGGACTGGTCGGTCTGCATCTCTGGGCGCTGCATACATTCAAGTCGAACAACCCGTTGGGAATCGACCTCAAGGGCCCGCAGGACTTCATCAAGTTTCACCCGTACTACACCGTCAAGGATGCGTTCACGGCAGGGCTTTTCCTGATCTTCCTCAGCCTTTTCCTGTTTTATGCACCGAATTACATGGGGCACCCGGATAACTACATTCCGGCTGATCCACTGAAGACACCTGCGCATATCGTACCCGAATGGTACTTCCTGCCGTTCTACGCAATTCTGCGTGCAATTCCGTCAAAACTCGGCGGTGCGATCGCGATGGGACTCTCCATCGCTGTTCTCTTCCTTCTGCCGTGGCTTGATACCTCGCGAATTCGTTCCGCAGTCTTTCGTCCTGTCTTCAAGTGGTTCTACTGGATCCTGGTCATCGACGTGGTGGTGCTCGGTGTCGTCGGCGCCAATCCAGCGGAGGGCGCCTGGATCGATATCGGCAGAATTGCAACGGCGTACTACTTCATCCACTTCCTGATTCTCTTGCCGCTCATCGGGTGGTTCGAACGACCATATCCGCTACCCGACAGTATTGCGACGCCGGTGACACAACAGGGTCACGATCAGGAGGGCACGCGATGATTCGCGTAATCGCAGTCGCAATACTTGTTGCGTTGGCATCGCCGGTACTTGCGGCAACTGCCGGGAGTGAACCCAAACAGTTCAAGTGGTCGTGGGAGGGTGTCTTCGGCACCTATGATCGCGCGCAGCTGCAGCGGGGACTCGATATTTACCTGGGCCAATGCATCAACTGCCACAGCCTCAAGTACATACACTTTCGTAACCTGACCCAGATCGGTTTCACGGCAGATGCCGCGAGCGATCTGGCAGCCAGTTACGAGGTAGACGGTCCGCCAGATGAATGGGGCGACCCGACAGTCGTTCCGGCGAAATTGTCGGACGTCATTCCGGCCCCGTACCGGAATGACGAAGAGGCGCGGGCGCTGAACAACGGTGCCCTGCCACCCGATCTCTCGCTGATGGTCAAGGCGCGTGTCGACGGTGCAAACTATCTCGCATCCCTGCTTTCTGATGCGCATTACAACGAGGGTGAACCAGACGAATCCGGACTGTACGAGAACGCATATTTCCCGGGCGGCAAGATTGCCATGGCGCCGCCGTTGTTCCCCGGTCTGATCATCGACGACGCGGGAAATGAAGTCGCTGTCGAGGAGATGGCGAAAGATGTCACCGCGTTCCTGGCATGGACGGCCGAGCCGAAACTGGAAGATCGCAAGTCGATGGGTCTCAAGGTCATACTGTTTCTCCTCGTGCTGACCGGATTGCTGTATGTCTGCAAACGCAAGGTTTGGGCGAATCTGAAACACTGAACACACGAGTTCCCGAGGCGTTACCGAACAGGTGGAGCGGACATGACCGAAACTGTTCTCGGCGTGATCGGTGGAAGCGGAGTTTATGAGATTGATGGCCTGTCCCGGACCCGGTGGGTAACAGTTGACACCCCTTGGGGCGAACCGTCAGATCAGCTTCTTGAAGGTATGCTCGGCGATCAGCGGGTCGTCTTTCTTCCGCGACATGGACGCGGCCATTCAGTCTCGCCAACAGAACTCAATTCCCGCGCAAACATTGATGCGATGAAACGCATGGGTGTGACCGACCTGTTGTCGGTTTCGGCCGTTGGCTCGTTCCGGGAATCCCTTTCTCCAGGCACGTTTGTCCTGTGCGATCAGTACCTGGACCGAACAAATTCACGGGTTAGGAGTTACTTCGGCAGCGGTTGTGTCGCGCATGTCTCGTTTGCATCACCGGCTTGCAATCGCTTGCGAGAGCTCGTGCTCGAGGCTGGCAAGGACGTCGACGTCACCATTGTCGAGTCGGGAACATACGTGTGTATTGAAGGTCCCCAGTTCTCAACCCTGTTCGAATCCCGTCTCTACAAGGGTATGGACCTTGACGTGGTCGGCATGACCGCGATGCCCGAAGCGCGGCTCGCCCGGGAAGCAGAGATCTGCTACCTGACCATCGCAATGGTGACCGATTACGATTGCTGGAATGAAGAGCATGCCGCCGTCAGTGTCGAGCAGGTTATCGGTGTGTTGCGGGACAATGCAGGCAATGCGCGGCAGCTTGTTCGCGTTATTGCGGAACGGATGCAGAACAACGGGCATCCATGTTCGCACGGTTGTGACAGATCACTCGAATTCGCCATCATGACAGCGCCCGACAAGCGTAATCCTGAACTGGTGTCCAGACTCGATGCCGTTGCCGGGCGTGTGCTTGGTTGATGCAGATGGATGTTGCCAGCCTCATACGGATAATTCCCGATTTTCCCAAAAAGGGAATCTTCTTCCATGACGTCACAACATTGTTCGCGGACGCTGAAGGATTCCGGCATACGGTTGATCAGATGAAGTCGCTTGTACGCGCAGAGGACGTCGATGCCGTGGCAGGAATTGAAGCGCGCGGCTTCATTCTCGGCGGGGCAATCGCCTATGGTCTGGATGCCTCACTGATCGCCATTCGCAAACCGGGCAAACTGCCCGGTCGCAAGATCGGTGTGGACTACGACCTGGAATACGGCACCGACCGGATCGAGATGCACGAGGGACTTTTAGACGAAGGTGATCGGGTCCTGATCGTTGATGACCTCATCGCCACCGGCGGTACTGTGGCAGCTTCCGTGGAGATTCTGCGCCAGGTCGGCGCCACGGTGACTGACTGTTTGTGTGTCGTGGAACTTGCCGATCTCGGAGGCTTCGAGCGTATCGGAGCACTTGGCGTTACGTGTCAGTCGCTGGTCAGTTGTGAAGGCGGCTGATCGAGCGCAATTCTTTCACACATTGAACCTGATCAGCAGGACATCGCCGTCTGCGACACGATAGTCGCGTCCTTCGCGCCGCATCTTTCCTGCATTGCGCGCGCCAAGTTCGCCACCGTGCTCGATGAAGTCCTGGAATGCGATGGTTTCGGCGCAGATGAATCCCCGTGCAAAATCGGTATGGATGGCTTCTGCTGCCTCGATCGCACGGGAACCCGATCGGATTGTCCAGGCGCGCGCTTCTTTCGGTCCAGCCGTAAAGAACGTCTCGAGTGTCAGCAGGCGATATGCAGCACGGATGACGAGATTGAGACCGGGTTCTTCAAGGCCCAGATCTTTCATGAACAACAAACGCTCGACGGGATCCGTAATTTCTGCGAGTTCTGCCTCAATCCTGGCTGAGATACCGACGCACGCGGCTTTCTGATCTGAGGCATGGCGTGCAACCGCAGTGTACAAGTCCCGGCCGTCCTGACCTGCATCCTCGTCGATATTGCAGACATAGAGGACGGGTTTGGATGTCAGCAGATGAAGCATCTTGAACGCACGCAACTCGCCACCTGACAATTCGACCTCGCGCGCAGGTCTGCCCTTTTCGAGGAGTGCGAGAATTCGACGGACGAGCGGTAGCTGTTTCCGGGCATCCTTGTCTCCGCCGGTTGCCCGTTTCTCCATCGCCGCGGCATTTCGCTCAAGTTTCTCGAGATCGGAAAGCAGTAACTCTGTCTCGACTGTTGCGATGTCATCCAGAGGGTCGCAAGAGGGAGTGACATGACTGATCTCGCGGTCGTTGAAGCAGCGCACCAGGTGAATGATGGCATCGGTTTCGCGAATGTTTGCGAGAAACTGGTTTCCAAGTCCTTCGCCACGGCTTGCTCCCCGGACAAGACCGGCGATATCGACAAACTCGATCCGGTTTGGAACCTTGCGCGGGGCGCTTGCGACCTCAGCGATCGCATCAAGGCGCGGGTCGGGTATGCTGACCCGACCGATATTGGGTTCGATGGTGCAGAACGGGAAGTTTCCCACCTCTGCTTTCGACGTTGCTGTCAGGGCATTGAACAGTGTCGACTTCCCGACGTTCGGGAGCCCCACAATGCCGCAGCGCAATCCTGTCATGGTTCAGCCGGGGAACAGGGCGCAGCAGGTGCCAGATACGCAACGCGACTCTGGAAGCGGTCATACTCATTGCTGGCCAGAAACGGGGCCGCGTCTGCTATCGCCTCGAGCACATCGTTGAATGTTGCCTGCTCGTCACGGGTGAAACGACCAAGAACATGCCCGGTCACCTGTTCCTTGTTGTTCGGGCGACCGACACCGATTCGCACACGGCCGTACTCTGTGCCGATATGCCGATGGATGTCGCGGATCCCGTTGTGTCCATTGTGGCCACCACCCGTGCGTACGCGAACCTTGCCGGGCAAAAGGTCGATTTCATCGTAGAAGACGACTATATCCTCGCCGACAAGCCGAAAGAACTGGACGCAACTGGCAACAGAACGCCCCGAATTGTTCATCCAGGTCGTTGGCTTGAGAATGATGGTCTTGCGTCCCCCAAGTATGCCCTCGGCGACATTGCCGTTGAATTTCTGACGCCAGCTGCCGAACCCATGGGCGTTCGCAATACGCTCGACGGCCATGAAACCGACGTTGTGACGATCGTCGGCATGCTTTGGATCCGGATTTCCCAGTCCTGCGAGAAGAAGCATACGCCAGTTGGTCTTCAGACTTCCTCGTCGACCTCGCTGACCAACTCCTCGTCCTCCATGTCTTCTTCTTGCACGACATCGGTCGAAACTGTTGGTGGTGCGATGGTTGCGATGGTGAAATCCCGGTCGTCGATGACCGGAACGACATCGTCGGGCAGGGACACGGAATTGATATGTATGCTGTCACCGATATCGAGGCCGCTGAGATCGATTGTGATCGACGCGGGAATCGAGTTGACCGGGCAGTTGAGTTCAACCTCGTGGCGAACGATGTTGAGGACGCCGCCGCGCGCGAGGCCTGTACAGTCTTCCTCATTCACAAAGACAACGGGTACGTTGACCGCAACGGTCGAATCAGCAGCAACTGCGAGAAAGTCTACGTGCAAGATCGCGTCCGTGACAGGGTGGACCTGCAGATCGCGTGCAATCACATTCATGCGACGTGGTCCGACTTTCAACGTATAGAGCTGGGAAAAGAAACCCTGCTGATGGACTTCCCGAAACAGATCGTCGTGATCAATCGAGATCTTGAGGTTTTCAACGTTGGAACCATAGACGATTCCAGGGGTCTTGCCGCTGCGGCGAAATGCACGCGCTGCACCGGTACCGGACGCTTCACGCAACTCTGCGGTGATTGTGGCTGTGTCGGCCATGGCCAGGCACTCCCAGATTAGTTAGTCAAACAGGCTCGAAACGGAACTTTCGTCACTGATCCGTCGCACGGCTTCGGCAATGAGGGGCGAAACAGGCAACATCCTGAATTTCCCGGCAGCGCGAACGTCATCGGTCGGTTGAATTGAATCAGTTATGTTCAGGCTGTCGAGCATCGAGTTTTCGATGTTTTCGACAGCAGAACCCGAGAGAACGCCATGTACGATATAGGAGTCGACACGCCGCGCCCCGCTCTCCTTGAGAGCAACGGCGGCATTACACAAAGTCCCGCCTGAATCAACAATGTCGTCGACAAGAATGCAATTCCGGTCGTTGACGGACCCGATGATGTTCATGACTTCAGATACACCTGCGCGTTCGCGACGCTTGTCGATAATTGCCAGATCTGCATCGAGCCGCTTGGCAATCTGTCGTGCGCGAAACACGCCGCCGACGTCTGGTGAAACCACCGTGAGGTTTTCTGTTCCCAGTCGCTTGTTTATGTCGTCAACCATAAGGGGCGCGGCATACAGGTTATCAACCGGAATATCGAAGAACCCCTGTATCTGACCTGCATGCAGATCCATCGTCAGCACACGGTTCGCGCCGGCGGTGGTCATCAGGTTGGCGACGAGTTTTGCAGATATGGGTGTACGCGATTCAATTTTGCGATCCTGTCTCGAGTAACCGAAGTATGGAACGACCGCAGTGATGCGGCGCGCCGATGCCCGCTTGAGCGCGTCGATCATGATCAGAAGTTCCATGAGGTTGTCGTTCGCCGGATAGGAGGTGGACTGAACGACAAACGTGTCTTCGCCCCGGACGTTCTCCTGAATCTCGACGAACACTTCCATATCGCTGAAGCGACGGACGCTGGCGTTGGTCAGTTCGATACCCAACGACTTGGCCATTGCCTGAGACAGCGGCCGGTTGCTGTTTCCGGACAGGAGTTTCATGAATTGTCTGCGATTCGAAAGGCGGATCAGCATACTCGCCGAATTGGCGTTTACTAGCAAAGCTGCCAGGTACTGTAAACGGTTCGGGCACTTCCGAACCGGATGGACATTCAGAGACTGCGGAACCGTCTCCGAACGCATGGCGACTGTAGTGCTGCCGCACGGTTGTTCACATCGTCAATTCCGGGCGCTACGGACGTACCTCCTGCAGACAAGGTCCTGATGTGATGGTTGGGCGCCCGGACCTGGTTGCAAACAGAAAGTGAGTCAGCGCTTCAGTGCTGTTACGTGAGCTGGATGCATGAAATCTGACGCCCGTAGTCGCGTTCGCCACGCTGGCGGCTGCGACGGTAGCTGAAGAAGTTCGCCTGATCGTCGCAGGTGTCATGCCCGGTCCACCTGCAATTGATGATGCCGCACGCACGCAGCCTATGGAGGACATATGATGGCAGATCGAACATGAAGTGGTTTCGACGATTGGCGGGAACGAAGAACCGGTCATTCTCTTTCCCGGCGTTGATGAACCGTTCAAAATACTCGGGGCCAACCTCATAGGAATTCTGAGCGATGGCAGGGCCAACCACTGCGACGATCTGTTCCGTGCGTGCACCCAGTTTGATCATCCTGCCAACCGTGGCCGAGATGATTCCCCGAAACGCCCCCAGCCAGCCTGCATGGGCTGCGGCGACAACGCCGGCAACCGGATCGCATAACAGTACGGGTGCACAATCTGCCGTCTGTACACCGAGAATGTGACCGGGCTCGTCGCTGACCAATGCGTCGCCACGAACATCGACGGGAATCGACGTGCTTCTGACGACGACGACGTCGCGGCTGTGTGTTTGATAGAGCGTTATCAGGTCTGACACGTCCCTTCCAAAGCAGTGGGCAACGCGAGACCTGTTTTCTGCAACGCGATGCGGCTTGTCGTCTGATCCCTTTCCCGTGTTCAGGGATGCATAGAGTCCTTCGCTTACGCCGCCAGTCCTGGTGAAAAAACCGTGTCGTATATTCGCGCAGGTCGAGAGGGTCTGATCCGTGATCATCGTGTGCAACCTGCAAAGCCGTCGGGAACACCATGACCTGCAGGTACGACGGAAAGTACCTGGAATTCCTCCCCCATACCGTCCGGCGAAACCAGTCGCGCGTGTTCCTGTACGGCTCCGTGCGCTCCACTGGACGTCAGCGTGGCCGTGCGTTCCGCTATCCCGATCGAGGTCAGGAAGTGCTGCTGTGATACTGGTCCGTAAACCTCGACGCCAGCGACCTCGGCAGCCTTTCGCAGTGCGCAAAAATCAACTGCTGACGCCAGATCACATTCACCCGGGGCTGCGAGTCGATCGAAATATCCATGTGCCTGAACGGCCTGCAACGAGTCGCCAAGAGGCATGTCTGGTGCCGTAAAATCGACGATGAGCAATGCACCGCCTGTTCGACCGATTTGTGTGGCGAGTTTGCGAACCAACTGATCCCGGTCCGGAGAGAACTCCGCAATCGAACCGAAGGATGTACATTCGGCGACGCCGTGGACGACACACCCGCGCGATTCGCCGACGGCCCAGCCCAGGCGATTGTCGTGCGCCGTCACCATCCGCTCGCGCCATCCCTTGGTTGTAGCAACGAATTGTCGCACCGGGATGGCATCAAGAAATTCATTTGCAATGACAAACACAGGGGCATCTTGCGGCAGCTGTTCAAGTTGATCGAGCCAGGTGACCGACCTGTTTGACAGGGATGCGCGTTGTTTGTGTCGTAACGTTTCACTCGCTTCCAGCAGAAAAACCGCAAACGGTTGCGGTTCGCCCGTGGCTGATTCAATTGCTCGCAGCGCGTCGGCCATGAGAGTCCCGCGACCTGGACCCAGTTCCAGTACAATGGCGTCACCAGGTGAGCCGCATCGCCGCCATTGTTCAAAGCACCACAATCCGACAAGTTCGCCGAACATCTGGCTGATTTCCGGAGATGTCGTGAAGTCACCCTTTACACCGAAGGGTTCCCGTCGATTGTAGTAGCCGAATTCCGGGTCGAGCAGGCATGCGGACATGTATTCGGCGACGGTTATCGGACCCTCGGCGTCAATCTGTTGCAGCAGCTTCTCCAGAAGCGGCATCAGTTGCGCCGCCGCCTGGGTCTGGTTTCGGCCGGTTTGTTGCGGTGCGCCATCAGTATCAGGGTAGCACCGATCAAGATCATGGGTATTGAAAGCACCTGACCCATGCTCAGACCGCCGAGCACAAACCCGAGGAATGCATCGGGTTCCCGGGTGAATTCCACGAGGAACCGCATGAAACCGTATCCGCCGAGGAAAATCCCTGCAATCGTCCCCGTTCGCATCGGCAATTTCGTCCGGGTCCACGCAAGGTGAAGAATGACAAGGAGGACAACACCCTCGAGGAGAGCTTCATAGAGTTGACTGGGGTGGCGCGCGACAAGCGGATCGGCAGGGAAGTACATTGCCCAGGGCACACTGCTTGCCCGTCCATAGAGTTCACCGTTGATGAAGTTGGCAATTCGACCCAGTGCGAGACCGATGGTAGAGGCGCTGGCGATGATCTCGCCAAATCCAAGTACCGAAAGTCCATGACGTTTTGCGTAGAGGAAGATCGCCAGGCACACGCCGATCAGGCCGCCGTGAAATGACATTCCTCCCTGCCAGACGTAGAAAATCTCTTCAGGATGAATGATATAGTATTCGGGTTTATAGAATAGTACGTACCCAAGCCGGCCGCCGGCAATCACGCCCAGCGTCAACCAGATGACGAACCCGTCGATGAGATCGCGGTCCAGTCTGATCGGAGAGTGCCTTGAAATCCACACGACATAGCGCCATCCAAGGAAGATACCTGCCACATAGGAGAGCGCATACCAGCGGATTGTGAAGGGGCCAATCGAGACGAGTTCGGGATCAATGGCCGGAAAGGCGAGTGCCATCATTTGACGAACGCACCTCTTGGGTTGACGCTGCACAACAAGGTAGTTTCCGTATAACACGCAACCGTAGCCGTTGGGGACCATGGTACTTGTGACCGGATCCACTACATGGGACAGATTCGATGCAGACAAGTAATCGCCTTCTTCACGATATCTCGAAGATGTTATCCGGTGCGATTTCGGTCGCCGACGGGGTCAAGGACGAGGCAGAGGTTCGTGTGAGGAGCCAACTCGAGGCTATGGTACTCAGGCTGGAGCTTGTCCGGCGCGAGGAGTTCGAGGTTGTTCGCGAGATGGCGGTTCGCGCCCGGGAGGAGAACCAGCGACTCGAGGAACGCATCAGTGAACTTGAGAAGAAAGCAGCAGCCCGCAAGAAACCGCGTGCCAGGAAACCGCGCACGACCGACAGTTGAATGACTGATACACGCGATTAACTGGCAGGTCGTTGTTACACTGGAATGATGGAAACAGATGTATTCCGGTCACTGCGGTTGTCACATATGCAGAACCGAAACCTTGAGTCGAAGAGGGCTGATACTTGAGCGATATTCCTGGACACCTGCACCGTCCGGAACAGCAACCACTCGATTCCGTGGAGAGGTTTATCTCCGAACACGGTTGGATGCACGAGAGGGTCAGTGAAAACGAACTCACGGTCGAAATCGACGGACGCTGGAGTACGTACACAATCTGGTTCGGGTGGGAAGTCGAACTGTCCTGTGTCCTGGTTTCCTGCCCACTCAAGCTCGGCGTACCGGACGCGCGTCGAATGAAGCTTTATTCACTGCTTGCACAGACCAACGAAAGATTGTGGGTGGGCCACTTCGATCTTTTCACGCAAGGCGACGTACCGGTTTTCCGGCATGCACTTCTGATCGGAGGACAGGAATTCCCCACCGACGAACAGCTTGCAGATCTTCTGGAAATCACGATCACGGAATGTGACCGGTTCTTCCCCGCGTTCAAGTGCGCTCTTGAGGACGATGTCACGGTTGAAGACGCGTTGCAGGCGGCAATCATCGATCCAGTTGGTGAAGCCTGAACATGACAGACAGGCCCGTTCTCGTGCTGATCGGCTGCGGAAACATGGGATCCGCGCTGCTCGAAAGCTGGCAGAGAAAGCTCCCCGGTTGCCACGACATTGTCGTTGTCGAACCGGAAGTCGAGGCATTCAGAATAAAATTTCCCGATTCCGCTCTTACGCACTGCACAAGCGTTCGGGACATAGAACCGGGATTGCCAGCGGCAACGGTTGTGTTCGCAGTGAAGCCGCAAGTCCTGGACGACGTCGTATCGCGTTGCAGCCACTTCGTTGACGCAAATACGGTTGTCCTGTCCATCGTTGCGGGAAAGACGATTGGCGGTATTCGTCGCTTCACCGGAGACTTGCCCGCAGTTGTCCGTGCCATGCCGAATACGCCTGCCGCCATCGGCAGGGGAATCACGGCAGCCGTTTCCGATCGTCCAATCAGTGAACATCAGGAAAACACGGTTGCCGCGTTGCTGGATGCCGTCGGGGAAACAGTGTGGCTGGAAGACGAGGCAAGCATCGATGCTGTCACGGCTGTTTCCGGCAGTGGACCCGCATACGTCTTTCTTCTTGCAGAAACCCTTGCCCGTGCTGGTGTTTCCGAGGGATTGTCCGACGCTGTCGCGCACAAGCTTGCGCTTGCCACCATCAGCGGTGCAGGCGAACTCGCACGGCTTTCACATGATTCACCGGCCGCGTTACGCAGGGCAGTGACAAGTCCCGGCGGTACAACCGAGGCTGCAATGAAGGTGCTGATGGCGAAGAGCGGGTTGCAGAAACTGATCACTGAGGCTGTCGGAATGGCTGCCAAAAGGTCGCGGGAACTGGCAGACTGAAGCTCCGGACAGGACGTTTGGTTCAAAACGGAAGATGACTGTGACTGGCACGGCAAGAATGGATGAAGGCGGTGTACGCGACCGTGTGCTTGATGCGGCGCTCGAACTGGCAGCCCTTGTCGGATGGAGTGACTTCACGCTGCGCGATGTCTCTGCGAGAGCGGGTTTGGAACTGGACCAGGTGTGGCGCGAATTCCCCACAGTGGACAGCGTGATTGATGCGTTCATGCACCGCATCGATAGCGAAGTGATCAGATCTGTTCATGAGGATGCGCGCAATGAAGAGCCGAGAGATCGGTTGTTCGACGTCATGATGCAGAGATTTGAAGCATTGGCTCCATATCGTGGTGCTGTTCGCTCGATTGTCACCGAATCCGTCAAAAATCCCTGTTTCGCGCTCATGCGGTCCCGTTCATCCATCAGATCGATGAATCGAATGCTTGAAGCGGCAGAAATCGATAATTCCGGACCACTCGGTCGAATACGCGCCCGCGCCCTGTTCGTGATCTACGCAGATGTCCTGCGGACATGGTTGAAAGACGAAAGTACGGACATGGCGGCAACAATGGCTGGTCTTGACAGGCGTCTGGAACTTGCGGAGCGGGCGGAAACATTCGTGAAGGGCCTTGCACAGCAACGACGCGATCGAGAGGAACAGGATTCACCGGCAACATGAGCAGGCCCGAAGAGACAACATTCGACAGATTCCTCGAGATCGACATTCGTGCCGGAACTGTCATTCGCGCAGAACCTTTTCCCGAAGCGCGCAAACCGTCGATCAAGCTATGGATCGATTTCGGTGACGCGATTGGCACGAGGAAGAGTTCTGCGCAGATTGTCCATCACTATGACCCTTCCGCGCTGATCGGGCGTCAGGTCGTTGCCGTGGTGAATTTTCCGGCGCGTCAGATCGGCCCGTTTCGTTCCGAGGTCCTGACGCTCGGCCTTGCGGACGAAAAGGGAGAAGTCGTGCTCATCGCGCCGCATGCCCCGGTGCCCAACGGGAGCAGGCTTCACTGAAAATGATCGTTGCGTGCATTGCTGCAGACCCCGATTTCAAGCAGTAGTCCTGACGACGCGTCGCCGGTCGTCATCATTGATGAGGCCGATGAGAACCCGACGATATCCCTCGACGGCGTCAGCACCTGCCTCGCGCCATGCACGTCCCAGCAGAATGAGTTGTTCATCAGTGAGACGGGCCTCAAGCTCCTGACCCTTGTCCGTCAGCCTCAACAGTCTTCGTCTGCGATCCCTGTCGCAGGTTTGATTATGCACATAGCCCTCGGAGACAAGGCAACGCAGGACACGTGCGAGGCTCTGTTTGGTTATCTTGAGAACCGAGAGGAGTTCCTTGACAGAGATATCCGGCTGTTGCCCGACAATGTAGATGACACGATGGTGCGCACGTCCAAGCCCGGCGTCTTCCAGTATCTTGTCCGATCGAGCCGAAAGGTCGCGCCACGCAAAATAAAGAAGTGCCATGCCTTCCCGAAGTTCATTCTCGCGAAGGAACAGGGGGCTGGCGCCACGGTCTGTTGTTTCCATCGATTCCGACCTGCGTTCCCGGAAGATATGGTGAAAGAATAGCCGGATTTAGTGTAGCGTGATTGAAGACCCGCCGTTAATTCTTACGCTGGTGCGGCTGCAGATTTGTGAACATGTGCAAAAATGGGAGCCAAGATGCCTGACCTTCTGCCGTTCGACGATCGTGACGGAAAAATCTGGTTCAACGGATCGCTCGTGGACTGGAGAAGTGCGAATCTGCACGTGCTCACACACGGGTTGCATTACGCCAGTACTGTGTTTGAGGGAGAGCGCAGTTATGGCGGCACGATCTTCAAGGTTCGTGAACATGCGGAGCGTCTGGCGCACTCTGCGCAACTGATGGGTTTCAGCATACCGTACGCGGTCGATGAACTTGTCGCGGCGCGCTATGAACTGCTGGCAGCCAACGGAATTACGGATGGTTATGTACGCGCTGTTGCGTGGCGCGGCAGCGAAATGATGGGTGTTTCTGCACAGCAGAACTCGATACAGGTTGCGATTGCTGCCTGGGAATGGCCAAGTTACTTTTCCGAGACGGCGCGCAAACGCGGCATTCGTCTGACAGCTTCACAGTGGAAACGCCCGGCACCGGATACCGCCCCGGTCCATGCCAAGGCCGCGGGACTCTATGCGATCTGTACACTGGCCAAGCACAAGGCTGAATCCGAGGGTTTTGAAGACGCGCTCATGTATGACTATCGCGGCTATCTCGCCGAGGCTACCGGAGCCAACCTGTTCCTGGCGATTGACGACAAGCTGCACACGCCCATTCCGGACTGTTTCCTTGACGGAATTACACGGCAGTCGGTTATTGAACTGGCGCGTGGGAAGGGAGTTGAGGTCGTGGAGCGCCATATGACCGAGGCGGATCTGGCGCGCGCTAGCGAGGTCTTCATCACGGGAACAGCGGCCGAGATCACACCTGTCGGACAGATTGATGAACATCACTTCCAACCCGGTCGTCTCAGTCATTCATTGATGGACGAGTTCAGTGCGGAGGTTCGCAGGACCTGACTCGAGAATACCTGTCGGTTTGGAACGGATTCAGCCGGTTTTTGACCAGCGTTCTGTCGCATCGGTATCGGACTGACGCGCCTCGACCCAGGTCGATCCCTCGTCAGTGGTCTCGAGTTTCCAGAACGGGGCACGGGTTTTCAGCCAGTCAATCAGGAATGCACACGCCTCGAGCGCTTCCTTTCGATGTCGGGATGCAGTGACCACGAGAACAATACGGTCACCCGGGAGCAACCTGCCGTACCGATGAATGATGAGTGTTGCATCCAGTTTCCAGCGATCGAGAGCTTCGGATTCAATTTCCTGCAACATTCGTTCCGTCATGCCCGGGTAGTGCTCGAGCGTCATGCTGCTCGTACCCGTACCGTCACTGATATCGCGCACCAGACCGATGAAACTTGAGACGGCACCGATTCCCGTGTTGTTTTCCGTCAGTGCCGTGATTTCTGCACCGGGATCAAAATCCTCGCGTTGTACGCGCACTGCCATGATCAGCCCCCTGTAACGGGCGGGAATATGGCGACCTCGTCCTGGTCGTTCACCGGTGCATCGCTGTCTGCAAACTGGTGATTGACGGCAACCCGTACCTGGCTTGCGTCTTTCAGCGCGTCCGCAAATCGCGGGCCACGCGAACGCAGCCAGTCAATGACACCTCCAACATCCGTTACGTTGTCGGGTAACTCGACGGATTCGTGATCAATGCCGACCTTCTGACGGACCCAGGCGAAGTACATCAGTTTCACGACATCACCTCGCTGAACGGCAGCACGTCAATCATGTCACCACGAAACAGTTGTGTCATGGCCTCCGGCAGCTCTGCGAGACCATCCGTTTCGACAAGAGATGCCAGAATACCGGCCCCTTCGCGTCGGAATGCCTGTGCTTCAAGCTCTCCATCCCGGGCACGCTGCAGGTGAACGCGCACATACTCTCGTCGACCACCCTTTTTCCTCCGTTCGAATCCGGAGCGTACACGATAGGTGAGGGGCTCTACCTCTGAAGCCCCGGCGAGGAGCAGCAGAAGCGGGCGGGCAAATCGCAGGAATGTAACAATTGCGGCGGCCGGATTTCCGGGCAGTCCGACGAAGGCAGAGTCGCCGATTTCACCAAGTACGAGCGGACGCCCGGGTTTGATTGCCATGTACCACGCGTGCAGGACGCCGTGCTCGCGAACGGTGCGCTGAACATGGTCTTCGTCGCCGACCGACACACCACCAGAGGTCATCAGAACCTGGTGGTTCCGGGCAGCGGTCAGGATGCTCTTGCGCGTTGTTTCGGCATCGTCCGGAAGAATTCCGAAATCCGTTACATTGCAGTCAAGATTATCCAGCAACGCACGAACTGCGTAACGGTTTGCATCGTAGATCTTGCCCGGTTGCAGCTCCTGCCCCGGCTCCGTCACTTCATTTCCGGTAGAAAACACCGCAACATTCAACGGGGTTCTGCAGGTTACGCTTGTCAGGCCTGCAGATGCAGCCAGACCAACATCGGTTGCCCTGAGGCGTCGCCCGCGATTCAGAATGATCGAACCCCTTGTGACATCTTCACCTGCGTGGCGCCGATTGGCACCGCGCCGGGTGTTGGCTGGCAGGATCACATTGGCACCGTCCAGCTGGACATTTTCCTGCATGGCAACGGTATCGCTACCCGCCGGCATGGGTGCACCGGTGAAAATTCGAGCGGCTTCGCCGCGTCCGAGCGGGTGACAGGGAGCTTCACCCGCGGGAATGCGTCGGGTAATCGGCAGCGAGGTCAACTTGTCAGGGCCCTGGTGGTCATCGAAACAGAATGCATAGCCGTCAACAGCAGCATTGGCATGGGGAGGTACGTCGACGGTCGCGACCACATCCTCTGCCAGGATGCGACCGCAAGCTGAACCGAGTGGAACGTCTTCCCTAGCAGTTACAGGCCTCGCAACCTCTCTGATCAGCGCGAGCGCCTCGTCGGCCAGCATGAGACGATCATCTGATCTGAATCGTGAATTCGTGCGTTTCGACATGACCTCACAATCGCCATTGTGCCGTGTGCGTCAAGAACCCTGTAATCGGCGCATCGACAGGCGCAGATAGGTCCAGGCGCTGATTACCGAGGTCACCGCAGCGAGCCAGATCAGCACATCTCCCGCACTGCGAATGATTTCAATGTATGAGTCCGTGAAACTGCAGATTGCAACCAGCAACGCTGTGAGTGCTGTCATCTCCAGCGCGGTTTTCCACTTTGCAAGCCGGGAACTTCTGATCACGGTGTTGTGGACGGCCAGATATTCCCGAAGTCCGGACACAAGAATGTCGCGAAGGACCAGCGCGACGGCAGGTATGATCGGGATGCCATCCAGATCAACAAGGACCATGATGATTCCGATTGTGAGTATCTTGTCGGCGATCGGGTCCAGGATGCGCCCAAGGACAGATTGCACGCCCATCGCGCGCGCCAGAAACCCGTCCAGAAAGTCGGTGACACACGCAAGCAGAAACACGGCGACGGCCAACAGTTGTATGCGCGGGTCGGGCCAGTAGGCAAGAATTGCAACAGGAACAACCGCCAACATGCGCAGAATTGTCAGGAGGTTTGGAAGGAGTCTGAACATCTGCGGTGGAATTCTACGGGTTCGGATCTGTCTTATCGTGCGTCAAGACGCTAGTGACGGGAACGCCGCTTGCGCAGCATTTCGTATAGCACCGCCCCGATAATGATGGCGCCCTTGACGATCTGCTGGGTAAATGGCGTGATTCCTATCAGGTTCATGATGTTGGCGAGCACTGCGAGGATAGACGCGCCGATGATCGTGCCGATGATCCCGCCCTCGCCCCCGAACAGGGAGGTGCCGCCGATCACTGTGATCGCTATGGCCTCCAGTTCGATACCGGTCCCGGCCGTCGGTTCGCCCACGGTGAGCCGGGACACGAAAATGAGAGCGGTCAAACTGGCGAGAAAACCGCTGATTACGTAGACGCTGAAAATCGTCAGACCGACGTTTGTACCGGAAAGACGGGCGGCCTCGTCGTTTGATCCTACCGCGTAGATCTGCCGACCGTAGGCGGTGTATCGCAGCACATAGAGCGCGATCAGCGATACCACGGCGAACACCAAAACCGGCACGGGTATGCCCATGACGTACCCGCGACCCAGCCACATGAAATCCTGCGCCCGTTCGCCAAGTCCGATCGGCTGCCCCTCTGCCAACGTCAGCGCAAGACCGCGTCCCATCACCATCATGCCGAGCGTCATTATGAAGGGAGGTACGCCACCAAGTGTCACACCGAGCCCATTGACAGCTCCCATGAGTATGCCGGTCAGAAGAACCGCGATAACCATGACCGGCACCGAAAATCCCGCGACAAGCATCAGTGCTGCCGTTACCGCCGAGACGCCAAGTATTGACCCGACCGACAGGTCGATTCCCTTCGTGAGGATGACGAAGGTCATCCCCACGCTGACAATTCCGAACAACGCGACCTGGCGCAGGACGTTCGTCACGTTGAACGGGTTCAGAAAGGACGGGGAAAGGAGTGCGGCGGCCACGCAAAGAGCGACAAGGACCCAGATCAGACCGGTACCCTTCGGCAGTGCGAGCCGAAACGAGCGCCGTCGACCAGTATCTGGAGTCCTGTCGGTCATTGCCCTGAATTCCTCATTAGTGGTGCGTCGCATACTTCATGATTTCCTCCTCCGACACCCCCCTTGGCAATTCGGTGACAATCTCGCCCTCGCGCATCACAAGGATACGGTCGCACATGCCGATGATCTCCGGCAGTTCCGATGAGACCATCAGCACGGCGAGTCCTCTCTGCTCGACGAGGTTGACCAGAAGGTCGTAGATCTCGCGCCGCGCCCCGACATCGACCCCTCGCGTCGGCTCGTCAACCAGCAGGATATCGCAGTCGGCATTAAGCTGCTTTGCGATCACGCATTTCTGCTGGTTTCCACCTGAAAGGGTGCTGACCTCGGCCTCTATGCCGGGTGTCTTGATCTTGAGTTGCTGCGACAACGCACCGACGGCTTCGCCCTCGGCGCGAAGGTCCATGTGAATTGACCGGATAAATCGGTCGAGCCGTGAGATGGTGACGTTGAACTTGACTGACTGGATGAGAAACAGCCCGTCAGTCTTGCGATCTTCCGGCGCGAAACCCATACCCAGCGCAATCGCCCGGCGGGGTGATGCAATCCGCTGGGGTGTTCCGTGCACCTCGACCGTCCCGGCTTCACGGGCGTCCGCACCCACGATCGCGCGCAGGAGTTCCGACCGGCCAGCACCAGCCAGTCCGCAAAGCCCGACGATTTCACCCTTGCGCAGGTGCATATTGATTCCCTTCAGAACCGAACCACGGCGCAGGTTGGTGACCTTCAGGACGATATCGCTCGGGTTCGGTGTCCGGGTCGGGAACACATCGTCGAGCGCACGGCCAACCATGGATTGTATCAGGGCATCCGTCGTCCACGCCTCGATCGGTCGCGTGGAAATGTGCTTGCCGTCGCGAAGAACTGTCACCGTCTGGCAAAGTTCGAAGACCTCCTTCAGACGGTGCGAGATGTAGATGAATGCGACGCCATCCGTCTGCAGGGTGCGAATGGTCCGAAACAACCGTTCCAGCTCGGCGTCACCAAGGACCGCAGAAGGTTCGTCGAGCACGATGAGCTTTGCATTCCGCGAAATCGCACGGGCGATTTCAACGATTTGCCGTTGCGCCACACTGAGGCCGTCGATCGGACGTCGCGGATCCACTTCGAACCCGAGCCGCCGCATCGCGTCCAGCGACTGCCGGTTTGCCTTGCCCCAATCAATTATGCCGAAGCGCTTCCGGGGCATGCGGCTCATGAAGATGTTCTCGGCGACAGACAGGTGCGGAGCCTGTGCGAATTCCTGATAAATAACCGCGACACCGCGCTCAATCATGTCGGCCGGGGATGCGCCTTCCAGTCGTTCACCGTTCAATGTCAGAGATCCGCCGTCGGCGCGATATGCGCCAGACAGAATCTTCATCAATGTCGATTTTCCCGCACCGTTCTCTCCCACCAAGCCATGGACCTCGCCGCGTCCAACCGAAAAGGACACACCCTGCAGTGCCATGACGCCAGGGAAGGACTTCTCGATGTCTCGCATTTCCAGGAACTGTTCACTGTGGGCCATCGGTCTTTCTTGCTGTTGCACAATCAATACGAGAAAACGATTTCTCAAATCGGAGATCTAAAGTCGCGGAATGTGCATTCCACCTCCCACATTGTAAATATCGCCTGTCGAGTACGGCATGTCTCCGGAAGCAAGGGTGCCGATCACTCTCGCGATGTCATCCGGTTGACCCCAGCGTCGCATCGCGCAAATCGAACCGTTGGATATTGCGGCCGAATAATGCTCGCGAACGTCCGCGGTCATGTCGGTCTCGATGAGACCCGGCCGCACTTCGAAGACTCGTATGCCGGCTTCCGCCAGGCGCAACGCAAATGTCTGCATAGCCATCGAAAGTCCAGCCTTCGAGGCGCAGTAAACACTTTTCTCGGGTGACACGAGATACGCGTTCGAGGACGTGATCGTGACGATCGATGGCGAAACCGTCGTGTCCGCGCATGCCAACATCGACTTGGCGACGGCCTGGGTCAGGAAAAATGTTCCGCGAAGATTCACACCTATAATGTGATCAAACTCCGTGGGATCGACATCCAGCAGGTCACCACGAAACGACACCTGCACACCCGCGTTGTTCACCAGACACGAAATGTTTCCAAGTTCCTCCGTAATCTGCCCGACAAGTGCGGCATGTTGGTCCGTTCGCGAAATGTCATGCTGAACGAACATGGATCGCCGGCCGGCATCCTTGACCAGCGCATTGGTTTTCGCGACACCTTCGTCCTCGACGATATCAGTGAAAGCGATATCGAAACCGCGTCGAGCAAGTTCGGCGCAGATCGCGCGCCCGATACCGCGTCGAGCGCCGGTGACAAGCGCCACTCCGCCGACTGTGCAATAATTCACGGCTGCGGACACCTGTCACGTACGGAAAACTCCAACTGACACGTCCTCCTCAGGCTCGACAGCGTTCGTCATATCCGGTTGAAGTTTTTGCAAAAACTCCGAGAAAACGATTACTCAGAGTTTTTGGCCAAAGTCAAGTTCCGGGACACAGCTCTTCGATGGTTGAATTCGCCGATGCGTGCACTCGTGTTTTCAGACGGCACGCATTTCGGCGTATCCAGGGGTTTGTTTGTCGCAATTGCATGGGTGTTACGGTTCTTGTTGTCACGACTTCGCGAAGATCGGGACGGAAACGCGTTTCGGTAAGGGCCTGGCGGAAGCATTGTTGCGTGGAGCGGGTGTGTGTTGACCTGTCCATTTCCCGACCGGGTGAGCGTCCATTCACGGAACCGACACAAATCGGCAACGCAATCAACACAACGACGCCAACAAAGTCCAAAAACGAGAATTGCTGCCGAAGCAGGACGGCAGTGGCGATATGCGCGAAATCCTTGCAGCTTTCACCATCCATTCAACACTGCAGTAACGTGACAGAAACTCACGATGCGCCGATAACAAAATCGGCGGCGCGTTCGGCGATCATGATCGTCGCCGCATTGGTGTTCCCGCTTACCACCGCGGGCATGATCGACGCGTCGGCCACCCGCAAGCCCTCAAGTCCGCGTACCCTGAGGCGGTCATCGACGACCGCCGCCTCGTCCTGGCCCATCTTGCAGCTTCCCGAAAGGTGGTAGTTCGAGTCGACGTTTCGTCGAACCCAATCCTCTATTTCGGCATCGGTGCGGACGTCGGGCCCGGGCGCATACTCCGGTCCGCGAAACGTGTCGAACCCCGGTTGAGCAAAGATTTCGCGGCCAATCTTCACGCCGTCACGCATGGTGTGGAGATCGACCTCCCGATCAAAGTAGTTAGGGTCAATATCGGGTGCGACAGTGGGATCGGCGGAACGGATCATGACGCTGCCGCGGCTTTCGGGCCGCTGCAAGGTGAAGACGACCATGTAGCCGTGTTCGGGAATGATGTGGCGTCCGCTGTCCTCGTACATCAGCATGGTCATGAAGTACTGAAGATCAGGTGCGATCAGACGGGGCTGAGTCCGCACGAAGGCCATGGCCTCAAGACCGTTGTTGGCGCCGGGTCCGCTGCGAAGTGTCAGATACTGTGCGAGCACCCTTGCCTTGGAGAAGAGTGATACCGACGAATAGTTGCTGATCGGCTGTGTACAGCGTTGCTTGACGCCACCGATACCGGGGTGGTCGTGCAGATTGCGCCCGACACCGGTCAGAGGATGGATGACCACGATCCCGAGGGAGCGCAAGTGGTCCGGATCACCGACGCCCGATAACTGCAGGAGCTGCGGAGAATTGACCGCTCCACCACTGAGGATAACCTCTCGCCGCGCTCGGATCGTCCGTCGAACGCCGTGCGAAAGATACTCGACACCGACCGCCCGGCTTTTCTCGAACACGACACACGTTGTCAGCGCGCGCGTGATGACCTTCAGGTTCGGCCGATTGCGAACGGGATGCAGAAACGCCCGCGAACTGCTCCATCGCCTGTTGTCGGCCATGGTGCTGTCGGTCGGACCGACCCCCTCTTGATCCTTACCAGCGTTGAAATCGTCGTTGTAGGGAAGACCGTATTGCCGGCAGGATTCCGAGAAGGCTTGAGCCAGCGGATGCCGGATACCCCTTCGCGTAACGCGAAGCAATCCATGACGCCCTCTGGCGTCTCCGCCATCCCCTTCGAAGCTTTCTGACTTGCGAAAGTACGGCAGACAGTCTTCGTATGTCCAGTTGCGGTTACCGAGTTGCGCCCACAGGTTGAAGTCCGACGGATCTCCGCGGACATAGACCATACCGTTGACCGAACTTGATCCTCCGATCACCTTGCCGCGCGGCGAATGAATACGGCGCCCATGAAGGTGGCGCTGCGGGACAGTCTCGTAGCCCCAGTCGACCTGCCCGGTTTGCATCAGCTGCAGGAATCCGGCAGGCATGGAGATGAAGATGTTGCGGTCCCATCCGCCGGCTTCCAGCAGCACAACCGATGTGTCTTTTTCTTGAGACAACCTGTTGGCAAGAACGCAACCTGCAGAGCCGGCCCCGACGATTATGAAATCCACCTCCCGCACCGTCATTCTTGTCGACTCCTGCCAATTCGCTTGGCACTGGAATAAGAGAAAACGATTTCTTTTTGCAATGCCAAATCGTTATGGAACCAGGTTTGGTGCGACCAGAAACCGGAAAAACCAGTCATATTTCGTCAATTCGCGTTGCTATTGTGCAGGCCTCTCAAACTTGGTAATCGATTTCTCAAGACTTCAGTTCATTGGCAGCACCCCTCGCGCTGGCGGTCTGGTTCGAAAGGTAGGAGCGTGTTTTCTTATGGCAGAACCTGACTACGTCCAACTTGATGTGGACGAGCGTGGCATCGCGGTCCTGACCCTTGACAACCCTCCGCTAAACCTGACAACGCTCACCACGCTGAATCGGCTTCTCGAGACGTGCCGCCGCATTGCCGAGGACATCGCGATCCGCGTCCTGATAGTCACCGGTTCCGGTGACAAGGCGTTTTGTGCCGGATCGGACGTCAAGGAATTCTCGGACGTACGGGAGCAGGTTGCGGAGCGCAAGCTTGCGCACGAGAACGAAGCATTTACGGCAATTGAAAACCTGCCCGTGCCGGTGATTGCAGCACTGAACGGCGTTACCCTCGGTGGCGGTGGTGAAATCGCGCTTGCTTGTGACATCCGGATCATGGACGAAACCACACGCATCGGGTTTCCCGAGGTGAAGCTCGGTGTGTTTCCGGGAAGCGGCGGCGTGTTCCGTCTTCCGCGCCTCATCGGTCGGGCGTGTGCCTTCGAGTTGCTCTACACCGGGGATCTGATCGATGCAGGCGAGGCTCTTCGAATCGGACTCGTCAACAGGCTGGCGCCGAAGGGCCGAGCACTTGATGCCGCCCGAGATCTCGCACGGACGCTGGTCGACCGTCCTGCACTGGCACTCAGCCTGATACGTTCAGGTGTTCGCAATGCAGAAAGGGAGACGACCGAACAAGCGACCCTGCGTACGCTCGCAGACAGCCAACGTGTCTTTACCGGCCCGGATATCGAAGAGGGCCTGGCTGCGTTCTTCGAAAAGCGACCACCGGTCTTTACCGCACCACGACCCCGAGAAGAGGAGCAGACATCATGAGCGGCGCGCTTGATGGCATCCGGATCGTCAGCCTGACGCACTACCTGCAGGGTCCCTCCTGCGTTCAGTTTCTCGCCGATCTCGGAGCGGACGTCATCAAGGTCGAACGCATCGGAGGATCCTATGAACGCCACTGGTCGGGCGCGAAGGCGTTCGTGGGCGAGGATACCAGTGTGTTTTTCCTGCTCGCTGGCCGCAACCAGCGCAGCGTCGAGATCGACTTTGGCACGGAGGAGGGCAAGGCAGCACTCTGGAAGCTGATCGAAAGCGCCGACGTGCTGGTCGAGAATTTCCGCGCCGGTACGCTTGACAGGCGTGGCTTCTCCTACGAGGCGGTCAAATCGCGGAATCCGGACATCGTTTACTGCTCGCTGACGGGTTTTGGTCCCAATGGTCCCTCGCGAGCCAAGCCCGGACAGGACCTTCTGATCCAGTCTGAGAGCGGTCTTGCCATGCTGAACGGCCGCGCCGGGGACCCGCCGATGCCGGTGGGGTCCGCCGTCGTGGATCAGCACGCTGCAGCGCTTGGTGCCATGGGCATACTCGCTGCCATCCTGAAGCGGCAGCGGACGGGCCAGGGCTGCAAGGTCGACAGCAACCTGCTTTCGGCTGCACTCGATCTGCAGCTCGAGCCGATCAACTACTACCTCAGCGGAGCGCGTCTCTACGACCGAAGTGAAAGCGGCATTTCCTCCCGGTTCCACCAAGCACCGTACGGTGTCTTCCAGACAGCCGACGGCTGGCTCACCATGTCCTTGTCTGACGGTGCGACCCTCGCAAAAACTTTCGAGGATCGGCAATTTGAACGATGGAGTCGCGACGACCAGTTCGACAAGCGGGAAGACGTCAATGCCCGTGTTGCCGGCCACATGAGAAACCGCACGACCGCCGAATGGGAATCCCGCTTTGCGGCGAGCGGCATCTGGCACGCGCGGGTCAATGGTTACGAAGACGTGCTGGCCGATCCGCAATTGGAGGCGAACCAGTCCATCCTGGAGTTCGATGATCCGCGCGCAGGACCAGTCCGGGTGCTTGCCCATCCCGTCCAGTACGATGGCGCAGTTCCACCACTTCGACGTCACGCCCCGATGCCCGGTGAGCAGACCGATGAAGTGCTCTCCGAACTTGGCTACGACGACGGTCAGATACGTTCGATGCGCAATATGGGCGCCATCGGGCCGGACCGTGCTGTGACCGGGTTCGACCGCGTCGGCTCGGCTCCGACTAACGCCTACAGCCGCGGCAAGGTGGGTGCTTCCTGACGCTCCGCGCCAGCCAGCCTCAGAGCGTGTCTTGGCAGTGCGTGAGAGCAGCTGCGACACCTGCTTCGTTGTTTCGGATACGTGACTTGGTCGGAGGCAGTCTTGACCGGTTCGGTCGCATTTCGCAGCGCGATCGCATGCCGTACGGCGGGAAGAACACCATGATCGTCGGTCAGCAGCATTCCGTCGACGTCCAGCCGTATCCGATGAATGCTTCCTCCAAAGCGTGAGAAATCGTTTTTTTGCGAAGTTTACTTGTCGTCAACCGCTCCCCTAGTTATTGCAGCGAGGATCAACGAAGCCGCCGATGAAAAGAAGACAGACAATCAGGAAGTCTTCAGTCGTAAAACTCAAGGATGTCGCGAAACGAGCAGGTTGTTCGGTCGCGACGGCATCGCGTGTCCTCAACGACCATAAGAGCGTCGGAGAAACCGAGAAGACACACGTACTTGAGGCTGCGGCCCAACTTGGCTACATCCCCAATACTTCAGCACGAGCACTCAGGTCGCAGAACACTCGGCTTGTGGGGGCGATAGTGCCGACGCTCGACCATGCTATCTACGCCCGAATGGTCGACGGAATGCAGCTTCGCCTTGAAAGGGCCGGTATGTCGGTCATCATCAGTTCGAGCGGTTACGATCTGGAACGCGAACGCCAGCAGGCGCGCATCCTCGTCGCCCGGGGCGTTGAAGCCGTGGTGATGGTTGGTGCCGAACATCATCCCCAGACCATGGAATACCTGCGCCGGGCAGGCGTCTTCCAGGTTTTTACCTACACGACAGAACGCGGGGATAGCGACGCGGCCATCGGCTTCGACAATTCCGAAGCCGCGAACCTTGCCGCCCGTTATCTACTCGATCTCGGCCATCGCCGTTTTGGTATGATCGCCGGCATGACCCATGGCAACGATCGTGCCCGCCTACGCCGCCAGGCTTTCCTGGATACGCTCGAAGGAGCAGGGATTCCGCCGCGCGAGGTCGTCATCGTCGAAGCGCCGTACAATATCGAACTCGGACGTGCCGCCATGCAGTCGATCATGCAAACGCATCCGCGTCCAACGGCAGTTTTTTGCGGCAGCGACATCCTGGCGGTCGGCGCCGTCCGGTTCTGCAAGTACGCGGGTATTCGTGTACCCGACGACGTGTCCATCATGGGCTTCGACAACCTTGAAATCGCGGAGCTGATCGATCCGGCACTCACCACCTTGCATGTCTCGCTGAAGGAGATGGGTGACGCGGTCGCGGAGGCGGTTCTCTCGCTTTCCCAAGGGAATGGCGGTCCGGTGACCGACATTCCTGCCCGTCTTGTGGTTCGACAGAGTACAGGAGCGGTCCGAAACGGGTGAAGCGAGATCAAGAGACCCGACGGGTTCTTGTTACAGGTCCATGTCAACTGATTTCTCTACGGTGTCTTCCTCGACACTGGACAGGCCGGTCTCGCACCCGATGCCTGATTGTTGATAACCACCAGGCGACGGGTCTCCGTCACCACGCGCGCTATGCACGGGGGCGGTATCATCACACTGCCGCCGCCGCATCGGCCGCCCGTCAAACCCGAGCCGATCGTCTTGGAACCTGATAGCGAGTCACCCGTGTTACGGCCACTGACCACACTCGACGAAGTTCATCCGTCGACAACCGCAGATTCCATATCCTGCTGTGGATCGGGATTCCCGATCTCTGTTCCCAAGCCCTTGCCATTATGCGATGCAAACTGCCCGATGACAGGTACAAGATCGCGGCAAGCCAATACAAAACATCTGGTTGCGGACACTGCGAAAAGACTGGAAACGAACACTTCACAGGTGATGCTGGCACCCCGTCACCTGCCAACCGTACGCTTTCATCTGTGTTTGTTGACGGTTTATGCGGCGGCCGGGGCGGGTCGGCCCCGGATCAGATCTGCAACTTTTTCCGCAATCATCATTGTCGGTGCGTTGGTGTTGCCGCTGGGCAGGACCGGCATGACCGAGCTGTCCACTACGCGCAACCCCTCGATCCCGTGCAGCTGCATCTCTGGGTTGACCACGGCAAGCTCGTCGTGACCCATCCGGCACGTCCCCACAGGGTGGTAGTCGCAGCAGGCATACTGCCTGGCGTAGGCGAGTATGGCGTCATCCGAGGTGGCGTTGTCCCCCGGAAGTCGCTCGTTTGCGATGAGCGATGCGATGGCCGGCTGGCTCAGGATGTCCCGGATGAACCGCACCGATTGCAAGGATTTCGCCCTGTCCTCGGGCTCAGCAAAATAGTTCGGGTCGATCAACGGGTCGTCGTCGGGATCAGTCGACCGAAGCTTGACGGTTCCCCGACTCTTCGGACGAAGAAACGTGGAGTTGACAGTGAATCCGTGGCCCTCGATGCGGGTCTGGCCGCCACGGACAACGGTTGCGGGCGCGAGATGAACCTGCAGGTCGGGCCGTGTTTCGCCTTCCAAGCAAGTGAAGCAGGCGCCCTCGACGATCACCGAAGCAGCGGGACCATTTCGGTACAGGAGCCATTGCAGGCCGTGTAGGGCCGAGCGCGGTAAACGGTCGTGTCCGTCATAGCTGATCGGTTCGTTTGTCTGCACATGCACATTGGTGCAGAGATGATCGTGCAGGTTTTGACCAACCCCAGGAAGGTCGTGCACCGGTGTCACCCCGACGTTGCGAAGGTGTTCGGCGGGGCCGACGCCGGAGAGCATCAGGAGGCGGGGAGAGTTGATCGCGCCAGCCGAGAGGATCACCTCCCGCTCTGCCCGTACCACGCGGGTTGAGCGGCCCCGGGCCGTCTCCACTCCGATCGTTCGGTCAGCCTCGACGATCAGTCGGATTGCTCGGCTGTGGGTGCGGACGGACAGGTTTCGCCTTCCGCGGATAGGTGCGAGGAACGATACGGCGGAAGACCTGCGCCGACCGTCTCGGCACGTCACCTGGTAGAAACCGGTGCCGTACATGGTTTTCCCGTTGAAATCATCGTTCCATGGCAGACCGTACTGCTGTACCGCCTTCACGAAGGACCGAGAGATCGGGTGCGGTGCTTGCTGGTCGGATACCCACAACGGGCCGCCGTGGCCGTGGTACTCGTTGACAAACCGGTCGTTGTCTTCCGAACGCCGGAAATAGGGCAGAACCTCCTTCCACGACCATCCATTGTTTCCGAGCGCCGCCCAGCCGTCATAGTCCTCCGGCTGACAACGAATGTAGACCATCGCGTTTATGGCGCTTGATCCGCCGAGGGTCTTTCCCTGTGGATACCAGATCTCGCGATTATCGAGATGCTTTTGCGGGACTGTCCGGAACCGCCAGTTGACTCCTGGACCGAAAAGTTTCCCCAGCCCTCCGGGGATGTGGATCATCGGATTCCAGTCATGACTCCCTGCCTCAAGCAACAGGACCCGCACGTCCGGATCTTCGCTCAGCCGGTTGGCCAGCACGCAGCCGGCGGAACCCGCACCGACGATGATATAGTCCCAGGCCTCCTGCATCTCCTATCGGGCGGCGTTGCGATAAAGGTTCTCGGCCGTGAGCCCCGCCAGGTCCATCATCTGCCCGATCCTGGCGATCTCTTCGGAGGTCGGCCTCACCATCGGCGGGCGTACATGCGCCTCGCTCCATCGGCCGAGATGGACCAGCGCGTGCTTCATGCGATTATGCATGTCGAGCAAAGGTGCGTCATAGAACGCGCGGACGGTGGGATAAATCCGTTCGTTGACCGCTTGCGCCTCCTTGAGATCTCCGGCCTGAACGGCCTGGAACAGCATCAGCTGCAGGTCTGCGATCACGCTGCCTGCACCCGAGAGTAACCCGTCGCACCCCAGCGCAAGCGACCCGAGAAGCCAGGCACTGTGCGTCGTCAGCACGTTGACCCGGTTGTCCAACCCGTGAAGCTCCCGCACATGTCGTTCGTGCAGGTTGCCGTCACCGATCTGATCCTTTATCGCCTTGATCGTCGGAAAGCGCTGACACATCTCCAGGAGCGTCGGCAACGGGTACGACAGGTTCGATACCAACGGAAACTGGAAGATGATGATGGGCAGATCGCTACTGTCGGCAATGTGCTTGAGATGTTCGAAAATCATTTCGGGTCGCATGTGTCCGCCTAGCGCCATAAACGCCGGTGGGAAAACCAAAAGGGCGTCGGCGCCTTCACCTTGTGCGTAAGCTGCAAGCCGTCCTGCCTCGAGGCTCGATTCCGTGCAGATCCCGACCACCGTGGGCAGGGCGTCTCCGAGCACATCCTTGGTTATTGTCACCGCCCGCATCTGCTCATCGATCGTCAGCGCGTGTACTTCCGCAGCATGTCCGTTGATCGTGATTGCGGCTATTCCCCTGACAGATGCGAGATCCTCCAGGTGCGCCCGATAGGCCGGCTCGTTGATCGACAGATCCGCTTTGAACGGCATCAAACAGGCTGGGATCACGCCTCGTGGGACAAAGCTCATCGTCGTTTTCCTTGCAGTTTGAATCCTTAGCGGTTGTTTTGATCGGTATTTGATTTCACGCGCTTGCAGCGCGTCTGATCCACCACGTGAGAAATCGGCATGCCGCCAGCTTCACCCAGACCAGGATACGTGCCAATGTTCCCTCATAATGCATGGATAAACGCCGGCAGGGCCTCATCCATGCGAATCCAACACCGACAGGGATCCGGAAAGCTCTTGAGTACCCTTCGGCTTTTCAACAATCGCGCACACCTTGTCGAGACCTATAACGACGCAGCTGGTTTCGAATCCTGCGAGCCACGGTCGGCACACAACCTCTCTATCAGCGGTGCTTTCTCCACGAGCGCCCGAAGACTTGGGGCACCATCGCGGTACCGCACCGTAAACCGCTACCACAACCGGTGAGATCTCGACATCAACCACAATGTAACGGTTGCGCCCCTTTAACTTTTTGCCGGTGCCATAACCCTATGCATTGCAGCCGCACAACGCACGCATAAGCGTGCGCCGTGCGGCTATTTGTCAAGCTTCTAAACTTGAATTGATCTTGACTGGCAGCCTGCACGTTTACGCAGACGCCATAGGGCAGCTCGTTAGAATCCCTTGCCGAGCATCTCGTCGATATTGGAAGCATCCACCTGCTTGCCGGGAAGGATGATAACCTTCTCCACCTGTTCGCCGCTGGCGACCTTGTAGGCCACCTGGATGCCTTCGGGTGCTACGAAGGGATAAGTGAACGTTGCGGCCATCTTGCCAGCCTTGATCGCATCGTAGGCCGTATTCTGACCGTCAATGCCGACGACGACGACTTCGTTCAACCGTCCGACGTTTTCGAGCGCTTGAACCGCACCGAGCGCCATTTCGTCGTTGTGGGCATAAACCGCCTGGACCTCACCCGGGCCGAACCGCTGAAGCTGATCCTCCATGTACTTCAGTGCTTTCTCCCTGAGATAGTCGCAGTTCTGGGAAGCAATCACCGTCAGCCCGCTGCCCTGCAACGCCTCCTCGAAACCAGCGTGACGTTCGACAGTTGCCGATGCACCACCGGTGCCCTGAAGTTCAATGACGTTCCCGGTATTCCCCAGTCTTTCGATCAGGAAGTTTCCAGCCTGCACACCGATTGGCTTGTTCTCAGCGCCGACATGCACGGTGACGTCCGTGTTAACCTTGCGATCCAAGGTAACGACCGGGATGCCGGCCGCCATCGCATCGGTCACGATGGGTGTCAGTGCGTCGGCGGTCAGCGGACTGATCAAGAGAACGTCGATACCTTGAGCGAGCAGCGACTCGACGTCCGTCACCTGCTTGCTGGAGTCGTTCTGACCGTCGGTGATGATCAGCTCCACGTCCGGCAGGTTCGCCTCCGCATAGACCCTGTTTCCCTCCACCATGGCGACCCGCCAAGGATGATTCATCGTGCCCTGACTGAAGCCAATCTTGTACTTTGTCTCAGCGAATGCTGGCCCTGCCAGCAGCATGCTACTGCCTGCCAACAGAATGGTTTTCAGGAAAGTTCTCTTATCCATCTGATTCCTCCAATCATTTGAGAGCTTGGCCTAACGGCACTTGTCTGCTCCAAATCTGGTATTCTTGATCAAACCTCAACACCAGATCAGGAGGTTACCATGACTTGGAGCCCAGAGAAGCCGAAGCAGTATACACGTTCGCACGGACATTCTGAAACCGACGCGGCGGATGCGGAACGGGCTGTGATTGTGCCATGGATCTGGCGATGCTATCGAAGACGGACCGAATGCGGACGTTGGATGACAGGAGGTTCCCAACGTCATACCGTTCACGCCGGGTACGGGCTGCCTGATAGCAGGCAATTCACTTATTTAATTCGTCATTGACGACGATTCCGAGCGACTTCTACAAGTGGCGTGACGACAGGTAGAATCCGACGCCATTGAATGCAAATGCTGCGAAACCTGAACGCTATTCTCACTGTCTCATCGTGATTGAGGCTGAGTCTCGCCCTGATTGTCGGGAACCGGTATTGCCCGCAGCAATGTCGTCTGAGCGCTCCAGCATGAAAACGTGCTGCCCTGGTTTCATCATGACGAACTCGAATTTCGCCGCGAATTTACCAGGTTGTCTGATGACTTGGTGCAGGCACATCAACCTTCGTCGTGCAGAAAATCCCTGACCTGTCGAGCGAGCTTGCGACTCAGTCCTTCCACCTTCTCAAGGTCTTCAAGCGATGCATCGGCAACAGCGCGCACCGATCCAAAGTGATGCAGTAACGCCTTCTTTCGATGCGATCCAATTCCGGGAATGCGGTCGAGCAACGAACGTCCAATCTGCTTTTCCCGTTTCTTTCGATGGCTTCCAATGGCAAATCTGTGTGCCTCGTCGCGTACACGCTGGATGAAGTAAAGAAGAGAGTCGCGCCTGTCGAGAGTGATGGGCGGCATTTCATGAATGTAGATTCGCTCGTTTCCGGCATGACGATCCACGCCCTTTGCAACACCGGCAAGCATTACATCGTGCAACCCGATTGATGCCAGCGTCTCCCGGGCCGCCGTGACCTGACCCTTCCCGCCGTCGATAAGTACGAGATCCGGCCATGCGTTGTCATCGTGCCTGGATGTATCACGCATCAACCTTGAAAATCGGCGATGAAACACCTCGCGCATCATCGCGTAGTCATCGCCGCGCGCACTGCCAAAGTCCTCACCCTTGATTGTGAACTTGCGGTACTGGTTTTTCACGAAGCCGTCGGGTCCGACGACAATCATGGCGCCGACGGCCTGATCTCCCTGAATATGGCTGTTGTCATAGACCTCGATACGTTGCGGCGTATCCTCGAGATTCAGCCGCTCGGCAAGGTCTTTCAAAAGACGGCGCTGTTCGCCTGATTCCGCCAGACGTCGCGAGAGTGCGTCCCGTGCATTGTCAAGTGCATGGTTCATCAGCGCCCGTCGGGCTCCGCGCTGGGGTTTGGAAATGAGAATCTTGTGATCGGTTCGACTGGCCAGTGCTTCCGCAAGAAGCTCCTTCTGTTCCGGCACCGTCGAGACCAGCACGAGGCGCGGCGGTATCTTGTTCTCGTAAAACTGACCGAGGAATGCTGCCATGACCGTCGACGGTTCTGCGTCACCGGTCCGAGACGGAAAGTAGGCCCGATTGCCGTAGTTTCGTCCATGCCGAATGAAGAAGACCTGAACACAAGTCTGGCCTCCGGTCTGGTGCATCGCAACGACATCGGCCTGTTCAATCGATGGTGCGTTTATTTCCTGGTGTGCCTGAATGTGATTCAGTGCAAGGATTCGGTCACGAAAGGCGGCGGCACGTTCGAAGTCCAGTTCATCTGCCGCATCCTGCATACGTTTTGCCAATGACTCCTGTACATCGCGTGTTCGACCGCGCAGGAACGTGCGTACCTCGTCCACAATGCGTGCGTATTCCGTCTGATTCGACAATCCCACGCACGGAGCGACGCATCTCTTGATCTGATACTGCAGACAGGGGCGTGTCCGGTGACTGAGAACATGATCGGTACAACTGCGAAGCGGAAACGCGCGCTGCAGATCCGTTACTGTTCGATTGACGGCACCGGCGCTGGCAAAAGGTCCGAAGTAGTCACCCGCCCTGCGCCGTGCGCCGCGGTGTTTTGTTACCTGCGGCCAGTCATGGTCGGTACGCAGAAGGATGTAGGGAAACGACTTGTCATCGCGCAGAACAACATTGTAGCGCGGTTTTAGTTTCTTGATGAGGTTGGCTTCAAGAAGAAGCGCTTCGGCTTCGGTCGTCGTCGTGACGATCTCCACCAGCGCGGTGTTGTTGACCATGCGGTGAAGACGCGGATCCAGCCGACCTGGTTGCAGGTAGGCTGTGACACGATTTTTGAGATTGCGTGCCTTTCCGACGTAGAGGACTTCCCCGTTGGCCGCGAGCATGCGGTAGACGCCCGGTAGTGTGGGCATGTTCCCGAGTGCCACCTTGACAGCCTCTTTTCCGGTCAACCCGGTCGGCGCGTCAATGCTCTCGATTTCTGGTCCCGCGGTCTCGCCAGTGGGACGCCTGTCCCGGTTTGCCTTGGCCATGGGGTACTACACGGGTTCCTGCAGATGCAGGAACCCATGTACGATAATAGACGGTTCTCTCAGTTTCCCGGCTGAGGAACGATACGAATGTAAGGTTTGGGTGCGTCCCACTCCTTGAACCTCTCACGCGCCTCATCGTCCTTCACGGCAGGTACGATGATGACATTCTCACCGCTGTTCCAGTTCGCCGGTGTCGCGACCTTGTGATTGGCGGTCAACTGGCAGGAATCGAGAAGCCGGAGAATTTCGTCAAAATTCCTCCCCGTCGACATCGGATAGCTGATCATCGCCTTTATCTGCTTGTCGGGACCGATGACATACACATTGCGGACCGTTGCATTGTCGACCGGCGTGCGCCCTTCTGACGTTTCCCCGGCGCCGGCCGGCAGCATGTTGTAAGCCTTGGAAACAGAGAGATCGGTATCGGCGAGCAGCGGGTAGTTCAACGCGTTGCCGGTGACGTCCTCGATATCCCTCGACCATCCTTCATGATCGGCAACACCGTCTACCGAAAGGCCGATGAGTTTTGTATTGCGTTTGTCGAATTCGGGTTTCATTCCGGCGACAGCGCCGAGTTCGGTCGTACATACCGGTGTGAAGTCCTTCGGATGCGAAAACAGTATGCACCAGGAGTCCCCGATGTACTCGTGGAACTTGATGCGACCGTGAGTGGAATCCTGTTCGAAGTCCGGTGCAACACTACCAATTGATATTGTCATGTCATGTCTCCCGTTACGGTGATCCGGCAATGCCTGATCTCAACCGGTCAGTGCGGCGAATGTCGAATTTCAGTGTAGACGGTGACAATAGGGTATCGTGCAAACGGTATTCAACACTGATCACTGGTTCTGTTCGGCGATACGTGCAACCCAGCTATTCATCAGAACAACCCCGTAATCCTGCCGTCGCCGTCCACGTCAATCTTGTCGGCAGCAGGGACGCTCGGAAGACCCGGCATCGTCATGATCGCACCCGTGATGACGACCAGGAATTCTGCGCCAGCGGACAGACGAACTTCACGAACGGGAATGTCGAAGCCGGTCGGTGCGGCCTTGAGAGCCGGATCAGTCGAGAAACTGTACTGTGTCTTGGCCATGCAGATGGGGAACCCGCCGGCCTCGGTTTCGTCGAGTTCCGCGAGTTGACGCGAAATCGCCGCAGGAACCTGAATGTCGTCGGCGCGGTATATCTCGCGTGCGACAACGCGGATCTTCTCTTCCAGCGGCATGTTGTCCGGATAGAGTGGACGGAAGTCGGCCGTTCCGCCTTCCACGACCTCGACGACGGCGTGTGCGACCTCTTCGGCACCAGCGCCGCCTTCAGCCCAGTGGTTCGCCTCGATGCAACGAACGCCGTCCGCTTCACACAACGCAACAAGCCGTGACATTTCGGCGTCGGTGTCGGCGATGAAACGGTTGATCGAGACGACGACCGGAACGCCGAACTTTCCGATGTTCTCGATGTGTCGCTTCAGGTTTGCGTATCCCGCCTCGACCGCAGAAACGTCTTCACTGCCGAGGTTCTTTCGGTCAACACCGCCGTGCATTTTCAACGCGCGGATTGTTGCGACGAGCACAACCGCATCGGGCGACAGGTTTGATTTGCGGCACTTGATATTGAAGAATTTTTCGGCACCGAGATCTGCGCCAAAGCCCGCCTCGGTCACCACATAGTCCGCCATGCGCAGCGCTGTCGTTGTGGCCAGGACCGAGTTGCACCCGTGTGCGATATTCGCAAAAGGTCCGCCGTGCACAAATGCCGGGTTGTTTTCCAGCGTCTGAACGAGATTCGGTTTGATTGCATCCTTGAGCAGGGCTGCCATCGGCCCCTGTGCATTGAGATCAGAAGCGCGTACCGGCGTGCGTGCACGGGTGTATCCGACGACAATGTTCCCCAGTCGACGCTTGAGGTCGTCAATGTCCATCGCCAGACAGAAAATCGCCATGACTTCGGATGCCACGGTTATGTCGAAGCCGTCCTCGCGCGGGAACCCGTTGGCCACACCGCCCAGTGAATTGACGATCGACCTGAGTGCGCGATCGTTCATGTCGACAACCCGACGCCAGCTTACCCGACGCTGGTCGATCCCGAGCTTGTTGCCCCAATAGATGTGATTATCTACCAGCGCGGCAAGCAGATTGTTCGCAACGCCGATGGCGTGAAAATCACCGGTGAAATGAAGATTGATGTCCTCCATCGGCACAATCTGTGCATATCCGCCGCCGGCTGCACCACCCTTCACACCGAACGATGGACCAAGTGACGGTTCACGAAGGCAAATGAGCGTGTTCTTGCCAATCCGGTTCAACGCATCTCCAAGGCCGACCGTGGTCGTGGTTTTGCCTTCACCGGCTGGTGTCGGTGAGATCGCCGTGACGAGGATCAGTTTGCCGTTCGATCGATCCGACAGACCATTGATGTACTCGAAAGACATTTTGGCCTTGTCGCGACCATAGGGTTCGAGATGTTCGGCAGGAATTCCAAGTCTGTCCCTAGCCAGTTCTTCGATTGGTCGCAGGGTCGCGGCCTGTGCGATTTCAATATCCGAAAGGTGGACGGCCATGAATCCTCCAATGAACTGAACCGGTCTCGTGACGCGCAATCTCTTTGATTCGCCACATGACGAGTATACATGGCAAGCCAGTGTTCGTGCACGATTTGAACGCAAACCAAAGTTGACGGGGTGTTCTTTGCACCAGTCAGTGTGGACTGTCTGGTATGAACCGGACCGAAGACATCCTGCATGCGGTCATTCCGGCCTTGTCGTTGATCTCTGATGCGCAACAAACACGCATGGACTTCCCAGACGGGACATTTGCCAGAGGACAACACAGCGATTCGTCGACAACCCTGGTGAGCACCCGTACACACGAGATATATCCGGAAACCCCGGACACCTGACATGACAGTTTCTGGTTTTTGGGAGCCGCGGGTGTGTGTCGGTTCACGGAAACAGTCGTTGAGTCGACCACGGTTGATCTACGCCATCACGGTTGAAGACGATACGCTCGTGCAACCTGTGCGGCTTACCCTGCCAGAACTCGATCCTGTCTGGCACAACACGAAATCCCGTCCAGTGAGGCGGCCGGGGAACCGTGCCGACATGGAACTGAAGTCCATACCGGAGAACATTCTTCTCCAGTTCAATCTTGTGCGCCATCGCGCGCGACTGATCGCTCGCCCATGCGCCGATCTGGCTGGAACGTGGACGTGATGCAAAGTACGCATCTGCTTCCATGTCACTGACCCGTGTTACCGCGCCCTCGATGCGTACCTGGCGTTCCAGTGGCATCCAGTGAAAACACAGTGCTGCGACCGGACAACCGAGCAGTTCGCCGCCCTTGCGGCTCTCGGTATTCGTGTAGAACACGAATCCCGCGCGGCTGAATTCCTTGAGCAACACCATGCGTACTGACGGTCTGCCCTCGAGCGAAACCGTTGCGAGTGCCATCGCTGTCGGTTCCTTGATGTTGCTTGACCTGGCATCCTTGAACCAGTCGCCAAAGACCTCAAACGGATCCCGGTCTTCAATTGCAGCCATGTTTTTCTCACAATCCTGTGTTGTGGCGCCTGTTCAGTGTTCCGGCATACCGCGAGATCGTCTAGAGTTTGCATGTCATAACAAGCATGCGACTATCGCGCGAGACACTTGGTACAAAGAACCGCGCACAGTTGCGGCAACACATGGACGGAATAGCAAGAAATGCTAAATCTCAGGATTATTGCAATTGTTGTTGCAGGTTCGCTGTCGTTGGCGGGTTGCCTGGCAGACGGAACCGGTGCCAAACAGGCTACGGGGACGCTGCTTGGCGCAGCCGGTGGCGCGTTACTCGGATCGCAGTTTGGTAACGACAGTACACAACCTTTCTTCACGATCGGTGGCGGGCTGCTCGGTGCACTCCTTGGTAATGAGATTGGCCAATCTCTTGACCGCGCAGACCAGGCATATGCGGCAGAAGCAGAAGTGCAAGCACTTGATGCGCCGGTTGGCCACACAGTTACCTGGAACAATCCAAAGAGCGGGAACCGTGGCAGTTACACCGCAACACGCGATGGCGTCGACAACCACGGTCGATACTGTCGTGAGTACCAGATGCTTGTCATGATCGGCAACGAAACCGAAGAAGCGTACGGAACCGCCTGCATGCAACCGGACGGAACCTGGGAAATCGTCGGCTGAATTGTCTTTCACGCGTGAACCATGTTCACGCGCAGTCTTCGGTCCGTATCATCCGGGTGGCGCAATGATCCGTCGTGCCTGCGCGCGGAGAGGTTTGCCTGCGCAAGTTCTGTCGGATTCAGGAATTCGCTTCTGATAAACGCAGGGATTTGTCCTGCGCAGACATTGAAAGAAGTCGCCGTGTAAACACTGTCGTGCGACGGTTCAGACGAACTGGCGGCGTTGAAATCGTGTTGTTGCCGCCGAGCCCGGTACTTCAATATGCCCTTTGTGACGAATGTTGTATAAGCCTGTGATGTCGCGTGCATCCATATCCTGGACGGAGTGATTGGCCAAATGAGTGATTCAGGACACCTGATGTCAGGAAAGAAAGGCCTGATCATGGGTGTGGCCAACGCCCGCTCGATTGCCTGGGGGATCGCACAGGTTCTTCATTCACACGGTGCAGAACTCGCGTTGACATATCAGGGTGATCTGTTCGAGCGCCGTGTCAAACCCCTGGTGCAGGAGATTGGTATTGATGTCCTGATCGATTGCGATGTCACGGATGACAGCAGTGTCGAGGCCGCCTTCAACACCGTTCGGGAAAAGTGGGGAAAACTGGATTTCCTCGTTCACGCCATCGCGTACTCGGACAAGGAACAGCTCAAGGGGCGTTATGCCGACACGACACGAGACAACTTCCTCCAGACAATGGATATCTCGTGCTACAGCTTCACCGCAGTCGCGCGTCGCGCAGCGGACCTCATGCCGGATGGTGGAAGTCTTCTGACGCTGACCTATCTCGGCGCCGAACGCTGGATGCCACATTACAATGTCATGGGCGTTGCGAAGGCAGCGCTTGAAGCAAGTGTGCGCTATCTGGCTGCTGATTTCGGTGACAGGGAGATCCGTGTGAACGCCATTTCCGCAGGTCCGATCAAGACGCTGGCGGCTTCGGGAATTGGTGATTTTCACTACATCCTGAAGTGGAACCAATACAACGCGGCACTTGGCCGAAATGTCAGGAACGACGAGGTCGGTAACGCTGCTCTTTACCTGGTCAGCGATCTCGGGACAGCGGTTACCGGGGAAGTGCATCATGTTGATTGCGGGTACCATATCGTCGGAATGAAGAATCCGAAGGCACCCGATATCTCCGTCGTCTGACGCACGATGGCGGGAAACAGTTTCGGTCAGCTGTTCCGGGTCACCACTTGGGGTGAGAGCCATGGACCCGAAATCGGTTGCGTGATCGACGGGGTGCCGCCGGGAATCCCTCTGGCAGAATCCGAGATTCAGTACTGGATGGACCGGCGTCGTCCGGGACAGTCGCGGTTCACGACACAACGCAGGGAACCTGACACGGTCAGGATTGTTTCAGGCTGGTTCGAGGGCCGGACGACCGGTACGCCGTTGGCGATTGTTGTGGAAAATGTCGACCAGCGTTCGCGGGACTACGGGGAGATTTCGCAGGTCTTTCGTCCGGGTCATGCGGACTTTACCTACGAGAAGAAGTATGGTTTTCGCGACTATCGGGGCGGTGGACGCGCGAGCGCACGCGAAACGGCCATGCGGGTTGCCGCCGGCGCTGTCGCCCGCAAGTTTCTCGGAACCGGTGTGCTTGTACGCGGTGCAGTCATTCAGATCGGCCCGCATGCAATTGACCGGAGTCGCTGGGACTGGGGTGCCGTTGAGGACAATCCCTTCTGGTGCCCCGACCGGTGTATGGCAGACAAATGGGCGTCGTTTCTGGACGATGTTCGCAAGGACGGGTCGTCTGCAGGTGCCGTCATCGAGATCCACGCGAGCGGTGTTGCAGCCGGACTCGGTGAGCCGATTTATGGAAAGCTCGATGCAGCATTGGCGTCCGCGATGATGTCCATCAACGCCGTCAAGGGGGTGGAAATCGGCGATGGTTTTGCTCTCGCGTCAACACCGGGCACAACGGCTGCAGACGAGATTGTCATGTCGGACGATGGTCCGAAATTTCTCTCCAATCATGCAGGAGGCATACTTGGCGGTATCTCGACCGGTCAGGACATTGTTGCCCGCTTCGTCGTCAAGCCAACCAGTTCGATCCTGTCGTCACGCAAGACAATCGACCGTGCCGGCAACGAGACGACGGTATCGGTCAAGGGACGTCACGATCCGTGTGTCGGTATTCGGGCCGTTCCGGTCGGAGAAGCAATGATGGCGTGCGTGATTGCCGATCAGACCCTGCGCCACAGGGCGCAATGCGGAAACGGCAACGAGATTGGCACGACAAAACAATCCGGAGAATGAGCCCTTACCGGCTACGACCGGATCTGTGTCTGTTCAGGATCGGGAATGTGGCCGCGGAACGCGGTTCGATACTCGTAGACTTCCGTAATCATCCACTCGGTCCACAGTCCGCATTGTGTCGGCGGATAGCGGGCTGGTCGGTCCGGACTGGTGAAACGGGGTAACGGAGATACGACACAATCGTGATTGGCACCGAAAAAGAACGGAAATGAGTACCGTTCGCGACCGGACCGGTTGATCACCCGGTGCGGCGTCGAGACAAATTCGTCATTCGTCCAGCGCATCAACATGTCGCCAATGTTGATGATCAGTGAGCCGGGAACCGGCGTCGCCTCGATCCATTCACCGTCCCGGTTGCCGACCTGCAAGCCGCCTGCATCGTCCTGGAGCAGGAGCGTGAAACACTCGTAATCGGTATGGGCACCGATGCCGATCGCATGCGGGTCCGTCACAGCCTGCTGCGGTGGATAGTAAAGAAGACGTAATTGCCCCATGGGCTTGGTAATCTTGTCGTCAAACCAGTGCTCTGGAAGTCCAAGGGTCATCTCGAATGCCCTGAACAGGCTGACTCCGAGTTGATGGACTGCCTGATAGTACCCGTAGACCTCTTCCCGAAAACCCGGGAGGTTGTCGGGCCACACGTTGGGGCCGAGCATGATGTTTCCGGCCAGATAATCCGGATCATCTGCGGGCAGTTCCATGGACACTTCGTAGCCTTCGTGAATGTCAGGTTTCCTTCCAGGGCCGGCGTAGAGGTCGCCGTAGGGAATAAAACCGCGGTGACGCTGGGTCAGATTTGCATCGAGCTTCAGTTTTTCCTCGAGCGGCTGACGAAAGAACTTCTGTGTCTGGTTGAAGAGTCCGTTCGTCACGCCTTCCGGAATCCCGTGATTGACCACGTAGAAGAAACCGATTTGCCGGCAGGCATCGCCGATCCTCTCTGCAACCTGTCGCCGCTCCGACTCGTTGCCGCTCAGGAACGGCTGCAAGTCGATGATGGGAATACTGTCAAATTCCAGGCGGCGCGCCGTGGTCGTCTCGAGATGGTCCAATGCCGTAACGGTCATCTTCTTTCTCCTGATGCACCAGAAATTGAAACACCATCATCAGAATGTTCGCCACATCAACTGACGTTGTCGACACGTGCCGACTGCAGCGGAGAATCCCGTGCAGGTTCCAGACTGTGCCATCGTATCGGAATTCAACGAATTCGTCGAAACCGTGTTCCGACATCCATGCTGTGTGGTGGAACCAGGCGTAATACAATGAAGACGCATCATGGTTGAAAACCGGTCTGCACGTGCATGCCGTGTTTGCTGATCCGGGTGAACTATTCTCTGACTGGAGCGGTCTGTGCTTCGAATCGGAATTGACGTCGGCGGCACAAGTACGGATGCCGTGATACTCGAGCATGCGGACCTTGTTGCCAAGGTGAAGACCGCAACGACCGAGGATGTTGTCTCGGGCGTTTCGGATGCGCTGGACAAGGTGTTGCGCGTGTCCGGCGTTCCGTCGTCGCGTGTGGTTGCCGTGATGATCGGGACGACACATTTCACGAATGCTGTGATCGAACGCCGTGGCCTTGCACCTGTCGCTTCAGTTCGCATCGGACTGCCGGCGAGCCGCTCTCTCGGACCTTTTTCCGACTGGCCGGTGACCTTGTCGAGAATTGCAAACGGTGGTGTCTATCCCGTTCATGGCGGTCATGAAGTTGACGGTCGCGAGATTTTGCCTTTGGACCCCAGTGAGATCGAATGCGTTGGCAGAAGGATTGCCGAGAGCGGTGTTTCGGACATCGCGGTGTCTTCGGCCTTTTCGCCAATTGTTCATGAACATGAATTGCGTGTCGCCGAGATCCTTGCACGACACTGCCCGGAAAGCCGGATTACGCTTTCGCACCGGATCGGTCGCATCGGACTGCTTGAGCGGGAAAATGCAACAATACTCAACGCAAGTTTGCGACCGCTCGCGATGCGCGCGACGGCTGCATTCAACAGCGCACTCGATGCACTCGGGCTCGAGGCGCGATTGTTTCACACCCTGAACGACGGCACCGTGCAGATCGCGGAACAGGCCAACCACTTTCCCGTGTTTTCGCTTGCGTCAGGTCCGACCAATTCAATGCGTGGTGCCGCTTATCTCTCCGGTCGATCGTCCGGGATTGTGATCGATGTTGGCGGCACATCGACCGAGTTCGGTGTGCTCGAAAACGGATTCCCGCGTGAGGCCAACAATGTCATTGAAATAGGCGGCGTACGTACGTTGTTCCGCATGCCGGATCTGATTTCGATCGCACTCGGCGGCGGATCACTGATCAATTCGGAGACCGGCCGGATAGGACCCGAGAGCACGGGCTTCGCACTCCTCGAGAGAGGACGGGTTTTTGGCGGAACGGATCTTACAGCAACCGACATTGCTGTCGCGGCAGGACTGATATCGCTTGGGAACCGGTCACTGATCGACGATCTGCCAGACGATACCGTGGATCGCTTGCTCCGGATTGCCCACACGCAAGTTATCGAGAGCGTTGACCACATAAAGACCGAGGCAGGCGATACGACCATCCTCGCCGTCGGCGGCGGGAGTTTTCTGGTGCCCGATCAATTTGATGGCGCAAGCGAAGTCATTCGTCTGGAACATGGCGAAGTTGCCAACGCGGTTGGAGCGGCAATGGCCCAGATTGCGGGAACGTGTGACGAGGTCTTTACCGATCTTGAACGGAGCGAGATGCTGGCCAGGGGCGTACGGATTGCATCGCAACGTGCAATTCAAAACGGTGCATCGGAAGAATCACTGCAGACGATCGAGATCGAGGACCTTCCGCTGGCATATCTGCCCGGCAATGCGGTGCGGGTGCGCGTTCGTGTTGTCGGTGATGTCGACGCGAACTACTTTTGATCCGCGGTCGCACCGCGAGCGATCAGTTCCCGGATTTCGGCCTCGGTGTAGCCGGCATCCTTGAGGATTTCACGGGTATGTTCACCGTAGACCGTTGCAGGTTTGCGCAGACCGCCAGGTGACCCGGAGAATTTCACGGGAATTCCGATCGCCTTGACCTCGCCGGCTTGCGGATGTTGCTGCGTGACAACCATGTCGCGCGCAAGTGCTTGCGGGTCCTTGTGCATTTCGGGAATGGTGTTGATCGGACCGCTTGGCATGCCTGCGGCATCGAGCTCGGCAATCCACTGTTGTGTGGTCTTGCACGACATGCGTGCGTCAAGAATTGCGGCAAGTTCCTTCACGTTTTTCATACGCTTCTGGTTTGTATCAAACCGCGGATCATGCGCGAGATCGGGATCGACCAGCTTGCAGAACGCAGGCCACATCCATCCGCCTGCACTGATGGTGATGTAGCCGTCCTTCGTGCGAATCGCCTGATACGGTGCCATAAGGGGATGTCCGGAACCGAGTGGAAGCGGTGTCTCCCCGTTGGCAAAGACGGCGCATGAATGCCAGTAGGTCTGTACAATACCGGCCTCGAACAGTGAGGTATCCACCCGCTGGCCGAGGCCGGTTTTCTGTCTGTGGTGCAAGGCGGCGCACACGCCCATGGCGAGCAGTATTCCCGCAGTGATATCGGTCATCGGTACGCCCGGCTTGACCGGTGGTCTGCCGGGTTCCTCACCTGTCACGCTCATGATGCCCGACATGGCCTGCGCCATCAGGTCGTAACCTGGTCGTTCGCCATAAGGGCCCGTACGCCCGAACCCGCTGATCGACGCGTAGATCAGTGCAGGATTGACCCTGCACATCTCGTCGTATCCCAGACCCAGCCGATCAAGTGCGCCGGGTCGAAAGTTTTCAACCACAACATCCGCCCCGGAAATCAGTCGTTGTGCGATCTCGACACCCTTCGTTGTCTTGAGATTCAGGGGCAGTCCGCGCTTGTTCCGGTTCATGATCATGTACGACGACGAAACGCCGTTGATCCAGTATGGATCATCGGCATTGTGCGATGGGTCATTCTCGAACGGCACCCGTTCGATCTTGATGACATCAGCGCCCATGTCGGCAAGCATCAGTGCACAGGTCGGCCCTGCCATGACGTGGGTGAAATCGATAACGCGCAAGCCATCAAGCGGTCCCGTCGAATCGCTCATGATCACCGCCCCTTGAACCGGGGTGTCGTGCGTGACGCGAAGGCAGCACGTCCCGTTTCGTAGTCTTCTGTCGCAAAACACGCATACTGTTCCGCAAGCTCGACCTCACGCAAGGGCGCCGGATCGAGAAGACGGCGTGCGAATTTCTTGTGCCATCGCGCCGAGAGAGGGGCGTTTTCTGCAATGCGCTGCGCAGCGGCATACGTCTCCTGTTCAATCTTGTCGTCAGGTACAACCCGATTGATGAGTCCCATCTCGAAAGCGCGGGAAGCGGGAATCCTCCTCGCTTCAAGCAACAATTCCATGATGCTTGCATGACTGACGAGTCGCTTGAGTTTCGCGATATCCGCATGACCGTATGTGATGCCGAGGCGTCCGGCCGGTATGGCGAACTGTGCCGATTCCGCGGCGATCCGCAGATCGGTATCCGGTAACAGTCCCATGCTGCCGCCTATGCAGTATCCCTTGATCATCGCAATGACCGGATGACGGCAGTTTGCAAGTCCCGGACCCCACGCATCCTCATATGTCCTGGCCTGGGTGGTATCGTTTCTCCTGGTGGAGAATTCGCTGATATCTGCACCGACGCCGAACGCACGGTCACCTGCACCGCGCAATACGATTGCACGAATGTTGTCATCCTCGGACAACGCCTCGAATGCAGCGGAAAGACCGCGTGCCGTTGCAATATCAATGGCGTTGAGCTTGTGGGGGCGGTTGACCGTGACCGTTGCGATGGAGTCAGCCGTCTCGACAACAACACTCTCGGGGAGATTGTCCAACACACACCTCCTTTGAAGAAACACGGTATACTGAACGAGGTTGATGGAACCTGCAAAACGTTGCGGATATCATCATTGCTTCGCGGGTCTTCCGGAATCGTGCCGGTTTCTTCCCGTGAATTCGGTTACGTCGCAAACACAATGCTGGATCGCAATCGTGGCAAACCAGTTCGATTACATCATTGTCGGTGGTGGTTCAGCTGGCGCCGTGCTGGCATCCCGATTGAGCGAAGACCGCGAAACCACGGTCCTTCTGCTGGAAGCGGGTTCGCGCAACCGGAGTTTTCGTATCAGCATTCCCGGCGCGAACGGTCTCGCATTCGGTCACCCCAGATACGACTGGCGTTACTACACGACACCGCAGAAGTACGCAGCCAATCGCCGTATCTACTGGCCGCGCGGACGCGGTCTCGGCGGTTCAAGTGCAATCAACGGCATGGTGTACATCAGGGGAAATCCTGCAGACTACGATCGCTGGAACCAGATGGGTCTGAAAGGTTGGGCGTATGACGATGTATTGCCCTACTTCAGAAAAGCCGAAAACTACGAGGAGGGTGGTGATCACTGGCGCGGCGGCGACGGACCATTACTGACAAGTCGGGGCATCCAGACGCGCGAGCTCGATCGCGCATTCATTTCCGCATGTGTCGACTCAGGCCTGCCAGAGAACAGAAACTTCAATGGACTGAACCAGGTCGGTGCCGGGTTCCTCGATTACACCGTACGCGATGGCCGACGTTCCAGCACACTGCGGAGCTATCTCGATAGTGCTGCAAGTCGCAACAATCTCTTTGTTCAAACGAACTGTCGGGCGACAAACCTCATCCTTGAGAACCGGTGCGCCAGGGGCGTGAGATATCTGAAGGGCAATCGTGTCAAAGTCGCGAAGGCGAACCGGGAAATACTCCTGTGTCTCGGTTCCCTCGGTTCACCACAGTTCCTCATGCTTTCCGGAATCGGTCCTGCAGATCACCTCAGGAAACACGGGATACCGGTTGAAATCGACAGCCCAGGCGTCGGCAGCAATCTTCAGGATCATCTGAATATACCGGTCCGTTTTATCTGCAAGCGACCATCGGCTTCGTTGGCGAAGTGGATGACACCTGTTGGTATTGCCTTGATGGGGGCGGGCTATGTACTGAGTCGCGGTCGTTGGGGACCTGCCGCACGGTCATACTGGTCATCGGGGGCGTTCTCACGCGGAACGGCTGAATCGCCGGACGTGCCGAGGTTTCAGATGTTCTTTACGCCGATGGTCCTTGACGAGGATCCGGAAAAACGGGCCAAGGTGGTGCTTCCGGGCTTTCAGCTGGATGTCAACCAGATGCAGCCGCAGGCAATCGGCAACCTCAGATTGCGCAGTAACAATCCGGTTGACTACCCCTTGATGGATCCGGCGTACCTCAGCACGGAGAAGGACTGCAGGGACATGATCGACGCGGTCAGGTGGGCCCGCGAGATTGCCGGTCAACAGTCATTGGCGCCGTATTGTGGTGATGAGTTGACACCCGGCAGCCACCTCAGGACCGATGATGAAATCCTGCAGGCGGTGCGAGAGAATTGCATCTCGGGCTATCATCCGGTCGGGACATGCAAGATGGGACTTTCGAACGACGCGGATGCGGTTGTTGACGGTGATCTCAAGGTGCATGGAGCAGAAGGCCTTCGTGTTGTTGATGCATCTGTCATGCCGGTTATCCCAACCGGGAACACCAATGCGCCAACCATCATGATTGCCGAGAAGATCGCGGATCAGATCCGCGGTTTACCCAGCCTTGAACGGGCACGGTAAGGTGGTCGTCTGCCATCCCTCGGATCCTGCATGTTTGCTGAGGCTCCAGTGAACGACTATCTCGTCCGTCCGGACACAAACGACCGGACACTGACCCGTCTTGTCGACGGGATTGATCACGAAGGAAACCCGATCGAGGCGCAGGTCACGGAAGAACGTCCGCTCACCCTGTTCCTCAACGGTCAGGAAATCGTGACGCTGATGACGATCGGCGATCATCCCGACTGCCTGGCCGTCGGCTACCTGATCAATCAGGGAATGCTGGAAAACGTCGACGACGTCACGGCGATCGAACATGAGCCCGAGATCGAGACGATTGTCGTTCGTACGCGCACGCATACGAATTTTGAAGACAAGCTGAAGCGCAAGACCCGCACATCAGGATGTGCACTCGGTACAGTGTTCGGTGATCTCATGGAGGCTATTGAAACGGTCAGTCTCGACCCCCGTGCGACCGTGCGGACGTCATGGCTTCAGACACTGACCAGGCAGATCAATACGACGCCAAGCCTCTATCTGAAAGCCGGTGCAATTCATGGTTGCGTTCTATGCGAGGAAGATCGCGCCCTTGTTTACATGGAAGACGTTGGACGCCATAACGCTGTGGACAAGATCGCCGGCTACATGGCGTTGAACGACATGTCGGTTGCGGGAAAAATCCTCTATACCACTGGGCGCCTGACAAGTGAGATGGTGATCAAGACGGCGCGCATGGGTATTCCCGTGCTCGTCTCCAGGTCAGGCTTTACGGCATGGGGTGTTGATCTCGCACGACAGGTGAACATGACCCTGATCGGGCGGTTGCGTGGCAGGCGATACATCGTGATCTCGGGTTCCGAACGTGTCGTGCGTGATTCGGAAACGACTGTGGAGGAAGTAACGGCGTGATCCAGGTCGTACCCAACAAGCAGGTTGTCGGGATTGTTCTGGCCGGTGGTCTTGCACGCCGCATGGGCGGCGGCGACAAGGGGCTGCTGGACCTCGGTGGCCGACCGGTTCTTGACTGCGTCTTGAACAGGTTGCAACCGCAGGTCCGGGTTGTTGTACTGAACGCCAACGGCGACCTGTCCCGTTTCTCGCAGTGGAACATCAGTATTGCATCGGACACGCTGCCCGGAAACCACGGTCCCCTGGCAGGTGTTCTCGCCGGTCTGGACTGGGTGACCGCAAACCTGCCGGGGCTTACCTGGATTGTGACGGTGCCGACAGATGCGCCATTTATCCCGCACAATCTCGTTGCCCGGTTGCTGGATAGCGCACTGTCAAACGATGCCGAGATAGCGTGTGCAACATCACGCAGTCGACGCCACCCGGTCGTTGCACTGTGGTCGGCAGCGTTACGCGGCGACCTCAGGCATGCACTGCTTCACGATGGCGTGCGCAAGGTCGAAGACTGGACCTGTCATTACAGGACAATTGACGTCGCGTTCGAGTCGGAGGGTGTCGATCCGTTCTTCAACATCAACACCGCCGAGGATCTCGACGTAGCCCGCAGCGCACTCGCAACAACGGATTGATGCCGACAAATCAGTTTGGCTGGGTCGTCAGCGATGAGTCCGGTCGTTCAATGCGTGCCGCACAGAACTTGAATTCAGGGATTTTTCCGAAAGGATCGAGTGCCGGGTTGGTCAGCAGGTTTGCGGCCGCTTCCACGTAGCAGAACGGCATGAAGACCACGCCGGGTTGCATGCCTGAGTCCGTGCGAACCTTGGCATCAATCGATCCGCGCCGGGTCGAGATTCTGATGGAATCTCCTGCGCTGAAGCCATAGTGCTCCATGTCGTGCGGGGCCATCATGGCGACGGCTTCGGGTTCAAGCATGTCGAGTATGCGTGCACGGCGCGTCATCGCACCGGTATGCCAGTGTTCGAGCTGACGTCCTGTTGACAGGATCATCGGGAACTCGCTGTCAGGTTTTTCGTCGGGCTCGAGAATTTCGGCCGGTACAAGTTTCCCCCGGCCGCTGGGCGTGGGAAAACCGTCGCTGAACACGATCGGCTGTCCCGGATCATCTTCTGATTCACAAGGATAGATGACGGCACCCTCGCGACTGACCCGCTCCCACGAAATCCCGGCGATGGAAGGCATGGTTGTCCGCATTTCCTCGTAGATCTCGCCGACGCTGTTGTAGTCCCAGTTCAAACCCATGCCATTGGCAATCGACAAGATGATCTCCCAGTCCTGTCGGACGTCGCCTGGAGGATCGACAGCTTTTCGTCCACGCTGAACCTGCCGGTTCGTGTTGGTGACCGTACCATCCTTCTCCGGCCAGGCGCTGGCGGGCAGGACCACGTCGGCATACATCGCTGTTTCCGTCATGAAGAGGTCCTGAACGACGAGGTGATCCAGACTGGCCAGGGCCTGGCGTGCGTGGGAGACATCGGGATCGGACATCGCCGGGTTTTCGCCCATGACGTACATGCCGCGAACATCGCCCGCGTGTATCGCGTTCATGATCTCGACGACCGTCAGGCCGTCCCGATCAGGAAGTTCCGCATCCCACAGTGCGGATAGCGCCGATCTGTTGTCGACATTTCTCACCGGTTTGTAGTCGGGATAACTCATCGGAATGAGACCGGCATCCGATGCGCCCTGCACATTGTTCTGGCCACGCAACGGGTGCAATCCTGTACCGGGACGTCCGGTATGCCCTGTCAGCAATGCGAGAGAGATCAGGCAACGAGCGTTATCGGTGCCGTGAATGTGTTGCGATACACCCATTCCCCAGAAGATCATCGCGCGTTCAGCACCGGCATACACACGCGCAACGTTTCGCAGTGTATCGGCAGGTATCCCACAAATCGGTGCCATCGCTTCGGGTGTATAGGACTCAAGGTGTTTACAGAGTTTTTCGAACCCCTCCGTCATGCCCTGGACGTACTGGCGGTCGTAGAGGTTCTCGGAGACGATGACGTGCATGATCGCGTTCAACATCGCGACATCCGTTCCCGGGCGGAACTGCAGCATGTGCGTGGCATGCTGGCTTAGCGCCCGGCTGCGGGGATCCATGACGATCAGGCTGGCGCCGTCTTTCACGGCGTTCTTGAAGAATGTCGCCGCGACCGGATGATTTTCGGTGGGATTGGCGCCGATGACGATCATGCAATCGGCGTTGAGAGCCTCGTTGAACGGCGCCGTCACCGCACCAGATCCGATGGTCTCCAACAATGCGGCAACTGAACTTGCATGACACAGGCGTGTGCAATGATCGACATTGTTGGTTACGAAACCGGTTCTGACGAGTTTCTGGAACAGGTAGGCTTCCTCGTTGGAACCCTTTGCGGAACCGAAACCTGACAATGCATCGCCACCAAACTGGTCGCGAATTCGTTTCAGCCCGCCGACGGCCCGTTCAAGCGCTTCGTCCCAGCTCACCTCTCTGAAATGGGTCAGCAGGTTGGCCGGATCGACCCAGGAGTCGACCTGCTTCGGTACGTCGTCGCGTCGAACAAGTGGACGGCGCAGGCGTTGTGGTCCGGAAATATAGTCGAAACCGAAACGTCCCTTGACACACAGGCGTCCTCTATTGGCGGGACCGTCCTTACCCTTGACCGCGACGATCTGGTTGTCCTCAACCTGGTAGGTCAACTGACACCCAACGCCGCAATACGGACAGACGCTGTCGACATTCCTTGCCGGGACGGGTTTGCCGAGCCCTTTCTCGTCAACGAGGGTGCGTTCCATCAATGCGCCGGTCGGACAGGCCTGGACACATTCACCGCAGGCAACGCAGGTTGAATCGCCCATCGGATCGTCAAAATCAAAGATGATCTTTGCATCTCGACCGCGATACGCGAGTCCGATGACGTCGTTCACCTGAACCTCCCGGCATGCGCGGACGCATCGATTGCAGTGTATGCACGCATCCAGGTTCACGGCCATTGCGGGGTGACTCAGGTCTTCAACTGGTGAACCGTTCCTGCCCGGAAATCGCGAGCCGTTGAGTTCCATGGAATCGGCCCAGTTCCACAACTCCGATGTTGTGGTATGTGCATTCTCCCGAGTCGGCTGATCCGCCACGAGGAGTTCAAGGACCAGAGCGCGGGATGACTGAGCTCTTTCGGTATTTGTCTCGACCTTCATGCCAGCCGTCGGCGTACGAATGCACGATGCCGCCAGCGTGCGCTCACCGTCTATCTCGACCATGCACGCCCGGCAGTTGCCATCCGGTCTGTAGTCGGGCGCTTCACTGTGACACAGGTGCGGAATTGTGGTTCCGTGCCGCTTGGCGACCTGCCAGATCGTCTCGTCCGGTTCAGCTGTGACCGGACGTCCGTCCAGCATGAATTCGACGTGATCAGCCAAGTCTCATTCTCCCGGAAAGTGGTCGAAGACAGAAAGAAGGGGGTTGGGTGCAGCCTGTCCCAGACCGCAGATCGAGGCGTCCATCATCATACGTGACAGCTCCCGCAACAGTGGTTCGTCCCAGGTATCGCGTGACATCAGGGCGACGGCCTTTTCGCAACCTACCCGACAGGGGGTGCATTGGCCGCAACTTTCGTCCTCGAAAAACTTCATCATGTTGAGCGCAGCACTCTTGACGCTGTCCTTGTCGGAAAGAACGATAACTGCAGCGGATCCGATAAAACCGCCATACGGCTGGATGGTATCGAAATCCAATGGAACATGACCCAGTGAAGCAGGGAGAATGCCGCCGGAAGCACCGCCTGGAAGGTATCCCTTGAAGCTGTGTCCCTCCGCCATTCCACCACAATATTCGTCGATCAGTTCACAAACCGTGATACCCGCCGGTGCCAGTTTGACCCCGGGGTCCCGTACCCGTCCGGAAACGGAAAAGCTCCGCAACCCGGTACGACCGTGGCGACCATGGGATGCGAACCATTCGTGACCCTTTGTCAGGATTTCGGGAACCCAGTAGAGCGTCTCGACATTGTGAACCAGCGTCGATTGACCGAAGAGACCGACCTTGGAGACGAACGGCGGTCGATGTCGCGGTAAACCACGTTTGCCTTCGATGGATTCAATCATCGCCGACTCTTCACCGCAGATGTAAGCGCCGGCACCACGGCGGAGATGAATTGGCGGCAACCCTTCAATTCCCGATGACGTCAGTCGCCGGATCTCCTCCTGCAGGGCATGACGGATGCCAGGATATTCGTCGCGGAGATAGATATAGACGTCTGTCGCTTCGACAACCCACGCGGCTATAAGGGTGCCTTCAAGGAACTGATGCGGCTTGCGCTCAAGATAGAAGCGATCCTTGAATGTACCGACTTCGCCTTCGTCTGCATTCACGGCCATGAGCCGCGGACCAGCCTCCATGCGAACGAATTTCCATTTTCTTCCGGCAGGAAAACCGGCTCCACCGAGACCGCGCAGTCCTGACGCTTCCATCTTCTCGATCAGCGAGTCAGGTGGATGTTGCCCGGCCAGAACCTCCTCGAGGAGGCGATAACCTCCCGCGTTGCGATACGCTTGAAAGTTTTCGTAATCGGGGATCTGTGCATCGATCTGGCCGGCCTCGATAGCCGCAGAAACTTTCTCTACAGTTGCATGCTCCAGATCGTTGAAACCGATCTTGACGGCGGGCGGTGTTTCGCAACGGCCCATGCAGGGAACCGGGACGACGCGAACATCGCTTCCCGTTGATTGTGCCAGTTCGCTGATGAGCGCATGCGAGCCCGCGAGGGCACATGACAGGTTCTCGCACACCCTGACCGTGATTGGCGGCGGCGGTGAATCGCCTTCCGAAACGACATCGAAGTGATGATAGAATGTCGCCACTTCATAGGCTTCCGCCATCGGAATTCTCATCAGCGTGGCGAGCGCCTGGAGATGTTTGCTGGAAATATGGGCGAACCGGTCCTGAATCACATGCAGATGTTCGATCAGCAGGTCGCGGCGCATCGGCTTGTCGGCGAACAGTTCACCGATTTCCCTCGTGGCGGCGGGATCAGGTTGACGACCGCGTGAAACAGGTCGTGTCTTTCGTTTTCCTTGCCCCGGGTGCCGGAAGGCGGCTTTGTTTAATTGTACCTGGGTCATCAACTCCCCTGGTCTGCTTATCTCAACCAGATTGGGCCGGATCGGGTAGGGCGCGAAACATGCCTTATCGTCAGATGAATGTCACTCGTCAACTTTGAGGCACTTGCGCTGTCCCGATTTTGCTGAAGCTGCGGACGCGGGACAAGTGTGGCACACGCCATGTTGGTGCGGCATCAGCGTGTCTGATCATCAAGATTGTGGTCGGAATCGGGGTCATTTCGTGCGCGTGGGCGTTTTCCCCGGACTCTTTCGCTCCCCGATTGGCCACAAGGCGACAGCAACCTGTCTGCCGAACCCGGTTTGGCAGACCCCGGAGCGGCGCCTGCGCAAAATGGTCAGCCGGCTGACGTCCAGGACAGGGACGGTGCCCTGGAGGTTGTCATACAGCTGTTGCCGACGGCGCCGACGATCTCCAAACTGTATGCTGATAGTGGCTATGCGGGGCCGATGCCGTCGCTTGTCGAAGGATTACGAGCGCCACACTGACAGTGCCTTGGCCTGGGCGTGATTGGCCGCCTGTCGATTTCTTGTCAGGCGCGTGCGCGTGAAGCAACCGCGCGAAAACAAATAAACAAATAAAACAACGACGTATGATTCATACTCTAAAAACCGCCATTAAAGCCGCCCCGAATTACGCCAACCCTGACAATCCATGCCAGATGTTGTACTCGTGCACGCCTGATATAACCTTAGCATCCTGTAAGCTATCCGTGAGGGACGCACGAGACATGTTAGCTGAGGCTATGTGTAAGCCATCAATATTAGCCCACGCGCGACGCACTCTATCAGTCACCTCCGTCTTACCCACCCCAAGCCTGGCACATAGTATAATGTACAGGTTGGGATAAAGGTTTGATCCAAGAGTGTGCACATGTACCTTCCGCTCGAGGGCGCCAGCAATACAACTAATGGCTCCCCACAGTCGGAAGGATTCAGGTGCAGTGGTCTGATTGGTAGCTTCTACGAACGCATCAACCCAGTCCCCGAAGTCTCGCTCATACTTTTTGGAGCCCGGTTGGGTTGTGCTCTTCGTCATAGTCACCCCAGTTGCTTCCTGTCTTAGCCTCGACAGGAACATAGAATTCCCTGTCACCTTTCAGTGTAAGAGTATATGCGTCGGTCATGGTCTGTTTAATTTTGGGGATGAGGTGTTCGTCTTTGATGGGTAGTTGAAAGAGGATGCTGTCGTGTACCTGCACCAATAGCTGGACGCTAGGGTAGGTACGCCACACTGCTTCTAGGGCGGCATCGATCTGATGTCCTGTCATACTCTGCGGCTCGTAGGCTAGCATTTCACGAAGCGTAGCATCTTCCCGGCTGCGTCCCCAGAACCTACGCCGTCTGCCATAAAGAGTCGTCAATGTGGCAGGGTAGTCATCCATCTGCGCAGCCACCCACTGGTGCCACATCTTGATGCAGGGGAAGCTTTGGAAGTAGAGTCTTTGGAAGTTCTTAACCATTTGCGCTGGTATATTGGTTCGCCTTCCTAACGATACAGGCGACGCAAATTAGTTAGTAGCGTGGCCCACCTTATTGGCTCTCTGTCGATAAGACTCTCGACGATATTAAATGTCGCTATCAGTAGGAATGGAAGGCCAAACAAGTAGACATACAGAACTGTCAAGATCGTTACTCTCACAGGCGTCCAGATACCTACCAGCAGTATCTTTGCCATATTCTTCCACGAATAATTCATAACACTTGGCTCCTACATTTCGGCTATCAGCCTGTTCAAGATCTATGTTAGCGAGTATGTAGCCCTTGTCAGCTACGAAACATGTGCGCAAGCGTCGATCGACGTTTTGCAGGTTTGTGCCCGATCCAAAGTCTGAAGCTCGACTGGCAAGTCTCCCTGTGTTGGTTCCGGCTACATTAAAGCTGGTGTAGAGCCTGTCACCTCCCGTTGTCTTTCCAGGGCCTCGAGATCCACGGAGGGAGCCCACACACCTTTCGTATTCCTCTTCTTCACCGCTGGCAGATCGAGGTACTCGTAGAATAATTCCTTGACTTGCTTAGGGCTGCGATAATTAAACTGCCTACCGAACACGCCATCGCACAGCATCTCGAATTTGCTCAGCAAGTTCTCGTGGTCCTCATTGAGCTTGTTGAGCAGCATGGATCGGGTGTGGCCGAAAGTTCGCATGGATGAAAGAGGCGCTGGATGTTGGAATATCAATCGACGGCCTGACGATTCAAGAACTGGCTGATGAGCCAATTCGGTTATCGACAGATTGACTATCCTCCCTCATCGAAGGCATCTGCTACGAATTCTTCAATGAGGGTGATTTCTTCATCGGTCAGTTTGTCGAAAGGATGGCGTTGACGCCGTTTGCGAGGCAAAGCGCCGCCATTTTGCCGGATGAACATGATCAGGTTTTCGGCTAAGCGATCCGGCATCTCGATCGCATTCATGATATTGCGCATCGCCTCGTCATGCCGTTTGAGGTAATCGATTTCGTCCGGCAGGTCTTTTTTGATGGTGCGCAATACGCACTCATACAGAAACTCCGCTTCCGTCGTGCAATCAAAGAAACGGTATAAATCTGCTGTTTCGTTCGTGACTTCGACATTGCCATTCGGCAAGGCATGCCATTCGATAAAATCCATGAGTGGCGATGAGTGGCTTTGCAGAACATCCCGGTAATCATCAATCCGGTCGAGCATCACTGTCGATACAGGGAAGACCATGCCCGCTGGGGTATAACCGCGCTCTGTTAATACATGATGAATAAGGCAGCGATGCAGACGCCCATTCCCGTCAGCAAGCGGGTGAATGTAAACGAAGCGGAAAGCGATGCAGGCCGCTTGTAAGACCGGATCAACATCGCCAGAATCTGATTCCCGAAGCCTGTTGTTGCAGTTGTTGAGCGCTGCCATCAACTCAGGCACATCCTGAGCGCGTGCGCCAATGAACTCCGGTATGGGTTCATTATCATGACCCCGTTGACCCAGAAAAACACCGTCTTCGCGGTAGCCTAGCGGAGTAAGGCGATCATCCTTGCCAACAAGAATGCCGTGCAGCTGGGAGATCTCGGTTTGGTTAAGGGGTCGTTTCCCGGCTTCCAGAACAGCGTACGCCCAACGCTCAAGCCGATTGACTGGCGGGCGCTCTCCTTCAATTTCGAAACTTGCCCGGCTATCGGCCAGCAACATGAAACGCGCTGCCCTTGCGATGATATGTGCTCCAGTCTTTTCGACGATATCTTGCGCTTGTTGCGCCAGATTGGAGTCCACCAGCTTTTGCAGCTTTTCGGTGCGCCGAATAATCGGGCAAAGCTCCCCTGTACCCAACAAGTTATCTCGGACACGGTGGCGCTGCGAAAAACGAACCTTTCCAGTGAAGTAAATTTCAGGGTCCAGAGCATCGACGGCTGTGACCTTGGGAGCCTCGTCCAGTTCCAGCGTCGTCCCGGTCAGAATTTCGTAGAAAAACCATATACGTCGTGCATTCGCGCCCGTTGGTGTGGCCGCCACGATATTCTCGATAGCCTGCGCTGGAACAGCATCGAAAACGCGTTTCAATACCAGAAAGTCGATATCTTCATGTCGAAGTGCAAAATTCAGATGCCCCGCCAGCGTGGCGTCAGGCAAATAGCGCTTGTCAAATACGTCCCAATGCACCTCGACCCGCTTGTTCCCACGAACATGTTTACCTGAAATGCATGATTGTTTTCGGACAGGCGCAGCGATCCCTAGATGATGTACGAGCGCTGCCCAGCCTGCCAATGTAACATCATTGGGAACGGGCTTATTTTGGAAAAAATCTGGTCTGGCTGCGACAACCTGCATTGTCGAAATTCATTCACGCAAGTCGAAGTATACCAGACCACAGAGAGAAATGCGTAAAACCAATATACCATAGCTGATTTCGAAGTTCAGTCATAGGCGTCGAAAAATGACCTATGCACGATGAGTATGAATCAAAAGTCATTGATTTATTGGTTTATTTGTTTTCACGCAGTTGCTTCATGCGCCTGACAAGAAATCGACAGGCGGCCAATTGCGCCCAGGCCAAGGCATTGTCAGTGTGGCGCTCGTAATCCTTCGACAAGCGACGGCATCGGCCCATCCTGGCAAAGGTCCGCTCCACGACCCACCCGCGGGGCTACACCGTGAAGCCCTTGGTATCCTTCGGCTTTTCCACAATCTCGAGGATGTACCAGATGGCGTTGAACACGGACCGCAGATCGGTCTTGCGCGGACGACCCATCTTGCCCTGCTTGGGCAACAGCGGTTCGATGACGGACCATTCCGCGTCCTGTTTTGCCGATGGTCGTCTGATCGTTTGCAACGGCTGTGAGTGGTCTCAGCCCCCTCCGGATTGGGGTTTTAGATCGATCTGATCTACCACATCTTGCGGGACCACTCGACAAATGGATCAAGCTCTGACTCCATCAGCCCGAAACGGGTTCTCTTTTGGTCAATTCATCGTCGGTGGTTTCGGACTTGAGGAGTTCACGGGGCGCATGTCTGCGGGATCCGGAAACGGAAAGTGGCAGCTGGTCCAGCGGTCCTTTTCCACTTCCGTATACGCCGGTGCCACCTCGCGGCAGATATCGCGGGCAAACGGGCAACGGGTGTGAAACTCGCACCCGGACGGTCGGTTCATCAACGATGGGATTTCGCCCTCGAGTTCCAGCTTGTCGCGACGTTTGTCCGGATCGGGTTCGGGAACAGCAGCAAGCAGCCCCAGGGTATAGGGATGTGCCGGACGCGCAAAAATATCACCGGTACTCCCGGTCTCGACGAACCGGCCCAGATACATGATCGCAAGTCGGTCACTGACATGGCGCACGACGGGCAGATTGTGGGTGATGATGAGATAACTCAACCCGAGTTCGGACTGCAGTCTGTTCATCAGGTTGAGAATCTCGCCTTGAACCGAAACGTCGAGGCCGGCAGTCGGCTCATCCGCAATGATGACCCGGGGTTCGAGGGCCAGCGCACGCGCGACGCCAACCCTGCGTGCCTGGCCACCTGACAGCTGATGCGGATATGCGCCAAGAAAGCCCGCATGCAACCCGACCAGATCCAGAAGTCGCCGGGCGTCGCGCTCCATGTCGCGTTCGCTGATATTGTGGATCCTGAACGGTTCCGTGATGATCGCACGCACGGTCTTTCGCGGTGAAAGACTTGCAACCGGATCCTGAAACATCATCGCAATGTGTCGCCGCACCGACCTGTATGTGCTTTCGTCCAGCCCCACGAGTTCCTGACTGTCAAAACGGATACGACCCTCCTGCGACTCCACCAGTCCGATGATTGCACGTCCGAGTGTCGTCTTTCCGGATCCGGATTCACCGACGAGCCCGAATGTCTGCCCTTCGTCCAGCGAGAAAGACACGCGCATGACGGCATCGATATAGGGATCCGAGATCCCCTTGATGATGGCTTTGACGAGGCCGGCGATGCGGAACCGGACTCGCAGATCGTCGACTCGCAGGATTTCAGTCATCGCGTACCAGGAAGCAGCGGGCCGTATGACCGTTCCCGTATGCGGCAGGCGGAGAACGATCGCAGGGTTCGAATCGGCTTGAGCAGCGTGGTGCGAAAATGCAGCCGTCGGGCAACGAGATCAGATCGGGAACGTTGCCGGTGATCGTCGGAAGGTTGCGGCTTGTTTCATGAATTCTCGCGGGATCGCATTCGAGGAGCATTTTCGTATAGGGATGCCGCGGCCGGTGGAACAGATCATGCACGCTTCCCTGTTCCACAACTTCACCGGCGTACATGACGACGACCTCGTCACATAACTCGGCAATCAGCCCGAGGTTGTGCGAGACAAACAGCATCGAACAGCCAAACCTCGCGCGCAGATCGTTCATCAGGTGAATGATCTGAGCTTCAAGCGTCACGTCGAGAGCGGTCGTCGGTTCGTCAGCAATCAGCAACGCAGGATTCATCATCAACGCCATTGCAATACAGATACGCTGACGCATGCCACCGGAAAACTGATGCGGGTAATCGGCGAGACGGCGGTGCGGGTCAGGTATACCGACCTGCGCCAGCATGTCGGCTGCCAGTGCACGCTTTTCGTTTCGGGTCATGTTCATCCGGTAGAGAATGTCCGTCATCTGGGTGCCGATCGAGATGACGGGATTGAGCGCAGTCATCGGATCCTGGAAGACCATGGAAATCTCCTGCCCCCGCATCGAACGCAACTGCATGTCGTTCATCCGCATGACATCGTTACCACGGAACCTGATCGACGATTCAGAATCAACGACCGCGTTGTTTGCAAGCAGACGCAGAACACAGTTGATGAGTGTCGATTTCCCGCAGCCGGATTCACCAACGATTCCGACAACGCGGTTGTCGGGGACGAGCAGGTCAACCCGGCGCAGCGCCTTCACGGTTCCACGAATGGTTCGGAAGTCGACCGACAGGTTGCGAATGTCCAGGACCGGACCGTTTTCTTGCACGCTCATCTGTCTTTTTTCAGCTTGGGATCAAGCACATCGCGCAGCGACTCGCCAAGGAAGGTAAATCCGAGGGTTGTGATGATGAGCGGAATACCGCCGGCGATCACCAGCCAGGGCGTATTGCGAATAAATCCGTATCCATCATTGAGGATCGAGCCCCACGACGGGGTTGGAGGTTTCACACCAAGTCCAAGGAACGAGAGCCCGGCCTCGATCGTGATGACAACCGGAATGTCCATGCTGCACAGGATCAACAGCGGCTGCACGATGTTGGGAACAAGGTGAGAGAACATGATCCGGAACATTCCGGCACCCATCGCCTTCTCGGCAAGGATGAACTCGGTGTTCTTGGTTGCGAGCGTGGAAGCGCGCGCAATGCGCGCATACCCGGGTGTCGTCGTGACAATCACAACGAAGATGATGGTCTCCAGACTGGGGCCGACAACGGTGATCACGGCGAGAGCGAACATGATGACCGGAAACGCCCGAACGGAGTCGAAGATCCACATGAGACCGTTGTCCAGCCACTTCGGGCCGTAACCTGCCAGCATACCCAGGACGAGGCCCAGCATCAGGGAGCTTCCGACCGAAACCAGCGCGACATAGAGCGCGATCTGTCCGCCGTGAAGGATGCGGCTGAAGGTATCGCGTCCGAGATTGTCTGTTCCGAGAAGATGATCCCAGGACGGTCCCGCAAGTCGCGACTTTATATCAAGCGCCTTGTAGTCATACGGGGCAAAGAAATCTGCGCCGACCGCGGTGATAACAATGAGAAGAACAAGCACCAGACCAAGGCATCCCAGGGGATCGCGCAGAAGAAGCTGCAGCCAGACAAAACGCGATTCACGGCGTATCGGAACGTCCTGGTTGCTGGTCGTTGTATCTGACAACTTCAGAGTCCCTGCCGGATACGCGGATCGAGCCAGGCTGCGATAAGGTCCGAGATCAGAGTCGATATCGCAAACAGCATTGTTGTCACAAGAACACCACCCATCACGATGGGATAGTTGCGTGTGTTCACTGCATCAACCACCATCTTGCCGATCCCGGGTCGGGCAAAAATGATCTCTGCAAACACAGCACCTGAGATCAGGCTTCCAACACCAACGCCCAGCAGGGCAACCGTTGGAAGTATTGCCAGTTTCAGTGCGTACACGTAGGTGATTCTTCGTGACGGAAGACCATACGCGCGGGCCATTCGAACATGATTCTCGCCCATGACCTCGAGCATCGACGTGCGAACAAACCGTGCGAGATAGCCAACCCAACCGAGGCCGACTGCAAGCCCCGGCAGCACGAGGTGCATGATCTGATCGGGAAGGTCACCCGGGTCGCCGGCGCCGATGGCCGGGAACGCCTGTAATTCGACGGCAAACAACAGGAGGGCATACAGGCCGACGATAAATGACGGAATAGCGATACAGCCAACAGACAGGACACCGGTCAGCTTGTCCAGCAGGCTGTTTCGATGCACCGCCGAAAAACACCCCATCGGAATTCCCAGCATGATCGCCCATCCGAGTCCCACGACGGCCAGAGCGATGGTGTGCGGCAGCTGCTCGCCGATCATTGTGGAAACCGGACGTTTGGACCAGACGTCGACACCGAGATCGCCGGTCGCGACATTCCCGAGAAACTTGAAGTACTGAACGAAGAACGGCTGGTCCATGCCCATCAACGCGCGAAATTCGGCGCGCATCTCAGGTGTGGCGCGCGGACCCAGAGCGATCCCGGCTGGATCTCCCGGTACCATGTGTATGGCTGACAGAAGCATGAGCATCGCCAGACACACGATGAGGATGGCGAGACCCAGGCGATTTATTGTGTAAAGAAACATGTGACGGCGAAGGCTTGTTTTCAGCTCATGATGCGCGCGGCAATTCTTCGTGGCGAGACCCGCGTCTTGACGCATGTGCGTCGTCGGTCTCGGAACGAATGTTCACGCGTTCATTGCGCGACGTTCCCGGGAGGCACGAAACCTTGCCGAATTTCCGTGAAGGACGTCCTTCACGGTGAACAAGCTCCATAACTGATATTTCCATCCCTCTTCGCGAATAGATGCATATGTCGATGTTCCTGCAGCGACAGTTTGAACCTACCCCGGAAAATGTCCCCTCGCGACCGGGTTACTTCCGGGAAACAGCAAGTGTATTGGCTTCATCATTGTCGGGTGATGTATCACATGTACGATTTCTGAAGCCATGCCGGTGTTACGGGCTCCCGTCCGAACAAATGCCTCCCTGGTCCCGTGTTCAGACAGGATAATCTATTTTTGACCGATCAGGTCCGCCTAACTTTCACTGACTCTGAATTCAATACGGGTTGGCTGCCGACACACTGGCGATAGCACCAAGTCGTTCGATAGTCCGGGTCTTGTCGAGTGAAAGGCCTGGAACGCGCTCACGAATATCTTCACGGTCAAGTGGCGGAGTACGCGTGGCAAGGAACGGCCAGAGATACGTTGACCGATACACGCGGCTGACATCGGGAAACGCGGAAATGGGTTCTCCTGCATACAATGAATTGTATCAAAACATCCACTCATCTGGTTGACAGGAGAGGCGACCAACAGGTTCCGACTCCGTGTGAAATTGACGATACACCTCCAAACTGGGTGCCCGATGTAGACCGGAAGGGGTGCGAACGCGTGCCATAGCCCAGTCTCTGGATTCGTTGCGGTATCTGAACAGTCCCCTTCTCATGACCGCACCTCCTCTCGAATTCGTCTTCTTCGATGCAAGAGCAAATCCCTCATGAATTCGATTCGACGCTGACTGATCATACGCCGGAAGTGCCGATCCATCATATGTTCAATGGCACAAATATCTACCGCGCCAATTACCATGCATGTGGCTTGGGGGATTCGGTCATGCGCATTGGCACCGATGCAAAGTGGTTTTCATCGGTATTTTCTCCGCTACCGGGTATCGGTCGTGAGCGTTCGGCGTATGGAAATGTTCCCATCCCGGCTGCCTCTTTCTTTCTGTCAGATGAGCATCCGAGATAGTCCTGAAGAGAACTCTCGCAGAATCAGATCAGGCGAACAAATTCGTCGAGATCAGAAACAGGGCTGCAATCCAATCAACACGGACGGCGACAAGTCCCGAAACAAGACACGCCGGATCATCAGTTCAGGTCGCGCGGTATGGTCTCGTTCCAGCTCCTGGCGAATACGCGGTGTTTTCCTTCGTATGCTTCGCACTCCGCCTCGACGACCCAGTGCGTCGCGCTCGAAGCCAACCTCGATCGTGTTCTCGTCTTGACGTCGTAACCGATGGACGGACGCTGAAATCTATATGTCCAGACAATATCGATCTCCGCAGAATTCGGGTCGGCGTCTGCAATCTCGTAGCGCTGCTCGCTTCGCGCACCGAAATTCAGCCCCAACGCAGGATCACGGATCAGACCACTGTCGCGATTGACAACAAGGCGCACCTTTCCGGCGACATCATCATGTTCGAGCCGGCGCACTTCCTCACCTGGTTCCAGTACTTCAACCTCCCACGGACGCGAGGCTTCGGGTGGACCGAAAGATGGCAAGGTCGAGTCTTCCGCTCGTGGTCCACGGGTCGGCAGCGAAAGTGTGCCGGTTCCGGTCGTGAGTGCCAACGACACCGGTTCGGGGGAGGGCCAATAGAGAGGCCAGAGATTGTTGGAGAGTGAAATGCGGATCTTGTGACCTGCGGCGAAATTCTGAGCGACATCGTTGAGTTGCAATCGCACGCGATACTTCTTTCCCGGTTCAAGCGGTTCGGGAAACTCGTGGCTGTCGCGATGAGTGAGATTGATTACGCCATACGAAACGCGTGTTGAGGCGCCGTCGGGCCACACATCACACAATCGTGCAACAAGAAACGCATGAGGCCTGTTCGCGCTGATCTCGACGTCAAGAACCGGTGCGCCGAGTATCTCCAGATCATCTTCAAGAGGATCAGTTTCGAAGACAACGGAACAACCATCGTCTTCTCGCTGATCAACAGGTGCATCATGTGCCAGGCCGTAGAGGCACCACTCTCCCTGGCGCGCGCCCATGGTCAGCGGTGAATCAATGATGCATTCCCCCGGGGTTCCAGGTGTTGATGTCAACGTGCCGTCGAGATCAAGATGGAACTGTTTATGGTCGATGTTTGGTGATGGCCAGGACGGTTCTGCGACCCATCGGCCGGGATGAACTGCGCGCCAGGCTGCCGGACGGACTCCATCCTGCATCCAGACACGATACTGCGGTTCATCCATGATTCCGTTGTTGATTCCCTTCAACCAGTAGTCCCACCAGCGAAGTGTTTCCTGAAGAAATCCGATCCGTGGGCCTGGAAGAGCGAAATGTGGGTACTTGTGCGCCCAGGGTCCGACAAGACCCTTGCAAGGCGCACGCAACCCGGCGAGAAGACGCGGAATGGCGTTCGTGTAGCCGTCGGCCCATCCCCCGACGGCATAGACAGCGGCTTCGATGTCAGCGTAATTCTCGATGACGGACCCGTGTTTCCACTGTTCGTCCCGGCGCTGGTGATGCAACCATTTGATCACCCACGGATCGTTTGCCTCCAGTCGCTGCAACCACAACGCGCGCCAGTTTTCCACCAGGGTCGGATCGGGTGGACGGGTGTTCATGCCGAACATCGTTGCCGCCCAGGCCATCGTGTCGTTGAGCATGACACCGCCCATGTAGTGAATGTCGTCACTGTAGCGATCGTCCGTTGATGCGATTGTCACGATTGCCTTCAACTGTGACGGGCGACGGGCAGCGATCTGGAGTCCGTTGAAACCGCCCCAGGAGATTCCGATCATCCCGCATGCGCCGGTACACCACGGCTGATCTTCCAGCCAGGCGAGAATTTCCAGCGCGTCGTCCTGTTCGGACTTGAGGTATTCGTCCTCGAGTATCCCTTCCGACTCTCCCGAACCCCTGATGTCGACACGCACGCAGGCGTAACCGTTTCCGGCGTAGTAGGGATGCGTGAATTCGTCCCGTTCACGTGTTCCCTCGAGTTTGCGGTAGGGCAGGTATTCAAGAATGGCGGGTACGGGATTGCTCTCGGCATCTTCCGGCAACCAGATGCGCGCCGCCAGTCGGGTTCCATCGGAAAGCGGGATGAGGCAGTGCTCGATGACACGTACGTCGCGCGGAAACTGTGTGACAATATCGATGTCGTCGATGTTCATTTGACTTTCTGCCCTTATCCGTCGGTTTTGTGACGCGATTCACATTGTGAACCAGGTTCAGTGCCTGTTGGAATGCACGTTATCCCATATTCACATTTTCTCGGTGACTTGCGACGCAGGATTGCAAATTCTCGAATCGACCGGTCTCGCAGGTAAAGTCCGTTGTGGTCACGCGGGTTCACCGAATCACGCTCCGTTGGCGGCTGACTTTTGAGACGGAATGCACGAATCGCTCGCCTTGTCGCGGCCGAAGGCGACAACAGGTCCAGGCCAGGAATGAACTGTCAGGTGTGTGATCCCCGTCAGGTTTGGCAGTGTCAGCTGGTATTGCAGGGCACTGACAGAATCCAGGGAGAACGCATGTTGATCATGGACAATCATCCTCTCCTCCAGTTCTGTAACTGTTTGCGCAAGACAGGTGATGTGATCTAGATTGGTTTCATGAAGCTGTCATCGTGCCTTGTTCGGAACTGCCCGGTGTTACCGAATTCGGAGTGGGCGTAAGAGCGATGGTGCGCATACTCCTTGCGGCACAAGACGATCCGCTCCGGGAGTATCTTGCAAGAAAACTGTTTCGTCAGGGACACGCGGTTTCGCCGGCCAGAAACGGCCGGGAGGCGATGACATATCTTGTTCCGGGTGCTCTTGATCTCCTCATTGTCCAGGTGAACATGGACGGTGTTGATGGCCCGGAACTGGCGCGCCGTGCCAGTGCTGCAGTCCCCGGTCTGAGGGTATTTTTTCTCTGCGGATTCCGCGTACTTCCGCTCAAGGAAGGTGCGCGACCGACTGTGAGCGCGGAAATGCTTGACCCACCGTTTCACCTGAACAGACTCGGCGTGGAAATCAACAACCTCCTTGCTGCCTGACAACGGGGTCAATTCATGCATGCGGAAACTGTATTCTCCTCGATCGAGGAGGCTGTCGTCGATATAGCAAACGGCCAGCCAGTCGTGGTGGTTGACGACGAATCGCGCGAAAACGAGGGCGATCTCATCATGGCGGCAGACCGGGTGACGCCGGAAGCCATGACATTCTTCATCAGGTACACAGCGGGCGTCATCTGCGTACCCATGGAAGGCCAGCGACTGGATGAACTGGAACTTCCACAAATGGTCGATCAGAACACCGAACAACACAAGACAGCCTTCACCGTATCGGTTGACTATCGATATGGCACCACGACCGGTATCTCGGCAGCCGATCGTGCCCGGACAATCCGGGCACTGACCGGAGACGGTGGCAATCGGGATGTCCGGGCCGGTGATTTCGCTCGTCCGGGACATGTCTTTCCGCTGCGGGCACGCAACGGTGGTGTCCTGATGCGCGCGGGGCACACCGAGGCCGCCGTTGATCTGGCCCGTGCGGCGGGCCGTTTTCCGGCGGGTGCAATCTGTGAAATCGTTTGTGATGATGGGACGATGATGCGTCTCGACGGCCTCATCTCGTTCGCACAGTCACATAACCTCAAGCTTATCTCGATTGCGGATCTCATTGCGTACCGCCGCCGAACGGAACGTCTGGTCGAGTGCATCGAGAACGAGCCGTTCGAGACCAGGTACGGTCGATACACGGCCCATGTATACAGATCGATGATAGACGGTACGGAGCACCTCGCGCTCGTCAAGGGCGATCTTCCTGCCGCCGGAAGCGGTGTGCTGGTACGCGTCCATGCGGCCAGTGCGATCGACGATGTATTCATGCCATCCCGGGGCCGTGGTCGCAGTCTTGTCGATCTGGCGCTGGAACGTCTCGCAGAAGAACAGGCGGGTGTGTTTCTCTACTTGCGGGGTACCCAGGGCTGGGGACTTGGTCTCGGACGACGGCGTATCTATGACCCGAACAGTACAGACGGCGGTGACATTCGTGTCGGTTCCGATTGGCGGCAGTACGGTACCGGTGCACAGATTCTCTACGATCTTGGCCTTCGCAACATACGCATCCTCACCAACAATCCGGCACGCTACAAGGCGATCGAAGGTTACGGCCTGACGATTTCAGGCAAGGTTCCGTTCACGGAGTCCGTGGCGGCCGTTCACGAAACGGCATCGAGGAGCTGACAGCATTGTCGGCCGTTCCCCGTCGCTGCGTCGCGCAGCTCGCGCCCTACGTCGTTCCGGAGTTGACGATACCGGGTTTTGGCAACCCGATACGCCTGTGCTCCAATGAATCCGGCTTTGGTCCAAGCTCCATGGCCGTTGATGCTGTTCTGCGGGAAGCTGCCCGGTCACAGCAATACAGCGATGACAGTCATATTGCGTTGCGACAGGCGTTGGCGCGCGTTCATGACCTGGACTTCGATCGCATTGTTTGCGGCGCCGGTTCGGCGGAAATCCTGTCCCTGATTTCCCAATCCTATCTTGAACCCGGTCGATCCCTGGTCATGAGTGCACACGGATACAGATTTCCGGAAACACTTGCCCGGGCCGCAGGCGCTGATGTGATATTCGCACCGGAGACGTCGTTGACGGTGAGTGTTGACGCAATGATCGACCATGTGCGTGATGACACGGCCATCATGTTTCTCGTCAACCCCAACAACCCTACCGGTACGATGCTGAAGATCGGGGAGATCGAGCGATTGCTGAGTCGCCTTCCCGATCACGTGCTTCTTCTTCTGGATTCTGCCTACGGCGAGTTCGTTGACAGCGACGGGTACGAAACCGGCGAACGGTTTGTCGATGAGGGATTCGACGTGGTTGTGTTGCGAACCTTCTCGAAAATCCATGGCCTTGCGGGCATGCGTATCGGTTGGGCGTACGCTCCTGAACATGTTGCCGATACCATACGAAAGGTCAACACACTCGGAAGTGTCTCAACGCAGAGCCAGGCAGCGGCCACGGCCGCCCTCGACGATGTTGACCATTGTGCAGCAGTTCGCAGGCAAACGATCGCGTTGCGAAAACGGCTCGAAAAGGAATTGAAATCGTACGGTCTTGAACCGGTCGAAAGCGAGGCAAGTTTTGTGCTGGTTCGTGTGCCGCCATCAACGGGATACAGCGCCGAGGACCTCTATCAGGCTGTGAAGTCGCATGGAATTCTGCTGCGGCGCACCGCCAATTTCGGCTTGCCGGACTATCTGCGGGTCAGCATTGGTTCCGTTGAGGAAATGAACATGCTGTCAAAGGCGCTCAGTGACATTCTTGGCCGGGCAGAAAACTGAAATCGCGCGTCGATAACGGTTGATTATCACGCCTGCGTGACCATGAATTCGGGTCCACGTGGCTTTTCAGTATTCGGGAGGAATATCGGTTTTGGCAACGCAATACACTGATCGCGTCATTGCAGGGATGCAGGCATTGTATGGTGACGGCTTCCTCTCGCCTGGAGGTCCGCGCGAGATGACGTTGTTGCTGGAACACGCCCAATTCGACGGATGTCGAATCCTGGACTTCGGCAGTGGCCTTGGCGGGGCGTCGATCATGATTGCAGAGCGCTTCGCCGACGCGCAGGTAACTGGAATTGATATTGATTCGGGACTCGTCGACTACGCAAACACAGTGGCGAATGAACGGAAACTTGCCGACCGGGTGCGCTTTGAACCCGCCCGGACCGCGGGAATACAGTTTCCAGACAACGCGTTTGATGTCGTCTTTACCAAGGATGTCATCTGTCACATTCCCGACAAGGCCGGACAGTTTCTGGAGTTCGGGCGCGTGCTCGCACCCGGTGGCCAACTTGTATGTGCCGACTTTGCAACAGTCGAGGCCGGCGAAAATGCAGGGCAGGCTGTGGTGGACTGGATCGATTCAATGCGCGTGTATGGCCTTGAATTCAACTTCGAGCCGCTCGATGTGTATGCGCATGCCTGTGCGGCAGCAGGATTTCATGATGTCGACATTCAGGAGCATACCGAACAGTCACAATGTGATTCAGAACGTGAAGTCGATTTCCTGCTCGGTACAGAGACAAGCGGTCTTCGCGAGGACCTGGGAAACGAGAAGTTCCGAACGCGCATTCATGCGAGTGTCATGCGTCTGCGTGCGTTGCGATGTGGCGGCTTGCGCCATGTGCACATACGCGCGTCGCGTTGAACACCGTGCAAATCGCTTGACGCCACATGCGCTTGCATCAAACATGCTTGGAACACTGCTTCAGGTGCGTTTGGTTACAGATGCAATGACATCAGGGGTTGGGAGAGTGGCATGAACTCCTCTTTTCTGAGTGCGCAGCAGGTTTCCGACTATCATTCAAACGGTTTTGTCTTTCCGCTGCCGTGCCTCTCACCGGAGGAAGCGACAAGGATCTTGCAGGCCGTTGAACATTTGGAAAACTCCCGGGATCCCTTGCCGAACCGTTTTCATTACCTGTTCAATTGTGCGCACCTCGTCATCCCGGAGATCAACGACCTCGTGCAGGATCCGCGCGTACTGGATCCGGTTGAATCAATTCTCGGCCCGGACCTGCTGCTCTGGAGTACGAACTTCTTCATCAAGGAGGCGGAAACCCCGGATTTCGTCAGTTGGCATCAGGATCTCAGGTACTGGGGTCTCGATGATGATTCCGGTGAGATCACCGTGTGGGTGGCAATTGGCGACGTGTCGCAGGAAAACGGCGCAATGCGCTTCATTTCCGGTTCGCACAAGCATGAACTGATGGCCCATCGCGATACCTTCGGTACGGAAAATCAGCTGACCCGCGGTCAGGAACTCGAGGTCGAAGTTGACGAGTCACGTGCCGTGACGGTCGAACTGCGTTCCGGTGAGATTTCAATTCACCATGGCCGGCTTTTCCATGCATCCGGGCCCAATCTGAGCGGCAAACGCCGCATTGGCATAGCGCTTCGATACATCACGCCGTCGGTCAGTCAGGTCGTTGGTCGAACGGACTATGCGCTTCTCGTTCGTGGTGAGGACCGGTTTGGACACTTTCTCAAGGAACCTGGGCCCGCGTTCGATCTAGAACCGCGTCGTCTCGCCCAGATTGACGAGATGCTTCAGAAAAAGGCCGAGTTTCTTTTCGAGGGCGTTCAGGAAAAGGCTCCAAACTACGTCGTCCAGCATGTTTCATAGTCCCGCTGGTCGCAACATCGACCATACACGTGCGCACTTCGCGTAACTGGAACGACGCGCGCCTTCGCGAATCTCGCTTCGTGACGGATAGATAGGGGCGACTTCCTGTCAACTTTGCAAGACGGTTTCGAAGCCCTCGAATTCCGGATGGCCGAGATAAAGGTGTCGCCGGTCACCAGCACCCGAATGCGCCTTTCGAAAGGCTTCTGAGCGGGTCCATGCCTCAAAAGCTGCGCGGTCGCGCCAGAATGAGTGGGAGGCATAAAGTGTATGGTCATCGGCTCGAGGTCCGCGAAGAAGTCTGAACTCCATGAAACCTTCAACCCCTTCGAGATGGGAATCTCGCTCCCGCCAGACCTGTTCGAATTCGGTCTCGTGTCCGTGAACGATGCGAAACCGGTTCATGGCTATGAACATCCACGCCTCCTGCTTCAGGATCCACGAATTCTACGTCGTTACAATTCGACGGGAAACGTCGGCTTCACGTCTTGCGCAACGCGACCATGTCACATCGGGATCCGGTGAATCGTGACTGCTACGGTAATGTTGAACTATCCGAAGTTCTTGTGTTGTGACACGAATTCGTTGGTTGCAATCGGCGATGACACGCACCTGGAGTACCAGGACTGCACGAGGATTTTGCGCCTAGGCCAGGCCGGCAAACAGGCTCGCGCCTGTCATCGAACGATAGGTATCGATCAGGCACGCACGTCCGGAGATCGGCCGTCTCGGAAACGGGCATTCGGTCAGATTTGATGTTGTCGTTTCTCCCGCGACCGGTACCCCGCGAACTTTTCAACAGTGATTCACGAATCACGACAAACTGGGTTGCGCGTTATGACAAAGAAGCGAACGGCAGTTCATCGGAGCAATCCGGTCTTGTCGAGAAGCTGCGCAGTCCTCTTGTTTTCGCGTGCGATGAACTGACCTTGTCCACCCTGTAGATACGATGACGCGCAGTTCGTTTGCCGGTTCAATCTTGGCATCGAAAACAGGGGCGACGCAGGATCCGGGTCCGGCAAGTAATCTTGTACTGTTCAACGGGAGCAATATTCCGGCAGCGGAAGTCTGTTTGTGCGGGAAGGCCGGATGAAGGATGCAATGCGCCATGACGTTTCCGGAGGCAACGGATGCAATATGATCTGGTCATCGTCGGGGCCGGTATCGCAGGACTCACAGCCGCCTTGCGTGCAACCCAGGCCGGTCTTTCGGTTGCCGTCCTTGAGTCGCGAGAGAGGGTAGGCGGGCGTATCTTCGGTTTTTCACATGGTCGAAGGACGGTACAGCTTGGTGGACGCTGGACGGGACCGGGGCAGGACCGGATCAAGTCTCTGGCTGCAGAACTCGGTGTGGAAACCCGAGTGGCAGAGGCATTTTCCGGTCGACCGACGGAAATCCCTGTCAGTGATGTCAGGCGTCTCGACAACCTGGCGTGGACGGTGCCTCTTGATGCACCCTGGCAGACGCCTCGGGCAGCAGCGCTGGATGCACTGACACTGTTGACCTGGCTCGACCGCGAAATCGGCGGCCGGAGCGCACATGTCCTGGCACGGATACTTGCCGGCTTCCTTCCCGAACCCCAGGACTGTTCATTGCTTCATGCCCTTGTCTACCTCAAATCCAACGGTGGTCTCGCTTCCATCCTGGGTCTCGACGGACCCGCGCATGACAGCGAGCTTTTTGTCGGCGGTGCGCACGCACTGACCGAAAGACTCGGGAAACGGGTCGCTGGTGCCTTGCGCCTGAATACGCCTGTTCACGGTGTGCACCAGGATGAACGGGTTGTGACGGCCCAGACATCTGCGGGAACGGTAACCGCTCGCCACATGATTGTGGCGCTTCCTCCCGTGTTGGCCGGTCGCCTCGCCTATGATCCACCAGTGACGGCGACACGAGACTACCTCACGCAACGCATGCCAATCCGCGGCAAGATTGCCTTTGCGGCACTATATGACAATGCCTTCTGGCGACGGAACCCGGATCTGCGTTCGGTTGAATCCGACAGTGTCTTTGCCTGGGATGAGGCCGGGGAGGAAAGGCCCTACTGCTTCAGTGGTCTCGTCTCGATTGCCCGTTCACGCCAAATCGCCGCCATGATGCCGTCCGGACAACAAGATGCCATCCTTGAAGAACTTGGCGCGCTGCTTGGTCCGATGGCTCGCAATACCGTCGGATTCCATGCAGTCGACTGGGCGGCTGAATCATGGAGCCGCGGCTGCAACAGTTACATGGTCACCGGTTGCTGGACTGCACACGGCCACGCACTGCGAGCACCGCAGGGCCGGATATTGTGGGCGGGAGCCGAGTATTCGCCGGTGTTCCTGGGGCAGATGGAAGGTGCGGTTCGAACCGCAGAAGATGCCGTTTGCGCCATCGCGGGCAAGCCGGGACAGAGCCATGGACGCGCACCGCCCGGCACGATGCCGTCGTGATTCTGAAGTGGTACCTCCCACCTGTAGTTCTCCCTTGCCCGTAGTTTCCCCTGCACAACGCTGGTGACCAGGACTGGCCGGTCACATGGGACTGATTGTGGTTTGTTTCCCCGTAAAGCTGCCGGCACGGGCGCGATATCCTTCCAGCCGGCTTGCATCAGACTCGGGTAGAATATCGCTGCGTCTCTCGGAACCGTTGGGACAGGGGACACCTCACCTCGAGACGCCAGGCGATACAATACAATGGATTTCCCGCTGCAATAGTCCTGGAGCCGGAAGCGGGTACGGGCTGCATCCGATGACTGGCTTGTTGACGGAAGGCGTTGCTGTAAGATGCGCCGCACCAAAGAAATCGCGACGCATCGGTCGCGGTACAAACTCCCCTCCTGAACCAGTCAGGTGAGGGAACCGGTCTGTCTAGCGGGAGGTAGACCCTTCAATGAAGAAACTTGCAACAATCATGGCTGTCGTTCTGACAGCGTTTGGAATGACAAGTGTGACAACGCCAGCCGTCGCTGACGAACATGAAGTCGTCGTCGGTTTCGCAGCGTCCTATTCGGGCTGGATGCAGGCTTATAGCCAGCCCTCTACGAACGCGGCACTGATCGCAATCGACGATATCAACGCAGCAGGGGGACTGCTCGGCAAGACCCTGGTGCCTGTCATTGCAGATGCCAAGACCGACCGTGTCGAAGGCGCAAAAGCCGGACAGGAAGTGCTGAACCAGGGCGCTCAGATGGTCGCCGTTGATTGTGACTATGATTTCGGCGCACCTGCAGCGCTGGCTGCCAAGAACGCCAACAAGATTGCCATCTTCCTTTGTGCCGAAAGCGTTCTGGCCGGCATCCAGGGCGTTGGCCGCAATGCGTTCTCGTCTTCGGTCCTCGCAGCGGTGCAGGGCGCAACCATCGCTGAATGGGGCGCTCTCGAAAGAGGCTGGAAGACCGCCTATATCCTTCTGGACACCACGATCGAATACAACAAGGGCATCTGCTACGGATTCGACTGGATGTGGCGCGAGAAGCTTGGTCTCGAAATCATGGGTCACGATGTCTATCTCAACAGCGATGCGTCGATTGCTGCCCAGATCACGCGGATCAAGAATCTGGAGTCCGAACCGGATCTCATCATCAGCTGCTCCTATGTCCCGGGTGGGGCCAGTGCGCTGCGACAGATCCGTGCTGCAGGAATTGAATCCGCGCTGGCCGGCGGAAGCTCCATGAGCGGCACCTACTGGCTCGACTCGGTCCCCGACCTTTCCGGCCACTTTGTGCCGGAACAGGCATCAATCTACGGGGACGATCCGCGTGAAGCCGTTGAGGAATTCAACGACAAGTACGAAGAGCGGTTCGGCGAGCGTCCCAACAGCCAGTACACCTATCCAGGTTATCTGGTCGTCGAGATGTGGGCCCGCGCGGTTGAGCGTGCCGGTACGTTCGAAACCGACGCGGTCGTCGCGGAAATGGAAAAGTTCCGGGATGAGCCGTTCCTGATCGGTACCCGGACATTCACAACCGAACTGCACCATCAGAACTATGCGCCATACCTGATCGTCGAGACCACCAATGGACAACCAGCGGTGGCAGACAGTCATACCATTTCGGAACCTGTTCCGATGGATGTGCTGTTCGGCAAGAGGTACGAATACATCGCGCGATAAGTTCCAAGATATTGCGTTAACCAGATGGACGCGCCGTTCCTGTTTATCAGGGCGGCGCGTTCATGGATTCGAGGGGGAGGATCAAGTGAAACTGGAACGCCGCACCGCCCTTGTGACAGGAGGTTCACAGGGTATTGGCGCTGAAATTTCCCGCGCCATGGCCGGGGAAGGTGCCAAAGTTGCCGTTCTTTACCGCCAGAATGAACAAGCGGCCGACGGGGTTATCGAAGACATCCGTGCAGATGGTGGTGAAGCAGAGTCATTTCGGGCTGATGTAACCAGGATTTCGGAGATCGAACGGATCTGGTCCGAGATTGTCGGGACGCTTGGTCCGGTCGACATTCTTGTCAACAACGCAGGTGTCTTTCTGCCACGTCCCATTGAGGACGTTGATGAGGAGAACTGGGATCTGCAGATCAATGTCAATCTGAAGAGCAGTTTCTTCCTCGCGCGATCCGCTGTACCGCATATGAAGCAGCAACACTGGGGCCGCATCATCAACGTTAGCTCGATTGCAGGAATCGGCGGATTCCCCAATTCGGCAGCCTATTGTGCGTCAAAGGGAGGCCTCAACAATCTCACCAAGTCGTTGTGCCTCGAACTTGCGGATCACGGTATCAACGTCAACGCTATCGCACCCGGCAACATTGCGACCGGTATGAATGCCCAGTTGCGTGCTGATCCCGCTTGGTGCGCGAAGATGGCGTCACGAACGCCGACCGGAGAAGACTTTCTTTCGACCAATGATCTGGTCGGGGCGGCGATCTTCCTGGCATCCGACGATGCCCGAGCCATTCACGGTGTCATTCTGCCCGTTGATGCCGGCTGGCGCGCCTGGTGACAGCCAGCAGTTATTCCACCAAGACATCCGAACGACGGTCATGAACACACGCAAAATTGATAGCGTAAGGCTTGCCATCCTCAACAACCGGCTCGAGGGCGTGGCACGCAAGATGGCGAATACACTCCTGCGAACCGGCCGTTCCGGCGTCCTTAACATGGCGCGGGACTTTTCCTGCTGCATCATCACGGCTGATGACCAGCTTCTGGCTACCGCGGAAAGCCTGCCCATTCATGTCCTGAGCGGACCTGATCTCATGGCCCGGTCAGTTCGGGAGACACATCCCGATCTCAAGCGCGGCGACGCGTATCTCCACAATTCTCCATACCACGGTTGCTCCCATCCGGCTGATCACACGCTGATCGTACCGGTCATCGATGACACAGGAACACATCACTTCACGGTTCTGGCCAAGGCACACCAGGCAGACTGCGGCAACTCGCAACCCACGACCTACATGGGCAATGCACGGGATGTCTATGAGGAGGGTGCGCTCATATTCCCTGGCGTAAAGATCCAGGATGACTACCACAACATCGATGACATCATTCGTATGTGCATGATGCGGATCCGTGTGCCGGAGCAGTGGTGGGGTGACTATCTCGCGATGCTGGGTGCTGCCCGCATTGGTGAACGGGAGATCCTCGCACTCGCAGAGGAGGTCGGTTGGGACACGCTCCATGACTTCACGGGTCAGTGGTTCGACTACTCGGAAAGCCGGATGGTTCACGCCATTGGCAAATTGCCTGGAGGAACGACTCACTGGACCAGTCGGCACGATCCCGTGCCGGGAACCCCCGCGGACGGTATTCCGGTTAACGTTTCGGTTACTGTCCACCCGGCAGATGCGCGGATTACTGTTGATCTCACCGATAACATGGATGCCCTTCCTTGCGGCCTCAATCTCTCCGAGGCCTGCGCCAGGACGGCCGCGATGATCGGTGTCTTCAATTCCATAGATTCCACGGTACCCAAGAATGCGGGCGCATTCAGGCGACTGGATGTCAAGTTGCGCAAGAACTCTGTCTGCGGCATTCCTGAACATCCGACAAGCTGTTCGGTGGCCACGACCAATGTTGCCGATCGCGTTGCAAATTCAGTGCAGGCCGCCATCGCCGAGATCGGCGACGGTTTCGGCATGGCAGAGGCGGGTGCCATCCTGCCGGCTTCCATCGGTGTGGTTTCGGGGTGGGATCCGGTCCGCAAGGAGCGTTACGTCAACCAGCTTTTCCTGGCCTTCACCGGCGGTGCGGCGGCACCGCAGACAGATGCCTGGCTCACGCTGGGACATGTCGGCAATGCAGGACTTTGCTATCAGGACAGCGTCGAACTCGACGAACTGCGTCATCCATTGCATGTGGTCGAGCGACGTTTTCTGACCGACAGCGAGGGAGCCGGACGGCATAAGGGCGGTGCCGGAATGCTGGTTGAATTCGGACCGACCCGAGGTGAAATGGAGGTCGCCTTCGTATCGGACGGGACAAGCAATCCGGCAAAGGGCGTTCGAGGCGGCGGTGAAGGCGGCCGGGCGTATCAAGCCATACGGGATGAAGGCGGCACACTCACTGCGACGGCCAACAGCGATGTTGTCACATTGCGAACAGGCGAGACCATCGTCTCTCACTGCTGTGGAGGCGGCGGCTATGGTTCACCCGCACAACGCGACCCCGGAGCCGTTCTTCACGATGTCAGACAGGGTTGGGTCAGTCAGGAACGCGCGCACGATGTCTATCGGGTTGCCATTGACAGCGATGGAAATTGCGATGTTGACGCAACCCGGAAACTGCGGGAACAACCTATCGTCGGTGCCTGAGTTCCGTGACCACAACGCCCGCGGCCATGAGCATGAGGGCGAGGATGGCATAGATGCCTGGTTCCTCCGCGAAGAACACAAAGGCCCATCCCATGGCCGCCACGACTGCAAGATAGTTGAACTGGGCAAAGAACGTCGGTCCGTATCGACGAACGATTTCTGCGAACAGAAGAATGAAAACGCTGTTGACGGCACCGGACCCGAGAGTGGGGAGAATGAGATCCCCTTCAAGGGGTACATAGGTCTGCGAGAAGATCAGCATGAGCGGCAATAACGAAAGGGCCGCGCCGAGCAGAAAACCGCATCCCATGACCAGCGAGTTTGTTTCGGGCGGCCGCAGGGTTGCCGCCGAGACGTTTGCGATCGCCAACATGAACGGTGTGATCAATGCCAGAAGGAACCATGCCACGGCATCGTCACTCGGTAGTGAACTTTCCGGTGCAAGTATCACCGCGACACCGGCGAAACCCAGTGCGATGCCTGCCATTCCAAAAGCGGACATGCGATCAAGACGGAATACGACACTCAGGAGATATGTGAATGTCGGAGTCAGAGCGAGAACGAGAGGGATGATACCCTGGGGGAGATTGGGCGATACCAGGGTCAGAAGTGCCATTGGAAGACCAAATCCGGAGGCGCCGACCACCACATAGGCGCGCAGGAATTTCCAGCGGAAGCTGACTGCATTGCCTCGGAGAAGCGCAAGTACCCAGAGTGCTCCGCCACCGATCAGCATCTGCCAGAATGCGTGTCCAAAGAAAGTTGCGCCTGCGTCCGAAGCGAGTTTGTTGAATGGAAACACCAGCCCATAGACGAGTGCTGCAGCAAGCAGCATCGTGATTTGTATCGTTGAGGGCATTTTGCTCATGACACGTGTTCCGAACTCGGCCTTGTTATGGAGGGCACGCGCTTCCGATTGTTCATCGATGTAATTCGCGATCCCGTGGTCTTGTCTGAGCAGATGCACCGTAACCCAACACAAACATCACGGTGCAAATTCCGATCATCCGCTGGCTTGAACATATATCGGTGCCGAAACAGATGGACAACCGACCAGGGACGCATCCGGGACCTGTAACACACATACACAGACCGGGTATTGGTCAGGATTGCGTCGATGCTGCTGTAACGACGGCCTTGTGATCCCGACGCAAACCACTGATTGCATCGGTGGCCGGATCACCTGGAAAATGTCATGGTAAAAACGGGAGATCCGGTGATTGGAATGAAGAAAGCGGGCATGATGCCGGTTCCCCACATCATCACCGAAAAGAACGCATGACAGACTTGAACAAGGATACAGTTCAGGAAGATCAATCGGTTTGCCCTCAGAAGATGCGGTCTCCGGAAACTGTCATGCGGCTCGCCCGTCTCGGTGCGTTCCACCAGACGCGGCTGAGCTTCCTTCGTGCAATGTTGCGTCACGTCGCGGTAGACAGGTACCGTTTCGGCTACGAGCGCTGGAGTATCGACGATAACGGAGTCGGTGAGGCGGTGTTCACTGCGCAGGGGCCCGAACAGACCTATTCACTTGTCTGCTTTGCCCATGATCTGGATCCGGCCTTGCGCACCGACCGGGTGATCGCAGAAGCATGGGATGCCACGTTCGTCTTGTACGACGGCATACCCGACGAAAGCGAGATTACCAGGCTGCGTGCAAACACGCCGAAGCAGGAAGCCGGGCGCTACCGCCACACAGATCTGATACTTTCCCGTGCCAACAAGAGTGAACGATTGTTCGACCATGTTGTGCGGTGCCTTGCCGCTGGCGAACAGCCTGCGGCAGTGAAGCTCGACGACGTTGGCTATGTCATGCGAACGACGGCGGTTTACGGGAATGGCAAGTTCGGGATCGCGGATCGTCATCGATTTGCCGATCGCGCCGGATTTGGTGGCCCGTTCCGCATGGAAATGCTGACGGTCTGGTTGATCCGACAGTTTGTCGCTGATCTGGTAGAGCATATGGCACGTGTCAGGGGCCGTAACCGGGCTGCACCACTTGACCGTGTGCTGCGGCGCAGTCTCGGTATCGGAAATTCGACCGGTCTTGGCCTCGGTCCGTTCGTCGTCAATCATCCGGCATTGTTTGCACGCTGGATCGAATGCCGAGAAACCGCCCTGTCACGCGTACGAGCACAAGAAGTGGCGTCTGCAGAAACCTGGCGCACATTTCGATCGCATATCAGTCGCGCACGTGCCGAAGTATCGGCCTGGCGCGTGACTGACCCTGTGCAAGTGCAGAAAATCGACCGTCTCGTGGAAGACATCAACGGGCTTGATACCTTCACGAATTGTTTCGACACTGGAATCACGAATCCCTGGGACAGAATCTGGGAGTGGGTAGAGGATCATCTGTCACTTGAAGGACAGGAACTTGCAGTCTCCCTGCTGATCGAACCGCATGGCGACATTGTAGACGATCTGACTGAATACATGAGCGTCGACGAAACCGAGATGTCGCCAACAGGTATTTCCGGTCGGGTTGGCGAACTTCGCAGTCGTATAGAAGAGAGCTTCGCCTGGGCACTGGAACCTGATTACACACTGCCGGATGCGCAGGCGCGGTTCTGGTACGTATCCGCAAACAAGCTGGAGCCGCGGGTCGGTGAACGCTGGGAAGAGCCCGGAACCGATCTGGAATTGCCACTGGCAATCGGTCGCGACATCGCGACCTGCTATTTCGACCTCGGCAATGTCGCGTCGAATCTCAGCCTCTCCGACTTCTTGCTCAACTACCCCGAACACCGGCATGTCATTCGCCGGCTCTGCAATCCCGCGATCGGCATGTACGGTGAAATTCGCGATAATCTGATCGGCGCTGACATGCTGCCGCTTGATCTGCTGCGCTGCAAACTCGCATTCTTCGGTGCGACACGGTTCGATCCAAAATCAGACCGCTGGCTGCGTATCAATATGTTCTGTCGTGCGCCATTTCCGGACGAGATTCACGCAATGCCGCCGGACGACTGGATCTATCCGAAATCGGTCGGCTGATCGATGTTGTGTTCGCGAAATGAAATCCGGACACTGGCGACCAAGGCTGCACGCGGCGCTGGACTTCCATGGGGTGTGTCGGATGAGGCGGGCCGTGCGGCGTGTTGGCTGGAAGCGCGTGGACTGACTGGCCTGTCTGCGCTTGATCGTGCACTTGAGGGACTGTCAGAACCGGACTGGCGGCAATGCTTTCCCATGCCGGCAGGAGCCCGGTGGTACGCAAAGTCCGGTAACTCCGACGGTCTGCTCGCCGGGATAACCCTGGCTGACAGATGTTCGCAGATCGCCCGGACCTGCAGTACTGACGCACTTGTGCTTGTTGGCGTTCGTTGGCCTCTGCTGACAATACCGTTCCTGTCAGGTGTAGCCGAGGCCACGGGTATGAGGCTTGCGATAGTGTGTGACCCGGAAAAGTCGACCATCGACATTGGACCGCAATCTGTCTCGGCATCCTGTCGCGTATTCGAAGACATGGCGGTTACGCATACACTCCGGATCGAACGGATCCGCGGTGCTACCGCGACAAATCTCCTTCCAAACCTGAACGGGAGCATTCCGGTGGCCAAGGAGATCCATGCAAGTCTCGAGCGGCTGGCTGAGCGGACTTATGTGCCGGAGAGCGAGGAATCGCGGATTCGTGGAGCAGGGGTCCCGGAGTCGTCAGTAGGTGCATGACGATACCGTTCGCACTTGAATGCCTGATCCAATTCGACGTGTATCGTGCGTGCCCGAACTTGATTTCTCGGCGTGTAGCTGTGAATACCGATCACATTGGCACGAAAGGGTACAGGTGATTGACGGTCGATGCAGGTATCGATGTGAAATGTGTGAAGGTGATCACGGACCGCGACCAGACCGGCTACCGCAGCGTGTTCGAACGAATGCATGGCGTTTGCACGGATACCTGGCACGGGATAGAGACCAATTGGCGACTTCACCGGGTTCGACAAGTCAGTGTCCGTTGCGTATCGAAACTGTCTGAAGCGAAGCCGTCTGTATGTCGTCCCATTGTCAATGAAACGCGTTTGTGCGCGAGCCAGTTCCGGTAGGACACCAGGTGAATACAAGCAGACATGACTAGATCGAAAGGCTTGACGTCTTCCTGGCGCATCGGTGTCGACGTAGGCGGCACCTTTACCGATCTCCTTCTTGAGGAGGAGGGCGGTACGCTTCGGATGTTCAAGGCGGCGACGACGCCCGACGATCCAATTCGCGGTGTTCTTCAAAGCCTGGATATTGCAGCACAGCACCTTGATCTGGACCTTGCGGAACTTCTCGGGCGCTGCAACCAGTTTGTTCATGGAACGACCCGAGCCATCAACGCGATCATTACCGGCGCCACCGCCCGAACGGCCTTTCTGACGACCCGGGGCCACCCTGACATCCTGGTGCTGCGTGAAGGTGGCCGCACCGACGTTTTCAACTTCACGGTTTCCTATCCTGAACCTTATGTACCGCGATCGCTGACGTTCGAGATGGATGAGCGGATCATGGCAGACGGTACAGTTCTGCAGCCACTCGACGAGGACCAGGCACGCGAGACTATCGCCAGACTTGCCGAACAACAGGTCGAAGCGGTCGCTGTCTGCCTGCTCTGGTCCATTGTCAATCCGACCCATGAGGTCCGGATTGCCGAACTTCTTGATGAAGGCCTGCCCGGTGTTCCCTATACGCTCTCGCATCGACTCAACCCGTCCCTGCGGGAGTATCGCCGGGCCTCGTCGACTGCAGTCGACGCGTCCCTCAAGCCACTGATGACCGGATACATGAAGAACCTTCAGGGGCGACTCGAGGAAGCAGGGTTTGCCGGGAGGGTTCTCATCGTGACGTCCGGGGCCGGTGTCATCGACGCAGGAGATGCGGCGGAAAGTCCGGTCCACCTGATCAACTCCGGACCTGCAATGGCGCCGGTCGCCGGTCGAAACTTTGCAGCAATCGATGCGGAGGCCGAAACGGCTATCGTGACCGATACCGGCGGTACGACATATGATCTTTCACTGGTTCGGCGTGGTCGTATTCCGTGGACCCGGGAAACCTGGATCGGCGGTGCCTATCGGGGGCACATGACCGGATTTCCGTCGGTCGATGTTCGATCCATCGGGGCGGGAGGTGGTTCCATTGCGTGGGTGGATGATGGCGGGTTGATCCACGTAGGCCCGCAATCGGCGCAGGCAGTCCCTGGACCCGCAGCATACGGGCAGGGTGGATCCGAACCGACGCTCACGGATGCCTGTGTCACGCTGGGATATGTCGATCCGACGTTCTTTCTGGGCGGACGGATGAAACTTGATACAGCGGCAGCCAGAACGGCGATTGAAATCCGCATCGCTGATCGTCTCGGTATCTCGGTCGAGGACGCTGCACTGGCCATCGTCGAGGTGGCGACGGAGAACATGGTCCAGGCGATCATGGATATCACGGTCAACCAGGGGATTGATCCGTCAACAGCCGTATTGATCGGCGGCGGCGGCGCTGCGGGACTGAATTCTGAACGCGTCGCCCGACGCCTTGGCTGTCCACTGGTTCTGATTCCCGAGGTCGGTGCGGCCCTGAGTGCATCCGGCGCATTGATGTCAGATCTTGTCCAGGTCTACAGGGCAACACATCACACGACGACCGATGCGTTCGATCGGGACGGAGTCGACACCGTTCTCGATCGGCTTGCAGCGCAATGCAGGTCATTTGCGGAATCTGCGGGTGCGGATGTGCAGAAAACCACTGTCGTGTTCAGCGCCGAGGCACGATACCCGCATCAGGTCTGGGAGATCGAGGTGCCATTGCGCGAGAAACGGTTTGCAAGTTCTGACGATATCAGGAATCTCGTGGCGGACTTCCATCAGTCGCACGAAGAAATTTTCGCTATCAGCGATCCGGAATCCGAAGTCGAGATCATCGGTTGGTCGGCACGCGTCAGCTGCCGATTGCGCGAGCGGCCGCTGCAGAGCCTTGTAGAGGAAGAGGCGGGTGCTGCGACAACCGGATCAAGACCAGCATATTTCGCAGGTGCGGGTTGGTTGGACGCTGATATTCGGAGCTTCCGCTCACTCGATACGGACGATGCGCTCGACGGTCCGGTGATTGTCGAGAATTCATTCACCACGGTTGTGGTCGGCCCGGGTGCCTCTGTCAGTCGAAAGCCGTCGGGCAGCCTCGCGATCATTCCGGCGGCGGGATAGGACAGGAGGAAATCTGTTGTGAACGCAAACCTCGAAGACAGGATCGATCGCCTCGAATCGATCGAGGCCATCCGAAAACTCAAGCATGTCTACATGGAACATTGTGATCTGGGGTATCCGCCCGAAGATCTCGGTCCGTTGTTCATCGATGAAGCCGTGTGGACCAGTGCGGTCTTCGGGCACCACGCCGGTCGGGCGGCGATCGAGGAATTCTTTGGAGGCATTTCTGCACAGATCGTCTTTGCTGCACATCTGGCCATGAACGCCGTCATCGATGTTGACGGGGATCAGGCAATCGGCAAGTGGCGCATGCTCATGCCCTGTACGATGATGGAGAAAGGCAGGACGGTCAGCCGCTGGATCCTCGGTGACTATGTCGAGGAATATGTTCGTGTCGACGGCCGGTGGTTGTTCGCGAAGATCGATTTCCTGGTCAACTTCAATGTTCCCTCCCTTGAAAGTTGGGCAGGCAGCGAAAACGTGCGGAGTACATCCTGACGATGAGCCGCAACTTTCTCTTCGCTCCGCTGGAAGTCAGGGGGCTGACACTCAAGAACCGGGCGGTTGTCTCGCCCATGTGCCAGTACAGCGCGGTCGAGGGTCTGCTGAACGACTGGCACACCATACATCTTGCCCAGTTTGCGATGGGTGGCATGGCGCTGGTTTTTGTCGAGGCGACTGCTATTGAGCGGCGCGGCCGGATAACCTGGGGCGACAGCGGGCTGTGGTCCGACGAACATATCGAACCCATGAAGCGTGTGGTGGAGCTGATCAAGGCACGCGGATCTGCAGCAGGCATTCAGCTCGCTCATGCGGGGCGCAAGGCCAGCATCAGCAGACCCTGGGAAGGAGACTGTCCCCTTTCGCCGCGCGAGATTGCAAAGGGCGAGGTCCCCTGGGAGATCGTTGGAGCAAGCCCGGTTCCTTTCGATGAAGGCTGGATTACGCCGCACGAACTGTCCAGAGATGAAATCCGGGACGTAATCGAGGCATGGGCAGAGGCTGCGCGACGCGCCGTCCGGATCGGATTCGACGTTGTCGAGATACACAGTGCACACGGATATCTCAGCCACAGCTTCTATTCGCCGATGTCCAATCGCAGGACAGACGCCTACGGCGGGAGCCGGGAGAACCGCATGCGCTTCACGCTTGAAGTGGTGGAAGCTGTGCGGGCCGTTCTTCCGCAGGACATGCCTCTCTTCCTGCGCCTGTCGTGCGTGGACGGCAAGCGTGATGGATGGATGATCGAGGATTCCATCGTTCTCGCACGGGAAGCGAAATCGTGTGGTGTCGATGTCGTGGATTGTTCGTCCGGTGGCATCTCCGGTTACGGCGAGAACATCCTGCCTCTGCCGACTCCGGGATATCAGGTCGCCCATGCGGCGGACATCCGTCGCGATGCGGATGTCATGACCCAGGCTGTTGGTCTGGTCACATCAGCGGCACAGGCAGAGAGCATCCTGCGCGTCGGCGCGGCAGATCTCGTGGCGCTGGCACGCGAGGCATTACACAATCCCTATTGGGCCCGCCATGCGGCCCTCGAACTGAATGAACCCGATGCCTTCGCTGATTGGCCAATCCAGTACGGTCACTGGCTCGGACTGCGTGCCGAGGGCATGTTCGGCAAGCGCGCCGGCGATTCGGATACCGAAAACATGAAACTGGCGGCCAGATGATCGTGAACTGTCAGGTGGCAGCAGAGCGTATCGGCCTGTTTTTTGCAGACGGTTTGCGCAGGGACGATCGAAGGTGTCATGGAGGGAGAGAGGAGCATCAGTGATGGGTGAACGCAGCAAGATCAGCGCGACGACAATCCGGGCCGTCGCTTCCGAAAACGCAGGGCATCCGCTCGATGCGGAGCGTGCGCAGGATTATGTGCAGGTTTTCGAGCCGATCCTCGAAAAAATGGTGGCACTGCGGCAGCTTCCGCTCAAGGACATTGAACCGGCTGTGATCTTTCAGCCCGTCGAGACGACGAAAGTCGCTGGGCCGCCTTCTGACGGATCAAGGCCATGAACGACTTTTGCGCGATGGACCTTGCGGAGCTCTCACAGGCCATCGATGCCGGATCTGCAGATCCGGTCGAGATCACGGAAGCGTTGCTGGAGCGCATCGAAGCCGAAAACGGAAAGCTCAACGCCTTTGTGACAGTAACAGCCGATTCTGCACGTGCGGCGGCAGTCGAAGCCGCGAACCAGATACGGGAAAGCGGCAGACGCGGGCCACTGCATGGCCTGCCCATTGCGCACAAGGATCTCTATGCCACAGCCGGTGTTCTGACCACCGGCGGTTCCCGGGTTCTGGCGGACAATGTCCCCGAGACAGACGCGACTGCGGTGGCGCGCCTCTCCGCGGCAGGCATGATCATGCTGGGAAAACTTCACACGCATGAATTTGCCTATGGTCCGACCGGGACGGATTCTGCCTTCGGTACATGCCGCAATCCATGGGATACTGCGCGCATTCCGGGCGGCTCGAGCAGTGGCTCGGGGGCCGCTGTGGCGGCCGGATTGACACCTGTCGCGACAGGTTCTGATACAGGCGGTTCCATCAGGATGCCTGCAGCGTGTTGTGGTGTGACAGGACTCAAGCCGACGTACGGTCGCGTGCCACGGACCGGAATCCTGCCTCTTTGCTGGACCATGGACCACTCGGGACCGCTTGCACGTTCAGCAGCTGATGCGGCGTTGATCCTTGACGCAACCGCAGGCGCGGATGGCAAGGACTCTGCAGCGCCGGATCGCCCTGTTCCCGCTTGCAGTGCCGCGCTATCCGGCAATATCGAGGGTCTGCGGATCGGGGTTCCGCGGCGGCACTTCTTTGATCAGTCGCAACGGCGCGTCACCGATGTCGTCGAGACCGCATTGGGCGCGCTCGAGAAGCTCGGAGCGACTCTTGTCGATGTCGATGTCGCGTACATAGAACATGCGGCTGCGGCAGCGTTGGCGATCTACATCGCAGAGGCAACCGCATGGCACGACGACACACTTGATGATCGTGCCCACCTCTACACGGATTCGGTTCGCACCTTCCTGGAGATTGGCGATCAGTTGCTCGCCAAGGATTATCTGCATGCCCAGCGTTTCCGCACGCTTCTGGGCAGAAGCATGGCGGCAGTCCTCGATGAGGTCGATCTCATCGCCACACCGGGCATTCCATTGACCGCAACCCCGATCGGTGAATCAACAGTGCGAATAAACGGGCACGAGGAAGCCGTGTTCGGTGCGCTCTTGCGAAACACGGAACCGTTCGATCTGACCGGACTTCCCGCACTCGTCATTCCGTGCGGATTCGGTGCTGACGATGGCCTTCCGGTCAGCTTGCAACTGGCTGGCCGGCCATTCGACGAGTCAACTGTTCTCAATGCGGGTCATGCTTTTCAGCAGGCAACCGACTGGCATCGCAGGCGTCCCACGTCCTGAAAAGACGGCAGGGAAATACATCACGGGAACGTGCTGACAACCGCACAACAAACTGTTCTGGCAAGACGAATTCGTCCCAGTGTCCCGCGATACGGAACGCGTGCCACGGTTGCAGCGGAATGCGTTATAGTTATGATTCAGCAACGAGCGAAGGGAAGCGGAGATCTCTCATGGCAAAAGTCGATCCCATTACACTTTCTGTTGTCCGTGGAGTCCTGGAGACCACGCAAAGGGAGATGACGCTTTCCCTGGAAAAGACAGCCCGTTCAAGCGTGTTCAATCTCGCGCACGACTATTCGAACGCACTCTTCAATCATGTGCCCGAAATGATCATGCAGGGGCAGGATATCCCGATTCATCTCGGGAGCCTGATACCGGCCATGAAGGCTGTGGCAGGCTATTTTGGCGATGATATTCACCCCGGTGACGTAATCCTGCACAACGATCCTGCCTATATGGGCAGCCACATGATCGATACCTGCATGTACAAGCCTGTGTTTTATCACGGCGAACTGGTCTTCTGGACCGTATGCAAGGGACATCTGACCGATATCGGCGGTCCGGTCCCCGCAGGCTACAACCCCGATGCAAAGGAGATCTATGCGGAAGGTCTGCGTATCCCGCCAATCAAGGTCTATGACAAGGGCGTACGGCGCTACGACGTCGTCAACATGCTTCTCACGAACATGCGTGCGCGGCGCGACCAGGAAGGCGATTTCAACGCCCAGTTCGGTGCCGTGCAGGTCGGGGAACGCAATCTGATTGCACTGCTCGACAAGTATGGTCTTGACCAGGTACGCGCCTGCATTGACGAACTCATGAACATGGCTGATCGGCAGATGCGCGAACTGATCAGTTCTGTGCCCGACGGCACATATACGGCGCTTTCAGCCATTGAGGACGCAGGACACGGCTTCGGGGACCTCGATATTGAAGCGACTGTCACGATCACAGGCGATACCTGCAAGATCCAGATCATCAGTCCGGAACAGATCCCGTATTTCATCAATTCCTACGAGGGGAACTCCTATTCGGGCGTTTACCTCGGTGTCATGATGTTTGCCCAGTTGCCGCCGCCCTACAACGAGGGCCTCTACCGCTGTTTTGACGTCGACATGGGGCCGAAAGGCACAATCTGTAACGCGGTCGAACCGGCTCCGCACATGAACTGCACGACGACGCCCATGGAGACCCTGACCGACGCGGTCAGGCTGGCATTCGAGAAGGCTGCGCCGGACAAGGTGTCGGCTGGCTGGGGTCATGCCAACGGCTGCAATATTGCCGGTTGGGACACCCGGCATGACGAAGAATACGTCACGATGGTTCTGGCATCGTTGATTTCCGGCGCCGGCGCGACGCCAACACAGGACGGATGGCATGCGTGTGGTCCGGAATGCTGTTTTGGCGCACTGACGTCGGGTGACGTGGAACTCCTGGAGTATTCGTATCCGATCGTCATTCACAGCTACGGCCTGATGACCGACTCTGCGGGTGCAGGAAAGTACCGTGGCGGTTCGGGAACACGCTGGGAAGTCGAACCCCTCGACCGTCCGATGGATTTCATCACATTCGGGGAAGGGCGCAAGTATCCGGCAACCGGTGCCGCCGGAGCATGGTCGCGCATGGATTCTCCCAAGGTGGGGCGCATCGAGATCGACCGTGGCGACGGTGAAGTCGAGACCATTCGCAAGAACATCATCGAAACCATCGAACCCGGGCAACGTGCCGCCAATGTGAACCCGGGTGGTGGCGGCTACGGTGATCCCTTTGCCCGCAGCATTGATGCTGTGGTCTGGGATGTGAAAAACCGGCTCGTGTCGATCGAAGGCGCGCGCGAGGATTACGGCGTGGTGTTTGCGGATGCCGCGAACCTCATCGTTGACATGGAGACCACCGCCGCAATTCGCCAGACCAACATCGCGGCCGACTAGAAGCCTCGTTTTTCAGGGATTATTGCATGCGTACTCGATACCGCCTTGGCGTCGACGCCGGTGGCACGTTCACCGATTTCGTTCTTGCCGATGCAGAAGGAGGCGTTCGCCTCTACAAGTCGCCGTCCACCCCGCAGGACCCGACCGAAGCTATCTCGACAGGCCTCGGGCTGATCTCGGACGATACCGGTCTTGAACCGCAGGACGTGATCTCGCAGTGCGACCTGTGCATCAACGGCACGACGGTCGGCCTCAACGCCCTCATTCAGCACAAGGGTGCGAAGACCGGACTGATCTGTACCCGGGGACATGAGGATTCCATCGAGATTCGCCTCGGGCACAAGGAAGACGGCTACCGTTACGACGCCGACTACCCCCCTGCGCTCATGATGGTTCCGCGCTACCTGCGATGCGGTGTGACCGAGCGTGTCGTCTCTGACGGGTCGGTCAAGACGCCGCTCAACGAGGATGATGTTCGCGCAGCATGCGAATTGTTCATTGCGGAAGGTGTGGAGGCGGTTGCAGTCTCGTTCATCTGGTCGATTCTTCATCAGGACCACGAGATGCGTGCCGCCGAGATCGTCAGGGAAATGATGCCTGATGCCTATCTGACGGTCGGATCCGAGCTCTATCCGCAGATCCGGGAATACACCAGAACTTCGACAGCCATTACCAATGCCTATCTCGGCCCCATCCTGAAGGGATATGTCGACGGCATTGACCAGTACTTTCAGGACCTTGGTGCGATCTATCCCGTACGCTATTTCCAGTCCAACGGTGGACTTGCCATTGGCCAGGCCATGACCGACCGGTCTGTGTACGCAATCAATTCCGGTCCGGCATCGGCTCCCCAGGCCGGTCTCTACTTCGCCCGTCTTTTCGGATACGACAATGTCATCTCGATCGACATGGGTGGTACATCGTTCGACATCACGCTGACCCGCGGCGGCAGCACCAACATCAACAAGGATATCGATTTTCTGCGCTACCGGATTGGTGTGCCGATGATTCAGGTCGAGACACTCGGCGCCGGTGGCGGTTCCATCGGATGGATCGACGACATGGGTCTCCTCCAGGTAGGCCCGCACAGTGCCGGAGCGGATCCAGGCCCCGCCTGTTACGGTGCGGGAGGAACCGAACCGACGACCACGGACGCCAATCTGATTCTCGGTTATCTCAATCCCGAGGCACTTCTGGGCGGCCGGATGACTCTCGATCGTGACCAGGCCTGGGAGGCGGTGCGTGCGCGTATTGCCGAACCACTCGGTATGTCGGTCGAACGGGCGGCATACGGGATGTTCACCATTGTCAACTCCAACATGGTGAACGGCATTCGCCGGGTGTCGGTCGAGCGCGGTTACGATCCGCGCGATTTTGTACTGGTTGCAGCAGGAGGTGCGGGCGCAGCACATATCACCGCACTGGCCACCGAGATGGGCATTGACACCGTCCTTGTACCCAAACTCGCATCGGGACTGTGTGCGTTCGGCCAGATCATATCGGACGTAAAATACAACTACATGGCCACGTGTCCGCTTCGTCTGGAGGGGCAGGAGGCCTACGACGAGATCAACCGGAATTTCGCGGACATCGAGACAACCGGTATCGAGCATCTCGAGACAGACGGGTTTCCCCGCGACCGTATCCGGATCCAGCGCTCCATCGACATGCGCTATGTCGGTCAGGTTCATGAATGCACTGTCGAAATTGATATCTTTACCGTCAGCGAAGAGACGGTCGATCGATTGAAAAACGCGTTCCATGCCAAGCACGAGCAGCTCTATACCTACTCGGAACGCCATACGCCGATCGAGGTGGTCAATCTCGAGAGCACACTTTACGGACTGGTTGACAAACCGGATCTCCCGACACTCGCGGACGGAGCCGATGCCGACTCGTTTATCAAGACCCGTCGGTCGATGATATTTTCTGCAGACGGGACTGGAACGGATGCACCCGTCTATGAAGGCGACCGGTTGGGCGCAGGTGCCGTCATAGCCGGCCCTGCGGTGATCGAGGAAGAAACAACAACCATTGTCATCGAACCGGGTTGGCATGCGTCACTGCACGAAAACGGCACGTACATGCTGACCCGAACGCCGTCGAAATCGGAGTAAACTGCATGGCTGTCGATCTGAATTGTGACATGGGCGAGAGTTATGGCCTGTATGTCATGGGTGATGATCAGGGCATGATGCCGCTTATTACCGTCGCCAATGTCGCCTGCGGATTTCATGCCTCCGATTACAATCACATGCGTGACACTGTCCGTCTGGCGAAGAAGAATGGCGTCCGCGTCGGCGCCCATCCCTCGTTGCCGGATCTTCAGGGCTTCGGACGGCGCGAGATGAAGATGGACCGCGAGGAAATGGCCAACTGCCTGATCTATCAGGTCGGTGCGCTCAAGGGATTCCTCGAGGCCGAGGGTATGGAACTCAACCATATCAAGCCGCACGGATCCCTCTATGGCATGTCGGCGCGTCTCGATCACATTGCCCATGCAGTATGTGATGCAGCGGATGTCTTCAACGTGCCGTTGTTCGGAATGATCGATACGCAGCACGAGGAGGTCTATACCGCGCGCGGTCATGAATTTGTGGCCGAATACTATGCAGACCTTTACTACAACGATCAGGGCGGTCTGATCATCACACGCGTCCATGATCCGGTGGACCCGGATGATGCAGCCCGGCGTGCCGTGCGGGCGATCGAGGAGGGTAAAACCTGTTCAACGGGAGGTGTCGACATTGCTGTTCGTGCGAACACGATCTGCGTGCACTCCGACACCCCGAATGCCGTTGATGTCGCAACTGCCGTGCGTCAGGCCATCAGTCCCTACATGGCCTGAAACGAGGAGAGGATTATGGCGGATCAGATAGTCTCACCGTTGCCGGGTACGTTCTATCGCCGTCCCGCACCCGAGAGCCCACCGTTCAAGGAAGCAGGCGACAGCGTGGCGGTTGGCGACGTGATCGGACTCGTCGAGGTGATGAAGACCTTCAGTGAGGTCAAGGCCGACATGGCTGGTACGATCAATGCATTTCTCGTGGAGAACGAAGATCCGGTCATGGCCGGCCAGCCACTGATCCAACTCGACTGACATTCCAGATGGCGATCAAGAAACTCCTGATCGCCAATCGTGGCGAAATTGCTGTACGGATCCAGCGGGCCGCCAGGACGCTGGGTATTCCGGTTGTTCAGGTCTACAGTACAGCCGATGCCGACTCACTTGCCGTGCGCAATGCAGACGAAGCAGTCGAAATCGGACCGCCGCACGCCAGAAAGTCCTATCTCGACAGTGGTGCGATTCTGAAAGCTGCGGCAGACACAGGTGCCGACGCGATTCATCCCGGCTACGGATTTCTTTCGGAAAACGCCGATTTTGCACGGGCCGTGGCGGATGCCGGGCTTGTTTTCGTCGGTCCCGATTCACGGACCATTGCACTCCTCGGTGACAAGGCATCGGCACGCCGGACCGCTTCGGCTGCCGGTGTTCCTGTCGTTCCGGGCAACGACGGCGTGCTTGATGATGTGGAATCCGCACGCGAAGCTGCACTGAAAATCGGATATCCGGTGATGATCAAGGCGGCAGCGGGGGGCGGAGGTCGAGGTATCAAGGTCGCGTGGGACGCGGCCATGCTGGATGAACTCCTGCCGGCGGCAGCAAACGAGGCGCGCGCGGCTTTCGGCGATCCAGCGCTATATCTCGAAAAGCTGATCTCGAAAGCGCGCCATATCGAGGTACAGGTGCTCGGTGACGGGCATGATGCTCTGCACTGCTTCGAACGGGAGTGCTCTCTGCAGCGGCGTCGACAGAAGGTCTGGGAAGAGGCGCCGTCCGCAGCGCTTTCGGACGCCGAAAGACAGTCTGTCTGTACGAGTGCGGTCGCTCTCGCCAGGTCCGTTGGTTACAGTGGCGCCGGTACGATGGAGTTTCTCTTCGACGATGAAACCCGCAGGCACTACTTCATCGAGATGAACACCCGCATCCAGGTTGAACATCCGGTTACGGAAATGATCACCGGCGTCGACCTTGTCGCAGAAATGATCAGTATCGCGGGTGGCAATCCGCTTTCCATTGCGCAGGATGACATCACGATCGATGGTCATGCGATCGAGTGCCGTCTCAATGCCGAGGATCCGTCCAACGGTTTCATGCCGATGCCCGGTACCGTCGAAACCTTCACGGTTCCCGCGGCGCACCATGTGCGATTCGACACGCTGCTGTATGAGGGCTGCCAGATTCCACCGTTTTACGATTCCCTGATCGGCAAACTGATCGTGCACGGTGCTGACCGAAATCAGGCCCTGTCACGCATGAGCGATGCTCTTGAGGCCATGGTCATCGATGGAATCAAGACCACGATTCCGCTTCACAAGGCGCTTGCGGCGAGCGAGGCCGTTCATGCCAACGCCGTCCACACCCAGTTTCTCGAGCCCTGGCTCGAAACCAATCCCGTCAACCCGTAACAGGCAAGGAGGAAGCGCGCGCAGGATGGAAACACGATACACCTTTGGTGGTGACGAGCACATATTCTGCGAGGTCGACACCGAGATGTCTCTCGAGGCGTTTTTCAAGAGCCTTTCCCTGACCAACGCAATCAGGGAAAGCCAGATCGACGGGGTGACGGAAATCTGTGCCGCCAACGCCTCGTTTCAGGTCAAGTTTGACCCTGACCGCATCAGCCCGAACGATATGCTGGGCGAAATACGCAAACTCGAGGAAGAGGCCGGGCAGGCCAAGACCGTGCTCGACACGCGGATCATTGAAGTTCCCGTCTACTACAACGATCCCTGGACACACGAAACGCTCATGCGTTTCCGGGAACGCCATCAGGATCCGTCAGGAACGGATCTCGACTATTCGGCCCGGATCAACGGTTTCAACACTGTCGAAGACTTCATCACGGCGCATTCCGGATCGCCATGGTTCGTCTCCATGGTCGGTTTTGTGGCAGGTTTGCCATTTCTCTATCAGACCGTCGGACGGGACCGGCAGATCGAGGTTCCCAAGTATCTCAGGCCGAGGACGGATACGCCCAAGCTGACCGTCGGATACGGCGGTTGCTTTTCCTGCATCTATTCTGTCCGGGGCGCCGGCGGCTATCAGATGTTTGGTATTACGCCGATGCCGATCTACGACCCCGCACAGGAGACGAGTTATCTCCGTGATTTCATGATCTTCTTCAACCCCGGGGATCTGGTGAAATTCAGACCGGTTGACCGCAGTGCCTACGACGAAACATGCGAGATTGTCGAAGCAAACCGGTACGAACCAAAGGTGAGGAAGGTCGAATTCTCGCTCGACGAATTCAATCGCGACATCGACGCATACAACGCGCGTCTGGAGGGTGCCCTCGATGATTAGAGTCATCAAGCCTGGTCTGGCGACCAGCGTGCAGGATCTCGGACGGCCCGGTTACTATCATCTCGGGATCCCGCAATCGGGCGCGATGGATCACTATGCGATCGAAGCAGCCAATCTCCTGGTTGGCAACGACAAGGGGGCGGCTGCACTCGAGGCGACCTTCATGGGTCCGGAACTGGAATTCACGCGCGATGCGGTTGTCGCTGTCACCGGTGCCGCAATGACGCCACGCGTCAACGGTGATGCCCGGGAGAACTGGTGCTCGTTTGACGTGCGGTCCGGCGACGTCCTGAGCTTCGATTTTCTCAAGGGCGGCGCACGTTCCTATATTGCCGTTTCAGGAGGGATCGACACGCCGCCGGCGCTTGGCAGCCGCTCAACTTATGTTCTCGGTGCACTCGGTGGTTTCCACGGTCGCCCGTTGGCCGAAGGTGATGAGATTCCACTTGGTGCGGGTACAGGAGGTGTGAACCGGGAGTTGTCTGCGGCGTTGCGGCCGGCTCTTTCAGCGTCTGTCGAACTCAGGGTTCTTCCCGGCATCTTCTGGCACTGGATGGAAGAGGTCTCGCAGAACCAGTTCTTCGCTGACACCTGGAAGGTTGCGCCCGAGGCAGATCGCATCGGTTACCGTTTTCGCGGTGGCGAACCCATCAAGTTCAACGCACGCGAGCGCCCGTTCGGGGCGGGTTCAGACCCCTCGAACATTGTCGATGGCTGCTATCCCTACGGTTCCATTCAGGTGCCCGGCGGGACGGAACCGATTGTCCTGCATCGCGACGCTGTTTCGGGTGGTGGCTACTTCATGCTCGGTACGGTGATTTCGGCGGACATGGATCTGATTGGCCAGATGCAGCCCCACACGCAGACCCGTTTCGTGAAAGTCACCATGGACGAGGCCCTTGAGGCGCGGCACGCGCGAAACACCCGTTTTGACCATATGCGCAATGCCCTGGCCTGAACAAGTACGCCGCAATCGAGGGGAAACCGGTTTCCTCAGGATTGCCGACGGGTAACGGTTGTTGCTGACATTTTCTGTTTCCACGGCCAGTAGATCTCCGTGTTTCGCGAGAGACCGGAGGGCCGGAAGATCAGTATCAGCAGCAGGACGACTCCCAGCCCCACCTCGGCGGAGCTCGCCGGCAGGTTGAGTACCGTGTCGCCGAAGTTGAATCCCTTCTCGAAGGCGCGCAGGAATTCGATGACAAACGACAGCGCGATTGTGCCCAGCACAGCACCGGAGAGGCTTTGCATGCCACCCACGACCAGCATCGAAAGGGTTATGAAGGTCAAGGGCAGATAGAAGGTATCCACGGTCAACAGACCCAGGAAGTGGCCGTAGAGGCCGCCTGCCATACCGACGAAAAACGCGCTGATGGTGAATGCGATCAGGCGTTGCCAGGTGACGTTGACCCCTGCCGCGCGCGCCGCCACCTCGTCTTCGCGGCTTGCCTTGAGAGCAAGGCCGAAGCGCGAATGTGTATAGAGGAACGCGCCCGCCATGGCGGCAATGGCAAAGCAGAGTGCAACCCACGGCGTGGTCGTGACCGGTATTCCGACAAGTGAACTCTGGCCCGCAGTCCACGTGCTCCACTGCAGATAGAACGAATAGAAACTCATGAAGAGCGCAAAGGTGCCGATCGAGGCGGCGATACCGGAGAGACGCATCAGCGCCAGTCCGGAAATGAAGGCCACGACGGAAGCGGCAAGACCGCCGATCACCGTGGCCACCACCCAGTTGTGGGAATGGGTCAGCAGATACGCGGGTAACCCGGGTACGAAGATATCCTTGGTCATCGGATCCATGGTTTGCCAGGCGGTCGCGTAGGCGCCGATCATCATGAAACCGATATGGCCAAACGAAATGATCCCGGAATTGCCGATAAAGATGAAGAGGCCGACGACAACTGAAAGGCGTATGAGCGCCTCGGTCAGCGACTGGCTGATAATCCGGTCGCCGACGAGCTGAATGCCGCCGACGATCACGAGAAGCACGACAACAAAGAAAAGCAGCGGCCACACGTTGCGCACCATGTGACCGAACCGGCTGGTCGGTTCCATGTCAGACACGCTCCTTGGTGGCAGCAGAAAGAACCAGACCCTGCGGTCGCGCAACCAGAATGACGATGACGATCGCGAAAACGAAGACGTCGCGGAAAACCCTGTATTCAGACGGCAGGAAAGTCTGGAGAAGGATACTCAGAAACCCGACCGTGAAACCGCCGACGACAGCGCCGAGGAGACTCCCCATTCCGCCGATAACCGTCGCGATAAAGGCAAACAGCATCAGCGGGACGCCCATCCGGAAATCGAGAATACCGGTTTGCACGACAAAGAGCATCGAGACAGCTGCCGCCAGCATTCCGCTGATGGCTACCGCGAGCATGATCACGCGGTTCGCCTCGACTCCCAGCATGCGCGCCATGCGGAAATCCTCTGCAGCGGCACGCATGTGAATGCCGTAGCGGGTACGCTTGAGGAACAGGACGAGCGTGACCATGAGTGCAATCGTTACGCCGATGATGATGAGTTGCAGTTGTGGAACCCTGATCGCGCCGAATATCTCGATACCGAGATTGAGATCGGACCAGATCCCGACCGCCTTCGGGCGGCCACCGTAGATCATGATGACCAGATTCTGGAGAATGAAACCGAGTGCGAATGAACCGATCATCAACGTTGCAGGCGATGCATTTCGCAGTGGTCTGAAAACGGCGAATTCCGAGATCAGGGCCAGCACGACAACGATTCCCACGATCGAGGGAATCAGGATGAGCGGATGGGCGGCACCGATAAAGAGCATTGCTTCGGTTGCGGCGGAAGGAATGATGAGTGCGTACGCGCCCACCGTGATGAAGTCGCCGTGTGCGAAGTTGATCAGGCGCAGCACCCCGAACAGCAATCCGATTCCCAGCGCGGCAAGCGCATAGAAGCTGCCGAGAGTGAGGCCGTCCACGATGACCTGAATTGCAAAGGACATCAGATCATGACCTCGCCTTCATGTTCCTTTGTAAATCCGAAATATGCCCGATGCACATCCCGTCCGTCCTGCAGGTCGGACGCCTTGCCCGTGAGCTGAATTTCTCCGTTGCGCAGGACATGAATGGTGTCGGCAGCCTTGAGTGCGCGTTCGGAACTCTGTTCCACGATCAGCAGGGTCAGGCCGCGTTCTTCCCTGAGGTGAACCAGAACTTCATAGACCCGGTCGACGATTATTGGCGCCAGACCAAGTGACGGTTCATCGATGGTCATGAAACGGGGTCTGGTCATCAGCGCACGTCCGATGGCGAGCATTTGCTGTTCGCCACCGGAGAGCTTGCCAGCAGACTGCTTGGCGCGTTCTCCGAGAATGGGGAAAATGTCAGTGACGTTTGCAAGGTCTTTCCTGATTTCCGTCTTGTTGGAGCGTGTTGCGGCCCCGACAATGAGATTTTCCTCAACCGTGAGTGCCGTGAAGATGTGACGGCCTTCCGGGACCTGCGAAATACCCATCTGCGCGACATCCTCGGCGCGTGTGCCGTTGACCTGCTTGCCGTCGAGCGTGATGGTTCCGCTGTACGGTTGCAGCACGCTGGAAATCGTGAGCAAAGTCGTGGACTTGCCGGCTCCGTTCGGTCCGACGATGCAGGCAATCTCGCCTTCCTCGACCTGAAACGAGAGTCCGCGCAAGGCAACCAGCCTGCCGTATCTCACATGTAGATCCGATACGGTCAGCATACCTATTCCCTGCCTAGATATGCTTCGATCACCGCCGGATCGTTTTGAACCTCTTCAGGTGATCCGCGTGCGATGGTGCTGCCCGAATCCAGTACATGGATGCGCTCACTGATCCCCATCACGACTCGCATGTTGTGTTCGATGAGGACTACACCGCAACCGAAACGATCCCGGATATGTCCCACGAGATTCATGAGATCGTCGCATTCAAGGTCGGACATACCGGCTGCCGGTTCGTCGAGAAGTATGAACTTGGGTGACTGGACCAGGGCCCTGGCGATGCCGACACGGCGTTCGTCCGTATAGGGCAGTGCGCCAGCCAGGACATTCTGTCGGTCACCGAGCCCGATCCACTCGAGTAACTCGCGGGCTTCCGAACGCGCCTCACGGCGTCCGAGTCCGAGTCCGACACCGGCGACTTCCACATTCTCGACGACGCTCATCTCCCTGAACAGACGTCCCGCCTGAAACGTGCGGGCAACACCCTGCCGCCGCAATGTGTGCGGCCGCATGGACGCAACCGATTTCCCGTCAAGTGTCACATCGCCCTCAGCCGGATCCTGGAAACCCGTCATGACATTGACAAGTGTGGTCTTGCCGGCGCCATTCGGACCGATCAGGCCAAGGATCTCACCCTGTGAAATTTCTTCATCGACGCCATTGATAGCCGTCAAGCCCTGAAAACGGACCGTGACTCCCGACACCTTCAGTGTTGCGCCGACCTCTGCGCTGGACAGCAATCCGGGATCCCTTCGGTGAAAATGCGTGAAGCCTGAATTGCCGCCGCAACGTTGGTGCTTGACCCGTCGGTTCGCTGCGGCTTACCGGCCAAGAGCGGAAACTAGACACGAACCCTGGCCGCGACAAGTGAATTTGATGCACCGGTTGCACGGATGCGTGTGTACCCGGAAAGCCCGCATTGCTGACGAGCAGTGATATCACAAGCAACGGCTCGCGAGTCAGCCTGTCTCACAAACCCGGACATGACCTGTCCGATCGACTTTTAACAGAACCGGAAACCTGTCCTGTACCAGCCGGTTATCGGATGCCCAATACTGGAGGAGAAAAATCGCAATCTGCAGGTCGTTGTGACGAAAGCCGACGCATCCCGCCCGTCCACCGGGTTGTTGCGTTTCCGTTCAATCCTTTCCGGAACTTCGTTCCGGAATGCGGAACGAACCCATCGCATGGCAGGGTGTTCCCTGCGCGGAACTCAGCGCGTTTTGGCCTCCGGCAGAGGTTCCCGTGCAATGCCGTTCTGAAGGCGCTCCACCATGCCTGAACGGTTTTCCTCGTGAAACGACGGGCTTTGCTGTGCTGCGGCAGCATCGAGTCGAACGTTACGGAAGTCGGGCAGAATGCTCCCGAACGACTCCATTGCATCCAGACGCGCGTTCAGCCCCTGTTTCTTTTCAACCTGATGTGGCTGGACGTCGTACATGATGTCGATGTCGTGCTCTTCTACTTTCAGAACACCGGCTTCGATGGCATCAACCATCAGATCGTTTCCGACAACGGTGCGTGAAACAAAGGTGTTGTAACCGCCCCATTCATCGATGACAGGGGCGCCACCTGGCCAGGCATCGGCAACGGAAACATCCGTCGCCTCGCCGGTGGGATCGGCACAGATCCGGCAGCGAAACTGATGCGTCCATCCGTGGGGACCATACCAGAAATCGAGATAGCGTTCGTCGTAGATTCGCCCGTCGGTATCGATCGCCCGAGTCGGGCCGGGGCATCCGTACCCGCGGTACCGGTACACGGTGAGATTGTCCTCGCCATCCTTGCCTCCGGGAAAACCGGTGCGTTCAAGCATCTGTCGAGAACTGTCGAGATCGGCGAAGGTTCCGCATGAGAAGGCGAGCGTATAGCGAACCAGTTCGTTCACGCGGGTGTCGATCTTGCGCATGTTGTGAACGCCGGAGATGTCACACGGTTTGCCGATCACGGCAAATGGCCGGTTCATGTCCAGGATTTCGTGAAATCTGTCGAGAGGGGCGACGGGTCCATACCGCGAGCCTGAGGCGTCGAGCACATCATCCCGATTGTACGAAACATGACTGGTTGAACGCATGGGGCGATTCTTGTCTGCCTTTACGTGGCAGATCAGATCGACCTTGCCGGATTCAAGCATATGGATTGCGAGGGCCGTGAGTGCTCCACCCGACGCAGCGCGGTGCTGAATCTCCTGATCGGCGGCAAATCCCTTCCAGACCCGAATCCAGGGACCAAAACAGGTATCTTCCCGCACGTCGGGTCCATGGCGTATCGGATCACACGGTTCGTCGAGAAGCGCACCGGGACAGCTCCTCAGAATCGATTGTTCTGTTTCCGGATCGAGTTCCTCGAGAATCGCGGGGCGCAGACGGCCGGGAGGATCCACCCATGTCATCCGGACACGGTCTCGTCCGGCGAGCGACTCGCATAATCCGCAACCGGCACAGAGGCCGTTCTCGACAATTTCTTTCAAGTTCGCTGGATGTGTCACTGTCTCGCTGATCCGTTTGGCTGAATGCGGCAGGTGTCAATGCCATCCTGTGTAGGGGTCGAGGCCGCGCTTGCGAATCTGGCCACCCATGATGACTTTTTGAATCTCGGTTGTGCCTTCCCAGATTCGCTCCATGCGAATGTCTCTTGTCAGGCGCTCGACCGGGTTCTCGCACATCGCGCCACGTCCGCCAAAAATCTGGACCGCACGGTCGACACAACGGAAACCCGCCTCCGAACAGAAATACTTGATTGCACTGGCCTTCGCGTGTGCGGTTTTCCGGTCAAGCCCTGAATCAATCTCCTGGGCCACGCGATAGATCATTGACTTGCCTGCCATCACGTCCGTTGCAATATCAACAAGCATGAATTCGACGGCCTGAAAGTCGATGATCTTGTGCCCGAATTGTTCCCGCTCGAGTGCCCATGCCAATGCAAGTTCGCCGGCGCGAATGGCAATCCCCATGCTTCGCGCAGCGATTGCGAGCCGCGCTTCCACGAACCAGTCTTTCGTGAGATCGAAACCTGTGCCGACGTCACCCAGGATCGATGTTGTCGGCAGGCGCATGTTCTCGATGTCCAGTTCCGGATGTCCGTGCCCGCTGCGTTGCGAAAAGTGTGGTAACCGGCGAACATTGAATCCGGGTGTGCCCCGTGGAACGAGAAACAGTGTCGGCTTCGTCGGATCGCCATCGACGATTGTCGTCAACAGTGAGAGTTCTGCGGAATCCGCGTGGCTTGCGAACATCTTCTCGCCATTGATCACATAGTGATTTCCGTCGAGCGTGGCGCTTGTCCTGATCGCGCCTGCATCGGAACCGGCACCGGGTTCAGACGAACAGAATGCGACCCGAACGTCACCCCGACAGGCCGGAATCAGCCACGTCTCGATCTGTTCATCTGTCCCGCTGGTCAGGCAGATTGGTGGTTGCCAGACGCGCCCGCCCAGCATGTTGCTGGCTGCGCCGACTTCCTCGTTGACGATGCACTGCTGGACGATCGTCATGCCCTGTCCGCCGTGCTCGGGCGAATGGTTGATGGCATTCAATCCATATTCCAGTACGCCGTTTCGAATGGACTCCTCAACGGAGTCGGGCAAGGCGTTGTCGCGGTCCAGGGCTTCCTCGTGTGGGAAAAGATGTTTGCGTGTGAACTCACGCGCACGGTCTCGAATCTCCCGATCCTTTTCGGTGAATGCCATGTCCATGCTGACGTTCCTCCCTGACCCGTTCAGGCCAGTCGAAAATGACCAATCCTGTCGAATTCCAGTGTGTCGTCGATCAGTTGCGCGAGGATTGATGCGTAGTGATCCATGAGCAATGCGCCAAGTTCCCGCGTTGCTTCATTGGCACGCCCGGCGACGCCGGCGTGGTTGAGGTCTTCCATCATCCAGGCGAATCCCGCCCGTCCGTCATGACCGAATTTTCTGTAGCTGGACGCGAGTTCTTCGGTGCGCGATCTGAATTCAGCCGCCTTGTCCATGTGCACGAGCTCCGGATGTAACTGGAGCATCATCGATGTTTCCAGCATACCGCCGTGAATACCGCCTGGATCGGCCGGCGTACCGTCAGGAAGAGGCCAGTTCATGTAGTTGCCGCGAACAACGAGCATCGCATTGCGCGTGCGCAGGCGCAGGGCAACGATGTCGACGACTTGAGGCTGTCCGCCGTGCGCGTTGACTATGATCAGCTTGTGTATGCCGTTCCGGCACAACTCGGTTCCGATACCGGTCCACGCATCGATCAGCGTTTCGGTGCGCAAGCTCAACGTACCGTGGAACGACCTGTGCTCAACGCTGTCTCCGATACACTGGGTTGGAAGAACAAGTATCCAGCCATCGGATGTGGCTTGTGCAACCGCCGCCGAGACCAGACCTTCAGCGATGAAATAGTCGGTTCCGGTCGGCAAATGCGGACCGTGTTGCTCGATTGCACCGACGGGCAGGATGGCAACACAATCCTCACCGGAAACACCCGAGATGTCCGTTGATGTCAGATCAGCGAATCTCGCGACGCGCACCATCTCGGCCTCATCGAATAAATGTCTGCTGAACCAGACTAGCACGCTCCTGCAAATCGTATATATACAACCGCACTGTACGTGTCGGATTTGACTTGAATTCGATGTCTGGGCAACGTGTCTCGGTGACAAGAGGCACCCCGTTGTCTGCAAGGCAGAACAGAAAAGGACCCCGGCGCTGGTATAACCTGCAGCTCTACGCGATTGTCCAAGAAACTCTTCATTCAGACTTACGGATGCCAGATGAACGTCTACGATTCCGGTCGTATGACGGACTTGCTGCTGCCGCTGGGTTACAGCGAGACCAGTTCACCGGATGATGCGGACCTTGTCATCCTGAATACGTGCCACATCAGGGAGAAGGCAGCGGAGAAAGTCTACTCCGAACTCGGCCGCCTGGGTCAGGCACGACAAGTTCGCCGGAACCACGGCAAGGACATGATGGTTGCGGTTGCCGGCTGTGTTGCCCAGGCGGAAGGTGACGAGATCAAGCGCCGGGCGCCAATCGTCGATATCGTTGTGGGGCCACAGACATATCACCGTCTGCCCGAACTGATCGCACGGGCGCATCGTGCACGCGGGCTGCGAATCGATACGGAGTTTCCGGCAGATTCCAAGTTCGACAGTCTCCCGGAAAACAGACGTCCTAGGGGACCGAGTGCATTTCTGACAATTCAGGAAGGTTGCGACAAGTTTTGCACCTTCTGCGTGGTTCCATACACCCGTGGTGCGGAATCCTCGCGTCCTGCTGCAGACATCCTGCGCGAAGCTGATGAACTCGTTGACAGCGGAGCACGTGAAGTTGTTCTGCTCGGACAGAACGTCAATGCCTGGCGCGGTCAGGGGACAGACGGTACGCGCTGGTCACTTGCGCGCCTGATTGAGGAAGTTGCCGCGGCAACCGGTGTTGAACGGATCAGATACACCACGTCACACCCCCGTGACATGAGCGACGATCTCATCAATGTCCACGGCAGCGTTCCCCGCTTGATGCCCTATCTGCATCTTCCGGTGCAGTCCGGGAGCAATGCCGTTCTGCGCGCGATGAATCGGCGCCACACGGCAGAAAGCTATCTTGCGATCATCGAGAAACTTCGCAACGTCCGGCCCGACATGGCGATCTCCGGTGATTTCATTGTCGGATTTCCGGGCGAGACCGATGCCGATTTTGCAGAAACGATCTCGCTTGTGCGTATGGTTGGTTATGCGTCGGCGTTTTCGTTCAAGTACAGTCCGCGACCCGGAACGCCGGCAGCGAGCGCAGCACGTCAGGTAGACGAGGACGTCAAGAACGACAGGTTGCAAACCTTGCAACAGTTGCTGAATTCACAACGCCATGCATTCAATCACGCATCGATCGGTTCAACGGTCGACGTTCTTTTCGAGAGACCGGGCAGATACCAGAACCAGTTCGTGGGTCGTACGCCGCATCTTCAACCGGTGCATGTGACATCCAGCACCAGCCTGATCGGTGACGTTGCCCCTGTCACGCTGATAGATGCACTGCCGAACAGTATGGCCGGTGTCCTGGCCGGAACCGGATGTGAGAATGCGCAACGGAAATCACTGGAGAGCATCGCTGCATGACAGGCCCTTCCGTTGACTGGACGGAAACACAAAAACGCAACCTTTCGTTCGATGACAATGGTTTGCTCGGATCCCTCTACGGCGAACATGACCGCCACCTTGCCCGCATTGAAGACAAACTCGACGTGGTTTTTTCGTGTCGCGGAAACCATGTTTCCATCTACGGTTCAACGGTATCCATCGATACTGCCGAGAGTGTTCTCCGCCGTTTGTACAAACGACTGAAGGATGGTCACAAGGTCAATCCGGCAGAAATCGATGCCGTCATCCGGATGGCCGCGCAGCCCGAGGCATTGCGGAAGGGTATCACGACGCCACGGAGGCAGGTCGTTCCGAGAACCCCGAACCAGGCCCTGTATCTTCGTTTGTTGCGGGAATCGGAAATGGTTTTCGCGCTGGGTCCTGCAGGGACCGGGAAGACATATCTGGCGGTTGCAATGGCGGTATCCATGCTTGAACGCGGTCTGGTCGACCGGATCGTGTTGTCGCGACCGGCAGTCGAGGCGGGTGAGCGTCTCGGATTTCTTCCGGGTGACCTGCGTGAGAAGATCGATCCATACCTTCGTCCGCTTTACGACGCCCTTTTCGATACGATGGCACCTGACAAGGCAAACAAGCGCATTGACGCAGGGATCATCGAGATTGCACCGCTTGCGTTCATGCGCGGATGCACGTTGACCAACGCATTCGCCATACTGGACGAGGCGCAGAACACGACCCCGATGCAGATGAAAATGTTTCTGACGCGACTTGGCGAAAATTCGCGCATGGTCATCACCGGCGATCCAAGTCAGGTTGACCTGCCGACCGGGCAGAAATCCGGACTTGCCCAGGCGCTTTCCCTCCTCGAGGGTGTGGAGGGCATCCGGTCTATCCGTTTTGATGATGCAGACGTGGTGCGACATGAACTTGTCGCGCGGATCATACGGGCATACGATTTCCGTGACCGCGCGGAGACAAGGAGATGAGCCGGGTCGTCTTCGAAACGACGCATGATGGACGTATCGAAGTGGAACTCGGGGTCGACGATCCGGGGTGGTTTGATCTCGAAAACGTAACGACGCTGGTCAGCAGGGCATGTGCTGTCACGCTGGATCGGAATCTGCCCGACGGTCGTGCGTCACTGTTTGTAGCGCTCGGGGACGACGCCGAGTCGCACAGGCTCAACCACGCGTGGCGCCAGATAGACGGACCAACAGATGTGCTTTCGTTCCCCTCACACACCTGTACACCGTTCGAATTCAATCCGCATCCTGATGCGCAATCACCAACACATCTGGGCGATATCATGATTGCACGGGAAACAATGTTCCGTGATGCTGAGGCCTGTGGCATGTCCGCAAGTGATCGTCTTGTGCATCTGGTCGTGCATGGAGTTTTGCATCTGCTGGGATATGATCACCAAACCGAGAGTGATGCCGAAAACATGGAAGCGCTTGAGCGACAGGCACTCTGCGAACTGGGTGTGTCCTGGCACTGAAATCGGTCATGGGTGAAAAACCTCCAGGAACTGCAAAACTGACCGGGTGGTTGCGCCGCCTGTTGCGCGGTCGAAACGGCGACACTCTGCGTGAAACGGTCGAGGTGCTGCTTGATTCTGACGCGGAAGGTGAAGACGCGCTGACACCGGCCGAGCGTTCGATGCTGGGCAATCTTCTTGAATTTGGAACATTGCGTGTGGACGACGTCATGGTGCCACGGGTGGACATCGTGGCTGTCGAGGCGGAAACACCGCTGGAACGCGTCGTCGAACTGTTTCACAAGGCCGGACATTCCCGCCTGCCGGTCTATCGGGAAAGTCTCGATGACCCGATCGGCATGGTGCATGTTCGCGATCTTCTCGAACATTGGGGAACGGACGACGAGCCACACGACCTTGTAAGGCTCACACGTCAGGTGCTGTTTGTTCCGCCTTCCATGCCTGTCGTCGATCTGTTGTTCAAGATGCGTTCGGCGCGCACGCACATGGCGTTGGTCGTTGACGAGTACGGTGGCATCGACGGACTCGCGACAATCGAGGATGTTGTCGAACTCATTGTTGGCGAAATCTACGACGAGCATGACGCCGCTGAAGCGGTACTCATCACTGACCATCCGAGCGGAACGATTGAGGCGGATGCCCGTGCTCCCCTGGAGTCGCTTGAGAAGAAGCTCGGTCTGAAACTTCTCGAAGGGGAAGACGAGGACGCGGATACCGTCGGTGGAATGCTCTATTCGATTCTTGGTCGAATTCCGGCGCGTGGTGAAATTGTTCGCCACCACGCGGGTCTGGAGTTTGAAGTGACGGACGCTGATCCCCGTCGGATCAAGGGACTACTGATTCGGCGTGTCAACGATCGCAGCCAGTAGGGATATCCGCCACAGGATTGCCGGGTTGCACGGGTGGCGCCGCTCGGCGTTCACGATGGTTCTGGGCGTCTTCCTGGCGCTCGCGATGCCGCCACTTTTCGCCTTTCCTCTGGTCGTCGTTTCGCTCACGGGTCTGGCCTGGGTCCTCGACGGTGCAGCGAACTGGCGCCGCCTGTTCATGGACGGCTGGATGTTCGGGATCGGATTTTTCGGTTTCGGGTATCACTGGATCGCCAATTCCCTTCTCGTGGATCTCGCGAGTCACGGCTGGATGTATCCGTTTGCGCTTGTGGCCATCGGGGCAGGATTTGGTGTTTTCATCGGCCTTGTTGCACTGCCATTGGCGTTCAGCAGACCGGGTCATCCACGCACCATATTACTCGCGATCTCATGGCTGTTTTTCGAATGGGTACGGTGCTGGATACTGACAGGATTTCCATGGAATCTGCTCGGGTTGTCACTTGCGTTCTCCGACGAGCTCATTCAGTCGGCAGCGATCGGTGGACCATGGCTGACGACCGTGATCGTCATCGTTTGCGGGTTGTTCCCCGCGCTGATCTGTCCTTCATCCGGATTCCGGCGCAGACATGCATTCATCGGTTTCACCGGTGTTGTCGTCGTTCTTGCGGTGACGTGGGTGGCGGGCGCACAGCGTCTGTCCGTGCCGGTGGGATCAACAACGACGACCCTGCGGCTTGTTCAACCTGCGATCGATCAGAGTGAGAAATGGATTCCGGAGCGCCTTGAGGCTCATTTTGCCACGCAGTATGCGCTAAGCAGCCTCGCAAGCGGAGAGGCACGTGACGTAATCGTCTGGCCTGAAGCCGCGATCCCCTACAGTCTTCAGCGAAGACCCGAGATACACAATCAGCTTGCGGCTCTTGCCAACGAAGACGGGATCGTCGTGGTTGGCGCGATACGTGCGGGAACGGACGAAAACAATGTTCGGCGTCCGCTGAACAGTGTGCTGGTATTCGATCGCGGCGGGTTAGGCACGGTTTACGACAAGAGAAAGCTTGTCCCGTTTGGCGAATACGTTCCGCTTGCGGATTATCTGCCAATTGATCAACTGGTCTCGGGCTCGGGCGGTTTCTTGACCGGGCCGGAGCATCCTCCACTGGTTTCCGTCGGGACGGTGCCGTCCTTTGCGGTGCTGATTTGCTACGAAATCATCTTTCCTTCCCTCATGCCGTCGGTCGACAACCGTCCGCATTGGTTGCTGACGATTTCGAACGACGCATGGTTTGGCGCGTTCACGGGCCCCTATCAGCATTTCGAAATTGCACGGATGCGTGCTGTGGAACTCGGTCTCCCGGTCATCCGTGTTTCAAACCCGGGCGTAAGCGGTGTGATCGACGCGTATGGACGGGTTCTGGAACATCTTCCCCTGGGGTATCGCGGTGTTCTTGATCATGATCTGCCCGCCCGTATTGCTCCGACGCTCTATGCGCGTATCGGAGAAACTTCACTGGTCGTCCTGTTGTTGATCGGTGCCGTGTCATATGCGGCAGCGCGTGTTGTTTCGAACAGGACTGCAGGGAACAGATAGACGAAAACCTGACAGCCCATGCAGCTGGTCGAAACGGTGCACGGTGGAAAGGCGCTCTTCCCTCAACTTTCGGTAAACGACAGGGAACCGGGTCCGGTCGCTGACCGGGCCAGCCCGGTTCACGCAATCCAGATCCTGCGTCTGAATCCTGAAATCACCCGTCACCAGGAAAAGAGTGTAGAAATTCAGATCTGGGCCGTTACGACTTAAACGAGCAAAACGGGGGATTGCGCAACCATGAACGTCACAATGTTCGGATTGAGTGGAAAGGTGGCGCTCGTGACAGGGGGGAGCCGCGGCTTGGGTCAGGCCATGGCGATTGGTTTGGCAGAAGCCGGCGCAGAAGTGATCGTTACATCGCGCAAGCTCGGCTCACTTGATGAAACTTGCGCAGAAATCGAAATGCTCGGAGGCAAGGCACACCGTCTGCAACTTGATGTCGAACAGGTTTCCGACCTCACGGTTGAAATATCTGAATCGGCGAGAAACCTCGGCGGATTGGACATCCTTGTCAACAATGCAGGCTATGAAGAGGTTTGCCCGTCGCTGGAAATTGATGAAGCACTTTGGGACAAGATCTGCGGTACCAACCTGAAGGGTGCTTTTTTCGCAGCGCAAGCGGCTGCGCGGTCAATGGCGGCCAAAGGTGCTGGTGCGATCGTCAATATATGTTCGCTCACATCCTATGTCGGTGTTCCGACAGCCGTACCCTATTCGTCATCAAAATCCGGATTATTGGGTATGACACGCGCGCTGTCGGCTGAATGGGCACCAAGGAACATTCGCGTAAATGCAATCGCGCCTGGATATTTTCGTACTGAACTCACCGATGCGTTTTATCGGGACAAGGATTGGCAGAAGGCGATGCTCGCCAAGATACCGATGGCCACTTTTGGAGATGCCAACGATCTGAAAGGTGCGGTCATCTTTCTCGCGAGCGATGCTGCAAGATACGTGACTGGCCAATGTCTGGCCGTCGACGGCGGCTATCTGGCGACAATCTGAGATTTGCTGATCTCGGGACGTGCGCTTGGTCAGAAAGGTTTGATAATGTCGATCCTCCCTGCTTCATGTATAGACACAAGAACCATCATGATCGCCGCGTCGAATACCCCAATGTTTGAATCGCGTATTGATTCACAGTGCGGAAAACGTCCATGAACGACTGCGTTCACTCCGGATGATGAAAATTCTCCGAAGCACCTTCACAGGAAAAGCAACCCGCAACACAGGTCTTATGAGAGTGAAACAGTCGACAAGGCTGGCCGGGTGATGGAATCGAATAACGCGGCTGTTTCAGCCAAGAACGTCGAAATGCAGTTCGGGAATTTCAAAGCTGTGAAAGACGCCAGCTTTGAGCTGGAACATGGTCGTTTCTTGACAATTCTCGGACCCTCCGGGTCCGGAAAGACCACATTGCTCCGTATGATTGCGGGATTTCTGACCCCGACAAAGGGCGAGATATTTATCAACGGTGAAGCTGTCAGTGCCGTTGCACCCAACAAACGCTCGATCGGGATGGTGTTTCAGAAACTGGCGCTCTTTCCCCATATGACCGCGTCGGAAAATGTTGCATTCCCGTTGAAGATGCGCCGCTTCGATGCTCGCACAATACCTGACCGCGTGTCTCAGTATCTCAGCCTCGTTCGGCTCGACGGACTGGAAGACAGGCGCATCAACCAGTTGTCCGGTGGACAGCAGCAACGCGTTGCAATCGCTCGGGCACTTGTCTTCGAACCGGACCTGCTGTTGCTCGACGAACCGCTTGCGGCACTTGATCGAAAACTTCGGGAAGAGATGCAGCTCGAGTTCAGGCGCATCCAGAAAGAACTTGGCGTCACGACGATCAATGTTACGCACGATCAGCGTGAAGCGCTTGTTGTTTCGGATCAGATCATTGTCATGGACGACGGTGAAATTCAGCAAGATGCTTCGCCGTCGATCATGTATCGGACACCCGGAAATTCATTTGTCGCCAATTTCATTGGTGTGACAAATGCTTTCGACGGTGAGCTGACCCGGGATTCCAGAGTGGAGGCTACTGCCAGATTTGGTGACGTCCTGCTCACGGGTGTGATGCGAGGGGCTGATGCGAAGGCGACGAAAGGGCAGGCCGTCAAGGGTGCCATTCGTGCCGAGCAGATACGTATATCAGCGAACAGATCAGAACTGAGCAACCTTGATGCGCAATTCGACGGAATTGTGTCGGATGTGATTTTCGAGGGTGAGCGCCTTCTTTATGAAGTCGCTGTTCCCCAATTGGGAGAAGAGCCCATTCGAATTTTCCATCACGACCTGAACGACTTTGCAACTCACGAGTTGGGAGGAACCGTCCACATCGGATGGAAAAGCCGCGACCTTCATGTTTTTGTCGCGCAATAGAAAGGTCCGAATGTTTCGGGTCTCAAGAAACGGGAGTATGACATGTCTTTCGACAGGAAGATAAATCGCCGCGATCTTCTGAAAACGTCAGCAGCTGTCGGTGCTGCGGGCGTCACCACACTCGCCATGCCGTCAGTTCTGCGTGCCGCAGAACCGGACAAACCGAGTGAAATGATCATTCGCGCCTGGGGTGGTCCCTGGGTGGAAGCACTGAAAAATGGTGTTTCAGATCCGTTTACGGCCAAGACCGGCATTCGCATCATTCACGATCTCACTGAAGACAACGAGATCCAGCCGAAAGTCTGGGCAGCGGTTGCGCAGAACAGAACCCCGCCAATTCACATCAACTGGGACACAACGACGAACGCAACCAAATCTGCGCTTCGGGGTGTTTGCGAAGACCTGTCCGATCTTTCAAATATCGCTGGAACGACGGATCTGGCCAAACCAGTTGGTGTTGATGGGTATCCCATCGTGAACACCTATGGTTATGTCTACGTTCTGGCGTACCGTCCGTCAGCGTTCCCGGGTGGACCTCCGAATTCCTATCACGACCTTCTTGCTGACAAGTTCAAGGGCCGCATTGCTTTCTATAATGATGGCATCGGTTTTCACTTTCCGGCACAGGTTGCCGGCGGCGGAAAGCTCGAAGACATTCCGGACAACATGGATGCGTGCTGGGAATTCTGCGAGAAAATCAAGGAGCAGAATCCGCTGCTTGGTGAAGACCCTGATTTTGTCACCTGGTTCCAGAATGGAGAGATCGATGCCGCGTGCACGATTTCAACCAATGCGCTTGGCGCCAAGAAGAATGGTGTCGAACTTGCCTGGACCGTTCCTGTGGAAGGCGCAAAGTTCGACACTGACGGCCTCTGGATTCCAAAGGGCCATTCCGAGGGCGATCTTTACTGGGCGAAGGAATACATCAATTCAGCGCTCACCAAGGAATCACAGCAAGTCTGGCTTGACGGGCTGGGTCTTCCCGGCGTTGTCGAGGGTCTGACACCGCCCCCGGGTGTTCCGATTCCGGACCCGTCATACCCGACCAAGCCCGAGGATTTTGATCGCCTGATCCGGATCTCCGGTCAAATTCAGGTCGAGAACGAAAGCGAGTGGTTCTCCAGGTTCAAACAGATCATGCAAGGTTAAGAACGCAAATCCCGGCGCTGGGCGGCGAGGACGCCGCCCAGCGTTTTTGCGTGAATTCGCTGAATCTTATCTATGCGGAAGTATCGCACCTCATACCCGATATCCTGGCGCATCATGGATGTGCTCGAAGCTGCGTTCGCTTTCATCTGGCCCAGGGGCGGCGGCAAGTACACGCCTTACCTGATGCTCACGCCGGCAATCATCCTGGTCGGAACACTCGCTGTTGGATTGCTCTATATCGGCGATGCCTCCCTGCGCGTGCTGGATCGCTCAACGTTTCTTTTCTCAGATCACTGGACGATCGAGAACTACCAACGCGCCTTTTCCGAAAGTTTTACCGCAACGGTGATCTGGCGCAGCCTTCAGGGCGCCTTCATTGTCACTTTTTTCACGCTCATTCTGGCCTTTCCATACGCCTATGTGATGGTCAGGACATCGAGTTCGTTCCTGCGCAAGTTTCTACTGATTGCGTTGTTTCTGCCGTTCTTCATCGGCCAGGTGGTGCGCGCCTATGGATGGCTGATCATCTTGGGTAATCAGGGCATCGTGAACGATGCACTTGGTCTTGTCGGCGTCGAACCCTTACGCCTTCTTTTCAACTATCCCGCGGTTCTCTTCGGTCTCGTCCAGTACATGCTTCCCTTTGGCGTGCTCATGCTTGCACCGGCAATGACCGCCATTCCGGAAGAGGTTGAAGCTGCAGCCAGGTCGCTCGGTGCCAACTGGGTCAGGGCGCTCTGGCACGTTGTCATACCAATGGCCAAGCCGGGTATCATAGGTGCAGGTATTGTTGTCTTGACGCTGTCTCTCACCGACTTCGCGATGCCGGCAATTCTGGGGGGCGGGTCACAGGATTTCATTGCAAATGCCATTTATGACCAGTTTTTCCGAACCTCTGATCAAGGATTTGGTTCGTCGCTCACGATCATCCTGATTGCTATCGGCTCCATCATGGTTGGTCTGGTTTTCATGATCTTCGGAGCGGGAACGCTTGCGTTGGGAGGTGACAAGAAATGAATACCTCAAGAACGCAATCAATCACGTTCTGGTCCGTCGTCACTTTCTCGATTCTCGCCCTTTCTGCCCCGACACTCGTTGTATTGGGGGCCTCACTCACATCCGGGAATATCATCGTCTTTCCGCCTGACGGATTTTCGCTGAAATGGTACGGCGCCATCTTGGGTGAACAGGTACTCAGAGAAGCTTTTGGCCGTTCGTTAATCGTCGCGTGCATTTGTGTTCTGGTTTCGCTGCCCACGGGCACGCTCGCCGGCATTGCACTTGCCAAATACCGCGTGAGAGCAGGAAACGCGATCCAGGTTTATCTCCTGCTTCCTTTCACCATACCGTTGATCGGTTCCGGCATCGGTCTGATGCTGTTTTTTGGCGAGGCGAGAGTATTGGGTAATCTGTGGCCCATCGGGATCGCGACAGCTGTGATCAATCTGCCGTTCATGATTTGGGCGGTGTCATCGAGTGCCGCTTCGCTTGATCCGGATCTTGAACTCGCCGCGATCAGCTGTGGTGCCGGGCCTGTGCAAACGTTCTTCAACGTCACGCTACCGGCTGTAACGCCCGGCGTGATTACCGGCTCATTGCTGATGTTCATACTGTCGCTGAACGAGTTTCTTGTCAGTCTTCTTCTCGTGGATGCGCGGATCGTGACCCTCCCGGTTCAGATCTACAATTCCATCCGATCAATCATTACTCCTGATCTTGCGGCTGTGTCCGTGGTGTTTATTGCAGTCGCAACCATTGCCATCATCGCATTGGACAAGCTGGTCGGTCTGGAGATTTTCCTGAAATCAAAGTAAGCGCGAGAAAGGCCAACCCACATGTCAGACGTGTCATTCCATGAACTGAAGTATGTGAGCAGTGAACAATATGACAGGCTGCTCGAGCGATCGGAGTCGGATCTGTCTTTCTTCGCTGAAAAGGTTTCGCCGATCATCGAAGCGGTTCGCCGGGAAGGCGATGAAGCACTTGTTCGTTTGGGTCAGGAATTTGATGGCGCAAAGCCATTGACCAAGGAGACATTGCAGGCAAGCGAAGCAGAGTTCGATGCGGCATTCAACAGCGTGGATGACGAGGTCATCGCGGCTATTCGTCATGGCATCGAGAACATCAAGATCTTCCATGAAGAGCAAAAACCTGAGCCAATGTGGTTCAAGGAGATCAAGCCTGGTGCATTTGCTGGCGACCGATACACGCCTGTTCGATCCGTGGCCCTCTATGTCCCCAGGGGCAAAGGTGCGTTTCCGTCAGTGACCATGATGACATCAGTACCAGGGGTTGTGGCCGGTGTTCCCGACCTGGCCATATTTACGCCCCCGACAGAAGATGGAGGCGTGGATGCGGCAACTCTGGTTGCTGCGCGCATGGCAGGCGTGGAGACCGTCCATAAATGCGGCGGTGCGCAAGCCGTTGCCGCTGCTGCGTTCGGTACTGAAACGATCAAACGTGCACTGAAGATTGTCGGGCCTGGTAGTCCGTGGGTGGTTGCTGCAAAGAAGCAATTGGCGGGCCTTATTGATCCGGGACTACCTGCCGGCCCCTCGGAAGCCATAATCTTCGCTGACGAATCGGTGCATGGCGGCCTCGCTGCTCTCGATGTCCTGATTGAAGCAGAGCACGGACCGGACAGCTCCGCTTATCTTGTGACCCATTCCAGGCGCGTCGCAGAAGAGGCGCTTGAGGCGCTACCCGGTCATTGGTCCAGAATGACCGATCAGCGAATTGAATTTTCCAGGGCGGTGCTCTGCGGTGAAAACGGCGGGATTGTCCTGACATCTTCGTTGAAGGAGAGCTACAAGTTCATCAATGATTATGCACCTGAGCATCTGGAACTTCTGTCAACCGAGCCGTTCGAACATCTTGGACACATCACCGAAGCTGCTGAGATCCTTATGGGTCCACACACGCCTGTCTCGATTGGCAACTTCGCTTTGGGGCCCAATGCGGTATTGCCGACATCCAGAGGTGCGACAACGTATGGCCCGCTTTCAGTGCGTGACTTCATGAAATGCAGTTCGGTCGGATACGTCACCAAGCCCGCCTATCCATCCATGGCCAAACACACCCGCAAACTCGCTCGGTATGAGGGATTCTCATCCCATGAAAACGCTGTGTCCGAGATGCGTGACAAATATCTGGGGTGACAAGAATGCGTGCAGTAAGGCTGCATGATCCACGGGATCTGCGATTTGAATCAGTTGAGATGGCGGCAGAACCCGCTTCAGATGAGGTTCGGATCAAGGTGGCGTTTGCCGGCATCTGCGGGTCGGACATCCACAATTTCAAGACAGGTCAATGGTTATCGCGGAAACCGTCTACCGCCGGCCATGAGTTTTCCGGTTGGATCGATGCGATCGGTATAAAGACACTTTTTGAAGTCGGAGTGTCCGAATGCGTCATCTAGGATCGGGCCTCATGCCTTCCGGAATCAGCAACAGAGAAACGTCGCGAACCGCGCTCATTCGATCGCTGGCGAAATCTGACCCTGCAGCGGCAACTATCGAGTTGAAGAACTTCATCGACGAAACATTCCAGATTGTCGCAACCGACGTTGAAATCAATCACGATCAATATTCCCTCAATTCGCTGAACGGTTTTTTCAGCGCGGACAATCAATCCTATTTCTTCAAGTTCCATCAGGAAGAAGGCGAAGAGGATATGACAGGGGAATACTATCGAGCTGACTTGTTGGCAAAAGCCGATCTTCCTGTTGATCTGCCGGTTTGGAAATCATCGCTACCCGGAGAACAAATTCTTGTTTATCGTCGCAGGGACGACCGGCGCTTCTCGGATGTATTGCGAAATCTGGACGACGAGCCTGATCCAGTCGCCATCTCAAAGCCAGCGCAAGCGGAGCGCGATCTCAACACCAGAATCCTGTCGGTCGCGAAATCCACCCTGCATGCGGTGACTCCCGCGGAGGTTGCGGAAGAACCACTTCATCGTCTGTTTTATGAACGCATGATCGACCCGCATACGGGACAGAGTCCGGGCGGGCGCTATGCCAGTTTTTACGTGGGACAGCAGTTCGAGTTTGCCGGTTGTTCCTTGACCTGGGATAAATTTTCAACGGCACGGCTGGTCCTGAACGGTCAGGGAATAGCGGGCACATTTGGTGACATATTCTCAAACGCGGCCGTTCGCCTTAACCCACTGAATCTTTGTTCTGCCGGCGGTATCACGGCACATGGTGATGCGCACAATGCCAATGTCTGGTTTATGGACACGGGCGATCACGCTTCCCTGTCATACTTCGATCCGGCGTTTGCCGGCCTCCACATTCCTGCCTTGTTGGCGGAAGTCAAGGCTACATTTCACAACATCTTTGCACATCCATACTGGCTGTATGATCCCGAAATAGCTCGATCCTGTTTCGATGCCGATGTGGTCTATTGTGATGGCGTACTGTCAATCACGACCAATTGGCATCTGAGTGCTGTGCGTCAGGAACTTCTCAGGGCAAAAACGGATTCATTTTGGCAACCGTTTCTCGCTCATCTGGCCGAGCAGGGCATGCTGCCGGCAAATTGGCGCGATACGTTAAGATCAGCATTCGCGATGTGCCCGACGCTCGTGATGAATCTTCGTGCCAACGCCGACAGGCACAACCAGACATCCTCGGCTATTGGTTTTTATGTGGCTGGATTGGCAGGTTCAGAGCCCTTGAGTGGCCGAAACATCTTCACTGACTTCTTGGACATCATCGACCCCCATTCGGCAAAATGACTTGCCGGAATTGGCGCATGTACGTGACGTACGGCGTGGCTCACCAAGTGAATTGTTGGTGCACGTCCCGCGAAAAATAGGTCAAGCCGCGCCAGTCGTGCATCGAGGTCCGTTGGGGCGAGGCGAAGTGTCGGTGGCGTCCTGTGCGGGCCGGGCGATGTGTGAAGCGCAGTCGGAATGTTGCGAAACGACGATTGGCCGGGTGGTCGTTCCCGACAATCAACGTGAGACTCAGCGTCAATTTCAGCTGAATTTTTTGGAATCAGACCCACCATGCGGTGATTCAGGACCGAGTGAGACACTCGTGAACACCAACTGCTTCGTCAAAACCGTAACAACGCAGGTTCCTCTGTCTGAGAATACCGATCCAACTAATCGACCGGAGCGATGAGATAGAGAACTTGACACGGGACTTTCCGGCTCTGTCGCGCAGGGCCAGGGAATTCGTCCGCTACCAACCCTGGGAGGCCCAATTGACGGTGGTTGTCGCACCGGTAGCCCAACGCATGGCAGGCTCCGGAACGGCTGCGGCCGTTTGTCGTCCGAAATACCAGGGAGGGAATACTCATTGTGTCCGAGGCGGCGGCACCGCTGGAGCTGTCGCGCACCACTGTCTACGACTGGGTGAGACGCGGAACGCCTATTGGATAGCGGTCGACCAGGCGCCGTCTCAACATTCCCCCGGCGCAAATCCTGGATTCGGGCCGCGTGGTTCCCGGTCTTGCGGAAGAGGTCAGTTCGATCCGGTATCCCCCGAGCTGGCGTGGATATTCCTGACGCAAGAATGGCCCTTTGAGGATACGGTAGTGCAACCCCTCGAAACGCTGAAGGCGGGCTGTACGGAGGAGGTGCCGGGCGCGGTCGGTATCACCTTCACGTGAGTACCGGTTGTTTGAATGGTCATCAGAGCAGGGTTCAGACACGTCCGTTCATCGGTTCTGCACCAGGAGAAGAGCTTGCCGTGTCCGGTTGATTTCTTTGCCGTGTGCCCCGACTGGCTGGGGCCCATCTTCTTTCCCCGATAGTCGCGAACACGTTGGTTACGGTGTCTGTTGCTGACTTTTCAGCCGGTTGTTCCAGTCCTTGGCGTCACCGCGTCGCAGGGGTTGTGTTTTCGGGTGATTTTCGCGGAAGCGCCGCGCTGTCGTGATCGGCATCGAAGTCGAGCGTACCCACGTTCGACAAGACCCGGCTCTGACGACGGTGAGATAAAGAACGAGACCCACACAGTATTGCGTAATCTGTCAATCGGTATCGTCAAGTACCGCTTCACACGCGTCCAGCATGGCCATTTCGTTATCGGAAAAAAAATGTGTTGCCACGAGGCTGACTCGGATCGCGTGAACTTCCTGGCTCTATTCAACAACAACCAGCGTCATGATTGTAACTTCGGAAAGGTCAGCCCCGATGCAGTCAGAATGTCGGGTCCAGCGACCAGTTTCCCGGCTATTTCCAGATCCGGTGCAAGATAACGATCACTCTCAAGCGTCGGTACGCATGATCGCAACATTGCCATCACATGCGTTAACGGGTTGCTTGTTTTCAGGGGTTTGCGAAATTCCACGCCTTGTGCGGCGCACAACAACTCGACCCCAAGAATGTAGTTCAAATTGGTCGTCATCTGATGCAGACGAAATGCGCCATGCGCGGCCATGGAAACATGGTCTTCCTGGTTTGCGCTCGTTGGCGTGCTGTCGATCACGCACGGATTTGCCAGATGCTTGTTCTCGCTCATCAGCGCAGCCGTGGTAACTTCAGCGATCATGAAACCCGAGTTCAAACCCGGGTCAGAAGTCAAAAACGGCGGTAGATTGAAGCTCAGAGCGGGATCGACCATCAGGGCGATCCGGCGTTGGGCAATTGAACCGATTTCCGCAATTGCCAGGGCAATCATATCAGCGGCAAAGCCGACCGGTTCAGCGTGGAAATTCCCGCCAGAAGCAATCAAATTCGCTTCGGTCAGGACCAACGGATTGTCAGTTGCGGCATTGGCTTCAATTTGCAGAGTTTCAGCAGCCTGACGGAGTACGTCCATGGCCGCGCCGGTAACCTGTGGCTGGCACCTTATGCAGTAAGGATCCTGTACTCGGGTATCATCTTCGATATGGCTTTCGCGGATCTCTGAATCCTTCAGCATCTCGCGTTGAACCGCCGCAACTTCGCACTGACCGCGATGCCCCCGGAGAGTGTGTATTTCTGGCTCGGTAGGCGCTGTTGATCCCATGATCGCATCGATCGAGAGTGACGACGTTACCACGGAGTTCAATGCTGCATGCCAGGCCTTGAACAACCCGACCAGGGCATTGGCTGTCGAGAATTGTGTCCCGTTTATACAGGCCAGCCCTTCTTTGGGGCCCAGTTCAATGGCGGCGAGTCCGGCAACTGAAAGTGCTTCCGCGCCCGAAATTACGTTACCGTTGTAGCGTGCCTCTCCGTGCCCGATCATAACAGCAGTCATATGGGCGAGGGGTGCGAGATCGCCCGAGGCCCCGACCGAGCCACGTGCCGGGATGACGGGTGTAACGCCTTTATCGAGCATACCTTCCAGAAGTTCGATCATCTCCCATCGGACACCAGATGCACCACGGCCGAAGGAAAGCAGCTTGAGTGCCATCATCAGACGCACGATGCCATCATCAAGCGGATCGCCGACACCGCAGCAATGGCTGAGTATGAGGTTTTTCTGCAGTTGTGCTGTATCGCCTGGCGCAATTTTCATGCTCGCCAGTTTTCCAAATCCGGTGTTCACGCCGTAAACGGGCTGACTGCCATTGGCGGCATTGGCAATGCGTGACGCAGCATCCTCAACAGCAGCACGGCAAGACCGATCAAGTTTGATTGCAGTCTGGTTCCGGTAAATACCTTCAAGTTGATCCAATGAAACCTTGCCGGGAATCAGATGGCGTTCGGTCATCATGTCCTCCAAGCATTCATGAGCGCGCGGCGCACACCCCGGAACATCAAATTATAGGGTTTCCCGAGATTGATGTGTTGTCCATTTTCAAGGGGAAGGTGGAGGCACACGGGGCGTTCAACTCTTCGGCTTACGGCGCCTGTTTCCAGTTTGTCCTGCAGTCGTGTGGAATCGTTCCCCGGGTCTTTTCTGCTGTACAAGGATGAGAGCGGAAGGAAATTTGCGACGTCGCATCTGGTTCAGCGTTACACAAGCCGAATGCCTGCCACTGCGACACAGGTCAGAATGTCGGACAACCGTCTTGGCGCCATCGTCGGAAATACCATGACGGGCGTCCTGCCGCCGGCTCTGACCTGTTCCTGCACTTTCTTGAAATGATAGCCGCAGACCGGTGCGCCAATCAGAAGAGCAGCATTGCGGACGAGCCGGGGAAAATCGGGTGCCAAGCCATTCATCTCCGTGCTGCTGCCTGCAGAGTTGATCGTGTTACGCGTGCCCCGCTGCTGACGTTGATGGTTGCCAATCCGCCCGGTATCGAGAGATCACGGGTGATCGCCGCGTGCACCGGCTCGAACTCTGGCTGGAGTGAAAACCTGGAACGACAATCAAGCCGTCGTCATGATCACACCTGGCGATAACACACGAATCGGCAGTCAAGTTTCGTTAGCCTTGGCGAACGCCGAGCCGGGCAGCCGGTCTATGCATGACCGCCCATGGTCAGATGCATGTGTGCCGTATCGGATCCTGCGGCAGCTGCGAGCGTACGAAGGAGTGAGTTGAACTCGTCGAGTTCGACGTGACAGGACCTCATATGCCGGTCGCTTCCCTTCGCGAAGCCCGTGCGGCCATGCAAAACGCGCTGGTTGTTGAAAAAGACAGCGTCTCCGGCCTTCATCGGGATGATGATCCGGTGGTCGGGGTCAAAAACCTGTTCCTGGAGACGCCTGAGAGCGCGATAGAAGGGAACGATTTCGGTTTCCGCGATGTCTGCGGGCTCCATGGCACGGTGAAGATAGCGGATGGCGGTGATGTCGCCGTCATCATCGAGGCTGAAAACCGGCGTGCGCATTCTGAAATGTCGCCCCTGTTTGCCAAGTTCGCGACAAAAGGTGACAGGGGTTCGAGCGAGGATGTCAAAGGCCTCCCTGCTGCTCTCCCGTAACGCGCTCGCAACGCGAAAACCGTCGACGAGAAGGGTTTCGCCACCGCTGGCTGCTGCCTTGACGAAGTGGAACAAGGTGACAGATGGCGGAGTCTGCCGATAGGGTTCATCCGTATGCGGTTCAAGCTCCTGGTTGAGATCGCCATAGACAAGTGGGTCCGTACGGTAGACGAAGTCATAGATGCCGCCGTAGTTCGTGACCCGCAACGGTCCAGCCAGCTCCGCGATCAGGCGGGTGTTCTCAGGTTCGCTCGAGGCATTGCGGACGAGGACAAAACCGTAGTCCCTGAGCGTTTCCAACATTGCGAGACGGGCATTGTGCGAGTTTCTGCAGGCCTCGAAATCAGCCTCGGGAAGGGCGTTGCCGAGTCCTTTGTCCCACAGTATTGGCCGCCAGGATCGGCCATCTCGCTCGTCCGGGCTCGGACCGTGCAATCGCAACCACTCTGCCGCGAGGATGGTGCGGTGGCCGTCGTGTGAGAACGTGATCTCGATCACGCCGTCACCAATTCGAACCTCCCTGATCGTTATGTCGTCCGGAATGTCGACAAGACGCAGGGTGCGCATTGCGTTGGTCCAGCTGCCGCAGGCGGCGCACTGGCAGGCATTGCGTAACCAGACAGCATGAAATCGGCTGATATGGCCGTCTTGCCAGCGGACGTCGAGGCAAGAACCGGTGTTGTGGATTGATGCGACGGAATGGCGGAGATCACTGTGTCTGCCGTTCATCACCGCGACTCCTCTGAGTTCCTGTCGGAAGGAGCGATCTTGGCAGGGCGGCGGGCTGCACAGAAGTTACTTCAGCACAAGACGGTTGCCGGGGCAATTACTGTCGCGAATCATTCCGGGAAAAATAAATGATGCTGTGTGTTTTGTACTTTACAGAATCAATCATGGCGCGAGCGTGCCGTCGTCGCCTGAGGTACTTGACGTCGAATTCAGACGACACAAACCAGCCACTGCGTGTCAGCCATGTTTCTATCACCGGGCCGTGAATACCGGTCTGAAACATCCCGCGGCTGTTCAGACTCTCGTACTGGCCGTGTTCGACAATGGTCACGACTCCAGAAAATGCGGCGTTGGCACCGTCTGCGTCATTGCTGAAGAGGTGGTGGTGAAGATGTAATTCACATTTCAGGATCTTGTCTGTGTCAGTGCATTGATTGAGGGCGCCGATTTTGTCGGATTTGGGCGCAACTGGTCGCTCTGCGGGGTGCCCGACAGCACCTGGGTAGCATGCCAGCAGGCCGCTCGGCGACATCGTGAACATGCGGACGGCACCGCTGCGCATTCAGGGGACATTTTTTCCGATCGTGCAGGGGTACGGGTACGCCCTGCACACCACACTCGCCGTCTCATCTCGATTGTTGGAAACCAGCAGTTGTGTGGAATTTGGAATCGACTTGGATACCCCGGTCTTGAACTGAAGTTCCTGGCAAGTTGCAGGCAGATTTGACCACTGACGGTGTTATCCGTTCATCCACCTGGTTCGGTTGTCAAAATCCTTGACCCGTACCCTGCCATCGGCAAGTTTCAGCATGCCTCATTCGCAGTTCATTAACAGGTAATCGGAGATTGGGTGTGCCACGCAGCGAGTATCAATTCACCAGTGAGTCTGTCTCTGAGGGTCACCCCGACAAGGTATGTGACCGAATATCCGACTCAGTGGTTGATATCTATCTTGAGGGCGCCGGATCCGAGGCACGGGTTGCGTGTGAGACACTCGCAACAACTGACTACATTGTCATCGCCGGTGAGGTACGGGGACCAGAAGCTGCCCGCGAACGCGTGATCGAGCGTGCCCGCGACGTCGTCAAGGCGATTGGGTATGAGCAGCAAGGATTTCATTGGCAGAATGTGAAGATCGACTGCAGACTGCATTCACAATCCGACGACATTGCGATGGGTGTCGACGGTGCAGGCAACAAGATGGAGGGTGCAGGAGACCAGGGTATCATGTTCGGGTTCGCGTGTACGGAAACGAACGCGTTGATGCCGGCGCCAATCCACTACGCCCATGTCATTCTGCAAACAATGGCCGAGGCACGGCATCGCGGTGATGAGCCGATGCTCGGTCCCGATTCCAAGAGCCAGATCACATTGGCCTACGAGAACAACAAGCCGGTTCGTGCAACGTCAGTTGTTGTCTCGACTCAGCATGACGCGCGTGTTGGTCAGGAAGAGGTCAGGGAGATTGTTCGCCCGTATGTAACAAGGGCACTACCCGACGGATGGATGTGTGATGACGAACGGTTCTATGTGAACCCGACGGGCAAGTTCGTGATAGGCGGTCCGGACGGTGATTGCGGACTGACCGGACGGAAGATCATCGTGGATACCTATGGAGGCGCGGCACCGCATGGCGGCGGTGCGTTCTCCGGAAAGGATCCGAGCAAGGTCGACCGTTCAGCTGCATATGCCTGTCGTTATCTTGCAAAGAACGTTGTCGCCGCCGGGCTCGCACAACGCTGCACAATCCAGCTCTCTTACGCGATTGGTGTTGCGGAACCGTTGTCGCTTTACGTCAATACGGATGGAACGGGCGAAATAGAGGACGCCAGGCTGGAAAAGGCGTTGAGCGAGATCATGGACCTGACACCGCGGGGAATCCGGGACCACCTTTCACTTGATCGACCGATCTACGAGCGCACAGCAGCCTACGGGCATTTTGGTCGCACCCCGGAAGACGACGGAAGTTTTTCCTGGGAGCGCACGGATCTCGCCGACGCGCTTGTACGCGGGCTTTGACATTCGTCGGTCACGAATCATATCGGTTTGTCGCTGAATCACGACGAAGCACCGTATCGACTGTACGGTCGCAACAGGGCCCGTCGACTTTCTCAGTATCGCAGAAATCTCGTCGAAAACCTGCTTCCTGAAATCCGGCTCGTGCAGCCAGATGGATCTCTGGCTGTTGACCGCCTTGACCCGACCTGCAGGATATGGTTGGAGATCGGGTTTGGGGGAGGGGAACACCTGATCTGGCACGCACGCCACCATCCGGATGTGACGATGGTGGGTGCCGAGCCATTCGAGGAAGGTGTGGCACGCCTTCTGACTTCAATTGATCAGGAAAATCTGGGGAACATTCTTATACATGACGGTGACATCCGACCGGTGTTTTCGCGTCTGAAGGATTCCTCGATCGAACGGATCTTTATTCTCTTCCCGGATCCGTGGCCCAAGGCAAGGCACCACAAGCGCAGACTGATTGATCAGGACAACCTGTGTGAGTTCGCCCGACTCCTGCGCGACGGCGGAGAATTGAGAATTGCCACGGATATCGAGGATTACGCACGATGGATCGTGTCGCACGCATGCAAGGTGTCGGAGTTGTCATTTGTTGACCGGAACAGCCACGGTTCGACAGAGCGACCGCATGACTGGCCGCAGACGCGTTATGAGTGCAAGGCGCTGCGTGCTGGCCGCAAACCTGTCTTCATGACCCTTGTACGCAACCACCGCAGCCAATTCATGGAGTCAGAAACCCCATGATTCTCTCGACTTCGTCCTGAATTGGTCCGGAAATTGCGTGTGCGCGTTCCGCGCCATCGCGGAGTATTGAATCGACATAGTCCAGATCGTTGGCCAGTCGCTGCATGTTCTCGCCGATCGGTCCAAGAGTTTCGACCGCCACCTCAGCCAGGTCATTTTTCAGTTTACTGAACGGGCTTTCTGCGTACTCCCGGATCACGTCATCTTCAGCCCTTTCAGCCAGTGCAGCAAATATCGTGACAAGGTTCGCAGCCTCGGGCCGTTGAGCGAGATCAGCCATTCCGACCTGGCTGTCTGTTCGCGCCTTGCGAATTTTCAGTGCAATCGTGTCCGCACCGTCGGAGAGATTGATTCGTGAGTAGTCGCTCTGATCCGATTTGGACATTTTGCGCGTTCCATCGCGGAGCGACATGACGCGGGTGGCCGCACCAGTGATGACCGGTTCCGGTAATGGAAAGAACTCCACGCCAAACCTGTTGTTAAAGGCGCTTGCTATATCCCGGCTGAGTTCAAGATGCTGTTTCTGGTCCTCGCCGACGGGTACATGAGTTGCATGGTAACCGATGATATCGGCCGCCTGGAGTACCGGATAACTGTAGAGGCCGAGGCTGGCGTTCTCCCGCTTCTTTCCGGCCTTTTCCTTGAATTGCGTCATCCTGTTGAGCCATCCGAGCGGCGTGACACAGGCCAGTATCCAGGCGAGGCTGCGGTGCATCGGTACCTGACTTTGGTTGAAGATCACGCAACGCTCGGGATCCAGCCCGGATGCAAGAAATCCTGCGGTGACCTCACGCGTGGAGTGCAGCAACTCGGCAGGATCACGGTGGGTTGTCACAGCGTGTAGATCGACAATGCAGTAAATGCAGTCGTAATCCTTCTGCATGGCAACGAACCGCTTGAGTGCGCCGAGATAGTTTCCGAGATGCAGATTTCCGGTTGGCTGCACGCCGGAAAAGACACGATTCATCTGTTCAAACTCCATTCGTGATGCCGGTTGTCAGGTCCCCAACTCTCGAACAGATCGAGACTGTGGTGATCAGGACCTCGGTCGACTGCAATCGCTGGATATGATCAATGCGGGACTATTGTGCGTTGACCAAACACGGCTGTGCCGACACGGACATGGGTTGCACCGAAGGCGATTGCCGACTCGAAATCCTTGGACATGCCCATCGACAGGTGTTGTAGCTTGTTGCTTCGGGCGATTTGCGCCAGCATCCTGAAATGGGGCAACGGGTCGTCATCGATCGGGGGAATACACATCAAACCGGTTACGTCAAGCGCACAGCGCCGGGCCTCCGCAAGCAGTGCCTCAGTTTCATCTGGTGCACAGCCTGACTTCTGCATTTCCCCACCGGTATTTACCTGGATGAAAAACCGCGGACTTTGGTTCGTGGACTCAACTGCCCTGGCCGCGGCGTGAACGAGGCGTGTTCGATCCAGCGACTGAATGACGTCGAACAACTGCACGGCATCACGCGCCTTGTTGGTCTGAAGCGGACCAACCAGATGCAACTCCACCCCCTGAAATTCCTGTTTGAGTCCGGGCCACTTGGCGGCGGCTTCCTGAACCCGGTTTTCGCCAAAAACGCGGTGTCCGTTTTCCAGAACGCCGCGGATCCGGTCCTGACTGTGGGTCTTGGAGACAGCAACGAGTGTCGTGGAACCTTGCGCAACGCGAACAGACTCTTCCGCGGCAGTAATCCGTTCAATAACACGCCGATAGCCGCCTGCTTCGCATTCCGGATTGCCCCCCTCAGGTGTCATCGAGATAGCCAAAGCGCTGCATCTGAAGACGGTGTTTGTCCATGATTGATGCAACCTGATCCTTGGACAGGGCATTGCACCAGTGCCCGACGGTTCCAGACCGGAAAAATCTCATTTGTGCAGGGGAGCGTTCGGCAAACCCGTGCGTCTCTTCAAGACGACGCAGAGAACGAAACGATGCATTGCGGATCGCCTGTCTGATACGACGTTGCGGGCGCTCAAGCCGAAAGAACGACAACAGTTTCCCGAACTCCTTTTCGGGATTACGGGTCATGTCCTCGTAACGCATGACGTGAACAGCCGGGTGTTTGTCAGCGGTCCAGGACGAGACATTTTGCGACCAGTCGCCTATGTATTCGGAAACATGGTACTGCGTGGACGGAGTCATGTGGTCCTGCAGATTCATGAGCTCGATAGCCTTCTCGAGCGGTACTCCCTGATGATCTGCATAGGATGGTGCAATATCGAGCGGATTTCGGACGATGTATATCGCACCGGCTGTGACCGTCTGGTTGATCGTGGGAAACCCGAACGCGTTCATGACGGCGAGATGCGTCTTGCAGAAAACATCCGTTGTTGACCTGGAGGCATGGGCGGCATGAACTGCGCTGCGGATACGGGCAATGTCCCGGGGTGTACGGGCAGTCCAGGGTCGAGGGTCAAGCATGTCATAGTCTTCGAGCGCGGCTTCGTTTGCAGCTGTCTCGTGCATGGTGTCGAGCCGGAACGGAATTGACCGTGCCGGTAGTATGTCGTGCAGAAATGCACGCACCCATGTGTTGCCCGATTTCGGATAACTCGCAATCCACACGATGCGGCCCAAGGTTCACACTCCGACAGCGATGTGATTCACGACGGCCTGTTTCAACATGAACCAGAAACGCTCCGTCAAGGCGAAATGATCCACTGTTGCAGATGGACCCGCATCTCCTTGACAAGTCTGCGGTCGAGTTTTGTTGCCAGGTTCTGCAACATCGCGTGAAGGGCCTTGTCGCGATCAGCCAGTGTTGTGCTTTCAGGCAGTGTCTGTGTCATTGCGACCCGTGCAACGGCGTTGCCGGAACTGCCGAAGGCATCGACATCGAACCTGACATGCAGTTCGCCCTCAAGGCGCATGGCCTGTTCGTCGGTGAATGCTGCCTCGAGATCAGCATCCTGACCTTCAAGTGCAACAATGCGAAACTCGCTTTTGACTACCGTAACCTGAGCGAAAGTGGTCAAGGAAGGGTACAGACTGAACCGACTGGCAATCCAGGTCTCGAGAACCGATTCAACCGTCTGACTCAGGGCCGCATTCAGATTTTGCGCTCCTGGAGTCGCGGTAGACGACTGTGGAGCAACCTCCAGAGTAATTTCACGCGCCTCGAGCAACAGAACCGGTTCCGGGTCAAAAACGACATCCGGGAATGTTTGTTCTTCGATCGGGCTTTCACATCCGGTTATCAGCAAGACCGCTGCAACTGAAAGCGCCGCAAGCCACTTCCCTGCAGAGCGGCGTCCTCCTTGTCCAGTTGATCCCGAATCAACGGTTGCTCGAGTATTGCAAAAGCTGTTCATGTCCATGTCTCGGAGTCGAATACACGTGGAAACCTGTCGCAGTCGATCGGGTCGCCTGACGCGAGACCACAATCAGGAAAGTCGGGTTCCATGACACCGGGGTGCTTGACATAAACAGCATCATCACCGGTCCATGTTGAATTGGTTGCGCGTCGTCTGGTTGATTTCTGGTTGTTTCCCGGCGCACCATGAATGGTCATGCCATGGAACGCGATGACGTCGCCTGGTTCCAGATCCCACGAAAGCAGACTATCGGAATACCGGGACTCCACGTCCGGAGGATCGGCAAACCCTTCGCGTTTGCCGCGACCGAAGTCATCACCATCACGAAACTTCCGGGGTCGAAATGCAGTCCCCCAATCATGGGAACCACGGACGCAGCGCAGTGAGACGTCACGGGGAACAGGGTCCAGTGGTGCCCAGAGAACAACGATTTGACGACCTTCAACACAATAGTATGGCTGATCCTGATGATAGAGACTCGGCTTGTCGACGCCGGGGTCTTTCACGAAAATTCCGTCGAACAGGAAGTTTGAGCGGTTTGACCGCATCAACAAAGCTGCGACTTCAGCGGCCGGTCCGTCAAGTGCGAACGTCTTCAGGGACGGGACGCGATCGGATGCACAGTAATCCGTAAAGAACACCGGTTCGCCGTCGTGTTCAAGATGGCGGGAGTACCGACCGCTTGTATGCATTGCTTCGTCGACGCCATTCCGAAGCAGGTCAATCCACTCGTTCTGGTAGATACCCTTGAGCAGAACCGCGCCGTCGCGCTCGTATGTCGCAATTTCGCTTGCGTCAATCTGTCGTGCAGGTCTGGCTGGCATGGTGAAACTGCCGCGCGTTATCTGACGACGAGTTCGTGCGGCATTGACGACACCGGCTCAAACCGGTCGGCATGAACAATCCCGGTTTCGCCGAGACTCATGGTCAGCTGCCCGGGCCCATCAACGAGTATCATGTGCATGAAGATGACCATGCCTGACTCTATCACGGCCGGATTGCCGGTGTAGATCATGGGTTCCTCCATCCAGGAGGGTGCATAGTTGGCGCTCAGGGAGTAACCGCATGCATTCAGGCGACAGTCACGCAACCCGTGGGCATCGATGACACCGGCGTGTGCATCATAAATATCCCCGAATGTTGCACCGGGCCGGGCAGTCTCCTGGCAGCGAGCCAGGGCCTCGACGCAGGCATTGTGCATGTCGCGGTGTCGTTGACCTACTTCTCCGGTCAGGACGGTGCGCATGATTGCGGCATGGTAGTGACACGACGCAGCGCCAAACTCGAGCTGCACCTGGTCATTGTCACCGATCCGGGATCGCCCGCTGAAGTATCTGACCAGGAGTGCACCATCACCTGACGCAATGATCGCACGACTTGCCGCGTAGTCGCCGCCCTGTTCGAGGATTGCGCTGTCCATGCGCGAATAGAGCAGACTCTCGTCAACGCCCGGTGCAATCGTGTCGTGAAGCGCCACCAGCGCGGCGTCACACAATCGACCGGCTTCCCTGACATACTCGAGTTCTGCCGGACTCTTGACCAGTCGGATCCGATGGACGAGATCGGAGGCATCCTCCCATGAACAAAAACCCTTCAGTTCGTTTTCGACCATGATCCAGCGCTGGGCTGTCAGGCACCATGCATGAAGTTCAATTCCTAGCCGGGCGTTCCGGAGACCCTTCTCTTCAAGGACCGCACGGACATCGACTGCCGGATTGGCGTTGCCGCGATCGATCCAGATCCGGACATCCTCGAGGATCGATGTGTAGGCTGCCTGCTGCTTGTCGGCTGACCGGGTAATCAGCGTCATGTCACCGCTGGCGCACAGGACGAGACATTGAAACATCGAGTAACCTGCGGTGTCGTAGCCGGTCAGGTAGTACATGCTTTCCTGTTTGAAGAGCAGGAGGGCATCGAGTCCCTGCGTTGCCATGATGTCACAGACCTTTTGGCGTCTGTTTGACAGTTCGTTCTCGTCGAAATGCAGATGTGGCATCGAGGTATTCCCGTTTCTTCTTCCGGTTCCGAGTTCAGCAAAACCCGGGGTAAGCTGGAGAACTGACAGACTGCGAGGGTTTCACTTGCATAACCCCGCAACCTGCGGTTCGCAACCCGTCGAACACCACCCCTCACATTGCTGCACGTTCCGTGGCATAAACCCATTCCTTCCGAGTCTGAAGAGTTGCAACTGATGAATATCGACGAACGCCTGTTTACCTTGCATACGACGGTGAAACCGGAATGGATTGACGAGTACGGTCATCTGAACATGGCCTATTATGTTCTCATCTGCGATCATGCGACATCGGCTTTCTGGGACCGTATGAACGATCCGGTGCCGATTGAGGAACGCGATGGCGCGGAATACGCGGTTGTTGAGACACACGTAAACTATCTTGATGAAGTGCATGTGAATGCCCCAGTTATCGTGACAACACATGCATTGGCTTCCGATACAAAACGCTTTCGCATCTTCCACAGTCTCTGGCATGCCGAGAAGCATTATCTTGCCGCAACCAACGAGGTCATGTCCCTCGGATTCAACCTCAACTCGCGGACGATGATGGAGTTTCTGCCACGGGCGAGACACAAGCTGGAGCGTACAGTTGCGCTGCATGCGGAGGTGCCACACCACGGCAATGTCGGACGCGCGATCGGGCAATCAAGAAAGAAGTGACGTGATTTCCCGAACGTTTGCCGGTGGTTCGCAACAGGCGGATGCCGCATGCACGAACTGCCGTTCAGGATGCGGCATCTTCCGATAACAAGGCAAGACGACAAACAAGGCGGAAACAACACTATGCGCGAATACTGGAGCCCAGCCCGTTCCACGTCCTATGCAGAACATGGCATGGCGTGCACGTCACATCCGCATGCGTCCCTTGCTGCCATCGAGACCCTCAAACGAGGGGGGAACGCCATGGATGCGGCTATTGCAGCCGCCGCAACATTGGCCGTTGTCGAACCGATGTCCACGGGCGTGGGCGGCGATGTGTTCTGTCTCTACGCGCCGCACGGGTCGTCGAAGATCGTTGCATACAACGGATCGGGCAGCGCACCGTTGGCGGCGCATGCGGATTGGTATCTTGACCAGGGGATTCGCACAATCGAACCCGAGAGTGCACACGCTGTGACCATTCCGGGCTGCGTCGATGCCTGGTGCAGGCTTGCCGAAGACCACGGCACGATGCCGATGTCCGAGATTCTCGCACCGGCCATCGGTTATGCCGAAAACGGATATTCGGTTCATCCGGTCGTTCATCAGGCCTGGGCGCGCGCAGAGCAAAGGATCACACGCAATGCCAATGCGGCAAGGCTCCTGCTGGTCAATGGCAAGGCCCCGTCCGAAGGCGCCATTCATGCGCAACCGGAACTCGGCGCGACGCTGCGCAAAATTGCCGAACAGGGACGCGACGGTTTCTATACCGGTGCAGTTGCAGAAGACATCGTCACCTATCTCAAGTCACTGGGCGGATTGCATGAACTCGATGACTTCGCACGGGCGAACGGTGCATACGTCGACACGATCACGACAGATCTCGATGGATACACGGTTCATGAGTGTCCACCGAATGGGCAGGGAATTGTCGCACTTCTCATGTTGAATATCCTGAAAGGATACGATCTTGAGAACCTTCATCCTTTATCCGCAGGTCGCATTCACCTGACGCTTGAGGCCGGTCGCAGGGCTTTTCGCGACCGTGAACAGTATGTCGGCGATCCCGAACATGAAGACATACCGATTGATCAGCTGATCTCCGGCGAATACGCGGAAACCTTGCGTGAGAGCATTGATCCCGCGCGTGCATCGACCTGCATCCGCGAAAATCCGCTGCCGACGTCACGGGATACTGTCTACCTTTGTGTGGTGGACAAGGACCGCAACGCGGCGAGTTTCATCAACTCGATCTACTTCTCTTTCGGGTCCACCCTGACGGCGCCGAAATCGGGTGTGGTTCTGCACAACCGGGGATTGGGATTCAGTATCAAACCGGGTGATGTGAACTGCATCAAGCCTGGTAAGCGGCCCATGCACACGATCATTCCCGCAATGCTGACCCATGGGGAGCGGACAATCATGCCATTTGGCGTGATGGGCGGGGATTACCAACCCTGGGGCCACACCCATGTGATCCAGAATATGTTGATCTATGGCATGGACCCGCAACAGGCACTCGATCTTCCCCGTTTCTGTCACGACCAGGGCATGGCGGTGGTGGAGCCTTCCGTGCCTGATGATATTGTGCATGAACTTGCCAATCGCGGACACACGATCGCTACGACCGATGAACTGCTCGGCGGTGGTCAGATCATCCGAATTGATTGGGACCGCGGCGTCCTTGTCGGTGGAACCGAACCGCGCAAGGACGGAATTGCGTTGGGTTATTGATCGTTGCGAGTGTCACCGCGTTCCTTCACATGCCGACAATTCGACCTGCTTCGCTTCAGGTATTCCGCTGATTCAGGCAACCGTTAACGGTGTTTGTCTAGAGGCTGTTTCGGGCGACCGCGCCGTCCTTGATGACGAGGCGCACATCACGGATGCAGGATATATCCGCCAGCGGGTCTTCCGGAAATCCGACGACGTCTGCAAGCTTGCCGGACTCGATGGACCCGAGGTCGTTTTCCATGCGCAAGAGGCGGGCGCCACCCATCGTTGCCGACAGGATCGCATCGTAGGGCGATAGTCCCGCGCCCGTCACCATGCGTTCAATCTCCTGGGTGTTGGCACCGTGATGGTTTCCTGGTGTTCCGGCATCTGTTCCCATGGCAATCGGCACACCGATTTCATGAGCGAGTCGCGTGTTTCTGAGGTGAATGTCCTCGGTGGCGATGTAGCGTTCCTTGATATGTGGCAACAAGTTCGCTGAAGCGCGATTGTCACCAAGCAGCGCAGAATGCACGCACACTGTCGGAACGAGGAAAACGCCTTTCTCAGCCATCAGGGCATAGATATCGGCGTCCCCGAAACTGCCATGTTCGACACTGCGGCAACCGGCAAGCGCAGCGTTGCGAATGCCTTCTCCAGCGTGGGCGTGCGCAGCGCAATGCTTGAAGTTTTCTTCGGCTATGGCCACTGCGGCTTTCAATTCTTCCAGTTGAAACTGGATTGCCCGGGCATCCTCGTATTCGGTACTGGTAATCGCCCCTGTTGCCATCACCTTGATCAGATCCGCACCCATGGCGAGCTGTTTGCGCGCCTTGGCCCGTACCTCGTCCGGGCCGTTCGCAGTTTCGTACATCCCTGTGTAGTACGCCGTCGTTGACGTTGTGATCGACAGCAGTTTTCCGGCACAGAAGAGGCGGGGCCCCGGTATCTCGCCGCGGTTGATCAGGTTTCGTACGGCGATTTCATGGTAGTCCCATCCACCGACATCGCGCGCTGTGGTGATGCCACCCATGAGGGTTCGTTCAGCTGCACGTGTGGCATAAATCGCCGTTTCGGCAGGGAGCTTGCCACCCCATGGATTGTCGGGATTTCCGTCTTCGGTCGGCATACAGAGATGTACATGGCAGTCGATCAGACCCGGAAGGAGCCAGGCACCAGCGACATCAATGACCCGATCATCACCCATAGGCCTACCGGATGCATTCGTGTCAACAAACCGCCCGTTCCGGATACATATGTCACCTGTGTGCCATTCTCCGTGATGCACGTCGAGATACCGGCCACCGCGAATCCATGTGGTCATGTCAGTTCTCCTCGATTGCGGGAAAGGGCAAAGGGGCTTGCAGTTATCCGACTTCGATCAAAGTGTAGGGCACATCGGGTGTAGCAAGAATTGCGGACTCCTGATCGAAAAGCAGGCATTCGATCATGAAAAACTGGCCGACATGGCGGGGCAGGAAGATCTGGATCTCGTGATTGACGGCGGTTCCGGGTTCGAATGACCTGTCAGTGTTTTTTTCGGCGAGCGGGTCATAGACAAAATTGCCAACCCAGTCGGAAAGAAATCCGATCCCCATTTCGTAACCGCCGATCCATCCGCGTCGGCTCCAGAGGTCCTGTTCCTCGTAATATTGTTTCACGCGTTCGTTCAACTCACGAACCGGCAAGCCGGGGCGGAGGCAGTCTGCAACAACATTCATGACCCCGGCGGCGCGATTTGCGACATCCCTCACATCGGCCGGGGCCTCACCAAGGAAAAACGTGCGCGCACAATTGATGTGATATCGCTTGTGAACGCCTGCCACGTCGATTGTAACAATCTCGCCAGCCTGCATTTTTCGACGGGTCGCAACCGCATGGGCGGCATTGGATTTCTTGCCCGACAGAACCGGCATCATCATGGACTGCAATTCACCGCCGGCCCGGGCCATGGCGCAATAGACTTCGCCCTGGACTTCGAGTTCCGTCACGCCTGGCCGCAAGACTTCCTGGGCCCGCTTCAACCCGACTGACGCAATCCTGCAGGATTCCTGTAGACATGCGAGTTCAGCAGGTGACTTGATCCATCGGATATCTCGCATGATCAGACTGCCGTCAACAACCTGCCCGCCCGCACTTTCAAATGCGGCCTGAAAGCGGTCGCTGACGGCACGGTTGGGGCGCATGGCATATTTCTCGATGCCGATCGTGCCCTTGAGCCACCCCTCCGATTTCAATTCGTTGGCGACGAACTGCGTACCGTCCCTGTAGCTGTCCTTGGGAAAGTAGCGTGTATCCCGAGAAACCGAAAAGGTGCGGGTCAGCACCGCCTCGCGTTCAGTTTCGAAGTGAATGAAACGATGATGGTCGACGTGAACGGCAATACCGTTTGTTGCAGACCATTCAATCGGGCTCTCTGTGTGGTACCACATGCAGATATAGCCGGCGATGTAGTACATGCTTTCCGGTGATGTCAGGAAGAGGCAGTCGATTCCTCTTTCGGCCATCGACTCACGGACACGAGTCAACCGGTTACTGAATTCTTCCTCCGAGAACGGAACCTCGGGTTCCGGTTGTGCGTGAAAATAGACTTCGTCGCGATAGTCCATGATGCCTTCACCTCCGATCTCGAAACCCGCAACCGAGATTAGCGCATTATGGTCATCAGGGAAGGCTGCGGTTGGTCAGCCAGCCGGATTCTGATCGGTAGTTTCCGTGCTCGGATTTGCTGTATCGGATCACCGAGTGGATCGGGTGAAACAGGTTGAGTTGCAGTCGTGCATTGACGGCGAACCATGATTGCCTGTTGCGGCATTTCCGCGGTTGTCTGATGCGTTGTCGATTCCGGAAGTGGCATCGCACTATAAAATCGCGGTGTTCAATGTTTGCGGAACTCATTGATGCGGAGTGCACGCCGGACCTGAGCGACATGTGCATCATGCACGTTCGCCCGCTCGGCAAATCCATTCCAGTGTTCGACGACGTCGAGGATTTCATTGATGATGGTCCGTGTCCGGCGTTCCTTGATCCCGGCAAATTTTCCGAATGCTACAAGATCGTCGAGATCGAAACCGTCGCGTTTGTTGTTCAGGCTCATTTGGTGCCGGGATGCCCAGGTGCCATGCGGATTGAAGCTGTAAGCCACGTCGAAGGCGGGTGACAGTCGCCATTCGCCGTCTCTGTCCATGACAAACCCGATGTTTTTGACGTGATCATCCTGATTGCGGGCAATGACATTGAACAGGGTGCGGCGCACCTGTTGCTCAACATCGTCGGCCGGAAGGTTCAGCATCATGATGGTTTGTAGCGCCTGCTCATAGGCGTAGGCGCCCGCGAGGTTGAAGTCGAAATGTTGCAGAGCACACAAGGATTGATAGTGCAACCTGGACCCCTCATCGGTTCGGTCAAAGCGTTTGGTCATGAAGTGCGCGCGTCCACCCTCTTCATGGAGCCGGCACGGCATCATGATGATTCCGGCTTTGTCCGCCATGAGATGATATGCGTATTCGATGCGTCCGAACCCTTGTGGGTCGGCAAGCTCCTTGTCCCTGTTGCTGTCCACGCCGTCGAACTTGAGGAGCCAATACGTATAACCTTCGCCAGCCTTGATCTGACCCGACCGGAAGCTGCCGGTCTTTCCATTCCACGCGACAATGGCCTTTGCCCTTGCACCGCCAGCGGATGTGCCGACGCGCAAGATGTCTTCGATCTCCCGCGTGCTGTCCGCATCAGACATGTTTACGATCAGGTTCTCCCGCTCACGCAAAACCGTGTTTGCCAATGCGACAAGCGGGCTTATCTCTACTTGCCGCGTCCTGGTATGTGGACCTGATATGGCTGGTTTGTATTCAAGCGCGCCCATACCGCGAATTCCGGTGTAGCAGAGTCGTTCTACGGGATTGAAACTCGCTTCAGAACGACCCTGACTTGTGAGCCAGGCATTGATCAGGGCATTGCCGAATTTGTCAGGCAAACTGTCGGCCAACATGCCCGGGAGGCCTTTGAATGTCTCCCTGCTCAATCCCGGAAATTCATAGGGTGTTTCCCGGAGCGGCATTCGCAAGGGCGAAACCTCGATTCCACTGCCGACAAATTCCGGGGTGTACTGAAAGATACCGACTTCACGATCTGCAACCCAGGTTACAGCGCCGATGCGTTTCCCCCAAAGTTCGACGCTGGCAGTGGTCATGATACCGCGCCGTCATCCTGCCAGGTCCACTTTCTCTGGTGCTGTTTTTTGGTGCGTGCGCGTTGGCGGGGTGGACGATTACCCCTTTCCAGTTCTTCAAGCGGGCTGATTCCGGGATCAGGCAAAATCACTCCCAGATTCTCTTCCAGCCGCAGGGCCTTGAGGATACGGATGAAGCTGTCGAGCGAGATTCCCTTTCCCTCCTGTGAAAGTCTGGTGATCGTACTGCGTGAGACACCAGCCTCACGGGCGAGGCGGTTTTGCGTGATGTTGCGCTTCAGTCGAATCTCTTCGATGCACTTGCCGAGAGCATTTTCGATGGTTTCGCTGGACGATATCTTGAAGGTTATATTATGTATCACATTTCACTCACTAGTTATAAAATATAACAATAATATACAAAATGTAACGCACTATGAATAATTGAAAAATATTTTGTTGTCGCGTGAATTAGATTACACTCGTTAACCGGAACTTCACGGCTCGGTTTCGTGTCAAACCATTGAAATAATGAGAAAAACAACCGTTACGGGTGCGCTGTAAGTGGGATATCTGTTCCCAACGCAAAAGTGGCAGCCATATCCTGCAACGTCGCGTACTTTCGCAACAGCAATGCAGGACGCATCACCGCCATCCTCCTGCGCGAAGCATGGCGGGAGGGACCGGAAGTCGACAAACGCACCGTCGCAAACCGCACCAAAATACCGCAATCCCTGATCGACGGCGTCGATGCCGTCATGCGCGGTGGCATCGCCTTCCGATCCGTCGATGACGCCATCACGATCCGCCGCGCCTTGCCGCACGGCCGTGTCGCCGCCGTCCTCTTGGGCTTGCCCGTATTCTCCATCACTGAAATCAACGCACGCGCGAGGTCGCACCAGGCGCCATCGTGGCACGTGTCATCTCCAAGCTCGTCACTGCACGCGCGTTGTTGCCGCAGAGCGCCAATTCCACACTCGGACGCTGCCTCAACCTCGGTGCCGTCACCGGAAATGAAATGCGCGCCATGCCCGACTGGCTGCTCAAGCGACAGCCGTGGATTGAACGAAGCCTCGCCAACCGCCATCTCGGCGACAGGTGGGTCCCGAGAATCAAGGTGAGACAAATCACATTCAGGAAATGATACGCAACGGCGTTCGGATTTGGCGCAGTTGAACCGAGTGTACCAGGACATACGCAGGATTCTCGGACGCGGTCCCGACAGGATTCGAACCTGTGACCTCTGCCTTCGGAGGGCAGCGCTCTATCCATCTGAGCTACGGGACCATGAGACGCGGATGATATGTTGCAGCAACCCGCCAGACAAGACGGCTCAAAATCGTCAATGAGACCAGTTCGCCGGGCGCTGGAACTACACCTGACTGCAGATTCAACCAGTATCGGGATTGAAACGTGAACGCACGGCTAACGAAACAAAATCATGACATGACTTTGCGCATCAACGCAGCCAGTCCAACGCAAGTCTTTTCCCCGCGGCGCCGATACCTGATTCATTTTACTCTTGGCCGTGCATAGGCACCAACCTTGCTGGTCTTTATTCGTGCACCGACCAGTGCTTCCACCATTTTCACTGCCGCCGCGACGCCATCAATAACGGGTACACCAGTTTGCTCGGTGAGCCATTCCGTGAGATCAGCCATACCGGCGCAGCCGAGAATGACGGCTTCGCAATGATCTTCTGCAACCGCGCGTTCGATTTCCTTGCGGACCTTTTCGCGTGCGCCACTTTCAGGATCCTCCAGTGCAAGAACGGGAATGTCGGCGGCTCGAACACGGCGACAGCGTCGCTCCATCCCATAGAGCAATGCCAGATCCTCGATGATCGGGACTGAGCGTGGCAATGTCGTGACCACCGAGAAGCTTGTGCTCACCATGCTTGCGGCATGCATCGCAGCCTCGCAAATTCCCAGTACCGGTCCATCGGCGAGTTCACGGCATGCACCGAGACCGGTGTCATCAAAACAGGCGATGACAAAGCCGTCCACACCTTCATCCTGGCCCTTGCGGACTTCCGTGAGCAGCCCCTGGAGACACATCGCCTCATCGTGATAACCCTCAATGCTCACGGGTGCGTTCGTCGGGTTGACAGCGTTGACCATGACACCTGACCCTGCAACCGACCGTGCACAGTCACCAATTTTTTGCGTCATCTCGGCGGTGGAGTTGGGATTGATCACGCGTATCTGCATCGTTCAGACTTCCCCGCCGAGGTAGAGGGACTTCACGCGGTCGTCTTCAAGAAGAACGCTGGAGGCTCCGCTGAGAAGGACAGAGCCGGTAGCAAGGGCATAGGCCCTGCTGGAAATGCGCAGTGCAACACGTGAGTTCTGCTCGACAAGCAGGACGCTGACGTTTTCTTCCCGGTTTATCTCGACGATGGATTTGGCGATTGCCTGGATCAACTTCGGCGCAATACCGAGAGATGGTTCGTCAAGCAGCAGCAGACGTGGTTTTGCCATCAATGCACGACCGATGACGAGCATTTGCTGTTCACCGCCGCTCATTGTTCCTGCAGCCTGCTTGAACCGTTCCCGCAGTCTGGGAAAACGGCCCAGAACCATGTCCATGCTTTCGGCAATGCCGGATTTGTCCGTGCGCGAGAACGCGCCCATCATCAGATTGTCCCTGACGGACATATAGGGAAAGACGCGCCGGCCCTCAGGCACCATGGATATTCCGAGTCGGATGACATCATCGGGCCGCAAGCCGACAATGCTGTTTCCCATGAAACGAACATCACCTGACCTGATTGGCTGCATGCCCGTAATCGCGCGCAGAATCGACGACTTGCCGGCACCGTTCGCACCGATCAGTGCAACGGTTTCCCCTTCGTTCAATTCAAGGGACACACCTTTGAGTGCGTAGACATGATCGTAGTACATCTCGACATTGGACAGGCTGAGCAGAGGTCCTACCATCAGATTTCCTCCACCTCGCTGCCGAGATAGGCCTCGATCACATCCTCGTTGTTCTGGATTTCCTGTGGTGAACCTTCGGCGATCTTTTCGCCGAAATTGAGAACGACAATGCGCTCGGAAATTTCCATGACAGCTGCCATGTCGTGTTCGACAAGAAGGACTGTGACGCCACGGTCGCGCACGGCACGCACCATGTTGACCGCACGCATGGTTTCTTCGTGGTTCATTCCGGCAAAGGGCTCATCGAGCATCAGTACCCGTGGATTTGTTGCAAGACCAATAGCAATCCCGAGTGCACGCAAGTGCCCTTGCGGAAGATTGCTCGCGAGTTCGTTTGCGATGGAACTGATTTCCAGGAACTCCAGAATCTCGTCGGCCGATTGCTGGAACTCTGCCTCGTTGCGTTGCGCGGTGGCCGAACCCATGAAGAAACCGGCAAGGCTTGCGGTTGCACGCAGGTGATGCGCCGTGATGACGTTGTCCCGAACGCTCATGCTGCGAAACACGGTGGCTTCCTGGAAGGTTCTGACCACGCCCAGGCGTGCGACTGCATGAGGAGACCTGTTGACGATTGACTTGCCCATGAATCGCACGTCACCACTGGTTGTGCGCAGGAACGAAGAGATGAGTTTGAACAGTGTCGATTTGCCGGCACCATTCGGGCCGATGATCGACAGGATATCGCCTTCGTTTACCTGGAACGAGACCTCGTTGACGGCGACAAGCCCGCCAAAGCGTTTGGTCAGCCGATCGATCTCGAGAATTTCAGTCATGCGTTATCGTCGTTTTCTGCCCGGAAACCGGATCGCCATAAGCCCGTTTGGCAGAACCAGCATCACCGCGATCAGCGTGCACGAATAGATCAGCAACTGGTATTTTCCGGTTTCGAACAGCAGATCCCAACCGAAGTACAGAACGAATGTTCCAAGTAACGGGCCGAAGACATAGGCAAGACCGCCCAGGAAACAGTTCAGCATGAAATTGATCGAGTCTGTGACCGTGAAACTGGAGGGATAGATAGACTGCGAAATCGCGGCAAAGACTGCACCGCCGATTCCGCCCAGGAACGACGATATTGCGTAGGCGATGATGCGCAGATAAGCGACATTGACACCGATGGAGGACGCGAGATCTTCATTCTGCTGGAGAGAGCGGCAAAGACGTCCGATGCGCGAGTTGACGAGTCGATAGACGCCGGCGAAGCTCAGAACGAGCAGGATGACCGCGAGATAGTAGAACGCCAGCCTAGGTTGTTCGAGTGTTGAGAAGTCCGGAATGATGGTCATGCCAAAGATCGATACAGCACCAGGCAGGGGAATATTGATAATACCCTTTGCGCCATTGGTGATGGGCAACGCGAGGGATAGCAGCCGTGTCACTTCGGTCAGAACGAGTGTGATCATCGCGAAATAGACACCGCGCAGCCGCAGGATCGGAAGTCCGATCATCATGCTGGCGACAGCGCAGAACAGGCCGGCAAGCGGCAGCGTCAGCCAGAACGAGAAGCCGTACTTGACGACGAGAATGGCGGATACATACCCGCCCATCAGTGCATATGCGCCCTGACCGATGTTGATCCGCCCGATATAGAAAGTGATCCAGACACCGGCGCTTGCAATACTGAGCAACGCCACGGACGTCAGTGTGTAGTAAAGATCCCAGCGCCCGGTGACGCGAATGAGATACGGTACGAGGATAAGCGTAAACAGAAGGAAGGCGGCGGTCAGGAGCAGTTTCGTCGTTGTTGACATCGCCCATTACCCCCAGGGTTTGCCCATGACACCCTGCGGCCGGATGCTGAGGAAGATCATCAACAGGAGGAAAATGACGAGATAGGTTATGTCCCCGTAGGCATGGAGGACCGAGAGGCCCACGGACTCCATCATTCCGAGGACAAATCCACCAATGATGGCACCTGAAATAATTCCTGCGCCTCCGATCATGACCATCAGAAAAGCCTTGATCGAAATCGGCCCGCCAATACCCGAATTCACACCGGTTATGGTCACGAGAAGACCACCGACAATACCGGCAAGCATCGCGCCCAGGGCGAAACCGATCATCGAATAGCGATCGACGTTGACTCCCATGAGCTGTGCAGCCACCCGGTCCTGTGCGAGTGCCCGCATTGCACGGCCGGTCCTGCTGTAGTGCATGAAGGATACGAACGCGATGATCGCAAAAATCGCCAGGACGCAGACAAGAATCCTGTCATAGGGAATGATGATCCTGAAATCCCAATTGAAGACACCGTCGACAATCTTCGGAACGCCCCGCTGTTTTTCTCCGAAAACGAGAAGGATGACAGCGTCCAGAAAGAACGCGATCGCCGCAGCAAGGAGCATCGTGCTTTCTTCGCGTACACTTCGCCTGATGACAGGTCGAAAGAGCAGCTTTTCGAGGAGTGCGCCAATGACTGTGAGCGTGATGGCGGCTGCAGCAAGTGCAACAACGAACGGCAAACCCAACTGGCCATAGACCGTGTAAACAAGAAATCCGCCGATCACGTAAAGTTGACCATGGGCGAAGTTCAACACGTTCATGAGCGCGAATACCAACGTGAGCCCTAATGCGATCAGCGCGTATTGCGCCCCGAGGTAGACTCCGTTGACCAGAACCTGTTCCATCTAGGTCAAATCCGGATCAGTTGATGTCGGGAACATGCATCAGATCAACCCGCCGCGAGAACGTATCCGCTTGCTGCTGAACTGGTTTGTTCTGGATTGAGACGACCGCATCCTGGTCGGTCAGGCCAGTTTTAAAACTTCGCCCCGGGGAGTGATTTGGCATCCCCGAGGCGAAATAAAGAAAGCTGTGATCAGTCGACAGATGCGACGAACAGCGTATGGAACGCACCGTCGCGATACTCGTTCACAACAAGAGGAACCGCGACCTGTCGCTTCTGTCCAAATGAACTCATGCCGACATACCGGAGCATGGCATCACCCTTCATGAAGGGATTCGGAGCTTCGAATGTGTCCATGGTTTTCTTGAATTCCTCGACATCGTCGATCGCTGCCGGATTGGCTTTCAATGTCTCGATGATGTACTCGAGGGCGTACACCTTGGTATTCGACTCATCGTTGTATTCGCCGAACATATCGGTGTAACGCTCGATGAATTCTACCATTGCGTCTGAACGAATCTCAGGAGTCGAGGCTCCGCCAACCGAGATGAATCCGTTGGCCAGATCGCCGGCACCTTCCATCAGGACCTGTGCATCCTGTGCGGTTTCGGTCGAGATCAGCCCCTCAAAGCCGAGTTCCCGTGCCGAGCGAATGAGCAGGGGCGCGTTTGCCGGTGCAACACCCGACAGCACAAGCAGATCTGGCTGCAACCGGACAATCGGGGTCAGGACAGGTGTGAAATCCTGTGTATCGTTCTGGTAGGTATCCTTGTCCGCAACAACTTCAAGCCCGAGGGCTTTGGCAGCAGCGACGCCATTGTCGCGCTGGCTGAGCGGGTCTGATTCGTTCGCCGCGACGAAGGCAATCGTCTTGATACCTTTTTCCTTCTGGAGGTAGGCGTAGATTGCCGGACCGGACTGATAGGCCGCCACCATGCCAAGCACGGCATTCGATGCCGGAGCCGTATAAAGCTCTTTCGGGAACGCATATGGGAAATACATGATGCCGTTGGCTTCTGCCACCGGACGCACCGCTGCTGCGCCATCATCGACGTTCGGGCCGACAACATAGCGGATCCCCTCCTGCGCCATCTTTTCCATACCGGCGATGGCACGTTTCGGATCCTTCTGATCGTCGAACGTTACGATTTCGATATCGTATGTTGTGTCGCCAATCGTTACGCCACCCATTTCGTTGAGCCATTCTGCTCGGGCCTGCATTGAACGAACGTTGGAAATACCCCACGCGGCTGCCGGACCACTTGTAACACCGACAAAGCCGATCTTGAGTACCTGGTTTTCCGCAACAGCAGAACCACTGGCAAGTGCAACGGCACCCACCAGCAACGCTGAAGACAGCTTGCGGAAGCTGTTGATAATTTGCATGAATGTTCTCCCCTTGAATTAATCTTTACAGATCACCCAAACATGACCCGTCAATTTCGATACATATGTCCGAGACATGGATACCGATTTTGCGAAGGTGCAAGAAACTAGCATTGTCCGGCAACCTTACATAGAGGGAATAAACCGTGAATCTTACGCGTCGCCAACCGGTTCTGCAGCGCATGTGATCTTGTTCAAGATTTCGGTCATACCTGTTTCAGGTTCATGCACGGGTGGACCACCTCGACGTTGCTGTACATGACACGGTTTGATGATGACATGTCACGCGCAGTGAATCCGCCTGTCAGTGCCAGATTCGGATCAGACTGGTCTCACGAAAGCAGGTGCTGCGGTAGACAGGGGTCGTATTCGACCTCTGAAGTTGAAAGTGAAACATCAGGATCTTGATTCGAGCCATCCCATGACTGAAAGCACAGGAAAACCATGAACGGGTATCCCCGCGATCTCGTTGGTTATGGACCAACGCCACCGAACGTCGAATGGCCCGGCGGGACGCGTACCGCCGTCAATTTCGTCATCAACTATGAAGAGGGTGGCGAGAACAACATCCTGCACGGAGACAAGGCATCAGAAGCATTCCTGTCCGAAATTGTCGGTGCTGCACCCTGGCCTGATCAGCGTCACATGAACATGGAATCCATTTACGAGTATGGATCCAGGGCAGGTTTCTGGCGGTTGTACCGCATGTTCACGGAACGAAAACTGCCGGTTACAGTTTTTGCAGTTGCAACAGCCTTGCTTCGAAATCCGGATGTCGTGCCGTACATGCAGAATGCTGGTTGGGAAATCGCCACGCACGGGCTGAAGTGGATTGATTACCGCGATTTCTCCAAGGAAGAGGAGAGGGAGCATCTTCTTGAAGCGATTGCTCTGCATGAAAGACTGACCGGATCCCGACCTGCCGGCCTCTATCAGGGTCGCAGTTCAATACATACCCGTGACCTGGCGCGTGAACTTGGATTTGAATATTCCGCTGACAGTTACGCGGACGATCTCCCATATTGGGAGGACGGACTGTTGATCGTTCCCTACACGCTCGATGTCAACGACATGCGATTTGCGACTCCTCAGGGTTTCAATTCCGGTCAGCAGTTCGAGGATTACCTGCGTGACAGTTTTGATGTGCTTCACGACGAGGGCGGGCGGATGATGTCTGTCGGTTTGCACTGCAGACTGGTCGGTCGTCCTGGGCGCACTGCAGCACTCGGCAGGTTTCTTGACCATGTCCGTGCGCATAAGGACGTGTGGGTTACGACACGTCTCGACATTGCGCGGTATTGGAGAAAGATCGATATGCCGTCTTGACGGCAGCCTTCTGCGACAATGATCAGGTGCGTGCTGCTGCAATCATTGGAAACCGGATCCGGTTCCTGATCGTCCGATCCGAATTATGATGGCAGACCGACCTCTATCAGTTGTCCGGAATCGAAGTGAACTTCGACAAGATTGTCTCCCGGACCACCGCGATCGACAACCAGAAAATCCGTCTGTGTCTCGAGGGCAATCACGGGATGGTGCCAGGTACCCGGAGCAAAATTGACACCCTGATGTCCGTTCGTGATGAACGCGTGCAAATTGCCGGGCGTGACGTGCATGCCAGCCCGTGCAACAACAATCAGGAACGGATGCGGACCAATGGGAATGAAGGCCTGAGACCCGAGCGGGTGCTTCTCCATCATTGAAACCGTCAGGGGCACCTGCCGGGGCTGCACCCTGAAGATATTGAGAATTGGGTGTCCGTTGCCTGTTGCGACATCGATATGCGCCAGATCATGGAAGCGTATCGCGAGTCCGTTGTTGATGGTGAATTGTCTGGACTCGTCGGCATCAATCACATCTCCGAATGGCGCGAACGCCTCTCGGTTCAAAGGGGCTGCGACGAGCATGATCAGCTGCCTGGTATTCCGAAGATTCGCAGGCGGCCGATCCCGCCATCGGGAATAATGTTTACCCGTATGTGCGAAACGGCTTCGGTTCCTTCAATGTGTTCGGCCGTGAATATGTTCAGTTGATCCATGCCGAGTTTCTGCTCAGGAAGCAGTACGGGCCAGAACATGGACTGAGCGACGACTGTCTGCGCGAGTACGCCTTGCTGTGTTGGTAACCTGGCTGCCTGAATCGTGCATCGATCCGGGTAGTTTCCCTTGAAGTGGGCCGTATCGACGACAATCCTTTGCACGTGTCCTGGATGCCCCAATGCAATGATGCACCAGTCATTGCCGGGTTCGCGCCTGCGGCGCGTTTCCCACCCGTCGCCCATGTTCGCGGCCTTGTCCGGGCGCAACAGATTACCAGGGTGGCCGTAGTGGGAATCACTCCACGCGACAGGAACCGCGCCGCTGAGTGCACTGGCGAGATCAACCGGTTCGTCCCGGACAACCTGCGTCCAGTCGCGAACAGGCGTTCCATACAATCTGAGGCGTGCAATGCCGCCATCGGGATAGATGTTCACACGAACGTGACTTACGACGCCCGAATGATCGACAGGTACGATATGTCGTGAGTCCGGGCCGAGTTCTCGTGCAGGGATCAGAGTATGCCACTCCGTCTCGTGGTCGGGTGATTCGAGCGAAAGGCAACCGTCCAGTGAAGCTGCAGGCGGATAGTTACCGGTGAAGTGTCGCGTGTCGAGATCGGCAGCGTGAAGGATGCCAGGTACTGCAAGCTTGACGATACAATGATCATGGCCGCCGTGACGGCGTCGCCGGGTTTCCCAACCGTCCATCCATTTCCCGTGATCGTCGAACTTTTCCGGAATGAAAACCGGTTCTGACGGCTCCAGCATTCGGGATAGTGGTGCGAAAAATTCATCCGTGCAGTAAACGCCCTCGGCGCCGAGGCGGCGATCTGCCAGATTCACGCTGATGCGAATGATTTCTTCCAGTTCGGGTCCCACACGTCCCGTTTCGGAGCACATATCCATGACCCTGTCGTTTTGCAGTTAATGCGACGGAACCGAGGGCTTATCATGCCGGTTCTGGTCCGGCAATCACCTGATCCACCGATGGGCGCGACAACCACGTCATTCGGACCAGTCGCTGATCATGTACTGGCACCAAAACGGCAAACGGGCTGTTGTCGGCCATCAGATACGGACGCCGTAACTGCCGTTCCGGCGACAGCCGCGCAAACGGTTACCGTATCGTCTTCGTATGCAACGATTTCAGAAATTAAATCATGATATGCGTTTCGGTGTACTGGAATCCCTTCGGCTGCCGTGCATCTGATGACGCCATGGAGGGAGCTTCATGTTGTATGATACCAATCAGAATAAGTAATTACCCATAGGGCGGTGCGGGTTGTGTGGTATATCGCCCCTGCCATGAAGGGATGCCGCCCATGACTGCCCTGGACCAACTTCTCGAGACCTATCGCGGTGCTGCTCTGAGTGAACGCGACAAGGGCACGGCCTTTGAGAAGCTGGTCGCTGCATGGCTTGTCAGGGACCCTGTCCAGGCGCGGCGTTTCAAACGCGCAGAGCTCTGGTCCGACTGGGCGCGCGGCCAGGGACAGGACCGCAGCGACACCGGGATCGATCTTGTGGCGACGCGGCGCGACGGCGGCCTTGCCGCTGTTCAGTGCAAGTTCTTCGACCGGGACCGGCGCATCCGCAAGGAAGACATCGACAGTTTCATGTCCGCGTCCGGGAAACAGGCCTATAGCGAGCGGCTGATTGTCGAGACCACTGACGTTCCGTGGAGCCCGCAGGCGGAGGAGATGCTGCGTGGCCAGGCGATTGCGACGACGCGGATTGGTCTGCGCGATCTCCAGGAAAGCCGGGTTGACTGGTCGGCGTTCGCGGCCAGCGGCGAGATCGCGCGCCCGAGCCCGAAGACCCTGCGTCCCGATCAGGTGGACGCGCTAAAGGCTGTCAGGGCCGGGCTGGCCGAGGCGGATCGGGGCAAGATCATCATGGCCTGCGGCACAGGCAAGACGTTGACCGCTCTCCGCATCGCCGAGGATCTGGCGGGCTCCGGTTCCTGTGTCCTGCTCATGGTTCCCTCTCTCGCGCTGATGGCACAATCGGTGCGCGAGTGGTGCGCTGATGCCCTGCTGCCGCTCACGGCCTTTGCCGTGTGCTCGGATACCCAGGTGGGCAAGCGCCGGCGCGGTCGCGACGACATTGCGGAGCTTGAAGTCACCGATCTTGCCTTTCCGGCGACGACCGATACCGGTTCGCTGGCACGGGCAGTTCTGGGTGCCGACAACACATCGATGCGGGTCGTTTTTGCGACTTACCAATCGATTTCGGTGATTGCGGCTGCACAGTCGGATCACGGCCTTCCCGCATTCGATCTGATTGTCTGTGATGAGGCGCATCGCACGACTGGCGTGACCTTTGCCGGTGAGAATCAGTCGAACTTCGTGAAGGTCCATGACAACACCATCATCAAGGGCTGCAAGCGGCTCTACATGACCGCCACGCCCCGCATCTACGGCGAGAACGCCAAGTCGAAGGCACAGGACACGGATGCCGTGCTGGCCTCTATGGACGATCCCGCGCTCTATGGCGAGGTGCTGTTCCATCACGGTTTTGCCCGTGCCGTCGAAAGCGACATCCTGACGGACTACCGGGTGATTGTCCTGGTCATGGACGAGGGTCAGGTCAGCGCTGCGGTGCAGAAACGCCTGTCAGACCAGGCCAGCGGGCTTGTTCTCGATGACGCGACCAGGATCGTGGGTTGCTGGAAGGCCCTCTCCAAGGTGGGCCTGGAGGTGCCGGATGCGGACGATGCCGCTCCCATGCGCCGTGCCATTGCGTTCTGCCGCAGCATTGCCAGCTCGGAGCTGGTCCGCGATGAATTCGAGCACGTTGTTGCCGAATTTCAGGCGGGACGCGGGGGTGAGGACCATGGTGACCTTGTCTGCGAAGTCCGTCATGTGGACGGCACCTACAATGCCCGCGACCGGGGCCGGCGCATGGACTGGTTGAAGGAGGACGCGGGAGCGAATGTCTGCCGGATCCTGAGCAACGCGAAATGCCTGACCGAGGGCGTTGATGTCCCGGCTCTTGATGCGATCCTGTTTCTGCATCCCCGCAACAGTCAGATTGATGTGGTGCAGGCGGTGGGCCGGGTGATGAGGAAGGCCGAGGGCAAACGGATGGGCTATGTCATCCTGCCGGTCGGTATTCCGCCCGACATCCCTGCGGACCAGGCGTTGAACGACAACACGAAGTACCAGGTGGTCTGGCAGATCCTGAACGCGCTGCGCTCCCATGACGAACGCCTCGATGCGGTGATCAACCAGGGCGGGCTGGGCCAGGACGTCAGCGATCGCATCGCCATTGTCGATGGCCGGTCACTGGCTGACAGCGAGGAACTTCAGGCCGTGACTGCGACAGTCGAGGAACTGCCGGGCCGACAGCGAAAAGGCGGACCGGGCATCGGCGCGGGCGGCGGTGACGGGAACCGGCCTCGGCAGGAAGCTCTGGAGTTCGTGATCGACGAGTTCTCCAGCGCCGTCATGGCGAAGATTGTGGAGAAGTGCGGCACCCGCGACTACTGGGAGGACTGGGCGAAGGACATCGCGTTGATCGCGGAACGACATATTGTCCGGATCACCAGCGTTGTGGAGCAGCCTGGCAGCGACGCGCAGCAGTTCTTCCAGGACTTTTTGACCGAGCTCAGGGACGATCTCAACGAATCCGTCACGGAGCGCGATGCCGTCGAGATGCTGGCCCAGCACCTGATCACCCGCCCGGTCTTCGAGGCGCTGTTCGCGGATCATGCCTTTGTCGACCGGAACCCGGTCTCGGCGGCGATGACGGAAGTGCTTTCGGTGATTGATGAAGCGCAGGTCGAGCGCGAGTCGAAGAAACTCGAAGGATTCTATGCCTCGGTCCGCCGCCGAGCGCAGGGGATCACGGATCCGACGGCGCGGCAGAACCTTGTCATCGAGCTCTACGACACGTTCTTCCGGGGTGCCTTCCCGCGCATCACAGCGATGCTCGGTATCGTCTACACGCCGGTCGAGATCGTGGACTTCATCATCCACTCGGTGAACGACGTGCTGCGGGCCGAGTTCGAGCAGACCCTGGGCTCGAAGGGTGTCCACATTCTTGACCCCTTTGCCGGCACGGGCACATTCATTACGCGATTGCTGCAGTCAGGCCTGATTGCGCCCGAGGATCTGGAGCGCAAGTACCGCGAAGAGATCCATGCCAACGAGATCGTTCTGCTCGCCTACTATATCGCGGCCATCAACGTCGAGACGGTCTTCCATGCGGTTGCCGGACGCGATGACTATCTGCCTTACGAGAACATCTGCCTCACCGACACCTTCGGGTTGCACGAGGGCGAAGACGAGCTGTCCTTCTACATGAAGGACAACACCGATCGCCGGGAGCGCCAGAAGAACACGGACATTCGGGTCATCATTGGCAATCCCCCCTATTCGGCAGTCCAGAGAAGCGAGAACGACAACGCGAAGAACGTGGAATATGCACGGCTCGACCAGCGAATACGGTCGACCTACGCAGAACGCTCCCGTGCCGCACTTCTACAGAATCTCTATGACAGCTACATCCGGGCGATCCGCTGGGGTACGGACCGGCTCGGCAACGCAGGAGTGATGGCGTTTGTGTCTGGCAGCGCCTGGATCGAACGTTCTTTTGCCGACGGGATGCGCACGTGCCTTGCCGAAGAGTTCTCGAGCATCCATGTCTTTCACCTGCGCGGCGATATTCGCAAGAACATGTTGTCGAGTGGCCGGGCTGGCGAGGGCGGGAACGTATTCGGTCAGGGCAGCATGACCGGGGTGGCCATCACAGTCTTTGTGAAGAACCCGGATGCTGACGAACAGGGCCGGATATTCTTTCATGACATCGGGGACTGGCTCGATCGGCAGCAGAAGCTGGCAAGGATCCGTGAATTCGGCAGCATCGAGGGGATCAAAAGAGAAGACGCATGGACGAGGATTGCGCCCGACCGGCATGGCGACTGGCTGGATCAGCGTGACGACGCCTTTGAGAAGCATCTGAAGATCGGGGACAAGAGGGACAAGGACGCGACAGTTCTGTTCGACAACTACTCTTCCGGAGTAGTGACAAATCGGGATTCCTGGTGCATCAACCCTTCCCGGACGGCACTGGCCCGGAACATCGAAGCGACGATCGCCTTCTATAACGACGAGGTGGTCCGCTGGCAGAATGCAGAGGCGTCCGGTCAAACCTCGCTGTCGATTTCGGATTTCGTCAATCCCGACGCGACGCGTATCAGCTGGAGCCGCGCACTCAAGCAAGATGTGCGCAAAGGCAAGCGCCTGGACTTGAAGGACGGCCAGTTCGTACGCTGCATGTACCGTCCGTTCACGAAGCAATGGCAGTTCTACAGCCGCCGTCTCAACGATATGGTCTCCCAGATGCCCCGTATCTTCCCGGATGGAGAATTGCCCAACCGGGTGATCGCGGTGACGGGAAAGGGCGCCCGCTCGGGGTTTTCCGCCCTGATGATGGATGCACTTCCCAACTTACACACGATAGATACTGGCCAGTGTTTTCCAATGTGGCTCTACGAGGAGAACGAACCCCAGGTCGGCGGGCTTCTGAGAGGGCTCGCTACCGGTACCGCTTACCGCCGCCGGGAAGCGATCACGGACGCAGGCGTCGAGCACTTCCGCATGGCGTGGCCCGGTGAGAGCATCACGCATGAGGACATATTCCATTACGTGTACGGATTGCTGCACTCGGAGGACTTCCGCAGCCGTTTCGCGGCGAACCTCGCGAAGGGCCTGCCGCGCATCCCCTGTGTGCGGTCATTGGAAGATTACCGTGCCTTCCGCGATGCCGGCCGGAAGCTGGGTGAACTGCATGTCGGTTACGAAGCCGTCGATCCCTGTCCATCAGCCGTCATCGACACCGGCGGCGCGCGGCTGCCGGGAAACCCGGAGATCGCCTACCGGGTCACCGGGATGAAGCACCCGGGTACGGGCAGGAACAAGGATCGATCAACAGTCATCTACAACAACCACATCACGATCAGGGATATTCCCGACGCTGCATGGGACTACGTCGTCAACGGCAAGCCCGCACTCTCCTGGGTCATGACGCGGCAATGCGTGAAGACCGACAAGGCAAGCGGCATCGTCAGCGACGCCAACCGGTATGCAGTCGAGACCGTCGGTGATCCGCGCTACCCGCTCGACCTGTTCCTGCGGATGATCACGGTCAGCCTGGAGACCCTGCACATCACGCGCTCCCTTCCGGCATTGTCGATCGATTGAACACCTTCGGCAAGGCCAGGCTCAGCCCGGATTCACGCTCATTTTTCCTGAAGCGACGGGGGTGGCGCGGCCCGGGTTGAGCCGGCCTGTCGTGGAGGAGATACGGGCAGATTCCGGTCAGAACAGCGCTGGAGGGGCGTGTTCTCCTGTGCCTGCCGGCCAATCTGTGAAACCATCAAGGAATACAACGCCAGCCTTATCTTCATCCGCAAGCCATAAAACTCTCTACGCATTCCTCATTGGCGGGGAAATGCAGACGCTGCAGAAAACCGTCGGCCGGGGCACCTGCAAACGCATCCACCACTCCCGCTGGGTGAACCAGCTGCCCATCCGCGACGGGAAAGACGCCGTGCAAGTCAACGGGTGTGAAATCACCATCTCATACCCGCAAGGCAAGACCACCGAAAAAAACGCATGCGTGCCAGACCTCGAAATCACCAAAGAAAACAGCGTCGAACGCGTCGCCTGTGCGCGGTGGAATTTCGAGAATGAAGCCTTCAACCTTCTCAAGCAGTGCGGCTATCACCTCGAACACAACGTCGGCCACGGAAAAAAGACCCTCTCCAGCGTGCGCACCGTCCTCAACATGTACGCATTCGCCTTGCACACCGCCAATGACCTGATCGATGAACTGTGGAAGAGAGCGCACAAAAACGCCGGTACCAGAATGCGCTTCTTCGAGATTTGCGAACACGCGTGATCTACCAGATATTCCCCTCGTGGCGTGTGTTCATCAACCTGATCGCCAACGGACGGGAACCACCGCAGACCTTCTCATCCGGCCCGAGCCGTCAACCCGTAGCAGGACCGGAGATGATGCGTCCCTGGGCGGAGTTCTCGGCAAGTGAGGCCACGTTCCACCTCCGCACTGGCCTCGCACTGGAGGGACCGATACACATGAATCTGGCACCGCGAGACCGCCGTTGGTCCGGTTGAACACGGCATCTTGCGCAGGGTCGATACACGATTCTAAAATTTATGAACGCAGGCGGAGGGTGATCCGCCGCCTGCTGCCGGATTCCACCGCGACGCACCAACGGTCACCCTCTACGGTGACCGTTGGTGCGTGAGTGTACGCGCGCACGGGATTTCTGTATCAGAGTCCGTTCAGAGCTGAATAAACGACTTCACCATTCATCATCGTCATTCGCACATTGGTTTCGAGAAGCGCAGCTGGGCCCTCTGCAAAGAAGTCTCGATCAAGAACGACCAGGTCCGCGGCAAATCCCGTCGTGAGAATTCCGGTCGCATGGTCAAGCCATGCAGCCCAGGCCGATTCACGGGTCGCGTGAATGATTGCCTCTTCGAGCGGCAATGCCCAGTCCGGTCGTAGTGCCGGAAAGGAATCGTCGACCGGAGATTTGCGGGTTGATGCAATGTACATGTTTGGCAGTGACCAATGCGGTGTGGTTGGCGCATCAGTACCGAACGCGAGAACGGACCCTGCTGCAACGTGCAGAGGCCATGCGAAACCATGATTTGCCCGTTCCGGGCCGACCATTTCAATCCAGTTCTGCAGATAGGCCGGGTCCATGTGTACCGGTTGCATTGACGCCGTGATCCCGAGTTTGCCCATACGTTTGATGTCCTCATCGCGCGCGTACTCAAGATGTTCTATGCGATGGCGCCTGCCGGATGTTCCATTGACCTGCATGGTCTTTTCCATTGCATCAACGATGTTGCGAATGGCCTTGTCGCCCACCGCATGCACGGCGATCTGAAGTCCCGCCGCATCAGCAGCCTCGACAATCGGGTAGAGTGCTTCGGGCTCCCAGATCGGATCGGAACTTGAACCGTTCATGTATGGTTCGCTGAGTGCAGCAGTACAGGCATCAATCGAGCCGTCTGAAATGATTTTGATGCCGCCGACACGGAGCATGTCGCCTGTGTAGGTTTGCGCCAGCTCCGCGGCCCTTCGCACCAGTGCGAGCTCCTCGACCGGATCGCCCTTTCGCCAGATAATCATGTGCGCCACGACACGAACCGTCAGTTTTCCCGCAGCTTGCAACCTGGCAATGGACTCCAGTGCACTCTCCTCAAGTGCCATTTCGACGACTGTTGTGATACCCGCCCGCGCAAAGGCCTCGAATGCCTTGATCACATAGCCATCGCGCACGTCATCGCTGACATTTGCGAGGAGTGGCTGGACAAGTTCGAAACTGGCGCTCTCAAGCAAGTGACCGGTTGCTTCACCTGTCTCGGGGTCACGAACGATTGTGCCACCGGTCGGATCCGGCGTGTCGTTGTCGATTCCGAGTTCTGCCAATGCCGCGGAATTCACCCAGCATGAGTGAAAGTCGAATGCCTCCAGGTAAACCGGTCGATCGGAGACGACCGCATCGAGCATTTCCTTGGTCGGCCGATTCTCCGGAATTGCCGAATGTATCCAGTCGGTTCCGAGCACACGCGGTTCATCCGGATTCTCGTCCGCCCATGCCTTGACCAGTTTCTGGATCTCGGTGACGTCGCCGGCATCTCGGAGGTATGCCTTGAGCATTGATGATCCGGTCAGCGTAATGTGCACATGACCGTCGATAAATCCGGGCAGGACAAGCCCACCGTCGACGTCAATACATTCGGCGTCTTCACCGGCAACGGCTTTCGCGTATTGCCAATCGCCTACGAATGCGATGCGATCACCGTCCACAACAATTGCGTCCGCCCAGAGATTCCCGGAATCTGCAGTGAAGACGCGGCCACCGTGAAATACTCGTCTTCGATCAGGCATGGATACGATCTCGTGTTTTTCGGGTCAGGTATTCACAACGGGTTGATACGGGCGATTACGACCAGTTCATGCAGATTACACCAGGGTTGCAATCGGAAATCATGACCGCCGCTGGTTGTTCGGGCACGCATACGTGTCGTCAAGCCGGATTCCCCGAACTCTCCAATTCGGTGGGTTGGAGAATTCCGTCATTGGCACGCAGGGTTGGCCGTGGGATCACCTGCACGAGACGATCATTCTACGACGGGACCGTCGTCGCCTCCACGAACGCTTCAGAAACTTCCAGGTAATGATCCACGTCCGCAGCAGTATGGGCAAATGAACAAGATGGACCCGCGGTATCCAGTGCTTCCCAGATACCGCGATTGGCCATGAAGACTCGCCGTGTGTGGGAGTGAAACATATCTGTTGCTGCAGCGGATTCCACCATAGTGCGTGGCAACTCCGGCGCGAGCACCCATCCGGACCGCCCCCCTATCTGTGGCGCACGCCACGGTAGCCCGTGTCGCGAGAAAATCTCCTCCAGACCGTTTGCGAGTCTTTTTCCGAGTGTGTCGATGTGCGCGTAACCCTCTGGCGTCAGGCAGTGTTCCAACGCGGCTCGCGCCGCTGCAAGTACGAGTGCACTCGCATATGTGGTGCCGCCGGTTGTTATGGCAGCATGTCCATCATCCAGCGGTGAAGGAGGTTTGGAGTTCTCCTCCAGCATGTGCGCCAACTCCTCGGTCATTCCGTAGGCGGCGAAGGGAACGCCGCTACCCAGCCCCTTGCCCAGTGAGACGATGTCAGGAGAAAGTTTCCACGCGTTCGTCAGACCGCCGTATGCGAACGAATGGGTGTGGGCCTCGTCAATAACCAACAGTGCACCGGCGTCCCGGGAGATATCCCGGACCCGCGACCAGAAACCGTCGTCCGGAAAGACGACGTTGGCATTGGTCAGCATGGGTTCCCCGAGGATACAGGCGACATCGCCGTCGGCCATGACTTCCTCAAGTGCGTCGATGTCGTTGAACGGAATCGTAATCTCCTGTCTGGGCAGGTTGGCACCGGATCGCGGCGCCTCGGCAGGCCGATCTGCAATGTCATTGCGTCCGAGGACATCGTCGACATCGCCGTGGTACTTGCCTTCGAACATGACCACACAGCTGCGTCCCGTACTGAACCGTGCGAGGCGTATTGCTTCCGCATTGGAATTCGACGACGACCCCGTGAACTGCCAGAAGGGCAAGCCGACCCGTTCGGCAAGGTTCTCGGTCACTGCGATGCCGTCTTCGGTCGGCAGCAGAAACGACGATCCGAGCGATGCCCTTGAATGCAATGCCTCGGTGACCGGTGCCGGAGCAAAACCGATAAAACCCGCAATATCGACCTGGTTCATGTCCAGATAACGATGTCCGTCCACATCAATGAAATAAGCGCCATCGCCGGATACCGGAAAGATCGCCGCATGTTCGTAGAGACCAGCCATCCAGGACATTGGTACGCCACCCGGCATGGAGGCGCGTGCGCGCTCCTGAAGTTCACGCGAGCGGGGTCGCCTTCGCACGAATTCAGCGTCCTCGTATTCACGAAGTGCTCGTAACCTGGTTCTGTCAATGCGATCGAGTGACATGCATTCCATCCTGATGTTGAAAATCGGGTAGCGTCATGATCATCGCAGGTCCCGCTGAAACACGTGCGCATTTCTCGTACGCGATCCGGACGCAAGCGTCTGACGAGAATCCATGCACGACGCGCCCGACGAAGTGATCGTATACGACGATGTTGTCACGCGCGGTATTGGTCAGAACATTTTCTCCGGCAACCAGGTCGCGAGTGCTGGCCAGAACCAGATCAGCGCGACACCGGCCGCCTGAAGGCCAATGAACGGTACGACGCCACGGTATATATGACCTGTTGTCACTTCGGGAGGGGCTGCGCCACGCAAGTAGAACAGCGAAAACCCGAAGGGTGGTGTCAGGAAAGATGTCTGCAAATTGATGGCAAGAATAATTCCAAGCCAGAGAGGATCGTGTCCCATCAGGATCAGGCTCGGCGCCACCAGCGGCAGGACGATGACGGAAATCTCAACAAAGTCGAGAAAGAACCCGAGGAAGAACACGATGATCATCGTAACCAGCAATGCACCGGTTGGTCCTCCCGGCAGATTCTCGAGCCAGTTCGAGATGCGCTCCTCGCCACCCAGTCCGATAAAAACGAGCGAGAACATGCCCGCGGCCAGTATTGTTGCGAAGATCATTGCCGTCATGGTGAGCGTGGAAGTCAGTGCTTCATGCACCACGCGGTGACGCAGGACGTTACTGAGCGCCATGACGATGCCGAACGCGCCGAGCAGGGCGAGAAAGATGAAACCGCCTCCCGCAAGATAGTCAGAGAAATCCAGGTCGCTTCTTTGCAATCGAACCGGGTAGAGACCTGCAGTAATTGCCAGAACAATCAGTGCTGCTGCTCCGGTCAGAATGAGTTTGCGGTACCGTTTGAGTCGTATCCCCGACATCAGCAACGCACCGATTGCGCCGACAGCGGCAGCCTCGGTTGGCGTTGCGAGACCACCGAGGATTGAGCCGAGAACGGCGCAGATCAGGAGAATGGGCGGCACGATTGCACCGAAAAACTCGCGGAGGGTCATCCGGTTTTCGCTTGATGCAGGCGGCATGTCCCCTGGACGAACGATACCGCGAATCAGCACATAGACGAGGTAGAGACAGACCAACACCAGACCCGGTACCAGCGCCGCCGCGAAAAACTGTCCGACCGACAGTGCTTCGACTGCAAACTTCCCCTCTGCGTACTGTGCCTGCTGATATGCATTGGACATCACATCGGCAAGTATGATCAGCAGTGTCGATGGCGGGATGATCTGACCGAGCGTACCTGCGGTACAGACGATACCCGAGGCGACCCGTGGATCGTAGCCTGTCCGCAGCATTGTCGGCAGTGCAATGAGACCCATGGCGACAACCGTCGCACCGACAATGCCGGTCGAGGCCGCCAGAAGTGCACCGACCAGAACCACGGAAATTCCGAGACCGCCGTGCAGCGAACCGAATGCACGTCCCATTCGCGCCAGAAGATCTTCCGCAATGCGGCTCTTTTCCAGAAGGGCACCCATCAGGATGAAAACCGGAATTGCAATCAGAACCTGGTTCGAAATCAGTCCGAAGACCCGTTGACCGAATGCGCCGAGCAACGAGATGTCCATGACACCCAGGGCCCAGCCGAGATAGGCGAACAGGACTGCGACGCCGGCGATGCCGAATGCGACCGGAAATCCGGACAGGACCACCGCAATCAACGCGGCAAACATCGCAAGGTCGAGATATTCGGTCATGATGAGGGTTTGCTGGTCAGAATTCGCAGCAGGTTGGCGAGCGACTGAAGTGCCACAAGCAGGCAAAACGCCGGCACGAGCGATTTCAGCAGAAAAACGGCTTCAATTCCGCCGACCGAAATCGAACCCTCGAGAATGTTCCAGGAATTGCGGACCGATGGCCAGGACCACCAGGCCAGGGCTGCCAGTGACGGCAGCAGCAGGAAGATGTGACCGAACATGTCGATACGCCGGCGCGTGGCCTGTGTAACCCGAGCATAGAAAATGTCGACACGTACATGCTTGTCGACAAGCAGCGTATAGCCTGCTGCCAGCATGAACAGCGTACCGTGCAGGTAAAGGACACTTTCCTGCATCCAGATGGAATTGACGCCGAACACATAGCGCCCGATCACGATGCCGAACTGGATCAACACCATTAGAAGTGCGACCCAGCGCAGGACCCGCGCGACACAGCGGTTCACCGCATCAATCCCCTGTATCAGATGCGACATCGTCTACGCGCGTCGTCGTGGCAAGAGCACACCGGTCTCGGTCGAGACCGGTGTGTTATCTGGCGTTTCAGTAGCCCATCACATGTGCGCGGGCATTCATCTGGCCGTTGTCGGCATAGGTCATGTATCCACCAACGCTGTCACGATAGGCGACAAAACTCTCGGCGATTCTCCTGACCAGCTCATCATCGTCACTGCGCAAATCGCCAACAACCTCGGCGGCTGCAGCTCCCAGTGCATCAATGACGGCTTGCGGGAACATCCTGACCTGAACGCCGTCTTCGTCGACCAGTTTTTTCAATGAAATCGCATGTTTGGTCGTGTACTCAGTCCAGACAGGGTTGTAGAGGCTTTCACAGGCCAACGAAACCGCGTGCTTCAGGTCGTCGGGAAGGGCATCGTAGACGTTCGCGTTGACACCGCATTCTTCGGCGGACGACGGTTCTCCGACACCGGGCCAGTAGTAGTTCTTGGCAATCTGCTGATAACCGAGGGCGCTATCCGTCCAGGGGCCGATAAACTCACCCGCATCCAGTGCTCCCGTCTGCAAGGCCTGGAACATGGCCGGGCCGCTCATGGCTTCCGCTGCAACACCGATTTTGGCAAACATTTCCGACGCGAGTCCTGTCGTGCGGAACTTCAATCCCTTGAGGTCGTCAACCGAATTGATTTCACTGCGGAACCAGCCGCCCCACTGGGGACCGGAGTTTCCACAGAGAAACGGCTTGATGCCAAAACGTGCATACATCTCGTCGTAAAGGGCCTGTCCGCCGCCGTGATACAGCCAGCCAAACTGCTCATCTGCGCGCAGGCCGAAAGGTTGCGATCCGAAAAGCAGGATCCCCTTGGACTTGGAACCCCAGTATGCCGGAACGGCATGATAGAGTTCGGCGGTTCCCTCGCTGACTGCATCAAACACGCCGCGGCCGGGAACCAGTTCGCCGGCTGCGAACAGCTTTACCTCGATGCGTCCACCTGACAGCGCTGTGATCCGGTCCGCCAGCATCTGCGCTGCAACACCGGGCCCGGGCAGGTTTTTCGGCCATGCGGTCACCATCTTCCACTCCTGGATATCCTGGGCGATGGCTGGCGTTGCAAGCGGTGCGGCCGCAACGGCAACCGCGCCGGCCTTCAGAAAATTGCGTCTGTCCATTGTCGGTCTCCTGGTTTGCTTGAGGATTTCAAATTTCGTGTTTGTTCAGCGTTCACGGTGCCCGTTTGCAAAAAATAGGGTTCCGGCCTCGGCATGGCTGTTCATACGGTAGGCCGCTGACTCCGATCATCACGGGCAATCTATCATGAAGAACCTCTCTGAACAGGACCGCGATATTTCTCGCCTTCCGGTCCCGTCCGGACTATACCGTGTGAAGATTTTGACCATGATGTGAAGACATCAACAATGAAAGGACAAGCTATGAAAACTTCGGCGATCAAGAGTCTTGCAGTTGCAAGTGCAGTGGCAGCGGCGTTTGCTGCAGGTACGACCATGTCCGTATTTGCAGACGAAGAAGGCGAAAAGGAAAAGTGCTACGGCATTTCTCTCGCCGGCGAAAATGACTGCGCCGCGGGACCCGGAACAACCTGCGCCGGCACATCCACTGTCGATTATCAGGGTAATGCCTGGACACTGGTTCCCGTCGGTACCTGCATGACCATGGAACTGCCCGATGGCCGCATGGGCTCCCTGGAAGAACTGGATCGCGATCTGCCAGACGCCTGATAACGAAGTGACCGCGTCCCGGACGAACCCGGGACGCGGCAAGCCGGTGCTTACTGCGCCGGGAGACATTGTGATAGTCGGCATGGACGAACAACGCACCGCTCTGCCACGGAAAGTTGGCGTCGGTTTCAAACACCGGCATATGGAGAGTCTTCTTGCAAACCCGGGTCCGGTTTCCTGGGTCGAGATCCATGCAGAAAATTACATGGTGGACGGCGGTCCCCGATTATCCGAATTGCAGCGCTTAGCCGACAAGTTCCCGGTTTCATGTCACGGTGTTGGCCTGTCGATCGGGTCGGAAGGCCCACTGGATGACGAACATCTCGCATTGCTTGCGCGGCTTGTCGCCTGGCTGCAGCCAGCCAGTGTTTCGGAGCACCTCGCGTGGACCCGTCGCGGCATGACCTGTCTCAATGATCTGCTGCCTGTGCCGTACGACGAGATTGTTCTGGCGCGTGTGTGTAGCCATGTCGATCAGGTGCAGGAACGACTCGGCCGCCGTATCCTGCTGGAAAACCCGTCCAACTATCTGCAATTCGCAGACAGTACGATGGCGGAAGTCGAGTTTCTCGCCGAAACGGCACGGCGTACCGGTTGCGGACTGCTGCTCGATATCAACAACGTCTACGTCTCGGCGGTGAACCGGCTGTACGATGCCGAGACCTATCTTGATGCCTTCCCGATCGATCTTGTCGGAGAAATCCACCTCGCCGGACACACCGTGGAAACGGATGCAGACGGCGAAACCCTCCTGATTGACGCGCACAATAATCCTGTCGCCGAACCGGTATGGGCGCTGTTCGCAGGGTTCTGCGCACGCACCGGTCCTCTGCCCATACTGATCGAGTGGGACAACGACATTCCGGAGTGGTCCGTGCTTGCCGCCGAAGCCGAACGCGCCGCCGGGGTGCTTGCGAACAGTCGGCACCATGTCTGAGTATCAGCACAGGTTTGTCGATGCGTTGCTCGATCCCGCGAAACCCGTTCCCTCCGAACTTGTGGTGCCAAACGGCGAATCCGTCGATCGGCGTTTCAATATCTATCGCAACAATGTGATCGTTTCCCTGATCGAGGCGCTGGCTGAGGCATTTCCGGTTGTCCGTGCGATTGTCGGTGACGCGTTCTTCGACGCGATGGCCGGCGTCTATGTCCGCGCCCATCCCCCTTCGTCACCCCGCATGATGTTCTATGGCGCAGATCTGGCGGATTTCCTGAATTCTTTCGAGCCTGCAGCACAGCTGGCGTACCTGCCGGATGTGGCGCGTCTCGAACATGCGCGTCGGGTGGTTTACCATGCGGCCGACGATCCGGTTGCCGACCTTTCGATCCTGGGAGCCTGCGATGCCACGACGATCACGAGAGCCCGTTTCGAACTGCGGGCTGCCTGCTGCATCATTCGCTCGTCGTTCCCTGTCTATTCGATCTGGCGTTTCAATGCGACGAAGGACAGATCGCCAGTCGGCCATGCGGCCGAGGACGTTCTGGTATCGCGTCCGGAAGATGCCGTGCTGGTGAACCGTCTTCCCCCGGGGGGGGCCGACTTCCTCGGTGCGTTGCAAAGTGGACAACCGCTCGGTCAGGCTGCAGACAGGGCGGTGGGGGTGACACCCGAATTTGACCTCAACGCCAATCTTGCAGCGTTGTTTGCCAAACGGATCATCAAGACTGTTTCAATTTCAGACCCATATCTTGAGAAAGGCCGAACATGAATGCTCTTTATCGTCTGGAAGACGCAGTTCTGGGACCGATCGGAAACGTCATTAACTGTTCCCTGACCACACTGGCACGCCTGACGTTCCTGGCGGTGCTTGCCGGTTTCTTCTGGTCATCGGCCGCAACCAAGCTCGGAACCGGAATAGGAGGCATCTTTTCTCCTTCCGCCGGCGCCTATGTGCAGATCTTTCCCAAGCAGATGGAGGCGGTCGGTTACGACCAGTCGCAACTCGGAATCCTTGCTGATCTGGTTGTCCTGGCGGGGATGTGGGCGGAATTCATCATTCCCGCACTGATCGTTATCGGCCTCTTCACCCGTGCTTCGAGCCTCGCGATGATCGGGTTCATCATCGTGATGAGCATCGTCGATATTTTCGGGCATTCGGCGGGTGCGGCGACAATTGGCATGTGGTTTGACAACGTCCCTGACGCGAAAATCCTGGACCAGCGTCTACTGTGGATCGGTCTGCTGCTGATTCTGATCGCGCGCGGTGCCGGCCCGTTGTCGCTGGATGCTTTGTTGCGCAGAGGTGGGTCCTAGACTGACTTGCGGGGCGACCTGATCGAACGCGTCGCGTTGCAACTGAATGATGCGTGCTGTTACGGATTCCGTTGCGCGGTTTCCGAGGCGCCCGACTTGTAGCTGACCTGGAGGAGATTGTGGCAAAGGGATACTGGGTGAGTTGTTATCGTTCCATTTCGAACCCTGACGCTTTGGCGGAGTATGCGAAACTCGCCGGTCCGGCCATCGTGGCAGGTGGCGGCAGGTTCCTTGCGCGTGGTGGGCGTGTGCAAGCCTACGAGGCGGGTGTTCAGGACCGCACGGTCATCATCGAGTTCCCGAGTTTCGAGGACGCTGTGGCGACACATGACGGCGACGCCTATCAGGCGGCGGCGGCCAAACTTGCAGGGGCTGTCGAGCGCGATCTGCGGGTCGTCGAGGGAGTCGACTGACGGCATCGCGCTATCGGTCGATCCTGGTTACCCGACAAATTCTGTCTCGGGCATAGCCTTCAGAGGCACACATCCATCCGGTCCTGCGGGTTCATGAACTGCAGTCAAGAACACGGTTGCCTGTTCATCCTGTGAGAAGAAATGGGGAGAATCTGGATTATGGCAGTGACCGCAATTGTTCGGTTCCCGCTCGCGGCTGGCATGACCCTCGAGGGTGCCAAGGCCCTCTTTGAGGCATCTGCTCCGCGATATCGCACGGTGCAGGGGCTTGTCCGAAAGTACTATCTCTATTCGGAGGACGGACAGACAGGCGGGGGCGTATACCTTTTCAGTTCGCGCAAGGACGCGGAACGTCTTTACGATGATGCGTGGATGGCCAGCATCCGAGAGAGGTACGGAGTCGAACCGTCTGTTGAGTACTTCGAGACACCGGTGATCGTGGACAACGATACTGGTGCTGTTTCTGTCACCAACTGATCCGATACGACGCAGAATCCCCTGATTGTCGCGGGAATTCTCCAGAATCCACTACGTCTGGGTGCCGAAGTGGCGCCGCCAGATCGGACCAACGTCCGGATGATTGCGAACTTCATCCATCATCCGCGCGAGGCGCGGAACGTCGATTTCGCCGGGATACCATTCGAGAAACATGGCGATGTAGATGTCCGCAACGGTCATTTCCTCGCCAAGCAGAAACGTTCCGTCTACGTGCGCATCGAGAAGATCAAGCGCTTCTCGCATGCGGCGAATAGCAGCGCTGACGACCGCATCGTAACCGGTGGAGTCGTCTGTAAAACGAAACGGATAACCCTCTCGCAGGACAGCCTCGTACAGATTTACGTTCGCAAAGATGGTCCAGCGCAGAAATGCTGCGTGTTCTGTTGTCCCCGGTGGCGGCGCCAGACCTCGCTCGGGGTAGCAGGCTGCAAGGTGAATCAGCATTGCCGCTGTTTCGGTCAGCGCGGTCCCGTCAGGAATGATCAGGACCGGCAACTGGTTCCATGGATTGGTCTCGCGAAAACTCTCCGGTAACGGCGTACCCGGTTTCGAATCCAGTTCGATCAGTTCGAACGGTGCGCCCGCAAGGACCAATGCAGCCTCTGCGACAAATCCTCCCGATCCCGGACGGTTGTAGAGAACATAATTCATGCGTCCACTCCTGCCTGCGCCAGCAGCACCAGATGACTGCCCTGGTTGTTACGCCAGAATGTCGGGTACCCAGAGGTAGCCCTCGCTATCGAAAATGAAAGCTTCACGGGTTCCATGCGGTTTGGTTGTTGCCGACTCGAGTATCCGATAGCCGAGCCGCTCTGCTTCTCGGCATGCAACGTCCGGATCACGGCCATGTAACCGGAGCTCGGTGCCGATCCCCCGATTTGCCCCTGAAAGCAACGGAAACAGCGGGTGTTCGTCATAGGTATGATCGGCGTGCAGCATCCAGGTGTGACCCTGGAACGAAAACGAGGCAAAATCGACACAAACATACTCGGCGTGGGCACCGAGGACATGCGTATGGAATGGAACCGCGCCCTCAACATCGCGGTAGAGGAGGTTGATGGTGAGCCCTGTGAGCCGGTGCGCATAAGCAGCCGGGGACATCCACCAGTGATCAGGATTGCTGCGTGTACTCATGATAGGGCAGGGTGAACTTCAGGACAGCTCCGGTACATGCAGATCGTCGTCCGATCCTGTGAACCGGGATCAGATCAACCGGCTGTGTGAACGAGCGAGAGGCCCGGTCGGTCGTCTGGTGCGGATTGAAGCGTGTCGCCTGGATCCTTGTCGAACATGTACGATGCAACAAGTTTCGCGAAGTGCTGTGTTGCGGGATCCCAGAAAGGCGAAAGAACACCGCCATCGAAGCCCGGAGAGACTCGTGCGCCCTGCATGTTCTCGACAATCTTGAAGTCTTCCGTGTTGAGTTCGTCCCACATGTCATAGACGTCCTGGCGCCCTTGCGCATGAGCCTTGTCCGTTGCCGCGTCACCGACAAAATACATGTGAATGTGTTCGATGGTTCGATCCGGTTCGAGCGCGTGCAGCTGAAACACGGCCAGTTGATCGGGCCAGATCTGGATGGCGGTTGTCGGAAAGAGGTGAAAATACCACTCGGTACGCTGCCCCCTTGCATCGAGACCCGGATACATCGGCATGCCGACACCCCGGCCGTTTTGCGGGTTCGCGATCATGCTGGTGTTATGAAACCAGTGCCCATCCATGTCCACCGCGACCCGTGTCGTGAGCGGTGTGAAGACCTCAAGGGTCGGATGTACCGCAGGGACATGATACGCATCGTAGAAGTTTTCGTAGATGAGTTTCCAGTTGCCCCGAACGTCAAAATCAAGCGTCGTTGCATAGCGGAGTGAGGAAAAATCATAATCGGCAGTTCGCTCGGCAAACGGACGCCAGTGTTCTTCAAACTCGATCGCATCACCCGAGATATTGACAAAAATCAGATCATGCCAGACAGCGTGTCGGACCGGTACAAGTCCCGGTGCCGTCGTATCGTGGTCATGACGTCCGCCACCGTAAAAATGTGGGCGCGTGCGCACGCCGCCATCAAGTCCGTAGACCCACGCATGATACGGGCATTTCAGCGATGACAGGTTCTGGCATTTCTCCGTAACAAGAACGGCGCCCCGATGACGGCAGACGTTGTGGAAAACCCTGATCTCACCCTTTCGATCGCGCAGTATGAGCAGTGGCATGCCGGCGAGCTGCACCGGAACCGCGTCACCGGGATCAGGTACGTCATGACAGAAGCCGGCAAGCATCCAGTTTCGGGCGAAGATCCGTTTGTTTTCCGCCTGCAGCCATTCCTTGTCTGTATAGCATGCATTAGGCAGTCCGGTTGCCTCCGCAGTCGGACGATTCACACGCGCCATCACGTTGTCGTTCAAGATACGTGAGGCAAGAGACTCGGTTCTGAACTCGGTCATGTGCCGTTCCTTATGGGTTGCAGGTGACTCGGAAAGGTCAACGTTGTGAAGTAGCCCAGTCCGGATGAATCCAGTTTTCGGTTTCCTCCCTGTCAAGCGGTGGCCTGCCCTGAATCATATCCGCACCCTTTTCACCAATCATGATTGACGGTGCGTTGGTGTTTCCGCTGACTACGTCAGGCATGATTGATGCGTCAATCACACGAAGGTTCGATACGCCGTGCACCTTCAGTTCGGGATCGACGACAGCCATCAAATCAGTATCTGGTCCCATGCGACAGGTAGAGGTTGGATGGTAGGAGGTCGAGATGTTGTCGCGCAACCAGTTTTCTATCTCTTCATCGGTGTTGATTGCATTGCCCGGACGTAATTCCTCACCGCTATATGACGAGAGAGCCGGTTGCGCATGAATCTCCCGCACAAGTTTGACACCCGCAATCATCGTCGACATGTCATCGGGTGTTTCCAGATAATTGAACAACAGGCGCGGATGATCGCGCGGTTCCCGGGATTTCAGGGTCAAGTTTCCGCGGCTGGTGGGACGCATGAGATCGCAGTGCGTTGTAAACGCGTGCTGACCGATGGAAACTTCTTCCTGCGCCTCTGTTCCGCCGAGTCCCAGGGGAAGATACGTCAACTGAAGATCCGGATGCTCGATTCCGGCGCGGCTGCGGATGAACGCGCCGGCTTCGTAATGATTGGTCGCACCAAGCCCGCTATGAAACAGGAACCAGCTCAATCCGATTGCCAGATTTCCCATGAGGTTGAGCGAACTGTGCAGTGAGACCGGACGCTTGCACGCCTGAATCACGGCGAAATCCGGATGGTCCTGCAGATTCGCGCCAACACCGGGCAGATCGCGCACAACCTCGATTCCATGTTCGCGCAAATGGTATCCGGGGCCTATTCCGGACAGCATCAGGAGTTGTGGCGAGTTGATGGCCCCGCCCGAGACAATCACCTCACGACGTGCAAATGCTTCCGATATCCTGCCATTCGTTTCGTATGCAACACCTGTCGCCGACATGTCGCGAACCAGTATGCGATGGGCAAGTGTTTCCGTGAGAATCTTCAGGTTCTTTCTGGAAGAAATCGGGTCAAGAAATGTACGCGCGACGTTCGTGCGACGACCTGCCATTGTCGTACGGTCGGTACGGCCAAAGCCTTCCTGACGGAAGCCATTGGGGTCCTTCGTGAACGGATAACCCGCCTCGACGCCTGCACGCACGAACGCGTCATAAAGCGGATTGGTCGATGTGGCGGACGTGACGCCAAGCGGGCCGTCACTCCCGTGCCAGGCATCGCCACCCTTGTCGTGATTTTCCGAACGCCTGAAGTAGGGCAGGACATCAGCGTATGACCATCCCTTGCAACCGCTCTGTGCCCAGCGGTCGTAATCGCGCGCATGACCGCGAATGTACATCATACCGTTGACGGACGACGATCCACCAAGCACCCGTCCGCGTGGATGCTGGATGACGCGGTTGTTCAGGGTTGGCTCTGGTTCAGTTTCGTAACGCCAGTTGAAGCGCGTACCGCGCAAGGCGCGCGCAAGGGCCGTCGGCATCTCGATCCGCCAGTCGCGGTTGGACGGACCGGCTTCGAGCAAAAGCACACTGCATCCGGGATCCTCGGTCAGTCTGTTTGCGACAACTGCACCTGCAGAACCGGCGCCGACGACAATGTAGTCATATGAATCCATGGTCCTTGTGTTCAGACTCCATTAACAGGGATTGTGGTACGTCAAGGTTAGCGAATGCTGTTGATTCGGAGAAGGTCACGCTTTTCTGCATCATGCCAGTTTCCGTGTCCCCGATAGTATTGTTGTGCAGCATCGGTGAACGGCTGGAAATCAAGCGGGGTGACGGAACCCGTCATCAATGCACTATGGACCAGTGCGTTGCGGCGTTGTTTGAGCAGTATAGTCCTGGTCAACTCTTCAAGAGGCCAGCGATCCCGAACCTCCCTTTCGAGTTCCATTACTTCATCGTGTCTGGCTGGTTCATTCACGAGATTTTCTGTTTCGTTCGGATCGCTTTCGAGGTCAAACAGACTGCAGGGCCTGCCATCCCAATGGACGTACTTTTGCCTGCCGCGTCGAAGCATGACTCCCGGAGCAGCCACGCCTTCGAAGAACGCCTCCGCGCAGACGACGTCGGGCCATGAGGGCTTTCCGCTTTCAATCAATGAAATCAGACTTTTTCCGTCAATTGGTTCAACGAGATTACCGGTTCCACCTGGAAGGGCGAGATCCATCAGCGTCGGAAGCAGATCCACGAGTGATGTCGCATGACCTGTTCGTCTCGTTCCATTCATGCCCGGAACAGAAATGATGAGAGGTATGCGGCAGGCATGCTCGTAGAAACTCATCTTGTACCAGCAGCCGCGTTCACCAAGCATGTCGCCGTGGTCTGCGGTGAAGACGACAATGGTGTCCTCGTCGAGTTGCGTTGCCTTCAGCGTTTCGAGGAGGTTGCCGATCAGATCGTCGATGAACGAAATCGAGCCGTAGTAACCATGGCGTGACCGTCGAATATCCTCTTCGGTGATCTCGAATTCTCCCCGGTCGTAGTGATCATGGAGCCACTGACCGTGTGCATCCCTGTCATCCCGGGCAATGCCTGGTGTCACGGGCATGTCGATATCGTCGTGCCTGTAGCGATCCCAATAGGCTTGCGGCGTGACATATGGATCGTGCGGATGGCTGAAGGATACCTTGAGGAAGAACGGTCTGGTCTCATCGCTGCGGGCATAGTCAAACAGCCACCGGCGGGCAGCATACGCCGCGTCTTCGTCGTGGTCCTGCTGACTGGCGCGTTGCGCAACCCCTGACGTAACGACATTGTGAAGATTGTGAAACCAGTCGCGTGGTCTGTCCGGATCGTCCCACGTCGCATACCAGCAGTTATCCGACGGGCAGATGTCCGTTGTCAGTCGGCTCTCGAATCCGTGCAACTGGTCGGCGCCGACGAAATGTGCCTTGCCGCTGAGGACGGTGACATATCCGTTGTCGCGAAAGTAATGCGCCAATGTCGGAACCGAAAACGCGTAATCGCAGCCGCTGTCGAAAACATCCACCCGTGACGGTAACTGACCTGTCATGAGGCCGGCCCGCGCAGGAACACAAAGCGGCGCATTCGAGTAATGTGCGTCGAAAAGAATCGCGTTTTCCGCAATGGAATCCATATGCGGAGTCTTGACGATCCGGTGTCCCCAAGCAGGAAGAAACTGTGGCGCCAACTGGTCAGCCATGAGGAACAGAATGTTCATCTGATTATGGTCCCGTTGTTGAGCTTGCTGATTACCGATTTCAATGAACGCCGTCCGCACGGCATTTGTGTTCAGCAGATCATCCTTGCTGACGATCAACGTTCCACAAAGCTTTCCCGTGGGACAGATCTGCTGTTCAACTTGTCTGGCTTGTTTCGACCGCTCCGGTGGATTCCAGATGATTGTCAGACGGTGCCCGGCATCTCTTCCGGGATGCGTGCCGACCTGTGTAGACAGGGTCCGGGCGCAGCTTGATCACAACCCTGTTGTCAATCGTCACGCCATGTATTTTCGGTTGAATTCCTCCTTGATGCGATCCTCCTGCACCAAACGTTCACCGCCGAGCCACACTTCGCGAAGTGAACCGTCAGGGTCGCGTACCAATCTCGCGGGTTCGCCATGACTGCCATACCCGCCAGACAGGCTGATGGTGCCCCGGTCCTCCTCGGCCACGGAAATCTCGTCAGCAGCAGCGAACGGTCTGATCCTGTCAGGAGAGGCAACAAGTACACGATCCCGAAAAGCGACCAGATCTATTGCCTCGCTCAGATTCCACCAGCGTCCTGACCATGCAAGCGTCCGTCCTCGCGGTGGTGCGTGGCATTTGAAGGTCTTGAAAATTTCAATGATCCCTTCTGACCATGTCTCTGCCAGTCCATCGTTGGCGTTGGTCAGTATCGAGAATGTGATGTCATGATCGGACAGGAATGCCGTGAAGGTGCGAACACCCTGAAATGCACCACCATGACCGGCCCATGGCCAATCACACATGCTTCCCAGACACATACCAAGTCCGTAACCCTCTGAATCAACAGAATGGGGATCATTCCACTGCCGGTGGACCATTGCACGCCGGCTTTCCTGTGTGAGAAAACGGGTCCTGGTTCGTGGATCAAGATTCGAGAAGTAACGCACAAGGTCGGCGGCAGTTGAAACAAATCCTGTCGCTGGAGCGAGCGCGTTGGTGGGATTGTCGGCCGGAATGACCACCCGTTGCCCCATCGGAAGTTCTCCGCTGTGTCCACGGGCGAACGGTATGTTCCTTTCACACGGACCGTCGTGTCGTGTTTCGCTCAGCTTTGCCGGCTCGACGATGTTTCGCGTTACCCATTCGCCGTAAGGCATCCCGGATACGGCTTCGATCACAAGGCCCAGCAGGCCGAAGCCGTGATTGGAGTACTTCATGCGGGTCTCGCACGGGATCACGAGTGGAGATTTCAAGGTTTCGCGCAATTCGTCTTCGCTGGCGAAAGGACGCTCGTCTGACCACTGGCCACCGTCGGGACCGTCTCGTACGACGCCACCTCCGTGAGACAGAAGCTGACGAAGTGTTACCTGTGCAACTGACGGATGAAGACCGTCCACATGGCGACCTGCCGGGTCATCCAGAGTCAGCCTGCCGCTTTCGCGCAACTTCAAGATTGCTGCTGCGGTGAAACTCTTCGAGTGCGACGCCACCCGGAAACGGTGACGCGGCGTCAGGCGTTCACGGCTTGCGAGGTTGGCATAGCCGTAGGCTTTCTCGAACAGCAGATTTCCCTTGTGCGCTGCCGCGAACACGCAACCTGGTTGACGAGTCAGTCTCATCTGGAATGCGAGCCATTGGTCTATGTAGTCCACAGCGTTGTCCAGCCAGATTGTCAATGTCATTCTCCGCAGGGCGTCAACAGGGTCAGTGAAGTCAGGTTAATGAGGTGGTGAATTTTCTGTCGTTCCTCTGACACGGAATAGCTCTGAAACAAGTTCCGGGCCGGGGTCCCGGCAGATGAGCCGCGACATCAGGATTGTACGGACATGCAGCAACTCTGCGGCGGCGGTCAAACGAACCGTTTCAGAATGTCGCATACTCCGTGTTCTTCCGGTCAGTGACCAACATGTGACTCGGTTTGTGCGTGATGCAGATCGGGATCCGCGCCTGTTCGACAACCGTTTGCGGCGTGACACCGCATGCCCAGAACACCGGAATTTCGTTCGGTTCAAATGGAGCTGGCGCACCCCAGTCGGGTTTGTCGATGTCCATGATACCGATCTGTAATGGATCACCGAAATGAACTGGTGCGCCGTGCACGCGTGGATAACGGGAAGTAATCTGAATCGCCCGGATTGTATTGGGTACTGTGAGCGGGCGCATGGATACAACCATTGGTCCACTGAAAGGGCCCGAGGCAATCGTCTGGATGTTCGTTCGATACATGGCGACGTCGATACCCAATTCGAGATGGCGAAGACCGACGCCGGCATCAACCAGCGCCTCCTCAAAGGAGAAAGAACAGCCCAGGACAAATGTCACCATGTCCGATCGCCACAACGAGCGAATGTCGTTGACCTCTTGCGCGAGCTTGCCATCCCGGTAGACACGGTATGCGGGTACATCTGTGCGAATGTCGATATCATCACCGAGTTCATCGAGGAGAAAGTCTCCGGGTTGCGACAGGGTCAGTAACGGGCATGGTTTCGGGTTCAGATGACAAAACCTGTGAAAGTCCTCCGCAAAGTCGCGAGGAAGAACCACGACATTTCCTTGGACGGCTCCCGGCACCAATCCCGCGGTCATGCCTGTGTGTACACCGCGGCGAATCGCCATTCGCAGCCCTCGTGCAGAATGCGGGAGGACCGTGTTCGTCATTGCGCGCACTTTCCGGATTCCGGACGCAAGTTTCGCAAATCACATAACAACAGAATCCCGGGTGAACACGCGGCATGCAGGCGATGTGGTCCGCCCGAACGGGTCGAACAGAACCACGTGTTCACAATTGAACGCATCATTCGCATGAGACTGACCCGGGATATCAACAACGTGGTTGGTGGTCGATCAGTCTGATCGATACTGATCAACCGTTTGCCTCCGCAAAATTACAGTATGATCGAACATCCGGCTAAACCGCGCGTGCAAGACATCGTCCGCAATTCAGAGGGTCAACGACGACATGAGGATTACCAATATCAATGTCTATGGCGTTGAACTTCCGTACAAGGAAGGTCCGTACCGGTGCCGCAATCATACGGAATACAGTCAGACGGCGACAATTGTCGAGATCCGGACCGATGAGGGCGTCACCGGTTTTGGAGAAATCACGCCCCTGGGGTCGTTCTATTCCGAAGCGTTCACTGACGGAATTCGCGCCGGTATCTGTTTGCTCGCTCCGAGTCTTCTGGGTGCCAATCCGCGGGAAACCCGTAAGGTCATGAGATTGATGGATTCACTCATGTACGGGCAGATGGATGTCAAATCCCCGATCGACATGGCGCTCTGGGATATTCATGCACAGGCATCGGGACTGCCGCTTGCGGAGTGCCTGGGTGGTCGCGATGGCGATGGCGTGAAACTCTACCGGGGTGTTTCACAGGACACGCCGGAATCCATGGCTGCATCAACACGGAGGTACCTCGACGTCGGGTATCGTCACATGCAGGTCAAGGTGGGAACAACGCCGACAGACGATGCGCTGCTGCTGAGGCGGATCGTCGACATCACGGGCCCGGATATACCGATATATTGCGACGCAAATGGCGCTTGGACCAGTCAGGAAGCATTGCAATTCATCGAACGCACGAGGGACGTGCACTATACGTTTGAACAACCTTGCGCGACCCTTGAGGAAAACCTGCGTGTCCGCAGATCATCACATGTTCCAATGGTGCTCGATGAGTCATGTGACAGCCTGGCAGCCTTGCTGCGAATTCACGAAACCGGGGCAGCCGACGGCATCACGATCAAGATCTCCCGCTTTGGCGGCATAACGCGTGCCCGCCAGGTCCGGGATCTGGCCGTGGACATGGGTTTGCAGATCACGGTCGAGTGTATTGGCGGTTCGGAAATTGCGACCTCGGCCATCGCGCACATGTCGCTTTCGACACCGGAACGGCAGCGCACCCACACGGTCGATTTTCACAACTGGAAGGCCGTCTCTACTGCGACGGGGATGCCTGCTGTTTCCGATGGTCTCATGTATACACCGGATTCACCAGGGCTTGGTGTACAACCGATGATGGATGTCCTTGGGTCACCGTTGCACACCTTCGCGGCATGAACCGCAGGTGACAACCGATCTTGCCTTTGCGGGGGATTATGTTCGTGCACCGGCAGATCCGGAAGATTGGCATGCCTGGCGCGAACAGCTCGTGGAGTGGCGATACCAGGAGACGCGCCGAGATAACCTGTCCCCGTGTTGTGTTCCCGATTGGGTCGAGAACTGCATCACCGCGAACAAGTTGTTGATCTGGGACCAGAGAATCCATGATCGCCGGTCCGGAACGTGTTCGATCGAATCGTACGTCGACTCATTCGAGAGCCGTTTTGGTGTTCTCGATTGTGTGATCCTGTGGCACGGATATCCAAATCTCGGGTTTGACCGGCGCAATCAGTTTGATTTCCTGCGGCTCATGCCGGGAGGAATTGCCGGTTTGCGTGATCTTGTGAACCGATTTCATGAACGGGACATCAGGGTTTTTATCCCGTTCTTCCCATGGGACGTCGCGACGCGCCAAGAAAACCGTGCACCCATCGAGACACTTGCGCACCTGATCGGGGAACTCGGTGCTGACGGCGTGTATCTTGATACCCTGGCCAATGCCCCTGCGGGACTGCGCAAGGCACTCGACGACGTCAGTCCGGGGATTGTCCTGCAAACACAGTCGCGTGTTCCCTCTGCTGATTTGCAAGACCATCCGATGAGTTGGTCGGAGTTATGGCGTGAGGACGATCAACCGGGAATCCTTCAGTCACGCTGGCTCGATCGACGACACATGACTCATGTCGTGCGCCGCTGGATGGCTGATCGTAGCGGGGACCTGCTTACAGCCTGGATGAACGGTGCCGGATTGATGATCTGGGAGAACATATTCGGTTCCTGGAACGGGTGGTCAGTACCCGATTGCATCATGGCACGCCAATGGAGTGTGGTTCGCCACCGCTGGGCACACCACTTCTCACGTGGCACCTGGACACCACTCGCGATCCCTTGTGAGCGTGGCGTGTACGCGTCCCTTTGGGAACTCGACGGTGTTCGATTGTGGACCCTTGTCAATCACAATCGATACGCTGTCAGGAATGTTGCCGTGCCTGTCAATCGTTCCATCGTCAGTTCGCTGTTCGACGGTCGGCGCATCAACAGCGTGGCGGGGAAGGTCAATATTGATCTTCCTCCGCGTGCATTGGGCGCTCTACTGGAAGATCAGGTGGAGCCCGACTTCCTTGCTGCACTGGCAAGGCTATCAGACATGCGCAATGCGGCAGACGACGGGCATCGACCGCCGAAAATCAAGGTAAGTAAGCCGCAGAAATCCACGGCGACGAACGCAACGAACGACTTTCGGATTCGTGTATCGCAGACCCAAAAAACACACAGCATGACATACAGGCGCCGCGAGTGTGGTTTCCTCACGTCTATCAGCGATCCGGAATGTGAGGGACGTGTTGCTACCGGCCTGCATACAAGGAAAACTCTGCGGATCGCAGATCATTCACGAACGATCGCCATCGACCGGAATTCCGTTACGAACCGGCAATTCAGGGAGTTTCAGGCGGCGACAGGCTATGTCCTGAAGGGAACCGGTACGTCGCTCCACGAAAAACTGGGGCTGTTGCATGAACGTTGTCCGGACGAACCGGTCTGCTGGATCAGTCACGAAGACGCCCAGGCATACGCGTCGTGGGTGGGATGTCGTTTGCCGACGGAAGCCGAATGGTTGCGTGCTGCAAAGGCCGGTGCATTCGCCAAGGACAAGTTCCGGGTCTGGAACTGGACGGCGACAATCCGAAATGACGGTTGTACGCAGTTCGCGCTCATTCTTGGCGGAAGCAGTTTCGCTGCGAAACAATCACCGTGGTATGCTGACGGCGGTCAGTTGACCACCAACTTTGCGGCAAAGTATCTGCTATGCAGTCCGGACTTGGACCGTTGCGGGACAATCGGTTTCCGAACCGTGGCGGATATTCCGTCGCAGTCTGAAACCGGGTCTGACGATCCTGTATTGCTATCAGGGATCAATCAGGTTGCCTGAACTCCTCATCGTCGTTTCCTGCGCGCTTGTCGACACCGATAATCGGGTATTGCTGGCGAAGCGGCCTGCAGATCGTGAACTTGGTGGGTTGTGGGAGTTTCCGGGCGGCAAACTCGCACGTCACGAAACGCCGGAAGAGGCGTTGATTCGCGAACTTCGCGAGGAACTTGCCATCGACGTCACGCAAGCCTGTCTGGCGCCGCTGACGTTTGCGAGCTACACCTACGAGACGTTTCACCTTTTGATGCCATTGTACGTATGTCGCAAGTGGCACGGACTGCCGAAACCGCTGGTCCACGACGCGTTGAGATGGACGCATCCGCGAAGGATGGGACAGTTTGAAATGCCACCGGCAGATCGTCCCCTCGTCGCTCATCTGTGCGACTTGCTGTAACGACCAGATCCGATGTTGTTCAGGTTTTTTCGGTAAGGAAATCGGCAAGACTGGTGGTGGCACTTCCCGGTTGCATTGGTTTTTGTTGAGAATCGTCCGGAGTCCACGCTGTCAGGAACAGTATATCGAACGTTGCAGGGATGCGATTTTCGCTATCGCCGAATTTCTCGGCATAGAGCGCTGCGGCCATCGAAAAAATGTCTCGGCGGGCCATGCCGCGCGGACGGTCAGTTAACGCGTTCGTCTCTCCCATGAGTCGCAAATCTCGCATCAAGGCAAACATATCGGGGTAGCTGACCGTAATCCTGTCGACATCGACGACCGGCAGCGCAAATCCCGCCCGTTGCAGCAGGGAACCGGCATCTCGCACATCGACCATCGGCGACAAACGGGGCGACAAACCGCCGGTCAGCACAGTTTCTGCATCAACAAGAACTTCCCGGAGTTCGCGAAGTGTCTCGCCACCTGGAAAAGCTGCGAGAAACAGGCCGTCCGGTTTGATTACCCGGCGAGCCTGGATGAGCAGTCCCGGCAGATCATTGATCCAGTGGAGTGCGAAGTTGCTGATCAGAAGGTCGAGTGATGTGTCGGCAAGGGGAAGAAAGCCATCGTCGGAGACCAGGACCTGTTTCCCGGTCAGACAATGTTCGGGCCGCGAACCGTCAATCCGCAGCGAAAACACGGTTCCCTCTCGTGATTCAAGCGCGGTGCGTATTCGTTCGCTGTGCGGGCCAAGGCTGCACACACAAGGGAACTTTCTCGTAATGTCTTCGAGCCGGTCAAGGAGTCGGCGTTCAACTTCATGGATCAGAAACAGGGCATCGTTGTGTGGCGCACATTTTGCTCGTGCGCGATGGTGTTGCGCGGCGCGGGTGTCGAATGGTCCGTTCGTTTCTGTCATTGACGGGTTCGCCTCGCCACTGCTGGCGTGATACACGGATCGGGACAAAATCTCCGAAACACAAGACCGGACGCGACATCATGCACGCAGGCTTCGTGAGATCTGTTGCGCATGAGTGAGCAGCGGCGTGCCAGGCTGTCTGTCGATGTTGCTGAACGGGTACCCAGAACGATTAAACCGGAGAACGCGATGAACGATGTCGTCATTTATACTACCATGCTCTGTCCGTACTGTTCGCACGCCAAACGCATTCTCAGGGAACACGATGTGGAGTTCGAGGAAATTGACGTGACATTCGAGGCGGTACAGCGACGGGAAATGACGGCGAGGGCAGGTGGTCGCACCAGCGTGCCGCAGATCTTTTTCGGTGACCAACACATCGGCGGTTGTGACGACCTGTTCGCGTTGCAACAGTCCGGGGAACTTTCAACCCTGCTGGGGCGGAAATGATGGATGAACTGACAATCGCGTGCGTTCAGGTGAACGCACAACTGGACATGAACCGCAATCTTGCAGAGGCATGCCGGCTTGTTCATCAGGCTGCAGATGCAGGTGCCGATCTCGTGGGATTGCCGGAAAACGTCGCATTGATGGCAGCGAGCGAAGAAGAGCGTCTCGAAAATGCCTGGCCACCCGAGACTCATCCGGCGTTGCAGGCGTTTTCCGCGTTGGCGCAGAACCGGGGAATCTGGTTGCAAGCCGGGTCAGTCGCCGCGCTCCGACCTGATGGTTCACTTGCCAATCAGGCGTTCCTGTTCGGCCCGGACGGTGAATCGACCGACTACAGGAAGATTCACATGTTCGATGTCGACCTGCCTGATGGGTCCCGTTATCGGGAATCCGTGATGTTCAATCCCGGTGACAAGGCTGTACTTGCGATGACACCGTGGGGTCTTCTTGGCATGACGATCTGCTACGACCTGCGATTTCCACATCTTTATCGTGACCTCGCTCAGGCGGGCGCGGTGCTGCTGTGCGTCCCTTCGGCGTTCACAAGGGTGACCGGTGAGGCGCACTGGGAGGTGCTCCTTCGTGCACGTGCAATCGAGTGTGGTGCGTTCGTTTTTGCAGCGTGTCAGACCGGCAACCATCCAGGTGAACGGCGTACGTTCGGACATTCGATGATTATCGATCCGTGGGGGGTGGTTTTGGCGGATGCCGGCACGGATCCCGGATTTTGCATGGCCCGTATAGACATGAAGGCCGTCGCGCGTGCGCGGGAAACAATACCGGCGCTGGATCACGACCGCCCCTACGCGCTGCCAGTGGTTCCGTTGTCGGACGATCATTCCTTTCGCGCGCAGATGCGCTGAATGGCACGAGGTTGCGGATCATCAACAATGAGATCCTCGTAGGCCAGAACCCTGAACCTGCCCGAAACCATCTCGAGAAGTTCGCCTGGTTTGAGCAGGAAGTCGGGATTACGCGGTCGACCGAACTGTTCATTCCCTCTGGCGAAGGTTTCGTAAAGCAGAATGCCCCGGTCTGTAACCGCATCGACGAGAACAGGAAGGAGCGGCCTGTAGAGATAGTTTGTGACGACGACCCCGGAGAAGGAATGGTCAGCGAAAGGCCATGCAAGTCCTGCCTCAAGATCGTGCTCGACGATCCTGACTTCGGGCACGTCCTCGAGATCGCCAAGGCCTGCGATATTGCGGTCGACGGCAGTTACGGTGTATTTCAGGGAATGAAAGAGTCGCGTGTGTCGTCCGTGACCGGCTGCGATATCGAGTACGGAGCTGCTTCGTGGAACCAATGGTGAAAATCGCCGGATCCATGGACTTGGCTCGTGGATTGAATGTGCTGATGAATGATCGCCGACAGTTTCGGATGCAGTGGTCATCACACCTGTTCAAAGTTGGGAACAACGGGAGCCGACATGATCGTTTTTGACGTGAAATGTGGCAACCAGCACGTGTTCGAAGGATGGTTTGCTGACTCGAACGCATTCGACGAACAGGTTCGCGATGGAATCCTGGTTTGCCCTATCTGTGGTGACGGGAATGTCGAAAAGGCATTGATGGCACCCAATATTGCGACTGGGGGCAACAATCCCGGCGACACCATGGCGAAACGGGGTAACGACGAATCTGATGCGGGAGGTGATGACTCCTTGCCCGCTGTTCGAAGCAACGCGACACCTGAAGCCCAGGTCGCGGCATACAAGGAAAAAACCGCCAAACTTCTCGCAACGATGCGCGCATTCAAGGCGCATGTTGAGCGGAATTTCGATGACGTGGACGTAAAATTCGCCGAGGAAGCCAGAAAGATTCATTACGGCGAATCCGAAAAGCGGAACATCTACGGCAAGGCGACCGAGGATGAAGCCCGGGCGCTGCAGGACGAGGGAATCGAATTCGGGAGGTTTCCGGATATTCCGGATTCAACGGGCTGAACAGATCACGAGATCCATTCAGTCAACGAACCGTTGCGCCGTTGCGGCGCGAATCCTCGGATTGATGTGAACATAGATGATCATGCTCACCGCGAGGGTTGCACACAAGATGTATGGTGCACCCGGCCAGACGGCGTAGAGTGGCATGGCGAGGATCGGTGACACGACATGACCCACGGCGTTTGTGCCCATCAGCAATCCCGCGGCCGAGCCCTGCTCATTCGGTGAGACCGCGAGCGACGCCGCAGAGGCGAAACCCGGTCTCAGCATTGCTGTACCGAGACCCAGCAGCACCATTGCACAGACCATGAATTCGTATCGACCCGCGACGAGGAGCATCAGAAAACCGGCAAGCAGGAACGGTGAGCCGGTACGAACCAGGAAACGTGGTCCAAGTCTGAATCGCGGAACCGCGATCACCTGAAATGCCAGAGCTGCAACTGCAGCGAGTGTGAGGCTGATTCCGACCTGCTGTGTGGTCTCTGCGATTCCGAGGCCGAGCGTATCCATCATGTAAAACCCGATCGTCTGCATCGATGTCGCATGGCAGACACCCATCCCGGAACTCGCAATGGCGAACGGTACAATGCGTCGATCGAATACGCTGATCTGAACGTTTCGTCTGCGTTCGAAGGGTGTTCGTGATTCCGGCAGGAACAATGCCAGCGCAAGGGTGCTGGCGAATGCCATCAAGGCGACTGCGACCAACGGTGCAAGCAGATGGAAGCCGACAAGCAATGCGCCGACACCGGGTCCGAAAACGACCCCAACCCCGAAGGCGGCGTTCATCATGGTCACGCCGCCAGTCCTGTCCGAGCGACTGGTACGATCAGCGATGTAGGCCTGTGCTGCCGGAAAGGCACCGGAACCGATACCGCCATTGAGTGCGCGTGCCAGAATCATGAGAGGAAATGCGAACGCGACAGGCACCCAACCCTCAAGTCCTGCATGAACGGCCAGAGTGAAGAGCATCATGGATGTTGCGTAGGTCGCAACACCCATCATCAGGATCGGTTTTCGTCCCCATTTGTCGCTCTTGCGCCCCCAGTAGGCGCTCATGACGGCCCAAAGTCCGCCGGACAGGGCAAACAGAAGACCGACATCGAACTCGGTCAAACCCATTGTCCTGCTCAGCGGCGGCAGGATCGAAAAAAGCAGAGACTGCCCGAGTCCGACACAGGTCACACATGCAAAGAGAATATTGAACGAAGCGCGCTTGTTCGCACGGCCTCTCGCAAGATCAATCACATGCCGAACATTTCTGAAGTATCGAGTCGGTACGGAAACCGATTTGCGATTGCAGATCGGGGGAAGCCTCGGGTTCTTGTGAAACCATGGGTCGGAAGTTGTTCTGTCACAAAAGTCAAATGACGGGTTTATGGTCGCGCCACGGTCGCAATCTCTCAATGGCCGCGCCAATTTCAAGAACGGTCATGTCGTCGAAGCGTCGACCGACAATCTGCAGCGCCGTTGGCATCCCGTCGGGTGCGAAACCGGAAGGAACGGAAAGTGCAGGACACTGCGAAACATTGTTGAACACGAGCGTCATGTCCGATGATTCCAACAAGCCGTCACGCGATGATGCCAGCTGTTCGGAGTCCGTGCTGTCGGCGGCTGGTGCTGTAATCGGTGTCGTCGGGCAGATCAGGGCATCGTGTTCATCAAAGACGTCACATAGTTTGTGCCACTGTCTTGTACGTACGAACTCCAGCCGCTTGAAGCTGATTGCATCCACCGTGCGGGCCTGATCGAACATCGCGGCGATGTTCGGGTCGAGTTCATCCCGTCTGGTATCAAGGTGTTGTTCGAAAAACGCTGCGAGATAGACGTTCCAGTAGGTCAACCATGCATCGACACAATCAGCAGTCCAACCGAGTTCGACCTCGTTGACCGTTGCACCGGCTTCTCTCAGGACATCAGCACATGCGCGAACATTCTCTGCGACATCATCGTCAACCCGATAGATTCCCAGACTCATGTCCAGGGCAATCGTCCTGCCTCGAAGGTCGCCTTCTATCGGCCGGCTGATCCTGAGGGGAACATGGTTTGACATGATGTCGCGTTCAAACGGACCCTGACAGACATCCAGAAACAGGGCTGCATCTTCGATTGAACGGGCAAGCGGACCGAAATGGCTGATATTGTCAAACACTGTATCCAATATTGTCATCGGGATACGTCCGAGGCTGGGTTTGAGGCCGACGAGTCCGCAGAATGCGGCGGGAATGCGTACGGACCCGCCCATGTCCGAGCCTTCTGCGAGGGGAACGCAGCCAGATGCTACTGCCGCGCCGGAGCCGCCGGATGACCCGCCTGGCGTTCGTTCCGGGTTCCAGGGGTTTCGGGTTACGCCCCACAACGGGCTATGCGTAAATCCGTTGTATGCAAACTCAGGTGTTGTGGTCTTTCCAACCATGATCGCGCCGGCATCAAGGAGGTTTGTGACGATCAGCGCGTCTTCGTCGGGCACATTGTCACGATAAACCTGGCTGCCAAGCGTCGTCGTCTTTCCGGCGGTCGGCGTGAAATCCTTGATGGCAATGGGTACGCCGTGGAGCGGACCAAGTTTTTCGCCCCGCATCACGCTTTCTTCCGCGGAACGGGCCTTGGCGAGTGCTTCCTCGAAGTAGGTGAAGCAGAAACAGTTGAGAATCGGATTGACGGTTTCAATCCTGTCGAGTGTACGCTGCACAATCTCGACTGGTGAAATCTCGCGTTCCGCGATCATCCGTGCCATTCCTGTGGCGGTGAGGTCGTTCAGGTCTGTATAGGACATGGTGAATTCTCATTCCTGCAAGCGATCGGAAACCACACTGCTGATACCATCGAGTGAACGGCCAGCAGATTCAAGCTGTGACGTACCAGACCACAGCGGGTTTGGTTCCTGTGAATCCAATCCCGTTTGTGAACACCGGGATTATTCTGCGATGTCACATGCTATTCGGTGATGTGATGAGACCAGTCTCCGTTCGTGCGTCAGGAACGAAAGCAGAATGATTATTGAAACTCCAACAGGGTAAGACGGAAGGTGGCGACGCTTCCTTGCTCAAGCATTTCATGCGCGAATCCGGCATTCCAATCCATCTCGACATACGACCATGTCGTGACGCTGACCCGCTGGCTATTGTTGAGGATGCCGTCAGCAATCTGGAGATTCCATTCAAACGAGTGGGTGGAATCATGGAATCAGTTTGAACTTGTACGAATGCACGCGCCTCGACCGAGCTTTTGAGCAGAATTGTCGTCGTTCTGGTTGTTTTCGTATCGAATTCCTGCGAAGTGCCATTGCATCGCACTGTCGATTGAATGCAGACATTCGTTGCAGCTGCCAGGACTGCAGCAATTGCAGCGTGTTGTTGACCCGATTTTGTAGATGCATTTCATTCCAATATGACAATTATTTACTGTATGACGTTTATCTGAAATATGAATATACGGAACATTGCGGTCATCGCACATGTCGATCACGGCAAGACCACGCTGGTTGACGCTCTCCTGCGTGCGTCGGGTGAATTGCGACACAGTCAGCGCGGGATTGATCGTGCACTGGATTCCAACGATCTCGAACGGGAGCGTGGTATCACGATCCTGTCAAAGTGCACGTCTCTTGATTGGTGCGGGACCCGGATAAACATTGTCGATACGCCAGGCCATGCCGACTTCGGAGGTGAAGTCGAGCGGATTCTGAGCATGGTCGATGGCGTACTCCTGCTGGTGGACGCCGTAGAAGGTCCCATGGCCCAGACGAAGTTTGTGGTCACGAAGGCGCTCGACCTTGGACTGCGCCCGATTCTGGTTGTTTCCAAAGTCGATAAGCCAGGTCAGCGTGCGTGGCAGGTTCAGAACGATGTGTTTGATCTGTTCGATGCGTTGAACGCGAGTGAGGAACAGCTCGACTTTCCGACACTGTTTACGTCTGCGCGACAGGCATGGACGTCTCGCGAACCCGTGGATTCCGGAGAGGGTATGGCGCCAATGTTCGAAACACTATGCGCGCACATACCGCCTCCCGATGTCGCATGTTCGGGTCCCTTTACGATGCTTGTTTCGTTGCTCGAAACAGATGCATTCCTTGGCCGTCTTGTAACCGGTCGCATACATTCAGGCGTCGTCCGTCCCAATGAGCAGGTGAAGGTACTTTCGAGCAACGGTGAACAAATCGAGCAATCACGAACCACCAAGGTGCTGGCGTTTCGCGGGCTCGAGCGTACGTCGCTCGATGAGGCTTACGCGGGAGATATCGTTTCCCTCGCGGGTCTGTCGGTTGCGACGGTTGCTGATACAGTCATGGGCCTCGACGGTGTTGACGCGCTGCCTGCACCACCGATTGATCCGTCGACGATTGCCGTAACAATCTCGATAAACACCAGTCCACTCGCAGGACTGGATGGCAGCAAGGTGACGTCGCGCGTTTTGCGGAGGCGGCTTCTCGATGAAGCCAATGGAAACGTCGCGATAGAAGTCCGTGAATGCGATGATGGTAAAGGATACGAAGTCGCCGGTCGCGGAGAGTTACAGCTTGCAATTCTGATCGAGCAGATGCGGCGTGAAGGCTACGAGATGTCAGTCAGTCGCCCGAGAATACTGTTTCGGGAAGATCCTGAGACAGGCAAGATCCGGGAACCTGTTGAAGAAGTCGTTATCGATATCGACAATGACTATACGGGAGTCGTTGTTGAAGCACTCGCGAAACGACGCGGAGAGCTCGTTTCCATGCAGCCTATGGACGGCGGAATGCAACGGCTTGTGTTTCACTGCCCGTCGCGCGGGCTCGTTGGATACCATGGCGATTTCCTGGCACAGACTCGCGGCACCGGTGTCATGAACCGGCTGTTTCGAGGCTATCAGCCGTGGTGCGGATCGATACCCTCCCGGCGCAACGGTGTTCTTGTCTCGCGTGAACGTGGCAGGTCCGCAAGTTATGCACTGTCTGGACTCCAGGATCGTGGCCGGCTCATGATCGGCCCCGGAGAAGAGGTCTATCCAGGTATGATCATCGGGGAGCATTCGCGCGAGAACGATCTTGACGTCAACCCGTTCAAGACAAAGCAGCTGACGAACTTCCGCGCTGCAGGAAAGGACGATGCAATCGATCTCACACCACCCATGAGATTGACGCTCGAACGCGCGATTTCGTTCATCGATGACGATGAACTCGTCGAAATCACGCCGCATGCAATCCGGTTGCGAAAATTGTATCTCGATATAAACGAGCGCAATCGTCGTGCACGCGCCCTGTCCAGGGCGTAGCACTGACGTCAAATCTGGCGGTGTAACGAGAATGACCGCTTTTTGTATCGAGATGGTTTGTGCCTCGCGCATTTTACCCACTTCGGGATTGAAGCTGAGGTTCGCTTCCATATTCGATGATCCTGGCGCCCGCCGATGACCTGCGAGATTCTCACGCGATACAAGGCGCAATGTGCAAGCGGTGGTCTTGAACCGGATGATGTGCAGGAAGCACTGGTGCAGCGACTTGACCAGCTTTCTGCCACGCTGAATGCGAATAGTGGACGAAGACCAGGCTGGTTCAGGCGTAAGATACTTGGTGCCCGAAGTGAGACACCGCGCGGTTGTTATATTTACGGCGGCGTCGGGCGCGGAAAATCAATGCTTATGGACATGTTCTTTGATTCGCTCGCGTTCCAGGAACGCCAACGCGTGCACTTTCACGCGTTCATGCAGACGGTCCATCGTGAAATACATGCGCAGCGCACAGAAAGCGGAACACATACCGGGGATTTGATCGGCATTGTTGCGGGCAAGGTCGCTGCCGGGGCACAGGTTATCTGCTTTGACGAATTTCACGTCACGGACATAGCCGATGCGATGATCCTTGGAAGACTGTTCGAGAAGTTTTTCGAAGCTGAAATTGTTGTTGTTGCAACATCGAACCAGCGTCCGCGAGATCTCTATCCGGGCGGTATCAATCGAATGTTGTTTGTACCGTTCATCGACATGATCGAGGAACGTTTGGACATCGTGCTTCTGGATTCGCCGGTCGATTATCGCATGGCCTTGCTGGCGTCGACCGGTGTCTATCATTTTCCGGAGACAAGTGAATCGCGTCAGGCTCTCGATCGGGCATTCCGGCAACTGATCGGTGAAGCTGTGCCGACTCCTGAGGAAATCGACGTTAATGGAAGGATCCTGGAGATTCCCGTTCAAGCCCGGCATGTCGCACGCTTCGGATTTGATGATCTGTGTGCCAAACCGCTCGGGAGTGCAGACTACCTGAAGATAGCCTCCACTTATCACACGATGATTATCGACGGCATTCCAGTCCTCAAACAGACGATGCGGAACGAAGCGCGGCGTTTCATGACCTTGATCGATATCCTCTACGAGTCGGGAACGGGATTGCTTTGTTCCGCGGCGACATCGCCTGGTGAGCTGTGCCAGGTGGAGTCATTGGAGTTCGAATTTCAACGAACGATATCGCGCTTGACCGAGATGCAGTCTGCTGAGTACCTCAACCTCCGACGTCGGTGAACACGGCATTTTCAAGAAAAGCGGTCCAAACCACTTCACTTGATTGCCAGAATCAGGCGGGAGCGAAAGAGCACGAAGAGGGGCGTCCACACAACAGGCGACCAGTCGTTGTAGGCAACCAGGTTGTTTCGACTGTGAGATAGACTGTTGTCCGGATTGGTTGCGAAACCGGAAACGTGTGAATTGATCTGGTGCCGCAAATGATCCCGGGCAATCTATATTCAAGTGGTTCGGACTGCTTGAACGCGGTGATCGACGCTGAGACATGGCCCGTATTTTAGTCCCAAATGAACCAATCCCAGCGTCATCTCCTGCAGACCCGCACCATAGGGATACGACTGGAACGATCTCTTCATCGACATTGGCAACTGCAGAATCAAGGTGCAGAATTCTGTTGACGAAATGCCGGGTAGTTGCCCGATCGGTGCCCGACTTCAGGCAGTCGGAACAGGAAGCGGTGCATGCAAAGCGACCCATTGGCAGATCTGTCCGCCACCCCAACAGTCTTGCCGAGCGGCCTTCATATTAGTATATTGCATGCATCGAAGGCACCTTGGATAATCGACTATGGCTATGCTGACCGTACGCAACCTGCCCGACGAGGTGCATCGCGCCCTGCGTGTGCGGGCAGCTCTGAGGGGCCGCAGCACCGAGGCCGAGGTGCGCACCATCCTGAAGGAGACGGTCCTGCCGGAAGGACGCGCCGCGTTGGGGACACTGCTGACCGCCGTGGGTCGGCGCGCCGGGTTGACGGATGAGGAGTTTGCGGGTTTCGTGCAGCGCGACAGCGCTCCGGGCCGGCCGATCAATCTCGAATGATTCTGGTAGACACCAATGTGGTGTTAGAGCCGCTGCGCAGGGTTCCGGAGCCACGCGTCGCGGAATGGCTCGATGCGCAGGCGCTGGAAACGCTGTACCTGTCCGCCATTACCGTCGCCGAACTGCGCTTCGGGGTCCGGTCGTTGCCAGCCGGCCACCGCCAGGACCGACTGCACGAGGATCTGGAGGGGCGAGTGCTGCCCATGTTCGCCGGGCGGGTTTTGTTCTTCGATCTTGCAGCCTCGCAGGCCTATGCGGAGCTGATGGCGAAGTCGCGGTCTGAGGGGCGGACGATCCCGGTATCCGACGGTTACATCGCGGCGACTGCCGCAGCCAACGGCATGATGGTGGCGACGCGGGACACGGCTCCGTTCGAGGCGGCTGGTCTAAGGACTGTAGACCCTTGGACGGCATAGGATACAACCGGCATGCGCACGGGTTCAGGTTCCCACTTTGTTCCAGGCAGATCAGGGGTGTTTTCCCAGGCTAATCCAGACCGGATCAAGTCGGGAATCTGGATCAATGCGGGAAGGGTTCCTTTCCTTCCAGGTAGCATGAGCGTGCGCAGCGTCCTCGTCGCCGCAATCCCCCAGTAAATCGCACCCTGGAATGCCTCCCTGATCCTGTGCGGCTATGACGCCGACCGTGCCGGCGATGAGGCCACAGGACGCCTCACAGGCGCACCATCCCCTACAGAACCGGTCCGCGACGGACAGGACTGGAACGACATCCTGCGCAACATACATGATGGCAAACCCGCAAACGCCTGAGCCTGGCAACAGCACAATATCCCCGAACTGTAGACAGAAGAACCCGTGCAGGTGCCCGGTTGTAACAATCCGTAGCAACCGACCCCGGAATGGCCAACCTCAATGGCTGCCTTATCAAAACCCCGGACAAACACCGTAGCAGAAACAGTCGCTCAGGCCGGCGAACAGGCCGGGCCTTCACGGCTTGGAAAGAAGGCAACATCCCATGAAGCGATGGGGGCGCCAGAAAAACGAAATCACAAAGGAATCTTCTTCCCGCTTCTCACGAAAAAATCCGGGATGACCTCATCGGTAGAAATCTGAAAAACAACAACACGCGGCGCATTGAAATTGAGCATGTTGGTGTCCGGCACCGCGAGCACACACTTCTCGAAGCGGCAGCGCACCACCGTCATCGCCATATGTACTGAATCGAAGTTATCAGATTGGCAGTAGTCTTCGTGCAGAAGTGCGCTGCGCTCCTGTTTCGGGATCCAGCAGAAAATACAGTGAGACTGCGGCACGGTGCCCACGTAATCGGCAGATATCGTTCAGTAACCCAACCGCGTTCGGATCCGGTTGTTCAATGGACGACCCTGCATGAAACGAACGAGATTTGCCGTGAACATGTCGAGCGTGTCGGCCATGTAGTGTTTCGCGTCGTCAGACGAGCAGTGCGGTGAAATGAGCAACCCTGGTGTTTTCCACAATTTCGATGACGCCGGGAGCGGTTCAGGATCGAAAACATCGAGTACAGCGCCGCCGAGGTGACCGTTACGCAGGTACGCAACGACTGCATCGTAGTCGACTACGCGCGCCCGACCCATGTTGAGCAAAGTCGCACCAGGTTTGAGCGACGCTATTCTCTGGCGGTCCAGGAGATTTCTGGTTTCCATGGTAAGCGGAGCCATCACGATCACGGTATCGGCTTCAGGTAGATAACGGTCGATGTCCGTAACAGGTGCCACTTCATCGACCCATCGACATGGTCGACCAGAACGGTTGATTCCGATAACCCGCATGTTCAGTTTCCGCTTGAGCCATCGTGCCGTCGGCATGCCCATGCCACCAAGGCCGATCACCATGGCAGTTCCACCTTCGATCCGGGTCGTAAATCTCTTTTCCCAACGCGAAGCAGCCTGACTTGCTGCAAGAAACGGCAGGCCGTGTGCCATGGCCAGAACGGCGGTACCTGCGAATTCGGCTGCCTTCTTTCCGTGAACACCACTGTTGTTCGTGATCGCAAGACCACGCCAGGTCCAGGAATACGGTTGTAAATGTTCCGTCCCTGCACCGGTCAAGGTTATCCAGCGCAGAGATGGCGCACGTGATCGAAGGTCATTCGTGGGAAATCGCCAACCAATAAGGATGTCTGTCTGTCGAATGTGTGCGTCGAAACTATCGAGGTCCCAACTCCACGACATGGCAATGTCGGTATGTGTGGTGCAACCGTCTTGAACCGGACCACCATCCAGGGACAGCGATGTCGGCTTCACATCCGGTGTTGTTTCATACACGTAGAACAACGAACGGGTGACGGCGTGACTGTTCTGCATTTCTGCAGCGGAGTGTTCGATACCTCGCTCAGTGAACCGGTCAGAATCGTTTCTCAGGTTGAATCGGGAAAAAGCGGCACGAATGCGGTCCGTTGTCACGTGGAAAACATCGGGTTGCGACGTCAATCCGGCCACATGAATGTTGATCTGTTTGTTCGCGGACATGAAACATCCCTCGCAGCTGGTCCGTCTCGACCATTCATGCACCTGTGAGGTTCACACCCAGTGTGCGAACCCTGCGTGATCTTCGACAAATATTGAAGGATGAGCAACGAATTCGGGTTTTGCCACCAAGTTGAGCAGAACCAGATGATGCGTGACGGTTCGTTGAACCGAAATATACTCGTGACAACTGAGATTGGGGAATTCGGAGTCAGACATGGAACAACATCAGCGCATTGCAGTTGTGACGGGAGCGACAGCCGGGATCGGTCGCGCTGTTGCTCTCCGTTTGGCAGCAGACGGTTTCGGCGTTGTCCTGGCTGGTCGGCGTACCGAGCGACTTGATGGCATATACCGAGATCATGCTGCATTGAATGGATCGTTGCATGCATGTGCCTGTGATGTGCGGGATCCGGACTCGGTCGCGCAATTATTCGGATTCGTGGAGAAGCGTTTCAAGAGACTGGATTTTCTCTTCAACAATGCAGGTATCGGTGCACCCGATGTACCCATGGAAGAACTGTCCTTGTCGCAGTGGCAGGCTGTGGTCGAAACAAATCTGACAGGTACGTTTCTGTGCACACAACATGCCATGAGGATAATGAAATCGCAGTCGCCGAAAGGAGGGCGAATCGTCAACAACGGGTCGATTTCAGCGCATGTGCCACGACCCTTTTCAGCGCCATACACGGCAACCAAACATGCCATAACCGGCCTGACCCGTTCGACTTCACTGGATGGGCGGGCTCACAATATCTGCTGTGGTCAAATCGATATCGGGAATGCGCTCACCGAGATGACTGAAGGCGCGGGAGATGGACTCTTGCAACCGTATGGCAAGGTCGTGCCCGAACCTGTCATGGATGTGGAGAACGTTGCAAGATCGATCAGTCTGATGGCGAGCTTGCCTCTCGACGCAAATATTCCGTTCATGACCGTGATGGCAAATGGCATGCCGTATATCGGACGGGGTTGATTGCGAATGCATTGGTACGCAGGGTCGAACGAGACTGCCCTCGACCTTGCTTCCTGGATTGAAAGCGAGGCTTGCCGGTCGGAACATTTTCGTGACTCGGGCGTATTCGTGACAAAACGGACAATCAATTCGCCGGAGTGATGAGGATCAGGTTTTCATCGCGGAGGTACCGGAATTGTCGGGTTTCATGACACACGGCGACGATCAGGACACCGCCTTGCGCGACATCAATGACGCGATGCATTTCCGGGTTGATACGGCGCGAGAGTTGGGGCGTCCCATACCGGACCCATAAGCCAACGCATGATAGTCGGTTAACCGCAAGTATTGGTGCAAGGACCGCATTATCCTTGAATCTGTTGAAACGAAGTGTCCGACCAGATCTTGATTTCCGGTTGCGGGCCGAAGACACCGTCTGCGACCTGTTCGGTGCTCAGGAGATTTGCGAAACGGAGTTTACATCCTGCTGAAAATCAGGGCGGTTGTGACTTCTCACGGAACAACCTCGGTACCGGAAATCAGCCACTCTTGTTTGACGAGGAAATTCTCGTAAATCTCGACGACAGCCAGCTTCGCAGCGGATTTCCGACTGCCGGTTATCGTGCCTCCGGCAAGAACACTTAGGTGACGGAAAAAGGGGTTGGTCAGGCTCTCGTATGATGACGATGTGATTGAGTTGTCGACCTGGTTTCTGACGGCATCGCGGGTTCTGATAACAGGTGAACCCGCGAGACCATCCTCGGCGTGTCGATCATCCTTGCCATCACGGAAAAGTTCTGCTCATTTCGCTTGGTTGCAGAACCGTCACCGCTCTACCTATAATCGGCGCCTGTAGAGTTTGAGGCTCTGTCTGGACAGGAAAAGGTGCATGGAACTTCCGGTAATCGTATTGGCAGTCTGGATATTCGTCGGATTCGTAATCGCCGCGGTATTCGCAATGTTGTGCAGAGGCATTGGTAAATCTACGGAGATGAATCCGGAGTTCCTCGCGAACATGGGCTTTTTCTGGTCGGTCATTCCGGCAGCCTTGTTCGGCGCGACGCGATATTTCCCCTGGCTCGATCTCACCTGGCTCGCGCCATTCGGATTCCTGCTCGGGGTTGTCCCGCTGATTTTCATTGTCACGGCACGCGGATCAACCGAACACACCGTACCCCTGTTCGGAAGAGACAACCAGGGTCGATTGAGTCTGTTCGCGTGTACGCCGTTCGAGGTGATTACCACATGCCTCTACGCGCTTCTGGCATTCGAGATCTGCGCAATCTTTCTCTGGGATCAACTATATCGCTGATCCGGTCCCCGAATACGCGTTCAGGTAATTCTGCATAGGCGTGATTCTGCCTTGTTGTCTTGTGTGACAACCTGACGTTGCGTGCAGAAATCGGCAAACACAGTTTCCGAATAGGGAATTCCGTGACCATGGGATTCGTGTTGAATATGTACACTAGACCGTTTGCACACATGCACGCGCAGGATTTCAGCGTTGACTGAACGAACAATCTCCAATCGCCACGCCTTTTCAACGCGGGCGATCCATGCCGGCCAACCGCCTGACCCGACAACCGGTGCGGTCATGACGCCGATTTATGCGACGTCGACGTATGTTCAGGAACGCCCGGGGGTTCACAAGGGTTTCGAGTATTCCAGGTCGCAGAACCCGACACGTATGGCATTCGAGGCATGTGTAGCGGATCTCGAGAACGGATCGCGTGCATTTGCGTTCGCATCAGGATTGGCTGCATCGTCCACCATTCTGGACCTTCTCGAATCTGGTAGTCACGTGGTTGCAGGCGATGATCTCTACGGTGGCACTTATCGTCTGTTCGCCAATGTCCGCCGCCAGAGCGCAAATCTCGATTTTGATTTCGTCTCCATGCACGACGAAGCGGCAGTGCGTGCTGCGATACGCCCCGAGACACGATTGATCTGGATTGAATCGCCCACCAATCCTTTGCTGGAAATTGTCGATCTGGCCGCAATCGCAGGTATTGCCCGCGAGAAGGGGATACTTTCTGTCTGCGATAACACGTTCGCAACACCCTGGATTCAACGGCCACTGGATCACGGATTTGACCTCGTCGTTCATTCCGTGACCAAGTATCTCAACGGTCACTCTGACATGGTCGGCGGAATTGTCGTTGCCGGGGAAAACCATGATGTCGCTGACAGGATGGCGTTCCTGCAAAACGCAGTCGGCGGCGTTGCCGGACCGTTCGACAGCTTCCTTGCAATGCGCGGACTCAAGACACTCGCCGTTCGAATGGAACGCCACAATCACAATGCGCTCGAGGTTGCACGATTCCTGGATTCACATCCGAAGGTAGAAATGGTTCGGTATCCGGGACTTGAATGTCACCCGCAACATGTGCTGGCCTGCAGACAGATGAACGGCTTCGGCGGGATGGTGACAGCAACGCTTGCAACCGATCTCGCGGGGACCTGCCGTTTCCTCGAGAATTGTCGACTCTTCGCCCTTGCCGAAAGCCTCGGTGGCGTCGAGAGCCTTATCGAACATCCGGCAATCATGACACACGCCTCCGTTCCGGCGGATGTGCGTGCAGCCATCGGCATCGGAGACAGCCTTGTTCGACTTTCGGTGGGAATCGAGGACTCACGCGATCTCATCGACGAGCTTGACATGGCCCTCGCGGCGGTTTGATCGTATCTGACCAATCGCCGGTTTTCCGGAAAGCTGCAGCAAACCGGCCGATCGGGGTGCCATCCTGGCCATCGAATCCCTTCTTCCGAAGTGGTTTTTTAAGATGCCCAGGATCCGGCGCAGGCGGTGTGCGACGCGGTGACAAAAACCTTCGACTGCGTCGAATATTCGTTGTTGTTCGGTTGACCCGTGTATATTCGTGTCAAAACCCAAACCCAGGAAAGAAACAGTTATGGCCGTGATTCCGAATTCACCGCATGCCCGCGACATCGCGTCGGTCATGCACCCCTATACGAATTATGTAAAACACGAGGAGCAGGGGCCGCTCATTATTGAGAAAGGTGACGGGATCTATGTCGAGGATCTTGAAGGCAACCAGTATATCGAGGGGCTTGCAGGGCTCTGGTGTACGTCACTGGGGTTCAACAACGAACGCCTCGTTCAGGCAGCGGCAAACCAGATGCGCAAGTTGCCGTACTACCATGCCTTCTTCCACCGCTCCTCCATGCCGTCGATCGAGCTCGCAGAACGCCTCTTGGCCATGGCGCCTGCGCCGATGTCAAAGGTCTGGTTCGCAAACTCCGGTTCCGAAGCGAATGACCACATGGTCAAGTTTGTCTGGTACTACAACAATGCGCGGGGACTGCCCGAAAAGAAGAAGATCATCGCGCGCAAGGACGGATATCACGGGATCTGCGTATCGTCCGGTAGTCTGACCGGTATTCCGCTGATGCATGCGGGATTTGATCTGCCGATCAACAATATCATTCACACCGGTTCTCCCCATTACTATCACAATGCCGAGGAAGGCGAATCGGAAGAGGAATTCTCCGCCCGCCGCGCCCGGGAACTCGAAGAGCAGATCCTGGAAGAAGGACCGGAAACCGTAGCGGCATTCATTGCCGAACCGGTCATGGGAGCTGGCGGTGTCATCGTACCACCGGCTGGATACTTCGATCGTATTCAGGAAGTTCTCAAGAAGTACGATATTCTGATGGTCGCGGATGAAGTCATCTGCGGATTCTATCGCACAGGTGGTCTGTTCGGCTGTAACACCTTCGGGATCAAGCCGGATATCATGGTCGTTGCCAAGCAGTTGTCGTCGGCTTATCTCCCGATCAGTGCGGTTATCGTGAACGAGAAGGTCTACGGACCAATTCGCGAGGCGTCCAACACGAACAGTGTCTTTGCGACAGGTTTCACATATTCCGGTCATCCGGTTCCCGCGGCGGTGGCGGTCGAAACCCTGAAGATCTACGAGGAAACAAACATCGCCGCGCATGTCTCGCGCATCGTTCCAGTCATGCAGGAAAGACTGTCTGCACTGTCTGATCACCCAATCGTCGGTGAAGCACGCGGTGTCGGTCTGATCGGTGCCGTTGAGCTGGTGCGTGATCAGGAATCACGAACGAACTTCGAGCCGGGTATCGCCAACTTCTGCTCCGACCGTTGCCTTGATCACGGACTGATTGTGCGTGCCGTCGGCGGCACCTCGATCGGTCTTTGCCCGCCACTCATTATCAAGGCGGATCAACTGAACACCATGTTCGATCGCCTCGAAGCGGCACTGGACGACACATGGGATCACGTTCAAGAGATGAACCTCGTGTAGCGAGCCAACAGGCTCCCCTGTCAACACTGAACTGACGAATCAGACTCTCAGTCTGGCGGGTGACAGGGTTCGTCGGGTAATTCCGACGTCTGCCAGTTTCGCCGGGATTTCTTCGTCAAGCATGACGGCTGCCGCAAAAGCGGAAAGCCCTGCTGATGTCTGGATCCCGGCGCCGCCTTGGCCAACGTTCCAGAAAAACCCCTCGAGATCCGGATCGAAACCGGTAACCGGCAGGCGGTCGTCTACGAAACTGCGCAGTCCTGCCCATCGGCTGGCTATCTGGTGAATGGCAAGGTCCGTCCATTCCATGACGCGCTGCGCAGCAAGTGCAATATCGAGTTCCTCGGGTTGCGCATCACAAGGCGGACTCGGGGTCTCATCTGACAGCGATGCAAGAATCCTTCCTGCATCCGGCTTGAAATAGAAACTCTCGCCGTCGTCTGCCACAAGCGGCCAGCCGGCAAAATCCGTATCGTTCGGCCCGTCGAAGGTGAAGGCCGTACGCCTCATGGGCTGCAGATCGACAGTTTGTGCACCGGCCATGTCGCCGATCACATCGCCCCAGGCACCGGTGCAGTTTGCAAACGCAGGGGCGCTGAATACTCCGGCCCGTGTCTCTGCAACCCACAGGCTGTCCCGACGGTAGAGTGCCATGATTTCGGCATCACAGACGACAGTCGCGCCTACGCGCCGCGCGCCACGAAGATATCCCTGGTGAATGGCGTTGACGTCGATATCGCCCGCCGTGGGTTCCCACAGACCGTGACTGAACATGTCAGACTTCAGAATCGGACACTTCTCCATGCACGCGTCATGATCCAGTCGATGCAGAATTCGACCGATGACATGCGCCAGACTTTCCTCACTGAAGTGCGGATGTTCGGTATGCCGTCCAAACAACAGCAAGACGGGCCGGCTTGTGAGCAACGGTGCATCGGAAAAGCCGTCAGGCGGATTGTCGATGAATTCGCGTGTCAGCGATGACAGTGCCTGAACGATCTCACCGCCGATGACATCCGTGTAGTGCGCAGCAGAACGCCCGGTACTGTGATAACCGGGTTGTGCCTCTCTTTCGAGAATCACAACCTTGCGTTTGGGTGCCAGGCGCCACGCCAGCGACGCGCCGACTGCGCCGGCACCCGCAATGATCACATCGTGGTGGTTGATTTGGACTCTCCGCGAGAAAGAGGGGGTGACGTGGTGCCGAAGGGGAGATTCGAACTCCCGACCTACTGATTACGAATCAGTTGCTCTGCCACTGAGCTACTTCGGCAACGACAACCCGGAAGCTAATCCGGGTGCACAACGTGTGCAACATCGGCAGCTTATGTGAGCAGCGAGTCGGACGGAACAGGTACACGACTATCAGGTGCGACGATGGCAGAACCTGCCGGTTCGACCGCCTTGACTCGACCCGGCTTGCCCCACCGAAAGGTATCGAAACCCCTGCAGCTGGCGCATACGGCGTGCCAGGTCTCGCTTGCGGCTCCACACTGCTTGCAATGCCAGGTTTCATCAGATGCAGTTGCGCCTTGTTTTTTCCAGCGATCCGCTTCTTCATGATTCCCGGACTTGTTCTCAACCTCCGCCCATAAATGGCATACCCGCGCCGGCAGTTCGTCGAGTTCTATCGACTTGAGCAGGCGTCGTGCTTCCCCCGCAAGCTCATGATCAAGCGAAACGCGTGCAGCGATCAGGCGGGATTCAAAGGAGTGCGGGGCCGCACGCATGAGCCTGTTGGCAGCCTCATGACGTGTGCGTGCCACGAGTGGGAACGACGACAGATAGGTATCTGCGAGCTCGGGATGCGGCTGGCTTTGCCATGTCTTTTCGATTGCGTTTCGGGCGGCGCGCATATCACCGTCCTCGACCAGTATTCTTGACAAGAACGCCGTCGCCGGGACCAGGTCTGATGCGATGCGATGTGCTTTTCTGGCAAGTTTGCGTGCTTCTGTCCGGTCGTTTCTCTCGAGCGCCGCACGTGCCTGTTCAATGAGGAGAATCGCCTGTCGGCGCTGACCGGACTGTGCCGAGATGATCTTGCGGTCGCGTTCAGAACGCAGGGTGAGCTGTGCACCTTCCCAGTCGCCATCGACGGCCTGCAGCCGAAAAACGGATTCAGCGGCCCAACTGGCATCTGGTCGAAGGGCATGCGCGCGTCGCGAGTATACAGCAGCGTCGTCGTATTCCCCCTTGTGGATTGAAACAGCGGCAAGGCCGCGCAATCCGAGGAACTCTGTTTCCGGCTGTTCCAGCATCTCCTTGAACCGCAGTTGTGCTTCGTCGTAGTCGCCATCAAGTTGTGCGGCTTGTGCGGAAAGCAGGAGTGTCAGAGGGGGATTGTCGAGAAAACGGTCTGCGCGCTTTGCGTTTCGTCTTGCTTCTCGCACATCGCCAGCCGCGACCGAAACGAGACCGGCAGCCAATGCGAGATAACCCTTCTCGCGTCGGCGAGAGCCCACGACCTGTCTGATTCGTCCTGGACTTCGCCAGAACCACATGAAGAGATTGACTGTGAACACAGCAACAATTGCCACGAGCGCAACGGCCGCCAACAGAACCGTTGTCGTCGTCGACAACTCCCAGTTGTCCCAGACCAGAACAACCGAACCGCCACGGTCAACAACCCAGACGACACCGCCGATGACGGCGGCAAAAACCCCAATGTAAAGGGCCAGCGCAATCACTGTTCTGTCCTGGCCGCGAGTAACAGGGCATGCGCGTGGAGCTGTTCGATGGCAGACAGGACGTCCAGGCGCGTCTGTACCATCTTGATCCAGTCACCGAGTGCACCACGCGCGACATCGGAGAGCATGCCGGTTTCGCTCAGCGCTCCTTGCAGATCATCGGAATCGATTGCATCCGCGATGCGCCCGACTACCGAGTAAATATCTGAATCTGTTGTGACACCGTCAATTCTGCGCACCGATACCAGACCGACCAGCATGGCAAGGGACTTGTCGATCCAGGTTTCTGCATTGACCTCCAGATCTTCTGCAATGGCTGACTGGGCATCCTGACGAAAACGAATGCCAAGATCCTCAAGGGTTGAGATTCCTGATTCTGCATGCAACGAAAGAGTGTCCAGGTTCTCGGAAACCGCCGTCTTTTCGGGAATCAGTGTCAGAACTAATGCCAGTTCCCTGTCGAATGGGTCACCAGAATGCACTGCCTCGCGTAACTGAAACAGGCCAAGGACATACGACGCACCGGCGTCACCCACCACATCACCACCGGATTGCAGGTCCATGCGCTGTGAAAGTCCCGCAACTGTCTGTTGCAGTGCGTCGAACTCGGTGGCAAGCGAAGACAAACGGTTGGACGCACGCGTTGCGGAATCGCGAACGTCGCCCAGATCGGCCTGCGTGAATGACGCGTCAATGTCATCCAGTGTGCTGACGACCGCGTTGAGTCCGTCAATCTGCACCTCGATTTGAGCAATTCTCTCGACAAGACGTGCATAGCTCTCCTGAACCACATCAACACGCTCGACAACTCCCGTGAGGCCATCGAGTCGATTGGAAACATCTGACTCGAGTGCACCGATTCGGTTGCTGTCGGTTACGCGTTCCGCGATTGATTCCTGCGTTTCGCGAATCTGGTCTTCAAGCGCCTTGTGCAACTGTCGGAGGTCTGCTTCCAGTTCGGTGCGTTTGCGCTCGGAATCGTCAAACATGACAAACACGCCGCCGCCGACAGCGACGGTCAAGACCAATGCGAGAATGGCAATGGCGGGAACCAGCAGTGGTTTGAGAGCGGGACGCTTGCCAGATGATCGCGACTTCGGCACTGACGAACGTGTGTTTGACGGGGAACCAGCCGTCTTCCCGGTGTTGTCACCGTTGTCGGGTTTCTCGGCTTTACTGTCGGTTGTCATGCAACAAGTTCCGTCGCAGCTTGCCTCAGGTCAACGATCATCGACTCGACATCCGGCGAACTTGTGACATGTCTTGCACGCCACATATATGCGCCGAGCGCGTCGGCAACCGGCTGACTGAGGCAGAAGGCATGCAGACTTTCCAGACAGGAATCAAGTTCCGCCTCGCGGACGAGGTTGGAGAAAATCCTGGCTGTTCGCGGTGAAAACAGAACGACACCGTGCAGGTTCCTCTCGACGAGTGCTGCTGCTGCGTTCCCGGGAAGAGACCGGGCAGCGTTGGCATGATAACCGACGAGCGTGCTTATTCTGAACCCTGACTTGTTCAGCATGGCGGCGAGGTCGCCGGCGACATGGCGACCGACAATCTGAAGTAATGGTCCACGGGACGGATGCAGTTCGTTCTCGACAAGACTGGCCAGCGATTCGAGATTTCCGTCGGCACGCATGACGTTGGTGAACCCGTGTTGGCGGGCAGCCTCTGCTGTCGCCGAACCGACCGCCATCACCTGAATATTCCTGTCCTTGACCAATCGGGCGAGTGCATCGGAGCCGTTTGCACTCGTGACAATCATGGCCTGGAGTGATTGCGTGTCGGGTGACTCTGCACAAACCGGTGTTATGGACATCAGTGGCGCGACGATCGAAAAGATTCCGTGTACCGAGAGCCGTCTCGCAAGCTTCTCGGAGTCGCGTATCGGACGCGTCAAGAGCACTCTCAATCCACACGGCTCCCGAACAGATCCGTGCCCGCACGCGCCAGCAATGCGTCTCCGGCCATGAATCCCAGTTCTGTTGCCGAGTTCGCTGATCCGCGTTTTTCGCATGATGCACACTGACGGCCGTCTTCTGACAAGACCATACCGCGCAGGCGTATGTCATGATCCCTGAATGTTGCCAGTGCGGCAACCGGCGTTCGGCATGAGCCGTCGATTCTATGCAACATGGCACGCTCTGCGGTGACGCAAATCTGTGATGGTCGATGATTGATGCGGGACAGCAGTTTACAGGTGTCACGATCGTCAGAACGACACGTGATGCCGATGGCACCCTGCGCGACTGCCGGCAGCATGAATTCCGGTTCGAGTGCGGATGTCACTTCGTCGGTCCGTCCCAATCGCATCAGCCCGGCCATCGCGAGAATTGTCGCTGACATTTCACCGGCTTTCACCCGATTCAGACGTGTGTCGACGTTTCCGCGCAACAGGACGAAGTTGAGATCCGGCCGCTTGTGAAGCAATTGCGCCTTTCGGCGAACCGAAGCGGAGCCGACCGTGGCGCCGTACGGCAGTTCGTCAAGTGACCTGGCATGCGGCGAGATGAACGCATCCCTGTAGTCGGCACGCGGCAGAACCGCTGCCAGACACAGGCCAGATGCGATCTCGGTTTCGAGATCCTTGAGCGAATGAACGGCAATGTCGGCGTCATTCCGGGACACTGCGAGATCGATCTCTCGGGTAAACAGCCCCTTGCCTCCGACTTCGGCAAGCGGACGATCAAGCACATGTTCAGCCCGTGTTCGAAATATGACAAATTCCGTCGGCCTCGCCGACACTGCCTGCAGCGATGCAACCACTTCGCGGGCCTGACAAAGGGCCAGCTTGCTTCCGCGCGTTGCGATTCGTAACACACTCATGCAACTCTTTATGGCAGATCGGGCTACGTCCGACGATTCAAATTCTCGTCGGAATTCTCAAAAAGGGACTGACATGCATGCAGGAATCGTAGGCGCGGGCGCCTGGGGAACGGCGCTTGCCATCATTGCACGCCAGGCAGGTGCGGACGTGACCATCTGGGCGTATGAATCCGAGACTGCACGCGCAATCAACCAAACGCACACGAACCCCGTGTTCTTGCCTGCCGCGCGGCTTGATCCCGCAATCAATGCGACAAACGATCTGCGCGACCTTGACGACTGTGATGTCTGGTTCGTGGTTGTACCGTCGTCTTTCGTATCCGGAGTCTGTGCACGATTGCGTCAGTATCGGCGATCCAGGCGGGTTGTGTGTGTCTGCTCGAAGGGCATCGAGTCGGGGACCGGACGCCTCATGACCGAACTGGTTGGCGACACACTCGAGACCGAACAGGTGGCCGTATTATCCGGCCCGTCATTTGCAGAGGAAGTGGCCACGGGCAAGCCCACTGCCGTGACCGCGGCGGGCAACGACCGGGAACTCGATTGCATCGTGAACGCACTCGCCGGCCGCACATTCAGGGTTTATCGAAGTCATGACAGAGCCGGTGTTTCCCTTGGTGGCGCACTGAAAAATGTCATTGCAATTGCCTGCGGTATCGCAACGGGACTGGATCTGGGTCATAACGCACGCGCGGCACTGATCAGCAGGGGGTTGATGGAGATTATCCGGTTTGGCGGGGCGCTCGGTGCAAAACCCGAAACGCTGACTGGCCTTTCCGGGCTCGGTGACCTGGTCCTGACGTGCACGGGTGAACTCTCGCGAAATCTCTCGTTCGGCATGGCATTGGGAAAGGGGCGTACACCTGATGAACTGCTTGCCGATCGACACGATAGTGTTGAAGGGGCTGTCACTGCAGGTTCGGTCATGACACGTGCACGGCAATTGGGTGTCGAAATGCCGATCACGGAAGCCGTACACGACGTTCTGGAAAATCGCGCAACGCCGTCCGATGTTGTCGACCGACTGCTTGAACGGCCCACAGGTACGGAGTTTCCGGGAGAAAACAGGAGGTAACTTGCGGAAATCCTGCGCAGGTATCACACGGTACAAGGGAGATAAGGACGATGGCGTACTGGTTGATGAAACAGGAACCCAGTGAATGGAGCTGGGATGACCTCGTCAGCGACGGACAGACATACTGGGACGGTGTCCGCAATCATCAGGCGGCTGGCAATATCCGTCGCATGGGCATCGGGGATCTGGTGTTCTTCTATCACTCGGTCCACGAGAAACGGATCGTTGGCGTCATGGAAGTGACAAGCGAGGCCTATCCCGACCCGACAGCTGACCCCGGCAGCAAGTGGGTTGTCGTCGACGTCAAGCCAGTCAAGCCCGTGAAAACACCGGTCACACTCAAGGAGATCAAGGCCTCAGGTGAGTTTGTGGACTTTCAGCTTGTCCGGAACTCGCGCCTGTCGGTTGTTCCGGTTTCGGATGAACACTGGTCCAAACTCTGCACAATGGCGGGTATTCCTGAACTGGCAAACGGGTAGGGACCCATGATTTCTGGTGCCGGCTGTCGCGTTCAGATTCGCGCCTCGATAAGGAACGGACCGCGCCCTGTGACCCAGTGACACAGGGCGTCATTGAATTCTTCTGCCGTATCGACCCGGACGGCCTCGACTCCAAGCCCGTTTGCAATTGACTTCCAGTCGATTTCCGGACGATCCAGATCGAACATGTCATGCGCCTTTGGTCCGGGTGTCGCACCGACATTCAGCAGTTCACCGTGCAGGATCGCGTACGATCGATTGGCGTAGATGACGGTACAAACATCCAGGTTCTCCCGTGCCTGGGTCCATAATGCCTGTACGGTGTACATGGCGCTGCCGTCACCGGAGATACACAGGACCTTGCGGTCGGGGCATGCGACTGCAGCACCGGTTGATTCCGGAAGAGCTCGACCGATCGATCCACCGGTTATCGCGAGCCAGTCGTGCGGCGGGCTGCCCTTCGTATATCCGTGCAGATTGCGTCCCGATGTAATGGATTCATCTGAAACGATGCAGCCCTCCGGCAGATAGTGGCCGATTGCGGCAGCGATCGTGTCGATCGTCAACTGACCGTTCATCAATTCGGGTCTGGCAGACTGTTGTTGTCCGGGATCCGCATCACGGGCATCGAGTTCGTCGGCGAGGCGTTCAACAGCGTCGACAATGTCACCGTCGACCGGGACAAGCTGAAATCTCTGGCACGACTCGGAAACCAGTTCACTCGGTTTTCCGGGGTAGGCAAAGAACGCGACTGGAACCTCGGTGCCGACGAGAACCACCGAACGGAAACGGGCCGTGAATTCCAGGGCCTGTTCAACGACATAGGGCATGCGCTCGGGTGTCACGCGACCAGCGCCCCGTTCGACGCGTGCGGCGGCGAATTCAGTCTTGATCTCGGATCCGGTCTTCGATGCAATGCTGCCGAGCAACGTCAGTGATTCCGCCCGGTTTGCGAGACCACCGGTCACGATCAGGGTCGGTCCTTCGTTGCGCAGTATTTCTGCACACCGTTTCACCTGTGAATCGTCGACTTTCACTCTTGGTGGCGTCGGTTCGGCCTGTGCGACCTCCGATGCGTCGTTCCACGCCGTATCTGCCGGCAAGATGAGTGTCGCAATTCGGCCAGGTGCGCGTCGCGCTTCATGAATCGCACGTGCGCCGTCGTGAGCGACAGATTGTGCATCGGTCGATGTCAGGACCCAGTCCGACATCGGGTGTGCGATTCCTGCTATGTCCGACGTCAAGGGTGCCCCATGCCTGACGTGATATGTTGCGTGCTCACCGACGATGTTGACGATAGGCGTCCGTGCCTTGCGTGCGTTATGAAGATTTGCCAGGCCGTTTCCCAGACCCGGTCCTGTATGCAGCAATGTTGCCGATGGCTCGCCCTTCATGCGACCGTAACCGTCTGCCGCACCGGTCACGACACCCTCGAACAGACCGAGAATGCAGCGCATCCCGTCAACCTTGTCCAGCGCTGCACAAAAATGCATCTCGGATGTGCCGGGATTCGTGAAGCACACATCGACCCCGTTGTTGACCAGGGTTCGAACGAGGCTTTCTGCGCCGGTCATGCGGTTTGTGCTCATGGGCCCGGATTTCTCCAGCTGGACAGTCTGCGATTCTGACGTAACGGACGGTGCTCCCTATCAATCAGGATAACCGGAATGGCCCCGTCAATCACCATCGAGGAACCTTTGGTAGGTTGCGGCCAGATCGTTGACCGATGCATCCACCAGACGGCGTCCGGCTTCCGGTGTCGAAAGCGATGGCAGGCTTCCGATACGTCCATCCGGATAACGCTGCCGATAGTCGTCTGCATCGTGAATTCCGCTGTATGCCGGTGCGCGTTTTGCAAAGTTGATGTTCTTGATGTGATCGGGACGTGCGAACCAGGTGACGGAAACCTCGCTGCACGTTGCATGTGCACCTTCATTATCGCCGTATAACTCCTGACTGATGTCCCGAACGCCGCGCGAGTCCCACCAGTTCGCCGACTTGCAGCGCACTGCGCGATTCGTCGCTCTGGCAAGCATCGAGGTTTCAGAGTGAATTTCCGCGAATGCCGCCTCGATCGTGGCGATGTTTCCGCCGTGGCCATTGAGAAAGAAGAAACGGTCGAAACCATGACGGGCCAGCGAGACAACGTAGTCGCGTATGACCTGAATCATTGTTGATGGGCGCAGACACATCGATCCGGCGAAACCCAGGTGGTGTTGGGCAACACCGACAGGGATTGTCGGTGCGACGAGGCAGTTGACTTTCTCGCCAAGGCGCTCAGCGATGAATTCCGGGCAGATGGCGTCGGTGCCTATCAAGCCGTTGGGGCCATGTTGCTCCGTCGAGCCGACCGGGATCACGATCCCGCGAGATGTCTCGAGGTATCGCTCGACTTCCGTCCAGGTTGCGTTTTGCAGTTGCATGGGTTCCTGCGAATGTTGAAGCGATTCAGTTCGTCTGGCTGTTGCGTCAACAACAGCGTTGTCGTGTGCCGTCAGACCACGATGGTGGCTGCGATGCGCGTCCGGCGCATGATATTTCCGGCACGGTTAATCTGGACGTGCACCCGTTCACCATGTTTCAAACAATACGGCTTGTCGAGCCTTGTCTCTGTCCGGCCTGTGATGACAGCGATCGACAGGTTGTGACCGGGACAACCGCTTCTTGCGTTGGACAGGCATCTTGGCGACACTGTGGCACCCGTGAAAACGGATTCGAAGATTCGTCATCAAAGGTTCGAACATGTCCGATGAACAGGTCTATCCGGTAAGCGCCGCGTGGGCGTCGCGTGCGCACATCGATGCCGACACCTACGATTCAATGTACAAACGATCGATAGAAGATCCCGAAGGTTTCTGGCATGTACACGGCCAGCGACTGGACTGGATCCATCCGTTCACCAGCATCAAGAACACCTCCTACGCGGGCAATGTCTCGATCCGATGGTTCGAGGACGGAAAGCTCAATGTTGCGGCCAACTGCCTTGATCGTCACCTCGAGTCACGGGGCGACCAGACCGCGATCATCTGGGAACCGGATGATCCGAATGAACCTTCACGGTCGCTGACATACCGCGAGGTGCACGGTGAAGTTTCGCGGATGGCCAATGTGCTCAAGAAACTGGGTGCTGCAAAGGGCGACCGGATCACGATCTATCTGCCGATGATACCTGAAGCGGCGTATGCGATGCTGGCATGCGCGCGCATCGGCGCAATACATTCTGTTGTGTTCGGCGGCTTTTCGCCGGATGCACTGGCCAGCCGAATCCACGATTGCAATTCAACGATGATCATCACGGCGGACGAGGGGCTGCGCGGCGGCCGGACCGTACCCCTGAAAGACAACACGGACGCAGCACTGGAATCATGTCCGAATGTCACCGATGTCCTTGTTGTGCGTCGAACGGGTGGAGACGTGTCGATGACACCCGATCGGGATCACTGGTGGCATGAAGCCAGGGAAACCGTGCGCGCGGATTGCCCTGCAGAGACCATGAATGCCGAAGATCCCCTTTTCATACTCTATACCTCCGGTTCGACCGGCAAACCGAAGGGCGTCCTGCATTCGTCGGGTGGTTATCTCGTCTATGCCTCGATGACCCATCAATACATTTTCGATTATCACGACGGCGACATCTACTGGTGTACGGCGGATGTCGGCTGGGTCACAGGGCACAGCTATATCGTGTATGGACCGATGGCCAATGGCGCCACGACTCTCATGTTCGAGGGTGTTCCGAACTACCCCGATGCAAGCCGGCATTGGCAGGTTGTCGATAAACACGGCGTGAATATCTACTACACCGCGCCAACGGCAATCCGGGCCCTGATGCGGGAAGGCGACAAACCCGTTCAGGCAACATCGCGCAGTAGTCTGCGCCTGCTGGGTACTGTTGGCGAACCGATCAATCCGGAAGCCTGGGAATGGTATCACCGCGTCGTCGGCGACCGCCGTTGCCCCATTGTGGATACCTGGTGGCAGACAGAAACCGGCGGGATCCTGATCACCCCGCTACCTGGCGCAACCACGCTGAAACCCGGCTCGGCTACCCGGCCGTTCTTTGGTGTGAAACCGGCGATTGTTGATGGCGAAGGCGAGATACTCGAAGGCGCGTGCGAAGGGAACTTGTGCATCCTGGACTCATGGCCAGGTCAGATGCGAACGGTCTATGGTGATCACGAACGGTTCGTTGAGACCTACTTTTCCGCGTTCAAGGGCAAGTACTTCACCGGCGACGGCGCGAAACGGGACGCCGACGGTTACTACTGGATCACAGGTCGGGTGGACGATGTTCTCAACGTGTCGGGCCATCGGATGGGCACCGCAGAGGTCGAAAGTGCACTTGTCGCCCACGGAAAGGTGGCGGAGGCTGCTGTCGTCGGCGCTCCACACGAAATCAAGGGCCAGGGAATCTATGCGTATGTGACGCTCAATGTCGGCGAGGAACCCGACGAGGCGCTCGAAAGGGAATTGCGCCTGTGGGTCAGAAAGGTGATTGGGCCGATCGCGAGCCCGGACTGGCTGCAATGGGCGCCCGGATTGCCAAAGACCCGTTCAGGCAAGATCATGCGGCGAATTCTGAGAAAGATTGCCGAAAACGACTACGGAAATCTGGGTGATACCTCGACACTTGCGGATCCGGGGGTTGTCGACGAACTCATCGACAACCGCCGCAACCGGTAACGCGCTTCAGGGAGATTCGTAATCCGGAACGCAACCGCGTCGCGTTCCGGGTCGTTCAGGCATCGGGGTCGTTGGCCGCACGGTCGAATTCCGGCGCCCGGGAGAACACGCGCCGAACCGTGGGTACGAAAGCCTCCAGAGGCATTGACTTGAAATCCGGATCAAATGCCATTTGATCGTACTTGGCGCAGAAGTCCACACAGTCCTGATAGTACGGGTGTCCCTTGTACCTGTCGCGTGCGTTGCGGTCCCGACCATAGTGGTGGTTGTAGTAATAGGTCTGGAAGAGACCATGGTACTTCACAACCCAATGGGCCTTTTCGCTGACATAGGGACGCAGTATCGCTGCTGCAACGTCCGAATGATTGTAGGGTGCAATCGTGTCCGCAATGTCGTGAAACAGCGCCGCAACGATCATGTCATCGTCCTGCTGGTCCTGCCACGCATGCGTTGCGGTCTGCAGTGCGTGCTCAAGCCGGTCGATCTTGAGGCCCATGCCTACCGTTTCTGTCTTCTGGAGAAGCTCAAGCAGGTCATCGGCAAGCGTGACATGTGCCTTGCGAATCGATTCAGACAGGATGCGATAGTCGTCGGCGGTCCCGTCTTCCATGTGAGAGAAACTGACTACGTCCATCTGTGGATTCCTTTCACGTCTCCGTTGCACATCGTGACAGTATAGAGCCATGCGTCAACCGGATGTTTCCAATGTCCGCATCATTGACGGACGTTTCGTCCTTATCATGCGCACCCACTGAAAATCTATGTGCGTATCGTGGGCGGCACATGTACCGTCACCGCTTCGTTGATGCATGGATCCAGGACAAGAAATCGTAACTGCGCGAATGAAGAAATGCCGATACTGAAACCGGAAAACCTTTCGGGATTTTGTTGTGAAATCCTGTCAAACGCTGGCATGAATTCACGCGATGCGCACATTGTGGCGGAACATCTCGTCGACGCAGAGTTGAAGAATGTGCGTTCCCACGGCGTGGACCGTGTTGCCTACTATCTCGACCAGTTCAAGGCGGGCCACGCATTGAGCCGTGCAGGGATACATGTGCAACGGTTGCCGGGATCCGTCTTGCGCGTGGATGGCGGCAAGGGTCTCGGAATTCTTGCGATGGAAGCAGCCGTTGACGCATTGATCGAAGGAGGATCATCATCGGCAATTTCGTGTGCGGGCGTCGTCAACGTCGCGCACACGGGTCGAATAGGCGCCTATAGCGAGCGCCTTGCAAGAGCTGGCAAGCTGGCAATGGTTTTCGGCGGTGGAAACGGGCACCAATGGAACATGGTGGCGGCACATGGTGGACGCGGTGCAGCGATGTCGACAAACCCCTGGGCGCTGGCATTGCCGGTCGGTGACAACGAGATCGTATCGAGCGACTTTGCAACCTGCGTCGTGGCGAACGGAAAACTGCGCATTCTCCGTCGAACCGGAAAACCTGTTCCGGAGGGTTGGCTCATTGACAAGCACGGGGTGCCGACGACACAACTCGATGCATACGATGACGGTGGCGCAATCCTGCCGTCAGGCGAACACAAGGGATATGGACTGGCCGTGATCGCCGAACTGGTGTGTGGGGCGATGCTCGGTGAACCGCACGAGTTCAACTGGGTGATCATTGCGATCGATGCAGACGCCTTCGGCAAACACGAGGACCACGCATCCCGCAGTGCACGAATCGTGGAACGACTCCGCGCCACGCCACCGGCACCCGGATTCGACAGGGTACGGGTCCCGGGTGATCCGGAACGCGAGAGTGAAATCCGCGCACGCGAACACGGTGTGGACATTGACGAGAGTGTGTGGCGTGGTTTGCTCAAGGCCGCGAAACAGGTCGCCGTATTGCCACCAGCCGTATCCACCTGAATACACCGATGAACGCAGCCGGGTTGAAGTCGTCCGGGTTTCCTGCGGCGTCAGGAAGCCGTATTGCCACAAAAGTTCGAATGCGGGATACAGGACGCCGTCAATCTTGGGCAGAGGGCTGTCATGCGTGAAGAAAGTGAGACGCTTCGCTGGAGCGAAGAGGATTCGCAAGTATTTATCGACTATGGCGCATACTTCGTACCGGAACGCGAGACCCAGATCGAAACAATCTGCAGTGTGATTTCGCAGGTTGAACAGGGTGCGCTTCTGGTCGATCTGTGCTGCGGTGAAGGTCTCCTGGCGAACGAGCTCGCGGTCCGGCATCCCCATTGCGAAATCCATGCGCTGGACGGTTCAGCGTCGATGCTCGAAGCCACGGCATCGAAATTGTGCGACAGGGGAGTGTCGTTCAGGACGATGGAAATCGACATTCACGAAACCGGATGGCGCGAGTTTTCGCGCCCGGCACATGCCGTGGTCTCATCCCTTGCGGTGCATCACCTTGAAGGCACGGCGAAACTTGCCCTGTTTCGTGACATGTATGAACAGATTGTTTCTCACGGCACGCTTGTCATCTGCGATCTTGTCGAAGCCCAGACGGACGAATGTCGTCGGCTATGGGAGCGACACTGGGATCGGGGAGTCAAGGAGAGGTCCATTGATCTGGACGGCGATGACGGAATGCTGCATGTTTTCCGTAAGGAGGAGTGGAATTACTACACCGATCCGGATGCCGATCCTGTTGATGTTCCATCACCGCTCTACCAGCAGTTGAAGTGGTTGGAAGAGGCAGGGTTTGACAACATTGATGTGCATTGGCTGCGGGCGGGTCACGCAATCTTTTCGGGACGCCGAAACTGATCGTACATCGTCCGGCCCGGGTTCACAGGGCGGTACGGGCTCGTCTCCATTGATCACGATTGTCGGTTAGTCGTTGGTGACTGTCGTATTGCAACGCCTGCGTTCACGAAGCTCCTGCGCATGCAGTCTCTTGTTCATCCTGTTTGTGTTGCTGCACATTCCGGTACACGCCAGCACGCCGCAGATCACGAATGCGCGTGCAGGGCTGAACGGTGACGCAACGCGCTTCGTTCTGGAACTTACGGCGCCAGTCACCTTTGAAGCATTCACGCTTGCAGAGCCGGATCGGGTTGTACTTGACCTCAGTCGGTCCGCATGGGCTCTGTCGGGTACAGACCATGTTCTTGATACCGGAGTCATACTGAACCTTCGATATGGTATGCCAGCCAATGATATCTCACGCGTCGTTCTGGATGTTCGACGCCCTGTCCGGATTCGGGGGATGTTCCTGTTGCCACCGTCTCAGGGATTTCAGTATCGACTGGTTGTCGATCTGATTGTCGATGATACCGGTGCGAACACAGCAACCGAACAGGAGGTTGCCGAGGAGCTGGAATCCCTTCTTGCCTTGCCACGCCTGTGGGCAACACAGGCGCGGGAGGCTGATAAGGCAGTGCCGATTCCGACCACAAAGCCCGAGTCTGGAAAGTACACGATCGTCATAGATGCCGGACACGGCGGCAAGGATCCGGGCGCCATCGGCGCAAGCGGCAAGTATGAAAAACACGTCACGCTCGCTGCTGCCCGCGAACTGCGGGATATTCTCCTTGCGTCCAACCGGTATCGTGTGATCCTGACACGGGATATGGATGAGGGCCTGCGACTGCGAGACAGGGTCATCATCGCCCGACTGGAAGAAGCTGACCTGTTCATTTCCATTCACGCAGATGCTGCCGAGCGCAAGGCAGCCCGCGGCGCCAGCATCTATACATTGTCCGAAACGGCATCGGACAAGGAGGCGGAAGCACTTGCCAGGAAGGAAAACAAATCCGACCTTCTGGTGGGTATCGATCTCGACGAGGACCGCTACGATCCATTGACGACAAACATCCTGATTGATCTTGCACAACGGGGTACGTCAAATGCCTCGTCGGATTTTGCGGAACATCTCACAAGAGAACTTGGTGCTGTGGTGGAACTGCGAAGTCATGCGCACCGGTTTGCCGGATTTCGCGTCCTGAAGGCGCCTGATGTTCCGTCAGTTCTGATCGAAATCGGCTTCATGTCCAATCCGGAGGAAGAAAGACTCATCCATGACCGGTCTTATCGCGCCCGGATGTTGACCGCTGTCGCCCGGGCGGTGGACAGGTTCTTTGCGGATTGAATGGCAAATGACAGGTCGTTTTGTGTGTTTGAATGCGATGACACGCTGTAATCGGCCGGATTTTCTCGTTCAACGCACCGGATTTGCTATTGAAGTTGGTCGTTCTGCTATACATGTTTGAATCGACAGGGGTGCATTGGCCACTGAATGGTCATTGTCAAGAGGATAGCGGTTTGTAGACCGTGAAGCGGGCTACATCGTGCCGCAAACGGGGACTCAACGGGTGAAGGACAGGCAAAACCGTGTACGCAAGTGGTACGCAAGGGTCGTGCTGCTTGTGTCTGTCCTGGGCCTTTTCGGCGTAGCCGGTTCCGCCGTTGCCGCCGTCCTCGCATGGAACTACTTCAGCAAGGGACTGCCGGATCATACGTTTCTTGTGAATTACGAGCCCCCGGTCGCCAGTCGGGCGTACTTTGGCGACGGCAGTCTTCTCGCGCAGTACGCAACCGAAAACCGTGTTTTTGTGCCGATCAATGCGATTCCCCAAATCGTCCAACAGGCATTCATCGCGGCTGAAGACCAGCATTTTCACACGCATATGGGCATCGATCTGCTGGGAATCGCGCGTGCGGCAATTGCGAACATCGGCGCGCTGGTTGACGGACGCCGAATGCAGGGAGCATCGACTATCACGCAGCAGGTTGCGAAGAACTTCCTGCTTTCGAACGAGGTCAGTTATCAGCGCAAGATTCGCGAGGCAATACTGGCCTTCCGCATAGAAGAGGCGTTGAGCAAGGATCGGATCCTCGAACTCTATCTTAACGAAATCTACCTTGGCTACGGCTCATACGGCGTCGCGTCCGCGGCAATCAACTACTTTGACTCGGCGCTTGACGAATTGACGATTGCGCAGGCGGCATATCTCGCAGCCTTGCCGAAAGCGCCAAACAACTATCATCCGATCCGAAAGTCGAAGGCAGCTTTTGGCCGTCGTAACTGGGTCGTGGATCGTCTGCGTGAGGAAGGCTACATCACGCAGGAGCAGGCGTACCGGGCGCGCAACGCAGCGCTCGAGGTCGCAGACCGCCAACAGAACGAACTGCCACCTGCGCGCTATGCGGTTGAAGAAATTCGGCGCGAGGTCAGTCATCGTTACGGTCCGTCGCGGGTCTACGAAGGTGGATTGTATATTCGCTCGTCCCTGGATCCGCATATGCAGGCTGCCGCCGAACGTGCGCTTCTGTTCGGTCTTTCGCAGTACGACATGCGCCATGGCTGGCGCGGACCGGTCGACAGGATCGAGTTGAATGCGGACTGGGCCGTACAACTTTCCGAAATTGAACACCCCGTCGCCACCGGGGACTGGCGGCTGGCGGTTGTTCGCGGGATGAGCGAGCGTGCGGCGGTTGTCGGATTTGCGAACAGGGAAATCGGCCTGATCCTGCTCGAGGACCTGACCTGGGCGCGTCGAAACCTGGGAGGAAATCGTCGCGGTCGGTCGATCACGCAACCGGCAGATGTTCTTGAGATAGGCGATGTTGTCCTTGTTGAAGAAGTCCCCGAATCCGGTGACGTAAAGCGGTTTGCACTGCGTCAGGTACCGCAAGTTTCGGGTTCGCTTGTTGCCATGAATCCGCACAACGGGCGTATCTACGCCATGCAGGGTGGATTGAGTTATGGTGAAAGCGAGTTCAACAGGGTCACGCAAGCGTGGCGACAACCCGGTTCTGCACTCAAGCCTATTGTCTACATGGCTGCACTCGATCACGGCTATACGCCGGCAACCCTGATCGAGGATGCGCCATTTGTCTATGATCCGGGACCAGGGCAGGAACAGTGGCGCCCTGCGAACTATTACGAAAAATTCTACGGTCCGACGCCGCTCAGAATCGGCATCGAGAAGTCTCGAAATCTGATGACAGTTCGACTGGCGAATGACCTTGGCGGCCCGGTCGTTTCCGATTACTTCCGCAAGTTCAGCGTTATCCGCGATGACGAGCCGTTTTACCTGTCGTCCGCGCTTGGCGCAGTCGAGACAACGCTGATGAAACTGACGACGTCGTACAGCATGATCGTGAACGGCGGCAAACGCATCAGTCCCGGAATCGTGGACCGGATCCAGGATCGCTACGGTTCGACGGTGTGGCGGCGCGATACGCGTTCATGTCCGCAGTGCAACGGCGATGAGTGGGTCAGTCAGTCCGAGCCGCCGCGTCTGCCCGACCGGCGGGACGATGTTGTCGACCCTGTGACCGCGTACCAGATGGTTCACATGCTCGAGGGAGTCGTTGAACGGGGGACAGGTGTGGGTCTGCGTGATCTTTCCCGCCCGCTGGCAGGAAAGACGGGCACGACAAACGACAATCGTGATGCGTGGTTCATCGGGTTTTCTCCGGATCTGGCCGTTGGTGTGTATGTCGGACATGACAATCCGCGCTCGCTCGGGGACAGGGAGACGGGATCATCGGTCGCCTTGCCCGTGTGGAAGGCATTCATGAAAGAAGCCCTGTCAGACAAGCCGGTTATTCCGTTTCGTGTTCCCGCCGGTGTGCGTCTCGTCAGGATTGACGGCGACAGGGGACTCCTGCCCGGTGCCGTGACAAGCAGGATCATCCGCGAGGCGTTCAGACCCGGTACCGAGCCGACACGATATGCGAACAGTTCATCAGTTGCCCAGGGTGATGTGTCGCAGGAAGACCGGCATGGCCTGGGCAGCGTCTACTGATGTGTCGTGCCCCATCCGGACACTGGATTCGCCAGCACGCGTGATCGACGCAACGACAATTCCGATGGATTTTGTCCACGATCTGTGCCACACGGCGACGCAACATCCAGAAGGAGAGAAACCGTGAGATCCGAAATCGAAAACCTGAGAGGGACCATCGCAGACCGGCTCGGGCAAGTCAGGGGGTATCTTTGACTGGGATCGCGCGATCACAAGACTGGATGAACTTGAACACCTGATTCAGGATCCCGACCTCTGGACGAGCCAGCAACGCGCTCAGACGCTCCTGCGTGAGAGAACGCGGTTATCGCGCGCCGTCGGCAACATTCGCCAACTTGAAAGGGAACTTGACGACCTTATCGAACTCGTCGAGCTGGCGGATGAAGAAGGCGACGAGGAGCTCGTCGAGGACTCGATCTCATCGCTGAGTCGTCTGGCCAAGATGGTCGAGGACCTGCGAATCGAAAGCCTGTTGTCTGGAGAGGCAGATGGAAACGACTGCTACCTGACAGTTCATGCAGGCGCGGGGGGTACGGAAAGCCAGGACTGGGCCGAAATGCTCATGCGCATGTACACGCGGTGGGCGACGACACGCGGTTTCGCCACCGAGGTGATCGAAAGCAGCCCGGGTGAAGAAGCCGGTCTCAAGTCATCCACAATCCGTATCAACGGTGAAAGTGCGTACGGATGGACCAAGACCGAGAACGGCGTTCATCGTCTGGTGCGTATTTCGCCGTATGACTCGCAGTCCCGGCGCCACACAAGTTTTGCGAGCGTTGCTGTCGCACCGGTTGTCGACGACAGCATCCAGATTGAACTCGACGAGAAGGATATCCGCGTCGACACATATCGCTCCTCAGGCGCCGGCGGCCAGCATGTCAACAAGACCGACAGCGCCGTGCGCATGACGCATATTCCGACCGGAATCGTTGTTCAGTGCCAGAACAACAGGTCGCAACACCGCAATCGCGCCGAGGCACTCGCGGTGTTGAAATCACGACTGTACGACAGGGAATTGCGACTGCGTGAGGAAAGGGCCGAGGCCGAAAACGCTGAAAAAGGCGATATTGGCTGGGGCTATCAGATTCGCTCGTATGTTCTGCAGCCCTACCGCATGGTCAAGGATCTGCGGACAGGATTTGAAACAAGCAACACTGAATCCGTGCTCGACGGCGACCTCGACGGATTTATCAGTGCGGCGTTATCGCATCGCATTGGCGGTCAGGAGAGCGCTTCCGGTCACTGACCAGCGCATCAGGAACGTGGGCGCAGGTGCAATTCAGGTCTGAATGCGATGCAATTGTGTTCATGGCCGTGCCTTGAAAGCAAGCAGGAGTGGAAAACCTGGTACATCAGCTGTGCGCACCCAGTATCCGCTTTCGCTCTTTTCCATGTCAGGGAACTGCCCCCATGCGCCGAATGGATACTCGCGGACTTCGAAGATCCTCATTCCCTCGGCTTCGAGGGCCGCAAAGATGTCGGCAAGGCCCCATGTAAACTCGTGTGCCGGAACGTTTATGGTCTGGTCCGGGTCCGCGTAATCCCGCATGCCGGGCTGTTCGTAGACCGGATCAGCCTCGTGGAAATATCCGTACTTGACGATCGGGGTAGTCGATCCCTCGTCAAACAGCATCGTTGTCGGATGCTGATCCAGAAAATAGAAAAACCCGTTGTCTGCCAGGTTGCGGCGTATCGTACTCGCCCAACCCTCGAGGCTCGAGAGCCAGACAATTGTACCAAGTGATGTGAAGACGATGTCGAACTGTCCGCCGTCGATGACCTGACCAGCCGTTACATCCTGACAGACGAAGTTCACACTTCCACCGTGTACGGCTTGTGCCTTGAGACGTTCGGCGGCACGGATTGCTTCAGGTGAAAAATCGACACCGGTGACATTCGCGCCGAGACGCGCCCAGCTGATGGAATCCTGTCCGAAATGGCATTGCAGATGGAGGACCCGTTTGCCTTGCACGTTGCCAAGCGCATCCCGTTCGACCTGCCCGACCGTCACCGCGTTGCTGTCGCTGATAAATCCGTCAACATCATAGAATTTGCTTGCAACATGGATGGGTGTCGCCGCGTCCCACCAACGGCGATTGACTTCGTGGTGTTCGTTTTCAGCCATTTCAATCGTTACTCTCGTGAGTCCCGGATTTGTGTCGTCATGCCACGTTTGCGGAATATGCGCCAGTGTCGCGGGACACCAGTCCGCATGATGCCGCCACAACACCCAATTTTGTGTGCACATGGGCAACGTATCCGTTGTCATCGTTCGTCTCACGCGTCATGGTTGCACCGGACGAGTTCAAGGCACACTGAACCATGACCGATCCAATTCCACGTCAGCGACGTGGACGCAGGGAACGCATGGAGGCACGCCGAAAGGGCGCGGCACCCCCGGCTTTCAGTCGCTGGATGGGGCCTGCGGGTGGGCGATATGCGCCGCTCTCCGACTCTGATGTTATCCGGGTCCACGAGTCCGTTCTGCATCTGCTGGAGACACTGGGTCTTTCGAATGCATCGACCGGCGTGGTCGAACGTGTCGTGGCACGGGGTGGCCGGATGGACGATCGTGGTCGCCTGCTGTTTCCGCGGACGCTTGTCGAAGAGGCGATTTCAGATCTCAACCGCAATGTTGTCCTGGGGAGCCGGCGCGAGGGGTATCGGTTGCATCTGAACGAAAACCGCGTGCACACCGGTACCGGTGGCGCGGCACCGCGTATCCTTGATCTCGAGACCCAGCTGTACCGTGAAACGACAATCCGTGATCTGTTCGATATCGCGCGGGTCGTGGATATGCAGGAACATATCCATTTCTGCAGCCGACCTGTCGTCGGAACCGATGCACCTGATCCATTGACGCTCGATATCAACACGCTCTACGCCTGTCTGCAGGCGACATCAAAACATGTCTGCATGAGCATTACAGAACCCGGCAACGTCAAGGCGATCGCCGAGATCTGTTACCGCATAGCGGGCGGTGAGGCTGCCTTCCGCGCAGATCCGTTCGTGACCGTCATGGCGACCCATGTTGTTCCGCCTATGCGTTTTGCGACTGAATCCTGCGAAGTGGTTGAAGAAGCCGTGCTGCATGGATTTCCCGTGCAGCTCATTTCGGCTGGTCAGATGGGGGCAACAAGTCCGGTCACGCTTGCCGGTTCAGTCGTTCAGGCTGTTGCCGAGTCGCTGGCTGGCACGGTGTTTGCCTGGCTTGTCGATCCGCAGGCACGTGCGATCTTCGCACCCAAGCCCCTGGTATCGGATCTGCGCACCGGTGCAATGTGCGGCGGCAGTGGCGAACAGGCTGTCGTCATGGCTGCTGCAACACAGATGGGCAAGTTCTACGGTATTCCCGTTGCATCCATTGCCGGATATTCGGACGCCAAGGTCCATGATGCACAGGCCGGCTACGAGAAGAACCTGTCGGTTGCCCTGGCAGCCAATGCAGGTTGCACGATGATCAGTCATGCATGCGGCACCCTGGCGAGCATGCTGGGTTGCTCGATCGAGAGTTTCATCATCGATAACGACATGCTGGGCGGCGTGTTGCGCAGTGTGCACGGTATCGAAGTCTCCGACGAGACTCTCGCTGAAGACGTGATCCGGGACGTGGTTCTGGGTGCGGGGCATTACCTGGGCCATCCGCAAACACTGCAGAGGATGGAGAGTGACTATATCTATCCCTGTATAGCCGATCGGCAGGATCCCGCATCATGGACCGATTCCGGCAGTCGCGACATGCTCGACCGGGCCCGCGGTGTCGCGCGTACCATTCTGCGTGACTATCATCCCGCCTATATCTCGGTGGACGTCGATTCGTCGATTCGTCGTGACTTCGAGATCATGTTGCCGGCTTCGACCGGCTGAGGGTCCCCCCTGGTGCCCTCGACCTGTCCGAACCGATTGAAACTGCGTCTGCCGGCACGAGGCAGGCAGGATTCCGGCCAATGCCGTCTCCACTGTCCTGGTGAAGTCAGTTGACTCCGGATCGGGAGAATCCCGGACGTCGGGGGAGCGCCGGTTCTCATTTCGTGGCCGGTGTTTCCTGCGGAATCAGTATTGCACCGGTGATCAGCGGGAGGGATGCGTGACGGTTGCCGGTGCCTCATCGCGGTTCCCGCATCTGTTTTCGCCTGTTCGGCTTGGCAACATCGACATTCGTAACCGTGTGGTGTCGACAGGTCACCACACCCATCTCGCTCATCTTGTTCCCGGTGACGCGTTGATGGCCTACCACGAAGCGCGTGCGCGTGGAGGCGTGGGCCTGATCGTGACCGAGGTGACCGGCGTCCATTCGACGGCGTTGTTCTCCAATGATCTTCTCATGGCCGTCGACGATACATGTATTCCGAGTTTCGCAAGGCTTGCTCGTGTGATCCATCGCCACGGGAGCAGGGTCTTTGCCCAACTGTTCCATCCAGGTCGTGAGCTGTTGTCGTCAACCTCGGGACTGATGCCTGTCGCCTACGCACCCTCGGCTGTACCGAACGAACGCTTTCACGTCATGCCCCGAGCAATGTCTTCCACGCTCATTGACGATGTCGTTGCCGGTTATGGACGCGCTGCCCGTTGTTTTTCGGCGGCGGGATACGACGGCGTCGAGATTGTTGCCAGTCAAGGGTATCTGCCGTCGCAGTTTCTCAATCCGCGCGTCAATCTTCGCGATGACAAGTGGGGTGGTGATGCGGTCGGGAGACAATTGTTTCTGAACAATGTCTTCCGTGCTGTGCGCGAAACAGCGCCGGATCTCGTACTCGGTTTGCGCATCTCCGGAGACGAGAAGGACGAACTCGGGCTTTCGGCCGGCGAGGTCCTCGCCGCATGCAAAGCGTATGCTGATCAGGTCGATTACTTCAGCGTGGTCTGCGGCACATCATCGGGCCTCGGTGCCTCGGTCCATATCGTGCCACCGATGGGGATGGAATCCGGCTACACGGCGCCCTATGCGCAGAAAATTCGTGATGAGACAGGAAAGCCCGTGATTGCGACCGGGCGGATCAATCAGCCGCAGACAGCGGAAACAATCGTTGCGCACGGCCAAGCCGACCTGTGCGGCATGACCCGTGCGTTGATTGCGGATCCGGACATGATTGCCAAGGCACGAACCGGGCGACTTGACGATATTCGAGCCTGTATTGCGTGCAATCAATCCTGCATCGGGCGTGCGCACAGTGGCTTCAGCATCTCGTGCATCCAGAACCCGGTTTCGGGTCGCGAGATTGAATTCGGTCTGACACGCATTGCGGACGAACGGCGGCGTATCGCGGTCGTCGGAGGCGGACCGGCAGGAATGAAGGCAGCGGTTGCGTCTGCGGCGCGTGGGCACGATGTCACGCTTTACGAGGCTTCTCCCCGTCTCGGCGGACAGGTTCTGCTTGCACAGAAACTGCCGGGTCGCGAGGAGTTCGGCGGAATGATCACGAATCTGGAACGTGAACTGACCGCGCTTGACGTGCAGATCCTGACGGGAACACCGGCGACTGTGTCAACGATCTCCGGGTTGAAAGCCGACAGGACAATTGTTGCGACCGGTGCCGAACCCTATGTCCCGCAAATCGAGTACGGTGAAGGTGCCCATGTGGTGACAGCGTGGGATGTGATCAGGGGACAGGCCAATGTCGGCATGTCTGTTGTCATTGCGGACTGGCGCGCCGACTGGATCGGGCTCGGTCTGGCGGAACAACTCGCAAGATCCGGCTCGCACGTCACACTCTGTACCAACGCGGCGATGGCGGGCGAAACACTACAACTCTATACGCGTAATCATTATGTCGGTCGGCTTCACGCGCTCGGCGTTGACATTCGTACGCACGCGCGCCTGTTTGGCGTCGACGCGGACACAGCCTACTTCCAGGATACATTGACCCAGATGCCAATGCTGATCGAAAACACCGATACGGTTGTCCTGGCGCTCGGCCACACGTCGCGGAACACACTCGCTACGGCACTTGAAGAACGCGGCATTCCCGTTCTCTCCGTGGGCGACTGCGTGGCGCCGCGCACTGCAGAAGAGGCAATCCACGAGGGTTTCCTGGCGGGACGCGAGGTCTGAAAGTGTGATGACAGCCATGACCGGCGGTGCAGCAGTCTATCGGATCCTGAAAAGCGCGGGTGTGCGTTGTGTATTCGGACTCCTCGGCGGATCCATGCTGGAACTCTACGACGCAATGCACGCCGACCAGGGCAGACCAGATGCGATTCGCTATATTGGCGCGCGTGATGAAAGGGCTGCCGGACATATGGCAGACGCCCATGCACGGATAACCGGTGGGCCCGGTATCGTACTTGGCGCACAGGCAGGTCCGGGCGTTGTCAATCTTGCGACCGCAGTTGCCGAGGCCTATCTGGCCTATTCACCTCTGGTCGTGATAGCCGGTGCCATCAGCCGGCGTGATCTGGGCAAGGACACTTTTCAGGAAGTCGATCAGGTTGCGTTGTTCAAGCCGATCAGCAAGCGTTCAATCCTGATCACCGAAGCGGCCAGTTTGGCCGACATGTTGCGTGATGCCATTCGACTTTCCATGAGTGGTCGATGCGGACCTGTTGTGGTGCATGTGCCGCGAGACATCTTTGCGGCGAAAGTGCCCGAACCCGATACCTCACACATACGCCTTGCCCGTGGCGGTCCGCCGAATGGCGCTGATGTCGAAGCCATCATTGCATTGTTGCAGACAGCACACAGGCCCGTCATCGTTGCCGGTGGCGGATTCAAGTCGCATGCAGGTTCCGTAGCACTGGAAGAACTGGCCACAACACTGAATGTACCCGTCGTTGCCTCGACCGGCCATGCCGACGTCATGGACCATGACAATCAGTTGTTTGCCGGTCAGGGCGGACCACGCGGCAATGCGGTTGCAAGTGCCCTGACCCGTGATGCCGACGTCATTCTGGCACTGGGAACGCGACTGGCGTTCAACTCGACATTTTTCAGCAATGACTACATCAGCTCGCGTGCGGCGATTGTTCAGGTCGACATCGAGGCATCGGCCGTTGGACGTTATTTCCCGGTCGAAATTGCTGTCCACGCTGACGCTGCGGAAACTGCACGGGCACTCACTGCTGCAAGTGTCGGTTCCGATACCCATCGCTGGTCGGACTGGCTTGACGGTTTCCGAAAAGCGCGTGTGGCGTTACGGAACGAACGCGCTGCGGAAGCTGCAATTTCGTCGATGCCCTTGCATCCGCAGCGCGTCTTGAGCGAGATCCGGGAGGCATTGCCAGGGAACGCAGTCGTCACGCTCGATACCGGCAACGCCTGCTTGCAGGCCGCTGATCGTCTCGTCCATCATCAGACGCCAGGTCTCATAACGCCACTGGACTTCGGACTCGTCGGTTTCGGATATGCAGCGGCGCTCGGCGTTCAGGCTGCCGTCCCCGATCGTCCCGTTGTCTCCATCATGGGTGACGGTGGCTTCGGGTTTACAATGTCGGAAATCACGACTGCCGTGCGCTATGACCTTCCCGTTGTTGCTGTTGTCCTCGACAATGGTGCGTGGGGTGCCGAGAAAGCGTATCAGAAGGAATTTTTCGGTGATCGTCTTCTTGGCGCCGAAATCAAGAATCCGGCGTATGACGCGTTTGCCAGACTTTGCGGGGCCCTGGGTTTTGCCGTTGACCGCCCCGGCCAGATCGGGTCGGCCATGGCGTCTGCATTCGATGCCAGGCGCCCCGCAGTCATTCACGCGAAGATCGACCCTGAGGCGTTGACCACATTGCGCAAGGATCTCTTCAGCGCCGAAGGAAGGAGCTGACACTTGTGAGTCGATGGGACGTTGTCGTCGTGGGTGGCGGTAATGCCGCCTACTGCGCCGCACACGCCGCACGCGAACGCGGTGCACGCGTCTTGATGCTGGAGCGGGCGCCTGAATCCGAGAGGGGAGGCAACACCCGGTTTACGGCGGGATCCATGCGTTTTGCCTATGACGGTGTTGATGACATTCGGATGTTGTGCCCGGATCTTTCTGCCGAGCAAGTCGCGATCACGGATTTCGGCACCTATTCGACCGAAGATTTCTTTGACGACATGTTTCGCGTCACACGGTTTCGTACCGATCCGGCGTTGTGCGAACGATTGGTAACCGAGTCACTGGAATGCATGCAGTGGCTGCGAACGAAGGGAATTCGTTTCATACCGATTTACGGTCGTCAGGCGTTCAGGATCGGTGGACGCTTCACATTCTGGGGTGGATTGACGCTCGAGGCCTGGGGTGGAGGACCCGGATTGATCGATGCGCATAGCGGTATAGCCGCCGATCACGGCGTCACGGTTCACTATGGTGCGCGTGCCGTTGCCATCAACACCGACGGTCATGCAGTGACCGGGGTCAAGATCAGGCGCGCAGGCGTCATCGAGGATATCGAAGCCGATGCAGTCGTGGTTGCGTCCGGGGGATTTCAGGCCAATACAGAATGGCGTACGCGATATCTGGGTCCGGGTTGGGAAATGGCGCGGGTACGCGGGTCACGTTTCAATACCGGCGACGGTATTCGCATGGCGCTGGACGTCGGGGCGTCGACGTTCGGCAACTGGTCAGGCTGTCATGCGGTTGGATGGGATTACAATGCACCTGAATTCGGAGACCTGACTGTCGGTGACGGTTTTCAGAAGCACAGTTATCCCTTCGGCATCATGGTCAATGCGCATGGACGACGCTTCGTCGATGAGGGTGCTGACTTCCGAAACTACACCTATGCGAAGTACGGGCGTGTAATTCTGAACCAACCTGATCAGTTCGCGTGGCAGGTGTTCGACAAGAAGGTGACCCATTTGCTGCGTGACGAATACCGGATCAGGCGCGTTTCGAAAGTGACGTCCGGGTCACTCGAAGGACTGGCCCAGAAACTTGAAGGCGTTGATCCCGATGGATTTCTCGATGAAGTGAGGGCCTACAACGCGGCGGTTGACACCGACACGCCGTTCAATCCGAACGTGAAAGATGGACGGACGGCAGCTGGTCTTGCCATCGCAAAATCGAATTGGGCCAACACCATCGATTCACCGCCCTACGAGGCGTATCAGGTCGGTTGTGGAATCACGTTCACCTTTGGCGGTTTGCGTATTGATCCCGACAATGGTCAGGTACTCGACGAGGACCTATCGCCCATTCCCGGTCTTTTCGCAGCAGGCGAACTTGTGGGTGGAATTTTCTACTTCAACTATCCAGGCGGCACCGGATTGATGAGCGGAACCGTGTTCGGGCGCCTTGCCGGTTGCTCTGCTGCCGCACATGTGGATCAGGTTCGGGTCCCTGTTCCGGGACGACCGCGGTCATCGGACAGGGCACGTCAGGGTCATTCTCGCAGGTGAACACCCAGGGTTTCCCGGTTGTCGTGGCAGGGAACCAGCAGATTTTCGCCGAAGCTATGCGACGGCGTCGAGATCTCTGTCTTCAAGCTGTTCCGGTCGACGCCAGTAGAAGTATTGTGGTGTCCAGTTGTCTTCCCCGATACCCGCCAGGCTGAGCAGATTCCAGACGATGCAGTATTGGTCACCAGGGCCGAATACGCAGGCATGTTTCCGGTAGATCTGTTCGCCATCGCGTTCATAGAGAACGGCTCCAGGCATGTTGTCATGGCCGTCCATGACAGTCTGCTCCTGTATGTAGGCGCCTCCGCCATGTGACGCCATGCGGAACTTCCATCCGCGGCTGCTGGCGAATTCTCTCTGGACCTGAGGATTGTCCTTCGAAACGAGGATCACGGCGATCTCGGACTCCAGGTGGTGCAGAACACCGTTGATCCCGTCGGCCCACAAGGTGCAGAAGCGGCAACTTTGACCCATGTTGTGTATCACGAGCAGTTTCTGCCGGTCGCCAAACAGGGCGCTCAACGTGCTTTCACCTTCGATTGTACTGAACGTGTAGTCCGGCACGGGACTCGAGGCTGTCGTACGACGCAATTCGTGGAGTTTGGTTGTCAGCTGGAAGATCTTCATCTCCAGCTCACGAATTTCGTCCATTGTATCGGTAGAACACATTTCACAACCTTCCGTCCGTTCCAACTGACGAACTTCCAGAAACCGCAACACGACCATGCTGATTGCAGGGTGCAGATTGGTTTGTCTTGCAGGCTGCTGCAACAAAATCAAGCGGGCATTTCACCGCTCCGCCATGCGGCTCAGGATACGACGGCATTGCCGGCGCCGTTTCTTGCGATTCACGAGCATGCCCGAAAACGCGATTGCGTAACGGTTTCTCATGCACGCAACGCAAACGGCATTCTGTCATGTCCCCGAGCGACAGGCTGGTGGCGATGCGATGTGCACGATAACACTGGAATCCGGGTCTTGTGTCCGGTTGGAATACGTCGCAACGTTCAAGCATGAAACATGTGGAGGAGACACAAGCATGAAACCTGATTCCATGACTCGTCGTGAACTTTCCTGCGCCATGGCCGCTGCAGGCGTCGGTATCGTCACATTTCCGCTGGTTCGACGACCGGCGATGGCCGCAGGTGAGATCATGGGCCATACGTGGGCTGGTTATGATCTGCCTGAACTCATGGGCGGTTACATCGACAAATACGGTGGACCACCGGAGTTCACCTATATCGCAAGCGACGACGAGTCATTCGAGAAGATCCGCGCCGGATTCCAGCCGGACTTCATTCATCCCGGCAACTACATGATCCAGAGCTACTTTGATGCCGGGCTCATCCAGCCGGTTGACGTCAGTCGGCTGACGAACTGGAACAATATTGCACCGGGCATCGCTGAAATCGACGGTTCGATTATCGAGGGATCGCGTTACTTCGTTCCTGCGGAGTTTGGCAACTCGTCTCTTGTTTTCAGAACCGACATGATCGATGAGAGGTACCTCAATGAGCATTCCTGGCAGATCCTCTATGACGACGCCTACAAGGGCCGCCTGGCCTGGTACGACTCGTCGGAGGTCACGGTTGCCGTAGCGGCATTGATGAAGGGTTACGACAATATCTGGACCCTGTCAGATGAGCAGCTCGCAGATGTGCAACCGCTCATGTCGAAGCAGCGCGATCTGACCCGTTTTTACTGGACTGATGTCACGCAGATGGAACAGGCAATCGCTGCAGGTGAAATTGTTGCGGCATATTCCTGGAACCAGTCATTCGTCACGCTGAGGTCGCAGGGTGTGCCCGTTGGATACATGGTGCCGAAGGAAGGCGTGTTTGCCTGGGGCTCCGGGTTCATCATTCACAAGGATGCGACGGACCTTGACGCTGTCTACACCTATATTGATGCGTGGATATCGCCGGAATCCGGTGCCTGGCTCATCGATAACTACGGGTATGGCAGCGCAAACCTTGCGGCCTATGAACTGCTTTCCCAGGATCGTCTGGACGAACTCGGGTTTTCCGATCCGGAAACGCTGATTGCAAACACACTGTTCTTCCCGGCTCGCAATCCTGAGTACAGCGCAAAGTACGAACAGCTCTACAACGAAGTCCGCGCCGGTCTCTGACCGCGGTCGGTCATCATCCCGCCACTCGCGTCGTCGCGTGCGTGGCGGGAGCGTACTTGTCTACCCGGCCAACCATCCCCGGGTACAGATCGAATTCCACAGACAATCGCGTGCTCGCCTCCACATTCAGCTCTCCGGTGATGTCTGTGAATGCAGGTCACATGTAATCAGGGTTTCGAGAAACGCATTCACCTGTTCGCCGGCATGGCGATAGAGAGATACATGACCAAGGCCGGGAAGTTCATGGTATGTCCCGTTCATGGCCGATTCTGCAACCTTGCGAACCAGTTGTGGCGGCGTCTGGACATCTTCGGAAAATGCAACGGCGTGAATCGGGACAGGACATGTGCCCAGTGAATCCGTCACGTCGTAGTCAAGACATGCCTGCCATTGGCCGATCAGATGTTCGCTTTCACGATTGGCGAAGCGCTCCCTGTAGGCCTCCCGGATCCGATTCCAGAGTGCTTGATCGCCCAGGGCCTGGGCCGGGTAGGCAAACGCCGCGTAGTGGCAGGCTGCAAAGTCCGGTGGCATGGAGAGTGCGTTGTTCGCGCGCGCCGCGATCTCTGCCTCCATCCAGTCTCGCGTGAACCCCGTTATATGTGCGGCCGTCCCCATGGGAATGGCCAGTCGAACCAGATGCGGATAGTCGATGGCGACCTGCTGCGTGATGAGCGCACCCATGGAAAGCCCGGTCAGGATCACCGGCGGCTTGCAGTATTGTTCGATTATTTCCGCACAATCACGGGCAAAATCGTCCATCGACCACGGGGGCGGATCACATTGCGTCTCACCGGCACCGCGCGGATCATAGGACGTACATCTCCAGGAACCTCGAAAGTACGAGAACTGTTCCCGCCAGTAGTCGGCAGAACTGTCACCACCGGGAACCCAGACAATATCTCCGCCTGAGCCGTCCCGGAGCACGCGGAACCGGCCGCCGCTCAGTTGCGAAAATGTCTCGATCGGCCCTTCTTCAACGGAAGACATGACACAAGATCCTGCATGGTTGCGCGTGTGTTGTGAACGGGATGTATCGCACGCACGAACTAAGGAGACAACGATTGCCAATCGGCAGACCGTTGAGGTTCGACGCGTTATGCGATCAATGAATTGAGAGGTTTGTGTGCAGCAATGAGAAACTCGCGGTTTCCCTTGGCGCCGGTTATGGGACTCGCGGTGATACCGTCGACCGTCCAGCCGGCCTCGTCGAGAAGCCAGGTTCTGATGTTGTCGCAAACCGCTTCATGGACCATCGCGTCCCGCACGATACCTCCCTTGCCGACGCTGGAGCGTCCGGCTTCGAACTGCGGCTTGATGAGTGCGACGAGGCGCGCACCCGGTGCGGCAAGTCCAAGCGTGGGCGGCAGGGCAAGTTTCAGGGAAATGAAAGAAACATCCGCAACAACAACGGTGGGCGGGATCGGAATTTCGTCGCGTGAAACAGACCGGGCATTCGTGCGGTCAAGTGCAATGACGCGTTCGTCCTGCTGCAATGCCCAAGCCAGCTGACCTGCACCCACATCAACAGCGTAAATACGTGCGGCGCCACGAGAGAGCAGGACATCAACAAATCCGCCGGTTGAAGCGCCCAGGTCGACTGCGGTAGCGCCGGTGACGTCAATTCCGAAAAAATCCAGCGCATGATCCAGCTTGTATCCGGCGCGCGAAACCCAGCGTTCACGTTCGCCGTGAATCCTGAGCAAGGTTCCGGGTGCAAGCATCTGCCCGGGCTTCTCGACACGAGACTGCCCCTTGAACACCTTGCCTGCCATGATCAGCGCCTGTGCCTGTGATCGGCTTGATGAAAGCCCCTGTTCGACGACCAGGTAATCTGCTCTCACGCGACGCGCAGGGGCCATACGGGCGCCGTGCATGGCACGGTCATTCAGGCAGCCGTTGCACCGGCGGCGGCTGAACCTGCTGCATTATCCAGACCCATCGCATTCATGACCGCGTTACAGATATGCGCAGCATTCAGGCCGGCCTCATCGTACATGTCCTGTGGTTTGGCCTGATCGATGAACTTTGCCGGCAATATCATCGGACGCACCCGCAGTCCGCGATCGAGCAGATCGTTGGATGCAAGGAAGTTCAGAACGTGTGAGCAAAATCCGCCGATTGAACCCTCCTCGATGAGGATCAATGCATAGTGATCGCGCGCCAGGCGCCGGACGAGATCCTCATCCAGTGGTGTACAGAACCGCGCGTCCGCGACAGTGGTCGAAACACCCTGCTTTTCCAGTGTTTCTGACGCTGCCAGACATTCCTGCATCCGTGCGCCATACGACAGGATCGCCGCCGACGTACCTTCGCGCAGAACCCGACCGCGACCGATTTCGAGCGGTGTGCCCCGTTGGGGAAGCTCCACGCCGATTCCCTCGCCACGCGGATAGCGGAAGGCGCTGGGACGGTCATCAATCTGTGCAGCTGTTGCGACCATGTGCATGAGTTCCAGTTCGTCGGACGCCGCCATCGTGACGAAGCCCGGCAGCGTGCCGAGATAGGCGACATCAAACGCTCCTGCGTGAGTCGGTCCGTCTGCGCCGACAAGACCGGCACGATCAATGGCAAACCTGACGGGCAGTCGTTGAATCGCCACATCGTGAACAACCTGATCGTAACCACGCTGGAGGAACGTGGAGTAGATTGCGGCAAACGGCTTGAGGCCTTCGCACGCGAGTCCGGCGGCAAAGGTCACACCGTGTTGTTCAGCGATGCCGACATCAAATGATCGATCCGGAAAATAGCTGGCGAACTTGTCAACACCGGTTCCCGACGGCATTGCCGCCGTGATGGCGCAGATTCTGTTGTCTGCACGCGCCTCAGCGATCAGGGCAGTCGCAAACACACTGGTGTAACTTGGTGCGGCAGCCTTGGGTTTTGATTGCTTCCCGGTTGCAACATCAAAACCCGAAACCCCGTGATACCTGTCGGCAGCGACTTCTGCCGGCGCGTAACCCTTTCCTTTTTGTGTGATGCAATGCAGAAGTACCGGCACGTCTTCGTCGGTGTCGTGGATCTTCTTCAGGATGGGTACCAGCTGGTTGAGATCGTGACCGTCGACAGGTCCGATATAGTAGAATCCGAGTTCCTCGAACAAGGTGCTGCCCGCCACGATGCCCTTGGCATATTCTTCGAGCTTTCGCGCAGTCGTCGAAAATGTCCTGGGCAGGCGCGTTGCAAGGTCCAGGGCAGTACCGCGTGCCGTCCGATAGGTCTGCGATGCCATGATTCGCGTGAGATAGGTGCTCATCGCGCCGACCGGCGGAGCAATCGACATACGGTTGTCGTTCAGGATAACGATCAGGCGATTGGCACGCGCACCCGCGTTGTTCAACGCCTCGTACGCCATGCCCGCGGACAACGCGCCGTCGCCAATGACGCACACCACGTCGCGTTCCTCGTCCTTGAGATCCCGTGCGACTGCCATGCCAAGTCCCGCCGAGATCGACGTTGAACTGTGGGCTGCGCCGAATGGATCGTAGTCGCTTTCCGCGCGTTTCGTGAATCCGGAAAGCCCGTCCTTTTTCCTGAGTGTACGGATTCTGTCGCGTCGACCCGTCAGGATCTTGTGCGGATAGCACTGATGTCCGACATCCCAGATCAACCTGTCATGCGGCGTGTTGAAGATATGGTGGATCGCAACGGTGAGCTCCACGACCCCCAGTCCGGCACCAAGATGTCCACCAGTGGTCGAAACGGCATCGATCGTCTCATGGCGCAGCTCGTCTGCCAGTTGACGCAGTTCTCTTAGCTGCAGATCCCGGATCATCGAGGTATCCGTAATCTGATCCAGGAGCGGTGTCTGGTTTGAAATATTCACGCGAGATCCTCCACGACGTTCAATGGCTTCTCGAAGAAATGAATTGCGCGAGGTCGCGCAGGGGCAATGCCCTCGATCCGAAGGAATCCAGGTGGTTGCAGGCTGATTCCGTCAATTGTGCCGTATAATCCTTCGCGGCCTTGGTACCGATCAGGCTCGGGACGGTCGCCTTTCCAAGTGCCGCATCCTTGCCCACCGACTTTCCCATGATTGTGCGTTCACCGGTCTCGTCGAGTAGGTCGTCGACGATCTGGAACGCAAGGCCGAGATTTCGCGCGTACGCCAAGATGCTCTTGTGTTGTTGACGGGATGCGCATCCGAGTATGGCGCCAGCCTCTGCAGCGAAGTGGAACAAGGCACCGGTCTTCTTGCCCTGAAGGCGTTCGACTTGCGTCAGATCCAGTTGTTGATGCTCGGCCTCGAGATCGAACATCTGTCCGCCGATGATGCCGAATGCACCGGAGTTTTCTGCCAGTGATCGCAAAAGGTCGACACGAACTTCGGGACTGTCGTGTGTCTTCGGATCAGCAAGTACCGCGAAGGCCAGTGTCAGCAGCGCGTTGCCTGCGAGGATCGCGGTCGCTTCGCCAAATGCAATGTGGCAGGTTGCGCGACCACGTCTGAGGTCGTCGTTGTCGATCGCTGGCAAGTCATCGTGGATCAGCGAGTAGCAATGCACCATTTCAATTGCTGCTGCTGCCCGCAATGCACGCGATTCGTCTACATCGAACAGCTTTGCGGTCGCCATGACGAGAAATGGCCGTAATCGTTTACCACCATCCAGACAAGCGTAACGCATGGCCTTGAACAGGGGTTGGTCAAGGTCGCTGCTCGACGGCAGGAGCGAGTCGAGCGTTTCTTCGACAAGTGCAGCATTGGCGGCGAGCGCGTTTGCGACGGCTGCTGGCGGCTGCATGTTCAAGGTCGCCTAACCCGGCTCCGGTTCGAACGGGACGGTTGTCATCTGTGCGTTTCCGGTCCTGGTGCGAATCAGATCAACGCGTTCCTGCGCCTTGCGCAGGATCGATTCACAGTGACTTCTCAGTGCGGCGCCCCGCTCGTATGAGCTGATGGCATCAGCGAGCTTCACATCACCGGATTCAAGATTGCTGACAATCTCCTCCAGCTGGGTCATCGCCTCTTCGAAGCTCATTTCATCAATGTTTCCGCTGGTCACTGAATGCCGTCCTCCTTGTTCACTGCCATCAGTCTGCGTACATGCACCATCACACTGCTCGCAAGCGCTTCCAGAGCATAACCGCCCTCAAGCACGGAAACGATACGGCCATCTGCGTGACTGTCGGCAAGAGCGGATATCTCGTCTGTTACCCAGGAATAGTCTTCCGTGACGAGATTGATATCGGCAAGCGGATCCTCTTCATGTGCGTCAAAACCCGCCGAAATGAGAACCAATTCGGGCCTGAATGCGTCAAGTGCAGGCAGAATCCTCTCCGCGAAGGCACGGCGGAACGCGTGACTCCCCGAACCGCGCGCAAGGGGCGCATTCACGATGTTGTTGTACCTGCCGCATTCATCGACAGAACCCGTACCCGGGAAGCAGGGGAACTGGTGCGACGATGCATAGAACATACCGTCATGATCCCAGAACATGGCCTGGGTGCCGTTTCCGTGATGAACGTCAAAGTCGATGACCGCAACACGCGACAGTCCCCACCGGTTCCGCGCGTGGGCAGCGCCGACGGCGATGGAGTTGAAAAGACAGAATCCCATGGCGTTGGCTGGTTCTGCATGATGGCCAGGCGGCCGGACCGCACAGAATGCGTTGTCGGTTCTCTTCTCCATGACGGCGTCTATGGCGTCAACAACAGCGCCACTGGCGTGCAGGGCGGCATCACCTGAAGCGGGAGAGATCACGGTATCCAGATCAATTCGGCGATGCCCGTCTCGCGGTATGGCCGACAGCAACGCTTCGATGAACGCTGGAGAATGTACGAGTGCCAGTCGATCATGCGAAACAGCCGACGCAACATGCCTGTCGAGGGAATCAAATTCAGGTGTCTCGAGTGCACGCGTGACCGCGTGAAGACGTGCACTGCGTTCCGGGTGTGCAGCACCCGTGTCGTGCCGCGTGAAGGAATCGTGCGTATAGAGCCGCGTCGTCACGTCACGGAGCCCCGGTAGTCGACTCGGTAACAGGAACGATGAATTCCGAATCTCGACATATCGTACCTGTTATTGGTGAACACCCCGTGACTAGAACGTGGCAACGCACGAAGCCTTTCGCAAGTATCGACGCCACATTTTTGGAACCACGCTGATCTGACGGATTTCATGTCCGGAACTGCCTGTCCAGCGGTATGTGAAGCCAAGTGGATTGCACGATACCCGCAACCTGTTGACAGGGACGTCTGAACGGCTACCTACGCATATACGAATGTCTCGCGCATTCGCCGAGCTGATCCGTCCTGAGCAGCACGGTAACAAACTGTGGCGATCTGCCTGTTTCCTGTTCAAGAGAATTGCGATTGAGCGTGTCAGACCAAACAGCCTGTCTTCGGGAACTCGAGGCAGAGTCGATCTTCATCATGCGGGAAGTCGTCGCAGAGTGTGAACGCCCTGTCATGCTCTATTCGATTGGCAAGGATTCATCGGTCATGCTGCGTCTGGCGCAGAAGGCCTTCTTTCCTGCGACACCGCCATTTTCGCTGTTGCATGTCGATACGACCTGGAAGTTCCCCGAAATGTATGCGTTTCGTGATCGCGTGGCGGCAGAGACCGGCATGAATCTGATCATTCATGTCAATGAGGAAGGCGTTCAGGCCGGGGTGAACCCGTTTACACACGGCTCGGCATATCACACGGAAGTCATGAAGACGCAGGCACTTCGTCAGGCGCTGGACGCCGGCAGGTTTGATGCCGCGTTCGGCGGCGCACGACGCGACGAGGAGAAATCAAGGGCCAAGGAACGCATCTTTTCGTTTCGCGATTCAAATCATCGCTGGGACCCCCGCAACCAGCGCCCCGAAATCTGGAATACCTTCAACACGCGCGTGAACGACGGAGAATCAATCCGGGTCTTTCCCCTTTCCAACTGGACCGAGCGCGATATCTGGCATTACATCCTTGTCGAAAACATACCGATAGTTCCACTTTACCTGTCCGCCCCGCGTCCTGTTGTCTGGCGCAATGGCCACATGATCATGGTCGCTGATGACCGCATGCCGCTCGAGAATGGCGAGGAACCCGAGATGCGCGTGGTTCGATTTCGCACTCTTGGCTGTTATCCGCTAACCGGCGCCGTTGAATCGCAGGCCACCAGTGTCGCGGATATTGTCCTGGAAATGAAACAGACACGAACGACCGAACGTTCCGGTCGCGTCATCGATCACGACGGTCGCAGTTCCATGGAACACAAGAAGCGGGAAGGGTACTTCTGATGGAGCCCGCGGTTACCCGGTCGCAAGATCTGCTGCGTGTACTGACCTGCGGGAGTGTCGACGATGGCAAATCCACGCTCATCGGACGCCTCTTGCACGATTGCGGTCAGGTGTTCGACGACGAACTCCAGGCTGTGGCAAACGAAAGCAGGGCGGCGGCCAATGGCGGCGGAGGCGTTGCGTACGCGCTCCTGCTTGACGGCCTGGAAGCGGAGAGGGAACAGGGCATTACCATCGATGTGGCCTACCGTTTCTTTGAATCCGCCGTTCGGAGGTTCATCGTTGCCGATGCACCGGGACATGAGCAGTACACGCGAAACATGGTCACAGGCGCGTCAACTGCAGATGCCGCGATCGTTCTGGCCGATGCGCGAAAGGGCGTAGTCTCCCAGACACGTCGTCATGGATACATCATTCGGCTCCTGGGCGTCCGACATACCATTCTTGCGGTCAACAAGATGGATCTGGTTGATCATGACCAGGCGGTCTTTCGGCGGATCGCTGAAGATTGGGAGAACTACTGCGGTGCGATCGGACTGGAAAGATCAACCGCAATCCCGATCTGTGCTGTTTCCGGCAGCAATGTTGTCAATCGTGGCGAAGACACGCCGTGGTACGACGGCGCGACCCTCATGGAGGTCCTGGACAGTCTGTGTACATTGCGAACGGAACTGCCGTTTCGCATGTCCGTGCAGCGGGTCAGCCGGTCCTGCGATGGATTCCGCGGATATGCCGGCACGATTGTATCCGGCCGTGTTACACGCGGATCGGGCGTCAGGGTCTATCCGTCAAGTGCAGACTGTGACGTGTCGCGCATCGTGACGTTTGACGGTGATCTTGAAGAGGCAGCAGCCGGGCAGGCCGTCACGCTCGTCATGTCGAAGGAGATCGACGCCGGACGGGGCGACCTGATCGCTGCGAACGGTGACGGGGCGGAACCACACCAGGCGGACCAGTTTGCCGCGCAGCTCATCTGGCTGCATCGCGAGTCCCTGCTGCCAGGTCGCAGTTACATTGCCAAGATCGGCACGAAAGTGGTGAACGGTCGTGTCACGGATCTCAGGTATGCCATCAACACGGACACGATGGAGCATGTCGCTGCGAAAACCCTGAAGATAAACGAGATCGGGATCTGCAACGTCGCATTGGATCAGATCGTGGCATTTGATTCCTATGATGCGAACAGGGGAACCGGCAGTTTCATACTCATCGATCGATTCACCAACGAAACCGTCGGTGCCGGCTTGATACAGTTCCCGTTGCGGCGTGCCGCAAATCTCGTACCGCACGAGATGTCTGTGACCAGGTCGCAGCGCGCGGATCAGAAGTTTCAGAAACCATGCATACTCTGGATGACCGGTCTGTCAGGCTCCGGAAAGTCGACACTGGCCAACCGGATCGAGACGCGTCTGGCGCTGCGCGGTAAACACAGTTATCTGCTTGACGGTGATAACGTGCGGCTTGGACTCAACAAGGATCTCGGATTTACCGACGCCGACAGGGTCGAGAACATTCGCCGCGTCGCGGAGGTTGCAAAGCTCTTTGTTGACGCAGGCATGATTGTTCTGGTCGCTTTTATCTCACCGTTTCGCGAGGAACGGCAAATGGCGCGTGAACTGGTTGGCGAAGGCGAATTCATCGAGATATTTGTTGATGCGCCGCAGGAGGTCTGTGAACAACGCGACCCCAAGGGTCTCTACCAGAAGGCGCGTGCCGGCGAGATCCGGAATTTCACGGGCATTGATTCTGTCTATGAACCGCCCGAAGAACCCGAGATGGTCGTCAAGACTGCCGAATCCGGTCCCGACGATCTCGCGATACGCGTCGTCGCGTTTCTTGATGAGCGCGGATACCTGTGATGATCTTTCACCAGCCGTCGTATCGGTGATGCGCCGGCGTTCGACGAGGAGAACCCGATGACACGACCTGATCCACAAGACGTGAACTGCGTCGCCTGTGTTGGAGGCGGGTACATTGGTGCAGGTTGGGCGGCTGTGTTTCTGGCGGCAGGCAAGGATGTCTGCATGAGTGATCCTGGCGCGCAAGCCGCGGACCACGCACAGGTGATCATCGATCAGGCGTGGCCCTTTCTTGAAGAACTCGGTCTGGCAGATGGCGCATCACGCAGCAGGTTTTCGTTCGTTGATTCGATGGAAGAGGCTGTCTCCTGTGCCGACTTTGTTCAGGAAAGTGCCCCCGATCGCGAACAACTGAAGATCGATCTGTTCAGGGAAATGGATGCAGTTGCAAGGCCGGGCGTCATTCTTGCAAGTTCATCGTCCGCATTCTTGCCGTCGAGGCTGCAATCCGGCTGCACGGAGCCCGGCCGGGTTGTCATCGGACACCCTTTTGCACCTAGTTATCTTGTACCGCTTGTCGAGGTGGTGGGAGGAAGCGAAACAGATTCGGATGCCATGGACTGGTCGATGGCGTTTTATGAGTCTGTCGGAAAGAAGACACTGCGTTTGAAGACGGAAATCGAGGCATACGTCGCGAACCGTCTGCAGCACGTGGTGTTCCAGGAAGCAGCGCGTCTTGTCGATCAGGGAGTGTGCGAATACCAGGACATCGATACAGCCGTCAGCTACGGACCGGGGTTGCGCTGGGCATTTGCCGGACCTGTTTCCTGTTATCATCTCGGAGGCGGCAAGGGTGGTGTACGTCACATGATTGACCACTTCGGATGGGGTGGAAGCGATGAATCCAGGGAAAAACTGATCCAGTCGGTTGATCGCATGTATGGCCATCTCGATATTGCCGAACTGGAACGATGGCGCGACGAGAACCTGATGGTCATGTTGAAGGGTTTGACCGAACCGCCACTGCGTGATTAGGGCCAAGGCGTTCGTCATTGCGTGCGCCCGCAACGCATTCGCCGTGCACATCGTGATACCCGGGTGCGCGTTCCGTCGGATGACAGCGATCCTGAGCACATGTGGCGGGCTCAAACAACTTGCAACGGTGCGTCGGAACCTGACACTGACAGGGCCGCACCGCGATACGCTGTGATGAAAGGAACCGGAATGTCCCCGCAGCACCCTCTGATCAGCCGGACAACACAATGAAAACCAGCCGATTTGACGTTCTCGGTATTGGAAATGCGATCGTTGACACAATCGTCGAAGTTGATGACGCATTTCTCACCGCGCACGATTTGATGAAGGGTACGATGCAGCTCGCGGACGAATCCGAAGCCGAGCGCATTCACGAACTTGTCGGTGCAGGAACAAAAATCTCCGGCGGATCGGTCGCAAACACGATGGCGGGCCTTGCGTCCATTGGTGGTCGCGCGGCCTTCATCGGTCGGGTTCGTGATGATGAACTTGGCCGTGTTTTCATGAGTGATCTCGCGAATCAGGGCGTTGAGATGCTGTCGTCTGCTGCCCAGTCGGGTCCGTCGACGGCACACTCGCTCGTGATGTCGTCGCCTGATCATGAACGAACGATGGTGACCTGCCTTGGCGCCAGTGCAGAGATGACGACTGAGTTCCTGGACGCAGAGAGTATACGCGCGTCGTCAGTGTTGTTTCTCGAGGGTTATCTCTGGGATCTTGCAGAATCGCGTGAACTCATGGTCATGGCGGCAGAAATGGCTGCTGCGTCTGACCGGAAGGTTGCGATGTCGCTTGCAGACCCGTCCTGCGTCCTTCGTCACCATGCCGACATCGTGCGTTTTCTGCGCGATCATGTCGACATCGTTCTCGCCAACGAAGCGGAGGCAATTGCCTTTGCACAAGCCAGTTCCTTTGACCATGCCGCGCGCCATCTCGCGGAATTGGCTGAAGTTTCAGCGTTGACGCGTGGCGCAAACGGGTCCGTCATCGTCTTTGGTGAGACCCATGTCACGGTTGATGCGGTTGCGACAGCAATCATGGACACGACAGGTGCGGGAGACGCTTACGCTGCGGGATTTCTGTACGGTTACACGCAGGGCACCAGTCTCGAACGGGCCGGGAGAATTGGCAGTGTCTGTGCTGCAGAAGTCATCTCTCATTTTGGTGCACGCGTGGAATCAGACATCACACCAAGGATTATTACTTTGCTGAACGGCAACTGAACAGTTGCTTGCGGAAGCCATCAAGCTGTTGTCAAACCGGCATTCGTGCGTTTCCGAACCCGGATGAACGGCGCATTCGCAATCGCCCTGAATGCTGCATAGGACGAGACACGGAACCAGGCGATCGTTCGGGCATCAACTGATCAATCCCTCGAGAGTGCACCCGGTATGTCCTGATCGCATTCCCGCAATGACCACAGGGTCATATTCACGGCGGATTTGCCGCAGGTGAGACAGCGTGGGTCAGGTCCGTGTCGAAAAAAACAGCGCCGGCAGCGTGACTGCCGGCGCTGAGAAGACAAAAATGTTAAGGCAAATCAGGCCTCGCTGTCGTCCAGCCAGATATGTTCATATGGCCAGCCCGCACCAAGCGCGAAAGCCGGGCTACCCCGGAAGTTCTTGACCCGGGTTGCGGTTGCCTCGACATAATTCTGGAAGAACGGAAGGAACAGACCGCCATCGTCATGAAGCAACGTGCAGGCTTCACAGTAGATTTCCTGACGTTTCGCGAGATCTGTTTCCACGCGTCCCATCACCAGCAGATCATCAAAGCGCTGATTGCACCAGAATGTTTCATTCCATGAACCACCGCAGGCGTGGGCAATGGTCAGAATTGCGTCAGCCGTGGGACGTGAATTCCATCCAGTCACGCAAAACGGTACCTGCATCCAGGTATGGTTCCAGTATCCGTCATCGGGTACGCGGTCGAGATTGATCTCGATTCCTGCCGCACGCGCCTGTTCCTGAAGGATGATCGATGCATCAAGAGCGTTGGCATGTGCCGCATTCGAGACTGCAAGATCGACGCTTGAAAGGCCGGTCTTGTCCCAGTGCCACTTGGCCTTCTCGGGATCGTAGTCGTGTTGTGGAATGCTCTCGCAGTATGTCGGCAGACCGGGATTCACCGGAAAGTCGTTGCCGACCTTGCCGTGTCCGTGTGTCACGTTGTCGACAACAAAGCTGCGATCAACGGCATGCTTCATTGCAAGCCTGAAATTGAGGTCATCGGTCGGTGCCCGATCGACAGCCATGATCCAGGCAAACCAGGAACCCGAAGGAGTCGAATGCACCTCGACACTGGTCTCCTGCGCCAGCAGCTTGGCAATACGTGGTTCGACATCCATGGCGATATCGACATCATTTGCCCGAACCGCGTTGATACGTGCAGTGTTGTCCGGAATGCCCTGCGTGATGACCGTATCGACGTGGGCAGTATCGGTGCTCCAGTAGTTCGCGAACTTCTTGTGAACCGAGGACAGGCCCGGCGTGTATTCCACCACCTGATAGGGGCCGGTACCGTTGACCGGATCGCCATCCTTCCAACCATCGGCGACAATCGACGTGTGGTAATCGTGGGCGAGTGTCGTGACGAAGTCGGCATTACCCGCATTAAGCGTGATCTTGACGACGTTCGGGCCGTCGGCCTGCATGTCGATAATCGGAGCAAGAAGGGGTTTTGACGGAGACTCGGACCCTTCCTTGATGTGTTCCGACAGCGAATAGATCACATCCGCTGATGTCAGTGTCTTGCCGTTATGAAACTCGGCTTCACGAAGCTCGAAAATCCACTCCGTTGCCTGGTTACGTGCCTCCCAGTTTTCTGCGAGGTTGGGCGTCAGGTTCATGCTGTAATCCAGGTTCGTCAACCGGTTATAGACCTGATATGCCCGCTGAATGTCTGTCGAATTGGTCATCTTGGTGGGGTCGTAGGTTTCTTCGGCACCGGAATATTCCGATGCGACCTTGAGTTCCCCACCCTTCATTGGTGTCTCGGCGACCCCGGCGTTTGCCAGCAGGGTGGATGCACCCGCTGCCGCAACGCCAAGCGCTGCTGCACGTCCGTTGAACTCGCGCCGACTCATACGGCCTTTCTTGACCTCGTCGACCATCCAGTAGAGTTGATCCTTATCCATCCCGTGCCCTCGTTGTTTAGTTGTTCCTTGTCATGCAACCATGTGGTTGCATTCCGATAATACTGAAATCTTCGCATATTTTACAGTGTGCGTTCCGGTCTGGCTCCATACCGGGCGACATGTTTGAAGCCGCCTGGCGCAAGAACGGCACCATTCGGATACGTGACGATAATGGTTCTTGAACAAGACACGGGTTCCGGCACATATTCGCACAAGTCCGCACGGAGTTCCGAACGACGCCCGCATCGCACCCATGAGCAGGATCTGCCGGGCGGTCACCGGACTCAAAGTTCGCCATGTTTCAGGGAGCCTTTCTGGTGTTCTACGAACCTCGCAATGGTCCGGGTCTCCAGCCCGATCCATTCAAATCGATGGTTGCACCCCGACCGATCGGTTGGTTTACCACTCTCAACAAGGATCAGTCAGTCAATCTGGCGCCCTACAGCTTTTTCAATGCGGTCGGGGACGATCCGCCGGTCATCTATTTTTCTGCGGGTGGAATCGAGAGAACGAAGGACACCGTGAGAAATGCGCTCGAACAGGGGGAGTTCGTCCATAATCTCGTGACATGGGATCTTCGAGACGCCATGAATTGTACCGCTGACGAAGTCGACGAGGGTGTCGACGAGGCCGTACGTGCAGGACTTGAACTGGCACCGTCACGGATCGTGAAGACGCCGCGTGTCGCCGCCAGTCCCGTGGCATTCGAGTGCCGGACCGTGAGGGAACTGGAGATACCCCAGAATGGCCCATTTGGCCCGAACATTCTGGTATTCGGCGAGGTGGTTGGTGTGCATATCGAGGACACGTACATTTCGGACGGCAGGTTTCATCCGGAGTCCTGCAGGGTCATCGCGCGCCTGGGGTACGCGAACTACGCTGTTGTCGACAGCGCATTTCGCATGGCGCGTCCCGGCATGGGTTCATAGTTGGCATCTGGCCAGTTCGTCCGCTGTCCCCGTAATCCAATTCAGGTGCGCATCACGATGATTTTGATCAGTTTGCGAAATCGGTAATGTGTCCGACTCCTTTTCTCCCGATCAGGGCCATGTCATTCAGTACGGAGCCGCGTCATGCTTCTGGGCGTTCCTAGGGAAATAAAGAACCATGAGTACAGGGTCGGGTTGACGCCGGCTTCTGTTCGCGAAGTGTGTGGATCAGGTCACGAGGTTGTCATTGAATCGGATGCCGGTGCTGCGATCGGCTTCGAAGACAAAAAGTACATCGCGGCAGGCGCCCGCGTTGCAGCTTGCGCGGCTGATGTGTTCGAATCCGCCGACATGATCGTCAAGGTCAAGGAACCCCAGCCGGACGAATGTCGCATGCTGCGGCAGGGACAGTTGCTGTTTACCTATCTTCATCTCGCGCCGGACCTGGAACAGACTCGCCTCCTGCTTGAATCCGGATCGACAGCGATTGCGTACGAGACCGTGACAGACGACCACGGCGGTCTGCCGCTGCTGGCGCCGATGAGTGAGGTGGCCGGTCGCCTCTCCATACAGGCCGCCGCGCGCTGCCTCGAGAAGGCCCAGGGTGGCGCTGGTGTCCTGTTGGGAGGCGTCCCGGGGGTCGCACCCGGCAAGGTCGTCGTCATCGGCGGCGGGGTCGTCGGTACGCATGCTGCGCGCATAGCTGTCGGTATCGGCGCAGTTGTCACCGTGTTCGACAGGTCACTTCCCCGCCTGCGCCAGCTTGAAGCGTATTTTGATGGACGCGCGAACGTTCTCTATTCGACCGCAGAGGCGCTGGAAGAACATGTCATTGATGCGGATGCCGTTGTTGGTGCTGTCCTGATACCCGGAGCCGAGGCACCAAAACTGATAACGCGTGACCAGATTTCACGCATGCGCGATGGCAGCGTCGTGGTTGATGTTGCAATCGATCAGGGCGGGTGTTTCGAGACCAGTCACGCGACGACGCATGAGCAGCCGACATATGTTGTCGACGGTGTTGTTCATTACTGCGTTGCAAACATGCCAGGCGCCGTCGCAAGAACCTCAACTGTTGCGCTCAACAACGCAACGCTGCCCTTCACGCTCGCACTTGCAAACAAGGGTTGGCGAAAGGCTTGTCAGGATGACGCCCATCTCCTGAATGGACTGAACATTCACGACGGTGAGGTCGTGTATGCCGCCGTTGCGGACGCCCTCGGCTACACATACCGTGACCCGCGCAGCCTGTTGTAACCGGGGTCAACACATGATGTTGGCGAGAGATTGTCCGATAGGGGATTCCACTGAACTGATCAGCTGATACGGCGGGATTTCAGGCGCCGATCGCTGCCTTGCAGCAGGTTGTACGGCGGCCGGTCTGTTCGGATTGCGCTGGTTCATCTGCTCCATGCAAGCCGGCGCAAAGCTGCTGATTTCCGGTACCCTTTCCGAGCCCGACCTGTATTGCCGGGCATGCCTCGGTCGAACGGTTCAACTGGTGCACGAGATGGCTGATTCCTTGACATCAGCCGTGCATGCAGGAAGGATAATCGGCACGACGGAAATGTCCGTCGCCATCAAGATAGCTCGCGATCGAGGGAGCTGTTACACCTGAACGAGGAGATCATTTGTATGACACATCATCCCCTAGTCGCGAAGCTGCAGGAGCAGCTGGCGGAGGGTCGGCTCGATCGACGTGAATTTGTTCGATATGCCGCACTTCTGGGTGTTTCTGCGTCCGCAGCATATGCCATGGCTGGAAAGATTGTCGGGGAAGATTTTGCACCCAGGGCGATCGCGCAGGACATGCCAATGGGCGGCACATTGCGAATGAGTATGCGCGTGTACACGGTCGACAATCCGCATACATTCTCGTGGGTCATCGATTCCAACATCGTCCGGCAGGTCTGCGGTTATCTTTCACGCACCAATGCCGAGAATGTTACCAATCCGGATCTTCTGGAAGGGTGGACGCCGAGCGACGACCTTCTCACCTGGGATTTGCACGTCAGACCTGGCGTCAAGTGGCATAGTGGCCGTGACTTTACTGCCGCAGACGTCGCCTGGAACATTGCCCGTGTCCTGGATCCGAATACCGGTTCATCTGTCCTTGGCCTCATGAAGGGCTACATGATGAATGCAGATGGTTCCGGCCTCTGGCAGTCCAACGCGATCGAGATAGTCGACGACCACACCGTGCGCTTGAACACCAAAACAGCCAACGTCGCCGTTCCGGAGCATCTGTTCCATTATCCGTTGCTCATGCTTGATCCCGACGAGAACGGTGTGTTCGGTGTCGGTTCAAACGGGACTGGTGCGTTCAAGCTCATTGAACACAGGGTTGGCGAAAAGGCGGTTCTTGAAAACGCCAACCATGAATCATGGCACGGTACAGGACCATTTCTCGACAGAGTTGAATTCATCGATCTTGGTGATGATCCGTCCGCGGCGATCGGTGCAATTGCCTCCATGCAGGTGCACGCCGTTGATTCGGGAGAGCTTGTGCAGCTCGATGCCTACAAGGCCATGGCGCACATCAATATCAACCAGAAGACGACCGCACAGACCGCTGTTGCACGCGGGCAGGTCGATACCCCGCCATTTGATGATCCGCGGGTGCGAAAGGCAATGCGCCTTGCTATCGACTCATCATCCGTTCTGGCGGCGGCGCATCGCAATCTTGGATCAGCCGGTGAGCATCATCATGTTTGCCCGATCCATCCGGACTATGCCGCTCTTCCGACCATGACCCGCGATGTCGAGGCAGCCAAGGCCCTGTTGGCTGAGGCAGGCCATCCTGATGGCATCGACCTGGAAATCGCATGCAAGAAGCAACCGACCTGGGAACTTCTTGCGGTTCAGACGATGGTCGAACAGTGGAAGGAAGCGGGTATCAACGTTGCAATCAACCTGATGCCATCGGATCAGTTCTGGGAGATCTGGGACAAGGCACCGTTCGGGTTTACATCCTGGACGCACCGTCCACTCGGGTTCATGGTGCTCGGCCTCGCATACCGGACAGGTGTTCCCTGGAACGAAAGCCATTATGCGAACCCGACGTTCGACGCAAAACTGACCCAGGCGGAAGGTATTGTCGATGCCGGGGAACGCAGCCTGGTCCTCAAGGAACTAGAGGAAATCATGCAGGAAGACGGACCGATCGTTCAGCCGGTCTGGCGTGCGGTATACAACGTTGCAGACAAGAAGGTGCACGGATACGCCATGCATCCGACGACCTACATTTTCTGCGAGGAAATCGCACTCGAAACCTAGTTTCGGGCGTTTTCTCGATAGATCCGGTTTCGGGAGGGGTCAATCGACCCCTCCCGAACTACGTTCAAGTACAGGGCAATGGTCTTCATGGATTTCTGTGGCTTGTCGAACCGGAAGACAACCACCGCACCATACGATCGTCGACGGTCTGCGACACCGCGATCGGTACCGGCGACGGTGTCGTCTGATTGATGCGCCAATGCTGTCAATTGACCAGGTATTGCCGTGTTGCCCGCATGGTCCTGGTCGTCTGAAAGGTTGATGCAATGATGGATGACCTGTGGCTGCTGCCGGCATGGCGAGCAGTGGAACTTCTTCATACGGGTGAGGTTACGCCGCTTGAACTCGTTGAGGCATGCGCAGCGCGAATAGACGCAACGGACGGTGAGTTGAATGCCATTCCGACCCGATGTTTCGGGCGTGCACACGATCATGCACAGAGGATCATGAACGGAACCTGTGTTGTCGACGATGAACCCGGCGTCCTTCATGGGTTGCCGATTGCGGTCAAGGAGCTGGAAGACGTCAAGGGGGTCCGCACGACATATGGTTCCAGAATATGGTCGGACCATGTGCCGGAACACTCGGATTACATGGTTGAGCGTCTCGAGACCCGTGGCGCAATCGTCATGGGAAAGTCGAATGTCCCCGAGTTCGGTGCCGGCGGAAGCAGTTTCAACGAAGTGCTGGGTGCCAGTGCCAACCCCTGGGACCTCCACAGAACGCCCGGCGGTTCATCCGGCGGGTCAGCCGCTGCGCTGGCGGCGGGTCAGGTCTTTCTTGCAACAGGTTCGGACCTGGGCGGCAGTCTGCGAATCCCCGCGAGTTTTTGCGGTATCGTGGGATTCAGGCCATCACCGGGGGTTGTCGCGAAAGGCCCCGATCCTGCCTGTTTTGCTGACATGCCTGTCGCGGGTCCCATGGCCCGCAACGTGCGTGATGCAGCATTGATGCTGGACGCGATGGCAGGACTCGATGAGCGCGACCCATTGTCGCGCGCCGCACCCTCCGTGTCATACAGCGCACAGGTCGCACAGGCACTGGCCGATGAGGCAAGGCCTGAATGCATCGGTTACTCAAGCGATCTCGGATTTGCGGAGGTGGATCCGGAAATCGACGAGATCTGCCGGACAGCTCTTGAATCACTTGCCCGAACCGGTTGCCGCATCACCGAGTCACCGCTTGATTTCTCCGAAGCGCCTGAAACCTTTCACACACTGCGGGCGCTGGGATTTGCCGCTGGTCACGAAGAAGATCTCCACAATCATCGAGACCTGTTGAAACCCGAAGTTGCCTGGAACATTCGCAAGGGTCTCGACCTGTCGATCAATGAGGTGTTGCGTGCACAGCGGCTCCGCTCAGCGCTGTATCACCGGATCAACCGATTTTTCCTGTCACATGATCTTCTTGCTCTTCCGTCGACGGTCGTTGCTGCTCTCCCGATGCACGAGCGATATCTCAAGGAACTGAACGGGCGACAATTCGACAATTATGTTGACTGGATCATGATTACGTCTGCCATTACCCTGACGGCATGCCCGGCCGTCTCGATACCGTGCGGATTCACGAAATCGGGATTGCCGGTCGGGCTTCAACTCGTCGGTCCGTCGCACAGCGATGGTCGGTTGCTTGGTTGGTCCGGCGTTTTCGAGCGCGACTTTGGAATCGCCGAATGTCTGCCGATCGAACCACGCGGCACAAGAGGACGATATCCCGATCCGGAACCGGAACCGCACGGTGACACGGGCACAGTTTCATCATGATTGACGCACTTCTCGCGACACCGCGAAGCCTCCTTGACCGACAGCTTCTCCGCATCATGTTCGTGGTCGCCCTCTGGTCGGCGGCTCTGTATGTCATCGTATTGCTCGTGCTTGTATTGGCGCTGGACGGTTCAGGTTTTTTTGACCTGTTCTGGGCGCCGTCCTGGATACCGGAATGGTTTGGACCGATAGGTCTGATCGTCGCCTCGATCGTCCTGTTTTTCGGCATTTTCAGCCTGACCATGGTCCTTGTGGTTCAGAATACGGCAATGTTCTTTCTCGATCGCGTCATTGCCGTCGTCGAGCAAAAGGAATACCCCGAACTTGGACCGGCGCGTGAAACAACCATTCGTCAGGACATTGACGCAGCCATCCGCTTTTCCATATTTACCGTCATTCTGAATTTGCTGGCGCTGCCGGTCTATGTGATTGGCTCCGTGATTCCATTTGTCACATTTCTTGCGCTATACGGGATAAATGGATACCTGTTCGGACGCGAGTACAGCGAAACCGTGCTTCGGCGGCGGCACGCAGCCACCGAGGTCGGTGCATGGCGCCGCACGAACCGGTTCCCGATCTTCTTCGCAGGCGTTCTCATCGCAGTTGCAATGTTTGTACCTGTACTGAACCTTGCAACCCCCGTCGTGGCGGCAGTTCTGATGACTCATGTTTGCCATCGTTATGAATCGAATGGTTCGTTCACCGCACGCACTGTGCACGGGTCCACAACGTGAAACGGTTTCCCGTCCGGCGATCAGGCGTGCTGGTCCTCATGCTTCTGATCGGACTGTCGGCGAGCGGCTGCGGAAGCGTCGTGTCGACGGAATTGTTCGAGTTGGACGAACCGCAGCCGTCTGAAGTATCGCAGCCGGAAACAATCGGTGCAGCAATCGATCTCGAAGACGACGACGCTGTCGAACCGGAAATCCTGAACATGATACTTGGCATGAAACGCGAGAGTCTGACGGCCATGTTCGGTGAACCTGCGTTTGCCTGGAAGGAAGCAGAGAACGAAATGTTACGCTGGGACACGGAGCAGTGCAGCGTGTTTGTCTTTGTTCACGTCGATGCCGTGGATCACGTCGAAACCCGGGGGCGGGGTACGCAAGACGGTACGGGTATCGGCCCAGCAGACGATCAATGTGCCTGCTCGTTCACCCGGACATGTTCCTGAGTGTTGAAAAGACCTCAGGTCTTCCTGAGAACCAGTCTCCAGGTACGGCAGCCGGGATCCCTCTCAAGCGAGAGAACCGCGTGGCCGTGCTCCTCGACCGAACGCGGCACGTTCTTGAGAGGTTCGCCATCGTTCAGGCGAACTTCGGCGGTTTGTCCACGCTGCATCTTGTCGATCATGAGGCGGGTTTTCACGAACGTGATCGGACAGATATCCCGTGTGATATCGAGAAATACATCATGCTCGGTGAAATCGGACAAACTCACCTCGTTGCCACAATCAGAACGCGTTGGATGCCCATACTGCAGGACATCGCATATCAACGCAAAACGCCATGATCAGCGCTGGTCTGTACGGGTATCCTGTCTCGCCACCTTGTGTTGCATGGCGGAAGCTGTCCAAATCCGATAATATGGCAATCGGACAAGGAGGGGGCGGAAAAGCCTGTCAGTAAGATGACACAGGACCGTCATGTGACATGACATCAGCAATCGAACAAGCTTGCATTTCCAAGGGATTCAAGATGACAGGGCAGCGGCGTATCGTTGCCCAGGTGTTGTCTGAGGCGGATGATCATCCCGATGTCGAGGAGGTGTACCGCCGCGCCTCGGAGCTCGACAGCGGAATCAGCATTGCAACCGTTTACCGCACACTGCGCCTGTTTGAGGAATCAAACATCATCCAGAGCCATGACTTCGGCGGCAAACGTGCGCGATTCGAGGTAACGGACGATAGCGAGCATCACGACCACCTGATCAATGTCGATACCGGCGAGGTGATAGAGTTTTTTGACGAGGAACTCGAAGCCCTGCAGGTGATGATTGCAAAACGTCTCGGTTTTCGCCTGATCGATCATCGAATGGAATTGTACGGACGTCCCTTGAAATCCGGCGAAGACGGTTGAACGAGGTACCGAACCCCGCATGAACAATCACTCCGGAGAAGCGCCGAGTCTGGAAACCGGCATCAGTTTCGGCACTCTGGAATTACGCATCGCGCGGGATGACGACGAGATCCGTGCCGCACAGCGATTGCGTTATCGGGTTTTTTACGAGGAGATGAACGCGATACCAACTGCCGCGATTGCAGCGGAACGGCGTGATATCGATGACTTCGACAGCGTGTGTGATCATCTGATCGTTCTTGACAAGAAACGGACAGGCGACAATGCGATTATCGGCACCTACAGATTGCTCCTTCGCTCTGTTGCATTGCGTCACGGCGAATTCTACACCGCACAGGAGTTCAACATCTCCAATCTGCTCGCCGTTGATGGCGAACTCGTGGAACTCGGAAGGAGTTGCGTGGACACCAGGTTTCGCAGGGGAGCGGTCGTACAATTTCTGCTCAGGGGCCTCGGAGCCTATGTGGAACAGCATGACATACAGGTCATGTTCGGCTGCGCCAGTTTGCCCGGAACGGATCCGGCACAGGTTGAGCTGCCTCTTTCCTACCTCGCAAACTATGTTGCGGCACCCGACAGATTGCGCCCCCGTGCGCTTGATCACCTTTACGAGGAAATGCGGCGATTGCCTGTTGAAGCGTTTGACGAAGGAGAGGGTCTCGCGAGTCTCCCGCCCCTGATCAGGGGGTACGTCAGGGCAGGATGCAGATTTGGTGACGGCGCGGTTATCGATCATCAGTTCAACACGATTGATGTCTGCACGATGCTTGATGTATCGGAAGTCACCAACAGATATGGTCGACGATATCGTCCCCAGAACTGAACGTACGCTACAGGTGAAGTCGAACGGACAATGACGTCGCTTGCGCTGATTCGCACGCTTGCTTACGCGATATTCACGCTGTCGTGTATGCCTATACAGGTCATGCTTCTGCTCCTGCGAAGCCCTGCACGCAGCACATTTCCAGTGTTCTATCACCGATTGGTTCTGCGAATCCTGGGTATACGCCTTGATGTGCGCGGCAAGATCGAGAAGAAACGTCCGTGTCTGTTCGTGTGCAACCACACGTCGTATCTCGATATCGAGATTCTCGGCGCGCTCATTGCAGGCAGTTTTGTTTCCAAGGCGGATGTGGCGAAATGGCCGTTCTTCGGAACACTTGCACGCTTGCAGCGAACGGTGTTTGTCGAACGCCAGCGCAGCAAGGTTGGCCAACATCGGGACCTGATTCAAAAACGCCTGGAAAGTGGTGACAGGCTGATTCTGTTTCCTGAAGGCACGACAGGAACCGGAAACCGGATCCTACCCTTCAAGCGTTCATTGTTTGCTGTTGCACAAAACAGAATTCACGATCAGCCGGTCCCGGTTCAGCCGGTTTCCGTTACGTATGCAAGGTTCTCCAACCTGCCGATGGATCGTGGAACGCGTACACTCTATGCGTGGTACGGTAACATGGAGCTCGTCCCGCATATCTGGCGAATGCTCAGGGCGGGAGTTGTGACCGTGGTTGTGCAGTACCATCAGACGGTCACGATAGAACAGTTCGAGAATGATCGACGAAAGCTTTCCGAGTATTGTTTCGAGGTGATCAACGACGGACATGTCCGGGCCCTGACCGGAAGGTTGACACAGAATCCCCGAAGACCGTCGCTTCAACGCATTCGCCAGCTTCGCGAAGCAGCCCGGCGGCGCGGGTCGGGCCTCGTACGCAAGAAATCCGGCACGCAGGAATCCGCATAGGCCAATTCAATCGGTTTTCAACTCGCACGATTGTCTGATGGGCGACAACAGATGCGGGAAAGTCGATATTCCCGGACGGGCAGGGATCCGGTCTGGTTCGACTTTCGACCTGGCCTGCCGAGTGAACAGGAATGCGTGTCCTGGCAAGACGGGAGGCAGAATCTGATGATGAATCCGTCGACGCGACGAAAGGGGTGAACATGGTGCTCGCCCTCGGGTTGATGAGCGGGACATCACTGGACGGTATCGATGCAGCATTGTTGCGCAGTGATGGGGAAGCGGTCGAGCGTATCGGTGCGGGATTGACACTTCCCTATGATGACGCAACACGCAATCTGATCAGGGAATGTCTGAATGGTCATGGGGACCGGGAAGCGACGGCTGACCGGATCACCCGTTTTCATGCCATTGCTGTCGAGCAATTGGTCGCTGCCAACAAACCGCCTGTCGACCTGATCGGCTTTCACGGCCAGACCGTCTACCATTCTCCCGAAAACGGATTGACACTGCAGATCGGAAACGCGGCACTTCTTGCCGAGTTGACGGGTGTGGATGTTGTATCGGATTTCCGCAGTCGCGACATGGCTGCAGGCGGCGAGGGGGCCCCGCTGGCGCCGCTCTATCACGCGGCACTTGTCCGGGATCTGGATACGGAGACCGTTGCGGTCCTCAACATTGGCGGTGTTGCCAATGTCACATGGTGTTCCGGAAAATCAGTGATTGCGTTCGATACCGGACCCGGTGGTGCACTGCTCGACGACTGGTTGCTGGAGAAGACCGGTGAACCGTTTGATCGTGACGGTGCACTGGCACGCAGTGGACGTGTTCACGACGGATTGATCTCGACCGTGTTGGACGATCATCCATACTTTTCCGGCAAACCACCCAAGTCCCTGGATCGCAATGCATTCAGCCCTGATCTTCGCAATCTGACACCGGCTGATGGTGCCGCAACACTGACCGCATTGACCGTGGAAACAATTGCTCTGGCGACCAAGCACCTGCCGCATTTGCCGGACTGCTGGATTGTCTGTGGTGGCGGGCGTCACAATCAGTTCATGATGTCATTGCTCGCCAGACGGCTCGACGTACCGGTGAAACGGGCCGAGGAGGTCGGTTGGAATGGAGACATGATGGAGGCCGAGGCATTCGCATACCTCGCGGTGCGATCATTGCAGAAAATGCCACTCAGTCTCCCGTCGACAACCGGTTGTTCACGTCCCGTGACCGGGGGCGCCCTCTATCGCGCCTGATGCAAACACAGGTGGTCAGCAGGCGTCTTGTGTGATCCACGGCCGGGCCTCAGGCCAACCTGGCGAGCGTTCAACGGGCTGATGAGGCATGACCCAACAATGCCATGCGCTGGTGGATACGCCTTGTTGCCGTGACAGTCAGAATCGACAGGATCAGCATCAGCGCGGCGCCGCGGAAAAGCCATATGGCTTCTCCCTGATCCATGAGAAATCCGAAAAACGGCGGTGCGACGAACGAACCGGCATCCATTGCCAGCGTCATGAACGCAAAGACACGGCCGGTCTGTTGTGGTGGCGTGACCTGTCGAACAATCAGATCACGTGATGGTGTCACGACACCGGCGCCAAGTCCGGCAATGGCAACCAGGACAAAGATGATCGCGATGTCTGAGCCGATCTCACCTGTCAGGAAAATGCAGGTTGCCGCGATGGTGAACCCGGTCGCGGCAATCATGCCATGACGCGATGTCCTGTCAGCTATGACCCCGCCGATCAATATCCCGACCGATGAGAACCCGAAAAACACCGTAAGCGCGAAAACGCCGGTACTCTCCGGGATGTTGTGATGTTCGTAGAGTGATGCCGGAAGATAGGTATCGAATCCCCAGTACGCGATTGTTGTGAAGAGATAGAACAGGAAACACATCAGTACTGGCAGGGTAAGGAGTATCGACAGGTTGCCCGTTCTCTCGGCGGGACCCGTTTGCGTGCTATTTTCCTGTTCGTCAGTGAGCATCCGGCTGCTCAACAGCATGACGGCGGCAACGACAAGGCCGATCGCACCCATGACGATGAGTGCACTGCGCCAGTCCCAGTAGAGAATGGACACGCCGATGATGGCCGGCGTGAGCGCGAATCCGACATAGCCGGCAAACGTGTGAACGCTGAACGCGCGACCGAGCCAGTTCCTGGCGACATTGGCGGAGAGAATGCTGTAACCGCAGGGATGGAAGACCGTGTTCCCAAGTCCCGAAAATGCCGCGCAGATCAGAAGTTCGGTGTAGGTGCTGGCGAGCCCGAACCCGATCGTTGCGAGGGAGATGACGCTCAACCCGGTGACGAGAATAAAACGCGCCGGCAGCCTGTCGGCAAGCGTTCCCACCGGAACGACCGAGATTGCCGAAACGATGGCTGCCACCGCCATGACAATTCCGACTTCCGTATAGTCGATCTGAAACTCGGACACCCAGACCACGACGAGTGGTGGAACGACCATCGTATAGAGGTGGCTGAGGCAATGTCCCGCGCTGACGAGAACAACAACCTTGAAAGAGCGATTGCGATCGGTCGACAACGTCTATCTCCGGCCGATGGAGCCTGCAGACGGCAGCAACTGGGCAACAAGCACCCCGAAGATGATCAGTGAACCACCGACGAGGTGCGAGGTTGTCGGCGGTTGACCTTCAATCATCCGAATGAGAACGACAACAACCGGTACGAGATTCGTGTAGATGGACGCGATGGTGACGCCGACCCTGCTGACGCCCCAGTGCCAGCAGAACAGCGAAAAGGACGCCGGACCCGCGCCGAGATAGGCGATTGAAAGAATCGCATTCCAGCTGAGATCGTATCGCTGTTCGGCGATCCCGACCCCGACAAGCAATGGCAGGACTGCGATACATACGACAGCACCGATCATGATCGTCACGGTCGTGATGCCAAGGAATGACAGACCGGACATCCAGCGTTGTACACCGAGTGAATACCAGGTGAAGACCGTGACGGCCGCGAGAATCAGCAATTCACCACCGCGCAGTTCATGTGATGCGTTGTCGACGGCGCCCAGTGACGCGATGACACCACCGGCGACAGCGATGACTGCGCCAATTGCCACGGCCAGTGACAACCTGATTCCAAACCCGGCACGTGCAACAAAGGCGGCGACGATGGGCGCCGACGCTGCAACAATCGCTGCAGGTACAGCCCCGGCGTACTTGACGCCGAGGGTGAGCAGGGTTGTCGATATGCCAATGCCGACAGTTCCCAGCAGCAGTGTCGGTTTCCAGGGAACACGACGCAGCGGATGACCCTGCGTCTGCAACGAATAGATGATGAGCAGAAAGAACGTCGCGGCCATCAAGCGTCCGGCTGTAAGGAAGTACGGATCCCAACGTATCAGCAGGGTGTCAGTGATCAGAAAGTGTGTTGCCCAGACTGACGAACTGACGACAAGCAGCAGGTTTCCTGCAACTTTCTGGGAGCTGGGCACCGGTTGATCAGTGGTCATCGCACTCCCGGGGACAACAGGGCATGCGCACGGTCTGCACCACCGTCAACGCAGTCGGTCCATGGATCGATCTGCGGGTGTAAACAATCCCCGAACAGGAATCACGGCAGGAGATGGACCAGATAAACGCGATCGCATGGCAGACAGGGCAGAATGTGTGACAGGCGGTGCGTTGACGCAGTGCTCACGGTCACGCCCTTGTTCCTCGAGTCTGCCAGGGAAAGCAGATTCAGTGTTGCTTGTAGGGCGGTTTCGCATGCCCTGCGGGAGACAGTGTCAGGACTTCCACGGAGTCTTCGGTGATCGCGACAGTGTGTTCCCATTGTGCGGAGAGACTCTTGTCGCGGGTAACGGCTGTCCAGCCGTCCTCGAGGATCAGTGCGCGTGGACTGCCCAGATTGATCATCGGCTCGATTGTGAAAAACATGCCTGGCTTGAGTTCGAGACCAGTCCCCGATTTCCCGAAGTGCAGGACATTCGGAGCCGCATGGAAAATCCGGCCAATCCCGTGACCGCAGAAATCGCGGACGACCGAACACCGTTGACCTTCCGCATACGTCTGAATTGCAGCGCCGATGTCGCCGAGTCTCCTGCCTGGGCCGGCCGCCCGTATACCGCACCACATGGCCTCGTAGGCAACATCGACGAGACGGGATGCCTTGCGTCTGACGTCGCCGACAAGAAACATCCGGCTGGTGTCACCATGCCACCCATCGACAATCACGGTGACATCCACATTCATGATATCACCCGATTTCAGGATTCTCTTCGAACTGGGAATGCCGTGACAGATAACATGGTTGATCGAGGTACAGATCGACTTTGGATATCCCCGGTAATTGAGCGGTGCGGGTATGGCGTCGTGATCAACAATGTATGCGTGACAGAGTTGGTCGAGGGATTCGGTCGAGACGCCTGGCACGATGTGCGGCGTGATCATGTCGAGTGTTTCAGCGGCAAGCTGTCCCGCGACGCGCATGCTTTCAAGATCTTCAGTGCTGTGAATGTGCACTTCCCGTCGATCACGGACCGTGGATTCAAACATGGTGATGCTCCAGGCCGGCACCCGTAGCGGATGTTATCGGCATGCTTCGATGAAGTGTAATCTCGTGTTTTGTTACCTTACATGAGAAGGCCAGTGCCTCAACACCCCGCGAGAGGGCGCGTTCGAATGCGTCCGCATAATCGGAATCAATGTCCCGTGCCGGTGCAAAACTGTCGCAATCATCCCTCTGGATACAGAATACAACGACGGCGCGGTGACCCTGTTCGACCGTTCGGGCGAGTTCCACCATATGGCGTGCACCGCGCACAGTCCGCGAATCAGGAAACTCCGCGAGTCGGCCGAAGCGGCGTAAATGACAGTTCTTGATCTCGACAAAACATGACCGCCTGGCAGGGTCTTCCAGCAGGATGTCGACACGGGAGCCCGTTCCGTATCTGACTTCGCACCGCAAGGTCTCGTATCCGGTCAGTTCCTGTATTTCCCGGTTCTCGATTGCGTCGCGCACGATCCGGTTGGGCAGGCCGGTATTGCAACCCACCAATGTCTCCGCGCTTTTGACGATCTGCCAGGTCCACTTGAGCTTCCGGGTCGCGGACGAGACCGGTTCCAGCCAGGTCCGGGCACCGGTTTCGCAAATTCCCATCATGGCACCAGGATTGACGCAGTGCGCTGTGACAATGGTGCCGCAGGCCAGCCGATGGTCGGACAGGAAGCGTTTGTATCGACGCACGAGAGTCGCCTGGACCAGGGGCGTTGCGAACCTCATTTGGTGTCGGTTGTTTCCTGGACGTCAATTGCGGTCACAGACGAGGTATCGTCCACCGGTTTACGGGGCAAGGCGCGTTTGAATTCCGTTTCACTCACGAATTCCAGGCGGTTTTTCACATTGGTTCCGTCACGCTCGACCCGCGCAAGCAGGCTGCTGGCAAGTGACCGTGCACGATCTTCGGCTTTCTGAAGTCTTGAAATGGTTTGTGTATCGTAATCGAAGGAAAACACACGCGGTTGGTCGCTGCCGACAATCCGAAGCCAGAGATAGATCGCCTCGTCCTCGTTAATCTCGTAGGCGATGACCCGATGATATTGCCCGAGATCCTGGAGAAACTCTGTTGATGCGGGTTTGGGACGCCCCAGCAGTTCCGAAACAGTCAGATATCCGGTCGGAACCAGCGCCGCGAGAGCAGCGAGTGCCAGAACCTTGCGTGACACGCGCGATTCCCCGCTGATCGCGATCCATGCGATGACAGCCACAATCAGAAAACTGACGATGAACACGATGGATGAAAGCGGCATCGTTGTTACAACCGTGTGCTGTCGAACAGGCTGATCTGCAGATTGTGCACGGTATGCGGCAACAAGCCGCCTGCGTCATTCAGCTCGAACCTGTACACCGTTGCTTCCTGGTCAACGCGCAACAGTTCAACCTTGCCAAGCAGAATCTGTTTCGCCGGTTTCTCGATGTCCTGCTTTACGCTGATGATGACATAGACCGGTACAGGCCAGGTTTCCGTGTCGTTGCGATACATGTGAACATTCACGATGTATTCGCCTGCAGGAATGCCGCGGCTGTATGCCATTTCGTGATTTGCTGCTGTCAGGTCATTGATGAATCCCAGATCGTCCCGCAGAAGGTCGAAGATTGCACCACCACGCTGTGCCCAGCCGACAGCGCTGTCGCCCGGCGCCTTCACCCAGAGATCCACATCTGCGTCGATCTGCTCAGGCCATTTGATCTCGACGATGACATTACCGGGCGTCATCAGGTCTGCGGTTTTCTTTTCCGGTGGATTGATGTGCGGCAGCAACAGGATGACGAGTGCGACGAAGCCGAGAAGGGCAAGGAGTATCACATCGCGAAAGACCGTCGACGTAGCGGCTTCGTCAAGAGGATCAAGTGCTTGCACGATGCTCGCCCAGTTCCACGACCGTGTTGATGAGTTGGACGGTCCCGGTCGACAGGAGCTGATAGTTCGCCATCAGCCAGATATTCAGGAGGCTGCCGACGAGTGTTGTCACGAGTGCAGTCGACATGCCGGAAATGAGCGCTGAAACCATCGGGCCGATGTTGTCAGCTTCAACCGCCTGATCCGGGTCGACGCCTGACAGTGCAATGATGAATCCGATAACCGTTCCGATCAGCCCCAGAAACACGAGGCTTGAGGCGAGATGGCGAATGATCGTTATGTTCTGGGAGAGTTCGAGCCGTAAGGCCTGTGACAGCGTATTGCGGCTCTGTGCATCCTTGTCAGTCGTCCGGGTGACATAAGACGCCGCACAACTCGAGACGTCAGGATTGAAATATGTTGCCCGCTCGATTTCACGGCTTGTCCAGATCACGCGCCAGATTGTCAGCGCAAAACCGGCAATGAAAATGATGACGATCACGACGACAAAGTTTGTAGAGTCGGCATTGAATGCCTGTGTGATCAGGCCACTGGCCTCGGCTGCGACGACAAGTGCGATCGCTATGATGTTGAGAAGAACGAACCTGAACAACAGGCGCCAGTCTTGGCGGCCGGGTTTGCGGCGCGCCGCCCGGTTTCCCTGGTCGCTCATACACTACTCCCGAAAATCAAGAAGCCGGACTCCATGCTGCGCACTGACGGCTGAGACGGACATTCAATAGGCGTAAATGAACGTACGTGAAAGTACCCGAACCAAATCAGTGTTTTCGCATTTCAGTATGCGGCGACATGCATGCTGCAATCTCGCTTGTTCAGAGCACGTACAGGGCGGCTTGCGTCAGCCATCCCATCAATACCGCAGATCCGAGACCCAGTGCGAGATAGAGGGCGAATACCTTGCGTCGCACCACGACGAAAACCGCCATGGCCGTTGGAATGCTCGTGACCTCACCGCCGATCATGAATGCAATCGCGGCGCCTGGTTCCATGCCGAGTTGCAGGAGGCCGTCGACAACCGGTACGGCGGCGTAACCGTTCAGGTAAGTTGGTACGCCGACGATTGCGGCAAGAGGAACGGTCCACCATTCACCGCCGCCCAGAACTGAAGCGGCAGTTTCCGGCGGCACCCATGCCAGAAGAAGGCTCTCGATGATGAACGCCAGAGTCAACCACCGCAGCATGAACCAGGCGATGGACGTCGCCTGAACCGTAAACCTGGTGCGACGTTCGGGATCGCGCCAGAATGCCAGCATGACAGGCCGCTCCGTTTCGAGGCTGCATCCCGTGCCGTAGACCGTTGCCAGGTTGTTGAATGGAATGTCCGGGCGCGTCGGGTTCTGTATCCAGGAAAACCGTATCAGGGCCAGTGTTACAAAGCCGGCGAAAAGGCCTGACGCTATAGCGCTCAGGGTTCGGATGACCGCGAACGGCAGATCAATGATCCCGACAGTCAACACGAACATTTCTGGATCGATGAGTGGTGATCCGACCCAGAATGCCATGACCGGGGCAAGCGGTACGCCGGCTGCCAGCAATCCTGCGACAAGCGGAACGACACTGACGGAGCAAAACGGCGCGATAGCGCCAAAGATCCCTGCGAGAACAACGGCCTCACGCGCACGTCGGCGTAGCTTGTTGCCGAGAGGACGATCGAGTGCGGTCGCGGCGATTGATGCAGACACCACACTGGAAACCACAATGAATGGCAGAGTCCATAGCCAGCTTTCGACAAGGAACACCAGCGACGCCTGAAGGCTTTCGAGACTCCACAGACCAATGCCGATCAGGGTGGCGATACTTGCCACCAGAACCTTGTCGATCCTGTTCCAAAGAGGTTTGGCGGACGAACTTGCAACGGCCATCAGACTACGCTCCGAAACCCTCCGGCGGCGGCATCCCGATTTTCCGGTGTACGTTGAACTGGGGCATTGAACCAGTCTGGTTGTTCTTGTGGCGGTTACGCAATGATTTCCTGTCGCGATATGGCGTTCGTTGATCGGTCATGCAATCGAGAATTCGCAACCCTTCATGAGTATTTCTATGGCTATTCGATTTACGTTCGTCGTTCGCAAGGGAGACTTCAAGCACCAGTCGGATCAGGCCCGGGTTATCGGCGACGGGTCGTGGTGGTGCAAGCTGTCATGGTTATCGACCGGCCTGCCGGGAGAAGCGGTGGCCAATGTATCCCGAATCGTATTTCTGGATTGTGCGCCGGTTGATAAGGACGCCGCCAGTTTTCCCGCCGTCGGCGATAAATCTGCTGCTCTCGGGGATTGATAGCGCCCTGGTTTGTCGGTGTGCCACGCGGATTTCAGACAATTGCGACGACAGGACAGTCTGACGTCATAATTCGTGACCCCTTGCATGCGGGATCGCAAACGAGAAGGGGATGCATGACGGACCGGCTCGGCAAATCGGATCGTTGCCGTCAGACCCGACTGAAATGTGTTCGAAAACTGCGGGGTCCACTGGAGCTTTTCGGAAACGGTCCCTCGTCACGGAAGCGTTCGTGACACCGTTGCAGGGCATCGCAGTCCAGCGTCACACCCAGGCCTGGACCATCAGGGACCGGTACGGTGCCGTTCCTTGGAATCGGGGTGCCTTCCTCGATGACATCATCACCATACCAGCGAAACAGCGTCTGGCTGGGCTCACGGACATGCTCCAGAGCTGCAGAAACATGCAGGTACGCGGTACTGGCGACACCGGTTTCCCCGCTGTGGAACCGAAACCCGATCCCGAACAACTCGCATGCCTTGACACATTCGACCGTCTTTCGAATGCCGCCAAGTTCGACGAGGTTCGTCACGATTGTATCAGGACATTTCAATCGAATTGCTTCTTCAAGATTGATCACATGCGTCGAAAAATTTGCCCGCGTATAGTTGCGCAAGCGTGACATCTCTTCGTAGGTCTCGACAGGGTCTTCGTAATAGTGGATCACATACTCGTCGAGACGACGGACTGCTTCTCTGGCGGTCTGAACGGTCCAGCCGGCGTTGGCGTCAAGTTTCAGGACACGGTCACCGATTGCCGCACGAACACGGGCGACCATCTCGACTTCCTCATCGAGACCGACAGTGGCAACCTTTCCCTCGAAGTTTGTCGACCCGTATTCGTCGATCATGCGCGCGCAGTATTCGGCGATTTCTTCCGGTGTGCTTTCTCCCGGTTCGGACACACCAGGCACGCGATAGCCAAAGTACTCCGACAGTTCGATGTCCTTGCGCACGGCGCCGCCGAGCAGCAGATGGAGTGGCACGCCCTCGATTCGACCCCGTGCGTCCCACAGTGCCATTTCAATACCGCCAAACGCCCGGCGCATTCCCTGGACATCGGCCCATGGCGAATATCGTATTCCCGGCAGACACCTCTGTTCCGCGATCGACAGTTCACGAACGTCGAGACCGATAACGCGTTCACCAAGCGCCTCGACATCCCGTGCCCTGTCGCCATCGGCGACTTCGCCAATACCGGTCACACCTGTATCGGTATCAACCTCGACAATTGTCTTTGTCAGTGACCTGACAGATCCGTGCGAGAACACATACGGCGCGGTAAACGGAATGTTGACGGCTGTTGCACGGACTCCGGTGACTTTCATGCCTGTTGTTACCGCAAGGGGTCATGGCTGAGCTGAACAATCTGCTTGCCGAAATTTCGCCCTTCCATGAGTCCGGCAAAGGCCGCAGGGGCGTTTTCGAGTCCGTTCACGATGTCCTCCCTGTACTTGATCTTGCCGTCGTCGATCCACCTTGTCAGTCGTGCGCGTGCTTCCGGATACCGATCACGCCAGTCAAATACGAGGAGCCCCCGCAAGGTGGCCCGTTTGACAAGAAAGTGGCGCAGATTCCTGGGGCCCATGGCCTCGACTGTGTCGTTGTACTGGGAGATCTGGCCGCAAATTGCGACGCGGGCGCCAAGCGCCATGTTCTCAAACGCTGCATCCGAGATCTCGCCGCCAACGTTGTCAAAATAGCAATCGATCCCGTCCGGGCAATGATCACGCAAGGCAGCACGCATATTGTCGACGTTGCGGTGGTTGATCGCTGCATGGAACCCGAGTTCCTCCGTGATCCACGCGCATTTCTCCTCAGATCCCGCTATTCCGACAACGCGGCAACCGCTGATCAGAGCGATCTGACCAACAACGCTTCCGACGGCTCCGGACGCCGCATTGACGACCAGTGTGTCACCGGCGCGGGGGCGCAGAACGTCACATGTTCCGAAATATGCCGTGAAACCCGGCATGCCGACGACACCCAGGTATGCCGATAACGGAATACGGGACGGTTCCACCTTGAGCAACGCATGTGCCCGCGCAACCGCGCACGTCTGCCAACCCAGGTGCGCCGTAACGTAGTCGCCCACGCTGAATGCGTTTGACCGGGATTCCTCGACAACGCCGGCAACCTCGCCGACCATGACGTCACCGACTTCTTGCGGCTCTGCATAGGACGGCCCCGGACGCAATCTGCCGCGCATGTAAGGATCGACCGTCAGGTAGATTGATCGGACGAGAACATCACCTTTCGAGAGTTCGGGAACGTCGCGTACAGCGAGTTCGAAGTTATCGCTCGACGGCGCACCGTGCGGATATGATTTCAGAATGATTGCCTGACTCTGCCTGTTCGTCATATTTCTTCCGTTCCGAATTCTCTCGAATACATGGTTGACTGGCGTGCCCTGATTATTTTCTGTGCGGCTACTCGGCGAGATACTTGTTGAAGTTCGCGAGATTGCCAATGAGAACACGATCTCGCACATTCTGCAGCTCAGCAAGCGAGCGCTCGCCCTGAAGGCGCCGGCAACCTTCCTCCATTGCGTCAACCAGGTCCTCGGAGATTTCAGGTGATGGCAGGCGGGTCCATGCGTCGGCCACGGACGGAGCGAAGTGTTGGAAAAAGTGCCGGATGCCGCCTTCGCCTCCCGAAATGTGATAGTTGAGACAGTAGCCCATGATCGCGGTGCGCGGTCCGAACCCGTACACGATAGATTCGTCGATCTGCTCGGGCGTTGCTTCGCCCGCGGCAACCATGTACGCGATCTCGTTCCACATTGCCTGTTGCAGACGGTCGGCAATGTGTCCCGGGATCTCCTTGTTCATGCGCAGCGGGTGCTTGCCGATGTGCCGGTAGAATTCACACGCCCATGTCACCGCTTCAGGATCCGTCTGTTTCCCGCCGACCACCTCGACCAGGGGGAGGATGTAGGGCGGATTGAAGGGATGTCCGAGCACCATGCGTGCAGGGTTCTTCGATGTCGCCTGCATGTCCGAAACCAGCAAGCCCGACGTGGATGACGCCATGACGACGTCATTGGCCATCGCCTCGTCCATGGCGGCAAACAGCTTCTGTTTGATCTCGACCCGTTCAGGTGCACTCTCCTGAACAAAATCAGCTTTCTCGACGGCGTCCGCCAGATCGGTCGTGAATCGCAATCTGTTCCGGTCCGCGGTATCCGCGAGCCCGATCATTTCGAGACTGGGCCATGCGGCGTCGATGACGCGATGTGCCGCTGCTTCAGCGTCGGCGGACGGATCATAGATGACCACGTCATAACCCCGGGCCAGGAATGCAGCCGCCCACCCGGCGCCGATGACGCCTCCGCCGGCACAGGTAATCGAGCGAACGTCTGCTGGTGCGGGTCTGTTGTAACTCATCTGCGTGCTGTTCCCTTGCAGCGGAACGGACTGACACGGATCTTCAAGGCAGGTTCTGTGCCTTCTCGCGCAGTACGTACTTCTGGATCTTTCCGGTGACGGTTTTCGGCAGCGGACCAAACACCACAGTGCGCGGTGCCTTGAATCGGGCCATGTTCTGTCGACAGAATTCGATAATCTCGTCGGCGCTTGCCGTGCGATCGGGTTTGAGTGTCACGAATGCACACGGTGTCTCACCCCATGTCTTGTCATCGCGGGCGACAACGGCGGCCTCCAGAACAGCGGGATGTTTGAAGAGCGTGTTCTCGATCTCGATCGAACTGATGTTCTCGCCGCCGGAGATGATAATGTCCTTTGATCTGTCCTTGACCTCCGCGTAACCGTCGGCGTGCATGACACCGAGATCACCGCTGTGAAACCAGCCGCCGGCAAGATCCTTCGCAGTCTGGTCCGGATTGGAAAGATAACCCTTCATCACGGAGTTTCCGCGAATCATGATCTCGCCAATCGTCTCACCGTCGGCGGGAACCGCCTCCATTGTGTCCGGATCGGCAACCATGCAGCCGGCTACAATCGGATGGCGAAGACCCTGTCGCGACATCTTCGCTGCACGGTCTTCGACAGACATGTCCATCCAGTCGTCCTGATACGGCGAGATAAGCGCGGGACCATATGTCTCGGTAAGGCCGTAGAGATGGATGACGTGAAAGTTCAGCGCTTCCATTCCGGCGATGACGGCACTCGGCGGCGCAGCGCCGCCTGTCGCGATGGTCACCTGACGCGGTATCTCCCGCTTGTGGTCGTCCGGTGCATTCAGGATCATGTTCAGCACGATCGGTGCTCCGGACATGTTGGTCACACCGTGTTCGACAATCAGGCGAAAAATCTCTGCCGTATCTGTCTTGCGCAGCAGGACATGCGTTCCGGCGAACGCCGTGACGCCCCAGGCATGACACCAACCGTTGCAATGGAACATCGGCAGTGTCCAGAGATTCACGGTACTTTCACTGAAACCAAGAACCATGCCATTGCCGATTGCGTTCAGATACGCACCGCGATGGTGATACACGACACCCTTGGGATCTCCGGTGGTCCCTGACGTGTAGTTCAGGGAAATCGCCTGCCATTCGTCATCCGGCAACAGCGGACTGAATTCCTCGTCACCGGTTTCCAGATAAGCCTCGTAGGTCATGCTGCCGAATTCAGCGGATTCCGCCGGATCCGTGAGCGGGTCGTCAATTGCGATGACCTCCACGGGCTTGCCATGCAGTTTCAGTGCTTCGGAAATCGTTTCATGAAATTCGCGGTCCGCCAGCAGTAACCGCGTTCCAGCGTGCTCCAGCATGAATGCGATCGACGGGGCATCGAGGCGAAAGTTGAGCGCGTTGAGGACACAACCGGCCATGGGGATCGCAAAATGGGCCTCAAGGATTGCCGGTCCGTTTTGCGCCATGACGGCGACGCTTTCATTGTTGCCGCCAACTGATCGATGCACGGCGCTGGCGAGGCGACGACATCTTTTCAGCATCTCACTGTAGGAAACGCGACGGTCCTGGTAGATCCAGGCAGTACGATCGGGGTGTGCGACCGCAGAACGCAACAGGAAATCCACGGGTGTCAGGGGTTCGAAATTGGCTCTGTTGGCATCAAGTCCTGCCGAGAACCTGTTCGTTTCAGATTGCGACACTCTCAACTCCGCGATGTTGTTCGTTCCGTCGCGATGCGGAAGTTCGCGACTATTCTCCGCCCTGCGGACAACTGTCAATGATGTTGCGCCGGCCGTTGCAGCGGAAAGTATAGCCGATTCGAGGCAATACGGACTGCGCGGGTTCCATCGAATGCCTAACGCATTGATCTCGTTCGGTGCTATGACGGTTTTCATGAAAGTGGCAATGATGACGCAGACGTCATGAATTCCCCGCTTCGCGGCATCCTGTGCATGATCGGGGGGTGTGCGCTCGTCGTCTTCAACGACGCGATCCTCAAGTGGCTGACAACCGACTACCCGGTCGGACAGATCATGTTTGTCCGGTCGGTGTTTGTCTTCCCGGCGATCGTGTTGTTTGCCTTGCGGGAAGGCCATCTGTCGCGGCTGCGCATCAACAACATGCGCATTCAGCTCATGCGTGCTGCCATCGTGGTGACAGGAATGTTCCTGTTTGTGACGGCGATCAGTCTGATGCCGATCGCCGATGCGCTGGCCATTGCCTTTGCGGCTCCGCTTCTGGGTACGGTTCTTGCGGTACCCTTTCTTGGCGAAAAGGTTGGCTGGCGCCGATGGTCTGCAGTTCTGGTGGGGCTGATCGGGGTGATACTGGTCCTCAAACCAACGGGTGAGGGGATTGCACTTGCGGCGTTGTTGCCACTCGGCGCCGCCGTCACGGGTGCCCTGCGGGACATTGTGACCCGACGATTGAGTTTCTCTGATTCGTCGTCGTCGATTCTTCTCGTGACGACAATCGGCGTCTTTGCAACGGGTTTGTGCTCGGCATTTGTTGATCCTCTCTTCGGATGGGAGGAAGTCCGATGGCATCCGATGCCATGGACTCATATCGCCATGCTTGCGGTGGCCGGTTTACTGCTCGCAGGAGCGCAGTATCTCATGATCGAGGCGGTCCGACTGGGCGAAGTCAGCCTTGTTGCGCCATTCAAGTACACCAGCATGATCTGGGCGGTCATTCTTGGATACCTCGTATTCGGAACCATACCTGATGCGTGGGTTATTTCGGGTTCGCTTCTGGTTGTCGCCGGCGGCGTCTACATGTTGCACCGCGAAGCCGTGCGCCGCACGACACGCCGTTCCATTCCGACCCGACCAGATTCGCCACCGTTACAACGGCGGGCATCAACGCAATAGACCAACCTCGACACGCCATCCGGGAAAATGGCGGCCAATGGAGAACGCGACCATGGCTGAATCGATGTCGCAGGCGATTGTGCAGGACTGTTGGCAAACCGTAGAGGGTGAGGCACGGCAAATTGCGCGATCGATCTGGGAGAATCCCGAACTGGGAATGATGGAATACCACGCAGAAGCGCTGCTTTCGGCCTGGCTTCGCAACAACGGGTTTGTTGTCGATCGGGGAACATGCGACATGCCGACCGCGTTCAGGGCACAATGGTCGAACGGCGAGGGTCCGGTTCTTGGCTTCATGGCGGAATACGACGCACTGCCGGGTCAGGGGAATCTCTGTGAGCCGCGCCGTGCGCCCGATGGCAAGAACGCCGGACACGCATGCGGTCACAATCATATCGCAGCAGCGGGTGCAGGGGCGGCGATCGCCTTGCGACATGCGATGGAGCAACAAGGCATTCGTGGAACGATTGTCTGTCTCGGAACGCCGGCAGAGGAAATTCTCTGGGGAAAGATCGCAATGCTCCAGCGCGGTGCGTTTGATGGTATCGACGTGCTGTTTGCCAATCATGCGGACTACCAGAATGGCGCAATTTCCCGACCGTGCCTGTCATGCGTCTCGAGTGAGCTGGTGTTCAGCGGCGTTGCAAGCCACGGTGGAAGTCTCAGGTCTCGGAATGCACTCGACGCTGCCGAGTTGTTCATCCAGTCCGTTGAACGCCTGCGCGCCCATCAGTTCAATGATGCCGTGATCGGACATGTGTTGCGCACCGCCGGCTACATGCCGTCAATCACACCGGATGAGGTGCGTTTGTGGATGACGGTTCGTCACGAACGATTTGAGCGGGCCGAAGCGGTGTGGGACATGATCCTCCCTGTCGCCAGGGATGCGGCGCGATACACGGGTACGACGGTCACGAATTTCCTGATATCCGCATCCAGGGGTTATCTGCCCAATCAGACGCTGGGCGAGGTTCTCTATCGGAACATGAAAACGATTGGCCCACCGAAACGAGATGATGTCGATCGCGAATTCATGGTCTCGCTTTCGCGGCAGTCTGGTGGATCGGACGCACTGGACTGGGACGATGCAATCGCACTTCACACCGATGGTTGTGACCCGTACGGACAGGATGACGGTGAGGCCAGCTGGTACATTCCACTGGCCCGCGCCAATTGGTCGGCGCCGACGTCAATCCCGTTGCACAACTGGGCGTTTACCGCAGCATCCGGCCACCCGAGTCAATTCAAGGGCGCGGCATTTGCCGGCGAGTCCCTGGCGATGGCAGGCATGGATCTGCTTCGTGGTCCGGCGATTGTCGCGGAGGCACAGTCCGAACTGCGACGACGAACAGCAGGTATCAGGCTCTCGCCACCGCGATGCGGCGGTTTTGATGTCATGACATCCAACCCGTCTTCCTTCTGGGATGCGACATGGATGCCAAACGAACAGCCGGGCTCCTGAAAACACTGGCACTCGATGCGGTGCCGATTCCTGTCACAATCCTGACAGGGTTTCTCGGCAGCGGGAAAACAACGGTTCTCAACAGTCTGTTACGGGACCCGGCATTTGCCGATACAGCGGTTATCGTCAACGAGTTCGGAGAGATCGGGATTGACCATATCCTGATCGAAGAGAGCAGCGAGGATGTGTTGCTCCTCGACAACGGGTGTCTGTGCTGCAGCTTGCGAAATGATCTCGTTGCGACCCTACAGTCACTGCTCGAGCGTCGAGAACGGGGTGAAGTTCCGGAATTTGCACGGGTTGTTGTCGAGACAACAGGGCTTGCGGACCCCGCGCCCGTGATCCAGACATTCCTCAGCGATCCGATGCGGCTCTCGCAATACACTCTGGCCAGCATTGTGACCTGCTATGATTCCGCCGTCGGACATGTATCGACCGGGAAGTTTCCCGAAGTCGAACGCCAGCTTGTACTCGCAGATTGCGTCGTCATCACAAAGGGTGACATCGGAGACACGGAAGTGGCGAAACGGGAAATCACACGGTTCAACGCAGATGCCCGGATTGTCGCGGCAACGGGCGGCAATGTATCACCTGAAACAATCCTGTCCGTCGACAGGACCGATCCGAAATCAGTACAGGAAATCACGCACCCGCATGCACGGCTGCGTTCGGTTGCGGTGACCGGACGTCGACCTCTGGCCTGGGATCATGTGAACAGGTCCGTCGCCGAAACAATGGAAAGGCACGGAGACAAGATTATCCGGCTCAAGGGACTTCTCTGGGTCGAGGACGGGGAGGGGCCTGTTGTGGTCGATGGCGTACAGCATCTCTTTCACAGGCCGCGCCGACTCAAGTCGTGGCCGGAAGCCAGCCCGAAGCCGTTTCTTGTCGCAATCACCGAACGTCTGTCGCACGACGAAACCATGCAATACCTGCAAGCGATACTTGATCCGTGAGCGCAAAGCCGTGGATCAGGACCGAAGTGACGATGACGCTATCCGCGGTAGAACGACAACATCACCCGAGACGGATGTTCGCTGTCATGGAAGACTGTCTGTGTAGCCTTTACGGGTGAAGAACCTTCACCATGCGGTTCTCCCGTATTGAGATTGCGATCGTATCTGTTGAAGTTGCTCGACGAGATTTCGATCCGCAACGCATGTCCGGGGCGCAGCGCATAACTCGTCGACCACAGATCAACCGCGATCTCGTAGATACAGCCCGGTTCCAGCAGTGTGGTCTGGTCGAGACCATTGCGATAGCGACAACGCAGGATACCATCCTGAATCAGGTTGGCACTTCCGTCCGGCGCGACGTCGACGAGGGCGACCGTGACATCCGTATCGACTGCATCTGACGAAAAGTGAATGATCGCCGAAATCGTTCCCGTCAGTTCCAGTCCTTCTGGAACAGGCGGGCCCGTATAGACGAGTACATCCTGGCGTATCGCGATGTCTCGTCGGTCCTGCATCTCTCCGGCGAGCGACCAGCAATCGTACGCGACTGTTTCTGCAACCGGATCCAGTGGATCGTAGAGAAACGTGTCAGGCGGCTCGTCGGCGGCAGGCGGGTCATAGCTTAATGTTCCATTGCCTGTTGAACTGTTTGCTGCACCCCCGGAACGCAGGTAAACGGCGACGGACTCTGTCTCCACAGGCGGCCAACTTTCGCTGTCACGCCACACGTCCTTTCCCATGACATAGTACCGGACAGCCCCACCCTCGTTGAAACCGTTATCGAGTTCCATGAGATAGTGGTCGAAAAACGCAGAAAACGTGTCCCATCGTGTTTCCGCGGTACCAGGTTCGACGGGGAGCAGACCAACACGATGAAGCCTGTCTGCTGATCCTTCGTGATCCCACGGTCCGATGAAAAGATGCTGATTCTTCGCGTCCGCGTTGTTCCTGTTCATCCTGCGCCAGTCGGCAATGGTCGGACCCAGGTAGTTGTCGTACCAGCCGCCCCAGTGAAGCACCGGTATCCGGATTGAGTCGTATCCCGGCAGCAAGCCGTGATCCTCCCAGAATGGTGACGGCAATGGGTTTGCCATGAGTTCGTCGTAGTAACGCGATGGTACGCCGGCGGCATTGGCGATGTCCTTGAGAGGCAGATGCCAGCAATCCACGTCCGAGAGATCCTGGTATTTCTGGTCTGTCATGGAGATAGCCCAGAATCCGACGGTGTTGAGCTGAAGGCAACCGTAACGCATTGTTGCGGTGTATCGGTCGAGGCTGATATCGCCCGGTGCAACACAGACCAGCGCGGCATGCCCGCCCGTTGCTCCGGCATAACTGGTGAATCCGTAATAACTTTCGCCCCACATGGCGACCCGGCCATTCGACCAGGGCTGTGTGGCGATCCACTCAATCGTGTCGTACCCGTCGGGCACTTCGTTTGCGGCCAGGTTCGGTTCAAAATGGCCCTCGGAGTCCCATTTTCCGCGAACATCCTGCACGACAGCCGCGTATCCCTTCCGGTTCCAGAAGCGTGCAACGGCAGGCATGAAACAATAGGGTTCAGTCTTGCCATAGGGCAGCCGTGTCAGAATTGTCGGGAAGGGGGCGTCACACGCCGGCAGATACACATCGGTTGCGAGCCTGATACCGTCGCGCATCGGGACCATGTTGTCCGACATGACATGATCACAGTGCGAGCGATCGGGCGTTTTCGACGGAACCTCCTCCCAGACCGCTGTCTGGTGTTTCTCGTGTTTTCTTTCAATTGACCTTGTCTGGTTGTTCAACCTGTCTTCTCCGTTTTCGTTTCAGGAGCCGAAACCTCTGCGTGAGTCACCCGATCAATCGGCCCGGTTTCCACCAGCGATGACGCTTGCACGCGCGACACATGCAACGACAACGGTTGGCAACGCATCCTGGGGCGGCAGGTTCGTGCCGTTCCCGTGCATACGCGGCCGACCGCGCTGCGTGCGTCATCAATCGGAATGCGGTCCCTCACGGGCCGAAGATACGGCAACAGGCTCGCGGTGTGCATGTTGCCCGTGTCGATGTGGTTGCACCGCGGCAATGCCGTCATTCACGTTGTCGACAAGTCCGAGATTGTGGAGCAGACGCTCGGCAGCAGCAAACCAGCGGTCATAGTAGTCCGATCCGTCTGCAGCACCGTTGTTCCGGATTTCATCAATCAGCAGATCCTGAAACTCTTTCCAGGAGAAGTGACCGCTTTCGTAGAGAAGCGTGACGATCGCGAATATTCTCGCCTGCCACGGGGCATCAAAAACCGTTTCGTCCCTCTTGCGCGGCAGCATCCTCTCGAAGAGGTCGACGGAATTGTCGATCTGGTTGTCAACCAAGGTTCCGGTTTCCCGTGACTGGAGGCTGAACGTCAGGCCAGCAGGTGACGGTTGGCCGGCCTTCGAAGTGTCGAATGCATGTTCAACCTGCCTCGACTGCACGCAGGTGACGCGCAAACTCCGGTGATGTCATCAAGTTCCTGCACCGTTCAAATCGCTGGATTGCATAGGCCTCGAAGTCGTCAGCGGGGTTGTCGTTCGCGTGTTGGACGAGACCCCACAATGTCCACAGCAGATCGCACAACGCCTTGTAGATGACCATGCGACCGTGTTCGAAATCCGTTGGCTTTCTCTGGAAGTAACCGACGAGCATTTCCATGTCCTGGCTTTCATCGAACCCCGCCTCGACGGACATGTCGCCGAGATCCCACATGGGATCGTTGTTGCCGGAATACTCCCAGTCGATGATCCACATCCTGTCTCCGTCATCGAGCATGTTCTCGCACATCGGGTCGCAATGACAGGCAACAAGTGGAAGATCGTGCATTGCAAGTGCCGCACGAACGCCATCTGCCTGTTCCACGAGCGCGTGGTAGCCCTCAGGGAAATCAGTCACGCCCATTTCGCCAAGATGTGCGAGGTAGTCGTCAATCATGGAAAACAGTTCGAAGCGGAACGCGAAGACCGGACCGGAACTGTGCAACTTGGCGAATGCCTCGCCAGCCCGCTTCGGCGCACCATGACGGGTACGGAACGTCTCCGGCGACATTGTCGTCGTCCCCTCAAGGAACGGCGTGATCATGATGGCCTGTTCGTCGAAATGGAGAACTTCCGGACTGACGCCTGCCTGCGCCGCGGCGACGGCATTGGTCTGCTCCACATTCCGGTCAATGTAGCTTTCGGTTCCTGCGCCCGGCAGTCTGACACAGTAAACTGAATCGGGTGTATGAACCCGAAAGACCTTGTTGGTCAAACTGTAGAGCCGTTCGACCTTCAGCTGATCGGATGGTGTTCCGGCAAGAAATGGAACCTGCTCGAGGGCACTGCATACCGCCTGAAATTCGTCGTCCGTCGTCATTGTTCGTCACCTGCTCCAGTCTTGCGGGCGGTCAGTGCCGTCCATCCGAGGTGTCCAGTTTCCGCCGTTTCACACCACAATGCATATCGTGACATGGTGTTTTCGACATCCTCAAGACTTGCAATTTCTGCAAGTTTCTCCTTGCGTGCGGTGATTTCAGCACGAATACGCCGAAAGGAACCGAGCACATGCGCACTCCAGTCTTCCTCGGCAAACACGCTGAAACCTGCGCTGTCCAGTGCGTCACGATAGTGTCGAGGCGACCACAACCCGGGTTCCGAGATTTCTCCCAATAGACCGCGTGTCCGATCGTCCGGGTCACCCAGGACGGTCAGATCACTGATCACTGCGATACCACCGGGTTCAAGCACCCGGGCGGCCTCGGCAATCGCTTTCTCCCGATCAGGTGAGAAGATCAGGGAGTCCTGACACCAGTAGAATAAGAAACTGCCGTCGTCGTATGGAAGATCCTCGAAGTCTGCAAACTCCCAGATAATGGTGTCCGAAGCGCGTGACCATTCCTGCGCGATAGTGATCTGTTCCCGTGAAATATTGGTCGCCGTGATCGAGCATCCGTATGTACGCGCAAGAAACCTTGCGGTCCCGCCAACGCCGCAGGCGGTTTCGAGCACATTGTCCCCTTCTTTCAGCCCGGCCATCCGAGCCAGTCTGCGTGTCGCGCGCATGGAAGCCGTGTGGAGTGATTCATCGCCGTGTTCGAAGATTCCGGGGTGTATCTGATCTCCGTAAACCTCGAGCATCGCCCGATACATTGGCGCATCGTAGCGGGCGGTAATCTCGTCTCGAAAATCGCGCATGACGTCAGGGTCCAGACCGTTTCAGTTTCAGAGAACAGGACGATGTTGCGGTGTGTCAAGCCAGGGCCGTTCCCGCTCCAGGGCAAGACCTGCTCGAAACACCGTGGGGTCGTCGCAAGGTCGTCCGATAATCTGTAATCCACACGGCAGCCCGTCACGCGTCATGCCTGATGGCACGGCAAGAACCGGACAGCGACCGAACATGTTCCAGAGAACTGTCATGGACGTCTGCGTATCCGTGACGGCGCGTCCGTTCACTTCGATGGTGTCCTTTTGCCAGCCGGTTGCCGGAATGGACGGGCACGAGACTGTCGGGGTGATAAAGAGGTCGTGCTCCGAGAACAATGGTCCAAGATGTTCGTGCCAGATCTCGCCTGCGACCTCGATCGACCGCCGGAAATCATCAGCAGTGAAGGACATTGCTGTTTCCAGCAGTTGCGGTACGTAATCGCTGACAATGTCTCCGTGACTCTCCACGGCCTGCTGCAGCTTGGCCTGTGCCAGGAATTCCTGTGATCCATGTCCGAGACGGATGGCCTCGCTTGCCCAGTCAACCGACACTTCACGAACGTCAGCCCCGGCATCGGAGAGCGCCGAAAGTGCATCCATGGTTGCACGTGCGACGTCGTCCACGACCTCGTAATGTCCGAGGTCGATCGACCAGGCAATCTTGAGGCCCCTGATATTGTCCGGTTCTGTCGGCAGGACAACGCGATCAGTAAGGCTGTTGTGATCGCGCATGTCGGGTCCCGACATGATGTTCGCCAGGAGTGCGGCATCGGCCACCGTGCGGGTGAGGGGCCCGTGGTGGAGATAGCCTGAATACAGGTTCGCTCCGAGAATCGGTATTCGTCCGTATGGCGCTTGATAACCGACGACACCGCATTGACTCGCAGGTTGTCGAATGGATCCCGTACTGTCGCCGCCCGTTGCGACGGTTGTCGCACCCGCAGCGAGCGCGGCCGCGGAACCGCCGGACGATCCCCCCGGAGAAATGCCATGTTTCCAGGGATTGTGCGTGACACCCCAGATTCGCGACTGGGTTGTGTACAACCAACCGAATTCCGGTGCTGTTGTTCGCGCAAACAGGTTGGCGCCTGCATCGCGCAGGCGGGCAATGTCGATATCGGTTTCGGAGACCACGTTGTCCCGGTGGATCATCGACCCGTATGTTGTCCGTTTGCCGCTGATCCTGCTCATGTCCTTCACGGCAAGCGGAATACCTGTCAGGGCGCCAGCCTCGTCGGTGCGAGAGACAAAAAGCGCTTCGGCTTCTTTCGCACGCGCACGCGCTTCATCGACATACAGGTCGCCAAATGGATTGACCGAGGTCCTGATGGCTTGCGCACGCGAGATGACGGCATCAAGAAGTTCGACCGGTGACAGCGCACGCGTTCTGAAGAGCCTTGCAGCGCAGTTTGCGGACATATAGTTCAGATCATCATCGCTCACTGATTTTCCCTTCGGTTACCGCTCCCGCAGACTTGACATAAAGCAGTCCGCCGCGTAATTCGAGCCACTCCGCAAAGATTGAATTCGAGCGCCGACTAGACGGGGTTTTTCGCATGTATGCAGTCATTCAGACTGGCGGCAAACAGTACCGGGTTGCCAGGGACAATGTCTTGGCCGTCGAAAGACTTGACGGTGAACCAGGCGACGTAGTCGCGTTCGACAAGGTTCTTGCAATCGGCGAAGGTGAGTCTGTTGATCTCGCTCCGGAGGATGCGAAGGTCCTCGCAGAGATTCTTGAACAGAAACGCGATGACAAGATCATCGTCTTCAAGAAGAAACGTCGCAAGAAATATCGCAGGAAAGCAGGACACCGGCAGTACAAGACGGTTCTTCGTGTCACGGACATCCTTGCGTAGCAATACGGGCGAAAATCAGGAGGACTGAGGAATGGCACACAAGAAAGCGGGCGGCAGTTCGCGCAACGGCCGTGATTCTCCCGGGCAACGCCTCGGCGTAAAAAAGTTCGGTGGCGAACATGTCCTGGCGGGCAACATCATCGTGCGGCAGAGAGGAACCAGGTTCCACCCGGGCCACAATGTCGGCATCGGCAAGGACCACACGATCTTTGCAACCTCGGAAGGCCAGGTCCGTTTTCGTACGGTTGCCGGCGCCCGCACATACATCGACGTTCTCGAGGCATCGACGACCTGAACGGATGTCACCTTTCCCAGCCAAACAGGGAAGGAAGACCGCATGATCGCGGACGCTTGCTCGCGATAAGGTAACCGTCTCGATGCGTTGTCGTTCCTGCGATCAGCATGAAGTTTCTTGATGAAGCCAAGGTCTATCTGCGAAGCGGAGATGGCGGCGGCGGGTGCATCAGTTTTCACAGGGCAAAGTATGTCGAGTATGGCGGACCCGACGGCGGTGACGGCGGACGGGGAGGCGACATCGTTTTCGCCTGTGAGCCAAGCCTGAACACGCTGATAGATTTTCGCTACAGGCAGCACTTTCGTGCGTCCAACGGGACGCCGGGCGCCGGAAAACAGAAAACCGGTGCCAGCGGCAAGAGGCTTGTGGTTCAGGTGCCTCCCGGAACACAAGTGCTTTCCGAAGACAGGTCAATGGTCCTGCTTGATGTCACGGACCCCGGCGAGAGAACCGTTTTTCTGCGAGGCGGTGACGGCGGCCGGGGAAACATGCGTTTCAAATCGTCGACCAACCAGGCACCGCGCCGGGCAGACCCCGGCTGGCCCGGAGAGGAGTGTTGGGTCTGGTTGCGGCTCAAACTGATCGCGGATGTCGGCCTTGTCGGACTTCCCAACGCGGGCAAGTCCACATTGTTGTCCGTCGTTTCACGTGCACGTCCACGCATTGCCGACTATCCGTTCACAACGCTTCACCCGAACCTCGGTGTCGTCGGCTTTGATGACGATGAATTCGTCATGGCTGACCTGCCGGGTTTGATCGAAGGTGCCCACAGGGGCGCGGGTCTCGGTGACAGGTTTCTTGGTCACGCGGAACGCTGTAGCGTGTTGTTGCATGTTGTCGATGCAACAGCATCGGACGTATTGGAGGACTTCAGACTGGTTCGGCACGAACTCAGGGAATATGGCCACGGTCTGCAAGAGACCACGACGATCACCGCACTCAACAAGGTCGACGCACTGACACCCGAGAAAAGAACCGACGTACGCGAATGCCTCGTGGGCGCCGCCGGTCCGGTATACGAGATTTCGGGCGTCAGCGGGGAAGGGGTCGATACACTGATGGCAAGACTGCTTTCGATCGTCAGTGAACGGCGTCGAACCGCGGAGGCGGCATGAAGGAAAGGCTGGAAAACGCCCGACGTGTCGTTGTCAAGATTGGTTCCAATCTCCTCGTCGGAGACAGCAATGGCAAGATAGGGCGCGGATGGCTGGGTCTTCTGGCAGATGACATCGCGGATCTCAGGAGACGCGGCGTCGATGTCGTGATCGTTACGTCAGGTGCCATTGCAGTTGGCCGCAGAAAGCTGAAGCTCAATTCCGGGAACTTGCGTCTTGAGGAAAGTCAGGCCGCTGCTGCAGCAGGTCAGGTCCAGCTCGCGCTCGCCTACCAGGAGGTTCTGGGAAGGCACGATATCGAGGTGGCACAGATTCTGTTGACACTGGACGATACGGAAAACCGCCGCCGTTACCTCAATGCCCTCAATACCGTCAACACGCTGTTGCGGCTCGGCGTCATACCGCTGGTCAACGAGAACGATACCGTTGCGACGGACATGATCCGGATCGGCGACAACGACCGCCTTGCAGCGCGTGTTGCCATGATGGCAAGTGCGGATGTTCTCATTCTTCTCTCCGATGTCCAGGGACTGTTTGATCGTGACCCGCGTCATCACCCCGATGCCAGGCTGATCCCCTGTGTTGATGCGATTACCCAGGAGATCGAGGACATGGCGGGCCAGATTCCCAGTGGTGACTCGTCCGGGGGAATTCAGACAAAACTCGAGGCGGCGCGCATTGCGATGCAGGCGGGTTGCCACATGGTCATTGCCGATGGGCGAAACGGCCACGCATTGCGTGATGTCGCAGATGGCAAGCCGTGCACCTGGTTTGTCGCGCAGGATAATCCGTCGACGGCCCGTCGACGCTGGATTGCAGGGACATTGCGACCTTCAGGTATTGTCACGGTTGATTCCGGTGCTGCGAAAGCACTGTCCAACGGCCGCAGCCTTCTTCCAGCCGGTGTCATGCGGGTCGAGGGGGGATTCGAAAAGGGTGATGCCGTTGTCGTGACCGGGCCGGACGGGCAGGAACTTGCGCGTGGACTTGTTGGCTACTCATTTGATGATGCGAACCGGATTGCGGGTCACAGAAGTGGTGAAATAGAATGCCTTCTCGGGTATCCCGGGCGGCATGAACTCATACATCGCGACGACTTGGTCATGTCATGAACACATCACGCGAAGACATCACAATTCACGAAACCATGAACCGGATCGGCCGTCGCGCACGGCATGCTGCCGATATCCTGTCCCTGTCAACGGCGGATGCACGAAACACGGCTCTCACGGTCGCGGCGCGTGAAATTCGTCAGTCCTCCGGAAATCTTGTCGAGGCCAATGCGCACGACATGGACGCGGCACGTGATCTGCCCGGACCAATGCGTGATCGTCTGTTGCTCGACGAGTCGCGGATCGAGGGGATCGCACGGAGCCTTGAGGCAATTGCCGCGCTGGAGGACCCGGTTGGACGTGAACTTTCCCGCTGGACGATGCCGAATGGACTGGACATCGCACGGGTCGCCGTTGCACTGGGCGTGATCGGAATCATCTACGAAGCCCGTCCGAATGTTACGGCGGATGCCGGCGGCCTCTGTCTGAAGTCGGCGAACGCGGCAATTCTGCGGGGCGGGTCCGAGAGTTTCATGTCATCGCGCGCCATCGTCGATTGTCTGCACAAGGGTCTGGACGCTGCCGGGCTGCCGCTTGAGAGTATTCAGCTTGTTCCGACCACCGATCGGGCTGCGGTGGGTGAAATGCTCACGATGACGGAGTGGATCGACATTCTGGTGCCGCGCGGCGGACAATCCCTGGTCGAACGTGTCCAGAACGAGAGCAGGGTGCCGGTCATCGCGCATCTCGCGGGACTGTGTCATGTCTATGTCGACGGCGAAGCAGACGTCGCGATGGCATGTGACGTGGCCGTCAACGCAAAAATGCGGCGAACGAGTATCTGCGGTGCAGCGGAAACGCTGCTTCTCGACAAGGCATTGGCCTCCAGCATGTGCGCGACGGTGGTTCGTGCACTTCTCGACGCCGGTTGTGAAGTCCGCGGTGATGATGATGTCCGCTTGCTGGATAACAGGATAACGCCTGTTGCCGATGAAGATTGGGATACCGAGTATCTTGACTCCATCATTTCGGCGCGGATGGTGGACGGCGTGGACGGTGCATTGGCGCACATTCGCCGGTACGGATCGAATCACACTGACTCGATCGTTACAAACAACGCGACCTGTGCGGAACGGTTCCTTCAGCGAACGCCGGGTGCGATTTCGATGTGGAATGCCTCAACCCAGTTCGCCGATGGTGGCGAATTCGGCATGGGTGCGGAGATCGGCATCTCCACCAACAGATTGCACGCACGCGGTCCCGTCGGTGTCGAGCAGTTGACAACCATGAAGTACCTTGTCCGTGGTACGGGACAGACAAGGCCCTGACAGATCTGCTGCCGCTGCTGACGAGATTTCGCGGTAGAAGCGTCGGTTTGCTGGGCGGTTCTTTCAATCCGGCGCATGAAGGACATGTTCACATTTCTGATCGTGCACGCAGATTGCTCGGACTCGATGCAATCTGGTGGCTTGTTGCACCGCACAATCCCCTGAAATCGGCTGATGATCTTGCCGATTTTGATGCCAGACTGAATCAGTCAATCCGTTTTGCGGAAAACCGTACGACGTTCGTCACCGGGTTCGAGGCACACCTGCGTGTCGCCGGCACCGTGGACACGATTACCTGGCTGGCGCACCATGCGCCGAGCATCCGGTTTGTCTGGTTGATGGGCGCAGACAACCTCGCGACCGTTCACAAATGGCGTCACTGGCCACGACTGTTCAAACGGGTTCCGATTGCAGTGTTTGATCGCTATCCTTATTCTCGCACCTGTCTGGAGAGCCGAGCTGCAACGAGATTTCGCAATCGCAGAAGTCACGCGAATCAGGCGCATGTCCTTGCGCGCCGTACCCCTCCGATCTGGACATTCATCCAGGGAATGCGCCACCCGGCGTCTGCCACCGCAATCAGGGCACGCATCGGGCAGTCCGCTACTTCAGTTCCTGAACAATTCTGAACCGTGAAGGGAGAGGCATCGATTTCCGAAAATTCCGATTTCAGGGCGGACTCCCTGGAAACCGTATCCTGCGCGAAAACCGCACTTGAAGACGGAAAGGCGCAGGAGATTGTCACAATCGATCTCGCTGGCAAGACTACCATCGCCGATTTCATGATCATCTGCAGCGGCACTTCACAACGCCAGGTGACGGCACTTGCCGACCGACTGATCAGGTCATTGAAGAACAGGCATCAACGCGTACTCGGCATCGAAGGGTACGAGAGGGGAGACTGGGTTCTTCTCGATCTCGGCACTGTCATCGTGCACATTTTTCGGGAGGAAGTGCGCAGCCACTACAATCTCGAACGCATGTGGGCCATGCCGCTTGCGGGTCCGATAGGCGCTGCTGCCTGAACAACGACGCAGTGTGGTTTCGGATCTACCGCGCGCGGCGTGAACGGGCATGTTCCCTGTCGAGAATATTCGACCCTGATCAGGAATGAGTCAGATGCCGCACGCCACTAGGGCGCCCCTGGTCCTCTGCATACTTGATGGTTGGGGCCTTGATCGGGCCGGCCCTGCCAACGCTATCCATCTTGCCAATACGCCGCTGTGGGACCGGCTGATTTCCAATGCCTCGTCGTGTGCACTGGCGACCTCCGGTGAGGCTGTCGGACTACCATGCGGACAGATGGGCAATTCCGAAGTCGGCCACATGACAATGGGTGCCGGCAGGATTTTCGTGCAGGACCTGCCGCGTATCGACTCCGCCATCAGAGACGGTTCGCTCGCGCGCCGACCGGTGCTCGACGACTTTATTCAGCGCATGAGACAAAGCGGCGGCCGGTGTCATCTCGCGGGCCTGCTTTCGCCAGGCGGCGTGCATTCCCATCAGAATCATATTGCCGAGCTGGCCAACATCATTTCTGCCAACGGTGTTCCCGTGGTGATTCATGCATTTCTCGATGGGCGCGATACACCACCGGTCAGTTCGGAAGAATTTGTCGCAAAATTCCTGGCGGATGCCCCGCAGGCTCAATTTGCAACGGTCATCGGCCGATCGCTGGCAATGGATCGGGACCGGCGATGGGACCGGGTCGAGAAGGCGTGGCATTGCATCGTCGATGCCCGTGGCACGAATGACGCGAATGTGAACGAGGCGATTTCCGCAGCACGCGATGCAAACGAGAGTGACGAGTTTGTCACACCGCGGACGATCGGAACGTACCAGGGCATACGCGCCGGCGACGGTTTCCTCATGGCAAACTTCCGGGCTGATCGGGTACGTCAATTGCTCTGCTCATTGCTGGCGGCAGAATTTGAGGCCTTCCCGCGAACCCGCATGCCGGAATTCGCAGCGGCTGCAGGGATGGTTTCCTATTCGGATGATCTGGATCGACTCATGCCGGCAATCTTCGAGTCACACCATGTATCGATGACGCTGGGTCATCTTGTGGCGGATGCCGGCATGCGGCAGTTGCGCATTGCCGAAACCGAAAAGTACGCGCACGTCACCTATTTCTTCAACGGAGGACGGGAGCAGGTCTTTAGCGGGGAGGAACGAATTCTTGTTCCGTCGCCACGCGTCGCTACGTACGACCAGAAACCGGAAATGTCGGCGTTCGAGATGACCGGGAAGCTGGTTTCCGAAATTCGTCGGCAATCGTTCGACTTGACTGTCTGCAATTTTGCCAACCCCGATATGGTCGGTCACACGGGCGTCCTGCCGGCTGCAATTCGCGCCGTTGAAGCGGTCGACGACTGTCTGGGACAGATAACGGCGGCGGTTGGCGACGTCGGTGGCCAACTGGTCATATGCGCTGATCACGGCAATATCGAAACGATGCGCGATCCACAAACCGGGAATGTACACACGGCACACACGACGAATCCGGTGCCACTGGTCCTCTACAACAGCAACCGCAAACTGCAGTCCGGGACAGGAGGACTGTCGGATCTCGCGCCGACGTTACTGGATCTGATGGGAATGAAGAAACCGGCACAGATGACCGGTCGTTCGCTGCTCGCGGGCAAAATCTAAGGACTGGATCGACGCGCGTTACGAAACGCGGGTACCGGATAACGCGCGGGTTGCACGGTTGTCCAGTTCGCGAAGTATTGACGGGATATTCGAAGGCAGGACGCGGTCGCCGGCGTCGAGCATCGATCTGATTTGCGCTTCAAGCCTGCCATGCATGTACTGACGCAAGGGAACCGACAGTCCTTCCGTTGCGGCAGCGATCGCGTCTTGCAATTCGTCTGTCCAGATCGACGAATATTCGGATCGTGCGAGACCATGACCATAAAGCGGCGGTGTATCCCACGCCCGTTCCGCGCGTATCTGATCGCGTCGCAGATCCGTCGCCGGCATGTCGACGGATGATCCATCGGCGCTGATCACGACACCATACTGACTCGCTGCGCTTTCCTTTTCGACCAGTCCGTTTCTTACGTCATCGAGTACCCTCGACGCCGTACGCTCGAGCGGGTCGCCAAAGCCGCCGCCTCCCTGTGTGCCGATCCGCAGGACGTCACCGGGTTGCAATTCGAGGACGTCGATCTTTCCCAGATCCGTTTCATCCGCGGTTCCGGGATTCAGGAGCGTGTATCCGGTGCTTCCCATCTCACCACCGAGTTTGCCGGGTGGTCCGAATATGTAGCGTTCCATGCAACGGGAGGTAATCGATGTGAAGGGGACTGTGGTCTCGAATTCGATCTCGATTCCGGTACCGCCGCGAAACCGGCCCGCACCTCCGGAATTCGGACGCAGGCCGTAGTGCCGGATGTGGATTTCCGGCATTTCGGTTTCAAACAGCTCCGTGGGGATGTTCTTGAGGAAATTCAGGATAACCATCGTTCCATCCACACCGTCGTCGTTCGGACGCCCGCCGGACCCGCCGACGATCGGCTGTATGACCGATACCTTGCGACCACCGGATTCGAAGTCTGGCACTGACACAAGAAGGATGGATCCCTGGCCCGAATCTGTTGCAGGCAATTCCATGGGCACCGCGGCGGCGAGAGCGCCAACCGTGACGTCGCAAACCTTGTGACTTGTCGAATACCGGGCGCCACACGCTGCGCCAGGTTCCGGATTCAGGATTGTGCCGCGCGGAATTCTGACCTTGAGAGGGCGGACAAGACCGGCGTTGTAGGCAATACCCGGTTCCTGTGTACAAAGCCAGTTCACCAGGCCTGTAATCAGCATCCAGTGTCCATGGTGTCCGTAGGTCGGGATGTTGAGCGCGGCGCGCACCTGCGGTGCAGATCCCGTAAAGTCGAGCAGCATCTCGTCCCCGTCGACTTTCAGGGCGACATGTATTCTGAGCAGACCCAGTCCGACCATGTCGCCTTCGAGATAGTCCGAGTAACGGTAAACGCCGTCCGGGACGTGTGCGATCACCCGTCGGGACTGTGTTTCTGCGTAATCGAGCACCCGGGTGATCATTGAATCGATGTGTTTGCGCCCATGCTGGGCACAAAGTTCACGTATACGCTGCTCCGCTGTCGCAAGTCCGGCAAGGCATGCCTTCATGTCTCCCCAGTTCTGTTCGGGAGTCCGGCAATTTGCGAGAATCATGTCGCGCAGAGGCTTGTTCAGTTCACCGGCGCGATAGAGGTGTTGCGGTGTTATCCGCAGGCCTTCCTGATAAATCTCCTCGCTCGACGGTGCGATTGAACCGGGTACCCTGCCGCCGATGTCCGAGACATGGATGAACGTCCAGGCCCAACAGAGCAACACGCCGTCCAGGAAGATCGGTTTCCAGAGATAGACATCTGAAAGATGGGTCGCCATTCCCCGTGTCGCGTCGGGGTCGTTGGAGATGAATATATCACCGTCCCTGACATCATCAGCGACATGCCTGATGGCGTCCTGCATCGGCATACCGATCATCATGAGAACGCCGTAACGACGCGGTGCGGCGAACACTTCACCCGCGCGCGAAACGAGGACCGATCCGTAATCCTGCGTCTCCTTCACGAAGACCGTGTGCGCCGTTCGCGAAATGACCTGCGCCATTTCATCAACGACCGCCTGAAAACGATTCAGGATGATCTCAAGCTGGATTCTGTGATCAATCACGTCGTTCTCCGATCAGATTACCCGCGTTGTCGCGCTTGATCGTGAATTCCTCCGGCACCCAGACGGTCGTGTCATATTGCTCGATGATCAGCGGTCCTGCGTAACACGTGCCCATCTGCACCTGTTCGCGGCGCAGGACCGTTGCAACCTGCTCCTTGCCGAACTCGTGTACCTGTCTGCGACCAGCCCGCGAATTGCCGGATGGCAACAATGCGGAAGGTGCCTTTTCAGCTGGCTTGCGGGTTACACCGGTAATCTGGACACGCGCTTCCAGCATGCGGACTGGCGCCGCGGAATCACTGTATCCGTATATTTCGTCATATCGTTTGTGAAACCACGCGAGAATGTCGTGGATCTTCAGCTGATGTGACGGAACCCCGGGAAAGACTGTATTGACTTCATACGACTGGCCAACATGACACATGTCGGCCGAACGCGTCAGACTCACATTGTCAACGGTGACATCCTGTTCCGTCATCCACTGGTGGGCCTCCTGATCCAGATCCGCAAAGACCTGTTGCAAATCAGATTCCGTGATCTCGTTCAAGTCGCGCCAGATACTGCGCACGAAGTCCGCCCGAAAATCTGCGACCAGACAACCGTATGCACACAGGAGCCCGGGAGAACCGGGTATGATGACGCGTTTTACATCGAGATCACGCGCCAGCATGAAGACGTGAGTCGGTCCGGCAGCGCCATAGGCAATGATCGAAAGATTCGTCGGAGAAACCCCGCGCCGGGCAATTTGCGGCACGATCTCTGCATAGATTCGTGCTGATGTAACCTGGAGAATAGCGTCAGCCGTTTCAGCTGCTGTCATGTTCAACGCTGTCGCGAGTGCATTGACCGCTGCAACGGCCTTCTCTTGCGAAACCGGCATGTCCCCTGCCAACAGCCCATGCGGTGCGACAATACCGGTGACAACATAGGCATCCGTGACGGTAGCCTGGCTGCCGCCGCGTCCATAGCACGCCGGTCCCGGGTTGGAACCGGCGCTTTCCGGCCCGACCTTGAGGACGCCTTCAGCATCAATATGTGCAATGGAACCGCCACCGGCACCGACCGCTGATACATCGACTGCCGGCATGACGACCGGGAAGTCACCGATCGTGTTTTCCATGGAGTATCCGACCGCGCCGCGAACAATCGAAATATCGGCGCTGGTCCCGCCCATATCGAATGTGATCACCGCCTCTTCGCCGATTGCCTGCGCAACATGACGGGCGCCAATCACACCCGATGCAGGGCCCGAGAGCATTGTGTCAACGGGACGGTTCGCGGCTGCGCCGATACGCATGACTCCGCCGTTTGATCGCGTCGAATAGATGTCGCACCCAACGCCGGTTTCCCTGACGCGGGTGTTGAGACGGTCAAAGTAGTGCTTCATGCGTTGACCAACATATGCATTGATCACGCTTATGAGAAAGCGCTCATATTCCCGTTGCTGCGGCCAGATCTGCGCGGAAGTGCAGACATAGAGATCGGGATGGCCTTGCGAGATCCACTGTTGAACCGTTCGCTCATGCGTATCGTTCTTGTACGAATGCAAGAAACACACAGCAATCGCTTCGACGCCGTCGGCGACAAGTGACCGAACCTGTTCTTCCACATCCTCTCGACGCACCGGAATTTTGATACTGCCGTCCGGACGTATGCGTTCGTCGATCGGCCGGACGTGGCGGCGCGGTACAAGGGAGCGTGGTTTCGGGACAAAGAAGTCATTCGCCTTGGATAATCGCAGGCGTCGAAGTTCGAGGGTATCGGTAAACCCCCTGGTGATCAGTGCACCGACTGCGGCACCGTTGCGTTCGAGCAGCGTGTTGACAGCAAGTGTCGTACCGTGGGCGAAGTATCGAATATCTGCAGGATTCACACCGTTGATCTGGCAGATACGTGCAATACCCGTAGCGACCGCATGCGACGGATCTTCGCCTGTCGACGGCGTCTTGAACGCGTAGGTTTCACCTGTTGCATCGTCAAAAAGCAGCACGTCGGTAAACGTGCCGCCAATGTCGATACCCAGTCTGAAGGACGTCACGATCGGGGACGGTGCGTGTTCAGGTCTGTCGGCACGTTGCCGTCGGGAGCGAAAACCGGTTTTTCTGTTCTCATTCCTCGTTGATGCCCGGCGGTGGTGCATCTTCCGAACGGCGGCCGAGAAGTTTGTAGAGATCGTGCTCCCTCTGGACGAGATCATGCGCGTTGTTTTCTTTCCACACTTCGTTGACAGCCTTCTGGTTGCGTTTTTTCTCCGCCTTCAGCGCTTCGATGAAACTGCCATCCTTGATCCGGGCGAGAATCTCGCGCATCCCCTCAAGTGTTCGTTCCTCGTCAAAATACTGTTTGGCCCAGACCAGATGACCGAACTGCGCTGTCGAACTTGCGCGCTTCATCCGCTCGAATGCACCGAGGTCGCGGCCGTACTCGGCAAACTTGACACTTTCGCCCGACGCATACAGGTCGAGCATCACGGCTTCCGGCGAGCAACCCGCTTCGACAAGCGCCGTGTACATCGCCCGAAGCGCATAAAGTCCCGGTTGATGTTCCTCGAACAGGTCTATGAGTACTTCTTCCTCGAAGCTCGACTCGAGCACTCCCATGCGTGTTGAGCCAATGGCCTTGGCAATCGCGAGACAGTATTTCTGCGCGTTGCCACTGCCGTCCTGTGCCACGGCAACCAGACTGGGGAACCCGCGGCCCTCGAGAAATGTCGCGCGCACGCCTTCGCCAAGCATCCGTGGTGCAACCATGACAACATCAATGCGACTGGAGGGCTTGATCTCACCGTAATGAATGTTGAATCCGTGTGCGAAGCAAAGAACCTTGCCGTCGTGCATGGTCGGTTTGATCCAGTTGTCCCATACATCTGGCTGACTGTCGTCCGATGTCAGGAGCAGCAGTACATCGGCCTTTGCGGCCGCCTCGTCTATTCGTAATAGATCCCATCCGTCCGCACGGGCCTGATCTGCATAGCTGTCTTCAATGTTCCCGACGACCACGTCGATCCCGTTGTCCTTCATGTTCAGTGCCTGGCTTCGGCCCTGGTTGCCGTATCCGAGGACGGCAACCGTTCGGTCCTCCAGCCAGGAAACATCGGCATCGTTGTCGAAGAAAAATCGTGGCATGATCAACATTCCCCATGGAATACAAGTGCGCCCGAAACGGGATTACACTGTATCGTATTGACGGTGACGAACTTGCAAGAAAATTTCTTGCAAGACTGATCGTCAACGTCGGGACGACTGTCGTGGTGTGCTGGTGATCAGCAAACCGGCACCTGTCGTGGTATGAGAGCGACAGGCCCGTCAGTGCCATGTCAATCCGGGAATCGGGAAGGGACCCATGAACAGGTTTTACCAGAAGGTCGCGTTGGTAACCGGTGCCGCCAACGGTATCGGCAAGGCATCCATGTCGCGTCTTGCTCGGGAAGGAGCGACGGTCATTGGCATTGACGTCGATACGACCGGGTTGTACGCCGCCGTTCGGGAACTGACGGATGACGGATTTGACGCCACCGCAGTTGCGGCGGACGTCATGAGCGAGGAAGAGATCGATGCAGCGTACCGTGTTGTCGACAGCCAAACCGGCGGACGACTGGATGTGTCACTGCATATCGCGGGAAATTCGATGTTCGGAACCGTCGAGGGGCTGGCGACGGCGGACTGGGAGAGAATCTGGCAACTCAATGTTCGTTCGACGATTATCTGTTGTCGCAATGCAGTCCAGCGCATGAAGAAATCGGGTGGCGGTGCGATTGTGAACATGTCCTCCATTTCCGGCATTGCAGGCGACCCTGGTTGGGGACCGTACAACAGCGCAAAGGCCGCTATCTGGAATCTGACCCAGTGCCTCGCGTGGGAAGTCGGACGGTACAATATTCGTGCCAACGCCATCTGCCCCGGACCGATCGGCACGGAGCGCATGCTCGGCAGTCTCGACGCCGCGCCCGAGCAGGCGGCGGCATATCAACGCAGCAATCCGCTGGGGCGTATCGGGACTCCGGATGAATGTGCGGCTGCCATCTGTTTCCTGGCCAGCGACGATGCCAGCTATGTCAATTCGACGATGCTGGTGTGCGACGGCGGACTGACCGGTGTCACAGGTCAACCACGATTTGACCTGACGACATACAACTTTGACGGAGGAGGGTCGTGAACTGAGGTCTCGACGTGCAGGAAATTCCGTCATGAGCCTGATTCATTCTTTGACGACCGGGTATCCGACAGACGAGAACAGTCACCGGTTGGTCAACGACATGCATGAATTCGGGAACGCCGCGTGAGTTATCTTCGTAGAGTTCTGTTCAGCGACTGGCAAGGCGTCCTCAAGGACGGTTGGCGTAGTCCGCAGATCATGCTTCTGGTTCTTGCGGGATCCATTCCGCTGGCATTCGAGCCATGGATGGCATTGATCAACAACTTTGCCGTGGAAAAGGCAGAGTTTACGGGTTTTGAGCGCGGCGTACTGGAGTCCATTCGCGAGATCCCGGGGTTCCTGGCGTTTACCGTCATCTATTTGCTCCTTATCTGGCGCCAGCAGACAATCGCAATACTTGCGCTGTCCATGATGGGACTCGGTGTCGCAATCACGGGTCTGTTGCCGACAATTTGGGGGATTTATTTCACGACCATTTTGATGTCGACGGGATTCCACTTTCTCGCGACCATCGAGCAGTCGCTTTCGATGGAGTGGTCTTCAAAGGACGAGTTACCACTTGTCCTGGGACGCATGGCTGCGGTTGCGGCCGCCTGTTCCCTTCTTGCGTACGGCTTTGTTTTTGTCGCCTTTGAATTCCTGCAAGCCTCGTACTGGATCGTCTACCTGTTTGCCGGCGGTGTCGTCGTGTGTGTCGGCGCCTTTTGCTATTCCTTCTTTCCCAAATTCAGGGAATCAAACTTTCAGACGATGAGTATCGTGATCAAGCGGCGATACTGGCTTTATTACGCGCTTGAATTCATGTCAGGCGGGCGGCGTCAGATCTTCGTTGGTTTTGCCGCGTTCCTCATGGTTTCGGAATTTGGCTACCGTCCGGAAGCTGTTGTTGCGCTGTTTGCTGCGAACCACGTCATCGCCGTGTGGTTGGCTCCGCGGATTGGCCGGATCATCATGCGCTGGGGTGAGCGCGTTGCGCTTGTCTTCGAGTACGCCGGCCTGATCGGAATATTTGTTGCCTACGCGTTTGTCGACAACGGCATTGTCGCGGCGGGGCTCTACATTCTCGACCATATGTTCTTTGCGCTCGCCATCGCGATCAAGAGCTATTTCAGGAAGATTGCGGATCGCGGTGACATTGCGTCCACGGCAGGTGTTTCGTTCACCATCAACCATATTGCCGCGGTGACATTGCCGTGGATGCTCGGATTGATCTGGATCGTCGACGAGCAGGGACGGATGGCAGTCTTCCTGTTGGGCGCTGTCATGGCCGCCGTGTCACTTTGCCTGTCGCTTCTCGTACCGTCGGATCCGCGACCCGGAAACGAGACAGTCAGATCCAGGCTTGCCCTTTCGCAGTCGGCGGGCTGATTTTTCACCTCCCCCAAGCAACGATTGTTCTGTCCTTCGTGTGATTGATATCGGCGAACCGGATGATCAGACCCGACTGCAGACACGGAAATCGCGCGTTTTGCGGATAGTTGCAGCTGATGCCGGTGTGGTTTGAACGGTGGACGTTCATCCAGCCGATTCAGTCGGACATCAACACCCTTGTGCCATGGGATTGTCAGGGACCCGTTCGACAACATGGTGCACGACGTAACAATCGTCGCGTTCATGGGCGCCTGTGAAGGTCATGATCACCCGAAACGCGTAAGGCTGGATTTACGCTTTCTGACGCGGCTGCAGGCTGATGTTCCGCCCGGCCCAGGGCGGACTTTCGTCGATCAGTTGTTCCTGGAGTCGGCGAATCTGATCATCGCTGAACGGTTTCACGCGACCCGCGTTATGGTCGAAATGGAGCCACAGACATTCGATGGTTCCGCAATTCCTGTCTCCGACGTGGAACGTATGACCGATGTGCAGACGTTTGGAATCAACAGCGAGAAGCAGGCTGTTGAATGAAAGAATTTCGCCAAGTGACACCTCGTCCAGATATCGCACATGCGATTCCACGGTGATCAGCGCGCAACCGGTCTTGTCGTAGTAATCTGTGCCGATACCGAGTTTGGCCTGCAGTTCCCATGACGCATCGCTGGCGGCCACGACATAGTATCCTTCATTCATGTGACCGTAGTGATCAGTCCATGCGTCGGGCACCTTGACTTCGTAAGTAGACAACATCCGGATTTTCCTCGGTGTACTCGGTTCAACGGGCGAAAACCGCAGGGCTGCAACGACACGAGAAGGGGCGTCGTGCCTGCGTCCGCTGCTCGTTCGCACCACCACGCGATAGTAGACTTCGAACATCTTGTCGTACCAGTTGTCTGGTGTCGAGTTGCTCCCGAACCGGAGATCCGTCTCGGCCTGTGCCTTCAGTCGGAGACCAGACCATGCGCAGAACACTGCATCGTGTGTGCGGTTTGCGCGCAAAATGACGGCGTTGACATTCTTTCAGGGGGACAACCTGATCACGATGTCGACACCGTGGATCCGACGGTCCGGAAAGCGCTCCCGGGTGAAGATCCTTTGCTGGAACATCGATGTAGCGACTGCAGGACGATTCATGGAAATCACAGTGTGGAGCCGAGTCGGACGTGAGGGTTCTCGCCGATGATGCCTGCTTGTCCGAACTGGTTCAAAGCGTTGTAAACGGTGAGGCAGGACAAGGGCACCGTATGCTTCCCGAAAAATGGATCCCGGCTGTTACGAGACTGGCACCCTTCGAGAAAGGGCATATGAACAGTTCGTGTCGCTTACCCGTACGCTTCAGACCGGTGTTTACGAACATCTCGCCGACGTCAGGTCAGTTTGTTGAATCCAGCAACAACAGATTTCAATGTCACGAATTCAGCCAGACACACGGTTGTTTCTGTAACACCGCCTCCCGACCCTTCGGATCAGTCGCGTGCGGACGGACTGCCTGGCGTTCATGCAGTTGCGGCGTCATCCAGGGAGCATGACATCCGGAACGCACGGGGAAAGCCTCGAACGAACAGCGTGACGAATCTACTGGCCGGTCTGCAGGCGATCCATGAGTTGTGCAACTGTCGGCACGAACCCGTTTGCGTACCAGGGATCCGATGCGAATCGATGCGCATTGTGTCCGGCGAACATCAGCTGCGTCTCGATGTCTTCCGAATGGCTGATCGTCTGAAGCGTCTTCTGAATGCAGTAACTGCGCGGATCGGGTTTACGGCCTGTGGTCCCCGCTTCGTTGCATTTCCAGTTCGAGAAGCGACATTGACTCAGACAGCCCATGCATTCGATCTGGTCGGTGCGAATCTGACGAGACTTTTCCTGGGTAACGAAGACCAGCGTGGTATCCGGTGTCTTTAATGGCGTGTCAAATCCCGCCTCGATCCAGCCCTGCACCTGCTCAAGGTCTCGTGCAGTGAGGTAAACCGTACGGCCACGGGGGCCGAACGCGAATTCCTCGACATGTTCGCCGACAGGTTCTGTCGTGTAAGCGACCTGACGCGTGTTGCGGGCCTTCAATTCACGCAGGAAGCTGTTCTCGACAGCAGAGGAGTAGAATCCTGTCGGGCTGAAGCGGTTGAGATAGATCTCGCCTTCCTTCAGCGTCGTCAGCCTCGCCTTCCAGGTCTTCGAAATCGGACTCTCCCTTGTCAGGAGCGGGCGCGTTCCGAACTGGAATGCGATTGAACCGACATCGGGGTTTTCAAGCCAATCTGCCCACTCGTCCAGACGCCAGACGCCACCGGCCATGAAGATCGGTGTTTCATTGAGCTTGCAGGCGTTCATCGCCCGGCGTAACGCAATGACGCGTTCAAGCGGTGCTTCGGGTACATCGGGATCCTCGACATTCGAGAGACCATTATGTCCACCTGCCAGCCACGGATCCTCGTAGACGACTCCGCCAAGCAGTTCCGGAAAGCGACGATAGGCCCGTTTCCAGAGAATCTGGAATGCCCGTGCAGAACTGGTTATCGGATAATAGTATACGCCGTACTCGGAACAGATCTGCGCCATGCGAAAGGGCATACCGGCGCCGCAGGTCACGCCGTTGACCAGCCCGCGTGCACCTTCGAGAACCCCGTAGAGAACGCGTTCGCAGCCGCCCATTTCCCAGAGCACGTTCATGTGGATGACACCTTCGCCGCCATGTGTCTCGTAGGCGACCTGTGCCTGATGGATACCACCGCGTATCCCGAAGTCCACCAGTTCCTCGTGGCGTTCACGACGACTGCGGCCACTGTAGACTTGCCGGTGAATGTTGCCGGATTCGTCGCGAAAATCCGCATTCACACCGGAAAATGTTCCGACGCCGCCACACGAGGCCCAGGCGCCGGAACTTTCGCCGTTTGAAATCGATATACCCTTGCCGCCTTCGACAAGGGGCAGAACTTCACGTCCCGAAATGCGAACCGGATTGAGTGGTTTCAATCCCTATCCCCCTGAAGATAGCGACAGGGTAGCCGTTCAAATCGAGAATTTACAGACTGTCAATTCCCGTGCCTGAAATTGCGCTGCCGTTGCCGGCCCTTATCACCGTTTGACTGGTCATGACGACGTCTCGGTCTGCGCTCTCCGACCTGGGCCGAGATATCCTCGCCGGTATCCTGATCGACCATGCGCATGGAAAGTTTCACCTTGCCCCGGTCGTCGATTCCGAGAACCTTGACCTTGACCTCGTCACCCTCGTTGACGACTTCCTGAACCGTGCCGACACGACCTTCGCTGAGTTCGGAGATATGGACCAGTCCGTCGCGCTTTCCGATGAAGTTCACGAATGCACCAAAGTCCATGCACTTCACGACGGTGCCCGTGTAGATCTCGCCCACTTCAGGTTCTGCAACGATATCCCGGATCATTTCCAGTGCGCGATCAGTTGCATTGCTGTCGGACGATGCAATCTGGATACTTCCGTCATCCTCGATGTCGATCTTTGTGCCCGAAACTTCGGTGATCTCGCGAATGACCTTGCCGCCGGGCCCGATGATGTCGCGGATACGGTCAACAGGTATGCGGATCGTGGTGATGCGCGGCGCGTGATCCGAAAGGCTGGCACGATTCGTGCCAATCGCCTTTGCCATCTCGCCCAGGATGTGTATGCGTCCGTCATGCGCCTGCGCGAGTGCATCCCGCATGATGTCCTCCGTGATGCCGGCGATCTTGATATCCATCTGCAAGCTGGTGATGCCCTCGCTCGTTCCGGCCACCTTGAAATCCATGTCGCCGAGATGATCTTCGTCGCCGAGTATGTCCGACAGCACGGCGTATTCATCACCTTCCTTGATGAGGCCCATGGCTATGCCCGCACAGGGACGGCGCAGCGGCACACCTGCATCCATCAGAGCCAGTGAACTGCCGCATACGGTTGCCATGGAGGACGAACCGTTCGATTCCGTGATCTCGGAAACCACGCGAATCGTGTAGGGGAAGGTCTCCTTGTTCGGCAACAACGGATGAACAGCACGCCAGGCCAGTTTCCCATGTCCGATCTCCCGGCGGCCTGGTGAACGAAGAAAACTTGCTTCGCCGACGGAGTAGGGCGGGAAGTTGTAGTGCAGCATGAAGTGTTCGCGGTAATCGCCCTCAAGCGCATCCATGATCTGTTCGTCTTGCCCGGTCCCGAGTGTGACCGTGACGAGCGCCTGTGTTTCCCCGCGTGTGAAAAGAGACGATCCGTGTGACCGCGAAAGAACGCCAACTTCGGAGGAGATCGGTCGGACCGTTCGGGTATCGCGTCCGTCGACTCGTGTACCACTTGAAAGAGTCATGCCGCGCAGCGTCTGTTTCTCGAGCTTCTTGAGGACCGCCCCAAGCGCTGCGGTGCGCGCCGGATCCTCGGCGTCGTCGAGTTGTTCTGCAGCCAGATGTCGCGCGGCAGCCACCTTTTCCTGTCGAACGAGTTTTTCGGGTTCGCGATACGCTTCAGCGAGTGCATCGCCACAGATTTCGCGCGCCTGTTCCATCAGGTCGTCATCCGTTTCGGCAACAGCCAGCTCCCACTGCGGCTTGCCGCACTCCCGGGCCAGTTCGCCAATCAATTCGATGACGGGCTGAATGGACCTGTGTCCGAACATGACAGCACCCAGCGTTTCCTTCTCGCTGAGCTCGCCGACTTCCGACTCCACCATCATGATGGCGTCTTCCCGCCCGGCGACCACAAGGTCGAGGCGGCTGTTCTTTATCGCGTCAATCGTCGGATTGAGTACAAACTCGTCGTTGATAAACCCGACGCGGGCGCCGGCAATCGGACCATCGAACGGTATGCCCGATATGGCGAGCGCTGCGGATGCGCCAACCAGGGCGACAATTTCCGGGTCGTTCTCGAGATCGTGTGACAGGACAGTGCAGATGACTTGCGTTTCGTTGCGAAATCCGTCGGGAAACAGGGGACGAATTGATCGGTCGACGATCCTTGACGCCAGTGTCTCCTTTTCCGATGGCCGACCTTCCCGCTTGAAGAATCCGCCGGGGATCTTCCCTGCGGCAAATGCCTTTTCCTGATAGTTCACCGTCAGCGGAAAGAAATCGATTCCTTCACGGGGCTGTCGTTGTGCGACGGCAGTACACAGCACGATGGTCTCGCCGTAGCTTGCCAGCACCGCGCCATCGGCTTGCCGCGCCATACGACCGGTTTCCAGGGTCAGCTTCTGACCGCCCCAGTCGATTTCCTTCCTGGTTACTTGAAACATTTCCAGTTCTTTTCCTTCTTTACATCTCTATTGGCCAAATGGCCCCGCAGCGCTGGATGCGCTGCGGTATTTGTTATTTGCAGGGACCCGGCGCCTATCACAGCGCCGGCATGCCTGTTTGCGTGATTTCCGATTACGGTCCGGGCGAGGGTGCGCCACAAGCGGTGACGCACACAATCTCGATTGTACCGGTCAGCGCCTGAGACCGAGCCTCTTGATCAACGACTTGTACCTCTTCTCACTCCGCGAACGGAGATAATCGAGAAGTGCTCGGCGGCGACTGACCATCAACAGCAATCCGCGTCTGGAGTGCTTGTCCTTGCGATGGATCTTGAAATGCTCCGTGAGGTTGACGATTCGCTCAGTCAGGATTGCAACCTGTACCTCAGGTGAACCGGTATCGCCGTCGGCACGGCCATACCGTCGAATCAACTCACTCTTTCGTTCGGCCGTGATCGACATCGGTGGCCCTTTCATTCATCACATATTGAACACACGAACGGGTCTGATGACACCGTTCTCGACCAGCCCGATACCCACAAAACCATCGGTAGCAGTCGTTATCCGAACAGTACCGCTATGATCACCGGGACAGATGACCCTCTGGCCCTGTCTCAGTCTCGCAACTGTCGTATCAGCGAACGCAAGTGCCGGGATGTCGTCCAGCACCTTCTCCACCGGCAACAGCGACCCGGTAACGGGCGCGTTCCTATCACATTTTACAAGCTGTTCCACCCCTATTGCGTCCTGTTCTGTAAAAACCCCGACACGTGTGCGCCGAAGCGAATGAACATGCCCGCGTGTGTCGAGGGTTCGTGCCAGATCGCGCGCGAGTGCCCGGACGTATGTGCCCTTGCCGCAAACGATCTCGAATTCTGCGTAATCCGCATCATGTACGGCCGTGAGCCGGAAATCGTGCACAACCACCGTACGCGATGGTAGTTGGGGAGCCATGTCCTTCCGTGCAAGATCGTACGCCCGTTTACCGTTGATCTTGATCGCTGAGAAGACCGGAGGCACCTGCGTTATCGTACCGATGTAGCGGTCAAGGGCCGCGATGATCCCGCGTTCCGACGGTCGGTTCGACGATGTGGTTTTCGTGGCACCTGTCGCGTCATCTGTTTCGGTTTCGATTCCCCAGCGAAAAATCGTGCGATATGTCTTTACCGCGTTCTGGCAGAAGGAGATGGTCTTGGTTGCCTCGCCGAGCGCAACGGGCAGAACACCCGTTGCATCCGGGTCAAGCGTTCCGGCGTGGCCGACCTTGCGCAGGTCGAAGGCTGATCTGACCTTTTCGACAACACGCGTCGACGTCATGCCGGCAGGCTTGTCGATGACGATCCAGCCATGAATTGTCGTGTTGCCCCTGCGCCGACCGGTCATGGTCTGACCTGTGCGTCGCTGATGTCCGCTATCAGCAATCCCGGTTTTCTGTCGTGTCTGCAAGCAGCACGCATCCGGCGCGAAACGGTGACCATCACGGCTGACCTGGACGCGGGAGACGGTTTACCCCTGTGATTCCCCATCCTTCAGCAATTCCGAAATGCGCTGTGCGTGTTCGAACCCGTCATCGACGCGAAAGGCAAGTTGTGGTGCAGATCGCAACTTCAGCCGTCGCGCCACCTGACCGCGGATGTATGGCCTTGCCCTTTCAAGCCCCTGCATGACATCGGCGATCATCTCGCCTCCCAGTGGCATGACAAAACAGGTTGCATGTGAGAGATCGGCACTCATGCGTACTTCCGATACGGTGATTGTGCGCCCCGACAGGGCAGGATCATGAATCGAGCCGCGCGTGAACATATCCGATATCACATGGCGAATCTGTTCGCCAACACGCAAGCGTCGCTGGGCAGCGGGGTTCCTGTGAAGCGAGGACGGCTGCTGTCTCGGCACCTCTGACGCGGTCCCTACAGGGTCCGTGCAACCTGCGAGATTTCATAGGCCTCGATCTCGTCGCCAATTGCAATGTCGTAGAAGTTGTCGAGCTGAATACCGCACTCAACACCCTGTTTGATCTCCCGGACCTGGTCCTTGTGATGGCGGAGGGTCTTGATCGCACCGTCGAACCTGATTTCACCGTTTCTGAGCAGGCGCACACGCGAAGTCTGCCGAATGATGCCTTCCTGGACCCTGCAACCGGCGATGATGCCGATGCGCGAGATATCGAAGGTATCGAGCACCTGGGCCATGCCAAGGATACGTTCCTGGGATGTAGGCTCGAGCAATCCCGTCAGCTTGGCGCGCGCCTGGTCGACCAGATTGTAGATGATCGTGGAATAGATCAGCTCCACCCCTTCCTTCTCGGCAAGTTTCCGCGCCTGGCCGTTGGCCCGTACGTTGAATCCGAAGATCACGGCACCGGACGCCTTTGCCAGGTTGACGTCGTTCTCCGTGATACCACCGACCGACGCGAGAATGATCCGTGGGCGGACTTCCTCCGTGCTCATGGACTCCAGAGAATACGAGATTGCCTCAACTGAACCCTGGACATCAGCCTTGACGACAACCGGCAGTTCCTTGTCGTTGTCGTTGGTCGAGTTGAGGAACATCATGTCGATTGATGTGCGTCCGGTTGTCTTGATCCGGCGCAAACGCACCTGTTCCTCACGGTACGCCGCAATCTCTCTCGCCCGCTTTTCATTTTCGACGACGAAGAACTCGTCACCGGCGATCGGTGCACCCGACAACCCGAGAATCTCCACAGGCACAGCCGGGCCGGCGCTCTTGACCTTGTCACCGTGTTCGTTCAGGAGTGCCTTGACGCGCCCCCATTCCTTGCCTGCGACAACGATGTCACCGATATCCAGTGTTCCTCGACTGACAAGTACGGTTGAGACGGCGCCGCGTCCCTTGTCGAGCTGCGCCTCGACGACATGCCCCTCGGCATCGCGATTCGGGTTTGCGCGAAGTTCGAGGACCTCTGCCTGGAGCAGAATCGCCTCCGTCAGACGATCCAGGCCTTCGCCTGTCATTGCCGAAACTTCAACGACCTGAATATCGCCGCCAAGTGATTCGACGAGCACATCGTGTTTCAGCAAATCCTGCTTGACCCGTTCCGGATCGGCAGCCGGAAGGTCACACTTGTTGATGGCGATGATGATGGAGGCTTTGGCTGAACGCGCGTGATCGATGGCCTCGCGGGTCTGCGGCATGACCGAGTCGTCAGCGGCAACCACCAGGACGACAATATCCGTGACGTTGGCGCCGCGTGCGCGCATGGCCGTGAAGGACTCGTGACCGGGTGTGTCGAGAAAGGTGATCTTCTGCTTGTTCGCAAGCGTGACCTGATAGGCGCCGATGTGCTGGGTGATTCCACCGGTTTCGCCGGACACAATATCGGTCTTGCGCAATGCATCGAGTAACGATGTCTTGCCATGATCGACATGTCCCATGACGGTGACGACCGGTGCCCGGGCCACCTTGTCCATGTCGGCGTCGTCATCCTGCTTGAGGCCGACCTCGACATCGGCTTCCGTGACACGGATTGTCCTGTGCCCGAATTCCCCGACGAGCAGCTCTGCCGTGTCGGCATCGATCGTCTGCGTGATCGTGACAATCTTTCCCATTTCCATGAGTTTCTTGACGACCTCGCCGCCACGAACGGCCATCCGTACAGCAAGTTCACTGACAACAATTGATTCGGGGACGATAATGTCGCGCACATACTGGCGGCCTGGTGCACCTGCCGGGCCGGATTTCGTGCGCGGTTGTTGCTGGCGAAGTTTTTCGCGCAGGCGTTTCTGTGCCGCTTCACTGCGTGTGCGCTCGCCTTCAACGTCGCTGAGGGCGCGTTCAAGCGTAAGCTTTCCTTTCTGGCGACGGCCCTCCTGATACTTGGGCCCCGGTTTCCCGGCAGGTTTTGCTTTGCTCTGCTTGCCTTTCTTGCCCTTGACGGTCTCGGCCTGTTCCTCATCGGGGGTTTGCGCGGCTTCGGCGCGCATACGTTGCTGCGCCTCGTGTTCCTCCTTCTTGCGCCGCGCCTCCTCTTCTGCCAGCCGTTTCGCTTCCGCCTCGCGTTGTTTACGCTGTTCCTCTTCCTGTCTTTCGCGTTCGATTCGTTCGGCCTCGGCTTTTCGCCGGGCCTCAATTTTTTCGGCTTCGGCACGCGCCTTGGCCTCTGCAGTGTAGCGTTCGAGTTCTTCCCTCTGGGCGACCTGTGCGGCAGCAAGAGCCTGACTGCGCTTCGCCCGCTCCTCGGCGCTCAGATTACCGAGGCTTGACTGGCGGTTGTCAGCCGATTCCCGTCCAGGCTGTACGGATTTCCGGTCTGCGTTGCTGAACGTTTTTTCCTTCGCAGGATCTTTCTGACCGCGACGCTGACCGAGGCGGGGCTTCTTGATGCGGTGTTCAACTGCGACGTCCTTCTTCCTTCCGCCGCGAAAATCCTGCGTCACATGGCCGCCATCGACAGTCGTCTTGCGTTCGCCGACGCGCCGCGAGCCCAGCGAAAGCGTTGATGACCGCGACCCGGTTTCACCTGTGTTAGCCATTTCCCGTTCGTCCTTCATTCATGTCATGGCCTGACCACGAAAACCGCCTAGGCGACAACATTCCCGTTTGACCCTGTTCGAGAGCCTTCCTGAAACAAGTGCAACATGTACGGCAGCCGAACGATTGAAGGCAACGCCGAGTTCCGTACTGTTCATAACCCTGATTGCTTCCGATGACCGGTCTCCTGCCAGCTTGTTCAAGCCGTCAAGTGACGCATCACGTGCATGCAGAATGAGGCATGGATCCTGTCGCAGCAACACGCGGCACTTTTCGAAACCGGTCACCGACTGCCCTGCACGACGGCTCATTCCGAGCAGATCTATGACACGTCGTGTCAGCAGGTCCTCGATCCTGTCCGCGAGATTATTGTCCGTGCGCGTCGACTGCCGAAAACCACGACAAAACAGACCCCTGGAGATTGCGCGATCAACAAGTTCGCGATTGGCGCCCAACCAGACGCCCCGTCCGGGCAGTTGCTCGGAAAGGTCGGCGACTACACGCCCGTCCGACGCAAGGGCGAAACGAATCAGTTCCGCCTTGTCCACCGTCTTGCCGGTCGCTATGCAACGACGTGTGCCATTATTCTTGCTCGGTCTCGGCATCTGTCCCGACCGGTGTTGATTCGGTCGCCTCGTCGTCTTTATACCAGTGTCTTCTTGCCGCCATGATGATCCTGCTGGCATCATCCATTGTCAGGTATGTTCCCGGAAGATAGTCCTGCAGCAGCTCGTCATTGGAGAGTTCTGCCAGATCGTCCAGGGTCAGTATTCCGCGTGCGCCGAGTTCCACGAGGAGTGCAGGAGTGAGTTCCTCGATTTCGGCAATAGCATCCGCAACACCGAGTTCCCGACGCTGCTGATCGAGTTCAGCATTGTGCCGTTCAACATAAGCCAGAGCGCGTTCGCGCAACGCATCGGCAAGTGTCTCGTCAAAACCCTCGATGGATGTCAGTTCGTCGAACTCGACATAGGCGACCTCTTCTGCGTCCTCGAACCCTTCGGTGACAAGGAGACGCGCCAGCACATCGTCGACATCGAGTGCATTCATGAAGTGTTCCGAAAGCAGGCGCAGGTCTTCCGTCCGGCGATTGGACTCATCGGTTTCGGTCATGATATCGATGTCCCAACCCACGAGCTGGGACGCAAGCCGCACATTCTGTCCGCGGCGGCCAATGGCCAGTGAAAGCTGGCTGTCGGGCACCACGACTTCCATGCGTTTTTCCGCCTCATCCATGACGACCTTGGTCACTTCAGCCGGTTGCAAGGCATTCACGACAAAGGTGGCGGTATCAGGCGACCACGGAATGATATCGATCTTTTCGCCGCCAAGCTCGTTCACGACCGCCTGCACCCGGCTTCCCCGGATGCCGACGCAGGCACCGACCGGATCGATGGAATCGTCGCTCGAGAGGACCGCGATCTTCGCTCGGCTCCCCGGGTCCCGCGCAACGGCCTTGATCTCGATCAGGCCATCGTAGATTTCCGGGACTTCCTGTGTGAACAGTTTGGCCATGAATTGCGGATGAACGCGGCTGAGCAGAATCTGGGTACCGCGCGACTCCAGCCGGACGTCATAGAGATAGGCCCGGACACGGTCCGTGCGCTGCAGTGGTTCGCGGGGAAGCGAATCCTCACGGCGCAGCAAACCTTCGGCTCGACCGCTGAGGTCGATAATGTGATTGCCGCGTTCCGAGCGTTTGACGGTACCGTTGATGATCTCGCCGCAACGATCCTTGAACTCGTCGTACTGCCGCTGGCGTTCGGCTTCGCGCACTTTCTGGACAATGACCTGTTTGGCCTGTTGTGCAGAAATGCGGCCAAATTCAACCGGGGGCAGGGGTTCCCTGACAATATCGCCGAGTTGTAGTGACCTGTCATTCCGACGGGCGTCCTCAAGCGAAATCTGTGTACCAGCGCTCTCGCTGTCACATGTATCGACGACTGTGACGACGCGCTCGAGCATGACATTGCCGTTTCGCCGATCAATACTGGCCCTGATATCGAGATTGTTGCCGTACTTCTTCTTGCCGGCATTCTGGATGGCTGACTCGAGCGCTTCGATCACGATCTCGCGCTCGATACCCTTTTCCTGGGCGACCGCATCGGCAATGTTGATCAATTCCCGGTGCGCGACAGTAGAGATAGGTGCTGGGGCCGCCATGTGTTTCCGTTGTTTCAGGTCTTTTCCGTTACAATCCGATGTACGCCATACAGACCACGCCGTACCGTATCAACCAGAATAAACAAGATTGGCTTCGACAAGCCGGTCAAAGGGGACGCTGACAATATCTCCTGAATCCTGTTCCAGTTGAATGTCACCATCAACCATACCGTTGAGTCGCCCGTTGAATCGCCGGCGACCGTCAAGCGGCGGATCAACAACCGCGCGAACCCTTGCACCGGCAAACCGCGTGAAATCCTCAGGCTTGACGAGCGGTCTCTCAAGGCCGGGAGAACTGACCTCGAGTTGACATGACTCAGGTATTCCATCGATCGAATTGAAAACAGCGTCGAGTGCACGACTGACACGCGCACAGTCTTCCACGGTAATCGTCGATTCGGGATCTCGCTCGATCATGACCTGCAAAGTCGTTTGGGGTGTCGGGAACATCTTCACCCGTACGACCTGATAGCCAATTGCTTCAACAGTCTGTGTGATCCTGTGTTCAATTTGTGGCTCCAGGGCCAGTTCCTTTCAAAACGATCTGAATTGCGGATGTGCGCACTTGAGCATCAGGGTTGGATCCGGATCGATTGACTGGAATCAAGAAAGGACCCGAAGTCCTGCAGATGCAACCCGAACTCGTAAGCTTCAAGTGTGGCGAATCTAGCAGATATGCAGCCGTCGGGGAAGTCCGTGATTGCAGGTTGTGCGTTGCGACTCCGGTCTGATGTGGCTATCGAGACGAGTCTGCGACCTTCTTGCAACCTGATACAGTACAGGGGCGTTCGCAGGCGAGGCAGCATCTTCCGTGCAGCAGATCTGTTCAGGGGCCAAGTGGTGCAACAATTTGACATTGGAGCGCATCAAAATAAACTTTGCTAAGAATGAGTCGCACTTGATCACGATGGAACTGCCTTACTCCTAGCCTGCAAGGGAGGCGCGACGAGGGCAAGCATGCAGAAGTGGAAACTGGACGACATAGAGTGGAGCGCGTTCGACCCAACCAAGGTCGAACCGGAACTTCTCAAGGTAGTCAAGGCTGCATCTTTGGTCGAATACAACGGTGACCTGTACGGTGAGTACCTCGCAAGGGTGTTTGCCGATGACCCCGTGTTTGTCGATGCAGCACGACAGTGGGCGCGTGAAGAGGTGCTGCACGGTATTGCGCTGGCAGACTGGGCGTGTCTGGCTGACCCTGGCTGGGATCCGGAGGATGCACGCCAGCGTTATCGCAACGAATATCAGCAGGTTGATCTGGATGCCATGGAGTCCGTTCGCGGATCGAGATACGGTGAACTCGTATCTCGATGCATGGTGGAGATCGGAACGTCATCGCATTATTCGGCGCTGGGTGATGCGACCGATGAACCTGTTCTCAAGCAGATATGCAAGTTCATCGCGGCGGACGAGTTTCGCCACTACCGGCTGTTCTATGACCACATGCGGAGATATCGCGAAAACGAAAACCCGCACTTCCTGCGTCGGTTTGCTGTTGCCGCGGGTCGATTTGCGGAAACGGAAGACGATGAGCTGTCGTTCGCATTCCACATCGCGAACAACATGGATGGTCCCTACGACCGGAAATCATGTGCGGTCGAATACGGCAGCCGCATCTGGCCATTGTATCGCAAGCAGCACATCCGTCTGGCGGTGAACATGATTCTCAAGACGATCGGATTGAAACCCGGTGGATGGCTCGGCCAACGGCTCTCCTGGATCATCACGCGATTGTTCGATTATCATCGCAAGCGCAAACTCAGACTGGCATTCTCGACCTGAACACCGAATCCGTGGAACCGGGTTCTGAATCACGCTATCCGCGTTCAACGACAGGCTTTGTGCCGTCGGCAGGCCTGCGGGATGTCCCGATCAGGTCATCAAAGGATCGAAACACGTACGCGTAGACGTTGCGTTTGAAGGGGATGATTGAATCGAGAATCGCATCGTTTGCCATCCAGCGCCACCTGCGAAATTCCGGTGAATCCGTTGCGTGAATGTTGATGCAGGAATCGACGCCTGTGAAGCGCATTGCAAACCACGACACGCGTTGACCGCGATACTGTCCATGCCACAACCTGGAACGTATATCCGACGGGAGGTCATAGGTGACAGTACCTGGCATCCGCCTGATGACAGAAATCCAGCGTGATTCTATTCCGGTTTCCTCATACAGTTCCCTGAAGGCTGCGTCCCGGTCGCGTTCACCGGAGTTGATTCCACCTTGCGGCATCTGCCATGCATCAGGACTGTCAGATCGCTCGCCTGCAAAGACCATGCCCCGGCTGTCGAGAAGAACTATCCCGACGCATGGCCGATAAGCGAGGTCAGCGTGAATCGCGCGTTATCCGGTGTTATTGTTGCAGGTTGGCTGACAACGAGATTCCCTTGAGAAGTTCAAGTGCGCGCAGCAATTGGTAGTCCTCGTGGACATACTCGCTCCATCCGCCTTTCGGCTCGTCCTGATTGTCAACAATAAAAGATCCAATGAAGGCGTCCGTATCTGACTCAAGTAAATCTTCACTTGATTCGCGTGTGTTGTCGTCTGCATCAAGACTGTTGCGAAGATCAGCTTCACTGATGAATGCGTTCTCGTGCACCTCATAGCGACCTTCCTCAATCAGCAGGTCCGGTGTTATGCCGGTTGCCTGGATAGAGAGACCGGAAGGTGTGAAGTACCGTGATGTGGTCAGCCGCATGCCACCCTGGCTGGAGAGTGGTACAATGGTCTGAACCGAACCCTTGCCGAATGACTGTGTCCCCATAATCAAGGCACGTTTGTGATCCTGAAGTGCGCCGGCGACGATTTCGGACGCTGACGCCGAGCCTCCGTTAATCAGGACAACCACGTTAAGCCCGTCGGCGAGATCGCCTTCTTCCGCAAAGAAATGGCGCGCATCGTTTTTTTGGCGGCCTTTCGTCGAGACGATTTCGCCGTGTTCCAGAAATGCATCCGCCACGGCAACCGCCTGTTCAAGCAGACCGCCTGGATTATTGCGCAGGTCCAGTACGATCCCCTGCAGGCGATCACCACCCATGTCGTGGATGCCATCCATGGCTTCCTCGAGGTTGCCGATTGTCTGTTTTGTGAAAGATGTGAGGCGGATGTAACCGATCTGATCTTCCATACGCCAGCGAACCGACCTGATCTTGATGATCGCACGGGTGATCCTGACATCAAACGCGTTCTCGACGCCCTTGCGCACAACGGTCAAGACGATATCCGTTCCGACCTCGCCGCGCATCAGATCGACAGCATCTTGCAAGTTCATGCCCAGCACAGGTTCACCGTCGATATGCGTGATGTAATCGCTGGCCTTCAATCCGGCTCTGAATGCCGGTGTGTCGTCAATTGGTGAAACGACCTTGACCAGTCCTTCTTCCATCGTCACTTCGATGCCGAGTCCACCAAACTCACCGCGTGCATTTATGTTAGTGAGATCCATGTCTTCCGGGCTGAGGTACGCCGAATGCGGATCAAGTGATCCCAGCATTCCCCCGATGGCGGCTTCGATCAGCTCCTTGTCCGAGATCTCCTCCACGTAATTGGACCGGACTTGTTCGAACACGTCACCGAAAAGATCTAGGTACCTGTACGTGTTGTTGTTCGCGGTCGACACTAGCGTGGACGAAACAAGAAGAACGCAGACACACAAAACTGTGACAAGGACATTTCTTTGCATGAATCTGCACTCCTGTTCGCTTACGGTACTGCAGCGCTGTCGCGAGACACTGCTCCAGAAGCTGCTACCTGCCGGACAACGTCGTTAAGAATGTAATCGCGTCTGTCAACCAACAAGAAAACCGGTCGTTATCGTAACTGTCCGGTAATTGTGTGCCAACAGATTGACGACGGGCATGTCAATACAATGGACATGGGTTACAACCACGCCATTCTCCGGCGCCACCTGAAACCGGAACGCCGCCCTTTGATATCGGAAACAAGTACAAACCGGTCGCGAGTCGGGCACTGGACGGAATGCACGACCGTGAATACTGTTGTGGCCGAGGACATCATGGCATTTGAGAAAACGCAGTTCCGTGCAAGTGACCCATGGTTGCCGCCGTTTCGCGTTGCAAGTGTTGAACGGGTATCATGCAGATGAACAGGCAAGCCGGCGCGTGCGCAATGTCGGATGCAGAATGGCAGTTGCGGTGTGATCTGGCGGCCTGTTATCAGCTTGTCGATCTTTATGGATGGTCTGATCTTTCGGGAACACATATTTCGGCACGTGTACCCGGCAGCGAGGATCTTCTCATCAATCCCTACGGACTGCTGTTCGACCAGATCACTGCACGTTCACTGGTCCGTGTGAATCCCGCCGGAGACGTTGTTGGCGACACCGACTGGCCTGTCAATCCTGCCGGGTTTCTCATTCACCGCTGCATTCATGACGCCAGGCCGGATGTGCAATGTGTGCTCCACACGCACACGCGGGCCGGCAACGCTGTCGCCATGCAACGGGACGGGCTTTTGCCGCTTAGCCAGAAAGCGCTCATCCTCATGGGATGGATTGCCTATCACGAATACGAGGGTGTTGTTCTCGATCCCGGTGAGCAGAAGCGTCTTGTCGCAAGTCTTGCTGACAGGTGCATTCTCGTGATGCGCAACCACGGACTGTTGACGTGTGGCGAAAGCGTGGCATCGGCCTTTGTATGGATGCATCGGATGGAGGCGGCTTGCCAGTATCAAGTTGACGGGTTGTCCGGAGGTGTTCCCTTGCATTTCCCGCATGAGGCGGTTCAGAAGAGGACGATTGAACAGGGACGCCGCATACTTGGCCCCAATGGCCATGCACGATCGGGCATGGAGTGGGCTTCATTGATCACACAACTCGAAAACACCCGGGGTACCAGCTACCGGACGTGAACCGGTGTCCTGAATTCAGTAGATCTTTAACCGATTCCGTTCGGTACGTAGTGAAAGGTGAGGCAACAACAGGGATTTCAAACGCCGAGGTTGCGCTCCAATGTGCCTGGCACCTCGAAGTCTCAGAGTATGAATCATAAGTCCATGTTTTATTTTTTAATTTTTTTTGCGGTTGCTTCACACGTCTGACAAGAAATCGACAGGCGGCCGATTACGCCCAGGCCACGGCATTGTCAGTGTGGCGCTCGTAATCCTTCGACAAGCGACGGCATCGGCCCATCCCGGCAAAGGTCCGCTCCACGACCCACCGGCGGGGCAACACCGTGAAACCCTTGGTATCCTTCGGTTTTTCCACAATCTCGAGGATGTCTGGCAGGCCCTGTTCCCGGATCTCCTTGCGAAGTTTCGGCCCCGCATAGCCACCATCGGCATACAGTTTGGAGATCGTCGGCGCCGTCGCCAACAGCTGTATGACAACCTCCAGGGCAGCGTCCCTGTCCTGGACGTCAGCCGGGTGAACCATCATGACAATCGGGCTGCCTTGCGTGTCCACGGCAATGTGCCGCTTGCGGCCCTTGATCCTCTTGTCCGCGTCATAGCCACAGGGACCGCCACTCTCCGTGGTCTTCACCGACTGGCTGTCGATCACGGCCATGCTCGGCACCGCAGAGCGTCCCGATAAGCACCACACCCGATCCCGCAAGTGCTGCAGGACCTTGTCAAGAACTCCGCTGCGATGCCACCCGTAGAAATAGTTCTGGACCGTCGAAAATGGTGGATATTCACCGGGAAGCGCCGCCACTGGCAGCCCGTGCTGAGGATGTACTAGATGGCATCGAACACCGACCGCAGATCGGTCTTGCGCGGACGACCCATCTTGCCCTGCTTGGGCAGCAGCGGTTCGATGACAGCCCATTGTGCGTCCGTGAGATTGTTTTGCCGATGGTCGTCTGATCGCTTACAACGCCTGTGAGTGGTCTCGGTCCCCTCCGGATTGGGGTCTAGATCGATCTAGTTTACCACATCTTGCGAGACCACTCGACATATGGATCAAGCTCTAAGAAGCCTTGACTCTAGAACTTGCGAGAAGAACGATACATCTGAGCCAACTGCGCACCAAACAGATGCCATCGGTGTTCCGCTGAGAACTCCGATGGTTTCCATCCATCGACTACGCGTTCAGGATCGCCTCAACTACACATACGTTAAAGATCGGCACTAGAGATGACGAGACGTCCATGAAAGACATAGCAGAACTATTTAAAGCCGAAGCATCAAGCCCATCAGAAATAGTTATGCTACAAGCTGGTCCCGTTGGATTCCGAATTCCGGAGTACCAACGCGAGTATGACTGGTCCGAGGGCAACATTAAACGCTTACTTGGTGACTGCCTCGACGGATTCCACCGACTCGCAACAAACCCAGATGCGAACCCCTTCACATTCCTTGGAACTTTGGTTCTTGTAGAAGAGAAGTCAAAGGAAGAGGAGTTCAACGCAAAGTCAGTCGCTATCATAGACGGACAGCAACGTCTCACCACACTGACGTTAATTGCCTGTGTGCTATATGAGAGCTTGATTACTGCGCTCAACGTTGTTGATACGCTACCGCTCAAGCAGAATGTAAAGCAGTGGATAAAAACTGAAACCGACGACCGGTTAAATGACCTCCGTGCTTGTGCGGTTGGAACACAATACACCAGAGGAAGCAAGTCCTTTCCGTTTCCACGGATCGTGCGGGCCAACGACCACAGAGCTCGTTCTGAAACGACCTCTGAATATCGCTCCGCAATCGCTAGGTTTCTGTTCGGCTTTGCTCAATATACTGACGAGGATCCGAATGAATTTGAAATTCCAGATCTGGGGGATGGCAATGATGCCAAAAAACTAAAACAGAACTATGTGATTATCCGGCGCTTCCTTAAGAATATCAATGATCCAGACTGGTATCATGATACTGAATACGAGCAAGTGCCGATCGCGTGGGGAAAGTCTGCGGGTTGGTTGCGGTTACTAGACCGCCTCGCAGATTTTGAGAAGGACGACTCCGATCAGAATAGGGCCAAAGAGGAGTTGCGAAATTGTCAAGCGGCGCATTGTTTTCTCCGGATGCTTTTGTTTGCTGCATATTTTTGCCGCTACATAGTTCTCACGCGTGTTACGACTGAAAGCGAAGGCGCTGCATTCGACATTTTTGATGCGCTGAATACAACAGGTGAGCCACTGACCGCACTCGAGACTCTGAAACCTAGGGTGATCCAGTATGAGAATTCACACGGCAATTTTGATGGTTCCCCGTCGTTTTTCGCTTTCCAACAGCTGAAGGAGAATCTTGATGAATACTACAAAGATACGGCAGCAAAGCAGCGAGAAACTAAGGAGCTAGTCGTCAGTTTTGCGCTGTACATAGAAGGAAAGAAAGAGTCGGAGAGTCTTGCTGCACAGAGACACTTTCTTCGGACGCGTTATGACCGCGCCGCAAAAGTGTCAAAGAAAAATGGTCAGCGCTTTGTTTCTATGCTTGCGGACTTATCTCAGTTTAGGCGATTCTATTGGACAGAACCTAGGATCCAAGAACTGAACGGATTTCACTCCGAATCAAACCTTGAACAGGTGCAACTGTTCATGTCAGTTGTAAAGTCCATGCGGACCAAGTTAGCCCTTCCTATTCTTGCGCGTTATTGGACGCCTGATCTGAAGAATGAGGGCGATGATGAATTTCTTGCTGTATTGCGGGCGGTGACAGCATTTCTGATAATACGGAGAGCAGCCTCAGGCGGAACCGCCGGAATTGATGGTGACCTTCGCGCCATAATGGCACAGAAGGGCGGATCAACACGAAAGTATGGACTGTGTGCTGGTGTGGAGACAGAAAGTGAGCCGCTCTCCGTCGATCATCTGAAGGAGGCGCTGAGACAGTTGCTCGCTGAAGGAAAATTTCAGATTTCCGAGAGAGATGGATGGGTCAGCCAAGTTGTTGAGAATCCCCTTTATTCGCAGTCAAGAGTAGTTGCGCGATTCTTGCTTCTAGCTGCGGCGCATCACTCGATGCCCTCGACAAAGACGCGGGGCTGCTGGGAGCGTGAACACGCCAAAGTCGGATTGCACAACAACCTAATGAAGTACAATATCTGGACGTCCAACACCTATAAGACCGTTGAGCATGTGGCGCCCTCAACGCCAACGGGCAGCGGCTGGGACGCAGAAATCTACGAAAGCAGTCATCTCCGCCACTCGCTCGGCAACTTAGTCTTGTTGCCAAAAGAAGAGAATTCCTCGATAGGCAATGAGAGTTGGGAAAAAAAGAAAGTATTCTATGCGGCTCTCACCGAAAAGAGGACCACTGATCAAACACATGTGATTGAACAATCAACGATTCCGTTTTCCAAGTCGACCAAAGATCTTCTGAAGAGTGGAGAAAGCCTCTTTTTGCTCGAGCCGCTGAGCAATGTTGATGAATGGAACCGAGACGTAGTTCGAAGACGGGCATGTAATATAGCTGAACTAGCATGGGACTACCTGCGACAATATTTAGATTAATGCCTGCCAAAAAATCCCCAACTGTATGAATTTTTCACTAAACTCGTCGATCCCACTTGCATGAGCCGCTACAAGCACTGGAATCGGCCCGGAATCGCCCTATATGTGGCAATTTTGGCGAAGGTACTGGCCATGCGAGAGGTCAAGAGCCAGCAACTGGAGCCTGTCACTTAATCATAGTTGACTGTGTCCAGGATGAGGTGATTTGGTGCGGATTCCGGCGCATGTGTTCCCAATGGCTGGCGAAGAGCAGGAATTCTCGCAGTCCCTTCTAGATGAGTTGAGTGCCGGGCAGCGGTTGTCTTTTCGAGGGGCGGAAGCCGACGGGGCGCGTGATGTCGATCACGAAGCGCCGGATGATGAGGACGTCGTCGGGCGGCGGCCTGGGCAGACGGCACCAGGTAACGTATGAGTAGAGAGCCGCGACTTCGGTGTCGCTCAGGAAGTCGCGGGCTGGTGTATCGGGAGTGACTCTGGCGGTGCGGGCCAAATCGAGGACGCGCCAGGCGAGGATGGCGTCGAAGGCCAGGCATTTGCGCAGGCTGTCGGGATCCGACCCCTCCGGCAACAGCGAGCGGGCAAGCGCCGAAATGCTCTCCCCCGCAGCACGCCGCACCGCCATGTCCTCCATCTCCTGCAAAGACCCCGGCATCCGCGCCGCAAGACAGTCCGGCAATGAACTCCACGTCTTCCGGCACCTGCGACAGTACCAGCGCGCAATCTTCGTTCCTTCCGGGCTCTTGCGGGTGTATGTCCCGTGGCCCACCATGCCGCACGCAGACGAATCCTCGCCTTCCGGACACGCCGGCTTGCTTGCCGACTCCCAAGCACGTGTGGCAACGTATTCCGTGGCGGTAAGACGCGTTTGAAAATGCACTTGAACGATATCGCCCACGGCCCGGCGGGGGCTAATCCGCGCGGGCCACCTCTTTCTTGTCAAAACCAAATGCCTGACGACGCCAAAACCCGCGGGTCAGGCTGCCGAAAAGATCAAATCAATACTACTACTTGGAAAGAAACGGGAAACCCTTCCCGCACTACACCAGATTCTCAAAAACATCCGGTCCGAAATAATCCGGTAAACAGGCCCCCGCAGGTCGGATTATTCTAGGATACAACACCCGGTAGCAGGTGTTCCGGTGATCGGCATCCACACAGGTACAGGCCACCAGCGGACGCTGTCATTTGGCCGCTTACGCCTGAAAGTCGGAACTGCCGTCATTGGACAGTGAAAATAGGGAGATTTTCTGGCAGACACTACTTATGGCATGCGAGGCAGACCTTCGCTTTACCGTAAAGGTCGTCGATATCGAGCGGTTCATCGTCGGGCCGAAGAGGATTGGGCTGTGCCTTCGTACGCATACGGATGAGACGCATCGCATGATCCCTTTTGATTTGGGCGACCCGCTCGCCGTCTTCCAGTTGTTCAAGCGACTCGCCCTGGCTCCATGTGAATGGTGAACCGTGCGCCACGGCAACTTTTTCGTAGGCCTTTGCTTGCTCGAATGCGACAGGATGGTGCTCCTTGAGTCTCACCCATTCGATTTTCTGTTGGAAGAAACAGAAAGTACAACCACTGCGTGTGCGCCAAGTGTAATATCCCGGGAGGCCGAGCCCTGCGGCATCGAGAATGTCCAACACACCTGCCTTGTCCACCCCGGCTTGTTTGAATGGCAACCTGACGATGAGACGGCTGTGCTTCGATGAGTAGCCTTCTCGGTATTCCTCGTCGCTACGGATCGCTACATAGCTGTAGACAGTGGTGCCGGCCGCGAGGATTGGACGAAGCCATTGCTCGAAGGGTCTGAGCTTGAGTTGTCGTGTGCACCAACGTGTTTGCGGCGACGGGAGGAAGTCGTTGTACTGTTTGAGCCAGAAGTCGAAGTCGCGGTCGGGATTCAGTCTCAGTATAGGTTGACCTAGAAACCCTTCAAGGTTTCCCAAGTACTCGTAGACCTCCGGCAGCTCCTTGCCGGTGTCTGTAAAGAAGTACTCGATCTCCAATTCGGGGTGATGCTGCCGCATATAGACAGCGAGTGCAGCACTATCGCGTCCGCCCGACAGGCCGAGCACATGCTTTTCTGATTTGGTTGTCATGACGGCACCCTCTCGTTGCCACTATAATCGAACGACACGGGCTCCTGCATGTAGCGTGCGCTGAGTTCAGCCAATGCCGCTAGAATGATGGTATGGCGGTTGGTGTCTGCCTCCGTCAGTGTGGCAGCAAAACGCTCGACCAAGCTATTGACAGCCTTGCGGTCGGAAGCAGCAATGTCGAACTCCTTCAGCAAAGGTGCCGGGCGACCTTCCGTTCCGATGACGATCGCTAGCGCCTGCCGTTTGTCGGGGCGTCCCTTGACGCGTGCATACGTCTCCGCACGAAGGAACCGTTGTGCCATGTCGGCAAGTTCTATGGCCGCACGGTCGAGATCGGGATCGATCCAGTCGCGTGACGGCTTGTTTGCGGCGAGGCTTGCGATCCCTTCGAAGCTATCGAGAGAGGCATCGAATTGCATGAGCCTTCCGGCGAGCGCGTCAAGGCGGAAGTCGCCGGCGAGTTGGCTGACATTCCCCGCACGCTCGCGTAATTCTGCGAGGGCCTGCGGAGACATGTTCGGCACCTGTAGCTCCGTGAGCATGATGTCGCGTAGACGATGCAGCATGGAGGGATAGGCCTGCACCAACTCTTCAAGTCCGTCCCGGAAGCTATCGACCACACAGTTAAGTGCGCTGTCATCGGAAAGAGAGACATCTTCGCCTAGTGTGCCGGGAATGTCATCGAACAGGAACTGGTTAGGGTCGCGAGCTCGTTTGAAGAGTTCGCGGACTCTCACGGCATTCGAGGACAGCCGCATCGTCCGCTCCGTCCACCTTGGCAATCGGTCGTAGATTGCAACAAGGCCACGGCCGACATCGATTGGCTTCAAATGAGCGAGTTCATTTTTTTCGTCAAGATCACGCACCACCTGTGCCATTCCCGAGAGCAGTCGTCGAGCTATGGCGGATAGGTCCATCCAACGCAACTGGATGAAACTTGGATCCTTTGCGAGGTAGTCCACATCGACATCGTCGAACACTGCCCGAAATACACCATCCCGGTAGACCGCGAGCTTGTCGCGTTGCGACAGGACGAAAGCGACAGCAAGGATCGGCATGAGACCTTCCTTGACGCCATAAGGCGGTTTCCGCCACTCGTCGAATAGCTCGGAGATCGGGACCGTGCGGCCTGCGTTCTGCTTTACGAGTTGGCGTGCGCTGTCCCATATGGGTGCCAAGTTGCGTGGATCGTCATTGCGCCGTGTTGGCGAAACGAACTGCCAGGTGCTCTTGCGTTGTACATAGAGACCTGAGTCGTCGAGCAAGGAAGAGAACAGTCCACGCTCGGCAGGGAAGCCGTCGATGCCGAGAAGGGGTGCGCCCTGGTTGAGGACCATGCGCCGCAGAAGGTTGTTTTGGGCCGCTATGGCGTTGCTGGAGGGCTTCCTTCGGTTGAGGAGCTCGTTGTGTAGGCGCGGTGTCTTATTAAAGCGGCTCTCGGCTAGCTCGGAGGCGATGCCGTTCAGATCCGCCTGCCGCAGTAGTTTGGGCTGGTGGTGCTTGCGAAACCACAGTGCGTTATCGAACGACTTGCGCAACTCTGTTTCCAGGATGGCTTGCAGGGCAGCAAGCCTCGCAGAAACTTCTCGCCGGGCGACGGAGTCGCCGGCTAGTTCTGGATGATCTTCGGCGACGCGACCGAGAGCCAGCAACTCCCGCGCCAGTGGCACGATTGCCCGCGACTGGCTGGAGATCCCTACAACTGTGTCCCACTCGTCGTCGCGGCGCGCCTCCGCGCGACACAGTGCCGTTGCGTCTCCCTCACTCTCACCTTCGGTTGGCACAGCTAGGAGGAACTGGCCGACCGCGCCGTCTTTGGGTTCAGTTCTGGCGGGGACTTGGCCGAGTTCACTGACAGGAACAATGCTCACGTCGAACCATCGGAGTACGCCTGTATCATGATAGTGGCGCTTGGCAAGAATAGGTTGGAGACCTGCCAATGACCTGAGTTCCTCGAAGTTGACCACGTCAATCTCAGATAGTGCTGCGCGAACGGCCCGATCAATGTCGAAGTCGCTGCCGGCGAAGATCGCGCGGGCGTCGAGGAACTTCTTGAAGATCGTGAACGACCATGTATCCAGCTGAGCCAGCGCCTTCTCAAGCTTGCTGCCGGAGACTTCCGGGAAGCAAATGCGTAGAAGGTCGGTGTTCGGAAGGAGCCCTGAGTGCTCCTTGAACAGGTCGACCACCGCGATTGTCTTGAGAAGCCGTACATGAAGGGCATCGCCACCGATGGCCTCGCATCGTTCCAGGGCCTCTGCCGCTAGCGCCCATCGGTGCCCGTCGGGAGAGGCAAGAATGGACGGCTCGAGATTGGTGCGCAGGTAATCCCAGAGCCGGTCCGGGTTGTACAGCTTGTCGGCGGCCGCTTGGTCAAGGAAGTCTTGGAAGCCATGGGGTTCGGCGGAGTTCAGGAAGCCAAAGATGCTGCGCTGGTTCTGCCCGAATCGCCTTCTGGATATTGGTCCCAATAGGCATGCCACGACCGGATGCAGTGGCCGGCATGCTTCGAGTGTTGCAGCCAGCCTTTTCGCATCACGAGGGCGGTCCTTGCGCACAAGCTCTGCGACGGTGGACGCCACCTTGCCTGGCCTCGTCGGGCGACTGGTGCTTTCGATAGCACGGGAGAGGAGATCTATCTGTTCCTCGCCTGCAGTGTTAACGATCAGATCGACGAAGCGGCCCTGTATCTTTGTCCATTCATCGCGCATTTCGCGCGACAGGCGGTGTGCATATTCCTCGAATGCCTGATGCAGCACACCGACGAGCAGGAAGCGACCATTGCTTCGCGATGCGGCTTCGGCAAGTTGCTGGAGGATGTAGATGTCGGAACCGTCCCGGGCGGAAGCCTCAAGAAACTTGCCGAGTTCGTCGATGAAGAGGATGAGTCCGCCGTGCGCGGCGGGGCGTTCGACTGCTGCGTTGGTCAGGGCGGTGACCAGGCTTTTCTCAGTCCAACCGCCTCGCGGCTGACGAGACACAAGGCCCGCTCGCTTGACAGCTTCACCGATGACCAAGACGGGTTCGTCTCGCCGCGCGACGACCGGAAGAACCCGCCATCCCTGCGTACCAGGAGGCAATGCCTCCCGGATTGCTCTCGTGACCTTCTTGCCAAAAACTCTTGATACTCCTGCCTGCGACCCAGCATGGCCGGTGAGCAAGGCGCTGAGTGCGACGACTAGGCTCGATTTACCGCTGCCGTAGGGGCCTGTCCATGTGTATGCGCCCTGTCCCGTTTCGGAAACATGGCGGGACATCGTCAGGAGAACATCGACGAAGGACTGCGGACAGACGAACCCGTCGAGACTCGTGGCATCTCCGAAGTCGGAGTCGATTCGGATTGATCGAAGGAAACGTCGGGCAATGCGAACGCGATCACCGGCAGTCATCAGACGCCCTCCTTCCTGGCATTTGCGCCGTAGTCATGACAGATCCAAGACCGTAGTGACTGATGAGTGATGTCGATGTTGCGTTCGACCTGCTTCAGGCCGGCGTTTTCTGACCACCGCATAGCGCCTCTTGTTGTATGTTCGAGGGTAGCGAGGCGGTCGGCGATATCGTTCTCGTCGAACAGGAATACACGCCCGGGCCCGCCGGGTGCATGTGCGATGGCTTCGAATGACAGAGTGGCTGTTGTGAAGTTTCGAGACCAGAAGTCCAGGAGCGCATAGGTGAAGACACCGTCGCCCAAGGTCGTCTTCGGCCCTCGGACGAAGCGGAATCCATCTTTCTGGCCAACGGACTTGATGAGGCCTAGTTCGGTCAGCGGAGACTCAAGCGCATCGTCATGGCCAGCCTTACCTGAAGGCTGGCGCGCAACGTAGGTGCGTATGAAACATGCGACATCTTTCCTGATCGTGGTGTCGGCGACGCGGGACCACTGTCGGTCGACGGCAAGACGATCAAGCCGCTTGATCAAGGAGTTCCGCTCGAAGGTGATGACTGGATAATGGTTGAACGTCCAGAACCAAGTCGTCCTGTCCTCACGGGAAGCCAATCGCCAATGTATAAGCCACAGTGTTGCGGGGTGCTCCATGTACGGGTCTAGGCCCGATGAGCCGAACAACAGGTGTCCGAGTTCCGTCGTGCGAACCGAATGGGTCTTGGGCTCTTTGATGATGCCGATGACCTTCGCCCAATGGCGCATCGACGCGACCATGTTCTTACCCACTCCGAATCGCGCGATGGCGTCTTCTCCCCAACATGCGGCCCGGTTCTCGGGTTGACGCTCGGTCGCCACGACTCGGTCGAACACCTTCTTCAGCCACCCGTATCGCAACGGGAAGGTTTCGTGGCCCGAAAACTGAGGGCTGTAGGTGTCTTGAAACAGCGGTCCGTGCACTATTCACTCCCTTGCAGCTGGATGCGTCGTCCAGTGCCGAAGGCATAGCGCACTGTATGTGATACAGTCAACCTCAACTGGAGGCTGCCGCCAGATGTTGGCAATCACATGAGAAGCGAGACTACGAACTGAAATGTTGTGCAACATATGGAAATATAATGAAAATTGGGCATACAATTTATCTCGATCATCAGGCGACAACACCCCTAGACTGTCATGTTTTGGACGAGATGGCTCCGTACTACAGCGAATCGTTCGGTAATCCACACTCGTCAGACCACAGCCTTGGGTGGCAGGCCGCGCAAGCCGTTGAAGATGCCGGCGTACGGATCGCGCGGTTGATCGGAGCGGATCCCGACGAAGTCTTCTTCACCTCCGGCGCAACCGAGTCTAACAACCTAGCGTTGCTAGGGCTCGGGCGCAGGGCTGCCCGGGGGAGCCGACGACGTATCTTGGTCAGTGCCATCGAGCACAAGTGTGTGCTCGCGTCGGTGCGTGCGCTAGAGGAGCAGCACGCCTTTACCGTCGAGCACATCCCGGTGGACCGCCAAGGCCGCATCGACCTACCAGTGCTTGATGCCATGATTGACGAAAATGTTCTCGTTGTGTCGGTTATGGCCGTAAACAATGAAATCGGAACCATCCAGGATATCCCAATGATATCGGAGCACGTCCGTCGTCACGGGGCCGTACTGCATTGCGATGCAGTTCAAGCAGCAATCGGAATACCAATCGACGAACTAGCAATGCATACGGACCTGTTGAGCCTATCCGGACACAAGATGTATGGTCCGAAGGGGATTGGTATCCTGTTCATTGCGCGTAGCCTCCAAGGTCGGATCGAACCATTGATCTACGGGGGCGGCCAACAGGATGGGCTCCGATCAGGCACTCTGCCTGTCCCACTTTGCGTCGGTATGGGAGCTGCTGCCGAGCGCTTGAATAGTGAAGAAGCCGTGGAGAGGCGCAGCAAACTATGTCAACGCAGGGACGCGTTCGTAGGCCGACTGACAGATTTGAGTTGGCCGGTCGAGTTGATTGGCCCGGCAGCAAGGCATCGGCACCCGGGTAATGCAAGCATTTGTTTCCATGGATTTCTTGCACTAGATGTACTGAGTGCGCTTCAGCCCCATCTTGCGGCCTCAACCGGGTCGGCATGCACGTCCGGTTTCCCTGAGCCGTCTCATGTCCTGCGAGCGATCGGTCTCAGTGGAGATGATGCTGAAGCAACTATACGGTTCAGCCTGGGCTTCGGAACGACTGATAACGACGTTGAACAGGCGGTGGCTCTGATCGATGGAGTACTGGAACGAATGTGGAAGGCTGGGGTCGCACGCTTGACGTGACCCATCTTGCTTGTCGAGGCTCTTGATGCAGCGCAAGCCGGCGAGCCAACTGCGCCAATGCCTCAATCAGCCATTCCGCAGCCGTCCTCCTGTGCCTGCCCGAAGCCTTGCCGACGTCCGCCATGCTCCGTTCTTCCTTGTGCGTTGAGACAGAGCACAAGGAGGCAGTGGCGGGACCCGAGGGTGCAAGCCACGACACGGACGCCGTCGTTTAGCCGCTTACGTTCAACCGGTATATCTGCGCGATCCGTTCAATCCACAGCTGGCACCATGGTGCCAGTCAGGATCAACCCACGCTGAATTTGCTTGACATGGGGGATTTTCTCGGACGGATCGCCGGGACCCCGCAGACTCGGCTCGACGAACTGCTGCCGTGGAACCGCACTCCGGAGCAGACGCGCGATCATGCCGCGTAGACTCGACCTTATGCAGAGCGCGCCGCTCCGCGCCGAGGGCTGCTGGGATCGGGCCGAACATGCCTTCGGCACTCATCATGAGAGTCTTGCGTTGTTTGTAAGTTGTTGAATGACAACACGAAAGCGAAGGACTCAAATGTTTTTTCCCCCAGCCCGTGTTGTGTAACCTGTTCAAAATTAACGTTTTAGGGATCTGAGTGAATTGGATTTACGCAGATTCCACCCCGGGGATCGTGGACGCACCGGACCCGGGGCGTGGCAGGTGTGCCAAATCATTGATATCAATCAACAAAATGTATTGTCAAGGGTTGCAACAGGCGATATCTTGTGTTTCGCACCAACAGGGCAAGGAGCCCGACAGCGCCCATGATGACACAACCTTCACTCTTTTCTTATGACGATGTCGAATTGCCGGATGACCTGCAGCGTCTGCAGGAGGTTCTCGAGGTTCTGCCGGACGAGCCGATCATTGCGGCACTGAAAGCGCGGCGCGGTCGGGGTCGTGACGACTTCCCTGTGGCGGCGATGTGGCGTGCGGTGTTTGCCGGGATTGTTTTTCAGCATGGGTCGATTGCTTCACTGATACGCGAGCTCAACCGCAATCCGGCGCTTCTCGACATCTGTGGTTTCGAACCGTTCAAGCGAGCGAAGAAGCCGCGAATTGTTCGTGATCCGCACAGCAATGTGATTCGCCTGCATATCAGCAAGGCGCGCTTGCCGATTCCGGCGGACTACAATTTTACGCGTTTTCTGTCGTCTGTGATTGCGGTGGAAGAGGAAAGCGGGTTGGTTTCGGCGATGCTTCTGGAGTTGCGTCATCGCCTGATGGCGGCGCTGCCGGACTTCGGGTGTCGTCAGGGGTGTGACGGCAAGGCGGTCGCGAGTCATTCGACGGGTCAGAAGAACACGGCGACGGGTCGGACGTCGGATCCGGATGCGGCATGGGGCAAGCATGAAACGAATGGCGTGTGTGCCAGGACGGGCCGGCCGTGGGAGAAGGTCAAGGAATGGTTCGGCTACACGCTGCATGTGATTGCCGACACGAAGTATGAGATACCGGTGGCGGTCACGGTGACACCGGCGTCGGCCTCGGAGGTCGTGACACTGGAAGGGATGCTGCAGGCGCTGTATACGGAGACCCCGGAGATGGCCGAGCGGTGCCAGTTCTTTACGGCGGACCGGGGATATGACAGCGGATCGTTGAAGGCGCGGTTGTGGGATGCGTGGCGGATTCGCCCGATCATCGACACACGCCGGTTGTGGCGTGCCGAGAAGAAGGATCCCGGCTACGACACATCGAAACCGATCACCCGTTTGCTTGATCCCGACCGTGCCGACACGATTGTGGCGACGGAGCAGGGGGCCCTGCATTGTATCTGCCCGGACACGGATACGCAGCGGGAGCTGGCCTTTCATGGCTTTGAGGAGAAGCGCGGGACCTTGAAGTACCGCTGTCCGGCGGCGGCCTATGGCATACACTGTCAGGGGCGCACAAAGTGTGAAGCACAGAGCGGGTGCCGGACCAAGGGCTTTGGTCGTGTGATCCGGGTTCCGTTGGACAGCGATCGTCGGCGCTTCATGCCGACGCCCCATGGGAGCCTGACGTGGAAACGGGAGTACAACGCCCGCGCGGCCCTCGAACGCATCAACAGCCGCATTGACCAAGGCTACGGCTTCGAGAACCACTACATCCGCGGTCTCGCCAAAATGACCATGAAAGTGAACCTGTCCATGGCCGTGATGATGGCGTTGGCGCTGGCGAGCCTTGATCAGCCCACCCGCATGCGAAGCCTGCTCCGGAGGGCCGTCGTTCCCGACAGCGGCTGAGAACGCTCACATTGCACGCTGCGCTCACATTGCACGCTGGTCTGCCGGACCGTGTCCGGCGGACCCATCGCTGTTGCCCGGTCCGCAACGCAGGGGGCGACGGTCGGCACAAACCCGGTCATTTTCGCCCGAAATTTCCGAATCCGGCACCATTTTGATGACCGGCGTCGTCAATTTCGAGCCCGACACGGTGTGCGGGACCTCGGCGGGCCCTTGTCGCACACCCGTGGCTTCGCCAAAATCGCTACAACGCAAGCCCCTCATCATAGGGTTGCGTCGATTCTTTGGAGCTGACATCGTACCGCGAGCAAAGACGAAATAGCAGATTGTTCGTCTCTCCGTAACTCTCGACGAGGGTGAGTATGCGGAGCTGACGCGATTAGGAGAAGGACTTGACCTGTCCACGGCACGGATGATTCGCCGCACTGTTTCGGGGTTTGTTGCACGGCACCGCATTGGCATCGAGGCGAACCTACCTCTGCGGCAGCCCGCGGCGGAAGCAACCGGGAAAGGAAGGGGTGCGCGTGATAAATGAACCGGCAGTGCAGGACGCTCCGGCAACCGCAGCGCAACAGCGCTCACTGCGGATTTTGGACGGAGTCCGACCGCTCTATGTGCTTCCAGTCGAACCCCTTGCCGAAGAAGTGTTGATTCCGGGCTTTCAGGGCGCGGACAAGGTTGACTGCATGGTTGGCTTTTTCTCCAGCGAGGTCCTGGCTTCGCTGGCTCCCGGCCTCGCGACCTATATAAGCAGTTCGGAAGACAGTTTCAGACTAATCATCAGCCCCCTGTTGCGCGCCGAAGACCAGGCCGCGATCAAGGATGGGCCCCGATCGGCAGAGCAGGCTGCCGATAAGATTCTCGAAAAACTGACTGTTACTGAAGACGTCCTGCAACAGCACACGCTGAAATGCCTGACCTGGCTTTTGCGACATGGACGCATCGAGATCAAGGTCGCCCTGATGAAGGACGCCTTGTTTCATCCAAAAGTTTGGTTGTTTAAGAACGGCGACGATGTCGTTGCAGCGCACGGTTCAAGCAATGTCACCAACGCCGGTCTCCGCAAGAACATCGAACAGATCGCAATATCGCGGTCGTGGCAGGATCCGAACCAGCACTATATCACCGACAAGCTAGATTACGTGTTTGGCCGTCTATGGGAGAACAAGGAAGACAACTGCATTGTGATCACAATGCCGGATGCCGTCAGGCAGCGCTTGTTGCGAACCTATAGTTCTGAGGCTCCGCCGACGGAAGACGAGCTGCGCGCGCTTCACGGTCGTGCGAGCGGTTTCGCGGAAGAACCGGAGCCATTCGAGCCTGCCCCCCTAGCAGAGGCAGGTTTCGTGATACCGGGCTGGCTGAAATATGAAGATGGCCCGTTCGAACACCAGGGCAAGGCAGTCGACGCGTGGTGCAAGGAGGACTATCGCGGTGTGCTGGAAATGGCGACCGGTTCCGGCAAGACCATCACTTCGATGATCGCCGCCAACCGTCTTCATCAGGAACACAATCCGCTTCTCATCGTCGTTGCCGCGCCCTACGTGCCGTTGATCGAGCAATGGTGCGATGAAATCGCGCCGTTCGGTCTGAAGCCGGTCAATCTCACGAGGGTTGGCGGGGCAACAAAACGCGCAAGCGAGTTGCGGAAGATCAAGCGGCGCTTTCGCACCGGCCTGTCCGATGTTGAAGCCGTCGTCATCAGCCACGACACGCTATGCACGCCGGAGTTTCTCGACGTTGTCGCTGGATTCGACTGTACCCGGTTGTTAATCGCGGATGAGGCGCACAATCTGGGCCGCGCGTCCTTCATCGAAAACCCGCCGGAGTTTTTCGAACATCGGCTCGGCCTATCGGCCACGCCGATCCGTCAGTATGACGAAGAAGGCACCGACGCGCTGTTCAGCTTCTTCGGACCCGTTGTATTCCGCTTCACGCTCGAAGAAGCGATCGGGCGCTGTCTCGTCGAATACGACTACTACCTGCACCCGGTGTATCTGACCGCAAGCGAGATGGACGAGTGGTGCGATCTGACGGCGAAGATCAAGAGGAACGCCTGGCGCGACAAGGGCGACAAACCTGACGACTATCTCGCCAAGCTGCTGCGCGACCGGCGTGCCTTGTTAGAAACCGCTTCCAGCAAGGTTTCAATGCTGAAATCATTGCTTGATAAAGAGGACACCGGCAGCCTCAAGCACACGCTAGTCTACACATCGGACAAGGGGCCGGACCAGCTTGACAACGTCAATCGCCTGCTACGGGACAAGAACATTCTATTCCATCAGCTCACGGCGGAAGAAACAGTTAATCGTCATCAGACCAAACGGATCATCGGTTCGTTCCAGGACGGCGAGATTCAGATGCTGACTGCAAAGCGAGTGCTCGACGAAGGCGTTAACATTCCACAAATATGCAAAGCCTTCATTCTCGCGAGTACGACCGTCGAACGACAATGGGTGCAGCGGCGCGGACGCCTGCTGCGGACGTGCAGCGCAATTGACAAGACGCACAGCGTCGTTCATGACTTGCTCGCCTTACCACCGGATATGGAGAATGGTCTCGATCCCGACGCGCGCAGCCTTGTACGTTCGGAATTGCAGCGGGCGCAGGAATTTGCGCGGTTGGCACGGAACGCAGGTCGGCCAACCGGACCACTTGCCTTGATCGATAAAATGGTGGACGCTGCGTTTATGTAAGACAGGGTAACTATTTATGCCGCTGAATGAAAGAAAGATAATCTCGATCATCTACGAAGAACGCGAAGGAATCGACGAGCGATGCGACGGTTACCGGGACGAGATTATCAATGTGATTTCCCACATTCTCGAATACGAGCGGGGTCATAGGATCTCCGCAACGAACATTCAGAAAATGATCAATGACGAGTGTAACGCTGCCGCGCGGTTTCTTGTGAAACGGCGTGGACAGGACACGGGGACGTAGGAACTGGAATCATGAAGCTGCTCCGTGCCGAATTCGAGAACTTCCGTCTGCTGCGCGATCTTGAGCTGGAGTTTTCCAGCGATCCGAACCGGAAACTTACCGTCATACGTGCGGCGAACGAGTCCGGGAAAACGACGCTTCTGCATGCCCTGCAATGGGCGCTCTACGGGGACGCTGCACTGCCCGGTAAAGGTGTCGGTTTCCGCCTACACCCAATTGATTGGGATGCGGCAGACAAAAAGCGAGTTCCAATCACCGCGACGGTTGAATTCGAGCAGACGACCCATCGGCGAATTGCGGGGAAAATGAAAGAAAGCCGACGGCGTTTCCGCCTCGTCCGCTCTGCATTCGAAGATGTAGATAGCCAATCACGCCGCTCGGCCTCGACCGTGAAGCTATTTACGTTGGACGACACGGGTTCTGCGCCAATCGACATGCCTGAAGCGCTGATAAATGAAGAACTGCCCCCCGAGCTTCGTGAAGTTTTTTTCACGGATGGCGACAGGGCGCTGAGCTTCATCGAAGCCGATGTCGCGCGTTCGACGAAGCGCGAACGTGTCCAGCGCGCCATTCGCTCCCTACTCGGCCTCGGCGTGATCGACGATGCAGTTAAGCATGTCCGCAAATCGGAAGCGGAGGCGAACAAGAAGGCGAGACAGGTCGGCATCGGCAGCGAGTTGAACAGGGTTGCGTCGCGCCTCGAATCCATAGATGAGGAGTGGACCAAGCTGGAAGACGATCTTGTGGACGCGAAGCAGCAGTTTAGAGACTTCGATGAGAAGGTGAACGAAACAGACTGGAAGATCGCGGCAGCGCTCCAGAGAGGCGACAAGGAAAAACTGCGCAAGGAGCTTGGGGGGACTCGGAACGAGATCAAGCAACTCGACAAACAGCTTGTCAGCGCCAACAAGGAACATTCTGTGTTGTTCAGTGGTCGGTCGATCGCTGCCGACCTGCTTGGCCCGCTGCTCAGCACGGTACACCACAAACTCGAGGAACTTCACGACCAGGGCAAAGTCCCCCACACGACAATCCCTGTCCTGCAACATTGGCTTGAAGCCGAACTCTGTATCTGTGGTGAGACGCTAGAGGAAGGCGATCCCGAAGGTCACCGTCGGCGCACCCATATCCAGAATTTGATCGACGACAACCGCGGTGCCGATGAAGTCCAGAAAATAATCACCGACCTCTATTATGGAGGCAAGCAGTTGCAGGGCGGCGACGATGCCGCGTCTGGCGCGTGGCTCGAAGACTATAAAAAGGTCGTCGAGCGGCGGCACGGCCTTCAGGACCTGCGCGACCGAGCGGGCCGTAAGTACCGGGGACTGGAACTCCAGCTCGACGCACTGCCCGACACCGATATTCAGGGGTTACGCGAAACGCTGCGCAAATACAAAGAACAGCGCGACCGGTGCCTCATGAAGCGTGCTGCAACCGAAACCAAGCTCGCCGGTCTTCGCGATGACCGGGACAAGCAGAAAAGAGTCCGCGACCGTTTGCTTCGTGAGAAGAGAAAGGGCGTGGGCATCCTTGCCGAACTCGACGTTACGCAGGACGTGATGAAGGTGCTGAAAGGCTCCTATGAGCGGATCACCAACGAAGAGCTCGCCAAGGTCAGCGAGCTGATGAACGAAATTTTCCTCGAAATGATCGGGGCGGATCCCGACCAGGGGGCGATCATCCGCCGCGCCGAAATCAGCCGTGACTTCGATATCATCGTCTACGGGCCGAGCGACAGGACGCTCAATCCGGACCGCGACCTGAACGGCGCATCGCGCCGCGCCCTGACACTCGCCTTCATCCTGGCACTGACGAAGGTAAGCGAGGTCGAGGCGCCCAACGTCATCGACACGCCGCTCGGCATGACTAGCGGCTTCGTCAAACGGTCGATCTTGCGCACTGCTGTCCGGGAGAGCGTGCAACTCGTGCTATTTCTGACGCACGATGAAGTCGTCGGGTGCAAGGATATCATCGATGAGGTAGCGGGCGTGATTTTTACGCTCACCAACCCTGCCCATTACCCGAAAATGCTCGTTAACAATCCCGGCGTGGCCGAGCGGAAGGCCCTGCTCTGCTCCTGCGATCACCGCAGTGTGTGCCCGCTTTGCGAGCGCCGCGTCGATGCGCAGGGCGAGTTGGAAATCGCGTCATAGGAGACGAGCAATGGCGAGTAGATACTTCAACCCGTTTCAGGCGATCGACATCAACGTCCCGGTGGAGTTCCACGAGGCGTTCACGCGGTACTGCCAGCGCAGCGCCGATGCGGTCATCGACCAGATGCCGTTTCCGCGCATGATCGATCTATGGTTCCTGTCGGTGTGCGTCGCCGCCCGTCTAGACATGAAGCTGGCCGATACAGGCAAATACGACACAAAAAAGATAATCGACGGATCGATTTTTAGCAGCGACCCGTGGCGCGTTCATACGCTCATGCTGATTGCAATCGGGAAGTCGGACAACGTAGAGATCGTGTCGAGGCCCCGTGAGATGATGGCGGTCGCTAGCGGCCTCGCGATTGCCGGTTTGCCCAAGGTCATCGAAATGCTCAAGGACGGTGGTGATGAACCGATCTGGAACCTATCGGATGCGGTCGACTCTCTCCTGCGCAAAGAGAAGACCGCATAGCATGGAGCACGCGATGACATGACCGGTAGGAGAATATTCGACACCGAATGCCATTAGCGGCGCACTAGGGCGGACAGGCCATCGAAGGTCTTGCGCATGTCTGTGGCCTCGCGCGACAGTCAGAGCTTGATCCATATGTCGAGTGGTCTCGCGAGATGTGGTAGACTAGATGGATAGTTAACCCCAATCCGGAGGGGATCGAAACCACTCACAGGCGTTATAAGCGATCAGACGACCATCGGCAAAACAATCTCACGGACGCGGAATGGTCTGTCATTGAACCGCTGCTGCCCAAGCAGGGCAAGATGGGTCGTCCGCGCAAGACCGATCTGCGGTCGGTGTTCGACGCCATCTGGTACATCCACAGCACGGGCTGCCAGTGGCGGGCGCTTCCCGGTGAATATCCACCATTTTCGACGGTCCAGAACTATTTCTACGGGTGGCGTCGCAGCGGAGTTCCTGGCAAGATCCTGCGGCGCTTTCGGGATCGGGTGCGGTGCTCGCTCTGCGGAGCCGAGCATGGCCGTGATCGACAGCTAGTCGGTGAAGACCACGGAGAGTGGCAGGTTATTACGCGGGCAAGAGGATCAAGGGCCGCAAGCGGCACATTGCCGTGGACGCGCAAGGCAGCCCGATTGTCATGCTGGTTCACCCGGCTGACGTCCAGGACAGGGACGCTGCCCTGGAGGTTATCATACAGCTGTTGGCGACGGTGCCGACGATCTCCAAACTGTATGCCGATGGTGGCTATGCGGGACCGAAACTTCGCAAGGAGATCCGGGAACAGGGCCTGCCAGACATCCTCGAGATTGTGGAAAAACCGAAGGATACCAAGGGCTTCACGGTGTTGCCCCGCCGGTGGGTCGTGGAGCGGACCTTTGCCTGGATGGGCCGATGCTGTCGCTTGTCGAAGGATTACGAGCGCCACACTGACAATGCCGTGGCCTGGGTGTAATTGGCCGCCTGTCGATTTCTTGTCAGGCGCGTGGCGCGTGAAGCAACTGCGCGAAAACAAATAAACAAACAAATCAATGACATATGATTCATACTCTAAGAGAGGGTTGATTTAACGTGATCCATGTCACCTTCAGGCTGCAATCGTGAGATGATGTGGAACAACAGGAGAATGTCGAATGGCCTTTGCGATAGCGGATCGTTGGTTCGAACACCAACGAATTGACGATGACATCACCTTGATCCTCGAACCACATGTTGATCCGTTGGGGCGTTGCAACATCTGGCACGTGCGTGGGTCAGAGAAGGATCTCCTCATCGACACCGGTATGGGAATTCGCGAACTGAAACCTGTCATCGACGACCTCTTCGGACGCGATGTGATGGCGTTCGCGACACACACGCACTTCGATCACGTAGGTGGACTGTATGAATTCGAGGAACGCATTGTCAGTCGTCAGGAGTCCGACATCATGACTGATGCCGACAACAGGTTCTCCCTGTTTCGTGAATCGATGGATCCTGAAATCGTGCACTGTCTGGAAGAAGCAGGTTATGACCTTCCCCCGTGTCTGATCGATGTCCTGCCAGAGGAGGGCTATGACCCCCATGCTTATTGTGTACGTCCTGCGGCACCATCGAGGATCGTCGATGAAGGAGACATCGTTTCGATCGGATCACGCCGGTTCGAGGTCCTGCACCTTCCGGGACATTCACCAGGCAGTGTCGGGCTCTGGGAGGAACAGACAGGTATCCTGTTTTCCGGTGATTCCGTCTATGACGGACCGCTGCTCGACATGCTTCCGGAGTCCGATATCGGAGTCTACTGCAGGACAATGGAACGACTTGCATCATTGCCGGTGACAGTTGTGCATGCAGGCCACGAACCGAGTTTCGGGCGAAAACGTTTGCGCGAACTCTGCCATGACTATCTCGAGTCGCGTGGGTCGGTCTGAGGTTCATCGCATGTCGTACAGTTATGAACTGGGAAACCACAGTTTTCCGATAACAACATCGACGCCGGATGCACAGGTCTGGTTTGATCGCGGCCTCAACTGGTGCTTCGGATTCAACCACGAAGAAGCAGAGAGGTGTTTCAGGAAGGCGTTGGAACACGATCCGCAGTGTTCCATGGCGCATTGGGGGATCGCCTTTGCGGTTGGCCCGAACTACAACAGATCGTGGTCTGACTTCGGGGAAGAGCAACGCCGTCAACATCTCGAAATTGCCAGAAGCGAAAGTCGTGCCGCTGCGCGCAACGCCTCATCTGCAAGCGTACTCGAACAGGATCTCTGCCAGGCCTTGACGGCACGATTTCCCGATGACCCGGACGAGAATTACGACGGATGGAACGAGGCATATGTTACGGCAATGCGGCCGGTTTACGCAGCGCATCGCGACCATCCCGACGTTTGTTCCTTGTTTGCCGACGCGCTCATGACGTGCACGCCATGGAATCTGTGGGACTTGCAATCAGGAGAACCTGTTGAAGGTGCCTATACGCTCGAGTCAATTGACGTAATCGAAACGGCATTCAGCAATGTGACCGATGCACGACGGCATCCGGGGCTGCTTCATCTTCATATTCATGTGATGGAAATGTCACCGTGGCCGGAAAGGGCACTCAAATCTGGTGATCTGCTCTACCCGGCTGTTCCGGATTCCGGGCATCTTCGCCACATGCCGACCCACATCGATGTTCTGTGCGGCAACTATCAGGCAGTGGTTGAACGCAATCACGCAGCGGTCGTCGCCAATCGCAAGTTTGTCGCGGACCACGGTGTCTTCAATTTCTACACGGGATACCGGGCGCACGATTACCACTTCAAGGCATACGGCGCGATGTTTCTCGGGCAGTTCGGTCCGGCGATTGAGGCTGTTGACGAGATGGCGCAAACCATACCGGAAGATCTCCTGCGGTCCGGTGACCCACCGGTCGCGGATTGGTTGGAGGCGTATCTGTCAGTCCGTCAGCACGTGCTCATCCGTTTTGGCAAGTGGTGTGAGATTCTGGAGCAGCCATTACCGCAAGACCCGGAACTCTACTGTGTCACGACAACTTCGATACGATATGCCCGCGGTGTCGCATATGCGGCAACGGGCAGGGTCGAGGAGGCGGAGGCGGAGCGAAAGCTGTTCGAGACTGCCTGCGAACAGGTCCCCGAAACACGCAAATTGTTCAACAACCGCTGTGTTGACATTCTTGAAGTCGCACGTGCGATGCTCAACGGTGAAATCGAGTACCGCAAGGGTGCGCACGATCTGGCTTTTCGTTACCTGCGACGGGCAGTCGATCTCGACGATAATCTTGCATACGACGAGCCATGGGCCTGGATGCAACCAGCGCGGCATGCACTTGGCGCCCTGCTTCTTGAACAGCGACGTGTTGACGAGGCGGAATTGGTTTACAGAGAAGATCTGGGGCTGGATCCATCAGTCAGGCGTTCACGGCAACATCCCGACAATGTCTGGAGTTTGCACGGTCTCCACGAGTGCCTTCACCTACAGGGCAAGATCGAAGAGGCCGCGATAATCAGACAGCGCCTCGCACTTGCTTCCGCGCGTGCCGATGTTCCTGTTGAATCGTCTTGTTTTTGTCGGCAATCCTGATCTGGCTGACGTTGCACTTGCGAACAGAAAATGCTGCACTGCACATTCGTTGCTGAATTCATGTAGGCGTGATGCAGATCGTCAGGGATCCGAGAGAACTCCGAAACACTCTGGACGACGGGCACCGGCACACCGCGCGAGTCTCGCTGGTGCCGACGATGGGCGCATTGCACAAGGGACATGTTTCACTGCTCAGGAACGCACGTAAACGGGCGGACATTGTCGTTGCGAGTATCTATGTGAACCCGGCGCAATTCGGGCCGGGTGAGGACTTTGATCACTACCCCCGCGATACTGATCGCGATCTGGCACTTCTCTGCGCGGAAGGGGTCGATATCGCGTACCTGCCCGAAGATTCCGCGATTTATTCACCCTGTTTTGCGACCTACATTGTGCCACGCGGGCCTGCACTCGGTCTGGAATCAGACGCCAGGCCGGAATTCTTCTCAGGCGTCGCAACGGTCGTTCTGAAACTGTTACTGCAGGTCGCACCGGACGATGCGTTCTTCGGCGAAAAGGATTATCAACAATTGATTGTTGTACGACGTCTGGTTGAAGATCTGGATCTCCCGACCCGTATCGTTTCCGGTGCAACGGTAAGAGAAGCGGACGGTCTCGCGATGTCATCGCGAAACGTCTATCTCGACGAGATACAACGCCCTCGTGCAGCGACTCTCTATTCCATCCTGCAGCAAGCGGTGCAGGAGATCGAACAGACACCACACTGGAAAAAAGTGCTCGCGGAGACCGAGAGGAGGTTGGTAACCGGGTTTGATGCAGTTGATTATCTTGCGTTGCGCGATGCCGACTCGCTTTCAGATCAGATCAGTCCGGGACAGGCTTGCCGACTCCTCGCGGCAGTTCATCTCGGAACGACCAGATTGATTGACAATGTACCAGTCAAGCTCTTCACCTGATTCAAAAAAGTCGTCGCCTACGCGTTCTTCGCCGATTGACCCGCGAACGCTTCTGGGACCCAAGGGCGGCGATCCGATAGTCGGATTGACGGCATACACTGCGCCTACAGCGGCCTGCCTGGACCGGCACGTCGATTTCATTCTGGTCGGTGATTCACTGGCGATGGTGCTTTATGCCATGGAGTCCACTAGGGGCGTCGATATCGAGACCATGATTCGGCATGGTCGCGCGGTAGCGCAAACCGCAATAAATACCGTTGTCGTTGTGGACATGCCCTTCGGCACCTATGAGCATAATCGTGATGTCGCACTGACCAATGCGCAGCGGGTACTCGACGAAACCGGTTGTGATGCCGTGAAACTGGAAGGTGGCGAAAAACTCGCCGGCACGGTTGCTGCCGCGGTGGACAATGGCATACCCGTGATGGGGCACATTGGCCTGATGCCGCAACGCGCCCGCAATCCCTCTCAACTCAGGAGTCGCGGGCATTCTGAAACCACACGCCGCAGAATTCTGAAGGATGCACGGGCAATCGCCGATGCGGGCGCCTTCGCGATAGTCGTGGAGGGCGTTGTCGAAACACTTGCGCGCCGGATCACGGAGGAAATCCAGGTGCCGATCATCGGCATCGGTGCCTCTGTAGCGTGTGACGGACAGGTTCTTGTGACGGAGGACATGACCGGCATGTTTCTCAAGTTCAAGCCACGTTTCGTGAAACGCTATGCGACCCTGGCGGAAGACATGGAACGGGCGGTTGTCGCGTATGCTGATGATGTCCGCAATCGCCGGTTCCCGGGACCGGAACACCTGTTCAAACAGCGAAAGTCGACAAAAAGGAAGACAAGAGCGTAATCGGACGATGCCTTCGGTTTACCGCGGTATTTTCCCGGTTATGGTATCGACACTGGATCGACGGGAGGAGTGTCTGAATGACAGACCGCATCAGGATTGAACCAAATTCCAAGCGCGTTCGTGTGAAATATGGTGGGGAAATCATCGCGGACAGCACCAACATGCTGATGCTCCACGAGATTGGATATCGACCTGTCTACTACTTTCCCATCGGGGATGTCGCGTCTGTATTCCTGAAGGAAACCACGCACGAGACCGTTTGTCCATGGAAGGGCACGGCGTCCTACTGGAGCATAACCACCGGCCGTGACAACACAGCGAAAAACGCAGTCTGGGGCTATCGTGAACCCGTTGCGGGTGCCGAAGCCTTGGCCGGGCATGTTGCCTTCTACTGGAACATGATGGACCACTGGTACGAAGAGGACGAAGAGATATTCGTCCATGCGCGTGACCCCTATGTCCGCATCGACGTCATTGCCAGCAGCAGGCCCGTGACGGTCTCACACGGCGGTGAAGTGCTTGCCGAAACGACCCGAGCAAAATTCCTATTCGAGACGTCGCTGCCGGTTCGCTACTACATTCCTGCAGACGATGTTCGAGCCGAACTTCTTTCGGAGTCAGCAACGGTCACACGCTGTCCCTACAAGGGATTTGCGGTACACTTCTCACTGAACAACGACGCCAAGGGTGGCCGTGATCTGGCGTGGATGTATCGCGAACCGGTTGCCGAATGTGCACGGATTGCGGGTCACTACTGCTTCTACAATGAACGGGTCGACTTGTTGACCGTCGACGGCGTCGCGCTCGAGAAACCCGAAACAGCCTGGTCACAATCGTGAGTTGGTGCACAGTCCGGGTGGCAGCGCCGTAGCGCTGTATGGCTTGAAGGCTCGTTGAATATCGATCAGTCGCGCTTGACCGTGCGGATGGAAAGGTCGCGCAACTGCGCATCGGAAACCTCCCCGGGTGCGCCCATCATCAGATCCTGTGCCTGCTGATTCATGGGGAACAGCGTTACCTCACGGATATTCGTTTCTCGTTGCAGCAGCATGACGATACGGTCGATTCCCGGAGCGATGCCACCGTGCGGCGGGCAGCCAAAGCGAAACGCCGTGTAAAGGGCACCGAAACGTTCTGCGACTTCCGATGGCGGATGACCTGCAATCTCGAACGCCCTGATCATGGTTTCCGGTTGATGATTGCGGATTGCACCGCTGGAGAGTTCCACACCGTTGCACACAATGTCGTACTGGTAGGCGAGAATCTCGAGTGGATCCTTTGTTTCCAGCGCTTCCAGACCGCCTTGCGGCATCGAGAACGGGTTGTGACTGAACTCGATCTTTCCCGTCTGCTCATCGCGTTCGTACATCGGATAATCGACAATCCAGCAGAATCTGAACTCGTTCCGATCGATCAGTTCGAGGTCGTTTGCAACGCGCGTGCGAACCAACCCCGCCAGGCGTTCCGCTTCCATCTTCTTGCTGCAGGTGAAGAATACGGCATCGCCATCTGACAACTCTGCAGCTTGCCTGATCTGGTCCAGTTCAGCATCGGTCAACAACTTTGCAACCGGGCCCTTGCCCGCTCCGTTTTCGAAAGCGATCCACGCGAGTCCCTTCGCACCATTCTCCTGTGCGAATGCAATCATCCGGTCAAAGAAACTGCGCGGTTGCGCGGTCCCGTTCGGCACGGGTATTGCACGGACACATGCCCCGTTGGCGATCTGCTGGCGGAAAATCCGAAACGCCGAATCTGCAAACGGCGCCGTCGCGTCTGCGATGACCAGCGGATTTCGTAGATCCGGTTTGTCAGTTCCGTAACGCGTCATTGCTTCCGCGTACGGTATCCTCGGAAACGGACGTGGTGTAACCGGGCAGTCTGCGAACTCCTCGAACACACCCCCGATGACAGGCTCGATGGCGTCAAACACATCGTCCTGTGTCACGAAACTCATCTCGACGTCGAGTTGATAGAATTCACCCGGTGAACGATCGGCGCGTGCGTCCTCGTCGCGAAAACATGGTGCAATCTGGAAGTATCGATCGAAACCCGACGCCATCACGAGCTGCTTGAACTGCTGTGGCGCCTGGGGAAGTGCATAGAAACGTCCGGGGTGCAAACGACTGGGAACCAGAAAGTCCCTGGCGCCCTCGGGACTGGAGGCGGTCAGGATGGGTGTCTGGAACTCGACGAAACCGCCGTCGATCATCCGTTGACGTATGGACTGGATGATTTTCGATCTCTGAATGATGTTGGCGTGCATCTCGGCGCGTCTGAGATCGAGAAAACGATACTGCAGCCGAATTTCCTCGGGATAGTCCGTGTGCCCGAATACCGGCATGGGCAACGACTCAGCCTGGGAAAGGATGGAAAACTCCCGGATGCGGATTTCAACGTCCCCCGTCGGAATATCCGGGTTCACCGTATCGTCTGAACGGGCAACAACATCGCCGTCGACCGTCACAACGCTTTCCGCGCGTACGGCCTCGACCTCCGGAAATGAAGCGCTTTCCGTCTCTATCACGCACTGGGTGATGCCGTAGTGGTCGCGCAGGTCGATAAAAAGCAGATTTCCGTGGTCGCGCTTGCGATGGACCCAACCCGAAAGACGGACTGAGGTACCGACAAGATGACGACGCAGGTCGCCACATGTATGCGATCGATAAGAATGCATGCCCGTGGCCTTTCTGCGCTGACATACCGAATTGAGGGGGCGGCTAGACAACGACGGCGACCGCGGTGTTGTCAAGCGGGCTGCGACAGCACATGACCGCTGTTTCACGAGAAATTCTTGACGTCACCGTCACGACGCGAATGCGGATTCATGGACTTGAGCAGCAAATCCGATTATTTCGCGCACCATGACAACGTTGGATACAAAGGAACGAGTCACGGATTTTTGCAGATCCCTGGCCGACGATTCATTCGTGACTGTTGATACCGAGTTTGTTCGTGACAAGACATATTGGCCCGAACTCTGTCTCGTTCAACTTGCCGGTTCCAGAGGTTCCGCCGTGATCGACGCATTGTCGGACGATATGGATCTCACCCCGGTTTTCGATGTTCTGACAAACCCGCGCATTCTGAAAGTGTTCCATGCAGCCTCGCAGGACCTGGAAGTCTTTTTCATCCGGATGAACGGCCGTGTCGTGACACCTGTCTTCGATACCCAGATTGCGGCCATGGCATGCGGGCTTGGCAATCAGGCCTCTTATGGCGACCTGGTTCGCGAGTTCACTGATTCACGCGTCTCGAAGCAGGAGCGTTTGACGGATTGGAAAAAGCGCCCGCTCAGCAAGCAACAGGTTGCCTACGCTGAATCAGACGTAAGCCTGCTTCGCGACATTTATCGCGGACTCACCGGCCGCATCGACAAACTCGGCCGTGCCGACTGGCTCAAGAGCGAGATGGCACAACTGTCTGCAGCATCGAACTATGCGCTGGTACCCGAAGATGCCTGGAAACGGGTCAAGATCAGGAACCCGACGCGCCGTGAACTGGGTGTCTTGAGGGAACTGGCAACATGGCGCGAGAAGCAGGCACAGGAACGAGATCGGCCGAGACGCTGGATCATGTCTGATGAATTGCTGTCACGCATTGCGAAACAGGCATCACATTCATCAAGGAATCTCGATGAGAATCGACTGATACCGACCTCTGCCGTGCGCGGGCGTTACGGCAAGGCAATACGCGCTGCCTGTCGTCGAGGGTTGAACCTTCCGAGTTCGCAACTTCCCGACATTCCGGAAACTGCGCCAACTGAAAAGGCACCGAAAGCATTGCTTGATCTTGCCAAGGCCCTGATTCGGGACCGTTGTGAAAGGGAAACGATTTCTTCCGGATTTGTTGCGTCCACAAGCGAGATCAGCCGGTTTGTTGCAGGCTGCACGCAGGACTCGGTCCTGGCCAGTGGATGGCGATACGAACTTTTCGGTCGCGATATTGAAAGGTTACGCGACGGCAAGTACGCGCTACGGGTCCGTGAGGGCGCACTCGAACTGACAGAAATCTGAACGACGTCAGATCCGTCATGCAGGTGGTAACCCGATCCGGTGAAGGGCGTCCGCTATCTCCTCGAGTGCGGCCGGATCCTCGATCGTGGCAGGAACGGGACATTCTTCTCCATTGGCAATCTGGCGCATGGAGCGTCTGAGTATCTTGCCCGAACGGGTCTTTGGCAGACGATTGACGACGACAGATTTGCGGAAACAGGCAACGGCGCCGACATCCTGCCGAACCTGTTTTATAGCTTGCGCAACAACTGTGCTGTCGTCATTTTCGGCGTTTGCCTTGAGCACCAGAAGGCCAACGGGAACCTGACCCCGAAGCTCGTCATCGACGCCGATAACCGCACATTCCGCAACATCAGGTAATGAGGCCAGCACTTCCTCCATCGCACCTGTCGACAGACGGTGCCCTGCGACATTCATAACGTCGTCGGTGCGCCCCATGATGTAGAGATAACCGTCCGCGTCGTACATGCCTGCGTCACCGGTCAGGTAGTACCCGGGAAATGCCGTAAGGTAACTCTGGATGTAGCCGTCATCGTTGTTCCAGAGTGTTGGCAGTGCACTCGGTGGAAGCGGCAGACGTACGCATACCGAACCCGTTTCGCCCGCCGCCACAGGTTTGCCATGTCTGTCGAGGACATCGATCGTGTAACCCGGCGCGGGTTTGCCGGGTGAACCGAGCCGCAACGGGAGGCTGTCGATACCGCGACAATATGCGGCGATTGACCATCCGGTTTCTGTTTGCCACCAGTGGTCGACGACTGGAACATTGAGCAAGTCACCCGCCCATTCCACGGTATCGGGATCGGCCCTTTCACCAGCGAGGAACAGGGTTCGGAAGTTCTCCATTGACACCCCATCAAGGAACTGGCCTTCCGGATCGTCGCGGCGTATTGCGCGTATGGCTGTCGGTGCGGTGAACAATGCCTTGACCCGGTTTTGCGCGATGACCCGCCAGAATGTACCGGCATCCGGCGTGCCGACGGGTTTGCCCTCGAAGATGATTGTCGCGTTACCGTGCAACAGCGGCGCATAGACGATGTAACTGTGCCCGACGACCCAACCTATATCGCTTGCGGCCCACCAGGTATCGTCGGGGTCCACGTCGTAGATGTTCTTCATCGACCAGTGAAGAGCAACAGCGTGCCCACCGTTATCACGAACGACACCCTTGGGTTTGCCGGTCGTTCCCGAGGTGTAGAGAATATACAGGGGATCCGTCGACGCGACCGGGATCCAGTCGACCGGCCGGGCACGGGCAACTTCGTCATACCAGTCAAAATCACGGTCCGTGACAAGTTCAGTGACATGTTGTTCGCGTGCCAGTACCACGACCGACGTAGGCCGTGATTCGGCAAGTCGAAACGCCTCCTCCAGTATGGGCATGTAGGGAATGACGCGCGTGGGTTCGATTCCACAGGTTGCCGTCAGGAGCACCCTGGGTTTGGCATCATCCAGGCGTTTGGCGACCTCCGCAGGTGCAAATCCGCCGAATACGACGGAGTGAATTGCACCGAGTCGTGCACAGGCAAGCATCGCGATGACGGCTTCGGGAACGGCGGGCATATAGATCAGGACACGATCACCCTTGACCACACCATGATTGACGAGGACCCCGGCGAAGTTCGCAACCTCTGTCTTCAATTCACTGAACGTGTACGTGCGCCTGTTTCCGGTAATCGGACTTTCCCAGATCAGTGCAAGCGCGTTACCGCGTCCGTTCGCAACGTGTCGGTCGACAGCATTCCAGCAGGTATTTGTTTCGGCACCCGGGAACCAGCGATAGAACGGTGCATCGGTGTCGTCAAAGACCTTGTCCCAGCGCTGTGTCCAGTCGATACCCTGCGCAACATCTCCCCAGAAATCCTCTGGATCGTCGATCGAACGCCGATAAAGTTCTTCAAATGCCGCGGACATTCGCCGGTTATCTCCCTCGTTGAGCAGCACTCAGTGCAAAGCACCACAGTGTGCACACGCTATCCGTTCCCGACAAGAAACGCATCCGGTGTTTGTACTGTATGATTTCCGGGTGGAGCGCTGAACCGGATTATCCCGATCGGCAATGTGTGTCATCAGTCGACGCTGCCGGTGTTTTACGCATGGTGAACGACGGCCGCATCGGTGCAATCAGCAATCAAAACCCACGCCGCGCGTGTGAGCTGCATGCCCTTGATCCGGTTGTTCGGGATGACGATTGCGTGGCGACCGCATGCCATCGGAAGTCTGCATGGAGGGGGAGCACAACCATGGCCAGCGTTCTCGATGTCGCCAACGACATCGTTGAGCAGAAGGGATCGATGACAACCTGGAAGCTTCAGAATTTGGTTTACTACAGCCAAGCCTGGTCGCTCATGTGGGAGGATGATGTACTCTTTCCTGAGGAGATCGAGGCGTGGGCGAACGGTCCCGTGGTTCGAGAGCTCCATCTCGCCCCTCATGGTAGGTACCCTGTCTCGCGCCCGCCGAAGGTTAAAACGGACGCGTTGACCGATGTGCAGCGCGAGTCCGTGGACGCGGTACTCGCGTTCTATGGTGACAAGTCGCCGGGGTGGCTGAGCGACCTCACGCACATTGCGGCGCCGTGGCAGTCGGCTCGTCGTGGAATACCCGAGGGTGAGCGCGGGAACGTTGTCATCCCGAAGGAAAGTCTGGCCGAATACTGCGGCAGCCTGTAACGACGAGAATCGACGGAAAGCCGGGACGCGCACCCTCCCGATCGCGAGCACTCCCGTACGGCACCGGATGGCGCTTCACGATTGTAAAAATTCTGCATCGCGAACCAGGAAAGATCCTGGTGGTGGAGAACGACCCGTCGCGTGCAGACACGGTGGATCGCAGTAAACCAGTTCCCAACCAGGAAACGAAGAGTGATAGTCGCGTGCGCAGACGTGCACCAACCCAACCGGATCGTCGCGGACAAGGTCTGCAAGCGCCTGCGCACAAGGCCAATCGAACGCATCGCTGGTGGCTTGCGGTGCATGATCGCGCCGCTTCCCGAATGGCTCTCGTTGCAATTGCTGTGCAGCAGCGTCAGCGCGAACAAGGCCTGAGACCAACCATGCGTCGTCTTCGACGCGAAATACCTGCGCGGTCATGAATTTTGAAACGTGTGCAACACGCGTCGATACAACGTCCGCATCGTGGAAACCGCTGTCTTGCGCTCTTGCCGAAAACGCAGGTATCCCGCGGTTCCGCTTGAAACAGGCTGGACTTATATCAAACCCGGTTCCCGTGACCGGATTCGCGCAATTTTCCTTCTACCGAAAGTGGCGACGGTGCAGATGGTTTCGCAACCTGCTCCCAGGTTCACTTTGAAAGCTGTGCGATTTCTTCCTTGATTCTGAGCTTGCGCCGCTTGAGTTCACTGAGATGGGTCTGATCAGGCAGGGGACGACTGCGTTCATCGTCAATCTGTTGTTCAAGCGCGGCATGTTGCGCTTCCAGATCATCCAATCCAGTGATCTCGTTCATTGCGTTCTCCAAGTTATACTCCATGTTGAACAGGCTGATCTTGGCGGTTTGAATCAGCTTGCGATAGGCAATCCGCAGTATAGAAAGTTCAGGCAAACATGGCGACCATCAAACGACTCATCGTGGGCATCAGCGGCGCTTCCGGCGTTATCCTGGGTGTCCGCCTGCTCGAAATCCTGCGCTCCACGGAAATCGAGACCCATCTCGTCATGTCCCGAACCGCCGCAGTAACACTCGCCTACGAAACTGACATGAAGGTCAGAGCCGTCAATGACCTGGCAGACGTCGTCTACCCGGTTGATGATCTCGCGGCTGCAATCGCGAGCGGTTCGTTCATTACGGAAGGCATGATCATTGCACCATGTTCAGTCCGCACAATGGCGGAGATCGCAACCGGAACGACATCAAACCTTCTCTCACGTGCAGCCGACGTGACTCTGAAGGAACGCCGTCGTCTGGTCCTCGGTGTCCGGGAGACACCGTTTCATACAGGACACCTCCGCAACATGACGGCGCTTTCCGAAATGGGGTGCATCATCGCGCCTCCGGTTCCGGCTTACTACACACGACCAGGTTCGATTGATGACATTGTCGATCAATCTGCCGGTCGTTGGCTCGATTTGTTCAAAATCGAATCTGATGTCGTCAAACGCTGGGACGCCGTGCGCCAGACCCCTCGGGGAAGCGGCGGCTGACCGATTCCCTGATCGCGGATTGTGATGTACCCGGGCAGAACTGTGTCAACAGATGACATATGGACGGCTGATCCACAAATTCGGTGATTTTAGACGTAGTAGAAAGCACCACTGCGAGATTACATGCCGCGGTGTCGCAATCGATCTCACCTGCGTCTGATTCGTCGTTCAGCGAGCCGATTGACGATTCGATGATGAGCTGCTCGATGCGCTCTGATTCGATCTCCAGCTTGAGGACCTGTGCGCGCAAGTTTGTGCGTTCAGGGTCGGGAACGTGGTCAATCTCGTCACGGAGACCAGTACGGATCTCTCTCAGTGGTTCTATTGCCTTGGTGCGCCATTCCTCGACTTGCGATGCGATCCTGGAAACCTGCGCCTTCGTCATGGACGGCAAATCGACCCGTGCTCTCCACAACGCAAGGAACAACAGGTTTACGTCAGCGCCATACGTGTCTTGAAAGTGAAGGACGATGCGCCGGACGTCTTCGATTTGATAATGCTTGATCGTGAAGTTCCAGAAGTGCTGCATGATATCTGTCTGATCCATCGTTGTCCGAAAGTGCTCATGCATAGCAGCCCTGATACTTCAAGCGAATCCGGTCGTGTGCATGCATCAAACGATAAGGTGGCAGACTGTTCGTCCATTGCCACCGTCTCAATCAGGGGTAGCCAATTGAGATCCACCGCGGGCTTGCAGGTATCGAGTCAACTCATCAGGATGTCGCTTTCGCAACGGGAGACGGTCGCATGACGGGACCGAGAGTCGGCATCATCATGGGGAGTCAGTCTGATTGGGCGACAATGCGAGCCGCGACCGAGGTGCTGGATTTCCTTTCCGTACCGTACGAAGCCAGGATCGTTTCAGCCCATCGTACGCCCGACCGGCTTTTCGCCTACGCCGAATCCGCGAAGGATCGCGGACTGCATGTTATCATCGCCGGTGCCGGCGGTGCGGCGCACCTGCCCGGGATGACCGCATCGAAGACGGACCTGCCGGTTCTCGGTGTCCCGATCGAGAGCAAGGCACTCAATGGTATCGACAGTCTGCTCTCGATTGTCCAGATGCCGGCGGGTGTTCCGGTTGGCACGCTCGCAATCGGCCTTGCGGGCGCAACAAACGCTGCACTTCTGGCAGCGGCGATCATTGCAGTCAGTGACGACAAGGTTGCCCGGGCACTGCGGTCGTATCGCGAAGCCCTGACTGGTTCGGTTGCGGAAGTTCCGACTGATGACGACTGAGTCGGATCGCGACCGGCATTGCTTGCCGGGCGGTGTTGTCGGGATTGTCGGTGGTGGGCAACTTGCACGTATGGCTGCAATCGCGGCCGCCCCATTGGGGTTCAAATGCCATGTGTATTGCGAAGATCCGGAGAGTCCTGCACTCGATGTCTGTGCCGCCGCAACTGTCGCACCGTATCAGGACCGCGAAAAGCTGGTGGCGTTCGCGCGTTCGGTCGACGTGATCACATATGAATTCGAGAATCTGCCGGTTGCGTCGTTTCAGATCATGGAAGAATTCGCACCTGTCCGCCCGCATTGGCGCTGCCTTGCGGTCACCCAGCATCGAGCGGACGAGAAGACCTTTCTCCAGGGTCTGGGAATCGAGACGGCGGACTGGTGCCGTGTTCGAGATCTGGCGGAACTGGAAAACCGGCTCGCAAGACTTGGCCGTCCCGCGATACTCAAGACAGCCCGACTGGGTTATGACGGACTGGGACAGGCCCTGATCGACGATTCTGCGTGCGTTGCCCAGGTCTGGCGTGATCTGCAGTCTGACGATGCCGTGCTTGAGGAACTTGTCCCGTTTACGCGTGAGGTTTCGATTCTGGTCGCACGCGCAATGGATGGTGACATTCGTTTCTTTGATGTTGTCGAAAACGCGCATCGCGACGGTATTCTGCGCACGTCAACGTTCCCCGCGCCAATGTCAGATCAGCTCGCAAACGAGGCCCGCCGGATTGGCAGGGTCATCGCCGAGGCATTTGAATTGCAGGGACTGCTCGCCGTGGAGATGTTTGTTGTCGAGGAGAAACGACTTCTTGTGAATGAACTGGCGGTACGCCCGCACAACTCGGGCCACGTTACGATAGATGCCTGTCTGACAAGTCAGTTCGAGCAGTTCATTCGTGCAGTCACGGGTTTGAGCCTGGGTTCGCCTGCACGTTACTGTGACGCGGAGATGACCAATCTCATCGGCGACGATATCACGCTCTGGACCAATTTTGCAGATTCAGCAATCGACAAGCTGCACGTCTACGGCAAATCCCAGGTCAGGGCGGGCCGGAAAATGGGTCATGTCACGCGCCTGTTCATGCCGGACTCGACGGGCTTCCGAACGCCTGGCGGCCTTGCGGCGAACCCGTGACAGCACGCGTTACATCATGGGCAGGGCGAGAACCGTCTGAACAACCGTGAACGGGACAATTTTTGAATAGACATGACGTTTGCGATCCTTCGATCGACAAACGCCCGCGTCTTCGAACCGTCGCTGTCGTCGGAAAGCCAGTAAAGTGTCGAAGCAAGAACGACGCCCGCAAGCAGGGCACGCTTTGTGTAGTAGTTGAAATCGGTCGATGTGTCGCCTGCCGCATACCACATTGAATCGACAGTGCGATAAAGAGATCTCACGCCACGCGCAGCGGTTCCAGGCACTGTGCGCGACGCATAGGAGCGGCGGACGGCGTCGCGGTAGGGCACCAGGATGCGCAATCGGACATCCACGGCTGTCGCAATCCTGTCTCGAACGCGGATGGACTCGAGGTCCATGCTCTCGAGCATGCTTTCCATCTCGCTGTCTGCCCATTCCTCGAATCTTTCCAGGAATTCATCGCCTTCTCCAGGAAAGAGACGAAGGGCGTCGGATTCCGGAAGGCCCGAACCCTGTGCGCCGGCGATCAGTGCGCCAAGTGACCATCCGTATTCGGAGACATGCGGCAACGATGCCAGCAGCAATTCCCGGCGCAGAATTTCATAGGCCAGCTGCGCATCGGCGTCCGAAGTATTCACGTGTCGTTCTCCTCATCGTCGGAACCGATCCATCTGGCCTCGGATTCAAAGATCAGGTTATTGAGGTCACGCATTCTCTGTGGATAGAGAATCCCGTCGAGGTGATCAAATTCGTGCTGAACCACGACGGCATGGAACCCGTCCACCGTGCGATCGACATGCTGACCCCGGGGCGTGACGCCGGTATACCGCACCGCAGGCGCCCGGGGGACCAGCCCCGCAAACCGGGCACGGAAAGACAACCTTCCCAGGATTCGACCCGTTCGTCGGTCAGCAATTCGACGGTCGGATTGACCAGAGTCACGAGTTCATCGCCGTCGCCCGGGTAGAACACGACAACACGCAACGGGACGTGGACCTGCGGCGCTGCAAGTCCGCGGCCGTTGGCGTCATACATGGTCTCGATCATGTCTTCGACAAGAACTGCGATCTCGTCCGCGAATGGATCCGCCACTTCGCACGCGCGCTGTCGGAGGACAGGATGTCCCATTCTGGCAATTTTCAGGATGGCCATGGCGTTGCTCGACATTCCTGTGCAGCGTGACGATTGTGTAGCGTTGCGCAGATTGATTGTACAGCGCGGGTCGAATTAGGTTGAAGCGATTCCAGATCATGATTGTCGGAATCTCGGGCATCGATTTCAGGACTCATCGACAGGGCTCGTTGTCGCCATGACATTCATCAGTCGTACGCCCGACGGGTCGTTCTTGCCACATGACTGAAACGAAACGGGGATCCGACCTCTCACAGTTGATGCAGGTCGACGGTGCGGAATCGCGTGGCGACGCAGGGCGTACATACAGTTGCAGAAAAGGAACGCATGGTGACTGACTGGGATTCTATTCAGGGATTGCTCTTCGACAAGGACGGGACGCTGATCGAGTTCAATGACCTCTGGATTCCCGCGTACATTTCCGCAACAGACGAGATTGCATCAGAAGTGGGTGATCCGGGCATTGCGTCGCGCATGTTGTCTGCAGCGGGATACAACCGGGAAACAGGTGTTCTCGCCGCTGATTCTCCACTCGCATGTGGGACTGACGAGGAACTGCTTGAGATCTGGCAGCGGGTTCTGGGCGATACCACACCTGCCGATCTTCCCGACCGGATCCTGAACATGTTCGGATCATCAATAGTCGAAGATGTTGAACCGGTTGCCGACCTGTTCCCGCTCTTCCGGACCCTGTTCGATCAAGGTTACAGAATTGGTATTGCAACAAACGACCGTACGAAATCAGCGGAATTCGTCGTAAACCAGTTCGAGCTTTCAGCGTTCGTCCGGTTTGCGTGCGGAGCGGATGGTGGCTTCGGTGGCAAACCCGGTGCGGGCATGGGAATCAGGTTTTGTGAGGTGACCGGACTGCATCCGACCACTGTTGCCATGGTCGGCGATTCCGCCGCCGATGCCCAATTTGCAGAAAACGCCGGATTCGGGGCGATGATCGGAGTCGAGACAGGTGCTGCAAGCTACGAGAACCTCAGCGTTTATTGCGATGTCGTTCTCCCGAGTATCGCGGAACTGCCCGCGTTGCTGAACGGCAGGGTCGACGCGACCTGAGCTTCCATCGTGCTGCACGGCAAGACACGCGTCGGTGTGCAGACTGGTCGTGTGGCATCAGCCCCGCGTTGCCAAACATGATACACTCGCACTGTTGCAGTCGGATGCCCGCCGCATGCGTTGGCGTGTGCATTCTGCATCTGGCGTTACCCGTCGGGAGAATTCGGTAACCATGCCTTATCCGATGTCGGAACAGGTCCGCGAATGGCAGCGGCGCGTTCGCACTTTCAGCGAGATCCGTCTCAAGCATCTGGAAATCGACGCCGAGATGAATGAGGGTGAAATCGAGCCGACGGTCATCGACGACATATTCGCTTCGACTCGTGATATGGGTCTGCATTTTCCATCCTTGCCCCGCGAAGCGGGCGGCGCGGGATTGTCGAAGTTCGAGATCGCAGTCATCCAGGAAGCGCTCGGGCGCCTGACGAACGGTTTGTGGGGGTGTTACCACGATCTGTCGCCGTTTCTCTACCACGCGGCGAACAGTCACCAGATGAGAAGCTATATCCGGCCGATGATCGCGGAAGGACGGCGTGTTGCCTATGCAATAACCGAACCCGAGGCCGGCAGCGATGTCGATGCGATTACCGCAACAGCCGTCAGGGACTCTCAAGGATATGTCCTGAATGGCGTGAAGATGCACGTGACGGGTGCCAATCTGTCCGACTGGATCATATTCCAGGGCAAGATGGAAAACGACGAACACGGATTGTTCTATGTGTCGTGCAAGGCGCCTGGCGTTACGACAATTCGAACACCGCCATACATGCACCGCTTCCGGACTCACCACCCACTGATCGAATTGCGTGATGTAAGGGTGAAACACGAGGATCGGATAGAGGCTGATGGTCTGGAACAGATCTTCGACTGGTTTCGCCAGGAACGCATGAAGATCGCTGCACGGTGTTGTGGTGCGGCAAGTCGACTGATTGACGAAATGACCGAGTTTGCGACGAAACGCGTGCAGTTTGGTCGACCGATCTGGGACAACCAGGCCATTCAGTTTCCCATTGCGGACAGTCTCACCGAGTTATGGGCGGGGCGTCTGATGACCTACGATCTCGCACAGGCGATGGACCAGAACGAGGACGTCAAGGTCCTGCATGCCAAGTGTGCGATGGCGAAGCTCTTCTGTTCCGAATTCGCACACAGGACGGCCGACCGCGCCGTACAGGTGTTTGGCGGGCGCGGTTACATGCGCGAAAACGCCGCCGAACGGTTTTACCGGGAACTCAGGGTTGACCGGATCTGGGAGGGTACCAGCGAGATTCAGCGCATGATCATCCTGCGCGGACTGATCAAGAGGGGGCAGGAGGCGCTGATCGGCGCCGGCGAAGGAACCACAGCGCACCGGTGGCGCAAGAGTCTGCGCTCTTTCATCGACAAGGAACGCATACCGCTTGAGCAATACGCCGAGGAACACGGTGGACAGTTGCCGGACGCGATCCAGAAAATTCACCGGCAAGCCGCCAGAAAGATGGGTTTGTGGCTTCCCCAGGTTCCGAAGGAATACGGTGGCGGCGGTTTTACCGCAACAGAGATGGTTGCGGTGCATGAAGAGGTGGGACGGGTAACGAACGGTGTTGGATGGTTTTTTCACGATGTTTCGCCGTTTCTGGTACGCACCGCGACACCCTGGCAGATGGAGAACTATGTACAGCCGCTTCTCGATGATGAATGCAACGAATGTTACGCCATCACGGAGGAAGGCGCCGGCAGCGATGTCGATGCCATCGAGGCAACTGCAGAGCGACGCGGCAACGGGTTTGTTCTGAATGGCGTGAAATGGCATGTCACCGGCTTCAATCACGCGGATATCGTGATCTTCCAGGCAAAACTGGAGGATGGAAGCCACGGATTGTTCTATGTCGACAAGGATCACGCGGGCGTGAGCATCGTGAGAACGCCGGCCTACAGCCACACGTATCCATCGCATCATCCGGTTGTCCGGTTCAGCAATGTCGCGGTGACAGCCGATGCATTGATTGATCCGCAAGGTGACGGCAAGCAGTGGACCTATGAGTGGTTTCGTCAGGAACGGCTTGGCATTGCGGGGCGCTGTTGTGGTGCCGCAAGCCGTCTCATCGACGAATCGCTGAAATTCGCCAGGGAGCGGGTCCAGTTCGGCAAACCGATCATCGAGAACCAGGCGATCGGGTTCATGCTGGCTGACAGTCTGACGGAATTGTGGGCGGGTCGGCTGATGATCCATCGGTTGGCGCAGGCAATCGATGCCGATGAGGACATCAAGGTCCAGCACACGCTCTGTTCGATGGCGAAACTCTATTGTTCGGAAATGGCCAACCGGGTCGCTGACCGTGCGGTTCAGATATTCGGTGGTCGCGGCTACATGCGGGAGAATCCGGCCGAACGATTCTACCGTGAATTGCGAGTCGACAGGATCTGGGAAGGAACGAGTGAGATACAGCGCCTGATCATTGCCTCCAGCCTCGCGAAACGCGGACAGGATGCGATTATCGGATAGAACCGGCGCGTTGTGCGTGCCGACCTGCAGCAGCCGAAACACACAGGGTTGAACAAATTGGCCGGCATGGTCACGATGACAATACGCAGTCCACAAAGCTCGAAGGGATGTGTTCCATGAAAACACGCGCTGCTGTCGCCCACAGTGCTGGCGCACCATTGACTATCGAGGAAGTCGATCTCGAGGGTCCGAGAGAAGGGGAAGTCCTGATCGAGGTCAAGGCGACCGGAATCTGCCATACCGATGCATTCACGCTTTCGGGAGACGATCCTGAAGGTCTGTTTCCTGCAGTTCTCGGACACGAGGGTGCCGGTATTGTCGTGGATACAGGACCGGGTGTCACGAGCGTGAAAAAAGGCGATCACGTCATTCCGCTTTACACACCGGAGTGTCGACAGTGCGAGTACTGCACATCCGGAAAGACGAACCTCTGCCAGGCGATCCGTGTGACCCAGGGTCAGGGTGTCATGCCCGATGGTTCGAGCCGTTTTTCGATCGGCGGTGACAAGCTTTTCCACTACATGGGAACCTCGACCTTTGCCAATCACACGGTCGTTCCGGAGATTGCATTGGCGAAGGTTCGTGAAGACGCTCCATTCGACAAGATCTGCTACATCGGCTGCGGTGTGACCACCGGAATTGGTGCCGTCATCAACACGGCAAATGTGGAGCCGGGGAGCAACTGCGTTGTTTTCGGGCTGGGCGGTATCGGTCTGAACGTCATTCAGGGGCTGCGTCTCGTCGGTGCAGACATGATTGTCGGCGTCGATATCAATCCGGCGCGCGACGAACTCGGGAAGAGCTTCGGCATGACTCACTTCGTCAACCCGAAGGAAGTCGAAGGTGACCTCGTTCCCTACCTGGTGGATCTGACAAAAGGCGGGGCCGATTACAGTTTCGAGTGCATCGGTAACGTGCAGACAATGCGTCAGGCGTTGGAATGTGCCCACAAGGGTTGGGGTGAATCAGTGATCATCGGCGTCGCACCCGCCGGTGCGGAAATCTCGACGCGGCCGTTTCAGCTCGTCACGGGCCGCGTCTGGCGCGGGACAGCGTTCGGCGGAGCCAAGGGGCGCACCGATGTGCCGAAGATTGTCGACTGGTACATGGACGGCAAGATCAACATCGATGACATGATCACGCACACGATGGACCTCGACAACATCAACGAAGCCTTTCATCTCATGCACGCCGGGGAATCGATCCGCAGCGTTGTTGTCTATTGATCATGTCCGCATTGCAGACCATTTCGCGCAGCCGGTGTTTCGGTGGCGTTCAGGGCATCTACGCGCATGATTCCAGCGAAATCGGGTTGCCGATGCGGTTTTCGCTCTACGATCCGTGTCGCACCGGGTCACGTGCGGCGTTGCTCTATCTCTCGGGTCTCACCTGCACGGAAGAGAATTTCACCATCAAGGCTGGTGCGCAGCGCTATGCTGCCGAACATGGGCTTGTCGTCATTGCTCCCGATACCAGCCCGCGAAGCACCGGGATCGCAGGTGAGGATGACGACTGGGCCATGGGGACAGGCGCGGGTTTCTATCTCGATGCAACGCAGGAACCGTGGTCGCGTCATTACCGTATGGAAAGCTATATCCTCGAAGAGCTGCTGCCCTTTGTCGTCAACGAGTTCTCGATTGATGAGTCCCGCATTGGCATATGCGGACATTCCATGGGCGGGCATGGCGCCATTTCGTTGGCGCTCAAGAACCCCGGTCGATTCAGGTCTGTTTCCGCGTTTGCGCCCATGAATTCGCTGATGAACTGCGAACCGGGAGTCAATGCGTTGACGCAGTATCTGGGCGCGGATCGCGAGAGCTGGCGCCGTTATGACGTGGTCGATCTCATTGAAAGCGGGCATCGATGTACGCCGATTCTTGCTGATCAGGGAACCGAAGACGAGTTTCTTCCGAATTTGCTGCCGGATCTCCTGCAGCATGCATGTGAGAAAGGTGGACAACCGCTGACGCTCAACATGCGCGACGGGTACGACCACAGTTACTGGTTCGTCCAGAGCTTCATCAGCAATCACGTTGCCTACCACGCGGCCGCCCTGTCAGATTGATCCCCCCTGTTGTGTCGCGCCGCCGGGAATGCGGCGCGAAACACCGCGCTGCCAGCCGTTGTGGCTATTCGGCCCTGGTTGCGGGTCGGACCGGCAACCTGATCTCGAATTGTGTTCCGCGCCGGTCTCCGGGGATGTTTGCGCGGTCGAAGGCCTCAATTGTGCCGCCGTGGGCGACGACGATCTGGCGGCAGATTGTCAGTCCCAGTCCAGAATGGCGGTCATGATCGTCGGCACCGATACGATCACTGAAAAACCGCTCGAATATCAGATCGCGGTTATGTGCGGGTATTCCGGGGCCCTCATCGGCGACGGTGATCACGATCTCTAAATCAGCTTCACTGCAATCGAGCGTGATTGTGCTGTCGTGTGGTGAAAAAGATCGGGCATTGTCCAGCAGATTGGAGATGGTCTGGTCGAGGTGCTCGACTGAACCGGCAACCACATAGCGTCCGCTGACATCGTCTCCCGAAAGACCCGGCCCGAACTTCAATGCGGGAGTGTCAGCACCCCAGCGTTCGTTCCAGTTGATGGCCCGCGCACGCAACATCAGGCCGACGTCAATGGGTTGAGCCGTCATCACCGAAAGACGCGCTTCGAGACTCGATGCCTCGGCAACCTCGTTGAGGAGGCGTGCTATGTCGTCGACGTTCGAGTTGGCATTGGCGATGAGTCGTTCGCGATCGGCAGGATCGCTTGTGGTGGATACCACATAGAGAAGATTTCGAAGTGCACCCACCGGTGTTTTCATCTGGTGTCCGATGTACTCGGCAAATTCCTTGCTTGCCTGCAATCGCCGTTCGAGAGTGAATGTCATGTCGGACAGACCCTTGCCGAGATCCGCAATCTCGTCGCGACGACTGGCGAGGTCGGGAATCGTGCTGGCGTTTCCCGATCCGGTCCGCACCTTGTTCGTTGCCGTTGCCAGCTTCTGAATCGGGGACACAATGGTTCGTGAGAGGTAAAACGACAGAACAACGGTAATGAGCAGCGTGATCAGTGCCAGGTAAAGGATGTCGTTGCGGGATCCGTTGAGACTTGTTGCAACATCCAGGCACTGCGACTCGAGTAGCAGGACACCACCGATTGTTCCCCCAATGCCGGTCGGTACTGGCATGGCAAGTGTCATGAACAGGCCGGCGTCGCCGGCGTCGCGGATCCTGTAAGCCATACCGCTTTCGAGCGCTTCTGCCAGTTCCGGACCACCCGAATAGTGCGCCTTCGTCATGGGCTCGTATCTCGAGAAGATCGGACGCAGGCCCATGAGCATCTGGTCGAGACGCTTGTACCAGGACATTGCGGCGTCCTGACCAGGGTCAGACCAGTCCGGGCGTTCATGAATCATGACCTCGTCACCGACACCGTGACCTGATTCGGACATTGTCGCATCGAAATACCGGGCGCGGAGATCCGGGTCCGTAACGAACTGGCCGACGACGACCCGTGCACGGGCGACGTCGATACAGTGTCCTTTCAGGTCGGTCGAGATCGGGATCGTGATGAATCCGCTACCGGCGTTCGTTCCTGTCGGTTGTTCGCACACACGCCAGAACGACGACGACGTGAAAGACGCCGTAATGACCTGACTCTGCGTCAGCATCAGATCAAGCTTGGCGGTGACGAGTTCCTCGCGCTGGTTGTCGAGGTAGAAGATACCCGCCACAAACAATGCCAGGGGCGTTATGTTTATTGCCAGTATCTTCCTGGTAAGCATGAATTGTGCCGTTTCGGCTGTGTTTCTCGAATTGTGGTGGTTACGTAATCATTACAGGATGCGTCGACTTTCAAGGAAGACTCAACGCGTATCCGGCGGCGTAGTGGGCCGCGATCATGTCCAGCGTCTCATCCGTGCCAAAGTGACGCGTCTTGGCGCGAATGCGTTTGACGTGTGAATCGATGACACGTTCGTTGATGGCATCGAGTTCGCTTTCATTCAGGTTCGGATACGCGGCTTCCAGGAGTTGGCGACGCGTTCGTGTACCGCGGTAACGTGCCAGTGACGCGAGGATCCGCAACTCGGTTACGGTGAGACTTGTGCTCTTTCCCCGGTAATGAACGGACCTGAACGCGGGATCCACGACAAGATCACCGTTACGCACAATCGGTTCGCCGGGTATCTCCGTCGTCTGTTCCCCGCCCAATCGCGCCGAATGACGCAGAACAGCATACGCCCGTTCGAGAAGGATGCGGGGCGAGGAGGATTTCGGAACATAGTCGTCTGCGTCGTTGGCCGGTTCATCGACAGTCTGCTTTTGAATGAAGTCCGCGGCACCCATGCGCAGGCCCTTGATGTGCGCCTCAATATCCTCGATTCCGGTCAGAAAGATGACGGGGAACCTGACCCTTTCGCGTTGCAGCCGCTCGAACAGTGCCAGACCGTTCATCCGGTTCTCGCCCATCATCACATCGAGGATCGCCATGTCCGGCGGTGACTCGATCATGCCATCGAGAGCATCGAGACAGTTGTCATACGTCTCCACGACATATCCGGCATTGTGAAACAGATCGAACACGGCACCCAGATAGCGGCGATCGTCGTCAACGAGCGCAATGGTCAGCGTCGAGGGATCAAATATGTCTTCGTCTGGTGGTTCAGGCATTCCTGCGGTCATTTGACGGCCTCGTGATATGCTGCAGCGAGGGATTGTATGCATCAATCGAATGGCTGTAACGCAAACCGGTCATTGTCGCGCCGAAAGGGACGTGTCCGGCGATCGCGGCAAGCACACGAGAAAAATGTGGCGAAATCAAGGCAACGTCCACGATCGCGGTTGCGAAACCGGGACTGTATGCACAATTGAAGCCACATTTTCGGTTGTCATGCCCGTTCGCATCGGGTGATGATCGAATTTGGCGGCAGAGCAGGGGACTGGACCCACTTGTTCTGCCTGTTTCTTTACAGGAGTGCGTAAACAACGATGAGTCCGAAGGATCAGTTCACGGATAATGGCCACGCCGAAGCCGGATCCCTCACTGAAATTCCGATTTCGTTGCATGGCCTCACCACCACAGAACTTGTGCGCCATACCATTCTCAACGACGAGACCGCCCTGTCGTCAGACGGCGCACTTGTCGCAAGGACAGGAAAACACACCGGTCGTTCCGCAAAGGACAAGTTCATTGTTCGTGACCAGATTACCCGCGACACAGTCGACTGGGGTGAGGTCAATGTTCCGGTTGATCCGGATGCATTTGAAAACCTGCGGCGAAGAATGACAGCCTGGCTGTGTAACCGGTGGACCTATTCGCAAGATCTCCATGCGGGTGCCGATCCGGACTACCGGCTCAAGGTTCGGGTCATAACCGAACAGGCATGGCACAGTCTGTTCTCACGCCATCTCCTCATCGTTCCTGCAGATGGGGAGTCCGGCAGTTTCGAGCCTGATTTCACGATTCTTCACGCACCGGGCATGCACGCTGATCCTGCGCACGACGGTTGTCGCACGGAAACCGCCATCATGATTGACTTCTCGCGGCGTCTTGTCCTGATCGCGGGAACCGCATACGCCGGTGAAATCAAGAAATCGGTATTTTCAATCCTCAACTTCATTCTGCCCGCGCGCGATGTCCTTCCGATGCACTGTTCGGTCAATGAAGGTATGGACGGCAGGTCGGCGATCTTCTTTGGTCTGTCCGGAACCGGCAAGACAACTCTCTCAGCGGATTCCAGCCGACTGCTTATCGGCGATGACGAGCATGGTTGGGGTGCCAACGGCGTATTCAACTTCGAGGGCGGGTGCTATGCCAAGGTCATCCGGCTTTCGCAGGAAGCAGAACCGGAAATATATGCCGCGACGCACCGTTTCGGGACCATACTCGAGAACGTCGTTACCGATCCGCGTACCGGTGTTCTGGATCTCGACGATTCAAGTATCACGGAGAATACGCGGGCGGCATACCCGATCGACTACATCTCCAACATATCGCCATCGGGGATGACCGGGCACCCGGAAAACGTCATCCTGCTCACCGCGGACGCATTCGGCGTCCTGCCGCCGGTTTCGCGACTGACACCGGATCAGGCAACCTATCACTTCCTGTCCGGTTACACCTCCAAGATTCCGGGAACCGAAACCGGCATCGAGGACCGGCCGCGTGCGACGTTCTCCACCTGTTTCGGTGCACCATTCATGCCACGGGCGCCGGTGGAATACGCCCGCATGCTGGCCGATCGCGTTCGTGCGCACGGTGTGCGTTGCTGGCTCGTCAACACCGGCTGGTTTGGTGGAAAGTGGGGTGTCGGGAGTCGTATTCCGATACGCGAAACCCGCGCGATCCTCGAAGCCATCCTCGATGGCAGGCTGGAACATGCCGAATACCGCAAGGACCCGAATTTCGGGATCCGTGTACCGCAGCAATGTCCGGATGTTGCCGAGAAGTTTCTGGATCCACGACGCGCATGGCATGACAGTTCGGCATACGACGCCGAGGCACGGAACCTGTGCGGGCGTTTCATTGACAACTTCAAGGCCTATACGGGGCGGTCGGGTGTGCCGCTCGAAGCAGCCGGTCCGATCGGTTCTGCCTGAATCAGTTCGCGTTACGGGACTTCAGGCCTCACGGGGACAACCAGGAGCACGCGTGACCTCAGTGTGCTTCTTTCCAGTTGTGACCGACACCGGCGTCAACGACAAGCGGCACAGCCAGATCCGTGACGTTCTCCATGACATCCTTGATACAGGATATGGTCTGATCAACCTCGTGTTCCGGTACTTCGAACAACAGTTCATCGTGGACCTGCAGGAGCATGCGCGCGCCCAATTGCTGTTGACGCAGAATCGGCGGAATTCGGATCATCGCGCGTTTGATAATATCAGCCGCAGTTCCCTGAATGGGTGCGTTGACCGCGGCACGCTCACTGAAACTCATGCGTGCGTAATTTTTTGAGTTGATCTCGGGCACCTGGCACTTTCGGCCGAACAGAGTCTTGACCAGTCCGCGATCATGCGCTTCGGACTTTGTTTTCTCAATCCAGGCCTGAATTCCCGGATATCGCTCGAAATATGCGTCAATGTAGAAACGCGCTTGCTCACGGCTGATCGAAAGTTGTCGTGCGAGTCCGAATGGGCTGATTCCGTAGACAATGCCGAAATTTATCGCCTTCGCGCGCCGCCGTGTGTCGGGATCCATTGTGGCCGGATCAACCGAGAAAACCTGGCTGGCGGTGATGGTGTGGATATCCTGGTTGTCGTGGAATGCCGCGCATAGCGATTCGACTTCCGCAATGTGTGCCAGAATTCTCAATTCAATCTGCGAATAGTCTGCTGACAGGAGCAGGTGACCGGGTTCGGCTATGAACGCCTCGCGAATGCGTCGGCCTTCCTCCGTCCTGATCGGGATGTTCTGTAGATTTGGATCCGTCGACGCCAGCCGTCCGGTGGATGCGGCTGCCATGGCAAACGATGTGTGGACCCTTCCGGTTGCCGGATTTGTCTGTTCGACCAGCGCGTCGACATAAGTACTCTTGAGCTTGCTCAGTTTGCGCCAGTCCAGAACTCTTGCGGGCAACATGTGTCCCTGTGACGAAAGATCTTCCAGAACGTCGGCGCCCGTCGCATAGGTGCCTGACTTGTTTCGTTTTCCCCCGGGCAGGCCAAGTTCGTCGAAGAGAATTTCACCAAGCTGTTTCGGTGAGCTGACGGTGAAACGGCGACCTGCGAGATCGTGAATCTCCGTTTCAAGTCCCGAAATTCTGGTACCAAATTCATCCGACATGACTTCAAGTTCGTGCCGGTCGACCTTGATCCCGGCTTGCTCCATATCCGCAAGCACCGGAATGAGGGGGCGCTCGATGGTTTCGTAGATTCGCGTGACCTTCTCGCGCACAATGCGCGGTTTCAGTTCACGCCAGAGCGTGAAGGTGACTTCCGCATCCTCGGCCGCGTAATCGCGTGCCTTGTCGAGAGGGACCAGGTCAAACGTTATCTGCGACTTTCCGGTACCGGCGACTTCCTTGAACGGAATGGTGTCGCGACCGAGGAACAGTTTCGCCAGTGTGTCCATCTTGTGATTGTGGAGAGCGCCCTCAAGGCAGTATGAAAGCAGCATCGTGTCGTCGACCGGACTCACCGGCATGCCGGCGCGTGCCAGAATCACAGAGTCGTACTTGATGTTGTGACCAACCTTGAGGACAGCAGGGTCGGCAAGGAGCGCCGCGAGTACAGGACGTGCATCCTCGATCGGGATCTGTTTTTCAGGGTCCAGCAGGTCGACGGTTCGGTGTGCCAGAGGAATGTAACAGCCGCTTCCTGATTCAAGTGACAGCGAAACACCGACCAGTTCTGCGGTGATTGCATTGAGCCCGGTTGTTTCGGTGTCCACTGCGACGACACCGGCGGTTCGTGCTCGATCTGCCCAGGATTGAAGATCGGCGAGTTCCTGAACAAGAACATATGACGGTTCGCGTCTGCTTGCCGGTGAACCGTCCTGCTGATTCTGTTCCAGCCACGTCTCGACCCGGCGCATCAGCTCTCTGAACTCCAGTGACTTCAAGAATCCGATCAGGGTATCCCGGTCCGGTTCCCGTCTGGTGAATTCGCCGAGGTTCTCCTGGACGGGAACATGCCTGTCCAGGGTCACGAGCTTGAGCGACGTTCGTGCATCTTCGGCGTGATTGATGAGGTTTTCGCGACGCTTTGTCTGGCGTACCTCGCCAGCGCGCTGGAGTACCGATTCGAGATCGCCGAAGGTATCAATCAGCAATGCGGCTGTCTTGATACCGATACCCGGGACACCCGGGATGTTGTCGGTTGAATCGCCGGCGAGGGCCTGGACGTCAATCACCCTTTCGGGCGGAACTCCGAACTTTTCCTTGACCTCCTCGCTTCGTATTGTCCGGTTTTTCAGGGTATCGAACATCGTGACCTGATCGTCGACCAACTGCATCAGATCCTTGTCGGATGATACAATCGTGACCTTTGCACCAGCCTCGCGTGCAAGTCGCGTGTAGGTGGCGATGATGTCGTCGGCCTCGTAACCCTCTAGTTCGACCACAGGAACATTGAACGATCTGGTGGCTTCCCTGATCAGGGAAAACTGCGGGACCAGGTTCTCAGGCGCCTTGGGTCTGTGTGCCTTGTAGTCCTGGTATATCTCGTTGCGAAAGCTCTTTCCGCTATGGTCGAAGGCGCACACGATGCAATCGGCGTCGGTTTCGTTGATGAGTTTCATCAGCATGTTGCAGAAACCCATGACGGCGTTCACCGGGACGCCTTCAGAATTTCTCATGTCCGGAAGTGCAAAGAACGCGCGGAAGATAAATCCCGAGCCGTCAATCAGGAACACGTGACGCGGCGGCGAGTCGGTATCGTGTTCCGCACCAGCGTCCGTATCCAGGGGAAGTTCAGCCATCGTGGCCGGTGTCAGACCCTGGCAAGTTCAGTTCACCCTTGAATCCCTTCCAGATGAATCGTCTGTCGCAGTAGCCGCAATCGGCAAACCCCCTGGCGTGCAGATCGTAAAAAACCCGCGGGTGCCCGAGCGCACCACCACCGTCGCAGCTTACCTTCGGGCTGTCTGTCTCCACTGTTTCCGGCTGTTCGACTGGCATGGTTCCTCATGATCGGGGGGGGGTCGTTCGGTTCACAAGGATAGCAGTATGTTCACCATGCATGCGACTCTTCAAAACCGATTCTCATCAATGCAGACACATGGCCCACGAAACGGTGAAGCAGAATTCCGGGCGTACAGGACTGCACCGTTGTTCTGATCAGATCGGATCATGCCCGTCAAACCGGCAGAGAGTTCGATTCATATGGAACAGGATGCCCGGGGACGAAGTCTCCACCGCATTTCTATCAGGTCCTTGATCGGAACAAAATATAAACATATTGTAACGGTCCATTGGCAAACCCGGATGCAGCGGCGCCAGTTCTGCAACGACGCGCTTCATGAATCCTTCAACCATGTGATCGGAAACATGCAGGAACAATATCGAATCGATGTCGGGAGCCCGATCGGGGACGTGGCGCTTGTGATCAACAACGGTGTCCTTGAACTTCTCGATTTTGTGGACACTGAAGATGACAGGTTCGAGAAGAACGCCCGTCGCCTGTTTGGCAAGCGTGTTCCACGAAGTGATCTGGACGAGTCGGGAATTGGCGAACTGGTTGCCAGGTATTTTGCCGGCGAATGCTCCGCAATCGAGCGAATTTCCGCGCGTCCCCGTGGAACGGCATTTCAGGAAAAAGTCTGGCAGGCTCTGCGCGATATCCCGTGTGGGGAGACAATCTCGTACGGGGAACTGGCACGAAGGGTTGGCAAGCCACGCGCCGCGCAGGCGGTCGGTGCCGCAAACGGCAGTAATCCGGTATCGATCGTGCACCCCTGTCACAGGGTCATCGGTGCCGACGGATCCCTGACAGGGTATGGAGGCGGGCTGCATCGCAAGCTCTGGTTGCTGGAACATGAGGGCGCGACGCTGACGTGAGGCACAGGCCGGTGAGTTACGGGAACCGAGACGCCTGCCGCAGCCCTTGAGTCGGTGTCCGCCCGGAATGACCAGCAGTGTTGCGTGATTCAGGTAATGTCAGGTCCGTGGACTATGCACGACCTGCACGCTGATCCCGCTATTGCATGCGGTAAAACCCGAATTGACGCTGTTTTCTGCTGTTGTTGTTTTGCAAATCGATTATCAAGGTCGGGAGGTAGCCGTCCATGTCCAATATTGTTTCGCCGTCCTATCCGAACATCTCCTCGTACGAGATTGAGACCTTCGAGTGGCCGGATGGCAAGGCCTGCGGTGTAACCCTGGGTTGGCACGTCGATGGGGAAGCCGGCCCGGTCGGTTGGGACCTGCGGGCGGCCGATCATGTCGCGGCAGTGACGGAGGCTGCCTACGGCGTGACGACTGCACTGCCGCGCATACTCGAGATTCATCGCGAGCTTTCGATCCCCGGTACATTCTTCGTGCCGGCGCATGTCGTCGAGCGTCATCCGGCGGCGATCGAAGCCATCCTGGCGGACGGTCATGAAATCGCCCATCACGGATACCTGCACGAGAACGTATTTTCCCTGGACGGGGCGCGACAGCGAGAGATCTTCGAGTACGCCAATTCCATCCTGGAGGCGGCAACCGGGCGTCGCCCGCGCGGCTGGAGCGCGCCCGGATGGGGCGTCAATGCCGACACGTTGGAGGTGATCCTCGAAACGGGCATGATTTACGACGCCAGCCTCATGGAACGGGACCGGCCATATGTCGTTGTGCTGCCGCGGGGCGCGTTGGTCGAATTGCCAATTTCCATGATTCTCGACGATTGGGCGCTCTTCGGCGCTTCGCTTTATCCAAACGGAAGTGCCGCTACCGCATCGGCTGAGACGGCGCGACAAATCTGGCAGGAGGAATTCGACGGAATGCGCCACTACGGTTCCTACTTCAACACCACCTTTCATCCCAACCTGCTGGGTCGTCCGGGACGCATGCGGATGCTGAGAAGTCTGCTGGCCTACATGCGGTCTTTCGACGATGTCTGGTGGGGTACATGTGAGCAGTTGGCTTCCCACATTGGAACGATGATCGGTTCCGACAAAGTTCGACCGGGAGGTCTGCCATGACTTTCGCCGAGTTCCTGGCCCTGGCGCGGCGTGAAACCTATGCTATTCCTCACGGAGACAAGCTCGGTGACGGTACCGAACACATGGCATTCGACCTGGGTTCATGGCGCTACCGAGACCGCTATACCGGTCGCAATCCCTATGGCGGCCAGGAACTGGTCTGGTTCGAAGGGCGACCAGTCTGGATGAAGAATTATCTGGCAGAGGTCGTCTCGCAGGCATGCTCCTCCGAGGCGATCTATCGCTTTCAGCGGCTTGTCCTTGGAAGTCCGGACCCGCAACACCTGATGCGCGGCCCCTCGCTGTTCCGCGACGGCCGATTCCGCTACGAGAACCAGATCGAAGGTGATCTGGACCGTTTTCAGGGGCAGGAATTCATCTATTTCGATGATGTGACGGTGTACCGAATGATTCTCCACGGCGGAAAGATCGCGTGGTGAGACTGTCGGGGCCGTACGGAACCTCTCGACGACAACCGCCGACACGATCGTTGTCGGCATCATTCTCCTGTGGCTGTTTGTGGTCGGGGTCATCGCCATGGGCGAACAAAAGCGGTCCTTCGGGCATCATGTTGATGTTTGTCTCTTGCGTTGCCGGTCATGGTCACTCTGGCCGTGAACCTTGTATTGGTGAATATGTTCCGGAGACGAGCAAGTTGAACGACAGCAAACAGGGAGCCATACGCAGGAAAGTTTCCGACGCTTTCATTGCAGTCCGGTTTTCCAGACACGCATCAACACAGTGACGAACAGGCGCGATGGCAGCCTGTGTCCGCCGCTGAACAGTTATCCGGGGGCTCACGGTTGTGCGTCGGCACCGCCAGTGTCGGGAAAACCAGATCGCCTTGGCCATCGGCCTCAAACGCGTCGCACATGGATACCGGTTGAGGCTCACACGGACCATGGAGTCATTGTCCTGGTCCTGCAGGATTTATACGCGGAACTGCACTTCTCGCGCACACAGTCGCTGATATGAAAATCAGTCGCACAGGCGACGCGACGCGAGACACGATGTCACGAGAATGTTTCAAATTTGCCCGAACTGCGGACCTGTTCGCCGCCGACATCCCGGTAGTTGCAGAGGGCGTCACCGAAACGCGACATAACGGCACCTGGCGGCAATTCACCCGAATGACCGCCTTGCAACATCAGCCGATCACGCGACAATCAGGTTTTTGGAAACGTCACAATCTCATTCTGATTGTCGCTCTGTCTCATCCTGTTTGTCGCGCTATAGGTGTTCGATCGATCCGACCGCGACCGGGTATGAACCGTTGAATCCTGTAGGGTTTCGGCTGTGATCGCCCGACTTGTCTGCGCCCTTGAACCACGCAATGGTGGTCGAAAGGTGGTGTCGCATGTCAATCCGCTGGCATCGGTGCATGCCAGAAACATATCACTGGATTATCTGTGTCCTGATGACAGTGTGGACAGGTACAACCTGATAGCCAGTCACCTCAATTCAAATCTCCTGACCCTCGATCTCGATCACGAGTTTCTCGATTTCCAGGCGAATGTTGTCGAGGTGGGGGTTTTGTTCCAGTGCCTTGCGAAACCATTGCAGGGCCGTCGCATTCTCGCCGAGTGCAATGTGAATCAGTCCAAGCCCTGACAGTGCACCGAAATGCCGCGGTTCAAGTTCAAGGACGACCATGCAGTCGGCAATCGAGGCTTCATACTTCCGCGCAAGGTAACGCGCTGTCGCACGCTTGTTCCAACCCTCGGCGAATTCCGGTGCAGACTCGATAATGGTGGTGAATACCTCGATCGCACGCGCCATGTTACCGATATGCATGGCAAACATGCCCTCACGCATCTTCAGGTTCAGTTCCGTGTCTCCAGAATCGGTCCAGATGCTCCAGATTGAACCCTGTAACAGCGAAACTTCCTGCGGATCGGTCGCCTCAAGCAGTCGCGCAAACAGAGCGTCGAGACGTGGGTCATCCTGCGTCGCAAGGGTGATGCGGGGAGACATGACAACGATAGCGAAAAACACCGCGAGGATCGCGAATGCGCGTATCGAATTCATGCGTGAAGAATAACGGGAGCATTGAACTCCGCCAACAAGGCGGGTGTTTCCGGAAAACATGTCAGGGTTCCTGTTGACGGAGAGCAGACGGCACAGGCCCGCCCAGAGACCAGTCAATCAGTTCAATCGGGTGTACAACCGGTTTTTCGGTACCCGAGGAAATCTGCACGATGCACCCGATGTTTCCGGCAGCGACAACATCTGCGTCGATCGTATCGATATGACGGCACTTTCGCTTGCGCAAACGATCCGCCAGTTCGGGCTGCAACAGGTTGTACGTACCGGCAGACCCGCAGCAGATGTGATTTTCCGGAATGTCCCGAACCGTAAAGCCCGCGCGTCGGAGAACAACGGCCGATTCCGTATGGAGTTTTTGTCCATGCTGAAGTGAGCACGGGCCATGACTGGCAACGACCGGTAACGTGGCCCCGACCGGTGGATCCGGCATGATTTCAAGCAGGACTTCAGAGATATCGCGCGCGACACGCGCGACACGCCGGGCAAGATCTCCCCACTGCGGATCGTCCCGCAGGGCGGATGCATAGTCCTTGAGATGTGTCCCGCAACCGGACGCTGTCGATACGACCGCGTCAAAGTCTCCGAGGTCCGAAAGGGCCTGAAGAAAGGAACGCGCACTGTCACTGCCGCTCCGGGAGTCGCCCAGATGATGGGCGAGAGCGCCACAGCAATCGGCACGTGGAACCAGGACTTCACAACCCAGTCGGGTCAAAACGCGAATCGTCGCTTCATTGATTTGTGGCGCAAGGACTTTCTGGGCGCAGCCGCCGAGCAGGACAATTCGCCCATGCGGAGAGGTGGCCGAACGATACGAATCCGGCCGGTCTGCCCACGATGGCCCGGGTATCCTCTTTGGTGCGATGGCAAACATTGTGCGCAATCTTGACGGGAAGAGAGCACGTAGAGGCTTGAGGATACGCGCGACATGCAGAGAGGTCCGAAGTCGCCAGGGGAACGGCAACGTTTGCGTAAGCAACATGCGCAGCAGCCTCTCCTGAAGAGGACGTTTGTGGGTCAAGGCGATATGAACGCGCGCATGATCGACCAGATGTTGATAATCGACACCGGACGGGCAGGTTGTCGTACATGACAGACAGGAAAGACAGCGGTCGACATGTCGAACCGCTTCGACAGTCGGTTCGCCACCATGTGCAAGCATGTGCTTGATAATCTGAATACGGCCCCGTGGACTGTCGCGTTCATCACCCAGAAGGATGTAGGTCGGGCACGTTGCGAGGCAGAATCCGCAATGGACACAGGTCCTGAGTATCCGCTTCGCTTCCCGGATCTGTGGCTGTGCGAGCGCGATCAGATCGATTTCTGCAGACATCTTCTTGTCAGACCACTCCCATGCGGCCGGGATTCAGGACGCCGGCCGGATCGAAACTGTTCTTGATCCGCTGCATCAGACTGGCCGTACCCGAGGGCAGGGGATGGAAAACGCCAAGTCGAGACTTCACGGAGTCGTTTGCCGCCACGAGTGTGGCCTCACCATGTTCGTTGCTGGCCAACTGGCGAATTGTCTCTCCCAACTGCTCCGGTGCACGGCACCAGATCAGCGCGCCTCCCCAGTCGAAAATGCCGTCAGCACCGTGCGCCAGAAGTTCCGAATGGACATGGCCGCCCCGTGCCATTGGCAAGGATATTTTCCAGACCGGCTCATCGTTGGTTCGCAGGATGCGGACGTCCCGAATGTCCTTCCAGAGGTGCTCCGAATGCATGCGATGCAGCTCGTCGATCTCACCGTGTCGTGCCAGACTGTCCTTGAGGGCTTCGAGTCTTGAAGCGACCGACACCGGAGGTCCCTCGATCCGGATTGCCAACACCGATGCACCGATGCCCGAAACCCGTGATGATGACGAGCGAGCGGCGGATTCTCTGGACAGATATGCCGCGCTGCAGACGTCGTGCGGCGCGGAAAGAGCCTCCGTGCATATGCGGCAGGCATCTTGCGGGCTCAGATCAGGGACAATGATTGTTCTGACCTTTTCCGGTGCAGGCAGAACCTTGACCGAAACCTCGGTTGCAACGGCCAATGTTCCCCAGGAACCGCACATCAGCTTCGAGAGATCGTAACCCGTCACATTCTTTACGACTCGACCGCCTGATCGAATAACATCACCACGGCCGGTAACGGCCTGAAATCCGAGCAGATGATCACGGACGGCACCGGCGCGAACGCGTTTCGGTCCCGAAAGGTTGCCGGCGATGATTCCGCCCAATGTTGCTTTTCCGGGTGGGTTGCCCAGGAGCGGACCAAGGTCGGACGGCTCAAAGGCAAGGTGCTGATTCTCCGCGCGGAGCAACTGCTCCAGTTCGGCTACAGGTGTGGCTGGCCGTGCGGTAACGACAAGCTCTGCCGGTTCGTAGTCAATGACGCCGCATAAACCCGATACGTTGACTTCCTGTGAAGCGCATGTCCTGTATCCGTACCCGTCTTTCGTGCCTGTGGCCCTGATTTCGAGCGGTCTTGCGTGACCGATGGCCCATTGCAGCACATCGACCAGATGACGGGTATCAGCCGGACACAACGCATCATCGCGCATTGGATGTTCAAAACCGCGGAAGGTCGGGGAACGGTAAGGCGCCCTTGTGCACGTGCAATTTTCCCAGTTCCGCACACCGATGAAGTGTCGGGAACACCTTGCCGGGATTGAGCAACCCGTCCGGGTCGAATGCACACTTCAGGCGTTGCTGCTGTTTCAGGTCATCATCACTGAACATCGCGGGCATCAGATCCCGTTTCTCGACGCCTATTCCATGCTCACCGCTCAGGACACCACCGACACGAACGCAGAGCGTGAGAATATCCGCCGCGAAAAGTTCGGCCCGCTCGAGGTCGCCGTCTCGATCCGCGTCAAACATGATGAGCGGATGCAGGTTCCCGTCCCCGGCGTGAAACACGTTCACGACCCCGAGGCCGTGCTGTTCGGAGAGATCGGCAATCTCGACAAGCACGTCGGACAGTCGACCGCGCGGGATGGTCCCGTCAATGCAGTAGTAGTCGGGCGAAAGGCGACCGACCGCCGGAAAGGCAGACTTTCGCCCCAACCAGAATCGTTGCCGTTCCGCTTCGTCAGCCGACCGGCGGATTGTTGAGGCACCACACTGTCGTGCGAGCTCCTCGACCCTTGTTATCAGCTCCCCGACCTCGGCAGACGGCCCGTCAAGTTCGCATATCAACAGGGCGTCGACATCGAGTGGATAGCCGGCATGACAGTATTCCTCGGTGGCATGTATGGCAGGCCTGTCCATCATCTCAAGACCGGCAGGAATGATGCCCGAGGCAATGATCTGCGCCACACAATGACCGGCATCGGCGGTTTTCCTGAATCCGAGGAGCAATGCGCCAACCGATGCAGGCTTGGGAAGAATGCGCACTGTCACTTCGGTGACCACGCCGAGCAATCCCTCCGAACCGGTCAGGATGCCAAGGAGATCATAGCCGCTGGATTCCAGGCGCTTTCCACCGACCCGAACAATCTCGCCGTTCATCAGCACCACTTCCAGCGCCAGCAGGTTGTTGGACGTCACGCCGTACTTCAGACAATGAACCCCGCCGGAATTCTCCGCGACATTGCCGCCAATGGAACAGGCAATCTGACTCGAAGGATCAGGAGCGTAGTAGAACCCCGATGCCGAAACCGTCTGGGAAATCGTGAGATTGGTGACGCCGGGCTGAACTGTCACACAGAGGTTTTCGTAGTCGATTTCCAGAATTCGATTGAACTTCCCCAGCCCGAGCAGGATGCCGTCCCGCAGCGGCAAGGCACCCCCGGAAAGCCCCGTACCGGATCCGCGCGGGACGACCTTCACGCCGGCCTGATGACAGGTACGCAAGATGTCGGAAACTTCTTCGGTCGTCTCGGGCAACACGACAGCCAGCGGTGTCTCCCTGTACGCGGCGAGACCATCGCTCTCGTACGTCTGGAGCCCGGTGGGGTCGGTGATCAGATTGTCGGCAGAAACGATTTCCGCAAGACTGGATAAGACGTTATCTCTTGCGGCCAGAATCTGCGGCTCGGGCTCTGGCATCAAGATGGTCATGACGGTTCAGGGTTGCGAGTCCCCGTTTTTTCAGGAAGATGAATGTCAGCCCTGCCTGGCCTTGAAACGCGGGTTTTCCTTGTTGATCACAAAGACGCGACCCTTGCGCCGGACCGTGCGGCACTTGGCATGACGTTTCTTCATCGATCGTAGCGAGTTCACGATCTTCATGGTCTGGATTCCATTGCAGGGAATGTTTTATTGAATCGTGTGGACAATAGTGATCGTTGTATGAACGGTCAACGATCGGTGCGCACATCTCGGCGACGCGCTTGAGGGCTTGTGCGTGTATCGAAAGCGTACATGGACTCGCCAAGCAAATCGAACTGATGCATGTTCTCCCCATCCGGATTCAGTCAAGCATGTCGATACGCCAACAAATCACCGATGCATTGAAGGCTGCGCGGTCGCAGTCCGATTCGTGTACGTTGTCAACACTTCAACTTGTTTGCGCGGCCCTCAGGGACCGGGAAGCATCAGAGCACGCCCGTGGAATCGAACAGGACCTGTCCGATGCGCAAGTGATCGAGCTTCTCGAGACGATGATCGCGATGCGGCGAAATACGGCGAACAAGTTTCGTGAAGAAGGCGTGTTGCAACGCGCCCGGGATGCTGAGGACGAGATCGATGTGATCATGCGATTCGTCCCGCGCCAGATGACATCTGACGAAATCGCACAGGCTGTCGCGGAGGCGATTTCGGACTCACGCGCCAGCGGGCTGAAGGACATGGCCCGGGTGATGCGCACACTCAAGCAGAGATACCCGGGGCGAATCGACAGGGTTGCAGCGAGCGCACTCGTGAAAGAGCGATTGGGTTAGCGGGTCTGATCTGGATGATCAAGTTCTCACCACAACTCCTGGACGAGATCAGGTCGCGCATCGTCCTTTCAGATCAGGTTTCCCGGACCGTCCGCCTTACGCGTCGCGGCAGAAATCACGTCGGATTGTGTCCGTTTCACAAGGAGAAGACACCGTCGTTTACTGTCGTCGACGACAAGGGTTTTTTCCATTGTTTCGGATGTGGTGCGCACGGCGATGTCATCGGCTTTGCCATGCGCACCGGGAACCTGTCGTTTCCTGAAGCTGTCGAACGCCTCGCCAAGGAGGCGGGCGTTACCCTCCCCAAGGCCACACCGGCGGACAGGGAACGGGAACAGCGCAATGCCACGCTCTACGAGATCACGGAGATGGCCTGCAAGTGGTTCGAAGAGCAGCTTGCATCGTCCGGCGGTTCGACTGTTCGCGATTATCTCGCGACGCGCGGACTGAGTGCGGACACGATTGCACAGTTTCGTCTCGGGTATTCGCCACGGAAATCAACCGGACTCTTCCGGTATCTGCGGGGAAAGGGTGTCGAAGGAGAGTCAATCGAGCTCGCGGGTCTTGCTATCCGAGAGGAAGAATCGGGACCTCCACGTGACAGATTCCTTCATCGCCTCATGTTCCCCATCACGGATCATGGCGGACGTGTCATTGCGTTCGGCGGACGCGCGATGGGCAGGCAGAATGCCAAGTATCTCAATTCACCTGAAACACCGATTTTCAGAAAGGGAAACGTTCTCTACGGATTTCCCAAGGCACGCCAGCATGTCACGAAGAAAGATCAGATCATTGTTGTCGAGGGCTACATGGACGCGATCGCACTTAACCAGGCGGGGATTCGCAATGTCGTGGCGCCGCTCGGGACAGCGGTGACGGAAATGCAGCTCGGCGCCCTGTGGCGGGTTTCGGATGAGCCAGTCATTTGCCTCGACGGCGATGCAGCCGGATATCATGCGGCGTGCCGCGTTGTTGACCGGGCGTTGCCGATTCTTTCGCCGGGAAAGTCGTTGCAGTTCGCGCTCATACCCGACGGTCAGGACCCGGACGAGCTCATCAGCGAAAACGGCGTCGATGCAATGAGGCAGGTTCTCGACCGTGCGCAACCGATGGTTGATCTGCTCTGGAAGAGCAGGATGGACGAGTTGCGCAGGCGAACGCCAACGCCTGAACGGACGGCCAAGGTCGAAAAGGACATCAAGGATGCCGTCGCGACGATCCGGGACAAGAGTGTACGGTATCGCTACAACCAGGAAATCTACAAGCGACTGCGGTCATTGACACCCGTGCCTCACCGTTCGCGCCCGCGTTATCCCTTTGGGCCGGACAGGCGCCAACACAGCGGTGCGCGGCGCCCTCAACACTTCGGTGAGGAGATCAAGCCGTCAGATGTTTCGGGTAACGGCAAGGCAGCTGAACGCGCGGGAAGTGAACGTGTTCTCGTGGCACTCCCGATACTGGTAACCGGACTCCTCGAACGCGTTGTGGACAAGCTGTCAGAACTGGACTTTCAACACAAACGCTACAGTGCGTTGCAAAATTGCCTGATCAACGCGACGAATTCTCTCCCCCACCTTGACAGCGCATCGATAAGAAACCACCTCGAAACTGCAGGCATGTCGCGTATGCTCGAAGCACTCGATCGAGATGTTACCATGCCGTCATGTGATCCTGTTTTGCAGGTATCCTCGCTGTCGGATGCAGAACGACTCTGGAACAATACACACGACCTCTATAGATGGAGATATGTTCTTCGCAGGGAAATCAGTGCATTTGCTATTTCTGTAGGGGCCAATCCCAGCCCGTCCGATTGGGATTGGCAGAGATTCCAGGCGCAGTGGGAGGAGAGTCAGGAATTGTTGAAAGCTTTGACGTCTGTTTCCGATGGCGACGATGACGACAAGAACGCTGAGAGTTGAGCCAAATTCGATCCGTCAAAAAATCACGGGGGTATTCAGCATGGCGACGAACGCTGCTGAAATCGAAACAAACGAAAACGGCGAACAGCCCGAATTCGACAGCGAACACACCGGGATCAAGAAGATTCTTGATCGTGGCAGGGAACGCGGTTTCGTTACGCATGAGGAGATAAACGACGCGCTTCCTTCCGACGAGTTCTCGTCCGAACAGATCGAGGACGCCCTTTCCACACTTTCGGAAATGGGCGTGCAATTCGTTGACAGTGAAGAAAGCGAGGATCCGGTCGAGGACAAGACACGGAATTCACAGCCTGAGAAGCCGAGTGTGCAGCCGGCAACACCGGCACCCACCAATGAAGCCGGATTCACCGACGACCCGGTGCGCATGTATCTGCGCGAGATGGGCCGGGTCGAACTTCTCTCACGTGAAGGCGAGATCGCCATTGCGAAGCGTATCGAGGTCGGACGCGACTGCATGATTCACGGTATCTGCGAAAGCCCGATTGTTCTGGCGTCGATAGTCAAGTGGCGCGATGCCTTGCGCGACGGTCTCATCAAGCTCCCGGATGTCGTCGATCTCGAGTCGACGTATCGCAGTCGTCTGGGACGCAGTGCCAATGCCGATGCATCCGACATTTCGGTTGCGGATGTTGACGATGTCGAAGACCACGACGAGAACGACGACGACGTTGAGGCAACCGGCGCGGTAGCGGAGGACGACGGCGGACAGGTTTCTGCACAGATGATGGAGACTGAACTGACACCGTTGGTGCAGAAGAGTTTTGACAGGATTTCAGCGGCATTCGAGAGGCTCTCTCAGGCGCAAAGTGAAATTCTCAATGCCAGGATGGCCGGGAATACGCCGCCTGTGAACGCGGTGCGCCGTTACACGAACAACCGCCGGAAGACCGGCGAGCTGATTGCCGGGTTCAAGCTCAACAACGCCCGTGTCGAGGAGTTCCGCGAGACGCTCTACAACTATCATGATCGTGTCGCGCGGATGGAACGCGTATTGCGCAAGCACGCGACGATTTACGGCATATCGCGAGAGGAATTCAATTCGAAGTTCCAGGGCTCGGAACTCGATCCGGGCTGGCTGGAACAGATGGGCAAGCAGTCCGCCAAGTGGAAGAACTTCGTCGAAGCGGAGGCGGAGCTGATCAATGAGGCGCGAAGTGAGATCGCGAAGGTTGCCGTCGCGTCCGGTCTTGACATCACGGAATTCAAGCGTGTCAACAATGTCGTGAAGAAGGGCGAGAAGGAAGCCGAAATGGCAAAGGCCGAAATGGTTGAGGCGAATCTTCGTCTGGTCATTTCGATCGCCAAGAAATACACAAACCGTGGATTGCAATTCCTCGACCTTATCCAGGAAGGCAACATTGGCCTCATGAAGGCTGTAGACAAGTTCGAGTATCGCAGGGGTTACAAGTTTTCGACCTATGCGACCTGGTGGATTCGCCAGGCGATTACCCGTTCGATTGCCGATCAGGCGCGCACGATCAGGATTCCGGTGCACATGATCGAAACGATCAACAAGATCACGCGGACCACGCGACAGATGTTGCATGAGATGGGCAAGGAACCGACACCGGAAGAACTGGCGACCAAGCTTGGCATGCCGCTCGACAAGGTACGCAAGGTGCTCAAGATCGCGCGCGAGCCGATCAGCCTCGAATCGCCGGTCGGTGATGACGAGGACAGCCATCTCGGGGATTTCATCGAAGACAAGAACGCTGTCATGCCGATTGATGCCGCCATTCAATCGAGCCTCAACGAGGCAACGGCAAAGATCCTCTCGTCGCTGTCGCCGCGCGAGGAACGAGTTCTGCGCATGCGCTTCGGCATTGGCATGGCGAGTGATCACACCCTCGAGGAAGTCGGCCAGCAGTTTGCCGTGACTCGCGAACGTATCAGGCAGATCGAAGCCAAGGCGCTGCGGAAACTCAAGCACCCCAACCGAAGCCGGCAGCTTCGCAGCTTCACGGGTCAGGATATTTGAGCACGGCGTGAGGGTTTCACCGCTCCACGAAAGGTTCGGTGTCGAAGTCCATGATATCGACCTGAGAGACGGCAGTCGGATCTACGCCGGGGTCCGGAGCCTTTTCGAAGAGCATTCCCTGCTGCTGTTCCGCAACCAAGTGCTCGACGACGCACAACATCTGGCGCTCGGGGAACTTTTCGGAACGATCGAGATTCGCGAGCACCAGCCGGCGCTGCACGATCCCGCCATGTCGTTGGTCTCCAATGTTGCTGATGACGGAACGGTCTCTTCCGAGGACAGCGGTCGCGTACATCAACTCAAGGCCAACATGCTCTGGCATACGGACAGTACCTTTCTCCCCTGGCCGGCGCTCGCGAATATCATCGCAGCACGGACTCTGCCTGACCGCGGAGGAGAGACCGAATTCGTCTCGACGCGTGTTGCCTGGGAAGACATGCCCTGTTCGATGAAGGAGAGGACCCGCGGGCGCGTTCTGCGACATCGATACAGCCATTCGCGCAGCAAGATCTCGCGCAAGGCAGCGGGGGAGACTTTTATTCGAATGTGGCCGGATACCGCATGGAACACAATCTGGACCAACCCGGTAAACGGGAAGGAAGCACTGTATATTGCATCCCATGCCTTCGCTGTCGTCGGCATGCCGGAAGACGAAGGTTGTTCCTTCATCGATGAACTCATCGCATTCTGCACCCGCGCCGACTATGTGTACGCCCACGTCTGGGAACCCGGAGATGTCCTGATCTGGGATGAGCGGGCAACGATGCATCGAGCGCGACCCTGGCCTTATGAACAGCCGCGTACACTCGCAAGTATCTGCATCAATGCGCGTGAAGAAGACGGTCTGGCATCCGTGCGGCCGAACGGTTTGATGTGAACGAAACGACGAAACCCGGTTGCGGTTCGTGGCAATTTGCTCCATGACTTCACATCAATTCGGGCCCGTAGCTCAACTGGTCAGAGCCGGCCGCTCATAACGGTCTGGTTGCAGGTTCGAGTCCTGCCGGGCCCACCAGACCCAAGAGATGAATCGGGTACGATCGTCGAGACAGTCGGAAATTCCTGAATTACGAAACCGTGCTGCAGTCTCGATCGACACCCGTAATCATGCATGCAAGCCGCTCACTGCCGTGATGATTGCATCCGACCGAATGGAATTGCGTTGCGACAACGAGTCGGCCACCGAACGTCTGGCGTCCCGGCTTGCAGACTGGCTCAAGCACGGTGATGTTCTCTTGCTTGACGGGCCTGTTGGTGCGGGCAAGACACGATTTGTTCGTGCTCTCGCGGCGACACTTGGCTCCGCGGACAATGTCACGAGTCCGACCTACACATTGATGCACCATTACCGTACGGCCCATGGCACACTGATACACATGGATGTGTATCGACTGTCGGGTGTCGAGGAGTATCTTGATCTCGGAATTCTCGATCTCGCGGGCGACGCGATCACTGCCGTCGAATGGGGTGCAAAAGTCGCGGAGGCGCACCCGGAGTGCCTGTTTGTCGAATTCGATCTCGTCCCCGGACAGCATGAAGCACGCATCGTTCGTGTAGGTATGCGCGGTGCGCGGTGGCGGCACTGTTCAGGTGAATTGAGGGAACACATCGCGTGCCTGTAATCCTGAGCATTGATACGGCCACAACACGCGCGAGTCTCGTGCTGGGCCAACAGGACCGTATTCTTCATCATGAGAGTACAGACGAACGAATTGAAGCACCCGTCTGGTTGCGTAACGCCTACGAAAATGCACTGTCGAAAGGCGGTCTGTCGTCGCGTGAGATCGACGCCGTTGCTGTCAACATCGGTCCGGGTGGTTTGACGTCCACGCGTGGTGGCGTGACATTCGCAAACGCCCTCGCCTGGGGTCTGGGTACGCCTGTTCTTCCACTTTGCTACTTCGATCTGCTTGCAGCAGAGAACGCTGGCAGATCTGTGGTCTGTGTTCGTGCGACAACCGCCGGTTCGGGGTTTGCGAAGTTTCATGTCGATGGAACCGCATCGTCATTGATGTTCGGCAATCTCGACCGAATCCTGGCACAGGCTGACAGACAGCTTGGGCACTTTGTCCTCTCAGGGATATACGAGCCGGCAATCCTTGATCACCTGCCTCGGTCAATGACCGGACCACGTCATGCCGGAGCGAAGGTGCTGCACACCACTGCACTGCAACAGTTCGCTGTATCGGAGACGCCTTTCGAGCCGCTCGAACCCGTGACATCGCATTCCCCCCAGGTGGAGGCTTTTGATGAGAAGCCAGAATGATCGGATGGCGCCCAGACCGCATTGCCCGGTACCGGCGAGAATGAAGAAATTCGAGATCACACGGCAAATCGCGTGAACCATAGATGAGGCCCACACAAACAGTCGTTGATTCGGCATCCGAAACAAGCCTGGCTGCGGCAGCGAACTGTCTGGGGCAGGGCAGGGTCGTACTGATTCCGACTGATACGGTGTATGGACTTGCAGCACTTCCATCGTGCCGTTCTGCAACAGACAGGATTTTCGAGATCAAGGATCGTCCGGTTGAGCGCAACCTGCCCATCATGGTTGCCGACATATCGGAGCTTTCAGCACTTGGTGCCATCCTGAACGATCCGGCGCGCCGTTTGTTCAACTCCGATTACATGCCTGGACCGCTGACCGTCGTCCTGCCGCGTCAGAATGACGCGGCAACACCTGAATGGCTGGCCGGACGCGACGAGTTTGCGGTTCGTGTCCCTGACGAACCGTTCATGCTGGCTCTGCTGAAGGCGGTCGGTCCACTCTTCGTCACGAGCGCAAACAGGCATGGTCTCGACACCGAAACGACTGTTCCGGAGATTCTGGATCAGTTGCCCCATCCGCCTGATCTGGCAGTGGATGGTGGGAGCCGTGAAGTCGTGCCGTCGACGCTGGTGAACTGCGCTGTCACGCCTCCCGTCATCCTGCGCCACGGTGTTGTGGACGAGAAGGAAGTCTGGCGAATCCTGTCATGAACGGAACCTGCATTCTGGGCATCGAGTCATCGTGCGATGATACGGCGGTCGCGGTTGTGGATCGGACCGGAACGGTTCGCGCGTCCCGCGTCGTACAGCAGACAGATGTTCATTCACGCTGGGGCGGCGTCTATCCGGAGTTCGCATCCCGCGCGCATGTGCGTGCAATAGTGCCAGCCATTGACGATGCCATGCGCGAAGCTGACGCAGGTTGCGCGGATCTGTCAGCAATTGCGGTCACCCGCGGTCCCGGCCTCGTCGGATCCCTGCTGGTGGGTCTCAACGCAGCGTCAGGACTTGGCGCAGCGTGGAGGCTTCCCGTCATCGGCGTCAATCATCTGCGCGGTCATTTGCGCAGTGCCGACCTTGAAATGCAGAGAACAGTTTTCCCGGCGACAATATTACTGGTTTCCGGTGGCCATACCCTGCTGGCATACATGGAAGACCGGATCCAGGTCAGGATACTGGGCACAACACGCGACGATTCGGTCGGCGAGGCATACGACAAGGTGGCGCGGATGCTGGGGCTGGGATTCCCGGGTGGGCCGGCGATCGACAGGCTTGCAATCGAAGGTCAACCGACCATCGGGCTACCGCGACCGATGTTGCACCGCGGGCTTGATTTCTCGTTTTCCGGTCTGAAAACAGCGGTCGCACGTCGACTGGAGACAGAACCGGAACTGAATCCGGCCGAACTTGCGCGTTCATTTGTCGATGCATGTCTGGATGTCCTGATTGCCAAATGCAGACGTGCGCTGGAATCCACCGAGAGCAAGTCGCTTCTGGTCGTGGGCGGCGTCGCTGCAAGCAGACAACTGCGCGAAAGGGTTACCGAGCTGACGGATGATCTCGGCGTAAGCCTTTGTCTCCCACCTCTGAAGTGGTCCACCGATAACGCAGCAATGATTGCGTTGGCAGGTTGGGACTACCTGGACGCCGGAACCACTCCTGCGCCTGCTGCCACACCCCGGCTTTCGATCGAGACCATGTGAGTGTGTTCGATTGGCGGCTACGCCTGTTGGAGAAAGTTGTCGATCAGCGCGGCAACCTGTTGCGGCGCCTCGGTCAGAATGTTGTGACGCAGATTTTCGAAAATGTGCAGTGACGAACCGGGAATCCGTTCATGCATCAGCTGCGCCATGCGCGTGTTTGAGCCGATGTCGCCATCACCTGTCGCGACAAGCGTTGGAATGTTGATCCGGTGAAGCTCCGATGCGAGATCGGTGCGGGTGAGAACACGGTATGATGCAGCGTAGGCATCCGGGTCGTTCAGCCGGTTCTGCCGTGCGAATTCCGCGATCGCGTCAGGGTTTTCCCTGATGTAGCGTTCCGTGAACCACCGCGAGACCGAAGCTTCGAAATGCTGTCCCGGTATGCCGTTGGCAACCATGGCGTAGCGTGTCTCGACCCGTTCCTGCTCCTGCGGGGTGCGCCCGGCAACAGTTGAAAGGAGTATGAGTCGGTTCAACCGGTCAGAATGCGATAACGCAAACCCCTGGCCGATCAGTCCGCCAAGCGAATGGCCCGCCAGATGACAGCGTTCGATACCCATGTGGTCGAGGAGTGCGACAAGATCGGTGACAAAATCGGACAGTGCGTAGGGACCGGGAGGTTTGTCCGATTCCCCGTGGCCGCGAAGGTCAGGAGAGATTGTCCGGTAGCGACTGGCGAGATGTTCGACAATGTCGTCCCATACCTCAAGACGGCTTCCTACGCCGTGAATCAGCAGGAGGTCGGGACCACGTCCGCGAACCCTGTAACGAAACCGTATGGATTCGTTGTCGTAGTGGCGATTGTTCTGGATTGGATGTGTGCCCGATTCAATTGCCGTCAGCGTGCGATGTGTTTGCTTCAAGCAGTTCGATGAGGCCCGCGATCGTGTCGCGCCGAATGACGGCACTGAATTCGTCCCGCTGTGCCGTGACCATCGAGACGCCTTCGATCGCGATATCGTTCGCGCGCAAGCTCCCGTCCAGTTCACGCCTCAGCCGGAAGTCAACGTTGAACGGGTCGACCTTTCCGCCGGAGACCTGCGTCCGGACCACAATATCGCTTTCTCCCAGCAAACGTGTCCGGTAAACCGTGATGGTATAGTCGGCAAACGAGGACAGAAGATTCTCGTAGCTTGCGATCACGTAGTTCTTGAAGACCGTGCGGAAACGCGCCAATTCATCTTCTGTCAATGCCTTGCGGTAGACACCAAGTGATCTGTCGCCGATGACCTCAAGATCGAATACGTCGTTCAGCCAGGCACTGAAAAGTGTCGTTCGGGCTTCGCCTGGTGGCGTACTCATCAGGGAGACGAGGTCCGCTCCCTTTTGCTCGACGAACAGTACTGCATTCTCCTGGTCGCTGGACGCCCAGGCCGGAAACTGAACTGTAGTCACAAGGACCAGGAACAGGGCGTACAGAACTTTGCGTTGCATTCTCTTGGTTTACCTGTTCATTCGGCCTGGAAAGGATCTACGCTGCCGTTGGCAATGCTGTCACGTCGCTTCTGCCGATACAGACTGCGGACTGAAACATAGTAGTCCACCGACGCGGCTCGTAAAATCTCAATCTGATCACGACGTGCCGCATGTCTCGTGACGAGGTCGGTGCTGATTCGAAGCGACTGCCCCAGCGGCGTGATGAGAGTTGATATTGGATCGGTTATGATATCAACACCCAGTCCGATCGAATCACGGACGGATGACGGACCGAGTGCCGGCAACATGACAAAGAAGCCTTCGCCGATCCCCCAGACGGCGAGTGTCTGTCCGAAGTCCTCGCGACGAACCTTCACGCCGTTATCTCCTGCAATGTCAATGACACCGCCGATCCCTGCGGTTGAATTCAGGAGGAAGGAACCGAACGCGTTCGCGGCGTTTTCGATATCGCCCTGCAACAGACTGTTGAAGACGGTTATTGGTCGGCGAAGATTCGCGAGGAAATTGGTAATACCTTCCCGCACCGGATCCGGAAAGACTTCTTCATAAACTGCGGAGATCGGAGCGATGATGCTGTCGATGATGGTGACGTTAAACTGGAAGATTGCCCGGTTCACCTCTATCCCCGGATCGTTCACTTCAAGATAGTAGGCGCGTTCCGTGGGGTCCTTGGGTACTGCCGCGCAGCCAGTGTTCAAAAGCGTGATCATCACCAGACCGCAGCCGATGACAACGAAGCACCGCGCAGTCGAGCTGATGAAGGGGAACAAGCCTGTAAGATTGCAGTTATCGGACAAAACAAATCAATGTAATCGAAGGAGTCCAGTTTTTCCGGAAGCACGCGACATTATCTTCTAACAGGTGACTCGTCCATGAACCGAAGTCAAAAAAACCTGCAGGAAATTGGCGGATGCATTCGCCACTATGCCTGTTATATTCGCACACAATCGACGGGATTACCCTGAAGGTTCCACAACAATCTGTAACGGGAGGTATCGGTGATTACGCCGGTCATGCCTACGTACGCGCGCAGCGACATCGCGTTCGAACGCGGCGAGGGTGCGTATCTTTTTACCGACAGTGGCGAACGTTTCCTCGATTTTGGAAGCGGTATCGCCGTGACGAGTCTCGGACACGCACATCCACACCTGGTTTCCGCATTGCGAGATCAGGCCGGGCGACTGTGGCATACCTCAAATCTCTATCGCATCAGGAATCAGGAAACTCTTGCACGCCGTCTTGTTGATGCGAGTTTTGCAGACAGCGTCTTCTTCGCGAATTCCGGTGCGGAAGCGATCGAATGCTGTATCAAGATGGCGCGTCGCTACCACTATCTCAATGGGAATCCGGAACGCTATCGGATTATCACCTTCAGCGGGTCATTCCATGGACGGACGCTCGCGACCATCTCGGCGGGTGGACAGGCGAAACACCTTGAGGGATTCGGACCGCCGGTCGATGGATTCGACCATGTTCCGTTACATAACTCGAATGCGCTGCGCGACGCGATCACGGGCGAGACCGCTGCCATCCTCGTCGAACCCGTTCAGGGTGAAGGCGGGATCCAGCCAGTCTCGACAGACTTCATGAAGGCTATTCGCAGGGCTGCGGACGAGTTCGGATTGCTTGTCATTCATGACGAAGTCCAGTGCGGGATGGGACGGACGGGTCGCCTGTTTGCTCATGAACACAGCGGTGTTGCACCGGATATCATGGCGGTTGCCAAGGCGCTCGGCGGCGGAATGCCGATCGGCGCCTGTCTGGCACGCGAGGCGCCGGCGGCGGCACTGACCGCCGGTTCGCATGGCTCGACGTTCGGTGGAAATCCCCTTGCGACGGCCGCGGCCAATGCGGTTCTGGACGTCATGCTCGAACCGGGTTTCCTGGCGGCCGCACGCGATACTGCAGCAAACCTGCACCACGGAGTCGAGAGAATTGTCGCGCGGCATCCGGGTGTTTTCGAGGCGGTGGAGGGCATCGGATTCATGCTTGGCATCCGCTGCCGCGTATCGGCAGGAGACGTGATCGCGAAGATGTTTCAGCGCAATGTCCTCGTCACGCCCGCTGGCGGCAACATGGTCAGGTTCCTGCCACCCCTCATCATCGAACAACCGCATATCGACGAGGCTCTGGATGCCCTTGATTCCGTCGCGGGTGAGCTTGCGTCATGATCAGACACTTTCTTGATCTTTCGGATCTTGAACCGGCGACGCTGCGCAAGATCCTGGACGATGCGCACGAGACCAAGAAGTTCTGGTTTCAGGGGCTGCGGCCACGACCGTTGAAGGACAGGGTACTGGCCGCCATATTCGAGAAACCGTCGACCCGTACACGCGTTTCATTTGATGTCGCCATGCGACAGCTCGGCGGTGAAACGATTCATCTCAATCCGGTCGACATGCAACTCGGACGCGGTGAGACCACGGCCGACACGGCAGGCGTGCTGTCGCGCTATGTTGATGTTATCGTCATCAGGACAGTGGACCACGCGCGCATGCTCGATCTGGCGAATAATGCAAGCGTCCCTGTCATTAACGGACTGACAGACCGGACTCATCCCTGCCAATTGATCGCCGATGTCATGACGGCGGAGGAGCATCTCGGTCGGATCGACGGCAAGGTCGTTGCCTGGGCTGGAGACGGCAACAACATGGCATGCTCGTGGATACATGCGGCCGTCAAGTTCGGTTTCGAACTGCGGATCGCCTGTCCGGCGCAGTATCAGCCACCGGAAGATGTCATGGTATGGGCGCGCGAACGACAGGGTTCTGTTCATATCGTCGAAACGGTCCGCGAGGCGACGCAGGACGCGGATTGTGTCGTGACCGACACATGGAAGTCGATGAGTGATCAGCGTGCGCAATCAGAATCGATTGATACGAATGTTCTTGAACCGTTCCGGATCGACGAACAGGCGATGGGTCATGCGAAACCGAGCGCGATCTTCATGCACTGCATGCCGATCTATCGGGGTAACGAGGCAACACCCGGAGTCGTGGATGGAACGCAGTCCGTCGTGTTTGATGAAGCCGAAAACCGGTTACATGCGCAAAAGGCAATTCTCAAATGGTGTCTGGAATAACCTCCGGAACGCGCCAGGCGGAACTTCGCAACGAGCTTCAGCCATTTCAGATTGACGGACTGCAACTGTCGGGACGGGTCGTACGCCTTGGCACCGTCGTTGACGAGGTCCTGTCGAAACACGATTACCCATTTCCGGTATCAAGATTGCTCGCCGAACTCATGACCGTGACGGCAGTTCTCGGCGGCGGTTTCAAGTTTGATGGCCGGTTGTCGGCAGAGGTGCGGGGAGACGGTCCGGTACCGTTGTTGGTGGTCGATTTCACGAGCGCCGGCGGACTGCGCGGCTATGCGAGCCTGCGCGATGGTGACATTGCGGAACTGTCAATTCTCGATGAACCCCGGACACTCACGGCACTGGTCGGCAAGGGTACGCTGCTCCTGACGTTTGATCAGGGTCCGGACACCCGCCTCTACCAGAGCGTGGTTGCACTGGATGGTGAATCGGTCACCGAGTGTATCCGCAAGTACTTTGTTCAATCGGAACAGGTCGATACCGGTCTCAGTCTTGCCGTCGAATGTATCGAAAACCGCTGGCATGCCGGTGCTGTTGCGCTCCAGCGGCTGGCCGAACTGGGTCCAGGTGGTGAACCTGTCCTGCACGAGGCGCGGCAGGATGCCTGGAATACGGCGATGCTGTTACTCGGAACACTGAAAGAAAGTGAACTGACCAATCCCGATACAACTGTTCACGACCTGCTCTACACGCTCTTTCACGAATTCGGTGTCCGCGTCTTCGAACGCCGGGATCTCCGGTTCGAGTGCAACTGCTCCGCGTACAACGCACGCGCGATCCTCGAGCGCATGCCGGTGGAAGAACGCGCGGAGTTCTATATCGATAACGTGATCGAGGTCGTGTGCGAGTTCTGTAGCCGCAAGCAGGTTTTCCACAGCGAGGATCTCGAAAGTCTCACGCCGCCGATGTAACGCATCAGGGAACTGCGCGGCGTTGATGGAACCCTGTTTGCTGCTCGAATGCGTGAGCAACAGAAAGTGTCAGGTGATCGGCGCCGGGCGGTCCGATAATCTGCAGGCCGCGTGGTATGCCCGATTCCGAAAACCCGCAGGGGACTGTTGTCGTTGGCAGCCCGAGCAGTGGCGAAACGGTCAGCAATGTCCAGTCGGTCGAATCACCTGAGTCCGTGTCGTCGAACCCGTAGGCATCCCGGGCATCGTCTGGCCATACAAGAACATCGAATTGCTCGAACGACGTGACGATGCTGTTCCACAGGCGATGCCGTCTCCCTTCTGCCCGGTCGATGGCTGCGACGGGCTGATTGTGAAATTGCGTTCGACGCCGGATGAGACTGCGATCGACGCCATCAGACAGGAACGGTTCGATCTCGCGTGCAAGCCGCTGGTTGCATAGGAGGTTGGCTGCTTCCTCAACACCCACAAGATCAATGTCGTGTCGTTCCACTTCTGCGCCAAGGTCAGCAAACACGGAGATTTGTGCCTGAAAGCCGGCGTCGACGTCGGGGTCCATCGCGATTGATCCGTGATCGCTTGCCCAGCCGATGCGCAGCCCCGCGAGGTCGTCCCGCAAATCAATGCCCCTGTGGTCAAAGGGCAGCGGAACACGGACAGGACAGCGGTGATCGGGACCTGCAAGAACAGAAAGGAACAACGCCGCGTCACGCACGGTTCGCGCCATGGGCCCGGGGGTGTTCATGTTGTGCCAGTACAGCGGATTGGGAACATCCGGAATCACCCATGAGGAAGGCCTGTGACCAACGATGTTGCACCACGCGGCGGGATTGCGAACCGATCCGCCAATGTCGGAACCGTCGGCCAGTGAACAAAGCCCCGATGCAAGGGCGGCGCCACTGCCGCCGCTGCTCGAACCAGGGCAAAGGTCCGTGTTCCACGGATTGCGGGTCTCCCCGAATACGTCGTTGCCGCAAACGGCACGCGCCATCGTGAATTCAGGCGTGTTGAGCTTGCCCAATATGATCGCGCCGGCCTTGCGTTCGCGCTCGACAACCAGATGATCATATGTTGGAACATGATCCGCCAGCGCGACGGAACCATATGTCGTCCTGACTCCACTGGTTGCAAAGCAGTCCTTCACGCCGACGGTGAGGCCGTGGAGCGCGCCGTGCGCGTCCCCGGATGCCCGCTCGGAGTCCTTCCGTTGTGCCTCCGCACGGGCCGCATCAAGGCAGAGCGTTACAAATGCGTTGATTTCGGGATTGATCCTTTCGATGCGTTCAATCTGGTGTTCAACCAGTTCGACGCAGGACACCGCGCCGGCATCGAGCAACTCTTTCTGTTCGACAGCGGACAGATAACAGAGATCACTTCCATCCATGCCGTGTTCCCCCAGGGCAGAATCAACGCAGGCGTTCGATCAGGCGATGCATGAATGTCGTGCATGCATCGATCTGGGCGAGTGAGATGAACTCGTCGGGTTGATGAGCCTGTGCAATATCGCCGGGGCCGCAGATCACGGCGGACAGGCCGTTCGCCTGGAAGATACCAGCCTCGGTTCCGAACGATGCGACCGTCGTTCTGTTCGACCCGGTCAATGCGAGGGCCAGTTCCGTTGCCGGTGACGCGTTTTCGGAGATGAACGGCGGGACACGCGAACAGAGCGTGGTGGCGACGTCACAGTCGGCGTTCATCTCCTGCATGGTTGCCCTGATCTTGTCCGCACCGTCGAGAATCTCGCGTTCGATCGAGTCCGGATCGTCAGTCGGAATACTCCGGAAATGCCAGTCGACCGTGCAATTGCCTGCGATGATGTTCGTCGCTGTTCCGCCATTGACAATACCCGCCTGTATGGTTGTGTAGGGTGGAACAAATCCCAGGTCCGGACGGGCACGTTCCTGGCTTGCAAGAAAGACATCGTCGAGATGCGAGACAAAACGTGCAGCGGCGTGAGTCGCACTGACACCGATATGCGTTGCACTTGAGTGCGCCGGAACACCACGGAATTCAGTGACATAGGCTGCCATGCCCTTGTGGGCATCGACCACGCTCATGGATGTCGGTTCGCCGACGACAACAGCGCGCGGGCGAACACCTCTGGCCAGTACGTCCGCAATCATGCGATGCACGCCAAAACAGCCAACTTCCTCGTCGTAGGACAGGGCAAGATGGACCGGTTTCGTCAACGGTTGAGCGAGAAACGCAGGAACCAGGGCGAGGGCGACAGCGATGAATCCCTTCATATCGCAGGTTCCGCGTCCGTACAGTTTCCCATCTGCTTCCGTCAGGACCCAGGGATCCGTACGCCAGTCCTGATCGTCAACCGGTACGACATCGGTGTGTCCCGAGAGGACGACACCATCGACGTCGCCCGTTCCCAGTGTGGCGAAGAGGTTCGCCTTCCTCCGGTCGTCATCGAACGTGAGTGACGCGCTTATGTCGTAGGCGGCGAGGTAGTCCGCGACCCACTCGATCAACGCAAGGTTCGAATTGCGGCTGGTCGTATCGAACGCGACAAGGCGTTCCAGCATCTCACGGGGAGTCATCTCGATTTTTTCCATGACTTCACTCCCTCCAGAAGTTTGGTGTCAGCAGGACAAGGATCGTAAAGAATTCGAGCCTTCCGAGCAGCATGCCGAAACACAGGAGCAGTTTCGCGCCGTGTGGAAGGGAACTGTAGTTTTCCGACGGACCGATCACCGGTCCAAGACCGGGGCCGATGTTGCCGAGTGCTGCGACTGCGCCGGATGCACTGGTGACAAAATCCAGCCCATTTGCCGCAAGTCCGATTGTCAGAAGGAAGAATCCGGCGACAAAGATCACCAGAAACGTCGAGACGGACCCGACGACATGTTCGCTCACCCGGACAGTGTTGTAGTGTGCAACGAACACGCCGTGTGGTTTCAGCAGGGTCCTGAGCTGAATGAACAGTGTTGCCGCCAGGATATGGACGCGGAACATCTTGAATCCGCCGGCGGTCGAGCCGGTGCATCCGCCCATGAACATGAGCAGGAAGAACACCGCCAGGGACAGTCCGCTCCATTGACTGTAGTCTGCCGTGCTGTAGCCCGTGGTCGTCGCGATGGCGATCGTGTTGAACGAGACTTCGCGCAACACTGTCCAGAACGAGACCGACCTGTCGGCGTCGAGAAGCCTGTCAGCCATGAGCACGGCAATTGCCACGATGATGATCGCGCAGAACAGGCGGATCTGAACATCCTTCCAGAGCGGGCGGAAGTGCCGGCGGGTCATTTGCATGTAGACGACGAAGGGCAGAGCGCCCGACAGCATGAAGAACATGGCAATCAGCTCGATACTCGTACTGTTGAAAGCACCGATCGAATCGTCGTGCGTGGAAAAACCGGCCGTCGAGACTGTCGTCAGCGCATGAGCGATGGCGTCGAACCCGGACATCCCGGCGACGAGATAGGCGATCACGCACAGGACGGTGAAAAACACGTAGATCGCGGTAATGACGCCGGCAATCTGAACTGCACGGGGCAACATCTTGTCCTGATCCGACGATTCGGTGTGGAAGAGTTGCATGCCGGCAATGCGCAACATGGGCAGGATCGCAATTGCCGTGACGATGATGCCGATGCCACCGAGCCACTGGAGCAATGCGCGCCAGAGCAGAATGCCGAGGGACAGGGACTCGAGATCGTCGATAACGGTTGCACCCGTCGTCGTCAGACCTGCCGTCGCCTCGAACAATGCCTCGATGTAGTCGATTTCAACGTCAGCCAGGGCGATCGGCAGTGCCGCGAACGCACAAAGCACAATCCATGAGACGGCGGTCAGCAGGAATGCCTGGCGAATTGTCAGGCTTCTTGCACCGGACCTGTTGGTCAGGAACAACGCCATGCCGACGAACAGGGTGAGAAAACCCGACCCGAGAAAGATCTGCCAATCCGGATGACCGGTTGCAAGATCTGCGGCCATGGGGAGAAACATGGCTGCTGCAAGGGTTGTCAGCAGGATACCGGCAACCTGAAAGATCGGACGAAGATCGATCAACGGTTACGCCCCGTATTGAAACCCAAAGTTAGCCAGTCGACGAACATGGCACAGTTCGCACAACCGCAGGCTATTCGCGCATGCGGGCGTTGTCGATGTAAGTGAGGAATTCCCGGCGGGTTGCCGACTTGATGCGAAAATCCCCCAGCATGCGGCTCGTCACCATGGTCACACCGGGTTTGTGGACGCCCCGTGTCGTCATGCAGTGATGCGTGGCTTCGACCACCACACCGACCCCCCGCGGTTCCAGCACCTCATTGATCGTATCGGCGATTTGTGCCGTGAGGCGTTCCTGAATTTGCAGCCGTTTGGCGAAGATCTCCACCATGCGGGCGAGTTTCGAGATACCGACAACACGTGTTCGGGGCAGATAGGCGATATGACAGCGACCGATGACAGGTGCGAGATGGTGCTCGCAGAACGACTCAAATCGCACATCACGGAGCGCGACCATCTCATCGTATCCCTGCGTTTCGTCGAACGTGCGCTCGAGAATTTCCTGCGCCGATGATTCGTAACCGGAGAACCACTCCTCGTACGCATTGACGACGCGCTTCGGGGTATCGACCAATCCCGGACGATCAGGGTTGTCGCCGGCCCATCTGATGAGTGTACGAACGGCGTCTTCTGCCTCATCGCGTGATGGGCGCGTCTTCGGACCCTTGGACATGTTGTTATCCTGAAGTCAGGCGCAACGGGAATGCACAGGCTGGTCCGTCCATTCAGTTGACCTGTTTTGGCTGGTGCGGGCAATCCAGGGAGAATGCAGGAATCTCTGCATCGAACAACTCGCCACTTTCCACCTGCATCTGATAGGTGCCCTTCATGATCCCCGACGGCGTCGACAGTGGTGTGCCGGACGTATACTCGAAGGCCTCGCCGGGCTCGAGGGTGGGCTGTTCGCCGACGACTCCGGGCCCCTGCACTTCGTGAGTCCGGCCAAGACCGTCCATGATCTTCCAGTGCCGCGTGAGGAGCTGGACCGTCTCGTCACCTTCGTTGGCAATCTTGACGTAGTAGGCCCACACGAAATGGTTGCGTTCAGGTTGTGACTGGGAGTCAAGATAGATTGGCTGGACGGTTATCCTGACGCCGCGTGTAACTTCCTGATACATTCATCAATCTCCCTGGCGACGGTGACCTGCATGTGTTGTCAGGATCAGTGGACGAACTCCCTGCAGCAATCTATAGTTCTTTGGTGTGCGGGTGTAGTTCAATGGAAGAACGAAAGCTTCCCAAGCTTTAGATGAGAGGTTCGATTCCTTCCACCCGCTCCATCGGCGCCGGATCTTGTGTGCGGGGTGCATACCGTTCAGTTTCCGTACAACCCGCAAACCTTCGCCTTTTTGCGCAGCAGCGTCGAGACAACATCGATCGTTGGTGTCGGGATACCCGTAATACGCCCCAATTCCTGAATGACGGTCACGATCGCGTCGATTTCCATCGGCCGTCCGGCATCGAGATCCTGGAGCATGCTCGTGCGGTGTGCGCCGACAGCGACTGCTGCGTCGATGCGGCGTTCCAGACTGATGGCAAACCGGACGCCAAGCGCTTCGCCGATGGCCTGTCCTTCCTGCATCATCGCCCGGCAGACGTCGCGGGTTTCAGGGTCGCTGCCCATGTCCTCGAGTGTTGCACCTGTCAGGACGGAAACCGGGTTGAAACTGAGATTGCCCCAGAGCTTGACCCAGATCTCGTCGCGAATGCGCGCGCGAATCGGGGCCCGCAAGCCTGCTTCGCGCATGACGTCAGCCAGCACCCTGATGCGTTCGGTCTTTTCGCCCGACGGTTCGCCAAGAACGAACCGGTCTCCGGAAATATGGCGGATCACACCGGGGGATTCCACGACGCACGCGGGTATGACGACGCATCCAATAGCGCGATGCGGTCCTATGCCGTTCCATTGCCGGCGTCCCGGATCGACGCTCTCGAGGTGAAAGTCCTGCCATTGGTCTCCCAGACCATGGAAGTACCACCAGGGGATGCCATTCATCGCCGTCACGACCGACGTGTGTTCAGCAAGCAACGGCTGCATGGCATCAACAATCGCCGGTGCTGCGTGGGCCTTGAGCGTGACAATGACGTGATCCTGCGTTCCGGCTTCAGCCGGATTGTCCGTGGCAGCCAGGTTTCGGGTGCGCTCACCTTCTGCGGTGATCAGTCTCAGCCCGCGTTCCCGGATTGCTGCAAGGTGTGGTCCCCGCGCGATCAATGTGACGTCCACACCAAGGTCTGCGAGGTGCACACCCAGGTATCCGCCAATGGCGCCGGCGCCGTAGATTGCAATCCTCATCAGCCAATACCGAGTTTCTGCGCAAGCCCGAACCGCTGGAGCTTGCCGGTTGCACCCTTGGGTATCTCGTCGACAATCAGCAATTTCCGTGGGACCTTGAAAGCGGCCACGCGTTCACGCGCATGAGACTTGAGCGCCTCCTCACTTGTCGTGACCCCGGATTTCAGGATCACGGCAACGGCAACGTCCTCCCCCAGGGTTTCGTGCGGAACGGCGAAGGCCACGGCCTGTTCGACGGCCTCATGTTCGAGAAACAGCTCGTCAATCTCGCGCGGGTTTACCTTTTCGCCACCGCGGTTGATGATTTCCTTCAGTCGTCCCGTGACCCAGAGATACCCGTCGGTATCAATTCTGCCCTGATCACCGGTCCGGAACCAGCCGTTCACGAACGCGGTCGCGTTGGCATCGGGATTGTTCTCGTAGCCCCGGGTCACGTTGGCCCCGCGGATGACAATCTCGCCTGTCGTCCCGGTTCCCAGAAATTGCGCACTATCCTCCGACATGATTGCGACTTCAGGTCCGGCGGCCATGCCCACGCTTCCGGGGTGGCGTTTGCCCGGCGGCAGCGGATTGGCGGTCATCTGATGCGCTGCTTCGGTCATTCCATAGGATTCGATGACCGGGCACGCAAAGACGTTCTCGAGTTCGCGCATGACTGAGGGGGGAAGCGAAGCGGAGGACGAGCGGATCAGGCGCAGCGGCACGGACTCGATGATGTGACGATTGCGTTCCGCGCGCGCCAGCAACGCCTGGTGCATTGTCGGGACTGCCGTGATCCACGTCGGTTTGACCGCGTCAAGCCAGGCGAAAAACCGCAAGGCATTGAATCCGGTCGTGCAATGCACGCTTGCACCGCAGGCGAGGCTTGCGAGGACCGCGGCAACCAGACCGTGAATGTGAAACAAGGGCATGATGTTGAGACACCGATCCTTTGCGGTGAGCTGAAGCGCATGGGCGATGTTCCGGGCGGACGCACACAGGTTTGCATGGGTCAGCGGGACGATCTTGGGTCGCGATGTCGTCCCCGAGGTATGCAGAATGAGGGCAACATCGTCTGGTAAGGCCGATCGTATCGGCAACGCAGTCGCGCGGCGATTTTCTCTGGTCATGGCAAGGCTGAAGGAACCGCCTGGCCCGTTCTCGCAAGGTTCCAGTTCGGCAACGGCAATTCCGCGTTCTCTTGCGGCCGCAACGGCATCCTGGTGCCTGTTTCGACCGACAACCAGGAGTCCGGCACCAAGGTCGTCAAGATAGAACCTGAATTCCTCCTGTCGGAACGCAGGATTGAGCGGTGCAACAGTTGCAAAGGAAGCGATCGCGACAAACGCGCTTGCCATCTCCGGTCCGTTGTCGAGTACCAGCGCAATCCGGTCGCTGCGACAGAATCCGTGGGCTGCAAGCCAGCTACCGGTTCCTTCGACCAGGTCCTTCAGATCTCTGCGGGTCAGTGATGAACGACCCGGTGCGCCTATCGCCTCGGTTGAATCGCTGGCGAACAGGTCCGCAATGGTCGGGGCAGAATCGGTCGATGTGGCGGGCATCGTGTCAGTTGCTGGCCGCAACGGTCTGATCGGACCGGGTCGTCAGGCGCAGAACCTTTTCGTGAAACCTGTCGCAACCGATACAGAGATTCTGGTAGATTTTCCCGTTCGACATCTCGGTCGTCGACTCCTCGATGAATCGTTCACGGCTCCAGCCATGCGCAAGGCCCATGGACATCGGATCTCCCCTGTTGAGTGCTTCGTAGACAGGATTTTCGCGTAGGCTGTCGATAATGTCCTCAAGCCGGTCTTCGAGAAGGTTTCCGACCGGAAGACGGGTCTTGGCGCAACAGGGGTAAACGTTGCCATTCGGCTCAATCGAGACTTCGGAGCCGGCTTTCCCTCTTTCAAGAAAATTCAGCGCTCCTGACCAGCGGTTGCAGAAATTGTCCGCAATGGTCGCTCGCGAAAGATCGTTCTTGCAGGCGCGTCCGCGTGGCCAGAGCTTGCCGATCCAGTCGTCGTCGACGGCACCAAAAAAGTTGTATGTCGGACAGTCCGGTGAGATGGCATTACCGTTTTCGAGGACGGACTCGACGGGCCGCATCCCGGCAGCATCAAACATTCTTACAAGGCGGTCGTGCAGGACGGCAGCGCGATTCTTCCTGTTGATGCCGACGTGATACTGATCAAAACCCGATATGGAAATCTGCGCGACCCGTCGCGAAAGGAGTTCGTCAACGATCTTGCCCGTAACGCGGTCTCCGGTGGTCTGGACGATCAGCTTGATGCCGCCGTTGTCTGCATATCGTTCATTGATCCGTTCAAGAGCAGGATAAAGGACCGGCGCGCGTATCGGATCCAGCAGCACCTCGCCACCCGACAGGATTATCCGACCCACAGATGTCGAACCATCGGCATTCCGGTAGGTCATGTGTCGTGGAAGGTGATCGATGATTCGCGGTACGTTCTCATGTGATTCGCGGACGACTGCGGCAAGCTGATCGCGCACATACGGTCGAAACCGGTCATCGTAGCAATGTCGACAACGCCGATGACACAGCCACGAAATCACAAGGTAGATCGATTCCATTGACAATCCCCGTGGCAGAACTCACGGCCACAATCTGACGCGAATTTGCAGGTCGTACTGGACCGGAACGCGTGGTCTGTCTAAATGATAGACGGTACGACCGGACTGTTTCGACAGTTCTCTACTCTCTCACAGCCCCCATGTCACGGAGCATAAACATGAACTGGGACGACGCGATGATCGAGTCACTCAAGACCCTGTGGGAATCTGACCTGAGTACGGCGGCCATTGGCCGTGAACTGGGTGTTTCGAAGAATTCCGTATGCGGCAAGGCATTCAGGCTCGGCCTCGCGTCGCGTGCGTCGCCGGTCAGAACAAAAGGTTCAAGCAGGACCAAGCCGCAGAAGAACAGGGTGAAGGACTGCCGAATTTTCAGCGTTGTCGACCTGCGTGCGAACATGTGCCGTTGGCCCGAGGGCCATCCGGACCAGGATGGGTTCAATTTCTGTGCGAAACCGGTGGTGCAGGGCAAACCCTATTGCGAGGCACATTGCGCCATCGCCTACACCCCCAAATCGAGTTCGCGCGAGAAAACAGGCGTGATCTGAGAGGGTTTGCGCGTCAGAGTCGCATCCCGTCTGCGTCGCAATACATTCAAATTCCCTGGAGCATCGGCATGACGGGTCAACTTTCCTGATCGGGCGCGTGATACCTGATCCCCAGAATCTCCAGTTCGCGTTCACCACGCGGAGTCGAGAACGCCAGATCTTCACCTTCGCGCTTGCCCATCAGTGCCCGCGCAATCGGGCTTCGGATTGAAATCTGCCCGAGTTTCGGTTCGACCTCATGCTCGCCGACAATCCGGTAGCACTGTGACGCATCCGTCTCAAGGTCCAGCACGGTCACCCACGCGCCGAACGCGACGCGATCGGTTGGTTGCGAACCGTCTCGAATCACCTGAGCAGTTCCGAGAATTCCCTCGAGCTGGCGTATGCGTGCCTCGATCATACCCTGACGATCCTTGGCCGCGTGGTACTCCGCGTTCTCCTTCAGGTCGCCGTGGTCACGCGCCGCTTCGATCGCCGCCGCAACGGCATAACGTTCCGTGTGCTTCAGATGTTTGAGCTCTTCGGAAAGGCGATTGAATCCGTCGAGTGTAATGGGTGAACTCACGAACAGGGGTCTCCAGTTGCGGCATGTTGTCAACGAATTTCTGATTGTTTCAGATTCTACAGATAGTGCATGATTGTGTCGTGACGTCCACTTGCGTCAAATCGAATTATCCTGAAGATAACCTGCGGATTCCCATCCGCACCTCGATGGTGATTTCGAGGGGTGATGTATCGTCCGTGACGAGGAGAGTAAGATGGTTCGCCTTGTCAAATTCGACAAGCCTGTCGAGGAACTCGTCGGGTTCATTGAGCACACACATCATTCCGTGATCGTCGATCGGGTTGTGGAGCGCATCCGGGAAGGAACTGATCCAAACGATCTGGTCCGGGCAGCATCCCTTGCCGTTACCCGATCAAGCGAATTGCCGAATGATCATCACGGCGGACCGCTGCATCCGGTTGCGGGTGTGCATGCGATTCGCAGTATCATGCGGCGGTTGCACGGTCAGGATCGCATGCTGGCGGCTGTCCAGTGCGTGGCGCTTGCCTGCAAACACATTCATCTGCCTTCCATGGGACCTGCAGCAATGATCGAGTTCGACGATCTTGATCCTTGCGTTGACAGTGTGACAGCGCTCAGGCGTCTTGAAAACGCACTGGCGAACCGGCAGCCGAGACTGGCGGAACGGGCGATCATCCAGGCGTCGCGCACCGCGTCGCCGGGTGAGATCCTCAGTCGCCTGCTGAAATTGGCGTTGCCGCGCAACTCGCTGGACGACCACTATTTTCTCTATCCGGTCTATGCGATGCGTGCACTGGACGCGATCGGATGGCAATGGGCTCCCTATATCCTCCGACCTGTCGTCCGCTACGTCTGTCGCCATCATTCGTTTGATGGTTATGGTGAATTCGCTGACGCGGATATCAATGACGGGATTCACTATTACAAACGATTCGGTGAATTTGACGACCTGATCAGTCGCCTTGGACTCAACGAGGACACCGTACCCATGGCGACGGGACCGCATGAAGATGCTGCGATTGCAGAAATGGCTGATGCCGTCGGAGAGGTCGATGTCATTGCCAGCCTGCCGGAAACGATTGCACGGGCACTGTCACGCGGGTTGTCGCTGCAGGGAACATGTGAGGCGCTTTCCATTGGCGGCGCCCGTCTGTTCCTGCGGTCACACTCGTCCAATCCGTTCGACGTACACATTCATACGGGAATATCAGCCCGGCGTTACCTGATCGGGTTTGACGAGATTGATTTTCGAACCAAGTGCATCGCACTCCTGGGCTGGCCCTGGAGCTACGAAGTTCGCTATCTGGATCACACACTGAAATGGGAATGGCAGCACGCCCCGGAAACGGCGGCGAGCGCATCACCGGAACACCTGTTGCAGCAGATACGCGAGAATATCTGTCAGATCGATGGATACGACATGCGCAATCTTCCGGACATCATCAACAATCTGGTGGCCGGACCTGGCGTACAGGACATCGTTCGCCTGGCGGAAACCTATGTCCGTTCAGGTCATGATCCGGAAGCACTGTTCAGTATGACTGCGGGCCTGGTCTGCCGTGATGATGCGAGCGAGATGCATGCCTACAAGCTTCAGCAGGCTGCATATGAAGAATATGCGGCATGCCGTGAACCCCATAAATGGGTTCACGCCGTATCCGCCGTGAAGCAATGTGCAGTTGCAGTCTCGATGAAACCACAGCGGTTCTACCCGCAGTTCCTCGAAAAACTGGCTGCCTGACAACAACGCCAGCATTTCGGTCGGGTTGGCGAATTCGTCCCGCGATTCGCAAATTGCGGCGCGATTGACCATTTATTGTGAGAAGGTAACGGAGTACCCGGTAATGAGCGTTTCCACATTGCAGCTGAAGGTGAACAGGATCACACAGGAGGCGCTCGATATCAGGTCATTCGAACTTGTGGATCCGCAGGGCCGACTCCTGCCGATGTTCACTGCCGGTGCGCATCTTGATGTCGAAATGGCCGCAGGTCTCATCCGTCAGTATTCGATTTCCAGCGATCCTCGCGACGTTGATCGCTACGTGGTCGGGGTGCTGCGGGAACCCGAAAGCACGGGTGGCTCGGTCTACATGCATGAGCAGATCAAGGAAGGCGATCTGCTGACGATCCATGGTCCCCGGAACAACTTTCCACTGTCAGACAACGCACGTCACCATATTCTGCTTGCTGGTGGTATCGGTGTTACGCCCATGATGGCAATGGCAAGAGAGTTGCACTCCCGCGGAGCGTCGTTCGAACTGCAGTATTGCACCCGATCGCCCGAGCGAACGGCGTTCCGAAGCGAAATTGCCAATGGTGGATTTTCTGACAGGGTGACGTTTCATCACGACAACGGCAATCCGGCGGATGGGCTGGATATCATCGCCTTGCTGAGGAACGTGCGTCCCGATACCCATGTCTACTATTGTGGACCGGCCGGGTTCATGAACGTCTGCCGGGACGCAACCCAGCACTGGCCGCGCGGAACCACGCATTTCGAGTACTTCACGGCCGATCTGAGTGTGGATCACGGCGAGGCCCGGACGTTCAGGGTCAAGATCGCCAGTACCGGAGAGACGTACGACATTGCAGAGGACCGCACGATCCTGGAAGTTCTGCGAGAAGACGCAGGCCTTGATCTTGACAGCATGTGCGAGGAGGGCGTTTGCGGAACCTGTGCCACGGTGGTCCTGGACGGTGAACCCGATCACCGTGATTTCGTGCTTGACGACCAGGAACGCGAACGAAACGAGTTCATCATGATCTGCTGCAGCAGATCGAAGTCTCCGTTGCTGACACTGGACTTGTAGAACGTTCAGGCGATCATGCCACCGTCGACCACCAGCGTGTGGCCGGTGATATAGCTTCCAGATGCGGCGAGAAACAGGATCGCTTCTGCGAAATCAACCGGGTATCCCGGTCGTTGCAACGGAATGCGTGCAAGACGCTGTTCCTGTTCATCCTCGGGCCATTGGCATTCCCATGGACTCTCGACAACACCCGGAGCCACGGCGTTGACGCGAATTTCCGGTGCGAGCGCCTTTGCCAACGCCTTTGTCAGGTTGATGAGGCCGGCCTTCGATGCCGCATATGCCGTTGACGATCCGACCCCGGTCAATCCCGCAACCGAACAGGTGTTGACGACTGAACCCCGGCCTTCACGAAGTGCGTTGACTGCCGTTCGCGTGCACCTGTAGGCGCCAGTCAGATTGACAGAGAGAATTCTGGACCATGTATCGTCACCAAGTGCATCGAGGTCGGTCGGATCAACGGGCCGTTTCGTGGCCGGTGTGCCGGCGTTGTTGATCAGAAAATCCAGTCCGGAGAGTGTGTCGATGCTTTGACGCACCATTGAGTCGCATGATGCACGTTCTCCGACATCACCGGGTGCGGCATGTACATCGAGGCCGTCCCGTTTCAGGTTGCTGACCTCGTCAAGGAGTTTGGGATTGTCGGGGAGGTCGTTGAGCGCGACAGTCGCACCGTTGCGGGCAAACATCCGGGCTGTCTCGAGACCGATTCCAGACGCTGCGCCGGTAATCAGCGCACGTTTGCCCGACAGGTCTATTGCGATCATTGTGTTCCCCTGAGTGACAACATGGATCGGGCTTCGTCAGGGCTCGCAATATGGTAACCGAGCATCGTGATGATGGATGCTGCTTTGGATACAAGTTCAGCGTTTGTCGCGAGCACACCCCTCTCGAGATAGAGATTGTCCTCCAGCCCGACGCGGACATGTCCGCCCTGATTGACGATTTCTGCGACCATCGGCATCTCCAGACGCGAGATACCGAAACCTGCCCAGACGGCGCCGTCGGGCAGCATGTTGCGCAGGTACCCAACCGTGTTCGCCGTCGCTGGTGCCCCCCATGGAATACCCAGGCACAACTGGAACATCGGTGGTGAATCGATCAGGCCATCATCAACCATTCGCGCGGCAAGGCGAAGATGTCCGGCGTCAAAGACCTCGAGTTCCGGTTTGACACCGGCAGCACGTATGCGTTTTGCCATTGTCTGCAGATGGTCTGGTGTATTGACGAAGGCCCGTTCACCAAAGTTCATGGTGGCAACATCAAGGCTGCAAACCTCAGGGAGAAGATCCTCGACGTGTGCTGTCCGTGCCTGCGGCGTGCGGAAGGCGCCATGTGTCCCGTTTACTGCAGGATTGTCATCCGATGGAGTGAAACTTGCGCCCGGACCGGTTGTGAGATTGATGACGATGTTGCTGTTGGACGATCTGATTTTCTCCACGACGTCGCGATAGAGATCCTGGCGCATCGATGGTGCACCTGTTTCAGGATCACGAACGTGGATGTGGCAGATCGCGGCACCAGCTTCTCCCGATTCGATTGCAGCGGAAGCAATCTGCTCAGGCGTGACAGGTACCTTGTCACTCTTGGAGACTGTGTCACCGCCTCCGGTCACAGCGCAGGTAATGATGACTGATCGCGACATGTCGGTCTCCGGGTCTGCGTGAACTCGTTCCGTAAACCATGGTAGCGCGGATGACCGGTTCTGCACACATGGAGAAGTTCTTTCGGGCGTGGTCCTGCACAGGTCACCGGCCCCTTTCTCGGGGACTCATCGGCACGGTTTGCCAATATGTCGAGTAAGCAGTGTATCGCTCATCGGAGAATACCCGCGACACGCAACGTGCCCGATGGGCGACCGGGATGGGGCAGCGCGATGGTGTGGCGGCCAACCATTCCTGCTGGCGAGGAAATACATGCTTCGGGACACCTGTTGACGTCACGTCATCGCGATTTGTCAGGCGTCTTCGATCTGGTCCTGTTGGTGATCGGGTGTGCGTTATCAGGGATGCGGGTACACCGTGGTCTTTCAACCTGTCGATCTTTCCGGATGCCTGCTGTACCAACACCGAATACACGTGAACGATCCCGTTCCTGTTTCTCCGGTGAACGGACGTCGGGCAATCGTCGATTGATTGAGTCGCAGGAGATTACGTCGTCAGGACATCTGGCGTTCTGCTGAAACCTGATTTCCGACTCGTTTGGTTGTCAGTGAAGATGAACCAGGCCAAAAAGGCCGGAATCATCGCAGACCGGTGCAAGCAATCACGGGCACCGGAGTGAGACCGCGTCCATCAGTACAGTGATGCGTGAATGCGTAACGGAGTGTTGCGAACGGATTCCCCAACCAGGGGAGTCAGTCGTGCGTATCGCCAATCTAGAACTTCAACGTGCCAAATCGCTGCGTGAACCGTGCGACCTGACCGCCTGAGTCGACGAGACGCTGGCTGCCGCCGGTCCAGGCCGGATGGGTTGTGCGGTCGATTTCCAGACGCATGACGTCGCCCTTGGCGCCCCAGGTTGAACGTGTCGTGAATTCGGACCCATCGGTCATGACGACCGTAATCTCGTGATAGTCAGGATGAATATCGCGTTTCATACTGGCGTTCTCCTTCGGAGGTGGCGCCTTGTAATAGACACTGTACCGCTACGCAAGAACGTTCGAATTCAAATTCGTGAGAGACCTTGCGTTGATTAACGGCAAATCTGGTTTCATCGTTGTAGAAAAAAGGTCAGGAAACCCCCAAGGATTCAAATCAACCCGTCACCTCTGCGCTGAACCCTTGTTTTGCGGTTTCTGTCAGCGCCGTGGTACGGATCAATTGCGCGGGGAGTGACGGAATGATCCAGGGTCGACCAGATAACAGTCAGGCAACGGGAAAACCTGAACACCCGGCGATAGAGGTCTGCGACCTTCACAGGTCACTCGGGACAATTGAAGTCCTGAAAGGCATTTCCCTGACCGCGACGCGGGGCGATATGATTGCCATGCGGGGCTCGAGCGGATCCTGCACGAGCACCTTTCTTCGTTGCATCAACCTGCTGGAAACACCCGACTCCGGAGTCGGGCGGGTTGACGGTGAAGAAATCCTGATGATGCGCAACCGCCGTGGCGAACCTGTCCCGAAAGACAAACGGCAAGTGGATCGAATTCGCTCAAGGCTGGGAATGCTGTTCCAGCAGTTTAGCCTGTGGTTACGCATGACGGTTCTGCAGAATGTTGTCGAGGCGCCGATTCACCTTCTCGGGCGACCACGTCAGATGGCACTCGACCAGGCCACTGGAATTCTCCGCAAGATCGGTTTTGGTGACCGGACCGATTCCTATCGGGCACATCTTTCCGGTGGCCAACAGGTTCTCACTTTACCAAGCAGATCAGGGGTGTTTTCTCAGGCTGATCCAGACCGGATCATATCGGGAATCCGGATCAATGCGGGAAAGGTTCCTTTCCTTCCAGGTAGCATGAGCGTGCGCAGCGTCATCGCCGCCGCAATCCCTCCATTGGATCGCACCCTGGAATGCCTCCCTGATCCTGTGTGGCGATGAGGCCACAGGACGCCTCCGCACCATCCTCTAGAGACCGGTCCGGGACGGACAGGACTGGAACGCAACATACATGATGGCAAACCCGCAAACGCCTGGACCTGGCAAGAGCACAACATCCCCGAAACCCGTGCAGGTGCCCGGTTGTAACGATCCATAGAAACCGACCCCTCAATGGCTGCCTTATCAAAACCCGGGACAAACACCGTAGCAGAAACAGTCGCTCAGGCCGGGCCTTCACTGATTGGAAAGAAGGCAACATCCCATGAAGCGACGGCGGTTCAGATTAATGACATATCGTGAGTAACGGGCCTGCAGGATGGTGGCATCCAGATTGTTGAGGAAGTCATGGAGATGTCCAGGATTCCAGTCCGTGTCGGGAATCATGCAACCCGTAGAAGGGAGGCGTGAGGCGATTACTTCGGGCAGAATCGTGCCCCCGTGTGGTATACTGACGACCAGGGGTTAGTGAGCCTGATATGACGACAAGCGTATCAGATGACACGGGTACCTGCCTGTTCACCGAACCCGGACTGCACCAAGAGAGAGCCATGCGATTTGCACCAAACGCCCCCATTCTTGCACCCCGTGGACTGGAGTTGAATACCAAGGGGTGGCCACAGGAAACGGCCTACCGCCTGTTGATGAACAATCTTGAAGTTGCTGAAGATTGGACCCGTCTGATTGTTTACGGAGGCCGGGGGAAGGCTGCCCGCGACTGGGAATCCTATTACAGGATTGTTGAAATGCTCCAGACACTGGAATCAGACGAGACACTGATTGTCCAGTCGGGGAAGCCGGTCGCCATCTGGAAGACCCATGAATGGTCGCCGCGGGTGCTGATCTCGAACGCCATGCTTGTGCCCTACTGGAGCACGCTCGAACACTTCAACGAGCTGGAGGCAAAGGGCCTGATGATGTACGGGCAGATGACTGCGGGGTCATGGTGCAACATCGGCTCGCAGGGAATCGTGCAAGGAACGTACGAAACCTTTGCCACACTGGCCAAGATGCGGTTCGGCGGAACGCTCAAGGGGCGCATCACGATTACTGGTGGTCTCGGGATGTTCAGCGGTATCATGCCGCATTGTATTTCGCTGAATGGCGGTGTCAGTATCGGCGTCGAAATCGATCCCGACAGGATCAAGCGCCGACTTGATCTCGGATTCGTTCACGAGGTCGTCGAGCAGCCAGAGGAAGCCTATCGCCTGGCGCAAGAGTATGCCGCGAAAGGAGAGGCTCGCGCGATCGCGCTCAGAGGCAACATGTCGGATGTTATCAATGGCTATCTCGACAATGACGACCACTTCGATGTTGTTACCGACCAGACATCGGCGCACGACATGCTTGAGGGTTACGTCCCGGGTGGCATGTCGCTCGCAGAAGCTCTCGAATTACGCCGTTCGGATCCAACCTCCTACATCGCCCGTGCACGGGAAACCGCAGTCCGGCAGGTCAGGGCTATGGTTGAGTACCAGCGGCGCGGAGCGATGGTTTTCGACTACGGCAACAACATTCGCCAGGAAGCCTATAACCACGGCTACAAGGATGCCTTTGCATTCCCGGGTTTTGTCGAGGCATTCATTCGACCCCTGTTCTGCGTTGGCCGCGGCCCGTTCCGCTGGATCTGCCTCTCCGGGGAAGAAAGTGATTTGCGGAAAACCGAACAGGTCGCTCTCGAGGAATTCGCTGACGACGAGGTCTTTGCCAACTGGGTGCGTCTGGCGTCCGAACATCAGCCGATTGAAGGATTGCCGGCCCGGCTGGGCTATCTGGGGTACGGGCAGCGTGCCCGGTTCGGAAAGATCATGAACGACATGGTGCGCGACGGCGAACTTGCAGGACCCGTTGCAATGAGTCGCGATCATCTTGATACCGGTTCCGTTGCTTCGCCGAACCGAGAGACGGAAGGCATGATGGATGGCAGTGATGCCGTTGCGGACTGGCCAATTCTCAACGCCCTGCTCAATACCGCCTGTGGCGCGACGTATGTTGCCGTGCATAACGGTGGTGGAGTCGGTGTCGGGTACGCAACACATGCCGGTCTGGTAGTACTCGCAGACGGCACGGAAATGGCGGAACAGAAGATCGAACGGTGTCTGACGGTCGATCCGGGGATGGGAATTGTGCGCCATGCCGACGCCGGCTACAAAAGCGCCAGGGAAGCGGCGCGTGCGCACGGGATCCGCATGCCGATGATGCAGTGACAAAAACAGGACACGGATCCGATCGGTGCTTGCAGATCTCCTGATCCATAACATCCGCGAAGCGGTCACATTGCAGGGCACGTCAGATCATCCCCTCACCAGGGCGGCTCTGAATGCGTTTCCTGTCGTATCGGATGCGATGAACACAGCGAGACTCCATACCCGAAACATGATGCGAAACGCACGGGTATCGTTCTCCTGATCCTTGTCGACTCAGCGAAAGTCCATCGTGTCATGGCGTCGTCACGGATACTGCCAGCGGAACAACTTCTGTGTCGTGAGGAATCCTTTCGGCAATCCAGACGGCACATTCGTTTGTCACACGGCAAGCTGCTCGTGTACTGTGGCGCACGGTCGGCGTCGCCAGAACGATCGATAGAATTCTACCCCCTTACAGGCGATGATTTAGTTCCGTCAGTCACTTTCGGAGTGGGAACTCGGGCTTGATCTCGGGAAAGACGGAGCGCTTGATGAACAACCCGGCAACGACTGACGAGGAGAAAACTGACCGTTCTGCCGTTCTGGGACAGTTTTCCGAAATTGCCTGGCTCTGGCCATACCTCCTGCCGTACCGGCGACAGGTTCTCCTTGCCTGTATTGCGCTTTTCGTTGCCGCAGCAACGGTGCTTGCACTCGGTATCGGCATTCGAACGCTGATTGATGACGGGATGATGCCTGGCGATACGGTGTTGCTCGATTACGCGCTGTTTGTCCTGATCGTTATTGTGCTCGTCCTTGCCTGTTCCAGTTTTGCGCGTTTCTATCTTGTCACCTGGGTTGGCGAACGGGTCGTCGCCGACGTGCGTCGCGACGTTTATGCGCGTGTGATCAGAATGCCGCCCTCATTCTTCGAAATTACCCGTACAGGTGAAGTTCTTTCCCGTCTGACGACGGACACGACAGTGCTCCAGACCGTCGTCGGTTCAACCCTGTCGATGGCGGCACGTAACGCGTTGATGCTTGTTGGCTGTGTCGTGATGTTGGCAATAACGAGTTTCAAGCTGACAGCGATCGTGGTTTTTCTGGTGCCGATTGTCCTGCTACCGATCATGGTTTTCGGACGTCGTGTGCGTAGTCTTTCGCGCCTGTCTCAGGACAGGGTTGCGGACGTTGGGCATCGTGTTGACGAGACACTGAATGCCATCCCGACTGTGCAGGCTTTCGCGAGCGAAAGATTCGAGGAAGGCAATTTTCGCATGGCGGTGGAAAAGGCCTTTGGCGTTGCAATACAGAGAACACGTGCACGGGCTTTTCTGACTGCATTCGTGATCCTTTTCATGTTTGGCGGCGTAGCGGGAGTCCTATGGATAGGCGGTCACGATGTCGTGGCGGGCAATATCTCTGGCGGCGAATTGGCAGCATTCGTGTTCTATGCGGTTGTGGCGGCGGGGGCGTCGGCTTCACTGAGCGATGTGTACGGCGAACTGCAACGCGCTGCCGGCGCGGCCGAGCGACTCGGTGAGCTTCTGGCGGCGACACCGGAGATCAGCTCTCCCGAAGACCCGGAGTCGTTCTTGCCGGAATTGAAAACGACAATCGCGATCGAGAATGCCACCTTTCACTATCGCATGCGTTCTGATGAAAGCGCGATCAACAACATCTCTCTCGATATCGACAGGGGAGAAACGGTCGCAATCGTGGGACCCTCCGGTTCCGGGAAGAGCACGCTGTTCAGCCTTCTCTTGCGATTTCACGACGTACAGACCGGTTCAATCCGGATCGATGGCGTTGAGCTTCGACACGCGTCACTCGATGCCTTGCGAAACAGGGTAGCCCTTGTTCCCCAGGAACCGGTGATTTTCGGAACGACCATCAGGGAGAACATTCGCTACGGAAATCCGGATGCGACTGACAATGCGGTTCGAAAGGCGGCGGAGGCTGCTTTCGCGCTGGAATTCATTGTCAATCTGCCTGATGGATTTGAAACGTTTGTTGGTGAACGAGGCGTCCGGCTTTCGGGTGGGCAACGGCAACGCATCGCAATCGCACGGGCAATCCTCAAGGATTCCCCCATTCTCCTGCTTGACGAGGCAACGAGTGCCCTTGATGCAGAGAGCGAGACAGTGGTGCAGCATGCGCTGGAAAGGCTCATGATCGGTCGAACGACCCTTGTCATCGCGCACCGACTGTCAACAATACTCAATGCAGATCGTATTGTTGTCCTGGACCACGGTCGCATTGTCGAGAGCGGGCGGCACGAGGAGCTTGTGGCACGAAACGGACTCTACACCCGTCTGGCAGAACTGCAGTTCGACGGGGTGTCCCGTTCGGCGTTACGGGTCAGCGGAGCAGCATGATGATGAAAACGAGATTCACGGAATTGTTTGGCTGCCGCCATCCCGTTTGCTGCGGGGGCATGACGCATGTTGGCCGCGCTGACTTTGTTGCTGCTGTATGCAACGCAGGCGCGCTCGGTTTCCTGACCGCACTGACTCAGCCGTCGCCCGATGCACTCAAGGATGAGATCTCTCGGCTCCGCGACCAGACCGATCAGCCGTTCGGCGTGAACCTTACAATTCTACCGACCCTGAAACCTGTTCCATATGACGAGTATCTCGATGCCGCGTTGAGCAGCGGCGTCACGAACATCGAGACGGCAGGTTACAATCCCCAGCAGTTCATACCGCGGATCAAGGAAGCGGGCGCGAAACTCATGCACAAGTGCACGTCGGTCAGGCACGCCGTCAAGGCACAGACGATCGGTTGCGATGCGGTTGCCATAGACGGTTTCGAGTGTGCCGGTCACCCGGGCGAGGACGACACACCGGGTCTCGTCCTCATTCCGGCTGCAGCGAACAAGTTGTCAATTCCCATGATTGCGTCCGGTGGTTTTGCTGACGGGCGTGGCCTGATTGCGGCGCTGGCACTTGGCGCTGACGGCGTCAACATGGGAACACGGTTCGTTGTGACGCGCGAAGCACGTGTACACGAGAACATCAAGTCTGCTGCGGTCGCGGCAAACGAACGGGATACGCAGCTGATTCTTCGCAGTTTTCGCAACACGGCACGATTTTTCCGCAACGACATCACACGCAAGGTCGCCGAACTCGAAGCTCAGCCGGGCGGTGTCTCGATCGAGGAAATTGCTCCCATGATCGCGGGATCCGAAGGGCGCAAGGTGATGGACGAAGGCAATCTCAATGCCGGAATCTGGTCAGCAGGCCAGGTACTCGGGCTTATCGATGATGTACCGTCGGTCAGTGAGCTTGTTGCGCGAATTGTCGATGAGGCTGAACAGATTATCCAGGATCGTCTCTTGTCGACGATTGCATCAGGGAAGAGCAGGGACGTCTGCAACAGTCGCGCCGCCCCTGTCAGCGCATGATCTGACCGCCATTGACATCGATCGTTGCGCCAGTGATGAAATCTGCTTCATCAGCGACGAGAAACAGAACGCAACGCGCAACATCGTGGGGCGTTCCGAGGCGCCCTGCAGGGATCTCGTTTTGAATGAGGTTGTCGATCCACTCCGGCGGTGCAACACGGACCATGTCGGTATCGACGTAGCCAGGTGCGACACAATTCACCGTGATACCCTTGGCGACACTCTCCTTCGCCAATGCCTTGGTGAAGGTGACCATGGCGCCTTTCGCGGCGCCGTAGGCGGTTTCTCCGAATCCGGGCGCATACGCCGACAGTGATGCGATGTTCACGATCCGTCCGAATCCTGCGTTTCGCATGTTACCGATGACCTGATGCGTGACGTTGAACACGCTGTTGAGATTCGTATCGATGACCTTTCGCCACACATCCGGTGCCATCTTGTGCATGAATTTGTCAGGGGAAATTCCCGCATTGTTTACAAGAACCTCGACAGGGCCGAGCGCATCGGTAACCCGTGCGACGCCGTCGCGGCATGCGTCGTAGTCCGAAACGTCCCATTGAAATGTTCGTACTCCGGTTTCACTTTCCAGAGACCGGGCGGCGGCGTTGTCGACACGAAAGTTTGCCGCAACACGATAGCCCTGTTGAGCGAGACATGTCGCAATACCACGACCGATCCCTCGTGATGCTCCGGTAACAAGTGCAACCCTCGGCATTCCAGACTCCTTCCTGACACTTCCTGACACCTTCAACTGAGACACGGTGTCAGCGAAATTGAAACTCCCGGCATCCGCGGATCCTGAACGGACCGCGGTATGCAACTCCACGCACCCGCGGCTTGTCCCATGATATGGCGTGTGTGCGGCAAATCTCGGTAAACGACTGTCACCTCAGCGATTGGCGAGCGATGTCTCGATCATTCGTACAAGGGGCAACCAGTACATGGCATTCGAACATGCACGGTACGAATTGACGTCGAACAATGAGAATCCGTCATTCGCCAGTTCAGCATAAACCGGGTCCTCAAGTATTGTCGCGGCAACATCGTGTCCGAGACTGCGGCAGAAAATTTCGAGCCGTCGCAGCGACACCGAACCCTGCTGAACCCGATTGGCGACAAACAGGATTGGTGTTCTCCGACGCTTCAAGGACAACGCGGTCTCGATTTCGGCGACAAAGCGTACCGTGACGTGTTCGTCGAAGATTGACGGGAGTACCGGTATGACAATCATATCAGCAAGCTGGGCGAGATTGTTCAGCGACTGACCGGTCAAGCCGGCTGCCGAGTCAATCACCAGTCGATCGCGTTTCCGCGGAATCTTGCCGCTGCCTGACGTCCAGTCGAAAGGCTTGACTTCAAAGCTGCGACCACCACGCAGGCTGCACCATCGCAGGCTGTTTCCATGAGGGTCCGCGTCCGCAAGTGCGGTGCGCAAATAACCGGATGAAAACGCTGTCGCCAGTGTTGTGGAAAGCGTTGTCTTGCCACAACCACCTTTGGCGTTTGCCACAAGTATGGTGTCAGGAATCTGGACCATCTACCGTGCCTTGAATCAATCGGAAGCGGCACGTTGACGTGCCGCGCCTGCGTCACCGGGATCTGCACATCCCGTTCGGTTCGAAGAATGAAGTGACAGGCAGTGTTGAATCTGCGCGATCACCATGACATGGATCATTGTTCGGTTATTTTGAATTCGATCCGTCGATTACGACGCATCGCAATCTCGTCATCATCGCGATCCACCGGATGGTACTGTCCAAGTCCGGCAGCCATCAGACGATATGGTGGAACGCCAAGACGAATGAGATACCGGACGACGGATGTTGAGCGGGCTGTGGAGAGTTCCCAGTTCGAGGGAAACGCCGCTGTGCCGATCGGAACCGTGTCCGTGTGACCGTCGACCCGAAGCACCCAGTCAATATCCGCTGGAATCTCCCGTGTCAGTTCGGAAACCAGACGGGCAATCTGTTCCAGTTCGCGTCTGCCTGCCGACGAGATCTCGGCGCTGCCTCGTTCGAACAACAACTCGGACTGCAGAAGGAAGCGATCACCAACGACCCTGATGTTGGGTTTGTCGGCAACGATCTCCGAGAGCCGTTGCAGGAATTCACTCCGGTACCTGGACAGTTCCTGGACCTTTGCGGCCAGTGCGGCATTCAGTCGTTCACCCAGATTGGCAATCTGTACGCGATCTTCTTCGGCTTTTTTCTCTGCTGCCTCCAGAACCTCTCCGAGTTCTGCAAGTTGATTGCGCAGTTCGTCGAGTTGCTTGTTCAAGAGCACGATCTGCGCCAGTCGGTTTTCGCTTAGCTGTTCGGCTGTTCGTCTTTCCTCTTCGGTCGCAGCGACCGTTATGGCGATTTCCGTCAGCCGGATGTCCCGTTTGTCGATCTCTTCCTGCGCAAGAAGTGTTCTTTCCTTTTCGTCCGAGAGGCGAGCCTCGAGTTGCTTCGACCTGTCCCGTTCGCTCGCCAGACTCGCGATGAGTGAATCAAGTCGTGCCTTACCCTCTGCAAGCTCGTCAAGTTGATCCTCAAGAGAGGAGTCTGTCTGCGACTGCAACTTTCGTGCCTCGACAATGAGCAGTGCCAGCCTTGTCATCGCATCCTTGTTGCGTTGTCGGATCGTCTTCAGTTGTTCATCGGATTCCGACTGCCTCTGTTGGGCCGCCGCGAGTTGCGCCGCAAGACGTTCATTCTCATCCTGCCGTAACTGCAGCGAAGTCGTCAGGTCATCTTCCCGTGCACGTGATGCCTGCAGTGACCTCTTCAGATCCTCTTCACGAACAACCAATAACTGCAACGTTGTCGTCAGTTCCTCTTCACGGTCGAGGGATGACTGCAGCGACGTCTTGAGATCCTCTTCCCGAGCACTCGATTCCTGCAACGATGTCTCCAGTTCCTCCTCACGTATCACCAGGACTTGCAGCGATGTTGTCAGGTCCTCTTCACGCGCCCGTGCTGCCTGTAGCGATGCCTTCAGATCCTCTTCCAGTGCACGTGAAGCCTGCAGTGAAGTAGTCAGATCCTTTTCCCGGAGGTCCAAAACTTGCAACGATGATTTCAGCTCCTCTTCCCGAACACCCGATGCCAGAAGCGACGTCGTCAGGTCATCCTCCCGTGCACGTGATGCCTGCAGCGATGATTCGAGTTCTTCCTGCAGTGTCTGGGCCGCCTCCAAAAGGATTGTCATGCGGGCAATGTCTTCCTCGAGTTCGTCCCGGACATCCCGTAACGCATCGAGATCGTTCTTCAGGCTGGCGATCTCGGCGAGTCGTAACGTAATGGAATCGCGTGAAACTGTAACTTCTTCCAGTGCGCGTTCCAGATCGCCTTCCAGTACCGTTATGCGTGCAGCCCGCGTGTCTCCTTCGGCCTGACTCGCTTCGAGCTGCTCTTCTGTATCGGCCAATTGGGCGATCAATCCGTCCCTGTCCTTGCGCAGCAACAGGATCGCCGTTTTGGCGTCGTCGAGCGCCTGTTCGGAGGTCTGAAGGTCCGCAGACTTCTTCGCCAGATTGAGTTGGAGTTCGGTATTGCTGTCGCGTTCGATCTGAAGCAAGTCGGTCAGCTCGGATATTCTGGAATTCAACAGATCCAGTTCCTGATCGCGCCCTGACAGCGCGACGCCCTGGAAGAACTGGGCGATCATGAAAACGACAAGCGCAAAGATCAGGACGACAAGGAGTGTCGATAATGCGTCTACAAAACCGGCCCAGGTTTCAGTGGCAGAGTTTGTGCGCCGGGACCTGAATGCCATGCACTACTCCTTTGAACGGGCAGCTGCGATCGTTCGTGCGAGTAGTCTGATTTCGGAACGAATCTCCCCGACAAGCGCGCTTCTGTCGTTCGATGATTCGGTGACCAGCCTGTCCAGAGACACGTCCAGATTGCGCAAATGGTCGCGACTGGATTGATCGAATCCACCACGACTGCTTACAGCCAGGTACTGTTCAAGAAGTTGCCTGAGTTCCTGTTGTCCATCGACCAGCCGCGACAACTGGCGTTGCTCATCGTGCAACAGGTCGGTCAGCCCGGTCAGTTTCTCCGTGAGACTGACAATCTGTTGTCCGGAACCCATGCGGGTTTCCTCGCTTTTCTCCAGGGTTCGCTGCAATCGGTCGAGACTGTCAGCCGTTTGTTCGAGGAGCGCGCTGACATAGGCGGGTACCGACTGGTCGCCATCCGAACCCAGTCCCGGACCTGACTGTACCCTGGTGATTGTCGAGAGCCATTCCTCCAACTGATTGTAGAAACGGTTCTGTGCCTGAGACGATTGCAGATCGAGAAAACCGAGCACGAGCGAACCCGCGAGTCCGAACAGCGACGACGAGAATGCCGTTCCCATTCCTGACAGTGGTGCAGCGAGTCCGGCCTTGAGGTTGTCGAAGAGTGTGACGATGTTATCGCTTGCGCCGGCATTGAGGGTGTCCAGCGTTCCGCTCACGGCGGTCAAGGTCTTGATGAGACCCCAAAAGGTTCCGAGAAGACCCAGAAAGATGAGCAAGCCAATGAGATACCGCGAAATATCCCGCGACTCGTCGAGACGTGAGCCGACACTGTCCAGGATTGAACGCATCGAGACCGGTGACAATCGCAAGTCGCCGCGGGTATTGCGGTGCTCGCCGAGCATGGTTGCCATTGGCGCCAGCAGACGTGGCGGCGACATGGTCGATGCCCCCGGGGCTGAAACACGGAACTTCTCGATCCACCGTACCTCGCGGTTGAGCAACTGTGCCTGCAGCACGATGTATACGACACCCAGGACCATGACGCCGAGAATGAGACCGTTGAGAGCCGCGTTGGCGTCAAATGCTTCAAGGAGCGTTGACGAAAGAAAGAACGACAGCAGTCCGACAGCGACCAGGAAGAGAAGCATTCGTATGAGATAGGGGTATGGTCGCGTCATCCGTGGTACCCTGCCTGAGGATTCAGTTTCGAAAACCCTGTGTGCATACTAGTTTGGAGAATTGCCAGATTCGGTGCCCCTGATGGAGTCGGTTTCGGTGACTGTCGACGAAACCGTCTACCGTTCCGATTGCACGAAACGGGTGTATCCATCACGAGACATGGATGCTTACCCGACATCGACGTTGCTTATCATGAACGGCATTACCCGGTCCACGCTGCCGTTTTTGTCGGTGGCGTCGTCGGCATGATGACGTGAAATAGAGAACTATCCTGTGGATACTGATGACTGTTGTTGCGCACGATGTGAATTGAGGGTCGTGTTCGCGAGCAATGACGAGATACGTGCATGCATGCGCCCGTTGCTTGCCAGCAACGAGGAAGATTGTCGCGTGAACGCCCGCCCTGACAGATCAGTGACCATTCCGCCTGCTTCCTTGACGATAACTGCTGCCGCAGCCACATCGACAAAACGGGTTTCGCTGGCCCAGAGCCCATCAAGCCTGCCGGATGCAAGCCACGCCAGTTCGAGTGCAACGGAACCGAGGTGACGAATGCCCTGAACCTGCGTCAGGGCGTTTTCCGTCTGACCGGTATAGCTGCTGCGCGAACGATCAGAACGCAGGCGGGGTGGAATCGCGGCGAGTTGCAGATCCCCCAGGTGATTGCGGGCACTGACACGCAGCCTTCCTGCCTCACTGAAAGCGCCAAAGCCCTTTTCCGCCCAGAAAAGCTCGTTGGAAACGGGATCAAGCACGACCCCTGCATGCAGTTCGGATTCATGGGTCACTGCGATCGCGATGCAGAAAAACGGAATCCCGTGCAGCAGATTGTCGATTCCACTGAGCGGTATGACAACCCATTGCCGTGGACCGGTACCCTGAATCTCATCAGCTGAATCATCAGTTGTGAACCCGTAATCGGGACGGGCCTTTGACAGCGAATATTGAAGCGAATTGCAGCAGCGGCGTCGGGCGACTTTCGCGAATTGACCGGTCCCGCGCCGCGAAGTCTGCAGGCTGTTCAATTCGTTGAAGTCGCGTATGACCGCAGACGCAGCCTTGCGTGCTGCGTCTGTCATGACATTGATGAGGGGAGGCCGATGCGAGATTTGCAGTTCAGGTCTTGGCGCGTTCCCTGTAGGACGCGTCCTCCGTGTTAATCACGACTTTGGTGCCAGCCGTGATGTGCGGTGGCACCATGACGCGAACGCCATTGTCGAGTGTGGCCGGTTTGAATGATGATGAAGCAGTCTGGCCTTTCACGACTGCTTCGGTTTCGGTCACGGTCAGGACCACAGTTTCCGGCAATGATACGCCAATCGGTTGATCCTCGTGAGACTGCACGGTGACCATCATACCGTCCTGCATGAATTGTGCCTGGTCGCCGATCATGTTGCTGTCGAGGGTGATCTGCTCATAGGTCTCCATGTCCATGAAGGTGTACAGACCGGAGTCGACATAAAGGAACTGATAGGTCTTGTCGAAAAGGCGGACCCTTTCAACAGTTTCCGATGACCTGAAGCGTTCGTTGATCTTGGTACCGTCCCGAATATCCTTGAGCTCTACCTGCAAGTAAGCGCCGCCCTTGCCAGGCTGCGTGTGCTGGATCCTGGTTGCCACAAGGAGGCGGCCCTTGTGTTCAATCACCATTCCGGGTCGAACTGCATTCCCGTCGATCTTCATCGGTCATGCTCAGTATTTGTTTCGGAGAAGCCCGTGACTAACAAAGCGCTTCGTCAATGGCAACACGGCAGATCACGATTGCACTCCATGCTGAAAGCAAATTCGGCAAACCCGGATTCTCGGTCAAACGTGACGTTGATTTGCTTCAAGCAAGTGGTTTCGACTTTATTTTTGGACGGGCTCAAACGTGCCAACAGGTCGCACGCCCGGTTGAGCCGGTTTTCCCGATGATGATCATGCCATCATGATCACCACGCACGACTTTGCTGCGTCGCTTTCGGGTTTAACTCTGGTTTCCTGTTGCCGGGACATGGCCGCCGAAACCTTGCGTGAAGAGCGAAAAGCCGCACGCGATTTAACCTTCTATATCTCCAGTTCCGTGAGTGCGCGCGGCGCCTCATTGAAGGTTTCAACACCATCGTCGGTGATGAGCAAGACGTCCCCGATAGAGGGGCCTGCGTTGTAGCGATTCTGGCGAAGCCACGGGTGTGCGACAAGGGCCCGCCGAGGTGGTCGCACACCGTGTCGGGCTCGAAATTGACGCCGCCGGTCATTGTTGGTGACGGGTATCCGCAACCCGTTAGATCGGTCTATCCTTCTTCTCGGTACGCATGAACACGACGTTCATTACGGGGTTCGCTTTCTAAAATGTCGTTTTCTTGAGGAATTGCATCGTGAAACACACCGCCGATGCTCTCGATCATCTCTCTCACGCGTCGACAGGTATCGGGGTTCCCGGAGATGTGTAGTTCCCTCCACCCAAGTCGTATGGCGAGCAGGGCATAACCTGCGTCTGATCCGCAGTTGATCACCATTCTGATCTTTTTACCGTCCACACCTGCCGCATGCATCATTTCGAGAAGATAACCCGGTCCAAGTCGCGCACAGGCACCTGAACCGGTTACCAGCAACAATGGCTTGCCACGTTGCTCTGCGCGTTCAATTGCCGAGTTCGTTTCGTCAAGTGACGAGACGGTCTGAACGTCGCATCTCCGAAAACCGAATGCGTGCGCAGCGCGAGACTGTCTGCCGACGCTCATGGAGGTGATGATTTAAGTGTCTCGACCCCGGGCAATGGAGTTCCTTCAAGCCAGGCAAGAAATGCACCGCCAGCGGTCGACAGATAGGAAAAGGAATCCCGGACACCGGCCATTTCAAGGGCAGCGGCCGTGTCACCGCCGCCGGCAATCGTGACGAGCGAGCTGCTGACGGTGCGTTCTGCTGCATGTTGTGCCACGCGGACTGTCCCGGTTTCGAAACCGGCCTGTTCAAACGCACCGCAGGGGCCATTCCAGATCAGGGTGGCGCAGTCCTGTAGTTGTTTGATTATCCGCGATTCGCTGGCAGGACCGATATCCAGCAACCGGGCGCAACTGTTCATTGTGTTCAGATCGCTCACTACTCCAGGCTCTCCGTTATCACCGTTGATCCGTCCGTCAACCGGCAACACGATCCTGCATTCGACCACCCGAGCGCGTTCCAGGATGTGCAGCGCGACCCCCGCCATCTCTGGCTCGTGGAGCGACTTACCGACATCGACGCCTGTGGCAGCCAGAAAGGTATTCGCCATGGCGCCGACAATGATCAGAACATCACATCGCTCCAGGAGGTGCTCGAGCAATGCAAGTTTTGAGGACACCTTTGCACCGCCAACGATTGCGGCAAGCGGACGGGTTGGCGACTCGAACAGATTGGTGAGCGTCTGGACTTCCTGTTGCATGAGACGTCCCATGGCAGCCGGGAGCATCCGGGGTAGTGCAGATACCGATGCATGTGCACGGTGCGACACCGAGAATGCATCGTTGACGTAGAGATCGCCATAATCCGAAATTGCACGGGCAAAATCCGGATCATCGGTTTCTTCACCGGAATGAAATCGCAGATTCTCGAGCATGATGACGTCACCGGGTTGTGTAGCGTCAACATTCGAACTGACCAGCGTGCCGATGGTCTCAGGCACAAAAGTCACGGGCCTGCCGCGCATCGCAGACAATGCCGCTGCAACCGGTTCAAGTGAGAGGGATTGTTCATACCGTCCGCCGGGACGTCCAAGGTGCGACAGGATCACCGTGCGGGCGCGACCTTCCGACAGTTCCTCGATGCTCGTCAGCGAACGAACCAGTCTTTCCTTTCCGGTGACAACGCCGCCTGCCACCGGAACATTGAGATCAAGACGCAGCAACACCCGTTTGCCGTCATACGAAACGTCATCAAGTGTTCTGGCGCGATGTAACATGACTGCAGTTCAGGTCAGGCGACCCAGGAGCGCAGCCGTATCGCTCATCCGGTTCGAGAATCCCCATTCGTTGTCGTACCAGGCAAGTACCCGAGCGAAGGAACCGTCGACAACCTTGGTTTGCGTCTCGTCGAAGGTTGCACTTGCAGGATTGTGATTGAAGTCGATCGAAACCAACGGCTCGTTGTTGATCGCAAGAATGTTCTTTAACGCATTCTCTGACGCCTCACGCATGGCATTGTTGATCTCGTCTTCTGTTGTCGGACGAGAGGATTCGAACTTGAAATCTACAAGACTCACGTTGGGCGAGGGCACACGAATGGAAGTTCCGTCGAGCTTTCCCGCGAGTTCCGGCAATACCAGTCCAACAGCCTTCGCGGCGCCTGTGGACGTCGGGATCAGTGATGTCGACGAAGCCCGTGCGCGCCTTGGATCCGCATGCAGGGTATCGACGGTTCGCTGGTCACCTGTGAACGCATGAATGGTCGTCATGTATCCATGCGAAATTCCGATCTTGTCATGAAGAACCGACGCAACAGGTGCCAGGCAATTCGTGGTGCATGATGCATTCGAGACAACTACGTGCCGTTCCGTGAGTTGTGAATGATTGACGCCGTAGACGACGGTCAGGTCAGCACCGGCGGCCGGTGCAGAAACGAGAACCTTGCGTGCCCCGGCATCAAGATGAAGGGCAGCCTTCTCCCGTGATGCAAACAGTCCCGTGCATTCCATGACGACGTCGACGCCAAGATCGCCCCAGGGAAGACTTGCCGGATCCCGCTGTGACAATACCTGAACGGAACGTTCGTTAACGACAAGGGATTGTTCTCCCGCTTCGACCTCTCCCGGAAATCGACCATGCACGGAATCGTATTTGAGCAGGTGGGCGTTATCCCTGGGTGTCCCGAGATCGTTGATCGCAACAAACTCGACATCTCTACGGCGGGCTTCCATTGCCGCGCGAAAGACGAGGCGTCCGATTCGTCCAAAGCCATTTATTCCAACACGAACAGTCATGCTCGTCTCCGATGAATCCGCGATGTAGTCTTCCTAATCACGCCCTTTGGATGGGTCAACGCCGCTTCCTCAGGTACGGGTTTGTGCGATGCACGGCCGTGCCTCTACATACGGGGGATGTCGATGACTGTTACGAGGATTGAAATCTGGGATATTGCAGCGGACTTCCGCGATGGACCGCGTCGAATGTCCTATGGGCGGCAACCGGCCATGCTCGGGCGAATCCTGAAGATCAGGGATTCCAGTGGCGTTGCCGGATACGGCGAGGTTGCGCGTGCAGCGTATCTCGAACCGGAACGCTGCAGAAAACTGGAAAACGAACTTCTCGGGAATCTTGATGATGCCCTGGTGGATGATTTCCCGGTTCTTTGTACAAACGTCCGCCGGGACTGCGGCCTCGAGTTACGTGGATTGGCGTTCGCACTCGAAACAGCCTGGTTCGACCTGCTCGGTCGATTGGCAGGTGTCCCCGTGACATCTTTCCTGGGCGGTCGCCGTCAGAAACGGATTTCCAGTTATCTGTCCTTCGGATGCGAGTCGCCATCCGAACTTTCGGAACAGATCCGGGAACGCGCGAGCGGTTACAGGCATCTTCAGTTCAAGCTCGGTGCGACGACCCCCGATGACGATTGCAAACGCGTTGCGGTCGCCATCGCTGAAACACATGCCGATCAACTCCTTTTCATGGATTTCAACGGCGCACTTGATGTCGAAACAGCCACAACCGTCATCAATCAATTCGGTGATGGAGATTCACGCATCCTTTGGGAGGAACCGTGCAGGACGACCGGTATGAATCTGGAGGTCGCCCAACGAACGGGTGTGACCGTCATGTTCGATCAATGTGCCGATTCGCTGCCGGAAATCGCCCGTGTCTGTGCCAGCGATGTTGATGCCTGCCTGACCATCAAACCCGCACGGTTCGGTTCGCTGTCGACAAGCAGGGCAGCGTGCGAGATCGCCCGTGATCACGGTGTAAGGGTTCGAATTGATGGCCCCTGGGGATCATCGATTGGCAACGCGGCAGCCCTGTCCGTGGCCGTCACGGTACCTGACGGACAACTGTTCTGCGGTTGCGATTTGACAGAACCACTGGTCTTTTCGGACTGCTGGGAGAAAGTGGTCCGTCACGAGGACAAAGGCGTAACGCTCCCGTCAGGCCCAGGACTGGGCCTGAAACCACCGGAGTCGATCGCGGAATTCACACCTGTCTGGGAGCGCTCATCCGGCTGAGTTCCTGGTTTACAGCTGAAACAACAGCGTCGGATGTGATCCCGAAATGACGGTAAAGATCTTTCGCAGGTGCGGACTCGCCGAACCCTGACATGCCGACGAAGCCGGGGTTTTGACCGAGGATTCCGGTCCAGCCGAATGCGACAGCTGCTTCGACGACGACGACCGGAACATCCCGCGGGATGATCTTATCCCGCGATGCGGCGTCCTGTTCTGCGAACAGTTCCAGACATGGCGCGGAAACAACCCGCACGTTGATCCTGCCTTTCTGCAGTTCAACCTGCGCTGCAAGCGCAATCTCCACCTCGGAACCGCTTGCAACAATAATCGCGTCCGGTGTGCCATCGGACTCACTGAGGACATATGCACCGTTTGCACTCAGGTTGTGATCGCAAATCTCGACCCTCATCTGCGGCAGATTTTGCCGTGAAAGGGCGATCACTGACGGTCCGTTACTTGACGTGAGGGCGAGTTCCCAGCATTCCGCGGTCTCGACGGCATCGGCAGGCCTGAAAACCTTGAGGTTCGGCATGGCGCGCAAACTCGCCAGGTGTTCAACGGGTTGGTGTGTTGGTCCGTCTTCGCCAAGGCCAATCGAGTCATGTGTCATGACATGAACGGTTCGGATCTGCATGAGCGCGGCAAGCCGGATTGAAGGTCGACAGTAATCCGAAAAACTCAGAAATGTGCCACCGTAGGGGATGACACCGCCATGCACCGCCATACCATTCATCGCAGCCGCCATGGCATGTTCACGAACACCATAGCGAATGTAGTTGCCGGAAAAATCATCACGCGCGATGTCCGTCATGGACTTGACACGCGTGTTGTTCGAACCGGTGAGATCGGCCGAGCCCCCGATCAGCTCCGGCAGCACGGCAACGAGAGACACAAGCGCGAGTTCACTGGCCTTTCGTGTGGCAATCTGTTGCGGATTCGCAACGAGTTCCGAGATATGACTTTCTGTTGCCTGACGCACACGGGTTACAATGTCGCCGCTCAACATGCGTTTGTATTCACTGGAAATCGAATCTCCGATGGAACCAAGCGTGTGATTCCAGTCCCTGTACGTGTCTGCGCATCTGGTTCCTGTCTTTAGCCAGGCGCGTCGTACAGGCTCCGGAATGACAAATGGATCATGGTGCCAATCCAGCGACTCCCTGGCGGCCGCGACCTCGTCCGGACCGAGTGGTGCACCGTGTGCCGCAGCGGTTCCCTGTTTCCCGGGAGACCCGAATCCGATGGTTGTTCGGCAGGCGATGAAACTTGGTCTGTCACTGCGGACAGCACGCGACAGTGCATCCGCGACGGCGTCCTGGTCGTGGCCGTCCACGCAATCGGTTCGCCATCCATAGGCCTCAAATCGCGCCAGCGTATCGTCCGACTGCGCCATGCTGGTCGGACCGTCGATGGAAATATGGTTGTCATCAAAGAGTACGATCAACCGATTGAGGCAGAGGTGGCCGGCGAGCGACGCCGCTTCATGGCTGATACCCTCCATCAGGCATCCATCGCCTGCGATGACCCAGGTTCTGTGATCGACAAGTGACGGAAAACGCGCAGCTGTCACACGCTCGGCAATGGCCATGCCAACCGCATTCGCCAAACCCTGACCAAGGGGGCCGGTCGTTGTTTCGATGCCTGCTGCAAGTCCGTATTCGGGATGACCTGCGGTGACACTGCCCAATTGCCGGAAATTCCTGATCTGCGGAAGCGGCATTCCTTCGTAACCGGTGAGGTGCAGGAGCGCATACAGCAACATCGAACCGTGCCCCGCGGACAGCACGAACCTGTCGCGATCCGGCCATAGTGGATCCTCAGAGACGAACTTCAGAAATCGCGAGAACAGAACAGTGGCGACATCCGCCATTCCCATGGGCATACCCGGATGTCCGCTTTTGGCTGCCTCGACAGCGTCCATCGACAGCGCCCTGATGGCGTTTGCCATCTCCCGCGGGGAAACATGATCAGTGTTCACAACCGGCTCCGATCGAGGGTGTAAGCGTGGCGCAAAATGGCTGCGTGGTTATCGGGCGTCAACATGTGCACGACGCCACTGCGGGAAATACACCGCTTTCGTTGCACACACAGGACGTGTTCGTTCTGCAACATGACACGATATCGAGATAATCGGATCGCTGTGCGTTGGAGGATTGAATCGGCGTCGACAAAACTTGGTGTGGGAGGATCGGGAGGCTCGGGATTTTCGGTTCTCCGAATGATATGATGCACGGACAATACTGATCTGGGGAGTTTCAGGATGAGTGCAATTATGGATATCAAGGAATTTCGATCGCGACTGGCCAATCACGATATTTCACGCCGCGAGGTAAACCAGGTCCTTGCTTCGGTCGGACTCGCAACGATTGCGGTTCCGGTTGTGCAAGCGCAGGCTCAGGAGAGTGAAACCGATCCCGATCTCCTGGTCTTCACGTGGGCCAGTTACGACTCACCGGAACTGGTCAAGGGATATTCGGACAAGCACAACGCCTTGCCGACATACACGCTGTGGGGCGAGGAAGAAGAAGGTTTCCAGAAGATGCGGGCCGGATTCAGACCTGATGTTGCCTGGCCATGCACGTACAGCCTGCAACGCTGGTATGATGCCGGCCTGCTGGAGCCGCTTGATACGACGAGACTGGAAAACTGGGACGACGTCTTCCCAAGTCTGAAGTCTGTCGAAGGCGCTGTCATCGACGGCAACCAGGTGTTCTATCCAATCGACTGGGGCAACAGTTCGGTTCTCTTCCGTCCTGATCTTGCACCCGAATATTCCGGACCAGAAAATCACTCATGGATGATCCTGTTCGACGAGAAGTATGCTGGTCGTCTCGGAATCTATGACTCTGTTGATGGCGTTTTCGGCGTCGTCGGCGCGGTTATCGATGCGGATAACCCGTTTGACATGACAGACGAGGAACTTGAACGCGCCACAGAAATGATGCGCAAGCAACGCGAAGTGCTTCGCTTCTACTGGACGGACATCACCTCAGTTGAACAGGGACTGGCAAACGGCGAGCTGGTTGCGTCCTATGCCTGGAACAGTTCGGTTGTCAAACTGAAGCAGCAGGGCGTTGAAGTCGAGTACATGAACCCGAAGGAAGGAATCTATACCTGGGTGTGTGGTGCGGTACACATTGCGACAGGCGAAGGTGACGACGACAAGGTTTATGACTTCCTCAACGCAGTCTCCGCGCCGGAGTCAGGTGTCTACATCATCAACAACTTTGGCTATGGCCACTGCAACATGAAGGCGTTCGAGATGGTTGACCAGCCAACGCTCGACAATCTCGGGATCTCCGATCCGACGGCCTTCATGGAAGGCACGCGCTACTTCAGCGAGATTCCCGCTGCGACACGCGAGAAGTACATTTCGCTGTTCGACGAGATCAAAGCCGGATACTGATCTCTTGTTGTGATCGAGAGCACGAACCGGGCATCACCCGGTTCGTGCTTGAAGTCCCTGTCTGTCAGAACCGCAAATACAAGTTTCAGAATCAATACAACCTCTACCGCGGCTTGAGAGACGCACAATGTTCCCGATGTCGGTAACAAACGAACGAATTCCCGGTCATCCGGTAACATGGTCAAATTTCCTCACGGATGTCTGTGCAAAACGGAACAGGTGGCACTTTCAGAATGCCGATTAATCCCGTTCATCAATCCATGCCGAACACGGCGAACCGGAACGACGAAACCAGCATGATTTCCGCTGCACAGGTGAAGCATTATCACCGCGACGGTTTTCTTGCCGTCCCTGGCCTGTTTGAAGTCGATGAACTCGAACCGGTTCTGCAGGCCATGGCGAAGGATCCGTCGATAAACGGAAGGCTTGCAACAATTCACGATGGAAGTGCGCGTACGCAGCACGACTATCTGGGTTGGGTGCGGCACGGCGACGACTGGATCGGGACCTGTACGCGGCTCGCCCGTATTGTCGAGAATGCAGCATTGCTGATCGGCGAGCCCGTGTACCACTACCATTCAAAGATTGTGAAGAAACCTGCGCGGCGAAGCGGAAAGGTTGTCTGGCACCAGGATTTCGGTGGATGGTATCAGGACGGCTGTCTGATGCCCGATATGCTGACCTGTGTCGTTGCGCTGACGCCGGCGACGAGCGAAAGCGGGTGTCTTCACATGCTCAGGGGTTCGCATCGCATGGGCAGGGTTGACCGCATTCGGGACGGCCATGCCTATGCGAACATCAACCCGGAGCGTGAAGCGGCGATGTTTGAACGCTTCGACGATATCGCGGTGGAGATGGAACCCGGTGACGGTCTGTTCTTTCACGGAAACACCGTCCATGCCTCATTTGACAACGAAGCGGATTACGATCGCATTCTCCTGGAGTTCTCCTACAACGGGACAAGCAATCCGCCGGTTTTTGCCAACCAGGAACATCACGCGGTGAAGCCGATGGAGATTGTTTCCGACCATGCCTTGCGTGCCGGGTTATGGAACGGCGTATTCGGTTCGACACCGCTCTGTGATCTCGACGACCCGAATGACGAGGGCTACACGATCTTCACGCGTGACAGTTTCCCTGATCTGAGCTGAGCGCGAACCTGACCCTCGGAAATTCGACCCGCGTCCGTCCGGGGAACCGGCAGGTCGCGAGTCTGCGGCATCCTGTGACCGTGTTCTTGTACATGGGATCACGACCGTTTGTAATGCATCTCGCTGACAGATTAACCGGACGGGCACGATCGTCATTCTGTCAGTTCTGACAACACGTTTTGAATTTCGCCATAGAAATAGTAATTTAGTACGTATACTAAAGAAACAAGTTGAAGATATTCCCTGCCATGATGTCGGATAGATGTGCGGCGAATGCCTGACAAACACAACCTCAGTGCGATTAACGAGCTTGAAGCTGCAATAACGCGCCTTGAAGACGCTATTGATCGATCACTGTCAGAGCCCCGGTTGCAACACTCTGAAGAAGAGAATGCGAGACTTCGAGCAGAACGAGACGATGCACGACGAAGCTACGAATCCCTTGCAGAATACGCATCGACTGCTGAAGCGCGACTTGTACTTGTGATCAAGGATCTGAAGTCTGTCCTGGAGCGAATGAAATGAACCAGGTTGAAATCACGATCAATCGTCGCTCCTACACGATTACCTGCAATCCGGGTGAAGAAGATCGTATCATCATGCTGGCCGGGCATGTTGATGCAAAAGTTTCGGAACTGAAATCCAACGCGAGCAATGTTGGCGATACATACCTGTTGATGATGGCGGGCCTTTTGCTCGCGAACGACCTCGTTGAACTGCGAGAGAACAGGTCCTCCGTGGCTGTTGAAATGGCGACAAGGACGCAAGACAGTAACGATGCTGAAGGCGATGTTTCCCATGTCATCAATGCGCTGACCGAACGTCTTGACCAGCTTGTGCATAAACTTGACCAGCACAAGCAATCCAGCGCTTCCGAGGGCTAAACGCCGGTCTCCCGGTCGAAATCGTGTTCGTTGTGCATGACGAAACACGAACGACGGGTTATCGACGCGTGTGCGTTTGGTGTAGATTGAACCTCTGGGGCGGAGGTCTGCCAGACCCGTCAGGTCCATTACTCCCAGGGGCCAATACAAACCACTAGGGAACTGTCCCTGACACGGTCGAGGCCGTGTTATCACGGTGCCCACCTGCTTGACAGGCCACGGTGGAGAACAAGGAAATGACGATCCAGGTGGTGCCGCTCCGATACTTTTTCCATGAGTCCTGAAGACGCAAAGGGTCTGTTACGCCGGAAATGTCTGGAACGGCGAAGGATCCTGTCCGGACAGGCGTCCGATTTCGGCGAGCGTGCACGAAAGCTCTTTCTGGAACGTTTCAGTCTCTCGAATGTCAAGGTGGTTGCAGCCTACCTGCCGGTGCGCGGCGAGTTCGATTGCATACCGCTTGCAACCGAAGCGTCAAACAGGGGCATTCCCGTCGGTATGCCGGTTGTCAGAGCCAGGGACGAGCCACTGATTTTTCGCAAGTGGGAACCGGAAATGGAACTGGTCCAGGGTGCACTCAAGATTCCGGTGCCGCCTGCACACTGCGACGTGGTTGTCCCTGATCTGATCATTGCGCCGATGCTCGCGTTTGACCGGAACGGGTTCCGTCTCGGGTACGGCGGAGGATTCTACGACCGCACGCTTGCCAGTCTGCGCGGTGCGGGATTATCCGTTTGCGCCGTGGGATTGAATTATGCAGATCTCGAGGTCAGTGATGTTCCACATGATGAACGGGATGAACCGCTCGACTGGATTGTCACCGAAAAAGAGGTTGTCCGTGTCGATAGCGGCCGCTGAGTCCTGAAAGGGGCGCGAACAGGAGGACGAGAAATGGTTGCGGAAGTGATCAACGAGATTGGCTATGCCGATTTGCCCTGCCGATTTCGCGAAGTCGAGCACGTCTGGATTCCGATGTCAGATGGCGTTCGTCTCTCCGCGAGAATCTGGATCCCGGACGGCGCCGAGTCTGAACCTGTGCCAGCGATACTGGAGTACATCCCTTACCGAAAACGCGATGGCACACGCGCGGGTGACGATCCGCGTTATCGATTCTGGGCCGGACACGGTTACGCGTGTATTCGTCTCGACATCAGGGGCACGGGTGAATCCGAAGGTCTGATCACCGACGAATACGCATTGCAGGAACAGGACGACGCCGTTGAGGCCATCGCGTGGATTGCTGCACAGGAGTGGTGTAGCGGGAACGTCGGGATGACCGGGATTTCCTGGGGCGGATTCAACAGTCTCCAGGTCGCTGCCCGTCGTCCACCGGCCCTGAAGGCGATCATCACCCATTGCTCGACCGACGATCGGTACGCGGATGATGTTCATTTCATGGGTGGTTGTCTGCTTGGGGACAATTTCTTCTGGGGAACGTCATTCTTTACTTTCATGGCCCGCGCCGGAGACCCCGAGATCCAGGGCGAACACTGGTTCCGGCAGTGGATGAAACGGCTGGAGAACTGGGAACCGGTACAATCGACCATCTGGCAGCAACATCAACAACGCGACGGCTACTGGAAACACGGGTCCGTATGCGAGGATTACAGCGATATCACGTGTGCAGTCTACGCGGTCGGCGGATGGAACGACGGGTATTCCAACGCGGTACCGCGGCTGCTGGAGAACTTGACCGCACCAGCAAAGGGGTTGGTCGGACCCTGGGGTCACAAGTATCCGCATGACGCGATTCCGGGACCGTCCATCGGGTTCTTGCAGCATGCGCTGCGGTGGTGGGACCATTGGTTGAAAGGTGTCGACACCGGAATCATGGAGGAACCTGCCTACTGCGTATGGAACCAGGTGTTTCAGAAACCTGGAGCCTGCGTCGATATGGCTGCAGGTTCCTGGATTCAGGAAAATTCATGGCCATCACCGAATGTTGATCGGTCCGCCATGTATCTTGACGACGGTTGTCTGCGCGACAGCCCGGGCGACGGGCGTGAACGCGCACACCGATCACCCCTGACCATCGGTGCCGGTGGAGGCGTGTGGTGCCCTTATGGAATTGGCGGTTCGAGTCCTGACCTGACGCTGGATCAGCGGGAGGATGACGGCAAGTCCCTGGTCTACGAAAGTGATGTTCTGTCCGAACCGGTCTCGATCCTCGGCGCGCCGGAACTGACACTGGATCTTGCGATCGACAAGCCCCAGGGCATGATCGTCGTACGCCTGAATGACGTAGCGCCAGATGGCACGTCAATGCGCGCCACATATGGCATGCTGAATCTCTCGCAGCGTGATGACAGGGAACACGCCAGTTCCATGACCCCGGGCAAGAGCGAGCAGATCACGATACGGCTCAATGATTGTGCGCACCGGTTTGGTGCGGGACACCGGATCCGGGTTGCAATCTCGACCAGTTACTATCCGGTTGCATGGCCGTCGCCTGAGTGGTTCGTCGCGACAATCAGGGAGAACCGGAACTCGAAACTGTCCTTGCCGGTTCGTCGAACCCCGGAAAATGGCGATGAACACAGACCCTTCGAACCACCCTGCAAGGGGCCGGACACGACGGTCAAGGTCCTTGTCCCCGGAAACAGTGAACGATTGATTGAGAAAAATGCCGCTACCGGCGAACAGGTTACGCGACTAATCGAGGATCACGGTGCGCATGTTCTCGTGGATCTTGACCTTGAATGTGCCGATGGATCGACAGCGGAGTTCCGGATCATGGAAGACGACCCATTGTCGGCACGCGCACAATGGGACAGCTGGAGTCGCCGCAAACGCGGTAACTGGGAAGTCGAGGTCAGGACTCGAACAGAGGTTGCCGTCTCGAAGGACGCCTACCACATCGCCAATGATCTGCACGCGTTTCACAACGGTCGGCGAATCTTTTCGCGCCATTGGAACAATGAGGTTCCACGACATTACCTGTAGAGTTCGCGTTCACCAACCGGGTATCAATCGTTCGTTCGGACGTGGCAGTCCCTGCGACTGATCGTGTCGATTGCATGCAACAAATGCGCGGATCACGAAGCTGTTTTCAGGTCGCGAAATCCGGTTTCTACAGACGGGCGAGATTCTCGATCATCGTTTGCTCCACGGCGCTCGAACGATCCCAGATCATCTGCTTCCATTCCGTGGTATCCGGATAGAAGCACCGCCTGATCTCGGCCTTGATCGATTTTCCGAGCGGGGAAGACAGGTCACCGTAGTTGTGCAACCAGCAATCAGCGCGAAGCGCATTGAGCACTTCGGTCATTGGTGATGTACCGAATTCGAGCGTCACCATTGTCGTGTCTGCCGGCGCGGCGTTCGCGGCCACACAGTTGCCGTTCGTACCGGTCAACTGAGCAGAAACCGATGATCCGTCTTCGGTGCTTGCAATCTCGTCTCCGAACCAGGCGCAGAGACGGGCATGACCCGGATCATCAAGCTGGTGATCGGAAATGAGCTCACCGTACCCGTGCGGTCCGAGGCCCGTGTGATAGTCGAGAAAGCCGACATGTTCAGCACCCTGCGAATACATGCGGATGAATTCACCCAGTGTTTCAGCGGACCATGATATCTTGTTGCCGCCAAAGAACAGTCCTGACGGATGGGAATACTGCCCGCCCGAAACAGCTCTCTGGTATGCCATCGGACCATGCTTTTCAGCATACTCCGCGAAGGTTCTTCGATTGCGCGCTTCTGATGCTTCGGTCCACTCCGAGGGGCATATGGCGGATTTCAGTTCTTCATAACCTTCGTTCTGTGGCCACGGTTCGTCGTGTGCAACGTGATTTCGATTGAGATCGATGTTTTCGTGAGTCACCCGCCGAAGCCAGGAAAACCCGAAAGGATTGATTGCATGGATCAGAACGACACAGACGTTTGCTGGCAGGTCATTGTAAAATCCCGAGCGCAGCGCATGCACCTGAACACCTGATCCACAGAAACCCTCGACGCCGTGCGTCGCGGACATCGTGAAGAAAACACGTGTTGCGTCCGCTGACCCGATGCGTGTGACATCTGTTGCAAGAACGTCACCATTCAAACTGGTACGCGGGTGAAGTTGTGACCGGTATTCGAGATCCCTTTCGCTGCAGATTTCAAAAAACTTCGCACGCGCTTCTTCGTATGTCGCTGAAAATGAGCTGTCTATGTTCATGGGTAATCTGCCGTTGTCGAGACGCACGAGAATTCAAGCAATATTCAGTGTTGTGCAATCATAGCCTGTTTGTTCGTGTTGACGATGGTACTGGTTCCAAGATGTGAACGAACAATCTCGATCGTCTCACGAAGTCCGGTTCGATCAACCGGAACACCCGGTGGTATCGCATCAAGCATACGAGACGGCGTCTGCCTGTCGAGCAGCACGAACACACCACGATCATCCGATTTGCGAACCAGTCTCCCGAAAGCCTGCCGAATGCGCAACCGGGTTTCGAAATCGTCCCAGTTCAGGTCAGAGAACCGCTCCATGCGGGTTCTGTGCAGGATATTCCGCCGATGCCATGGAACGCGCTCGAGAACAATGAGCCGCAGCGATGGACCGGGGACATCGATTCCATCGCGAACAGCGTCGGTTCCAAGAAGACAGGCATTTCGTTCGGAACGAAAGATATCGACGAGCGTGCCGGTGTCCATGGCATCGACATGCTGGGCGTAGAGTTGCAAACCCGCTGCTTCGAGAGCCGGTGCAACGCGACGGTGTATGTCTTTCAGTCGCTTGATTGCATTGAAAATTCCGAGTGCCCCACCGCCTGCTGCGATGAACAGTTCGCGAAACGCTGCGGCAACTTGTTCCGCATCGTTTCTGGGAACGTCCGTGACGATCAGGAATCTGGTCAGTTGATCGTAGGCAAACGGTGATTCGAAAGACCCGCTTTGGGGCGGTGTGGCGAGATGACGCAGTCCCGTGCGCAGCCCTGCCGTGTCCCAGCCCATGTCGTTTGCGTCGTCGGCTTCTGCGCTGTCGCGTAATGTTGCCGATGTCACCACCATTCCGTGAACTGACTTCGCGAGTGCCGCAGCAAAGGGTGCACCCGGGTCGACCCAGTGGCGATGCATACCGGCATCGGAATCGCGTCCTTCTTTTCGTTCGACAGAAAACCAGTCGACAAACGTGTCCGGAGTTCCGTGATGAAGTCCGTCGAGCATCGAAATCCAGTCTTCGACGACCACACTTGCGCGTAACTCCAGGCCGACGATCGCGGACTCCAGTCGCACCCGCGTTTCTGGTTCCAGAACTGCGGTATTCTCGCTCAACTCCTGTTTCATGTGTCGGACAAGTTCCCGGATGGGCTGCAACAGTTCTTTCAACACCGCCTGAAGCGCGTCGGCCGACTCGATGACGCCGTCGGCCAACGGATGCGTGTCACATTCAATCGTGTAGTACCCGTCTGCCTGAGAAGCGCGTGCACGCACCTGTTGCCGAATTCGGGCAAAGAACGCCTCGGTCGGTCCGCGTGGCGAACCCCTTTGCATGCGATCATGCCAACCGGTGTCCGGTAGAACCGTTGCCGCGACCGTGAGCTCTCGCGCCACCGAAAAGGCTTCGTCACCGATCAGTCCGGTGAGTCGATCAATCGCGTTCCTGCTTCGCTGGCCACCCGTCAGCCAGCGTCGAAGGTCTGCTGTCTCGGAAAGGGTCAGGCGACGCGCGAATGTGTTGTCGACAACGCTGAAGAGATGATGCCCTTCGTCGAAAATGAAGCGGGTTGGAAGCAGTGGATCGCCATCCGCAGCATGCATGATCGAAAGCAACGACAGTGCATGATTGGAAACAACAATATCGGCAAGTCTGCTGCGGCGCACTGTGCTCTCGATGAAACAACGCCGGTAATGCGGACATGCCGAGTAGATACACTCACCCCGATGATCGGCAAGCGCCATGGTATTGGCACGACCAAAGATTTCGTGAAGCCACCCCGGCAGATCCCCACCTGTCATGTCGCCGTCCCGGGTGAATTGGATCCAGCGGGCGATCAGGCCCAACAGAGGCGAGGTCGCGAAGTTTGCATATGATGCCTGGTTCTGGAAGTTGAGAAGGCACAGATAGTTTCCACGACCCTTGCGCAGGACGATTCGATCGCGTTTGGCCTTGTGATGATAGTCAAGACGATCAAGTTCCTGATCAATCTGATGTTGCAGGTTTCGTGTGAAGGTGCTGATCCACACGCTGCTGTTGTTCGCTTCGGACCACAAGCTTGCCGGAGCAATGTAGCCGGCGGTCTTGCCAATACCCGTACCGGCTTCGGCCTGGACGGAATGGATCGTCTCTTCGTTGTCACGCGGTTGAAATGCAGGAACAAGCGACTTTGCGAATTCGAACTGGCCCGGGCGTGATTCAGCGGAGTCGCCCAGCATCTCGTTGAGTCTGTCGATAACCGCGTCCGGGCTGATCCCATGTGTTCCCTTTGAAGATCGCGGACCGGTTTCTTCCCATGGTTCGATCTGTTCCCAGACGTTGAGACTGGCTGACGCGTCATCGATGTTGCCCAACGCACGCACGACGTCGGGTGCCCAGATCCAGCCCGAATTCAGCATCGAAACGGCAATGTCGTCGGGTTTCTGTCGGGGAGACGAAACCGAGGACGGGAGTTCATCGAGGAGGATTGTCATCGCGGACTGCAGAATCTGTGCCTGTGCGACAAGATCATCCGGGTCCTGCAACCCGAACAACCGGGCTATACCGCCGACAGTCGGCGTGACAAAAACCGCGGGCCTGACAAACGCCAGAAGTTCCAGCAGGTCGAATGCCCGCCGGTTTCTGGCGCCGGTTCGCCGACGAACAGCTGGCGCATGGCAAACAAGGGGTACCATTCCGGCGTTCCACCGTTTTCGAACCGTAACGAAATCGGTCTCTTCAATCTCGCCCGCCTCAGAGAGAATGACGGCACGCGTGGTACTGGCAACAAGAACAGGTGCATCGAAGCACGAAGATCCATCAATCAATGCGTTCATGCAGCATGCCGATCAAGCTTGTGGAAGATCGCTCGCACGTGTTGGCAACGCGTGTACGGAAAGGTCACCGCGGAACTGGTCGTTCCGTCGTTGCGGTCGCAACGCAAGAGCCATCCGGAGAGATCTTGTCGCGTATCAGTGCAAGAGTTTCCTCCTTGCCGTACAGCGATGCAAAACTGCCAAATCGCGGACCGGACGGCTGCCCGAGAAGAACCTCATAAAGTGCAGCAAACCACGTGCGCAGCGGCTCGAAACCGTGTTCCTTGCCAACCGCATAGACGGCACCCTGCAGCACTTCGCCATCCGCGTCAGGCGGTAACGACACAAAACGCTCCATCAGATCCCTGAACGCATGTTCTTCCTTCGCATCAGGACGCCGGTACGATTTCTGCGGTTTGATGATGTCCTGATAGTAATTCACTGCCAGACCAACCAGACGGTCAAGTTCCGGTCTGTTTTCCGGTGAGGCTCCCGGAAGATAGCGGCGAATGAAACCCCAGAGCACATTCGAATCCTCGGCGTTGCAAACACTCGCCAGGTTCAGAAGCATGGCGTACGACAACGGTTGCTCAAATTCAGGGGGATTGCCGGCATGGATATGCCATGCCGGACTATCGACCTGACCCGCCTCGTCCTGTTCCGTGTACGACGAAGCAAATCGCGCATAGTCATCCACATGACGGGGAATGACGTCAAAGGTCAGCCGCTTGGCTGTCCGTGGCTTCTGGAACATGAAGAGGGAAAGGCTCTCCTCCGTTCCATAACGAAGCCACTCCTCGATCGTCAGACCGTTGCCGCGTGACTTGGAGATCTTTTCGCCATTCTGATCAAGGAAAAGTTCGTAGTTGAAACCGACGGGTTGTGTGCCGCCCAGGACCTTGCAGATACGACCCGATATCCGCATGGAGTCGATCAGATCCTTCCCAGCCATCTCGTAGTCGACACCCAATGCACGCCAACGCATGCCCCAGTCGGGCTTCCAGTTGAGCTTGCAGTGACCGCCTGTTACCGGGACTTCCTGATGACGGCCATCCTCGTCCTCGAAGACAATCGCGCCGCGCGAGAGATTACGCTCGAGCGTCGGTACAAGGAGAACACGACCAGTCGTTGGCGATACGGGCAGAAACGGTGAATAGGTTTGTCGTCGTGCGTCCCGCAGTGTCGGCATCATGATCGACATGACATCGTCGAAGCGTTCCAGAAGCGTGATCAGCGTGTCGTCAAATCGGCCGGACTTGTACATCTTCGTGGAACTGACGAATTCGTAGTCGAATCCGAAACGGTCGAGAAACGACCGGAGCATGGCGTTGTTGTGATCGCCGAAACTTGCATGCTCTGAATCATACGGATTGGGAATACTGGTCAGCGGATGCCCCAGGTACGCGGTCATCATCTCCTGTTCGGGAACATTGTCGGGAACCTTGCGAAGTCCGTCCATGTCATCGGAGAACGTGAACAGACGGCTCGGAAAGTCGGTCAGTTCGGAAAACGCGTGTCGGACCATGCTGGTGCGGACGACCTCACCGAACGTTCCAATGTGCGGCAAACCCGACGGCCCGTAGCCGGTTTCGAAGAGAACATATCCCTTTTCCGGAGGATTTCTCTCGACGCGCGCGCACAGCTTGCGGGCTTCCTCGAAGGGCCAGGCCTTGCTCAAGGCGGCGGAGTTCGCAGGAATTGTGGTCATTGGTGTGTTCATCTCCCGGGTCGCACGACCTATTTGCGCGTTTTATGGCGCGTACGCAACGGACTTCGGACCATTGCGTAACGGTTCCATTCCGGGTGAACGCGGCCAATGGTCGCTCGGTACTAAAGCTTCCGGATTACGTGGCTTTAAAAATTTGTCATTCCGGATATACACCCAGGACCGTTCAGATCGCGATACGTACCCGAACGTCAACAACGCCCAGGTCCGTTTATTCGTCGGGCAAACCATGCCAGTCGGGAAACGACGTTCGACGACCGGGAAATGCGGGACATTGAAACGGCCAGTCTGTCTCGATCCAGTGTGCAACAGTATCGAACAACCGCTGGTCGAGTCCCGATGCAAGCGTATCTTCACGCACCCACATGCTGACCTTGACATCGTGGCCGGCCTTTCGTGTGGGCATGATGTAGACACAACCAAGACAGCGGTCTTCTGACAGTGTCATGACTGTATATGCAAATGAGTACCGGAGCGTGAATTCACGTTGATGCCATCCGAGGTCCACCAGATCGTCCTCGATCGTCAGACCAGCAGGCCAATCGCTCCCGCTTTCCCGGCTATAGGTGTCTTGCAGGTGTTGCGTACTGCTCATGACGGCATCGTAGTCCTTGATCAGGTCGTGGACTGTCAGCATCCGCAAGCGAAACTCCTCAGTTTCGAGTGTTTCGGGAACGGCGAAGTCTGCAGGGACAAGCTGCTTTCGATCATGCATGGTTGAACAGATCCGATGTTTCAGAGAGCAGATGCGTTGTTCGATACATTCACCACGTATCGATCGGCGCCAATGAACTTTCGCAGGCTTTCGAGTGCGGTTTCAAAGGACCGCATGCGTTGTTTGCCCGCCTTCACACCGCGTTCCCACCAAAGCCCGTCCACAATGAGTTCTCCCCGATCACGATGGTGCTTCATGCTTGCCCGTCCGGTCATGCGGTCGCTCTCGAGAATTGGCAGCGTGTAGTAGCCGTAATTACGTTTGTGTGCCGGGACAAATGCCTCGAACCTGTAATCGAAACCGAAGTATCGCATCGCGCGGTTACGATTACGGATCACCGGGTCAAAGGGGCTGAGAAATCTCATGCGTTTCGGAGGCGCGGGAACGGCAGTCAGGCGATCCGGTGTTGTCCGCCACGCAAACGCCTCCCGCGGTCTTGTGCCGTCGGCGGGCGTGACATGGACCTTTTGCAAGCGTGCATGATTATCACGGCACCAGTCCTGTGCATCCTTCAGCGTGATCAGATCCCAAAACGCGGCAATCTCGGCCGGGGTCGCGATTCCGCTGCGGTCGAGTGCAGCAGTACAGGCCCAATCGATGTGTTCGCAACGGTCCGGTTTCAGACCAAGAAAACACGCCGGAATGACTCGCTCGGCAAGATCGTAAACCTTCATGAACTTGTCTCGTTTGACGACAGCAATGGCTCCCGTGTGCCAGAGATACTCCAGTGCGGTTTTTGACGGACTCCAGCCCCACCATTTCTCGGATCGTTCGTTGGTCACGTCCAGGAGGTCGCGCGCTGTCGTCGCACCATGTGCGTGAATGTGTTCCAGGACCCGTGCGATCGTACGGTCCGGTTCATCCCCGAGGCGGTCTGCAAACCATGACCTTTCTCGCAGAGACGTCTTCATTCGGGCGAACCGGAAATTCCAGTGCGGATACCAGACTGTCGGGATGACGCTCGAGTCGTGGGTCCAGTTTTCGAACAGTTGCCTTTTCTCGCCGATGAGCAGGTCGAGGTCGTCGCGGTTGTATTTCAGGCATCGCGAATGGAGTGTCAGATGGTGCGCCCGTTCAACGGAATTGATGCTGTCGAGCTGGACGTAACCCATCTGCTCGATGAGTTCATAGAGGCTGGTTGCATCCATGTTTCGACGGGGATTGCCGGACAGACCCTGGAGCTGGAGAAGCAGACGTCGTGCGTTTCTGGCGTCAACGACGATCGGTGTTTGCATCAATTGCGGAACTCATCGTGGATCAGTGAATGACGACGCGATTGGTCAACGCATGATGAACCCGGCTGCTCTGTCTCGTTTCTGCGGTCATGGCACCCGGCAGGCTTGCTGCTGATCCTCAGGATGCCGCGATATCCGCTGCGTGTAAGATTGCGCATGTCCCGATGTGTCTATCTGGCTGGGGGACCTGGATTCGAACCAGGACTATTCGGGTCAGAGCCGAAGGTTCTACCGTTAAACTATCCCCCACCGGTTTGCGTGGTAACGTTCATCTATTGCCGCGGCAGCGTTGTCAACGGAAACAGACAATGCATTTCTTTCATGTTAACTTGAAAGTGAACGTCGAAACCGTGACTGAGGAATTGTTTTCCCGCATGGCCGATCGTTCACGCCGACCACCACTTCGCAAAGTCAAAGAGGAGGACTGATTGTAATGGAATCTAGACAGGATGTTCGGAAGTTCATCGATCACTGGAAGATGGGCCGGATCTCACGGCGCGAATTCAAGGCCGGACTTGCATCAGTTGGCCTCGGACTGACGGTGTCGCCGCTTGCGCGAGCGCAGGACGTTGAACATCCGACCTGCTTTACGTGGTCATCATATGAAGTGCCCGAAATGCACCAGGCATACATCGACAAGCACGGCAGTTCCCCGAACTTTGCATTGTGGGGTGACGAAGAGGAAGCAGAAGCCAAGATGCGGGCCGGATTCAAGCCTGATGTCTCGATGCCATGCTCCTACAAGGTCCAGAAGTGGACGGATCTCGGCTTCCTGCAGCCGATTGACACCAGCCGTCTCAGCAACTGGGACAACGTCATTCCGGTTCTCCAGGGCGTGCCGGACATGGTCATTGATGGCAATCAAATGATGGTGTGTGCGTGGTGGGGCTTGACGTCCGTTACGTTCCGTACCGATCTGGCGCCCGAATATGTGGATCCTGAGACCCATTCCTGGGGCATCTTGTGGGATCCCAAGTACGCGGGCCGCCTCTCGATGATCGACAGCCTCATCGACGGTGTGATGGTTGCGGCCATCTATTCCGGTGCAGCGGATCCTTTCGACATGACCCCGGAAGAAGTTGCGCACGTCAAGGAACTGATGACGGAGCAGCGTCCACTTCTCCGGTTTTACACGAATGACACCACAACATGGGAACAGGCGCTGGCATCGGGAGAACTGATTGCAGCGGCATCCTGGAACAGTACGCCGCTCACGTTGCTCAATGATGGTGTCCCCGTGGCGTTCATGAATCCCAAGGAAGGTCCGATGACCTGGACGTGCGGAATTTCCCTCATGTCGTTCGCGGACGAATCCAAGATCGATTTGGCCTATGATCTGATCGATGCGTTCCTTGAGCCGAGCACCGGCGAGTACTGGATCGGCGAGTTCGGCATGGGTCATTCGAACAACAAGTCGTACGCGGCGTTTTCCGCTGACGAACTCAAGGCGCGTGGACTGCCGCCAGACGATATCGAGGGCTATATCGCCAATGGTATATTCCAGGCGACGATCAAGAACGAGCCCGAACTCCAGGCCATGTACGAGGAAGTCAAGGCAGGCTTCTGAACATGACTGACCGGGGTTGAAACTGACGGGTATGACCCCAGACAGACCGGCGTCGGATTTGCACACTTTTGTGCATGATCCGGCGCCGTTTCTGTTCGTGACGCTTTGACTGGCAAGGGTGTCATGTTAACAGTGCGTGCCACTTCACGAACACGAGGTGGCGCATGAATATTCGAGAAGCACTGACATTCGATGATGTTTCGCTTCTTCCTTCCTATTCGGAATTCCTGCCCAAGGCCGTATCGACGACAACCCGTCTGACGCGCGGTATCGAACTGCAGATACCGGTTATTTCGGCAGCGATGGACACCGTCACGGAAGGCCCGATGGCGATTGCCATGGCACAGAACGGCGGCATCGGCATCATTCACAAGAATCTGGATGTGGAAATGCAGGCCGACGAGGTGCGCCGGGTCAAGAAATTCGAGTCCGGGATTGTTGTCAATCCGCTCACGATCTGTCCCGATGCGCCGTTGAGCGCCGCGCTTGACCTCATGGTTTCCAATGGCATTTCCGGTGTTCCGGTTGTCGAGTCCGGCAACGACAGGCTTGTCGGAATTCTGACCAACCGCGATGTCAGGTTCGCCAATGACCGCGATGAGCCCGTTCGAAATCTCATGACCAGCGATAACCTTGTCATGGTTCGCGAAAATGTCACACGCAACGACGCGAAGCGCCTGCTTCATCAGCACAGGATAGAGAAACTCCTTGTTGTCGACGAACAGCGTCGATGTTGTGGACTGATAACGGTCAAGGACATCGAACGATCACAGACCTATCCCTTGTCCTGCAGGGACGAACAGGGCCGCCTGCGTTGCGGAGCGGCGACCGGAATCGGGGACGACGGGATACGCCGATCAGAGGCGCTCATTGATGCCGGTGTTGACGTCATCGTGGTTGATACGGCGCACGGGCATGCAAGGGCGGTACTCGATGCGGTCGAGAGGACAAAGAACAAATTCGGAAACGTTGTGCAGGTCATCGGCGGCAACATTGCAACCGGCGAGGCTGCACGAGCGTTGATTGACCGCGGTGCGGACGCGGTGAAGGTCGGAATTGGACCAGGGTCGATTTGTACAACACGCATGGTGGCCGGCGTCGGTGTTCCACAGCTGACGGCAATCATGGACGTGGCAGAAGTTGCCGCCAGTGAAGATGTTCCGGTCATTGCAGACGGCGGTATCAAGTATTCCGGCGACATTGCCAAGGCGATCGCCGGCGGCGCGCATACGGCCATGATCGGCTCACTTCTGGCGGGAACCGATGAAAGTCCGGGTGAAGTCTTTCTTTCCGGTGGACGGTCCTACAAACAGTACCGGGGCATGGGTTCGCTGGCCGGCATGGCACGTGGCTCGGCAGACCGGTACTTTCAGCAGGATGTATCGGAGCTCGTCAAACTTGTGCCCGAGGGTGTCGAAGGCAATGTCCCGTACAAGGGATCAGTTACGCACATCGTCACGCAACTTGTTGGCGGACTGAGATCGTCAATGGGGTACACAGGCAATGGTGATATTCCGTCGATGCGGAAGAACTGCCGATTCGTCCGGATTTCGAGTGCAGGGTTGCGGGAAAGTCACGTACATGATGTCTCGACCGTGCGTGAACCGCCAAACTACCAGATAGCGCGTTAGCCGCGATCGTTCAGCATGACGATCGCGACAGGTTCGGGGAATGTCCTGGTTCTCGATTTCGGGTCACAGGTTACGCAGCTGATTGCCCGGCGCGTTCGCGAGGCCGGGGTCTACTGTGAGATCCAGCCGTGTACCGTCAGCGACGAAAGCATTCGGTCGCTCGCGCCCTCTGCCATCATCCTGTCAGGCGGACCGGCGTCGACAACCTGGGATGTTGCACCCCGTGCGCCATGTTCGGTTTTCGAGGCCAACGTTCCCATTCTCGGAATCTGTTACGGCGAACAGACGATCTGCGCCCAGCTCGGCGGATCTGTCGAAACGTCGCGAACACGCGAATTCGGTCGCGCGGAACTCGATGTCACGGATGATTGCTTGCTGTTCGACGGCGTTTGGAAACCGGGAGATCGCAAACAGGTGTGGATGTCACACGGCGACAAGATCACTGCCATTCCTGCGGGATTCAGATCGGTCGCCACATCGGACCATTCGCCTTATGCGGTGATCGCCGACGAACGCCGACAGATTTACGGTGTCCAGTTTCATCCCGAGGTCGTGCATACCCCCGACGGCGCAAGCCTTCTGAAGGCATTTCTTTTCCGCATTGCAGGCCTGTCGCCGAACTGGTCAATGGAGCATTTCAGAGATGAAGCTGTTGCCGCTGTTCGCCGTCGTGTGGGGTCGGGACGGGTCATCATGGGCGTTTCCGGTGGTGTCGACAGCACCGTTGCGGCGGCGCTTGTTCACGAGGCCATTGGTGATCGGCTGGTTTGTGTTTTCGTCGATCACGGTTTGCTGCGCGAGGATGAGGCGCAGGAAGTCCGGACGGCATTTGCACAGCATGTTCCGGTTTCACTGATCATGCGCGATTCAGGCGATCTCTTCCTGCAGAGACTGGCAGGTGTCGCGGACCCGGAGGAAAAACGCAAGATCATCGGATCGACATTCATCGAGGAATTCGAGACGGTTGCCCGTTCGGTCGGCGATATCGCTTTCCTGGGGCAGGGAACCCTCTATCCTGACGTCATCGAATCCGTTTCGTTTCATGGCGGACCGTCAACAACAATCAAGTCGCATCACAATGTTGGCGGGTTGCCGGAACGCATGAATCTGCAACTTGTCGAACCGCTGCGGGAATTGTTCAAGGACGAGGTCCGCAATCTGGGAATGACAATGGGTTTGCCGCGGATCATGCTTGATCGCCATCCCTTTCCGGGGCCGGGACTGGCGATCCGGATTCCGGGAGAAGTTACACAGGATCGCCTCGAGATGCTTCGCAAAGCCGATGCCATCTTCATTGAGGAAATCCGTGCTGCAGACCTCTATGGCGCGATCTGGCAGGCCTTCGTTGTTCTGCTGCCGGTGCGTTCAGTGGGTGTCATGGGCGATGACCGGACCTACGAGTTTGCCTGCGCATTGCGCGCGGTTACCTCAGTGGACGGCATGACGGCTGACAGTTATCCCTTTGAGCACAATTTTCTGCGGCGGGTTGCGGGACGCATTGTCAACGAGGTGCCGGGTATCAATCGTGTGACCTACGATGTGAGTTCCAAGCCACCTGGAACGATCGAGTGGGAGTAGGGGCAGACGCGGCCCTTCCGGTTGAGCGACCGCACGTTCTGGCCGTCCGGTCCGACTTCAGGAACCTTTCTTCCGGGACGCATGATAAACCCCTCAACATGTATCTGTCGGCGTCGCATGGTCACTGATGCGCCGAGGGTTTGCACCAGCGGGATGAGAGTTTCTTGAACGATTCCGTGAAACCGCCCCGGACACCCGGTCGACATCCGCAGTACATCAGGGGTGTGATCCTCGTCGTTCTCGGCGGTGTTTTCATCAGCCAGTCGGGTGTCATCATCGGTTCGATGGAGCACGCGGGGCTCTGGCAGGTTCAGTTCTACCGGTCCATCGTTGCCATCGTCGTGCTTTCCACGATCATCTATGTCAATCATCGTGGCAAAATCGCCGACGCGTTCCGGGTCAGTCGCCGGGCGATGCTTGCCACGGGGTTCTTTCTGGCACTCAGCAACATTCTCTACATCTCATCGTTTTTTCATACCCGAGCAGCGAGCGTGTTTTTCATCATCAGTTCGCAACCTTTCTTTGCGGCACTGATTGCATGGTTCGTGCTTCAGGAGCGGGTACGCCGCGCCACATGGTTCTCGATGGCAGCTGCCATGGTGGGTGTCGCCATCATGATGTGGGAAGGCATCGGTGAAGGTCGTGTGTACGGTAATCTGCTGGCTCTTGGCGCAGCAGTCACCTTCGCAGCCTTTGGCGTTGCCCTGCGCGACGGACGTGATGGTGACATGGTGCCCGGCGTGTTGCTGGCGTCTGTCATCATTGCCTGCCTGGCGGCAATTCAGGTCGACAATTTCACCATCAGCAACCATGACCTTGTGCTCTGCGTCTACATGGGTGCGGCACAGGTGTCGCTTGCGCTGGTCCTCTATGCTGCCGGCGCGCGCTATGTACCCGCAGCCGAGTTGATGGTACTGGCGCTGACCGAGGTCATCCTCGGTCCGATCTGGGTATGGCTGCTGCTTGGCGAGGCGCCGACGATGGTCGGATTGATTGGCGGCGGCGTCGTGATGGCAGCCGTCATTGTCAACGCGCGTACCGGGGCGAGATATCGCGGCTGAACGACCAGATACCGCTGGCCACGACGATGATCATGCCCGGGATCATCAGGCTGATACCCTAGGGCGTTGCCCGACGAGCCTCGTTCGCTGCCTGTCGCCCGCACGGGCGGTCTCAATCAGTCGTTCCGGTTTGCGAGGTGTAGCGCGAGACTTCCTGGTTCATGCGGCCGTTGAGCATCATGGCGAACATGTGAAAGTCACCGACAAGACTCCAGACAGGATAGGTGAACGTTGCAGGCTTGTTGCGTTCGACCAGGAGATGGCCGAGCCACGCAAACCCGTACCCGCACACGGGCATAGCAAGCAACCACAACGGATTCACATTGACTGCTGCAAGGACCGCGCATGCGAGAACGCCGCATGTTCCGACGAAATGAAACATCCGCGTTCCCTTGCGGCTGTGCTGACGCACATAGAAGGGCCAGAATTCGCGATACGATCCGATACGCATGACGGTTGTGATGATAGATTGAACCGGCAAGTTCGCAAGCTGTGTGTGGTTGCCGTGAAACGTGTGCTTCGCTAGTTTGCACACAGGTTTTCCAGTCAGGGCGGTGCGCGTGGCAAATACCGGTGATCAACTGATTCGTGAGGTCGAAGAGGACCTGCAACGGGAACGGTGGCTGCGCCTGTGGCGTGCGTACGGCAAGTTCGTCATCGGCGGTGTATCGGCTGTTGTACTTGTCGTGGTCGGTTATGCAGGGTTCACCGAGTACCGCTCAGCAACACTCGAGCAGGATGGCCTGGTGTTCTGGGAAGCACAACGCGCGGCGCAGGAAGACGATATTGATCATGCGGCGGCCCTGTTCGGAACGCTTCGCGAGGAAGGCAACAGCGGGTATCCGTTCCTCGCGGGATTGCAGGAAGCAAGGATCCTCGCCGGGTCCGGTGACATCGATGCCGCACTTGCGATATATGACAACCTCGCGGAAATGTCGGGTGTTGACGACACCTTGCGTCAGCTGGCAGACCTGTACGCCGCCATGCTCATGGTAGATGACGGAGACCCGGACGTGGTGCTGGCGCGACTGGCGCCGCTGATTGAAGGCCCCTGGCGGCATGCGGCGATGGAAATGAAGGGCCTTGTGGAGATTCGCACGGGCGAAACAGCAGCAGCCCGGGAGACGTTTCGCAAACTTCTGGAAGAGCCCGGTATCCCGGATAATCTGCGACGCCGCGCGAATGAACTGCTTTCTTTCACTGGTGGGAAGTCCTCATGATTCGCTGGATAACCCTGTCAATCGGCGCCCTTCTTCTCGCTGGCTGTGATTCCGGCATTTTCGGATGGTTGGGCGAGCCTGACCCTCCGGCGCTGCCCGGAGACCGAATTGCGGTTTTCAGCCCGGATGCAGCGCTCGCCCGTGATACGGTGATTGCCGAGCGGACCTTCAGTATTCCCGAACCGGTGCTGAACGATTCATGGCCGCAAGCCGGTGGCAATCTGAACAAGTCGCTGCATCACGTCTCTGCCCCGGGCGACTGGGATGTTGTGTGGACACGATCACTGGGTCAGGGCGAATCACGCTACAGGAGAGTTGTGGCGACACCTGTCATCGGCGACGGCCGCCTGTTCGGATTTGACGCAGACACCAGGGTTACAGCAATTGACGAGGCAAGCGGCGTTGTCGTGTGGACCTTCGACGTAACGCCTGCCCGTGAGTCGGACGGCGGCTGGGGCGGCGGGTTGGCTCTCGATTCCGGCCGTCTGTTTGTCACGACCGGATTTGGTGAGGTCATTGCGCTCGACGCTGTCGATGGCGGTGAAATCTGGCGCACCACGATTGGTCCATCGATACGTACGCCACCGTCTGTCAGCGAGGGGCGTGTTCATCTTGTCACTTCCGGTAACGAGGTCATTACGCTCAATGCTGATTCCGGTCAGGAGCTCTGGCGCTACACGGGACTTTCGGAAACTGCGAGTGTTCTGGGCGGCGGCGCACCTGCAATCGTCAGTTCATTTGTCATTGCCGCGCAGACGTCCGGTGAAGTCACAGCGTTGCGAGCGGAGAACGGCCGCATCGTGTGGAGTGATTCTGTTGCGTACCAGAGTGCACTCGGCGGATTGACAGAACTCAACGATATCAACGGATCTCCGGTTGTCGATGATGATCTGGTATTCGTGCAGGGCTACACAGGACTGTTGATAGCGATTGATCTTGTAACGGGCATACGCGTCTGGGAGCGCCCGCTCGCCAGCAGCCAGACTCCGTGGGTTGCCGGTGATTTCGTCTTTCAGGTGACGAATCAAGCGGAAGTCGTTTGCCTGCAGCGCGAGGATGGACGCGTCCGCTGGTTCACCCCGCTGGACCGCTTCCTTGATCCAGAAGATCTGGAAGACCCCATCAACTGGTCCGGCCCGGTCATAGCGGGTGGTCGTCTGCTTGTCGCGGGCAGTCACGGCGTCGCTGCGATACTTTCACCGGAATCGGGTGAGATACTGGAAACCCGCAACTTGCCGCGTGGAATACCGGTTGCACCGGTGGTTTCCAACGAGACTGTTTATCTGGTCGATGCCTCTGCCGTTGTCAGCGCCTACCGATGACCGGACGGGCTTCACCGTCGCCATCGTTGGACGACCAAATACCGGCAAGTCGACGCTCTTCAATCGACTGACAGGTACCAGAGCGGCCATCGTCGACCCGCAGCCCGGCGTGACCAGGGATCGCCGGGAAGGTGAAGGGCGGCTGGGGCACCTGGCATTCCGGGTCATCGATACCGCAGGCCTCGAGGAACAGGAATCCGGAACCATAGGGTCGCGCATGCGTGATCAGACCGGACGCGCTATCGATGAGGCGGATGTTCTCGTATTTGTCGTTGACGGTCGGACAGGTCCGATTCCGGACGATGCGTTCTACGCACGTGAATTGCGGAAATCGGATCGACCGATCGTGCTTGTTGCAAACAAGTGTGAATCCAGACGATCGGATCCGGGATTGCAGGAGTGCTGGTCACTGGGGTTGGGAGCACCTGTACCCGTATCCGCGGAACATGGCCATGGCATGAATCTGTTGCTCGAAGCCCTGGCTCCCCACGCAGTGGAATCCGACGACGAGGATCAGGGCGACGAAACCGTGCGCCTTGCGGTGATTGGTCGCCCGAACGTTGGCAAGTCGACACTTGTCAATCGGCTGATCGGTGAGGAGCGGGTCATCACAGGACCCGAACCGGGGATAACGCGTGACGCTGTCTCGGTGCATTGGAAGGCGGCGGACATGTCGATCGAACTGATCGATACCGCCGGTATGCGAAGGCGATCGCGCGTGACGGATCGTGTTGAGAAAATGTCGGTTTCGGACACTCTCACGGCCATTCGCTTTGCGCATGTCGTTCTGCTGATGCTTGAAGCCGGTGAGACCTTCTCCAGACAAGATCTGGCCATCGCGGATCTTGTGGAACGTGAAGGACGCGGACTGATCGTGGGTATTAACAAGTGGGACACGGTGAGAGAACGCGCCGCGGCCCGGCGTGAACTGAACCTGCGTATCCGCGAGGTTCTCCCCCAGGTGCGCGGCGTTCCGATGATTTTCCTGTCGGCGTTGCAGGGCAAGGGAGTCAACAGACTTATCCCGGCTATCAAGGAGACGTCGGAACGATGGAATCGCCGTATCGAGACACCACGCCTCAACAGATGGCTGGAAAATGTTGTTGAAACGCATCCGCCGCCCGTCGTGCGCGGCGGGAGAATACGGTTGCGCTATGTTACGCAACCGACTGCCAGACCACCGACTTTCATCTTCTTCGGAACGCGGGTATCCGATCTCCCGGAGGCCTATCAGCGGTATCTCGCCAATCGTATCAGGAAGGACTTCGATCTGCCGGGTATCCCGATACGCGTGCGATTCAGATCACGAAAAAACCCATACGATCCGGGCTGACGCAAAGCGTATGGTGCGAGGACCGCTGGTCATGTGTGCAAGGACTCCAGCACCCTGGCGGCGAGCAGTCTTTCGCCGTTTCTTGTCCATGTCGGTGATGCCATCTCGAGAAAGGCCGGTGCTATCGCCGCGGGATCGGGGAGCTGTTCAGGATCCTCTCCCGGGAATGCCTTGGCACGCATGGCGGTCCGGACGACACCCGGGTCGAGCAGATTGACCCGGAGAGAGGTTTTCGCGACTTCCCTTGCCCAGGTGTTGACCAGAGCCTCAAGTGCGGATTTCGAGGTCGTGTACGCGGACCAGTAGGCGGGAAAGAACGTCGTGACGCCGGACGTCACGAAAATTGCCCGTCCTGCGTCCGAACGGCGCAACAGCGGATCCATGCTCCGGATCAACCGCCAGTTTGCATTCACATTGATTTCCATCGTCTCTTGCCAGGTGTCCGGATCAATGTGGTGAGATGGTGACAGCACGCCGAGTGTTGCAGCGTTGCCGATGAGGATGTCGAGCACACCGAATCTCTCGTAAAGCGCGCTGCCCAGGCGATCGATTGCCTCGGCATCTTTCAGGTCCAGCGGCACGAGAAGAGAAGGTCGCCCGTTTCCGCTGCGAATCTCGTCATCGACTTCTTCAAGTGCTCCTGATGTTCTTGCAATCAGAACCAGCTGTGCGCCCTCGGCTCCGAAAGCTCGCGCAACCGCCGCACCGATGCCACGCGACGCACCCGTGACGAGAACGACCTTTCCGTCGAAACGGCGTGATTTCGAAGACATCAGTTCAGAGGATTTCGTCCAGCAGTGAAGGCTGTCGCATGTGCACACCGCCATCCCGGTCCACCAAGGGAACCGGATAGTCGCCTGTCAGGCATGCATCACAATACTGCGGTCTGTCCTGGTCCCTGCCACTAAGTTCGCCGGTTGCCTTGTAAAGACCGTCAAGCGACAGGAACTGCAGACTGTCCACGCCGATGAACTTCGCCATTTCCGGAACCGAATGCGACGATGCAAGAAGTTCGCGCTTTGTCGGCGTGTCTACGCCGTAGTGGCAGGAATTTGTGTTTGGCGGACTGGCAATGCGCATGTGGACTTCGGTTGCACCGGCGTTACGCACCATGTTCACGATCTTGGTCGACGTTGTGCCACGCACGAGTGAGTCGTCCACAAGGATCACGCGTTTGCCGTCGAGCTCTCCACGATTTGCGTTGTGTTTCAACTTGACGCCGAGGTGGCGGATTGCGTGTGACGGTTGAATGAAGGTCCGTCCGACGTAGTGGTTCCGGATGACCCCCATCGTGAACGGAAGACCCACTGTCTCGGCGAATCCCATGGCCGCAGGAACACCGGAATCGGGTACGGGCACGACAATGTCTGCAGGATGTGCGCTTTCGTACGCCAGTTGCTGACCAAGTTTCTTGCGCACCTGAAACGCGTTCTTACCTTCGACCCTGCTGTCGGGTCGTGCAAAGTAGATGTATTCGAATATGCAGAACCGGGCATCCTTGCGTGCGAATGGCTTGTATGAGTGAACGCCCTTGTCATTCACGACGACCATTTCACCAGGTTCGATGTCACGGACATATGTGGCGTCCATGATATCGAGAGCGCAGGTTTCGGAGGCGAGAATCCAGGCACGGCCCAGTTTGCCGAGCACCAGCGGGCGTACACCGAGGGGGTCGCGTATTCCGATCAATGAGGTTTCTGAGAGTACAACCAGCGCGTATGCACCGATGACGGTATTCAGCGCTTCGACCAGTCGGTCCTCCAGTGCCGCCATTTCTGACAGCGCAACCAGATGAACGATGGTCTCGGTATCCGATGTTGTCTGGAAAATGGCGCCACGCTTGACAAGATCCTTGCGGACCATGTTGGCGTTGGTGAGATTGCCATTGTGTGCAAATGCCATTCCGCCCAGGAAGGTCTCGACAAAGATCGGTTGCACATTCCGCAGGGTTGTATCACCGGATGTCGAGTAACGGTTGTGACCGATAGACGCGTCGCCGCGTAATGCGTCGATAACAGGTTCGCTCGCCAGTACTTCCGAGACGAGACCCGTTCCCTTGTGGACATGAAATTTCGTACCGTCAAATGCGGCAATTCCGGCGGATTCCTGTCCCCGGTGCTGGAGTGCGTGCAAACCGAGAGCCGTGTGCGCTGCGGCATCGGGTGTTCCGAAAATACCGAAAACGCCGCACTCGTCATGCATCCGGTCACCCTGAATTGAAGTACCACTCAAAATGGTCAATTCGGAATCCCCCGCTTACTCGTCCGTTCCGATAATGTCTTCGAGTACCTCTCGCTCTTCGTCACTGTAACCGTGTTCTCCTTCCTCACCGCCTTCCGGAGGTACAGGCTGTGGATTGACGAGATTCTCGTACTGGTCGATGATCCGCAGGCCATCCTCGGCCTGATGCATCAGGTGTTCGGCTTTCAAGCCCCATTCGTCGGGCACAATACTCACGACCAGTACCGTGCATCGCGCGACAAGCGGCGTCAGCCGGGCGTTGCGCAGCCAGTCGGGATGCTCGGCCGCAGGCGCCAGTAACGAATAGGCGAGATAGATCAGACAAACGATCAATCCGCCACGGATCAATCCGAAGACAAAGCCCAATGACCTGTCGAGTACATTCAGACTGGATCCGTCGACACGCGAAACGATCAGTGACGTCACAAGGACCATCAGTACAAGAGTAATTGTGAAGAGGCCGACTGCATTGGCGACAGCGGCCAGCAAGGCATCCTGACCGATCCATTCATGCACAAACGGATAGGTTTCGTTGTAAAGGAAGACAGTCGCGAGCGCGGATCCACCCCATGTTGCAAGGAAGAGAAACTCGCGAACGGCACCGCGCCAGTAAGCAATCAGTCCCGACAGGATCACTATTCCGATCGCCACGAGATCGGGGATCGTGAGCGGGAGGTCAGACACGACGCGTGCTATCCCGGATAGGGTCCACGAGACGGCGAACGACCTGAAGCGACGCGCTACGGTCCAGCTTGACTGTCAATGATGGATCGTCCGATGCACACATATTGCGGATTATTCGACGGTGTGACTGCGGGACGGACGGCGCTTGGCACTGAATGAGCATGATGCGTTCAGACCCGTACACAGGTACGGGCTATTTTCTTCACCCTGTTCAGTGGCGGCTTCAGTGACAACGGCACCTGCATCAAGGCCTGTGAATCTTCATCTTGACCGGCCCGTCAGCGTTTCCGTTGATAAACTGGTTCACATAGGCGTTGCCACTATTCCATACACGGTCGACAGGTCCTGTCCAAATCAGTTTTCCTTCGTGCAGCATCGCAACACGATCCGCGATAGCGAAAACGCTGGCCATGTCATGGCTGATGGTTACGGTCGTTATACCCAGTGTTTGTGAGACCGACTTGATCAGAACGTTGATCATTCCCGACGTGATCGGATCGAGTCCGGCCGTCGGTTCATCCAGAAACACGATATCCGGTTTTGTTGCGATCGTCCTGGCGAGAGCAACCCGCTTCATCATTCCACCTGACAGGGCGGACGGATTCAGATTGGCGATCTCCTCACCAAGGCCGACAAGGCCGAGTGTCTCGATCGCCGATATGCGTGCCTGACTTCGGGTTTCGCTGCGGTCGTGAATTGATCTGAACGCGACATTCTCCCAAACAGTCATGCTGTCGAAAAGAGCATTGCCCTGGAACAACATGCCGAACCTGGACGCGCTGTGTTTCCTGTCCCGTCCATCAGTTCGGGCAATGTCCTCTCCGTCGATGCGTATCTCTCCCGCATCGGGTTCGACGAGCCCAAGCATGCACTTGATCAATACGGACTTTCCGGTACCGGATGGTCCGACAATCATGAAGCTTTCACCGGGGGCGACATCGAAATCGACGCCGGACAGCACATGCTTCGTCCCGAAGGATTTCCTCAGGTTTCTGACCGTGATCCTGGCGACCTGATCTTTCATCATTCGACAAAGAGGATTTCTGTTACGAGGTAGTTGAAGACCAGGATCAAGAGGCTGCTGGTAACCACGGCGCGTGTTGTCGCAAGACCGACGCCCTCTGCACCGCGTGTCGAATGAAAACCATGATAGCAACCCATCAGCGCAATCACGAATCCGAAGATTGCAGCCTTGATCAGGCCGGACACCACATCCATGGTCCGCAGGATACTGAACGTTTCAGCAAGATAGACGCCGGGATTGAAATCAAGCTTGTAGGTTGCAATCGCGTATCCTCCCATGACGCCGATGATATCGGCAACCAGGACCATCAGTGGAAGGCACAGTGTCGTTGCGATCAGGCGGGGTGCGACAAGAAACCGGACTGGATCAACGTTCAGGGTCTTCAGCGCATCGATCTGTTCCGTGACCCGCATTGTGCCAATCTCGGCTGCGAACGCGGATCCGACACGACCAGCGACCATCAATCCTGCGAGAACCGGTCCGAGCTCACGCGTGATTGAAAGAACCACGATTGCCGCAATCGTGTTTTCCGCGTTGAAACGGGAAAATCCCGTATAGCTCTGCAATGCGAGCACCATGCCCGTGAACAGTGCGGTCAACCCGACAATCGGCAGTGACCCGATACCGACAATACGAATTTGTTCAAGAATTCGGCGGGCGTACCATGGTGGCGACAGGCAACCGGCAACGCCATGCCTGGCGAAAATGACCACGCGACCGACATTGGCAAGTATACCGATGACCGTACGGCCAATGACTCTCAGGATGTGCACGACCGGTTCTCTTCAAGGTATACGCGTTCATATCTCGAACCGAGAGATGTCAAGATTTCGTAGCCGATTGTACCGGCGCGTGCGGCAAGGTCATCAATCATGTCTGCACCAGAAAACACATCAACCCGGGTTCCGACATGGGCTTCTTGCTCCGGCAAGCCGCCAATATCAATAGTCACGAGGTCCATCGAAACACGACCGATCACCGGGACCCTGTTGTCACCGATCATGACATATCCCCGATTGCTGAATGAACGCAGATATCCGTCTGCATAGCCGATCGGTATGGTTGCCACACGGGTCGGTCGGGAAACCACATGGGTCGCACCGTATCCGACTGTTTCGGAACAGGTCAGTTCGCGAACCTGGACGATCTGTGTCGATAGCCGCACGACACTGTTCATCGGATTGGCACGATCTGGCACAGGATTGCCACCATAGAGTGCATATCCGGGTCTGACGAGATCAAAATGATAATCAGGTCCGAGAAAAATACCCGACGAATTGGCCAGACTCACGGGCGACGTCGGGAGTCTCTCCGATACCGCGGTGAACCGTCGCAACTGGGTCTGGTTCAGTTCGTTATCCGATTCTTCAGCGCAAGCCAGGTGACTCATGATCAGGCGAATGGCAATGCCGTCGAGCAGTTCAGGTTTCCCGCATAACTGCTTGAGTTCCGGCCCTGGCATTCCCAGTCTGTTCATGCCGGTATCGACATGGATCGCCGCGCTCAGTGACCGTCCTGTTGTGAATGCGTGTTGCGACCATTGTCTGATCTGCCCGAGATGGTTGAGTACCGGTACGAGACGGTTGGCGGTGAAGACACGGGGATCGTCAGTTGGCCCGTCCAGTACGAAAATTTCGACATTGTCCAGCAACCGGCGAACCGAAAGGGCTTCGTCGAGCGTTGCCGTGAAGTATTGCTGGCATCCGGCATGAAACAGGGATTCCACGACGGAACGTGCGCCAAGTCCGTACGCATCGGCCTTGACGACTGCGGCACAGCAAAGATTACCAACCTGTCGCTTGATAAGGCGCCAGTTTGCTGCGACAGCAGCGACGTCTATTTCCAGTCTGGCTCGCGCCACCGTGTTGCTCGTGAAATCGATAAGGTTCTGTAGCGCGGCAAGAATGGATGTATCAGCTCAAGATCGTCACACACGGTTTGATCAGTCGATGCCATAGGAATCCGAGTACCGTTTGTCGAGGCTGGAAAAATGCATCGTGTTGTCATCAAAATGCAGGTCGACCAGTCCCGTCGGTCCGTGCCTGTTCTTGGCGACAATGAGTGCCGCGACGTTGCGGATGCTCTCGAACTTGTCCTGCCACGCCGCGGCTTCATTGAGGAACTTCTCGCTGCCTTCCGGTGCGTCCGCTGACGGCGAGGGTTCGTTCTGTTTGTGATAAACGGCTTCGCGATACAGAAACGCGACGATATCGGCGTCCTGCTCGATCGACCCTGATTCACGCAGATCCGAGAGAATGGGTCGATGTTTCGGTCTTTTTTCCACCTCCCTTGAAAGCTGGGCACACGCGACAACCGGAACATCAAGCTCCTTCGCAAGAGCCTTGAGTGTCTGGGACACTTCCGTGACTTCAAGAGTGCGGTTGTCCATCCTGAATCGCTCGCTGGATCGAATCAACTGGAGGTAATCGACCACAACGAGTGCAAGCCCGGGTTTCTTGCGTTTCAGGCGCCGTGCACGCGCCTGGAGTGTGTGAACCGGAATCGCGGCGGTGTCGTCTATGTAGAGCGGAATTCTGGAAAGATACTGGCTCGCGTCAACAACGGTATCGAATTCCCGCTGTTCCAGGGAGCCCTTGTTCAGCAGAGATGACGGAATGGCTGACTTGACCGACAGCATGCGTGCGACAAGCTGTTCCGATGTCATCTCGAGTGTAAAGAACGCGACAACAGGATTGACGACATTTCCTTCGTTGTCCTGCGTGCTGCGCGATGCGACGTTCAGCGCAATGTCGGTTGCGATGGCCGTCTTTCCCACGCTCGGTCGTGCGGCAATGACGATGAGGTCTGAGGGCTTGAGGCCGCCGATGAGGTTGTCAAGATCGGCAAATCCGGACGACAGACCGGTTATGCCATCGCCCTTTACAGCCGCAGCAATGACATTGACCGCGGGAGGGGTCAGTTCCCGCATGCTGCGAAACTGCTGTTCGTGTGTTCCCGATACGGCAAGGTCATAAAGAGACTTTTCCGCACGGTCGATCTGTGCTGCGGAGTCCTCGGTGTTCCGACTGTCATAGGCATCATTGACGACGTCGCTGCCGATTTCGATCAGCTGGCGGCGAATGTAGAGTTCGCGGATAATCTTCGCATAGGCAACGGCGGGTTCCACGGTTGCGGCGTTGTCCGCAAGCTTCATGAGATAGGCGCCGCCGCCGACTTCTCCAAGCGCCATGTCGTCTTCGAAATACGTACGCAGCGAGATCGGGTTTGCAATTTGCCCGACGTCAACGACATGCAGGATTTTCTCGAATATTCTGGCGTGTACCGGAATATAGAAGTGCTCCGGAAGGGTGGTTTCCTCGATCTTGTGAAGAACATCGTTGTTCAGGAGTATTGCACCGAGTAGCCCGCGTTCTGCCTCCTCATTGTGAGGAACGACACGATGGTTTTGTGCAGTATTCGTATCGTCTTCGGTGATCACGGGTACAGGTTGGAGCATATGGATCGGTTCCCTTACACGACGATTGCGTCACATCGTGTTTAGTCGAACGTTCCGTGAAGAGACAGGGGAACTACATGACGAAGTCATGGACGGGGGATAAAGCGGGGGACAGCCGGTTCATCGTCACTGACAACGGCATGGATAATGTTCCGAATTCTGCGGTCCGACCGGCACCGGCTTCATGCCTGTCTGCAGTGAACATAGATTGAATGAACGGACGATTGCAAAAGACAGTGGGACCTGATTCAGGCGCACAGCATCGGCCAGCCAAAACAATACTGCTGCGATCAATGTGATCCGGGTGAAATCAGCCGAAAACGGGAGCGAGGAAGGTCGACAGAACCGCACTCCGTCAATCGTCGGTGCGGAAGCAAGCCGTTTCAGCCACAAACCACGCACGCATATTCTGCATCATCGAGTCGTTGGCATGTATCGCATGTGTGATGAGAAAGTGTTTTCGGTCAATTCGGTAACTGTCTCGCAGGGGGCGTACCAGATGCCCTTCCTCCAGAAGATCCCGAGAGAGATGTCGCCAGCCAATGGCAAGTCCAAGGCCGCTGACCGCAGCGCTCAGAAGAAGTTCATGATTGTTGAAAGACGGTCCGCTTGTACCAATCTCGCGATCAATACCCATTTCGCGACCGAAAACCGGCCAGTCCACCGGATCCCAGTCCAGATCGCGCCAATGTTCCGCATCAAGGTGCAACAGGTTCTGGTCCGGAATGTCCTGAATTGTCCGGAGTTCCGGGTGACGCCGGACATATCCGGGACTGCAGACCGGAAAGATCTCTTCAGTCAGAAGATAGTCCGCCAACAGGCCAGGCTGCGGTTCAAAACCGAGAACGACGGCCATTTCCACCGAATCAAGCAGGAAAAACGGATTGCGTTCCGTTGCGACAATGTTGAAGTCCAGATCAGGAAATGCGTTTCTGAGCTTTGACAATCGTGACGCCATGAACTGGCTGGCGAAGGGCAAACGCATGGCAATCGAGATGCGATTCAGCCGGGAATCCCTGCTGATCTGTGCTGTTGCCCGGGAGATATGCGACAGACCGTGCGATACAGCCTGATGCAAGATCTGCCCATTGATTGTCAGCTCGACCTTCTGGCCCTTGCGAAGGAACAATTTTTGTCCGAGAGAGGTTTCCAGTGCGCGGATCTGTTTGCTCACGGCGGCTTGCGTGACGTTGATCTCGTCTGCAGCCCTTGAGAAGCTCAGGAGGCGCGCTGCCGCCTCGAACGGGCGCAGGGAAGACATTGGCGGCAGGTACTTGGGTCGTACCTCCATGTGGCCATCTCCTGGTGAGATCGGGAAACTGTCACGACCAGTGTGATGAACAAACGGTAGCTATAACCAGAAGGAATGACAAGCATGGAGCATTTTTTAATTGTTGCAGACCATGGCGCGGACTACCATCGGTCTGTCAACACGGTTGTTTCAGTTGCCGGATGACAGGTACATGGCAGGGGTGGCGAGATGAACCAATTGAAGGGCGTTCTGTCCGCGATGTGCACGCCGTTTGACGATGCGGGTCGCAAAATTGATGTCGGAAAATACCTGGCGCACATCGACGACATGATCGAAGCCGGGCTTCATGGCGTAGTCCTGTGTTCCGGAACGGGAGAATATGCCTATCTCGACGATGCCGAGAAACTGACGTTGATTGCCGAGGGTGCGAAGCACGTCAACGGACGGGTTCCGACTGTCGCGCAGACAACGGCTCTCAGCACGCACGAGTGCATCGAGAAGGCGCGTGCGGCGCAGGATCACGGTGCTGACGCCGTCATGGTGATGCCGCCATTTCTCGAGCCGCCAGGTGAACGGGGTGTTCTCTACCACTACGAAGCGATTGCCAAGTCGATCAGCGTACCTGTGGTCATGTACAACGTGCCTGACCAGGCCGCACCGCTGACGCTCGAACTCTATCGTCGACTGATTACGGTCGAAAACCTCGATTATGTGAAAGACAGTTCCGGTGATATCGCCGGAATGCAGCGATTGATTGCCTGCGGCGGTGGTGTGCTGAACGGTGCCGATCCCTACGCACCATACTCAATGATGGCGGGCTGTGCCGGCATGATATGGGGTGCGGCAAACTTCATGCCGCATGAATGTGCCAGACTGTACGACCTCATCGCGGCGGGAGAGCACGGCGAAGCGCTCGCCTTGTGGGACTCAATGAAGGCCGTCTGTCTGTGGCTGTGGGGTAACCGGCACGACGTTGACTATTGCAGCGGCGTCAAGGCTGCGACCCGTCTGAGCGGCCGGGACATGGGACCGCCGAGAAAGCCTCTGCCACTGGTTCCCAGCCTGGCGCGACACGAAATTCGCATGGCACTTTCGAAACTTCCGGTGAATCGTACGAGGACTGAACGACTGATCTGGCGTGACTGGCAAGAGGAACGTGATTGGCTCGTGCAGTCCTATCGGCAACCGGCACGTGAAGTGGCGTAAGGCGATGGCCGGTTCTCCTCTACGGGCAGATGATCTCAGACTTTCGACCAAGGCGGTCATTGGAGGGCGCAGCCTCGCGTCCGAGAGCGGCAAGACGTTCGATACGCTCAATCCCGCCAATGGCCGTGTACTGGCCACGGTCGCTGAATGTGCAAGTGTTGATGTCGACAAGGCAGTAAAGAGCGCACGTGCGGCGTTTGATGACGGTCCCTGGCCGCGCATGTCCCCGACAGAACGAAAAACCATCCTGCAGCGATTTGCCACGCTGATTGAGGCACATTGCGACGAACTGGCGCTGATGGAAGCGCTGGAAGCCGGCAAGCCAATTTCGGATTGTTTGCAGATCGATCTTCCAGAGTCGGTCAATACAATTCGCTGGCATGCAGAGGCAGCCGACAAGATTTACGACAGCCTGGCTCCGGCAGGCGGTGGTGTCGTATCGATGATCGTACGGGAACCGATCGGTGTCGTTGGTGCAATTCTCCCGTGGAACTTCCCGTTGATGATGGCAGCCTGGAAGCTCGGGCCGGCACTTGCGAGTGGTAACTGCATCATACTGAAGCCTGCTGAACAGACGTCCCTGTCGACGATCCGGATCGGCGAACTGGCAGTCGAGGCAGGCGTTCCCGACGGTGTGGTCAGCGTGCTTCCGGGTTTTGGCGAGACGGTCGGCAAGGCCATCGGGCTTCATCCCGGTGTGGACTGTATCGGGTTCACAGGTTCGACCGAGACGGGACGCCTGTTCCTGAAGTATTCGGCAGATTCAAACCTGAAGCGCATACTCCTGGAATGCGGCGGAAAGAACCCGCTGATCGTCATGCGTGACGCCGGTGATCTGGACACGGTCGCGGATCATGTGACAAACTCGGCGTTCTGGAACATGGGTGAAAACTGTTCGTCCAATTCACGCGTGCTCGTCGACAGTTCCATAAAGGATGCATTGCTGGAACGGATTCTTGAGCGCACGCATGCGTGGGTCGTTGGCAACCCGCTCGACGCCACAACGCGAGTCGGTCCCCTGATCGAGGACGGACATCTGACGAAGGTGACGGATCACATTGCTGAAGCGTCGAAGGACGGCGCACAGCTTGTCCGTGGCGGTAAACAGGTACTCAAGGAAACGGGCGGTTATTTTGTCGAACCGACAATCTTCGATGCTGTTGATGCCGGTTCACCTCTGGCCACGGAAGAGGTGTTCGGTCCCGTGCTTGCCATGATGACGTTCGAAACGCCGGAACAGGCCATTGCCATGGCTAACGATACCGCGTACGGGCTGGCAGCGTCGGTTTTCACCATGTCAAACAAGACGGCGCACAATGCCGCGCGTGCGATCAAGGCGGGGACGGTCAGCGTCAACTGTTACAGCGAGGGTGATGTGACAACGCCGTTTGGCGGCTTCAAACTTTCCGGTTTTGCAGGCCGTGACAAGTCACTGGCAGCGCATGATCAGTATTGCGAAACCAAGACAATCTGGATGGACCTGTCCTGAGCGAGAATCGCCCGGTGAAAGTCGGGATTCTTCCGAAGTCTGACGACGGCAACGGTTGGCTCAAGATCTTGCCGCCACTGGCGCCACCCAATGTGGCAACGGGCAGCATGACGGTTGACTATGCGGTCATTGGCGGTGGATTCACAGGACTGGCTGCTGCACGTCGCCTTGGTGAGCTCGATTCGCAGGCGCGGGTCGCCCTGATAGATGCCGAACGCATCGGAAACAATTCCGCTGGACGATGTTCAGGTTTTGCCATTGATCAGGCCCACAACATCCGGGCCACCGACTTCAGCGGATCGCTGGAGGCGGAAAGGCAGCAGATTTCCCTGAATCGCGCGGGACAGGACTATCTGCGAGAAATCGTCGAACGGAACCGGATCGCATGTGACTGGCGCGAAGACGGCAAGATCCACGCGGCTGCGACGCCAAGGGGCGCAGCGCTCCTGCGCGCCTATAGCGGCAATCTGGATCTGCTGGGTGCCGATTACCGTTGGATCGATGCACAAGAGATGAAGTCGATCACCGGTACGGAGTTCTATATCCAGGGGCTTCACACGCCAGGAACCATCCTCATTCAGCCCGCCGCACTCGTCACGGGCATGGCGAGGACGATGCCGGAAAATGTCACGGTCTATGAGAATTCACCGGTTACGGAAGTCCACTACGGTCCGGTACACAGACTGCTCCTTCGGGACGGAGAAATCACGGCACGAACGCTGGTTCTGGCAAACAACGGATTTGCGACACAGTTCGGCTTCTTTGATCATTCCATCATTCCGATCGCGACGTGGGGCAGTCTTTCCCGTGCGCTGAGCGAGGAGGAGATCAATACGCTCGGTGGAACATCCTCGTGGGGCGTCATTCCGGCTGATCCTTTCGGCAGTACCGTTCGCCGCACGGCAGATGACCGGATCCTGATCCGCAACATCTACAGTTATGCCCGGCAATTTCACTGCGATGAGTCATGGCTGCGGCGAGCCGCGATGCGGCAGAAAGCGTCGTTCGTGAACCGGTTTCCCATGTTGGACAGGGTTGATCTGGAATACAGCTGGGGCGGCATACTTGCGCTTTCGCGCAATGGACAGCCTGTGTTTGGCAAGCTGAATGAGACTGTTTTCGGCAGTTTCTGTCACAATGGTGTTGGCATTGCCCGCGGCACTGTCTGTGGCATGTTGCTCGCTGACCTCATCGCGGGGAAGGGGTCCGAATTGCTGAACATCATGTTGCGTGCCGGCAGGCCGGATCAGTTGCCTCCGGAACCGTTTCTGGGTTGGGGTGTCAAGGCGAACTTTGCCTATAGGCGACATCGCGCAGGGCTGGAAATGTGAACAGAAATCTGGACGGAAAGGTGTTTCTTGTAACTGGCGGAACTTCCGGCATCGGTGCTGCAACCGCGTTGGCCGCAGCAAAAGCCGGTGCGAGGGTCATGCTGACGGGACGGGACCAGGACAAGGCCTCTGACATCGCAAACCGCATCAGACGTGCCGGAGGTGAAGGTCGTTTCGTCCTTGGAGAAATATCTGACTCGGCATTTTGCGTTGACGCGGTCAACAGGATTGTCGCGGACTATGGACATCTTGATGTCCTTGCCAATGCTGCAGGAGCCATGTGGCGCGGTAATGCACTTGACACGAGTGACGAGAACTGGCGCCGCATAATGGCCACCAATGTTGACGGTACCTTTTTCATGGCACGCGCTGCGATCAGGGCCATGCGCAAGAATGGCGGCGGCGCAATCATCAATCTGGGATCAACTGTCGGTCTGGTCGGCACAACAGGAATGCCTGCCTACTGTGCCTCCAAGGGTGCAGTTGTGAACCTGACACGGGCGATGGCACTCGATCATGCTGCTGACAGTATTCGTGTGAACGCGGTTTGTCCCGGCGCGGTCGCAACGCCGATGCTGGTATCGGGGCATCACGGACCTGGAAACACACCGGAAGAAGTGATGGAGAGAAGCCGTGCGGGGATTCCGTTGGGAAGGATCCCGACTGCGGAAGAAATCGCTGAACTCATCCTGTTTCTGGCATCGGATGCAAGTGCGCACATTACCGGCGCTGCCATATCGATTGATGGCGGCTACACGGCAAGATGACAGGGCGTCTGACGGGAAAATGCGCTGTGGTGACGGGCGGCGCACAGGGAATCGGACGCGCGATTGCCTATCGTCTCGCAGAGGCGGGGGCCAGCGTGATCGTCGGCGACTTGCGTGCACCTGAAAACGACACCCTGAACTGGAAGCACCTGGATGTAACCGACTGCAGCTCGATCGAGGACTTCGTCAACTCTCTGGCGGCGGAACAGGGCGGCATCGATATCCTGGTGAACAATGCTGGCATCATGTTCGAAAAGACTCTGGACGAACAATCCGAGGCGGATTGGGATCGCATGATGGCAGTCAACCTCAAGGGTCCTTTCCTGATGGCGAAGCATGTTTCGCCGTGGATGGTTGCGCGTGGCGGGGGCGCTATCGTCAACGTTGGTTCGGTGGAGGGGATCGCCTGTAATCCGGGACATACTGCCTACGCGGCATCCAAGGCCGGCGTCCACGGACTGACAGTAGCACTTGCCGTCGACCTCGGTCCTTCCGGTATTCGCTGCAATGCAGTCGCACCGGGCTGGATCGATACGGATCTCAACAAACTCTATGTCGAAAGACATCCGGATCGTGAACTCGTTGTTTCCGAGTTGGAGAAGCTGCATCCCGTCGGTCACATTGGCGAACCGCTCGATGTGGGCGATGTGGTCGTGTGGCTGGCAAGCAGAGATTCGCGTTTTGTGACAGGTCAAATCATTACAATCGATGGCGGGCGAACGTCGAAACTGCCTCTACCGTCGATTCTGGCCGATTGATTGCACCGCGATAGGTGAACTGGCAGGTACTCCTGTTTGTTTTAGCCAATCCGGCAGGCCCAAAGTATCAATCTTCTCAGTCACAAGGAGCACCAGCTTAGTGCGACGGAAATTTTCGCGGCGTCAGTTCATTGCCGGCAGTACGGCTTTCATCAGTACAAGTTACGTCCGCTATGGTTGGAGCCAGACGACACCATCGCCATTACCGATACCACCCCTTGTTGATGGTCGTGATGGAAGGCCGGTGAAACTGGTCATTCGAAATGGCACCTGGTCTTTCAAGTCCGGTGTCAAGACACCAACCTTGGGGTTCAGTCAAGATTACCTGGGGCCAACGATTCGAACCCGGCAATTTAGCGAACTCAATTTGCATTACCATAACAGACTGGCCGAAAGCGTGGCCGTACACGGTCACGGCTTGCATGTGCCCGGCGAGGTCGATGGTGGTCCGCAGCTGGCAATCGCTCCTGATGCCGAGTGGCAACCCGGTTTGTCGATCGTGCAGCCGGCAGCGACGTGTTGGTATCACGCCCATACCCACGGAAAAACTGGCGAACAAACTTATCGCGGACTTGCCGGCCTGATCATCATTGATGACGAACAGATCGACTCACTGCTTCTCCCAAGTCAATACGGCGTCGATGATTTGCCCATTGTCATCCAGGATCGAACCTTCGATGCACAAGGCCGTTTGGTTTATTCACTGCACGACGCAAGCGAGGATGGCTGGCTGGGCGACACCGTAGTCATCAACGGCGCAATAGCACCGGTTGCCAACGTGCCTGCTGGCAAAGTTCGGTTGCGACTTCTGAACGGTGCCAATGCACGCTTTTATGTCGTCGGCTTTGCCGACAACCGCACATTTTACAAGATCGCCAGTGACGGCGGCCTGCTGGAAGCACCGGTGTCAATGACAAGGATGGAAATGTCACCGGGTGAGCGCTGCGAAATTGTCGTAGATATGGCAGATGGCAAGTCTGCCGGACTGTTGACGCTGTTCGAAGATGAATTCGACGACGGGGAAGGTATTCTCGGAGGGCTGTGGAACCTGTTTGACCGATCCGGGAGAGATCTTCCCCCGCCGTCTTTGACATTAATCGTTGACAAGTCTCTGCGAGCACATACCGCGCCACTACCTGAGCGACTGGCTACCATTATCCGTCCACAACCCAAGGAAATAGCGCGATCCCGTGACTTTATTCTCACTATGGAGAACGGCGACAACGGTGACCAGCATAGTGATCATGCCGCCATGAACATGGCCATCAACGGTGCGGTGATGGATATGAACGTGATTAATGAACAGGTTCCACAAGGCGTCTGGGAACGATGGCGTATTCGGTCCAACCAAGGCGCACATCCGTTCCATGTGCATGGCTGCTCGTTCCTGATAGAGCGAATGGAAGGATCATCGGCGTCGCCAGATCAACGAGGCTGGAAAGACGTGGTGGTGCTGAATGACGACGATTGGTCCGAGATTGTCGTGCGTTTTGATCATCCGGCAACCGAGAAGTATCCCTATATGTATCATTGCCACATCCTGGAACATGAGGATCGTGGCATGATGGGACAGTTCACCGTGGGTTGACCCCACTTCGCCATCAACGGTGGGGCTCTCAAGATTGTTTGTTTCTGTGGTTGATGACGAAAATGGGTGACTGGTCGATTTGGAAGGAATGCGGTTGGTGCGCGCTATGCGTTTTCGACTATGAGGATCAGTCCGCGTAGCTGGATGAACCGCCAAGGGTGTTGGTGCGATGAGACGGGCTTCGCCCGGTGCCGGACCGGGTGCTGATGTTCAAGATTCTGATCTTGCACCAGATGCACAAGCTCAGCGACGACCAGACGGCGTTTGAGGTCCGGGACCGTTACGCGTTCGGCCTCAGCATACCGTTCGTTGTCCGCTGCCTTCCGCTTGAGCGCTTCGACCAATTCCCCGCATAACTGCGCTGCGATTTGTTTTCTCGTGTTGCACTGAATGTCGACATGCGAGCGCTGCCCAGCGCATCGCCGACCGGATTGATGCGCTGATGAAACGTGGCGTCATCAGCGACGCTTGAATCGACTGACTTGTATCCGGTCTGAGCGGCTCCGAAGCACGAACTACAGCGATTACATCGTCTTTGTCGATGAGAGCGGCGACCATAATATCGGATCCATCGATCGAGATTATCCTCTGTTCGCCCTCGATTTCTGCATATTTCACAAGTCACCCTATGCGAATGTCGTTGATCCCGTCGTGCACGAGTTCAAATTCAAGCATTTCGGCCATGATGCGGTGGTCCTGCATGAACACGATATCCGCAAGCAGAAACCTCCCTTCGCTTTCCTGAAAAGCCTTCGAAAACGGGAACCCTTCATGGCTGGATTGAACCGGTTGATTGCGAATGCCGAATTCACTGTCGTGGCCACTGTCATCGACAAGAAACGCCACAGACAACGCCATGTCGATCCGGAAAATCCCTACGATCTTTCCCTCGCATCATGCATGGAACGCGCTCATGCCTTCCTTCGGGAAAGGGTTCAGCATGCGCAAAACACGCATATCGTAGTGGAACGTAAGGGGCGGCGGGAGGACATGGCGCTCGAACTCGCCTTCCACCGAATTCGCTCCGGCAGGAATGCTCCAGATCCCATGCCCGGATTCGAAATCGTCTTCGCGGACAAGAAGATCAATTCGCCGGGTCTGCAACTTGCCGATCTGACCGCACGGCCGATCGGCATACACTCCCTGAGACCCGACCAAGCCAACCGATCCTGGAACATCGTCAGCCAAAAGCTATATCGGGACCGGGACGGAAACTATCAGAAATGGGGAGTGAAAACTTTCCCTGAAAACGAAAGGCCCCGAATATCCTCGAGGCCAGACGCCGACCGGGAACAACCCCTAATCCACGAGGACCATGTAAGGCAACGGGACCCTTTTTCAACACACCTTGCCAGCGCGGCTTGCGGACTCAGGATGCCTCCACCCTGAAATCAAGCGGATCTCGATCTTGTTGTCATCGACGTGACCACCATCGAGACCGCCGGACAGTCCGCTACCGCAACCGTCTGCGAACACGCGGCCATCTTCGGCGCAACCCCCGGGCGCGACGAGTTCGACAACCGCGACATCTGGGACGCCGAAGACACCACCGACGCGGTCTGCGAGGCGTTCCGCATCCTCATCGAAGGTGTCGCGCCCGACGGGGTCCAGCTCGCCGACGAGCGCGTAAGCGTGCTCTGGGGCTTCGTCAACATGCTCGACGCCCAGACACCGCGCCGCCGACAAGCTCATGCCCGCCCTCCGAGACCTGCAGCGCGAGCAGGACGGCACCGAGATCAAGTCGCTCGAGCGTTATCCTGGATCACGAGGAGGAGAAGTGCGAGGAGTTTCGCGGGCAGTTGACAGCCTATCGCAATCTCTACGCCTTCCTGTCGCCGATCATCCCGTATCAGGATACCGACCTTGAGCGTCTCTACGCCTACGCGAGGAACCTTCTGGCGAAGCTCCCGCCGCCCGGCAATGGTCAGGCCTTCGTTCTGGACGATGAGGTGGCGCTCTCGAGGCTGATCGATCGCCTGAACGAGCGTTTCGGAACCGACTTCACGGAGGCGGATCAGTTGTTCTTCGATCAGATACGGGCTTCGGCGGAAAACGACAAGCGCATCGCGGAGGCCGCGCACGCCAACAGCTTCACGGACTTCGCCGCCTACCTGGATGGCGTGCTGGACGAGCTGTTCATCGCGCGAATGGAGAGATCTTCTACAAGGTGATGACGGATAAGGAGTTTCGTTCGGCTGCACACGGACATCTGGTGCATGAGATCTTCCGGGGTGTCCGCGAAGTACAAACCGTCGAGTGATCGAGGTTCATGACGGAGCGGTCCGCGCCGATTGCCGCAAGCCTGTCGCTGGAACGGTTTGGTGATGCAATTCAGCTGGGGCCTGTTTGGCCGGCAACCGCATACATGATGTAGAACCCGAACGTCAGACCCGGCTGAGCAACACTGCGCTGGGCCACCGGACCTTTTTCCGTTCCGCGCTGGTCAACAGTACGCTCGACGCAAAAATGAACAGCCGGTTGCTACGCAACTGCTTGGTGACCTGTTAGCGTCAGGTTACAAGTTCGGGAAGTTCCCGTTCCCGTCGCGAGACAAAGTCCCGTAATTCCTCGTCGGTCGCCTCGTCCAGCAGAGGGTATTCGTAGTCCGATAGCATTTGCCGGACTCTGGTGATGGCACGTTGGTTGGCGTCCTGACCGCCTTCCGCCTGCCACTGCTCGAAACTGTCGTGGCTCATCAGTTCCGGCATCATGAATGCCTTCTCGAAGTTGTCGAGCGTATGCTTTGTACCAAGAAAGTGGCCGCCGGGTTCCACCTCGTTCATGGCATTCATCGCGCCCTCGAGTTCGTCAAAATCAACCCCCTGTCCGAGCCTGTAGAACATTTCCATCTGTTCAGCATCCAGTACGAACTTGGCGTAACCCTGTGTGAGAGCCCCTTCCATATATCCGGTTGTCGAGAGGACGAAATTAGCGCCGGCCATCATGACACCATACATGTTGCGTGCAGACTCATAACCAGCCTGTGCGTCCACGATCTTGGCACTCGAGCAACCGCCACTGCAACGCCAGGGGAGGCGGTAATGGCGGGCCATCTGCCCGACCAGCATGTTCATGTGACAGATCTCGGGTGTACCGGCCATCGGTGCACCCGATTTCATGGACACTGTCGCCAACCACTGGCCATAGACAGCCGGTGCACCAACACGAACGAGTTGCGAAAAGGCAATGCCAGCGAGTGCTTCGGCGTTGACCTGAATCAATGCGCCAACACTGCTTACAGGCGTGCTTGCACCACCGAGAACAAACGGTGAGAAGAGCATGGCCTGGTTGTGTGACGCGTAGACCTTGACCGCATCGAGCATGGTCTGATCCCATACCAGCGGCGAATTACAGTTCGCGAGCGCTGTGAGAACCGTGTTCTGTTCGACAAAATCTTCGCCGAAGAGAATCTTCACCATGGTCATCGTGTCCTCGGCGCGCTCGCGCGCGGTTACCATGCCCATGAACGGTTTGTCCGAATGTCGGATCAGGCTGTAGATCATGTGCAGGTGACGCTTCGGGACAGGTACATCCATTGGCTCACACAGTACGCCACCCGACATGTGCATCGCCGGCGACATGTGCGCCAGTTTTGCAAAATTGCTGAAATCCGCGAGCGTGGCATTCCGGCGATTGCCGTCGAGGTCCAGAACATTGGGTGCGCCGTAAGCCGGCGTAAAGATCTGTTTTCGACCGCCGAGTGTGACCGAGCGCGCAGGATTACGCGCAACCATCGTGTACGTTTCCGGTGCAGTCGCCACAAGTTCCATCAGATGTTCGCGATCAATACGCACCCGCCAACCGTCTACCGCGACGCCCGCAGCTTTCCACAAGGCAATCGCTTCCGCGTCACGAAACTCGATGCCCTTGTTTTCAAGCAGGTTCATGGTCGTGTCGTGAACCATCTCGACCTGTTCCGGCGACATCAGATTGACGCAAGGGATGGTCCGGTCCAGTTCCGGCAGGAATCGAAGCGGTTTGACCGTTCGGGCACGCATGCGAACCGCCCGTCCGCGACGACGACCTGAACCAATGGCGGCAGTTGTCTCACTCATCGGGCAATTCCCTCCAGAATTCCAGAATAATTGCAAAGTCGCCGATTCCCGCACGACATGTTTTCATGTTTTGCGTAACCAACAGTAATACCGGAGGTCTGGAGTAACGGCCTTGCTCACGGCAACGCAACCGAGGTCAACTCGAAGAAATGCCTTCCGCAGCGGTTTATAGCGTTCGTCATGTCTGTTTCGATCGGTCAGAAAAGGATGATAGTGGAACCATTGTGATGGAACATCAGGGGAGTGCCATCGTCGAATGTGTCCGCTGATCATAACTGACGGTTATGTTCCAAACGCGTACACGTCATTTGTAGGCCTTTGCGTCGATTGTTCGCCTTTCACAACTTGGCACAGGCGAACCGGACAGATGAAAACGCTGTCTGGTTCAGTACGCTGATCGGACAACGGCAAGCAGGGGTGAATTTGACGTTGAGAAAATCGATTGTTGTATCGATCGCGGTGTTCCTGGCGTGCCAAGCGATGACGATGTCCGCTGCAACCGACAAGGTCAAGCCAATCTGCCAGGGATACGCAGAAGAGCTTAATCAAACCTGCATCGTTGCCACGGGACTCACCGAACTCGGATACGACGTGGAGGAACCCGCGGTGCTCGGATACAAGCAAGTTTTGTCGCCGTAGCGAACGACGATGCGACATTCTATCCGGCGCTGTGGTGGTCGCTTCACAAGACGTTCTGGGAACAGAATGGCGGTGACGCAAACTGGCAGCGTGTGGGAACGCTTGTTGAGAACGCGCTCCAAGGCAATCTGATAGACAAACCCACGGCTGACGCGCACGACATTACATCACCTGGTCAGTTCCAGGACCCCGAGATTGCGAAGCTGTTTGAGATTGACGGGAACGGCATGGCCGATCTCTATTCCATGGCTGCGAAACAGGCTGGGGCTGCGAACGGGTTATTGAGCACCAGGTGGGCGCGTATGCATTGCGTGATACCGTACAGCATCTCCAGGTTGGATATATCGCCATCATTCCCGATGCCGTCGAACGCGTGAATGCTGGGGAGTCTACCCTGTATTACACTTGGACACCGCTTTGGCAGAGTGGCGTACTTCGTCCGGGCGAGGAAGTGGTCTGGCTTGCAGTGCCCTTCGCCCGCTGCCAGACAAGACGAACTGGATCCGCCAATACGGTTGTTGAAGGCATCGGCAATATCGGATTTGACGTCAATACCCAGCATGTGGTCGCGAATTCGGAGGTGCGGATCAATGTTGTTGAAGTCATGCTGGCCTTCGGTGCGTCCGAAAGGCCGTTCTTGTGGAAGGCTCAATTACCACTGGCCATGGCGTCCATCATGGCGGGGATCAACCAGACCCTGATGATGTCGTTGTTGATGGTCGTCGTTGCTTCGATGATTGCTTTCGGCGGATTCGCACAAATGGTATTGCGGGGATCGGCCGGCTGGACGTGGGAATCGCGACAGTCGGCGGCCATGGAATTGTCATACTGCCGATAGTGCTGGACCGCCTTACCCAGTCGATGGCCGAGCACAGCCGACAACGCCACGGCGTCTTCTGGCGACAGCGTGGACCGGTTGGTATGTTTATCCGACTGGCCCGGCGCTCCAATGGCAATGATTCCTGAAACGACGGGGGACCCTGGTTTGCGACGACGTAGAAAATGCGATCCAGGCCGTCATCCCGACGCGACATGAAACTGACAGAAATTCACGTCTACCAAATCGACCTACCGGTCCGGGACGGGCCGTACACGATGTCAGGGATCGAGGTTCACGAACTCGATTCAACAGTCGTAAGAATTGTAACCAGCACCGGTCTCCAGGGCTATGGCGAGGTATGTCCGGTTGGTCCGGTGTATCAGCCTGAACATGCCCTTGGGGCCCGTGCCGCACTTGCGCAAATGGCGCCGTCGTTGATTGGTTTGAACCCGCTCAACCTTCACGCGATACGCGACGCCATGGATCGTCAACTTTGTGGTCACAATTATGCAAAGGCTGCAATCGACGTGGCACTGTGGGACCTCGCCGGCAAACACTACGGCGTCAGGGTTTGCGACCTGCTCGGCGGCCCGGTGACCGAACGGGTTCCGGCGTATTACGCAGTAGGTGTCGGTGCGCCAGACGAGATTGCGCGACAGGCGACCGAGATGTGTCTCGAGGGCTATTGTCGCCTTCAGATCAAGATCGGTGGACGGCCTGTCGACACCGACATCGAAACTGTTCGCAAGGTGTGGGAGTCGGTTGGTGACAAGGCGCGTCTTGCCTTTGATGGCAACCGGGGCCTGTTGGCTCGCGATACCCTGTTGTTGTCGAAAGCCTGCCGGGACATTCCGTTGGTTCTTGAGCAACCGTGCAACACGATCGAGGAAATTCGATCAATACGATCGCAGCTCGAGCACCCTGTCTATCTCGACGAGAACACAGCCGATCTCAATGTCGTGATTACGGCTGTCGGCGAAGGTGTTTGCGACGGTTTTGGATTCAAGGTGACGCGTCTCGGGGGTCTGGGGAATCTGCGGGTCGCTCGCGACATCTGCAAGGCGCGATCGATGCCCCATACGTGCGATGACGCATGGGGTGGCGACATCATTGCTGCAGCGTGCGTTCACATGGGTGCAACCGTTTCACCTCGTCTCAACGAAGGCGTCTGGATTGCCCAGCCTTATATCGATGGTCATTATGATCCCGATAACGGCATCGCTGTGACCGATGGCCAGATCCCGCTGCCTGCGGGGCTGGGGTTGGGTATCACACCGCGACTCGAATCCACCCAGTGCGTTGCCAGTTACGGATAGCCGGAAAAGGGACAGCAGGGATCGAGTCAGGCGATCTCATGAAAAACTGGCCTACGCAATGTTTATCCACATGCACACGGCGGAGACCACTGCACATCGTTGATGGCCGGTGACAACCCGGTGCGATCAGGGATGCGCGTGCTCCCAGTTCTCCATGTATTCGCGTGTTTCAGGTGTTGCGTATCTGTCGGACGAGAGCTGCAACTGGAAAACCATCTGTTTGCTGTAACGGAAGGCTGCTTCACAACCGAGGAGATAGAATTCCCACATGCGACAGAACCGTTCGTCGTAGATTTCGCTTATGCGTGCGCGATTTTCCGCAAAGCGCCGATGCCAGTTCTTGAGGGTCTCAGCGTAATGCGTTTTCAAGATTTCGAGATCGGTTGTGTAAAGGCCACAGCGCTCGACCGACGCGAAGACTTCGGACAATGACGGCGTATATCCACCCGGGAAAATGTACTTCCTGATCCAGGGATTTGTGTTGCTCGGCTCACCGAACCAGCCAATCGAATGCAGGAGCATGACGCCGTCGCGGGTCAGCAGATCGCGAACCTTGAAGAAAAATTCGGGGTAATGGCGAACACCGACGTGTTCGAACATGCCGACGGAAACAATACGGTCAAACTTCTCGTCAATCGCGCGATAATCCTTGAGAAGGAATCGGACCTGATTACTCATACCGGCATCGGCTGCACGTTTGTTGGAAACCGCGTACTGCTCTTCAGAAAGCGTGACGCCTGTTACATCGACGCCGGTCTCTTTCGCGAGATAGAGGCCCATGCCACCCCAGCCCGAACCGATGTCCAGCACTTTCATGCCGGGCTCCAGAAGCAGTTTCGACGCTATGTGGCGTTTCTTGTCATTTTGTGCCTTCTCCAGCGTGTTGTTCGGAGAGGTGAAATAGGCGCAGGAGTACTGGCGATCGTTGTCCAGGAACAGATCAAACAGTTCGCCCGACAGGTCGTAATGGTGTGCGACATTCTGCCTTGCGCGGGAAACGGGATTGTTTTGTTGCAACGGTCTGAGGACACTGCGATGGAACCATGGAATGAACCCCTTTCCCTTGCTAGCTGAGGGTATATTGGGGAAATTCCGGCCAATGACATCCCAGAAATCGACAATGTCTCCGTCTTCGATTGTCAGGGTTCCATTCATGAAGGCTTCGCCGACAGCCAGGTTCGGGTTCATCGCAATCTTGCGAAGCAGCGATCGATCATGGATGCGAATCGTCGCGGACGGATGCACACCGACCTGACCGAAGTCATGAACAGTTCCGTTGAATTCTATCAGCCGTAGATGACCGACCTTGATGATTCGTTCCAGGAGTCCCGCAACGAGCATCGGCTGACCCTCCAGCTATGGTAACCACCAGATAATAAGTTTGCTGTCTTTGCTTTGGAACCCGTGCAGGGGTTACTGATCGATGACCAATCCTCGCAAAATCAATCCAACCCAAATGTCAGAGGTACGATGCTTCTCCGCATTGACTGACAACGGTATGAAACATGGTCTGTTGGTAGGTTTCTGCTTCCAGCAGGGAACACCAGGAGGCTGACACATTGGTTGTTCCCTGAACCGAAGGTTTTCTTCATTTACGTCGCGTATGGCACTCAGTCTTCCGATTCGGACTGGTGAGAATCTGCGTCTCCATCCACAGTTGCCTCGGTGGATTCCCCGAGAGAATCCGCTTCGGATCCGGCCTCCTCTTCAAGCCGGGCAAGTGCCTCGTCCTCATTGCGTGCAACATTTGCAATGACGGTAACGGATACCTCCGGGTGCAGGCGTGCAGTCACCTTGTGCAATCCAAGGGTCTTGATCGGACTCTCGAGAATGACATTGCGACGTTCAATCTCGTAACCCATCTTGATCAGCTCATCGGCAATGTCGCGCGCCTTGACCGAACCGTAAAGCTGCATGTTGTCTGCAGCCTGCCGGATCAGCGTTACGTTGACGCCTTCAATCACGTTTGCATGACTTTCAGCGCGCTCGCGACGGGATCTGTTCATTTCGAGACGATGGGCCCGCTCAGCCTCGAAACCGGAAATGTTCTCTGGTGTCGCCCGCAGGGCCTTGCCTTGCGGAAGCAGGAAATTACGGGCGTATCCGTCGCGAACCTTCACCACATCACCGATGTTCCCGAGTTTCTCGACCCGTTCAAGCAATACAATGTTCATCGAACTTACTCCGTCTCGACACCAAATCGTTCCCTGAACCCGGCCCAGGGTTCGGCAAATCCGATCAAGGCAAATGCAAGGGCACCGAATGGTTGAAAAATCAGAACCACAAAATAGCAGCCAATCAGTATCAGGGGCTGAAACATCATGCCGCGTGTCAGTGCATGCAATACAGCAAGTCCCTGTATCAGAAAACCCGCAGCAAGTACCAGCAAGAGCGCCGTGGCAAGGAACTCTGCAAAGGTCCAGAATCCACCGGTTGATTCGAACCCCAGGTCGAAGAGCAGAACCGCCGCAAGCAGGAGAACGGCGGCGATCGGATAATGAACAGGCAGACGCAACTGCCAGAACGCCGGGGTTGTGCGCCGCGGCGTGGCAAAACTGCGCACCAGTCCCTGGCCAAGTGCGCCCATTGCGCCATGAGCAATGACCACCGATGCGACAATCAGGCCCAGCACCAGCGAATCCCAGATATCGACAAGCTCATTCAGACCTGTTGTTTCCGGATCAGAACCCTCTGACTGGAAGACCAGATCGATCACGCTGAAGAGGTTGTCGCGAACAGTTCCGATCAAACCATTGGGCGTTACGGCGAGTGCAAGTGAAACCAGAATGACAAGAAAGACACCGGCGCCAATGAGCAACTGAACCAGCTGCGAGGCAGTCGGCCACTTTCTGTCCTCTGGGTCGTCGGATACCGGGATGCAGCTGACATGCGAGAGCAGGAATGCCGGAATGACAAAAATCACACTGAAGACGCTTGCCAGAAACGGACCGCTGAAGACCATGGCGATGCAAACTGCGAGAACACCTGCAAATCCGCTCGAGATGCTGCTCCAGCCGAGCGTCGCCATATAGATGGGCAGCGGCGAAATGAGCGCCAGAAACACACCCCAGATCGAGTGATCAATCCCGATCAGAAAAGCGGCAGCACAAAGTGGGCCCGCTACAACTGCCGCCGAGATTTCAGGGAGGCTGAGAAGTCGCAATCTGGCTTGTGCGGATTATTGGGAAACGTAGGGAAGAAGCGCCAGGTACCGCGCCCGCTTGATTGCACGGGCCAGTTCGCGCTGTTTCTTTGCGGAAACAGCCGTGATACGCGACGGAACGATCTTGCCGCGTTCGGAAATGTAACGCTGCAATAGTTTGACGTCCTTGTAATCAATCTGCGGCGCATTCGGGCCGGAGAACGGACATGACTTGCGGCGCCGCCAATAGGGTCCGCGAGCAGGCGATATCATTCCGCATTTCCTTCTTCAGATTCGGGCGTGGCCGGTGTTGCCGCGACGTCTGGTTTGGTAATCCCTTCCGCAGCGGGCTTGCGGGCGCCGCCACGACGAATGGAGCGGTCATCCCGGTTTGACTTGTTTCGCATCATTGCCGTGGCATCCCGGTCGAGTTTCTCGACACGGATCGACATGAAACGCAGGATATCCTCGTTGAGTCGAAGCGAACGCTCAAGTTCACCGACTGCTTCGGAGGGTGCATCAACGTTCATGTGAACATAGTGACCCTTGCGGTTTTTCTTGATCTTGTATGCCAGTGACTTGAGGCCCCAGAACTCTGTCTTCGGCACGTCACCGCCCTGGTCCTTGATCAGGGTCTCCATCCTGGCGGCAAGATTTTCCACCTGCTGGGGTGATGCGTCAGGGCGTACGATGAAGACATTCTCATAGAACGGCATACAACAATTCTCGTGTAGATTGCGGGAACTGGAGTTTCTGTCGGATGAGTCGATACGTATAAACCACACTCGCGCCGACAGGTTGGCGCAATATAGTCAGGTTCATGACCGGTGCAAGCCAAGAATTGTGTGTGTACACGCGAACGCGTCCGCAGGGGGCCGTGCGAAGCAGCAGCGCGATCTTCTCCCGTGCCACCATCGGGAAACCCTTCCCGCACTGCGCCATATTCGCGATACAGTCCGCTCTGAATTCGCCCGGGACGGCACCGCCGTAGAGAGCGGTATGAAGCATGAACCGAAGTCCGGTGTGTACGAATGAGCGTTTTCGTGGCAAGCCTCGGGTTCTGCTTTCCGAACCACGGTGAAATGGCGCCCCACCGCATGATAACTGATCACGATGATCTGAACGCAATTTGCTGAATGAAGAGGGAGTTCGCTACGAGGGTTCTTTCCAGTCTGCTATACGTTTCTGGCCGTCAAACCAGCATTGTCGGACGGGGTCGGCGACACCCGGCGTGCCCGCATCGTCTGCGAACATGACAATAGCCCCCTCGTATACGTGTTCATACTTGCGTAACTCTCCATCGAGGCTGTTGACGCCGGTGCGTTCCACTCTCCAATAACCGGTTCAGATCTTCCTGCTCCAGGAGACATTCACAGCGATTACGACCTGAGCGGGACGGTGAAGGCCCGCTCGAGGATTTGCGAAGTGGAACCTGGTTTCCTGAACTTCGATGAAAATGATGTATCGCCAATTCGAGGACTGATGGAGAGGCCCGCTGACAGAAACGGAATCGACGATCGAATGGATTACATTGGGCAAATGGAGCGGTTTCCTGGTCGTTTGTCTTTCAAGGCCGGTGAGAATCCCTTGTTCATGAAATCCGTAGAAGTGACTCTGGGCGAAGAACCTGTGCGCACGGCAATACGGACGAACGATGGGAGATGTGGAAGGATGGCAAGTATCGCTGCAGGACTCCGGTCCTGGTTTCCGAACAAGGGTGAAGATGACTACGTCGATCCGTCCTGAAATTGCGGCTGCGGAAATCCGGATATCTGCGGTATCGGTGAACAGGTGGACCACCGGCAGTGCATCGAGAAAAACCGCGCGTGTATCAATGTTCCCGACCGGGCCCCGGCCTTATCATTGAATCACACTTGATTCCGACATGAGTTTCTGCATGAAGCAGCATCATGCAGATTGGTTTGCGTCAGGTTTCAGCGGACACGATGTCGTGGCTGAGCAATGCATGCAAGAGTGGTGATTGCTCGCGCGCATCACTAGCGCGCGAGATCTCCAGTCTCGAGGGCTGGCTTGACTATCGGGGTCGCCCGCGTTTGTCATCGGGGCATCATGTGCTTCCGGTTCTGGCGCGCGAGCTTGGTGTTTCCTTGCCGCCCCGCGCGTTACCGGTTGGTGATGCCCATGTTCGTGCGGCGGTTGGTTATCCGGACCTGTCTCTTTCCTGCACGCTCGCGGCGCTTGGTGTTGTCTCGGTTGATCTGGTTTCAGAGGCGGATCGCCGTTGTTGGGATTCGATGATGGAGAGCCATCATCGTGGCGGTTGGCGGCGCGCACCGGGTGGTTTGCTGCGCTACTGGATCCGTTCATCGCGCTACGGGATTGTGGGCGGCTTGTGTTTCACCGCGGCGGGCCTGCAGCTCAAGCCGCGCGATGACTATATTGGCTGGTCCGCCGCCGCCCGCCTTGCACACATACAAGAGGTTGTGTGCAACCATCGATTTCTGATTTTGCCGTCGGTGCGGGTGCACCATCTGGCTTCGACGGCACTGCGCGCGGCAACCGCGCGCGTGGCGACGGACTGGCAGGAGCGCTATGGCGTGCGTCCCCTTCTGCTTTACACATTCGTTGCGCCGGACCATTCGGGTCTGAGCTACCGTGCGGCGGGCTGGGAATGCTGTCGGGAATGGACATCGGGTCGCCGTTCCGGGGTGCCGCGTGCGGTCTGGGTGAAGCCACTGGAGGCGGGCTGGAAGGCGGCACTCACCCACGAGGAGGCGCCTGTTCTCGGCCGTTCCAAACCGTTGTATTGTGACGGTTCGTGGGCGCAACGCGAGTATGCCCGCAGTTCTTATCCCGACGGCCGCGTCAGGCGCCGGATTGCGGCGATGGGCAAGGCATGGCAGAAGAAACTGGGCGCGTCGATCCCGGTTATCTTTCCACGCCAGGCTGATCAGACGGCGGCCTATCGATTGCTGTCGCGCGAGAATGTGACCATGAAGCATATCCTGGAGCCGCATTACGAGGCGACTGTTGACCGCTGCCGACAGGAGCGTCTGGTGCTGGCGATCCAGGACACGACGACCGTGAACTACGACACCTTGTCTGCGACGGGCGGCCTTGACGATCTCGGTGGCGGCGGCAAGGGGACGGCGGGTGTTCTCGCGCATTGCGGCATGGCGATCAACGGCGTTGGCCGTCCGCTGGGCCTGTTCACCATGGATGCGTCGTTCCGGCGGGCTGCAGGCAAGGACAGTGTCCGCTGGGTGGCGGGTCTTGACCGTGCGCGGGAACTTGCTGCGGCCTGTGCGCACACCCGGGTTGTCAGCGTCTGTGACCGCGCGGGCGATTTCTGGAGCCTGTTGTCGCACGCCAGAGACACCGGTGGCGAACTTCTGGTGCGTGCCAGCCGTTCGGCGCAGCGCCGGGTCGACACGCCTGCCGGTGCGGTTGACCTGTGGAGTCATGTCGAAGGGCTGGAACCGCTCGGGACACGGACCATCGATGTGCCGGGCCGCGGCGGACCCAACCGGCGCAAGGCGCGCACGGTCAAGTTGACCCTGCGGTCTGCCCATGTTGATCTGATTGCGCCCAACGATGTCGGCGGTGACCCCCTGTCCATGCTGGCGGTTTCGGCACGCGAGGATAACCCGAAAAAGAACACCACCCCCCTGAACTGGTTGCTGCTTTCCACCGTCGGTGAAGCCAATCTCGACGGCGCGAAGGAACTCCTGCGCTTCTACGAACTGCGCTGGAGCATCGAACGCTTCTTCCATGCGCTCAAGACCGGAACACGCATCGAAGACCGGCGGCTCGACGAGGCCGACGACCTCAAGAAATGTCTGGCATTCGACGCCATCACGGCCTTCCGGGTGTGGGACCTCACCTGGCTGGCGCGGACCAGGGCCAACGACCTGGCGCACGAATATGTGCCACCACACGACATCGAGATGTTGTGCGCCCTCACGCACTTCTATCAACTCAAATCAGTGCGCGGACCGCCCGGACCGGACATGGATATCGAAAAGTTTGTCATCCTGACCGCCGGGCTGGCAGGCTTCCATCCATCGAAACGACAACCCTTGCCCGGCACACAGAAACTCTGGGAAGGAAGTCAGATCCTGACCCAATCCGTGACCGGATACCAGGCAATAAAAGAAATACTGGACCAATAACCCGCAAAGGAAACCATCCAGGAAACGGAATCAAGTGTGATGCATTGATAGGCCCCGGCCTTCGTCGGCGTCGAAACTTCCTGGAATGCGCTGACGCGCGAGCACATCGGTCAATCAATCAGATTGCGCAACGGATGTCACGAGAATGAACGGGCTGTACAACCACGCCCGATACAGCCTGCCGGGCGGCGTGTCGTTGGTGATGAGGGCGCCGATGAGAAGGTTCGTGTCAACGACACCCCGACGTTCGGCTGTCATTTCTTATCTGATCGTGTCGGGCATTTCCTGCTGGTCGAAGACCGCACTCCGGTCCTTGACCTGGCTGGAAGTGAAATCAAGGACCCGTCGTCGTATGGCGTCATTGACAAGTCGGAAACGATCGACCTGTTTTCCCGTCAGCGAAAAGCGCGAACCGTCCGGTCCGCATTTCTGCCGAGGGACAGGTTCCATCCGGGTATCGAACATTCTCCATGTACAAGTCGTCGTTGCACCCGTCTTTTCGGCTCAAGGCAGGCGCTTTCAACGTCCTGCATTGCGCCGAGCCGTGTCGCTATCGTCGCCGCCAGGAAGTTTCTCGCCGTTGCTCTCGGAGAATCGCGCGGTGATGATTTCAACATTGTGTCTCGACGATAAGGTTTGCAACCGTTCCGGTGGAACCGTCAATGAAAACGGGAAACTGATGGCGGTATGTTGGTAGCACTGTCGTATTCCTTCTCCTTCGTGCAAGAGGTCGCATGATCCTCGCCATCCTCATGGTGGTGGGAGGCGTTCTTCTTCTGCTCGGTGGTGGCGAATTTCTGGTTCGCGGCGCTGTCGGGCTCGCGCGTGGCCTTGGTGTGCCACCGCTGGTGATCGGCACGACCGTCGTGGCGTTCGGAACATCTGCGCCTGAACTCGTGGTGAGCCTGCAAGCAGCGTTGACCGGTCATGAAGACATCGTGCTCGGCAGTGTCGTCGGATCTAACATTGCCAATCTGTTGCTGATTATTGGTGTTGCGGGCATGATTTGCCCCATCGGTGCAGATGCCGGTGCTGTGCGCAACCAGGGCGTCGCAGTCCTTGCGGCAACGCTGGCGTTTGTTGGCTTGTGTCTGTTCGGCAGCTTGGAACGCGTAGCCGGTCTTGGCATGTTGCTGTTGCTGATCGGCTACGCTGTCTGGTCTTTCAGATCCTCGCACGACAGCAAAGAACCAGAAGAGGTGGAATCGGCGCCGCACGGCGCTGTCATTGCCGTCGTTTTCTCTATCGCAGGTATCGTCGGTGTTTTGGCAGGCGCCCACTTTCTCATTGAAGGTGGGGTGGATGTTGCGCGCTACGCCGGTCTTTCCGAAGCGGTAATCGGACTGACACTCATTGCGTTCGGCACGTCGCTTCCCGAACTCGCTGCAGCGGGGATCGCCGCATGGCGAGGCCATGGAGAAATCGCACTGGGCAATGTGCTGGGTAGCAATCTTTTCAACATTCTGGGCATTGCCGGCATGACAGCCGTTGTAACAACGGTGCCGGTACCGATCGAACTGCTGCGCTTCGACCTGTGGGCCATGCTGGGCGTCACCGTGCTTTGTCTGTTTGTTGCGCGCAGCGGACGACACATCACACGTGTCAAGGGTGCGCTCCTGGCTTCCGCCTATGTGGTCTATATCGGATTGACCGTAACTCCCGGCTTCTTGCCACTCTAGTTGTAACGTCTCGGTGTGCTGTCGCGGGTATGCACGGATCTGTTCCGGACGAAAGGAACAACCGATTTCCTGTCGCGCCAAGCCAGATTTTCCCCGACGCGATGAACAAGAAAGTGTCACCAAACGATTATCGCCCGGAGATTGACGACATATTCGTCTGTAACTATAGAGTAATCCCGGCTCTGAGCACGTCGGGTGGATGGCAAGACCTGATCAGCGTCACCCGTCAGAACGGTGTGGACGGTACATCATGAAAAAAACTGCGAGCCCGTTCGCAGGATTCGAGCTATCGGACGTTAAGCAGCATCTGATCTCCGCGGGTGTCAGGTTCATTCTGCCGAGCTATGTCGACATGCACGGCGCTTCCAAATCGAAGATGGTGCCGATCGAGCATTTTGATCGTGCCATGCAAGGTTCGGAACTGTGCACTGGTGCGGCTCTCCATGGAGTGCCGCAGTCGATTCATGACGAAGAAGTGGCAGCGCATCCGGATCCTGCATCGTGCACCATTCAGCCATGGTTGCCGGATACGGCATGGTTTGCGAGTAACCTCTACTGCGAGGGCAAGCCGTTCCAAGCGTGCAGCCGCAACATTCTCAATCGGGTCATCGATCGGGCCCGCGTAATGCGACTGGGCATGAATTTCGGCTTTGAAGCCGAATTTTTCGTTTTCAGGGACGATGAATCAGCCGATGCCTGTCAGCCCGTCAGTGCACGGCAAAATCTCGACAAACCGGCCTATGACGTTTCGCGATTGCTCGACAACTACGGGTGGATGAGTGAACTCGTCTCGGCGATGAACGAACTGGGATGGGATGTTTTCTCGTTTGATCACGAGGATGGAATTGGACAGTTCGAAATCGATTTCTCCTACGCAGACGTTCTGACCTCAACCGACCGTTTCGTATTCTTCCGGCGACTCGCCAACGAGATTGCTGCCCGGCACGGCGGTTTTGTCAGTTTCATGCCGAAGCCATTCGGCGACTATGCAGGCAGCGGCGCCCATTTCAACATGTCGCTCTATGACACGGGCACCGGGGAAAACCTGTTTGAATCTGACAACGACCCGCGCGGCTGTGGGCTTTCGAAACTCGGTTATCAGTTCATTGCCGGTGTGCAGAGAAATCTCCCGGCGATTTCTGCCGTGGTTGCGCCGACTGTCAACAGTTACAAACGGCTGATCCTCAAAGGTAGCAACTCCGGTTTCACCTGGGCGCCTGTCTTCTGCAGTTACGGCGACAACAACCGGACGAATACGCTGCGAATTCCGGGCGGTGGTGGCCGGGTTGAATTGCGCCTCGCAGACGCCTCATGCAATCCGTATCTTGGCGCTGCAATCGTATTTGCGGCCGGTCTCGAGGGAATCGCCGACGATCTTGATCCCGGCGAACCGCACAGGGAAAATCTCTACATCAAGTCCGAAGAGGAACTGGCAAGGCTCGGTGTCACCATGCTGCCGCGTACCCTTGGAGAGGCGCTGGACGCATTTTCCGGCTGCGCGCTGGCGCGCAGCGTGTTTGGTGACGACATGTACAGTTCCTGGCTCGTCAACAAACAGGACGAATGGTTGCGTTACCTCAACCATGTAAGCGACTGGGAACGCCACCGCTATCTCAGGTTTTTCTGACCAACGATCAAGGGAGGAACACATTCTGAAAACTTCATTGTCAGGTCCGTGCTCGACGGTCCGTTTCCTTGCAACCCAGAGTCAGTTGAATAAGGAGGTTTATTCAAGATGACACCAGAGGAAATTCAAGAAGCAATTGCCTGGACCACTAACATCAATCTGGAGATTTATTACTGGTGGGCCATAGGCCTCATGGTTGCCATTCATGCTGGCTTCCTGATGTACGAAATGGGCGCATCGCGGGTGAAAAACACGCTGGCGTCCGGCTGCAAGAACATTCTCGCGTTCGCCTTCATAATTCCCACGATGTACTTTTTTGGCTGGTGGGTTTATCTCGCATTCCCGTTCGGCATCATTCCGAACCTTGAATACGGTATGTCCGGAGAGCCCTGGAACGCGGCCATGGGCCCGAACCTTGCCGACAATGTGACCGGCGTGATCTGGGGTGCGTTCGTTCTGTTCTCCGCAACCACCGCATCCATCATGTCTGGCGCCGTCATCGAACGCATTCGCATGGGCGCATTCATAATCTGCGCTGTCGTTCTTGGTTCCTTTGCCTGGCTCATCGCGGCTTCCTGGGGCTGGCATCCGGATGGCTGGATGGTCACGAACCTGGGCTATCACGATGTAGGTGCCGCGGGTGTTGTGCACATTATTTCAGGGTTCTTTGCGCTCGGCGTGCTGATGAACCTCGGACCGCGTGTCGGCAAGTTTGGCCCGAATGGCAAGGTCAACGACATTCGCGGCCATAGTGTCCCGATGACCATTGCCGGGTTGATGATCATCATCATCGGCTTCTTCGGGTTCTTCGGCGCATGCCTCATCTACAATGGCACGGGGCAATGGGGGAACATCTACGGTGGACCGACCACATTGTCGTCGTTTGCATTCAACGGACTCATGGGATTTGCCGGCGGCATCATTGGTGCGTATGCGGTCACGCGTGATCCGTTCTGGATGATGTCCGGCGCTCTCGGCGGTCTTTTCGCTGTCGCCGGTGGTCTCGATCTCTTCTACCCGCCGCTCGCATTCGCCCTCGGGTTTGCCGGTGGTGTCATCATTCCTTATGGACAGCGTTTCCTTGAGCGCTGCGGTATCGATGATGCGGTTGGCGCAGTCTCCGTTCACGGTTTCTGCGGCATTCTTGGCGTCCTTGCGGTGGGGGTTTTCCTGCACGGCTACCCGGCGGTCTCCGAGAGTATTCCCGGAATCACCTTCTGGGGTCAGGCTGTCGGTTGTGTGGTGATGATCCTGATCGGGTTTGTGCCCGGCTATGTTGTTTCGTTCATTCTCAAGCAACTCGGAATCCTGAGGGCAGGGGATGCGATCCAGCAGCTCGGCATGGATACGGAAATCCCGTCTCCGGCCTATCCCGAAGCGATCACCTCAGACCTTCACTGGCGCGGTTAAGGCGTCTCTCTAGACAAGGAGTTTGGATATGTTTGGAGCAAGTCCAATTGAGAGCTGGGAAGGCGCAACCGTCGTCTTCAATCATGCCGATTCCGGATTGCTGTATGTGTACCTGCTCAACGCCGTCGCGCTTTGCGTCGGAACGATCATCGGATCGATCCGTACGGAAAACAAGGCGGAAGCTCTGGCAAACGAACACATGGAGAAGCAGCGGAAAGCGGCCGGGTAGGCTCGTTCTCTAGTTCATCAGGTGCTGCGCCGACCGGCGCAGCACCAATCTCGAAGTGGATCCGGGGGCAGGTGCAGATGTACCTGCCCCCGACATTTTTGGTTGTATTGCGGCGACCTGTTGTTGCAAGACGCTGCAGGATGGATCTGTCCGATACAATAATGAGAGCTCCTGCAGGTCGAGGCAAAACCGACGTTCTTTCAACGCTTTCGAGGATTGTTGAATGTCCAGAATTCTGATGTTCCCGGGTCAGGGAAGTCAACGCAGTGGAATGGGTCAGAAGCTCGCCGAGGCGTTTGTATCTGCGCGCGAAGTCTTTGAGGAAGTTGACGATGCACTTGATCGCCGTCTCTTCAGGTTGATGCGCGACGGATCAGACGATGAAATTGCGTTGACCCAGAATGCCCAGCCTGCGCTCATGGCGTCGTCCATTGCTGTCCTGCGTGTGCTCGAATCCGAAAGTGGTATCGGGATTGACGGATTGTGCGACGAGGTCGCGGGTCATTCGCTCGGAGAATATTCGGCGCACGTAGCGTCAGGTTCCCTGGCACTGGACGAAGCGGCGCGTCTGCTCGAATTGCGCGGAATCGCAATGCAGAAAGCCGTTCCCCGAGGACACGGACGCATGGCAGCGGTCCTCGGTCTTGATCTCGACGTGGTTCACGAACTGGTCGAAGAAATCAGCAGAACCGTTGGCGTTTGCGCCCTTGCCAACGACAACTCTCCGGCGCAGGTGGTGATTTCCGGTGACGCGCATGCCGTGGAAGCGGCGTCTGACAGGGCGCGCTCGGAAGGTGCAAGACGAATCGTTGAACTTGCCGTCAGCGCACCGTTTCATTGTCCGTTGATGCAGCCGGCAGCCGAAGTCATGGAAGACGCGTTGCGCGCCATCGAGCTGGCAAGGCCACAAGTGAATATCGTTCCCAATGTCACAGCCGCGCCGGAAAACGATCCTGTACGGCTTGTTGAACATCTTGTTGATCAGGTGACGCAAACCGTACGATGGCGCGAGACGATGATTGGCGCAGGCAAACGCGGTGTGGAATGTGCGGTCGAGTTGGGGACCGGAACAGTGCTCTTCAATCTTGTACGAAGAAATGTCCCGGATATGTCCCGTTACAGTGTCGAAACGCCGGACGATGTGGATCAGTTCTTGCGCGGCGCCCTTTGACCATGACCTGACAAGAACGGAAACGACATGTTCGATCTGACTTCACGTACAGCACTCGTGACGGGTGCATCCGGCGGCATTGGCAGTGCGGTTGCCCGATCCCTTCACGATTGCGGTGCACGGGTGGTCCTTGCCGGGCGTCGTCGTGACGTTCTGGAAAAAATCGCCGGGGAACTGGGCGCTGACACCTGTGTCGTGACCGCGGCGCAAGGAACCGCTGAAGGTGATGAGGAACTGGTTCGTGACGCAATCGCAGCCGGCGGGACGATTGACATTCTGGTCAATAACGCCGGTGTGACGGCTGACTCTCTGGCCATGCGCATGAAGGATGACGACTGGCAAAGAGTGATCGACGTCAACCTTACCTCGGGTTTCCGAATTGCACGTGGTCTGTTGCGTGGCATGTTGAAGCGGCGATTCGGTCGGATCATCGGCATCACGTCCGTCATCGGCATGACCGGCAATCAGGGACAATCGAATTATGCTGCGTCAAAGGCCGGCGTCATGGGCATGACCCGCTCGATTGCACAGGAGGTGGCGAAACGCGGCATCACGGTCAATTGTGTGGCACCGGGGTTCATATCGACGGCAATGACCGACGTCTTGTCGGACGACCTGCGCCAGTCCATCACGCACAACATCCCGATGGAGCGAATCGGCAGCCCGCCGGACGTCGCTGCTGCTGTCGTTTACCTGGCAAGCAACGAGGCGGGGTATGTCACCGGCCAGACAATTCACGTCAACGGCGGTCTTGCGATGTACTGATGCGGCGCGGTGGAAAACGGTGTGAACAATCTTTGTCATATGCAACACGTGTGATAAATGCACGCACGGAAACCAGATCTGTCACACATGACAACAGTTATCCATTAATCTGAAACCAGTTGGTCCCTGAATTCCGGAGGTAGCTCAACCATGAGCGAAGTAGCTGATACTGTGAAGGGAATTGTCGCTGAACATCTCGGCGTTTCTCCATCCAAGATCCAGGATGGGTCGGCCTTCATCGACGATCTCGGCGCTGACAGCCTTGATACCGTCGAGTTGGTGATGGCTTTCGAGGAGAAGTTCGGTATCGAAATAGCGGACGATGCAGCCGAGAATATCATCACTGTCCGGGACGCAGTGGAGCATATTGAAGCACTCATTGGCTAGACCGAATCGTTCCAGAGTGTCAGGTAATTGACCAGTATGGGAGAGTCCGGCGAACGCAGGGTCGTCGTTACCGGTCTGGGGCTGTTAACGCCGCTTGGTTACGGCATTGACGAGAACTGGAACAGGCTACTCACAAGCCAATCCGGTATTCGGAAGATCACCGCATTTCCCGTGGATGACCTTTCCTGTCAAATCTCCGCGCAGATTCCGGATGCGGATGAGGAAGGTGGATTCGATGCCGATGCCGTTGTTGACACACGTGACCAGCGGCGGATGGATCCGTTCATCGTGCTTGCCATTGCAGCGTCCAAACAGGCTGTCGAGGATTCCGGTTGGCTTCCCGAAGACGAACACAGCCTGAACCGGACGGGTGTCATCATCGGTTCGGGAATTGGCGGACTGAAGACCATTGAAAGTGCATCCGTCCTGCTTCACGAGCGCGGTCCCCGCAGGATCAGTCCATTCTTCATACCGGCGGCGCTGATCAATCTTGCATCAGGTCATGTGTCCATTCGATACGGTTTTCGCGGGCCAAACCATTCGGTTGTGACCGCCTGTTCGACCGGTGCCCATGCCATTGGTGACGCATCCAGACTCATTCGCAACGGTGATGCCGATGTGATGGTAGCCGGCGGTGCGGAATCTGCGGTGTGTCGACTCGGTCTGGCGGGATTTGCTGCCGCGCGTGCGTTGTCGACCGGTTACAACGAAGATCCGGAGCGTGCCTCCCGGCCCTGGGACAAGCAGCGTGACGGCTTCGTCATGGGTGAGGGCGCCGGTGTCGTTGTCCTGGAGGATCTTGATCATGCGCGAAAGCGCGGTGCAAGAATTTACGCCGAAGTTGTTGGATACGGACTGTCAGGGGACGGACACCACATTACGGCGCCAGCTCCGGATGGTAGTGGTGGCTTTCGTTCGATGAGCGCGGCACTCGCGAGTGCCGACCTGAATCCCGACGATATCGATTACATTAACGCACACGGTACATCCACGCCCATGGGTGACGAGATCGAGTTCGGCGCTGTTCGCAGGTTGTTCGGATCCGCCTGCGAAAACCTGAGCATGTCGTCGACAAAGTCTTCGATCGGCCACCTTCTGGGAGCGGCTGGCAGCGTGGAGGCGATCTACTCCATCCTGTCAGTTGTCAACGATGTCGTTCCGCCGACACTCAACCTTGAAGACCCGTCGGATGGCTGTGTCGGAATCGATCTGGTCCCGCTTGAGGCAAGGGAACGCACGGTCAATGCTGCACTCAGCAATTCCTTTGGATTCGGCGGAACAAACGCCTCATTGATTGTTGCCAAGTACCAGTAGACACCCGGTATGAACCGTCTGTTGAGCCTGTTTTTCGTGGCTCTTGTTGCCGGCGTCGCGGCTCTTGCCTGGATACAGACAACACTCAGGGACCAGGGTCCTCTTGAGGAACCGGTTTCGGTCGTCATCAAGCAGGGCAGAAGTTCATCGGACATCGCGGCTGATCTGCGGTCATCGGGTGTGATCGAACACGCATGGTTCTTTCTTCTCTACACACGCGTTGGCGGATCTGCGGGAGCTCTCCAGGCCGGCGAATACACGTTCGAACCCGGTGTTGCCATGACCGATGTCATCTCGAAACTGGTTCGGGGAGAAACGGTCGTTCATGCACTCACGGTCGCCGAAGGGCTTGCATCGCATGAAATCGTGGCATTGCTCGATGCGGCGCCACTTCTTCAGGGAGAAATCGACACCATTCCGGAAGAAGGCAGTCTCCTGCCTGAAACATATCACTATTCCCGGGGAGAGCAGCGTACGGCGCTGATTGCCCGCATGGAACAGGCGATGCAGAAACTGCTCGCGGAATTATGGGAGACCCGCGCCACCAACCTGCCATTTGAAAACGCGTCGGACGCACTGGTGCTCGCGTCTATCGTCGAAAAGGAGACTGGTCTGGCAGAAGAACGCGAACATATCGCCGGGGTCTTGATCAATCGTTTGCGTCGCGGCATGCCATTGCAGTCGGACCCGACCGTCATCTACGCAATCTCGCGTCACTCGGGACCGATGGATCGACCGTTGTTGCGAACGGACTGGAAGTTCGACGACCCCTACAACACCTACATGCACAGGGGATTGCCACCGGGTCCGATTGCCAATCCGGGACGGGCAGCAATCATGGCCGTGCTGCAACCCCTGGAAACCAGAGATCTCTATTTCGTGGCGGATGGTACTGGTGGCCACAACTTTGCGGCCACCCTGCGGCAACACAACCGCAACGTTGCGGCATACAGGAAGGTGATGGAGGAAAAGCAGGCAAGCGGGCAGGAGAGTGACAAGGAACCCTGAAGCACAAAGTCCGGCGCATCGCGCGTATCGCTTCATGCCGTTGTTGCGATATCCTGTTGCAGATAGATTTGATTCGGTTCGGACGGAGATCTGTTCAACAGGATCAGTCGCGTCCGTGATCATTCAGTTATCGGCGCAGGAGATTCTCTCATGACGGTTGCAAGACGAAACCGGGTCATGATTGTTCTGCTTGTCGTGACTGCTTAACCGGGCATGTCGAATACTCTCGCACATGAGACGGTAGACGATGTTCCACAGATCGCTGCGTTCGCTCCGGAAATTGTTGTTCTGAACGTTGGGTCGTCCGAGCCGGACTCGGTTTCAATCAATGGAATAACGTTCACGACAGGTGTGCTCGAAGAACAGAATGTCGTGTTGTTCCTGAGCGGAATCACTATGGCCAAAGCGGTGATGTCGACACAGATCGCTCTCGATCACTTCAACGTTACCCATAGCGTGTTTCCCGGCATTACCGGCGGCGTTGATCCTGCGCTGAACATCGGCGACATCGTGATTGCCGATCAATGGGCACCGTATCTTGAGTCTGTTTATACCCCTGAAACGACGGATGGCTGGCAGACACGGCCAATCTTGGTGAATAGGTTTTCGATGCATTCCTTCTCGACATGGAAAGTGCACATGTTGCCTATTCGAACGCCACGCCGTTCATTGCGGTTCGCAGCCCTTCAGACGTGGCAGGTGGTGGAGACTGAGAGAATCAGATGATGGCGTTCCTTTCGATCACGGCGACAAACTCTGCGAGCGTGGTTCGTGCGCTGCTCGCGGCCATGCCTTGAACCTGTGCGAACATCTGCGACGCAGGACTGTTCCGTTCGTCTGCTGTCAAGGCGTGGCGTCATCGGCATTGACGACAACCGTACATGTGTCGTTGCGTGCATCGCGCGTTCTGCCATACGCGGCGCGTCACGATGCCAGTTTGTTTGGCGATGACCAAGGGTCGAACCGGAGTCAACTAAGAAAAGGTGGAAAAGCGGTTTGGTGCGTAACCCTGAGACCGGAAATGTTGCAGTCGTTGTCCTGTGCGCCGGTCGCGGAAAACGAATGAAGTCGGATCTGCCAAAGGTCATGCACAAGGTGGCCGGACGGACCATGCTGAGCCATGTTCTCGACACCGCAGACAGGCTAGGTCCGGAACAACTGGTCGTGGTAATCGGTTCGGAAATGGATGATGTGGCCCGCGCTGCATCGCCGGCGACGACGGTCGTGCAGAACCCGCCCGACGGAACCGCAGGTGCCGTGCGGGTTGCGCGGGAATGTCTTGCACAGTTTTGCGCAACGGGAACCGACCGCGATGTCGTGATCCTTTTCGGAGATGCTCCGCTCCTCGAGACAGACACAATTCACCGGATGATTGCCAGGCGTCGGGAATCACGGGCGGCAGTCTGTGTGCTCGGCGCCCATGTCCGCAAACCAAACAGGTACGGACGTCTGGTATGCAGTCAGGACGGTTCCCTCACACGAATCGTGGAATTCCGTGATGCGACCGATCGTGAACGCAACATCACACTGTGCAACTCCGGCATCATGACCGTCGATGCGCGAGAGTTGTTTGAACTTCTGGACTGCGTGACAAATGACAACGAAAGCGGCGAATACTACCTGACAGACATTGTTGAAATCGCCCGCTCACGCGGCCGGGCATCTGTTGTACTCGAAACCGACGACGACGAGGATACGGTCGGTGCAGATGACCGGTTTGACCTCGCACATTTTGAACGCGTGTTTCAGGACCGACTGCGCAAAAATGCCATGCGCGACGGCAGTACGATGGTCGCACCCGAATCCGTCTTCCTGTCCTGGGACACAAGAATTGGTCATGACGTTGTCATTGAACCCCATGTCATCATCGGACCGGGCGTGTCGATTGGCGACAATGTTCGTATTCGCGGTTTCTGCCACCTCGAGGGTGCTACGTTGGGCGATGGCTGTGAGGTCGGGCCCTTTGCCAGGTTGCGTTCCGGAACGACGGTGGGGCGGAATGTGCGTGTCGGGAACTACGTTGAGGTGAAGAACACGACGCTCTGTGACGGAGTCAAGACGGGTCATCACGCCTATCTCGGCGATGCCACTGTCGGGGCAGGCACGAACATCGGGGCAGGAACCGTTATCTGCAATTACGACGGGGTTGTGAAACACCGGACGCATATCGGTTGCAACGCGTTCATCGGATCCAATACGTCTCTTGTGGCGCCTCTCACAATCGGCGACGGCGCATACATAGCGGCAGGCAGCACGATAACCAAAGATGTGGAAAAGGACGCGCTGGCGGTGGCGCGCAACTGGCAAGTCAATAAAAGCGGAATGGCAACCGTCCTGCGCGAACGTGCGCATCGCCAGAGGAAATGATCGAGTGTGCGGTATTGTTGGTTACGCGGGTACCGAGCCCGCAACGCCCGTCCTGTTTGAAGGTTTGCGGAGACTGGAGCCCCGTGGGTACGACTCTGCCGGAATCGCGACCATCCATGCTGGCCGAATCGACAGGCGACGCGCAACCGGCAAACTGGACAGTCTGGCGGATGTAATTTCGGGCAACGCGCTGGCAGGTAACATCGGTATCGGCCACACGCGCTGGGCAACACACGGACCAGCAACGGAGTGCAACACACATCCGTTGTCAGCCGGACGCGTGACTGTCGTTCACAACGGAATAATCGAGAACTATCGGTCGCTTCGCAGGGAACTGATTGCGCGAGAAGCATGTTTCACCAGTGAGACCGATACCGAAGTTGCTGCCCATATGATGGACCGGTTGATCGCGGAAGGAGCGACGGCGCGTGAAGCCGTTCTTTGTCTTCTCGAACGCCTGGAGGGAATGTTCGCACTCGCTTTCCTCATCTCGGGAGCCAACGAGCAGGTCATCGGCATTCGTCGCGGCGCCCCCCTTGTTGTGGGGTGGGGAAAAACAGGCACGCATCTCGCTTCCAATGCCGTCGCGCTTTCGGCCTACACGCGCGACATCTGTTTTCTTGAAGAAAATGATTTTGTCATCATCGACCGCGATGACGCACAAATTCACGATGCGTCCGGTGAACCTGCCGTTCGCGAAAGGGTCGATTCCGGACTTGCCGAGGAACTGACCGGCAAGGAAGGTCATGAGCATTTCATGTACAAGGAGATTCGCGAACAGGCAGACGCTCTACGCAATACGTTGCGATACTACGTCGACTTCGACTCGTCGGAACTCGCGTTTCCAGAACCCGCAATTGATTTCACCAGAACCGAGCGGGTCATGATAACCGGTTGTGGAACCGCGTATTTCGCGGCACAGGCTGCGAAGTATCATTTTGAACACTACGCCCGCCTTCCGGCAGACGTGGATATTTCTTCCGAGTTTCGGTATCGCCAGGCACCGATGCCGGAAAACGGGTGTGCTCTTTTCGTCTCACAGTCCGGTGAGACGGCCGACACACTTGCGGCGCTGCGTGAATGTCGGGCGAACGGACAACTGATCGCGACGGTGACCAACACCCCGAGCAGTTCCATGGCACGCGAATCCGATTGTGTCATCCCGACAATTGCAGGACCGGAGTCGGGCGTTGCCGCAACCAAGACCTTCACAAGCCAGCTTGTCGTCCTGACCTGTCTCGCACTGAAGGCTGCGACTGACCGCAAGACACTTGATACCCAAACGAGCAGAGATCTTCTCCAAAAGTTTGGCGCGTTGCCTGCGTTGATCGAACAGACTCTTGAAACCGAGGATCAGTGTCAGGACATCGCCTGTGAACTTGTCGGCGCCCGCGATGCACTCTTCCTGGGACGCGGTACGTCGTATGTCGTCGCAATGGAAGGGGCGCTGAAACTCAAGGAAGTCAGCTACATCCATGCCGAAGCCTACGCAGCCGGAGAAATGAAACACGGTCCCATCGCACTGATTGAAGAGGGCGTCCCGGTTTTCATTGTCGCGCCGCATGACCGTCTGTTCGAAAAGACCATGTCGAATGCGAGCGAGGCAGCAGCGCGGGGTGGAAACATTATCCTGATCACCGACGAACAGGGTGCACGGGAAGCCGCGGAACTTTGCAATCAGATGATCGTTGTCCCGATGACGGATCCGCTCCTTGCACCGATCGTATTGACTCTGCCGGTACAGTTGATCGCCTATCATGCAGCGTGCATGAGGGGAGAGGATCCTGACAAGCCCCGCAATCTCGCCAAGACAGTAACCGTCGAGTAAAGATGTGCGCGGGACGTGTCGCGTCAGTCTGGCGGTTGACCAATGGATACAGGTTTATGATTTTGGACGGGTGGCCGGATTCTGCCCGGGAAAGGAATTCTTGAATGGAACTGCGTGATCACTCTCTGTTTCGCCAACAGTGCTACATCGACGGGATGTGGTGCGATGCTGATACCGGAGAAACCATTGATGTAAGGAATCCGGCGACGGGTGATACCATCGGGCAGATCCCCAGGATGGGTAGTGCTGAAACACGCCGCGCGATTGACGCGGCTGCGCGTGCGCTACCGGGCTGGAAGGCCAGAACGGCGAAGGAACGCGCGGTTGTTCTGAGACGCTGGTTCGAACTGATGCTTGAACATCAGGATGATCTTGCACAGATGATGACGGTTGAGCAGGGCAAACCGCTTGCCGAGGCGAAAGGCGAAATCGTCTATGCGGCGAGTTTCATTGAATGGTTCGCCGAAGAAGGAAAGCGGGTCTACGGCGAGACTGTTCCACAGCATCTTCCTGACAGGCGGATCATGGTTCTGAAGGAACCGGTCGGTGTTGTCGGGGCAATAACGCCATGGAACTTCCCGTCCGCGATGATTACCCGGAAGGCCGGCCCGGCACTTGCAGCAGGTTGCACGTTCGTTTGCAAGCCCGCGACTGAGACTCCGTACTCCGCACTGGCGCTGTGTGAACTGGCAGAACGTGCCGGCATTCCGGCAGGCGTTCTCAACATCATGACCGGCAAGTCGTCGGAAATCGGAACCGAACTGACGCACAACCCGGTCGTGCGCAAGATCACATTCACGGGTTCGACCGAGGTTGGCAAGCGGCTGATGGAACAGTCAGCTTCCACGGTCAAGAAGGTCACCATGGAACTCGGCGGCAATGCGCCATTCATCGTGTTCGATGATGCCGACCTTGATGCCGCGGTAGACGGAGCCATGCAGTCGAAGTTCCGCAACATGGGACAAACCTGCGTTTGCGCCAACCGGATTTACGCACAGGCTGGCGTCTACGATGCGTTCGCTGACAAGCTCGCGGAGAGAGTTTCCGAGATGACGGTCGGTAACGGGCTGGATGAGGGCGTTGTGCAAGGACCGCTCATCAACGCAGCAGCTGTCGAAAAGGTCGAGGAGCACATTGACGACGCGCTTTCCAAGGGGGCAAAGGTCCTGACTGGTGGCAAACGTCATTCACTCGGCGGGACGTACTTCCAGCCAACAGTCCTTTCAGATGTCAATCCGCAGATGCTCGTATCACGCGACGAGACATTCGGTCCGCTGGCGCCGCTGTTTCGTTTCGAGCGTGAAGGAGAGGCCGTGGAACTCGCGAACGAAACGGAGTTCGGATTGGCCTCATATTTCTACAGTCGGGATATTGGCCGGATCTGGCGGGTCAGCGAAGGGCTCGAATACGGTATCGTCGGCGTCAACACCGGTATCATCTCGACAGAGGTTGCACCGTTCGGGGGTGTCAAGGAATCGGGTGTGGGACGTGAAGGCAGCCACATGGGGATCGACGAATATGTGGAGGCAAAATACGTTTGTGTCGCCGGACTTGAACGATAGTACCCGTGCGTCGTTACGGTGCGCTCCGGCGTATAACGGCCTTGTATCGTTCTGCCACGCGCATGAACCCTGTGTGATGTAGGCGTTGAGCGAAGCATACGACTATGACCTCGTCGTCATCGGCGGAGGTTCTGGCGGTGTGCGAGCGGCACGTTTTTCGGCTGCGCTCGGCGCCCGCGTTGCCATAATCGAACGCCGCTACTGGGGCGGAACCTGTGTCAATGTCGGGTGTATTCCCAAGAAACTCTTCAGTTATGCAGCGCATTTCTCCACCGATTTCACTGATTCTGCCCGTTACGGCTGGAACCTCGATACCCCGTCGTTCGACTGGCACACTCTCCTGCAAAACAAGAATACCGAGATCGCCAGGCTGAACGGGATCTATGACGGCATGCTTCGCAATGCCGGATGCACGACCATCTGGGGAAGTGCACAAATCAGGGATCCCCATACGATCGAGGTTTCCGGTGAGACGATTTCTGCCGGGAATATTCTTGTAGCTGTCGGTGGCTGGCCGCGTATCCCTGACATACCCGGATCCGAACACGTCATCACCTCCAACGAGTGTTTTCATCTTGCCGAGTTGCCGCGCGATATTGTCATTGTCGGTGGTGGTTACATTGCGGTCGAGTTTGCCGGGATATTTTCGGGTCTTGGATCTGCGGTGACACAACTCTACCGACGGGATCTGTTTCTGCGTGGATTCGACCGTGACGTCCGTCGCCATCTCGCACAGGAGATGCGCAGCAACGGAGTCGACCTGCGATTTGATTGTGACATTTCCCGAATCGAGAGGAACGGCGACACACTGAAGGCTGTGTTGAATGACGGAAGTTCGCTCGAGACATCAACAATCATGTATGCGATCGGTCGCCGGCCGGTGACGGATGGCATCGGTCTTGAAGAAGCCGGCGTACACGTAAATCAGAACGGGACCGTGAATGTTGACGATTTTTACCGAACGAATGTTCCGTCAATTCTCGCAATCGGTGACGTACTCGGTCGTGTCGAGTTGACACCGGTCGCGACCGCCGAAGGGATGGTGGTGGCGCGAGCATTGTTCGGCAACGGCAGCGAACCGGTCGATTACCGGAATGTTCCTTCAGCCGTGTTCAGTCAGCCGCCCATTGCGGTCGTCGGACTGACGGAAGAACAGGCACGAGACGAACATGGGGATGATGTCGAGATTTTTCGATCCGAATTCAGGCCACTGCGGCATTCGATTTCCGGGAACCATGAAACAACCATGATGAAACTTGTGGTCATTCGCAGCACTGACCGCGTTGTCGGCGTCCATATGGTCGGGCCGGATGCTGCGGAAATGTTGCAGGGGTTTGCCGTTGCACTTCGGGCCGGCGCGACCAAGGCCGTATTCGATTCGACAATCGGTATCCATCCGACAAGCGCCGAGGAGTTCGTCACAATGCGCGAACCCGTTGCACACTGACTCGAAACCCGGATTATCTGATCCGAATTGTTTTACATGATGGTGCCGGGTGCGGGACTCGAACTCGCGACCTACCGCTTACAAGGCGGTTGCTCTACCGACTGAGCTAACCCGGCATGTATGATCAACTGTCACGATCCGACGTTCGGGAATTATGCATGATGCAACGCGTCGACGATGACAACTGAAGTGTATTATCGGTTTAGTGCTGCCGCTTCAATCGGAATACGCAAACGGAACTGTTTGCCGGGCCGTTCAGGGATTGACCAACCGCAATTGTGTCGAACCATCCACTTCGGAAAATAGCCATGCGGTCGCTGTCGGAGCGCTCAGTCTGGCACGTGAATTGAACGCCGATGAACGTGTATCTCGTACGACTCGAAACCCCAGGCGACCTGGAAGGTATTGACGCCCTGTTGCTCGAGGCCTTTCCGACTTCTCTGGAACGCGACCTCGTGAACCAGCTCCGGGACGACGATGACATCGTGTTTTCGCTGGTTGCGCTGGAACAGGAGCACGTGATCGGACACGCCGTCTTCTCGAGAATGCAGGCTCCCGCTGCAACGCTGGGCCTGGCTCCGGTCGCCGTTGCCTCACACCGACGCTGCCGCGGGATAGCGGCAGCGATCATCAAGTTCGGGCTTGAACAGGCACGGTCCACAAGCTGGTCCGCTGTCGTCGTATTGGGTGACCCAGCCTACTACAGTCGATTCGGTTTCAGTCTGGAATCTGTTCAGGTCATGCAATGTCAATTTGCCGGGCCAGGCCTGATGGGACTGGCTCTTGAGCCGCATGGTCTTCACGGCTCGGTTATCGCGTACGCCGCAGCGTTTTCGTCAATTTCGGAGGAGGGCTGAAACCCGGTGCCGGCACGGAATTTCCGATGTATCCGTCGCGAAGTCCCGTGGCGCGTCAGAGAACGACCGCCCTCCGGATGTTTCGGACAGCGCTCCGGCTTTGCCTCGGTCCACGCCGTCGTGATTACGTACTGCCTGTCCTTTCAGTGAAGCAAGCCAATGGAGCTGTATGGCACTCGGCCTGACGGGGGGCACCGTGCAGGTTACCCTTTCAGTTTTCGAAAACGCACCAACGATCACAGGTCAGGGTGGTCGTTGGCGTCATGACGACCGGGTGAGAGGAACGACTTCCCGAACTATCTCGCTTTCCCAACCATCAAACCGTGAAACAGACAGGGCAGTTTACCGCCTATCACAGGGAGTTGCCGTGGGAACCAACACAAGCAAACGGTGCCGTTACGCCGACCGCGACCGTCAGATCAAACTTGCAGGCGATTCGAGCGGTCACACGAGTCAGCGTCGAAGGGAATTGTTCTGTTGTGAAGGCCGTTTGCCTTTGATGATCACGCGTTCAGTGCGATCTGTGAGTCCAGTTCGAAACGGCCCGGGAACTCTCCTGAGAGATGCGCGGAATACGTCATGTCTTGCCCTGCCGGTGTGGTGATGACCCGCGTAAACTCCGGCTCAACGAACAGTCCTGCAGAATACCGCTCGCTTGTCCCGCTGAGCACGCGATGTGGGGTACCCCGAACCTGATTGTTGGTGAGGCTTGAAAGGAGGTCACTGGCATGAACCGACAGACCATTGACCGTTACGGGTGTTTGCCGCCATTGCGAGTCAGGGCCCTGCATTTGCAGACCGCCGGTCTGGTCTTGCCAAAGCAGCGAGAGTAAGCCGATATCGACATGTTCGGAGACCAGAATATTCAGTTTGCCGGATTGACCGCTCAAACCCACATCGGGGTGCATTTCGGTTTTGGGTAAATCATAATGGATCAGGCGAAATGTCGCGTTCCTGCCGATACAGGGTTCAAGCATCGTATCGACATCGATACCCAGCCCACGGGCCAAAGATGCGAGAATTTTGACGCCTGACGAACGCAGGGACTGCATCGTCGACTGCATCTCGTTTCGCCAACCGTCGTACGGCGTGGACTCGGGCCAGGTGTTCGGTTCGGAAAAGGAACGGGCTGCCTTGTTGTCGGGAACCGACATCGGTGGTTCCGGGCCGATGTCGAACATTTCCTTGGTAGCGTCTTCCCATGTCATTCTGGGATAGTAGCCGCGGTAGATATTCTGATTATCCTTGACGAACCTGCATGTTGCGCTTTTCAGCTTCGTCTGATCATCAAGATCGAAGACCTGCATCAACCGTTTCATCTGCCGGTCGAACGCGCTGATTTCCGTGACTCCGACTGCCACGAAACTCCCGTGTAATGTCATGGCCCGGGCGATCTCGTTGTCGACGGGCCGCACCTGATAATGGTCGCCGTGTTCAAGCGATGAAATGTCTATGATAGAAATACAATCGGCCTTCTGATCCGTCATCGTTCGTTCCTTGCAGTGGAGGCGAACCTTGTTGTCGTCCATATTGTTGTGATCGAATTGTTCAGTCAAACGACCATGAGCGCAGGCGTTCACACCGGATGATGGGGCTGCATCGTAGAACCTTCATGGAACCCAGGGTGCCCGGTTTCCCAGCGGACAACAAACGGCAATACTCTGCCGGATCCTGCCTCTCCGGTGCAGGCCTGATTCACGCTCATTGTTCCTGAAGCGACGGGGGTGGCGCTGGCCGTCTGGGACCGCGCCGGCGGCAGCGCCGTTGTCGCGCTCTCGCTTTCCCACGAGATGCCCATGGTGACCGGCGCTGCCAGGGACGATCCTTCGCGGAGGCCGACGCCCGAGGCGGTGCTCGACAACTTTCGCGAACTGGTGGCCGCCGGCGTCGAGGCGGACGCCGAAATGATCATCCTCGAGATGATGTCGCGCCCCCTCCCCATGACCCTGGCCCAGAAGGCGGCCGTCGAAAGCGGGCTTTCCTACTGGTGCGGGCTGAGTGCGCGCCTGGTCAATGACGAGCCCGTTTCCTATGCTTGGGAGAACTACCCCTTTGCCGAAAGCGTGAAGGCGGCGGTGGAGGGCGGTCCGGAAGCGGTTGGCATCATGCATACCAATGTCCTTGTCATCGATACCGCCCTCGACGTCCTCACAGAGAGCTGGTCGGGACCCCTGATGGTCTATCCGGATTCCGGCTTCTTCCGCATGCCGCGCTGGCAGTTCGTGGACATCATCGCCCCCGATGAGTTCCGCCGGGAAGCTCGGCGCGGGTTCGACAGGGGCGTACGGATCATCGGCGGCTGCTGTGGTCTCGGCCTCGCGCACATCCGCGCCCTTGCCGAACTTCGCGACGGCTGAAGGCAGACCCTCAAGCACCGGATCCCGGCGCCACGATTCCTGACTTGCCGACCGCGAGGCTTATCGAGCGCCCCAACTGTTGTCCCCGGAAGCCCTCTTCGCCGATGCCGCCACCATCGCGTGCCCATGGCGTCACTCCGAGCAGCTCGATGGGAAGCCCACTTGTTCGAGTCCGAGCGCCCGGCAGCCGGAGGTGTCGCCACTTCGTGCTTGGTGCGCAGGAAATATGTCGATAAAATCTCAATTCATCGATATGTTGTCGGGTAGCGTCGATGCTGTCGACATGTCCGGACAATGTGAGCGCACCAGAATTCACAACGATGACCTTCGATCCCCGCCGTCCCTTCAATGACCTTCCGGATCTGCCGCCGGCTCGGGAGACCGAGACACGGGAGGTGCTTCGCCGCTGCATTGCCGCACGCGTGGCACTCGCGGAACTGCGAGTCTCCGGGAAGCTCATCGCAAACCAGGCGTTGCTGATCAACTCGATCCCGCTGCTCGAAGCCCAGGCGAGTTCTGAAATTGAGAACATCGTCACGACGAGAGACCGGTTGTTTCGCTACGCCAATCGCATCACGCATCAGACGGACTCCGCCACAAGGGAGACCCTGCGCTATCGAGCTGCTCTCAACCGTGGCTTGGAGATGCTCGAACGACGGCCGGTGTCGACCACCGTCGCCGTTGAGGTCTGTCGAACGATCAAGGGTGTCGACCTGGACATTCGCAACACGCCGGGAACAGCGTTGACGAATGAGGCAACCGGCGAGATCGTCTACACGCCGCCGCAGGGGGAGGACGTCATCCGGGTCAAGCTCGCCAACTGGGAGCGCTATCTTCACGAGAGCGAGGAGGTCGATCCTCTGATCCGGCTTGCGGTCATGCATTACCAGTTCGAGGCGATCCACCCGTTTATCGATGGAAACGGCCGCACCGGACGCGTATTGAACCTGCTCTATCTGGTCGACAAGGGCCTTCTCGACATTCCCGTCCTCTATCTCAGCCGGCACATCATCCTGAACAAGGCGCAGTACTACGGCCTTCTGCGTGACGTAACAGCCCGCCAGGCCTGGGAGCCATGGATCCTCTTCATCCTCGAGGCCATCCGCACAACGGCCGAATGGACATCTGCAAAGATCCACGCCATCCGTGAGCTGCTCGACGCAACGGCCGCCGCCATGCGGCTCAACATGCCGAAGCGTTACTCCCGTGAACTGGTGGAGCTGATCTTCGTCAATCCCTATTGCCGGATCAGCGACGTGGTCGACGCCGGCATCGCCAGGCGCCAGACGGCGGCAGTCTACCTGAAGGCCCTCGCAACCCAGGGTTTCCTCGAGGAGATCAGGGTGGGACGCGAGAACCTCTACCTCAATCCGCCGCTCCTGGCGCTTCTGGCAACCAACACAGGACCGTCATGAGGCTGCCGTCAGCGACGGCCCAGGGGCAGTCCCTGGGCAAGGTTCATCGGCCGATTACTCCCACCATGTTCGGCAAGACTGGACGCACACCCGTGTGCTCCCGATGAGACTTCAGGGCAGCGACATGAATCTGTCGGGCTTCGGGTTACACTGGTCGACGGAAGTCCGGGCGGACTTCTGCCCCCGGCTGACAGGCATATCGCCCGCGGTTTCGAGGGGCCGACATCAATGATGTGGCCTTGGCGGGCGGTCATGAGGAGGAACCGGAGTATGCCAATGGAGAATCTGTCGCATCCGTGCCTTTCGGTGCCGCACGGCTGTCTGGAACTCAGCGTGATCGGGACCGTTCGCACGCCGAGCATCAGCCGCAAGCAGGTGTCGCATATGGCGAACTGCCGTGAGGACATCTCTTGCGATAAGGCGGTCCGCCTGGACAAGGCATTCAGTGATGGTGTCGACACATGGAACATGTCGCAGATGGTCTGCGAAGAACAAGGCCGGTTCACCCTCGAGCGGCTGGCGCCGGCCGTTATAGCTGTCGTTGCGGGGTAGGGACATGGCTCGAGGGCGACCGAGAAAGACCAGATTGCATGGCAGTATCGCCGGCTCCCAATCCGCCACCACCGGCCATGAAGCCGAACTGTGGGCGATGGCCGCTGCGCTGCGGGGTTCGATGGATGCCGCAGAGTACAAGCATGTCGTGCGCAGGCTGATCTCACTGACAGGCTCAGCGGCGGCGATGCTGACGCGCTACGATGGTATGCTGGAGACGGTCCCGAATCCGCGGGTTCTGCTCCCACTGCTGACTATTCGGGAAGCCGTGCTCTCGTCGCGCATCGAAGGAACTCAAGCCACCATGGACGGAGTACTGCAATTTCAAACCCCTATTCTGCCCGAACGCCACGACGACATCCGTGAGGTGCTCAACTACCGCGCTGCCATGCGCCGGGCGGAAGAAACCTCGGCAGAACCCGCTGACAACGGACACGAGCTGTGAACATCGACACGACATTTCTGCGCCGCTGCATCGACACGTTGGAGCGCTCCCTGGAGGGGCTCGGTGCGCACAGCGGACCGGACGACTTCTATTACGAGGTCTACCGTGCGGCCTGCGTCAAGGAGTTCGAGCTCATCCTGGAGCAGAGCGGCAAGCTGCTGCGCAAGCGGCTTGCAGCCTTCTTCGCCAGCAACCGGCAGGCGGACCGGCTGGCCTTCAAGGACCTGTTCCGCCATGCAGCGAAGCACGGGCTGGTTGAGCCGGGTGCAGCTGAGCGCTGGCTCCGTTATCGCGACAACCGCAACGACACCGCGCACGACTATGGCAAGGACTTTGCCGAGGCCACGCTCCAACTGCTGCCGGCATTCGTCGCCGATGCAAAGGCGTTGGCCGACATCATCGAGGCGGGGAACGATGACTGACCGGCTCCACCTGCGGCCGAGGCATCGCCGGACGCTGGAGAAGTTCCTGCGAGAACATCTTCCCGCGGTCGAGGTCTGGGCCTATGGCAGCCGCGTGAACGGCCGCAGCCACGACGGCAGCGACCTCGATCTCGTGCTGCGCGGTCCGGGGCTAAGGGAGATCTCCTTCGAACAGTTGGCAGCTTTCCAGGAAGCAGTACAGGAGTCGACGTTGCCCTTCCTGGTCGAGGCGCGAGATTGGGCTCACCTGCCTACGCGCTTCCACCGCGAGATCGAGCGGGATCATGTGGTGTTACAAGAATACTCGTTATGACCGGCGGGTCGATCAGGTTCGACAAGCAGATCGTGCTCGGGGCCGCTTGCGAATCGCTGGGCGGGCGTCTGTGAGAGCTGTCGCTCAGCGCAGCAGGTACGGTGGAGCCGCGGCGAGGGTTGCTGAACATCTGTCTGCTGGTGCGGGATGAGTCCGGCGTGGATCGGGCCACCGTGGTCGGCATACTGTTCTGGCTCGACGCAAATTGATAGACCGCTGCGACTGATCACGAACGGAATTCGACATACGGTTCTGACGAACCTCAACCGCCGATTATTGGTCAAACCGGTCTCTGGAAACCCCGTAAAGTGCGACGGAAACGGCACACGAGACGTTGAGACTGAGATCCGGTCTGACACCTGGTATGCGAACAACCTCATCGCATCGCTCCTTCACCAGGCGTCGAAGGCCCGTCCCTTCCGCACCAAACACCACCACACGGGGAAGTCCGAGCTGAAGAGAGTCGAGCGTGCTTTCGCCGGTGCTGTCGAACGCCGTTATGCGAAACCCTTCGTCCGAAAGAAACGAAAGGGTGCGCGCGATGTTCGTCACCTGAATCAGCGGCATCCATTCGAGAGCGCCGGATGCGGCCTTTGCGAGTGTGCCACTCGGCTGCGGCGCACGACGATCCTGCAGCACGACGGCATCCGCGCCAAAGACCGATGCAGTACGCATGATGGCACCCACATTTCTCGGGTCGGAAACCTGATCGAGTACCACGATCAGTTCGCCACGCGATGCCACGTTCGTCAGATCCACATGCGGGAGCGTTGCAACTTCCGCCGCGATACCCTGATGCACGGCGCCCGAGTCCAGAAGCCGGTCAATCTCGTTCGGGGATTTGACCTGGAGAATCGGTCTGTCATCCCGGGAATCGACCAGGAGCGCGTAGGCGTCCTGAGCCTTCTTCGTGACGACTATGCGTCGGAATCCTCGGCGTGGATTCACCAGGGCAGCATGGACGGCATGGTGCCCCCAGATCCAGTAGGTCTGCTGAGAATCCGGGTTTGCGAACCGGTTGCGGTGTTGCGCACCGCGTCGTCCAAATTGCTTGCGTGACATGCGTAAATGCTATAAAGGGGCGCCTGAAATTTGAAACCCTAAACGCGAACGATCTTATCGGTGCGACAAGTGTTGTACCGAGTATCGCTGTCGCACGAGTTTGGCAACGGTAATCCCCGTGACGGGGGTGGTTGGGATCGGCAGAACGGAGGGGTGCCTGAGCGGTTAAAAGGGACGGGCTGTAAACCCGTTGGCTATGCCTACGGTGGTTCGAATCCACCTCCCTCCACCAAGATCTGTTGATCCAGAGATGCGGGCGTAGCTCAATGGTAGAGCCCCAGCCTTCCAAGCTGGTTATGCGGGTTCGATCCCCGCCGCCCGCTCCACGTAACCGGGACCTGGTTTACTTCAGCTATTGCCTAGACAAGGAGATGGCACGCAATGGCCAAGGAGAAGTTTGAGCGCACGAAGCCGCACGCGAACATAGGTACGATTGGTCATGTTGATCATGGCAAGACGACGTTGACGGCGGCGATCACGCGGATATTGGCGCGCACGGGTGGTGCGACATTCACGGACTATGCGTCGATTGACAAGGCCCCGGAGGAGCGTGAGCGAGGGATCACGATCAACACGGCGCATGTTGAGTACGAGACGGATGAGCGTCATTACGCGCATGTGGATTGTCCGGGTCATGCGGATTATGTGAAGAACATGATCACGGGAGCGGCACAGATGGATGGTGCGGTTCTTGTGGTGAGTGCGGCGGATGGTCCGATGCCGCAGACCCGCGAGCATATTCTCCTGGCGCGTCAGGTTGGTGTCCCGGCGATTGTTGTTTATCTGAACAAGATTGATCAGGTTGACGACGAGGAGTTGCTTGAGCTTGTTGAGCTTGAGGTTCGTGAGTTGTTGTCGGAGTATCGTTTTCCTGGCGATGACATTCCTGTGGTTCGTGGTTCGGCGCTTGCGGCGATGGAGGATGGCGACCACGCGACGGGTGAGGCGAGTGTACTTGAGTTGATGGCGGCGGTGGACAGTTACATTCCGACGCCGGAGCGCGCGGTTGATCGTCCGTTTTTGATGCCGATTGAGGATGTATTTTCGATTTCGGGCCGCGGGACGGTTGTGACGGGTCGCGTTGAGCGCGGTATTGTGAAGATTGGCGACGAGATTGAGGTTGTCGGGATACGTGACACGTCGCGGACGGTGTGCACGGGAGTTGAGATGTTTCGCAAGTTGCTGGATTCGGGTGAGGCGGGAGACAACATTGGGGTATTGCTGCGCGGGACGAAGCGGACGGATGTTGAGCGCGGTCAGGTATTGGCGAAGCCTGGTTCAATTACGCCGCACACGAAGTTCAAGGCGGAGACCTATGTCCTGACGAAGGACGAGGGTGGTCGTCACACGCCGTTTTTCACGAACTACCGTCCGCAGTTCTATTTTCGCACGACGGATGTGACGGGTCATGTTCTGTTGCCTGACGGTGTGAAGATGGTGATGCCGGGCGACAACATCACGATGGATGTTGAGCTGATTTCGCCGATTGCGATGGATGAGGGTCTGCGCTTTGCCATCCGCGAGGGTGGCCGCACCGTGGGCGCCGGCGTCGTCGCAGAAATCATCGAATAGATACTGCAGGAGTGTAGCTCAACTGGTAGAGCACCGGTCTCCAAAACCGGGGGTTGCGGGTTCAAGTCCTGCCACTCCTGCCAGCATGCATCGGCCGCCCCTGCCGCAGCAGTGCGGTGAAGCCAACAGGAGTTGAAACGGAATGGCGAAGATAACGCCGGCGGAATTCGTCCGGCAGGTACGCGTTGAAGCCATCAGGAAGGTGACCTGGCCGACCACAAAGGAAGCCGGTGTCTCGACGCTGACCGTATTCGCGATGATCGTGGTGGTTGCCCTCTTCTTCTTTCTCATCGACCAGGTTTTTGCCGAAGTCATCCAGCTGATCCTCGGTCTCGGTGGATAACAGCATGTCGCAGCGTTGGTACATCGTGCACTGTTATTCGGGATTCGAGAAAAAGGTCGAACAGGCCATCAAGGAACGCGTGCTGGCAAACGACATGGAAAACAAGTTCGAACGCGTGCTCGTTCCCTCGGAAAGGGTTGTCGAGATGCGTGGCGGACGCCAGGTGAAGACGGACCGCAAGTTCTTTCCCGGTTACGTGCTCGTCAAGATGGAAATGACTGACGAAACCTGGCATCTCGTGCGCAACACCCCGAAGGTCACGGGCTTTCTCGGCTCAGGCAAGAAACCGGTTCCGGTCCCCGACCACGAGGCCGAGATGGTGTTGAGCCAGGTCAAGGAGGGCGTCGAGCGTACGCGTCCGGCGATCACATTCCAGATCGGTGAATCGGTGCGTGTCGCTGATGGACCGTTCACATCATTCAACGGAACGGTACAGGACATCGACGAGGAACGCGCGCGGCTCAAGGTGGCCGTGCTGATCTTCGGACGGGCAACACCGGTCGAACTCGATTACTCCCAGGTCGAAAAGATCTGATCGAACCGTCGTCACAGGACAGGACTGGATATGGCAAAGAAGGTTGCAGGATACATCAAGCTGACGGTTCCGGCAGGCAATGCGTCACCGGCGCCGCCGATCGGGCCGGCACTCGGCCAGCGCGGACTCAACATCATGGAGTTCTGCAAGTCGTTCAATGCCGCAACGCAGGGACTGGAAGCCGGAACACCCGTGCCAACGGTCATCACAGCCTTTGCGGACCGCTCGTTTTCCTTCGTGACGAAGACCCCGCCAGCGGTCTGGTACATTCGTCGTGCAGCACAGATCGACAAGGGAAACGCGACACCGGGACGCGACTCGTCGGGTTCAATCTCGCATGACCAGGTGCGCGAGATCGCCGAGGCAAAGATGCCGGACCTGAATGCAAACGATATTGAAGCAGCCATGCGTATCGTCGCCGGAACGGCCCGTTCCATGGGCGTACGAGTCGCGGAGTGAACTGATGACGAAATCATCCAAACGTCTTCGAAATGCATACGCGAGTGTCGACCGCGAAAGGTTCTATCCGCTCAACGAGGCCATCGCGGCACTCAAGAAGGCAAAGTCTGTGAAGTTCGATGAAACCGTGGAGATTGCGCTCAACCTGAACGTGGATCCCCGGCACGCCGATCAGATGGTGCGTGGTATCGTCAGCTTGCCGCACGGCACGGGCCAGGTCGCCAGAGTGGCTGTCTTTGCCAGGGGCGAGAAGGCGGACGAAGCCAGGAATGCCGGCGCCGATATCGTCGGTGCGGAAGATCTTGCCGAAACGATCACGGGCGGAACAATCGCGTTTGACCGGTGCATCGCGACACCGGACATGATGCCCGTTGTCGGCAGACTCGGGCGAATTCTGGGACCGCGGGGTCTCATGCCGAATCCGAAGCTCGGAACCGTCACGGTCGATGTCGTCGCCGCTATCGAGGCGGCAAAGTCGGGTCAGGTCGAGTACAGGGTCGAGAAGGCCGGGATCATTCATGCGGGCGTTGGCAAGACCAGTTTTTCGGATGACCAGATCGCCGAGAATATTCGGGTTCTGGTCGCCGCAGTCATGCGCGCGCGTCCCCAGGCAGTGAAGGGAACATATCTCCAGCGCGCCACGCTGAGTTCCACGATGGGACCGGGTGTGCGTGTCAATACACAGAACATTGCAGAGGCCTAGCCTCTGAGATGGAACTGACCGCGGTTGCGGTCAGGCGATGCGAGGAAATGCGCATCGCACCCCCTGTCCGAGATTGCCGGTGTCCTTCGGGATCTAATGGATGACACCGCCGGCATGAGACGGGAGCAGTCCCGCATCACGCGCAGACGCGTGTGAACGGGACAGGACTTCCGGGGCAGGAACCGACAGTCCATCGCCTGTCAGCGGTGGGCAGGTTACCGATCCGGCAGACGGGCATGATGTCCGTTGTTGCCAGTCAGACGGAGGAAAGCCGTGGACAGGTCCAGGAAGGAACAGATCGTGAGCGAATTGCGCACCACGTTCAACGACACGAACATGGTCGTGGTGACGCAGCAGAACGGGTTGACGGTTGCCGAGGCAAGCGAATTGCGTCGCGCCATGCACAGGGCGGGCGCCAGTTACCGGGTCGTCAAGAACCGGCTCGCGTCGCGCGCACTAGCCGATACGCCCTATGAACGCTTGCAGGAGCTCTTTCAGGGACCAACTGCCGTCACGACGTCTGATGATCCGGTGGCGGCTGCGAAGACGACGGTGAACTTCGCCAAGAAGAACGCCAAGCTCGTCGTCGTCGGAGGCGCCACGCGCGACGGTGTCACGTTCGACGCGCAGGGAATCGCACGCTTGGCGACGCTGCCTTCGCTCGACGAACTGCGGTCATCGCTGCTGGCAATGATCCAGACGCCGGCAACGCGTCTGGCGGTCCTCATGCAGGAACCGGGCGCACAGGTCGCGCGTGTGGTGAATGCGTATGCCACGGCAGAATCATCTGCTGAAGAATCTGTCTGATCGGTCCAATCAACCCAGAACCGGAAGTACCAGGGAGCTTAAAAATGGCTAATCTTGATCAACTTGTAGAAGACCTTTCCTCATTGACTGTCATCGAGGCGGCGGAATTGTCGCGCATGCTCGAGGAGAAGTGGGGCGTCAGTGCAGCAGCACCCGTAGCCGTGGCGGCGGCGCCGGCTGCCGGAGAAGACGCGGAAGCAGAAGAAGAAAAGACCGAGTTTGACGTCATCCTCACAGGATTCGGAACCAGCAAGATTCCGGTCATCAAGGAAGTCCGGTCGATCACATCGCTGGGTCTGAAGGAAGCAAAGAGCCTTGTTGAAGAAGCACCGAAGCCGCTGAAGGAAGCAATCAGCAAGGACGAGGCCGAGCAGATCGTCAAGGCGATCGAGGACGCAGGCGGAACCGCCGAAATCCAGTAACACCTGTTGCGCTGCACCCGGAAACGGGTGCACGCACCGGCGTTTGCCGGGTCAGGTGCCAGTGAAGTTCTAGGTGGGTAACAGGCAGGTTGCCGGTCATCAGATACCGGCGACGAACGACAGGGAATCCGGAATGAGCGACGACAAGGCAACCCGTTACACAAAGCGCAGGGACTTCGGACGCATCTCTTCCGTTATCGAGATGCCGAACCTGGTTGATATCCAGCATACGTCATACAACCAGTTCCTCCAGCGATGGACGGAGCCGGAAGACCGCAAGGATGTCGGATTGCAGGGTGTCTTCAATTCGGTGTTTCCCATCCGGGATTTCTCGGAGTGCGCCGAATTGCATTTCGCGGGCTACAAGCTCGAGGACCCGAAGTTCGATGTCGAGGAGTGCCTGCGACGCGACCTGACCTACGCGGCGCCGCTGAAGGTCAACCTTCGCCTGGTTCTTTTCGACGTCGACAAGGAAATCGACAAGCGGACGATCCTCAATGTGAAGGAACAGGAAGTCTACATGGGCGACATGCCGCTCATGACGGACAAGGGTACCTTTGTCGTCAACGGAACCGAACGGGTTGTCGTCTCGCAAATGCACCGCTCGCCCGGTGTTTTCTTTGATCACGACAAGGGGAAGAACCATTCGTCCGGCAAGTTCCTCTTTGCGGCACGCATCATTCCCTATCGCGGGTCGTGGCTGGAGTTCGAGTTCGACGCCAAGGACATTGTCCATGTCCGTATCGATCGGCGTCGGAAGATACCGGTTACGTCCATGCTCTACGCGCTTGATTACACGCCGCAGGACGTCCTTGACATGTTCTACGGCGATGTCGCGTGCCATCGTGTGCCGCGCCAGTGGATTCTTCCTGTCGAGACGGGACGTCTCGAAGGACGGGCGCTCGATTTTGATCTGGTCACGTCGGAAAAGGGACCGGCGATCATGGAAAAGGGCCAGGTGTTCACACGCCGCAAGTTGCGCACACGCCTTGCAGAAGGGGACGGTGAAAGTACGATGTTGCGCGCCGAAGATGCCGACATCATCGGCATGCGACTGGCGCATGATGCACTCGGTTCCGGCAAGGAGAAGATTGCAACGGCAGGTACGACCATTGACGCGGAACTGCTTGACCGTCTGGCATCAACGCTTCCCGGTATCGAGGTCTTTGACCGGACCCATGTCGACGTCTGCAAGCCCCAGGGTACATCCTGGAAGGTGCCGTTCGATGCCGAACTGATGGTCGGCAAGACGGTCGAGACGGACATTCTTCGCGAATCCGACGGATCCGTCGTGATCGAGACGGGTACGCGGCTCTCGCGGCAGAAACTGCGTTCGCTCGGCGACGATGCACTCTACCTTGTGCTTTCGGCAGACGAGATGCGCGGACGCGTACTGGCAACCAGGGTGGATTCGCCGGAATCCGGCGATACCTTGGGTCAGGTCGGAAGTGCCGTTACCAAGGCCGATCTGACCCGCTTCAGAAAGGCGGGCGTCGCACAGATCGAGGTCTACGACGACCAGTGGACACTCTCGTTCACGCCCATCTCGGGTTCCGGCTGGCGCGTACCGTTCGACACGACCGGGTCGACCCCAATGCTTGGATCACGGCTTTCGGCGGACCTGATCGACGGCGCAACGGGTGAAGTCGTGGCGCAGGCCGGCACGAAACTGACACGCATGCAGTTGCGGCGGCTTGCCGAGAAAGGTCTGCGCGAACAACTCGTTCCCGACGACTACCTGTACGGACGCTTTCTCTCGGACGATTGCGTCGATCCTGAAACCGGTCTGGTCCATGCGGAAGCTGGCGACGAGATCACGCCCGCGATGCTTGGCAATCTCAAGCAGAATGGAGTCGATCGGCTGAGCACGCTCGACATCGATCATGTCAGGATCGGACCCTATATCCGCGACACGCTGGCCGCCGACCCCAATGAATCCCGGGAAGGCGCGTTGTTCAGCATCTACAGGGTCATGCGTCCGGGTGAACCGCCGACAATCGACTCTGCGGAGAACCTGTTCAAGAGCCTGTTCTTCGTTCGTGACCGCTACGACCTTTCCACCGTCGGCCGTGTGAAGTTGAACGAGCGGCTTGGACCCGGACATGATGAAGAGGGACGCGTTCTGACGCGAAAGGATATCGTTGCGTGCATCAGGACGCTCGTCGAACTCAAGGACGGCACGGGTGACACTGATGATATCGACCATCTCGGCAACAGGCGTGTGCGTTCGGTAGGGGAACTGCTCGAAAACCAGTACCGCATGAGTCTCCAGCGTATGGAGCGCGCGGTGCGCGAGCGCATGAGTCTTGTCGAACTCGACAAGGAACTGCCACATGATCTGATCAACGCCAGGATGGCGGCATCGTCGGTTCGCGAGTTCTTCGGCTCGTCGCAACTCTCGCAGTTCATGGAGCAGACGAACCCGCTTTCCGAGGTCACCCACAAGCGGCGGCTCTCGGCGCTTGGTCCGGGCGGTCTGACCCGCGAACGGGCCGGTTTCGAGGTGCGCGATGTGCACCCGACGCATTACGGCAGGATATGCCCTGTCGAGACCCCGGAGGGTCCGAACATCGGTCTGATCAACAGTCTCGCGACATTCGCCCGGGTGAACGAGTACGGGTTCATCGAAAGCCCCTATCGCAAGGTCATCGAGAACCCCGAGTCCGGGAATCGGCAGGTCACCGGCGAGGTGGAATATCTGACGGCCATGCAGGAGCGTCAGCACACCATCGCGCAGGCGAATGTGGCATTGAACGAAGAGGGTTCCTTTGACGACGACCTTGTCTCGTGCCGGGAGAATGGCGAATTCGCAATGACCCAGGTCGAGAACGTCGACCGCATGGATGTCTCACCCAAACAGCTGGTTTCGGTCGCGGCCGCGCTCATCCCGTTCCTTGAGAATGACGACGCGAACCGTGCATTGATGGGATCGAACATGCAGCGCCAGGCTGTGCCGCTGTTGCGCACCGAAGCACCGCTGGTTGGTACGGGTCTCGAGGAACTCGTCGCACGCGATTCCGGCGCAACGATCGTTGCCCGTCGCGGTGGCACGGTGGATCAGGTCGACTCCCAGCGCATTGTCATCAGGGTGAACGAGGAAGAGGTGAAAGATCATCTCGGCGTTGACATCTACAGGCTCGCCAAGTTCCAGCGTTCAAACCAGAACACCTGTATCATGCAGCGACCACTCGTGACGCAGGGACAACGTGTCGATAAGGGCGACATATTGTGTGACGGCCCCTCGACCTCGCGCGGCGAATTGGCGCTTGGACGCAATATCCTGTGTGCATTCATGCCGTGGCACGGATGCAATTTCGAGGATTCGATCCTCGTTTCCGAACGCGTTGTTCGCGACGATGTGTTTACGTCCATTCATATTGAAGCCTTCGAGATCTCGGCGCGCGACACCAAGCTCGGTGAGGAGGAAATCACCCGGGATCTCCCCAATGCGAGCGAGGAAGCACGGCGTCAGCTCGACGAGAAAGGAATCGTTCACGTCGGTGCCGAAGTTCAGGCCGGCGACATTCTCGTAGGCAAGATCTCGCCCAAGGGTGAGACGCCGACAACACCGGAAGAAAAACTGTTGCGGGCGATCTTTGGCGAAAAGGCCTCGGAAGTGCGCGATACCTCGCTGCGTGTACCGCCAGGTGTGAACGGGACGGTCGTGGATGTGCGCATGTTCTCGCGCAAGCGCGTCGAGACAAGTGACCGGCAGGAAGCCATTCAGAACGAGGAAGTCGTGCGCCTTGAACAGGACCGCACCGACGAACAGGCGATCATTTCCCGGATCATTCATGATTCGCTGCGCAAGCTGCTGACCGGCAAGACGGTCAAGAGAGGGCCGTCGGGATTCAGGACGGGTGAGGAGATTACCTCTGAAACACTCGATGCGGCGAATCGCGGACAATGGTGGAATGTGAGTGTCACCGACGTCGATACGATGTCGTCCATCAAGGTTCTGCGCAAGCAGTTCGACAATGCCCGTCACGAGATCGATGAACGCTACACGCACAAGAAGCGGAAGATGGCCGAGGGCGACGAACTCGGGCCGGGTGTCCTGCACATGGTCAAGGTGTTCATCGCCGTCAAACGCAAGCTGCAGGCTGGCGACAAGATGGCGGGTCGACACGGCAACAAGGGTGTGATTTCGCGTATCGTTCCCATCGAGGACATGCCGTATCTCGAGGACGGCACGCCGGTTGATATCGTGCTGAACCCGCTGGGATTGCCGAGCCGCATGAACGTGGGCCAGATACTCGAAACCCATCTCGGTTGGGCGGCGGCCGGTATCGGCCGCAAGATTGGCCGCATGTACGACATGATCCAGAGTCGTCAGACTCCCGACAAGGAACGTCCGAAAATTCTCGAGAATCTTCGTGGCGTCATGAGCCAGGCGTACGGCGAAACCAACGGCAGCGGCGCGATCGGCCAGATGGGAACAGCCGAACTACTGGAAACGGCCAGCGACCTCGTGGACGGTGTCCCGATCGCGACACCGGTGTTCGACGGCGCAAATGAACAGGATATTGCCGATCTGCTTGAACTTGCCGGACTGTCACGTACCGGCAAGGAGAAGCTTGTCGACGGGCGTACCGGCGAGCCGTTCGGTGGCGCGATTACCGTCGGTTATCTCTATGTCATGAAGCTGCATCACCTCGTGGATGACAAGATCCACGCCCGTTCTGTCGGTGCCTACAGTCTCGTGACGCAGCAGCCCCTGGGCGGCAAGGCGCAATTTGGCGGCCAGCGCTTCGGCGAGATGGAAGTCTGGGCACTGCAAGCATACGGCGCCGCCTACACGCTGCAGGAAATCCTGACAGTGAAGTCGGACGACGTGGCCGGTCGTTCGGAAGTATACGAGTCCATTGTGAAGGGCGATAACAACTTCAGGGCAGGAATCCCGGAGAGCTTCAATGTTCTCGTCAAGGAGATGCAGGCCCTGTGTCTCAATGTTGATCGCCAGCAGGTGAACTGAGTGCACCATTCAACCGAAAGCGTGCCTGAGAGGATGAGTTCATGAACGATTTGATGCGTGTGTTCGATCGTCCGAGTGCCGAGGAATTCGACCAGATCCAGATTTCGATCGCCAGCCCCGACACCGTGCGGTCCTGGTCGCATGGCGAGGTCAAGAAACCCGAGACCATCAACTACCGGACCTTCAAGCCCGAACGCGACGGCCTGATGTGTGCGCGGATTTTCGGGCCGATCAAGGACTACGAATGCCTGTGTGGCAAGTACAAGCGCATGAAAAACAAGGGTCTTGTCTGCGAGCGCTGCGGCGTCGAGGTCACCAAGGCCAAGGTGCGTCGCGAACGCATGGGCCATATTGAACTGGCGGCGCCGGTTGCGCACATCTGGTTCCTGAAATCCCTGCCGAGTCGCATCGGGTTGCTCCTCGACATGACTCTGAAGGCGCTCGAACAGGTGCTTTACTTCGAGGAGTACATCGTCATCGAGCCGGGCGATACCGACTACGAGATCGGGATGACCTTCACGGAAGAACAGTACCACGACATCATCGACGAACATGAAGATGACGGACTCGAGGTCGGCATTGGCGCCGAGGCCATCCGCAAGATGCTTGCAAACCTCGACCTTCCGTTTGAAAGCATGATCCTGCGTGAAGAGCTGCGCAATACGACGTCCGAAGCCAAGCGCAAGAAGATCGTCAAGCGTCTGAAGCTCATCGAGACCTTCATCGATTCTGGCAATCGTCCCGAATGGATGATTCTCCAGGTCATTCCGGTCATCCCGCCAGACCTGCGTCCGCTCGTGGCGCTCAACGGCGGCCGGTTTGCCACGTCGGATCTCAATGATCTCTACCGGCGGGTTATCAACCGCAACAACAGGCTCAAGCGACTCATCGAGTTGCGCGCACCCGACATTATCATCCGCAACGAAAAGCGCATGCTGCAGGAAGCCGTCGACGCACTGTTCGACAACGGGCGCCGGGGACGAACGATTACCGGTGCGAACAAGCGCGCGTTGCGTTCGCTTTCGGACATGCTCAAGGGCAAGCAGGGACGTTTCCGGCAGAACCTGCTCGGCAAGCGCGTCGACTACTCGGGCCGCTCGGTCATCGTGGTCGGTCCGGAACTCAAGCTTCACCAGTGCGGCATTCCCAAGAAGATGGCGCTCGAGCTGTTCAAGCCGTTTGTCTATTCCAAGATGGAGATGTACGGCATCGTACCGACCATCAAGGCGGCCAAGAACCGGGTCGACAAGGAAGAGCCGATCGTCTGGGATTACCTCGAGGAAGTCATTCGCGAACACCCGGTCCTGCTCAATCGTGCACCGACACTGCATCGACTTGGCATCCAGGCGTTCGAACCCGTCCTGGTGGAAGGCAAGGCCATCCAGTTGCACCCGCTCGTCTGTGCCGCTTTCAACGCCGATTTCGACGGCGACCAGATGGCGGTTCACGTCCCGCTCTCCATCGAGGCGCAGATCGAGGCGCGCGTCCTGATGATGTCGTCGAACAACATCCTTTCGCCGGCCAACGGGAAGCCGATCATCGTTCCCTCCCAGGACATCATCCTGGGTCTCTACGACATATCGCTGGCGTTCGACGGCATGACCGGTGAAGGCATGGTCTTCCGCGGCGTTGGTGAAATCGAGCATGCACTGCACGTTGGCGCAGTAAGAACCTACAGCCATATCCGCAGCCGCTACCGGGGCGTTGACCAGGATGGCAACGAAAAGGTCGAGATCGTCGAAACGACGCCCGGGCGGATGCTGCTTTCGGAAGTGCTGCCGCGCCATCCGGAACTGCCGTTCGATCTTCTCAACCGGGTTCTCACAAAGCGCGAGATTTCCGAGATCATCGACAAGGTGTACCGCCACTGTGGACAGAAGGAGACCGTTCTCTTCTGCGACCGGATCATGAATCTCGGTTTCCGCCACGCGTGCAGCGCCGGCATCTCGTTCGGCAAGGACGACATGATCATACCCGAGAGCAAGAGCACTCTCGTCGGTGAGGCGCGCCAGCAGGTGCTCGAGTATGAGCAGCAGTATATGGACGGAATCATCACCCGTGGCGAGAAGTACAACAAGGTCATCGATGAATGGTCGCGGTGCAGCGACTCGGTCGCCGATGCGCTCATGCAGGGACTGTCACGGTCACAGGGCGAAGGTGACGGCCAGCATCTCAATTCGATCTACATGATGGCGCATTCCGGTGCACGTGGTGCGCCGGCCCAGATCAAGCAGCTCGCTGGAATGCGTGGACTGATGGCAAAACCGTCGGGTGAGATTATCGAAACGCCGATTATCGCGAACTTCAAGGAAGGCCTGTCGGTTGGCGAGTACTTCAACTCGACACACGGTGCACGCAAGGGACTTGCGGATACGGCGCTCAAGACGGCGAACTCGGGGTATCTCACGCGTCGCCTCGTCGATGTATCGCAGGATTGCGTCATCACCGAGGAGGATTGCGGAACCGAGGACGGCATTGTCGTCAAGGCCGTCCTGCAGGGCTCCGAGGAAATTGTCTCGCTCGCCGAGCGTGTTCTCGGTCGCTATGTCCTGGATGCCGTGCGGCATCCGGTTACCGACGAGATCATCGTTGATGACGATACGATGATCGAGGAACGGCACATGGATGCAATCGGGGACTCGGGAATCGAGAGCATCCGCATCCGCTCGGTCCTTTCGTGCAAGGGCCATGTCGGTGTCTGTGCACGCTGCTATGGACGTGACCTTGCCCGTGGGACGCCGGTCAATATCGGTGAAGCCGTCGGCGTGATTGCTGCCCAGTCCATCGGTGAACCCGGTACACAGCTCACCATGCGGACCTTCCACATCGGCGGTACCGCCCAGCGCGGCGCCGAATCGTCCTCGATCGACACGCCGGTCAAGGGAACGGTGAAGATCATCAACCCGCAGTTCGTGACCGACAGCGGCGGCAATCGTATCGTTCTGGTTCGCAATTGCGAGATCATGGTCGTTGACGAGGCGGGTCGCGAAAGACCACGCCATCGACTTCCCTACGGTGCACGCCTCCTTGTCGAGGATGGCCAGACCGTCGATCGCGGCGACACACTCGTTCGTTGGGATCCCTACAACCTGCCGATCATTGCCGACAAGCGCGGTATGGTCGTATACCACGATCTGATCGAGGGGCTTTCGCTGCGCGAATTCACCGAAGAGTCGAGCGATCGTGCGAGCCAGGTTGTCATTGACTGGCGCCAGCAGGCACGCGGTTCGGGCCTCAGGCCACGGATTGCGATCCATGATCCGCTGGACCCCGACGGTGAACCGCTGTCAGTCTTCGAACTTTCCGTCGACGCGATTCTTTCGGTCGAGAACAACGCCGAAGTGCAGCCTGGCGACTCGATTGCCAGAATTCCGCGCGATTCGATCATGAACACCGACATTACGGGCGGACTGCCGCGTGTTGCGGAGCTGTTCGAGGCGCGCAAACCGAAAGATCATCGTATCATTTCGGAGAATGACGGCGTGGTGGAGTTCGGCACCAACTACAAGAACAAGCGTCGGATCAAGATACATTCCGCAGACGGAACGCACGTCGAATATCTCCTGCCCAAGGGCAAGCACATCGCGGTGAACGACGGCGACGAAGTGCGGCGTGGGGATCCCCTGGTCGATGGCAGTCCGGTTCCGCACGACATCTTGCGGGTCATGGGCGTTGAGGCTCTTGCCAATTACCTGATTGACGAGATTCAGGGTGTGTACCGTCTGCAGGGTGTGCGAATCAACGACAAGCACATCGAGGTGATCTGTCGCCAGATGCTGCAGAAGGTCGAGATCGAGCTGCCGGGTGATTCCATGTTCCTGGTCGGTGAACAGGTCGACCGCCACGAGTTCGAGGCCGCCAACGCGCTTGTGAAGGAAAAGGGTGAAACCCCCGCGACAGCGATACCGGTCCTGCAGGGAATCACCAAGGCGAGTTTGCAGACACAATCGTTCATCTCGGCTGCATCATTCCAGGAGACAACCCGCGTCCTGACGGAAGCATCGGTGTCCGGAAAGGTTGATCACCTCACAGGCCTCAAGGAGAACGTCATTGTCGGACGCCTGATTCCGGCGGGAACAGGGCGTGTCATCCAGCGCCTGCGCAGCGAACAGAAGAAACCGTTGCTTGCTCTCACCGATCAGCTTGAAACCGAGCCGGCGTTGCCGGCGCCCGAAGAGGCTGTGGCTGGTTGATCATTGCATGAATTATCAGTTGACCGGCATGAATGTGCGGACTATGTTCTCCCGCCTTCCGGGCAAGCGTCACACGTGTCCGAAAGGTACGACATAACGAGATTGCGACAACCCCGATTTCTGTCCACACGGACGGAGAACGGGTCGTGTCATGCCTGTTTTGTAACCACGCGCAGATATTGAAAGGGTTTGCGATGCCAACAGTGAACCAGTTGATACGCAAGTCGCGCAAACCGCGACGTGCTCGCAACAAGGTTCCGGCGCTTGCGGCGTGTCCGCAAAAGCGCGGCGTATGCACGCGCGTCTACACGACGACACCCAAGAAACCGAATTCGGCGCTGCGCAAGGTTGCCCGCGTGCGATTGACCAACGGCTTCGAGGTGACGAGTTACATTCCAGGCGAAGGTCACAACCTCCAGGAACATTCAGTCGTGCTGATTCGCGGTGGACGCGTCAAGGATCTCCCCGGTGTCCGCTATCATGTCATTCGCGGCAAGCTTGATGCCCAGGGCATCGACGATCGCCGCCAGCGCCGTTCGAAATACGGCGCCAAGCGACCGAAGTAGGGCAGGGAACAATGTCCCGCCGGCGTGCAGCAGATAAACGCGAAGTCCTTCCCGACGCGCTCTATGACGACAAGGTGTTGACGAAGTTCATCAACAGCCTGATGTACGATGGCAAGAAGGCCGTTGCCGAAGGAATTGTCTATCGTGCGCTTGACCGGATCCAGTCAAGGACCGGACAGGATTCACTGGAAGTATTCCAGCAGGCACTTTCCAACGTCAAACCCCCGATCGAAGTCCGCTCGCGACGCGTTGGCGGCGCCACCTACCAGGTGCCCGTGGAGGTGCATGCGGAGCGACAGCAGGCGCTCGCCATTCGCTGGTTGATCCGCGCGGCGCGTGCACGTTCGGAAACGACAATGGTCAATCGCCTGTCGGGCGAACTGATCGACGCATCACGGCAACGCGGCGCGGCCGTGAAACGGCGTGAAGACACTCACAGGATGGCTGACGCCAACAAGGCATTTTCGCACTACCGCTGGTAGTTGCCGCAAACGCTGGTAACCCGGGGCCCGGCGTGACCCCCAGGACGAGCAGGAATGACACGAACACACCCCATCGAGCGTTATCGAAACATCGGCATCATGGCGCACATTGATGCCGGCAAGACGACGACGACGGAACGTATCCTCTATTACACGGGCCGCTCCCACAAGATCGGCGAGGTCCATGAGGGCACGGCGACCATGGACTGGATGGCGCAGGAGCAGGAGCGGGGTATAACGATCACGTCGGCGGCAACGACGGCGCATTGGCGCGATCATCGAATCAACATCATAGACACGCCAGGGCATGTCGATTTCACGATCGAGGTGGAGCGCAGCCTGCGCGTTCTCGACGGTGCGGTTGCCGTCTTCGACGCGGTCTCGGGAGTCGAGCCGCAATCCGAGACGGTCTGGAGGCAGGCTGACAAGTACCGCGTTCCGCGTATCTGCTTTGTCAACAAGATGGACCGGACCGGCGCTGACGTCTTTCGCTGCGTCGACATGATCCGTGAGAGGTTTGGTGTCGAGACCGCCCTGCTGCAGCTGCCTGTCGGCATCGAGGCTGACTTTCAGGGGATCGTCGACCTCGTCTCGATGAAGGCGAATGTCTGGCACGATGATCATCTCGGGGCAAGGTTCGATGTCGTGGAGATCCCGGAAACATTGCGTGACGAGGCGGAGTTGTGGCGCAGCCGGCTGATCGAGACGGTGATCGAGTGCGACAACGACGCCATGGAAGCCTATCTCGACGGTACGGATCCCGATGATGCGACGCTGCGGCGTTGTATCAGACAGGGAACGCTCGACCATGCGTTTGTCCCGGTACTGCTGGGAACCGCATTCAAGAACAAGGGTGTGCAAACGCTGCTTGACGCCGTGACGGACTATCTGCCCGGACCTCGTGATGTTCCTGCCATAACCGGAACGGATCAACGCTCGAATTCCGAGGTCACGCGCGAAAGCAGCGATGACGCACCCATGGCTGCATTGGCATTCAAGGTCATGGCCGACAAGTATGTCGGTACGCTGACATTTGTCCGGGTCTATTCCGGCGTCCTGAAAACCGGCAACCAGGTGTTCAATGCGGTCAAGGGGCGCAAACAGCGTCTCGGTCGCATGCTCCTCATGCATGCGAACAGCCGTGAGGACGTCAACATCGCGCGTGCAGGTGATATCGTTGCCTTGTGCGGCCTCAAGGGTACAACAACCGGCGACACGATCTGTGATCCCGAGAATCCGGTGATCCTGGAGCGAATCGAGTTTCCGGATCCGGTCATCGAGGTCGCTGTCGAACCGCGAACCCGCGCAGACCACGACAGGATGTCGACGGCCCTGGGGCGGCTGGCGGACGAGGACCCGTCGTTTCGTGTATCCGTCGACAGCGAGTCGGCGCAGACGATCATCCGCGGCATGGGTGAACTGCACCTCGAGATCATCATCGATCGCATGCGCCGCGAGTTCAATGTCGAGGCGAACATCGGTGCACCGCAGGTTGCCTATCGCGAGACACTCACCCGCCGTTCGGAAATAGACTACATTCACAAGAAACAGTCGGGTGGTGCCGGTCAGTTTGCGCGCGTGAAGATCGTGTTCGAACCGGCTGAAGCCGGTTCCGGTATTCAGTTCGTGTCGAAGATCATCGGCGGCAATGTACCGCGGGAGTACATCCCCTCCGTCGAGTCAGGTATTCGTTCGGCAAGTGAAGTTGGCACGGTCGCCGGATTTCCGGCGACCGATTTTGTTGCCACGCTGATTGATGGTGCGCATCACGAAGTCGATTCCAGCGCGATGGCGTTCGACATCGCGGCACGTGCGGCATTCCGGGAAGGCATGGCAGGCGCCGCGCCGGTCCTGCTTGAACCCATCATGCGGGTCGAGGTGGTCACACCGGATGAGTACATGGGTGACATCATCGGTGATCTCAACAGCCGCAGGGGCCAGATACAGGGTATGGAACCCCGGGGGAACGCGCAGGTCCTGCGTGCAAAAGTCCCGCTGGGAACGATGTTCGGTTATGTCAACGACCTGCGTTCGATGAGCCAGGGGCGGGCGACATACACGATGCATTTCGATTGCTATGAACCGGTACCGCAGATGATTTCCCAGGAACTCAGGGCCACGCTGGCCTGACGGTGTCGGAACAGGTTCTGACGTAAATCCACTGTCAAGGAAACGGATAAGAAGGTATGGCCAAGGAGAAGTTTGAGCGCACGAAGCCGCACGCGAACATAGGTACGATTGGTCATGTTGATCATGGCAAGACGACGTTGACGGCGGCGATCACGCGGATATTGGCGCGCACGGGTGGTGCGACATTCACGGACTATGCGTCGATTGACAAGGCCCCGGAGGAGCGTGAGCGAGGGATCACGATCAACACGGCGCATGTTGAGTACGAGACGGATGAGCGTCATTACGCGCATGTGGATTGTCCGGGTCATGCGGATTATGTGAAGAACATGATCACGGGAGCGGCACAGATGGATGGTGCGGTTCTTGTGGTGAGTGCGGCGGATGGTCCGATGCCGCAGACCCGCGAGCATATTCTCCTGGCGCGTCAGGTTGGTGTCCCGGCGATTGTTGTTTATCTGAACAAGATTGATCAGGTTGACGACGAGGAGTTGCTTGAGCTTGTTGAGCTTGAGGTTCGTGAGTTGTTGTCGGAGTATCGTTTTCCTGGCGATGACATTCCTGTGGTTCGTGGTTCGGCGCTTGCGGCGATGGAGGATGGCGACCACGCGACGGGTGAGGCGAGTGTACTTGAGTTGATGGCGGCGGTGGACAGTTACATTCCGACGCCGGAGCGCGCGGTTGATCGTCCGTTTTTGATGCCGATTGAGGATGTATTTTCGATTTCGGGCCGCGGGACGGTTGTGACGGGTCGCGTTGAGCGCGGTATTGTGAAGATTGGCGACGAGATTGAGGTTGTCGGGATACGTGACACGTCGCGGACGGTGTGCACGGGAGTTGAGATGTTTCGCAAGTTGCTGGATTCGGGTGAGGCGGGAGACAACATTGGGGTATTGCTGCGCGGGACGAAGCGGACGGATGTTGAGCGCGGTCAGGTATTGGCGAAGCCTGGTTCAATTACGCCGCACACGAAGTTCAAGGCGGAGACCTATGTCCTGACGAAGGACGAGGGTGGTCGTCACACGCCGTTTTTCACGAACTACCGTCCGCAGTTCTATTTTCGCACGACGGATGTGACGGGTCATGTTCTGTTGCCTGACGGTGTGAAGATGGTGATGCCGGGCGACAACATCACGATGGATGTTGAGCTGATTTCGCCGATTGCGATGGATGAGGGTCTGCGCTTTGCCATCCGCGAGGGTGGCCGCACCGTGGGCGCCGGTGTCGTCGCAGAAATCATCGAATAAGGAACGGACGCGGAGACCGGGGGCATGGCAAACCAGAATATCAGGATCAGGTTGAAGGCCTTTGATCACCGGCTCCTGGACCAGTCCACGAACGAGATTGTCGGAACGGCACGGCGCACCGGCGCACAGGTTCGCGGACCCATACCGCTGCCAACCCGCATCGAGAAGTTCACGGTCTTGCGTGGCCCGCACATCGACAAGGAATCACGCGAACAGTTCGAGATCCGGACGCACAAGCGCCTGATCGATATTGTCGAACCGACGCCCCAGACCGTCGATGCACTGATGAAGCTCGACCTCGCGGCGGGCGTTGATGTCGAGATCAAGCTTTAGGGTACCGGATCATGAGAACTGGCTTGATAGCGCGCAAGATCGGCATGAGTCGGGTATTCCTCGAAACAGGAAAACACGTTCCCGTGACCGTTCTCGAAGCGCAGGAAAATGTTGTCGTCGGACAACGAACCCGTGACCAGCATGGATACGATGCGCTGCAGATCGGCACGCAGCAGGCCCATGTGAGACATCTCACCAGACCGATGCGCGGACACTTTGCCGCGGCTGAGGTCGAACCGCAGCGCAAGCTTGTCGAGTTCAGGGTCAGCGAAGACGCACTTGTAGCGGTCGGCGCACGAATTGCAGTGTCCCATTTTGTTGCCGGGCAGAAGATTGATGTCACGTCACTGTCCAAGGGGCGAGGATTTGCCGGTGCCATGAAACGGCACAATTTTGGCGGCATGCGGGCCAGCCACGGTGTGTCGGTCTCGCACCGTGCACACGGCTCGACAGGAAACAGCCAGGATCCGGGACGCGTCTGGAAGGGCAAGAAGATGGCGGGTCATATGGGCGACAAGCGCGTGACCATCCAGAATCTGGAAATCGTCGCCACCGATACTGAACGCAATCTCATTCTGGTCAGTGGTGCCGTACCGGGGGCAAAGAACGGATGGGTGACGATTCGTGACGCCGTCAAGGCCCGGCCACGTGACGACCTTCCATATCCTGCAGCGCTTGTGGCCGGATCGGAGACAGGCGAATGAAGGCCGACGTACGCACACTCGACAACGAGGTTGTCGATACGGTGGACCTCCCGGAGGATATTTTCGGGTTATCGGTTCGCGAAGACATCCTTGCACGCGTTGTCAACTGGCAGCTCGCAAGGCGACGGGCCGGGACGCACAGTACGCTCTCGACGGGTGACGTAAGGGGTACATCGGCAAAATTCGGACGCCAGAAAGGCGGTGGTCGCGCACGCCACGGGAGCCGCAAGACGAATATCTTTCGCGGCGGCGCTGTCATACACGGTCCCAAACCCCGCAGCCATGCCTTCAAGCTGCCGAAGCGTATCAGGAAACTCGGACTGAAGATGGCGCTGTCGTCAAAGGCGGAAAGCGGACAGTTGCTTGTCCTGCGTGATGCGGATCTGCCGGAACCGAAGACGCGGGAACTGGCCCGACGCATGTCCGGACTCAATGTCGGAAATGCACTTCTGATCGATGGTGCTGCGGTGGCGCCGGCGTTCCAGGTTGCCGCGTCCAACCTGCCGGATGTTGCAGCACTGCCGGGTATTGGCGCCAATGTTCATGACATTCTGCGACGCGAAACGCTGATCGTCACGCTGGCCGGTCTTGCAGCTCTCCAGGAGAGACTCGGATGAAGAAACACGAACTGTTCGATATCATTCGTGCGCCGGTCGTCAACGAGAAGTCGACGGCTGCACAGGAATTCAACAAGACGACATTCCTGGTGGCGCGGCATGCAACCAAACCGCAGATTCGCGATGCCGTCGAGAAGATATTCAAGGTCTCCGTCGTCTCCGTGAACACGATCAACCAGGTCGGCAAGGCCAAGAGGCACCGTAACCGTCCGGGCCGGCGCAACGATTACAAGAAGGCCATCGTGACTCTCGCCGAAGGCCAGATGATCGACGTGTACGGAGTCTGACGATGGCGCTGAAGACCTACAACCCGATAACGCCAGGACAGCGCGGACTGGTCCTTGTCGATCGCAGACATCTTCACAATGGCAAACCGGTCAAGGAACTGACCGAAGGACTGCGCAAGAAAGCTGGCCGCAACGTCCACGGCAAGATCATGACCAGGCGGCGCGGCGGCGGACACAAGCAGCGGTATCGAAAGGTCGACTTCAAGCGTCGCAAATTCGATGTCGGTGCGACAATCGAGCGGTTCGAGTATGACCCCAACCGGTCCGCGTTCCTCGCATTGCTGCGTTACGACGATGGCGAACTTTCCTACATTCTCGCGCCGCAAAGGGTTGCCGCGGGAACGCGGGTCATGTCGGGTGAACGCGTTGACATCCGGCCCGGCAATGCCATGCCGTTGCAGAACATCCCTGTCGGAACGATCGTTCACAACATCGAGATGAAACCCGGTGCAGGCGGCAAGATTGCCCGCTCGGCCGGAAACTATGCACAGCTGGCCGGCAAGGATCAGGGCTATGCGCAGCTGCGTCTTTCGTCCGGTGAAATGCGCATGGTGCGCGGTGAGTGCATGGCGACTGTCGGCTCGGTATCGAATCCCGACCATCAGAACCGGAAGCTGGGCAAGGCGGGACGCTCCCGCTGGCTTGGCAAGCGACCATCCGTGCGCGGCGTTGTCATGAATCCGATAGACCATCCGCATGGCGGTGGCGAGGGCCGTACAAGCGGCGGACGCCACCCGGTCACACCGTGGGGCAAACCGACCAAGGGCGCACGGACCCGTGGCAAGAAACCCAGTGACAAGCTGATCATCGCGCGGCGTCACCGCAGGAAACGCTAGGAGAAGGAACGTGCCACGATCCATATGGAAGGGACCATTTGTCGACGGCTACCTGCTGAAGAAGGCGGAAGCTGTCCGCGAGTCCGGACGCAAGGAAATCATCAAGACGTGGTCGCGCAGATCGACGATCGTTCCGCAGTTTATCGGCCTGACATTCGGCGTCTACAACGGCCGCAGGCATCTGCCGGTGTACGTCACGGATAACATGGTTGGACACAAGCTTGGCGAGTTTTCGCCAACACGCACATTCTACGGTCATGCTGCCGACAAGCGCGCGAGGAGGCGCTGATCCGATGAGAATGTCCAGACGCGAGCGTCATCTGGAGAACCAGGAGGTTCGTGTGTACGCGCGTTCGTTGCGGACCTCGTCGCGCAAGCTCAACGAGGTCGTTGCGACAATCAGGGGCAAGAGTGCCGGAGAGGCGATCAACATTCTTTCGTTTTCGCGGCGACGGATTGCATCCTCGGTTCTCAAGGTCCTGCAATCGGCGATTGCATCGGCGGAAAACAACTACCTCTATGACGTGGATCTTCTCTATGTCTCGTCGGCGTCGGTTGGCAAGGGTCTGAGGATGCGCCGCGTTCGTCCATCTGCGCGTGGACGGGCCAGTCGTTACAGCAAGGAATTCAGCAACCTCGAGATCATACTCAGCGTTTCGGAAATGGCGGAGTAGGACAATATGGGACACAAGGTCAATCCGGTCGGGCTTCGCCTCGGAATCAACAGGACATGGGATTCCCGATGGTACGCAGATGGCAGGGACTATGCACGCATGCTGCACGAGGACCTGGCCATACGCAGGCACGTCATGCAGAAGTTTGCGCGCAACGGCGTGAGCAAGGTCGTTGTCGAACGCCAGGCATCGCGTGTGCACGTATTCATTCACGCTGCACGGCCTGGTGTCGTGATCGGCAAGAATGGAGTGGAAATCGCCCAGCTGAAGGAAGATATCAAGAAGATCGTGAAGGCGACCGCAGACAATGCTGTCTCGGTCAACGCGGTCGAATTGCGCAAGCCCGAAACCGATGCATACCTGATTGCCGAAAACGTTGCCCAGCAGCTTGAGCGTCGCGTGTCATTCAGACGCGCCATGAAACGTGCTGTTCAGGCAGCCATGCGCCTCGGTGCACAGGGCATTCGCATCAATGTCGGCGGCAGACTCGGCGGTGCAGAGATCGCACGGACCGAATGGTACAGGGAAGGCCGCGTGCCGCTGCATACATTGCGCGCGGATATCGATTTCGGTCGGGTTACGGCGCACACGGCCTACGGCTCGCTCGGAATCAAGACGTGGGTGTTCAAGGGCGAAGTGCTTGGCTCCGGTGCAGAGACCGCGTCGGGCGGCAAACAGAACTGACGGGAGTGTCGAGACGTGCTCAGCCCGAAAAGACGCAAGTACCGCAAGGCGCAGAAAGGCCGTATCCACGGCAATGCGAAGGGGTACACACAACTCAACTTCGGCGCCTATGGCATGAAGGCGCAGAACGCGGGTCGGATTACCGCGCGGCAGATCGAGGCCTCGCGCCGCGCGATCACACGCTACATGAAGCGTGCCGGACGCGTATGGGTCACGGTGTTTCCGGATGTGCCGGTCTCGACCAAACCTGCCGAGGTGCGGATGGGCAAGGGCAAGGGTTCACCGGAGTACTGGATGTGTCGCGTGAAGCCGGGACGCATCATGTTCGAACTTGATGGCGTGGATGAGCAAATCGCGCGTGAGGCCATCAGACTTGGCAGTGCGAAGCTGCCAATCGCGGTTCGTTTCGTGCAGCGGTCGAACTAGGAGGCGTTGATGAAGGCTGAAGACATTCGCGCCATGAGTCCGGATGAGCGTTCGGATCAGCTGCTCGCATTGAAACGCGAGCAGATCACTATGCGATTCCAGAATGCCGAAGGCCTGCTGGAAGACAAGAGTCGCATGCGCACGGTACGCAGGGACATCGCGCGCATTCTTACAGTTTCCGCAGAACGCGGTGAAAGTTAGGAGCCGGGACAATGCCGCGTAGAACCATGCAGGGAGTCGTCACCTCGAAGTCCGGCGACAAGTCGATAGTCGTCAAGGTCGACCGTCTGATGAAACACAGGCTGTACAAGAAGATACTGCGTCGTTCGAAACAGTATCACGTGCACGATCAGAACAATCGCTGCGCGGTGGGTGACAAGGTTGCGATCAGGGAATCCCGTCCGATCTCGCGGTTGAAACGCTGGGTCGTCGTGAAGCCCGCCAACTGAGGAAGCACGACCATGATTCAACAGGAGACAACCCTGTTCGTTGCGGACAATTCCGGCGCCCGCAAGGTTCAGTGCATCAAGGTTCTCGGCGGGTCCAAACGCAAGACCGCGAGTGTCGGTGACGTAATCGTCGTTACCGTCAAGGATGCGGAACCGCAGTCGCCCGACCGGACGAGCAAGATCAAGAAAGGTGATGTCGCACGCGCCGTGATCGTTCGCACCGCCAAGGAAATTCGCCGACCGGACGGCAGCGCACTGCGTTTTGACCGCAATGCCGCAGTCATCATCAATCGGCAGAACGAGCCGATCGGTACGCGAATTTTCGGACCGGTCACACGCGAACTTCGCCAGCGGAAATTCATGAAGATCATTTCCCTGGCGCCGGAGGTGCTCTGACAATGGCTGCAAAAATCAGGCGGGGCGATCGCGTCATTGTCCTGACAGGACGGGACCGCGGACAGATCGGCGAGGTCTTGCGCATGATCCCCGGCAAGGCACAGGCCGTTGTCAACGGTGTCAACGTCGCCAAGCGCCACCGCAAACCGACACAGCAGGATCCCGGTGGAATCGACGAAATCGAGCTGCCGATCCATTGTTCGAACCTCGCCCTTCTGGATCCGCGGGATAACGTACCCACGCGCGTGGGGTTCAGATTCCTTGAAGACGGGCGGAAAGTCCGGTTTGCCCGGGTTTCCGGCGAAATCATCGATACCTGATGGGAGAGAGACCGGTTATGTCAGGTGCACGACTGAAAGACTATTACGACGAGACCGTGCGTCCGGCGATGATGAAACAGTTCGGGTACACCAACATTCACGCAGTGCCGCGGCTCGACAAGATTGTTCTCAACATGGGTGTGGGCGAGGCGATCACGGATTCGCGTGTCGTGCAGAACGCTGCCAGGGAACTGACACTGATCACGGGTCAGAAGGCTGTCATCACCCGTGCACGGCGCTCGGTCGCGAACTTCAAGCTTCGCGAAGGCATGCAGGTCGGTGCGAAGGTGACATTGCGCAAGAACCGGATGTACGAGTTTCTTGACCGCATGGTCAACATCGCGTTGCCCCGTGTTCGGGACTTCCGCGGCATTCCGCGAACGAGTTTCGATGGCAAGGGTAACTATGCAATGGGATTGAAGGAACAGATCGTGTTCCCGGAAATTGATTACGATCAGGTCGACAACATTCGCGGACTGGACATCGTGATCTGTACGACAGCACGGACGAACGAGGAGGCGTATGCGCTGCTCGACGGATTTCACATGCCGTTTGTTCGAAATTGACGCGGGACGGGTAGAAGGCAGAGACATGGCGAAAAAGAGTTCGATTGAAAAGAACGAGCGTCGCAAACGCATGGTCGCGAAGTTCGCGGCAAAGCGTGAGGAACTCGCCGCACGTGCGAAAAACCGCGATATTCCGAGGGAGGAGAGGTTCCAGGCGCGTCTGCGTCTGGCGGAATTGCCGCGCAATTCGGCGCCGACGCGCATTCGCAATCGATGCGGAATCACCGGTCGCCCGCGCGGGTATCATCGCAAGTTCAACATGTCGCGTGTGCAGTTGCGCGAACTTGCATCGGCCGGGTTGATCCCCGGCGTCGTCAAGTCGAGCTGGTAAGGGAGGCAGACCGGATGTCCATGACCGATCCCTTGGGTGACATGCTCGCCCGTATCAGGAACGGACACATGCGCCGCAAGCGCAAGGTCAATTGTCCGGCGTCGCGTCTGAAGGAGAATGTGCTGAACGTGCTGAAACGCGAGGGCTACATACGTGATTATCGTCGCGATCACGCCGACACCCCCAAGCCCGAGCTGGTCATTGAACTGAAATACTACGAAGGGCAGCCCGTCATTCGCGAAATCGGTCGTATCTCGAAGCCCGGTCGGCGGGTTTACTCGAATGTTCGTGACATGCGGACCGTCTACGGCGGGCTGGGAATTGCCATTCTCTCAACCCCGAAAGGGGTCATGACAGACCACGAGGCACGTGAAGCCAACGTCGGCGGCGAAGTCCTGTGTCGGGTATTCTAGGGTTGGTGGAAAGATGTCGCGTGTAGGCAAGAATTCTGTCGATATACCCGACGGGGTCGAGGTTATCCTTCATCCTGGCGCGGTCGAGGTGCGCAGCAGCAACGGCAGTCTGCGACAACACGTTCTGCCGGACGTAAAGGTCACGGTCGACGACAACACGGTTGCGGTCGCACCGGTTGCAACATCCAAGCGTTCCCGCGCCTTGTGGGGTACGACAAGGGCCAACATCCAGATGATGGTCGACGGCGTGACCAGGGGGTTTCAGCGTGCACTCGAACTTCAGGGTGTCGGTTATCGTGCGCAGATGCAGGGTGATACACTTCGCCTGCAGCTCGGTTACAGCCACGATGTCCTGATTGCGGTACCCGACGGCATCAAGATCGAATGTCCAAGCCAGACGGAAATCATCGTTTCGGGCATCGACAAGCAGCGGGTCGGCCAGATTGCATCGGATATCCGCCGAAAGCGTCCGCCGGAGCCGTACAAGGGCAAGGGAATTCGCTACAAGGGCGAATACGTTCTCCGCAAGGAGGGCAAGAAGAAATAGGCCATGCGATGAAGAACGCAAAGGAATTGCATGCACGCCGGACGGCGCGCATTCGCCGGAAACTGAAATCCCGTGGTGGTGGACGACCGCGACTGTCGGTCTTTCGCTCGGCGCGCCACATCTATGCCCAGGTCATCGACGACGGCAGGGGGCATACGGTTGCGTCTGTATCGAGTCTGGAGCCGACGGTACGTTCGGCCGAAACCGAAGCAGGGAAAATTGCAACGGCTGCGCTTGTCGGTCGCATGATTGCCGAGCGTGCAACCGCGGCTGGCGTTTCAGAAGTCATTCTGGATCGTGGCGGCTACCGGTATCACGGTCGTGTGAAGGCGTTGGCGGACGGAGCCCGTGAAGGCGGTCTCGTTTTCTAGTCGCTGACGAAAGAGAGGACGAAAGAGTATGGCAGCAGGATCGGGTCGACGATCGGGTGGAGGCCACCGTGGCAACACGGACAGGCAGGAGGGAAGCGAATTCCTCGAGAAGCTCGTGAGCATCAATCGCGTTGCAAAGGTGGTCAAGGGCGGACGCCGTTTCGGGTTTGCGGCGCTCGTCGTGGTTGGTGACCAGAAAGGCCGTGCCGGGCACGGCGCGGGCAAGGCGCGCGAGGTGCCGGAAGCCATCCGCAAGGCGACCGAGCAGGCCAAGCGCAACATGGTTCGCGTACCGCTTCGCGAGGGACGTACACTGCACCACGACATTACGGGTCGTTATGGCGCAGGACGGGTCGTGCTGCGGGCAGCGCCCCCGGGAACCGGTGTCATCGCCGGCGGCCCCATGCGCGCAGTTTTCGAGGCCCTCGGTGCGCAGGATGTCGTATGCAAGTCAACGGGCAGCGCCAATCCCCACAACATGGTCAAGGCGACATTTGCGGCGCTGGCACAAACGATGTCACCGCGTGAAGTGGCCGCAAAACGCAACAAGTCGAACCGGCAAATTCGCGCCCGTTCCGAGTATTCGTACGAGAACTGAGCACAATGGACGGGGTCAAGAAACACGTTTCGCGTCTTCGTGTTACACAGACAGGCAGCCCGATCGGCCGACCTGCTGATCAGCGTCAGACATTGGTCGGTCTTGGCCTGAACAAGATGAATCGAACGCGAGAACTCGAAGACACGCCCGCGGTACGCGGCATGATTGCGAAGGTGCATCATCTCGTGCGCTGGGAAGAAGTCTGACGCGTAGACGGAGAAGATGCTGTCATGAACATCAACGAGATACGCGATCGAAAGGGTGCAACCCATTCGCGCAAGCGACGTGGCCGCGGGATCGGGTCGGGTCTTGGCAAGACCGGTGGACGCGGGCACAAGGGCCAGACATCACGTTCGGGCGTTGCGGTTGCCAATTTCGAGGGCGGTCAGATGCCAATCTACCGTCGTCTTCCCATGCGCGGGTTTCGCAATCCGAATCGTCGGGATTATGTCGTCGTCAATGTCGGGACCATCCAGCAGGCAGTCGAGTCCGGCAAGCTCACGACCGATACACCGATTGATGGTGAACGCCTGCGTGATGCAGGCGTCATCAGACGAATCCGCGATGGTGTACGGCTCCTCGGCAAAGGTGAGATTGACGTCACCGTGAACATGATCGTTGCTGGCGCATCGCGGTCTGCGGTGGCACTGGTCGAGAAGGCCGGCGGCTCGGTCCAGATCGCCAACAACGGCAAGGCAGAACAGCAAGGCTGATGGCAACCAAGGCACAACAGTTTGCCGGACAACTGAACTTCGGCGCGTTCTCCAAGGCGACAGAACTCAAGAAACGCCTGTGGTTCACGCTGGGTGCGCTCGTCATTTATCGACTGGGGACCTACATACCGATCCCCGGCGTGGATCCGTCAATACTCGAGGACATCTTCGCGCAACAGGCGGGTGGCATCCTGAGCATGTTCAACATGTTCGCCGGCGGCGCTCTGGAACGCATGACGATCTTTGCGCTGAATGTCATGCCGTATATTTCGGCGGCAATCATCATGCAGTTGATGACGGCGGTGTCACCGAAGATCGATCAACTGAAGAAGGAAGGTGAGTCAGGCCGCAAGACGCTGAACCAGTACACGCGATATCTCACTGTCGGGCTTTGCCTCGTCCAGGGTTACGGTATTGCCGTTGGTCTTGAAGCCATTGCCGGCAGCCAGGGATCGGCTGTTATCGATCCGGGCTTTTTCTTCCGGTTCACCACTGTCGTGACATTGCTTGGCGGAACCATGTTCCTGTTGTGGCTTGGCGAACAGGTCACCCAGCGCGGTGTGGGTAACGGCATATCGCTCATCATCTTTGCCGGTATCGTGGCCAGTTTCCCCGGTGCAATTGCACAGCTGCTGGAACTCGGACGTGTCGGTTCGCTGTCGGCTTTCACGATCATGGCGATCCTGATCGGCGGCGGATTGCTCATCTACTGGATCGTCTGGATGGAACGTGCGCAACGGCGAATCATCGTGCAGTATCCCAAGCGTCAGGTCGGCAACCGGATGTTTGGCGGCGACAGCTCCCACCTGCCGCTCAAACTCAATACCGCTGGTGTCATTCCACCCATATTTGCCAGTTCGATCCTGTTGATGCCCGCAACATTTGCGAGTTTCTCGGCTGCGGGCACCGGCGCGAGCTGGTTGACAGAGGTGACACGTCTTCTCGGGCGCGGGGAGATTCTCTATCTCCTCATATTCGGCGGCGCGATCGTGTTCTTCTGTTTTTTCTATACTGCGGTCGTCTTCAATCCTGAGGATACGGCAGACAACCTGCGCAAGAATGGCGGGTTCATACCCGGAATCCGACCGGGAAAGAACACCGCGGAATACCTTGATTTCGTGTTGACGCGCCTGACGACTGTCGGAGCAGTCTATCTCGGCATTGTCTGCATCATTCCTGAATTTCTCATCGGCAACCTTGCGTTACCGATCTTCCTTGGCGGTGCGTCACTGCTGATCTGCGTCACCGTCACGATGGACACTGTCGCACAGATCCAGTCGCATCTGCTCGCCCACCAGTACGAGGGCCTTATCAGGAAATCGAAACTCAGGGGGCGACGACGATGAGACTGATCATCCTTGGTCCCCCAGGGTCGGGCAAGGGCACACAGGCGGCACGTCTCGCCGAGAAACTGCAGATCCCGCAACTTTCGACGGGCGAGATGCTGCGCGCATCTGTCAGGGCAGAAAATGAAATCGGCCTGATGGCCAAGAGTGTCATGGATCGCGGTGAACTTGTTCCTGATGCCATCATCTTCAAGATCATCGAGGAACGTCTCGGCATGCCTGATTGTGTAGATGGCTTCATTCTTGACGGCTTTCCGAGATCGCAAGCGCAGGCAATCGGGCTCGACGACATCTTGTCGGGACGCGGGGAGCAGATCGAACACGTCATCGAAGTCAGGGTTGACGAAGAGGTACTTGTCAAACGGATCACGGGCCGGTTCGACTGCGTCGAGTGTGGCATGGTGTACAACGATTTCTACAAACCCCCGCTCCAGGACGGCGTTTGTGATGAATGCGGCGGAACGCAATTCAATCGCCGTTCCGATGACAATGAAGAGACAATCCGTACACGGCTGCAGGTTTACAATGACCAGACGGCGCCGCTTCTGCCTTATTACGAGAAGCGCGGCCAGTTACAGAGTATTGACGGCATGGGCGACGTCGATGATGTCACCCGGCAGATGTTCAAAATCGTTGCCCCGGAAGGGGCGTAACTTGACGGCGGGACCATTCACGGCGATGATCAGACAAATCCCCGGAGAGCTTGTTTCCCGTTCTGTCTTCCCGTTGTCATGACGCGAGGGAGTTAGGAATTTGGCGCGTATAGCTGGCGTAAACATACCGACTTCAAAAAGAACCGAAATCGCCCTGACCTACATACATGGTATTGGCCGTACCCGCGCACGCGAAATCTGTGCGGCAATCCAGATTCCGTCAGAACGTCGGGTGAATGAACTGACCGACAGTGAGGTCTCGAGAATTCGCGAACTGATCAACCAGAACTATACGGTCGAGGGGACATTGCGCACCCAGGTCGGGATGAACATCAAGAGACTGATGGATCTCGGCTGCAATCGTGGAATTCGCCACCGCAAGAAGTTACCCGTGCGCGGACAGAACACGCACAACAATGCGCGTACACGCAGGGGCAAGACGCGCCCTGTCGCCGGCAAGAAAAAGTAGGTTCATAACACTATGGCACGTGACACGACGACTCGCGTCAGGCGACGCGAAAGAAAGAACATTACGTCCGGAGTCGCGCATGTGAATGCGACTTTCAACAACACGATGATCACGATTTCAGACGCGCAAGGCAATGCGATCTCGTGGTCGTCGGCTGGTGCAATGGGTTTCAAGGGATCTCGCAAGTCGACACCCTATGCCGCGCAGATTGCAGCCGAGGAGGCGGGACGGAAGGCCCAGGAGCACGGGATGCAGATCCTGGAAGTATTCGTGAAGGGGCCTGGATCGGGTCGGGAATCGGCTCTGCGTGCACTCTCCGGCATCGGGTTCCAGATCACGGCAATCCAGGACATCACACCGATCCCGCACAACGGTTGTCGGCCGCGCAAGCGTCGCCGCGTCTGAGCAAGTCTAGAAAGATCGTACGAGGTCGAACCGAGAATGAACAAGAACTGGAAAACGCTTACCAGGCCGAGCAAGCTGCAGATCGATACGGAAGGCAACTCCGGTCGCGAAGCCACGATCGTTGCAGAGCCACTGGAACGCGGATTCGGCATGACGCTGGGCAACGCGCTGCGTCGTGTCCTCCTGTCCTCGCTTCGCGGCGCCGCGGTGACGTCCGTGTTTATCGAGGGCGTACGCCACGAGTTTTCTTCGATTGCGGGTGTTCACGAGGATGTCACTGATATTGTGTTGAACCTGAAGGCGCTGGCGCTTCGCAGTCACAGTGAGTCGCCGCAACGCCTGCATCTGAGCGCCCAGGGGCCCGCGGTTGTCACCGCCGAATTGATCGAGACGACAAACAACGTGGAGATCATGGATCCCGATCACGTCATCTGCACGCTTGATTCTGGCGCAAGCATCGTCATGGATCTGACGGTCGAGACCGGTATGGGTTATGTCACCGCGAGCCAGGGACAGCAGGACGACGGACGGGTCGGTCTGATTCCGATCGACGCCATCTACAGCCCTGTACGCAAGGTAGCCTACAAGGTCGATAACAGCCGTGTTGGTCAGGTTACGGACTATGACAAGCTCTCGATGAAGGTCGAGACCAATGGCGCCGTCGCACCAGAAGACGCTGTTGCACTTGCAGCGCGTATTCTCCAGGACCAGTTGCAGCTGTTCGTCAACTTCGAGGAGCCGACGATCATTGTCGAAACCACGAAGGAAGAGTCCGCGGAGTTCAATCCAAACCTGCTGCGCAAGATCGAGGAACTTGAACTCTCTGTGCGTTCTGCCAATTGCCTCAAGCATGACAACATCGTCTATATCGGCGATCTGGTACAGAAGTCGGAAAGCGAAATGATGCGGACGCCGAACTTCGGCAAGAAATCGCTGAACGAAATCAAGGAAGTACTGGCCAGCATGGGTCTGAATTTTGATATGGACATACCCGATTGGCCGCCGCAGAACCTTGAGGAACTGGTTCGAATCCAGAACGAGCCCTACAGCAGCTGAAGCGCGGGACAAGACACCATGCGACATCGTTATTCAGGCCGCAAGCTCACGCGAACCGGTGCACATCGCAAGGCCCTGCTGAACAACATGGCAAATGCGCTCATCAAGCATGAGCAGATCACGACGACTCTGGCGAAGGCACGGGAACTGCGCCCGTTTACCGAAAAACTGGTGACGCTCGGCAAGCGCGGTGACCTCCACGCCAGACGGCGTGCCTTTGCACGCTTGCGTGACAACCAGATGGTAACGAAGCTTTTCGATGTCATTGCCGATCGGTACCGGCATCGATCGGGCGGCTACACGCGAATCATGAAGGCGGGATTCAGATACGGTGATTCCGCTGCGATGGCAGTGATCGAGTTCGTAGACCGTGACGTTGATGCCAAGGGTCGAGATTCCGGTCCTGTGGTCGAGGTATCCAGGAACACCGACTGAACAAACCCGTTCGATAAACGATCAGGGTACGTTTGGAGGCAGGCGTTTGACGGGTCAGATTCCACTGAGACCGGTCGACGTGGAATACCCGATTGTTGGCGCCGAGGTCTGGTTACGCAGCGACAATATTCAGGCAGACATCGATTTTTTCCGGGATACTCTCGGTTTCAAACTGAACGAGATCTTTCCGGCAGATTACCCGCGGACCGCGAGAATGTCCGGTTACGGATTGCAGCTGCGCCTTGAAGTGGGAAAGGGGAGTTCAAAGACAACCCTTCGTCTGCAATGCATTGATGATCCCGATTATGCAGAACCGGGTGACGTGTTTATTGCACCCAACGGTACGCACATCGAATTTGCAGCAGAAGCCGTCCGGCCGACGTATTCGCCGATAGTGTCCAGTGTTGTCGTTGAGAGATTGACAGCGGAGAACACCTGGAAAACCGGCCGGGTCGGATTCCTGTACCGGGACCTCGTTCCCGGGCGGCTTGGCGGGATGATCATTGCTTCGCAAATACGCATACCGGGAAACGGTCCGGTCGAAGACTCGGTGCACTTCCACCACATCGATTTCCAGTTGATCCATTGCCTCCGCGGTTCAATCAGACTGGTGTATGAGGACCAGGGTCCGCCATTCGTTCTTGAAGCCGGTGCAGGTCTGATTCAACCGTCTGGTATTCGCCACCAGGTTCTTGAGTCGTGGGGCAATGCTGAAGTTCTGGAACTTGCCGTGCCGGCCGAGCATTCAACGATGATCGATCACGAGATGGTGTTGCCCACACCCGGTATTGACCGCGCGCGGCGCTTCGATGGTCAGCGTTTTTGTCATTACGGTTTCACGGACGGGAACTGGTTTGCATCAGGTATTGCAGGCGTCGAAGAAATGGACACCGGTATCCACGAAGCGACGGACGGTGCTGCGGATGTCAGGTTTCTCAAGATCGAACACGATGCAGAACCTGACTTTCCGTTGGATGCGTGTGCGTTCTGTTTTGGTTTCATATTGGACGGCCATACGACGCTGATGGGCGATGACGATGTGGAACATATGCTTTCGACTGGAGACGCCTTCACTGTTTCCCAGGGCGTTTCATTCCAGTTGTTGACGGGGTCAGAGCCGGTGAAACTGATGATTGTCAGCATGCCCGCAGCGCTTGCGTGATCCATCTGCGATAGCTGACGATGGACTTGTTCGACCATACGCGGTCCCTGTTTCATATCCCCGATGGGCTCGTTTATCTCGATGGAAATTCGCTGGGGCTCTTGCCGCGCGCTGCACTCGACAGGACAGCCCATGTCATGCGAGCCGAATGGGGCGACATGGCCATCAGTGCATGGAACGATGCAGGTTGGATCGACCGTGTTCATGAGCTTGGTGATCGAATTGGGCACCTGATCGGTGCACCCCCCGGAACGGTCGTTGTCGGCGAGACGCTTTCAGTACGACTGTTTCAGGCGCTGGACGCTGCGTTACAGTTGCGTCCGGATCGTTCGGTCATCTTGTCTGACACCCGTAACTTTCCAACGGATCTCTATGTTGCCCAGGGTCTGACTCGTTTCGCTGGTGACCGTGTCAGGCTGAAGACGGTCGGTGCGCATGAAATCGTTCAGTCCATGTCACGCGATGTCGCTGCAGTATTGTTGACAGAGGTCGATTACAGATCCGGTTACCGGTATGACATGAAGGCCATCACGGACGCCGCACATGAAGCGGGGGCATTGATTATCTGGGACCTTGCGCATTCTGCCGGTGCGATACCCGTTGAGGTAGCCCAGTCCGGCGTGGATTTTGCAGCCGGCTGCACGTACAAGTATCTGAATGCGGGTCCGGGTGCTCCAGCCTTCATCTATGTTTCGCCGCAACACGCAGATTCCATTCAACCTGTGCTTTCAGGTTGGATGGGCCATGCTGCGCCATTCGAATTCTCCCGGATTTACCAACCGGCACCCGGTGTCCGTCGCATGCTGATCGGAACACCACCGATCCTGGCACTGGCGCCTCTTCAGGTGTCACTGGAAATCTGGGACATGGTTGATATCGCGGATGTTCATGCACGCTCAATGGAGTTGTCGCAGCTTCTGATCGAACACGTTCGTCGGTATTGCCCGGAATTCGAACTGGACAGTCCCGAGGCACCGGGTTCACGCGGGTCACATGTCAGTTTCCGGTTTGCGCATGCATGGCCGTTCATTCGCGCATTGGCAGGGAGGGGAGTTGTCGGGGACTTCAGGGAACCCGATGTCATGCGTTTCGGTATCGCACCGCTCTACAACAATACCGAAGATATTCTGCAGGCCGCGACGACGATGCGCGAAGTCCTTCACAGTCGAGAATGGGAAGAGCCACGATTTTCCCAACGATTACCCGTTACCTGAGGCATGCCCTGACCGACGTGGAGTGATTTCCCGGGTCAACCGGCGGCATGTATCATGCTTGCGATGCAGAGTAGAGGACACCTCCAGTTCCATGACGAGCCTGTTTGAAGACCAGGCACCGAGACCACTTGCTGACAGAATGCGTCCGCAACGGATTTCTGACGTTGTTGGTCAGGATCATCTGCTTGCGCCGGATGCACCGGTCGGACGCATGCTGACGCACGGCACGATCTCATCGATCCTCATGTGGGGCCCACCGGGAACAGGCAAGACGACGATTGCGCGCCTGCTTGCTGACGGTGTCGAACTTGCATTCGAACCGGTTTCCGCGGTGTTTTCGGGTGTTGCAGAACTGCGAAGAATATTCGAGCGCGCGATGGCGCGTCGTGTTGAAGGACAGGGGACGTTGCTTTTTGTTGACGAGATTCACCGCTTCAACAAGGCACAGCAGGATGCACTGTTACCGTTTGTTGAAGACGGAACGGTGATTTTTGTCGGTGCAACGACCGAAAATCCGTCATTCGAGGTCAATTCGGCGTTGCTTTCGCGGTGCCAGGTTATCGTTCTGCAACGACTCGACGCGGACTCGTTGCGGGAGCTCATCCGTCGTGCGGAAGAACGCGTCGAAAGCAGGTTACCATTGACCGACGAAGCCATGCAGGCGTTCGTCTCGTTGGCTGACGGAGATGGACGTTATCTTCTCAACATGGTTGAAGCGCTCATCAACGCCAACCTGAAAACGGATCTGGACAGGGCAGGACTTGGGCGATTTCTGTCGCAACGGGTTCCGAATTACGACAAGAAAGACGAGGGGCATTACAACCTTATCAGTGCGTTGCACAAGTCGGTACGGGGTTCGGATCCGGATGCGTCGCTTTATTGGCTCGCACGCATGCTGAATGCAGGTGAGGATCCTCTCTACATCGCCAGACGCGTGATTCGTATGGCGGTCGAGGACATAGGTCTGGCTGATCCGAATGCGCTGACCCAGGCGACCGCGGCAAAGGACGCCTATGCGTTTCTCGGTTCACCGGACGGCGAACTCGCCATCGTTCAGGCGGTTCTGTATATCGCAACGGCACCGAAATCGAACGCCGTTTACAAGGCATTTTCGGCCGCAAGGAACAGTGCGGAAAAGAACGGCAGCCTCATGCCACCGAACATCATCCTCAACGCGCCGACCCAGCTCATGAGAGACCTGAACTATGGCAGCGGCTACGTCTACGATCATGACGTATCCGCGGGGTTTTCGGGGCAGGATTATTTTCCGGATACCATGACGCGCGAGACATACTATCGTCCTGTCGAGCGCGGGTTTGAACGCGAGGTCCAGAAGCGCCTGGCGTACTGGAATCGCCTCCGTAACCAGCAGAACATGCGCGGTTCCTGATCATGCTCAAGACGATTGCACTGGTTGCAGCGGGAGGCGCCACCGGAGCTGTCGCCCGCTATCTTGTCGTGACAATGTCGGCAACCCTGTGGGGCTCTCCGTTCCCCGTCGGAACTATTGTCGTGAACATTGCGGGGTCATGCATACTGGGTCTGTTGATGGGCGGCGTGTTTTCCACGCTGGGATCTTCTTCGGAACTGCGCACACTGCTTGTGATAGGATTTCTCGGGTCGTTCACCACATTTTCGGCTTTTTCGGGTGATACCGTTTCGTTGATTGAACGCAACGCGTACCTCGCAGCGGGAACCTACATTGCCGTGTCCGTGATCGGTTCCATCGTCGCGTTCCTTATCGGTTTGCGTACCATCAAGGCGCTGGTCGCATGAGCAGGATTCGGCACATCACGATCGGCAACGAGGATTCGGGTGTACGAATTGACCGCTGGCTTCAACGTACATTTCCGGATCTGGGGTTTGGCTATTTCGCCAAACTGTTGCGTACGGGGCAAATTCGCGTCGACGGGCATCGTTGCAAGGTTGGCATGCGGCTGGATAGCGGACAGGTGATCCGGCTGCCTCCAATGCCGGACGCGCAACCAGGGTCGGTTACGACGCGGACAGCGTCCCGGAGTGACGTCGCGTGGTTGCAGAGCCGTGTCATATACAAGGACGAGGCCGTGTTGGTCATCGACAAACCTGCGGGACTTGCGGTTCAGGGTGGTTCGGGGATCTCGCAAAATGTTGACAGCATGCTTGACGGTTTGCGATTCGGGAACACTGAACGACCCCGTCTCGTGCATCGACTTGACCGATTGACGAGCGGAATACTTGTCCTCGCACGAACGCTCCCGAGTGCACGCGCAATTCAGGAGGCATTTCGCAGGCGCACAGTCGAAAAGCTCTATTGGGCGGTTGTTGCAGGGCTTCCGGATGCAGGAACGATCAAGTTGCCACTGACAAAGTTACCTGGGCGCGGTGGTGAGCGTGTCCGTGTTGACCCGAATCATGGGCGCCATGCCGTAACGGACCTTCAGATTGTCGAGGCGGCTGGCAAGGTTGCATCATGGGTCGAGCTTGTTCCGATGACGGGCCGAACCCATCAACTCCGTGTTCACTGTTCCGCAATCGGACATCCGATTCTTGGTGACGACAAGTACGGGGCCGACCAGTCCGGTTTGCGCGTTCATGGGCTTGCGTCGCGCCTGCACCTGCATGCGCAGAAACTCAGTTTACCGCACCCGTATGGCGGGGTTCTGGTTGTGTCGACAGGTTTGCCGGAAGACCTGGGGCCAAGCTGGCATGCGCTGGGTTTCAGCCCGCCGAAAAGCGGGTCTGCGGGCATCCGGACTTGATCGATCGATCTGTTCCTCGTCGTTTGCAGGTTGAATCACGGGGTGCATCCTTCGTGATCAGCATCAACGGCAAAGAAATGCGGACCGCTTCGGACGTCGTCCTTACATTGCCGAACATTGAAATTTCGCATGCGATTGCCGCAGAGTCACGATCAGGCGGCGGGCCCGTTTTCAACAGCAGAATTGCGCCACTGACATGGCTTGCAGCAAAGGCGCTGGATTGTCCTCCGGGGATTCTGGAGGATGAGTTGGTGGCATGGGGCAATTCGGATCTCGTCTGTTATCGAACGGAAAACCCTGCTGAACTTGCAGAACTCCAGTATCAACGCTGGCAACCGCTCGTGGACTGGATCGCACTGCATCACGACATGCCGCTGAAATTGACACGGGGGATATTACCGATCGAACAGCCTGCAGCTGTCGAAAGGTCGGTACGCAAGGTCATCGAGGGGTGTGACAAATTCTGTACGGCGGCGCTGCACACGGTGGCGGCACAAACACGCTCCATGGTCATCGGCGCCGCAGTCGTCAGTGGCCAGATCAATGCAACGACAGCGTACAAGTCCGCGATGCTGGAGGAACTCTATTCACTGGAGGTATGGGGTGAGGATCCCCAGGCACGAAAGAGACTGGACCACGTGCGGGATCTCCTCATGGCAACCGAGCGGTTTCTTTCACTCTTGCGTTGATTTCATGTGAACACCTGTCAGCCGATCGGGCGGCAAGTCTATTGCGTTTGCGCATGGCACTCTTCGGGTCTAGTAAGTCTGCGATTTCAGTTCTCTTTCGGAAAGCGAATATGCAGGACGTCATTGCGGAACTCGAGGAACGCCGAACGCGTGCCCGTCTCGGCGGCGGCAAGTCGAGAATCGAGAAACAGCATGCTCGAGGAAAGCTCACAGCCCGAGAGCGTCTGGACGTCCTGCTCGACGAGGGTTCATTCGAGGAAATCGGCATGTTCGTCGAGCATCGCTGCAACGAATTCGGAATGGGCGATCAGAAGATTCCGGGTGACGGTGTCATAACCGGTTGGGGCACGATCAACGGTCGGCTTGTCTTTGTCTTCAGTCAGGATTTCACGGTGTTTGGTGGTGCGCTGTCGGAAGCACATGCACAGAAAATCTGCAAGATCATGGATCATGCCGTTCATCTTGGCGCTCCCGTGATCGGGCTCAATGACAGTGGTGGTGCGCGCATTCAGGAAGGCGTCGACTCGCTTGCAGGTTACGCTGAAGTCTTTGTACGCAATGTACAGGCGTCAGGTTCCATTCCCCAGATTTCGGTCATCATGGGCCCCTGCGCGGGCGGTGCTGTCTATTCGCCTGCCATGACAGATTTCATCTTCATGGTTCGGGAAAGTTCCTACATGTTTGTGACAGGTCCTGATGTCGTGCGAACCGTGACCCATGAAACAGTGACCCATGAAGAACTCGGTGGCGCGTCGACGCATACAACCCGGTCCGGTGTGGCGGACCGTGCGTTTGATAACGATGTTGAAGCACTTCTTGAGGTTCGCAGGCTCGTGGATTTCCTCCCCGCCGCAAGAAAGGATGTTCCAGCGAACACAGTTTCTGTCGATCCGGTTTCACGGGTCGAGCGTTCACTCGACAGCCTGATTCCGCGACATCCCAACCAACCATACGATATGAAGGAGCTTGTCCTGAAGGTCGTGGACGACGGCGACTTTTTCGAAATTCAACCTGACAACGCGGCCAACATCATCACGGGATTTGCCCGCATGGACGCCAGGACTGTGGGGATTGTGGCCAATCAGCCGATGGTACTCTCCGGTTGCCTCGATATTGCCGCGTCGATCAAGGGAGCGCGTTTTGTCAGGTTTTGCGACTGTTTTGATATTCCGATCGTAACCTTTGTTGATGTGCCGGGATTTCTTCCAGGCAAGGATCAGGAGTACAACGGAATCATCAAGCACGGTGCCAAATTGCTGTTTGCCTATGCTGAAGCGACGGTTCCGAAAGTCACCTGTATCACGAAGAAGGCGTACGGCGGAGCGTATGATGTCATGTCTTCCAAGCATCTCGGCGCCGACGTCAACTACGCGTGGCCAACCGCCGAGATTGCGGTCATGGGTCCGAAAGGTGCGGCGGAGATCATCTTTCGGCAGGACCTGGATGATCCGAAGAAGATTGACGAACACGCGGAACACTATCGCAACCGTTTCGCAAATCCGTTTGTCGCCGCATCCAGAGGATTTATCGATGAGGTCATAGAACCGCGTGAAACCCGCAGCAGGATCTGTGGCGCCTTGCGCATGCTGCGTGGTAAGTCAGTGCCGTATCCCGATAAGAAACACGACAATATTCCGCTTTAGGAACGCAAGGTTTTTTGGGACGATTCGGTTCAGTTTGTGAAACGCGCATATCCGTTGCGGAACAATAATGTTCAATAGAATTCTGATCGCCAACAGGGGCGAAATCGCGTGCCGTATCATTCGCACATGCCGGCGCATGGGAATCGAGACTGTCGCCGTCTATTCCGACGCGGATGAGGGTGCCCTGCATGTCGCATCAGCTGATCAGAGCCGACATATCGGGAGCGCAGCACCGTCGGAGAGCTACCTTGTCATTGAGCGGGTTCTCGAGGCGGCCCTGGACTCCGGTGCGGAAGCCATCCATCCGGGGTTCGGATTTCTGTCGGAAAACGCCGGTTTCGTGGACGCAGTCAATCATGCGGGACTGGTGTTCATTGGTCCACCGGCTTCGGCAGTCCTCGAGATGGGAGACAAGATACGGGCAAAGGCCATTGCGGAGTCGGCAGGAGTCAGTGTTGTGCCCGGATGGATGGGCGAGATTGCGGATTCCGAGGCAGCACTGCAGTTGGCGCAGCAAATCGGATACCCCGTCATGATCAAACCGGCACTTGGAGGTGGCGGCAAGGGGATGCGTGTCGCCTACACGGATCAGGAGGTTCTGGACGGATATCCGCGTGCCCGGTCCGAGGCATCGCAATCGTTCGGAAGTGACAGGTTATTCCTCGAGAAGTTCATCGAGTCACCGCGTCACATCGAGATTCAGCTCCTCGCTGACCAGCATGGAAACTGTGTTTGGCTGAACGAGCGTGAGTGTTCCATCCAGCGACGGCACCAGAAAGTGATTGAAGAGGCTCCGAGTCCATTACTTGATGGCGAGACGCGACGACGCATGGGTGAGCAGGCATGTGCCCTGGCCAAAGCGGTTGATTATCATTCCGCCGGGACGGTTGAATTCGTGTGCGACCCGGATCGAAATTTCTACTTTCTGGAGATGAACACGCGACTTCAGGTTGAACACCCGGTCACCGAGATGACGACGGGTCTCGATCTCGTTGAGGAAATGATCAGGATTGCAGCAGGCGAACCGCTTTCGATCGGGCAGGACGATGTCGCGTTACGCGGCTGGTCCATTGAAGCGCGGATTTACGCTGAAAACCCCAGACGCAACTTTTTGCCATCAATAGGTCGGATTTCCCGTCTGCGAACACCGAAGGAATCATCACAGGTCAGGATCGATACTGGCGTCGTCGAAGGTTCCGAGGTCACAATTCATTATGACCCGATGATCGCCAAGCTGGTGGTGCATGGCGATGACAGGGGAGCGGCAATCAAGACAGCGCGTCAGGCACTTGACGGCTACTCCATTGAGGGTGTTGCCCACAATATCGATTTTCTCGCTTCGATCCTGAGAGAGCAGGATTTCGTCGATGGCGTTATGTCAACGTCATTCATTGAAGACAGATGGTCCGACGGATTCGAAAACGCGCCAATGACCGAGCGTGAAGAGATTGTCCTCACTGCGGTCGGAGTCCTGGCGAATACTGTGGTGACGCAGCGAGCAGTTTCCAGTTCAGATCACGATGTTGCATCAACGAAAAACTGGGTCGCGCGTTTTCCTGACCGAAAGGTGGACGTTACAGCTGAGTTGTCGGCGCGAGATACGCTCAATGTTGTCGGACCTTGGGGACACACACAACTCACGGGAGAATTGGACTCCGACCTGACTGCGTTCTCCGGGACGGTAAACGGGGACCAGGTCCAGGTCCAGATCAGGCGTTGTTCCCCTGGATGGGAACTTTCTCACTCTGGCATAACAGTTCCGCTACTTGTGCTCACTCCCAGGGTTTCTGAACTGTTTGACAGGATTCCGAAACGAAGCGGTGGCGATCAATCCCGACAGGTTTTTTCACCAATGCCGGGTCGCGTCGTGGAGGTCCATGTTTGTGCTGGAGAGTCAGTAGAGGACGGTACACCCCTGATTACCATCGACGCCATGAAGATGGAGAATGTACTGCGTGCGGAACGAACGGGCACTGTTGCGCATGTTGCCGTAGAGCAAGGTGATTTTGTAGCCGTTGATGCACTTCTCGTCGAGTTTGCAGAAGAGACTGATGTGAAGCGTTGAGAAACGGCGCATAACCATCAACACGGAGCGACTGTTGTCTACGCTGTTCGTGGCCACCAGCTTGTTCCGTTTCACCCTGATTGTCGCGCTGCATGTTCATTGAGGATTGTTCTTCGGGTCAGTCCCCTTGGATGTGACGAAATGATTGTCGAAATGACAATGTGCCTTGCAGAACATGCAACAACATCCGATGTACGCCGTCTCTTCTGTAAAAAAATACTCCCTGCATTGAGCCCGGTTATCCGATGTGGTGAATGTGATGATTTTTGACAACAAGGAAACGCTCTTCGGAAATCTCTTCAGTTGAATACCCAAACGAAGATGTGGTTGCCGAGATGGAGGCGCAGCCCGGAGATATCAAGGCAAGGTTCTAATCGGTTCGTACAGGCTAGCGGGCTGGAGCGCGTGCATGGACCGTACATCAAGCACCTTGAAGGCAAGCTATGGGAAATGCGTATGTAGGGTAGGGATACGATTGCTCGCCCCATCTACGTGACCGCATTTGAGAAACCTATCGTTGTGATGCGGGTCTTCACCAAGAAGACGCAGAAGACACCCCGTCGCGAGGTTGAAACCACCCTGGAGAGGGCAAGGGAGGTTGATCACTCCCGCTAACACCACCGGCCGCTCCACATAAAAGCCGCGTACAGGTTTGTTGTGCGGTGGCGATCTGCAGTTGGGGAAACTGCGTCAAATTGGTGTCCCCTAGGGGACTCGAACCCCTGTTTTCGGCGTGAGAGGCCGATGTCCTGGGCCACTAGACGAAGGGGACATGTGGAGTCAGAACTGAAGGCTGGAATATCGGGTGTGAGACAATCTCTGTCAATAAATGTCGTGCGACATTGACCTGTGTCTCCAACACGGCATGGAGCGAAATCAACCTCGTCAGAATTCATGTATCGAGTCAAACGCAAGCGACGAGCAAGGCGAAACGAATGCCGAAAACCAAGCTATTTGACTTGAATCACTGTGTGCGTATTTTGCAACGCGAATTCCGGAATACTCAAAATGTGGTTTTGTCGTTCGAACACGGGGCGTAGCGCAGTCTGGTAGCGCACCTGCTTTGGGAGCAGGGGGTCGCTGGTTCAAATCCAGCCGCCCCGACCATTGGATAACTGAGCCAGGTAAACCGAACTAAAGCATACGTTTTCTCACGAAGATCCTGGATCCCTGACATGTCGGCTGTCATCTTCTGTCCTGCAAAGAACGCCATGCAATCCGGTCGTTCTGGTGGTCAACAATGGTGGGTTCTTGCCTATCAGCCCAGCGTTCCGAAAACGGCTGATTCACTCATGGGTTGGACCGGATCGCAAGACATGAAAGCTGACCAGATACGGCTGACGTTCAAGACGAAAGACGAAGCCATTGCCTACGCTGAACGCAATGGAATTGCGTACAACGTCATTCAGAACAACGACAGAAAAGTCGTACCCAAATCTTACGCCGACAACTTCAGGTGGCGTCGCGAGTAGGGATGCGCCCTTAGCTCAGTTGGATAGAGCAACGGCCTTCTAAGCCGTAGGTCCCGGGTTCGAATCCTGGAGGGCGCGCCACTTACAGGAGATATGCGAGGTTTCGACGACGGGTGTTGTCGATGCGACTTTGGTCAGTACGCCGCAGGTCTTTCGTCGGACGGGCGATGTACAACCGGGAAGTACCAGATCTACAACCCGTCCTGACCGGCGCCACAAACGATAGCCAATGGACTGGATGTTTCGATCCGGCCGCTGAGACAGGCGGCAACACTTGCGGCGCCAGCCAATTCAACGCCAACATGAAGTTCGCGCCAAAGCCACTGTGCAGCGTCTCGCATCTCGTCGTCGTCAACAAGGATGATCTCATCAACCAGATCAGAGATGATCTCGAAGTTGATCTGCGCACTGCGCTTGGGCGCAAGTGTTCCAGCCCGTGTCGCGATCTTGTCGAGGGTTGTGAGCTCTCCGGCCTGTCGACTGGCAAAGTGCGTAGGCGCTCCAGCAGGCTCGACACCAACAATTCTCAGTTCCGGATTCAGAGCCTTGGCCGCAATTGATACGCCTGAAATCAATCCGCCACCGCCAACAGCAACAACAATCGTATCGATGTCGGCGGTGTCCTGCATGATCTCCAGGCCGACAGTAGCCTGTCCCGCAATCACGAGAGGATCTGCAAACGGATGAACAAGTATTCGTCCTTCGATCCCAGCCGTTCTCCGTGCCTCTGTATAGGCATCATCCCATACGGAGCCAAAATAGCGCACATCGGCACCCTGCTGACGCAGCAGATCAGCTTTCACTGATGGTGTGCTTTCCGGCAGATAGACGACGCTTGAAGTCCCAAGACACGCAGCCGCATAGGCCACTCCCAGACCGTGATTACCTCCTGATGCAGTAATCAGGCCACTGGCCGCGCTGATATTCGCAGACTCCGCCATCGCAAGTGCACCGCGGGGTTTGAATGATCCGGTTATCTGGAGCGATTCCAGTTTCAGAAGAAAACGACTGAATCCGGAACTGCCCGTGCACGGTCCGACCTCAACGATCGGTGTTCGCCGGATCCACGGCGCAATTTGATGACGAATTGCCGTGATCTGATCAATTTCAGGCCATGCCTTCCTGGTACTCATGAGACACCAGCGATCGGAAAATGCATTGTGCGCATTGTTGATACAGCTCTCCAGATCAACGCAATCTGTCCAATGCAGCACGCAAATCAGTGATCAGATCTTCCGGGTCTTCGAGACCGGCATGCAGACGAAGTAATTGACCATGCGTGTTCCATGGCACTGCCGTTCGGGATGGTGCCGGATTGACGGGAACAAGAAGGCTTTCATAGCCGCCCCATGACCAACCCATTCCGAATAGTTCGAGTCCGTCCAGCATGGCCGCAAGTGCAGATTCCTCGACAGGTTCGAGAAGGACGCCGAAAAGACCGCTTGCACCTGAAAAGTCCCGTTTCCAGAGTTCGTGGTCGGGATGGGACTCAAGTGCAGGGTGCAACACGTCACTGACCTCGGGTTGTTCCTGCAGCCAGTGCGCAAGTCTCAGTCCGGTTTCGAAGTGTCGCTGGAGGCGGACTGCCATAGTGCGGAATCCACGTTGCGCCAGATATGCATCGTCAGGCCCGATACAGTTGCCGAGCGAAAGAAATGCACTGCGGAGAGCTTCATCATGCGGTGCACGGGCGGCGACAACTCCGCACATGACGTCCGAATGACCGACGATGTACTTCGTACCTGCCTGCAGCACGATATCTGCGCCGAACTGAAACGGTTTGTAGAAGTATCCACCGGACCATGTGTTGTCATTGATGACGACGATATCGTGAGCGTGGGCCGCTTCGATGATTGCAGGCAGGTCCTGAACTTCGAAAGTTATTGAACCAGGGCTTTCGGTGTAGACCACCTTCGTATTGTCACGGAAGAGATTCCTAATCTCTTTTCCTGCACGGGGATCATAGAAAGTGGTTTCGATACCGAACCTCCCAAGTAATCCGGACGCGAAATAGCGTGCCGGCTCATATGCGGAATCGGTGATGAGTATGTGGTCACCTGCATTCAGGCAGGACATCAGCGCGGTTACGATTGCTGCCTTTCCGGAACCGCACGCAATTGCAGAATCTCCGCCCTCGATCGCACAAACGGCATCTTCCAGAGAGTGAATTGTCGGCGTCCCGTTACGACCATAAACGATCTGACGCGGATCCTTTCCGCGTGCGTCTCGCAGTGCAGCCAGGGTTGGAAACAGGACCGTTGATGCATGATACACAGGCGGATTGACAATCCCGTGATTGCTGTGCGGATCACGCCCGGCTGAAACAATCCGTGTATCATCCTTCATGGGACGTCCTTTCGTGTATCGCGGGTGCCAGAAGAAATCGGAGTGCGCGCAGGAAACCTGATCGGCAACCACGCGCGTGTTCGACCGGTGTGCAATCGACACTCCGACTGGATGTAATCAACGCGGTATAATCGAGGGCAGGGAGTTACAAACGACGAACCTCTGGTACTCCCGTCTCGATTGGCGTATCAGCCGCGCTTCCCCATTCCACCCAGGAACCGTCATAGACTGTGGTCTTTCTGGCGCCGATCCGGTCAAGTGCCAATGCGATCAGACAGGCACTGATACCCGAACCACAGGTTGTGATGATGGGCCGGTCGAGATCGATACCTGCGGCATCCACCAGGTTTCTGATTTCATCATCTTTCTTGAGGGTACAATCCGGTCGCAGAAGCGATGCGTAGTGAAGATTGAGACTTCCGGGAATATGGCCACTGCGAAGACCCGGCCGTGGTTCCTGCGCCGAACCGGAAAACCTGCCCATACCCCGGGCATCAACGACCTGCTCGCGGTGGTGCAGGAGGTTGTCCTTCATCTGCGCAAGACTGCGAACCATGACTCCATGAAAACGGGTCGTCAGTTTGCGGTGACGTGGTTCGACCGGCTGATCGTCAACGGGATGGCCTTCGGACAACCATTTGGCCAGACCACCATCAAGTATTGCTATATCTTCGTGCCCGAAAGCCCTGAACATCCACCATACACGGGCCGCTGCCATCATGTTGCCGCCGTCGTAGACGATAATCCGCAAGCCATCGCCAAGTCCGAGTTTTTCTACATGGTGTGCAAAGGCATCGGCACTCGGAAGCATGTGCGGCAATGGAGATGCAGCGTCGGAAATCAGGTCAATATCGAAGAATACGGCACCTGGAATGTGTCTCTCTTCGTATTCTTCGCGTGGATTTCTGTTCTCATTGGGCAGATACCAGGAACTGTCCACGACCTTTACATCTGGCGCACTGAGGTGAGACGCCAACCAGGTGGTTGATACTGTGCTGGATGATTGCATCGCAGGTGTTCCGTCAGTCCATGAAGCGTACGTTGACGCGCCTGTTGTGCTTGCCCTTGTTCTCGATCTTGGACACGACGATGTTTCCGAGTTCTCCGGTACGGCGGACATGGGTGCCACCACAAGGTTGAAGATCGATCCCGTCAATTTCGAGCAATCGTACATACCCCTTGCCGCGCGGCGGCGACACGGACATTGTCCGGACAAGTTCAGGGTGTGCGTCTAGCTCCGCGTCGCTGATCCAGCGCGACGTGATTTCGCGGTCGTCCAGGACGATTTGCGCAAGTTTTGCGGTCAATTCATCCTTTGTAAATTCGGGATTCGGCCAGTTGAAGTCGATCCGGCTCTTGTCTGTACCGACCGCTGCACCGGTTATCTCGGCGTCAATCAGTCCACAGATTACATGGAGTGTCGTGTGCATCCGCATATGACGATAACGCCGTTCCCAGTCGATTGTCGCAACGACTGACTTACCTTTTTCCGGAAGTGGTTCACCCTCGGCGACCAGATGTATGACGTCACCAGAATCGCGATCCAACCGTGTGTCAACGATGGGAAATTCCGTACCGTCTTCGTATCGGAGCACGCCGGTATCACCGGGTTGACCGCCACTTTCGGGATAAAACACTGTCCGGTCCAGTCGCACCTGACGATGGCCTGTCCAGACTATGTCTGCGTTACAGGCCTGGCAGTATGCGTCCTCTCGAAAAAGCAGATCCATCTCAGGCTAACCAGGGCGGAACAGGAAGATTGCGTTCCTTCAGAAACTCCGGGTTGAACAGTTTGCTCTGATAACGGGTTCCATAGTCACACAGAAGCGTGACGATTGTGTGACCCGGGCCGAGTTCACGCGCAACCTTGACGGCGCCAGCGACGTTGATACCCGTCGACCCGCCCACACAAAGCCCTTCATGCATGAGCAACTCGTAAACCACATCGAGCATCTCCACATCAGAGACTCGAACCGACATGTCGATCTGTATGTCTTCCAGGTTTCTTGTGACCCGTCCTTGTCCGATACCTTCCGATATCGAACTGCCCTCGGACTCCAGGCGACCGGTGTGAAACCAGGTGTGCATGCAAGATCCAAACGGGTCTGCAAGCGCGATCTTGATCGATGGATTTCTCTCTTTCAACGCGAGGCTGACACCGCCGATTGTCCCGCCGGTGCCTACAGCGGTTACAAAACAGTCCACCTTGCCGTCGGTCTGATTCCAGATTTCGGGACCCGTTCCTTCGACATGTGCCTTGCGATTGGCGACGTTGTCGAACTGATTGGCCCAGATGGCGCCATTGGGCTCACGTTCCGCGATTTCCGCCGCAAGTCGTTCAGAGGTGCGAATGTAGTTTCTCGGGTCCTTGTACGGCTTGGCCGGGGTCAGGTGAAGGTCGGCACCGAGCGACAACAAGGTATCCTTTTTTTCCTTGCTTTGCGTTTCCGGCATGACAATGACGCTGCGGTAGCCAAGTGCATTGCCGACAGTGCACAACCCGATACCTGTGTTTCCAGCAGTGCCTTCGACAATGACGCCACCGGGACGCAACGCACCGCGTTCTTCTGCATCCCGAATGATCCACAGTGCCGCGCGGTCCTTGACCGACTGACCGGGATTCAGGAATTCGCATTTGGCCAGTATGTCACAACCGGTTCGTTCGGAGGCACCTCGCAGCTTCAGCAACGGTGTGTTACCGATAAGCGTAACGAGGCTGTCATGCATGGCGTCAATCCCGAATTTGAAAAAGGGTTCAACTGAACGCCCGCAAGTTAAGCGTCGGCAACGTCAGGTGCAAGACACCGCAGCGGACGGGCAGGATCTTGCAGTACAGGTTTGATGCTTACGGCACGATTGCGCAGAGAGCAATCGATACCTGAGCCAGGTCCCTGGTCATGGTTTCAACTGTGTGAAAATACATTGCGCTCTCCCGGATGGGTGCAATCATTCTCTCTGACGAAAATCACGTTCATTATCTGATCCTGTTCGGATCGGTCTGACCACAATGCATCCTGATATTGCTGTGGAATACCGCAGGCTCAGTTCCCGATGGGCCGATCCTTGAATTCAACTTCGACAAAGACGAATTCATATTCGTTGGCGTTGATGACGTTGTGCTCAACGCCAGCGTTTCTGGCGTAGGCGTGACCGGCGTGCAACGCGGCGCGTGTATCGCCATTCTTCATTTCGAGGTGAAGAATTCCGTCAAGCATGGGCACCACGACATAGTCGTACTGATGAACATGCCAACCGGTTTCGGCATGCGGCGCAAATCGCCACTCGGTCACGCATGTGAAATCGTTATCAACCTGTACTGTCGGTACGGCGGCTTCGCGTTTCATGATTGTACCTTCCTGATCAGTTGCTGCCTTGAACAAGTCGAGCAAATACCGCACGGACATGTGGCAACCTGGCGGATCAGATACTCCTGATAAAACCGCCATCCGCAACGATGTTCTGTCCGGTGATATAGGACGAGTCTTGCGAGAGCAGGAATGCCACGACCTTGGCAATCTCGTCTGGAGACCCGGCGCGCTGCATGGGTACCACATCGAGGTGTCCAGGATTCCAGGCGATGTTGTCGAGCAAACCGGGCGAGACAACGTTCATCCTGATTCCATTGCGGGCGTATCTGTCCGAGTAGAGTTTCACATATCCATCGAGTGCGCGGCGTATGGTTGAGGAGCTCGGGTATGTCGCATGAGGGGATCGCGAAATCATTGCCGAAATGCACACGATCGAACCACCGCCGCATTCAATCATGATGGGCGTGACAATGCGCAGAATTCGAACAACGTGCATGAACTGAAGTGCAAACATCTCGTGCCAGAATTCGTCGTCATAGTCGATCAGGCCACCATCCTGTGAATTGTCGTAGTGATTGCCTGTAAACGGAAGCCCGTCTTTCGAAAGGCCGGTGTTGATCACGACACCATCAATACGGCTGTGACTCTTGATTGCGAGCTCCATCAGTTTCTCGAGATCTTCCGGATTTGTGACGTCACCCGTCATCGCCGTTGCACCGGTTGCCGTGGCGACCCCGTGTATGCCAGCTGATCGCGACATGATCGTCAATCTGTATCCACGTTTCGACAATTCGTGTGCGCACGCCGCACCGACACCCTTGCTGGCTGCGGTTACGACCGCAGCGGGTTGTGATGAAGTCATCGTGTTGCTGGTGCTCCCTGAATGTTGATGACCTGATTACGAAATTCCGAATGACAATTCAGCCTTGAGCCCGGTCGTGCGATGCAGCCCTTGCAATTCCGGGCGAGGCCGACATGTACGGTGAGGTACGCATGCGACACCACGATACGATGAATGTCACGGCCACTTGTCGTTGTCATGACGTCTCACTAATATTTTGATTACACCTCCCGTGGTCCTGAACGCAATTGACGGACGCGAGACGGGCTGGGGTGAGGAACTCGAGGATCCGAAACGGCGTTTTCGAACCGGAGTCCTGCGCGTTCCAGTCTGTGCTGACAAAGACAGAATTCATCACGTTGGCGCCAGATTTCAATCACGGGAGAGACGGTGTGCGCAATCCATCAGGTAGAAATTTCAAGTTCGATACAGAGGGCCTTTTGTCACAGGACAAGGCGCATGCCATGCATCCCTGGCATGAATTTGGTCGTGGTGAACATACGTTGCTGGCGGATTCCGAAGGAATCTATGTCTACGACGGCGAAGGCACCCGCTATATCGATGGTATCGGCGGCATGTGGGCGGTCCAGCTTGGATACGGTAACGAGGAAATGGCCCAGGCCATTACCGAACAGGTCCGCAGCATGGTCTACTACTCGCCGTGGTCGATGACGACACCACCGCATGCCATGCTCTCGGCAAAGCTTGCAACGCTGACACCTGGAGACCTGAACCGGTTCTTCTATTCGACAGGCGGTTCAACGGCGAACGACGCGGCTGTGCGATTTGCGCACTACTACTGGAACGTGATGGGCCAGACGTCACGCAAGCACATTATCACCCGCGAGGACGCGTATCACGGAAGCACATACCTCGCTGATTCGCTTTGCGGCAAGCCCGTTGATGATACGCGAATGGACCGTGTGACCGCGTGGATCAACCATATCTCTTCTCCGAATACGTATCGCCGACCGGACGACATGACCGAGGAAGAGTTCAAGAACAAGCTTGTCAACGAACTCGAAGAGAAGATCAACAGTCTCGGTGCGGAGAATGTCGCCGCATTCATTGCAGAACCGGTGCTGGCATCAGGTGGCGTCATCGTTCCGCCTGACGGCTATCAGAAGGCCACAGCAGACGTCTGCAAGAAGTACGGAGTCCTCTACATTTCTGACGAAGTCGTGACAGGTTTCGGGAGGATGGGTCACTTTTTCGCCTCGGAACCGGTGTTCGGAGTCGTTCCGGACATTCTGACGGCTGCAAAAGGGTTTACATCCGGTTATGTGCCTGCCGGCCTGACGGCGGTTTCGGAGCGTCTGCACCAGGACATCATCGACAAGTCCGAAGATACGCCGACCTTCTCGATGGGATTTACCTATTCCGGTCATCCGGTCGCCATGGCGGCAGCGCTCAAGAACATCGAGATCATGGAACGGGACAATATCATGGCGCACGCACGCGAAACGGGTGCGTACTTCCAGGAAAGGCTGCGTTCGCTTGCAGACCTCCCGTTGGTCGGAGACGTTCGCGGTGTCGGTCTGATGGGTTGCATCGAAGCCGTCAAAAGAAAATCGACCAAGGAAGCCTTTGAAGACGGCATGGCGGTCGGAAAACGGATAGATACGAAGTGTCAGGAGTATGGCCTGATCCTGCGCCCCATGTGGCACCTGTGCGTGTTCTCGCCGCCTATCATCATCTCGCGGAGTCAGGTCGATGATATGGTCGGGATCATGGAACGTTCGATCAGGGAAGTTGCCGACGACATGGTGCGTGACGGATCCTGGGACGGCAAGGACTGAGCTGCAGTTCAATCTTCACCGGGTTCCTGAATGCAACCGCTCGGACAGTATTTCCCGGTTGAGGAGTACGAACTTCGCTGGGCAGCCGTCGAAAGGGAGATGGCTGCCCGCGGTCTCGAGACCGCAGTCGTGTTCGGGCGATCCGGCGGCACAAACGATCGCTGCGGCGATGTTCTCTACCTCACGAATTTCTTCTCGACCGCATCAGGGCAGGGGTACGATTCGCCGCTGTTCGAGGGTCGTTCATTCAATTCCGTATTGTTGCGGCGTGGTGAGCCGCCTGAACTGCATGCGGATGAACCGGGGTTGCGCCACGAGATCATTGCAACAGACCGGATCATTTCCTCCAACACCCCGTTTCGCAGCGTTGTTGAAAAACTGACACGGGATCGCGTTGAAGGACCTGTCGGTCTCGTCGGAAGCGATGTCGTACCGTTACGGTACTGGAATGTGATGAACGAGATTGCTCCCGGCATTGACTGGCAGATTGCGGACGACCTGGTACTTTCCTGTCGTCGCATCAAGTCGGCCCGCGAACTCGATGCTCTGCGCATTGGCGGTGCGACAGCGAGCCGTGCGCTGACGCGTTTCATCGAAGGACTCATTCTCGGGCGTCAGGAGAGCGAGGCTGCGTCTGATGCGGCACGTGAAGTCGTTCGATCGGGTGGCACGATCCACATGTTGCCGTGCTGTCATGGCGACCTGATCAACCAGTTTGTCGCCAATCCAATCGCTGCGTACACTTTCAGTGCACCGCGGGACGGTGATCTTGTCAGGGCCTGGGTCTATGGCCCCATGTTTGAAGGTTATTACCTGGATCCGGGTCGCACAGCAGTTTGTGGTCGGAAACCACATTCACGCGAACAAAAGGAAATGGTGGAAACCGGCGCCCGAATAGTCGAGGCCGTCATTGAACAGATCGCACCCGGTCGCAAGGTCAAGGATGTCGCGCGCCATGGACTGGAACTGTCTCGGCAGTACGGCGCTGAAGCGAACCAGATGTCCGAAAAGTGGCCGCACTTCGGACACGGCATCGGCCTCTTCTTTGAGCGCCCCTATCTTGGTGTTGACATGTGCGAAGACACCGATGTGTTCGAACCCGGGATGGCTCTGGGTGTCGAGGCCTTTTTCGGGTTACCCGGGATCGGCAGTGCCGGATTTGAACAGAACCTTATCGTTGGTGACGACGGTATCGAGCTTTTGACTACACCGCCGATGATCTGGTGGGATTGATCGCCACGTCGTCTTTCATCGCAAGGTCACGGCGTACGAGATCCTGGAACGTCGCGGTATGGGTTTCCTTGCGCGGTGACAGGTACCCGTGGCGGTAGAAACCAGCCTCGAGATTGGTCTGGACCGTTTCGCAGATTCCCAGATCTTCACGCACAATCCTTTCCGCCCAGGCGAAGCTGTCATTTCGTTCATCCGCGCCAAGATCCGGTGTGAACCATGCCCAACTGGTTGATCGCAACCGTCCGGCACCAATCGGTTCAATTCTCTCAGCCTTGAACGCGTTTGGTCCAATGACCAGCTGGAATCCCGGGTATCTGTACAACCACAGTCCGCGAGATCCGCGCAGACCTGCACCGTCTCCACGATAGGTGACATGAAAACCGACTATTTCGCCATCGGCATAACCCCGTATGTCGACATTTGCCCCTTGAACGGCCGAGCTCAGACGCGGGTGGACGAATGACAGGTGATAGCCCTCAACCGTGTTGTCGCAGTACGTTTTCCAGTTGGCAGCACCTTCGACCGTGAATTCACCGTGAAACCGCATGGTGTGCGTTTCGGGCCATTCGTCGCAGAGTTCGTTTGTTACGCCGAGCCATGTCATCAGGTCGGGTGGTGATTCAGCAACGCATACGAAGACCATGCCGCGCCAGACATTGACGTGGACCGGAAGAAGTGTGGTAGCGGCTTTATCCAGTTCTGCGCCGAATCCGGCAGAGTGAAACAGACGCCCGTCAAGATCGTAGGTCCAGCCATGATATGGGCACACAATCCGCTTCATGCACCTGGATGAATCAGAGGGCAGGAGCATGGCCGCTCGATGGCGGCACACATTATGAAATGCACGCAAGAGACCATCAGCCGCGCGCGTGAGAAGAATTGGCCATCCATGAACTGTCTTCGCAACGCACTGTCCGACGTCATGCACGTCATGTTCGGGACCGAAAGCAATCCAGTTTCTGGCAAAGATGCGTTCGCGTTCGCGACGTGCGATTGTCGTGTCCGTGTACCAGTGCGCTGGCAATGTCGCCTTTGCCGTCATTTTCTGACTGTTCGCGTTGCCAACATTGTTGAATCAGTCATCCGACCTCGCCCAGACCCATGAACGAACGCAAAGACCCGATGGTGTGTCGCGAATACCATGTGTCGTTTTTGAACAACATGCATACGGTGTTGATATGTGCGTACTGAATTGATTGAGCTACACGTCTTCACACAGGTTATCGGTTTCATCAGGGATAACCGTCGTTCACGTCTCCAACACGGAATTGGTTGAACCGTTCCGGACGAAGCGCTGACGAGCATTATGAATGATTTGTTGCATGTCGCATGTGCTCGTCCGTTGGTTCACGCTCTTGATGTCTGACCGATCGCTTCGAAGTGCTTTCCCGAATGCCTCGAATAGCGCGTGATCGTAGTCTCGTTCTCGAAACTTCCATTCCGGATGCCATTGGACACCCAGTTGAAATGCGGACGTGTTGTCTACGCGCACAGCTTCCACGTGTCCGTCTGGTGCTCGCGCCTCCACAACGAGACCAGGTGCAATATTGTCGATTCCCTGGCCGTGAAGCGAGTTGACGCGCGCAGTTTCGAGACCCGTGATCTCGTTGAGTAGTCCACCCCGGACGAATTCAACCATGTGCGACGGAGCGTATTGCTCCTCGCGCGGTCTTGACGTGTCCTCGCGGTGTTTCATCTTCCCGGGAACTTCGTCGAGATGCTGATACAGCGTTCCACCCAGTGCGGCATTCAATTCCTGGATACCACGACAGACTGCGAACAAGGGCAGATCGCGTTCAACCGCGCTGAGTATGAGCGGTAGCGTCAGGCTGTCCCGCTGGCGGTCGAGAAGTGTGTCACGTCTTGGATCATGACCGTTGTAGAGTTCCGGATGTACGTTGCTTGGACTTCCGGGAAGGAATATGCCGTCGACGCGGTCCAGAATGTCGTCGACAGAATAAAGGTATTCGAGCGGTTCAAGATCTGTTCCGGCGCCGAAGCAGGGCAGCAGGACAGGCATGGCGTGCGAGCCGTGTGCAATGGCGTTGATGTATTTTTCGCCGACGGCATGAAACGGGTGAATATCGATTTGTTTGATGTCGCATGGAATCCCGACAAGCGGGAGCCTGGTCTCTGGTTTGCTTGTGCCGATTGGCATCATCTTTCCGTTTCGAATGAACAGATCGTGGTGACTTTACCACCGTTTGCAAGGATCTTACGCAACAGGACGCCCGTCAGACCAGATCACCTTTCGTCAAGCGTTCCTCACCTCCTGCGATATCGCGTGCCAGACGCGGAATTCTCGACCCAAGTGTGATTGCACGCGCCAGGAACAGGAACATGAGCCCAAACCACAAACCGGTATTTCCCAGTTCCCGGTCCAGAAGGAAAATCACCGGCAGGTAGACACCGACCGAGACGATCATTGCATTTCGAATGTCGCGACCACGGGCCGCACCAATGAACACGCCATCGATGACAAACGACCAGACGCCGACTATTGGCATCAGAACCACAAAGACCAGATACTCGTACGCAACAACCCGTACTTCGGATATGTCGGTCAGCAGATTGACAATCATCTCGCCGGTGATCTGGAAAGTGAGACAAATCGCAATCGCCGAGATGAATGCCCAGATGGTTGAAGTTCTGACAACAGAACGCAGCATTGTACGGTCCCTGCGACCATAGGCCTCACCAACCATTGCCTCGCACGCATTGGCAAATCCATCCAGCGCAAACGCCGAAAAGCTGAGAAACATCATGAGGACTTCGTTCGCCGCGAGAGTCGTTTCGCCGATGCGGGCCGAGAGACTGATGAAAACGCCGAAAGCAAAGGTCAGGGACAACGTGCGAATCATCAGGTCCCGGTTGAACGACAGCAGACGCTTGAATGCCGTGAACCGCAGTGCGTTCGGTGTCAGCCCCGACCGGATCATTGAGGTTCGCGCAATGATTGCTGCGCCAATCAACAGGCCAGAGTATTCAGCCGCCACTGTTGCAGCTGCAATTCCCGGAACCTGCCATCCGAATTCCAGAACGAACAACAGATCCAGTACGACGTTCACGACCGCGATGATGGATTGAACGACAAGTGCCAGACCGGCGCGTTGCAACCCGATCAGAATGCCAGTGACGACGAAATTGCCCATAACGGCCGGCGCTGCCCAGACACGAATGTCGAAGTACAACTCTGCCTGATGCGATACCGCGTCGCCTGCATCGATCAGGAATAGCGAGAAGAACTTGATCGGAAACTGAACAAGCAGGAGTAGCAGCGCGATGCCGACCGCAACGATCGCGGCGCGTACTGCGACGTTACAGAGTTCGGGCATGTCACCCGAACCAAAGGCCTGCGCTATGTACCCGGTTGTCGAAAGCCGAATGAAGCTGAAGGTCCAGAAGGCAAAACCGAATATCAGTGTCGCAACGCTGACGCCAGCGAGATACTCCGGCCCCGGAAGGTGACCGGCCATTGCGGTGTCCACCGCCCCCACGATGGGGAGCGTCAGATTCGATAACATGATTGGTGCGGCAATACGCCACACCCGTGCATGCCAGTTTTGTGGCGGTTGGGTCACTGGCTTTTCGTCGGTCTCGTTCGTGCGTGCGAAGAAGGCGCGTATGAATGGCAGTTTTTTCAGAAAGTGCCTCAAACCGGATGAGACTCCGTCAGCATTGCTTCAATTCCGAGCTGTCGAAACGCTGAAAGCCGTTCGACAACTGTGAAAAAACACATGTGGACTCAACCGCCGTTTGTGTCGCGACACGCGATTCATGATCGTGTGCCATGCACGTAGCAGGTTTTCCGGAGTCACTCAGGCAGCGATCTCAAGCTCGTCAATCACAGCGAGAAGCTCACCACGCATGGTTTCGATACGTTTTTCGTCCGTGACCTTGGTCATGTCAGTTTCGCACAGATAAAACGCATCGACCGCGCGTTCTCCGAACGTCGAGACACGGGCAGTGACGATCGAGATTTCCAGTTCGGAAAATACGCGCGAAAGATCCGACAGTAAGCCTGACCGGTCCCGCGCCGTCACTTCGACAAGTGTATGGCGCGAGGAAATTCTGTTATCGACCAGTATGCGCGGTGTGACCGGATGCCTGCTGGAACCGTGTTCCGACTCCCGGCGACGATGTTCCCGCTCGACGGCCAGATCTATAGTGCCGGCCAACACGCCTTCAATCTTGTTGCGAAGTCTGGCGAGATACGAACCACCACCAAATGCCTCGGCATTGATGTTCTGTATCCGGAATGTGTCCAGTGCCATACCGTCGAGTGTCGTGAAGATTCGTGCATCCACGATACTTGCGCCGGCAATCGCGATAGCACCTGAGAGATCACTGAACAGTCCACGCCGATCGGCCGTATAGACAGTCAGTGTTGTGATTGCGTGCGCTTCGTCGACCTGTATGTGCAGGACGGGTGCGACGGATTGACACGTACCTCGCATCATCCGTGCATGTTGTTCATGTTCGTCACCCGAGAAGGAAAGCCAGTAGGGTGTAACCAGTTTTTCGACATGTTCCCGGCATTCATCATCGCTCCAGTCGACAAGTCGATTTCGCAAGATCCGGATTGCGTTTTCCATGCGTTGAGACTTCGCGATTGCGACGCCGTGCCCACCGGTTATTTCCTCTTCAGCGCGAAAATAGAGCTCGCGCAGGAGTTGCGCCTTCCATCCGTTCCATACATTGGGTCCGACGGCGCGAATGTCGGCAACCGTCAGGAGCAACAAGAGCCGGAGTCGTTCAATGGACTGAACGACGGCGGCAAATTGCGTAATTGTTTCGGGATCTTCCAGATCGCGTTTGAACGCAGTGTTCGACATGACGAGATGATATCGAACCAGCCAGGATACCGTTTCCGACTCCTCCTTGCTGAAACCGAGGCGCGGGGCAAGATGATCCGCTACCTCGGCACCCAATACAGAGTGATCACCGCCGCGTCCCTTGGCTACGTCGTGTAACAACACAGCGAGGTAAAGCACGCGACGCTGGAGAATAAGTGGCATCACGCGCGTTGCGAGAGGCAGATCATCGACAAGGTCGCCACGATCGATTGAGGCAAGCATGCCAACGGCACGGATCGAATGCTCGTCGACCGTGTAGACATGATACATGCCGTGCTGAACCTGCGCCACAACGCGCCCGAAGTCGGGAAGAAAACGTCCCATGACACCGGCATCGTTCATGGCGCTGAGTGTACGATCAGGAAACTCCGATGAGACGAGAATGTCCAGGAACTGCCGGTTGGCTTCCGGATCATGGCGCAATGGATCATCAATCCTGTGCAGATTTTGGGTCATCAACCACATCGCACGGGGGTGGATCTCCATCTTTCTTCCATGTGCAACCTGAAACATGCGAACAAGGTCAGCCGGTCGATTCCTGAAATGATGGCGACCGGGAACAGACAGCGTGTTGCTGATCACGGGGAAACCCTGAACGCTTGCGAGTCCATCGGACAACCGACCCGTACCACTCCCTGTTTGTGCCTCCTCGATTGCAGCGGTGAATATCCGCGTCAGTGAACCGACTTCCTTGGCAACAAGAAAGTAGCGTTTCATGAATCGCTCGGCCGGGCTTTGTCCGGGACGGTCGGAAAAGCCCATGCGCGCGGCAATTTCAAACTGGCGATCAAATGTCAGACGTTCTTCCGCGCGACCACTGACAATGTGAAGGTGACACCTCACGCGCATGAGAAAGTCCCATGCGCGGCGCAATCTGATCAGTTCGGATCGGGTGAGAATCGCCGAGTTGACCAGATCATCGAGGCTGGAGACGCGGTAGAGATACCTGGCAATCCAGAACAGGGTCTGGAGGTCACGCATACCTCCCTTTCCGTCCTTGATATTCGGCTCCACCAGATAACGGGAATTGCCGAACCTGAGGTGACGGTTTTCCCGTTCAGTGATCTTGGCACGCACAAATTCCGTGCCACTTGTCGCGACAATTTCACGATTGAATTTGCGGGTCATGGTCTGGAACAGAGATCGGCTTCCCCAGAGGAAACGCGATTCGAGCACACTGGTGCGAATCGTCAGATCCTCCCGCGCTGTTTCAATCACCTCATCGACGGATCGGGTTGCATGTCCGATCTTGAGTCCGGTATCCCAGAGGACATAGAGTGCGCGCTTGATCGTTTCCTCGTGCTCAACCGAAGCGTTCCTTGGCAGAAGAAACAAGAGATCCAGATCGGAGCAGGGGGCCAGTTCGCCCCTGCCATATCCACCCACTGCAACGACAGCAATTTTCGACCTGCGGTGCCGCGAACCATCGTTTGTCGAATTCTGCGAGATGAAATTCATCAATGCGCGGATGGCAATATCCATCTGCCTGCACATGACCGTTGCAAGCATCTCTCCGGAACGGCCTGTGCGCAGACCGTGGTCGACCACCATGCGGGTATCTTCGACAGCACGCGTCAGACATGCAGCAATCTGGTTCTCGGGAAGAGCCTGCAATGAACTTGCGAGCTTTCGCCTGCTCACGGCAGGAGCGAGTGATTTAGATGATGTCGGCATCAAGCAGGGTTCCGCAATGCCTTGAGCCTGTAGACGATGTCGAGTGCATCTCGAGGCGAAAGTTCATCAGGTTGAATTTCGTCGATCAATGTATCCGTCCTTGAAGGTTCGCTGCGCGGTTCCTCCTTGCTTATTCCGGCCGACTTGAAAAGAGGCAAATCGTCAATCAGATGCGAGAGCGTTGTTGCTGAGTCTCCGGTTTCAAGATTCGTCAGGACTTCTTCGGCACGCGTCACCACGTTGTCGGGGAGGCCTGCGAGACGCGCGACATGAATGCCGTAGCTGCGACCCGCGGTGCCTGGTTCAACCTGGTAGAGAAAGACAATCTCGTTTTCCCATTCGCGCACGGTCATCGTATGAGGCCTGATTGACACCAGACGTGAAGACAACTGTGCAAGTTCATGATAATGCGTTGCAAACAAGGCACGGCATTCATTGATGTCATGCAGTGCTTCCAGAACTGCCCAGGCAATCGACAACCCGTCGAACGTCGCGGTCCCACGGCCGATTTCGTCAAGTATGACGAGAGATCGTCTGGTCGCATGATTGAGAATCAACGCGGTTTCGATCATCTCAACCATAAACGTTGAACGACCGCGTGCGAGATCATCTGCTGCGCCGACGCGACTGAACAGTCGATCCACGATACCGATTTTCGCGGATTCTGCGGGCACATAACTTCCTGCCTGTGCCATCACGGTGATCAAGGCGTTCTGCCGCAGGAAAGTCGACTTTCCTGCCATGTTCGGGCCGGTCAACAGCCACAGGCGCTGTTCTGATTCAAGGATGCAGTCATTGGCAACAAAGCCCTGAGCCATCGATCCGTCACCGAGCGCCTCGACAACGGGATGCCGCCCCTTGCATACATTGAATTCCGTACCTTGGGTGAGTGCAGGTCGCGTATACCCGTTGTCCAATGCGAGTTGCGCCAGACCTGCTGCGACATCGACCACGGAGAGTGCTGCGGCTGCCTTGGCGATTGAATCGGCTTCGCGCAGGATACCGTCGGTCAATTCGGAAAAGATTCTCTGCTCGATCCGTGTGGCCGCACCGGCGGCGTCGATGATTTCGGTCTCGAGTGCACCGAGTGCGGTTGTTGTATAGCGCATGGCATGCGCCATCGTCTGCCGATGAATGAAGATTGCAGGATCGAGTCTGTTGCTTTGTGCTTGTTGAACTTCGACGTAGTAGCCGAGAACATTGTTGTGACGGATGTGCAGCGAAACGACACCGGTTTCACTCTGGTATTGCTTTTGCAGTGCAGCGATATGACGGCGGCTGTCCTCGCTCAACAACCTGCGTTTGTCGAGTTCCTCGTCGTAGCCCTGACGGACAAATCCGCCATCTTTCAGTTGAACCGGCGGGTTGTCGACCAGGGACCGGTTCAGCCATTCCAGCAGGGTCGGTTGCATCTCGAGACCCGCGCGTGCTGCGGCGAGTTCCCCGGAAATGGACTCAATTCGATCCAGAATGTCCCGTATGCGGTACGCGGCTGTCAGCCCGTCGCGTATGACACCGAGGTCGCGTGGACCGCAGCGCCCGATGCCGATCCGTCCAAGTGCGCGTTCCAGATCAGGAACTTCACGCAGTGCCGAACGAAGTTCATCGCGCGACGCTGTCGTTGCAATGAACGTCGCGATCGAATCCAGACGATGATTGATGATGCCAATGTCCGTAGCGGGTGCGGCAAGTCGCTGGGTGAGTAGACGGGCGCCTGGACCCGTGATTGTTCGATCCATGACTCCGTTCAGACTGGTTTTACGGGAACCATCCGATGCCTGGAGCAATTCGAGGTTACGGCGTGTTGCACCGTCTATGACCATAAAGGTGTCGTCTGATTGTTGTCGTGGCGGTGACAGTCGAGGAATCCTGTCCTTTTGAGTGAGTTCGACGTATGCGAGCAGCCCGCCGATGGCCGAGAGCTCACATCGCGAGAACGAGCCGAAGCCATCCAGCGATCCAACGCGAAAGAAATCCTTCAGGCGGCGGGTCCCGGCACTGCTGTCAAATCGTGAGCCGTGTTCCGGATTCAATCGTTCGCGAAAGGGTTCGAATGCCCCCGTGAGTTCGGGGTCTTCAAACAGTTGTTCGGATAGCACGATCTCTGCCGGTTCGAGCCGGTCAAGCAATGTACCCAGTGAATTCCGGTCGGTTGTCTGAACAAGAAACGTGCCTGTCGAGATATCGATCCACGACACTGCAAGGTCATTGCGGACGCGTGCAACAGAAACGAGGTGGTTGGCCTGCCGTGCGTCGAGGAGGGAATCTTCAGTTAGCGTACCGGGTGTGACAATGCGCACGATATCGCGTTTGACGACGGACTTGGCACCGCGTTTCCTTGCTTCGACCGGGTCCTCGATCTGTTCGCAGACTGCGACCCGGAAGCCTGATCGTATCAATCGATGAATGTAGCTGTCCGCAGCGTGAACAGGCACACCGCACATCGGGACATCCTTTCCTTCGTGTCTCCCCCTGTTCGTCAGGGCGATGTTCAGTGCGGCGGATGCCTGCTTCGCGTCGTCGAAGAAGAGTTCGTAGAAATCCCCCATCCGGAAAAACAACAATGCCGAAGGCGTTTCATTCTTGATCTGCCAGTACTGTTTCATCATCGGTGTCACACGCCCTGACGCCGAAATCTGACTTTTCGCAGGTGGTGCGGATTCTTGTGCCTGGATCGCCATCAACATGCGTTGTTCGGTGGATTTCAGATAGTTTCTACCACACACCGGCGTATCGAGTTGTGAACAAATCAGGTTGTTTCAACCTGTTTCCGGATCCGGACAGGATACTTCCGGCTTCAGGTGCACTGGCGTGTCTGTCAACAGTGCAATTTACCGCGGCAACCAGGAACGCAAGCAGCGTATATCATCTGCGACCTGTCGCGCGTGTTGGCGAGACGGCTCGTCTGCAACGTTCTTCGTCCGGCCGGTCTGACCATCCTCCGTCCAGGAAGGGACGTCCGACGCGAACCTGTTCGGCGGCGGTCCTTTCAATGTTCAGCCTTCGTGTCTGCGGGACTATCCTCCGGACGCTTGCGTATTCATATGGCCGACTTGTCAACGCCCGATTGCATAACACTGGCGACGTGGGCTGGAAGCGGCGTGCAGTTCACGTCCGTTTCGTGTCGCCATCGTCATCGAATTGTACTGTCCCCAGGTCGGGTAGATTTCCAATCGATGCCCGCGGTCCTGCAGGTCCTGCAAGACACGCGGACCGAACGGTTCCTCGATCGCGAGGTGGCCCGGATTCCATTCTCGCGGGTAGAACGAGTTGGGCATGTGACTGGTGAAGAATCCCGGCGCATCAAGTGATTCCTGAAGTGACATTCCGAAAACCGCGTAACGAAGAAATGCCTGGAGGGACCATTGATCCTGCATGTCGCCACCTGGTGTTCCGAAGACCATGTGGGGGCACCCCAGATGCATCGCGAGTGTCGGGGTCAAAGTCGTACGCGGCCGCTTGCCGGGTGCGATGCAGTTTGGGTGTTGTTCGTCGAGCCAGAACATCTGGCCTCTCACGGATACCGGGAACCCGAGTCCGGGAACAGCGGGCGATCCTGTCATCCAGCCACCGGACGGCGTGGCAGAAATCATGTTTCCCCATCGATCAATGATGTCGAAGTGGCAGGTGTCGCCGTGACTCGCTGCCTGACTGTCGATCATGCGGCGAATGCCCTCGGATTCGTCGTCCCGTTCAGCGCCGACGGTCATTTCAGGATGCGCGACATTGGTTGATCCCTGATCCCTGAGAAAGACCGTGTTTCGATAGCCCTCAATCTCGCCGGGAACGAGAGAATGCGAAGCGCGATCATCAATGCGGGCCCGCCTCGTGTCGTTGTATGTGTCCGAGAGAAGCACATCCATCGGCACATCGACAAAGTCAGGATCGCCATAAAATGCTTCACGATCGGCGTACGCAAGTTTCGCGCATTCCTGAACAGTGTGGACAAGTTCTGCACTGCACGGGCCCGCTTCATTGAGATCAAACCCCTTCAACAAGGCAAGTTGCTGAAGAAACACAGGACTCTGTGCCCAGGGCTGTGCCTTGAATACCGTGTAGTCACCGAAATCCAGCGACAGCGGAGTCTCTGACTTGACCTTCCAGTTCGCTAGGTCGTCACCGGTGAGAAACCCGGTGTGTGCCACGCCACTGGAGTCCATGACAGGTTCACGCATGAAGGAATCGATCGCTTCGGCGACGAACCCTTCGTACCAGGCCCGGCGTGCAGCCTCGACCTGTGCTTCGCGATCGTCTCCGGCAGCTTCCGCCTCCGCGATGATCCTCTCGTAGGTCGCTGCCTGATCAGGGAGTGTGTAGAGATCACCCGGCTCAAGATTACCGTTCGCCAGATAGGCCTGCGCTGAGGTCGGCCAGTGAGTCTCCATGAACCTGCGAGTCTGGTCGATGACCCTGGCGACGGTCAGCGTCAAGTGAAAGCCTTCGCGTGCAATGGAGATTGCCGGTTCCAGGACATCCCGGACAGTGAGTGAGCCGTGATGGAGCAGGAGATGCATCCATGCACCGAAACTTCCGGGAACGACCGCAGGGAGGTGGCCGATTCCCGGCATGATATCAAATCCGAGATCACGCATGGCCTGTGCGCTGATCGATGCCGGAGCAACACCCTGACCGCAAACGACCTCGACTTCCTGTTTTCGTTCATCCCACAGGATGATGGGTACGTCCCCGCCCGGACCGTTCTGGTCAGGTTCGACAATATGAAGCACGCACCCCGTCGCGACGGCGGCATCGAACGCATTGCCACCCTTCTCGAGCATTGCCATGCCGGCTGCGCAGGCTTGCCAGTGGGTTGACGCAACCACACCGAACGTTCCGACGATTTCAGGCCGTGACCGCAACATGCCAGATCTCCCTTGCCTCGATTCCTGTTGAACCCCGACATTCCAAACGGTTAGCATCCGCTGTTTATCAAAACAGAGAGTATCACCAGATCACCGGGAATGGACGTGAAACCTGACAAGTCATCCGTGGACGTCGAGACTGATGAATTTGTTTCCGCCGCCTACGGCCTGCAGAACACAGCAGACACGCAGCAGTTCTACCAGCGATGGGCGTCGGATTACGATCAACACATGGTCACGAAACTGGGATACCGCTCTCCAAGGCTTGTGGCCCGTAATCTGACCCATCATCTGCGAGACGTTGATGCGGAAATCCTGGATATCGGTTGCGGAACCGGACTGACCAGCGAGTATCTGCACGAAACAGGATTTCGGCGTATCGACGGTATCGATCTAACCGATGAGATGCTGAAAAAATCCCGCGAACGCGGAATTTACCGACATTTATTCAAAGCGGATCTCAATAAACCCATCGATCTGCCGGATCGCAGTTACGACGCGTTGTTGTCATCGGGAACCTTCACACGTGGACATGTCGGCCCCGAACCCTTCGACGAACTTGCTCGGCTGATGCGCCCGGGCGGTTTCTTTTCGTTCTCCGTCCACGTGGATATTTGGGAGTCTGGTGGATTCAGTGAAGCCATTGCCCGCTTGACGCGTGAGGGTGTGTTCGTGGTTCTCGAGCAGAAACAGGATATTTTTTTCGAGTCGCAGGAACCGACAGGAATCTACCTGGTTTGCGGCAGACCATGAATTCGGAGCATGAATAATGCAGTCCAACATGCGCGGTGGTTCTGACCGCTACAATGCGCCGTTCGCCGGTATACCCACGTTCTTGCGGCAGGATTACTGTGACGATATCGAGAATCTGAACGCCGAATACGCCGTTCTCGGTGTTCCGACCGATGAAGGATCGCCATTCATGGCGGGGTCCAGATTTGCGCCGCGCAGCATACGCGAACATTCACTGCGGTTTGATGAATGCGGTTACTATGACGTTCGGACCGACCGAACCTATCTTGTCAGGGAAACCGCAGAACGGCGCATTGTCGATGTCGGTGACAGCGATGTCATTCCCACGAACATCGAGAAGACGTTTTCGAACATTACCGACGATGTTTCGCTGATTCTGGAACGGGCGGCAACACCGATTGTTATTGGCGGCGATCACGCAATCACCTTTCCCATTGTGCGCGCATTCAATGAGCCCATGCATGTCCTGCATTTCGACGCGCATATGGATTATGCCCCGTTTGTGCATGACCTGCGTTTCACAAACGGTCAGGCATTCCGGCATATCCATCCGATGCCGCATGTCCTGTCTCTCACCCAGATTGGCATTCGCAGCCTGCGAAGTGCCATGCAGGAGTTCATTGATGCACGTGCCGAAGGCAGCAGGATTGTCACGATGGACGAAATCGAGCGACTCGGACCTGCGGGATTCGTGTTCGACACCTTGCCGAAAGGTGAGCGGGTCTATGTCTCGATTGATGTCGATGTGCTCGACATTTCGCTGGTTCCGGGATGTGTTTCAGCCGAACCGTGCGGCATGACCTATCAACAGCTCCGGACAATTCTGCAGTCGATCGCACAGCACATGGATGTTGTCGGCTTCGACTTTGTCGAGGTGAATCCGCAACTCGATGTGGGTACCGGTGTGACATCGTACCTCGGCGCCCACACCATTCTCGAATTTCTCGGTGCGATTGCCGCGGTTCGTGCCGAACGCTGATTGTTACAACAGTTTTTCAGACCCCGTGCGGTACCGGAGTTGATCTGAAACCGGTCGATGCAGGGCGTCGAATGTCCCTGATCGAGCGTTGACCGGCGCGATGTTACGCCGTCGCAATCGTTGCGCGGCGCATGACCCTTTTGAATCCGCTTCCGCGATATCGGGCATCGAGGTCATCCTCGAGCGCCTGGTGCATGAGGCATCGGTTGTCCCAGACCGCCACGCTGCCAGGCTCCCAGCGGAAACGGCAGGTGAAGATTTCCTGAGTCGCATGCTGTCTCAGATAGTCGAGAATCATCGCGCTTTCGGCCTGTGTCATGCCCTCGATCTGTGAGCAATAGGACGGGCTGATCAAAAGCGACTCGCGATTTGTCACCGGATGGGTCTGGCTGAACGGGTGTAGCGTGATACTGCGTTCCCCTGTGTCCTTGCCGCTGAGTTTCATGCCACGATAGTTCTGCGAATGATCCTGCGGTTCACCGGAATCATGAACGGCGTTCACCTCTCCAAGCATGCGTTTCATACCGCTGGAAAGCGTTTCCCATGCGAGATACATGTTTGCGAACAGCGTATCGCCGCCGACCGGGGGTACGTCGATTGCATAGAGGACAGCACCCAGTGGCGGATGCCGGTGAAATGTCATGTCGGCATGCCAGTCATGCCCGAAGTTCCGGACTTCGTCAGGCATTTTCACGATTTCGATGAGTTCCGGAAAGCCAGGCATGCCGTGTACGAACGGATACTCTTCAAGCGTACCGAACCGACGGGCGAACGCGATTTGTGATTCCGGTTCGAGATTCTGATCCCGAAAGAAAATCACGAGATGATCGTGAAAAGCCTTGTGAATGGTCGTCCAGTCCTCGTTGGAAATCGGACCGGACAGGTCAACGCCGTGTATCTCGGCACCAACTGCTGTTGATAGTGGCCGGACGGTTACATCGCTCATGACAGTGTCGCAGTCTGATCATGCATCGGTTTGCAGAATAGGCTGAATCCGTTTCGAACCGAAATCACTTTTCTTGAAATATCGGGCGGTTCCGATCGACTCGCAGCGTATGCGACAGGGCAGGGGTGTCTGGCAATGCGCGGTCGTGTCAACCCCGTCACCTGAAAGGGACGTCCGGCGAACCCGGATAAACGTGCCGAATCAATGTTTCTCAGACTTTCGATTCCCTGGCCGGACAGTGCCGATACGCTTGGTCTTGCCGAGCGTCGTCTGACGTCAAATCCGGAACCTGTCTACGGCGGACAGCTGCAGAAATTTTCTGCTCAGGGGATTCCGACAGAGGGTGAGATGACAGTGTCCTATGTCGAACAGACGATCCTTTTGGATGACTGTGAGACTACAAGCCTGCGTATACCTGAGTATGCGATTTCAGATCCGGGTTACGGACTGCTCCATCCCGGTACGATGATGTCACCCCGGATTGCTCCGCCGGTTATCGGAATTGGTCTTCTCGAGGCCATACCCGAGGACAGTATCCTGGCGGGCGCCGATCCGGAGGATCGCGATGGTGACGGAATTTCAGGGCGTCCCAACTGGGTCTGGAGCGACGAGTATTACACGGAAGCGCTGGGACGGTTCGGGTGGAAGGCAGGGCAGCGGACACTGGCACAGCAAGCCGCAGCGGCGTTTCGCGGTGACATCGGGATTGCGACGTCGCTCTATCCGGTCCCGTGGGGCAATTGCACGGACACGCAGACGATCTGTCGCGCCGCATGGCGCGACCATGGAAGCTGGCGGCGTCGAAGTCAGTGCCGAGCTGATGGATCTTCTGGTGTTTTACACGTGCAATCTTGCGGTACCGGCGCGACGAGATGTCGATGACCCGCGGGTTCTGGAAGGAAAGCGTCTGTTCCATGGATCAAATTGTATCGGCTGTCTTCCGCCTAAGTTTGAGACCAGACGTGACTCGATCGGCGAGGCGCAGTCATTTCAGCTCATCGGGCCATACACCGACCTTCTGCTTCATGACATGGGCGAAGGGCTTGCGGACAACCGTCCGAAGAGGGTTGCAAACGGACGTGCATGGCGAACACCGCTCCTTTGGGGAATTGGTCTCTCGGAGACCGCAAGCGGTCACACTTTCTTTCGTCACGATGGTCGGGCGCGAAAAGTGCTTGAAGCAGTCCTCTGCCAGGCGGCGAAGCGGAGGATGCGAAACAGCGAGTGATCGAGAAGAGCAGGCACGAGCGCGATGCTCTGCTCGCATTCCTGCGCTCACTTTGATTTCAGGGAGATTCCCATGAAAGTCATGTGCCTGCTGTCGATGAAGGTCGCGGCACTTCTTGTTTTTGTCACACCTGCAGTCGGTGAACAGTTCTCGGGTAGCACCGAATATGCTGCTGTCAACGCAGCCATCATTCACAACCATGTGCTACCGCGTTACGAACGTCTTGCCGTTAGCACGACAAGATTTGCCGATACATCCAGTGAATCTTGCGTCGAGAGTACTTTGACCATTCCGGGAGAACCGCGCGCGGTGTTCCAGGACATCATGTAGGCCTGGATGGCGATTCAGCATGTGCGGTTTGGACCGGTGACCTACCTTGCACGCAACCATCGTTTGCATTTCTGACCAGAGGCACGCGGCAAGATTGACCGCGCAGTCCGATCAGCCCTTTCGCTTGAGCCGACAGCGCTGGCGCTCGAGCATTTCGAGAAATCAAACACCGCAGTGAAGGGGCTGCGCGCAGCGGAGTTCGTATTCCATGAACTCTTGAACCGGGCGGCCAAAAAGTCGTGTTGTCCGTTATTGCAAGCCATTGCAGACAACTTGTCGCACATGGCAGCGGATATCGTTGCTGAATGGAGTGGAGGGATCGTCACCTTCGCTTCCGTGATGATCGAACCTGACCCGGACAACGGTCAATTCCGCGACCATCGGGACTCAACGCTTGCGTTGTTCCGAAGCCTTCACGACGGGCTTCAATTTATCGTTGATGTGAGAGTGAAACCGGTGTTGGGAGACAGTTCCGACAACACCCGACCGCATCACGCAGCATCCCGATTGCGCGGACGTTCGACGCGGAACATCCTGGATGCACGCGAGGCGCTTGAAGCGCTTTATGTGGGCGAAATCGGCCTGGGTCTCGGGAGTCTCGTTCAACCGGTGGGCAGGGTACTTGACGCGTTGATGCACAAGGCATTTCGCATGACGATCGAAAGTGCACGGATATTGGATCAACCGATTGAGCTGGCGGCAGCAGATCCGACGCTTCGCCCGGAAGTGTCCAAACGCGCACTGCGCACACAGGCGCGGCAGCAGATCGTGCGGGATCGAGTCGCGAAAGTGCTCAATTTTAAAGAACTATATACTTAACTTGACTCCGGATTTTGAATCGCCCATTTAGGTGGGAACGGGGAGAATCACAATGTCACGCACCGATCCCGGAAAATCACACAGACCCGGCATCTCGCTCGTTCAGTTGGTTGAGATATTCCCAGACGAGAAATCCGCCCTCGAATGGTTTGAATCCATCCGCTGGCCTGAAGGCGTGCGTGATTGCGGTCGCTGCGGGTCGACCAACACGCATGAAACTCCCAACGCGAAACCCATGCCATACAGGTGCTCAGACTGCCGTTCATATTTCAGTGTCCGCACGGGAAGCGTGATGGAAAGTTCCCGCCTGCCTCTTCGTAAATGGGCGTTCGCCGTGTACCTGTATGTCACCGACCCGAAAGATGTATCCAGCACGAAACTTCATCGGGATCTGAACGTCACCCAGAAGACGGCAAGGTTCATGATGCACCGTCTGCGGGAGGCGTGGAACCAAAGCGGCCTTGATCGGTACGACCCTTTTATGCAGACGAACCTATATGGGTGGCCTGGAATTGAATAAACACGCAAAGGACAAGCTGAACGCGGTCGAGGTACGGTCGACAAGACGGCGATCGTGGGGGTGAAGGATCGGGAGACCAACGATGTCGCGGCGAAGGTGGTGCGGGACACCAAGGCCAGCACGCTGCAGGGCTTCGTCGAGAGCCGTACGGAACATACGACACAGGTTTACACCGACGACGCAAAAGCCTATGTCGGGATGAAGTGAAAGCATGAGTGCGTTAGCCACAGCACCGGGGAATTACGTCAGGGGCAAGGCTCACACCAACGGCATGAAGTCCTTCTGGTCAATGTTCAAGATGGGTCAGTTTCCGGCGCCGGCCAGCCTGTCGACCTTCGTTTTGATCTAGCCGATCTGCTTCTGCTGTTCGGTGCGCTACAAGTTCTTGTTCGTGGTGTCTAGACCTTCAAAAGCGTCTTCGATGCGATCGCCGAGATCCTCTTCCATTTCCTGCATGGCATTGCTGATCGCTTTCATCCTTAAGTGAATTGGAAGAACCGCACCCTCAACCGCTCCGGTGACCACCTGACGCATGGCCTGTGCCAGAACGTCAACGCTGCCGTTGAGTTTTGTCCTTTCCATAGTTCTCTCCCATCCAAACCAACTGTTTCGATCGTATTTTTTTGACAAAGCCACCGGGAACAACCGCCCCGGTTTTCTTAACGGGCTGAATCAAGACTGATATCCCGTAAAGATTGGCAGGTATTACCGTGCAGATGCCATGATCATATGGCAAGAAATATACTGAAAATGGCGGACCTGAAAGATCCGCCCTCAACCGGCAATCAGTCCTTCTCCGCCACAAAGGAACCGGCGTAGTCGTTTTCCTCGTCGTTCACGAGACCACCGACCCATCCGGTCGGGTCGCCGGAGTTATCGGTGTACCACGAAGCCTTTGAAGGAGAGTCGTCGCCACAGGATCCTGGTGATCCGCAGGACATGACGTATCGGAAGTCTCCCCAGTTCGAAAATCTGTGGTCATGCCATCCGGGGTTGCCATCTTCATCTTTGTAGTAGGCCTCGAATTCGTTGATCCGCAGAACAAGTTCCGGGTTCGAGCTGAACGTGTAGCGCAGGTTCGCGTCGGCCTGCAGCAGCGCGCCTTGGTAATCCGGATTGAGGTCGACCCCGATGAAGTTGTCCTCGCCGCTATAGGTCGCGCTGGTTGTCGGGGAAACGTTTGAAGGATTACCGTCGATCAATCCCTCGCCGGTGATCCTGTCAATGACGGAAAAGTTCCCTCCCCGGTATATTCCTGGATCCGTCATTCCGCTGACTCTAAATTCGTGATCGATCCACACTCCCCAGCTACTGATTGAAGGTGGTCCGCCGGAAAGCCGAACTTCATATCGGTCCTTTTCCTCGCCATTCCATGTCGCTCCCGGAATGTGACGGATATCCTCTTCGTTCACGAAATAGCGTACGCTGTCGTCATAACTCATCAGACTGCCAGAACCGTCGGGAGCGTGGCAGCTTCTCGATCCGAAGCATCCCTGGCCTGAGCCGTTTGGGTTTCTGTAGCCAAACTGGTGACCCGACTCGTGGCTCAGATAGACAAACAGGCTTTGCATGGCTTCCTGAAATGTCCTGTCTCTTTGGATGTAATTCTGCTCGATCCAGTAATCGGAAAGAACGACAACGTTTCTGGGCGACAGATAGCATGCGGATGCGCTGCTGCAGGAGAGAGATTCTGTTTCGCCAACCTGAATCGCAAAGCGGCCGCGACGATCTGGATGATGGCGTCGCCACTGAATATATGCTTTGTCCGCCAGAAGTTGCAGATTTGAAAAATGGTTATCCAACCGACCTCGGGCATCAGAATCAGCCCTCCATTGCGGTTCAAGCCTGTCACGAAGCCTATCGGTGATCGTCAACTCGATTGACGCGTCCGGATATGGCCTACTCACAGAAAGTCCGCCAGTACCGGTCTGCGGAAGCTCGATCTGAGGCGTGGTATAAAAGCCAAGAACCATTCTTTCCGCTTGGCTAAATTCCCTTTCCATCAGCGTCGGGCCGGGAACCACCGTCGGCTCGGGAACCACCGTTGGGTCGGAAACCACCGTTGGGTCGGAAACCACCGTTGGGTCGGGATCGAACGTCGGGGCGGTATTCCGGTTAACGGGGCTGGATCCGCTGCCGCCCGTGCATCCAGCCAGGACTGCGCTGACGACACAGGCCGCCGCTATCTTTCCGTATAGTGTCATTTTCGTCCCCTTCTTCATCGGCTTTGCTTTTGCTCAATCAAGCGATCCAACCTGGTTTCAAGATTGCCGATTCTGTCGCTGAGCGCATCCAGTCGCCCGTTTACCGGTTCCAGCGCGGCTTCCACTTCCCAGCGGATCATGTCGCGAAGTCGGGCGCGTAATCAACGCCTTCGCCGGTACCGGTCATCTGAGTCATTGACCAATCAAGGCAAGAAAACCGTCGGCGACGCCGATCGCCGCGATCTGGCAGTCCACCGGTTGAATGGGCCGTCTGGCGGAACGGCGCCTGGCGGCGTAGGCACGAGCCGCTGTGCTGTCGAAGGGGAGAACGCGGTCGTCGAACGTTTCGCGCAGAAACCGTTCGGCGTTTGCAATCAAGGATTCCCGCCGCCGGCCTGGCGCCAGGATGGCGGCGCAATGTTGCAATTCCGCCTCGCCAACAGCGGCGTAGAAGAGATCCTCAAGGTCACGGGCTGCAACCCTGTCTCCCATTGCCGGATCAGGCGACCGGCTAATCAGCTCGGACACCACATTCGTGCCGACCAGTACGGACATTCCGGCGCACTCAATCGAAGGACGGTGGTTCGCGCATCGGCACGCGCGGCGGCAGTTCCAGATCCACCCCGTTGTCCGGGCCGAAGTGCGAGCGGGCAATCTGCGCGAGGTTCTGCGTGCTCTGTCCGCGCTTGACCGCGTCGCGCAGGATGATGCGCGTCTCTTCCTCCATCGAACGGTGATGCTTGGCGGCGCGCACCCGCAAGCGGGTCATCACATCGTCGTCGAGATTGCGGATCGTGACGTTCGCCATCGGCCGCGCCTACTCATGGTACGTCGGCGCCGAGTCGGCACCGAACCTATCGATCGCTTGCAATGCAAGCAAGAATAGGTGACCCCTGACTGCGCGTGGGCGGAAGTGTTTCGCGGCCGGTGCCGGAAACCAGGTCGAGCGCGAAGGCGCGAATGACCGCGCCCGCCTCGTGGTGCGGCACCGCTAGTTGCCAGCGCGGAGCGTGACGCAGATCCACGACGAACGAGCCGAGGTGCAGCGGCGGTTCGGACCGGAGGTAGTATAGACTTGGCGTACCGTATTCTACGTGGTCCGGCGCAGGCGATTGGCCACCGCGCCGTTGCGCAGCACGATAGTCTCGCCCCACGTCTGCGATAGCGCGGCAAGCGCTCTGGTAACCCGGGGCACCCGGACGCGGAGGTGGGTCGTGCTCGAAACCGTCGTAAGGGCGATTGGAATATTTTGTCTCACATGACCACCCGCCCTCGGCGGCAGTTCTTCAGACTCTCCAGGACACTCGTTCGAAGAAGCCGTTCCACAGCCGCCTGAAAGCGCGTCAGGCGGGTAGACCGTCGGGGTCGGGCACGAGTGAGGCGAACACGACCGCGCACGATGCCACCAGAGGACGGCGAGTCCGTTAGAAGTGCAGAGAACTGATGTGCACGTTCCATTCAACCTGCGCTCTCCTCGAGAAATCTCGTGTCCAAGATGGCGGCAGGCCGGGTGTGACCATGTTCATGGAGAAACCTCGAAGCTATGGTCAGGCCTTTCGCATGCTGAATTTTTACATGGATTTGGCGTGGTAGAGTTGAAGCCCAAAATCTGGAAGATCGCGATCCGGCTCAGGGGGGCCGTACCGGCCTCTCTCATATCGTCTGGTCATGCTTCCCATGATCGTCCTACGCCGGCTCGACTGCGTCCTGGAACCGACCAGGGACGCCGTACTCAAGGAGCGAGACAGGCTCAAGGCGCAGTCTCAGTGTTTCGGGACAGAGCGTTGGCCGATATCTCGACCTCCTTGTCGATCTGATGCTGGTAAGACGATTGCCACCATGGCGTTCCAACGCTGGAAAGCCGCCAAAGGTTTACATTCTTGATTCCGGTCCGACACACGCTCTACCTGGGATGAAGACACAAGAAGATCTATTGGGGCATTCTGTCATCGGCAGCAGCTAGGAAGGATTTTGCATCGAAAACCTGATCGCCGCCGCACCACGCGGAACCGAGGCAAGCTTCTACCGTTCGTCAGCCGGAGCAGAGATCGATCGTGTCCTGAAACTCCCTCAAGGTCAGATTCTGGGCATTGAAATCAAACAATCGACGTCGCCGAAAGTTACGCGCGGATTCCACTATTGCCGCCGCCGAATTGAAAATTCCGGAACGGATACGTGTCTATGCCAATGAAAGGGACGTGCCATGCCGGGGCGGTGTTCGCGCGATACCCTTGATGCGTGCATTGGACCGGCTTGCATCAGTTTAGAGGGTTGCGCAAGGTCCGGGGAACCAGCGTAATCCTGACTATTCGTCGGACCTTCGCTTCCAGGCAAGTTTCATTGCTGCAATTACAGGCTCGGCAATCTTGCGCCGCATGTCACAGGGATCAGTGTTTGCGTGGTCAACGTGACGGTTTTCATGGTTTCGGCCAGCCCCGGGGAATTTCGGTGAGATTCAAGACCATGATGAACGACCGGATATGTCCCGTCATGTTGCGCTAACCAAACGCCACTCGTCCGAAGGTGTATGCGAAGACCGGAAGTTTTTTGAAAAACCGGCCACAACGAACATGACGCTATCAGCCACGATGAGATCGGCGGTGGGTACCATGACCGTGATGGTCAGGAGACCGTCATCAGACGTTGTCTCTTCGCTCAACTGTCTGCGTGGACCGATTCAATTCCCTGGTTGTTGTTTCGGTTTCCCGTTGTGTGACGACACGTCGTACGCGTCAGTTCGATGAGCCGATCAATAACGCATTCGATCAGTTCAAGGAGTGAGACTGCTCTCGTGTACCTGAACCGGGATGATGGCTACTTCCTGGTAAACGCCCAGCGAACGAGCAGGACGACAACGGCAAGGACTGCAAGAAACAACCACAATGATGTAGTGAGCACGGGCAGGAAAACGTTCAACCAGAGGTCGGGATCGATATTCTTCTCGATCAGCGCGCCGAATCCGACAAGGCTGTTGCTGTCCACGCTGAACCAGACTTCGGCAACGGAACTTTCACCACTGACAATAGACGCGACGAGTGCTCCAATTGCGAGCAACCCGGCGAGAATCGTAAGGACAAACCGCATGGACATCCCACCCCGCGAAACATTGAATATTGCACCTGAATTGTCGCGGAAAAGTTGGCGGTCAATCCGCCGAACGGTATGACCGCCAACAGGAACTTTCGCGAATTATAGCAGGGTTTTCGGGTATACTGACCGTATCTATCAACCATACGCTCCGCAGAATGCGCCGCTCAACGAGAGAAGAGGCGTTTTTGCCTTTGAGGAAGCGAGAATGAGTAATAAGAAGGCAATTCCTGTTGGAATAAACCATGTTGCCCTCGAAGTCGGCAACATTCGCGATGCGCTTGAGTTCTATGGTGGTTTTCTTGACATGAACGTCGTCTCGGAAAGCGAAAATATGGCGTTTATCTACTTTGGTGACCAGTTCATCAATTTCATGAAAGGTCGTCGTCAAGGACCCGATGATGGCCGGCACTTCGGAATTGCGGTGGATGACAAACCGCTGGCAATTACACGCCTCGAAGAGATGGGGGTCGAGATTCTCGATGGTCGTTTTACCGATTTCCTGGATCCATGGGGCAACCGCGTCGAACTGACGACGTATACCAACATCCAGTACACGAAGGCGGATCATGTCCTGGCCGGGATGGGACTTGCGCATCTGAAGAAGACACCTGATGCACTGAAGGAACTGGCAGAGAAGGGTATGGCGCCAACCGGGTAGGCGCGACCGGATCCAGCTGTCATTCAACAACGGACAACCTGCAGGGTGACCATTGGTGCGACGTGGTCACACACAAACACCAGGATTGTCAGGAACCCTGTTCATCTGCATGTGATGCAGCGGTAAGACGCTGTGCAGACCATACTTGAGAAAAGGAGACAACATGATTTCTGAAGCGCGTGTGGTCGTCATTGGTGGCGGCGTTGTCGGTGTCGGTACGCTTTATCACATCGCTCGCAAGGGCTGGAGCGATGTTGCGCTCGTCGAGAGAAAGGAACTGACGTCGGGATCGACATGGCACGCCGCGGGACTGCTGCCGCTCTTCAACATGAGTTATTCGGTCGGACAGCTGCACAAGTACTCGGTTCGTTTCTATCAAGAACTTCAGGAAGAGACCGGAATGGACGTCGGATTCCGCAAGGTCTCGAATATCCGCCTGGCCACGAATCGGGATCGCATGGACGAGTATCGCCAGTACGCCGGTGTTGCCGAAACGATCGGGGTCGATGTCCGATTTCTTGAACCTGACGAGGTCAAGGAAGTCTGGCCGCTGTGTGAAACGGATGGTCTGGTGGGTGCAATCCAGCATCCGGAAGACGGATACATTCAGCCGGCTGATCTGACCCAGGCGTTTGCTTCCGGTGCACGCAGCTACGGTGCCAGGATCTACCGGAACACTTGCGTTGTTGCGATTGAACGGACGTCATCGGACAAGTGGCGTGTATGCACCGACCAGGGTGATATTGTCTGCGAGCATGTAATCACGGCGTCGGGCAGTTTTGCCCGGCAGGTCGGCGCGATGGTCGGGCTGCAGGTACCTGTGATACCCGTGGAACACCAATACATCGTCACGGAGCCACACCCGCAACTGACGGCACGGAAGCGCGCCGGCCTGCCAGAGATGGGTGTCTTGCGCGGTTCGGATGGTTCCTGGTACATGCGTGAGGAACGCGGTGGCCTGATCCTCGGGCCGTATGAAATCGGTGCGCCGGCTTGTTATGTTGATGGGCCGGGCGAGGACATGGAATATGAACTCTTCCAGGAAGACCTCGACCGCCTGACACCACATATCGAGTCTGCCATCGAACGGGTGCCGGCATTCGGGGACGTTGGCGTCAAGACGACGTTCAACGGTGCGATCTGCTATACGCCGGATGGTTCACCCATCGTTGGTCCGGCGTGGGGATTGCCCAACTTCTGGCTCAATGAAGGCCACAGCTTCGGTATCACGGCGGCGGGGGGTGCTGGTTGGCAGCTGGCTGAATGGATTGTCGAGGGCGAACCGACGATCGACATGCTGGGTGTCGACCCACGGCGTTTCGGCGATTACGCAACTCATTCATATCTGGTGGAAAAGAACGAGGAAGCATACGCCAACGTCTTCACCATTCACTACCCTGACGAGGAGAGAGCTGCTGCACGCCCGCTGCGCCAGGCGCCATGCTACGACCGCCTCAAGTCTGCAGGTGCAGTGTTCGGTCAGAAGTTCGGATGGGAACGCGCCAACTGGTTTGCACCGCGTGGGACGCCACAGGAAGATGACTGGTCGTTCAGAAGGTCACGCTGGTTTCAACACGTCGGCAACGAGGTGCGCAACGTTCATGAAAAAGCGGGCATCCTTGACATGTCCGCATTTGCAAAATGCCGAATTTCCGGTGAAGGAGCCGAAGGGTTTCTCGACAATCTTGTAGCCAATCGGTTACCGCAGAAGATCGGTCGCGTCGGCTTGGTACACGCACTCACGGATCGGGGCGGTGTACATTCCGAGTTCACGGTGTATCGCGAGTCACAGACGAGTTTCTATCTGGTGTCGGCTGGCGCACTACAACGACTCGATCACGACTGGCTGTGGCGGCACATGCCCGACGACGGTTCAGTCAGGTTCGATCAACTGACCAATCAGATGGGGGTACTCGTTCTCGCCGGACCAGAGGCGAGGACGATCCTGCAACGGTTGACCCGGAGCGACTTATCCAATTCAGGTTGGCCCTGGTTGTCGGGGAACTGGATCGATGTGGGGCTTGCGCCCGCACTTGCCATGCGTGTGAACTTCGTTGGTGAGCTTGGTTGGGAACTTCATCATCCGATCGAGTACCAGAACCATATTTATGATGCGATCATGGCTGCTGGTGAAGATCTTGGCGTAAGGCCGTTCGGTATACGTGCCATGGAAGCCATGCGTATCGAGAAGTCGTACCGCATGGTCGGTCAGGAACTGTCAATCGAGTACGCGGCACTCGAGAGCGGGCTGCATCGCTTCGTTCGTCTTAACAAGGGCGACTTCAAGGGGCGTGCCGGATTGACGGAATGGCAGGAGAGGGGATTCGCGAACAGTTTTGTCACGCTGGAAGTGCACGACATCAACGATGCAGATGCGCTGGGCAACAACCCGCTGCGTTTGAACGGCGAACTCGTCGGGCGCGCTACGTCGGGTGGATACGGATTTCGGCTGGGACGATCACTGGCGCTCGGCATGCTGCGACCTGACCTGACAAAAGTCGGTACACAACTGACCATCGATATTCTTGGTCAGACGCATGATGCAACAGTATGTGAAGAATCGCCGTTTGATCCTGAAAACGAGAGGTTGCGCACGTAGCCGCTTCGGATCTCCTCAGCATTCGCATGAATTGTCGTCAGCGTGGCTCGACGACCACATTCCGTTGCTCACCCAACCCCTGGATCGATGCACGAATCCTGTCTCCTTTTCTGAGAAAACGAGGGGGATTGCGTCCCTGACCCACACCTGCAGGTGTTCCTGTACAGATGATGTCACCGGGATTAAGGGACATGAACTGGCTGACGTAGTGAATAAGGTAGGAAACCGGGAAGATCATGTCAGCAGTTGATCCGTCTTGCATGCGTTCGCCGTTGACATCGAGTTGAAGCCTCAAATTCTGCGGGTCGGCGATCTCGTCGGCCGTCACCAGCCAGGGTCCGAGTGGACAATAGGTATCGCCTGACTTGCCGAGAATCCATTGCCCGGTTCCTTTCGCCTGAAACTTGCGTTCCGACACGTCGTTGGCGATGCAGTAGCCGGCAACAATATGCAGAGCGAGAGGCTCGGGCACGTAGCGCGCATGCTCCCCGATGACGACCGCAAGTTCAACCTCCCAATCCGTATGCCGACTGTTGTGAAGCAGTTGGATATCATCATACGGACCATTCAGGGACGACACAGGCTTGAAGAATACGATCGGCTCATCCGGTACCGGCAGACCGGCCTCCGCAGCGTGCTCACGGTAGTTCAATCCGATGCAGATGATCTTGCCAATGTTGGCAATCGGAGGCGCGATAGTCGGATCACCTTTCACTATTGGCAGTTTGTTCTGGTCATTAAATGACAGTCCCGCGGCCGCGCATAGCGTCGTTCCGGTTGATAGGTCTATGTCTTCCATGAATCCATGCATGCAGCGAATTTGACCTTGCAAATCCAGATATGCGGGCCGCACGCGGCCTGCATCACCGTACCGAAGCAGTTTCGTCATTGATTGCGCCTCCCGCTAACTCGTCATACCGCCGTCTACGGTCAGTGTCTGGCCGGTCACGAAGTCGGCACCGGCCGCAAGGAACAGAATGGCATTGCCGTAGTCGTCGGCTGTGCCAATGCGTTGAAGCGGAACGGTCTCGTGTGCCGCTTCCTTCGCGCCCGGGAAGTAACACATCCAGTCAGAATCGACGAGTCCGGGCGCGATTGCATTTACCCGAACATCGGGCGCCAGCGCACGTGCCCATTCTTTTGTGAGGTTCACGAGACCGGCCTTGGCCGCACAATAAGGTGAGCTCGATCCCCCACCGCTGAAAGCGGAGACGGACGTCGTGTTGACGACAGCGCCGTGTGATTCCGACAACGCCTGCGCCGCAGCCTTGGTACAGCGGTACGGTCCGAGCAGATTGACGTTCAGGATGAGATTCCAGAATGTTTCGTCCTGACTGTTGAAGTCCGATTCCGGAATTGGGCGCGTTGTACCCGGTGTACCTGCATTGTTGACGAGGTAGTCGAGTCCGCCAAGCGCGTCGATCGCTGTCTCGACCATCGCCGGGCAGGCTGCACTGTCGCCGACATCACCGGGTGCGGCAATGACATTGTGGCCGTCGTCTGCCAGGCGTTTGACAACGTCCTGCAATTTGCCTGATCCGGGAAGATCGTTGATAGCCACGGTTGCACCGCATCGCAGGAATGCCATGACAGCGCCAAATCCGATTCCTGACGCACCACCTGTTACAAGTGCCCGTTTTCCGGACAGTTCAAAATTTGCAAGCACGTCGTGTCTCCCTGCGAATTCCTGTCGGTTCCACCGTGAAACGATCGGCAACTCAGCGCCCCTCTCGACGCCATGCCAATGCGAGGCTGCCGCCGAGAAGAACGAGTGCAATCCAGGGCGGTAACAGAGCGTCGGACTCTATTCCGACCACCGCAAAACGACCATGGTCAAGTATCCCGACCCAATCGTTGCCCCGTGTGTCATGCCCGGGCGACACGCGACGGATTGTCGGTAACCTCTCGTCCTCGATCCAGTGCATCGCGCCGCCTGATTCGTTGACGAATTCCTCGATCAATGTCGTTGTTGCGCGAACATCCTGCCATTCAGGGGAATTGAGTGCGCCTACCCGGACAGCCGTCGCGAGCGTATCGCTGAAGATCTCGAAGTGACCGCTGTGATCCACCACGATCTCACCCTGAACACGTCCGGGCGCGACAGGTTCAAGTGAAACCGTTAGCGATTCTCCCGACGGAGCGTGGACAACGGCTTCCTGATGAACGTCCGACATGCTTTGACGGGTAATCCTGATTCGCGACCCGGACGATGTCGCAACCAGACTTTCCTCTTCGAGGTCAGGCTCTTTCATCAACCAGTGAGCGAGTCGTCGAAGGAGTTCAGTGCTGGGGCCGCTACCACCGAAGCCGCGGGACCATAACCAGATATGATCCGAGAGAAGCTCCGCAACCCTGCCATCACCCCATCGCTGGACAGCAAGCAATGGAAAGGAATCGACCCCGGTCAGCAGTACGTCACCGGATTGATGCGTGGCGGCGACCTGCCTGTACCATGCACCCCACGGTGGCGGCGACATGCTGGCGCCGTCAAGTCCGGAGATGACGGGATGCCTGGCGCCCCGTTCCGTCGGTTGTGGTACGAACGGTTCCAGCATCAGTGATCCGGTCGGAAGCGCGGGTAACAGGTCGCGCAATGACGTCGCATGCAAACCAAGAAGTGTCGGGAAGTCCGGCCCTGCAGCAATCAGTATGGCGCCGCCCTCGGTGACAAAATCGACGACGTTTTCCAGGTAGTTCTCGGGAATGACACCGCGTTTGCGATACCGGTCAAATATGATGAGGTCGAATTCGTTGAGACGCAGCTCAAACAACTCCTCGACCGGGAAGGGGATCAAGGCCAGTTCGCGGTTTGGTGTACTGTCCTGTTTCTCGGCTGGACGCAGGATCGTGAAATGCACGAGTTCAACCGACGGGTCCGATTTCAGCGTATTGCGCCAGTTTCTGATGCCGGTGTGAACCTCACCCGATATCAACAGGACCTTGAGGTTCTCCCGGATCCCGTTGATCATCAGCGTCGCACCGTTGTTGGCGACCGTTACTTCTCCGTCGAGCGCCTCGGCTTCCAGGCGGACAACAGAATGTCCGGCGTGTTCCAGCAGGATCCGGGTCTCGAAACGACGTCCCGGGATGACATCTACCGTGACCTGTCGACCGCCAGGCCGGGTTATCGTGACCGGCACCGGCGTCGACGTGTTTCCATCCTCCTGAACACGAAACACGAGTGGCAGCGCTCGATCCACGACACCGTACTGCGGTGCCTCGATGACCTCGATGTAGCGATCCACATCTCGGCGCGATCCGGAAACAAACACGTGAACAGGCGCCGCAATTCCAGTCTCCTCCAACGTTGGCGGGACATCGTGGACCCGTCCGTCGGTAATCAGGAATATTGATGAAACACTGTCGCGTGGGACGTCGACGAGTGATTCATTCAGTGAGGAGAATATATATGTGCCGGCACCTGGGCCCAGATCGTCGTTTGACGTATGCATGACGTCCGTAACGCGAACGTCGAGATTGGGAAGACGCGACAGTCGCTCCAGAATGGCGTTGCGTGCATGTTCGGTCTGCTGAAGGCGGTCGCCGGCGGACTGGCTGTGAGAATCGTCAACCAGCACGAGAACCGTGTCTGGCAGCGCTTCGCGCTGTTCACTGTTGATTGCGGGATTGAGCAACATCACAATCAAGACAGCAACGGCAATTGACCGCCACAATGTTCCGGGCATGCGGCGTGCCAGACACCCCAGCAGGATTGCGAGCAACACGGCAGCGGCAGCCAGGATCAGCCACAACGGCAGAAGTGGTGCCAGGGAGATATCGGTAACGATGGTTGACGTGTTCATTGACCGAGACGTTCAAGAATGGTCGACACGTGCACTGAATCAGCCTTGTAATTTCCAGTCATGGCATACATGACCAGATTAATGCCCGCACGAAACGCCATCTCCCGTTGACGTTCGCCACCGGGAACCACAGGAAAAATAGGCCGCATCCGGTCATTCAGGGCCCACGCGGACGCCCAGTCATTGCTCGTGATGAGTATGGCCGATACGCCATCGTTCAGTCCGCCCGGGTGTTGTTCGGCCCACAGTGAGCCCGTGTTCCAGCGTCCCGGGAAATTGTTGATCAGATAGTACGACTGCGTGAGCACATGGCCCTGTGCAACGCGCAACAATGCAGGAATGTTCAAGCCATGGAGCAACTCGGGAAGACGTGCCGTGTTGGGCCCAGGGTTCGTCATGCCTTCGATTTGCTGATCGGCGTCACGCGTATCGATGACGAGAACGCCGCCGATCGCAAGAAATGCATCCAGGTTGGCGCGACCGCGCGTTCCGGGGACGGGTTGGGATTGTGTGATCGGCCAGTAGACAAGCGGATAAAGCGCAAGGTCATCGGTCTCGATATCGACGCCGATCGGGTCGCCCGGTTCCACAGATGTTCGTTCGGTGACGATTCTGCTCAAACCCGAAAGTCCTGCCCGGGCGATGCTATCGACCCTGTCATCACCCGTGATGACGTGTGCGAAATGCACGGACATGGCCGCACGCAAGTCATCATCGGCGTCAACCGCTGAAGGGAATGCCAGGCCGGCGGCCACGAGTGGTATCAACGCGAGTCCGGCAGCGCGCCAGGGGATCGGTGCGAGACCACGCAACGCCAGGCTGACATAGGTTTCGATCATGAGAATCAATGCCGCCAGTCCCAGCAGGATTCCGCGAAGATCAAACTCCTCATTGTGTTCAAAGCCAACCGTCTTGACTTCCTCGGGAAGTGTGAGGACCTGCGGTTCAGTGATTGCGGTTCCGAGATTGAATGCACGCCGGACATCCGCGTTGCCATATAGACCCGGCGGCGTCGCCGGACCAGGCGTGGTTTCGTGGAGTTGACTTGCGACAATGAACCCCGTACCGCCCTCCGGTGGTGCAAGTGCACCGAATCCGTTCAACGTCAAGATCGAGCCCAGCGGCGTATCGCCGAGTCCTGCGCTCTTGCCTTCGGACAATGTGATGAGTCGTCGCATCATGTCTGCGAAAAGCCCCGACAAGGGCAAGTTCGTCCACTGCGTGTTGGCCGTCGTGTGAACAAGGATGAGCCATCCTTCGCCCCATTGCGCCGCGGTCACAAGCGGCGTTCCGTCATCGAGACGGGCCCATGTGCGTTCAGCAAGATCGATCGACGGCTCAGCCAGCACCTGCCTGTCAACAAGAGCGTCACGGGTCGTCTCAATTCCGAAAAACGGCGACGCCGGTTCAAACGGTGCAACGCCCTGAACACTGGACCAGCTCATTGCGCCACCGAGCGCACGGTCACGTAACCGGATTGGCACCGGCAGGAGGTCGTCGCTCGCCTGTGAGAAAACCGGTCCGGCAAACCGGATCAGGACACCGCCCTCTCGCAGCCATGATTCAAGAGCAGGGCGTTCCTCCTCCGCGATGATCCCGACATCGGCAATGAAGATAACGGCGGGCGGGTCGGCAAGGATTTCACCGAGCGACGATTCCGTGATCTGCGCTGCGTTCTCGAGCGCACGTGCGATGTAGAATGTCGGTGAAAGCAGTGAATCGCGATCTTCGATATCGCCCCCGGAAACCAGGCCGACAGGAGGGTGCTTCCACAGGTTGTCCAGCAGAACAACGGCTGACGCACTTGCTTCGTTTTCTACCTTGAATCGCGTAATACGGTTACGAAGTTCTATCGGAATATCAAGAACCGTTGTGGCAGTCCGGCTACCTTCCAAAAACTCTAGACGCAGGCGCGCAAGAAACTCGTTGTCGGAGTTTTCCGCAACGACCCATATGTCCCTTTCCAGGCCGGAATCCGGTCTTCCGGCGGTGATCTCGAGCGTGCCGTCTCGCAAGTCGGGTGGCATGAGAACAACGGGTGTGTCATGCATGTCCCGGATAACCGTCACGGTTCCGGTTCTGTTCAGCGTTTCGATGAACGCGTTGTCACCGTCCTGAGCCACACCGTCTGCGATCCAGAAAACCTGATCAATCGCGTCGAGTCCCGCGATCTGTTGCACGCTCGACTGTCGGTCGACGGGCCACGGAACCGGCGTGAGTGTATTGATGATGCGCTCGGCGTCCTGCGGTGTCAGAAGATCTGTTGCGGACAATGCTCCAGCGTTTCGGGGCGCCGTTGTGTGCAACGACACCAACCGGTCTTCACGGTCCGCGATCGCTATCAGGTTTCGTGCGGATTGCAGTCTGCGAGACCAGTCACGCGATGATGCCCATCCGTCGTCCACGACGATAAGCATGTTGCCTGGTGTCAGGGTACGGACTGACGGATTGAAGATTGGGTGTGCAATGGCAAGGATGAGCAGCGTCAACAGGAGGATGCGCAGCAGGATCAGCCAGATCGGAGTCGACTCGGCGGCGCGTCGGTCAGTCTCCAGTCCGAACAGAAGTCGCACGGCGGGAAAGACCACACGTCGTGGTGCCGGGGGGACAACCTTGAGCAACCACCAGAGAAGCGGCAGGAGGACGAGTGCCGCAAGGACCCAGGGGTTGGCGAAGGCAAGGGGGCCAAGGGAGAGCAGGTTCACTCGGCGCTTCCGGCTAGTGTCGTGTAGAAGGGCAGGAGCGCGGATTGCAGACTGGAATCGGTACGATGGACAAAGCTGCTCCAACTCGAACTGCGTGCCAGTTGCCGAATACCGGCGCGGTGTGCCTGCCAACGATCGATGTAGCGTGTCCGAAGTTCTTCACTTCGGGCAGCAAGGACGTTGCCTTCCATCTCCAGACCTTCGAACAGGATGCGCCCGGTGTAGGGGAGCGATTCTTCCGCGGGATCCGTAATCTGCACGACGTGACCGTTTATGCCGCTTCCCGAATAGTGGCGTATCATTGACGAGAATTGTTCCAATGGTTCCAGAAGATCGCCGACGACGACCAGTCTCGCATGTTGTGGCAGTTCGTCGAGCGGCGGCAGTCCGCCGCCGGGATCCTGCATTTCGTGAACCAGGTCTGTTGCGAAGCGTGTCAGGGTAGCGCTCCCGGTACCGGGTCGAGTGTTTCGCCCCAAAAGTGCGATGTTTTCCCCTCCGTTCACCAGCAGAACCGCAAGCGCCATTGTGAACAGGCATGCGCGATCAAGTTTGCTCGATGCCGCGAGGTGCGACTTGAACCGCATCGAGTCTGAGCAATCGGTCCACAGCCAGACGCTTTCGGCGGCCTGCCACTCGTTTTCGCGAATGTAGAGGCGGTTTGATCGCGCAGATGCGCGCCAGTCGATCATGTTTGCCGCATCGCCAACCTGATAACGACGGAACTGCCAGAACGTCTCGCCAGGTCCGACTCGTCGCCGGCCATGTTCACCCTGTGCAACAATCGCCGCGACACGCAGCGACTCGACAAAGAGTGGAGGCAGATGCGCAACAGCCTGTTCTGCGCGTCGACGCAGTACTGTGGCGTCAGTGAGGTTGTGCTGAACCATTCCCTGATTGATGTGCAGGACTTACGCCAAAAATACCTTGAGTCGTTCTATGACGTCGTCGATCGTCGTACCGTCTGCTCGTGCAGCAAATGTCAATGCCATGCGGTGACGCAGGACCGGGCTTGCGAGTGCGCGTACATCGTCAAGCGACGGCGCCAGACGCTGGTCAAGCAACGCACGGGCACGAACGGCAAGCATGAGCGCCTGACTGGCCCGCGGTCCGGGACCCCAGGATATGATCTTGTCGTCGGCGGAAGGTCGGCCTTCCCTGACAAGTTTGAGGATAGCGTCGACAACACCGCTTCCGATCGGAATTCTGCGTACCATCTGTTGGGCCGCTGCCAGGTCGGTACTCGAAAGAATCTTCTGAGGTTGAACTTCCGAGACACCTGTTGTTGCAACAAGCATTTCACGTTCTGCATCATAATCCGGATAACCGATATCAATCTGCATCAGGAAACGGTCGAGCTGAGCCTCGGGCAATGGATATGTGCCCTCGAGTTCCAGCGGATTCTGGGTTGCAACGACATGAAACGGCAGCGGGAGTGTCCGCCGGTTGCCTGCGACCGTGACGGTCTTTTCCTGCATCGCCTGCAGAAGCGCTGATTGTGTCCGCGGACTTGCACGGTTGATTTCATCGGCCATCAGGAACTGACAGAACACCGGCCCCTCAATGAAGCGGAACTCGCGGCGTCCGCTGCCTGATTCCTCGAGAACTTCTGATCCAAGAATGTCCGCCGGCATCAGATCGGGTGTAAACTGGACCCGTTTCGTATGGAGGCCCATCACCACACCCATGGTCTCGACAAGTTTGGTCTTGCCCAGTCCCGGGACACCGATCAACAGGGCATGCCCACCCGACAGCAGTGTGACAAGGGTCTGTTCAATGACAGACTCCTGTCCGAAGACAACGCGTCCGATTGCGTCACGGGCGTTCGTGACGAGCGAGCCGATCCGCTCTATCTCTTCGCTCAGTTCAGAGACGTCCTCGATTGATCTGTTACCGACAAGGGTCATGTTCCGGTTCCGGTCTGTTCAGGGTTCACTACTATAGTAAAGCGCAACGGCGCACGAATTGTGCGTATCTGCCGTTACATCCGCAAGCCAGGGACAGTGCAGGGATCAATCGTATGGTTGCAGCAGGCAACGAACCGACATCGCTCTATCAAAACGTCGATATCAGAATTGCGCGTGACGGCACATGGTTCCATGAAGGCCGACCTATACGTCGAAAATCGCTGGTGGTGTTGTTCTCCAGCATACTCCGAAGGGAAAGCGACGGATGTTACTACCTTGTGACTCCGGTGGAACGTCACTGCATTGTTGTCGAGGATGTACCATTCGTTGTTGTGGAAGCGAATTTCCTTCAAATCGACAACGAACCCGCCATCAGGTTTCGCACAAACGTGGACGATGTGGTTTTTGCAGACCAAAGGCATCCGGTTCGGGTAGATTTTGATCCACAAAGCGGGACCCCGACGCCGTATGTCACGGTACGTGACGGGATAGAGGCTCGCATCAACAGGCCTGTCTATTATGAACTTGTCGACAACGGACGTGTGATCACCAGAAATCTACGGGACATTCTGGGAATCGACTCGTGCGGCTGTTTCTTTGAACTCGGTGCGATCGACGATGACGCGTGACGAGGTTGCGCGTGCGCTGGCGTCGGACTGTGCACCTGTACGTGGCGACAGTGTTGGCGTGCGCTGTACCGGTTCGGCAACCAAGGCGGCCGCCGTACTTGTCGGACTGGTAGACAGGGCGAACGGATTCACGATTGTTTTCTGCAAGCGTTCACCCGATCTGTTGCAACACGCAGGAGAAGTGTGTTTTCCGGGTGGCCGGATTGAATCGGGAGAATCGGAAATCGATGCGGCTTTGCGGGAGGCAAACGAGGAAACCGGGCTTGATCCGGCCCGCGTTCAGGTCTTGCATCGCCTGGAGACCTATGTTGCCGGATCGGGTTATGCGATTGCGCCAATTGTTGCCTTCGTCAATCCACCTGTCGAACTGGTCGCAGACGGAGTCGAGATGGACGCCGTTTTCGAGGTTCCGCTGAGCTTCTTCATGGACAAGTGCAATCGTCGCAGGGAAAACACATTCTGGAACGGTCGACACTACAGTTACAGTGTCTACGAGTACGGAAATCGTGTTATCTGGGGTGCGACAGCCGCAATTCTCGACAATCTTCTCGATGGACTGAGGGGTGATCCGACGTGAGATATATTTTGCCGGTCATTTTGATTGCGGTTCCGCTGATCTCATACATCGTCTGGTATCGACTCGCACTGGAAAAGGCGAAGAAGATCAAGGATGGCACGTTGCCACGTTGGCAGGATGCCCCCTGGTTGTGGATCGTACTCGGTACGCTTGGCCTGATGATACTCGGACTTGTCACACTCGGATTGACCGGTGATGACCCGTGGGGAGGATATGTGCCCGCCAAATATGAGGACGGACAAATCGTTCCCGGATATGTCGATAACTGAACCGGACGTCACGCGGCATGTAGATCCAGGCATCCTTCTGTCGTCCGAGTGTCGGAGAGTTCTGGACGCGCTCACACGTCATGGTGCGGATGTCAGGTTCGTTGGCGGATGTGTACGCGATCTCCTCCTTGACCATGCGATCGGCGATGTCGACATCGGAACACCGGATTCACCTGACAGGGTGACCGAACTTCTGGAAAGGCAGGACATCACGGTCATACAGACCGGGCTCAGTCACGGGACCGTGACGGCAGTTATTGACGGATCGTCGTTTGAAATCACCACGTTGCGTGTCGACAAATTGACACACGGCCGTCACGCCACAGTCGAGTTTACGGATGACTGGAAAGTCGACGCGAGTCGTCGCGACTTCACGATCAATGCAATGAGCCTCAGGCCTGACGGAGCATTTTTCGACTATTTTGGTGGTCACGGTGATCTGACGAATGGAATTGTTCGTTTTGTTGGCGATGCCGCCACGCGTGTTTCCGAAGATTATCTGCGCATCCTGCGGTTTTTCAGATTCTACGGGCGGTATGGACGTGGTGAACCGGATCACGATGCAATCACGGCATGTGAACACGGCAAGGACCAACTTTCCATACTTTCTGCGGAACGCGTATGTTCGGAACTGATGGGCATTCTCGGGATTGCAAATCCGCTTCCGTCTATTGCTCTCATGAAACGCACGGGTTTGCTTGCGGAGATCCTGCCCGAGGCAGCGAACCTGGATGCTCTCACGGTGCTTTCGGGACTCGACGACCGCGACCCGCTGAGAAGGCTGGCTGCGCTGGTGCCCAATGCGGGCGCTGCCGTTGGTTACAGATTGCGATTATCCAATTCACAAACGCGCAGGCTGGATAAGCTGTCACCGCCGGTTGTGGAACTTGACCAGGCGCTTTCGTTGACCGAACAACGCCAACTTCTGTATCGGCATGGTGTTGAAACATTCAGGGATCTCGTCCTTCTGGCATGGGCATCTCAACCAGGAACCGGACCCCGTCGGTGGCGTTGCATGCTGGATTCAGCGTTGAAATGGGAGAACCCCGCGTTGCCGGTCGGTGGCCAGGATGTACTTGATCTGGGTGTCAGGGAGGGACCCGAAGTCGGCCGGTTGGTGCGTGCCGTGGAAGCCTGGTGGATCGGACAGGATTTCCAACCTGACCGTGCGGCCTGCCTGTCACAGTTACGCAAGGAAATAGGATTGGCATGATCGGGTTTGTGGGCGCGGGATCGTGTCGTCGAATGCCACTTTCGCTGGCCGTCATGCTCGCGTGCGTGCTGGCGGCATTGTCGTTCCAGAGCCATGCACGGGCACAAATCGTCGCTGGTGATCCCTGGATTGCGGAACCGCCACCGGGCGCGCCGACGACTGCAGGTTATGTGACACTGACCAATCACAGCAGCGAAGATGTTCATCTCGACGGCGTCAATGCGTCCATTGCCGGACGCAACGAGATACACTGCATCGAACAGACGGATGACGGGGTCATGATGATGCGTCCTGTCGATGACGGAATACTAATTCCCGCAGGTGGCACGGTCGAATTGAAACCAGGTGACTGCCATCTCATGTTCATGAGACTTCTCGAACGACCGACAATGGACACGATCCACGTGGTGCATCTGTCGTTTTCGGACGGAACGGTGCTCGAATCCGGGTTCGTTGTACGTTCGATCGGATACGGTGCGGAACGTTGACTGCTTCAAGGTGGCACTGGGTTATCCGGGGAGGAACGGTTGCTGTCATTCTGCTGCTGGTTTTCTTCATCGTCGACGACTATCGCGAGCAGGACGACACAATCGAGATTGGCGGGACCTTTTCGATGCGGACACCGGACGGCCGGAGTGTGACGGATGACGACCTGGTCGGACGGCGGGCGATGATCTTCTTCGGTTTCACGCATTGCCCGGATGTCTGTCCCGCGACGCTTTACAACGTTGCAAGCTGGATAGACGAACTTGGTCAGAAAGGTGAGTTGATTGATCCGTATTTCGTCACGGTTGACCCACAGCGCGACACGCCGGAACGCATGGCCGAGTACACTGGATACTTTTCACCGCGGATCACCGGTTTGATCGGAACCGATGACGAGCTTTCCGAGATGGCGGAATCGTATCGTCTATACTACGCACGAATCGAACTCGACGACGGCGACTACACGATGGACCATGGTTCGGCGATTTATCTGATGGACGGCGAAGGACAATTCTATGATGCCATCACCAGCACCGCTTCGTTTGAAGAGGCAGTGGCGAAACTGAAAAGGTTTGTTGCTGATGGTTGAGGCGATCGTCCTGACTATTCATGTTTCACGAAACCGGAGTCGGTTTCCGGTCAGCAGCAGGGTCCTCTCCAGTCAACATTATCAGTGCCCGGGAATACAATGACGGATCACATTACGGCAGCTGTTCTTGTCATCGGGAACGAAATCCTCTCAGGCCGCACACGCGACGCCAATATCGCGTTTCTTGGTTCCAGTCTGACAGAGCTGGGAATCAGACTGAGCGAGGTGAGAATCGTCGCTGATGTTGAAGACGACATCGTCGACGCGGTCAATGCCTTGCGCTCCCGATACGATTTCGTGTTCACGACCGGTGGAATCGGCCCGACGCACGATGACATAACCGCTGACAGTATCGCACGGGCTTTCGGGGTGGAGATCAGGTATCACGAGGCTGTTCGGGACCTCCTTGTTCGCCACTTTGCGTCGCAGGGTCTTGAAGCGAATGAAGCACGCCTTCGAATGGCTCGTATTCCCGACGGTGCTGCGCTGATCGATAACGAGGTCAGCATGGCACCCGGATTCCGCATGGAAAATGTATTCGTCATGGCGGGTGTTCCCGACATTGCGCGCGCGATGTTCCGGAGCGCGAGTCGCGATCTTCCACGCGGATCGCGTCTGCTATCGCGAACAATAAGGGTGAACTGTGGCGAGGGAACAATCGCCGCGCGTCTTGGAACACTGCAGGATGTATTCCCTGACGTCGAGATGGGTAGCTATCCCTGGCGTGATGGTCGCGGGTTCGGCACAAACGTTGTCCTTCGTTCGACAGACAGGGAACGGCTGAACGATGCATTTCGGCAGGTATTCTCTGCCGCCTCGGCAGTTGGCGGCAAGCCGTCAGAAGAATTGACGAACAGCAGCGAGCCGGATTGAACAATCGAGATCGCGCAACGTCTTCCTGTTGCAACGGGAGACTGGAGTGCGGTTTTTCAAGGACCGGAATGCGATTGAATGCGAAGGCGCAAGGCTGTTTGACGCCGGAGAGATCAGGATCCTCGTTCGATTGAGGATACGCTTGGGTGGATGTTCCACGCGGTTGAAACGATCGCTGACGCCCATTCGGATGAATGGATTGGTCGCGGTGTGGGTCCCACCGTGACACCAGCAGCGTGATAGAGATCCGGTCGTCCAGATTTGGTGATGCATGCAGTCGACCATGTCCGATGTTGACCGGAACCGATCACAATGCTTAAGGTTTTGTGAATGACCCTTGTTCCGGGTTGTACCGACCCGCGAGCGTGACGAGGACAGCGATAGCACATGGAAAGCATGGAGCGCTTTGTAGATCTGAAACAGGGTCTGGTCAGTCGCCGAATTTTCTTCGATCAGGACATTTACAGAGCCGAACTGGAACGCATTTTTGCGCGTTGCTGGCTGTTTCTCGGGCATGAATCACAGATACCCGAACCTGGCGACTTTGTGACAGCCTACATGGGCGAGGATCCGGTACTGGTGTGTCGTGGCTCGGACGGGAAGGTCAGGGCGTTTCTCAATTCGTGCCGCCACCGTGGCATGAAGGTGTGTCGCGCGGACCGCGGAAACGCGCGGCAATTCACTTGCAGTTTCCACGGCTGGACCTATGCGAACACCGGCGAACTCAAGGGCGTACCCATGGAACGGGATGCGTACGGCGATCGGCTGGACAGGTCAGCCTGGGGATTGCACGCGGTGCCAAAACTCAGGATTTACGGTGGCATGATTTTCGGCAACTGGGATGCAGGAGCCGGGAGTCTGGACACCTTTCTGGGCGATCTGCGCTGGTATCTCGATGTCATGATCGAGCGTCAGATCGGCGGTATTGAGTTTGTACCGGGACTCCAGCGGTACGCATTGAAGGCGAACTGGAAGATCGCCAGCGAGAACTTCGCCGGCGACACCTATCATTTGCCCTATTCCCACGGATCGATGTTCAGGCTCGATATCCGTCAGATCAACCCCGCCAACCCGAGCTTTCGCAACCTGGAAAAGCGCTACCACAACGTCGGTCTGGACAATGGTCACGGTCTGACGGGAATCGTCTTTGGTGGAGAACGTTACGCCGTCGATCTCGAGCTTGCGAAGTCATACGGACCTGAGGTCGTGGAGTATGTCGAGGAGTGTCAGCAGCGACTTCTTCGGGCATTTCCCAAACATCAGGCTGACATGTATGCGCCCTCATTCAGCAACATCTTCCCGAACCTGTCCTTCAACGATTTCAGTGCACTGAGACCCATCGGATTTTATCTGTGGCTGCCCAAGGGACCATGCCGTCTGGAAGCGTGGAACTGGTGCGGGATCGATCGCGATGCACCGAAAGTCATCAAGGATGAGGCGCGGGTGGATTTCACCCGTATCCAGGCCGCGAGCGGTATTGCAGCACAGGACGATACGGAAAACTTCGAGCAGGTGACGGAGGCGACACGGGGTGTCGTCGGCCAGCAGCTCGACTTCAACTATCAGATGAATATCGGCGAGGAATATCGGCAAGCGCCAAATGGATGCCCAGGCCGCTTTTCGCCCTACATCTCCGAGACCAACCAGCTGAACTTCTATGCGTACTGGGCCAGTCTCATGGATACACGACGGACGGAAAGTTCACATGGTCGACGCCGAGCTGCAGCACCGCGTTGAGCAGTTTCTCTATCGAGAGGTACGTCTGTTGAGCGAATGGCGCCTGCGTGATTGGCTCGATCTTTTCACTGATGATGTACGGTACTGGATGCCTGTACGCGATACCCTGGCAGGACGGAGCGACGAACCGGAAGCTGACGACACACTGGCCATTTTTGACGACGACAAGCATTTCCTGGAGGCACGCGTCGAACGCCTGAATTCCTCGCTTGCACATGCCGAACAACCACAATCGCGATTGCGTTACTTCGTCTCGAACGTTGAAGTGGACAGGATCGAAAACGGAGACCTCGATGTTCGGTGCAATCTTCTTGTCTATCAGTCGAGGCTTGAGCAGACAGAGGTGATGTATGTCGGCCGGCGTGAAGACCGCTTTCGGCCCGAAGGACCGTCATGGCGGATCGCGTCACGCAAGATCATTCTGGATCAGTCGCTGTTGCCACGGACCATGTCGACATTTTTCTGAAACCAGTTCCCGTCACTCGGGAGGAGAATCAGCATGCCCCGCGACCCGCGTTTTGATGTCCTGTTTGAACCGGTCAGAATAGGACCGGTCACTGCGCGAAACCGTTTCTTTCAGGTGCCGCACTGCAGTGGTATGGGCCATTTGCTGCCCCGTTCCGACGCAGCGATGCGAGCGATGAAGGCGGAAGGCGGATGGGCTGTCGTATGTACCGAACAATGCTCCTTTCATCCGCATGCCGAGGCCGCACCCTATCCGGAGACGAAACTCTGGGATCATGATGACGTCGTGCGCATGCGGCACTGGACCGATTCCGTCAAGGTTCATGGGGTGCTCGCGGGGATTGAACTCGTGAGCAATGCGTCGGCATTGCCGAATTACTACAGTCGCGAGATCCCGCTTGGTCCGTCACATACACCGGCGACCTACAGTCACGATCCGGTCCAGGCCAGAGCAATGGACCTGGACGATATTCGGGAATTCAGGCGCTGGCACCGCGACGCAGTGCTGCGTTCCCGCGATGCCGGTTTTGATCTCGTCTATCTTTATTGTGGCCATGACATTGCCATGCCGATGGATTTCCTCACGCGCAGGCGTAACCGTCGCACCGATTCATATGGCGGAAGTCTCGAAAATCGCGTCAGGCTCTTGCGTGAACTGCTTGAGGATACACGCGATGCTGTTGGTGGCGAGATGGCGATTGCGCTGCGTTTCGCGACCGACGAACTGGTCGGGAAAGACGGAATCACATGGGAAGACGAAGGCTGCAAGGTCATCGAGATGCTGGCTGACCTGCCTGATCTGTGGGATGTCAACGTCAGTGACTGGACCCATGACTCGGCCAGTTCCCGGTTCAGTTCCGAAGGTTTTCAGGAACCCTATGTGGCCTTCGTGAAAGGCATGGTGGACCGGCCTGTCGTCTGTGTCGGACGCTATACGTCGCCGGAGTCCATGCTTTCCCTCATCACCCGCGGGATCGCGGACTTTGTAGGTGCAGCCCGTCCGTCCATTGCTGATCCGTTCATTCCGCAAAAAATTGATGAAGGCCGACTCGATGACATTCGGGAATGTATTGGTTGCAACATCTGTGTAACCGGACAACACGTGAAGACACCCATGCGGTGTACGCAAAACCCGACGGTGGGCGAAGAGTGGCGTCGTGGATGGCATCCGGAACGCATTGCGAAACGCGGATCTGATGCGTCAGTGCTGGTTATCGGCGCCGGACCGGCGGGTCTGGAATGCGCGCTTGCACTGGGCCAGCGTGGCTACACGGTCGGTCTGGCCGAGGCAAGGCGAGAACTCGGTGGACGGGTATCAGACGAATCAACATTACCAGGGTTATCGGAGTGGGCGCGGGTACGCGACTACCGCGCCTATCAGATTGAAAAACTTCACGATGTCGTGGAGGTTTTCCGCGAAAGCGAAATGACAGCCAATTCCGTTCTGGAAACCGATTACAACCATGTGGTGACCGCGACCGGTGCACGCTGGCGGCGCGACGGGATTGGTCGGGCCAACACCATGTCCGCGATCCCGGGTAGTGATCGTAGCAGCGTCTTTACCCCCGGCGACATTTTTGCCGGTAAACGGCTCCAGTCACCGGTTCTCGTCTTTGATGATGACCACCACTACATGGGTGGCGCACTCGCTGATCATCTCCGTCTGCAAGGACTTGATGTCATTCTCGTCACACCGGCGCCGGTCGTCTCGTCCTGGGCGGAAGAAGCGCTTGAACAGGAAGCGATCCAGTCGAGGCTGGTCGAATTGGGCGTAACGATTGTTACCGGTCACAATCTCACCATGATCGCGGACGGTTCGGTCGAGATTGCCGGGGTTTACGGGGAGGGGACACGCACAATCGACGCTGCTTCTGTCGTGATGGTGACGGCGCGTGTTCCAAATGACCATCTCTACTACAATCTCCGCGCGGAGCCCGACCGGCTTGCAGATGCAGGAATCCGTTCTGTCCGGCGTATTGGCGACGCACTGGGCCCGGGACTTATCGCCGCAGCCGTGTGGAGCGGTCACCGCTATGCACGCGAATTCGACGGGCCACCGGTTGGAGACGTACCATTCAAGCGTGAACTGGTGTTCGTTTGATACGTCGCGTGATGCGCGGGAACGCAACCACCGAGACCGACATGTGCTCGAAGTCCCGTATTCATCGGCTGTAGCCCTGTTGTTTGCAACGAATTTGCCGTGCATCGAGTGTGGATTTGACCGACGACTTCGGTATTTGCCTCGGCTGCGTGAGAGTTCTACGAGGCGGTTTCAGTCACGATAGCGTGTCTTCCTGTACAACTGGAAACACGTCAAAATCCAGAACAACGGCGTTCTCCCGGCTGCGAAGAATCGAAGAGAGAGTCGGCCGCAAGCGCACGGAGCGAGCGGTCTGGAAAGAGACTGCCGACGTTGTCGGCAACGCGGGTATCCATCAGGTCAGTTGAACGGGTGCCACGGAATGTCGTGCCACGAGGGTGAACGCGCTCAATGACTTCCTTGTGACGCCCGACAATTCACAATTTTACAAGGTATATGCATGCCGAACAAAACTTGAAAGTGATGGGCATGACCCACCACAGCAGTATCGCTATGCGCGCATATACCGATCTGGTGCGACTTCTGAAGGGCGACGCATTGTCCGGCGTCGAAGGCCAGCCGACACTGAAATGTCGCGAGGCCTACTGGTACGCGGCGCGTCGTGTCGGAACGGATATGCGGCTCAAATACATCGGCGAAGATAGCAATGAGACGCGTGCGCGCATCAACCACATCGAGGAACTGCGTGCGACTGCGTTCCTGATCGAAGCGATGGCCGAGGACCGGTCCGATGAACTTTCGAGGGCCTACACCATTGCAATGGCAGTTGGTCCGCGCTGGCGCAAGCACATCAATAAATCGCTGGACCGCATGCCCGAAACGAAGACTATCCTCGAGAACCCGGGAGGCGGTTGAAAGGCGTCATGCCATCATGGAGGGGGTTGTTTCCAGAAATGAACCGATCTGGTCAGGTGTGTTTCACACGCATGCTCAGAACGGACCGAGGGTTTTTGCATGTGGAGTCGGTGGGAATGTCCAGCCTGTGAAACGCGAACAACTATGCGCGTGTCCTGCGGAACTTTCGTATATGATTTCCAGATACAAGGAGGAGGAGGTTAGATGATGACACTGTTACACAAGAACATACGAAACGGTGCATGCGCTGCGTTGGTGTTCGGTGCAAGTGTGTTGACGGGACTGACGGCGAATGATGCGGTCGCATGGTCGCTGGAAGAGGCAGCTGCACCTTATGCGGGTAGCGAGGTGCGCGGAATCTGCGACGGATACTCGCCGTGCCTTGCATACACCGAGATGGCAAAGAAATTCGAGGAACTGACAGGTATCAAGGTGGTGCTGGAAGTCGCAGATCTCGAGGCCGTTTGGCGTCAGGTGCTTGCGGATCAACTGACCGGCGGCGAGTACTACGACATATTCCCGGCAGCCAACAACCAGACTGCAGCGTTTGCTGCACCCGGATTTGCCACTGATCTGTCAGTTTTCCTGAATGACCCGGCTCTTCGGGATCCCAGTCTTGATCTCGACGACATGATCCAGGCGCATTTCGAGATTTCGGGATACTACGACGGCACACTTGTTTCCGTTCCCTATCACTATCTGCCGCCCTACGCAGCATACAGGACGAGTATCGCCAATCATCCTGACGAACAGGCCGGTTTTGAGGCCCGGTACGGCTATGCGATGCCTTTGCCTCCCGAGACATGGGCAGAATTCCGTGACCTCGCCGAATTTTTCACACGCGATGCCGGCGATACGCTGGCTGGCGAAACACTGGAAAGCGGATTCTACGGCACGATCGCGGCATTCAAACGCCATCTGACGGTTTTCTACGACTACGAACGCATTCTGCTCGCCATGGGCGGTGAATATGTGGATCAGGACTTCAACGTGAAGATCGACGAAGGCAACGCCGGAGTTGAGGCTTTGGAATTCATGCTTGAACTGCGGGACTTCGCACCTCCAGGTCACACCGAGGCGACGTGGGATACGGAGTACGCCGAAATGTGCAACGGCAATGTCTTCATGATTTTCACTTGGGGTGACACGACACCGTACCTTGAAATCCCCGGAGATTGCCCTGCATCGGCTGGCGACATGACCTATTTCCCGCATCCCGGCAATCATGTGACCGCAGCCTACGGACAGTCCTGGGTTATTCCGAGCAGTGCCCAGAACAAGGAAGCGGCCTGGCTGTTTGCCCAGTGGCTGTTGTCCCGGGACGTCCAGATGGAATGCCTGCCTCTGGGTTGTCTTGCGGTCAGGAGCGATGTGCTTGGTGACGAACGCTGGCAGGATCCGAAGTGGGAGAATGCGCAGCGCGAGGCCATGCATATATGGCTCGACGAACAGGGTCTTCTCTATCGCCTGCCGAATACACCGAACTGGTTTGTATGGCAGGACATCATCATTGAGGAACTGAGTGCGGCAGGAGCGGACCAGCAGGACGCGGCAACAACAGTTGCGAACATCGCAGCACGCATGCGTGAAGCGGTAGAGTAGGGCGATTTGATTGCCAAATACGGGCAAGCGTCAGCTTGCCCGTCTGCAACTGATGACGGGACGGATGTGCGTGGAGAAAGACTGAGGACTTTCGCTGCGTGCAACCGGTTCCCGTTTCAGGGCAGCCAATCTTCCATGGACCCAGACATCTGTTCCGGACGATGTAAATTCACAGAAGAATGTTCGTGAAAAGGGACCGTGACCGAGTTTCCAGCGCTGATGCACTGTTGGTGCCTCTTATGCGGCTGTGCAAACACCTGCTGCTAACGCGAACAGTGTCCGACCCTCGCAACATGAATGAACGGTCGGTGCAAACATGAATTGTGAAAGCCTGCATGGTCTGTTCATGCAACGCACACGCGTCAAGCATCGTGAACCGTTGGTCACAGCAGGGGTCGACACAGTGAACACTTGTCCATCGGTTATCCTGACGTTGCGTACATGAGTCAGGTATCAACCGTTCATACCGGGTCAACACGGACCTTTGTCTGGACCTGCATGGGTCCGGTCATTCTTTTTCTCCTGATTGTAGCGGTCGCACCGGTCACGCTCGCGATCATTGACAGCTTCCGCGAGCTTTCCCTGACGTCGTTCAGCAAGCGCGGACAGTTTGTCGAACTTGAAAACTACCGCGATCTGATCGGTGCCGACGGAAGTTTCTATGACGCGGTCATACACACGGCGATTTTTGTACTCGTTGTTGTGCCGTTCGAACTTGCTTTCGGAATGTTGATTGCACTCTGGTTGAATCGCAACTTCGCGGGGCGCCGACTCGTTCTGACAATTCTCATGATACCGACCATGATTGCTCCCGTCGTCGTGGGAATGATCTGGCGTTTCTTCCTGTTGCCGAGTTTCGGGATTCTCACCGTCTACATGAACCGTCTCGGTTTTTTTGAAGAGGAGAGTGTTTTTTCCGGAGCGGTCTCAGCCTTCGTGGCGCTCATGATCATCGATGTATGGGAATGGACACCATTCGTCATGCTCATCATGCTGGCGGGACTGACGGCACTTCCCAAGCCTCCGATTGAGGCAGCCACCATAGACGGCGCGTCGGGTTGGCAGATTTTCCGCCATATCCAGTTTCCCATGCTCATGCCGCTCATTGTCGTCGCGGTCATGCTGCGTGCGATCGATGCGAGCAAGATTTTCGATACGGTGTATGTCCTTACCGGAGGCGGACCCGGAAATGCCACGGAAGTCATTTCAACCTTCGCCTACCGCACGAGCTTCGTTCGCTGGGATTTGGGTTACGGCGCTGCTGTTTGCCTGGTCCTGGCATTTGTATCTCTTGTCGTGGCTGCCGTGTTTTTCAAGACAGTCAGCGGCAAGGCCGGCACGGGATCCTCGTGATGGGTCGCCGCGGTATCCTCGGATTCATTCTGCCTTTGACAGTCCTGCTGTCGGTGGCGCTATTGCCTTATATCTGGATTTTTCTTGCCAGCTTCAAGACGCGCAAGGATCTCATCTCACCGACGCCGAAGTGGTTCTTCGAGCCGACAGGTATCAATTACGCAGACATACTCTACAAGGGATTCGACGGATACCTGCTGAATTCGATCATAATCGGATTCTCGAGCACGGCGCTCACAGTCTTCATCGGTACGCTGGCAGCGTACGGCTTCTCGCGCTTCAGGATACCGGCGGGAAACCACCTCTTTTTCTACATTCTGGCAACACGGCTTGGTCCGCCGGTTGCCTATGCATTGCCGATGTACCTGATTTTCAACGAACTCGGACTCATCAACACCTATGCCGGCGTGATCCTGGCGCACGCCACCTTCAATCTTGTTCTGGTTGTGTGGATGATGCGGTCCTTCTTCGACGATGTGCCGCGCGAAGTCGAGGAGGCGGCCTATCTTGACGGTTGCGGCCACTTCCGTGTCCTGTGGCGGATCACTCTTCCCATGACACTGCCTGGCCTTGTTGCCGTGTCGATCTTTGTCCTGATCTTTTCCTGGAACGAATTGCTGTTTGCATTGATCCTGACAGGCGGCGAGACACGGCCACTCACTGTCGTGATCCCGTCACTGGTCCTGCACACCGGCACGCAGTGGGGTCAGGTCGCTGCGGCGTCGGTTATCCAGAGCATCCCCGTACTTTTCTTCATCTTCTTCATCCAGAAGCAGCTCGTTCAGGGACTGACCTTCGGCGCAGTCAAGGGTTAGCCGCCTCTTCGCCGGGAAGGAGGGAAAAGATCCGCTCGACCGTCCGGCGCTCGCCGGCGTCCTCCTCCATTCCTGCCGAGCGGGCGAGCGCCGCCAGCATGTCGCCTGGATTGCGGAACGCCTTACCGGCGGGGTCGCCGGCCGCGGTCAGGAAGAGTCCGGGTCTCCGGTCCGGTCCGGATTCGATCAGGTCGTATTCGAGCATCGGCAGGTCGACGATACGGGAAAGACAGGAACCGGGCTCTTCGAGTTGTGCGAGAAGCCAGGCCAGTGCCGCGGCCTGCGGGTCGCTTCCCTTTGCTTCGCTCCCGCGTCGGCGAAAGTGTGCCGATACGCTCGAACCAGGAACGATGGCGACGGCAAGGTCAGCCGCCGGTTCCGCCTCGCCCAGGCGGATTTCAAGCCCGAACGGGAAAATCGCCGCCGCCAGCGGCAATGTGGAGGCGCACCGGAGAACACGCTCCAAACCGGAGCCCGCAACCAGCGCCTGCGGGATCTCCGGCCGGAGCGTGTCTAGAAACCAGCCGAGCGATGACCTGTTCGTCAACGCAGGGGACGCCTGGGTCTGGTCAGTGGATTACCGGGCCGGGTGATCGGACATGCCTACCAAATCATGCGCCCCGAGATGAAGCCTCCGCTGACTTGCGCGAGGTCGCTATCGGGGATCATGGGGGAAGGCGGGAGCACAATGTGTACGTGCTCTGCCGATTGTTCATGCACCGAAAGCGACAAGCCGGCTGGAATGGATACATCGAACTCGCTTTCGATCGTGCCGCGCGGATCGTCGAGCAGTAACTGCCGGAACGCGTCGTCCGCGCCGGCCTTTTCGATCAATTGATCGCGCATCTCTGCCGCTGTCTTCATGATACTCGTCTCCTTGTCATTATGCCAACTGATACAGCCTTGACGCATTGCCAAAACACCTGCCGCGCAGGCTTGCGCTGTCTCGATACGTAGGCGAGTGCCTTCTTTATTCAACCCTCGCAAGCCGCCAGCCGCATTCGCGACGCGCCGTGGCAATGCTGCACCCTTGCGCTTGCATGTGCGATGGCGATCCCCCCGCGGGCATTCGCGATCCGACGCGGCGCTTTCGCCAGTCCCGTCCGGCGCTTGCGCCCTAGCGCCATCCGAGCGTGCCGATCCTTGCAGCCTTCCGGCTTGCGCAGGCGCACCGGAGAACACGCTCCAAACCGGAGCCCGCAACCAGCGCCTGCGGGATCTCCGGACGGAGCGTGTCTAGAAACCAGCCGAGCGATGACCTGTTCGTCGACGCAGGGGACGCCTGGGCCTGGTCGGTGGATTACCGGGCCGGGTGATCGAACATGCCTACCAAATCACGTTCCGGAGGAAGTTTCCTCCGCTGACTTGCGCGAGGTCGCTTTCGGAGATCATGGGGGAAGGCGGGAGCACAATGTGTACGTGCTCTGCCGATTGTTCATGCACCGAAAGCGACAAGTCGGCTGGAATGGATACATCGAACTCGCTTTCGATCGTGCCGCGCGGATCGTCGAGCAGTTTCTGCCGGAACGCGTCGTCCGCGCCGGCCTTTTCGCTCAATTGATCGTGCATCTCTGCCGCTGTCTTCATGATACTCGTCTCCTTGTCATTATGCCAACTGATACAGCCTTGACGCGTTGCCAAGACACCTGCCGCGCAGGCTTGCGCTGTCTCGATACGTAGGCATGTGCTTTCTTTCTTCAACTGTTGTATCCAAGAATTGAGATCGCTGCGCAGCTCCACCATGTCCTTGTCGTCGAACAAGGAGAGCTGCACGGCGCCGCCCTCGACCAGCTTGCGGATGGCCGGTCCCCGCAGGGCCGAGATCCAGTCCAGGCCCGCCGGCTCCACCTCCGCGTGGATGCGGGCCTCGGTCAGCATGCCGCTCCTCCCCCACCAGTACCACCTTCGACAACCCGAAGCGTTCCCTCAGCTTCGTGATCTGCGAGCGCAGCGTCGCCGGATCGGAGACATTGCCCGCGAACTCAACCACTTGGGGCGAGAATCAGCTCGAAATCGGGGGGAACTTCAGGTTAGCGCGTGGGTATGCCTCAGGCGGAGGCCTGATGAATTCGCAGGCTGGTTTCTGAATCAAAGGCGAGGATGTCGGTCGGGTCGACCCACAGACTCAATTGCTCACCGTAACGGACAGAATCATTTCGGGAAATCTTGGCCGTGATGACCGGACCCGCTGTCAACAGTTTGACCACGGTGTCTGCGCCAAGATGCTCCGCCGTGTCGACAACACCGTTGAAGGAAATGCTGTTGGCACGTTCATCAAGATCGAGAAATTCAGGACGGATACCAATCGTGACCTTTCTGTTACATGGCGATCCCAGGTTTGACGGTAACTGGAACGTCAGTCCTGGCGCATTGAATATCGTTTGACCATTTCGTGTTTCCACCTCTCCATCAATCAGGTTCATCGCAGGGCTGCCAATGAAGCCGGCGACAAACATGTCCCTCGGGTCATCGTAGACCTCAAGTGGTGCGCCCGCCTGACGGATTTTCCCTTCATGCATGACAACGATCTTGTCACCCATGGTCATGGCCTCGATCTGATCGTGCGTGACATAGATCATTGTGGTGTCGAGGCGATGATGGAGGTTGATCAGTTCCCCGCGCATGGCGACGCGGAGCTTTGCGTCGAGGTTGGAGAGCGGTTCGTCGAAGAGGAATACAGCGGGGTCGCGCACGATCGCGCGCCCGAGTGCAACGCGTTGCTGCTGTCCGCCTGACAGGCTTCCGGGTTTGCGCGAAAGCTGTTCGGAAAGGTCGAGCGTGGACGCCACTTCCCTGACCCGACGATCAACCTCGTTTCTTGGAACCTTTCGCAGTCTGAGTGCAAAGCTCATGTTTTCGGCAACGGTCATGTGCGGATAGAGCGCATAGGATTGAAAGACCATTGCAACATCGCGGTCCTTCGCGTGAACGTCGGCGACATCCGTTTCACCGATGAAGATGCTGCCGGAGGATACAGACTCAAGTCCTGCGATCATGCGGAGTGTGGTTGTTTTTCCGGAACCGGACGGTCCGACCAGAACCACGAAGTCACCGCTGGATATTTCAAGGTCAATTGCGTCGACGGCCGTGACCGAACCGAAGCACTTGGTGAGCTTGTCAAGGCGCACCGTGGTCACAGCAGGCACATTCTATAGTCCGTCCGGCGGTCGCCGGGCGCTGCGGGGCGAGGCGATTCATGGATCCCCGGGCCGCTCATGAGCCTGCATGAGCCTGTCCGAGCGGCCCTGTGAGGCTGTCACAGCCCGACAAGCCGGTATTTTCGGGTGCACCGGCTTCGATAAAGGCATTGCGCAAGCGTGCCAAATCGTCGCGCTGGGACCGGAAGTACTCTTCAGCTCCTTCCAGCGCTTCGGCGCCCTCGCTCTCGGGATCAACGAACTCGGTCGGATCCAGCGTCTCAAGTTCGTTTGCCAGCTTGTGCGACGCGCGGTCGATCACGGGGGAGAGGCTGTCATATCGGAGTCCCTCAGCGTGAGCGTCCAGGAGCTCGGAACGCTTCTCCAGCGACACGCCGGCCGGGACGGATTCGGGCGGGGGCTCCGAAGCAAGCCAGGGCAACGCACGGCCCACGTCACGGATGGTTTCGTTGGTGAGCATGCGGCCGGCTCCTGATTTCTTGGCAGGGGTTCGAGGAAGTTCTGATCTGATCCTGCCCTACACCCCTACATTCTGGTGTGCGCTGCCAGAAACTTCAATGAGGGTTCGCGACCAGCTCGGGCTCAAGCGTCCATCAGGAGGCGCGAATTGCGCGGGCACAGCCGGCACTTGCCAAAGAGAACAATTTGCCTGCAGGCTTCTCCTGACCGGTCCGAGTGGTTTCATCATGTCCCGCGCACGCTTCGCGATGACAAGGGAGGTCTCGATGCAGGGGATCGTGGTTCCGGCCAGCCAGGAACGGGCCGTTCGCGTGGCCGAGGGGCAGTCGATCTCGTTTACCACACCCAAGGACGGCTAGGCTGCGGACTTCTTCGCCTACAACGCGTCGAGCGTGGACGAATGGCTGTCGCCGCCGCATAGCTGGGTGAGCACCTTCTTGCTGAAACCGCGGCCCGGCGACGTCTTTGTCTCGCGGTTCCGCCGACCGATGCTGACCATGACCGAGGACAGCACGGACGGTATGCATGATATGCTGCGCACCGCCTGCGACCAGTTTCGCTACGTGTTCTTCGGCCACCGGGAGCCCCTTGCAAGTTGTGTGGACAACCTGCAGACGGTCATGCGCCACGAGGGCTGCGAGATTTCCGTGATTCCACAGCCCATCAACTTCTTTACCAATGTGCCGGTCGATTCAGAGGGACGTCTGACGGCGCCGGCCAACCAGGTCAGGCCCGGCGCCCATGTCGCGATGAGGGCTGATCTGCGTGGTATCGTCCTGTCGGTTCGACCTCGCCGTCGACGGCCGGCAGATCAATGCTGGCGACCGTCCGAGCGAACTCGAGATTACAATCGCGTGATCAGCGCCTGGAGAACTGGAAGCTGCGCCGCGCCTTGCGCTTGCCGTATATCTTGCGCTCGACGACCCGCAGGTTACGGGTGAGGAAGCCGCCCTTCTTGAGCGTCCTGTGCAGGGCAGCTCGTAGAGGGTCAGGGCCTTGGAGATGCCGTGGCGCAGCGCACCGCCCCTGACCGTACAGATCACGTCATAGTGATCGATGCGGTCGGCGGCGTGGAACGGCCGATTGAGGATCAGCCTCCAGGTTCCGCGCGTGAAGTACTCCTCGATACTGCGTCCGTTGACGATGACGCGCCCAACCCTGCGCTTGAGTCTAACCTTCGCGGCCGCGTTCTTGTGCTTGCCAGTGGCGTAGCTGCGGCCGAGGGCGTCGATCTCCACGGCCATCCTGCCGAAAACGAGATTCTCGGCATCGATCACAGACCACTTGCGCTCGACTTCGGCGGGCTTGGTCACATAGGTTTTCATGGTGATCTCGAAGAAATCGCGGGCTGCGCCGCTGGCAGGGAGCTGGCAGGGAGCGGAACTTATGCAGATTGCCTGGCCCTTTCAACGCGGCATGCGGCACTGTCTTTCAGATACCTGCGTGTTTTCGCAAGCGTCCTGTTGCGGGACCAGCGCACTGGGGGTTTAATGACGGCATGACGCAATCCCGGCCATCCCCGATCCCGCTTTCTGCCCTGCCTGGTCCCCGCGGCCTGCCGTTTGTCGGCAATCTCCACCAGTTTCGCCTGGACCGGCTTCACCTGAAGCTGGAGGAGTGGTCCGAGCGGTATGGCCCGTTGTACCGGATCCGTATGGGACGCGCGCAGGTTGCCGTGCTTTCCGACCGTTCGACGATCCGACGCATCTACGTGCAACGACCGGACGGCTTCCGGCGCACCAGGAGGCTGGAATCGGTTGCCCAAGAAATGGGTCTCAGAGGCGTGTTCGCGGCGGAAGGGGAGGACTGGCGTCGGCAGCGCAGGATCGTCGCCGCGGCGCTGAACCGGACGCAGCTGGACAACTTCTTTCCGCAGCTTGCCGTCACGGTCGAGCGGCTGCAGCGCCGCTGGCAGAGGGCGGCCGATGCCGGCGAGCCCGTGGATCTGTGCCGCGACCTGATGCGCTTCACCGTCGATGTCACCATGCAGCTCGCCTTCGGTGTCGACGCCAACACGCTGGAGACGCCGGGGCCCGTCATCCAGCGCCATCTCGACAAGATCTTTCCCGTTCTGCACCGACGTGTGAACGCCCCCGTAACGTGGTGGCGCCATATCCGCCTCCCTTCGGACCGGGTGCTCGAGCGCGCCCTCGCCGAACTCCGGGGCGAGGTGGGCGCCATGGTGCGCGACACGCGGGCGCGCATGGATGCCGAGCCGGAACGCCGGAATGCGCCGAAGGATTTCCTGGAAGCCATCCTGGCGGCGCGCGAGACCGAAGGTTCCGGTTTCACCGATGACGAGATCTACGCCAATGCCGGGACACTCCTGCTTGCCGGCGAGGACACCACGGCGAATTCCATGGCCTGGTCCATCCACTACTTCACGAAGTTCCCGGAGCATTTCGCCTGCATCCGGCGCGAAGTCGATGATCTGATTGCACCGGCGACGGCCATCGGGTCATCCGACCAGGCCAACAAACTGCCCTTCCTCGACGCCTTCACCAACGAGGTCATGCGCCTGAAGCCAGTCGCGCCGCTGCACATCCTCGAGCCGGTGAAGGATGTCGAAATTCTCGGCTGCCTGATCCCCAAGGGGACCACGATCATGTTGCCGGTCCGGCGCATGGCAACCCGCGAGGAAAGCTTCGTGAATGCGCAGTCCTTCAGTCCCGAACGCTGGTTGAACCCGCGGGAGGAGAAGGACTATGTCCATGACCCGGGCGCCTCCATCCCCTTTGGAGCGGGTCCGCGCATGTGTCCGGGCCGGGCTCTGGCCCTGCTGCAGATCCGGGCGGTGCTGGCCATGCTCACCCGCAACTTCGACGTCGAACCCGTCCATTCGGGCCGGGAGGTGGAGGAACATCTCGCCTTCACCATGCTGCCCGCACATCTGTTGGTGACCCTGAAACGACGACCGCTGACCTGAAGGCAGGGCAGTCCCGCTGCGATGCCCGGCATCGGGGCGCAGGGGGTTCAGGGGTCCCGCGAATTTCCGGAGCCTCGGCCTTACCCGTAGTATCCGGCCCGCACCGTAGCGCCGATGAAATTGCAGATCAGCCGCTCGGCGTGAACCATGGTGATGCCGCCGATATCGCGAGACGGCGCGATCTCCACGAGATCCATGCCCAGCACCCGCCCCTTGCCGACAAGGCCGTGGACGAGCTTACGCGTCTGCATCCAGTCGAGACCTCCGGGGGTCTGGGCCATGACGGCCGGCATGATGGTGGGATCGAGTCCGTCGGCGTCGATCGTGAGATAGTAGGGGCCGCCGTCGGGGATGCGATCGAGCACGGCGTCCATGCCCATCTCGTGCATGTCATAGGCGGTGACGATGTCGGCGCCATAGGCGCGAGCGTCCTCGACCTCGCCGCGGCGCGCACTTCCGATGCCGCGGATGCCAATCTGCGTGATTCTGCCGAACCACGGCATCTCGGAAGCGCGGCGGATAGGGCTGGAATAGCCGTCCGGTTCGCCGTTGACCTCATTGCGCCAGTCGAGGTGGGCGTCGACATGCACCAGCGTGATGGTTTCGGCGACGCCCTCGAGAGCACGCATGACCGGTATCGGAATGCCGTGGTCGCCGCCCAGCGTGACCAGAACGGCACCCGAGGCCAGGATCTTGCGGGCCGCCGCCTCGGCCCGCCGATAGTGCTCGGCGTGATCGCTCATGTCGGCGGTGACATTGCCGCAGTCGACCACTCTGACAGGTCGGTCGTCGAGCAGCGGACCGCCGAGATCCCAATCGAAGTGGTGGCGGGTGTAGGCGGTCATATGGGAGCACTGGCGTATCGCATCGGGCGCTCGGCTCTGGTCGTTCGCCATTTCGTCAGGGCGGTACGGCTTGCCGTAGGGGATGCCGAGAATGGCGATATCCGCCTCCAGGGACTCAAGATCGAGGGCCAGGGGATAGTTCAGGAAGGTTGCCGGCGGCGTACCGGGTGCGGCGGTCAGGTCATGGCCCATACTGCTCTCCCTTCGCGAGACCGCCGGCGATATTAGCAGACAGGAATCGCGTTTGGCGAACGCCGGTTCCCGGGCCAGGACTGATCCACGCTGATCGCAGGGCGCCTGTTTTTCGGAGGTGCCGAAAGAGGGCTGACTTTTTACTTCTCGGCCGTGCCAGGGATGGGACATGACCACGCTCTGCCTGCCCGACAAGGTGTCGGTTATCTGAAGCTGTTGTTGTATCCAAGAATAATCCGACCTGCAGGGGCCTGTTTACCGGATTTTTTCGGACCGGATGTTTTTGAGAATCTGGCGTAGTGCGGGAAGGGTTTCCCGTTTCTTTCCAAGTAGTCGTATTGATTTGATCTTTTCGGCAGCCTGACCCGCGGGTTTTGGCGTCGTCAGGCATTTGGTTTTGACAAGAAAGAGGTGGCCCGCGCGGTTTTGCCCCCGCCGGGCCGTGGGCGATATCGTTCAAGTGCATTTTCAAACGCGTCTTACCGCCACGGAATACGTTGCCACACGTGCTTGGGAGTCGGCAAGCAAGCCGGCGTGTCGGCATGGCAAGGGCACAGGCACAATGGCTACATGAACCGGGCCGCAGGGGTCCCGTCATTGGTTCCGTGCCCCGCAGGCGATAGAGTCCCGCCGACATGAAACGGCAACCACGGGAGATCAAGGCGATGGACAGCCGCATGAAGACCCACGGCCAGATCGCGTGGATGGATCTGATGTGTGAGGATGTCGACGCCGTGAGCGACTTCTATACTGGCGTACTAGGATGGGAGAGCGAAGTCATGGATGTCGGCATGAGCCCCTATACGGTGTTCAGCGCCGGCGGCGTACCTGTGGCGGGGCTGATGGCGAAGCCGCCGACGGGGCCGGAGCCTTGTGCGCCCAACGCTCGGACATCCTGTATGACCGTCGAAGACGTGGACGCGCGCAGTGTTGTCCTCAACGGCTCGCTGGACATCCCGTCCGTGGGCCGTATGGCGATTATCCAGGATCCTTACGGAGACGTCATCGGCATTATGGCCCGTGAAGTCGCCTCCGACGAGGCCTGACGCAAGAGCGCTGCATCGTGATCGCCAATCCACCGCGCTGGCCGAACGGCGCCCGCTGCGCCGTCGCCTTCACCTTCGACATGGATGCCGATAGCATCCTCCATCTTGCCCACCACGCCAGTGCCGATACACGTGTTGCGGCGCTGTCGGCGCTGCGCTACGGGCCGGAGATCGCGCTGCCGCGCATCCTTGACCTGTACCGCGAATTCGGCATGCGCCAGACCTTCTTCCTGCCGGCATGGTGCATCGAGCGCTATCCCGCCGCCGTGGAGGCCATCCTCGAGGACGGCCACGAGATCGGCCATCACAACTATCTCCATGAACATGCCAACGAGCTTGCCGGCGATGAGGAACGCTACTGGTTCGAGCGCAGCCTTGAGGTCATCGTCAGGGCCACGGGCCGCAAGCCGGCAGGCTACAGGGCGGCCACCTATCGGTTCTCCCGCAACACGCTGGACATACTCCTCGATCACGGCATCGCCTACGACGCATCCCTGTTCGGCGATGACATTCCCTATGTGATCTGGAACGAACGCGGTTCGTTGATCGAGCTGCCGAGCCATTATGGTCTCGACGACTGGCCCCATTTCCAGTTCTCGCGGGACTTCATGACCCTGATGCCCATCAAGGCAGCCGCTGACGCACACAGGGTGTTTCGCGAGGAATTCGATGCGGCGTGGGAGTTCGGCGGCCTCTGGATATCGGTCTGGCATCCCTTCCTGAGCGGCCGCCTCGCCCGGGCGCGGGCGATCAGGGACCTCATCGCCTACATGCACGACAAGGGCGGTGTGTGGTTCGCCACCCTCGAGGAGATCGCGGCGCATGTCCGGCAGCTCGAAGCCGGGGGCGTCTGGAAGGCAAGGCGTGACCGCCTGCCCCATTACGACGGACCCATTCCCGAACTCGGCAGCGTCGCCTCTGCCAATGTCGCGCCATAGGCGGTGCAGCTGCTTGGGGTTTGCGACCAAACGGCAGATTGAGCGCTACAAGTCGGACGGGATCGAGGGGCTGCGTGACCGTCGGGCGGTGCCGGTCGACGAGGTGATGCGGATGATGGACCGCTACCGGACGCGGCACAAGGGATGGTCAGGCCCCCGTTCACTTCGCGAACATCGCCGGACAACAAAAGATTCGCCCTGGTGGTTACAGGGTGGTTCCCAGATATGTGAATTCTGCTGCAACAAAGAGTGCAACACCCCAGAATCGTACTTCACCGGGCGTCAGCCATTGGCTTCGCGTGTTCCACACGCCAATCAGCAATTGGAATGGTACACAGATTGCGGCGACGGCGGCGTGCTCAAGCAAATGCTTATCTTCCGTTACCGGTATCAGGTGTCGTCGGCCACAAAAGGAAGGGAACACTGGCGAGCAGCGGAAAGACGAACAGTGCCACCGGAACCACGACAAAGTGGGAAACACCGAGTTCAAGCAATCCACCTGCGCCAAGGACAATCAACAGGCAATAGAGTATGGCCCAAAGGCAGGCACGAAGATTTGTACGGTCAATCACGGCCGCTCGTTTTGTTGATGTACACATCTGTTATTCAAGCGATCTTCGCTTTGGAGGTCAACGCGGTCTTCGCTGAACGAATTCAAAACGGACTGCAAGCGTTCAGATGCATCGCCGAATGTCGTGTGGAAGGCAGAACTGCGGCACAATTGCACATCGCGAGATCGAGCGTGCGCGTGCAGGCGTGGCGGTCAATGACAGTTCTCGTCGTTTGCGAACCGTATTTTTCTGGAACAACAGCTGGACTTGTATTTCGTCCTTGAACGGGCAGAAACCGTTATCTGTCAAATTGATCAAGACATTGTGAAACTTGCACGATGCGCTCGCTCAACCGTGTTCGACCAGATCCAGGATATCCTCACACATACTGATTACGTGCGGGAAATACTCCGTGGTATCTCCATGCGAATTCTCAAGCACGCTGAAAAATGAAATTGCGGTTTCGCTATCTGGATCCGCCATCAGGAATTGGCCGGCATAACCGCCATGTCCCACCCAACGACCGTTCGTGAACAGGTGGTTACTGTAGCGGATTCCGGAATCCGAATCGAAAATTGTGCCTCTGCCGTTTCGTGAGGCATCGATGAATCTTGCACTGCCGGCGATTTCACCGTTGATACCCGCACCTTTCCGCGCAAACAGCAAACCGTATCGTGCCATGTCCCGTGCTGTCATGGCGCCTCCACCACTCAGAACGGGAACAAATTCGCAGTCGAGTGAAACATGGAATGTACCGGCGATTCCGGCCGCCTCAATGTTTTCCACCAGATGCCGTTTCAGATCTTTTGCACTGATCTTCTCTGCGACCCATCCAGCGAGGTCAGTATTCGGAGACGCGTAGTGTGTCAGATTGTCCGGATTGTCTCGTTCATCGCGTTTCAGTCGGGTTGCAAACTCACGGACCCCGAAACCTGAGTGCCCTGGCGGCGGTAACCGCCAGTTCATCGCGACTTCCTCCTGACCGTATCCAAGACGTGCGTCCGGTGCGGGAGGCGGGGCATAGCCTGCAGCGTAGTCTTCGTCAAATTTGACCATGACATTCATGTCAAGGGCATGCTGAACGGCTACTCGTCGGTACGCCTCGCCTGGATCAGACAGATAATGCGAAACAGGCAACGAAAGATCGACGAGGCCTGTCGAGACCAGGCGGCCAAAGATCAGGTTGAGATGGGTCTTCGTGATGGACTGCATCGCGTGCGGGCAATCACGCGCCATGTCAGATGCGTACTTTTCAAAGAGAATTTCGTCACCCTGAACTACGACCATCGCAACAAACGCCTGGGCTCCGGTCATGTGCCGTACCGAACCCAGGTTTTCGATCCGGGGTACTTTTCGTGTACGAAGCTGAAGAACATTTGCCGAGCGAATTGAGAATGCGTGCCGGCTCAGAACATGAATGTTCCTGAAACCCCAACGCCGGTTTTCCGGGCGGTTCCAGGCGGCGAGGTTTGCCTTGTCTACGTCCAGTTCAGGATTTCGACGTACAGAAAAATCTTTAGGAATAGTCGTCAAACCGCTGAATTGTTTTTGTTTTTCTGTTGTACTCAATGAATAGGTTCAGGCATATTCGACGCGTGACACTCGTACGTTCTGAAAAGATATGTCGGTGCAGAGACGGCTTTTCCCATAGTCTAGCGTTGTGTCTCGTTCTTGTTCAAGTTGACTCGATTCTGCAAATGCAACAGTGGGTCGGACCTGAGCAATCGCCTCAACAATTGCACGCGCTCCGTCGAGATGCGCAACAATTGCACACAGTCGAAATCGTGAACGCAATGAAACTCACTGAAAAGCACGCGCAGGGTTTAAAACGACAAGGAACCCCAGACAGTGATTGAATCATTCGGGACGGCCGAACAGGGGTCGACGAGAAGTCAGAAGACACCTGCGGCCAAACCAACTGTCATGAACATACCCAGTTCCTTGCAGGATTCTGCAAATTCGTTCTGCCATTCACCTTTCAGCAGAAGCGGTTCGCTGACGGGACGCCAGCGCATGCCACTGGTTATTGATTCAACCGCACGCCGTGTACCGGTTCCATCCAGTCCGGCACGAATGTAAAGCACATAGGGCATGCCTTGTGTTTCTTCGAGACAGGGATAGTAGCACCGGTCGAAGAAATCCTTCATCGCGCCTGACATGTAACCAAGATTTTCAGTTGTTCCCAGAACGAGCGCATTGGCCGTCCTGACGTCGTCAGGATTTGTCTCGAAAGGTGACCGAACATCAATCATGACGCCGTCTTCGTTGGCCGAGACCGCACCATCGTGCACCGCATCCCGCAACTGCTGCGTGTTTGGTGACGGAACATGGCCAATGATCAACAGTTTCCTTTGATTCATCTTCCAGAATGTTGACTGAAACGTAGTACATCCGCTCTCCGGAGATCATACTATCGAACCGCCTCTAACGTGAAATGCAGGTGGAGGTTGACCGATGTTTGTCGAAGCGGTTTCGTCTGAGATACTCCCCGATCGGCGAATTTGTGTGACATGGTCGAACGGGCGCAAAAGCCGATTTCATTTTGTCTGGTTGCGTCAACAGTACTTTCATCCTGCGACTGGACGCCCTGATCAGGGGCCTGACGATCCCTTGCGAATTCCGGATGATCCCCTGACGCTCCAGGCTGAGACCTGCGGCATCGAGAACGGATCTCTTGTTGTGCGGTGGGCGAATGACAACGCGCTGACGAGTCACGACGTGCAGTGGCTGTGGCGCAATGCCTATGACCGGGAAACGCGTCTTGAACGCAAGACCAGGTTGAAGACATGGACAGGGCGAGAGGCCTCGGCCTTTCCCTGGTACGATTGGCAAACCGTGCTGGACGATGAATCAGCACTGTTTGAAATGCAGAAAGCGGTGCGTGACTACGGTTTTGTGCGCCTGTCAGGAGCACCGGCTGATGACAACGAGGTTGTGCGGCTCGCGAGCAAGTTCGGCGTGCTGCGCAATACCGATTTCGGTGCGGTTGCCGATATCGTCTCGAGACCGCCTGAAAAAGCCGGACGATATGTAAACCTCGGCGCGGGCGGGTATGTGCGCCTGGCACCGCATACAGACGAGGGTTGGCGCTATGCCCCGCCTGGCGTGGTCTTTCATTTGTCGCTTGAGTCGTCAGCCGCAAGCGGTGGAGAGTCACAGTTGTGTGACGGGTTCCTCGCGGCACAACGGCTGCGTTCCAGTGATCCGGAGGCATTTGATTTTCTGAGTCGCGTACCCATGCGATTTGCAGCGGAACGCAACGAGCGGGAGCGATATTATGCAATGGGGCGGATGATCGTTACCGACCAGGATGGTGATATCATCGGCGTAAAGTACTCGGACCGGACTCTTGGCGTGCAATGCCTCGACGAGGAACTGATTGAACCGGGTTATCGTGCATTACGCGCCTTCGCCATCGAACTCTATGCGGATGACCTCGTCTACAGCCGCAAGTTGCAATCCGGTGAATGTCACGTATTTGACAATCACCGTGTCCTGCACGCTCGTTCCGCATTTGATCCGTCGAGCGGTCCACGCCGTCTTCAAAACTGCTCGGTTGACCGTGAGGAGTTTCATAACTCCTTCCGCATGCTGGCGGAGAGGCTTGGCCGTATCGAGGATGCATCTGTCATCTTTCCCAACGGTGCGCTGGGTTGACATTTCTTTCATTGCGGTATCGGTTACGCCTGTATTTCCATTGATGGAATCTGCCTGAGCGGACGTGGCGAAACCGGTAGACGCAGCGGACTTAAAATCCGCTTTCAGAAATGAAGTAGGGGTTCGAATCCCCTCGTCCGCACCAGGTTCGTTTAGCGGAAATACAAGTGTTCAACACGACCATGGGGCATGTCATCTCGGGTGCCCATGACCACAGTCGGGTGATGAGTTTTCCGGAATGAACACGACGCAATTCGCACCTGTCCTGTATGCGCTTGCTGCCCAGAGCCTTCCCTTGTGGGGGCTTCCAACGGACTCACGTGTTTCGCTTCTCAATGTGTCCGAGAACTCAACCTACCTCGTCGAGACGCCGGACAACGCCCGCTTTGTCTTGCGCGTTCACCGGACGCACTATCACGCAGACAACGCAATACAGAGTGAACTCGACTGGATTCGTGCCTTGCGCGACGATGCAGACGTAAAGACACCGCAGGCAATTACCGGTCTCGATGACCGAGAGATACAGACGAATATCGTGGACGGTCTGCCGGCTCCCCGACGCATGGTGCTGTTTCATTACATTGAAGGAACTGAGCCCGAGATGGACGGATTCCTCATTGAACCGTTTCGCCGTCTGGGAGTCATCAGTGCGCGAAGCCATCTTCATTCCCTGGACTGGCAACGCCCGACCTATTTTGAGCGACTTGTCTGGGACATTGAGGGTGTGTTCGGCCGTCATCCTTACTGGGGTCGATGGCAGGACGGACCGTTGGACGACTTGCAGCAGAAGCGGCAGCTGGAGAAGATTGAACGCTGCATTCGCGAGCGCCTTGGTACATATGGAACTGACCCGGAACGCTTCGGTCTTGCACATTGCGACCTGCGCCTCGGAAACCTTCTTCTCAATGGTGACGAAACACAGGTTATCGATTTCGACGACTGCGGGCTGTCATGGTTCATGTATGACCTGGCGACTGCGATGACACTGATCGACAACCAGACGAATTCAGCGCAAGTTCTCGATGCCGCCCTTTCGGGTTATCAGCAAATTCGTCCGCTCACGAATGAAGACCTGGCGATCCTGTCCAGTCTGATGATGTTACGGCGCCTGGCTCTGATCGCATGGTTTGGCAGTCACCCGGATGTGGAAATGACGCATCTGCATGGCGCGGGTTTCGCGAGGGAAACCTGTGAAATCGGAGAGACCTATGTCTCCAGAACGCCGTCACCCGATGAACTTCTTCCGTGGTTGTAGAATCAGTTCTGGTAATCTGCGAAACACGCGTATTGCAAGAGACGGTGCCACGCGGGCTGGGACCACTTGAACTGTTGCTACAGGATTTAGCTGATCGGAGTTTCACCCATGGACCGAACAACCGGATTTCTCTTTCATGAACTCTACATGTGGCACAACACGGGCCACGCGGCGTTGTGGTATCCGGCAGGTTTGCGCGTTCAGCCTGATCAGCATGCCGAGAACGCCGAGACCAAACGCCGCATACGCAACGTTCTTGACGTTTCCGGAATCTTGCGCGACCTGACGACAGTCGAACCCTGTCATGCCTCGATTGACGATATCCTGCGCGTACACACGCGAGACTATGTCGACACAATCGCCGAAAAGTCGCGTGAATTTGGTGGTGACGCGGGAGAAGCGACACCGTTCGGACATGGCAGTTACGAGATCGCTTTGCTGGCTGCCGGCGGTACAATTGCCATGATGAATGCCGTTCTGGAGGGGTCTGTCTCCAATGGCTATGCGCTGGTGAGACCGCCGGGGCATCATGCGGAACCCGACATCGGTCGCGGTTTCTGCCTGTTCGGCAATATCGGCGTGGCAATCGAACATGCGCGCGCCCATCATGGAATTTCCCGTGTTGCGGTCGTGGACTGGGATGTTCATCACGGAAATGGCACGGAACGGATCTTTCTCGAAACTCCGAACGTGTTGACGATCTCGATTCATCAGGACAATTGGTATCCTGCGGATTCAGGTCACATTGACCAGGTTGGCGAAGGACCGGGGTTGAACGCCAATCTGAATGTTCCGCTACCCCCTGGTTCCGGCCACGATGCGTACATCGCGACTTTTGATCGCGTCGTAGGTCCTGCACTACGGCGATTCAAACCGGAGATAATCATGATTGCATCCGGGTTCGACGGTTCGATCTATGACCCGCTCGGACGCATGATGGCGACAAGCGAGACATATCGGCAGCTCACGCGGACCATGTTGGAACTGGCGGATGAACTGACCGGTGGTAAACTCGTGTTGAGCCATGAGGGCGGCTATTCGTCAGCATATGTGCCGTACTGCGGATTGGCGGTCATGGAAGAGTTGTCCGGGTTGAATTCAGGTATGGATGATCCGTTCATCGAGATTGTGGCATCGTGTGGAGGCCAGCAACTCTACCCGCACCAGGATGATGTGATTTCCCGGGCTGCACGATTGGCGGAACTTGTACCGGCGGGTTAGGCCGGAATGGTTCACGGTTTGCGTCTGACCACTACGCATGTTGTAACCGGACAACCTGCATGTTGCAGATTGACCCGGGCGCGAACGAAACTGGCGCGTACACCATGATCCGTAAGACAAGCAGGCCGGTATTGCACTGTTGCGAACTGATCCGGGTCCGCAGTGGTTGCGAATTCAATCCTTCTCATACGGGTCCGTTCAGTTCATGGCTGTGATGTGGCCAAGATCATTGCCACCTGACGTGGTCAATGACACACACAGAAGTGCCGAGTGCGAGGTCTACAGGAAGTTCGAATCCGAACTCGCTGAACCGTACGTGGTGTTCTACTCCAAACCGTGGCTTGGTCTGACGCACAAGGGCGAGGAAATTGATGGTGAATGCGACTTCGTCGTCGCACATGCTGAACATGGGCTGCTTGCCATCGAGGTGAAGGGCGGCGCAATCGCCTATGATCCGGCAAACGAACTCTGGACCAGTCGGGATCGAAAGTACACCACGCACGTTGTGAAGAACCCTGTCACTCAGGCACGTCGGTCCAAGCACGAGATTGTAACCCGCCTGAGATCTTCTCCTGACTGGACGCCCCGGCGCATCAGGGCAAGGCACGCCGTTGTGTTACCACATTCTGCAGCACCGTCGCAGGATCTCGGAACGGATATGCCGCGCAGTCTCTTCTGCTTTGCCGAAGAATTCAGGCATGCGTTCGATCACTGGGTTCGCGAGCGACTGGGTAGTGCGTCGGCAGATGACAGGCATGATCTGCCGCTGGGGCATGATGGTCTCCAGGCACTCGAGAAAATGTTGGCGAGTCCATTTCAGCTGCGTACACCGCTGGGATTGGCACTTTCGCGTGATGACATGGAGCTGCAGACGCTCACCCGGCAACAGTTTCACATACTCGGGATGCTGGAGAAGGTCGAACGGGCGGCAATCAACGGGGCGGCAGGGACCGGCAAGACCGTACTTGCCATGGAAGAGGCGCGACGATGTGCGGCTTCCGGTCTGAAAACGCTGTTTGTCTGTTTCAATCGCGGTCTCGCGGCAAGCGCACGCGAAAAACTCAGCGATTGTCCCGATATCACCGTCACGACGTTTCACGAGTTGTGTGAGATCATATGTGGTCGTGCCGGAATCACTCTTCCGTCGACAGAGCCAAACGCTGCACTCTTTGAGGAAGAGATGCCCGAGCTGTTGATTCAGGCTTTTGAATCGCGACCCGATGAACGGTTCGATGCGGTCATTGCAGATGAGGGTCAGGACTTCATGCCATTGTGGTGGCTGGCAATCGACCCCGGACATGGTCCAGGCAGGAAGAGATTCCGTATCTTCTTCGATGTGAATCAGCGCGTCTATGGACGGGCGTCGTCAATTCCACAGGATGTTGAACTCATCGAGATCACACTCAGACAGAATCTTCGCAATACGCGCCGAATCCACGACTTGGTCAGACGATACTATGTCGGTCACGAGATCGAGGCGATCGGACCTGAAGGCAACGATGTCCGGTGGATCAAGTCAAAGTCAGAGGATGGAATCGCAAAGATCGTTGGTGATCTGGTCGTACGTCTTGTCTCGCAGGAAATGATTCTGCCCGATGACATCGCCGTGCTTTTACCGTCCCTGGGTTTTCTGGAGAAGAACACACCGGAGCAGTACTTTGGTGCAATTCCGTGCGCGCGGTGTGACGCAGCGGAGGGATCGGGTGTGACTGTCGACAGCATTCGTCGCTTCAAGGGTCTCGAACGGCAAACCGTCATTCTGATCGCAAACGACAATGTGTTATCCGCAGACGAACTTCTATATGTCGGATTATCACGGGCGCGCACCCAATTGATCATTGTCGGAACGGCAGAAATCCTTGAACGAATGAAACCGGATGATCCATGATCAGCGCGCAAGAGACTTTGTATACGCGAAAAGGATCGGATTGCATCGTCCGCAAGTTTTGCAACAGATCCGTGGGGATACGTCGTTACATGTCGACAGCGTCGCGAACACACGGAGGGGTTGATGATCAGGGAAGAAGATATCGAATCTTACGTCAATGACGGTTATCTCGTCGTCAACAACGTCCTGACGGCCGACGAGGTAACCCGGCTTCGCAGTGCAATAAGCGAGATGAAGGAAAAGTCGCGACTGATCTCCAGTTCCGATGACATTTTTGTTCTGGGTAACGGACACAGCTACGAAGCACCAAGTTTACGGCGCATTGTTTCGCCGGAGTTGCACCACCCCGCATTCTCGGAACTGGTCCACCACCCTGCCATCCTTGACATCGTGGAAGACCTGATCGGGCATGATATTCGCTTCGATCACGGCAAGATAAACATAAAGGAACCGGCGTGTGATGATGCCGCCATCGAATGGCATCAGGACTGGGCCTTCTACCCGCACACGAACGGTGATGTGCTCGCAGTTGGTATCTGCATCACCGACTGTCTGGAAGACAACGGACCGTTGCTGGTCATCCCCGGTTCACACGAGGGACCTATTCTCGAACATAATGCGGGAAACAGATTTCTCGGTGCGGCAGAACTCGAGGAGGTCGGACTCGGGAATGGTGATGCCGTTGCGCTGACGGCACCGGCGGGTTCCATAACCCTGCATCATGTTCGCACATTGCATGGAAGCCGCGCCAACACCGGCACCACCGAGCGCGCCCTGCTGCTGAATACCTACAAGGCCGCGGACAGTTGGCCCTTGCTGAGTAAATTTGATCTTGCGACCTATGACAGCATGATGGTGCGTGGCAGTTCCACGTGGCAGCCAAGAATGGAATCCCTGCCTGTCCGGTTGCCCGCAGACCTTGGTCAAATCGGTTTGTTTACGACACAAGAACCGGTACGTGGTCGCTCATTCGGGAACAGCGCCCAATAGGGCAGGTGCAGAGTTTACTCGCAAACAACTCCGTCACCGTCCCTGTCATTCATGAACGCGTAGGCAGGACTCGCGTTGGTTACCGGTGCAATTCCGTGTTTACGCGCTTCCTTGCAACTGATGGATCCGTTGTTGTTATCGTCGTACTGATCGAGAACGGTGTTCGTGAGTGAATTGACCGACGGTGTGTCGGATTGATCGATCTCCGTTCCGGCCTCTGTGAGTGAGGCATTGCCGGATCTTCGCCACGTCCAGGGTTCCACGAACAGACCGGCCCACATACCCTCTCGATCTGCGCGCGCGGCATTTTCCAGGTCGACGTAACGCATTGAATACTGCCGGTAGGCGAGCGCGAGTCCGGCACGAACCATCGTCGCACCGATATCAACTCCACCAACACTGCAAGCAGCGATCAAGCGACCATAACGGTCGACATCACGCGCAACTCATCGAACGTCACGCCCGCCGATGAAGGAGTGAAGGAAGTCACGGGCGTCAAAACCGCAATTCCCGGGTTCCTCTGAATTCGTGTAGCAGATCTGTTTCAATTCAGGTGAACCAAATCCTTCCAGTCTGATTCTGTGGTCACCCATCGCCAGCGAGTCGCCGTCAACGACACGGACCTTTCCCGTGAGCATGGTCTGTTCCATTCCATGTGTTGAATGGAGCATCGCAGAAGTGAAGAGAGCGGTGACAACGACAAACACCGCACAATGTCCGCCATGTCGAACCAACCGTCAGCCCTGACGATCAAACGAAGTGCCAGAAAAACCTGAAGATCTTTCGACGGATCGTGACAGGTACCCGGCGTTACGGCTATTGAGACGTATACTGTATCGCACTGCAGAATTGCGGTGCAGTTCCCCGTCGCAAGCGTACCTCGCATATGGCACAGGAAAGCGTGTTCGCATGTGCTCGCAGTTGGCTCTGGACATCAGAGCAACGGGCGATGTGCCGGCGTCGTATACCAGGGATCAGCGGCTTCCACCGACGCGCCGACCCTGAACACGGTCGGGTCGTCGTAGGTTCGACCAACAATCTGCAATCCCGTCGGAACACCATTCCTGTCGCGTCCTGAAGGGACCGACAACACCGGACAACGCGAAAGTATGTTGAACGGGTAGGTCATGACCCAGCCCAGCATCGGGTTGACTTCGACACCGTTGATCTCGACCTTGCCCTTGGTGGAATCGAAATCGGCCGGTACTGCAGATATTGCATTGGTCGGGCAAATCAGGGCGTCGAAACGCTCAAGTAGCGGGCCCAACTCCTCGTACATTTCACCGGCAACCTTGAGGCTGCTGATGAAGTCGGAGCCGGTTGTACGCATGCCAGTCTCAATGATGTCGACTGCATAGGGCATCAGACGATGCCGGTGTTGCTGATAAGCGTCCACCATCGTGTTCGCAAAGAGGTGACCAAGATAATTCATTGCCGCCGTGAGGGCGTCCCACGACCAGCCGAGATCCACTTCCTCAACGATTGCACCGGCGTCACGAAGCTTGTTTGCGGCATCAAGGGTATTGTTGCGGACATCCGTATCGACCTCGCAATAGCCGAGATCGATCGAAAGCGCGATTTTCATTCCTTCAACGGAATCGTAAGTGAGCGGAAGTCGCACTTTCTGGCGCAGTGTGGCGATGTCGCGCGGGTGAACGCCGGACATCGTGTTCTGGAGCAATGCGCAATCTGCAACCGTGCGGGCCAATGGGCCGGAATGACAATAGAAGTCAAGATTGAATACATGTCCTTGCGGATTCCGACCATATGGTGGCTTGAATCCAACCACTCCCGCACAACTCGCCGGGATTCTTATAGAACCTGCAATGTCCGAGCCGGTCGCCAGTGTTGCGGCGCCGGCCGCAAGGGTTGCACTCGTTCCACCTGAAGAACCGCCTGGCGTATAGTCTGTATTCCACGGATTGCGGGTTACGCCCCACAACTTCGTATGGGTGACACCGGCACACGAGAACTCCGGCGTTGTTGTTCTGGCGTGCATGATTGCGCCGGCCCTGAAACAGCGTTCGACAATCGGCGTTGTTTCATCGGCAATCTCGTTCTTGTACGCGAGGCTGCCGGATGTTGCTGGCAGGCCCTTGATGGTTTCCTCGTCCTTGACGGCGATCGGCAAGCCTTCAAGTGAACGTGTTCTGCTGCCTTTCCGGTAGCGGTCTTCGGCTCGCCGGGCGCTCTTGCGGGCGTCATCATAGAATGTCTGGCTGAATGAATTTATGGCAGGCTGGACTTCCTCAGCCCGTGCGATAACCGCATCCATCAATTCAACGGGTGAAAGTTCGCCGGATTTGAACTGTCTGAGTGCGTCAACCGCACTGATGTAGGCAAGATCGGTATCGCTCATGAATTCACCCTGTCGAATTGATTGTACACACATCGGATCCGCAAGAAGACGAGTCAGTGAATTGTGCATTCATCGCCATTCACTTGCCTCGGTGCAGCCGTTATCAGCATCGCATGCAGTCCGTGGTTCGTCCACGCCATGGATTGTCGGTCGCTTTCTGCCATCCATCATTTTACGATCGCATGGTCTTTCAATCACATTGCAACAGTGACAGTCCTCTGTTGTGACCGGGACGGGAGCAGACAACGTTCATGCCGCTTATGCGCCTTTGTTTGTTCACATGCCACGCGGGACCCGTCCTGCATCAACAATTCACCGGATGCTGGTTCGCACGGTCAACCAACGTTAATGTTGCGCAGCCCCGACATCTCAAAACAGAACCAGGTTGATATGCATTGTTTCGCAGAACCCGCTGAAAAAGGCGTAGAAATCATCCCCGCAGAGGGTGTGTTGTTTGATCGTTGGCAGCACCGTGCCGGAAAGAGAGCGTCGCGCTGGGTCGAGAGCCACGCATTTCACGATTCATCGATGCAACATCTCGTTGTGCCGGATGCGAATGGCGACGCCAGCGTCATTCTGGTCAAGCTGAAGAATACGACGAGTGTCTTTGCACTTGGCGGTTTGCCGACTTCACTGCCGTCGGGGCTGCTTTACAGTTACACGAGTTGTGCGACGCCGGCTGACGCAACGGCTGTTGCGACGGGCTGGGCCCTGGGTTCCTACCAATTCGATCGTTATTTCGCGAATGCGTCCGCACAACGACCAAGACTTGTTCCGCCGTCAGCGACTGATATGGACCGGGTACACGCCATAGCCAGGAGTACCTGTCTCGGTCGCGACCTTGTCAACACGCCTGCGGAAGACATGGGACCTGGAGAGCTTGCGTCCACGATCGTGGAAGCAGGACGAAAACACGGTGCTACGGTAAGGATCACGGCTGGCGACGATCTCCTCACAAACGGATATCCGTCCGTTCACGCGGTCGGCAGGGCCAGTGTCAACGCACCGCGACTCGTCGATCTGATCTGGGGTCCCGCCGACGGCCTGAAGGTCACACTTGTCGGCAAGGGGGTCTGTTTTGATTCAGGTGGACTGGATATCAAACCGCCTTCGGGCATGAAACTCATGAAAAAGGACATGGGCGGTGCAGCAAGCGCCATTGCGCTGGCGAACATGATCATGTGTCTCGACTTGCCTGTGCGGCTTCGTCTGCTTGTACCTGCGGTGGAAAACAGCATTTCCGGAAATGCGTTCAGGCCACTGGACGTCGTGCGTACGCGTAAAGGCCACTCGATCGAAATCGGCGATACGGATGCCGAAGGTCGTGTAATTCTCTGTGACGCGCTTGCAGCGGCATGCGAGGAAAAACCTGATCTGCTCCTGGACTTCGCGACCCTGACGGGTGCCGCACGCGTTGCACTCGGTACGGAAGTTCCAGCACTGTTCTGCAACGATGATGAATTTGCCGAGGAGATCCTGTGTGCGTGTCGTTCGGTCGAGGACGATCTTTGGCGGCTTCCACTTTGGTCCGGTTACGACAAGCTGCTGAAAAGCGATGTTGCGGACTATTCGACCACCGGTGCAGGACACTATGGTGGCGCCATTACGGCAGCACTCTTTCTGCAAAATTTCGTGAACGCAGACATTCCCTGGGCGCATGTGGACATGATGGCATGGAATCTGAAAACGCGACCCGGTCGACCGGCAGGTGGAGAGGTCATGGCGGCGCGGGGAATACTGGAGATGCTGGAGCGGCGAATTGCGAAACATGATTCCTGAAACCTGTGCGTGACACATCTGACCGATGAAACCCGACGAACGAAAGGTGCGCCAGGAGATCATTGATCATTGCCGCCTGATGAACGATCGGGGACTTAATCAGGGCACGTCGGGAAACATGGGCGTACGAATGGGTGATGGCATGCTGATCACGCCATCAGGTCGTTCCTATGACGACCTCGTACCCGAAGACATCGTCTATCTCGATTCAGATGGAACGGCGCACGGTCGTTGGCAGCCATCAAGTGAATGGCGCCTGCACTTCGATATCATGAATGATCGCGCTGAGGTCAATGCGGTCGTGCATGCGCACGCACCTTACTGCACCATGCTGGCAATCCTGCACAGGGGGATTCCTGCTGTGCACTACATGATTGCCGTGTTTGGCGGCGACAGCATCCGGTGTACGGATTACGCCGTGTTTGGTTCGCAGGAACTGTCCGATCTCACACTGGCAGCACTCGAAGAGCGCAAGGCTTGTCTGCTTGCACATCACGGAATGGTTACAGTGGGGGCGGATATCGCGCAGGCATACTGGCTCGCCGAGGAACTCGAGACACTCGCACGCCAGTACTACGGCTGTCTGCAATTGGGAGAGGAACCGCCGGTTCTGACAGCGAGACAGGTGGACGAGGTGCTGGTACGTATTCGGAACTACGGGCTCAACAATGCGTGCTGACGCTCCGGCGATGTAATCCAGTCCTGCAGAAAAGCGAGAATTCAGTCAGCGCAGTATCGGCATCAGAAAACGGATAGTGGCGCGATCGTCTACTCGGTTGCTGCCTTCTGTGCTTTCAGTTCAGCTGCCTTTTCGGCCAGGGCAGCCTTGCGTGCCGAGCAACCGCAGTTGCTCTTTTCCGCCAGGAGGACAGGATCAACGAATGGGCCGGACCATATCCCGCGTTTTTCTTCTGAGGCTTCCGCGGCGAGTTTCACATAATCCTGGCCGTTCATCTCATCCGGAATCGCAAATCCACCCTCGACCATCACGGCCGAGAGATCGATATCCTCGACTGAACACCGTGCCACCTGCGGTTCACCATCGGCGACCGACACCAGCTCACACGAAACTTCCCGTCCTGCGATCTCATCCTCGAGAAACAGGGCCGCTTGCCAGCCACAAGACCAGATATTGTCACTCGATCCGCAACTTTGTGTGATCAGTGGCGCGTGAATTCCGTACAGATTGATCTCGCTACCAGACACCCTCATCGTGTCTCCGTCGAGCACTAATGGTTCGCCGACAAGATCTGCACGTGCGGTACCTGTTGCCACGACCGGCAGGATGAAAACCAGCAATGCAATTATGCGTATCACGGCCTGTCTCTCGCTTCGTTCACGTTGACGGAATGGTACACGACTGGATGGCATCCGCAAGCAATCGGGAATGAACCGATCCATCAGCAGCCTTCAGAGGCAAACGGTCTTTCAGTGCGCCATAACGATGACAAGTTCCTGTCGCAGTGGCAGCACGTCAATGCGTCTGTTCACCGCAGCAGCGAGATTTCTGGCCTGGGTGAGATAGTTCTTCGACATGCCCTTGTTCCTGCCGGCAAATGACGAAACCGGATAGCTGACAACCACCGTCTTCACATCATCAAGAAGTTCCAGAATCTTCACCGCACCACCGGTCATCTGCCTGTCGAAGCACGGAAGTGTTTTCAGGATCAGTGCGACATCGGCGCGTGGCAGCTTCGTGATTTCAAGTGCATCACAGCAAACTGCCGTGCCTTGGTGGCTCAATATTTGAAAGTATCTGTTGAGGCGCTCCACGATACGGGAGTCCACCTCGAGTACTGTGTATGCCGTCGTGGAACCAATCTGAAGAAACGGCAGGGAGAAGGCATTCAACCCCGCCGCGATATCGAGAATGTGTGTTGCGTTGTGTGTGTAAGTGCTGATCGTCGTGCAGAATTCATCGAAGTAATCAACGCGTTCGTGGCTGGAACGATGACACGAAAGTGCGTCGCGGCTTGTCGATTCGACTGACTCCCCGTCCTCCAGCCTGTCCAGAATGACGTCCAGTCGCTTGATTGCGGTAGCGGGCAGATAGGCGCCAAACGATTGGTGCAGACGGCGTTTAACGGCTTTGAGTGCATCCGTGTTTCGTTTATGTCCGGATACTTCCTGCCGCGCCAGTCGTGCCAACAGTTCAGGCGCCAGGAACCGGTACTTTGCAGATTTCAACAACTCCGATTGCAGCCACGCCACGCGGTCATCTGATACATCGTTCGTCGATCTTGAATCTGACATCGATCGTTGCGTCAAGGTTGTTCCGGAAACGTTCAGGACTCGTCGACGGCAATACAGGCGGCGCCATTCGAGACATGCACGGGACCGATTGTGAAACACGTTGTTCCGTCACTGCTTGACGTCCACGTCAAGATCTTGTGAAGGACTTCTGACCAGACATTGAGATCGTCTGCATCACATGCTGCCGTGTTCATGATCCGGCTGATGTTGCGTGCGCATCTCTCACGGTCGAGTCCGGGCATGAAGAGTATGCCGCTGTCCGGTTCAGCTTCTCCGTACAGCGTCTTCCTGATTCCGACAAACTGGCCAAACTGCCGGTCGTAAACGGATTCAAAGATCAGCCCGTTTTTACCAGGGGGATCGGAATGTATGCGGATACCCGATAACTCGCAGAGCGTGTTCAGGTTGTCATCCGGGTTCGTTCGATCAGTCGGCTCGCCAAGTGTATCATCCTGACTCGCCTTATCTGCTGAAACCGCATCAGTAACGACAGGCAACCTGTCGCGCCAGGTCAATGCGTGCCTGATTGCGTGAAGCCCTTCGCGTGTTCCGAAAAGCACGATCACACCGCGTTCCGAAAGTTGACGGCCAGCGGTCATCAATCCGGACATGGGCGTATTCAACAGCGTCATCAACGGCTTTGTGTTGTCGGGAAGTGCTGTGACCAATGCCAGGGCGTAACCGCGTTCGACGGTCGGGTTCCACTGGAAATCTCCGCAAAACATGACCAGTGCGACGTCGTCGTCCTGGTCCAGGGCGGAAAAATAGGCAACAAAATCGTCCTCGTAATTCGCTGCAGTGCCCCATGCATCGAGGGGGTTCACGGGCTCAAGGGCGTGGTGCAGATGGGGGCGAATGCGTTGCGAGGTTTCCGGACTGATTTCGGCAAACGGAATACACAGATCTTCCGCCATGTCCGTGACCATCTCCCTTTCACCGCCGGAGTCGAGAACCAGTCCGATGCCGCCCTGTACGATCTGCCGCGGATGCGAGAGCAGGGTAAGAAGGTTCGCCATTTCCTCGATGCTGCCTGCACGAAGAACATCGTACCGGTCGAAAACGGCCTGATAAGCCCGATCATCTCCCGTGTCGGCATCCGAATGAACGCGGGCAAATTCCCCGGACAGACGACTGCGGCCGACTTTCATTGCGACAACCGGAATATCGTTTTGACGCGCCTTGTCCAGCGCCGCAACGAATGCTGCGGGATCGCGTGCTTCCTCGATGAAGAGCGCGATGACTCGTGTTGACGACAATGTCAGCGCGTAGTCCATGTAGTCCGCGACAGTGCCGTTGATCTCCTGTCCGGACGAAATGATGATGTTGCAACCGTACCGGAAATCATTCAGCCCGACTTCGCTGAAAACTGTTCCAGAATGCGTGATGAATGTGATGTTGCCGGGTTGTTCAAGCTGATAGGACGCATCATAGAGTGTGATGGGAACGCGATCCTCGACGTTGATAAATCCCATGCCGTTGCCACCGCAGACAGGCAGTCCTGCCTTTCGCGCCTTCTGTTTCAATCGGTTCAACAGGCCGCGGTCCGATTCACCGTCGAGATAGCAGGTGTCGAAAATCACCGCCGAGCCGATCTTGCAGGCTATCGCGTCGTCGATCATGTCCTCGAGGTAGATGCTGTTGACGCCGAGTACGGCGAGGTCGACCGGTTCGGGAAGATCTCGAAGTGAGCGGAAGCAGGGAAGTCCCTGTACGGAATCGTAGCGCGGGTTGACAGGATAGATGCCGCCACTGAATCCGGCATTCAGGAGTCCGGCAACCATGCCGTGACCGGCGCTTCCTTCTCTGTTCGAGGCACCGGTTATCGCGATCGAGCGAGGCTTGAGAAGGGGTGTCAGGAAGTGCTTCACCACACCATGTTCCATGATCTGTTGTTTGCTGTTGTACCGTGAAACATCAGGAATGATGCGGACGTGCATATCCTGATGCCTACGCCGTGGGGTCAATGTGCACTATGCCACTGACACATGGCGCGTTACATCACCACCGGTTCAATCATGTTAATTTGTCCGCACGTAAACCGGATCATGCGCCATTGTTCACGCTCGGCGACCTGAGCTGTCAGCGTATGTCAACGGCTTGTTCTTGTCCGGCCGGACGACCGTCACCGCAACCGATGCTCGGCGTCGGGCATGGCGCGTTCCTGGATCGACAGGTGACCCGGAACTTCCACCCGAGCCGCGCCAGCGCAACGCAAGACGGCGCTTCATGGAGGGACGTCATCCGCGGGTCGATGCATGATCCCGGCGCAGAACATCGTGTCCTGGCGTATGAACACTTCCTGGACAGAACAGCGACCGGTGGAGCAGGACCTGATCGTCAGCCGCGCCGTGGATGAGATATTTTCCGAAGGCATGCTGCGCGACGGACTGCAATTTGCGGTGATGTACGTTCCGACCCTGATCTGCGCGGATCAAGCCTGTTCCTCAGGCTGATTCGTGGTGGATTGTGTCGCGAAACTGGCGCAGAAGAGGACACGCCATGGATGCATGTCTACACAATCCTGATACCATCGCCGGTATGTTTTTTGGTGGACGATTGTCGGAAGAAACCATGCAGGAAACAGGACTCTGTCGTTTGTGAAAACATGATCATGGATTTTTCGGAACTGGCATGTTGATGGCGTTCCCGCCAGAAAATCCTGACGGTGGCACAGGCTGACATGAATATTCCGACGGTGATTGGCCATCGCGGTGCGGCAGCGCATGCGCCCGAAAATACACTGGGTTCCTTCGCCACCGCAGCAGAACTCGGTTCTCGCTGGATCGAGTTCGATGTGCGTTTGTCACGCAACGACATGCCGGTAATTGTTCACGATCACTCACTTGCAAGAACGACAGGAATCGATCGACCGATCGATGACGTCCATAGCGACGAACTGGGAGAAATTGATGCCGGCAGCTGGTTCGATTCATCCTGGTCCGATGAACGGATCCCGACACTCGCGCAGGCAGTCGATGCCTGCGTGGTACTGGGACTGACACCGAACATCGAACTCAAGCCGGTCACCTCGGGCAGGCGCGAACTTGCAAGGGCGGTATGCCGCACGATTACGCGTCATTGGCGGAATGACGCGCAGCAACCCCTCATATCAAGCTTCAGTCTTCGGATGCTGTATCACGTACGGTCGATCACTTCGAAGTTGCCGTTGGCGCTGCTCATGTGGGAAGAACCGCTGCGTTTCTGGGTGCGTCACATGAAAGTACTGGGATGCGAAAGCATTCACGTTGATGCATCCCTCGCGACACCGGACTTCATTCAAACAGTCCATCGTCATCGTCGGAAACTCGGTGTCTACACCGTGGACGACAGGGAAGAGGCCGAAGCACTGCTCAAGGATGGCGTGGATTATGTATTCAGCAACACACCGGCGCTGCTGGATGATCGTTGATGCGCCTGTTTCGCGTGTTCCGGAAACGCACAAATCCCCTGGTGGGTCCGTCGTGGAAAGTTCAGCCAGACTGGTAGAGTGTGTATCAACTCATGGCATTCGGTGAATGCTCAGCTATTGGAGAATTCCGGTGACCTTTGATCTTGTTGTACGCAATGGCTCGGTGATGACACCGTCCGGTATGCGCGCCACCTCCGTCGGTATTCGCGACGGAAGGTTTTCCGTCATCGGCGATATTGAAAAGGGCAGGGCGGACAGGGAGATTGATGCCACCGGTCTGGTTGTTCTTCCCGGAATCATCGACACGCAGGTGCATTTCCGCGAGCCGGGGAACGAACACAAGGAAGACTTGCGACACGGATCTCGTGCAGCTGTTGCCGGTGGTGTCACGGCGGTGTTCGAAATGCCGAATACGAATCCCCTGACGGTTACGCCTGATGCACTGTCCGACAAGCTCGAACGGGCGCGTGGCATGTGGTGTGATCATGCATTTTTCGTCGGGGCACAGGCGGAAAACGCCCATGATCTTGCGGAACTCGAGAGGTTGCCTGGTTGCTGCGGTGTAAAGGTTTTCATGGGCAGTTCGACCGGCAATCTTCTGGTGGCCGACGACAAGACGCTCGGCAGAGTCCTTGAATCCGGAACACGACGCGTTGCGGTGCATTCAGAGGATGAACCACGCCTGATCGAGCGCAAGCACCTTGCCGAAGCGGAAGGACACTGGCGTGCACATCCAATCTGGCGCGATGAGGAATCCGCGTTGCGTGCCACACAACGACTGGTCGCGATCGCGCGGGCCAAGGGTCGGCCGATTCATGTTCTTCACATCACGACGGCACAGGAGATGGATTTTCTGGCAACCGCAAAGGACATTGCGACGGTTGAAGTTCTTCCAGGTCATCTTTGTCTGTCGGCGCCCGACTGCTACGAGAGACTCAAGGGGTTTGCACAAGTCAATCCGCCCATCCGGGACATCCATCATCAGAACGGTTTATGGAACGCTATCGATCAGGGGATAGTTGATGTCCTGGGTTCGGACCATGCACCGCATACGCGTGAGGAGAAGGAACGAGACTATCCGGACACACCGGGTGGAATTCCGGCGGTGCAGACGATGCTTCCACTCATGCTGAACCAGGTTGCAAATGGACGCCTCACACTTGAACGCCTGGTTGATCTCCTGTGTTACGGTCCACAGCGGGTTTACAACATTCGCGGCAAGGGTCGAATAGCCGTCGGCGGCGACGGAGATCTCACGCTGGTTGACCTGAAGAGGACGAGCACGATTCGCGCGGCGGATCAGTATTCGAAATGCGACTGGACGCCTTTTGATGGTGTCAAGGTCACGGGTTGGCCGATTGCAACAATCATTCGCGGCAATGTCGTGATGCAGGATGGTGAGCTGGCACCGCAACCCGGTGGCCAGCCTGTGAGATTCTGGGACACGTTGGAAGGCGTGCAATAGCGCGGACAGCGGGGTTCCCGACAGCAGTCAAGGAGTCGCGGCGAAACGACGATTGTTCCCGGTTCCTGTCTGGCGATTATCAGTGGACCGTGCAAGAGAACAAATGATGATCGGGTTCCGCCGCCCGCGTCAGGGACGCGGTGTATCCCGGTCATCGAACAACTGACAATTCCGTATCGAGAAACATCTTCTCGTGAGGCAGTCAGATGAGCGGTGGACGGCTCCACCATGTACCAGGTCGTACAGGATGACGCTCTTTGCCGCCAGGAAGGGGATGTCGTGCAGCGCCTCGCCGCAGACGTCGCGCGCACCGTCCGACTTGTTGGATTCCTTGTAGCCCGGGATGATCGCATCAAGTGTCTGCATCAACGGTCTGACCACACGGATTTCGTGGAACTCTCCGGTGATCACGGTTTTTCGCGGCCTTGATAAAGGTTGAATCCGCCACGGTTTCGCATGCATGGGATCAGACACACGTTCACTTGTCCGAAATGGCCTTGTCGTCTTGTAACTCCTATAGACAGGTGCGTTTCAGTACGGCGTCCACCCACGTTTCAGATACTCTTCCTTTCTGCGCGAAACGTAGTCATTCAGACCGTCGTGTATACCTTCGTCGAGCGGCGGTGCTTCATATTCGGAAAGCATGCGTTTCCAGATCGCGTTCGCGCGCCTGGCGGCTTCCACCGACCCGGTATCAGTCCAGGTTTCAAAGTTTCGCCAATCCGATACCAGGGGCTTGTAGAACGCATCCTCGTAGCGCTTGAGTGTATGTTCCGCGCCGAAATAGTGACCACCGGGAAAGACCTCGGCAATGCCGTCGAACCCCAGTGTATCCTCATCAACCTGAACACCCTCCAGATAGACTGCCATCATCTGCAGCATTTCCGCATCGATGACCAGTTTCTCGAAACTGCCCACGAGACCGCCCTCAAGCCAACCAGCCGCGTGGAACACGAAGTTGGCATGTCCCATGATCGCACCCCACAGCGACATCATGCTCTCGTAGGCAGCCTGTGCGTCCGGTGCATTGGATGCATTGGTGTTGCTTGATCGATAGGGGACCTTGTAGCGTCTGCAAAGCTGACCTGTTGCCTGACAAGCCAGCGCGTATTCCGGCGTTCCAAATGCCGGAGCTCCCGATTTCATGTCGACATTGCTGGTAAATCCGCCATAGATCCCGGGCGCACCTGGATTGACAATCTGGATCAGCGCCAGCCCGAAAAGTGCTTCGGCATTCTGTTGGACAAGGGCGCCCGCCACGGTGGCGGGCGCCATGGCGCCGCACAGTGTAAACGGTGTGACAGTAACGGGTTGATTGAGTCGCGCCAGGGTCAGGAGACCCTGCGCCATGGAACCGTCGAGTTGCCGTGGTGAATTCGTGTTGATGTTGCCGTAGACGATTGGTTGCGATTTCACCTCGTCCGCGCTCAGGTTCAATGCAATCCTGGCGAGTTCGACGCCGTCGCGGGCACGGTCGGCGCCGAGCAGACTCGTGGAAACCGGCTTGTCTCCGTACAGAATCGCCGCGATCCCGTGATCAAGGTGACGGGAATCTGCGGGAAGATCCATGGATGCGAATGCTGCAGCCCCCATCACATGGATGATATCGAACATCTGTTCGAGTTTCACATAATTGCAGAATTCGGCGTAGGTTCCGGCACGTCGACCATTGTCGAGATCACTGACAAAGGCCGGACCGCCAACCGGAGCAAAGTTGATCGCATTGCCACCAACATCGATGTTCCGTTTCGGGTTGCGTGCATGCAGGGTGAAGGTCTCGGGCTGCGTTACGATTGACTGCTCGACAAGTGCAGGGTCGAGAAAAACCATCTCTGCCTTCTCGTCAACACGGGCACCGGCATCACGAAGAATGCTGCGCGTTTCTCCGTCGAGAACTTTCATTCCGAGTTCGTCGAGGACTCGCAGGGAGGTGTGGTGAATGGCCTCGATCTGATCTGCGCTGAGCGGCTCGATGGGTGGCAGATTGTTGCGGACCTGCCGCCAGGGAAGAACCGAAAGTGCATTCCGATCCCTCGTGGACCTGTTCTGCCGCCGTCGCCTCTGCGCCATCCGAGCAATCCCCTTGCCATTGCAATCATAGCAATGCATCGACGGCTTCGCGACAGCGCCGTAAAAACAATCCTGCTGTTTATCGAATGATGACCGGCTCCGGATTACCGCAACGCAGCAGTCACATTTCGGGTCCGAAGCTGGTCGCGGCTTCGGGTGGTACCGGCGAATTCACACGGCCTGTTCAGGCCGCGTCGAACTCCAGGCTGTCGTCGTCATCCTGTTCTGCGGCCGCGGTCACGGGTGCGATTCGCGGTATCGTGACAATCATCTCCGTGTATTTGCCGGGCTCTGTATCGACCGTAATGGACCCACCGTGCTCGCGAATGATGTCATTCGAAAGTGCCAGCCCCAGCCCCGTCCCCTTGTCGGTTGGTTTCGTTGTGAAGAACGGATTGAACATCTTCTCCGCGACATCAGGCGGTATGCCGTTTCCGTTGTCCCTGACCCTGATCTCCACGGTGTCTCCAAGATTTTTCGTCATCACCCGCAGTTCGGGATAGTGACGGGATCCCGAACCGTCGCTTGCGATCTTTCTGCGCTTGTCGTCGGCTGCATAGCAGCCGTTGCTTGCCAGGTTGAGGAACACGCGACCGAGATCTTGCGGAATGACACTGAGTTCACCGACGGTCGGGTCGAGTTTCAGGACCAGTTCAAGATTGAAGTCCGGATCCTTGGCACGCTCGCTGTGATAGGCAAGACGGGTATGTTCATCGACAAGCACATTGATGTCGGTGGGCTGGGGCTCACCTGAACCGCGCCCCATCTGGAGCATGCTCTGGACGATACTGTCGGCACGTGATCCGTGCTGCAGTATGAGGCGCATGTTCTCGTAGAGATCGTTGCAGATTTCCTCGATCAGTGCACGGCTTTCCTTTTCATTGTCACTGGTATCGTCGTCTTCCTCCCCCATGACCATGTGAACCTCCTCCATCATCTCGTCCAGCAGTTCAGACGAGCCTTCGGAAAAGTTCTTCACGAAATTGAGCGGATTTCTGATCTCGTGCGCAACACCGGCTGTCAATTCACCAAGCGCGGCGAGTTTTTCACGCATGACAATCTGGTCTTGCGCCTTTTCGAGTTCTGCGAGCGCGGCCTCGATCTCCTCGTTCTTCGCCTGAAGTTCGTTGGCCATGTGCTCGACGAGATTGAGGCGTTGCACTTCAAGCGCGTTGCGACGGAAGATCTCGAGCGCTGCCGACATCTCTGCAATTTCGTCACCACCCTTGACCTGAACCTCTGCTTCGAGATCTCCGGCGGCCATTTGCCGCATGCGTTCCGACAGGGCGGCCAAACGTTTGAGAAGCGTGCGCCCGACGAAGAACCAGCTTGTCACGATCACGACAGCAACACTGATACCGAGAAACAGCAGGAGAAGATTGCGGCCTGTCAGGATCACATCTTCGGATGCGTTTGCCGCATCGGTCGCACGGGATTGTGCTTCCTGGACGAGGGTCTCGACCCTGGAGCCGAGAGTGACGGCATGTTCCTGGTTCTGATCGAGAAGGTTCTGAATTTGATCCAGAAGCTGCAACTGTCTGCCTCGCAGGGTGATGTTGCCGTCCGGGCCCGTGGCGAATTCACGCAACTCGGCAAAGCGCGTCAACAATGTGCTCTTCAGTTCACTTTCAGGAATTTGCTGAATGCGTTGCAGAATCCGTCGTTCAGTCGCGTCGAAACGCTCGCGCAAGGGCTCGAGAAACGGAAGATGCGAGATATTCATGACGTTTGTGAGAATCTCGAATGCGATGACTGCATCGGCCTGCGTTTCCGTCAAGATGCGCGACAGACTGAATTCACGTTCGAAGAACTCGGTGTTTCGCTTGACAGGCGGTTTACCCAATGTGTGAAAACCGGTCATCGCATAGAAGAACTGGTCGTCGATGGCTGCGACAAGCAGGCTGGTCACATCGATCTGCAATGCCTCCAGCCGGGTGCGCGCTTCTATGAGTGCATCATCGAGAGCAGAGCGTTCCCACATCAGGTCCTCGAACGACGAGATGTTGTTGATCAATGCCCGGCCCTGATTCTTGATCAGGTCGATGTCTCCGTAATCCTCGCCGAGCCTGACAAGTTTCTCGAGTTCCGCATTGAAGTTGCGTCGCGCCTCGGAGATGCTGAAAGACGTATATGTGAGATCCAGTTGTGTCTGCGCGCTCGAGAGTTGCGGTGCAGCCGTTGCGAGTGCCGTACTGTGCCGGGCAATACCGAACGCCGAAATGAGCGCGGGCACACTGCCCTCGTTGACGACGCGTTGTGCGGTGCCAACACGGTCCAGCGAAATCCAGCCCACCAGGCCAACGGCGACAGTGAGAAGGAGAAACCCGGCGAATGTGGTTGTCAGCTGGGTGGAGATCTGTTTCCAGAAGGTGATCTGATGGTTCGAATCGACCTCCTGCATGGTCTCGGGTGCTGTGGCCGGCACCTGCGATTCAGCGGTCGTACCGGTGGAATGCGCGTCTGCGGGATCGTCAGTCGAGTTTGTTTTCGAGTCGGTGTTCAAGGCTTGCCCTGTCTCTCGAGAATGTTCCGTTGTCGATTGAGTCAGCGGCGGATTGTTCGGTAACTCCCGCGCCTGTCAATTCTGGTCAGCAGGACATGGTCCGAGCCCTGGTTGTCACCGCCGAAGTGAATCCTGAAACCGCCCAGGTTGATGATTTCGTCGCTGTTCATGTTGTCGAGAAAACAGGTGCGTGTGAGTTCGCGTCCGCAGTTCTTGAGAAACTCAATCGCAAGACGGCCGGCCAGATAACCTTCGATTGTGACAAATCCGGGTACCGCATCTTTCTGATAGTCCGTCAACGCCCGACGGTAATTCCAGACGAGATCCGACTGAAACGCGTTCGGGTGCGGAACGACCTGTGTCACAATAACACCGGTGCTGTTTTCACCGGTTTCACGGATCAATGCGTTGCTTCCGACGAACGAAATTGTCGCAAAGATCGGTTCGAAATCGAGATGCCGCGCCCAGTTGATGAATGTTGCAACCGGTTGATAGGCGCCGACAAGGACAATTGCCTCAGGCGCACGCGAACGCAGCGAAAGCAGTGCGGTTTTCACGGCGGTCGTGTTGCGTGGGTAAAATCCGGATGCAACGATTTCCAGATCGCGCCGCGCCAGTGCGGCAACCACACCGCGGTATCCTGCCTGCCCGAATGAATCGTCCTGAAACAGGACACCGACCCGCGAAATCCCGAGATCGCTGTGCAGGTAATCGATGATTTCCTCGGTCTCCTGAAAATACGACGCGCGAAGATTGATGACATTCGTCCATTCGTCCTCGCGGAGAAAAGCAGCTCCGGTAAACGGCGCCATGTAGGGGACGCCGGCCGCTGCGGCAACCGGAACCGCCGAACGTGACGTCGGCGTGCCGACGGCACCGATCAGCGCGAATACCTTCCGGACATCGATCAGTTCGTTGGTATTCGCGATCGCCTTGACAGGTTCGTAGGAGTCATCAAGCGAGATGAGTTGGAGCATGCGACCGTGGACGCCGCCGCGTCGGTTGATTTCGGCAAACGCTGCTTCAATGCCGAGTTGCATGCCAAGACCGATTTCCTGTGCGGGACCGGTAAGCGCGGCAGACTGTCCGAAAACGACACGATCTTCAAAGACACCGACTTCCTGGGCATGGATCGTGCCAGCGACGAGCCACGGGAGTAGAACAGACGCAATCAGAAAAAATTTTCTGCGAAACATTCTTAGCTGTTCTTGTACTTGACGAGGTGGAGGTGGTTCTTGTCGTCTTCGCGCGTGTATTCGACCTTGTCCATGAGCTGCTTGACGAGGTGGATACCGAGACCGCCAATCAACCGCTCCGGAAGGTCGGCGTCGAGATCGGGTTCGGGAGCATCCTGCGTAAGGTCGAATGGCTGTCCGTCATCGATGAGGTCGATTGCGACATGATCCTCGCTGGCGTTGATCTTGATATTGAATTCGTGTTCGACTTCGTCAACATGTCCATAATTGATGATGTTTGTCGCCAGTTCATCAAGCACGAGCTGGATGTTGAACTGGAACTTTGTATCCCATTCCTCTGATTCAGAAAGGGTTTCGACCACTTCCTCGATCTTCCGCAATGAATCCAGTTTCGTTGGAAGCGTGATGCAGATTTCCTTACTCACGTGCTTTCTCCCGGTCGACGAAGTACCAGACAGGTGATGTCGTCAAACTGGGGAGCCTCTCCGGCGAAATCGCTGACTGCGTCAAACACGAACTTTGTCGCGTCCGCTGCGCTTGTCGGGGGCGTCGTCGCGAAAAGCTCCTGCAGGCGATTGTTTCCGAACTGCTCCTGATCAACGTTCTCGGCTTCCGTTACGCCGTCCGTGTAGAGGACGAGTGTCTCGCCGATTCCCAGCATCAGTTCTCCGCGTTCAAACTCAATTCCAGGCGCAATACCCAGGGCAACACCCATCGTGGGTTCGATGAACCGGGAACTCCCGTCGGCATGAACGAGCAACGGCAGGTTGTGACCGCCGTTGGCAAATATGACGTGCCCGGTTTCCCTGTTGAAAGACGCAAAGAACAGGGTGACGAACATCGTCGTCTCGTTGTTCTCGTTCAGGAGCTGGTTGATCTCCCGCAGAATCAGTTCCGGGTCGATACAACCGACTGCTGCGCCCCGCAGGAGCGTGCGGCTCGACATCATGAACAGTGCGGCGGGGACGCCCTTGCCTGACACGTCGGCAATCGCGACACCGAGGGCTCCGTTGCCAAGGGGAACAACATCGAAGAAGTCACCACTTACATCCTTGGCCGGCTCCATCCCGGCATACACATCAACGCGGTCATCACTGGGAAAGGACGTTGGCAGGATCGCACGCTGCATCGTGCGCGCAATATCAAGTTCATTCTCGATCGCCACGAGCTTGTCACGTGACTCCAGCGCCCCTCGCAACATCGCGAGATGCTGCAAGGTCCGATCGATCGTCACCCGCAGGTCGTCGAAATCGAGCGGTTTGGTGACAAAATCAAAAGCACCGCGGTTCATCGCCGTGCGAATGTTCTTCATGTCGCCGTATGCTGAGACGATGACAGACTTGATATTGGGATCAACTTTCGGAATCTGGTCCAGAAGGGTGAGCCCGTCCATTTCCGGCATGTTGATGTCGGACAGTACCATGTCGATGGTGCTGTCCTCGTTGAGTTTCTTAAGCGCTTCGACGCCATTTCCCGCGAAGACGAACGACAGTTCACCACGGCGAATTTCGCGGCGCATGCGCTGCAACATGAGCCGCTCGAGGTCAGGCTCGTCGTCTACCACAAGAATCTTGTGACCGCTTTTTTCTTCCATATCAGAGCCAGATGTTGGTTTTGATTCACTGGCGGCGCGAATTGTCACTTAAAGGGTCCGACCCGGTCGCGGACTGATGCGCCGGGAAAACACACGTATCGGCACGGAGTTCCGTCGCGGGACCAAATGGCGCGTTCACTTCCGTGCTTGTGCGATAGCTCCGTCACGTGAATCTGCAACCTCGATAATCTTGTCGAATCCGGCGATCGCAAAAGTTTCGAGTACGGTTTCCTGGAGTGCATAGAGAACGAGCTTGGCGTCAACCTTCCACATGTTCTTTGCGACAACGAGTACTGAACGCAATCCCGTGCTGTTGATGTAGGCGACTTGCGACATATCAACCAGAATGATCTTGTCTGTCTCGCTGACCGACGATTCGATCGCATGTTGGAACTCGCTGACACTCGCACTGTCGATACGACCGTTGATAGCGATGTCAATGGCACCGTCTAAACGTTCGATAGATACTTCCATATTGACCCTCGAGACTAGCTTCCACGTCGAATGAATGCCGTAGTATCAACGACCTGCAACGATTTGTACCTACCAGGTTTGCGGCAGCAAGGTGGAGCCTGTATCAACCCACACATCGTTCATGACCCCGTTATCCAACACGAATGGATACAAGTTTTCAACGAAGAAAACGCACCATTCATGATCGAATGAAGAATAGATGCACAGGGTACCTTGTCAAGTTCCACAGCGGCGATCTGCAACGATCAGTCCTGCGAAAGATCGAGTATCGATCTGTAGTGACCGGCGACCCGTTCAGCAGTCTCGTGCACGGTCTCGATCAGCGCGCCTGCGAAGACCTTGCCGCCAAGTTGATGGACCAGTCCACCTGTCGGAATCCGCGCGGTTTCGGAGATGTTCTCATTTTCCATTGTCAGGCGCAGGGTTCCCTGCAGGTTTCGCCACAGGGTTGTTGCCTCGCAGAGGTCCTGCATGGTGTCCTTGTCGATGATGTCATGATTGCCGGCGGCTTCGAATACGGCGATTGAATGGCCCGCGACAATACCCGGCACATGCGCGGCGTGAAGGAGCTGAAGGTACTGGGCCATGAACTCGATATCGAGAAGCCCACCCGGCATGTGCTTGATTGTTGCGGATCCGGATCGATTTTCGTTCCTGATCCGTTCGCGCATGTCATTGACGGCGCCGGCCAGTTCATTCCGGTCGCGCGATCTGCCGAGGACGGTATTTCTGACACGTTCGAAATCCTCACGCAGCCCGGTTTCGGCATGGATGATCCTGGCGCGCGTGAGCGCCTGGTGTTCCCAGGTCCATGCATCGTTCAGCTGGTACCGCTCGAATGTTTCCATGGAGCAGGCAATTGGTCCGGCGTTTCCTGACGGACGCAAACGCATGTCGACATCGTAGAGCTTGCCCTCGGCTGTCGGCGACGACACCGCGGCAATGAGACGGCGACACAGGCGTGCGTAGTACTGGATCACCGAGAGCGGCTTGCGGCCGTTGGATTCGGTTGCATTGCTGTCGCAATCGTAGAGGAACATGAGATCCAGATCGGAACTGACTGTCATTTCCCGGCTGCCGAGTTTCCCGAATGCAACAACGCCAAATCGACCGCCAGGCAGTCTTCCGTGATCGGCGGCAAACTCCTCTTCCAGGGACGGCACGAGCTTGTTGATGCACACTTCCGCGATATTCGAGAGCGGGCGTCCGGCTTCGACCGGTGTCAACAGTCCGCGAAGTATGTGTACACCGATCTGGAACAGCTTGTCGTTGGCCCAGCGGCGTTCGATGTCGAGCAGGTCCTGCAGATCCCGGCAGGTTGCGGCGGCGGCATCGAGTTGCCCGCGCATTTCGTCCTTGTCGAGTTCGTGAAGATAGAACAGCCTGACGAGTCCGCGGCGGACCGTTTCCTTCATTTCCGGCTCGAAGTCCTCGTCATCGAGCGAGAGTTCGGCAAACTCGCGGGCGAGCAGGCTGTCGAACAGTACCGGGTACCGGGTCAGCCATGTAGCCAGGCGCGGCGCAGAACCCATGATCGTACCGATGAGGTCGAACAGTTCGGGGTGTGCGGCAAGAAGCGGGAACAGTTCGGTTCCCGCAGGCAGTCGTGCGAGGAACTCGTTGAAGCGCGCAAAGACCGTGTCGGAATCAGCGAAATTCGCAAAGGCGGTCAACAGGGCAGGGGTGAGTTTCTGCAAGTCCCGGCGCGCCAGGTCGGACTTGAGCGCGGGAACGCGCGCTTCTGCCCAGTTCCGGACGTAACCGGAGATTCGTGACGGGTCGCCATACCCCATGTTTCCGAGTGTGGTCAGGGTTTCGGGATCATCGGCATCATCCGGGAAGACAAGCAACTCGCGTTGCGCGACGTCGATCCGGTCGGCAAACAGGTTGGAGAAATGGTGTTCGACCAGTCCGATGTGCTTGCGCAGTTCGGTCTCGAGTGCGCTGATTGACTCGAAACCCATGAATGACGCGATGTTCGCCAGTCCGTCATCACTGTCGGGCAGGGAGTGGGTCTGCTGGTCATTGACCATCTGCAGGCGGTGTTCGAGGCGGCGCAGGAACGTGTATGCAGCGTCAAGGTCAAGCACGGTCCCGTAGGCAACATGTCCCTTGCGCGAAAGGAGAAGGAGCATTTCCAGTGTCCGGCGGTTGCGCAGTTCAGGATCGCGCCCGCCCCACAGTAGCTGTTGCGACTGCACGAAAAACTCGATCTCGCGAATACCGCCACGCCCGAGCTTGACGCTGTGGCCTTTCAATGGATCGTCACCGGTTGTCCGTGCGGCGTCGATCTTCTGTTTCATCGTCCGGATATCCTGCATCGCAAGAAAGTCGAGACGGCGACGCCACACAAACGGTTGCAGGGTTTCGAGGAATGCGTCGCCGGCCCGGATATCACCGGCAATCGGGCGTGCCTTGATCATGGCGGCGCGTTCCCAGTTCCGCGCCGATTCCCGATAGTAAATTTCAGCAGAGCGAACAGAGATTGCCGGTGGCGTCGAACCGGGATCAGGCCGCAGTCGCAGATCGGTGCGAAACACATAACCACGTGCAGTCTGTGATCCGATAATCCGGGTCAATCCCTGTGCCAGGCGTGTAAAGATCTGCTGAACGCCACGCTTGCCCGTGTCCGGGACGACGTCCTGATCGAACAGGACGATCAGGTCGATATCACTGGAGTAATTCAGTTCGTCGGCACCAAGCTTTCCCATGGCAAGGACAAACAGTCCGGACCCCGTTTCCGGGCGGGCCCGGTCTTGCAGTGCGAGTTCACCCTTGTCGTGAAGTGCACCGAGCAGTGCGGCGCAGGTTGTCCGCAGGACCGTTCCGGCAAAGAGAGACAGTGAACCGGTCACCTTGTCCAGCGGCCATGCGGAAACGATGTCCGCCAGGGCGATCGTCGCGGCAACCTGTCTCTTGGCCACGCGCAAACGGTCCATCAGTTGCGCCTCGGGTTCGGGTTCAACTTGATACTTCGCGCTGTCCAGAGCGGATTCGTAGGCATCGTCAGGCCCGTTACAGAGCAACCGGAAGGTGAACGGGAGATCCAGAAGAAGGCAGCGCGTGAGATAGGGGCTGTGTGTAAAGATTGACTGGAGCAGGGCACGTGTCGCGGCGTGATCCTCCACGGTGCCGGCAGCATCCGTCAATTGGTGCCGTTCGGCTCCTTCCCTGAATCGCAGCCAGTGGACATCGGCGTCGCTCGACACACTCGGTGTCTGTGCGAAAGTGGTCCACGCCGGGTGAATGACAGTCATGCCAGGTGCTTGCTGTTCAATCGGTTTGGTTTACAGGCGACCGCTGTCGGTCCCGGATTGTATCAAATCTTGCGTGTCACCGTCCGTGTCGACAATCAAACCGGCGGGCTGGTGTGGTATTTCAACAATCGCGGAACAACCGGCCAAGGCCGTCCATTTGATCCTCGACGCCGATCAGGCGCAACATGCGCCAGATAAGCGCCTGATTGCTGCCGACAACAGGTTTGCCGGCGATCCTCTCGATTTCCTCGACAACCTCTATCGTGCGCAGGGCTGTACAGGAGACGAATATGCCCTCCGCGTCGGCTGTATCACTCTCCAACGCCAGATCAACAATTCTGCGCGGTTCCACCATGCACATGTCCCGACCGTTTCCGATGCCGAGTCCGGTCATTTTGACCACGGAGAATCCCCTGTCTTCCAGGAAGGCAACTTCGGCCCTGTTCACCTCGTCAATGTACGGGGTGGCGAGACTGATCCGTTTCAGACCGAGTGCGCGCAGCGCATCAGTGGCGCAGGTGACGAGGGAGATTGTCTTCGCAGCGGGTTGTGCAAGTGAAAGCAGCCTTGCAACCTCGTCCTCGCCGACAACAACACTGCCCGAAGTGCAGACATACGCGATCGCGTCAAGATCCGCCGGCAGCACCTGCGCGCAGCGCGTCAGTTCATTCGCGACGTCGCCGAGGGTTGCCAGACTGACAGGATCGGCAATCTTCACGCGCGTCACGAATATGCCGACATCACGCGGTGCGACAAACCGCATATCGTCGTCGGCAGTTTCCTCGTTGCTCAGGAGAACAAATCCCAGCCGGCCGCGCGTATGGCGCGGTCGGTCAACCGGCGCCCACGGAGTCATCTGGTGTGTTGAAACACTGTCGCACTTGAAGGCAACTGCAGGTGACATGAACAGGATCTCCTCGACAGTTCGGTTCCGGTTTTCGCCGCCGTAAAGCGCGTCAACGCAATCGTTACATGAATTATCACCGTGTAGAAACCGTGAATGCGTCAAACGGGGCCCGGTCAATCATCAAGTTCACACCAGATCGGCGTGTGATCCGAGGCCCGTGGCTTTCCACGCGGTGTCCTGTCGATCTGGCAATCGACGAGGGTGTCTGCCGCATGCGGCGAAAGAAGCAGGTGGTCGATGCGTACACCGTGATTCTGATACCATGCACCGCCCTGATAGTCCCAGAATGTCCAGTCGTCCGGGCCGTCCCCGTTCCATGTCCGAAATGCATCCGTGTAACCCGACCATAGGATCCGGCGAAAGAGTGCGCGCGATTCCGGAAGGCACAGCGCGTTGTCGGCCCAACCCGCAGGGTCGTGTACATCCTGATCATCCGGGCAGACGTTGTAATCGCCGCCGAGCACAACCCTTTCTTCGTACTCCAGCAGGTGTTGAACGTGCCGGATCAGATGTTCCATCCATTCAAGCTTGTATGTGAATTTCGGGCCCGGCGCGGGATTCCCGTTGGGGAGATAGATCGAAGAAACCCGCACACCGCCAGTGAATGCTTCGAGGTAACGGGCCTGTTCGTCTTCGGTGTTGCCGGGAAGGCTGGTTTCTTCGACGTCGATCGGGAATCTGGAGAGAATCGCGACACCATTGTATGACTTCTCGCCGACGATCTCGCAGTTGTAACCGAGGTCTCCGATCGGCTCGAACGGAAATTCGCCTTCCGTCGTCTTGATCTCCTGCAGCAACACGATATCGGGTGATGCCGAGCCGAGCCATGAGACGACTGCGGGCAAGCGTGCCCGGATCGAATTGACGTTCCAGGTGGCGATTTTCACGAAGTCGACGAACGGATGGCGTTCACACAGAAAAAGATGTTCCGCATCCGCATGATGTTCTGGCGTTGGGGTTCTCGAGCGTGAAATAGCTGCCCTCGAGATTGTCGATGTATCGCAGGACAGATCCTTTCAGGAAGCGCAACGAAACGTCATCGACAACGACAGTGGCATCGTTCATGTGGAACTCGCGATCCCCTTCCTCTTCGCCGGCGTCGATCGAGAAACTGTACTGGAAACCGGAGCATCCGCCGCCGGTCACCGTAATACGCAACTTGCCGCTTTCATCGCCGCTGAATTCCGACTCCATGATCTCGCCAATTCGTCTGGCTGCGTCGGATGTCAGGATGATACCGTCTTGCTGATCCATTTGACTCATTTCTGGAACGGGTTGTGATCCACTGTGTCCTGGAAATATGACAGTCACGGATTTCAAGTCAATATACGCGAACTGCACCGGATGATCCGTATCATCGTGCAGCGTGACATTTGCCCGATCGAAAAGCTGTGACACCTGTGTTCCTCGACGCCTGGTGGGTGTCTGTTCCGGGGCAGATCAACGCAAATGTCGTTGCGTGCCATCTGACTGCCTGCGCGAGATTTTTGTACCCTTGCCGCGCATGACCCGGTTCGTGAAATCGATACACCGCAAGTATCTCCCGCCACACCTCCGACTGTTACGCTATCTCGCGGCTGCCGATGCCGTGAAAAGGTCTGTGTCGTGTTCGGTCACAACAGTGTCCAGACCACTGTTGTCCATGCCCGGCATGTCATAGGGATCGCAAGTGCGATGTTTCAGACGGCTTGCGTGTACGCGCATGAACGTCGTGAAAACGAGATTGATTGGCTTGAGGCCTGGTCCGATCATTGCCGCCGGTATCCGGAACCACTCAGGTTGTGTACGCCGCCGTAATGCCACCGTCGACGATGATGGATTGGCCAGTCAGAAAGGATGAGCTGTCGCTCAGAAGAAAAGCCGCAGTTGACGCAATCTCGTGCGCTTCGCCCAGGCGTTTCATTGGCATGTGCGGCAGTCTTTGATCCATGAACCCAGACTGCTGCCCGATCGTGCTCCTGAATAGTTCCGTTGAAACCGGACCGGGGGAGATCGCGTTCACACGTATGTTTCTTGGGGCAAGTTCGATGGCCATTTCGCGACTCATGGCAACAACGCCACCCTTTGCAGCACAATAGGCAATCTGCGCCGTTGCGGAGCCGATGTGTGCCACCATCGATGCGTTGTTGAGTATTGCTCCCCGCCCATTCTCCACAAGACAGGGCACGACCGCTCGTGACATCAGGAAAACTGAATCGAGATTGGCCCGGATCGTGAGATTCCAGATTTCGGGCGTTGTCTCGAGTATGCCGGCATCGCCGTCATGGAGCTGGCCGGCATTGTTGAACAAACCGTCGATGCGGCCAAATCTGTCAATGGCCGTGGCGGCCACGCGTGCGCAGTCATCAGGGTTCGTGACATCGGCCACACAGGTTTGAATGTCGCTTTCCGCGTCTCTCAGCGAGTTTGCCAGCAATTCAAGAGCAGGTTCGGATCGGGCGACCAGAACAAGGTGTGCACGCAGTGACGCAAACAGCCGCGCACTGGCAGCACCTATTCCCTTGCTTGCGCCGGTTATGACTATGATACGATCCTTGAGGTTCATTGTAGGGTTACGCATGCGTTTTGGCGCGATTGTGTCATTGTTTTCGTAATCCGGTAATGTGCACTGGATCGGGAAGCCATTCCGCACTTTGGCAGGAATTGCTTCTTCTAAGAATGAGGGAGGAAATCAAGTGGTCAAAAAAGGAACATCAAAGTCGCTGAATCGACGCGACGTCCTGAAAACGACACTGGCGGCTGGTGCCGGCGCGGCGCTTGGAATGCCGTACATCCGCAATGCAGAAGCGGCGACGCTGACAGTGCGTATGCTGATGTGGGAAGATTACATCATTCAGGAAACCGTTACCGAGTTCGAAGAGACGTATGATGCGCGTATCGCGCCGCAGTTCTTCGACGGCAACTCCGAAGCATTCAACAAGATGAAGGCTGGCGGAACGGAAGACTTCGATCTCGTCATGGCCGATGGTTTCTGGCCGCGACTCTATCTTCGCGATGGCCTGATTCAGCCGATCAATGAAGACCTTGTGCCGAATCTCGCGAACAGCTTTGCGGATTTTCAGCCAGGCGCCTATGACCTGTTGCACGACGTACCCGGTGGAACGCTGATCGGCGTGATGAATTGCTGGGGCAGCTACGGTATCACGATGAATTTCGACCACATCGTGGAAGAGGATCGGGATACGCTGAACATCATGTTTGATGAGAAGTATGGCGGCCACCTCGCAACCGGTGCCCGGTTTGAGGAAAACATCGCCATGGCGGGAATTCTGGCGGCAACGGAAATGGGAACGACGATGGACGCGCGCCCCGATGGGCAACCGTTCAATCCCTACAAGCTGACCGATGACGAATTGGCGCGTGCCAAGGAATTGCTTATCAAGCAGAAGGGCCTCCTCGTGACGCGCTATACGGACTATGACGGCCTGCAGCGTTTGATGCGGCCCGGTCTGGTCTGGGCTTCGCCCGAGTTTTCCGAAATCTATCGTCGTCTGACACGCGCCTACTGGGCCGGAGAGATCGACTTCCAGGTTGGGCACATGCTGCAACCCAAGGAAGGAGGCCTGGGCTGGATTGACAGCTGGCAGCTCAGTTCGGCAACGACGGACAGCGAGGTCATCGAGGTCGCCCATCACTGGATGAACCACTACATCAGCCGTGCCAGCATGCAGCGTGTCGCCGGTATCGGCGTGGCTCCGTGCTTCGACGTGCGCGACATGCTGCCAGACGAGGAGGTGTCATTGTTGATGCTTGATCGCACGGCAGAACTTCGTGGCTTGCACATGTTTGATCAGCCGTCCTCGCCGGAGAAATGGGAGCGTATCTGGAACGAGGTCGAAGCGGCCTGATCCGGGTCGACAACGGGTTTCGCGGAACCTGCGTGACATTCAACGCAGGTTCCGCGCCGCTACAAACGCGTGATCGCTCCAATGAATGATGTTGTCCTGAGCATCGACAGCGTCTCCAAGCGCTTCGGCTCGGTTGACGCTGTCAAGTCGGTTTCAATTGACATCGACCAGCGGGAGTTTCTGGCACTTCTTGGTCCAAGCGGTTCCGGCAAGACAACGCTGCTCAGAATCATCGCAGGACTCGAAAACACCGATACAGGCAGCGTGCGGATCAACGGCAGGGACGTGACCCATGAGCCTCCGTACGCGCGGGGTATCGGCATGGTTTTCCAGGACTTCATGCTCTTTCCCCACAAGCGTGTAGGCGAAAACATCACGTTTCCGTTGCGCATGCAGGGTTTACCCAGGTCGGAACAGGATGAACGCCTGAAGTGGGTTGTTGAACTCCTGCATCTGCAGGGCCTCGAGGAACGCTACCCCAACCAGCTTTCGGGAGGACAACAACAGCGTGTTGCCCTGGCGCGCGGTCTGATTGCACGCCCCGCCATGCTTCTGCTCGACGAACCTTTGGCCAATCTTGATCGTGAGCTGCGCAAGGAAATGGAGGTCGAGATTCGGCGATACCAGCTCGAGCTCGGCATTCCCTTCATCTATGTGACGCACAATCAGGAAGAAGCCCTCACGATGTCTGACCGCATCGTGGTGATGAACGGGGGTGTATTCGAACAGGTTGCTGACAAGCTGGACGTCTACCAGAACCCGTCGACCCGTTTTGTCGCGGGATTTGTTGGCCACTCCAACCGATTCCAGGGTTCGCTCGTCTCGGTTGCGTCAGACGATGGTTTACTGGACTGGAACGGGCTCCCGATCAGGGTTCCGTTGCCGAACGGCGCGGGTTCCGGAAGCAGGGTGGATTACTTTGTCAAATGCGAGCGTTTCAGGGTCGACTTCAGCGATGCTGCGGGTGAGGGGGCCGAAACGAACGTCATTCGAGGACATATTCGCGACGTCATCTTCAAGGGGGCGGGGATCGATTATCAGGTCGTTGCGGAAAACGGTCACGAGTTGACCATCAGCGGCAGAACGGCAACTGAAGGTTCGCATGCTGGCCGGGCCATCAATATCGTGTGGCAGCGCGATGACGGTAACTGTTTTCTCGTGGAAGGCAGCCATTCATGATTGCCGGAGCGTGATCATCCCGTCATGCGGATCAATCTGACGGAGAGTCAACGTTTCCTTGCAATGGGCCTGCCTGGCACATTGTTCATTGTGGTCTTTCTGTTTGTTCCAATCATCTCGATCATCGTCTTCAGCTTCTGGCGGACGGAAGTGTTCGAGATCTATCCGGACTGGAATCTCGACAACTACCGGGTTCTGTTTTCCGAGGAGACCTACATGGTCTTCCTGTGGCGGTCGTTTGCGACCGCCGTGTGTGTTTCACTCGCTTGCCTGATCTACGGTTGGCCGGTTGCATTCTTCATCGCGCGCTACGGCCACCGCTATCGCTTGCTGATGATCCTCGCGCTTGCGGGTCCGTTCTTTACGGGAGTCATTCTTCGGGTTTCCGCGTTGCAGGCTCTGATGGGCCCGGTGGGCGCATTCAACATGACCCTGATGACGTTTGGTCTGTCACCCGTCGAGGCCATCATGTTTTCGCAGTTCGCGACAGGCATCGGACTGTTCTATCTCTACATTCCGTTCATGGTTACGGCGATCTACTTGTCGCTTCTCAATTTCGAATTCGATCTGCTTGAGGTCGCGAAGGTGAATGGCGCCAAACCGTGGCGCGCGTTTGTCGAAGTGACCTGGCCGTTGAACTGGATGGGTACGGCGATCGGCATTGTCATCGTTTTCGTGCCCTGCATGGCGGCTTCCATCACGCCGATTTTTCTCGGTGGGCCGAACGGCGCATCCTTCGGTTCCGTGCTGGGCAAGCAGTTTGGCGAAACCGGAACGTGGGCACTCGGTTCAGCAATGGGCGTGATCCTGTTCCTCGTTTCCTCGGGCGCGGTCCTGCTCATGTGGCGCAGCGTCAATCTGCAGCGCAGCGGATTTACCGGGAAGGGCGCGTAAGTTGATCACGACTGTTCCGATTCTGGTCACGAGAGCAGTTTCCGGCTTGATGCTGGGCGTTCTCTACCTTTTCCTGTATGCGCCGATCTTCTACATCATCTACCAGTCAATCTCGAAGAGCATTGCCTGGCCATTTCCGTTCAAGTTCTCGTTGCGCGGATACGAACTCCTGTGGGTTGGCCGTACCTATCATGAGGCGCTTTACAACAGCCTGACATTGGGCGCAGGCAGCGCCCTTTTGTGCACGTTCTTCGCGACCATCGGCAGTATTGCAGTTCTCAAGTATCGTGCACGATGGCGCGTCCTTGTCGTGGTGACCTATCTTTGCCCGTTGTTCGTTTCCAATCTTCTGATCGGAATATCGAGCCTTATCTTCAATCGTCAGGTGCTTGACCTGTCCGGCAACATGTTTTCGGCGATTGTGGCGATTTCCATTCCGGGAACCGCATTTGCCTTTCTGATCATGCTTGCGAAGCTTGCACGCCACGACTGGAGACTCGACGATGCCGCGCTTGTCATGGGGGCCCGGCCGATGCGTTGCTTCTGGGAGGTCACGCTCCCCAATATCTGGCCGGCGATGCTTGGTGCATTCATCATCAGCTTTATCCTTGCATTCAACAATCTCGAAATAGCGTTCTACAATCTGGGGGCGACGCAAACCCTCCCGTCCACGGCGTGGGGTTCCTTGCGGCATGGTCTCGGACCGGAACTCCCGGCTCTTGCTGCGCTGGTCAACGGGGTTGTGTTTCTGGCGTTTTCCGCGATGTACTTGTTGATGCGCTACCGGATTGTGAGTTTCGGGCACCGGGAATGATGGCAATGATTCATCTGATCAGAGAGGTATGCGTATGAGTTTTGCAGGCAAGGCCGCGATTGTGGCCGGTGGTGCAAGCGGTATGGGACTCCAGGTTGCCAGAGACCTTTCTGCAGCTGGCGCCGACGTTGGCGTTCTCGACATCAATGAACCGCCAGCGGACGCGTTTACAGGGCCGACGACGTGTGTGTTTCATCAGGGTGACGCGACTGACGAACTATTCGTCGAAACTGCAATCAACCTCACGGCGGAACGTGCCGGCCGGCTCGATTTCCTGGTCAACACGACCGGTGTCCTCTGGTTTGACCGCGATCGATCCTGTGTGGATATGGACATGGATATCTGGGACCGGGTACTCGCGATCAATGTCAAGTCGTTCGCCCTGACTGCCCGTCACGCAATTCCACACATGCGGCGTTCAGGCGGCGGATCCATGGTCCACATTGCATCAACCGACGCCATACGCGGGGATGACAAGCCGCAAGATGCCTATGGCGTCGCCAAGGCTGGAGTCGTTCGGCTTTCCAAATCACTGGCAATACAGTTTGCCGGGGACGGAATTCGCTCGAACTCCATTCTACCGGGACCTGTTCATACACCGATGCAGGCGCGTTGGGACAACAATCGTGATGCGATGGCAGCGATCAATCAGCACGTGCCGCTTGGCAGGGTCGGGGTTGCCGAGGACATTGCGAATGCGGTGATGTTTCTCCTGTCCGAGAATGCGAGCTACATCACGGGTACCGAGCTGATCGTTGATGGCGGGTGTATGGCCAAGCCATGACGCTTTCGGACGATTTGTGATCAGCTACCCTCGAAGTATCGCTGAAACTCGAATTCGGTGATGTGCTGCGACTGCCAGGTTTCAAACGCCTGGAGTTCGTTCTCCCTGCTGCGAACGTACTGTTCGTGAAGTTCGGATCCGAGAATTTTCCTGGCGACAGGTGATGATTTGAAATCCTCGGTGGCATCGCGCAGCGAGCGGTGCAGAGGGAATTCACGTTGCGCCTCCAGGCTGGCGCCAGGAACGAGGTCCCACGGGTCCCACTTTTCTGCGACGGCAAGAATACCCGGCCCGACAGTTGCCATGACAGCGAGATAGGCATTCACATCGGACCCACCGCAGCGGTGCTCGAGCCTGCACGCATCCTTGTCGGGACGCGTGATTGCGCGGACCGGCGCAGTGCGATTTTCAATTCCCCAGTAGATTTCTTCCGGCGCCCAGGCATTGCGATCCATACGGCGATAGGAATTGATCGTTGGTCTGAAGATCACGTGAAATTCGCGCATTGTGGCCAGCAATCCCGCGGCATAGTGCCGGGCAATGCTGGAGAGTTCATGAACGGGATCATGAAACAGGTTCTCGCCGCTCTCCACGTCGACAAGGCATTGATGAATGTGTGTCCCGGACGAACTTTCGCTGCCAGGTCCCTGAAAGCGCGTCATGAACGTAGCGATGAGGCCCTGTTCGAGGCAGAGTTCCTTCAAATGGTGCTTGGCACGGGTAATCGCGTCAGCAGCCGCGAGCGGCGGCAGGGGCTTCATCGCAAACTCATACATTCCGCGGCCGTACTCAGAGACAAACGAAGCAAGCGGATAACCAAGGCCCATCATGCGCCGCATGAACTCCTGCATAAGGTCTTCGTAACCAGGTGCGCGCAGCATGTCGTAGTTGGTAAAGCTCTTGCCGTGCGGGCGAAGCTCCGAATATCGACCCTGCTGAATCAGTTCCTCGTCATAGTGAAACAGGCCGAATTCGATCTCGAAGGCCACTTTCGGCAGGACGCCGCGTGCGATTGCTTCGTCCTCGATACGCTTGAGTTGTGCGCGAACATCCAGACCGCATGCTGTGCCATCGAGCATGAACGTGTTGAGCATTACCGAGCAGACATCCGGTCGCCAGTTGTGAATTGCAAATGACCCGGGGTCCGCGAGAGCCTGAATGCTCCCGTATCCGTTATCGAGCCAGCAGATCGGTGCATCGAAGACGACATCTCCTGTGGGTGCGCCGTCGGAATAGGTCACGTTATAGAGAATGGCATTGAATGACTCGCCGGCATCCGAGATCTTGAACGGTGCATACTTCGTACGAAGCAGGCCATTGAGATCCGGCATATGAATTTGCACGAACGCGACACCACGCATTTTACATTCATCACGAATGGCGGCGAACCGGTCCAAACGCGTACTGATCTGCTCCTCCATCGCCGTTGTCATGATGGTGATCTCCACTTTGTTCGGCACGATGTTGGTCTTCGTCGACACAATCATCAATGTTCCAATCAGGAATCGTGTCGTCTGACCATATTGTAAAACATCGGATCAGCGCGCTGGGTTCCTGATACTGCGACTGAAACCTTGTGTCCTTTTGATCGCCTGAAACATAACAGACGCGGTGTTTTCGTCTTCTGCCCCAGGTTTCCATATGATTCGCCGCCGAGTTTTTGAAGAACTGTCGAGTAGACAGTTACGCATTCACGTCTTCGATCAACTGACGTTTCGGTGTCCTGGGTTGGTTTGTTGTCGGATAATTCACAAGTGTTCGATTTCCTTTCAAAGGTTGTTCAGATTGCTGGAGCGGTCACTGTCCAGGAGCGCCGCCACGCAGCAGTGTATTGGCGAGAACGATCAGCATTCGCATGACGGCGACCAGTACGACCTTGCGCGGTTTGCCGGCCTGTGTCAGTCGCGGGTAGACGACCACCCTATCCGGGTTGTGCCGGATTGCGGTTGTTGCAGCCATGTCAAGGAGGTCACGCGGTCGCCGCGGATGTGCGGGCACTGGCAGACGTGCCGTTTTCCCGGGTCCAGGGTGCGACACCGGCCAGTGCGGCCGCCTGGCGAGGGTGCCACGCAGTACATTCGGACCAGAACAGGTTGCGACCGTTACTTTCTCGGTACGACCATTTATGACATGCACGTCAACTAATACGAGATCGGTGACACCAGAATTCGGACAGTCGGGCAAGTCAGGAACGTGACAGAGTGAGCAACAGCGCTGGAAACCTCGTTTTACCCACGTGTCGATGTTGCATACGCAAGCTCGATGGATAACTTGCGCCTGTCATGAACGCCGATTTTTTCTCGCCATGTGCCTCTGATCCTGCCCTCACACGTGGACGGAGGTTCCAGGAATCGGACTGCATGACGCGCACGGTCTTTCAGCGTGACAGGGATCGGATCATTCACTCCAGACCTTTCCGGCGATTGATGCACAAGACACAGGTGTTCGTCACGACAAGGGGTGATCACCCCCGTACACGCCTGACACATACCCTGGAGGTCGCGCAGATTGCCCGAACGATTGCACGCTCGCTGGGTATGAACGAAGATCTGACGGAAGCCATCTCGCTGGCACATGATTTTGGCCACCCGCCGTTCGGTCATGCAGGAGAAAAAGCGCTGCGCAAACGTATGGCGCTCTGGAACGGTTTTGATCACAACCTCCAGACATTGCGTTTGGTCACGAGTATTGAATCCCGCTACCCGAACTTCGCGGGCCTCAACCTGACCTGGGAGACACTTGAGGGCATTGTCAAACACAATGGCCCATTCAACGGGGAGGTCCCGGCAGTCATCAGAAATTACTGCCGGGTGCACGATCTCGAGGTCCAGTCTTTCGCCAGCGCCGAAGCCCAGATTGCTTCGCTGGCCGATGATATTGCCTACAACTGTCATGACATCGACGATGGCCTGACGAACGGAATTCTGGATATGGCAGACCTCCGACACATCGACCCCATCGCGCAGTTCATCGCTGAAATCGATGCAGAGTTTCCGCATGCATCACCCGATTCACGGTCTTTCGCGATCGCGCGCCGACTGGTGAATCATTTCGTCCGCGACGTCATTGTGCAGACCGGGAGGAATATTGCAGATTCAGGCGTTAATTCGGCCGATGACGTCCGCTGGTTTACTGCACCGATCATCTCTTTCAGTGACCAGGGACAGGCATTGATCGTGGAGGTACAGGACTGGCTTTATCGCCATTTCTACAACAATCATCAGATCAAGGAACAATGGTACGAGGCAGACTGCATTGTCGGCGGACTGTTTGAGTCGTACAGATGCAATCCTGACGAACTTCCAGACGAGTGGGCCATGCGTTATCGCGCTGTCGACGAACCGGCAGGAATGCGGCTGATCGCGGACTTCATCGCCGGTATGACTGATCGTTTCGCGGATGCGGAATTCAGGCGGATTTCAAGTTGACCGATACCATGCGCTCAGACAGTCCTGTGAATGTGTTTCACGACTTTTCCTGTCGTTTGCAGGCCATCGCAGTGACCCTCGTGGAAAACGGCGTCCTGCCATCCGATCGCGACCTGGCCAAACTCAGGTTTGGAGTACCACGCGACGTCAGTCACGGTGATTTGACCACGAACGCCGCAATGATGCTGGCACGAGACGCGAAGCGTCCGCCGCGTGAACTTGCGCAGTGTTTCTCGCGTGTTCTTGAGACCGATCCCGATATCAGCGCAGTGGAGACTGCAGGTCCCGGGTTCATCAACATCAGACTGTCCTCGCGCTACTGGCACCGACAGCTTGCAGAACTTCTGGAGACAGGGCCGGTCGCGTTGTTACCCGATCTGGGACACGGTCACACGGTCAATGTCGAATATGTTTCGGCAAATCCGACAGGTCCGCCGCATGTGGGAACCGCACGCGGCGCGGTCTATGGCGATGTCCTCGCATCGTTGCTTGCTGCTGTCGGTTACAACGTCACACGCGAGTACTATGTCAACGATGCCGGTTCGCAGGTCAACAAGCTCGCCTGGTCCGTGCTTGTGCGAGCCTATGAAGCGCGCGGTATTCCCGTCGATACCGGAATCCTGGATTCCCTCTATCCTGGCGCGTATCTGATCGACGTGGGTGAAACGCTTGCCGACCGGTGCGCTGATCTGCCGGATCCGGACATTCTGGAGTCCGTTGGGGACGGGGATACGCTGCCCGAGACGCTGAACGGTGTACGCACATTCGCGATAGACACGATGATGGATGTCGTGAAGGCCGACCTCGCCCAGGCAGGCGTTCGCCAGGAGATATTCAGTTCCGAACGCCAGATGGTCGAGTCAGGTCGGATCGAGGAAAGTATCAGTGAACTGGAACGCAGGGGACTTGTGTATACCGGCGTTCTCGAACCGCCAAAGGGACGAAAGACAGAAGCCCGCAAGCGCGAGCCACAACTCATCTTCCGTTCAACACAGTTCGGTGATGACACCGATCGTGCACTCCGCAAATCCGACGGCACATGGAGTTACTTTGCTCCTGATATTGCCTATCACTGGGACAAGGTGCGCAGGGGATTTGATACGATCGTCAATGTTTTCGGTGCCGATCACGCAGGCTATGTGAAACGCCTGAAAGCAGCAGTTGCGGCCTTGTCGGACGGAACCGCAGAGTTTGATATCCTGTTGACCCAACTTGTAAGTTTTTCCGATGCGGGCGAACCGGTTCGCATGTCGAAGCGAACCGGTCAGTTTGTTACACTGCGCGAAGTGGTCGAGGCTGTTGGCAAGGACGTCCTGCGATTCATGATGGTTACCCGACGACTCGATGCGCCCCTTGAATTTGACTTCGTGCGTGTCATGGAACAATCACGCGACAATCCGGTGTTCTATGTGCAATACGCCCATGCACGGGCCTGCTCAGCCTTGCGAAAGGCAGGCGATTCCGGTCTTGTTGCGACCGCTCCAGGCCGTGTCCGGATGGACGACCTTGTCGATTCGCACGAAATCGATCTCATCAGGTTTCTGGCCCGATGGAGCGACGTCGTCGGTCAGGCTGCAGAGATGCGGGAACCACACAGGATCGCGAACTACCTCTATGACCTGGCGGGTTCATTCCATGCGCTCTGGAACCGTGGACGCGATGACCCGTCGATGCGATTCGTCATCGAAAACGACCCGGGTCTGAGTGCGGCAAGACTCGCACTTGTTGAAGCGGTCAGACAGGTCATCGCCGCTGGTCTTGGTATCATCGGTGTCGAACCCAGGGAGGAGATGCGCTGAAATCGCGTAAGGAACCCAAGCTGTTCGGCACGGACTCCGGCAAGAGCACGGAAAAAATCGATTCCGATGCCCACGACGATGACCTGCGCCAGGAAACCGAACGTGAAATGCCGGAACCGGTTGATGAAGGTGGCGGGGACGAGGGTCTTGCAGAGGACGAACGCTCATCGACGCGGCGACCGCTGCTGATTATCGCACTGGTTCTCATCCTGGGCGTCGGGGGTGTCGCAGGTTGGCTCTGGTACGAACGACAACCGGACGATACCGGTATTCGGGTATTCATGGCGGAACCCGGCCCCTACAAGCGGGAGGCAGATGAAGAAAACCTGGCATCGTCCACGGCGGAAGAAGCACCACGCATTCTGGTTCTTGAGCCCCCCGGGTCCGCGGAATCTGTCGATCGTGCCAATGTGCTTATGCCGCCGCCAGAAGAACCGGTTGATCCACGCATCGTGCTGGACGGAGACGGAGACGCACCGGTCGATGTCGAGGCAGAAGAGTTTGCCGACGAAATCATCGACGATGACACCACGCCAATCATCACGGCCGAGCAGGTCGATGCGTTCGTCGAACAAAGCAGGACGGCTACCGCGACTGTAGCGCAAAAACTGCCGCCGCGGCCGGGGATCAAGCCGCCCGCACCGGGAAGACTGGCGAGACAGGCCGCACCTGAGGATTCGGGAGAAGCAGCAGCAGAAGAAGACCTCCTGTCGTTCTCCGATGTTGCGGCTGCGCTGGAATTGGCAGAATCGACTGGGGAAACTGCTGACAATACCGACTCGGCCGCATTGGACGGGGTCGATGGTCTGGTAGATGAGATTGAAGCGGAAGTGGCCTCCGATGTGAGCGATGAGGGTTTGGAAGTGCGTGTCCAGATCTCGTCCAGTTCAAGCAGGGAAAGGGCGTTGGCGTACTGGAACACACTTTCAGCCGATCACGCTGATATCCTCGCGGGGCTTCAACCGGTTATTGTCGAAGTTCTTGTGACTGATCAGTACTTCTACAGATTGCAGATTGGCGATTTGGGCAGCGAAGAACAGGCGCAAACATTGTGCGATACCTTGCAGGAGAGACAACTTGATTGTTTCCTTCTGGAACCCTGACTATCCATGCCACGCGCACTCATTACCGACCTCTCGGATCTGTATCTCACCAGTGAAGAGCAGGAATTCCTCGAAGAGTACGATCCGTTTGGCCTGATCCTGTTTTCCAGGAACATCGAGCACCCGCATCAAGTCCGGGAACTTGTCGACTCATTCCGTACTGCAGTCGGTCGTGCGGATGCGCCTGTCATGATCGATCAGGAAGGTGGGCGCGTCGTGCGATTACGGGAACCGCACTGGTGGTCCGGTGTACCTGCGGGGAAACTTGGCAAGGCTGGACCGCGCACTGTACAACTTGCATCACGACTGATCGCTGAAGATCTCTATCCACTCGGCGTCAACATGGTGTGCGCACCGTGTCTCGACCTGCGTCTGCCCGGTATGGATGACGTTATCGGTGACCGGGCATTCGGCGCGGACCCGATGGCAGTCACGGATTGCGGAAAGGCGAGTTGTGCGGGTTTTCTGGCAGGCGGCATCATGCCAATCATCAAGCACCTGCCGGGTCACGGTCGTGTGCGTGTCGACCCCCATCATGTCCTGCCCGAAGCGGATTGTTCACTGGAGTTGATGCAAAACAGTGATTTCCTTCCGTTCAAATCATTCGCAGACGCCGCTTGGGGAATTGTCGCACATGTCGTGTTTCACGCGATTGACCCGGAACGACCGGCATCCCAGTCACCGTCAGTGATTAACGATGTCATTCGCGGCGAGATAGGCTTTTCTGGAATATTGCTCACTGATGCGCTCGACATGGCAGCGTTATCCGGTTCACATCCGGATCGTGCACGTGCGTGCCTGGAAGCGGGATGTGACATTATCATTCACTGCAATCAGGACCTTGCAACACGCATTGCCGTTGCCGAGGCTGTACCGGTCATGGATTCGGCAACCTTGCAGAGAATCGACGAGGCGAACAGAATCCTGCAACCAGAGGCGCCATTCGACCGTGTGGCGGCCCGACGTGAACTCGACCAATTACTGTGTGACGGCGACAGTTGATTGATTTCGACACCATCCTCTACCAGGTCAGCGTCTGGATCATTCCGGTCGTGACAGCGATCACCCTGCATGAGGCGGCGCATGGGTGGGTTGCCTGGCGCCTCGGCGACGATACCGCACGTCGAATGGGTCGTGTGACGTTCAATCCATTCAGCCACATCGACAAGATCGGCACGATCATTCTTCCGGCATTTCTGCTCTTGGTGAAATCCCCGTTCCTGTTTGGTTATGCCAAGCCTGTTCCGGTGAACTTTGACGCCCTTGGTTCGCCCAAGCGCGACATGGTTCTGGTTGCAGCCGCTGGTCCTGCCATGAATATTGTCATGGCGTTTGTTGCCGTCCTTTCCGCGCACCTGCTCGTGTTTGTTGATGGCGAAGCCCGGTTGTGGTTGTTAGATAATATTGAAAATGCTTTGTTGATCAATGTATTGCTCGCTGTTTTTAATATGTTGCCTCTACCACCGCTCGACGGTGGCAAGGTTGTAACCGGGCTGCTTCCACTACCCATGGCGATCAAGTTCGCGCGCCTGGAGCGATATGGTCTGGCGCTGGTGTTTGCACTTTTCCTGCTACCGCCATTGATCGGTCGCGAGATCGGATTTGACTTGAATCCGGTGGCCTGGGTGCTTGAGCCGGTCATGGAAGTTGTCTTCATGATCCTGCTACAGTTCGCGCCGTAGGTAACTGGAATGATGGCTGGTGTGGATCACACGAAAATTGAATCCGCCGAACCGGATGTGCAATCTTTCGAGGTCCTGTCCGAATCTGATGAGGACCAGATGTTTGTTGTCGACCTCGAAGGTTTCGAGGGACCACTCGACCTGTTGCTGGCGTTGGCACGCAAACAGAAAGTCGACCTGACACAGATATCGATTCTCTCACTGGCTGAGCAGTACCTGGCATTTGTCGCACGTGTGCGGACTTTGCGCCTCGACGTTGCAGCGGATTACCTCGTCATGGCGGCATGGCTTGCCTATCTCAAATCCCGTCTTCTGCTTCCTGACGAGGAGGATGAGGACGTTCCGGAATCCGACCTGATGGCGGAGGCGCTTCAGTTTCGCCTCCGTCAGCTCGAGGCGATGCGGGAGTGTGCAGCACGTCTCATGGCGCGCCCGCAGCTGGGTATCGACTTTTTCCGCTGTCAGACGTCCGGCGGCATACCCGTCGACACGCAGTACACCTGGAGAACCAGTCTGCACCAGCTCCTCCTTGCGTATGCTGATCACTCGAAGCGGCAGAGCACAGGAGACTGGCAGCCAGCGAGATTGAATCTTGATTCGATGCAAGGCGCGCTCACCCGTATCGAGCGCATGGTCGGAAAGATGCCGGAGTGGCGCAGTCTTCTGGCTCTCCTGCCGAGCGAATTCAAGCAGGGGCTTCTCTACAGGTCGGCTGTGGGTTCGACCTTGACCGCCAGTCTCGAGCTTGCGCGTACCGGCAAGGTTGAGCTGCGACAAACCGAAGCCTTTGCCCCGGTGGAAATTCGTTCCCGTTCACCGGAACAAAATCAATGAACGATCTTGAAGGTGACGTCAGGCTGATTGAGGCACTGCTGTTTGCTTCACCCGAACCTGTTTCCGAACGAGAAATTGCGGACCATCTTGCAGAGACCAGCGATGTCCGTGTCATTCTGAAGACGTTGTGTGAACAGTACGCGCTTCGCGGCGTTCGGCCTGTCAAGTCCGGGGGCAGGTGGTCCTTCCGCACTGCACCCGACCTGGCAGACAAGTTGCGTATCGTACGCCGCAAGACGCGACGTCTGTCCCGTGCCGCCACGGAAACACTCGCCATCATTGCCTATCATCAACCGGTCACACGCGTGGAAATCGAGAAAATCCGCGGAGTCAGCCTGTCACGTGGAACACTTGACCATCTTCTCGAAGCGGGCTGGATCAGGATTGCGGGACGGCGTGATGTGGTCGGCAGGCCATTGATCTGGCGTACCACGCAGGAGTTTCTGGAGCACTTCGGGTTGGGCAGCGTGAATGACTTGCCCGGCCACGGTGAACTGAAGGCAGCAGGACTACTTGACGACGCCCCGGGTGTTGCCGAGTTCGATAAAATCCGGGAGGAATCCGGTTTGCCGGAGCAGGATGACGATCAGGTGAACGAATAGGGTTGATAATGCGAATGCGTTGCATATACATTTTGCGAAATTCTTTCGGGAACATGCATGCCTGGTTTGTGCTTTCGCGATGTCAGCTTCGCCTATTCGGACCAACCCGTTCTTGACGGCATTGATCTGGAGGTCAAACACCGCGAAATCGTCTGCCTGATGGGACCGTCAGGATGTGGCAAGACCACAGTCCTGCGTCTGGCAGCCGGTCTCGAACCGATCCGCAGCGGTGAAATCTCCATCAACGGCGAAGTTGTTTCGGGCGACGGGAAGAACATTGCACCCGAGTATCGCGGTGTCGGTCTGGTCTTCCAGAATTTTGCCCTGTTTCCACACATGACGGTTGCGGGGAACATCGGTTTCGGCCTTCGCCATGACAGGTCGTCGGACCGCGAAGAGAAGGTCCGCGCGATGCTTGATCGTGTGGGTCTGCCAGACAAGTATGACAAGTATCCACACATGCTTTCCGGTGGTGAACAGCAACGTATTGCACTCGCAAGGGCGCTCGCGCCCGAACCGGCGGTGCTCATGCTGGACGAACCATTTGCCGGTCTTGACATACGACTGCGCGAGCGTGTCCGGGAACAGGCTCTCACGCTGCTCAAGGATATCGGTGCAACCGTTCTTGTCGTGACCCATGATGCGGAAGAGGCCATGTACATGGGTGACCGGCTGGCGGTACTGCAGGAACGGCGGATCATCCAGACCGGTACACCTGCCGAACTCTACAATCGGCCCAAGTCGGCGTTTGTCGCGCGATTCCTGGGTGACGTGAACTGGATGCATGGTTACATCCGTCGAGGCGTTGTTGAAGCGCCGATTGGCGTATTTCCGGCTGAATCCGGGAACGACGGTGAGCGGGTTGATGTCCTCGTTCGACCTGAAGATCTTCGTCTGTCGCGTCAGGAAACAGGTGGTGCGACCGATGCCATCGTCGTTGAGCAACGTCTGCTTGGCCACACCAGCCTCGTTACATTGCGCCTGAATGAAGGTGCGGAACTTCGCGCACGCGTCATGGGGCAGGATCTGCCGAAACCCGGAACTGTGGTTTCCATTGAGTGCGCGGACGAGTCGGTCCTTGTCTATCCCTGTGAACGCGGCAGCAGTTTTGGTGCGACAGTATCCGGGTATCTGACTCGAGATCGGTGGGCAAACCGCAGCGAGGTCGGAAACACGAGACCTGCAATGGATGATCAATAGTCCGAACTGGATGATGCCGCCTTGCAACGGGGCATGGGTGTAGGCCATCTCCGGTGAACCGCCGTACACTCACCTCCCAGTCAACCGCAATCCGCCGTCCTCAACATGGACGCATTCGCCCTGCACACCGCCAATGACCTGAGCGATGAATTGTGGAAGACAGCGTGCAAGAACGCCGGCACCAGAATGCGCTTCTTCGAGATTTTGCGAACGCGCGTGATCTACCAGATATTCCCCTCGTAGCGTGTGTTCATCGACCACCAATACGTGCTGGACCTGTGGTTTCATCACAAATGACGTCGAGGTATGGCAACCGGCGATGCGATCATCGTGCGCTATGGGGACGACTATGTTGCCCGCTTGCGGTACCGCAGGGACGCGAAACGCTTTTTGCATGATCTGAAGGAACGGTTGGCGCAGTTTGGCTTGAGGCTGCATGCGAAGAGGACCCGCCTTCTCGAACTCGGACGGTTCGCGGCTGCGAACCGGAAGGAGCGGGGCGACCGGAGACCTTCGACTTTCCGGGCATACTGCGACAAGACCCGGAAGGGGAGGCTTCCGCGTCGGACGCACCCTTCGGAGGCTGTAGCAGGTCCTTCGCAAGCGGGCATCGCGCACCCTTGACGTGGTGGCTTGGCAAAGTGATCGGCGGTTGGCTGAACGACCATGCCGTGCCGGGCAGTTACAGGTTCCTGATGCGCTTTGTTCGTACAGCGAAGTGGCTGTAGATGAAAACCTTCCGCTGTCGCGCGCAACGGGACCGGACACGATGGGAAGTCCTTGACCACTTACAGCTTGCCTGGTGGCCGATAGTAGCCATACGTCACCCTTGATTCGACCAGGGCTTTTCGTCCATCTCCAAGGGAACAGTCCCGCCAGTGAACGTGCTCTCGGTGCTCCGTGCGGCGCGAGAAGGGCAACCTGCTTCCCCTGTCATGATCCGGTCCCCGACAGGTCGACGGAACGATGGGGCCGCCAGGCGATAACATTTCTTGTGGAAGGGCAGGCGTAACATCGTTATATGTGCCTGAGACCTTGGCGGTGCCGATGTGTTCCGACACCGTTTGTCAACGACAGCAGGAAAGGTTGTCGACATGGGTACCTTCAGTATCTGGCACTGGCTCATCGTTCTGGTGATAGTGCTCCTTCTTTTTGGCCGCGACAGGATTCCCAAGCTGGCCGGTGATCTCGCCAAGGGAATCAAGGAGTTCAGGTCCGGGATGAAGGAAGACACCACGGCGAAAGAGACCACCACGACGCATCAGCCGATCGAAAATGCGACTGCGGCTGCAGAGGAGAGCGTCAGCAAGGACAAGACTGCAGCCTAAGTACGGGATGCGATGTTCGATCTCGGCTGGTTCGAACTTGCGATAGTCGCAGCGCTACTTCTCGTCGTCGTAGGTCCGAAGGATCTACCAAAAGTCTTGCGAACGGTCGGGGTATGGACCGGAAAGGTTCGTCGCCTCGCGCGCGAGTTCCAGCGAACTCTTGACGATTACGCGAAGGAAAGCGAACTCGACGACGTCGCCAAGGCGGTGAAGAACCCGAATTCCATGCAGGAAAGCGTACGCAACACCGTTGACCCGACCGGTGCGATTGCTGACGATCTGAAAAAGACCGACGAAACCCTGCGGTCCGACTTCGAGGATATTCGAGAAAGGGCGTCCGCAAAACCCGACACGTCTGACGTGAAGACTGACGAAACAAAGAATGAGTCGCAGACCGCGTCGCCCGGACAACCCGCTTGATCAAGGATATCGACAACACGAAGCTGCCGCTTCTTGAACATCTGATCGAACTGCGCAAGCGGCTGGTACGCAGTGCGCTTGTCATCGTGGTTACCTTTCTGCCGTGTTTTTATTTTGCTCCGGGTGTTTTCAACTTCCTCGCGCTGCCGCTTTACGATGCCTACGGCCTGTCTCCAGTCGAAACTGATTCCGCATCAGAAGATGGCTGGATCGAACGTTCTCTGAAAGACGCCTGGCTGCTGTTTTCCGATGAACCGGCTGATGACCAGATACCGGAAACCGGATCCGAAACCGATGGAGTCGTAACCGACGGTGGCACAATAGACCGGAGCAGGGATTCCGAGTATCCGCCGCGTTTCATTTTCACGAGCCCGCAAGAAGCATTTCTGACCTATGTGAAGGTCGGCTTCTTTGTCTCCTTGTGTCTTTCTCTTCCATTTCTTGCCTACCAACTCTGGGCCTTTGTCGCGCCGGGGCTTTATCGCAAGGAGAAGCGTGTCGTTCTGCCGTTCATGCTCGTGTTTCCGGTGTTGTTCGCACTCGGCGCCGCGATGGTCTACTACGCGTTCTTCCCGGTTGCTCTGCAGTTCTTCCTCGGTTTCCAGCAGACCGGAGACTTCGGCCAGTTACCCATCGTCATGGAAGTGCGTGTCAGCGAATACTTCTCGTTGTTGCTCAAGCTTCTCTTCGCGTTCGGTATCAGTTTCCAACTGCCGCTGATCATGACATTGCTTGCCAGGACCGGCGTTGTCACGGCGACGGGCCTGAAGGAAAAGCGGAAGTATGCAATTGTCGCCGTCTTCGTCCTTGCTGCTGTCATCACGCCGCCGGATCCGTTCAGTCAGCTCGGACTGGCGTTGCCATTGATCCTGCTCTACGAGGTATCGATCTGGTGCGCCCGAATCACGGAACGGCGTCGGGCACAGCGAGAAGAGGAATCCGAAGCGGCCAGCGAAACTGCGACGCAAATGGAAGAACCTGTTCACTACGAGGAAACGGACTTCAATCCCGTCAGGTGAGGGTTACCGCAGTTTGTCGGCGACAACACCGTTGTCGTTTGCGAGGCACGGGTTGCTTGTACGTATATTCGCGCGATTGCCGTGTTTCACATGACAACGGACAGCAGATGTTATCTGAAACTTTGCGGCCGCTGCATTTGGGCAAGGGACTCCTGTTGAAACCATACCGAATTTCGCTGTAACAAGGCTGCCGTCGTTCGTTGATCCGGTGGCAGTGTCTGCCGTCGTTATGAGACTATGCAGCGGTACGCACGGTGGCCCGTTGCTGACGATTTGCTTAATTCCAGTACCGTTCGTTGAAAGACGCAGATGTCCCGCGAGTCGAATGGTGACTGACGCCGGACCATGGATGGAACAAGAGTCCCTGCCATGAACTTGCAGAACCTTTGACCAGGATCAGGGGATACGCCTCAAATGCATGATATTGCGTGGGTGCGCGAAAACGTCGACTTGTTTGTCAAGACGTGTCGACGAAGAGGACTGGATGTGCCGATCAGTGAGATCCTCGAACTCGACCTCGAGATAAGACGCGACAAGACCAATTCACAGGTACTGCGTCACAGACGCAAGGAACTGTCCAGGACGATTGGTGCAGCAAGGTCCCGCGGAATTGATGCCACTTCGGAAATTGCTGAAGTCGGCACGCTGAAGGAGGAGATCGGGAGACTCGAACGGGGTGAGCACGAAAATTCGGCGAAGCTGAATGCGATTCTTGCAGATATTCCGAACCTTGTGGATTTTGACGTACCTGTCGGACTCACTGAAGAGGATAACCGGGAGATACGACGCGTCGGCGTGCTGCCTGAATTCGGGTTCACTGTTCGTGACCATGTTGACATTGGTGTTGGCCTGGGGCTGATGGATTTCGAGACGGCAGCGGAAATGTCTGGTTCCCGGTTCGTTCTGCTGAAGGGTGCGCTTGCGCGGTTGGAAAAAGCGCTGGCAATGTACATGCTCGACGTTCACACCACGGAATTTGGCTACACCGAGATATCGGGTCCGCTTCTGGTTCGCGCTGAAACCGCATATGGAACCGGAAATCTTCCCAAGTTCGAGGATGATCTCTTTCGTACATCGGATGGACGCTATCTGATCCCGACTGCCGAAATGACACTTACGAGTATTGTGCGTCAGCAGATACTTGATCAGGGGACATTACCGCTCCGTTATACCTCATTCACACCGTGTTTTCGTTCTGAAGCCGGTGCTGCCGGCAAGGACACACGCGGGATGATTCGCCATCACCAGTTCTGGAAAGTTGAACTGGTGTCGATAACGGAACCGGTGCAATCGGAGGCAGAACATCAACGAATGACCGTCTGCGCAGAGACCATACTGCAGCGCCTTGAACTGCCTTATCGTGTTGTCGTGCTTTCTGCGGGAGATATCGGTTTCTCGGCGCAACGCACCTATGATCTCGAAGTCTGGTTACCTGGACAGAATACATACCGCGAGATCTCGAGTTGTTCGAACTGCGGCGACTTTCAGGCACGCCGTATGAATGCACGGTTCCGCTCTGAAGAAGACCGGTCAACGCGGTTTGTGCACACACTGAATGGATCAGGTCTGGCCGTCGGCCGAACGTTGATTGCGGTCCTTGAGAACTTCCAGAACAATGACGGGTCTGTATCAATACCTGACGTGATCCAACCCTATATGGGCGGCATGACTCGTATCGAAGCGGTTCACGCGTAATTCGGCCGTCAATGAGCTGATATCGGCGGGTACGGGACGGATTCCGGGAAGATGACTTTTTTCAGGGAAGAAAAAGTCGAGCTCCTGATGGCATTGCGCGGACAGGGTATTTCGAATCTGCACATTCTGGAAGCAATGGAGATGGTTCCGCGCGAGCGATTTGTTCCCGACGAACTTGTTGACTATGCATGGCGCAACACGCCGCTGCCGATCGAATGCGGACAGACGATCAGTCAACCACTTGTCGTCGCACTCATGACCGAACGCCTTGCGATTACTGACAGAATGCGTGTTCTGGAAATCGGTACCGGATCAGGATATCAGACAGCGATCCTGTCGCGACTCGCGCGCCGGGTGTTTTCAATCGAACGACACGAGGTCTTGCTCAAGACTGCGCGACGGCGATTTCGCGAGCTGAGAATTGACAATGTCACGACCCGGCTTGCGGATGGTATGGCAGGCTGGAAACAGCTTGCGCCATTTGAGCGCATCATGGTGACAGCTGCAGCGGAACGTGTGCCTGAGAACCTGGTTGATCAGCTGACGCCGGACGGTCGCATGGTGATACCTGTAGGCGCGTCAATCTGGGATCAGAAACTCTATGTCGTGCGGCGCGACGAGGGTGGGGGATTCAGCCAGGAGCCCTTTCTCGACGTGAGATTTGTTCCGCTGGTGGAAGGAGTGGCGTGAAGTCCAGATGATTCACATTCTCGTACTTCTGGCCATAGGCTTGTTTGTTGCAGGATGTACGCGTGAAACACCCGCGCCTGTGCGCTACGGCGAAACCGAAACGTCGTACGTCGCACCGTTGCCCGACGAACCACCGATCCCTTCGACCAAACCTCCGGTTCCCGGAGAGGAACCAGATGGTACGTTTGCCTATGGCGGCGCTAGCATTTCCGGTTCGGACGACCTGATCGCCTGGCTTGAGAAGATACTGCGGGATGAGTCGGACACCGATGAACGCGAGCCTGAGCGCATTGTTACCGTGGATGGTGAGGTTCCGGTCATTATCGTTCGCGCCGGCGACACGCTGTACGGCCTTTCGCGTAGTCTCGGCGTCTTGCCACGCGATCTTGCGCGTATCAACGAGCTGGAATCGCCGTATTTGCTGCTTGTCGGTCAACAATTACGGGTTCCTGTCGCGCACGATGTTCCAGAGTTGCAACAGGCAAGCGCGGAAACACCAGACGAAATTGCTGACTCAAACGTTTCGACAAGCGAAGCAGCTGCTGCTGTTGTTGAGCCGCCTGAAGATGATCAATTTGTTGTGGTCGATGCCGCAAGCGATGATTCAGCGCAGACGACGGATTCGATAAAAAGAGAAGAGAGCACTGATCTCGCTGCAACAGAAACATCGTCTGTCGAAACCGCGACGTCCGTTGTCACGGAAACTGCCGAAACAGAAAGCGCATACAACGTTGTAACCGTCGATTATCCCGCATCCGGTTTCATCTGGCCTGTCGTCGGTGAGGTCATTTCGACATTCGGTCCGAAAGACGGCGGTCGCCAGAATGATGGTGTCAACATCAAGGCCCCGGCAGGTACGCCAGTCAGGGCGTCAGAAGACGGGATTGTGGCGTATGTGGGTGACGGGCTGCGAGGATACGGAAAGGTCATTCTGTTGCGGCATGCCGACGGCTGGGTAACCGTGTACGGGCACAACGCCCGCAACCTTGTGGTCCACGGGCAGAGCGTTCTCCGCGGCGACGTCATTGCGCAGGTCGGCGCAAGCGGTGGTGTTCCTGTACCGCAGTCTCATTTTGAACTTCGACAGGGGACGGTTGCTGTCGATCCGCAACTGCATATTGTCGGCGGTTGAACACTTCCGATCAGTAGCAATACGGGTCACGGAAACCTGTATCCGGACCTGGCGAATTCGGTCCTGCAAACAGGCGGTAGTGCAAGGACCAGACGGACCTCAGTATTGATTTAGAGCGGAACTCTGTCTGTCAGTGTCATCAATGGCTCAGCCGCCAGGACTGACAATAACCATGACCTACATTGTCGTCGTGAACGGTCAGCAGGTTTGATCACACATTTTCGTGCGAACATCGTTTGCAGCTGTTTCCCGCCTCGTCGCATGAACAGTGGGTTTCCGGTCTGATTTGTTCACGTCCGGGCTATTCCGAGAGCGTGCCCTTCAATGACAGTCGCGGCCTGATCCGCGTGACGATCTGACGCGTGTGACAGCACGCCAAGAATGGATGGGTTTCGTTGCCGTACTTCGCGCCGTCGGTATCTGGTCAGCGTTCGGCAGCATGGACCGCAGCCTCACAACGAGTGGTGTCGTCCTGCAGTCAGGAGAACGCCACACTGTCCTGTCGGGAACGACGGGCATTGTTGCAGACATACCCGTTCGGGGAGACGAGGGCGAATTGATTGTTCGCCTATGGTTGCCAAGTCTCGATGCGCAACGCGCCGTGCTGAATGTATATATTTCCGCATTGGAACGTGAAGCCGATGTAAACGGCAACGATTCGATTGAACGATTGGCAAGTGCAGACAGACGGCTTGATACGCTGATCGCACAGCAGGCAGCCGAAAAGTGATTTGACCGAAAACTCAGGGTGGAAGAAAGATCTGCTGGTTCAGCCTTCCCGCAAGATCGGTGATGAATTGTCGAGCAACACGACCCGACCGCGCACCCCTCGTCGCCTGCCACTCGATGGCTTGCGCATGAAGTTCGGTCGTGTCAATCGGCAAATCAAGGAATGCCGCGTAACTTTCGACCATGGAGAGATATGTGGGCTGGTCGCAGCCATGAAATCCGAGCCACAAACCGAACCGGTCGGAAAGCGATATTTTTTCCTCGATGGCTTCTGACGGGTGCACAGCCCGCGATTGCTCGTTTTCGATCATGTCCCGGGGTGTCAGGTGGCGACGATTGGATGTCGCGTAGAAGATGACATTGTCCGGACGGCCTTCAATACCGCCTTCAAGCACAGCCTTCAGTGACTTCAGGGAATCGTCCCGATGCTCGAATGAGAGATCGTCGCACATGAGTATGATGCGCCGGGTTTCCGAACGTAATCTGTTCATGAGTGCAGTCAGGCTCGAGATATCCTCCCGATGAATCTCGATCAGAACGACCCGATTCACCTGCAGTTCATTGACGGCTCGATGAACGGACTTGATGAGGCTGGACTTGCCCATGCCGCGTGCGCCCCAAAGCAGTGCATTGTTGGCCGGTAAACCACGCGCAAACCTCTGTGTATTGCCCAAGAGGATTTCCTTGACGTGCTGAATCCCGATCAGGAGCGGCAACGGTATGCCGGTCATGCCATGAACCGGTCGTAACGTTTGTGATTCTGCCTGCCACACGAACGCGTCGCCTTGATCCAGCGTGCTGTCCGTCGGTGTACAGGGCGCAAGGCGTTCGAGTGCACGGGCTATGTCTCGTAGTGCCGAATTGTCCGTCATGTTCCCGTCCGCTGTCGGAGCTGTCGCAACATAACACGCACGATCGGGGATACTATCCGGGTAAGGTGAACCAGATCATTCTGCGTTCAACGGTTGTAATCGTTGCATTCGCTGACGCGTACCTGTCGTGCAGGCGCTCCAGACGAGAGTCCTGCACTGGTGCGCAACTGACCGTGACTGCATCCACGGGATCTTGAACCGACACGACATGTCAATGGTGCCTGTGCTCTTTCTGCTTCGGGCTGGTCAAAGCGGTGGTGTTGGGCAAGATTATGCCTCATCGTGCTCTGCCTGGTGACGAAGTCCGGAAACTGCTTCTGCACCTAGCCATCCGAACGGTTGAATTCATCAGGCGTGCGGATATAGTCGCGCACCACATATCGGGGTATGGAACTGTTCGATGTTGATCTCGCAAGCATACGCGCAAGATGCAGGCGGCGGAGGTTTTGACCCCGTCTTTCTGCTCATGATGGTCGCCATGTTCGCCGTCTTCTGGTTTCTGGTCATCCGACCGCAATCGAAGCGGGCCAAGGAACATCAGGCCATGTTGAACGCCATCAAGAGAAATGACCAGGTGGTGACCAACGGCGGCATCATGGGCCGTGTTGCCAGGATCGAGGGCGACGGCGTCATTCTTCTCGAAATTGCACCTGAAATCAGGGTGCGGTGCCGACACTCCATGATCTCGGAACTGGTATCCAGAACTGAACCGCGACAACCCGAGGAAGACAATCCGAAACCGAAACGCAGTTTTCTCGGGCGCAAGGAAAAGCGCTGCGGTGCCTCGGATACAGAACACGCTTCCGGTCAGGAATGATTTTCGGGAATGCGCCATTTCCCTCTCTGGAAAATCGCAATTGTCGTCGTCGTCTGCCTGGTGGGTGTCGCGTTTGCCCTGCCCAACCTGGCATCCCGTGAATTTGCGCAGGACATTCCCGACTGGTTACCGAACCGGCAGGTAAGTCTCGGACTTGATCTTTCCGGCGGAGCGCATCTGCTGCTCCAGATCGACGAGTCAGTTTATGTTCGTGACAGAATGAGTGCGGTGGAGAGCTCCGTACGACGTGTGCTCCGTTCCGCGCGTATTGGCGTTCGTGCACTCGGCGGCGAGGGATTCGTGCGCGGTTTCACATTGCGCCGCGCCGAGGATGTCCCGGACGTGCGCAGCGAACTCGATGGCATTGCCGATGACATGGTGATCGAGGTTCTCGATGACGGACAGATCACGATCACGCTGACCGAAGACGGCCTGACAACCGGACTCAGCGATGCGGTGGAACGCACTCTGGAGGTTTTGCGCAACAGGATTGATCCTGATGGCGTGCTCGAACCCGTGATCACCCGTCAGGGACGTGACAGGATACTTGTCCAGGTCCCCGGTGTTGACGACACGCGGGTCCTGCGCTCGCGGCTTGGCCAGACCGCCAAGATGACATTCCACATGGTGGATACACAGGCGGAACCGGGTGGCGAGACAAGGGTTGGTTCCACCAGACTGGCAGACCGGGAGTCGCCAACCCAGACAATCGATATCCGTTCCGAAATTCTCGTCAGCGGCGAAAACCTGGAAAGTGCAGCGGCGGCATTCGATCAGGGAAGACCCGTTGTAGCGTTCAGTTTCGACGGTCTCGGTGCACGTCAATTCTGCGATGTGACATCGGAGAACGTCGGTCGTCCACTGGCCATCGTTCTCGACGATGTGGTCATTTCAGCACCGCGGATCAACAGCCCGATCTGTCAGGGAAACGGGATCATAACTGGTTCATTCACGGTGGCCGAAACGCAGGAGCTCGCGTTGCTGCTGCGGGCCGGCGCGTTGCCTGTTCCCCTTACTGTTGTTGAGGAGCGAACGGTTGGCCCGACACTCGGCGCGGATTCAATCGAAGCCGGCAAAATAGCCTCGGCGATTGCCTTTGCCGGCGTGATCATTTTCATGATCGCCTGTTACGGACTGTTTGGCATCATTGCAAACATCGCCCTCTTCACGAACCTTGTTCTGATCATGGGGATGCTTTCCCTGCTGCAGGCCACGCTGACACTGCCCGGCATCGCCGGCATTGTCCTGACCGTTGGCATGGCGGTTGACGCGAACGTTCTGATCTTTGAACGAATACGGGAAGAACTGAAACACGGGCGGACTGTCTTCAACGCCGTCGAGACCGGTTTCAAGCGTGCCATGACAACAATTCTGGACGCCAATATCACGACCGCTGTCGCTGCGTTTCTGCTGTTCTTTCTTGGTTCCGGCCCCGTCAAGGGTTTCGGTGCGACTCTCGCCATTGGCATTCTCACTTCGATGTTCACGGCGATCATGCTGACACGCCTGCTTGCGAACCTGTGGCTCGCAAAAACGCGGCCGACAAAACTTCCGATCTGAACGATGAAACCTCTTCGACTCGTTCCCCCTGGTATCCGCGTGCCGTTCATGCGGTTTCATCGGGTTGCCATTTATCTTTCGGTTGCCCTGTTCGTTGCATCCGGTGTCCTGCTTGTCGCTGTCGGGCCCAACTTCGGCATCGATTTTCGCGGTGGGACACTGATCGAGATCGAGACACCGGAAGCGCCCGATCTTACCCTCCTGCGCGCCGAATTGAATGATCTCGATGTCGGCAAGGTTTCGTTACAGGAATTCGGTGCGTCGAATGACATACTTATCAGGCTGCCGTTGCTGCCGGGCGACGAAGCCGAACAGCAGCAAGCGGTCGATCTCATCCAGACGACTCTGAGCGAACTGTACGAGGGAATAACGTATCGACGGGTCGAGTTCGTCGGTCCGCAGATTTCGGACGAGCTCATTGGCAACGGTGTGCGGGCGGTTCTGGTCGCACTCGTCCTGATGACAATCTACATCTGGTTCCGGTTCGAATGGCAGTTCGGGATCGGTGCAATGCTGGCGCTTGTGCACGACGTCGGGCTGACAATCGGCATATTCTGCCTGACGGGAATCGACTTCGATCTTCCCGTCGTCGCAGCCCTGCTGACGATTGTCGGCTATTCGATGAATGACACGGTCGTCGTCTACGACCGCATTCGCGAGAACCTCCGGAAGTACAAGCAGGAATCCATTGTCGAGATCATCGACCGCTCGCTGAGCGATACACTTTCGCGCACGATCATGACCAGCGTCACCACGCTCCTGGCCTTGATCGCCCTCTATATTTTCGGTGGTGTGGTCATTGCGCCGTTTGTTCTTGCCATGATCTGGGGCGTGCTGGTCGGCACCTACTCGTCGCTGTTCGTCGCTGCACCGGTCCTGATCTACTTCAAGCCGGTCCGCAGTAGCGACGATTCAGACTGAACGGGATGCAGGACACCCCGCGTGCGCTCGTCACCGCTTACGGTAATGGCGGTTTCCGAGTCCTGGGGGAGCGCTACGACGGTTCCATCATTCTTTTGAACGACAGGGTGCATGCGTGGTCGGTGTCATCGATTTCGACCATTGAGCCGGATGATTTCCGGATGTTTGCCGAACATGAGGGTAAGCTGGATACCCTCCTTCTCGGATGCGGCATGACCTCTGTCGCGGTTCCGCAAACGATACGTACATTTTTGCGGGAAATTGGCATAGTTGTTGACGCCATGAACACCGGAGCGGCCTGTCGAACCTACAATCTCCTGGTATCCGATGATCGACAGATCGCGGCAGCGATCATTGCCATTGCATGAACCCGTTGATCGGGAATCTCATGCCGAATTGAGGGATGTACCTCACGCATTGCCAAGGTGGCATCCGGCGCAGACCAGATTTTGGCGAACTGCGATTGTGCGTGCAGAGATCGTCAGGGTTCGACGATTCCGTCAATGCAACACGCACCGATCAGCATGAGTCGCGCACCGGTCAGCAATTCGCCGCGGCCCAGGTAAAGGGCAGGGCAGGCGAGGGCCTGCCCCGGACCTTCAAAGCCGTGGTTCAGTACCAGACGTTCTGGGCACTCACCATGCAGAACAGCATCGGAATCGACAGCATCGTGTTGGTTCGCGAGAACAACATGGCTGTTCGCGCCGATTTCTTCTTGGAGTCTGCATCGGCGTCAACAATGCCAAGGGCGCGTTTCTGGTTAGGCCAGATAACAAACCAGACATTGAACCACATGATGGTTCCAAGCCACATCCCGATGCCAATCGCCGTGCTGGCACCACCATCAATGAACCCCACTGCAATCGACTCGACCAAATAGCCATTCAGCATCGCCAGGATAAGGCCTGTAACGATTGTCGCCATTGCGGCCCAGCGGAACCAGAACAACGCGGCAGGTGCAATAACCTTGCCGACTGCAGGTTTCTGGTCGTCGGGGATCTTGGGCATGCTCGGGATCTGGACGAAGTTGAAATACCAGAGCAGGCCGATCCACATCACGCCGGAGAGCACATGAAACCAGCGAAACAGGAATTGCAAGAAAAATTCATCCATTTACTAATTCTCCGTGCACGATGGTCAGGCAGCAACGAGCACAATCGCAACAATGACCGTAAGAACGCATCCCGCAATAATAGTCGCAGGAAGGGATTCAAGAATCTTTGCCATGGCTTCTCACCAGCATTTGATCAGTTCGAGGCTACACCGCGTGATTCAGTCGATTTGCGATGATCGTGTTTGTGAGGTTCAGACGGTGTTTCCGAGGACATCATTACGCAAACGCTCCGTCACTGTCTATCGCGTGTTTGTGCAGTACCGGGCACACATGGTCCGAGAACAGCACCGTCATGACCGCGCTCTGCAATGTTGTACGACGCCACGCTTGCGTGCCAGCCATCCAGATCGCGGCGTGCACGCTCGACCATCAATCTGCGCCGCTCCTTTCGACCGACTCGCGCGACAATCGGCGGGAACAACCCGAAATTGCAGTTCATCGGTTGAAATGAGCCGGAATCCGCACCAACCGTTATGTGATTGAGCAGTGCGCCAAAGGCCGTTGTCGCCGGTGGCGGAATGATTTCCTGTCCGAGCAGATCGGATACAGCAAACCGGCTGGCCAGCAATCCCGTCGCGGCACTTTCGACATATCCCTCGACACCGGTAATCTGTCCGGCGAATCGCAGGTGTGGCGCCGAGCGCAGACGCAGTGTGCTGTCGAGGAGCTGCGGGCTGTTGATAAATGTATTGCGGTGAATACCACCTAGCCTTGCGAAACGTGCGTTTTCGAGACCCGGGATCTTTCTGAACACATCCACCTGTGCACCGTGTTTCATGCGCGTCTGGAAACCGACCATGTTGAACAGCGTTCCGAGCTTGTTGTCCTGGCGCAACTGGACCACGGCATGGGGGCGGTCGCTACTGTGCGGATTGGTCAATCCGACCGGTTTGAGGGGGCCGAAACGCAGGGTTTCGCGACCCCGTTCAGCCATGACTTCGATGGGCAGACACCCTTCGAAGAACGGCGTGTCATCTTCCCATGCACGCAAATCGACCTTGTCGGCGCTAATCAGGTCATCCACGAACAATTCGTACATTTCGCGATTCAATGGGCAATTGATGTACGCGGTACCGTCGTCTGCCGGTCCCTTCTTGTCGTAGCGAGATTGTCGCCACGCCTTGTCGAAGTCGATGCTGTCCGCATGGATAACCGGCGCGATGGCATCAAAGAACGCGAGAGACTGTGTATCCGTGAGTCTCAGGATTTCCGCAGACAGGGCGTCGGAGGTGAGGGGGCCGGTTGCGATGATTGCCAGTCCCTCGTGTGATTGCGGCAGTTGTCTGACCTCTTCCCGTTTGACAGAGATGTTCGGGTGTTCCTCGATTTTTGTCTCGATCTCGTCAGCGAAAGTGTTCCGGTCGACCGCAAGGGCACTTCCTGCGGGCACCTTGTTGTGGTCCGCTGCCGCGAGAATCAACGAGCCGCTGCGTCTGAGTTCATCGTGCAGGAGCCCGACGGCACTGGAATAGAGGTCGTCAGAACGGAAGGAATTCGAACAGACGAGTTCCGCGAGCGTGCCGGTCTGGTGGGCGACCGTTCCGTATACGGGCCGCATTTCGTAGAGAACAACACGAAGCCCGGCATGCGCGGCCTGCCATGCGGCCTCGCAACCGGCAAGTCCGCCGCCGATGATTCGCAAGGTTTTGGTCATGGTCCTTTCACAAAACGGTCATTATGCACGTGTCATCCACGGGAATCTTGCCCTCGTCTAATGCGAACACGCAATACATGTGTGACATTGCGGCACCGTCGAGATGTCTGGAGGATGCATGCATTCGAACGTGCCGCAGGCAATACAAGCATGAACGGTCTGCAGTCCACGATGCTACCCGGTATGGACTTTCTGGTTAAGGTTGAACAGGACACGTCCAATTCACAGTCTGAAATCAGTTTCTCAACCGGAATTCTGCCACTTCAGCAGCTGGAAGCCTTGATTGGTCAACAGATTGTTGTCGAGTCGAAGCTGGACCCTGACCAGATACAACCGGCAAGTGTGGATCTGAGACTTGGAAACAAGGCATGGCGGGTCCGCTCCTCGTTCCTTCCCGGTGCGGATTCAACGGTCGAGGGAAAACTCGCGCAACTCGATGGCGTGATGCACGAGATCGATCTTTCCGACGGTGCGGTACTCGAACGCGGTTGCGTCTATATCGTTCCGTTGCAGGAAGCGCTTCGACTGAGGGCGTCTGACAACATGACCGGCATGGCCAATCCGAAAAGTTCCTCCGGCCGCCTTGACGTCTTTGTGCGGGTCATGAGCGACTATGCGATCGAATTCGACCGGATTGCCCGGGGGTATCGCGGACCCTTGTATGCCGAAATCTCGCCCCGGACTTTCAGTGTCCTTGTACGTGCCGGGTCCCGACTTTGTCAGCTTCGCCTTCGCAGCGGGTCGCCTGTTCTTGGCAGGGAGCGGCTGCGCGATCTCCACAAGAAACATCAGCTTGTCGATACGGAGGAAAGTGAAGCGACGCTTGGTTCAAGATCCGTGGCCGTCACGCTGGATCTGAAAGGGGAGGGAGCCAATTCGATCGTCGGGTTCAGGGCCAAGCGTCATGCTGGTGTTGTTGACGTTGATCGCAAGAATGCCCTTGATCCATCCGATTACTTTGAACCGATCCGTTCGTGTGACTGGATCATTCTTGATCCTGGTGAATTCTATGTTCTCGCGACCCGCGAGCGGGTCACCGTTCCACCAGAACACTCTGCCGAAATGATTGCGTACGACACGCTTGTTGGCGAGTTTCGCGTACATTACGCAGGGTTTTTCGATCCGGGGTTCGGGTGGAGTCCCGACAACTCGGTCGGTTCGCGTGCGGTGCTTGAAGTCCGCAGCCATGAAGTTCCGTTTCTGCTCGAGCACAGGCAGATCATGGGACGGTTGTGCTATGAGCGGCTGACGGAAGTTCCGGCAAGCCTTTACGGTGCATCACTGGGCAGTCATTACCAGGGCCAGAGCCTCGCACTTTCGAAACACTTCAAATCCTGGCCAGCACCATAGCGTCGCTTGCAGGGTATCGGATTCGTTGTCCTGTAACCGGTACGGCAGAGTCCCGGAGCCGACCAATCGCATGTTTCTGTTGCCTCCGTGCGCCACGTCGCCAATAGTGCATGGCTGAAAACTGCTTCCCACCGTCGCGCAGCAATGTCGGAACGCAAGGTTCGCATGATCGATGGTACAAGGGGCCATGCATGAAATGACCACCATGGTCGAGCAACAAGGCAAGCCGGTGCTGTCGGTTCGCGGTCTGCAAACAATCTTCCGTTCGCGTGATCAGATCGTTCATGCAGTCAACAGCGTTGATTTTGATCTTTATTCCGGTGAACTGCTCGGCGTTGTCGGTGAATCCGGTTCGGGCAAATCCGTGACAATGATGGCACTCCTCGGATTGCTGCCCACACCACCGGCAGAAATTCGTGCAGGTTCCGTCATGTTTGATGACGTCAACCTCCTTGAATTGCCCGGCGACGTTCTTCGTGACATTCGAGGCGGGAAAATCGGTTTTATCTTTCAGGACCCCATGACATCGCTTAATCCGGTCCTGACGGTCGGGTACCAGTTGACGGAACCCTTGCGCCAGCATCTCTCCTTGTCGCGCCGCAATGCACGCAAACGTGCCGCGGAGCTTCTGGAACTTGTCGGAATTCCTGATCCTGATCGCCGCCTGCGGGACTATCCGCATCAGTTTTCCGGTGGCATGCGCCAACGGATCATGATTGCCATTGCCCTGGCCTGTGAACCCAAGGTCCTGATTGCCGACGAACCGACAACAGCACTCGACGTCACGATCCAGGCGCAGATACTGGAGCTTGTTCGCGATCTTCGCGCCAAGCTTGGAATGGCGATTATCTGGATAACGCATGATCTCGGTGTGATTGCCGGCATCGCGAACCGGGTTGTCGTCATGTACGGTGGCCAGATTGTCGAACAGGCACCGGTCGAAGAGCTGTTCCATCGCCCGCGCCATCCCTATACGAAGGCGTTGCTCGAAACGGTACCGTCCGTGCATGGCAAGCGTGTCGCGCGGCTGCAGACAATCGTCGGGCAAGCGCCGACCATCACGCGCAAACCGGATCATTGTCCCTTTGTGCCGCGATGTTTGCATGCCCATGCAGCTTGCAGCGATGCCGTTCCTGTGAGAAAAATCTGTGGTGAACGCCACGACGCCGCATGTTTTCTCGTGAATGAAAGCGCGGACCCCGTGCATGTCTGAGACGCATACGAACGCAGAACCGCTTGTCGAGGTTCGTGACCTCAAGGTCTGGTTTCCGATGACCGCGGGCGTGTTGCGTCGACGAATCGGAGACGTCAAGGCCGTTGATGGTGTGTCATTCGAAATTCGTGACGGTGAGACATTGGCACTGGTCGGCGAATCCGGTTGCGGCAAGTCGACAACCGGGCGCGCGATCCTGCGGCTCGTGGAGATCACCAGTGGCGGGATCACGATGAACGGCAAGGATCTCGTGCGTGCCAGCAGCGGTGAGGTCCGGAAGCTGCGTTCCGAAATGCAGATGATCTTTCAGGATCCCCAGGCCAGTCTCAATCCGCGCATGACCGTTGCAGAGATCATTTCAGAACCACTCGACGAACACAGAAACCTTTCGCGAGACGAACGTCACGAACGTGTGATTGAACTGATGAAGTCTGTCGGACTCAATCAGGATTTTGCCAACAGGTATCCACATGAGTTTTCCGGCGGCCAACGACAACGCATTGGCATAGCCAGGGCGCTGGCCCTGCGTCCCCGCCTGATTATCTGTGACGAGCCGATTGCGGCGCTGGACGTCTCCATTCAGGCGCAGGTCGTCAATCTGCTTGAGGACCTGCAGGAACAGATGAATCTGACCTATCTCTTTATCAGTCATGATCTTGGAATGGTGCGCCACATCGCTGACAGGGTTGCGGTCATGTACCTTGGCAAGGTCATCGAACTCGCGGACGTCAAGGATCTCTACGAGAGACCGGGTCACCCCTATACGGAGGCATTGCTTTCCGCCGTTCCCGAGCCTGATCCCGTACACGAACAACATCGTCAGAGAATAATTCTCGAGGGCGATGTGCCATCACCTGCCAACCCGCCGACCGGATGTGTGTTCTGCACGCGTTGTCCGAAAGTCATGGAAATCTGCTACTCTACGGCACCTGAGTTCAGACAAACTGATCCGGGCAGGTATGTTGCGTGTCATCTTGTCACGCAATGAGTTGATGAAGTTGACACACCAGGAGGCCGGCACCTGACCGGCAAGAAAAGAAAGGAGCTCCTGCATGAAAAAACTTGCACTTGCAGTAACCGGTCTGATGTTGGGACTGGTTGCGGCGACTGCCTATGCAGAACGTGGCAGCGACGGACATGTCAGTATTATCTACTGGCAGGCACCGTCCATTCTGAACCCGTACCTGTCTGGCGGCACGAAGGATATTGAGGCTGCATCTCTCATACTTGATCCGCTGGCAAGGTACGACGAAAATGGCGACATCACGCCATGGCTTGCCGAATCCGTTCCGACTGTCGCGAATGGCGGTGTCTCTGCCGATCTGACGACGATCACCTGGAAACTGAAGCCAGGCCTGCTCTGGTCCGACGGTTCACCGGTTACATCCGCTGATGTCGTGTTCACCGCTGAGTACTGCATCAACCCCGACGGCGGGTGTTCGCAGCTCTCGAATTTCGACGATGTGGTCTCGATCGACGCGCTGGACGATCTGACCGTACAGATTACATTCGGTGTTCCCAAGCCGTTTCCCTATGGTCTATTTGTTGGTGGCACGACGCCAATCATTCAGAAGAAGCAGTTCGAGAATTGTGTCGGTGCCAAGGCACAGGAGTGCACGGAAGCGAACTTCAATCCGATCGGTACCGGACCATTTCGTGTCACGGATTTCCGTCCCAATGACGTCATCAGCATGGAAGCGAATCCGAATTACCGTGATCCTGCAAAACCGGCGTTTGCGACGCTGACCTTCAAGGGCGGCGGTGATGCTGCTGCGGCAGGACGGTCGGTACTTGAGACCGGGGAATTCGACTACGCATGGAATCTGCAGCTTGCACCTGACGTCCTTGCGGACATGGAGGCAGCTGGCAAGGGTGTCGTGGTTTCCGCATTCGGAACACTCGTGGAACGGCTGATGGTAAACCTGACGAACCCGTCTCCTGCCCTTGGAGACGAGCGTTCGACGCGTGCCCATCCGCATCCCTTCCTGACGGACCCCGATGTCCGCAAGGCACTTTCCATGGCCATTGATCGCGCGCTTCTTGTCGAGATCGGTTATGGTCCCGCTGGTCGTGTGACATGTAATATTGTACCCGCGCCAGCGATTTATGAGTCGTCAGCGAATGACTCATGTCTCACCCAGGACATCGAAGGTGCAAACACCCTGCTCGACAGTGCCGGCTGGTTAGTTGGCAGCGATGGTGTGCGTGCGAAGGACGGCGTTCGCCTTTCGATTCTCTACCAGACATCCACCAATGCCGTTCGTCAGGACTTTCAGGCTCTGATCAAGCAGTGGTGGTCGGAAATTGGTGTGGAAACGGAATTGCGCAATCTTTCTGCGTCAGTGTTCTTCGGCGGTGATCCAGGCAATCCCGACACCTTCCAGAAGTTCTTTGCCGACATCGAGATGTACGCAAACAATTTCGACGGTGCTGATCCTGAGCCGTACCTTGGTAACTGGCGTTGCGATTACGAGCCGAGCCCCGCCAACCAGTGGCAGGGTGGCAATATCCCGCGCTACTGCAGCCCGGAATATGATGCACTTCTCGATAAAATGTCGTCGACGGGTGAACTCAATAAACGCGCCGAACTTGCCAGAGCGATGAACGACATGCTGATGCAACAGCATATCATGATCCCGCTGGTCTACCGTGGTCGGGTCTCTGCGCACGCAAACACGCTGGGTGGAGTCGTGCTCAATACCTGGGATTCGGAACTCTGGAACGCTGCCGACTGGTATCGCATCTCCGAGTGAACATTTTTGAATTCAGCCCGGGATCCAGTCGATCCCGGGCTGCTATCCCTGTCGTGACGACGATTCGTTCGCGCTCCGCATCAGCACCGATGCGACGATAACGGATCCGGTCGGACTCCCATGCTAAATTACACAATACGGAGATTGCTTCTCGCAATCCCGACACTTCTGTTCATCAGTCTGATCATCTTCCTTCTTCTGGACTTGGCGCCAGGCGATCCCACGGCACAACTGCCGCTGACGATTCCTCCGGAAGTAAAGGTGAAAATTCGTCTGTCACTGGGACTTGGTGAGCCCATACACATTCGATATCTCCTCTGGCTCCAGCAATTTTTCGTCAATGAACCGCTGCATATCCTTTCAGGTCTCACGGGTCTTGATCTCGCTGGTGATTCACAACGGATACTGTCGTGGCAGTCCCGTTCACCTGTCGTCGACATCGTTGTTCAGCGGATACCGCAAACTCTCTGGGTTGTCGGGATGTCCTATGTACTCGGTGTGCTCATCGCCATGCCGGTCGGCATAATCTCGGCCTACCGGCAATACAGCTGGTTCGATCAGGCAGGCACCTTCATTTCGATGATCGGATTTTCGGTTCCGACTTTCTTCACCGGTGTCCTCCTGATTGTCATTTTCTCGGTGCACCTCGGCTGGTTTCCGTCGATCTATGACACGACGCTTGTTGTGCGTGATCTGGAAAGTTTTTTTGAGCAGGTCCGTCAGATGGCGATGCCGGTTTTTGTCCTGGCGCTCTACAACGCATCACAAATTGCCCGTTTCATGCGTGCGTCAATGCTTGACAATCTGAACCAGGACTATGTCCGGACAGCCCGTGCCAAAGGGCTGCGTGAACAGGTTGTCATCCTCATTCATGTTCTGCGCAACTCGATGATTCCGGTGGTCACAGTCATCGCACTCGGTGTTCCCACCGTGTTTGGCGGCGCCATCATTACCGAGCAGGTGTTCAAGGTGAACGGGCTGGGGCACCTGCTGATCATTTCGATCGAGGGGAACGACCTGCCAATGGTCCAGACCCTTACATTCATTTTCGCGATCCTGATCGTGGTATTCAATCTGATCGCTGACGTCCTTTACGGCGTACTCGATCCCAGGATTCGTTATGACTGAAGCAGTCTACACAGAGGCCAAGGCGCAGCGTGCACGATCGCACTGGAACGATGTATGGAACCAGTTTGCGCGACACAAGGGCGCCCTCGCAGGCAGCATCTTCTTCGTCTTTGTTGTTGTTGCAGTCATTATCGGTCCGCTGGTCTGGACGATCGATCCGCAGTACATTGATATTCGTGCGCGAAACAGCGGACTGACATTTGAACACCCGCTCGGCACGGATCAGCTCGGCCGCGACACGCTTGCGCGCATCATTGCAGGCGGTCGTACGTCGGTTGCCGTTGGCGTCACCGCCATGCTTCTCTCATTGATACTCGGCACACTGATTGGCGTTCTCGCGGGGTTCTTTCGCATCCTCGACGGCCCGTTGATGCGCTTCACGGACCTGTTTCTTGCACTTCCGCTTCTGCCGCTTCTTCTGGTCATCATTCTCTTGTTCAGGGAAACCCTGCGGGCGACCTTCGGCCCCGAAACGGGAATCTTCATTCTCATTGTCTTCGTGATCGGTATCACGAGCTGGATGCAGACCGCGCGCATCGTCAGGGGCGACGTGCTTGCGATCAAGGAGCGGGAATTCGTTCTTGCAGCGCGTTCCATCGGCACACCGGCGCAGAGACTGGTCTCGCGTCATATCCTGCCGAATGTTTTGTCACCTATCATGGTTTCGGCGACACTGGGAATCGCGAATGCGATCATTACCGAATCAGCGTTGTCGTTCCTCGGTCTGGGATTCCCGTCCGACTTTCCGACCTGGGGTCGTCTGTTGTTCGATGCGACCGATTACATTCAGCAGTATCCGGAGCGTGTCGTGTGGCCCGGGCTGTTCATCTCGATGACTGTTCTTTCGGTGAACTACATCGGTGATGGTTTGCGCGATGCACTGGATCCGCGAATTCGACGCCGATAAGCTCGGGGTGCGGGCCTGTTCGGTCCAGGCACCATGTGTTTTTGCAACGACACGCCGACAATGTGGTCGCAGCGCAGGATCCAGGGACCGCGACATGCGCGGACCAGAAAATCTGGATACGGAACGACGTGCAACAACGATCGGATCCGTGAAACGTCAATTGAGCGAATGACTTGGGTGGCAGAAGCGATCATTCACACGTTGCATACTTCAACGGCCAAGACGCCTTCGGTTCGCGCTGCATTCATTCAACAGGACCGGGTTTATTGGCACGGACCGGCATCAACGCCGTAAACGGCTCAATTCGGAGTTCAGCGACTGCCTTGGATCGGCATGCTGTTTTCAAGCTACACGCATTGCATGAGCCAACGCCCGGATATTTACGAATTGGCGCGGATGATCGCTGTCCTGCAGGAATACATGATCACGCATGAAAGTGCATCGGACCGGCTTGAAGCGCGTATCGGCAAACGCGACGTTGAAATGGCCAGGTTCGTCGCGGGGATGGCCAAGCACCACAGGAACGACATCCGTTGGCACATCGGCATGTGTGTTGCTCTTGTTGTTATCGTCGGCCCTGTTGGTCGCTGGCCGGGATAGGTATGCAGGTTTCCGGGTCGGTGCTTTCGTGTGCCGCAACAGGTACCGTCCCCGAATGTCAATGTCGGACGCCCTGATCCCGTTGTTCAGCAAGCATCAAGCTGTTTGTTGATATTTCCAGTGGTTCTTGGGGGCATGTGGCGATCACAGCCATCCGGGTAGCGAACGCCTGCAGTGCAGACCAGGACGGCGGAGATTGACAGTCCTGCTGACGCCATTCGGTACTTGAAACACAATCAGATCATCATCTGTCAAGTCGCTGGTCAGGTGTCGTTGAACGTTCTGCAACGCACCAGATCGCCACCTTTCTACAAGAATCTGCGGTTATCTGTTCGAATAAATGGAATAAAGCAAGAAATTCGTTGCCAAGACCCATTGCGAGTCTGTAAGGGAACGGTACATATCCCCGTACCGGACAGGATGCATGCGCATCCTCAGACTCGGTGGCAATGTTCGCAAACTGTCTATCGCGACGCAAGGCAATATCTGTAGCAGCCGCTGGTTTTGCGGTCGTCCCGTTTTGTCTGCCTGTCTGCGCCAGTGAACTCAGTCATTTCAGAATTGTTACCGGAAGAACAGCAGGGACACTCTTTCCCGTCGGTTCGCTCATTGCCAACGTCATCTCAAGTCCGCCAGGTGCCCGAACGTGTGACGAAGACGGCGGGTCCTGCGGCGTTCCGGGACTCGTGGCTGCAGCACAATCGTCCGAGGGTGCTGTGGAAAATGTACTCGCCGTTTCAACAGGCGTTGTCGAATCCGGTCTCATCCAGGCGGACATCGTGCACTGGGCCTACCGTGGAGACGAGGTATTCGCGAATACCGGACCCCATCGAAACCTGCGCCTGATCGGACACCTTTTTCCGAAACTGATCCAGATTGTCGTTCGTACAGATTCCGGCATTTCGTCCATTCCCGAAATGGCCGGTAAACGTGTTTCGCTCGACGTGGAGGGGTCGGGAACCCTCATCGACTCGCGTATCATTCTTGATTCCTACAATATGTCCGAAGCCGACCTCGAGCATCGCCCCGCGCATCTCGATGAAGCCGTCAGCATGCTGCGCAACGGGGACCTTGATGGTTTGTTCATTGTGGCAAGTTATCCGACAAATGCGGTCTTTGACCTGATCGATGAAGGTATCGCGACACTGATCGCCGTCCCGGCAGAAGACACGCTGGGCCTGATGAAGAATCACCCGTTTTTTTCGCTCTCGGTCATTCCCGAGGGAATCTACCCGGGCTTGCAGCACACAAGTACCTTGGCAATCGGCGTGCAGTGGATCGTCACGGACACGGTTCCGGACGACCTCGTCTATGGCATCACCCGCGCGCTTTGGCATGAAAACAGCCGTCCGATCCTTGATTCAGGACATCCGTCAGCTCGGCAACTCAAGCTTTCCAATGCTGTCCTTGGCGCAACTGTGCCATTGCATCCCGGAGCGCGTGCGTACTATGCGGAAGCGGGTCTCGACCTATCCCATGTTCCGATGCCGGCAGACACGACAGGTCCCAGCTGAGAATCAGTACTCACGGTCGAGGTCGACCGTGTTGATCAATGGCTCGCCGTCGACCAGACGCCTGTAGTTCTCGGCAATCTGTGGTACGCAGGTGCGCGGAATTGTAAATGCCGCGATATGCGGAAACGTCTTGATCTTCGGATGGAACCAGAGCGGGTTATTGGGGTTCATCGGTTCTTCCCGTTGGACATCGAGAGCTGCGCCAGAAATGTGCCCGTCATCGATCGCAGCAATCAGGTCTTCCTCGACAATATGCTGACCCCGGCCGGCGTTGATGACATAGCAACCGGGTTGAACCCATGAAAGGCTCTCGCGATTGAGGATGTTTCGCGTCGAGTTCGTCAAGGGAAGCAGGCAAATCACCACGTCGCACGGTTGCAGAAACGCCTTCATCGACTCCATGCCGTCGAAACACGCGACGTTGTCGATTGTCCGGGGACTACGGGACCACCCGCGAACCCTGTAACCCATCGCCGCCAGAACACCGGCGCAGTGTCCACCCATGACGCCCAGGCCCAGCACACCGACAGTGACATCCTGCGGAATCCTGATGTCGTGAAGCTCGGTGTACTGACGCTGTTGCTGCAGTTCCCGGTATTGCTCCCACGATCTGAGGTGTGTGAGCATTGCCATGATGCACCACTCGGTCATTTGTTCCGTCATCGCAGGATCGACGATGCGCGTTACCTGAACGCCGGGAGGAATCAGTTCGCGCTTGTCCACGATATGATCAACACCGGCGCCGAGAGAGGCAACAAGGCGGAGGTTCGGCAATGTCTTCAGATCATCCAGCGGATGGTCCCAGATCAGCGCCGCGATGATATCCCGACTGTCGCCGGTATCCGGATGGGAACGGAAATCCAGATCCGGCGATTCGTTGGCAAGCAGTTGAGACCAGACGTCGCCACTTTCCTGACGACTCATGTAGATCAGGGCCAAGACCGTCTCCCGTGTTTCTGCGATTTCATTGCTTCATTGTCCCGTTCAATCCGCGCGAGCGTACGATACACCGTGTGGAGAAAGTGCAGCGGACAGAAGGGTCTTTGTATAGGGGTTCGACGGAGCTTCGAAAACTTCCTGCGCCGAACCTGCCTCGACGATCTTGCCGTCCTTCATGACAAGAACGTTGTGGCTCATCGCGCGAACCACCCGAAGATCGTGACTGATGAACATGTATGCAAGGTCGTGTGTGACCTGTAGCTCGCGGAGAAGATCGACGATCTGGGATTGAACAGACATGTCGAGTGCACTCGTCGGTTCGTCCAGCATGACAAATCGTGGACGCAGGACAAGTGCACGCGCGATGGAGATGCGCTGTCGCTGACCGCCAGAGAATTCGTGGGGATAGCGATCCATCGTCGTCGGATCGAGCCCGACTTCCTGCATTGCCGCTGCAACAATATCCCGCTGGTCAGTTTTGTCATCACCGATACCGTGTACCTGCAAACCTTCCGCGATGATCTCACGAACAGACATGCGCGGTGAAAGCGAACCATACGGATCCTGGAAGACCACCTGCATCTCACGTCGCAGCGGACGCATTCTCTTGAAGTTGTAGGAATCGATATCGCGTCCGTCGTAGATGATCAGACCGTTACTCTGGATAAGGCGTAACACGGCCATGCCCAGAGTCGTCTTTCCGGATCCGGACTCGCCGACAATTCCCAGTGTCTCTCGCGGTCTGACTGCGAGGTTGATACCATCGACGGCCTTGACGTGATCGACAGTGCGGAGAAGTACGCCACGTTTGATCGGAAACCACACCCGAAGTTTCGCCGCCTCCAACAGATGTTGACTGTCGCCGGGTACGGGATCAGGGACACCGCGCGGCTCGGACTGCAGGAGATGGCGCGTATAGGCATGCTGCGGTGCGCCAAAGACTGAATTTACCGCGCCCGCTTCGACAATTTCTCCGTCCCGCATGACGCAGACCCGGTCGGCAAAGTGGCGCACGATCGTCAGATCATGGGTGATGAACAGGATCGCCATCCCGTAGCGTTTCTGAATGTCCTTGAGCAGTGCAAGGATCTGCGCCTGAACTGTCACATCGAGAGCTGTCGTGGGCTCGTCTGCAATCAGGAGGTCGGGTTCGTTCGCCAGCGCCATGGCGATCATGACACGTTGTCGCTGTCCACCAGAGAGTGTGTGCGGAAAATCATCGAGTCGAGACTTGAGGGACCCGAGGCCGACCTGGTCCATCAGTTCGTGCACCCTCAGGATGGTCTCATCGGCCGAGAGATTCTTGTGAAGATCGAGTGGTTCCGCAATTTGCTTGCCGATCGTGTGCAATGGATTGAGCGCGGTCAGAGGTTCCTGGAAAATCATCGAGATACGGTTGCCGCGCAATGCGCGAAGTTCTTTCGCACTCGCCGCAAGGAGTTCACGGTTTTCAAAACTGATCGTGCCGGACGGATGCGCGACACCGGACGTCGGGAGCAGTTGCAGGATTGAAAGTGCTGTGACGGACTTGCCCGATCCGGACTCTCCGACAAGTGCAGTCGTGGTGCCGTGTTCGATCGAGAAACTGACGCCGCGGACGGCATCAATTGTCTCGCTACCGATTGTGAAGCGGACGGACAGATCCTTGACGTCGAGAAGGCTCACGACGGCATCTTCCTTGGGTCGAACGCGTCGCGGACACCTTCGCCAATGAACGTCAGGAGTGACAGCATCAGTGCAATGACGACAAAACCGGAAAATCCGAGCCATGGCGCCTGGAGATTGTTGCGGCCCTGGTTAAGCAGTTCGCCAAGCGACGGCGCACCGGGCGGCATGCCGAAACCGAGAAAGTCCAGTGCCGTCAGTGTCGTTACCGCCGTGTTGAGTATGAATGGCAGATAGGTGAGCGTCGAGACCATGGCATTGGGGAGCACATGCCTGAAGATGATCACACGGTCTGAAACACCGAGTGCACGGGCTGCCTTCACGTAGTCGAAATTCCGGGTCTTGAGGAACTCGGCACGAACCAGATTGACCAGAGTCGTCCACGAAAACAGGATCAGCAACCCGAGCAGGGTCCAGAACCCGGGCGTGATGATGCTTGCCAGAATGATCAGGATGTAGAGGACCGGCAGTCCGCCCCAGACCTCGAGTGCGCGTTGCGCCACCAGATCGATCCAACCACCGTAGTATCCCTGTACGGCGCCTGCCGCGACACCGATAGCAGACGACAGAAAGGCGAGCACAAGTCCGAATATGACAGATAGACGAAAACCGTAAATCAGCCGTGCGACGACGTCGCGACCCTGATCGTCGGTTCCGAGCAGATTTTCGGACGATGGCGGAGACGGCGCGGGTGTTGGCAGATCATAGTTGATGGTCTTGTAACTGTAGGGAACCAGCGGCCAGATAACCCAGCCGTCACCGTCCGCAATGAGTTCACGTACAAAGGGATCGCGGTAGTCCGCTTCCGTTTCAAAATCACCACCGAATGCGGTTTCCGGGTATGTCACAAGAACCGGTACATAGATCGCGGACTCGTACCAGACGAACAATGGCTTGTTGTTCGCGATGAACTCGGCCGGCAACGAAAGGAGAAACAGGAAAAGAAAGATCCAGAGTGACCAGAAACCGCGGCGATTGGCACGAAAGTTCGCAATCCGACGCCGCGTCAAGGGGTCACTGACGCGCAGCAATGCCATCAACCGACGTCCCGGCTCTCGAAATCAATGCGCGGATCGACAACGACATACATCAGGTCGCCGACCAGGTTCATGATCAAACCGAGCAACGTAAACATGTAGAGCGTTGCGAACATGACCGGGTAATCGCGGTTGATGGCCGCCTCATATCCCAGCAATCCGAGACCATCGAGCGAGAAGATGATCTCGATGAGGAGTGCGCCGGTGAAAAGGATTGACACCACCGCTGCCGGGAAATTGGCGATGATGATCAGCATGCCATTGCGAAAAACGTGTCCATAAAGAACGCGTTGTTCGGTCAGACCCTTGGCCCGTGCGGTGATCACGTACTGGCTCCGGATTTCCGCCAGGAAAGAATTCTTGGTCAGGATGGTCAGGGTTGCGAAGCCGCCGATGATGAGCGTGACAAGGGGCAGAGTAAGATGCCAGAAGTAATCGGCAATCTGTTCAAGCGTGGACATGTCCTCGAAGCCGGTTGAGACCAGTCCGCGCAACGGAAAGATTTTCCAGTACGAACCGCCTGCGAAAAGCACGACAAGCAGGATGGCGAAAAGAAATCCCGGAATGGCATACCCGAGAATGACAGCACCACTTGTCCAGACATCAAAATTGCTGCCATCGCGGCGCGCCTTCGCAATTCCCAGGGGAATTGAAACGAGATAGATGACAATGGTCGACCATAATCCGAGTGAGATGGAAACCGGCATCTTCTCGACGATCAGATCGATGACCGGTTCGCTGCGGAATGCGCTCTCGCCGAAATCAAGCGTCAGGTAATTCCCCATCATGAGCAGGAAGCGCTCGACGGGCGGTTTGTCGAGCCCGTACATCTCTTCGAGTTTTCTGATGAAGTCTTCGGGCAGGCCCTGTGCACCGCGATAGAGACCCTCGGTGGAGGTGGTCGCACCGGAGTCGGCCGCAAAATCCCCGCCGCTGCCCGAAATACGCGCCGTTGCGCCTACATCCGTACCCTCGATCTGTGCGAGGATGCGCTCGATCGGACCACCGGGTACAAACTGCACGATCACGAAATTGATGATCATGATCGCGAAAAGGGTTGGTACGATCAGCAGCAGCCGTCGAATGATGTAGGCGAGCATGGAGACGACTTACTGCGAATTGCCGTCTTCCGTCAGGTTGATTAACGCGTCTCGCTCCGGATCGATCCACCAGGTCATCAGATTCGCACCATTCTTGGGAATAATCGCGGGGCGATCGAACCGGTTCCAGTATGCAACGCGGTCGACAGTGATATGCCAGTGTGGAACGACATAGTGACCCCATCGAAGGACACGGTCGAGTGCCCGGACTGCCGTAACCAGATCATCGCGTGAGGTCGCGTAAATCACGTTTTCGACGAGTTGATCGATCACCGGGTTTTTCAATCCTAGCATGTTTCTGCTGTGCGGTTCGTCGGCTGCTTCAGTGCCCCAGAAATCCCGTTGTTCATTCCCGGGTGAATCGGATTGACCGAACGAACTGACGATCATGTCGTAATCGAAGTGGGCTGTACGGTTTTGGTATTGTGAACTGTCAACAGTTCGCAGTGTTGCACGCACACCAAGTTTTTCGAGATTGAGAATGTACGGCTGAACAATCCGCTCGAAGCCTGGCAGACGCAGGAGAATCTCGAACTCCATGGGCTGGCCTTCGGGTCCGACGAGAACATTGTTCTCGATCGTCCATCCCGCTTCTGCAAGCAGGGCGCGTGCCTGGCGCAGTTGTTGTCTGATACTGCCGGAGCCGTCGGTTACGGGCGGTGAATAGGGTGGATCGGTAAAGACCTCTGCCGGCAGGGAATCACGATGTGGTTCGAGGTAAACCAGTTCCTCCGGTGAAGGCAGGCCGGTTGCGGCCAGTTCCGAGTTCGAGAAGTAACTGGTTGTTCGTTTGTAGGCTCCATAGAAAAGGTTCTCATTCGACCACTCGAAATCAAAAGCCAGTTCAAGCGCATGGCGAACCCTTGGATCCTCGAAAATCGGACGACGCAAGTTGAAAGCAAAACTCTGCATGCCGGTCGGGCGTCCGTGCGGAATTTCCTCCTTGAGCAGACGGCCGGCTTCAATGTGTGGTCCCGTATAGGCTGTTGCCCAGCGTTTCGAATTGTTTTCGGCGAAGAAGTCCAGTTCGCCCGCCTTGAGCGCCTCGACCATGATGTCGATATCCTGGTAGACGTCGTAGCGAATGGAATCGAAGTTGTAGAAACCCCGGTTTGCCGGAAGATTCCTGCCCCAGTAGTCCTCGACGCGCTCATAGCGAATGAAGCGCCCGAATTCGTGCTCCGCCACCCGGTAGGGACCGCTGCCCAACGGCAGCTCTCGTGATGTTTCGTGGAAATCACGCCCTTCATAGTGGTGCTCGGGAAGGACAGTCAGTTCGCCAATGATGAGTGGCAGCTCGTGATTTCCGGGTCTTGCAAAGTCGAATCGCACCCAGCCGTCCTCTTCGACGACAGCGCGTGTGACGTCATGATAGTATTTTGCATACGGTGCAAGGTCGTGCTTGGCCAGAACCTCGAAGGACCAGACGACGTCCGACGGCGTTACCGGTTTTCCATCGTGCCAGCGCGCTTCCGGGTGAATGTGATATGCCGCCCATGCTGCATCGGGTGCAACACGGATACGATCGGCAATGCGGCCGTATGAAGAAAACGGTTCGTCCGCGCTCTTCGTCAGGAGCGTATCGTATATCAGTGTCAACCCGCTCGCAGAAATGGAGCCCAGGCGGAAGTAATTCAGCGAGTCATAGGAACCAAACGCACCGAGTGTGATGCTGCCACCCTTCGGGGCGTCAGGATTGACATATTCGAAGTGCGTGAAATCGGCGTCATACTTCGGACTTCCGAGATAGGCCAGGGCATGAACCTCGGCAACGCCGCTTTCGTCTGCAAGAGCGGTGAATGACGCGAACAACAGTGCAACAGCCGCAAGAATTCTCATGTCATATCTCCTGAATACAATTCGATTGTCGCGTGAACCCGATCAATGCCACGATTGCGCACGCGTGTGAAAGAACGCTGGATGCGCAATCGCCTGCACTCAGGTTGTTCCTGCTTCTGCGATGCACTCCCGAAACGGATGCTGTCGAATTCCGTGATTCCCGCGTCGACAAAACAGGAAATCAGATGGATGTTGGATGCGCAGCAAATCGTCCCTCATGTCGAACGGAGAGTGCAATCTGTCGGTGATAATGAATGGTGCCTGCATCCCAGTAGGGAGCCATGCGTCCACCATCGTAGGCATCACAGGTTCGGCCAATCTGCAGTTGACGGCAGATTCCTTCGTCTTCCGCATTGAGCCTGTACCAGTCGTCGTAGAGATCTGACCGTGCCTGTTCGTGTTCCGGCACATTGGCCGCGTCCCCAACGTAGTAGAACCACATGTGCATCGCTGTTTTGCCATGTTCGATCGGTTCGAAATGCACGGCCTGCAAACTCTCCGGATAAACGTTCACCGCAAAATTCGGGAACACAAGTCCGTAGACCATGCTGTTCGCCAGTTCAGGCGGTAGCGCGGGTTGCTGCGGCAGCTGGACATCGGTTTTCAATGGTGCGATTCCCGTGCTCGCCTGCTCGTAGCTGTAACCATTGAACATGTGACATCCACCCGGCCACATCGAACGGCGCATGTCATCGGCCATCGCCGAGTCGAGTGCCGGATGCACGGAGAATACGTGGTAGAAGTCACAGTAATTCTCGACCACCAGTTTCCAGTTGCTCTCGAATTCGAACGACATCGTGCGTTCTGATCGACGAAATGCCGAGACATCCCGGCCTTCGAGTTCTCGTTCGACCGGTGCAATGAATGCTGCGAACGGTTCCGCCTGACCATCAAGATTGACGAATACCCAGTCGTGCCATGTCACGCTGCGAATCTCGAACAGTTTTGGAACATCATGCTCGTTCGTGCAATGGGTCTGATGTTTCCCGGGGCCGTGATAATGCGGTCGACCGACAAGTCTCCCTTCGAGATTGTACGACCATGCGTGATACGGACAGGTCAGAACCTTTCTGCGATCAAGTTTCTCCGTGACAAGGCATGCACCGCGATGTGGACACACATTGTGAAAGACACGCACCGCATTGTCGTCGCCGCGAACGACGATGACCGGACGCCCCGCAATTTCCATCGGGCGCACGTCGCCGCGGTCCGGTACACAGCTGGCGGGTGTTGCGAAGGTCCATGTCCGCGGGAACAATCTTGCCAGTTCCAGTTTATGAAATTCCGGATCAATGAATGCGGCATTGGGAAGACCACGGGGGTTCTCTCTGTCAGGATCCAGTCTGGCGAGAACATCGTCGGAGACGGTATTCCACGGTGTCGATCCGTTTCCGTCGTATACTGCAACCTGACCTGTCATTTCTCGTTTCTCCAGTTGCGCGACAGCCCTGAACAATGATCGCAGTGCATCGTATCAGGCGCGTGGGTAGGTCGATCTGTTGACTATTCGATACCGGCCTTCACCTCTTCGAACATTGTTACATAACGGGTCAGAAGATCTGAATCCCACGAGCGATACGGTGTGGATTCGGCGAGATATGAATCAATGCCACCGGAGAGGCCCATGCCGTCAAGAATCCCGGGATCGACGATGTCATAGGTCAGCCTGTTGGCATGGCCATATCCATAAACCTCGACCAGGAACTTTCCGGCCTCCGGTGCGTTCCAGGCGTTGATGAAATCATATGCAGCCTGTTCGTCACCCGTACCCGTGGAGGTCATGACAAGTCCGCAAACCCAGGAGATGATGCCTCCGGCAGGATTGTTCATGTATTCGATCGAGATACCCTGTTCCTGGAGTCGATAAACTGGCGCGCTCCACAGATAGGATGCCACCAGTTCTCCGGAAGCCAGCATTGATTCCGCATCTGTTTCCGAGGTCCAGTAGGTACGCAACCGCGACTTCTGTTCGGACAGAACGTCCTTCATTTCCGCAATCTGCTCATCCGTAACGCTTGTGGTGTCCTTGATTCCGAGGATGACTGAAGCATAGGCAATTGCCGCTTCCACGGAATCCCACATGCCAATTCTGCCTGTGAGATCGGGATCCATCAGAAGATGCCAACCGGACGCAGCGGCGTGTTCCGGATCGACCATGTCCGTACGGTATGCAATCGAATGGCTGCCCCAGTCGTTGGGAACAAACAACGGATGTCCGTCTATTGCCGTACCCGGGAGATCGCGCAATGCGGGAATCAGATTGTCCCAGTAAGTCAGGCGTGACGGGTCCATCGGTTTGATGACCCCGGCGTCATACCAGCGCGAGATGTTGGTGCTGCAGGGATGGACGACGTCAACCGCGGAACCGGCCCGGATCTTGGCAAACGCCTCCTCTTCATCTGCGAAGAACGTAATGGTCGGCGATCCGTCGTATTTCTCGATGTACGCGGGATGCAGTGCGGTAACCTCGTAACGGGGCCAGGTAAAGTAGGTCATCTCGCCTCTCGCCCGCGTGGCCGTTACGGACAGCGGAACGGTCACCAATGCCAGACCAAGTGACGACAGGTGTTGATTCAATGCGCGGCGGTCGAGGCTGGGCCCACTTATTCGATTGCGACGTTCACTTGCACCCATCGTGATTCTCCCCTTCTGCAGTCGTGTCATGCGGGAATATCCTCGTCAGGCATCAGACGGTACGCATGGTACGGTCGGTTGACATGCTGTCAATTTGCCGTCCAATGCCTCTTCCAGTCGCGGCAACAGGATTGCACGACCGGTGTGCACACGATGGTCTGTTTATCTCAGGGGAGTCCCGCAATCCGGTGATGGGACCGGCTATCGATCAGGAATAAGGAGTGTTCGATGCTCATGCACGACGCCGGGTACGAAAGCTGGATCTACTTGACCTCCCCGATTGATTGAACGACACGGTTCACGATGCCGTATGCGATCGCTTCCTCGGGTGTCATCCAGTAGTTCCTGTTCGTGTCGCTTTCGACACGCTCAAGTGTCTGGCCGGTCTCATCCGATATGACCTTGTTCAGGCGTGATCGGGTCTTGAGGATCTCGCGCGCCTCGATCTCGATCTCGCTTGCGCGACCGCCAATGCCGCCCATTGGTTGATGAAGCAGAAAGCGTGTGTTGGGCGTACAGAGACGATTTTCCTTTTCGGCCGCAAGAAGGATGTGAACGCCTGCACTTGCCACCCAGCCCGTTCCGACAATCTTGACCGGTGGCGTGATGAACCTGATCATATCGTGAATGGCGTCACCAGATTCAACATGACCGCCAGGTGAACTGATGACAAGACGGATCATCTCGTCGCTATCCTCACCCATCGCGATCAGCTGCGTTATGACTTCCCGTGCAAGCTTGTCTGTCACTTCTCCAAAGAGAAGTATGGTGCGGGAATCGTAGAGAATCTTCGCAACCGGACGGGCCTTTTGCTGACGATCGTATGATGCACTGCGTGCATCGCCGTCGCCGTCAGGTCTTTCGTTGTCGCCCTCAGGTTTTTCCTCGTCATTCAGTTCAATCAAGTCTGTCATTCCTGCTGTCGTCCCGATCAAATATCTGTGTTGAAGTCCCGTGGTTTTCGCCCGTTCAGCTCTACGCCAGTCCCATGAGCGCGCGTGCGAAGTCCCGTGCAACAAACGGCTGCAAGTCTTCCGCCTGCTCACCGACGCCGATTGCATGGACGGGCAGGGCAAATTTCTCGGCAAGCGACACGATGACACCGCCGCGCGCCGAGCCATCGAGTTTCGTGATGATCAATCCGGTGATGCCGCACATCTCCTGAAATGTCTTGACCTGGCTGATGACGTTCTGTCCGGTTGTCGCATCAAGAACGAGTATTCGGTCATGTGGTGCCGACGGGTCGAGTTTGCCAAGCACCCGGATAATCTTCTCGAGTTCCGCCATCAAAGTGTTCTTGTTCTGAAGCCGTCCCGCGGTATCGATAAAAAGCAGGTTTGAACCATTACCCTGCGCGGTCTTGAGCGCGTCAAAGGCCAGGCCCGCCGCGTCGGCACCCGGATTTCCCGCGATGGTTTGTGCACCGGTGCGTTTGCCCCAGATTTGCAATTGTTCGATGGCCGCTGCACGAAATGTATCACACGCTGCGAGAGTGACCGTCTTGCCCTGTGCGATGTGCTGACTTGAGAGTTTGCCGATTGTCGTTGTCTTGCCCGTTCCGTTGACTCCGGCGAACACGGCTACGTGCGGACAATGTCGCGCATCGGGTTCAAACGGTTGTGCAAGTGGTTCAAGTATCCCGGCAATCTGATTCGACAGATCCTCGCGCACCTCGGTTTCGGTGACGTTCTTGTGCCATTTCCTGGACGCGAGTTCCGAGACCAGTGATTGTGCGGTAACAACACCGAGATCACCGGCGATCAGTATATCTTCAAGCTCTGACAGTGTTTCATTGTCGACACGTTTTCCGTCAAAGACCGAACCCACAGAACTCGCAATCTTCGAAGACGTACGAACAAGTCCGGCGCGCAGTCTCGAAATGAGTCCGGAAACAGCCATCAGTGGGCGGTTGTTTGCAGAAGGCCTGAATCCGATCCGGTCACGGACAGAACATGGATGTCACCCGGTCGGTAGCACGACGGGAGTCTGACAGGCGCATTGTGTTCGCTGCGTCCAAACCCTGTCTTTTCGACCAGAACCCGGGCGTTGCTGCCGATTCGGGATTCGAGAAACCTGTTGGCCGCTGCGTGTCCTGCATCACGCAACCGGCGTGCGCGCTCCTTGCGTAAGGGAACCGGTACCTGCGGCATTCTGGCGGCCGGTGTTCCCGGTCGTTCCGAATAGGGAAAGACGTGCAGCCAGGTCAGGTCGCACGCATCGATATGTGCGAGCGTGTTTTGGAACATCTCGTCCGACTCGGTCGGAAATCCGGCGATGAGATCAGCGCCAAAGACAATGTCGGGTCGATATGAACGCAGGCGCGCACACAGTCTGTGCGCATCGTCGGGACTGTGCCGACGCTTCATGCGCTTGAGGACAAGCGGGTCACCGGACTGCAAGGACAGATGGAGGCATGGGAGGAGGCGTTCCTCTTCTGCAACAGCACGGCAGAATTCGTCGTCCAACTCTGCCGGATCCAGGCTGGAGGTTCGCAGTCGATCCAGTTCGGGAATATCGTGCAAGATTGTTCGAACAAGAAAACCGAGCCCGGGTGATCCGGGCAAATCGTTGCCCCACGACGTTATGTCGACGCCGGTCAGCACGACTTCCCGAACACCGGATGACACGATGTCCCGGATCTGATCAACAATAACATCGTCCGGGACACTTCGTGAGGCGCCGCGACCTGACGGGATGATACAGAATGTACAACTGTGGTCGCAGCCGTTCTGGATTTCGACGAATGCCCGCGCACGTCCCTCGAAATTTGCCGGTAGTGCATGATTGCGTCGTGCAAACTGACCAATTGGCGTGACAGACGTACGGACGTCCCGTGTGGATTTCCAGGTTTCAGGTTGCATCTTCTCGGCGTTACCGATGACTGAGTCGACTTCGCGCAGTCCCGACCATGCATCAGGGTTGATCTGAACGGCGCAGCCCGTTGCAACGATATGGGCATCCGGATTGGCCCGTCGCTGACGACGGACTTCCTGTCGCGCCTGTCGTTCCGCTTCGGCGGTGACGGCGCATGTGTTGATGACAATGGTGTTGTCGTTCTCTTCGTCAGCAAGGTGTTGTCGAATGACAGCACTCTCGTACGCGTTCAGACGGCAACCGAACGATACGACCTCAGACATCACGAAAATAACCGTTCACTGACACGGTGCCGCGAAAAACCAGTGCTACAGGCCCGGACATCCACACGGAATTGTCCGCGTCCCACGCGATCGAGAGATCTCCGCCTGGCATTGTGACCCGTACGCTGCGTGCAGCAAGGTTGAGTTCAGCACATGCGACGGCAATGGCGCAGGCTGCCGAACCGCATGCAGATGTCTGTCCCGCACCGCGCTCCCAGACATGCGCACGAATGTGATCGTGCGACAAAACTTCGGCAAAGCTTATGTTTGCACGCTCCGGAAACAGTGGGTGTAACTCAAGAAGCGGACCGATCGCCTGAACATCAATCTGATCGACATCAGAAACCGGAATCACCGCGTGCGGGTTCCCCATACTGAGACAAAATGCCCGACCCGGGGACTGTGGTCCGAGATTCACGGATCGCGTTTGAACGTCGCTGGAAAGGGGAATATCGCGCCATCCGAAGCGCGGTTCGCCCATCGAGACAGCAATGTTTCCACCAGCTTCCGCATGGCATGGCAAGACACCGACCACAGTTTCGACGGATACGCAGTCGCGTCCGGACTCCTGCATCACGGTATGTGCGATACATCGTGTCGCATTTCCGCAGGCTTGTGCCTCGCGACCGTCCGGATTCCAGATTCGCATGAACACGTCGCTGCGATCAGAGGGTTCGAGACGAATGACCTGGTCGCAACCCACACCAAGCCGACGATCCGCCAGAAACCTGATCTGGTGCTCGTCCAGTGGAATCGCCGCGCGACGTGCGTCGACAACGACAAAGTCGTTGCCGAGTCCCTGCATCTTGGCGAATTCGAGTTCCATCATGGCTGGCGTTATAGGTCGGGAGATTTCACTCGTCTATCAAGTCGGTATCCGTTGGCGAACGAATTCGCGCATGCAGGTGTTTCGGTATCAGGGATCAATCGTCGTGGTTGGCACACCAGAGCGTGCGATCAGCATGCCGACGCGAAACGTTACGGACCGGGTATCCAACTGGTTCGATTCATCTCGGCGAGAAAACATACGCGCAATGTTGTCCCGGTTTTCCGCGGATTGTCTTGCCCTCATTCGCCGGGTGACCGAAAACTGATGTTCTGAAACTCCCGGATGCAGCACTCTTCAGTGCCGTCATCGGCCGTGCCGCCGCCCATCCCAGGGATTTTCAGTCTGCTCTGCTTGCCGGGCAGGATGGAACGCCCGCCCCTCCAGGACCTTCTCTCCACAGTCGTTTATCCCGATCCCCGTCAGTGCTTTACCATGAAAACCGGAAGACGTCGTAGGCTTGCAGAGGTGTCACCGGCGGGCGTTGGGACCGTCGCCCGGGACTCTTGTTATTTCCGTGGAGAACCTTATGAACTATGCCCTGTGCATCGGCATTCGAGGCAACCCTTCCGGAATGAACGGCAAGCTGAAGCACACGTGTTCAGACAACGCGATATTACGCTCGCCCGTCTGATGTATTCTGTTCCAATCGTCGGGAACGCTGGTTCGACTGACACGTTCCCGAAAGGGGAGGCATCATGCTTCGAACCCGAAAATCTGTGTTGAGACTATCATGACCACACTTGATCGATTACCCGTGCTTGAACGTCGTCGTATCCAGGCCGAGGTCATCAAGCCGATCTACAACGTACTTGCCGGTGAGGTGGGGCGCGACAAAGCAAGGCAGATTATTGGCAAGGCCGTCATTGATGCAGCGATCACGGAAGGTCGGCAATTCGCCCAGGCCCATGGCGGTTCAGGTGGCATCAGGGGATTTGTTTCGTTCCAGGATCTCTGGGATGCGGATGGCGCATTGGAAACCGAGGTCGAACGGTCAACAGAGGATGAATACATCTACAAGGTGACGCGCTGCAGGTACGCCGAAATGTATCGTGAGATGGGGCTGGCCGATATCGGATTTCAGCTCTCCTGCAACAGGGATGCGAGTTTCATCGAAGGTTATGACCCCGACGTGAAACTGACCCGTACACAAACCATCATGCAGGGTGCAGATCACTGTGATTTTCATTACAAGGCACAATCGCCGGATGGCTGAATACAGGCCACTGCCGTCCCATATTGCGGTGCGCGACGACTACAGGGGGTGAGGCCGATGTTTGAGACGTTGAACGATCGTCTGGAGAAGGTGTTCAGTGGACTGAGAAGAAAGTCTTCGCTGAGAACGCCCGATATCGACGCGGCGATGAAAGAAGTCCGGACCGCACTGATCGAGGCGGATGTTGCACTTCCGGTTGTGCGTGCGTTCGTTGAACGGGTCAGCAAGGAAGCATCCGGTCAGGAACGCATTCGCGGCGTCAATGCCGGTCAGCAGGTGATCAAGGTCGTGCATGATCATCTTGTTGAAACATTGGGGTCCCGCAACGAAGAGCTCAATCTGGCCGCGAATCCTCCGGTCGCGATCATGATGGTCGGCCTTCAGGGTTCGGGAAAGACAACCTCCACCGCAAAGATCGGCAGATGGTTGCAAACGAAAGGTGGTGGCAGTCGCAAGGTCCTCATGGCATCGCTGGATGTGCGGCGCCCTGCTGCACAGGAACAGCTTGCTCTGCTGGGAACGCAATCGAACGTATCGACCCTAGAGATTGTCGCTGGTGAATCGCCAGTCAAGATCGCGCAACGGGCCATGGCGACCGCGCGACGTCAAGGTGTCGATGTCGTCTTGCTTGATACTGCAGGCCGACTGCATCTCGACGATCAGCTGATGACCGAGCTTTCAGACGTACACGCCGCAGCAACTCCGACAGAGGTTCTGCTCGTCGCCGACGCCATGACCGGGCAGGATGCGGTCAATATTGCAGAAACATTCAAGGAACGCGCAGGTGTCACCGGTATCGTTCTGACGCGTGTTGATGGCGATGCGCGTGGCGGCGCTGCGCTGTCGATGCGCGCCGTGACGGGATGTCCGATCAAGTTTCTTGGTGTTGGCGAGAAGACAGACGAACTTGAACCGTTTCATCCGGACCGGATTGCGGGTCGCATTCTGGGCATGGGTGATGTCGTTTCACTTGTGGAGCGCGCAGCCGAGCATTCCAGTGCCGAGGACGCGGCAAAAATGCGCGACAAGTTGCAGCGTGGTAAGGGGTTCGATCTCGACGATATGCACGAACAGCTCAGACAGTTGGAAAGGCTCGGCGGTATGGAGAGTTTCATGAACATGATTCCAGGCGCGAAGATGTTCCAACGCAAAACTTCGTTTGCCGGTTTATCGAACGATACGCGACACATTAACGCCATACTCTGTTCGATGACGCTCCATGAGAAGAGAAACCCGCGCATCATTCTGGCCAGCCGAAAGAAGCGCATTGCAGCTGGCGCTGGCGTCACCATCAAGGATGTCAATTCCGTTCTGAAGATGCATCAGAAAATGAATTCATCAGTAAAGCGGGTGCAAAAGGCGGGCATGGATTTTTCGCGCACCCCCGAGTCAGCAGAAGACGCCAAGAAAATGCTGGAAGAGTTGCAGCAGTCACAACGCTTTATGTAATGATCTGCCGTGCGTTACGGTGTTGACGAACAGGTCGTCGTCGCGGACTCGTCAACCGTCGGAAAGTCTCGGGGATCTTGCAGGGAATTCTGAACGAGAGTATCGGCCTCTCGACACATCAGGCGTTGGGGTCTTCAACCACACGAACCGGTCGGAAGACTGCACACGGTTCAAAATTCCGTGCTTGGCATTGATCCAGGGGTCCATATCTCGTTCAGCCTTGAATGGTTGTCGGATGATCGCAATCCGGCAGAAGGCAGATATCGACACGCACGTACACGGGTTGTTTCCTGGTTCCATGCCGTGACAGGAATCATCTTCGAAACATCGTGAAAAAAGTGCTGCAGCGCGACGCCTGGTTACGGTTTCAATCAGGAAGGCTGCGCTGCAGCATGAAAATCGACTACACCGAAGTTCTGTCGACCAGCTTCAGCAGTTGATGGAGAGAAATCTGCTCTGTGAGATCAGGAGCCCGCAAGTGCCTCGTCAACCATGGGTTGCCAGAAATCCTGGTTTTCATCGAGCCATTCACCCGTAACCTCCATGAGATCGCGTTTGTTGTTGTCGATCTCGTCCATAAGGTACTCCTGAATGGAATTGTTGATCTGGAAGGCCAGGAGGAAACGATGGGCTGCAGGCCATTCGTCGACCATTCCCGGCCAACCCAGCATGAGGACGCGTGGTTTCTGCATGCTGTACGCGTTGACAAGGTCCTCAGGAATTTCAACCCAACCGAATTCGTGCTGGAACAGCATCCAGTGCGGTGCCCAGAACATCATGACCAACGGCGCTTTGCGTTCGACGGCTGACAGGAACTCTGTAACAAGAGCGCCTTCACTGCCGGAAGGAACGACGTCAAACGGCAGTCCCTCGTTTCGAATGAGGTCGCCGCCACGGCTAAGCCACTCTGACGGATAGTCGAGAAAACGACCATTGGGAATGGTTTCTGCTGTCGCGAAAATATCCGCACAACCGATGAACGCGTCCCAATCGGGCATGCCAGGACACAATTCCTCGACGTGTTTCGGATAGAGCCAACCTTCACGCGCATCCAGTCCGACGGATCCAAGGTCGATGACTTCCCCGGATTCGATCAGTTTCGGCCACGCCTCTCCCAGATTGTTGTCCCAGATCTCGGGGCTGAACGCGAGTTCACCCTCGGCCACAGGAATGGCAGAGGCGAGGGCTGCGACCGCCACATACTCGACATTGTAACCCATACGTTCCAGAATCTGCCCTGTGAGGGCCGCGTTGATTGTCGCACCTGTCCAGTTATGCAACGGGATGACAATTGGCCGTTCCGATTCCGGAACACTGTCGGCCGTCGCAACGAGTGGCCCTGCCAACATCACCGTGCCCACGGCGATGGCCAACATCACTTTTCGAACCAGTAACATCAGAATCCTCCTCCTTTGACGAACGTGGTAACCCGCTGGCCGGATTCCCACCACAAGTCTCCAGCCCGAGCGTAACGCAACAAAATCCGGAGACCCGATAAAGAATACCTAAAATGAGAACTTCGGCAGCGCAATGAAGGATATTGGTGACGCCTGCCATTCGTGGACAAGACAGGCGCATATGCGTCTATGGGTTGAGAATATCGGATGCCCGGATGGAATCTGTCCATCGCGGAAGAAACGGACCGGAAGGTTCGCGCCTTTCACGAACGAGCGTTTGGCGTGCGGGGTGACATCTCGTGTTTCGTCAATGACAACGTGCGGCGACGGGTCCTTGATCTCATGAACAGCCGGATCACAAACCGGAATGCGATCGTCGACCAGCAGACAATGCCGAGAACGAAGTGGTAGCCGCTTGTACCGAGCGTCGTTGACGGCATGATTCCGTTTCGCTCACGCATCATCAGGGGGCACCGCCCGATGAGACGTAACGGGTATAGCAGCGCGGCGCGTTTGATCTCGTGACAACAGTTACGCGATTGGAAGAACGGGCAGATGTGCTTGCACGTTGGCGCGCGAGGAGGTGCTGCCAAAGCACGGACACTGGTCAAGAATACCGATACGTGGGCGGTCGTTCTTGATGACCTCCCGGTTGTTCGTTTGTCCCCTGACACCGGTGACAACGCGATCCTCGCAATTGCAGTCGGAACGACGGGTCTGGCTCAATCACCCGCTACATCGTGTGCATCTGATCCCGTCGAACGCTGGGTGCGGAATCAGGACATCAGACGATCAAGATACCATCGCGTGAAATTCGCCGGCCCCCGTTCATGCGGCGCATAGGGGCCCGGTACATATCGTGTCGAATTCACACCGCGCTGATTGTCGATGATGATACGGGTATCCTCGATTGTCGTTACGTCCCACATCCACTTGAGGCGAGGAATGTCGTAGTCGACCCCCTCCACAGCATCCTTGTGGACATGCCAGGTCACCACCACCTCGCAGTGCTCGGGTGCCATGGGTGTAAATCGGAACATGCTCAGGTGATCCGAACAGACATAGGCGTATGACAAGGGTCCCATGAACAAACCTGTTTCCCCGCCGTCCCAGTGTTTCAGGTCACCGAGCAGAGGGCCAACGGGTTGACCGTCCTCCGACAGTGTCTGAAATCCATCCCGAATGGGTTGCCGCCAAACACTGCGCGGTTGACGCGGGTCGCTGGTACTGGAGTCAAACCGCTTTCCAGTCGGGTGTCCACAAGCCCGGGTTTTCCTTGCCCACGCTTCGACAACCGGTTGATAAGCATCTCCCGGTTTGTCGAATGCCTCTACATACGCATTGACTCTCGTGTACGCCGGATGCGCAGGAGAACAGTGATAACACTCGCGGAAATTTTCGACTGCAAGCTTCCAGTTCGCGTAGGTCGGATACACTTCGCGGTGAACAAGTTTCGTGTCCTCGAGTCGTTGAAGTGTGACGAATTCATCGAGTTCGTCGGACAGTTCCGAAAAGTCTGGCACCGTCTCATCTTCAGGATCGGTGAGGCAGAGGAAAATCAGTCCGTGTGAAACCCGGACGGCACAGTTGTGAAGAGCGTACCGGGACTTGTCGAATTCTTGCGGCATTCCGCGTGCCGCCAGAAGACGCCCGTCGAGGTTGTAGACCCAGGCATGATAGGGGCATGTCAGCTTCGAGACATTGCCTGACTCTTCCAGACAGATATGACTTCCCCGATGGCGACAGACATTGAAAAACGCACGGATCACGTTGCCGCGATCACGAAGTACGATGATGGACTCGTCGCCAATGTTGTAGAGAAGGTAGTCACCTGTGTTCGGTATCTCGGACACATGTGCGACGTAGAACCAGCTGCGCGCGACAATTTTTTCCATGTCGCGCCTGAAAATCTCCGGATCCCTGTAAAACGCCTGCTCCAGCGTGAATCCCGGGCGTTGACGTCTGATGAGATCAGCCAAGCTATCGGAATCAGATCGAGTGGAATGAGCGGCCATATTCACCATGTCGACCTCCTGCACATCAGCATGAAATCAGGCTTCAAATGATCTCTGTCAGAGTACCGTGACTGACAGTTGGTCGTGATCGTTGCATTCGTTCATTCAGGTAGATCCTGGTATGTTTCGCCCCATCAATGCCGCCTCAGGACAGGATGCGATCAAGATACCACCGTGTAAACTTCGCGGATCCTCCTTCGTGAGTCGAATAAGGACCGGGTTCGTATCGTGTGGAATTAACACCGCGCTGATTGTCAATGATGAGGCGGGTGTCTTCGAGAGTGGTTACGTCCCACATCCACTTGAGGCGTTCGATATCATAGTCGTCGCCTTCCACGGCATCCTTGTGAACATGCCAGGTCACCACCACCTCGCTGTATTGCGGCGCGATCGGCGTGAATCGAAACATGGTGAAATGATCGGAGCAGACGTGGGCGTATGAAAGGGGGCCAAGGAACATGCCGGTGTCACCGCCATCCCAGTACTTCAGATCCCCGAGCAACGGACCTACAGGCTTCCCGTCCCTGGACAGGGTCAGAAAACCTTCGCGAATAGGGTGACGCCACACACTGCGTGGTTGACGCTGATCGCATGTGTCTTGTTCAAAACGGAACCCGGTTGGATGACCATGTGCACGGGTCTTCCTCGACCATTCCTCGATCGTGGCCCAATGATTGCTGTCAGATTTCTCGAACGCTTCAACATATTGATTGACTGCCGTAAACCCCGGATGCGCCGGCGAACAGTGAAAACACTCGCGGTAGTTCTCGACCGCAAGTTTCCAGTTTGCATAGGTCGGGTAGATCTCCCGATGTACGATCCTTGTATCCTCCAACCGGAAGAGCGACAGAAACTCGTCGAATTCGTCTGCCAGTTCCGAGAAATCCGGCACCGATTCGTCTTCGGGGTCGGAAAGACAGAGAAATATGAGGCCGTGAAGGACACGAACGGCACAGCTGTGAAGTGCGTAGGAGGACTTGTCAAAACCCTCGGGCATCCCGCGCGCCGTCAGAAGGCGTCCGTCGAGGTTGTAGACCCACGCGTGATAGGGGCAGGTCAGTTTCGAGACATTGCCCGATTCCTCAAGGCAGATATGACTTCCCCGGTGGCGGCAAACGTTGAAGAACGCCCTGATCTCGTCCTTGCGATCACGGATCACAATGATCGATTCCTCGCCGATACTGTAGAGCAGGTAATCGCCGCGTTTCGGAATTTCCGACACATGCGTAACGTAGAACCAGCTACGGGCGACGACTTTTTCCATGTCGCGCTTGAAGATCGCCGGATCCCTGTAAAACGCCTGTTCCAGTGTGAATCCCGGGCGCTGTCGTCTGACAAGTTTCTCGATGTGTTCGGGGTCGACTGGACGGGATTGCGTCTGAATACCGGTCATGTCGACCTCCCGCGTTCAATCAATTCCACGAATCAAGTCGTCAATGATATCAGTCTTCAGAGTATCATCCGGTGGATTTTTCTGAACAACTTCTTTTCTCAACCACCATTCGTTCTGAATCGCCGAGTAAACACCGGCGTTGATGGACGTTTGTTATGCTCGGTGAAGGCATGTGTCAGGATTCGGACGGTTCTTCCGGTATGATGTGAAATCGCGCTCGGGAAATCACGATCGCCCGCGTATGCGTTCCGGATCGTAAACAGGCATCTTGACAATCTTAACCATCGCTTTTCCGTCAGCGACTCCATCGCGTTCTCTTCCTGCTTTTGCATGGTCAACGGTCAATTTTGCCAGGCCCGGGGTTTTACCGTCGAGGTGAAATGAGGGTAGGGCCATTTTACCCGTTCATCACGGCGTTCCGTGATGGTTACGTTATCGGGTTTGGCGTTCGCCAGGAATTCGCCCACTTCGGGATTCGCGCCAATGCCCCGAATATGTTCCGGTCCGCAGTCGAAGACCGTGCGGTCATCATCCCGGAATCGGTCACGACGCAACCGTATGCGGTCTTGCCCTGGGTCATACGGGACACATCACGCGTATTGATACGGTTCACCGTTTCCAGCGCGCCGGAGCCTTCGGCGTCAAACTTCGATAAACATCGAGAATTCCATGGCTGCGGCATGGTTTCGTACAGCGCCGTATTCAGCCGGGACCTCACCCCATGCCAGAGGTATTCGGTAACCGAACACGTCTAGCCACTCGCTCACACCTTCGCCGCAGTAATCAGCGAAGCGAGGCATCTTCTTCAGGTTGTCAGGATGATCCATTCTATTCACCTGGTTTGCGTGATGATCAGATTTCCATTGAAAGCGACTCTGCGCCCAGCTTGTCGTCATCTTCAGTGACGCCGATCAGACGTCGTTCACAAATGAAAGGCTGGTGGTAATCCGGGTCGGGTGTATCGAACGCGCGTGCCCGAAAATGTTGCCTGCGCAAACATTCCGGAAGTATGGGCGTCGTCAATCAGGTGGATTGACCGAATACCGGTGTCCTGTATCGCTTTGCCTGCACCTGTCGCAGATCGTGCACTCCGATACACGGAGCGACGCCAACATGACCGAGTCATGATCGGCCTGCATTTCCTTGCCTGAATACATGTGCATCAGCGTCGCCGTACCGTTTTCAGTGGCCATGGTGAAGTGCTGTGCGATCATGTTCACATGCATTTTCTGACATTTCACGTTAACGAGCTGCCACAACAGTATGAAAAACCGTTCATTTCATCGGGCCTCTTCATGATGCTGTGCAAGGTTTCTGCACATGGCGACCAGTTGTTCGCGGAGATGTGCTGGTTTCTCGATTGTGACAGTTTCTCCCCATGTGAACAGGTGCCAACAGATCTCCTGACGTCCACCAGCCGTGAAGCACACCGTGAGCGTGCCATCGGCGTTCTTTTCGACATTCTGGTTCGGGTGAAAAAGGAATGAACTGGCGTCGCGCGCTGCAGCGGATGAAAATCGCAGGGTCACATCAATCGGTTCTTCTTGAAAGGTACCGAACGAACGTCGCGCGTGCTTTGTCAGGTTGAATTCAGGGTCTCTGATGAAACTGTCGCCGATACGGACATCGTTCATGTTTGCCAGGCGCCAGTAGCGCACCTTGTCATCCCTGCCGGTTCGCCCGGCGAGAAACGTGCGGTTACCAAAAAGCAGTCCGTATGGTTCGATCTGCTGTTGACTCCATCGACCGGATGACTGCGCCAGATAGCTGCACTCGATGACACGGCACGTAGTGATGGCTTCCCGCAGGAGTCCGAGCAGTTTTTGATCAAACCGCACTCTGGGGCCTGCCCGCATGGCAAGACCCTCAACCTGTGTCAGTGCCTCGATACTGGCTTCGACCTGCGTGCGCAGTTCATCGCGCAGAGTTGCACGGAGTTTGATTTCGATCTCGCGAAGTGCGTCAGCCCGCAACTGATGACCGGCACGCTCGGCCATCTCGGCTGCCCTGGAGAGTTCCGCAAGCTCCTCGGCATCGAATCGGACAAGATGCAGGAGAGCATTGGACCGCAATCGCCAATGATTCTTGTTGTCACCGATATCCACGAGTTCAAGTGGACCGAACGCCCATTCGACCGCGTCGCGCATTCGCTCTGCCGTTCTTCTGCTGACGCCAAGTTCGTCGCGAATATCATCAAGTGTCACGCCGGTACTTGAACCCTGAAACCTCATGGCAAGTTTCAGTACGTCGACTGTACGTTCGTAGCGCATTGCACGAAACTCCGATCAAAAAAATCCACCAGAATTCAATTTGCTCACCGGCGCAAGTACCCGGAAGATTTGAGATCGACGAAGCAGGAACTTTGATTGTCACGCGAAATGGTACCTGACGAAGTCGAGACTCAATGCGGTTGCTCTCAGTGAGTCGTTCAGTTCTCGATTGTTGTTGTATTGCGGGCCCGAAATCCCACGGGTCGTGTTTGATCAGGTTTGGCCTCACATTCCTCCTGCAGCATGGTGATCAGGGCCCGGGGTTCATCCAGACGACCGAGGATATCGGCCTTGCGGTACACCGTGGCAAAATCTCCGGGCGTGAGTGTGGTCAGTTCACCGATGTCTTTCGGAGCCGGGAGGCTGAAGTAGGTATGAAAGGCCGCTGCAACCTGAGAAGGCGCGAGATAGCCAAGTTCAATCTTGAATACAAATCGACGCAGCGCCGCTGAATCCAGGTTTTCCCTGTAATTGGTCGTGCAGGCGAAGGGCAGGGGGTGATTTTCCATCCAGGTCAGCATTTCGTTGACCTGGCTGACTTCCCAGGACCTCACTGAATTGCGACGGTCGGAAAGCAGGGAATCTGCTTCGTCGAAGACAAGAAATGCGTGGTTATCGTGTGCCTCCGCGAAAGCTGTCGCGATATTTTGCTCCGTCCCCCCGACCCACATGGATACCAGGTCTGATGCGCGCTTCTGCATGACCTCAAGTCCAAGCCGCTCCGCCAGATAACGAACAAAGGCACTTTTTCCCGTACCCGGTGGACCATGAAGACACATGGAAAACCTCTGTTGGCCGCTCTGAAGAAGACGTTCTGAAAGCTCCACCGGATCTGAGTCGGCACGAATCAACAGGGGATCGAAACGAGCAGGGGTTCCCGTCGAATGTGCCTTGCACGACAGCACCCTGGACAGGCCGCGTATGCCGTGACGAACAGCGTCAATTCCACCACCAGTGAGCTGTGCAGCAGCGGTAACGCCGGCTGCCACACCGGGCGTCGCATTGAACTCCCGTGCCAGTGCGCCCGAGTCATCCGGGCCTGTCTCGATCTTGTGATGTTCAAGCTGACGCGCCCAGATTCTCGATCTCATGGTTGCCGTGGGTGGACGAAGCTCCATTGCAAACATCATCCGACGCAAGATTGCGCTGCTCACCGAGCGGGCGTCGTTGATTGTCCAGATCGTTGGAACCGGTGTCGATTCCAGAAGGCGATGCATGAAAACTCTCGAGTGCACGTCCCGCGTACCACCAAACGGCCCGGGGCCGAAAAACGGCATACCGCCTCCGAAGCTGCAGAGGAGGTCATCCATTTCGTCGAACAGAACAAGTGAACGTCGGTTCTTTGAAAGCAGCCGCTGACCCAGACGAAAGTCATGAAGTCGTTCACGACCATGTGGTTCGTTCCCTTCTTCATCTGATTCGCCAATACTGAAAAGCGTGACACCAATACGTTCGGCGAGGACCTTGCAGAACTCTGTCTTTCCTGTTCCCGGCGGTCCGTGAAGCAGGACGTTCACCCCGGCCGTACCTGACTTCAACGCACCCTGAATCAGACGTTCGATGTGATCGCGACCATCGGCAATGTGGTCGAAATCAGCCCATTCCAGTTCACTCATTTCTACCGGATGAAGCAGCAAACGGGTGACATCGGTGATGTCATGATCGGTTGATACCGATAGCCGTTTCAGGCGATGAAGGAGATCAACGTGGCCGTTCCTGCCCACAACGAGAAGCCCTGATCTGATCAATGGCGCATCGGGTGCCAGGCGGTTGTGAATTGAATTTTCCGGAATGCCCAGCACTGTGGCAAACGTCCAGGACGGGATTCCGGTTGACCCCAGTCTGTATCGCGCCTGCATGAAAATCCCGTCAATCATCGACCCGAACACTGGATCCGTCTCACAACGCAACTTCAGTTCAAGGATCGCTATATCAACGGTCTCGAGGGCTGTTTTCTCACCGAGCAACCTGAGTCTCTGTGCCAGATTGTCGGGTGCAACATGCGCGGTGGCAGAACATTCATCGCGTAACAGGGTTCGCACACTTCGCCAGAGCTTCTTTGTCATCCCGCGCCAGGAAGAAAAGTCGACCCCTGTTTTCTTCAGGCGTGAGAGAAGTCGTCGGTCCTCGAAAGGCGGACGGTTGTCGCGATGAACCAACCAGTTCAACAGATCATCCGCGGAACTGTCCGAATGATGGATCCGCTCAGCGACGTTGACGAGATAATGGGCGATCAGATGTTGCTTGTAGGTTGGCGCCATACTCCCTCCGTCATGACTTTTGGAGGGACACCTAAATCACCTGCGTGACAGAATCGGTCGTATTAATCAGATAGGAAAAACTTTCTGAAATTCTCATCAGATCACGGGCATGTTGTCTGCCAGTCAACCGGAATCGTAATCACGGTCTGACCCACTCGGGTAACGGCGTCGTCCGTCAGGTTATCTCTTCGGAGCGAAGCGAACCTGCACACGCCTGGACCCTGAGAGAGAACGGCGCCTATGCGCCGCGATGTTCGCCAAAACGACGTCTGATTTCATCTTGTGAGAGATCTTCGACGTGCGACGCAATCGACCAACGGTGGCCCGACGGGTCCTTGATCATCCCCATACGATCTCCATAGAACTGGTCCGAAACCGCGCGTGTGATCGTTGCACCGGCCTCGACAGCGCGGGCAACGACAGCGTCTGCGTCATCGACATAAAGATGGAGTGTGACGGGCGATCCCTGGTAGTCGACAGGTGAATACACATTCATCTCGGGAAAGCTGTCTGACAACATCAGCGTCGAACCGAAAATGGAAAGATCGGCATGCCCGATCTTGCCATTGACATCGAACCGATGGTTTTCGCGCGCACCAAAGGCCTTCTTGTAGAATTCGATCATGTCTTCTGCGTTGTTCACACAGATGTAGGGCGTAAGGCCTGATTTCGGGGACGTGTTGTTCATGGTCGTCTGATCTCTTCTCTCTACGGACTGGCGGAGGATCCTTCGTTCTGGGCTCAGGTTGTCAGACGCGATTCAAATAATACTGTTCGGGCGGCTCGCGGATTTTTCAACTGACATCGTGAGAATATCGGCGTCACGGAATTGCTGGTGACGAACACCGGTTGCGAAATGACGCAGCAGACGCAACGAGATTTCATCTTCTGCCAACTGACCCGATTGTTGAGCGTCGAGCAACGTGATCCGATCCTCGATGTTGGTATCGCCGCCGAACGTGATCAATTCGAGCGAGATGGCATTCCTTTCGTTTCGTACCTTGACCAGCAGGCCACGATCCGGTCCATCCGGTTGAAGTGATGTTTCGTCCAGCGAGATGACAGCCTCGTCACCTGCGAGGCAGAGTCGGTTGATTTCCTGTTCATTCCATCCGAATCTCTGACCCTGTTTTCTGAGGAATTCAGCGACCTCGCCTGCACGCAGTGTTGTACGCAGACGCGCACCCCTGGAGGATAACAAGGTCATGAATCCGGTCAGGATGACCGCACTCAAACCGCCAGCGGTCATGCCATTCTCAAGAAGCGCTGCAAGCCACGGGTTGAGCAGATCGGGAAAGATCACGCCTTCCTGAAAACCGACACCGATCCAGAATGCCGACCCGGCGATGATACCCTTGCGGTAATCGAGTCCGTCGCGAACCACGAGACGCATGCCGGCAGTAAACAGCAAGGCAACGATGACCAGGATATAGGCTGCGACAACCGGGCCGGGTACTGCGATAACCGCTGCTGTGAATTTCGGGAAGAACGCGAGGACGATCAGCACGATCCCGACACACACGCCGACCCGACGCGATGCGACCCCGGTCAGTTCGGCAATCGAGATGCTCGACGAATAGGTTGTGTTGGGAATCGTGCCCGCGAGTCCGGAAAGCAGGTTGCCTGTACCGTCAGCCATGACGGCGCCCTGTACCGCGCTGTAGTCGGTCGCCTGCGGTTTGCGTCGTGCCACGGCCTGTACGGCGACGGCGTCGCCGATTGTCTCCATGGCGCCGATATAGGTGACGAAGATGAACGCAAGGAGCAACGTCCAGAATGTCGGACCGAAATCAAGGCTGAAACCCGGCCAACCTGTCGCCGGTATGCCAATGAAGTTTGATGATCTGATTCCCGAAACATCGTAAAGCCCGAACATTGCCGCGACGATACAGCCGACAACGATGCCGATAATCGGAGCCCACAGACGCAGTACGGTCTTGGACCCGAACGCAATGGCGACAATGACACCAAGCGTCACGATTGTGCAAAGGGGTGCGGCAAAACCCGGCGTTCCGTCGGGGACATCGACGAGCATGTTGAATACGATCGGCATGATCGTAACCGGTATCAGCATGATCACCGTTCCTGTGACGGTCGGCGTGAGGATCCTCCGCAGCAACGACAGACGTGCGGCAAGAAGGAATTGCATCAGTGAGGAAAGCACGACAAGTGTCGCGAGCATGGCCGGGCCGCCTTCGGCAATTGCCGTGACACATACGGCGATGAAGGCGCCTGATGTTCCCATGACCAGAATGTAACCCGCGCCGATCGGGCCGATGCGCAATACCTGAATGACCGTCGTGATGCCGCTCACTGACAATGCGGCGAAGACGGCCCAGATGAGGAATTCCTCGCTCCCGCCACCGGCACGAATAATGACTGTAGGCGTGAGGATAATCCCCGCGACCACGAGGATAGCCATCTGGACGCCAAGACCGATTGTCAGCGGGATGGCAGGTTTCTCGTGCGGCTCATATCGAACGTCGATCTGGCCGTTCTCCTGATTCATGTTTTCACCCTCCGCAACGCGGCGCGTAAGCTGTCCACCAGAGTGATCCTGTCCCGGTTTGACGGATGCACGCCGGTCGCGTGAACCGGTGTCTAAACCGATCTGTTCCGTACAGATGGTCGTGAAGAATTCGGCTGTTCACCATTCAACCCGTTTGTCGGCGTCATTGCGAAATGCGATCGAGGTACCATGCGGTGAACTCGGACGAATATCCTTCCTGCGGGGCATATGGACCCGGTACATAACGCTGCGAATTCACACCGCGCTGATTGTCGATGATGATGCGCGTGTCCTCGATGGTCGTGACGTCCCACATCCATTTCAGGCGTTCAATGTCGTAGTCCTGGCCCTCTACCGCACCGTTGCGCACGTGCCAGGTCACGAGCACTTCAGAGAACTCTGCCGTGACCGGCGTAAACCTGAACATGCAGAGATGATCACTGCACAGGTAGGCGTAGGACAGTGCGCCGAATGTAAAGGCTGTCTCTCCGGCGTCCCAGTGTTTCAGTTCACCCATCAGTGGTGCAACCGGCTGTCCGTCTTCCGAGAGCGTCAGGAAGCCGTCCCGGATCGGCTGGCGCCAGACTGCACAGGGTTGCAGGGAGTCGCTTCTTTCATCCTGAAACGAGAAACCGGTCGGATGCCCCAGTTTGCGGACCTTTTCTTCCCAGGCCTTGATTTTCGGAAGATAGACTCCTTCACCGCGATCCTCTGCCGCGACGTATGCGTTGACCATCGTGTACTCCGGATGCGCCGGCGAACAGTGATAACACTCTCTGAAATTGTCGACGACGAGTTTCCAGTTTGCGTGGGTCGGATAGACCTCGCGATGAACGATATGCGTGTCGTCAAGGCGGTGCATGGTTGCGTACTTGTCGAGGTCGTGTTCGATTTCACAGAAATCGGGCACATCCGGTTGTGCCGGATCGGACAGGCAAATAAAGACCAGGCCGTGGGAAACCCGCACGGCACAGGCGTGCAGTCCGTATTCCGACTTCCTGAATTCCTTCGGCATGCCGCGCGCCGCCACGAGACGGCCGTCGAGACCATAGGTCCAGGCATGGTAGGGACAGACGAGCTTCGAAACGTTGCCACTTTCTTCCAGGCAGATATGGCTGCCCCGATGACGACAGACGTTGAAGAACGCCCTGATTTGGTCATCCCGGCCGCGAACGAGAATGATGGACTCCTCACCGATGTTGTAGAGAAGGTAGTCACCCTTGTGCGGGATCTCGCTGGTGTGCGTTACATAGATCCAGGAACGTGCAACGACCCGGTCCATGTCGCGTCTGAAGATATCCGGGTCGCGATAGAAAGGCTGTTCAAGCGTGAATCCGGGTTGCTGGCGCTTTATCAGATCCTCAATCGATAGGTGGCCGTGCTCGGCGACCTGACCTGCAGTCCCGTTCATGTATACCTCCAGTCCCAGCGGTTAATCTCGTATCGTGATGTAATCTGCAAACACCTTGACAATTCTTTTCCGGCGGGGAACCGCTACTGTCAATCTCATAGCCTGAAGGTCACTGGTTCAAATCCTGCCCCCGCAACCATAAATTCAACATATCAAGGTGCCTGGCTTCTGGACACGCGCGGCAGGGGGCGGCGGCCGCGCCGGCGCTGCATCTTGACGGTCGCGTGCCATGGGGCACCTGGTACCGCGGCCTGTTCGGCGCAGGAGACCTGCTGCGCCCGGATGCGGTGTTCTCCGCAGGCGAGGCGTCGCGCCATCTCCGTGCCGGCCTCGCGATGGAGATTCCGGTAACCCTGGGCCTCGGCCTTCGGCCGCAGGGAAGGCGCACGCCGACCACGGCATCACGCTCAGGATTGGTATCAGACTCTGAAACCGGTGAACGCAGGGGAAGGGCAAGCCGCCGCCTGCGACCGGGAGCTCGTCACCGACGGGCTCGGCACAGTCGCCTGCCGTTCTGGCGTCCCCAACAAGCTGTGGCCAGTCCGTCTTCACAGTTCGTGTCAATTCCGAGCCGGCCGGTCGAGAGGTCTTCGCGCAGTTGTCGTGAATTGGAGTACCCGATACAGGTCGAAATCGCGCATCCATCGGACATCCAGGTCATTACAGATGTCCGGGATCTTGCGGTTGGTGCGCCTGGGCCTCCACCGTGCATTCCTTCCAGGGACGCACCGTCGATACCGTCATCACCGTCCAGTTCCTCTACACGGAGCCCCAGTTCGACCAGATCCGGTCCGCCGTGTTTCCTGAGCTCGCGTTCGTACAGCACGTCCGGGACGGTGAACGCGAAAGGGAGACGGAAGGCGGCCTCGACAAGGACCCCGCGATCCAGGTCAATCAGGACGGAGGTGTCGGACACGAGGACCTTCACGACGCTCAGACTCTTTCAGATTCTACCTCCACGCTAGGTGGTTCATCCATGCGGCGGTTAAGCTCGTGAACTGAATGTCCAAGCAGTTCAGCAGCCTTCACTTCCGACATCGCTCCCTCCGACAAGGCACGAAAACACAGGCGCTCGAAGCGCAGGGGGCGCTCGCCTGGAATGGCCCAGGGCTCTTTGTATGGCGGGCTGCGCCAGCCGCGACGGGCGAATTCATTGAACATGTGTCGAACGAGTGGTGCGCTGAATATCCCGAGGTCCTTGCAACGATAGGTCAGAGCCTGAACGTTTACACCGAAGATCCGCTTGAGTTCGAAGAGCTCGCCCCAACCGATGGACGTGCGATGTTTGCCGATCTCGGCCCGAAGCGTCTCAGCCGGCATCAGAAATGCGCCCGCGAAGCGATGCGCGGCTTTCTCCTCGTCGACCTTGGCCACTGGATCGAGAACCATGTGGCCAAGTTCATGCGCAAGCGTGAACCGCTGCCGTTCGCCCCAGTCTCCTTGATTTACGACCACGACCGACGCAACGCTCTTGTTTTCTCGACGCACGCGCGCCGTGAGCCCGTCGATGTTGGGGAGATCCATCGAGAGAACCTTGATTCCGCGCTCTTCCAAGAGATCGACAAGGTTCGGGATCGGGTCGAGCCCGAGACCCCAGTGGGTACGCATGCCGAGTGCGGCCTGCTCTGCTTCAGGCGGATCGCGCAGAACAGGCCATGGAGCTTCGCGAGGCATGTCACACGCGACGGTGGGCAGCTTGAGGATTTCTTCGACCGCAAGATATCGCTCGAGCAGATGCAGGACCTTGGCTTCGACCTGTGCCTCCTCGCGGCGACTGGTGAGTCGCTTCTTTCGAAAATCGACGGCTTCAAGGCGAATGTCGCTGTCGCTGGCCAGATAGTCGATCGGTACATCCAGGGCGTCCGCGAGCGCAATGAGCACGCCGGAGCTGGGAATGCTCTCGTCGCGCTCGTACTTGCTGATCGCCTGCGCCGTCACGCGGTTGCCGATTCTGGATTCAAGATCACGGAGAGATAGGCCACAGGCACGGCGAGATACTCTAATGCGTTGACCTATAGTCATTTTCATCCTCCCGTGCTGCAGTTGAAAAACTGCGTCAATATGTCATTTTTGTCAAATGCGGGATTGGAAAACGGCAGCGGCTTCCGCATGTCGACGAGCGAGCCCGTATTGCGCTTCAGGAGATTGAGATAATGACCGCTCAAATTTCGTTCTTTTCCGTCGGCAATGGCGACATGACGCCCGTCCAGACCGAGGGAGGCCACATGATATTGATCGATATGAACATTCGGTCAGCCGCCGATGATCCCGATGACGATACTCCCGATGCAGCCGCCAAGCTTCGGGACAAGCAGACACGCGATGCCGCTGGACGGCTATATGTTGATGCGTTACGCATCAGCCATCCGGACGAGGATCACTGCCGGGGTCTGCTCAAGCATTTCCACCTCGAACCGACCGACAAATAGTCGAATTCGACAGACAAGATTCTGATCCGGGAGATATGGTCGTCGCCAACGATGCTCCGGTGCGCCTCGCGGCGGCATGTCCTTTGTGACGACTCGAGAGCCTTCAACGCCGAGGCGCAGCGGCGCGTACGGGTCTCTCGGGACATGCCGTGGAACGTGGGCGACGGCGATCACATCCTCACACTCGGCGAGGACCAGGACGGCAAGACGGATGACCTCAAGCAGATCCTAGTGCCCGTGGATTATCAGTTCTCCCAAGTCAATGGGCAACGCGATGACACAATGGCCGCCTTACTGCTCGCGCCGCTGTCGGCCGATGATGACGACGACGAGGAAGTTCTGTCCAAGAACAACTCGAGCACGATCTTACGGTTTTCTCTGGCGTGCAACGGGATTGCGGACAAGTGCCGTTTTCTCACCGGTGGGGATGCCGAGGTTTCGATCTGGGAGAAGCTTTGGATGCGCCATGCGCCGCATGCGGATTGGTTGTCGTACGACCGACTACTATCGCCGGACCATTGCTCCTGGCACAGCCTGTCCCACGATAGCTGGAGTGAGATGCGCGAGGATGCCAAGGTGTCGGAGGATGCCCGCAATACGCTCTCCCAGACTCGCAGCGGAGCGACGATCGTCGCCAGCAGCAATCCGATCAAGGGTGACGACAACGACCCGCGCAAAGGCTACGGTCCTGCCGTTCATGCACCCGTCCAAGGATCGACGATCTCGATGCCGGTGTCCTCGAAGTCGCGGACATTGCGCGTCACCACCGCCAAGCCACGAGACCGGGCGATGGCGGCAATCTGGCAGTCCGCCGGTGCGACAGGGCGGCCTGCGGAACGGCGCAGGGCGGTGATGTCAGCATATTCCCGCGCCGCAGCGCTGTCGAACGGAAGAATTCGTTCGTCGAAATCCTCTCGCAAGATCGCCTCAATGGCGGCGGCAAGAGCCATCTGACGCCTGCCAGCCGGCAGAATTGCTACGCCGCAGCGTAGTTCCGCTTCGCCAACCGCCGAGAAATAGAGCTGTGTCGCCTGGCAGCCCCCGACCCAGGCCTCGACAGCAGGTTCGGGTGACGGACGCAACAGTTCGGATACGACGTTCGTGTCCAGCAGGAACACTGCTGCCGCCTCAATCGAAGGAAGGCGGCTCGCGTCCGGGTTCGCGCGGTGGCAACTCAAGGTCGACGCCGCCGAGGGGAGCCATCCGGGCGCGGATGGCTTCGGCGAGATTCCGGCCGCGCGGCTTGTGCTCGACAGCATCGCGCAGGATCAGCCGGACTTCCTCCTCCATGGAGCGGTGGTGTTCGGCGGCGCGAACGCGCAGCCGCGTCTTCACATCGTCGTCGAGGTTGCGGATCGTGATACTGGCCAAGGCCCCTGCTCCGTTCTTCCGAGAGTGCAATCTATAGGCTGATTGCGGTGCAATCAAGCCGTCCCGCAACAACCCAGGGCGGTTCTTTTGTTGTCCGGCGATGTTCGCGAGGTGAACAGGGGAGGGGGGCCTTTCGATTTTGCTGTGGCAGTGTCATGGCCATCGTGAAGCTGCCGACATCGGGTTTATCCCCTGATCTGCGCACGGTGACGGTGCGCCCGACCTGGGGCAACCAGGAGCACCGGTACTGGGACCGGCTCGTCGAGCGATGCCACTACATGCCGTTCCGCGGCCAGTTCGGCAAGACGCTGCGTCATGTCGCGGTGAATCGCGAGACCTGGCTGGCCCTGATCGGCTGGCATGCTGGTGTCTTCAAGGTGGGGCCCGCTGGAAGGATGGTCGCACCGTATCGCACCTCCGCTTCACCGACCGCCGAGAAGAACAACTTTTCCAGAGTATGATTGACGGCCTACGCCTCGACGGCTGGGTCGGACACCTTGTGGATCAGTTCGGACACCACATTGGTGTCCAATAGCACGGGCATCGCCGGAGCTTCATTCGAAGGGCGGCGGCTCGCGTCCAGGTCCGCGCGGCGGCAGTTCCAGCTCTACGCCGTTCTCGGGCCCGAAATGCGCGCGTATGGCTTCGGCGAGATTCCGGCCGCGCGGCTTGTGCTCGACAGCATCGCGCAGGATCAGCCGGGCTTCCTCCTCCATGGAGCGGTGGTGTTCGGCGGCGCGAACGCGCAGTCGCGTCTTCACATCGTCGTCGAGGTTGCGGATCGTGATGCTGGCCAAGGCCCCTGCTCCGTTCTTCCAAGAGTGCAATCTATGGGCCGATTGCGGTGCAATCAAGCTGTCCCGCAACAACCCAGGGCGGTTCTTTTGTTGTCCGGCGATGTTCGCGAAGTGAACAGGGGGCTGACCCTCCCGTTTTTGCTGTGGCAGTGTCGTGGCCATGGTGAAGCTGTCGACATCAAATTTATCCCTTGATCTGCGCACGGTGACGGTGCGCCCGACCTGGGGCACCGGTACTGAAACCGGCTCGTCGAGGAATACCACTACATGCCGTTCCGAGGCCTGTTCGGCAAGGCGCTGCGTCATGTCGCGGTGTATCGCGAGACCTGGCTGGCCTTGATCGGCTGGCATGTCGGTGTCTTCAAGGTGGGGCCCGCGGATCGGGTGGTCACCGGAACAGCAGTTCTGCCGCCTGTATCTGATCGCCAACAACGCCCGCTTTGTCATCCTCACGCCCGATCGGGTGCCGAACCTAGCCTCGACAGTAAGTTCGGGGGACGGACGCAACAGCTCGGATACGACGTTCGTGTCCAGCAGGGACACTGCCGCCGCCTCAATCGAAGGAAGGCGGCTCGCGTCCGGGCTCGCGCGGATACGCTTGTCTACACGGAGAAAGGTGAGTTGTTCTGCATCTGTCCGGAAACCGGGGAGCAACGCCTCTCGCCTTTCATGGCTTCGAGGCGGATCGGACGCGCTTGAAGTACCGGTGTCCGGCGGCTGCGTATGACATTGATTGTGCCGGTCGGGCGGTGTGTGAGGCGATGGCCGGGTGTCGCACGAAAGACTATGGTCGGGTGGTGCGGGTCCCGTTGCGCACAGACCACGCCAACGCCCTGGGGCAGCCCGACCTGGAAGTGCAAGTACAAGGCGCGTACAGCCCTTGAGCGGATCAACAGCCGCATCGACCAGGGATACAGCTTTGAAAACCATTACATCCGCGGCCGGGCCAAGATGACCCTGCGCGTGAACCTGTCGATGTGCGTCATGATGGCACGGGCACTGGCCAGCGTCGATCAGCCCGCGCACATGCGCAGCCAGGTCAAGAGACTGGCTTTCCGCGACACCGGCTGACCATTTTGCGCAGCGCAGCGCTCCGGGGCCTGCCAAACCGGGTTCGGCAGACCGGTTGCTGTCGCCTTGTGGCCAATCGGGGAGCGAAAGAGTCCGGGGAAAACGCCCGCGCACACGAAATGACCCCGATTCCGACGACATTCTTGACGATCAGACACGCCGATGCCGCACCAACATGGCGTGTGCCACACTTGTCCCGCGTCCGCAGCTTCAGCAAAATCGGGACAGCGCAAGTGCCTCTAGTGTGGACAACTTTGCCTGTTTTGACCTATTTTCAGGGCATGATTGGAAGCACATGTACAAGGTCGGAACGACGATGACGCCGGTGATGTCATGGGTAAAGTCTGGACTGTGCGCGGAGTGGCGGATTACCTGAAGGACAAGGACCGTACGATCTGCCGGCTGGTTGCCAACCGAGACATGCCGGGCTTCGAGCCTAGCGCCTTCAGACGATTCAGGAAGGCCGAAATCGACTGCTGGACGGATGCGAACGCGCCCGGTGCGGGCGGGGCAAGCGAGCAATGACGGCGGTCACGACGATATTTGACTCCTGCCGCCCGCGTTCGGATGTCCTGTCGGGCGCGGTGGCGGAGGCCGATTTCGCGGCGGATCTGGCTCAGGTGATCGTTGGCGAGGGAAGGGACGCATCCGAACGGCCCCGGTCCTGCTTCGTTTGCAGCCGAGGGGATTCTCCGGGAGGCGCTCGTGCAGCTCTGGGAGCAGGCTCGCTCCAGGAAGGTGGAGGCCATCGCATCGCTGACCCTTCGCCTGTTTGAGGCCGGTGACGCATTTCGGCTCCTCAATGCGATCGGCGCCGTATCCGGCGCGGACAAGACCGTTACCCTGGAAGGTGGCTACGAGACGCGCGATGGAGGGTCGTTCGAGCTGAGTTTTTGCGGACCGGTGTCCGATGCCCAGCCCGTCCGGGATTTCCTGGAGCCGCAGCTTCGCGATGCCAGTTCCACAGACATCACGGCCGGATTCGAGGTGACCTTCGAAGATGGCCTGGTGATGGAGAGCGACGCTGCGGAGAGGCTGACCGAACGGCTCAGCCGGTTCGCGAATGGTACCGCGTATGTCTCGGAGACAGCGGGGTGCAAGGAGTAAATGGCGCGTCTGGAGCGCATACCCAGTGTCGAGACGCCGGAGTCCGCGCCGCGCTACGAGCTGCGGGTGCGGCACTACGGTCCGGCGAACGCCGAATACGAGATATGGCAACTGCCAGCGCCTGCCTCGCCGCATGTAACCTGTGCGACACGCGTCGCCGGTCTGCGATACCGCAATCTCGAACTGGTGGAGCATCGGGTGCTGCGGCGGCTGTCGCAAGCCGGCGTCAAGCCTGGACGACGCGCCGATGCCACGAAACGTGGCTATGCGCTGACGGAAGATGTGGCTCTCGTGTTGGGGCTCTTGTTTCGCACCCTGGTGCCGATGCGCAACCGGGAGAACATGCGCGCGGTGGCGGAAGGGATTGAGGCGATGGGACGCGAGGAGGCGGCCTACTGGCTGGGCATGGCGATGCATCGCAAGCATCCCCGCCGGGTGCTGACCGCGCTGCGGACCCTGCTGACGGAGCCGAAGCGGTAACGGGAGGACATGTGATGCGGATCCATCCGGAGATCGACGGTGCCTCCATCGTGCTGCTCGGGAAGTTCAATCCGGCGATCTTTTCGCCGTCATGGTTTGTGCTTCATGAGCTGCTACCGGCGCACGCAGAGACAGATCACGAGGGTCAGATGATTGTAGACGGGCGCGTTGCAGCGTTCCGCTTCGATTGGCTCCGGTTGGAGGTCACCACCGATCGATGTTGTTTTGAAACCACGCAAGCACCCCACGTCCGCATCCGTGACCTCGTGATTCGAGTGTTTCGCGAGCATCTCCATTACACCCCCCTTACAGCAATCGGAATCAATCGGACGGTGCACTTTCCGGTTGGCGGCTCGACTGCCAGAGACAAGCTGGGCAGGACCCTGGCACCGGTGGATCCCTGGGGAGAATGGGGGCGCATGTTGGGTTCGAATGGCGAGCACGGCGGCATGTCATCCCTGACGATGTCACAGGTCAATCCCGAAGGGAGGGCAACCGGCGACCGGATAAACGTCACGGTGGGGCCGTCCGATCGCATCGGTGAAGGACGTACGGGGGTTTACATGGACGTCAACGATCACTTCACGCTCGAAGGAGGCAATGCAGGGACCGGCCGTCGCTGCATGAAACTCTTGGAGAGCTGTTTTGCGACATCGATGAACCGCAGCGAAGGGATCATCGATCATGTCATGTCACTGACTTCGAGTGGCGGGGTGTGAGCGATGCAACGTCTGACCCAAACTACACAGACGAAAAGCTCCTCTTCACAGGTGGACCGCCGCGTGCTCGATACCAGGGTTTCCGCAACGGCCGTTGGCGAAGATGCAGGAAAGATCGTGCCGCGCAGGCCTGCGAGCGGTACGCAGAACGCGAAGGCCAACGGGATATCCGGACAACCACGGTCTAACCTAGAACAGAGTGAAGCAGACTGGATCATCGACCTCCCCGTCCGTACGCATCAGGCGCTGTCGATAAGTCTGCATGCCCTGCAGGAGTGGGAAGGCCATGTCGTCGAGATCAACGAAAGTGAGTTCGTCGCTCGTCTGATGGACATGACAGCAAGTGCGTCCTATGAAGAAGAGGAGGCAGTCATCCCGCGCACCGACCTTTCCGACCTTGACAACGAGAGGATTCGTCTCGGGAGCGTTTTCCGATGGGTCATCGGTTACGAACGCTCCCCGTCGGGCACCAGAAAGCGTGTGTCCCTGATCGTGTTTCGCGACCTTCCCGTACTCACCGGGAACGACATTCGGGATGCTCGGGCTTGGGCTTGCAAGATGGCTCAAGCACTCAATCCGTGACGGAGTCGAATGCATCGCCGGGTGCCGAAGAGCTGGAACTGACGCTGTTCGGGTCGGGGTATGGGGAAAGCATCGTCCTGCACCTTGGCACCAACGCCTGGGTCATCGTCGATTCCTGCATCGATGAAGATGGAAAGCCAAGTGCCCTGAACTATCTGGCGCACATTGGCGTTGACCCTGCGCAGGCAGTCGAGTTGGTCGTTGCCACGCATTGGCACGACGATCACATCCGCGGCATGGCGCAGATTGTGGAGGTCTGTACCCGAGCCGCTTTCTGTTGTGCTGCGGTACTGTGCCGTTCCGAGATTCTTTCCGCAATAAAGGCGCTGGAATCACGCCATCTCTCCTCCGTCGGCTCGGGAGTGCGCGAGCTCTACAACGTCCTCACAAATCTCGTGAAAGTGGTTCGCGACCGGTCCATGCCATCGCCAATCGCCGCGTGTATGCAAAGGGAAGCTGTGAGGTATGGGCACTCTCACCCGACGATGAGGCCTACCAGGCATTTCTTCGAACGATGGGAAGCTTGTTGGAGAAAGAGGGCCAGACCAAGAAATGCATCTGTGATCACTCGCCGAACGAGATCGCCGTCGCGTTGTCGGTTCGGGTCGGTGATGTGGCAATTCTGCTGGGTTCGGACCTGGAACGGCGCGGCTGGATGGAAGTTGTTCGATCTGGCGAACGACCATTTGGCAAGGCTTCTGCATTCAAGGTGGCGCATCACGGGTCGGGAAACGCCGATTTGCCGGAGGTTTGGACCCGGATGCTGGCGGCCGAACCCTGTGCGGTTCTCACGCCGTGGCAAGGTGCCGGGAATCGCGGAGTTCGTGGACCCCGCGCTGTTGCCGAGGGGCCGCCGTTCGCATTGCTGCCTTCGATGGCGAGAATGCGGACCCGGCAAACGGCCGCCGGATGGAAGGAAGGCATCTCGCGTTCACTCCGTGGGGCGAGATTGCCTCCGCGCTGGGCGGCAAGGCAGGCAATGAGCGTATACGCATAAGCGATGAGACCCAGGCCGCTCCCGGCGCGGAGACGATACGGGTGCTGTTCGGGGGACAGCCGACGCTCATCCTGCTCGACGAGCTGTCGGTCTATCTGCGCAAGGTCAGCGGTTTCGGGAACACCGGCGATCAACTGACGGCGTTTCTGACCTCTCTGTTCAAGACCGTGGAGCGCACATCCGACGCGGTGATCGTCTTCACACTGACGGAGGGCGGGGTTTGTCGATGGGCCTGGAGGACGATGATGCAGGTTTGACGTCATGGCAGTTCGGCGGAGAACAGGGCGGTGCCATGTCAATGGCCGTACTCCTCGTGGAGGCGCACGGGCATAAACGTTTGAATCATAAGTCATCGATTTGTATTTCAGACTCTAAACAGAAAGACTCACGGCTCAGGGAGTCGATGGCTGACACCCGCCCGATCGAGCGCTGGCTGTCGAACGCGGCGTTTGGGGAAGGGAGCATCGCCGGGCGGACGTCGATGACGCCGTTCCAAGCACCGAACCGACTGCCTGGTTGGTGGGCGTGGCGGGCATTGGCGGTCTCGCCGCCGGCGGCGTGGTACCTGTCGATGGAGCCCAAGGCGGCGGAACAGCAGACATGAAACTTGAACGCGTGGAGATCGAGAACTATCGCGCCATCGAACAGCTCGACTTACCGCTGAATCCCAGATTGACGGTACTTCATGGTGATAATGCGCATGGCAAGACCAGCGTCCTCAGCGCCATCGCAACGGGTCTCGGGAGTATCCTCATGCACCTGCCCGGTGTGTCGGGCATTGGATTTCGCAAGACGGATGGACGCGGCTGGCGGCAGGTACGGGTCGCTCTGACTACCATCGACGGGGTTGCCTGGGACCGGCGCATGCGGGGGCCGCGGAGAAACCCCGTCTCCCGGGACCTGAAGGAAGCGATGGATGCCATCGTGTATACAGACCGGCAGGAAACCGCACCTTTCGACCTCCCCATCGTCGCCTACTACGACACCGACCGGGCAGTGTTCGGCCCACCGCAACGCCGGAGAGGATTCAAAACCGAATTCCCGCGCTACGAGGCGCTGCAAGGTGCGCTATCCGCTCGTACCGACTTTCGGGATTTCTTCACGTGGTTCTATCCCAAGGAAAACGAGGAGCTGAGAGAGCAGAGGGGACGTAAGGGCTTCAGCCACCGGTTTAGAGATTTGGAAGCCGTGCGCAGGGCCATCGAAAGCATGATTCCCGGAGTATCCAACCCTCGGATCGCCCTTTCTCCCCTCCGTTTCATAGTCTCCGTAGAGTCGCAAGACGGCTGGCGGGAAGAGCTCTCGATCGACCAGTTGAGTGGCGGCTACCGGATCATGATCGCCTTGGCGGCTGATCTCGCCCGCCGGATGGCTCAGGGAAATCCCCATCTCGCCGATCCTCTCCAATCGGAAGCGGTCGTGTTGATCGACGAGATCGATCTCCACTTGCATCCAACGTGGCAGCAACGGGTTCTCGCCGATCTCACCAGGACCTTTCCCAACACCCAATGGATCGTATCCACTAATAGCCCGCAGGTGTTGACGACGGTCGGACCGGAGCATGTCGTCGAGCTTCGGCGGGAACGGGCAGGAATCGTGGCCGAGTCGGCCTCCACTCCGACCTACGGCGCCGAAGCCGGCGACGTGCTGGCGACCGTGATGAGAGTGAACGAGCGGCCCGGCGGCAACGAGTTCGTTGAGAAGGTGATGTGTTATACGGATCTTGTTGCGAACGGAGAGGGCGAATCCCCAAAGGCCGTCAGATTGCGGCAAGATCTAGATGAGCTCTCGCCGCGCGACCCCGCGCTCGATCGAGCCGACATTGAAATCAGGCGGCGCAAACTGCTCAAGGGCATGGGCAGGTCCCGGTGAAGCGTATCCGGGCGCTGGACAGGCCGACCCCTAGGCTCGTCGACTATCTGGTTTACTACATCTTGGGATACCACTCGACATATGGATCAAGCTCTTAGATCTGTTGGGTATTTCATCGAGCAACGACAGGTGCATTGTCTTGAGCGTTCATTTGTTGAGTGTTCATATCACCCCCACTAACGCCACTAAACGTTTCAACAAACGCTGAGCATTGTTGAAAGACTTCTCGCTTGATTTTCAGATAGTTCGTGTTCAGCGGACTCATTGTCGGCAGTATCCCATTCAGTTCAGTCCCATGCTCACTGGCAAATCCGTTTTTCAACGACCTGGTCAGGTAACGCTTGGCTGGTTCTACCCGCAGATTTCCATCCTCGATCAGCTTTTCGGCCTCTCGCCTCATCTCATTGGTGGCAAAACTATAAAATGCCTCAAGCAAACTCCCCACGTCACCAATCTCATCCAGGTCCGTGTGTTCGATAAAACTCAACACCAGACTTTCCTTCGCACGGCTGCCAAGGCTCGCCCGAATGATCCGACGTATCTCATCAATCAACACGATCTTTTCTTCACCCGCCCGGTTCTTTTCGAAAATCAGTTTCAGAATGTAATCCAGATTGATCTCCTGGGACTTGATCAAATCCACCTCGAAAACCACATCATCCCATTCAATTGTGGTCTGCTCCTGATCCTCTGTATCTCGTTCCCGTCGGAACCAGTCACGGATATCGTTATAGGTGGATCGATAATCCTGTATCATTCTCTCATTGGGCAGGCGAATCGACTCCAGTTCGGCTAGATCCTCATCACCCAGATAATGGGCCGCCTTGAATGCTTCGACTTCTCCCCTGTCGTTACTGTCAACGCTCTGAAAAGCCTTCAAAGCCGCAAACTCATCGTAGTTCTGCAGCACATTCTCCCCGCGCAGATATTCGCCGAACAACACCACAAACCCCTTCTTATCCGCCTCCCTCTCAATGGCAGATGGATCAGGAAACCGCTCCTCAAGCTCTTTCGCCACCTCCACAAAACCACGCATCACCTCACCCGTGAGCTCATCGGTAAAACCCTCCATGTATTCCCGATAGCTTCTCTCGAGCACCATATTCGTGGTGTGCTGATTTCCAAACAGTGTAATGGCCTCGACAGTCGCCTGCTCCAGGTCCCGGAACGTCACAATGTTGCCGAAGGATTTCGTGGCATCCAAAATGCGATTGGTCCGCGAATACGCCTGTATCAAACCATGGTAACGAAGGTTCCTGTCAACAAACAGCGTGTTGAGCCTGGGCGCATCAAAACCGGTCAGAAACATCCCCACAACGATCAGCAGATCAACTTTCCCCTTTTTCATCCGCCTGGACAAATCCCGGTAGTAGTTCTGAAACCCCTCACCATCAACTTGAAAGGACGTCCCGAACAACCCGTTGTAATCATCAATAACCGAACCGAGGAACTCCTTTGCCGTGCTGTTCATCGCTGAGACCTCAAAACTCTCATCCGGAAGGTTACCAACCACCCCTTGTTCCTCGTTCGCAGCAAACGAGAAGATCGTCGCAATCCGAAGTGGCCGCACACGGTCCGCCTGCAGACCCTTCAAGGTCTCATAATACAACTTGGCCGCATCAATGCTGCTGACCGCAAACATGGCATTGGAACCTTGATCATTGCCCTGCATCCGATGGGTCTTTCGGTCAAAGTTGTCCAGAATGTAACGGGAGATCTCCCGGATACGGTCCGGATGCTGTAATCCATGCCGGTTTTCCGCCGCACTGAGCCTTTGCTCATCTCGCTCAGTCTCAATGCCCCTGAATGTCGGGCGCACATTGTTGTAGTCCACCTTGAACTTCAGCACCTTTTCGTCACGAATCGCATCCGTAATCACATAGGTATGCAACTGGCGGCCAAATACGCTGTCCGTCGTTTCTGCACCTGAGGCATTCTCCCGGAATATCGGGGTGCCCGTGAATCCAAACTGACAAAACCGCCTGAACTTCTTCTTCAGGTTTTTCTGCGCTTCCCCAAACTGACTGCGATGACACTCATCGAAGATCAAGACCACCCGCTCGTTGTAAACCGCAAGCCCACTGTCTCCCTTCATTAGATTGTGCAGCTTCTGAATGGTGGTGACGATGATCCGGTTATCATCCTTCTCCAGATTGCTCTTCAACTCCGCCGTACTCACCGACCCATTCACGCTGTCTGGTGAAAAGCGCTGGTATTCCTTCATGGTCTGAAAGTCGAGATCCTTGCGGTCGACCACAAAAAACACCCGATTAATAAAATCAAGTTCCGTCGCAAGGCGCGCCGCCTTGAAACTCGTCAGGGTCTTGCCAGAACCCGTGGTGTGCCAGATGAAGCCGCCACTTTCCGGCTGATTCAGGTTGCCTGCTTCAAATGAGCTCCTGATCTTCCACAAAATACGCTCTGTCGCAGCAATCTGATAAGGGCGCATAACCAGCAGGTTCCCATCGACATCAAGGACGCAATACTTCAAGAGAACATTCAGCAAGGTGGTTTTCTCGAAGAAGGTTGCGGTAAAGTCCTTTAGGTCCCTGATCGCCTCGTTCTTCGCATTCGCCCAGTTCATGGTGAAGTCAAAGCTGTGCATATCGCGCTTCGTGGTATTGGCAAAGTAGCGGGTATCGGTCCCATTCGAGATCACGAACAGCTGAAGATAGCGATAAAGGGAATGTTCGTGGTTAAAGCTCTCCTTGCTGTAGCGGTGTATCTGGTTGAACGCCTCCCGGATGGCAATGCCCCGCTTCTTCAGTTCAATCTGCACTAGGGGCAGTCCATTGACTAAAATGGTCACGTCATAGCGATTGGCGTGGGTTCCGGATTGCTCCATCTGGTTGATCACTTGGACCGTGTTGCGGATGATGTGCTTCCTGTTGAATAGGTGGATGTTCTGGATGTGGCCATCGTCAAACGTGAAATCATGAACACAATCCTCATGGATTTTGACGGCCTTGTCGTATGTCCCGTCATTGGGTCTGTCTAGCCAAGTCTCGACAAAGCGCTTCCACTCGCCCTCCGTAAACTGAATATTGTTCAGTGTCTGTAACTGTATGCGCACATTGGCCAGCAGTGCCTGGGGGTTCTTGATTTCGGGTCTGTATTCATAGCCCTGGTTTTCCAGGTCCCTGACGAGTTCGCGTTCCAGGTCGGCCTCACTTTGATAGCTTCCGGCGGCCTGATGTTGTCTCGTGTATTGATCGAGAACGATAAAGTGATTGGTTTGTGCAATCGGCTTTGTGTCCCGAATCATTTCTGTTTTTCCTGTCCTGCATCCGGTTAATTTCCGTCAGGGGCTGGTGTGTCTGGTGTGACACTCCTGTCAGGCTTCGGGAAGTTTAACAACAGGTCCCGATAGTAAGTGTATTGTTTTTGCCGCAGTTCAATCTCGCGTGGCAACCCTTCAGTGATTGAAGTGGTCAGCGCATTGAACTTGTCGAGGATGGAGACAATGCGGGCCTGTTCGGCGAGCGACTTTTCCGGGTTGTTGGGGCATGGGATGGGGATCAGGATTTTGCCCATACTGTTCCCGTTCACTCGCCGAACTTTTGTTCCGGTGATGTGAGGACGCTTTTGCTTTTGAAAGTTGTCCGTTTGGAAGAAATAGGAAACATATTTTGAATTCAGTGAATGCTCATAAATATAGGCGTCACTGCTAACAGCAATCTCCGCATCACCCAACCATGCGACTGCCTTGCAAACACCTTCATCATCCTCGCTTGTGGTTGCGATAACCAAGTTTCCTTTTTTTGCCTTTCTGAGCCGACTGGCGAGCCGCTTGGAGATGTACGTTATAGTTTGCTCTGCATAGACGCCAAAATGGGTATAGAGTTGACCGTAGTGAATGCAGCCGACGCCGCTTTCTGTGAAATCTTTTTTTTGCAATCCATTCCCACGTACAAATCTGCCGACCTCCCCCAGCGCCTTCCACTCCACATCGAAGTCCTCGTCAAACGTGAGCAGTTTATCGCGGTAATAGTTGTATTGTTTTTTGCGGTTGTTAAGCTCGGTGGTCAGCTCGGTGGTCAGCTCGGTGAACGCGTCCAGAATGCGGACAATCTCCGACTGAATCGATAGCGATTTTTTGGGGTTGTTGGGGCAGGGGATTGGGATAGGAAATCTCCGAAATCCATCCATGTCCACAGATGCAAAACTTGACTGGTGCGTGTTGTTCCTGCACCAATCTGCGAGGGGGAAGCCATAGTAAAACAGAAACCTGTCAACAAAAATATTCGTATATTTCTCTTTCAGGGTTAGGTTGGTAAAACGCTGATTAGCTAAATAGGGCACAGAAACCAACGCGTGCTCGCCGATGGTAGCGGAAGTTGAGAAAATCAACGAGTTCGCCGGAAACAACCTGCCTCCCTTAACGGCGCTCCTGGAAATTTTCTGAAGCGAACTGTCAAGTATTTTGCCGTTTTGGCGAATATCGGACATCGTAAACCAGGGGACAGTACCATTTTCCCAGAACGTCTGATTTGATCTTGACGGTGTATAGCCATTCTTCAAATGAAAAACCTCCTTCAGTGGTACCCACTCCACATCCGCCCCATTCAGAAGCTTCTCCAGAAACCCCAGCTCACTCACGTACCGATCTCCGCAATGATGGCATCAATATCACTGCGCAACCGGTCAATCCGGGCCACAGTAGTTCTCAGCTCCGCATTGAGCACAGTGATATCAATCACCTCCCGGTTGTCCTTCGGCTCAACATAAGAACTCACAGCCAGGTTGTAGTCCTTTTCAACAATCTCCTCGTAGGCCACCGACCGGGCCACATGATCAACATCCACCTTGTCCGCAAACAACTTCATGATCCGCTGAATATGACCAGGATTCCCAACCTCCTCACGGTCGGTCAGAACATTGTTGTTGGTCTCCTTGCTGAAGAAATCCTCACCACTAGCGTCAATGAACTGAACCGCCAAACCAGTCTTGTTTTTCGCCAGAACCAGAATGTTCACTGCAATGGTGGTGCCGAAAAACAGATTGGGCGCCAGTGCAATCACCGTCTCCACATGATTGTGATCCACCAGGTATTTCCGAATCTTCTGTTCCGCACCGCCCCGATAGAAAATACCGGGAAAGCAGACAATCGCCGCACGGCCCTTGCTTGAGAGGTAATGCAGCGCATGAAGCACAAAGGCAAAGTCCGCCTTCGATTTCGGCGGCAGCACCCCCGCCGGCGCAAAACGATCATCATTGATCAAAGTGGGATCATCCGAACCAATCCATTTCACCGAATAGGGCGGATTGGAGACGATGGCATCAAAGCCGCCAAAGTTGATTTGATCAAGAAAATGCGGCCCTGTCAGCGTATTGCCCCGCCTGATGTCAAACTTGTCATAATTGATGTTGTGCAGGAACATGTTCATGCGGGCAAGGTTATAGGTGGTGGGGTTGATCTCCTGACCGAAAAAGCCTTCTTCAACGATATGCTCATCAAACTGCCTTTTCGCCTGCAACAGGAGCGAACCGGAACCACAGGCCGGATCATAGATTTTATTGACACTGTCTTGGCCATGCATGGCCAGTTGTGCAATCAGCTTGGAAACATGCTGCGGAGTGAAGAACTCACCGCCTGACTTGCCCGCATTGGCGGCATAGTTTGAAATGAGATATTCATAGGCATCACCGAACAGATCGATCTGACTGCCCCCGAAGTCACCGAACTCCAGCTCTGCAACTCCCTTGAGGACCGCCGCCAGACGGGCGTTTTTCTCCTTGACCGTATTGCCAAGCCGGTTGCTGGTGGTGTCAAAGTCATCGAACAAACCCTTGATGTCATCTTCCGACGGATAGCCGCTGGCGGAGGCCTCAATGGAGCGGAAGATATCGGCCAGATTGGTGTTCAGGTTGTCATTGGCACTGGCGTTTTTGGCCACATTGGAAAACAGCTGTGTGGGATAAATGAAATAACCCTTGGTCCTGATGGCATCATCCCTGATTTCTGACGGGATGTCGCTGTCCGGCAGTTGGGCATAAATGATACTGTCGTCCCCCATGTGACTGGCAAAGTTCTCGCTGATGAAGCGGTAGAACAGTGTGCCGAGGACATATTGCTTGAAGTCCCAGCCATCGACGGCTCCACGCACGTCATTGGCGATCTGCCAAATTTGTTTTTGTAATGCGGCGCGTTGCTGGCTGCCTGTCATCTGTTCCGCTCCTTATTCATGAGGGAGAGGCGATTTGATTCAGTCATCGATATCCGATGATAGGAAACGCCGGACTGCTGTGGTTTGGGACCCTGGCAGTTCCAGCACTGTGTCGGAAAGCGCCGAAATGAAAAAACCTTGCCGGAAGACCAGATGATGTGAACCACCACGATAACCAAACGGCCCAGGGCAAAGGCGATGACGATCGTACCACACACACCCCTCCCACACCGTCTAAGCTGTTGCAGCGGACTGATCGGTCCGGTGGAAGTCATGAAGATCATGAGCGCCCGTGGGCAAATACAAATGATCCGGAACATCGTTTGTGCCCACTCAAATAGATATCCCTGCGTCGACCGATGAGTCATTCGGCCCAACAAGCCGGGGGAACTACTGATGCCGGGTGGTATTTCCGGTAAGGGTAAACACGACTGTGTCTTTGAGGTAAATTGATCCCTTAAAGCCACGTGTTCCATGGAATTTGCCGTGCTGATTCAACCGATTTGTCTCTGAATCCACTTTTCTGGATTTCCAATACGATTTTTCCCTTCCAGATAATCATCAATCAATTGGATCATCCTTTCGCGGCCGAAGGAGTTCTCATGGCCACCATGCACGATATTCACGGGTAATGAACGCAGTCGCTCCATGCTTTGTTTTTACAAGTCCTTCATCAGAATGATAGACGGCGTCATAGAGTGACTCTTCTTGGCGTTGATGTTGACAAGGCGGGAAGATGTAAGTGAGGCTTGCATTATCTTTCAACACTTTACAAACCACGCAAGACGCTCACGCTTATTCCGAAAAGAACAGGGATCAGACGATTCTACAGGTCCCGTGATCGGGACTCTTTCCGGTCAATGGTTGCCATTCTCATGGATTACGTGGTGCGATTTTCACGTAATGAATGTCTGACCTGTTCAGCATTGCGAACCATCCGTACGAAATCATGTTTCCTGAATTGCAATACCACCATAAGGCTGTGCGGAATCCACGAGGCGCTTCCAGACATATTCTGCGAAACTTCGTTCCACATGAAGATCGTAAGCAGGTGTGTTCAAGTCCTGGTTATCGAGATGGTGAATGATGACCGTGGCGCGTGCGAAGAGAGTTCGTGTGCAGCAGCCCGGTTCAAACACTTCAGGATGCAGATCAAGCGGACAGCCAGTCGAAAGCAGTTCCCGGCACATTTGACCCTGCACACGCAACGCGGTGTTGCCCTCGCTCACATCGACGACAGCGCAGTTCGTGAGATTTTTCTTCAGGTCATTGAGCAGCGTATCTCCGCCATCTGCAGCTGAGATCAATAACCACTCATCCGGTCCAAGCCACATGCACGTCCTTTCGCCGTTCGTCACGGTGGAATTGTGTGTCCGGGGAAGTGCGAGGCTGACGGTTTTCTCGAAAACCGGACCGTCTGGCGCACCGCGCAAGGTGATCCGCGTAAGGAACCGCAGTTCCGCGAGTAAAAGCGGTGCGTCCTCGTCTGCGTCTGGTTCCGTTGAACCGAACGCAAGGTGCTCGAGAGGACTCTGTCGGAGATATGGTTCAACCACGCAGACGTGTCCCTTCTTCGTCGAAAAAGACCGGTTTGACGATCGTGGCGTTGATGATCCTGTTTTCATCGACAGGAATGGAAATCTTCTCCCCCATGCGTTCATGTCCGCGTTTGACAAGCGCCAGTGCAATGGAGCGCTGACAGTTCGGGCTGTAGTAGCTCGACGATACCCAACCTTCCATGGGAACCGGCGGTGCACGTCGAGGGTCCGGTGAGACATGGGCACCTTCAGGGATGACCTCTTCCGGATTGTCGGTCAGCAGTCCAACAAGCTGCTTGCGATCGTCACGCAGTGTATCGGGACGCGCCATGCCGCGTTTGCCGAGAAAATCCGATTTCTTTTTCGATACGATCCAGTTCATGCCGAGATCAAACGGTGTCGTTGTCCCGTCTGTGTCCTGTCCGGCAATGATAAACCCCTTCTCGGCTCGAAGGACGTGCATCGCTTCCGTTCCGTAGGGCATCACATTGTACTTTTCGCCCGCCGAAAAGATTGTCTGCCACAGCGACAGTGCGTACGTCGAGGGGACATGAACCTCGAAACCGGTTTCTCCGGAAAAACTGATCCTGAACAGTCTCGCAGGTATGCCTGCAACAGTTGCGTCCTGCCACGTCATGAACGGGAATGCATCGTTCGAAAGGTCGCAGGCAACAAGCTCCTGCAGCAACGCCCGGCTATGCGGTCCTGCAATGGCAATCGCGGCCCAACAAGTGGTCACAGAGGTGCAGTAGACTTGCAGATCCGTCCACTCCGTCTGCAACCACTCTTCAAGCCAGTTCAGAACATTGGCGGCCCCCCCTGTCGTTGTGCTCATGAGGTAGTGGTTTTCGCCAATGCGTGCGGTCACACCGTCGTCAAATACCATGCCGTCGTCGTGGCACATGAGTCCGTAACGACAGGCACCCACTTTCAGTGATGAAAACATGTTCGTGTAGATGCGGTCGAGAAATTCCGGTGCATCCGGGCCCTGAACGTCGATCTTTCCCAGTGTCGATGCATCCAGGACCGCAACCGATGTCCGTGCGCCGAGCACTTCCCGGTTGACCGCATCCTGAACGCTCTCGCCGTCACGAAGATAGCAGTACGGACGCTTCCATTGTCCGACATCCTCGAACTTCGCGCCGTGGCTGTGATGCCAGCGATGCATTGGCGTGGTTCTGATCGGATCCAGAAGTTCGGGTCCTGTATCGATCCCGGCAAGCGCGCCGATCGTCACGGGAGTAAAGAACGGGCGGAATGTGGTGTGTCCGGTTTCGGGAATGGATGACCCGGAGAGGCCGGCGAGAATTGCAAGCCCGTTGACATTCGATGTCTTGCCCTGATCGGTTCCCATGCCCGTGGTCGTGTAGCGCTTGCAATGTTCAATCGACGCGTAATTTTCCCGATGGGCGAGGGCAATATCGGATGCCGTGACGTCGTTCTGAAAATCAAGGAACATCTTGTCGCCGGACGGGCTGGCTGGCGCACGCCAGAACGCTTCAAGGCTGTAACCGTCATCGGCAGCGGGATCAACAATGGTGGGAGGAGATACGTCGACTGCAGTACCGCTGACAGAATCGACGGCATCGACGCCAGCCCTTGCACCGTCAGCCATGCATTCGGACAAATCAAAAACGCCCGTGACCGCGCCGGCATGAAACTGATTCTGGACCGCCCCGGTCGGTACAAAGCAGGCGAGTTCGTCGTCCCACGACGTCCCGGTTCCCGATTGAGAAGCGAGATGTACTGTCGGATTCCATCCGCCGGACATCATGACCAGATCACAGCGTGTACGCGATGTTGTCTCCATGTCCGGGTCGACTGATCTGATCTCGACCTCTTCAACCCGGCTGCGACCGCGCACCCGTGAAACATAACTCGCGGTGTGGATGTCAATACCTGAAGACCGTATGGCGTCCACAGCTGCGCCATCCGGTGTTTCCCGTGAATCCACAACTGCAGCTATCTCTATACCGTTGGCCTTGCAATCGAGTGCTGCACGGTAGGCACTGTTGTTGTTCGTGAAGATGACGGCCCTGTTGCCTGGTCGGACACCGTAGCGGCAAACATAGGTTCTTGCAGATCCCGCAAGCATGACACCGGGTGTGTCGTTTCCAGGAAAGACAAGCGGACGTTCGATCGAACCGGTGGCAAGTACGACGCAACCGGCGCGGATCTTCCAGAGTCGCTGCCGCGGCTGCGAGCGACTGTCGGTAGCGAGATGGTCTGAAACGCGTTCAACAGCAACGACAAAATTGTGATTGTAATAACCGGATACCGTTGTCCGTAAGAGTACTGTGACCTCCGGAAGGGCAGTCAGCTCTGACGTTACGTCCCTGATCCAGTCCGTTGCGGCTTTTCCGTCTATCTCGACCGTTTCAGAAAGCAACGATCCGCCAGGGGTTGCCTGTTCATCGGCCAAGATGACCCGTGCACCTGACGCTGCGGCGCTGCGTGCTGCGCACAAGCCGGCCGGACCAGCACCCACAACAAGGACATCACAATGAGCAAATCGTTTCTCATACCGGTCGGTATCCGGTTGAGTCGGCGCCTTGCCGAGCCCCGCCATCTTCCGGATGTAGCGTTCGTACATACGCCAGGCCTTTGGCGGCCACATGAAGGTCTTGTAATAAAAACCTGCGGGAAACAGCGACGAGAACAGGCTTGTTACCGCACCGAGATCCCACCGCAGCGACGGCCAGCAGTTCTGCGAATGCGCAACAAGGTCCTCATGCAACTCGATCAGTGTTGCGCGTGTGTTTGGTTCGCTGCGGGTTCCTTCACCAAGCTGGACAAGCGCGTTGGGTTCCTCAACACCTGCCGCAACGATTCCGCGCGGACGGTGATACTTGAAGCTGCGTCCGACAACGCGCACATCGTTGGCAAGCAGGGCAGAAGCGAGCGTGTCGCCCGGGTGTCCCTTGTACTGAATTCCATCAAACCGGAACTTGATCTCGCGCGTCCGGTCGACAAGACCGCCGATGGCAATGCGTCGGGACTGGCTCACGCTGCACCATCCGTTGACATCTTGACGCCCGGTTTTTCGGTGATTCCGTAGACTTCAACGATCTCGTGGGTGACCGTGTTGCGTGTCATGTGAAACCAGCGGCGACACCCATGAACATGCATCCAACGCTCGTGATGCAGACCCTTGGGATTCTGGCGCATGAAAAGATAGTCGGCCCACTCGGCGTCGCTGGCGGATTTTGGATCCGGTCGGATGATGTGACCTTCACCGCCGCACATGAACTCCGATTGCAAACGGGGGCCGCACCAGGGACATTCGATAAGAAGCATTGCGTGTAGTCCTAATGCGCGACAGCGGCGGCGCCGTGTTCGTCAATAAGGAACCCGGTCTCGAAGCGTTTCAGGTCAAACGCCTCGTTCAGACCATGCGGTGCGTCACGCGCAATCGTATGGGCAAAGACCCAACCGGAACCCGGTGTCGCCTTGAACCCTCCCGTTCCCCATCCGCAGTTCATGTAGAACCCCTGAACAGGTGTTTTCGAGATGATCGGGCTGGCATCCGGACAGATGTCAACAATGCCGCCCCAGGTTCGCAGGATGCGCAGACGCCTGACGATTGGATAGAGTTCGCACAGTCCCTCGAGTTGATGCTCGATGACGTCAATACCGCCACGCTGGCTATAGCTGTTGAAACCGTCAATTCCCGCACCGAGTATCAGTTCGCCCTTGTCGGACTGTGAAATGTAGACGTGAACAGTGTTCGACATGATGACCGTATCGAGCACCGGTTTGATCGGTTCGCTCACCATTGCCTGCAGCGTGTGACTTTCCACCGGAAGCCTGAGACCTGCCATGGCTGCGATGCGTGAAGCATGTCCGGCAGGAACGGCGCCGACCTTGTTGGCGCGTATGGGGCCGCGTGTGGTCTGGACACCCGTCACCCGCCCGTCCTGGACGTCAATTCCCGTCACTTCGCAATTCTGGATGATGTCCACGCCAAATTCGTCTGCACGCCGCGCAAAACCCCAGGCGACGGCATCGTGGCGCGCATTGCCGGCGCGCCGCTGCATGGCGCCGCCGAGTACCGGGTACCGGCTCTGCGGCGAGATATTGATGATCGGAGCGATTTCCTTGATCTGTCGCGGTGTCACGAGTTCGTAATCGATGCCGTTGAGACGACATGCGTGGCCGCGTCGTGCCAGTTCCTTCAGGTCATGTTCGTTATGCGCAAGATTGATCACCCCGCGTGCCGAAAACATGACGTTGAAATTGAGTTCCTGCGACAGACCCTCGAACAGTTTCAGCGAATGTTCGTAGAGATGGGCACTTTCGTCCCACAGGTAATTTGAACGGACGATTGTCGTATTGCGGCCGGTATTTCCGCCGCCGAGCCAGCCCTTTTCGAGCACGGCTACGCTGGTCACGCCGTGTTCCTTGGCAAGGTAGTAGGCCGTTGCAAGCCCGTGACCACCGCCGCCGATGATCACCACGTCGTAGGACGGTTTCGGCTCGGGGGAACGCCACGCCATGGGCCATTCAGTATGGCCGCGACGCGACTGCCGCAACAGGTTGAATAGCGAATATTTCATGGAACCGCGCACTGGACAGGTTCAATTGCAACAGGCGTGAAATGACACGAATACCCAGTGTTGACAAGCACTTGTCGTCATTCTCGACATACGCACAGGGTACCGGTGTCGTCGACCTGATTGCGCATGTTCCGCCCCGTTCATTCGATCAACCCTCGTTCAGACTGGCGTGCGGCTGTCGTCAACGCGACCCCGTTTGTCTTAAAACGCGCATCTCCGAAACAGAATAATGCAAGATAAACTGTATATATTTCTTTACATTACAGATACATGATGACGAATATTAATGTTGATTATCGGTCGTTCCTCAACCGTTGCACCCCGGAATGAACGGGCACGCGACCAGGAGGTCACCCAGGCGAAGACTCGCGGTAAGTCCGACCGCCGGACCAGCCACCAGGTTGGCGCCAGCACAGGAATAATTGTGCGATAGCAACCTGGGTCCGCGAGACATCTTCAACTGAAATCATGACATGTGCGTGTCCACGCGTTGAATTGCCGATGGATGACGAACACGCGTGTTTCCTTACCTGTTGCACGTATCGCAGACACTTGCCTTCACAGGCGCCTGGTGTGACTCAGGCCGTGTTTGTGCGCTTATGGAAGATCGGCTCAACCTGTGAGAGTTCGCTCAACGGAATATGACACTTGATCGTGTGGCCGTCTCCGGCATCGACTGCAGCGGGTTCTTTGTCGTCACAAATCCGCCCCAGATATCTGGGGCACCGGCTTGCAAACCGGCAACCCTTGGGTGGATCGAGGACCGAAGGAATTTCGCCTTCGAGGCGAACCCTCTTCTGTTCGATATCAGGATCCGGAATGGGGACCGCCGACAGCAGTGCTTCGGTGTAGGGATGATAGGGCGGTGCAAAGATCTTGTCGGATTCCCCGGCTTCCATGATCTGTCCGAGATACATGACCACGATCTCGTCAGAGATGAAACGCACCACTGAAAGATCGTGACTGATGAACAGGAGAGTCGTATTGAATCGCTTCTGCACGTCGTTGAGCAGATTGATGACGGCCGCCTGAACGGAGACGTCGAGTGCAGAAACCGGTTCATCGGCAATCACCATGGCCGGATTGCCGGCAAACGCACGCGCAACGGCAATACGCTGTTTCTGACCTCCGGAGAGCTGCCGCGGTTTGCGTGTCGCAAATGCCGGTGGCAGGCGTACGATTTCCAGCATCTCAGCGACACGATCACGGACTTTCCCTGACTGCGTCTCGATCCCGAACTTCCGGATGACGCGCCCGATGCAATGTCCGACCGAATGCGACGGGTTGAGTGTTCCGTCCGGATTCTGGAAGACCATCTGGAGGGACCGGATCAGTTCGGGACTGCGCTTGTCGACCGGAATGGCGCCAATGTTGACGTCCTGGAACATGATTTCGCCGTCTGTGGATTTTTCCAGACCCGTGAGAACCTTGGCGAAGGTCGACTTGCCGCAGCCGGACTCGCCAACGATGGCAACCGTACGTCCGCGGCGTGCGTTGAAGTTCAGTTCCTCGTTGGCCTTGACATAGTGCTTGTTGCCACCGGTAAAGACGGAGGCAAGTGAAATATCTGCGATCTCGTAGAACTTGCTCATGCCGTTGATGGCAAGAACGATCTCACCGTCCCCGGCATCAATGCTGCTGCCAGACGTCGACGGAACGTGTTCGATCTCATCAACCCTGAAACAGGCCGCGCGGTGGCTGTCGTTCCCGTTCACCGGCGTGATCACCGGTTCGTTGGTTCCGCAGGTTTCGGGTCTGAAATACTTGCAACGGGGACCGAATGAACATCCGGGCGGACGCTCGTGGGGCAGGGAGACCTGACCCGGTATGGGCTCGAGTGTCCGGGCGTGCTTGTCGGCTCCGATGGTGGGAATACAGTCGAAAAGACCGAAGGTATAGGGATGGCGGGTTTGCTTGAAGACTTCCTGGATGGTGCCTTCCTCGACCTTCGTGCCCGAATACATGACCCCGACCCGATCGCACACCTTCACGATCAGACCGAGGTTGTGGCTGATGTAGAGAAGAGTCGTGTTGAATTTTTCGCGCAGCTGGACAATCAGATCGATGACTGTGGCCTCGACCGTCACGTCAAGTGCCGTGGTCGGTTCATCCAGAAGGAGTAGTGACGGATTGGAAAGCATCGCCATGGCGATGACAACGCGTTGCTGTTGTCCGCCCGAGATCTGGTGCGGATACCGTGCCATGACCTTTTCGGGATCCGGCATGTTGACATCGCGCAGCATCTGGATGCCACGCCCTGCGGCATCGTTATCCGAAATGCCTTCGTGAACCGTCAGGACTTCCTTGATCTGGGTGCCGATGGTGAGACTCGGATTGAGTGCACTCATCGGCTCCTGATAGATCATTGCCATCCGTGACCCGCGTATGGAGCGCAACTCCTCCCGCGACATTTGCGCCATGTCGCGGCCTTCGAACTTGATCCGGCCCTTCACAATCGCGCCGTTGATGCCAAGATGATTCATGATCGCCATGGCGACGGTGGATTTACCGCAACCCGACTCACCAACAAGTCCGTAACTCTCGCCCGGTCGAAGCTTCAGCGAGAACTCCGGAACAGCCGGGATTTCGCCGATCCGTGTGTAATACGAGATTCCGACGTTTTCGAGTTCAAGGACGTATTCCGGATTTGCCTGTGCATCCATGATTTCAGTCCCTGCTCGAGATTTCCCGAAGTCCGTCCGCCAGGAGATTGAATCCGATGACGAGACTGGAAACGGCAATTGATGGAATGATGGCCATGTAGGCCATGCCCGGAACTGTCACGAGTGTGCGCGATTCCGAGACCATGCCGCCCCAGTCGGGATCTGGCGGGGGAAGCCCGAGGCCAAGAAATCCCAGAATGCCGATCGTTATGATCGTGTATCCCATGCGCAGGCAGGCATCGACGATCAACGGCCCCCGGGCGTTCGGCAGCAACTCGATCGTCATGATGTAAATACTTTTTTCGCCACGTATCTGCGCAGCAGAAACGTACTCGAGATTTCGCAGATCAAGCGTCAGACCACGCACAATCCTGCCGATTCCCGGTGATGCAGCGAGCGTCACAGCGACAATTATATTGATGGCTGATGCGCCGAAAACAGCGATGATGATGATGAAGAGGATGATCAGGGGGAACGACAAGATGATGTCGCTGACCCGGGAGATGAACGAATCCACCACGCCACCGTAGTATCCGGCAAGCATGCCCATCGTGATCCCGAGCAGATAGGCGAAGAACATGGCAAGCGGCGCAACGATCAGCGTCGTCCTGGCGCCGTAGGCGATCCGCGACCAGATATCCCGGCCGATCTGATCGGTTCCGAGCCAGTGGGTATCGCCGCTGAACGGTTGTTTGAAGAGGCTTGTCATGTCGACCTCGTTGGGGCCGAATACGGTTATGAGGTCTGCAAACACGGCAACGAAAACCCAGAAAAGGATCAAACCGGTTCCCAGCATGGCAGCAGGTGACTCGCGCAGCAGCGCAATGTTGTAGAGCAGGGCGGACCAACCCGTGCGTACGGGTTGTTCTGCGCTTGTGAGGCCCGGGACTGCCTGTTCCTGTGTTGTATCAGTCATGGTTTCGGGCGTCAGATGAAGCGGATGCGCGGATTGATGTACATGTAGCCGATGTCACCGATCAGCTGCGTCATCACGGCGATGAAGACGGCGACAAGCGTTGCCGCTTCGATCATGGCCACGTCACCGAACAATGCCGCCTCCAGAAGCGTCTTGCCGAAACCGGGATATCCGAACACGGTCTCTGTCACGACAACGCCGGTGATCAGGAAAGGAATCTGCAGGAGGATGACGGTAAAGGGTGCAATAAGCGCATTGCGCAATGCGTGCTTGATGATGACCTGACGGTATGGCAACCCCTTGAGAATGGCTGTGCGGATATACGGTCGCGTCATGACCTCGACCATCGAACCGCGAACCATTCGCGCCACATATCCGAAATCATAGAGAACGAGGACAAGGACAGGCAGGACCATTTGCGACGCCCAGGACCACGTATCGAACGACTGCATGTTGGCAGTTCCCGGCAGCCAACCCAGCATGAGTACAAAGATCACGAGCAGGAAACTCGCGGATGCGAACTCCGGAATCGAGGTCAGCGTGATACCGGTGTAGGACAGGGATCTGTCCATGAGACTGCCTTCCCGCATGCCGGAAAGGACGCCGAATACAAGGGACAGTGGAACAATGATGGCAAAGGCGATACCGGCAAGGATCATCGTGTTGCCGAGCCTTCGCCAGAGTACGTCATTCACGGGTGACCTGTACTTCAGGGACCAGCCGAAGTTGCCGAAATACTGATCGCCGCGCGGATCATCGAAACCGAAGCCCAGCTCGGGATTCTGTACCGGATCCTTGATGAAGCCGGTCAGGACGCCTATCCAGCGGAAATAGCGGATAACGACGGGATCGCCGAGTTGCAGCTTGTCGTAGAGGATCTGTTTCTGTTCGGCAGTGGCATAGGGTCCGAGCGTCTTGCTGGCCACATTTCCGGGCGTGAATTCCAGCAGGGAGAATACGAGGAACGATGCAACGATCATCGTCACGACGAGCATCAACAGACGCTTCAGGATAAAGACTGCCATATACGTATCCCGTTGATCCTCGTCGCATGAGCCCGTGCACCACGCCATGATGACACCCGCCCAATACCCTGTAACTACAGGCAATCACCCATACGGTCGAGTCTGGCACGTCAACAAAGAGGACGAGAGGCAGCGAAAACACATGCACCGCGTCCGTTTGCACGTGTCTTGATTGACACGCCTCATGCCTTAAAGTGGCGCTGTATCGTTTGATGTTTACCGGCTGCCTGATCAGCGAATGATCCAGGAACTGACAGCCGTGTTTTGCGAAAATGGTTTGAAGATTGTCCAATCTTCAGAGGAGAGAAAATGACCAAAACGCCGTACGTCGACACAGCATCAGCCGCCGACGCGAATTCTGTCGAGAAAACAGATGACGGAATGACCCGTCGTGAAGCCATGGCAGGAACGGCCGTCGCCGCTTCTGCAACGGTCGCCGCCGCAACCGTGTTGCCGGGAATCAAGGTGACGGCCGAAGCACAGTCATCCGGGCCGGTCAAGATCGGTCATATCGAGGATCTTTCCGGGAACCTTGCCGTTTACGGTGTCCAGAAGACACACGCCGCAATGCTTGCTGTCGCGGAAATCAATGCGGGCCTGACTCTCAAGGGTGGTCCGGTTGGTTCAGGTGGTCTCGGTGCATGGGCCACACACGCGACCACGCCTCCAGTCATGGGTGCGGGCAGCGGTGATCTATCCTTTGTGCATCACGGTGATGGCAGCGGCGAAGGCATGGCCTTCGTCGAAGACGAGGATGTCCTTGTTCCGTCGGGCGAAAACGGATTGCTTGGCCGCGAGGTCGAGCTGCTTGCACCGGACGGTCAAAGCAACAACAACATCTGGCAGCAGCTGACCCGCAAACTGATTCAGGAAGATGAAGTTGATTGTCTGGTTGCCGGCTTCACCAGTGCAGAGCGCGAGGCGATCAGGCCGATCGTTGACCAGCATTCGCAACTCTATATTTACACAAACCAGTACGAAGGCGGCGTCGCCGATTCCAATACGTTCTGCACCGGTGCAATCTGCGAGCAGCAGGTCATTCCGGTTGTCGACTACATGATCCAGAAGTTCGGCCCCCGGGTCTATACGATCGCTGCGGACTACAACTTTGGTCAGTTGACTGCTGCATGGACCAAGGCGTTTGCACCACTGGTCGGTGGCGAGATTATCGAGGAAGAGTTCGTTCCACTGAGCGTTTCCGATTTCACCACGTCCATTGCGCGCATCCAGGCTGCCAAACCTGACTGGGTCTTTACGCTGCTCGTCGGCACCAACCAGTCCAACTACTATCCGCAGGCTGCAGCAGCAGGTCTCGAATATCCGATGGCCTCGACCGTCAATATGGCGCAGGGGTACGAACATCGGCGGTTTACGCCACCCTCGCTGAACCGGATGTACAATTGCATCAACTACATCGAGGAAATTCCGACACATCGTAACCGCGCGTTTGTCAGACGCTGGTACGAGATGTTTCCCGAAGATCCCTATATCGGTCAGATGGCACAGAACACGTACTTCTCGGTGCATCTCTATGCCATGGCTGCACGCCTTGCCGGTACGACAGATCAGGAAACTGTCAAGAGGGCGCTGGAATCCGGCCTGTCCATCGAGGCGCCTGAAGGTGCGGTGTTCCTTGAACCCTCAACCCACCATTGCTCGCACTACATTCGTCTTGCGACAGCGGACGAGAACCACAATGTGAGCTTTGTTCGGGAGTGGCCAAGTATCCAGCCCTGGTGGCTGCAGCGGGTTGGTGTCAATCTGGTCCGCAACAAGGAGTACAAGCAGTACATCCCTGACGAAGATCCGTTCTTCTCGATGTTCCAGTAAACAGTTCATGGCACACGGATAGCCCGGACGCACGGTTTGCGTCCGGGCCGTCTGTGCGGGTCATGTAAACGGCCCTGAGAAACGATGGATATCTCGGCACTTGAAATCTCGGCACTTGCGTTAAGTCTGCTCTACCAGTTCGGAACCGGCCTGGCTTTCTTTTTCCTGGCGGCGGTGGGACTGGTCGTCATCCTGGGCATGATGAACATCATCAATCTCGCACACGGCGAATTGATGATGATCGGGGCGTATTCGGCGACGATCACGTATCACGCAGGTATTCCGTTCTGGCTCTGCGTTCCCATCAGCTTTTGCGTTGCGGCGGTATTCGGCGCGGTTCTTGAACTTCTGATTGTGAGGCGATTCTACGGACGCGAACTCGGTGCGCTGGTCGTGACCTGGGGAGTCAGCCTGGTTCTGGGTCAGGGAACACTCTTGTTCTTTGGTCCCTTCATGGATTCGATCAAGATTCCGGGTGAATCATTCTCGTACGGGGACTTCTCGTTCTCCGAATACTGGTTGTTCCTGATCCTGATCTCGCTGGTCCTGATCGCAGCACTGTGGTGGATCTATAACCGCACACACTACGGTCTGCAGGCCAAGGCCACGATGCAAAATGCAGAAATGGCGCGTTCATTGGGCGTGCGCACAACGCGCGTCTACACCCTTACATTTGCCCTGGGCGCCGGGCTTGCCGGGTTGAGCGGTGCGCTTCTTGCACCGACTGTCACGATTGCACCGTTCATGGGACAACAGTTTGTCGCACCAGCCTTCATCACGGTGGTTGTCGGCGGGGCGACGAACGTCATAGCAGGTGCTGTTGGCAGCGCTGCGTTCCTGGCAGCTGTGAAGACGCCGATCGGCATGGCGTTAGGTGCGTTTTACGGAACGGTTGCCATGCTCTTTGCGGCCCTGATCATCATCCGCATTCTTCCCAACGGCATTTCGTTTGCGTTGCAGAACTACTTCACACGCCGGTCGCGGAGGTCCATGCAATGATGCGGATTGTTCGGCTGATCGGCGGCGATGCGGATATCGGGCAATCGCGGATATTCTGGATTGCCTTTGGCGTTGTCATTCTGCTCCTGCTGCTCTATCCGACACAGACCTCCCCGTTCCGTGCGTCAAATGTCGCATTTTATCTGCTTAATGTTCCTCTCGGTCTCGGCATGGCATTGCTGTGGGGGTATTGCGGAGTCCTGAGTTTCGGGCATGTCGCCTACTTCGGAATCGCCGGCTACACTTACGGGGTCATTGCCGGCAACATGCAGGGAAGTGAATGGGCGACCCTTGCCGGCGCAGGCGGCGGGCTGGCACTCAGTGCCGTTGTCGCCGCCGTGTTCGGGTACTTCGTGTTCTATGCGCGTGTACAGAAATGGATCATCCCGATCCTGACATTGGTCCTGACGCTGCTTCTTGAGACATTTCTGGGGCAGACCGCCGGATACGAATGGCGTATCGGTACGGTGCTTCTCGGCGGATACAACGGCATGACGGGGATTCCGTGGTTCCAGCTGGGCGGGTTCGTCTTTGAAGGGTATTCGTTCTACTACCTGTGCGTCTTCTACGTCATTGTCTGCTATTTCGGGCTTCGCATGCTGGTGAATTCTCATTTCGGGAAGGTCATTGTCGCAATTCGCGAAGACGAGGTGCGCACGGAACTTCTCGGTTATGACATACGCGCCAGACAGTTGACGGTATTCGTCCTGTCCGCTGTGCTCGCGGGCCTCAGCGGACTGCTCTATGTGCAGTGGGGCAACTACATAACACCCAGTCAGGTCGGGTTGCTGCAGGCTGCCCTGCCGGTGATCTGGGCGGCGGTTGGTGGAACGACGAGCCTGCTCGCCGTCATGATCTCGACGGTCTTCCTGAACTGGATCACCTATACCCTGTCGTCACAGGGCAACCAGTACGCCATGGTGATCATCGGCGCCCTGCTTGTCGTAACGATGCTGTTCTTCCCGCGCGGCATCGTTGTCATGATCGCAGAATACCTGGGACGGATTCGCGCCAGACTGTTCGGGAGCACGTGACGTGGCAGGCCGCAACGCAATTGAAACGCATGGCGTCAACAAGAACTTTGGCGGTGTCGTTGCCGCCCGCAACGTGGATCTTTTCATTCGCGAGGGCGAGATACGCTGCATGATCGGTCCGAACGGCGCCGGCAAGTCCACGCTGTTCTCCATGCTGTGCGGTATTCAACCGCCGGACAGCGGCAAGATCCGTATCTTTGGCCAGAATGTCGCATCCATGCACGCGTTTCAGCGTGTGGGACTGGGCGTCGGGCTGACGTTCCAGACAAACCGTGTCTTCCGCAGTCTGAGTGTGCAAGAGAATCTGGCGATTCCGCTGGCATCCAGGGGGCATGAACACGGCGCGGAGGGCAAGGGACGTCTGGAATTCGCACTTGAGGCCTTCGGGTTTGACACGCATGACCCGACACCGGCGTCCGAACTTCCGCATAACCGCCTGCAATGGCTTGAAATCACGATGGTGCTGACAGGCTACCCGCGACTCGTCCTGCTTGATGAACCGACTGCCGGGATGGCCGGTGAGGAAACGCAGAAGACAGCCGAGGTTCTCAAGCACCTCAATGAGACCGGCCTGACCATTGTTGCGGTCGAACACGACATGAGTTTTGTTCGCGAGATTGCCGAAACCGTCACGGTGCTCCACCAGGGCGAGATCTTCGCAGAAGGGACAGTCGACGAGATCACGAGTCACGACGACGTACGGCGTATCTATCTCGGCAGGGCCTGATGAGCACACAGACACTTCTCACGACGTCCAGCCTGCGTTCCGGTTACGGGACCAGCGACGTCATCCAGGATGTCGGGTTGCAGGTCGGCAGGGGTGAGGTCGTCGGTGTTCTGGGCCGCAACGGCGTCGGAAAGACCACATTGATGAAAACGCTGATCGGTCTGCTTCCCGCCCGTGGTGGCAACATCACATTTCAGGAAACGGATGTGACACGGCTGCCTGCCGACGAACGGGCGCGGCTGGGGATCGGATTCGTACCGCAGGGGCGGGGCATATTTCCGGACATGACAGTTCGCGAAAACCTCATGATCGGCGGGCTGGTCAACCAGAAGCGTCGTGAACTCGATTTCGACCTGATCTACGAGAGTTTCCCGTTTCTTCAGCAACGCCTTGCACAGCGTGGCGGTACTCTCAGTGGTGGACAACAGGCCATGTTGGCGATCGCGCGTGCGTTGATCGGCGGTCCGGAACTCTTGCTGCTTGATGAACCCAGCGATGGTGTTCAACCGAGTATTGTCCAGGAGATCGGCAGTTTCATCGGCAATCTGAATCGCGAACGGGAACTGACCGTCCTGATTGTCGAACAGAACATAGATCTCATGCAGAGTGTTGCACAACGCGCCTACGCGCTCGACAAGGGACGCGTGATCGCGGAGATTCCACAACAGAAACTCATGGATACCGAAGAGGTTGCGGAGTTTCTCGCAGTCTGAATGACATCAGCCAGACAGGGCAGGGGAGGCCAGGGTCATGGAAATGGTAATGCGCAGTTATCCCAATGATTGGGTTGCCAATTCCATCATGTACAATCGGGGTGTCGGCGGCGGTTCATCCGGCGTCACGCATTATCTGACCGAAGCCGTACAGGGTGCATTTCACTATACCATCGGGCCATACTCTGCGCCTGTTCTTCACGTCAAACCGGGTGACCGGGTGGTTGTCGAGACGCGGGATGCATTCGAAGGCAAGATAACCGACGAAGGCGATATTCCTTCCGAGATTCTTGAAATGCCATGGCTCAACCCGCAATGCGGTCCGATCATGGTTGAGGGCGCCGAAAAGGGTGACGTCCTGGCCGTCCACATCGAGGAGATGGTCCCGCGCGGCGATCAGCCTCGTGGTACATGCTGCATGATCAAGGAATTCGGCGGTCTGACCAACACGATGTACACGGCGACGTTGAATGAACCGCTGCCGGAGAAGGTACGCAAGGTCGTGGTCGACGAAGACAATGTGTACTGGAGTGACCGTATTACGCTGCCTTACAAACCGCACATCGGTACGCTCAGCTGTTCTCCGGAAATCGATTCAATCAACTCGCTCACGCCCGACAACCATGGCGGCAACATGGACCTGCCCGACATGGGACCCGGGACAATCACCTATCTCCCCGTGCGCAGCCCGGGTGGGCGGCTGTTCATTGGCGACGCACATGCCTGTCAAGGCGACGGAGAGGTATGCGGTGTTGCCGTTGAGTACCCGACAACAACGACCATTACAGTGGATGTCATCAAGGGCTGGAGCATCGAGTGGCCGCGCCTTGAGGCTGACGATTTCATCATGGCAATTGGCAGCACACGTCCGCTCGAGGATGCAACACGCATTGCATACAAGGAACTCGTATTGTGGATGGCCGCGGAATACGGTTACGACAAGTGGGACGCCTACATGATGCTCAGTCAGTGCGGGAAGGTGCGGCTCGGCAACTTCGTTGATCCCAAGTATACGATCGGTGCGGCGGTTCCGAAAAAATATCTTGCGTGAGCAGAACGCGGATTCCGCATTTTCGTGACATCAGGTTTCCACAGTTTGCTGCCGGTTTGCTGATTGCTCTCGGCATCCGGCACACTGTGCCGTGACGCCATCCCTGATGGCGTTCACACTGGTCGGGCGCAAGATCAAGGGGTGGCAATGCAACACTTCACTGCATTCACGCGCGAGCCGGAACACGCAATCACCTGATCTCAAAGAAAAATCGACTCCGCGCTCAAACCAATTGTCATGAAGTCAGGGAAAAATGCCCCTCCAGCGTCCGGAGGGAGACCGAGAACGCGGATTGTGCTCTTCAGGGTGCTCATGGTCGAATTCTGCGATCGGGCACCGAACGTCCGAAGACCGACGTTGATCCCGTGAACTTTCGTTCAACGCGCTGCCATCTTCCGGTTGAAGACGGAACGTCTCGTCGAGGTTTCTGATGCCCGATTGACCGAGTCGGTCGCAATCCAGTGAGGACCGCAATCGTCTCCGGCACAAGGCTTCAAGAACTGAAACTGATTGAGCCATCCCGCCGGATGAAATGTTGTGCAACCACCTGTCAGCAACCAGGGAGCATCCGCTCGCCATTTTTGCGACGTTCTTCAATCGATCGCCGATACCCCGGTTGATTGAATGCAATTGACGTTCAGGATGTTCGCTGACACACCTCGAGCATCTGTTCCAACAACGACATACCCTTCTGCCATCCCTTGTCCAACTGATAGATGGACCGTGAAAAATTGGCTATTTCATCGTCACTTGCCTCGTGTGGCTGCCAAATCAGTTGAACATCAGTCACGTCGCCGCTTTCCCGGAATGTCACCGCTGTGTGAAGCCAGACCGGCCAACTCGGCATCATTGGATTGGCAATGGCGTTCCACAGGTTGTCGCTGACACACTGAAGCCAGACCAGGCGCGCCGGAATTTCGACATCGGTATAGTCGACCCGCTGATACATGGAGTTTTCACCCCACTTCATCTCGATCAGACATTGCCCACCGGGTCGGACGTCCAGTTCGTGAATGATCGTGTCGACGCCCGGTCCGTACCAGTGCGAGAGCATCTCACGGTCGGTCCACGCCTTCCAGACGAGATGACGTGGTGCGTCAAAGGTACGTTCCAGTAGATAGTCCTGCATTTCATTCATGTTCCCGTTCCGCACCGTGGTGTTCATCGCACCGACCTCGACGATTGGTCGGAAATTTCGTCAACCATGATCCTTGCTCGACACGCCGACGGTGAAAGCTGTCCCTGGTTCCGCTGAGACCTGCGTCCAAATGCCGGGGTGCATGAATCCGACCCGGACAATCGCGCGACTGTCAGCGTGACCACTGTTCTTACCCTGAACCCGCTGGTGATGGATACCGGATGAGACCGATTTCAGCACAGGTTGAGCGGTTTGCCTTGTCTGTCGCGCCGGACGTCATTGTCGCCTGAACCGCACTGTCCTATATTTCGCACGAGTTCAAGAAAATCTGGCACGCCTGATGACATCACTTGTCGACCCCTTCGGTCGTGAGATCACATACATACGCATTTCGGTAACAGACCGGTGCGACTTCCGCTGCGTCTACTGCATGTCGGAAGACATGACCTTTCTGCCGAAGAAGGATCTTCTCACCCTTGAGGAGCTCGACCGGATTGCGTCGGCATTCATTCGTCTTGGCACGCGGAAAATCCGCATCACCGGTGGCGAACCGCTCGTACGCAAGAACGTCATGCAGCTGTTTCACGCATTGGGTGCGCAAATCGGTCAGGGTCTCGATGAACTGACGGTCACAACCAACGGCAGCCAGCTTTCGCGGCATGCGGAAACCCTCTACGAAGCCGGTGTGCGCCGGGTCAACATTTCGCTCGATACACTCGATCGCGATCGTTTCAAGGCAATCACGCGCTGGGGCCGCTATGATCAGGTTATGGCCGGAATTGACGCGGCCGATCGTGCGGGTCTGCGGATCAAGATCAACGCTGTTGCGATGAAAGGCGTCAACCAGGACGAATTTGACACAATGATTCGCTGGTGTGGCGAACGCAATTTCGATCTCGTCCTGATCGAAACCATGCCGATGGGTGATATCGACGGCGATCGTACCGAGCAGTACCTGCCGCTCTCGATCGTGCGGTCCGACCTCCGTCGCCGCTGGACACTCGAGGACATCGACTATCGTACAGGTGGCCCCGCCCGATACATGCGCGTTGGCGAAACAGGTGGACGAATCGGATTCATCACTCCGATGACCCATAATTTCTGTGAGTCCTGCAACAGGGTTCGCCTGAGTTGCACCGGTACACTCTATATGTGTCTCGGACAGGAAGATGCCGCTGATCTCCGGACTCCACTACGCGCTTCGGAGGGCGATGAACTCCTGGAAGCCGCAATCCGTTCGGCGATTGACCGCAAACCGAAGGGCCACGATTTTGTGATTGATCGTCGGACAAGCAAACCGAGCGTATCACGGCATATGAGCGTGACGGGCGGTTGACACTTGTTCTCCTAACGGCTCGACTGCCGTCATGCCGCATTCGGTCGAACACATACCGCTCTATGCACCGGGTCCCGGAACCGAACGATTTCTGACAGTTCATCGATTTGGGCAGACCGGTGTTCGACCCAGGGTCTATCTCCAGGCCGCATTGCACGCTGACGAACTGCCGGGAAGCCTTGTTCTCAACCACCTGCTGGCACCATTGCGCAGCGCTGATGAAAAGGGCGAAATCCAGGGTGAGATCGTTGTCGTGCCATGTGCCAACCCGGTCGGCTTGTCGAATCGACTCATGGGCTACCACATCGGCCGTTTTGGTCTGGACGGCGACGGAAACTTCAATCGCTGGTATCCCGATTTCGGCAAGAAAGTGGCTGAATGTCTGGGTGATCAACTCGGACACGACAAGTGTTCCAACTCGGAGCTGATCCAGCAGGCTGTCCGTGCCTCGATTGCAGCCTGGTCAGCGCCTGGTGAGGTAAACAACCTGCGCCGGCAATTGCTTCTGTTATCTGTTGATGCCGACTATATCTTTGATCTTCACTGCCACGGCCAATCCATCCAGTACATCTATCTGCCGGAGAACACCTGGAGTTCCCACAGCGATCTGGCGGCCGAGCTTGGTTGTCAGGTCGCACTTCTGTTTCCGACGGACACTGGAACCAGTTTCGATGCTGCTTCAACCCGTATCTGGCATCATGTCGCGCGGTCGTTCCCGGAATTGCCCATCGCAGATCCACCGTTCACGACGACCATCGAGTTACGCAGTCAGACTGCTGTTTATGACGATATTGCGGCCCGGGATGCCAGGGGTATCTGGCGATATCTGCAGCGTCGCAACATTCTGGCCGGCAATCCGGGGCCGCCTCCGGATCTGGCATGCGAACCAACGCCTCTTGCCGGCTCTGACAACCTTGTTGCACCGTGTGCCGGTGTCCTTGCGTATCGCAGGGAGCCCGGCGACCGGATCAGGAACGGCGAGGTGATTGCTGACATAGTCGATCCGAACGAAGTCGATTTCGACCGCGCCCGGACACCGGTCGCCAGCAGGGCGACAGGCGTGTTTTACGGACGCGCGATCAGTCGTCTGGTCCGTCCGGGACAATCATTTGCTGTTGTCTCCGGAAAGGAACCGTTATCACCGGGTGCCTACCCGGTCTTTGACTGGTAGACCGGTGAACAACGTCTCACCTGAACAGCATCCTCTTCCGGACTCAAGCCCGGGAACCCGGAGGTCCCTGGCGGTGTATCGTTTCGGAACACCGGGCGCCAGACCGAAGATCTACCTGCACGCAGGCCTGCATGCCCAGGAACTGCCGGGAATGGTCGTGCTGAACCGGCTCGTGACAACATTGCAGATCGCGAACCGTGAAAACCGGATCAGGGGAGAAATTGTCGTCGTTCCCTGCGCCAACCCGATTGGTCTTGCACAACAGATCTATACCGAATCCCTGGGACGATACGATCTCGACACGATGCGGAATTTCAACAGGGGTTTCCCGGATCTTCTTGCAGATGTCCCTGATAATCTGCGCGGGCGTCTCGGATCCGGGCTTGAGACGAACATCGCGTGCGTCAGACAGGCGATACGAGACTGCCTGGAATCACGCATGGACTTGCGTGAGTCGGATGCGCTCAAGACCATCGTGATGCAACTCTCCTGCGATGCAGATCACGTCGTCGATGTGCATTCGGCTTCCGAGGCAATCTTGCACATGTTTGTCACGCGGCCAGTCTCGGATGCGATGCAGTCACTCGCAAAAAACCTGCGTGTCCCCCTTGTGCTGGTCGATGAAGGCAACGCGATGATGACCTTCAAGTCGGCACATGCCCTGCTGTGGCGCAATCTGGCATTGCAGTTTCGCAAGCACCCGTTGCCTTCAGGGGCGTCAATCGGTGTCGTTGAACTTCGTGGTCAGCGCGACGTCGAGGAGAGCAACACGGCGGATGATTCCGCTGGACTCTACAACTGGCTCTGTGAACTTGGCGCTGTTGTTGACACGCCCGGTGATGTTGACACGCACACCACCCGATATTGCGACGTTGCAAATCTGACACGTTTACATGCGGAGCAGGGCGGAATCGTCGTCTTTCGACAGGCCGTCGGCGCCCGCCTTGAAAAGGGTGATGTCATCGCGGACATCCTTGATCCCGTCTCGCGAAAAGTCCTGACTGTCGCTGCGCCGGTGAGCGGCTGCCTGTTCACACGGAAGGGGCACCGGTTTGTCCGCAAGGACCAGTACTACGGTGCGATTGCCGGTGACGGATGATTGTGACGGAAGCCGGTAATGGAGGCCAGGACCGGAATCGAACCGGTGTAAACGGATTTGCAGTCCGGTGCATCACCACTCTGCCACCTGGCCGAAAAAAGCAGATCAGGGCTTTCCTAGTCGCAACATGTGTCGGAAACAAGACGTACGAAGCCGGTCCGAATATAATGCCCCTGCATCGTTGCGTTGAAAGTGTGTCCAATTCCGTATCGGATGTCCGTTCGGGACAGGCTGCCGCAATGTACCGCAAACAACGGATTGATTGATGAACGAATTCGTTACTGCACGACATGCCATGGTCGAAAGCCAGATCCGAACGGTTCGCGTTACGGACAAGGCAGTGATTGCGGCATTTCGCAACGTTCCGCGCGAAGTGTTCCTTCCCGACGATATGCAGCCTTTCGCCTACTGCGACGGCGACCTGCGCATCAGCACCGGCAAGCACATGATCAAGCCGATGGTTCAGGCCAGATTGTTGCAGGCAAGCGAGCTCAAACCTTCGGATGCCGTTCTCGTGATCGGATGTGCAACCGGGTACCTGGTCGCTCTCGTTGCGAAGATCGCCGCAACCGTCGTCGGGCTGGAAGACGACCCGGAACTCGTATCACGGGCCGACCGTGCGCTTGCAAGCCTCGATATCGACAATGGCGTTGTTGTCCTCGGTGACCTGACAGCGGGTTTCCCGAAACTTGCACCCTACGACATCATCATTATCGAAGGGTGCTGCGGCAGAATTCCGGATCGGGTGACGGAACAACTGGCGCCCGGTGGACGGCTGCTTGCCGTTGTTGACGAAAACGGTGTGGGAAAGGCGTCTGTTTTCAGGCGCAATGTCGACGGTGAAATCGGACGGCGCGTGCTTTTTGATGCAGGAGTACCGGATCTCGGGACGTTCAGCGATGAACCAGTTTTTCGACTTTAGGCGCGGCTCATTGCGTGGCGGTGCCCTTGCGGTACTCGTTGCAGCGGCGTTTTCGATAACGCCGGCGCAAGCGCAAAGCCTGGATCAGGCACTGGCCATGGCGTATGAGAACAATCCGCAACTACTCGCGTCCCGTGCCGGATTGCGAGCCTCTGACGAAACTCTCTCGGAACTGTATGCGGCGACCCGACCGAAAATCAGCCTGACTCCATCACTGCGATCGAAACACCTCGCAACAGATCCAGGTCAGAGTCTCGACAGCTTGCCGCTGAGTTTTCGCCTTGCCGTCAATCAGGAACTCTACGATGCAACGGCGTTTTCGATCGAACGCAACGCAAAGCATATCATTCAGAGTCAACGCGCGTCGCTGCGTGCGACGGAACAGGATGTCTTTCTGAGTGTTGTCGAAAGCTACATGGATACACTGCTTGCACAGGCAGTGGAGGAACTCGCCGAAAGCAACATTCGCCGTCTGACCCAACAACTGGATGCCGTGGAAAATCGCTTCCGGGTGGGTGAAGCGAGTCGTACCGACATTTCGCAGGCACGCGCCCGTCTCGCCAATGCGCGTGCTGAACTTGTTCGAGCATCGGGAAATGTTGTCGTCGCTGCGGCGGCATTCGAAAGCCATGTCGGCGTCGAGCCCGTCGACCTTGAACATCCCGATGTCCCGCTGAATCTGCCGGCAACCCTGGGCGATGCACTGGAACTGGCAGCCGAACATCCGCTGGTCGTGGAGGCGCTCGAAACCTCGAATGCCGCATTCGAGGACGTCTTAACAAAGCGCAAGGCGCGTGACCCGAAACTTGGGTTTTCGGCCTCATACAGCAGAACCTGGGGCGGTTTTGGCGACATCGAGACGGAGGACAATTTCGAAATCAGCCTGCGTGGCTCGATCTCGATCTTTGATGGTGGAATTGCATACGCGCAAATTCGCCAGGCGAATGAAACGCTGTCGATGCGGCGCGCACAGGTTGAACAGGTCAGACGACAGATCAACGCGAATGTCACGACAACCTGGCAGCGGCTGAAATCAGCACAGGCGCAGACTGTTGCATATGCGGAAGAGATTCAGGCCAACACGGAGGCGCTGGAGGGAACCACGCGACAGGAACAGGTCGGTGAAAGGACCGTGCTTGATATTCTCGATGCGGAGCAGGCTCTCTTTCAGAGTCGGATAAACCTGGCGAGCGCAGAACGCGACAGTGTTGTGGCGAGCTATGCGTTACTGGCCGCAATTGGCAAGCTGAATGTCCGGAATATCTCGTTGCAGGTTGTTCGCTATGATGTCGACGAATCATACCACCGCGCCATCCGAACCTGGTGGGGCGAGGGCGAGAACCGCAGGATGGATTTCTACAGGACAATGAGTTTCGGGTTGATCGACCCCGATGACGAGTGAGTCGGGAACCGGGTAACATGGCGCAGGACAATCAGACTCGAGACGTTCCTTCGATGGATGAGATTCTTGCCTCCGTGCGACAGATCATCGACAAGGAACGACGCAAGGACCGTGATGCGGACGACGGCGATGGTCCGGCGGACTGGGAAGGCGTAATCCTCGACCTTGAAGAGATTGTTGATCAGGAAGACACCGGTTCGCCCCGTAAGGTTGATGATGCGGTGAACGACGATCCTGTTGCAGGAACTGAACCGGTTGACAACCCCGAAGCCGCTGCGCCCGAGCACGATGATCCGGACGTAACTCCTCCGGAGTCCAGGCACAGGGTTGAGGAAACACGAACGGATTCATATCTTTCACCGGATACGCACGATGCCGTAACTGAAGCGTTTGCCAAGCTTCACGCTGTTGAAGATAACGGTCCCGCAGTGGACGAGCTGCGTGGACGAACGGTCGAGGAACTCGTGCTGGATCAGTTGAAACCGATGCTGCAGAACTGGCTGAACGCCAACCTGCCCGATATGGTTGAACGAATTGTCGAGCGCGAGATCAGGTCTATTTCAGGAAGAGGTGATAGACCAGGATAGAGAATTCAGTTCAAGTTCTCTGCCGCAAACGTTTCATTCGCATTACAAATCATTTGATGGAAGTGTTCCGGTCCATGCTCGACAAGACCTATGATGCAAAATCGGTCGAACAGCGTCTGTACGACGCATGGGATCGTTCAGACACGTTCGCCATCGGTAGCCGCGGTAATGCCGAACCCTATACGATTGTCATCCCGCCACCGAATGTGACCGGCAGCCTGCATATGGGCCATGCGCTCAACAACACGCTTCAGGACATTCTCATCCGACATGAAAGAATGCGGGGCAGGGACGCATTGTGGCAGCCGGGAACCGACCACGCTGGAATTGCAACCCAGATGGTCGTTGAACGGCAACTTGAAGACAAGGGGAAAAGCAGACGCGAAATCGGACGCGACGCGTTTGTCGATCAGGTCTGGGCCTGGAAGAGTGAATCAGGTGGGTTGATTTCCCGACAACTCCGGCGCTTGGGCGCCTCTGCCGACTGGTCCCGTGAAAGATTCACGATGGACGAGGGGTTGTCGCGGGCTGTGACGAAAGTGTTCGTGGATCTCTATCGGGAAGGACTGATCTACAAGGACACGCGCCTCGTCAACTGGGATCCGAAGCTGCATACGGCGATTTCCGATCTTGAAGTGCAGCAGCAGGAAGTCGAGAGTCACCTCTGGCATTTCCGGTATCCGATTGAAGGCGACGAGAAGCGCTTCGTGACGGTCGCAACGACCCGTCCGGAGACAATGCTGGGTGATACGGCCGTGGCGGTGCATCCGGACGATGAACGCTACCGCGATCTGGTTGGCCGCAATGCGATCTTGCCACTGGTGGGACGCCGACTGCCAATCGTTGCAGACAGCTACGCAGACCCGGAGCAGGGCAGCGGGGCCGTGAAGATCACGCCGGCACATGATTTCAATGATTACGAGGTCGGACGTCGCCATGATCTCGAGATGATCAACATCTTTACCAGGGATGCCCATCTCAACGAAAACGTTCCGGCAGAGTATCGCGGCCTGGAGCGTTTCGCGGCGCGGAAACGCATTCTGGCGGAACTGGATGCACGCGGGTTGCTGGAGAAGACGGAAACCCATGTACACAGCGTCCCGTATGGCGATCGCGGCGGTGTTCCCGTGGAGCCCTATCTCACAGAACAGTGGTATGTGGATGCGGCCAGGCTCGCCGGACCTGCCATTCGCGCTGTCGAGGAGGGACGTACACGTTTTGTGCCGGAGAACTGGAGCAAGACCTACTTCGAGTGGATGCGCAATATCCAGCCGTGGTGCATATCGCGTCAGCTCTGGTGGGGACATCGCATACCGGCCTGGTATGGTCCCGACGGCGAGATTTTTGTCGGCCATGATGAGGCGGAAGCACAGTCTGCGGCCCGACGTCACTACGGGGCCAGCGTCGATCTCGAACAGGATCCCGACGTTCTCGACACATGGTTCTCATCCGGCCTGTGGCCATTCTCAACGCTTGGCTGGCCTGATCAGACACCCGAACTGCAGCGTTACTATCCGACTGATGTTCTTGTTACAGGTTTTGACATCATTTTCTTCTGGGTCGCCCGGATGATGATGCTGGGGCTTCATTTTCTCGACGAGGTTCCGTTTCACACGGTCTACATCCACGCACTCGTGCGTGACGAAAAAGGCCAGAAGATGTCGAAGTCCAAGGGCAACATCATTGATCCGCTGGAGATGATCAACGAGTACAGCGCTGACGCCCTGCGGTTCACGCTCTGTTCGATGGCGGCGCAGGGCCGTGATATCAAGCTTTCGAAACAACGAGTCGAGGGCAACAGGAACTTCACGACAAAGTTGTGGAACGCGGCGCGTTACTGCGAGATGAATGACTGCCGACATGATTCCGCGTTCGACCCCGGTGTGTGCGAGGAAATTGTCAATCGGTGGATTGTCGGAGAAATAGCGAACCTGCGTATTCAGGTCGATGATGCACTGGCAGGTTACCGGTTCAACGAAGCGGCCATGTCCATCTACCAGTCGATCTGGAACGTCTTCTGCGACTGGTATCTGGAGTTTTCCAAACCGTTGCTCGCGGATACCGAAAGTGCGGCAGCCCGTGAAACACGCGCAACGATGTCGTGGTGTCTCGACCAGCTGCTTATCCTGCTTCACCCCATCATGCCGTTTGTCACGGAGGAACTGTGGGGTCGGCGGGACAACCGGAGGGCATCGCCGTTGATCACGGCGTCATGGCCGTCCTATGGAACTGAGCTTGTAGACAGCAACGCCTCCGACGAGATGAACTGGGTCATTCGCCTCGTCACGCTGGTCCGGAACATTCGCGCCGAACTCAATGTTCCGCCACGCGCGCGAATCAGGGCCTCGCTCACGGATGCAGACGCGGAAATTGCAGCGCGACTGGAACGTCATCGCACGCTCATCGTGAAACTCGCCGGACTTGCCGAAATCAATCTGGCTGAATCCGTTCCCGAGAATGCCATAGAAGCAATTCTTGGTGAGGCAAATCTGGTTCTGGAGCTTGCCGAATTTATTGATATCAATGCGGAAACCACACGCTTGCGCAAGGAGCTCACACGGACGGAACAGGAAATTGACGGATACGATCGCAAGCTTGCCAACGAGAAGTTCCTTGCACGCGCACCCGTTGAGGTTGTCGAGACACAGCGTGAGCGAAGGGCAAGCGCTCTCGAAACCCGTGAACGACTCGGTGAGGCTCTCAGACGATTACAACGGTAGTATGACGCATGCTCGACGGGCAAGAATGTGTGTTGAAGCAGGATTATTCGGAAACGCGTCGTGTCAGTTTCCTGCATTGAAGGACGGCGCCCTCGTGTCGATGCATTTTTCTGAAGGATATTCACTATTCGTGACGTCAAACGCTTTGGCGCCGTTGAGATCGATTTGGGAAGTCCGGTGTTGTTCGTCGGACCCAATAACTCCGGAAAATCATCAGCCATGCAGGCGTTGATCCTCTGGGGCATTGGCGTCAACACTGGAACGCACCGATACGCAGCGGGAACGATCGGGCGTCGCAATCAACAAACGGGTTGGCGAGGGGCGAACAGCTGAAGTCCTCCGCAATCCGTGTTTTCGCATCTCCGATCAGCAGCCGGAACGATAGGACATTCTGGTCAACAAGATCGCGGAACTTTTCAGGGTTGAACTCGAAAAACCCCTCTATCTGGAGACACGAGGGGGAGATAACCATGCGTGCTCGTGAAGCCGGGACCGTTCTCGACCTTTCGTCAAGCGGAAGGGGACTGCAACAGACACGACTGGTTCTGGCATACATGGACGCCAATCCGGGATCTGTCATCGCATCCCGATGCGCACTAGCCGAGATCCTGCACCAGCGTCAAAACTAACGAAACATCACGGAGTTGGCTTCCCGAAACGGGAATTCAGATCATCGCAGCGAGTCACACCGAGGTGCTTCTGAGAAGCAGCCTGGAAGGATCTGTTTATCTCGGTTGTCGGCAATTCCCATCGAATTGGTGACGGGGCGCACCAGCCGTCTGAAGATTGTGAAGGCGATCCGTGCCCTGGAAAAACCTTTTGTCCGCTAGGTCGGAAACAATCCCGACGCTGCAGCACGGAACTTTCATGGCCTGAAAGAAGCGCTTCCCAACCGCAAGGGGATAGCGCATTTCGATCGACTCGAGCAGGACATACGGAATCACGGACATCGGACAAACCTTATGGGGAAACGGCGAGAGATCGAAAACGACCTGTGTACCAGATCGACACGCATAGCTTACGCACGTTCATCAGCAGTTTCAGCTGAACCGTCGCCCCTCTTTGCGCATGTCGAGTAAAGAGAGAATTCCATGAATGATGCGATTTCGGGGACAACAGGTGCACCGGAACAATCGGGAAAAGGATCGCCCCGGGATGACAAATTCAAGGTGTGTGACGAATTTCTGTCGCCTCTGTGTCACAACTATCTTCGAGAACTTGATCTGTTTAACGCCATGAGGAAACGAAGTTCTCACGCGCTTGTCGATCACATTCCTTCACACGGAAATTGCCCAATAGCTGAACGAAATCGCGGACGTAGCCGACGCTGCCAGGATCATTCTCAAGCTAGATGACATGCAATCTCGCGGGCACCATCGTGCTGGGTCCGAAGAGCAATGAGCCTGCCCCGCTGTCGCGTTGCCAGGTGGAAGACAGTCATGCTTCAACCCGGTTTCAGATTGAATCTGACGTGCGATCAGGCAAGGGAAAAAGGAACGGTATCGTCAGGTTCAGCACCAGAAACCGCATGAGCTGATGTGCCGCCACGAAGGCCGGATCAAGACCGAGTGAAAGTGCCAGCACCGGCATGGCATCGAACCCGCCTGGTGCATAGGCAAGAAAGACCTGCAGGAACGGGAATCCGGCAACCTCCGATACGAGCAGAGCCACCAGTGCCATCAATCCGATGGCCAGTGCAATGCCCCCCAGACCGGCCTTGACGCTCTGCCAGAGATACCGCACCGACGTGCCGCCGAAGCGTGATCCGACAACTGATCCGCTGACAATCAGTGCGGGCCACAGGAGCCATGATGGCATCAGTCCATCAATAACACCGCTGATCGACAACGCGCCCACGAGAACCATCGGTGCAATGAAATTCGGGGCAGGAAACCGGGGTATGCGCCTGGCGATGTAGGCAACGCCAAAACATGCCGCGACCAGCCCGATCGAAATCAGTGCATCAAGAGAACTGCCACGCAAGGCATGCGCCGTTTCCTCGACGTCGTACGCGACCGCGAACAGCGCGGGAATGAACGTCAACAGGACACACAGACGTATGACGTGGAGGATTGCGACACGGCGACTGTCGACACCGAGTTCAATCGCCAGAACAACAACATACCCAAGTGCCCCTGGAATCGAGCACATGCGTGCCGTGTGCCGATCAATTCCATGAAGTCGCTGAAGATAATAAGGAACAACTGTCAGCAGAAGCACGAGGCCGATCATCAAACCGGCCGCCGATACCGGCCACTGGCGGATGTTGGCAAAGGTTTCCGAATCCATGCTGGATCCGATGATCGCGCCGAGAACCACAAATGCGACGTCACGCAACACCATTGGCATCTCGACCTTGATGCGGCTGACGGCCGCAATGGCGACAAAGGTGACCGAGCCGGCAAGACCGGCAGCAGGCATTCCTGCAAAGTGGAATGCAATGGCGCCACAGGTTCCGATCCCGAGTGTTGTCGTCAGGCGCTGGATCAGTTCCCGGTCCAGACCGCCAATCACCTTCTCCATAGTTTCTCGAATGTTGCTGGCGACATCACGAACGAAACCCCGACGACTGCAAGAATCATGCCGGCGACGGCCAGTCCGCTCATTGTTTCACCCAGTGCTCCCCACGCCATGACTGCAGTAACCGGCGGGACCAGAAAGAACAGGCTTGCAACACGCGATGCATGCCCCTGCTTGATCAACAGGGTCAGCAGGGTAAGCGAAATGATCGAAAGGAACACCGAAACCCAGATCAACGCAATTGTGAATTCCATCGTCCAGGTCACATGCCAGCCTTCCTGAAAAACGGCGAACGGCAGAAGCACGGCGGTAGCCAGGACAAACTGAACGAAACCGCCGGTGAACGCATCAATCTCAGGGCAGAAACGCTTCTGGTAGATCGTCCCGATCGTGATGCCAAACATGGCCGCGACTGACCACAGTATCCCCGCCAGTGTTCCAAATCCCAGACCGAGATTTTGTTCGACGACGAGAATCACCCCGGCCACGCCGAGAAAGAATCCGGTCCATTGCACGATCGTGACGCGTTCTTCCAGAAATTGCTTGGCAAGCAAGGCGGTCAGGACAGGGTGCAATGAAACCACGAGCGCCGTTGTCGCGGCACCGACTCCCGTCGACATGCTGATCCAGGCACCGCCAAAATAGAATATCTGCATGAAAATACCGAGAATAGCGAGGTGTCCGTATTCGCGAATCCCGCGTGGCCATCGCGCACGCATGACCACGACAACGCCCAGCATCAAAATTGCGACCAGTGCAAAACGAATGGTCAGAAACGAAATCGGCCCGCTGTGTTCAAGTCCCGCTTTTGCGGCAATGAACCCCGTACTCCAGAGCAACACGAATACAATGGGTGCAGCCGCCGAAAGGCGGTGAGTGGCGAGTGACAATGCCATCAGTTCCTGTGGTCGGTACTCACGACGCTGCCATACCGTTCAACGCGCGATGGGGTGCGTGATTTGTCATGAAGTTCATGAACAGGTCAATTGACAATTTCGGGAGACCGGTTGCTGCTGCGACGCCGCGGTTCCCTCGATCGTAGAAGTGTCACAACAGCCGGTTGTCAGATTGCCCGAACGGAACATCGGAGGCATCCCAACAGTCTGATGTTGGAGAATTTTCTAAAATTTTTCAGAATCAGGTGTTTGAAACAGGGAATGTGAAGTAAAACTTGCAGAATGGAGGCCGCTTCATCCTTTGAGCAGCGCTTTCTCTGCCTGGCAGTGGTTACTGTCAAAGTATGGATGGACCGGGTCTTCCTTCATACGGAACAAGTACTTGCGAAACAGTTCCCGATAACCGTTCCAGGTGAAGTCTCCGTTAATCTGCCGAAACTCTGCATGATTCATTCGGTAGAACAGAGGCAGATCGAACCACGCCATGGCAGGCCGCGCATGATGAACCGCATGCAGGTTGTTGTTGAGAAACAGGAGTCCCATCAGCTTTTCAGCATCGTTGATGCATATCCTGTGCGGAATTTCGCGTGCCGGACGGTGCTCGGCGTATGAGCGCAGCAGCACGAGCGAGATTCCCATGTATGCGGAGATTATGTACAGCCAGACCGGATAGTCAGCGACGGCAACAAGCCAGAGTATGACAAGCGCGCTGCCTGCGGCGTGGTGCAACCAGTTCGAGATGGTATCGCGGTCTCCTCGCATGATTTGTCGTATCGCGTTGCCGTACAGTCCCTCGCTGGCGAGAAGCGGTCCGATGAGCAGGCGACCCCCAAGCGTCTGATTGACCTGAAGGAGTACCCTGTGGAGAGGTCCGGTCCTGTCCCACATCTCCCGGGTCACATAGAAACTCTCGGCGTCGTCGACCGGACAGGTGAGGTGCCAGTCCGCGTGATGGGAGAGATGACTGTCCCGGTAGGTTCCATAGGGAAACCAGAGCCCGAAAGACGGGTAGACAAGTGCCTCGTTTACCCACCTTGTTCGTGTAGGATGACCGTGCAGGACTTCATGCTGAAGATGCCCGTGCCAGCAGATAAACCAACCCATCAGTGGAATAAGCACAATCAGTGGAATTGATGCATGGAACAGCGTGATCAGTATCCACCCGCCGTAGATCACGACCGCGATTCCCCAGGTCGGCAGTTCCCATTTTCGCCAGATCGACTGGGCCGCCGGTGGCTCTGCAAGCGTCAGTGAAATGGCCTTGTCGTAGGGCATGATGGTCGGTGCAGCATCAACGCATGAGGGGATGATCGTGGCGGAGTTTCACGCAGGATTCACTATTGTGCAAGCCTTCTGCTGTACAAGAATTCTCGACAATTCGATGTGAATCCGAATCGCAATCCGGGGGTGAGATTGGCAAACAAGATAGAGCATTGGGGACGCTGTCTTTGCGGAGGTGTTCGCTTCAGGATTACCGGGGAGGTGCGGCACATCATCGCCTGTCATTGCGGTCAGTGTCTGAAGTCACACGGAAATTTTGCTGCGTATTCTGCCTGCTCGAGAGACGATCTGGTTCTGGTTCAACAGGAATCATTGCGCTGGTTTGCGTCGTCGGGGCATGCCGAACGCGGATTCTGCAACGCGTGCGGTTCAAGTCTTTTCTGGCGACCCGTCGATGCGCCGTACATCGCCGTTTCGGCAGGTTGTCTGGAGGATACAACCGGCTTGCGGCTTGAACGCCATATATTCGTCGATGACGCACCGGGATGGTATCAACTGACCGACAGTCTGCCCAAACAGACGCAAGGCGGGGGTTCCTGGCCGTGATTGCAAGTCTGCCCATGTACGATCTTCCGACGTTGCGGAACGCGACAGACCAGTGGTGGAGCGCCATTGCAGATGCGTTGCGCAGACGTGGGTTCACCGATGTGCCCGACCGCATTGATCGTGTTGCACACCGCTTTGATCACTGGAAGAACGGTGCGTTGCTGCTCTCGCAGAGCTGCGGTTATCCCTTCATCAATGCGTTCGCGAATGATCTGAAACTGGTCGCTGTTCCGTTCTACGACGCTCCGGGGTGCGTCGGTCCGACGTATTGCAGTTTCATTCTTGTCAGAGAGGACAATCCTGCAGCCTCCCTTGAAGACCTCAAGGGGGCACGAGTCGCTGTGAATGGCGAGGATTCGCAATCAGGGTACAACGCGCTACGCGAAGCTGTCTCACATGTCGCGAATGGAAAGGCCTATTTCTCGTCTGTCACGCGAAGCGGCAGTCATCCGGAGTCAATAAGACTGTTGATTGCTGACCGTGTTGATCTGTGTGCAATTGACTGCGTGACCCATACACTCCTTGCCGAACAGTCACCGGTTGACCTTGCGGGTACGCGAATCCTTGCGTCTACCAGGCACGCACCAAATCTGCCGTATGTGACCGGCGCAGAACGATCCAGAGACGAAATTGACGCAATGAGGCACGCGTTGCTTGATGCAGCCGAGGACACGCGATTCCGCGATGTTCGCACGCAGCTCAGAATAACCGGTTTCAGTTTTCTTCTGCCGAGCGTCTACAGGACGATTGCATCAATGGAAGAGGCGGCAACCGCACGCGGGTATCCGACAGTCGTCTGACAATTCATGCAAACAGTGCGGCAGAACGCGCTGTGTCACGCATGGACCGGGTTGATCAACAATCCTCTTGCGATGCGTTGCGGTTGCACATAATACACGCTCACGCTCCTCACAGTTGACGCCGCGGTGTTGTGCGTCAGTCAGGGTTGTTTCGATGAACGTCAAACTTCCGAACGGCTACAGGCCAAAGGAAACCGAACAGTTCATGAATTCGCGGCAACGCGAGTATTTTCGGCGAAAACTTGTCTCCTGGCGTGCAGAACTCTTTCAGGAATCTTCCGAGACCATTCGCGCACTCAAACAGGAGACCGTCATGCAGCCGGATTTTGCTGACAGGGCGACGACCGAGATGGACCGTGCGATCGAGTTGCGGACGCGGGATCGTGAACGCAAGCTCATCGGCAAGATCGACGAGGCCTTGCAACGCATCGAGAATGGCACCTACGGCTTCTGTGACGAGACCGGTGAACCGATCGGATTGAAGCGGCTTGAGGCCCGTCCCATCGCGACGCTCAGCCTCGAGGCACAGGAACGTCATGAAAAACACGAACGCGTTCATCGTGACGACTGAGAGTGTTCTCTCGCGATCAACCTGAATTTTGTGAACAAATACGTTTTATTCACCTTTTGTTCTTGAATGACGAGAACAATCCGTGTACATGAGAACAAGATACCACGGAATGAACTGTCGAATAGTGAACGAAAGGGGCAATAATCATGCCAACAAAACTGACTGTCGTGGAAGGACGCAAGATGGATCGTGAGAAGGCTCTCGATGCCGCCTTGAACCAGATTGAACGGGCTTTTGGTCGTGGTTCCGTCATGCGGCTCGGAGCGGATGAAAGTCTTGGTGGGATCGAGTCCATTTCGACAGGCTCACTGGGTCTGGATATTGCCCTTGGAATCGGCGGATTGCCACGCGGACGTATTGTCGAGATCTACGGTCCGGAAAGTTCAGGCAAGACGACGCTGGCCCTGCATGCCGTCGCCGAGGCACAAAAATCGGGTGGTCGTGCTGTCTTTATCGATGCTGAACATGCCGTGGACCCGGATTACGCCAGAAAGCTCGGGGTCAACGTGGATGATCTGCTCATCTCGCAACCGGACACGGGCGAGCAGGCGCTGGAAATTGCAGACACGCTGGTGCAGTCCGGTGCAATTGATGTCATGGTCATAGACTCTGTTGCGGCGCTCGTTCCGAAAGCCGAACTTGAAGGTGAGATGGGTGATACCCACGTCGGACTTCAGGCGCGACTGATGAGTCAGGCGTTGCGCAAGCTGACATCGTCGATATCCAGGTCCCGCTGTATCGTCATTTTCATCAATCAGATTCGCATGAAAATCGGAGTCATGTTCGGCAGCCCCGAAACAACGACGGGTGGCAACGCACTGAAGTTCTATGCGTCGGTTCGTCTGGATATTCGCCGGATCGGTCAGATCAAGGATCGCGACCGGGTGGTTGGCAACCAGACCCGGGTCAAGGTCGTCAAGAACAAGATGGCGCCGCCGTTCAGAACTGTCGAGTTTGATATCATGTACGGGGAAGGTGTGTCGAAAACGGGCGAAATTCTCGATCATGGTTGCAACGCCGCAATCATCGAGAAGTCCGGTTCCTGGTTCTCTTATGGCGATCAGCGCATTGGTCAGGGACGGGAGAACGCAAAGGCATTCCTCCGCAACAATCCCGAGATCACCCAGGTGATTGAGCACGAGATTCTCGTCAGATCCGGTCTTGAGTCCGTGCCCGAAGTCGTGGAAGGTTCAGCCGGCTAACCCTCATCATGTGCGTGCGGTGCATTCATGACCAGCGTCAATGACGTTCGCGAAACATTTATCGATTTCTTTCGAGGTTACGATCATGAGGTCGTAACCTCGAGTCCGCTTGTTCCGCATAACGATCCGACACTTCTGTTCACCAATGCCGGTATGGTGCAGTTCAAGAATGTCTTTACCGGTGTCGAGAAGCGAAACCACCTGCGTGCCACGACAGCGCAGAAGTGTGTGCGCGCCGGCGGCAAGCACAACGATCTTGACAGTGTCGGGTACACGGCGCGGCATCACACATTTTTCGAGATGCTCGGCAACTTTTCGTTCGGTGACTATTTCAAGGAACAGGCCATCGCGATGGCCTGGGAATTGACAACCGATGTTTACGGGCTCTCGCCGGACAAACTTCTCATCACGGTACATTCCAGTGACGAGGACTCGGCTTCGATCTGGCGCAAGGTCACCGGATTTCCTGATTCACGCATCATACGCATACCTACGTCCGACAATTTCTGGTCGATGGGTGACATCGGACCGTGCGGTCCCTGCTCGGAAATATTCATAGACCAGGGCGAAGATCTCGCAGGTGGACCACCCGGCCATGCTGATCAGGACGGCGACCGGTTTCTGGAATTCTGGAACCTCGTGTTCATGCAGTACGAGCAGAAGACTCCGGATCATCGCGTTGATCTTCCCGCACCCTCGGTCGATACCGGGATGGGCCTCGAGCGCATGTCGGCTGTCCTCCAGGGCGTCAAGAGCAACTACGACACGGACCTGTTCAATACACTCATCAATGCAGCGTCGGACATCACCGGACGATCCCGTGACGGAAACGATCGTGTTTCATTCAACGTTATCGCGGATCATCTTCGCGCAAGTGCCTTTCTCATTGCAGACGGTGTTATGCCATCGAATGAGGGACGGGGCTATGTTCTGCGCCGGATCATGCGACGCGCGATGCGTCACGTGTTTCTGCTCGGGCACCCTGAGCCACTCATGCACAGGCTTGTACCGGTTCTCGAGAATGAAATGGGGCGCGCCTTTCCCGAACTGGTGCGCGCGCGCGCACTGATTTCCGCAACACTCGAACTCGAAGAATCGCGATTTCGCGAAACACTGGAACGCGGCAACCGTCTTCTTGCCAACGAAGTACAGGGACTTGCTCCCGACGCGCCATTGCCGGGTGAAATTGCGTTCAGACTCTACGACACCTATGGATTTCCGCTTGACCTTACCGAAGATGCTCTGCGACGCGAAGGCCGCGGTGTCGACCGGGCAGGATTTGAAAATGCCATGGCAATCCAGCGGCAGAATGCACGGCGATCCTGGGACGGAACGGGAGACGAGTCGATCGGTGAACTCTGGTTCGATCTGTACGACCGGCACGGTGCGACCGAGTTTCTCGGGTATGGTGCCACGCAGGCAACCGGCAAGGTCCTGGCGCTGATTGAAAACGGTGAGGAAACCGGATCATCGGCTGAAGGAAGTGAAGTGGCGTTGCTTGCAAACCAGACTCCGTTCTATGCGGAATCCGGTGGGCAGGTTGGAGACCAGGGCGAGATCCAGGCACCGTCTGCATTGCTGGAGGTTTTTGATACACGCAAGCAGGGTGATGCACTTCATGTGCATTACTGCCGTGTCCGATCCGGCACTGTCGAGCAGGGCGACGTTGTCGAGCTTGTCGTCAACAGCGAACGCCGCGACAGTTTGCGTGCCAATCATTCTGCAACACATCTGTTGCATGAGTCCTTGCGACGGCATCTCGGTGATCATGTCACGCAGAAGGGCTCGCTTGTTGCACCCGACAGGTTGCGCTTCGATTTCTCTCATCCAATCGGAATCCAGGCGAGTGAACTCGCCAGTATCGAGGCGGATGTCAACGCGAACATTCGTCGAAACGGCTCGGTCGTCACGCGCCTGATGGCGCCGCAGGACGCCATTGACGTCGGTGCGCTGGCGTTGTTCGGCGAGAAGTATGGTGACGAGGTACGGGTCGTCTCGATGGGAACGGATGCGGACGGGTTCTTTTCGACAGAACTGTGCGGTGGAACGCATGTTGAGCGTACCGGTGATATTGGTTTGTTCAGTATCGTCTCGGAGAGTGCGATCGCGTCGGGCGTGCGCAGAATTGAGGCCCTGACAGCCGATTCCGCGTTTCAATACCTGCGCAAACAGGAACAGACCGTACGGTCTCTTGCATCCAGACTACGAACGTCGCCTGGTGCACTCGAGGACCGTGTTTCGGCGCTGGTCAAGGAAAAGCGCGAACTGGAACAGGACGTGGCAAGCCTGCAGAGAAAGCTTGCTGCGGGTGGTGATTCGAGCACCTCAAGCAGGCGTGATATCGCCGGTGTCCAGGTCGTGACACGTGTTCTCGATGACGTACCCGGTCGAGAACTGCGCGGAATCGCGGATCAGATCCTGCGGGAGACACAATCCGGCATCGCTGTCGTTGCGGCGACGCACGAAGGAAAGGCGGCGATTGTCGCAAGCGTTGACCGTCACTATACGGACTCGCTCAGCGCTGTTGATCTGGTCAGGACGGGTGTGATTGTTCTCGGCGGCAAGGGCGGCGGTGGTCGTGTCGATATGGCACAGGGCGGCGGTCCGGAGGCTGAGAAAACACGTGAGGCTGTAGCGGCAATCGAGAACCGGATCGAATCCCTGCTCTCCGCGAATTGAGTCTGGTCCACCCGGTGCGGTTATCTCCAACGGCGCTGAACAATCCCCGGTTCAGGCACGATTGACACAGGAGGACAGCCCGGAGTCACTCCGGCGGGACGTGTTCAATCAACGGGAACAGCTGCTTTCATCCCTGCCTCAAGTGCAACAAGGAATTCCTCTGTCGTGAGCCACGGATGTTCCGGATCGATCAGAATAGCGAGATCCTTGGTCATCTTGCCCTGTTCAACCGTCCTGATACACACATCCTCAAGCTGATCGGCAAACATGCTTACGTCCGGTGTGCCGTCAAAATCGCCGCGTGCTTTCAACGCCCGTGTCCAGGCGAAGATTGATGCAATCGGATTTGTTGATGTCTTCCTGCCTTGTTGGTGCATGCGATAGTGGCGTGTCACGGTTCCGTGCGCCGCTTCCGCTTCGACGGTACCGCCGTCCGGAGTCATCAGAACGGATGTCATCAGCCCAAGTGAACCGAAGCCCTGCGCGACCGTGTCGGACTGTACGTCTCCGTCATAGTTCTTGCACGCCCAGACAAACCCGCCTTCCCATTTGAGCGCTGCAGCGACCATGTCGTCGATCAGACGGTGTTCGTATGTAATGCCGGCATCGTCGAACCGTGTCTTGAATTCATTGTCGTAAACTTCCTGAAACAGATCCTTGAACCGTCCGTCATACACCTTGAGGATTGTGTTCTTGGTTGACATGTAGACGGGCCATCCAAGCTTGAGTCCGTAGTTCATGCACGAACGGGCAAAACCCCGGATTGATTCGTCGAGGTTGTACATGGCCAGGGCGACACCGCCCGCTGGAAAATCGAAGACCTCCCGGGTAACCGGTTCGCCGCCGTCTGCAGGTGAAAATGTCACGGTGAGTTTTCCGGGACCCGGCACGATCATGTCTGTTGCACGATACTGATCGCCGAACGCGTGACGTCCGATGACAATCGGTTTCGTCCACCCTGGTACGAGACGCGGGACATTCGAGCAGATGATCGGTTGCCGGAAAACCGTGCCGCCGAGAATGTTCCTGATCGTGCCATTGGGTGAACGCCACATCTGTTTGAGACCGAATTCCTCAACACGGGCTTCATCAGGTGTAATGGTCGCGCACTTGACACCGACACCATACCGCTTGATGGCGTTTGCAGCGTCAATCGTGATCTGATCGTCTGTCTCGTCACGGGATTGAATTCCGAGATCGAAGTACTTGAGGTCGACATCGAGCCAGGGTGTGATGAGCCGTTCCTTGATGAAGGCCCAGATGATCCGTGTCATTTCGTCGCCGTCGAGTTCGACGACTGGTTCCTTGACCCTGATTTTGCGCATGTTGTGATCCTGAAGTTCCGACGACCGATTGTCGCGCAAAATAGAGTGTCGGTTTTCATGTGCAACCGGCGTACGCCAACTTGCGCATCGGAATTGTGATTGAGCTTTTCCGGGTAGTCCCCATGCCGCGGGTGGCAGAACCACGATGTGGGATGATTTTTCCCCGAAAGAGGTGAGTTTTGCAGAAGCATGCGGTACAGACACAAACGACACGGGCGCAGTATCGGCGCGAAGTTAATGTGATATTCTTTGTTTCTTCAATAGTCAGGAAATCAGACTAATGAACCCTCTGGTTGTCGGTCTCATCGGTGTCGCCTTTGTTCTGTTCGGATTGATCGCCTACCAGGCGATCAATGAACCGAACGGAACCGTGCAAACATCCGTTAGCGAACCAACATCCGTTAGCGAACCATCCGTTAGCGAACCAGAGGATGACACGCAGCAGTCCGCGACATTGAGCGCTTCGGATGATCAGGGTACTGCGGCGACGAATGAAGCAGGAACACAATCAGACGATTTGTTCTCCGAAAATCTCGTCGATTCAACAGCAGAGATTGCAGACAGCCCAACGGTAGCGACTGCTGACGGATCCACTACAGGGTCTGCAGACAGTTCGGTGACGGGAACTATCGTCGGGACAACCACAGAGACTGCCGACGGGTCCACCGCCGAGACGACCGATGGTTCAGCAACGGAAACTGTTGCGGGTTCAACCACAGAGACTGCTGACGGGTCCACCGCCGAGACGACCGATGGTTCAGCAACGGAAACTGTTGCGGGTTCAACCACAGAGATTGCAGACAGTTTAGCCACAACAACTCCCGATGCTGTTGACGAGGCAGAAACAGAAATTCTGATTGGACTCGATGTTGGCGATGAATCCGGGACGGTCATGTACCGTGACGGCGTCCCAACCGAAGAAGACAGCACTGTCACGGAGGATGCCGCACCGGAATTCGATGTTGTTCGCGTTGAAGAATCCGGCGACGCAGTCATTGCAGGCCGGGCAGAGCCGGGCGCGACAGTCAATGTCCTCAGCGACGATGAAATCATCGAAACCACGCAGGCCAACGAACAGGGCGAATGGGTGGCCATCCTGGAAACACCCCTCGATCCGGGAAGTCATGAACTGAACCTGGAGTCACGGATAAATGGTGTTACCCGGGAAAGTGAAGATGTCGTGCTGGTTGTGATACCTGAGCAGGGAACCGATACAAAACAGGAATCTGTCCTCGCTGTTCAGATCCCACGCAACGATGTTGGCGAAGTTGAGGTTATCAGTCAGGCAGGCGAAGGAATCACGAGCGAGGATGACTCGTCACTTGCGCTGACCGGTCTGTCATATGACGAGGAAGGTCGTGTTTCGCTCTCGGGTGCAGGCGAAAGCGGCAGTCAGATCGTTGTCAGGCTCGACGATGAGAAAGTCGGGCAGGGTACGGTGTCAGACGACGGGACATGGACAATCGAACTTGATGAACCGGTCGAAGAGGGACAGCACCAGATCAAGGTTGAACTGCTTGACGATGCGGACGCGGTTGTTGCCACAGTCGAGTCACCATTCCAGCGCGACGTGTTCACAATGCCCCTGCTGGGTGATGAACGACTGGTGGTCATTCAACCCGGAAACAATCTTTGGTTGATCGCACGGCGAGTCTACGGTCATGGCATCCTTTATACGCAGATATTCGATGCGAACCGTTCACAGATCGCCGACCCGAATCTGATCTTCCCGGGTCAGATCTTCACGCTGCCGGACGATACCGACACCTAGTCCTGACAAACCTGACCAACGAACAGCACGGCAATGACATGAGCCCGCATACAAACGGAATCTATGGTCCGTCCCATGCGATCCTTGAAGCCTGCTCATCGATCTATGTCAGAAACCTCGTGCAAAAGGCAATCGATCAGGCGTTTCGACTCTCGGACCCGAACGACCAGGCCGGATCAATCGCCAAAGCGGAACGGTCGGCAAAGTCAACAAATACTGGAAAACAGCGGACTCCAGGCGTATAGACCCGAACTCAACTCACGAGAACCGGGCTTACCGGCAAGATTGTGTATCGAGGTTTGAGATGACTGCTAAATGGAATCCGGCGAACTGGCGCAACTGCGACATTCTGCAGGTGCCGACCTACCCGGATGAAAACGCACTGAAAGAAGTCGAGACGCAATTGCGCCGCTCTCCGCCGCTCGTGTTTGCAGGTGAAGCGCGCAAGTTGCGGCGGTCTCTCTCCGAAGTTGCAGAGGGCAGAGCCTTTCTGCTGCAGGGCGGTGACTGCGCCGAGAGTTTTGCAGAATTCCACCCCGACAACATTCGCGACACTTTCAAGGTCCTTCTCCAGATGGCGGTCGTGCTTACATTTGGCGCGTCCATGCCGATCGTCAAAGTCGGACGGCTCGCCGGGCAATTTGCAAAACCGCGTTCGAGCGATGTCGAGGTGCAGGACGGTATAGAACTGCCGAGTTACCGCGGAGACATAATCAACGGAATCGAATTCGACGCACACGCGCGCCAACCGGACCCTGGGAGAATCCTGCGCGCCTACAACCAGTCTGCCGCAACACTGAATCTGCTGCGTGCCTTTGCACAAGGTGGTTTTGCGGACCTTCATCGTGTCTCGAGCTGGAACAACGATTTTATTGCAGACAGCTTGCTGGGGCATCGTTACAGCGAATTGGCGGACCGGATCCAGGAAGCGCTTTCATTCATGAATGCGTGCGGCGTCACACCGGAAAGCGTGCCTCAGATGCGCGAGACGGATTTCTACACATCCCACGAAGCGTTGCTTCTTCCCTATGAGGAGGCAATGACCAGGATCGATTCAACGACTGGCGAGTGGTACGACACATCAGCGCACATGCTCTGGATCGGCGATCGAACCCGTCAGCCGGAGAACGCCCATGTCGAATTTCTGCGTGGCGTGAATAATCCGATCGGACTGAAGTGCGGGCCGTCACTCGATCCGGACGAATTGTGTCGCCTGCTTGACATTCTCAATCCGGCCAACGATCCGGGTCGTATCACCCTCATCGCGCGTATGGGGGCACACAATGTCGAAAGCGGGCTCCCGCCATTGATACGGGCGGTGTCCAGGGAAGGATATCAGGTTGTCTGGTCCTGTGACCCGATGCATGGCAACACGATCAAGGCATCGACCGGATTCAAGACGCGGCCATTCGACAGGATTGTCAACGAGGTGAACAGTTTCTTCGCGGTTCACAGTGCCGAGGGCACATACGCCGGCGGTGTTCATTTCGAGATGACCGGGTGCGACGTCACCGAGTGTATTGGCGGTGCCCAGGCTATCAGCGCAGATGACCTGTCCAGTCGTTATCACACGCACTGCGATCCGCGTCTGAACGCAAGTCAGGCACTGGAACTTGCATTTGACATAGCTGAACAACTGCGCGCCGAACGGGAAAGTCCGGTACGTGCACGCGGCGCGGGATAGTTCAGACCGGGAACAGACTGCACACGGCATGACTGGCGGCGCTGTAAGGGCGACGATGGAGAAGTCGAAAACCGGGGCTGTAACCTGCAAGCAGGCGTTATGGCCGCGTGAGGAACACGTTGGCCGATGGACTGACGCGTACTTCAATCGAACACGTCAAACCGTACGGCAATTCGGTGATTGTCAGATCACTTACGCGCTTTTCCTGCGACGCCCCGTGCTTTCTGCGCCACGGTTGACGGTTGAATGGTTGCGCAGTATCGCGCGGTCCCGGAACACGGAGTTCGAAATCGAACTGAAGTTCGCGGAGGGGCGGTGGGTCGGCGCCGGAGAACCCATCGCCTATGTCAGCGGCCGCTTTACCGAACTGGTCGATCTTGAGACCATTTTTCTCCAGAAGCTCGGTCCGGCCTGTGTCGCGGCATACAACGCCTACACGATGTGTGTTGATCTGCCCCATACGGCATTCCTGGCCATGGATGCGCGTCACTGTGCAGGCACGGAAATGGCCGAAATGATGGCCTACGCAGCCTCTGTCGGATCTGCGCGTGCACAGCGCAAGGCGAATGCACGCGGTTTCGTCGGAAACGCAACGGATGCGACGGCACATTATTTCAACAACACATCCGGTCTCGGGACCATGCCGCATGCATTGATCGGTTATGCCGGCAGTACCGTTGCCGCAGCAAGAATGTTTCGCGAGGCCAATCCTGGTGTCCCGATGACCGTGCTTGTCGATTACTTCGGCCAGGAAATCACCGACTCCCTGGCGGTGTGCCGGGCTTTTCCGGATATGGCCGGCTCGGGAGATCTTTCGGTACGCGTCGATACCGGAGGTGGTCGCTTCGTCGAGGGCCTCGATCCGCCAGGAAGCTACGCGGTGCTGGAAAGAAACCGCCCGGATGCCATTCGTGGCTACCGGTCCGAGACGGAACTCCGATATTTGATCGGCACAGGTGTTTCTGCAGCCAGTATCTGGCATCTGCGAGAGCAACTGGACGAAAACGGGTTTGACAACGTCAAGATTGTCGCGTCGTCGGGTTTTGATCCGGCAAAATGCAAGGTCATGGCGGAGGCAGGAGCGCCGATCGATGTGATCGGGACCGGGAGCTATCTGCCGGATCTGTGGAGCGAGACATATGCGACGGCGGACATTGTCTCATATGACGGTCAGTCGAGAGTCAAGACAGGCCGCGAATTCCTGCTCCGTTCTTGACCTGTCAATTCAGTCATCACGGACATCCGGACGTGTCTGGCGACACGATTGAGATGGCGGAATCAACCGAATGACAGATCGTCTCGTCATGGCGTTGGCGCAGATCAATCCGACCGTCGGCGATGTTCGGGGCAATACGGCGCTCGTTCTGAATGCACGCGAGACGGCTGCCCGGGCGAATGCTGATCTCGTGATCACACCCGAGCTCGCGATCGAAGGCTATCCACCTGAAGACTTGATCTTGCGGCAGGCGTTCCAGGATCAGGTGGCTGATGCAATCGACACCATCGCGAAGGCGACGGATGATGGCGGTCCCGCCGTCCTGCTCGGGGCGAGTGCGCGTCAGGATGGCGAACTGTTCAATGCCATGTTCCTGCTTGACGGCGGTGTCGTGAAACATACGCGCCTGAAACACGATCTGCCCAATTATGGCGTGTTCGACGAGAAACGTATCTTCAGTTCTGGTCCGTTGCCGGGTCCGATCCCGTTTGGCGAGGTCCGGATCGGTGCCATGATCTGCGAGGACATGTGGTCCGGCGATGTCACGGAATGCCATGAGGAAAATGGTGCTGACGTCCTTGTGGTTATCAATGGCTCACCCTTCAGTCTGATCAATGGTGAACGCCGCATGAATGAAGCGGTCGCGCGAGTCCTGGAGAGCAGATTGCCGCTCGTGTACGTAAACAGGGTAGGGGGGCAGGATGAACTGGTCTTCGACGGCAGCTCATTTGTGCTCGACCGTGACTGGCAACTCAAGGTCAGCCTCCCGACATGGCAACCCTCCGTTACCGTCACACATTGGCAAAGAACCGGCGACGGATGGACCTGTACGGACACCACGCTGACGCCGGAGCGCGAGCGTCAGGAAGAGATTTATCGTGCCCTCATGACGGGGCTCGGCGACTATGTGAACAAGAACCGTTTCCCCGGAGTCCTGATCGGCCTGTCCGGCGGAATTGACTCCGCGTTATCGGCGGCCGTAGCCGTCGATGCGTTGGGACCGGAGCGCGTGCATTGCGTCATGATGGCTTCCGAATTCACGAGCCAGGAGAGTCTGGACGACGCCCGTGCATGTGCCGACGCCCTTGGAGTCAGACTGGATTGTCTGCCCATCGACCGGGCTGTTGACGCATTCGACACCACCCTTGAACCGCTGTTTGCTCCGACGGAAGCCGATGCAACCGAAGAGAACATTCAGGCACGCAGCCGCGGCATCCTGTTGATGGCCCTCTCGAACAAATTCGGAAAGATGGTCGTTTCCACCGGAAACAAGTCAGAGATGTCAGTTGGTTATGCCACTGTATACGGTGACATGTGCGGCGGTTACGCGGTGCTGAAGGATGTCTACAAGACAGATGTCTACAGATTGTCACAATGGCGAAACCTGAACTGCCCCGACGATTTCGCCGGTCCGGCACATCCCGTCATTCCCGTGAACATCATTACGAAAGCGCCAACCGCAGAACTGCGGCACGGCCAGACGGATCAGGATAACCTGCCGCCTTATGATGTTCTCGATGACATACTCACCGGTCTTGTCGAGCGGGAAGAGACCTTCGAGCAGATTGCGAGCCGGGGCCATGACCGTGTTCTTGTCGAACGAGTCTGGCACATGCTCATGCAGGCCGAATACAAGCGCAGGCAGGCCCCTCCGGGCGTGCGAATAACGACGCGCGCGTTTGGTCGAGACAGACGGTATCCGATCACGAACGGATTTCGCTCCTGAGTCAGTTTGCAGGTTGGCGCTACGTCTCGTGGTTTATGTGGAGCGAGATGGTTCTATTGGTGTTGACCCGTTTCGGTCACGGCATCTCATTGCCATTCGGGTCGGGAATTCCTATACAGCGCAATAATCTGCACCATGTACCCTCGTTGCAATCGGAACACATGCGGTAACAGAAATCACTGCACGTGTGCCGTTATCACTTGAGGTTTGATGTCAATTCAACTCTACAACACGTTGAGTCGCGCAAAGGAGGAACTCACACCCATACGCGCCGATGCGGTCGGCATGTATGTGTGCGGGCCAACCGTTTACGATCTGATCCATATCGGTAACGCACGTCCCCTGGTCGTGTTCGATGTTCTTTATCGTGTGCTTCGCCATCGTTATGGCAACAACAACGTCACCTATGTTCGGAACATTACCGACATTGATGACAAGATCATCGACGCATCATCAACCCGCGGCATCGATATAGATGAACTCACACAATCGACCATCACGCAGTTCCACGCTGATGCCGATGCACTGGGCTGCCTGAAGCCGGACATCGAGCCACGTGCGACACAACATATCCGGGAGATGATTGCGTTGATCACGCAACTCCTGTCGCGCGGGCATGCATACGAACGGGATGGGCATGTGCTGTTCCATGTTCCGTCCTTTCCGGACTATGGACGACTTTCGGGCAATTCTCGCGAGGCCATTGTCGCTGGCGCGCGGGTCGACATCGCGCCCTACAAGAAAGATGCAGCAGACTTTGTGCTCTGGAAACCGTCGGACGAAATTCTGCCCGGTTGGGACAGTCCATGGGGTCGCGGTCGACCCGGTTGGCACCTCGAGTGTTCGGCGATGTCGATGCGACATCTAGGTCCGGAATTTGATATTCACGGGGGCGGGCGTGATCTCGTCTTTCCACATCACGAAAACGAGATTGCCCAGACCTGCGCGGCAAACCCGGGTTGTGGCTTTGCGAATGTCTGGATGCACAACGGCTATCTCACGGTTGATGGCGAGAAAATGGCGAAGTCCGCCGGAAATTTTCACACGGTCAAGGATCTTCTGGAACACTGGCACGGCGAGGTGATGCGTCTGGCGCTCCTTTCAACACACTATCGTCAACCGCTGGACTTTTCCGAAGGGTTGTTGTTGCAGGCGCGGAACTCACTCAATCGATTCTACAACGCCGTCGCAACCTCGGGTGCCGATCAACCGGTCGAGATACCGGACAGTGTTCGGACGGCACTCGAAGATGATCTGAACACCCCGCTGGCGGTTTCAATGATGCACGGGCTTGCCGACAAGGTATTCAAGGGCGATGCGGCGGCAGGCGGTTTGCTGCTGGCTGCCGGTGAGCAACTGGGAATTCTCGCGCAGCGGACAGAGTCCTGGTTGCATGGAACAGGGGAAGACACGTCAGGGATTGATGCATTGGTCCATCAGCGAACAGTCGCACGTTGTGAACGAAGGTTTTCGGATGCGGACCGCATTCGCGACAAGCTCAGCGACATGGGAATAGAGCTTCAGGACAGTGCTCAGGGAACAACCTGGAGGCGGCTGTGATGGAAGAGAGGATCTACATCTTCGACACCACGCTGCGCGACGGTGCCCAGACACAGGGCGTTGATTTCACACCGGTAGACAAGATGCGCATTGCACATGCACTCGATGCGCTTGGAGTCGATTACATTGAAGGCGGTTTCCCGGGCGCCAATCCAACAGACGAGAAGTTTTTTCGCGATCCGCCACAGTTGAAAACTGCCATGTTCACAGCGTTTGGCATGACAAGACGGCAAGGACGCAGCGCGGCAAATGATCCGGTGTTTCAGGGTGTGTTGCAGTCCGGCGCTCCAGCCGTTTGCCTGGTCGGCAAGTCGTCCGCGTTTCACGTCAGTACCGCACTTGGAATTGAGAAGGTCGAGAACATCGCGATGATTGCCGATTCCATGGCGTACATCGTGACGAACGGAAAGGAGGCGCTGTTCGACGCCGAGCAGTTTTTCGATGGGTACAAGGAGGACCGGGACTTCTCGCTGCGTTGCATCGAGGCTGCCCTGGAAGCCGGTGCACGCTGGGCAGTCCTGTGTGACACGAACGGTGGAACGTTACCGTCAGAAGTCTACGAGATTGTCGCGGACGTTACGGCCCGGTTTGGCGGTGACCGCATCGGAATGCACGCACACGACGACACCGGCAATGCGGTTGCCAACACACTGGCTGCAGTGGATGCCGGTGCACGACAGATTCAGGGTACGCTCAACGGCCTCGGCGAACGATGTGGCAACGCGAACATCGTGACACTTCTCCCGACGCTGAAATTCAAGAAGAACTGCATAATTGGCGTAAGCGAAGAGAACCTCAGACAACTGACGCACGTTTCGCGCATGCTCGACGAAATCATCAACGTCCTGCCCAACAGCCATGCACCCTATGTCGGCAGCGCTGCGTTTGCACACAAGGGCGGATTGCACGCATCCGCCGTCACGAAAGATCCCAGAACATACGAACATATTCCACCGCAACGCATCGGGAACCGCCGCCATATTGTCGTGTCCGATCAGTCAGGAAAGGCGAGTGTGCTGACCCAGCTTGCCGATTCCGGTCTCGACGTGGATGCGGATCACCCGCGTCTCCCGCGCCTTATCGAAGAGATCAAGCGCCGTGAATTCGAGGGCTACAGTTATGACGGTGCCGAGGCCAGCTTCGAATTGCTGGCACGCCGCATCCTGGAGACTGTTCCCAACTACTTCGACGTCGAAAGTTTCAGGGTACTTGTCGAGCGCCGCTACAATGCACTTGGCAAACTGGTCACAAGTTCGGAAGCAACAGTCAAGTTGGTTGTCGATGGTGAACGGCTGCTTTCGGTCGCCGAGGGTAACGGCCCGGTTGATGCCCTCAACAACGCCCTCGGCAAGGACCTCGGCAAGTACGCGAAATACCTGCGCGGGTGGCGACTTGTCGACTACAAGGTGCGGATAATCTCTCCGCAGGCAGGTACGGCGGCAATCACACGGGTCGTGATTGAAAGTACCGATCTGTCAGGGAAGTCCTGGAAGACGGTGGGCATATCCACGAACATCATTGATGCATCGTTCCAGGCGCTGGTGGACTCGATCGTCTACAAGTTGATCAACGAGAATGCACAAGTCTGAGATCGCGATTTGACGGAACCCGCCGTCATACTCGTTCGCCCGCAACTCGGTGAAAATATCGGTGCGGCAGCGCGCGCCATGGCGAATTTTGCGCTTCGCGATCTGAGGATCGTATCCCCGCGGGACGGATGGCCCAATCCCGCAGCCCAAGCCATGGCGGCCAACGGCGTACATATACTCGATGGCGCGCGTCTCTTTGCGTCCGTTCGCGAGGCCACAGGCGATCTGCAGATGATCTGGGCGACCACCGCACGTTACCGTGACATGCGCAAACCTGTGGATGATCCCGAAACACTGGTCCGAACCATTCGATCCGCAAGGAAGGGAATCAGACACGGGATCCTCTTTGGTCCGGAACGATCGGGATTGAACAACGACGAAGTCGCCGCTGCAGACCGGATCGTCACGATTCCGTGTTCTGCCGAACACCCCTCGATCAATCTTGCCCAGGCCGTTCTGCTGACCGGGTATCTTCTGTTTCGTGAACGGGAGAATTCGCAGCGACCGGATAACAGTCCCGCGGCAGCAACACATGAAGACCTTGAATTACTGTTCGATCACCTGTTCGAAGAACTCGAAAACTGCGGTTTCCTGCGCAACAAGGATCAGCGACCGGTCATCGTCCGAAATCTTCGAACCCTGTTCCTGCGCGCCGCGCTCGATGAACAGGAGGTCCGCACATTGCGCGGTGTGATCAAGTGTCTGTCCAGGGGACGACGCGCGATCCCTGGACAAACGGATGACTGATCGGGACCCTGAAACGGTTTCTGCGACATCGAATCAAGATCAGGTTTGACAACGGCCTTGTGCGCGACTAAACGCAGCAAACCTCAAGACTTTCGGAAATGTGATTGCTTGATGACCAAGCGCCTTTCATCCAAGTACAAGATCTGCCGCAGGAACAGTGAGAACCTTTGGGGACGCTCCAAGAAGTTTCTCGTCAACCGGCTTTACCCGCCAGGTGAACATGGGCGGGCACGCCGTCGCAGACCGACGGATTACGGCGTTCAGCTTGCAGCCAAACAGAAACTCAAGGGGTATTACGGCAATATCACCGAGAAGCAGTTTCGCAGGACGTATGAGGAAGCGTACAAGCAAAGGGGCGATACGATCGAAAACCTGATCGGGCTCCTCGAACGCCGTCTCGACATCATCGTCTACCGCATGAAATTCGTCCCGACTGTCTTCGCGGCCCGGCAGTTCGTGAATCACGGACATATCAATGTGAACGGCCGGAAGGTGAATATCCCGAGCTATCGTGTCCAGCCTGAAGACATCATCGAGGTCAAGGAAAAGTCGCGGGAACTGCACTGTGTCTTGAGCGCAGTCGTCGGAACCGACAGGGATGTTCCGGAGTACATGGAGGTTGATTTCGACAAGATGACCGGCGTTTACCGTCGTGTGCCATCGTTCGTCGACGTTCCGTATCCGGTACAGATGGAACCAAACCTCGTCGTGGAGTTCTATTCGAAGGCGTAAGGCCTGCGGTATGTCTGGCGGCACACCGCACCGGTGACCGTCATGACCGGCGTATGCGTTATCCGAATGCCATCTGTTTCAATTCGAGAGTCTGGTTGATCCAGATCGCATTGCGGTAGTGATCCGCATCGGCATCGCCGGTGTTCGGATGAATGAAAATGGACAATCCGCCACTGTTCAACATGAGCCATGGCACGAACTCCGCAAACAGCGGAGGCTCGAACGAAACCTGAAACATCGGCTTGGGATGCGGTCCGACCGGCTGGTCGTGAACCCGTCCGAGGCGGATATCAAATTGACGCCCGATCTCCTCGCGCAGATCGATTGCCGTATCTCGGGTTTCCGGATCGAAGTTGATATGCGCGTGATAACTGTCGATTGCAGTACGTGATCGGTAGTGCATGGCATCAGGAGTCGGAATCGAGTTCGATACCTTGCTCTTCCATGAACTGGTGCAACTCGCGGTTCAGATACATTTCCTTCATGATGTCGCAACCGCCGACAAACTCGCCCTTCACATAGAGCTGCGGAATGGTCGGCCAGTCGCTGAATTCCTTGATTCCCTCGCGAATTTCATAGTCCTCAAGCACATTGATGCCCTTGAAACGTGCACCCACATGACTGAGGATCTGCACGGATGCGGCCGAAAAGCCGCACATCGGAAACACCGGCGTGCCCTTCATGAACAGGACGACGTCGTTGTTGGCAATCTCGTGTGAGATTCTTTGCCTGGTGGCCTCGTTCAATGACATTTCGTTCGTTTCTCCTGTCTTGTTCGCGCAACGGCGTCGTTTGTTCAATCCGGTAATTGTGTGGTCAGGGCCAGTGCGTGGAGTTCGTTTCCCATCTTGCCGCGCAGTGCCTTGTAGACCAGCTGGTGTTGTCTGACCCTGCTCAGTCCCGAAAACGCTGTACTCGTGACTGTCGCGGCATAATGATCGCCGTCGCCACGAAGGTCCTGGATCTCGACGCTGGCATCGGGAAAGGCCTCAAGAATCAACTGTTCGATTTCCGCGGCTTGCATGGGCATCTGCCAGTCTCCGTTACTGTACCGAGGGATTTGACATGAACGCGGGAAACCAGCGTTCGTTCGCCTCGCGCAGTTCTTGCACCGATATTGGTGAACCACCGTCAACTGTCAATGTTTTACCACCGGTTGTGCCAAGCGTTGTCGTGTTTACAGGCAAGGACAACGGGAGACTGTCCGGTTCGACACACACGACAAATCGCCCCTGATCCTCACCGAACCAGAATGCAGCGGGCGGCAGGCCGTTCACCGGTTGTGAAACTGAACAACCGATACCTGTGTTCATTGCCATTTCAGCGATCGCAACGAGCAAGCCACCGTCCGAAACATCGTGGCAGGATCTGATCTGACCGTTCAGTATCAGATCACGCACAACCAGTCCGGTTCTTCGTTCGTTGAAAAGATCGACAGGAGGGGGTGTGCCGTCCTCACGACCGATGATTTCCCTGAGGTAGAGGCTTGCCCCGACATGCCCGACCGTATCGCCGATCAACACGACGGTCAGACCCGCGTCTGCTATTCCCATGGGAACGATATCGTCAAGATCCTCGATGACACCGACGGCCCCTACAGAAGGAGACGGTTGCACAGCGCTGCCATTCGTCTCGTTGTAGAACGAGACATTGCCGGACACGACAGGCATTTCGAGTACTGTCGCAGCATCGGCGAGCCCCTGGACGCACGCGGCAAATTCACCCATCACATCCGGATCTTCCGGGCTGCCGAAATTGAGACAATCCGTGATCGCCAGCGGACGGGCGCCCGATGCAACGAGATTCCGCCAACTTTCCGCGACGGCCTGTTTTGCGCCTTCGCGCGGGTTCGCGGCGCAGTATCGCGGTGTACAGTCAGACGTAAGAGCCAGACCGCGTTGTGGGTCGTCTGCGAGAGCAATCACCGCCGCGTCACTGCCCGGTGTGACAATGGTCTGCCCCATGACCAGGTGATCGTACTGATCCCATATCCAGCGCCTGCTTGCGAGATCAGGTGAGGCCAGCAGTGTCATGAGCGATGATTCAATTGTACCGGGCGAGACGATGCTGCCGGGATCAATCGTCGGACGCGCAGATGGTCTGTTCCATGGCCTGTCGTATACGGGTGACTGTTCGGAAAGCTGCTGGATGGGGACGTCCGCTTCCACCACGCCATTCATGCGCACGACGAGTCGTCCCGAATCGTTGATACGACCAATGATGGCAAACTCCACGCCCCACTTCCCGAAGATTTCCCGGGCCCGATCTTCCGTACCTGGTTTCAGAACGAAAAGCATGCGTTCCTGGCTTTCCGAAAGCATGAGCTCATACGCGCTCATGTCGGCTTCACGCTGGGGAACACGTTCGAGGTCCAGTTCAATTCCACGATGGGCCTTGCCGGCCATTTCCACAGACGAACACGTCAGACCTGCAGCCCCCATGTCCTGGATTCCGATGATGGAATCGGTTTCCATGAGTTCGAGACAGGCTTCGAGGAGGAGTTTTTCCGTAAACGGGTCGCCGACCTGTACCGTTGGCCGTTTTTCGTCCGTGCCGCCGTCAAAACCGGCCGAGGCCATGCTGGCGCCGTGAATGCCGTCGCGCCCTGTTCGGGAGCCGACATAGACGACCGGTGCGCCAACTTCGTCTGCAGACGCAAGAAAGATCCGGTCCGACGGTGCCACGCCAACGCACATCGCATTCACGAGGTTGTTGCCATTGCAACTGGCATGAAACGTTGTTTCACCGCCAACTGTCGGCACGCCCATGCAATTTCCATATCCTCCGATACCTGCGACCACACCACTGACCAGGTAGCGTGTCCGTGGATGGTCCGGGTCACCAAAACGCAGGACGTTCAGGTTCGCAACCGGCCGCGCACCCATGGTGAAAATATCGCGCATGATTCCGCCAACACCCGTTGCGGCACCCTGATACGGTTCGATAAAGCTCGGATGGTTGTGGCTTTCCATCTTGAAGACAACGGCCAGTCCACCGCCGATATCAACCACGCCAGCGTTTTCGCCGGGACCATGCAGGACCCACGGCGCTTCCGACGGAAGATGCCGCAACCAGACCTTGCTCGACTTGTAGGAACAGTGTTCGTTCCACATGGCCGAAAAGATTCCGAGTTCGGTCAGGTTGGGCGCACGTCCGACGATTGCCAGGATCTTCTCGAATTCCTCAGGTGTCAGTCCATGCTCGGCAATGATTTCCGGGCTGATCTCGCAGGCATTCATCAGGACAGTGCCTCGACCATGCCCTGCAGGAATGCCAGTCCGTCAGAACTCTGACGGCGGGGCAGAACGGCATTCTCGGGATGCGGCATCATGCCAAGAACATTGCCGTTCTCGTTGATTATTCCGGCAATGGCATTTGTGCTGCCATTCGGATTGATCTCGTCACCTGGCGCAGACGGGTATCCTGTGTAACGAAAGACAATACGATTTCCGTCTTCCAGCCGTTTGCAGATCTCGGGATCAGCGAAATAGTTACCTTCGCCGTGCGCGATCGGAATGCGCATGACATCGCCGGTTTTCATGCCGTCAGTGAACGGATGGGCCGCATTTTCCAGGCGTACGCTGATCATTCGGCAGATAAACCCCAGGTTTCTGTTCTGCAGCAATGCACCCGGGAGAAGTCCGGACTCGATCAGTATCTGGAAGCCGTTACAGATACCCAGGACCGGTGTTCCGTCTTGTGCCAGACGGACGACTTCACGCATGATCGGGGCGCGAGCGGCGACGGCTCCACATCGCAGGTAATCGCCGAATGAAAACCCGCCAGGCAGCACAATGAGATCGGTGCGTGCAATGTGCGTGTCGGCGTACCAGGCCATGTTGACCATCGCACCACAGTGTTCCAGCGCCTGTCGCATGTCATGTTCCCGGTTCGTGCCCGGAAAGACAACGATCGTCACCATCATGTTGAACTGTCCTGCAATCGGGTCTGCCGGTACCGCGGCCGAATGAACCGCTGAGTCTTCATCCAATTTCGATTGTGTAGTTTTCGATTACAGTGTTTGCCAGCAGTTTGCGGCACATCTCGTCAACACGATCGTGCAGCGTGGACGCATCGGACCCGGCAGGGATTTCAAGGTCTATGATTTTTCCCTGACGGGCGTCGCAAACTTCGTCGTATCCCAGTGAATGCAACGCGTTCCGGATTGCATGACCTTGCGGATCATGTACACCGTTCTTCAGTGTGATGACGATACGGACTCTCACATCAGTGTGCCGGGAAACGTGTTTCCCTGATCACTTCCGGCAGGATACCGAGTCGACGCGCAACCTCCCGGTAACCATAGTTTTCATCTCCAAGATCCATGGCAAAGCGGTCCTTGTCCATCGGATCGTTTGTCTGGTTGTCCCAAAGGCGGCAGTTGTCCGGGCTGATCTCGTCGGCAATCACGATCATCACTTCGCCATTGCTGAACTTGTATCCAAACGAAAGTGTCATCTCCACCAGCCTGATTCCGACTCCTGAAAAGAGGCCCGACAGAAAGTCATTGACGCGTGTTGCATAGTGTATCATGTCGTCGATGTCCTGGTGCGAGACCCACCCGAAGACACACATGTGTTCTTCTGTGACAAGCGGGTCGCCCAGTTCTTCCGAGCGGTAATGAAACTCGATGATTGAACGCGGAAGAATGGCGCCTTCCTTGAGACCGTACTGATCTGCGAACTCCTTCGAGACAATGTTGTGTACGACAAGATAAACGGGCAAATGTTCAACATCATGAATGAGTTGTTCGCGCATATTCAAGCGACGCACGAAATTGGTCGGGATGCTGATCTCCGCCAGTTTGGTCATGAGAAATTCGCTGATTCGATTGTTGAGAACGCCCTTGCCGTCGATCACACCTGACTTGCGTGAGCGATGGGCGAAAGCGGAGTCCTTGAAGCGTTGAACAAGGTATCCCGGATGCGGCCCTTCAAAGAGGTCCTTTTCCGGTCCCTTGTGAACACGTTTGCGAAAGCTCATGACATGGCCCCCAGGTCAACGAACATGAATGGCGTCACCTCAGGAAAACCCGGTAGCGGTCGTATGTCTTCTTTATCCGCGATGGACCGAAAACACAAACTATTGTGCATGGACGTCGATCAACTGCGATACCTTGATCCACAAGAATTATTCAGACATTCGCGTATCGCAAACAAACCGCTTGAGTCTGATTGGGCTTGGGCGAAGGTTGGCGGTACGCTATAGGAACGGTTGAAATGCCTCACGCAATCATGCCCATGAAACGCTCAATACTGGATGAATGACATGACACTCTTTGAAGACCGCAAGAAAGGTCAGGAGAACAAGTACGCCCGCGATGAAGAATTGCGTTTCAAGGTTGCTGCACGGCGAAACAAATTGCTCGGGCAGTGGTTGGCAGGATTGATGGGCAAGTCCGGTGCCGATGTTGACGCGTATGTTCGTGCAGTCATCGAGGCTGATTTTGACAGACCAGGCGATGATGATGTCATCGAGAAGGTCATGGCGGATATTCAGGCTGCGCAACTCGACATTGACGAACACAAACTGCGCACGCGCATTGCCTCATTCGAGCGCGAGGCGCGGGATCAGATCGAAGCTGAGTAGACGCGGCGCCCGCTTCTTGCGGGCCTCGCACACAACCAATCAGTTTCTTCGGGTCGAACGATCTTGACTGATATGGTCCGTTGCCGGCTCCAGTGTAGAGACAACGCATGTGATCCGGTCCCGGATACATGAACAAGCCGTTCTGGAGGTAACGAACGCCCGCAATCAGCGCACGGCATTGTCAGGGATGACGGGGTCTTCTCAGACCTCGCATCCTGCAAGGACGCGTGTAATGATATCGTCTGCGTGACGGATGAAACTTCGTTCGTCGAAGATCCTGTCGAGAGCTTCAGAAGAGAGCAGGGTGGAAACCGCATCATCTCCCTGAAGTCTTTCCCTGAACGAACCGCCATCGTTGAAGACCGCCGTGGCGTGAGACTGTACGCGTTCGTAGGCGTCTTCCCGGCTTGCACCGGCCTGTGTCAGCGCAAGCAGTGCACGCTGCGAAAAGACGAGACCACCTAGGCGGTCGAGGTTTGCACGCATCGCATCGGGATAGACAACGAGCTCCCCGATCAATCCGGTCAGACGGACCAGCGCAAAGTCCAGGCCAATCGTTGCATCCGGTGCGATATTCCGTTCCACAGATGAATGCGAGATATCCCGTTCATGCCACAAGGCAACATTCTCCAGAGCGGGAACGACATGCGCACGCACAAGTCTCGCAAGTCCGGTCAGATTCTCCGAAAGCACAGGATTGCGTTTGTGCGGCATTGCGGAACTGCCTTTCTGACCTGATCGAAAGGCTTCCTCGACCTCACGCAACTCTGTTCTCTGAAGGTGCCGGATCTCTACGGCCAGTCGTTCGACGGACGATGCCGTTACGGCCAGTGCAGCAAAGAAGGACGCATGCCGGTCTCGCGGAATGACCTGTGTCGAGACCGGTTCCGGCCTCAGACCCAATCCGGCAGCGACATGCTGTTCAACGTATGGATCGACCGTTGCGTAGGTTCCGACTGCTCCCGAAATCGCACACGTTGCAACTTCATTGCGCGCTGCCTTCATTCGTCGGCGCGCGCGCTGGAATTCGGCATGGTATCCGGCGAGTTTCAGGCCAAACGTCGTCGGTTCTGCATGTATGCCGTGACTGCGGCCGACGCATATGGTCCCGGCATGTTCCAGTGTTCGCTTTTCGAGAACCGCCAGAAGTTGATCCAGATCGTCGATCAGCAGGTCAGCCGCTGTTGTCAGCTGCACGGCGAGGCATGTGTCCAGGATATCCGACGATGTCATGCCCTGATGCAGGAATCTTGCTTCCTCTCCGACATTTTCGGCGACATTCGTGAGAAACGCGATGACATCGTGACGTGTTTCGCGCTCGATTTCGTCGATACGTGCAATATCAAATTGACCGCGTTCCCTGATCGCGTTCGCCACGCCGGACGGAATCGTACCAAGTGCTTCCATGGCCTCGGCAGCGAGAATCTCGATCTCGAGCAGTTTTGAGAACCGGAAGTCCGGTTCCCAGATTTTTGCCATTTCCGGTCTTGAGTAGCGAGGGATCATGGTGTCTTTCGATCAGGCAAGATTCGAACTGGGCTCCGATAAATACGGGAATGACCAGACATGGCAAGGTCTGTCTCACGCGCAGTCACCCATGAATGTCGTGAACAGGTGATGTTGGAAGTTACGATGACGACTGGTGCGAGGGTCCGTACTCCTCATTCAAGCAGATCGGACAGTTTGACGAATGAATGGGTTCGGGTCCTTTCGGGAACTGCCGCTTGATTGTGTGGCGTGATGCGAACGGGTTGGACCGTTTCCTTTCTCATCGATTGTTCACGCAAGTGCGCACCTCAAAGCGGGTCGCCATGGCGTCACCGGTAACGCGCGCCGGATACATGGATCCTGTTACTGTGAGCCCGTTCCATCGGTTCGGAAATGTCGCCTGGTTGACGCGAACGTGCCGCAGCCTTCAACGAATTCCGGACTTGCATGGGCACAAGCGGTTCATGCGTGATCATGTCGTCGGGGCACCAGACTCGCATGGACGCAATGCGTGCACCCGTTTGCCTGAAAATCAGGCAATGAGGTCTTGACTGGAACACGGTCCTGCTCGCTCATCGTTTTTCTTGACGCTGAAATCGGCCTGTTCCCGCATCGCGTATCACACACATGAAGCCTGTCCTGAATGCAGCACAATCCGCCAACGACTCAAGTCACTGGTACTTTCGCAAGCAAGGGGCTGACCCATTGCGGCAATGACATTGATCGATAATAATCGAATGAAGGGCGCGTAGCTCAGCGGGAGAGCACTACGTTGACATCGTAGGGGTCGCTGGTTCAATCCCAGCCGCGCCCACCACCAGTTCCCTGATTACTTCCTGCTTCGTCGACCGCGGCGCCTGCCGCGCCGTTCGTCGTCGTCCGCGGTGGTGAAAGATTGTTTCGGCAGTTTCACCTCGGCTTCAAGGTTGGGGTAACTGGCCGTCTTGTGCGGTATCGCCATGGCGTCGACAAAGTGCTCCTGAAATCTTGGTTCGACCGCCGTCTCAATCTTCTCTATTCGCCGGACCTGTTGTTCAAGATCACGGCGAAGTGTGCTGCTGAGGAGCGCCAGGCGTGCGCCGGTACCGGCAGCGTTTCCTGCAGAACCGACCTTTGTCAGGTCGCAATCCGGGATCATGCCCAGAATCATTGCGTACTTTGTATCGATATGACTTCCGAATGCGCCGGCAAGAGTCACGCGATCGACGGTTTCGATATTCATGTGGTCCATGAGCAGGCGGGCGCCAGCGTACAACGCGCCCTTGGCAAGCTGAATCTGGCGCACGTCGTTCTGGGTCACGACGATGCGCGGTGTGCCGTCATGGAGTACGTATGACCAGGTTCGCTCCTGCTCGAATACGCGTGTAGTCTGACCGGACCTGGTTCCATCAATCGATCCATCAGGCGTCAACAGACCGCAAAGGTACATTTCCGCCAGAACCTCAATGATGCCAGATCCACAAATTCCGGTCGGTGCCGTATCGAAGCCCTCCTCGTTTGACCAGCGATCGTCGCCGATCACCTTGAACCGCGGTTCGAAGGTGTCAGGATCAATACGAACACGTTCAATCGCACCGGGTGCTGCGCGTTGACCGGAACTCACTTGTGCACCTTCGAATGCAGGACCGGTTGGTGATGAGGCAGCGAGCAGCCGGTCGCGGTTACCGAGGATGATTTCCGCGTTGGTACCCACATCGACAATCAATGTCATGTCATCGGTCTTGTACGGCATCTCGCAAAGAATGACCGCCGCGGCATCGGCACCGACGTGGCCGGCGATACAGGGAAGAACATAGATGCGCGATCCCGTGTTGAGATCGAGATCAATGTCGGAAGCCAGCATGATCGTTGCGTCATCGGTTGCCAATGCAAACGGTGCAAAACCAAGCGGCGTGGGATCCAGCCCGAGCACCAGATGATGCATCACCGGATTACCGGCAATGGTGATCTCCAGAATATCTTCCAGTGCGACACCAGCTTCAGAGGCTGTTTCACGTGCGAGTTCGTTCAGTGCAACCCGTATGGCCTGCGTCATCGCCTGAGCGCCGTCTTCGTTCATCATGGCGTATGAGACACGGCTCATGAGATCTTCGCCGAACCGGATCTGCGGATTCATGCGACCGGCTGACGCAACAACCTCGCCGTTGAGAAGATCGCAAAGGTGCATGGCAACCGTCGTGGAACCGACGTCGACCGCCAGTCCATAGACCTTGTCATGATAACCTGGTCGAATATCGATAATGCGCTTGCCACGTCGGAGCAGGACCGTCGCCGTGTATTCACCATCTTCCAGCGTTTTGTGGAGTTTCCGCAACACGTGTGCGTCAACACCCGCCACGGTCACGTCCCATGTTTCCTTCAGCGCCTTCTCGAGGCGCCGCAGATGTGATGCCGGGTCATGCATGTCCGGGGGTGGAATCTCGACATAAAGCGGTCGCACAACGGGATCGACAGAAACCGGACGTGCATCGGCACGCTTGCGGACAATTTGTCTGTGAACCTGGCTTTCCGCAGGGACATCAACAACCAGATCGCCACCGATACGGGATTGGCAGGAAAGGCGTCTCCCTGAGGGTAGAAGACCGGACCGTTGCTGCCTCAGTTCGGCATCCGTCAGTGGCGTCAGATGATCATTCGATGACTCGATTCCGTGCTTTGCAAACTCACCGGAACCAATGTGAACCTGACAGCGCGTACAGATCCCGCGGCCCCCGCAAACAGAGTCGAGATCAACGCCGAGCTCCCTTGCAGCCTGAAGAAGCTGCGTACCGCGACGAAAGTGCCCGCGCAGACCCGAGGGTGTAAAGACGACGAGGGGGTCTTCAGCCACGGCGACGCCGGCCCTCGCGACGGCGAGCGCGCGCTTCTGCAATCTGTTCACCCGCTGCACCGGTTCCGGAATGCAGCGAGATCCACTTGCGGCAGTTCTTGTCAACACCCATCATGACATCTGCTGCCTTGATGGCCGTCATGATCTCCGTTTCGAGCGGATTGGTGATTGCCGATGTCATGCCGCTGGCCGCAGCCATCGTGAGAAACGCGGCATTGAGGGCAGGGCGTGCCGGCAGTCCGAACGAGATGTTCGAGGCCCCGCAGGTTGTATTGACCTTGAGTTCCTCGCGCAGCCGACGAATGATCCGGAAACTCGTCTGTCCTGCTTCGCCAATCGCACCGATCGGCATGACCAGGGGATCGACGACGACGTCGGCGGGCGGGATGCCGTGATCCTGCGCCCGCTCCACAATCCTTTTGGCGACATTATACCGCTCATCCGGGTCTTCCGAGATACCGGTCTCATCATTTGATATGGCAACGACCGCGGCCTGATGCTTGGCGACGAGCGGAAGAACGGACTCAAGGCGTTCTTCCTCTCCGGTTACCGAGTTGACGAGTGCCTTGCCTTCATAGGCCTCGAGTCCCCTTTCAAGCGCTGCGACAATCGAGCTGTCAATCGAGAGCGGTGCATCTGTCAACGACTGGACCAGCTTGATGCAGTCAAACAGTATCTGTGGCTCGTCCGCGAGCGGGACACCCGCATTCACGTCCAGCATCTGCGCGCCTGCGGCAATCTGTGCAAGCGTGTCGGATTGAACGCGGCTGTAATCGCCTTCGGACATCTCTGCCGCAAGGCGCTTGCGTCCTGTTGGATTGATCCGTTCACCGATGACAGTGAACGGTCGATCAAACCCGATGACGACGGTCCTTGTTGCAGAACTGATTACGGTATCGGTCATACCTGGGCCCCGTGTGAAAGTTTCATGTAATCCGGAACCACAGGGTCGACGCGATGCGGTTTGCGTGTCCCGAGTACCGACGATTCTTCAATGATTTGCGCGACGGTGTCTTCCTGGCGGTAAGCCATCAGGTGAATACCCGAGACGCCGTCAATCTCACGCACCTGCTGAATGATCTCAATACAAATCTTCTTGCCCTCTTCCTTCTTGCGCACTGCACCCTCCAGACGATCGATCACCGCATCCGGAATATGTACACCAGGAACGTTACTGCGAATCCATCGTGCAGCACGGGCGCTTGCGAGTGGACCAACTCCGATCATGATGAAGCATTTCTTGTCCAGACCCATGTCACGAACGCGCGACATGTAGGCTTCCAGAACCGGAACGTCGAAACAGTATTGCGTCTGTACGAACTGGGCACCTGCAGCAATCTTGTTGGCCAGGCGGTGCGGTCGAAAGTCACGGGGCGGCATGAAAGGATTGGCCGCGGCACCGAGAAAGAGGCGAGGGGCATGATCAATCTTGCGTCCCGAGATGAACTCGGCGCGGTCACGCATGTTCCTGATTGTCCCGAGCATGGCCATGCAATCGAAATCGAAGACGGGTTTTGCGTCCGGATGATCGCCGCACTGCGTTCCATCACCCGTGAGGCAGAGTATGTTGTTGACGCCGAGTGCCGCGGCGCCAAGAACATCACCCTGTATGGCAATCCTGTTCCTGTCGCGTGCTGAAATCTGCATCACAGGGGAATAGCCGACCCGCGTAAGCAGGGCACAAACCCCGAGGCTCGACATGTGGCAATTGGCGCCGGAACCATCGGTTGCATTGACTGCATCAACCCACCCGTCGAAAATCGCAGCGCGGCGGTAGACCTCCATTGGATCGGCTGAATCGGGTGGTGAGAGCTCCGCGGTTACGGCAAAATCACCGCCGCGCAAGACACGTTCGAGCCGTCCGCGTGAAGAGTGACCGGGAATCAGTTCTAGCGGCGCACCGGGATCCGTTTCCTGAAGGTACTGCATGCAAACGCTCAGGAATTGTCGTGTACGACATTGTTCGACACGCGCCTGTCGCGATGGCGTGCAGCCACCTCCTGCATCACGCGTAACCAGGCCGATCGACCTTCAAGTCTGTGATCGACAGCGGGTTGTGGCGCAATCATCGGTTCACTGGCGTTGATGCGCTTGGCGCCTTCCCATGCCAGGACCCATACACAGGGCATATCGGGAACGATCTCGCAGTTTCCGTCTTCACGGACCCCGCCACACGGTCCGTTGCGCAGGTTCTTGGGACAGTTCATCGGGCATGACATGCCAGTCGAGGAGAGGACACACTGCCCGCACATGCGGCAGTCGAACATCAATCCCTTCAATCGGCGTTCAATTGCAACCACCGGTTTTTCGACGCGTTCGTAACCGATTGCGCGAACCAGTGGTGCAATCGCGACAATGACGACTTCGAAGACCACATAGAGACTGCGCAGTCCGCGAGCATGGCGGACCGACCATTCACGCACTAAACGCATGTTCCACGTCTCCGCTTGTCAGCGTTCAACCACGCAGATCGTATTCAGTCAATGTCTGTGCAATCGCCCTTTCGCCGCGCGGTGCCATGAGATGAGCACCACGGATTCCGGGGATCTCCCGGAACTGCTCGACGAGTTCGGCACAGACCTTTCTCCCTTCTGACTTCTCGTCGTCTGCCGCCTCTATTCGCCGGATCACATGCTCCGGAACATGGACGCCAAACAGGTTTTCGGTCATCCAGCGTGCCGATCGTGCAGACATGATCGGGCCAACGCCCACGATGAAATGCGCGCGCTCGGTTATGCCGTGGTCCGCAAGCGCAGACATGTATCGCTTGAGAACGTCGATGTCGTAGGCGAACTGGGTCTGGAAGAAATCGGCACCGGCATTGATCTTCGCTTCGATGCCTGTCGGTTTGAAGTCGCTTCCCGGCTCTCTCGGAGTTTCCGCCGCACCGATCAGCAGGTCGGGAGCCGGATCAATCTTTCTGCCAGTCGGCAACTGACCGTCGTCGCGCAATTCGCGCGCCAGTGACATGAGTCCGCGGCTGTCAAGGTCTTCAACCGCTTTCGCGTCAGGCTGATCACCATTGGTGATGCTGTCGCCGTGCAGACACAATATCGCGTGGATTCCGAGAGCCGACGCACCAATCATGTCGCCCTGGATCGCAAGCCTGTTGCGGTCGCGAACAGTGAACTGGAGGACCGGATTGATGCCGTTTTGTGCAAGGATGGCAGCACAGGCGAGCGCGGACATGTGCGCGCGTGCACCAGCACCATCGGTTACATTAACTGCGTCCACCAACCCCTTGAGACATCCGGTTTTATTCATGACCGAGTCGACATCGGCACCATCGGGCGGCGTGGTCTCTGCCGTGAGCACGAACCTTCCGGATTCCAGCGCGGCCCGCAGTCCCTGATCAGTTGCCACTGTCGCTATCCTCCCGATCAGGGTCAACACCGCCGGAGCGAACGAACCGCGCGAGCGTGTCGGGGTCGAACTCTGTCTCGAGCCGGTTTGCAAGTGTTTCCGCTTCATGGTCCAGATCGTCACCACACTGAACCGGTGCACCGCGACGCCAGTGTGCAAGATAGGAATCCGTGTCGTTCAGCTTGGCGTACATGGCCGCCTGGTCGATTGCCTTCTCAAATCTGTTTGCAAGAACGCGTTTCGCATTTCTACGGCCGGCCTTCGCTATGACCTGTGCCGGAATGTCACGCCAGTAAACCACCGTCACGGACGCCATTTCAGTTCACCGCGGCCTTGTGGTTTCGATTCTGGAAGCGATCAAGCGACGCACCGAGATCACCGTATCCCGTGAACCGGAAATCGTATTCGAGGCCAAGTCGATCGGCAGCACTGCGTGCACGCTTCTCAAGGTCAGGATTCTCGGTCTGTGCCAGGTAGATGAGACGCTTGTAGTTTCCAAAGAGCATCGGCTGCAGCTCCGGATGGCGGTCAAGACCCATTCCCTTGATGATCAGCGTCTCGAAATGACGCGCAAGGTAGTCGGTCAGGTAGAAAGTGCCCGGTTCGTCGTCATGCAGGGATTCGAAGAGTTCCCTGCCGGCATAGAACTGGTAGCAATGGGGTCCATCGATCCGTTCGACATCTTCATCATGCAGCACTTCATCGAGAAGGCCGCCAGTCCCGCAGTCACCGTATGCGACAAAGATCTTGTCAAACCGGCCGCGCGCCGCCCTGATACGTTCGCGCACCCCTTCAGGGATTTTTTGCGGTCTGTTGTGCCATTCCGCCGGAAGGCACTGGACCTCGATGTTATCCCAGTTGTTCAGTCGAATGAGTTCCAGGATCTCGCGTGCCAGCGCACCGCAGGCAATGACAAGGCTGCGCGGCGCCATTCCTCAGGCCGCAACTGCCTGCCGGCGTTCCGCCACCATTGTCTTGGCTGTCTCGACCGCCACCGCCGCATCACGGCAGTACGCGTCTGCGCCGACACTTTTTGCAAACGCCTCGTTCAACGGTGCGCCACCCACCAGGACCATGTACTCCTCACGCAGTCCACGTTCCTTGAGTGTGTCGATAACGACCTTCATGTACGGCATTGTTGTGGTCAGCAGTGCGGACATGCCGAGAAAATCGGGTTTGTGCTCCGAGAGGGCGTCGAGATAGGAATCGGCGTCGTTGTTGATGCCGATGTCGAATACGTCAAACCCGGCACCTTCAAGCATCATTCCGACGAGGTTCTTGCCAATATCGTGAATATCGCCCTTGACCGTGCCGATGACCATGGAACCGAGTTTCGGTGCACCGGTTTCGGCAAGCAGCGGCCGCAGGATCGACATGCCTGATTTCATCGCGTTGGCAGCAAGGAGAACTTCAGGAACGAACAGGATGCCGTCACGAAAATCGATACCGACGATTCTCATGCCTTCGACAAGTGCCTCGGTCAGGACCTTGTACGGTGCCCAACCACGTTCAAGAAGAATGTTTGTCCCTTCAACAATCTCGTCGGCGAGTCCGTCGTAGAGGTCCTCGTGCATCTGCTGCACGAGTTCATCGTTATCGAGTGTCGAGAGATCAAGATCGTCTTCGAAATCGTCAGCCATCCACCAAACTCCTGTTTAGCGTGAGGGCAAGCCCGGATCGCACAAGTAGTGTGCTTCCTGCAGGCAAGCTAGAACAAACACGACAGTGCTTGTCGCATATACGACATGTTTTTTGCAATGCAAGGATTTACGGCGCGTTCAATTCCCAATGACACAGTCAGACGGGCATTGGCAAGAGCTGAAGTGCAGCACCGGCCTGCAGCGACCCCGTTTCAGCAATCTGCCTGCCACGGATTGCATTGGCAGCCACACGGTTGCAGGGATTGCCGACGTCGCTCCGAACCGGTCGTCCACGGAAACCGCGGCGTATGGCGCAAAAATCAGGTGCAGATGTCGCATCGGCGTCAAATGTTGACTACAAATGTCGTACCACTTCATGTGAATGTGCGGACAATTGTTGGAGATCTCGATGGCATCAACAACTGCACGGCGAAAGGGTCGGGCCGCGAAACGCCGTGAAAGATTGTCGGCGCCGATTGTGCAGAGACGCTACATCACACGAGAGATACCGCTATTCGACCTGCTTGATGAGGCAGGTACAGAGCTTCTCCACACGACGTCCATGCAGATCCTCGAAGACGTCGGAATCGAATTCCGGGATCCGGTTGCACTGAGACAATGGAAGGACGCCGGTGCGGACGTCGAGGGCGAAAGAGTTCGGATTGCCCGCGAACTGATCGAGGAAAAGCTCGCGCTGGTCCCCGAGGTCTATACACAGGTTGCCCGAAACAGGGAGCGCAACGTCCAGATTGGCGGCAAGCACACGGTCTTTGCGCCAACATTCGGTTCGCCGTTTGTCAGGGACTTCGAGAACGAACGTCGTTACGCGACACTCGAGGACCTGCAGAACTTTGTAAAACTCGCCTACATGAGTCCCGAACTGCACCACAGCGGAGGAATCATCTGCGAACCGGTTGATGTACCGGCACCGAAGCGTCACCTCGATATCGTCTACAGCCATATCAAGTATTCGGACAAACCGTTCATGGGCGTTCAGTCGGCGCCGGAACGCGCCCTGGACTCGTGTCGGTTGTGTGAAATCTGTTTCGGCGCGGAATTCTTGCGTGAGAACACCGTCATGACATCAGTGGTGAACTGTAACTCGCCGCTCGTATGGGACAGTTCGATGCTTGGTGCGTTACGACACTATGCCGAACACAACCAGGCTGTCCTCATCACGCCGTTCATCATGGCCGGCGCGATGGCGCCCGTGGTGACGGCGGGGGCGGTCGCGCAGCTCAACGCAGAGGTCACAGCGGGTCTCGCCTATTCTCAGATTGTCAGGCCGGGAACACCGATGGTTTACGGCAGTTTTCTTGCGACCGTCTCGATGCGGTCAGGCGCTCCGATGATGGGTACGCCGGAGACATTGCAGATGATTTACGCAACCGGACAGCTTGCGAGACGCTATCGCATTCCGTTGCGTTCCGGTGGAATGCTGAACGGCGCCAAGATTGCCGACGCCCAGGCAGCATATGAGTCAATGCAGACAATGACGGCAACATTGCTGACCGGAACGAATTTCGTGTTGCACGCGGCAGGGTGGCTGGAAGCTGGTCTTGCAGCGGGTTATGCCAAGTTCATGATGGATTGCGAACAGATCTCGATGTTGCAGAACTTCTGTCGCCGCATTGACCTTTCGGACAACGGACTGGGTATGGAGGCGATCAAGGAGGTTGGCCCGGGCAATCACTACCTCGGATGTGCGCATACGCGCCGCAACTATCTGGAGGGTTTCTTCATTCCGGAAGTTGCCGACAACAACAGCTTTGAACAATGGCAGGCCGAGGGATCGCAAACACATGACCAACGCGCCTCCCGGATGGCGCTGCAACGTCTTCGGGCGTACGAACCACCGCCGCTCGATGCGGCACTCGATGAAGAGCTTCTCGATTTCATCGCCCGTCGAAAGGCAGAACTGCCGGACACAGTTGCGTGACGCTGACGGCCGGACCGGTCCATGCGGTTCCGAAATGCCCGGACTAGGGCATATGGACGGTCATCGCGTTGCGTGTCGTCTGGTAAACTGCAGGGGCGGAGATGTGCAGGATCGCGCAAGGGTTTGAGGAATGCAGCAGGGCGTTGACATTTCCCCTTGCACTCGAACCGTGACAACAACCCTGCCGGGATTGATAATGCATGTGATCGGGTAACAACAGATGACGACATCGACCCTCATGCAACACTTGGTTCTCTTGTTGCTGGTGCCGGCAGCATGTCTTCCGCTGGCAGGTTCATATCAGAGAGACTGGCGTTTTTGGGGTTCATTCGTCATTGCCGCGCTTGCTTCAATCATGTGGACGGGTCACGAATTTGGCCTGGTCTCCAATAGCGCCAATTGGCGTACCGGATTCGGGTCGGCTCTCTGGCTGGTTGTTGCGGCGAGCCTTGTCCTGTTTCTCGCGTGCAGCGTTACATCGCGCAGTTTGTGGAAACTCGGTGTTCTCTATGCACCGTATCTGTTTTTACTGGCCGTGTTCGCCCTGCTCTGGAGCAGTGTCGAATCACAAACCGGTCTTTCCGAAAACATCCCGCGCGCATTGCTCGGGGCGCACATTGCCTTTTCCGTGACGACGTACATTCTCATCACGCTCGCCGCTGTATCAGGTCTGGCGGCGCTGCTTCAGGCACGATCGTTGAAGCAGCGATCACGATCGAACACCATCATTTCGATGCTGCCACCTCTGGCTCACTGCGAGAACCTCGAATTCAGGTTTCTTGGTGCAGGTGAACTGATTCTTGCACTCGGCATCGTCTCGGGAATTTTCATCCAGTTCCTGACCTTCGGGACATTTGTGGAGACAGACCACAAGACGGTGTTTTCGGTTGCGGCATTTGTTCTGATCGGTCTCCTTCTTCTTTCCAGGTACAGGTGGGGTGTACGCGGGCGTACGGGCACCCGACTGGTCCTGCTTGGCTATCTGTTCATCACGCTTGCGTATCCGGGAGTAAAGTTTGTGCGCGATGTGCTGATAGCCTGATCGAAAGCGCGCGGCAGAGTTAACGCGAGAATTTAAAAAACATGAATTTCAAGCGTTTGTGTGTATTGACTGAGTAATTCAACAAAACACATCCTTTGACAATCATACCTGTTCCACGGCATTCAACAGAGCGGGGACCATAGACGGCAGCGCGGACGCGGTTGGTGTGCCTTCTCGCTGTCTGAACACACGGATATGCAATACACTCTAGAGAACAACATCGATAACGCGGCATACCGAAAACTGTTTCTGGATCGCCTGGTCAAAAACCTGCCGATGATACTCTCGGCTGCGGTCGTCGTGGTTCTTGCGTTGACCTATGGCGCACTGGAAGGTTTGTTTCCGTTCAGCAGCGAACGGCTGAGAATTGACTCCGACATGGTCGTCATTCTCATCACCATCAACGTTGCGTTGCTCATTCTCCTTGCCGGAATTGTTGCGCGCCATGTCGTGGTGCAACTCTGGTTGAGTACACACCCGGACATGGCTGGTTCATGGCTGCAGAACCGCCTTGCCACGACATTCAGCCTTGTTGCTGTCATTCCGGCATTTCTGATCACTGTCTCGTCTGTCATCTTTTTCAATATCGGGTTCGAAGAGTGGTTCGACAAAAAGGTCAGCGCGGTTGTCAGTGCGTCCCAGGAAATTGCAGATACCTATGTCAGCGAACATCACGAAGCGCTCTTGGAGCAGTTAAACGCCATGGTGTATGACCTCCAGCGGGATTATTTCGTCAACGGCCGACTGATTCCGGACGAAAACAACGCTGCCCCAAATCTGGAAACGACCCTGACGGCACACGCGCAGATCAGGAAGCTTGATCACGTGGTTGTGTTCGATGAAGACCGCCGTGTTCACGGAGCCACGGAATTAGCATACGGGATTGTACACAAGATTTCGGATTCACAGATTGCCGAGGCTGCTGTTGGTTCGGCACGATTTATCACTTCTGAGACTGATGACGGGAAATCCTACCTTCGGGCACTGATCAGGTTTCCGGAAGCAGGGCAATACCTCCTGCTCATAGGAAAGACAGTCGACACAAACGTAATCAGTCGCGCGGAGTCGGTTAACGACGTATTCACCGAGTACGAGGCACTCAAGCAACGGCGCACCAACTGGCAGATCGGTTTTGCGCTCTTCTATGTTGTGGCGACCAGCTTGCTGTTGGTCCTGACAGTCTGGGTTGCACTCAAGCTTGCGGAACGCATTGTCAAACCCATTACAGATCTTGCAGCCAAGTCAGACCTGCTGGCGCGTGGAGATCTCCGGGCACGCGTGTCGGCAACCCAGGGTGAAAACGAGATTTCCAACCTTGGTCGCGCGTTCAACAGAATGGCGGAAGACATCGCAAAACGTCGGGATGAACTTGAACATCGTCGTCAGTTCATGGAATCCGTACTTTCAGGTGTCAGCGCCGGCGTCATCGGACTCGACAGCGACGGTATTGTCGAGATTCCGAACAGGCGTGCACAGGAACTGCTCGCCATCTCGGCAAGCGAGATCGTAGGGCAACCCCTGCGTCGCGTCGTTTCCGAATTTGCGGTGCTTCTTGATCCTGTCCTTTCAGGTCAGCAAATGAGCAACAAGGGGAATATCCATCTGGTCCGAAATGAACATGGCATTGAACTTATGGTTCGCATTGATCGTGTTCACGAAATTGAAAGTGATGACGCAAGTCGTGAACATCACAAGATCAGCGGACTGGTTGTTACGTTTGATGATCAGACCGCACTTGTCGCCGCACAGGCGAAGTCGGCGTGGAGCGATGTCGTGCAAACGGTTGCGCATGAGATCAACAATCCGATGACGCCGATATACTACGCTGCCATCCGCCTGAAAAATCGTTTCCTGCCGCAGATCAAGGATTCACCGGAAGTCTTCGAATCCTGCATGCGGGAGATCATTCGTCAGACGACCGTGGTGAAATCAATGGTGAAGGAGTTCGAAAACTACGCGGAGGTTCCGCCCGTAGAAATGCTGCGCAATGACATTGTCATGCTGATCGAGGACACATTGAATATCGCAGATCACGCTACCGACAAGGTGCGATTTGAGCGATCGTATGCTGCAGAACGAATATTCGTGTTGTGCGATGAGTGGCAGTTGGCACGGGTATTGAACAATGTTCTGCTGAACGCCGTTCGAGCCATTGAGCGTTCGGGCAACCCGGACGATGGTGTCGTGCGCGTGTCCGTTGTCGAGGCCGACCGTCACTGTATCATCAGTGTGTCGGATAACGGATGCGGTTTGCCCGATGTCCCGAAAGAGGACTTGCTGAAACCAAAAGTTACTCACGACAAGGAAAAGGGTAGTGGATTTGGACTGGCGGTCATCAAGGACATCATGGATAAACACGGCGGAGATCTTGAGCTAAAAGACAACGATGGACCAGGAGCGTGTGTGACGCTGCGGCTCCGGCTTGCTGAAACAGGTGCCAAATGAACGAGGATATTCTGCTCGTTGATGATGATCGCGCGATCCGTCAGGAGTTGGGGGGGTATCTTGAAGATTTGGGTTACGGGGTACGAGTCGCGGCATCGGTAGCGGAATACAGAAAGTCGGTAAACGAACGTGTTCCCAAACTTCTCCTGCTCGATTTGAAGCTGACGAAAGACAAGGAGGATGAAGGACTGGAAATCCTGAAGGAATTTCTTTCCGAAAACCCCCTGACACCCGTCGTGATGATCAGCGGGGGTGCCGACATCGAAAAGGCTGTTCGGGCAGTCAAGGAAGGTGCATACGACTTCATCAAGAAGCCGCCCGAGGTCGAGCATCTCCTGTTGACAATTCGCCGCGCAATCGAAACCGCGGAATTACGCCGGGAGAACTCGGTTTTTCGACGGCTTAATCATCCGGAAGATGATCTCATCGGCTCGTCTCTCGCGTTGACACGACTGCGGGCCGCGATCGAGCGCGTTGCACCGAGACTCAGCCGTGTGCTGATCACGGGACCCGCCGGTTCAGGCAAGGAGTTCGTTGCACGAAGGATTCATCAGCTGTCAGGGCGCAGCAAGGGGCCATTTGTCGTGATTAACGCAGCAACCTTATCCCCGGAAAGCGTCGAACATGTACTGTTCGGAACGGAGGACAACACCCAGAATTTGTTTCAAGGCCGCGATGCCGGAGTCTTTGAACGTGCCCATCAGGGCACGCTGCTGCTCGATAATGTCGAAGACATGCCGTTCGAGACCCAGGGAAAGATGCACCAGTTTCTGGAAACTGCGAAATTCAAGAGAATGGGCCGCACCACGCCCGTCCAGGCAGACCTCCGCGTCCTGGCGACAACGAGCAAGAACCTGGATGCAGAAGTCAAAAACGGCAGGTTTCGTTCTGAACTTTACTATCGACTCAAAGTCGTTTCACTGAATATTCCCCCGTTGTCTTCGCGGCGCGAGGACATCCCGGACCTTTGCAATCATTTTCTCGAACGTTTCTCTATCCAACCGGGTTTTCGTCGGCGGTCACTCACCGATGATGCGCTTCGTGTGCTGCAGAGCGCAGACTGGCAAGGTAATGTGCGACAGTTGCGAAACATCATCGAGTCGCTTCTGATCATGACACCACACGAAGGCGACGGCAGTATTACCGAACAGATGGTCTGCGACGAATTGCAGGGCGATCTTGCGCCGGTTACCGGGAGTGAACTGATGAACAACCTGTTGAAGCTGCGGATGAAGGATGCACGCGCACACTTCGAACGAAGCTACCTTGAAGCGCAACTCTCACTGCATGGATTCAACATTTCCAAGACAGCGGAACTGATTGGCATGGATCGTGCGGCGCTTCACAGGAAGTGCAACACGCTTGGCATCGCGACGTCGGGCGACAACGAAACCTGACCCGGCGGAATTCGTCAAACCATGCAAGTCATCGTCTGCGGTGCGGGCCAGGTCGGATACAACATTGCCCGTCAGCTTGCGAGCGAAGCGAATGATGTAACCGTTATTGACATCAACAAGGACAGTATCCGGCGCATTTCCGAGAACCTCGACGTCAAGGGCCTGGTCGGATTTGCGTCCCATCCCTCGGTACTGCAGAAAGCGGGTGCCGAGGGTGCGGACATGCTGATTGCCGTGACCTACACCGACGAAGTCAACATGATTGCATGTCAGGTGGCGCACTCGATTTTCAATGTTCCGACGAAAGTGGCGCGGGTTCGTCAGCAGTCGTATCTCGAACCGGCGTGGAGCAATCTGTTCAGCCGGGACCATCTTCCGATCAACGTCATCATCTCGCCGGAAATCGAGGTTGCCCGTGCAATCATTCGCAGGCTTGAAGTTCCGGGCGCTCTCGATGTCATTCCCCTCGCCAACGACGCGGTGCGTGTGATTGCAGTTCGGTGCTTGCCGAATTGCCCGATCCTCAACAAGCCGCTTGAAGAATTGACCGATCTGTTTCCCTCCCTGAAGGTTTTTGTCGCAGGGATCATTCGCAATGACGAGCTCATTGTTCCGACTGGTCGAACGGAACTGCAGATCGACGATGAAGTCTACTTTGTGACGGCAACCGAACACACCCGTCGTTCACTGACTGCATTTGGCCACGAGGAACTGGAAGCCAGGCGAATGATCATCGTCGGCGGCGGGAACATCGGATTGAGCGTTGCGCGGGAACTGGAAGCCAAGCATCCGGAAGTTCGTTGCCATATCATCGAGGTCAGCCGCGACAGGGCTGAAAAGGTTGCAGATCTGCTTTCGCAGACCACCGTTCTGGCGGGGGATGCTCTCGAGCGTGAAATTCTCGAGGAAGCGAATATCGAGGCAACAGAAACCGTTGTTGCGGTTTCCAACGATGATGAAGTCAATATCCTGTCATCTCTTCTTGCCAAACGTTTGGGAGCAGACTGGGCAATCACGCTGGTCAATTCCAACAGCTATGGGCCGCTGATTGGCCAACTCGGCGTCGATGCTGTCGTCAACCCGAGAAGCAGCACTGTGTCGACGATACTTCAGCACGTTCGCCGGGGCCGTGTCCGCAATGTCTATAGTGTCCGCGAGGGCGCCGGGGAGTTCATAGAAGCCGAAGCACTCAAGACCTCAAGTGTTTCCGGCAAGCGTATTCGGGAAATCAAGCTTCCGCGCGGTATCCTGATTTGCCTGATCGTCAGAAAAGGAAATGTGATCGTTCCCAAGGGGGAGACAAGGATCGAAGCGAATGACCGCGTTGTACTGTTTACGAACGCCGACTATGTGCGCAGGGTAGAAAAGCTGTTCTCCGTCGGGTTTGAGTTTTTCTGACCCGTTTCGTTCAACCGCGACCTGTGTACCCTCCGGTCGCTTCCAGGAAAGTTTCAACGACGTGTCGCGTATTGCGTTCATAAACGGCCAGTATGTTCCCCATGGCTCTGCCAGTGTGCATATCGATGACAGGGCCCATAACTTTGCTGATGGCGTCTATGAGGTCATTCTTGTCGCATCAGGGCGATTGATCGACACGGCGGGTCATCTGGCCCGTCTGCGTCGTTCATTGCATGCGCTCGACATGGAGGCGCCCGTGTCAGATCGCGCGTTGTTGAACATTGTGCAGCAGACAATACGGAGAAACCGTATCACGGACGGTATCGTGTACTTCCAGATCAATCGAGGAAGTGCACCGCGAAATCACGTGTATGACAACGCGGTTCTTGAACCGACGATCGTGTGCACCGCTCGTTCAGTTTCCTTGCCCATGAACGCGAACAATGTCGATGGTGTCAAGGTCATAACCCGGCCTGACAATCGCTGGAAGCATGTGGACATCAAGACCGTATCGTTGCTGCCCAACGCCATGGCACGAACAGCGGCGGCCCGCGCCGGTGCATATGAGGCCTGGTTTGTCGACGACACGGACCATGTCACGGAATGCAGTGCATCAAACGCCTGGATCGTTGATTCCAACGGTGTCCTCGTCACACGTCAGCCTGGCAATATCCTGTCCGGCATCACGCGTGAGCGCGTCATCACGATTGCCCGGGAACTCGGGTACGATGTAATCGAGCGACCGTTCAGCGTTGAGGAGGCGATCTCGGCTCGCGAAGCGTTTCTGACGAGCACGACATCCTTTGTAAAGCCGGTTGTGCAGATCGACGACAGTATTGTCGGTAATGGTCATCCGGGTAGCACAACATGCCGGTTGCTCGAAGCGTATCTGAAGTTTGTCCGCTCGTGAGGCCTGATCACAAGAATGCTTGACTGAGGATATCTGCGAATCGTCCCGATTCCCGGTACTTCACCAGTCGAGACGGTTGTTCACCACTGAGTCTGGTCTCGTGATCGCAGAAAATTCCTGCATTCTTCCGAAACAATACCCACGTCAGCATCACCGTTTTCTGATTGGTCATGCATCCGGATTTCGGAAGATTACGCGATCAGACTATACTTCCTCGATCAATCGTCTTGTGTTGCGTGATTTCAGGGTCACCCACTGGCTGTACAGGTAACAATGTTCCGACATGATCAGGCCGCCGTCGATTGAGAGAACAACAGCACACAGGCGTAAAATGGAAAACCAGAAATCTACGAAACTGCAGGAAGCCTTTCTGAACTGCGTCCGAAAAACCAGGACCCCTGTGACAGTTTACCTGATCAACGGTGTCAAGTTGCAGGGCAACATTCTGTGGTTCGACAACTTCTCCATTCTGCTTAACCGTGGTGGACATGCGCAGTTGATTTACAAGCAGGCGATTTCGACAATTTCGCCAAGTGTCCCCATCGATCTGTACCAAGAGGTTGAAGCTGAGCACTAATCCGAAACTGCATTCGACACGTTCCAGTCCTGTTCGGACTCTCGTTCTTTGCCCCGTTACTCGTTCACAAAGGCAGGGTACGCGTATAACTGAACGAGTCATGGCGGAGGCAGAGAGCCTTGCCCGTGCGATCGATCTGAAAATCGTCAGTTGCGACAGTCTGATCGTACGCCGGATACAGCCGGGAACATGGCTTGGTCGTGGCCAGGTTGAACAATTGCGCGGTCAGATCGAGAGTCTGGATGTGGAACTCGTGTTTTTCGACACCGCATTGTCGGCCGTACAGCAACGCAATCTTGAGAAGGCCTGGTCGGCGAAGGTGATCGATCGCACAGGTCTGATTCTCGACATATTCGGCGCCCGTGCGGCAACACGCGAGGGTGTTCTGCAGGTCGAGATGGCGGCGCTGACGTACCAGCGAAGCCGGTTGGTCAGAAGCTGGACGCATCTCGAACGCCAGAGGGGTGGTCTGGGTTTTGTCGGAGGGCCCGGTGAATCCCAACTGGAGATCGACCGCCGACTGATCGATGAACGACTCGCCCGATTACGAGTCGAAGTCGACCGCGTGGCAGCCATGCGCGGTCAGCACCGATCCGCGCGGCAGAAGGTTCCGTTCCCCGTGGTTGCATTGGTTGGTTACACGAACGCCGGAAAATCAACACTGTTCAACAGGCTGACAGGTTCGGATGTCTATGCAGACGATCAGGTCTTTGCGACGCTTGACCCCACAGCACGCGCAGTCGAGCTTCCGGGTTCGGAAAAGATCATCCTTACGGACACGGTCGGTTTCATTTCGTCGCTTCCGAGTTCGTTGATTGCAGCGTTTCGCGCAACGCTTGAGGAGGTCACACAAGCAACCGTCATTGTTCATGTCCGGGACATGAGCAACCCGGATAACGAAAGTCAGCGGACAGATGTGCTCTCAATTCTTGATGAACTGGGCATAGGAGAAAGAGACCGGGAGTCCCGCATGATCGAGGTCTTGAACAAGGTTGACCTCCTTGATGAGACTTGTCGCGAACGCGTTGATGCAAGCTGCTCGCGTACCGGCAACGCCGTTGCGGTGTCGGCTGCAACAGGGGAGGGGATGCACGAATTTCTCGACCTGGTGAAGGGCAAGTTGCAGGTTGGGCGCAATACAATGGAAATCGTCGTTCCGGCTGCAGACGGTGATGCGATCAGTTTCCTGTATCGCAATGGTGACGTGCTGGAACGGAGAGACGGGGACAGCAGCATCGTGTTCTCTGTTGCACTTGACGCCAAGCGCATGGGCCAGTTTGTGAAGCAATGGCCGCGTATCGCAGGTTCTCGTGTTCCGCATTGCCACGAAACCATCATGTGAGATTGATTTCAGGCAAACAGACCCGAATTCTCAACAATCACGTCATGCTTGGTGCCAACCGCAGCATCGGCACCAGGCGTGATGTTGTCTTCGAGAATGGCGTTGTGTACGGGCGAGTATCCGTCAGCCGAACAAGGGTAGACCACCTGCCGAACCGCCCCGGTACAACTTGTGCAAGTTCACACCCCGTCTCAGTCTGGTCACGTCACGAAATCCATATACGTCGGTCTCTCCAGCCAATAATTTTTTTGAGACAAACATCCTTTCCTTTTTTAATTCAGTGTGTCGCGTCACGTTTTGAAGAGAACACATCAACTGTGCATTGTCATGATTGAGGTCCTTCCACCAAAACCAATCGAGAATTCCTGCCACGAGGTCCGTGTGGAAGTCTGAATCGATCGAGTCCATGACTGCAATGCCACCAGTTTCGAGAACGACGTTCAAAAACGGAGTCCCCGTGACAAGACGATGGGTTCCCGCAGATTCATTCGAAAGGTGAATCGGCGTATCCAGGCCATTGTGCTTGAACTCCTGCGCCTGCTGGATTTGCCTGTGCGCGATGCCCGGATCGAATCGTTGCACACGATCGGAAACCCTGGAAATCAAACCCGGATTATCGCGATAGTACTGTACGAGGTGCCTGGATCCGGTCGCCCCCGAATGAGGCCGATAACGAACCAGTTCTTGTTGCACGTCACGCAGGTCTTCAGTCATTTTCGTAAACGGCCGCACATTCATCCGCCCTGAAGCAGAGTTGGCGGACGAATGAGGAGGAATGGAAGACGAGCGTTCATCGCTCTGTCGCAGGTGCAGGTTTCGAGCAACATGGACGGGATCGTCCCTGCGTCGTTCGAGCAGGTGTCTGCGACGCCCATGAGGATGCATGAAAAGTGCTTCAAGTCCGTTTCCGTTGCTTCGATCGACCTCGACGACAGAAGGATACGCTACTTTCGTTCGTATCGAATTCCATCTCGCGTTGGTCGATGTTGCCTTTCCTGGTCCAGAAAAGGAGAGAGTGCTGCTTCGATGTCGAAATCGTGATGAAGATAGGAATTCGTGCGTATGACAAGACTGGAAACATGTGTGCTGACGCGGCTGATTTTGCCGTAATCGTATTGGTCAGGAGTTAGAAGAAGACGTGCGGGCCTCTCCCGCGTCAACGCCGTGGTTACGCATTGTCCAGCTGCACGCATGCCCTGTAGACCACCGCCTGAAATCAACAACCATTCAGCATGATCTTTCCTGGTTGCATGTCGCACCACGCTGAATAATGATTCGCGAAACGCCGTCAAAGAAAACGGGTTGGAACAGATGCCATGAACAGGGACGCTCAAGTTCGTGGTGACCGCATTTCACATGCAGCGCGTGAGCAGGTCCGTTCCCTGCTTGCCGAGACGGATTGTGAACCAACAGGTGTTGCCAGCGACAATTACCGCGGACTCCCAAACGACGCATACTGGTCTCCCGCGTGGTTGGAAGCAGAGTATCGGACGGTGTTTTCCGATGGTTGGGTATTTGCTGCCGCGACCGCTGAACTGCCTGCAACCGGCTCAATCCATCCCGTCCAGGTCGCTGGCATGCCCATCATTCTGGTACGCGATCATGAGAACAAGGTTCGGGCGTTTCACAATTTCTGTCGCCACCGTGGTACCCGTCTGATCGCTGAATCCTGCCGGGTGGATTCGATCAGCTGTCCATATCATGCCTGGAACTATCGTCTTGATGGTTCCTTGCGCGCCAGACCGCACTTTCTCGGCGCAAACCGTTTTGAACGCATCGAACAAGGCAGCATGCCAGAAGCCTCACTGTTACCTGTCCGCACGGAAATCTGGAATGATTGCATCTTTCTCAATCCGTCAGGCAATGCCGACACACTTGCATCCTGGATAGAACCGCTCGATGCAGTTCCGTGGGATCTTTCGTGCATTCGCTGGATCGGCAAGCAGAGCTATCGGGTCAACTGCAACTGGAAACTTGTCATCGAGAACTGGATGGAGGGCTATCACGTCTTCTGCGCACATCCGCGTCTTCTCGAACACGCACCCATGCATGTACGCGGCTCCGGAACCTGGACGGGCGGGTTCTATCAGAACGGGTATCTCGCGCCTGAAGTGAGTGAAGGACGCGGTGATGGTGCGTTACCTGGTTTCCCCGGACTGGATGTCGAGCAGCGCCGACGAGGAGACTGGTATGTCTGTTTCCCGAATTTCTGTGTCGAGATATACGCCGACCAGTTTGTCGTGCTCGCCACGACACCGCTGGGACCTGATGAAACTCTCGAAGAACTGCACTTCTTTGTAGCGGGGGATTCCGCAGCATACGATGAGTCGCATGCTGGAGGTCGTCGCGAGCTCATGGAAATGTGGCGTGAACTGAACGGAGAAGACATCAACATTCTGGAAAACCTGCAGCAAGGTCGACGCTCCCACAAGTTTCCCGGATCGTATTTCTCGCCGGCATGGGAGGAACCATGCCGTCAGTTTCAATGCATGATTCACGAAACGGTGCAAAATGGCATATCCGAAGCTGTTTGAGCCTTTTTCCCTGCGTGGATACGAGCTCAAGAACCGGCTGTTCTTTCCCCCGCACGGCACTTCACTCGGCGAGAACGGAAAGGTCTCGGATGCACTGATTGCCTATCACGAGGCCAGAGCACGCAACGGTGTGGGAATGATCATTCTGGAGGGTATGTCTGCGCACGAAAGCTTCGAGTTCCCTTCAACCTACATCTCTGCCGGACAACGCGATTCAGTCCCGGGATTCCAGAAGATTTCCCGTGTCATGCACAATCACGGATGCCGAATTCTGGGTCAGCTTTACCATCCAGGCGCCGCGATGCGTTTTTCGCGCGACGGATCACGCGGGCGGGTCTATTCGGCATCAGCAATTCCGTATGAACGCTACAGTCTGGTTCCGGAAGCAGCCAGTCCCGCGTTTCTCGAAGATCTGGCGAAAGGGTACGCGAACGCGGCGTCCAATATCATCGAGGGTGGTCTCGATGGTGTCGAGATCCTTGGAAGCATGGGTTATCTCATTGCCCAGTTTCTTGATCCGAAAACCAATCTGCGCCAGGACCGGTACGGCGGCAGCTTGCGAAACCGGATGCGCCTGCTGTGCGACATCCTCATATCCATCCGGAACCGCATCGGTGACGTCCCGCTCCTTGGGGTGCGTCTCAGCACGGCACATGACCCGCAGACATCTGTTGGCGGTGATGAATTGACAGAAATCTGTCGTGTTCTGGAGAGTGAGCAGCTCGTCGACTACATCAGTGTCATCAATGGCAAGGCGACGACCGCGCGCGGCTGGCAGGAAGTGTTTCCTGCCATGCACGTCGAACAATGCCATGTCACAAGACACTCCCGTGCGCTCAAGCAGGTGCTTGCGCTGCCCGTGTTGGTTGCGGGACGAATCAAACGGCCGCATCAGGTTGAGGCAATTCTGGAGGAGGGGAGTGCAGACCTCGTCGGGACTGTCCGGGCACTCATCGCGGACCCCGCGTTTCTCCTGAAAGCACGCGAAAACCGTGCAGGGGATATCCGGACTTGTGTTGGCTGCAACCAGGCATGTGTCGAGCATCGGTTACAGAAGTATCCTGTCTCGTGCATTCAGTTTCCCGAGAGCGGTCGAGAATTGCGTTACGGCGGCTCTGTGGCGCGGGCACCAGTACGCCGGCGGGTTACCGTCGCCGGAGGCGGTCCTGCCGGAATGAAGGCGGCTGTGACACTTGCACAACGCGGACACGATGTGACGTTGTACGAGGCAACATCTCATCTTGGAGGACAGGTCCAACTCGCGCAACGAGTCCCGGGACGGGAGGAGTTCGGTGAGGTGATTTCCAATCTGTCACGGGAACTCGACAGAGCGGGTGTGGCTCTGCAGCTCGATACGGTTTTGACTGCCGAAGCCGTTGCGCATGCCGGGCCTGACGCCGTCGTCATCGCAACAGGCGCCAGATCACGCCGCACGACATTCCGTGGTGACGATACAATGCATGTTGTGGATGCAACGGATGTCATTCGCGGAACCGCAAACACGGGATCATCAGTCGTTGTGGTCGACCAGCGAAACGACTGGGTTGGCCCGGGCGTATCTCAGATTCTGGCGCGGACCGGCGCCAGGGTCCGCCTTGCAGTGACTGGATTCGCTGTAGCACAGAACACGCCGGATACTGTGAGAGATCATCTCGCCGGCGTATTGAACGAACTTGGGGTGGACGTCATACCCTATGCACGAATGTTTGCGGCGCACGCAGGGACAGCACGCCTGCAGCACACCGTTACAGACCGTGTTTTCGACTGCGACGATGTTGATACCATCGTTATGTCACAACTACCGCAACCCGTTTCAACGCTGATGGACGATCTCAGCGGTTGGTATGGAGAAGTGCACGTGATTGGCGATGCCAGAGCCCCGGGAACTGTTGAAGAAGCGGTTCTCGAAGGCCTGGAAGTCGGTGCAAGAATCGGTGATCCATGGCCCGTTGCGTAGACGAGGCGATGTCCAGGATTTCAACCGTTCCGGACGTTTGGGTGTCATCCTGGCAGACGCTATCTGACAGTTTCCGTCGATCGTATCTGCTGCATCGTAATGCTTCGCACGCACCATTTTCGGTGAAACGTTGGGCTTTCATACAAGAATTCACCTGCTTCTCGTGTTCGAATTTGCTGACAGGACAGGATTGCAGACGTGCACAGGGCGGGACCTCCAACCTGGTTTCTGAATCCGTCTTTCGAAACCGGTGCACGGCCTGATGCGGTTTGACCGAGACCCGTGCAACTGAGAGGCACACAATGAGAATATCCCGCATCAGCGTTTATCAGGTCGATGTGCCGATCAAACCGGCGGTCATCTCGCACAACAGGGTCATGTCTGTCTTCGACATCACACTGGTCCGAATCGAGACGGATACCGGTATCGAGGGTTGGGGTGACAGTGTTCCCTGGGGCGCCAATTTTGTGGCGGCGTTTGCCAAGGGCGTACGCGCAGGGCTTGAGGAACTCGCACCGCACCTGATCGGCAAGGATCCTCGAGACGTCGCCGCAATCAACGAGATGATGGACTACGAAATGACTGGACAACTGTCCGTCAAATCACCGCTCGACGTGGCGTGCTGGGATATTCTGGCACGATCCCTGAATGTTCCGCTCTTTCGGTTACTAGGCGGGATGGTCACCCCGAAACCCGAGATAATCGGATCCGTTCCAAACGACGTTGGTGACGAACTACAAATGGCCATTGACGGGTTGCGGCGCGTCGGCGTCACCAATTTTTCCAGCAAGACGCGTGGCGACGTCGCTGCTGACATTGCCTATCTCCGCTGGATGGGCGAACGCATGCGCACCGGAGAGTCGCTCAAGTATGACGGTAATGGAGGGTGGCGTGTTGACGAGGCGATACGTGTCGCGAAGGGCATGGGTGAACTCGACATATACTTCGAACAACCATGTGCGACATATGCGGAATGCCGGGAAGTTCGTCGCACGACTGGCGTGCCCTTGATTCTCGATGAATCTGCAACCGACGTCAGTGTCGTGGTGGAGGCCAAGCAGGACGGGGTATTGGATGGCCTGAATCTCAAGCTCGCAAAGGTCGGCGGCATTTCAAAAATGCGCATGATTCGCGATCTTTGCGTTGCATTGAACGTTCCGCTCGAAATTCAGGATTCCTCCTACAGCGAGCTTGCCTGTGCCGTCGTTGCACACATGGGTCACGCGACACCAGATCGGTGCATTCGATCGGTGATCTATCCCAAGGGGTTGAAGAAACTGACGGTCATCAATCCACCCGTGATCACGAATGGATACATGATTGCACCGGAAGGCCCCGGAATCGGGTCTGTCCCGAAGCTTGACCTGATCGGTGAGCCGGTTCTTGTCGTCGAATAGGTCAGACAACGCGGAAGTCTGCGCACCATTCACGCTTGCTTGGCTTTTCTCCAGAGCGCATCGAGTTCTTCGAGCGAACTGTCACTGACAGTTCGATCTTGCTCTGCAAGTCTTTCCTCGATGAAGCGGAAGCGTGCCGCGAACTTGGCGTTGCCACGTCGCAACGCAGTTTCCGCATCGATGCCCAGGTGACGGGCAAGACTCGCCACGGTGAAGAGAACATCACCGAGTTCGTCTTCAAGGCGATCCTGTGATCCTCGGGTTTCGATTTCATTCGACAGTTCCTCGAGTTCACCAAGCACATCCTTCATGACAGCTTCTGGCGACGGCCAGTCGAATCCGACCCGACCGGCACGGTTTTGCAACTTGTTTGCGCGCATGAGGGCAGGGAGGTTCACGCCGATGCCGTCAAGTTCCGATACCTGCGCGTCGGAATTACGCGCCTGTGCCTCCCGTTCCTCTTTCTTGTGCTGCTCCCAGAACAGGGTCTGATCAGCCGCAGTCTGAATGTCCGAGGCGTCACCGAATACATGAGGATGGCGCCGGATCATCTTCGCGGCGATGGCATTCGCCACATCATCAAAGTCGAACAATCCCAGTTCTGCGGCCAATTGGGCATGGAAGACAACCTGGAACAGCAGGTCGCCGAGTTCACCCTTCAGGGACTCCCAGTCTTCACTCTCGACCGCTTCGGCAACTTCGTAGGCTTCCTCGATGGTGTAGGGAAGAAGTGTCGCAAACGTCTGTTCCAGATCCCATGGACAGCCGCCATCGACGTCACGCAGCGTTGCCATGATCTTGAGCAGCTTCTCGATGGAAGAGTTCTTGTTCGGTTTTGCCATACACCGGTCTTCTGTTCGAAATGTGTTTCAGACGCTCTGTTGACCGAATTGACTCAGGTGAGTGTATGGCCGGCTTCCAGCCTCCGTATCAGCCAGAATCGCGCACAATCAATTGTCGCATAATATATATTATGGAAATTGCAGAATTGATATGAAATCTGGAATATCTTCATGTTTACAAATGTTTATGAGACGATTGAAAGATCCAGCATGAAAGGATGCGGTTGACCGGTTGCTACTGTTCCGGGCGATCAGCTCTGGTGAACAGCCGAAAGAAATTGTCCGTCGTGGTGGCTGCAAGCGTGTCAAACGAGACATTCTTGATCGACGCGACCATCTCGGCTGTGTGCACGACATAAGACGGTTCGTTGCGCTTTCCCCGTCTGGGAACCGGTGCGAGAAATGGTGCGTCAGTCTCGACCAGCAACATCTCGAGCGGTATCTCCCTGATTGTATCGCGCAGTTCTTCAGCCTTGCGAAAGGTCGCAATACCCGAGATCGAGATCAGCATTCCAATATCGAGACTGCGCATGGCAAGTTCCCTGGATGTGCTGAAACAGTGAATGAGGCCGTTGAATGGACCCTTGCGCATCTCGTCCTCAAGAATGTCCATTGTATCGTCGTCTGCTGCGCGTGTATGGACGATCAGTGGCAGACCTGTCGTGCGCGCGGCTTCGATATGTTGTCGAAAACTCTCGCATTGCAACGCACGCGGACTGTTGTCGTAGTAATAATCCAGTCCGGTCTCGCCGATGCCGATCACCTGGTCCGATTCCGTGTGGTTCACAATTTCGGATGCTGGGAATACCCCCTCCTCCTCTACATGATGAGGATGAACGCCAACCGAGCAATATATGTGAGGGTATCTGGCCGCGATCGCATGAACGTCTTCAAATTGACTGATCCGCGTACAGATCGTCTGCATGACTGTTACGCCTGCGTCATGGGCACGCGTGACGACATCATCGAGTTCCGGTTCGAAGTCCGGAAAATCAAGATGACAATGACTATCAACCAACATGATCAGCTTGCCGTTTCTTCTCGATATCGCGGAAATACACCCTGCGGCGCCGGTAGTGCAGTTCCGGCTTTCAATGCGTGATCAGCATTCAGGCACACGAAACTCCGATCCCCCTCATCGACTGCGAGCTGATCCAGCAACTTTCCCGACGAGTCCGGCATGAACGGCTGTGTCAGCAACGCAATCACGCGGACCGTTTCCGCCAGGACATAGAGTACCGTGTTCATGCGCGCGATATCCGTCTTGCGCAGCGCCCATGGTGCCTGGGCATCGACATAGCGATTGGCGTCACCGATGACTGACCAGATGGCCTGCAGCATGGACTGCAAGGCTTGTGTATCGGCGTGTGTACGCACGGATTCAAGCAATCCGTAGGCAGCCGCGAGCAACGCGGTATCCTCTTTCACAAATTCACCCGGTTGCGGAACTTTACCATCACAATTGCGTGAAATCATGGATAAAACACGCTGTGCCAGATTGCCGTAGTCGTTCGCGAGATCATGATTGCTGCGGTGAATGACTCCACGATGTGAAAAGTCCCCGTCGTTTCCGAAATTGACCTCGCGCATCAGCGTATAACGAATTTGGTCGAGACCATACTGTGCAACAATTTCAGAGGGTACGATGACATTTCCCAGTGATTTTGAAATCTTCACGCCTTCACGGGTCCACCAGCCATGTGCAAAGACCCTGTATGGAACTTCGATGCCGGCAGCCATCAGAAAGGCTGGCCAATAGACCGCATGAAATCGCAGTATGTCCTTGCCGACCATGTGAAACGCTGGCCACCATTTCCTGAATGTCTCACCATCTGAATCCGGATATCCGGCAGCCGTGATGTAATTCGTCAGCGCATCGACCCACACATACATTACGTGGTCGCTGTCTCCTGGTACGGGAATGCCCCAACGGAAACTCGTACGGGAGACGGAAAGATCACGCAAACCGGACTCGACGAAACTCCTGACTTCATTGCGGCGCATCGTGGGCAGAATGAAATCCGGGCGTTCGTCATAGAGCTGCAGAAGACGTTCCTGCCATGACGACAACCGGAAGAAGTAACTGGGTTCCTTGAGCCATTCGACCGGCGCACCGGACGGTGCGACCAATGTCCCGTCATCCTGTCGGGTCAGTTCATCTTCAGCATAAAACGCCTCGTCACGAACGGCGTACCAGCCTTCGTAATTGTCCAGATAGATCTGGTCTGCGGCGACCAGTTTCTGCCAGAGCGCCTGGACGGAGCGAACGTGACGGGTTTCGGTCGTGCGAATGAAATCGTCGATGGAGAATTTCCATTGCGCGGCAAGTTCGCGAAAATTGGCCGCAACCGTGTCGCAGTATGATAACGGATCCGTGCCCGCTTCCTTCGCTGCTTTCTCCACTTTCTGACCGTGTTCATCTGTTCCTGTCAGGAACAGGACATCGAATCCGTCCAGTCGCATGAATCGTGCCAGCACATCACACGCCAGTGACGTGTACGCATGTCCTATGTGAGGATTGTCATTCACATAATAGATTGGCGTCGTGATGTAATATGTCGATTTGCCGGGCATAACGCGGGCAAGTTCCTCTGCTGGATATGGAAATCAGGTATTCAGGAACGACTTGATCGGACCGCCGCGCCAAGCGCGGTGAGCAGGGAGTACATGGCCTGACGACGATCGACGTTGAGAAGTGGTACCATTTCCTGAAGATACAGGACCTTTTCCCATACCTTGATTAATGGTTCAAGATTGCCGTTCGGCGCCTGCAACCCTCCTGCACCGGTATTCTGCCCGGATCCGGCTTCAGTGGATCCATCTGCGGTAGAACGAATTGTTCGGGAAATCTCCGTTGCCATGAACTCAAGCGCCAACGAGAAACCGTGTTCGTTGGCCGGTGCAGCAAGACGGTCAGTGAGACTGTGCAATTTGATCGGTTCTATCGTCGCGGCGTCAGAGAAAAACGCGCACAGATCCGCGTGGATCGCGACACCATCAGACTTTTCAAGCGAAAGTGCCCGACCTGGACTGCCCCTGGAGAGCGTCGCAAGCACCTCGCGGTCGCTCTGTGCTGTATCCGGAAGAAATCTGGTCAACAGATCCAGAACCGCTGGAGTCGACAATGCACGCAGGTTGAGACGGCGACATCTGGAACGGATTGTTGGCAGCAACCGTGTTGGAACGTGGCTGACAAGAATGACCAGTGAATGGGCTGGTGGCTCCTCGACAACTTTCAGGACTGCGTTCGCCGCGCTGATTGTCATCGAATCCGCTTCATCGATGATCGCGATCCGCCAGCGTCCACCTGACGCAGTCTGTGAAAAAAACGGGAGCAACTGCCGGACGTCGCTCACCAATACATCCGAACTCTTCTTGCCGGACGGTCGCAGGCGGGGTTCGACGATCATCAGTTCACTGTGTGAACGGGCCTGCACGCGAATGGTATCCGGCGCCGTGCTGTCATAGGGAAGACCTGTTACATCCAGCGCCAGCCCGGTTGATTCACCGGAAGAAAGGAGAGTTGCAGCAAGGCGATACGCCAGCGTGGATTTTCCTGTTCCGGCAGGACCGGAAAATATCCATGACCCGCCGATGGTGCCGTCATGCATAAACCCGGCAAGCGTTTCCTCGGCCTGTTCATGACCGATGAGGAGCGTTGACGCCCATGGAGCCGGCGCAGCTGTCGTGCTGAAATCCGGGTGAAGCCGAATATCGACCGGGTCGTCAGCCGGCTTTCTCAAAACCACAAACCCTCCACCACGCCGAAAATTCTGGATGCGACGTCATCGACAGATCCGTCGGCATCAACGATCCGTATGCGCCCAGGAGATTCCCGGGCAATGGCGAGATACGCATCACGCAATCGCACATGGAAGGTCTCGCCCATCTGTTCGTACCTGTTGTTTCCGGACCGCCCGGTAATCCTGTCTCGACTGCGTTCGATCGTAATATCAAGCAACAGTGTGAGATCAGGTTCGAAATCTCCGATCGTTTCACGGGCCATTCGCGTTACCGTGTCGATGCCAACACCTTGTACGATACCCTGGTACGCACGCGTGGAGTCGACGAAACGGTCGCAAATCACCCAGGTTCCGGCGTCAAGCGCTGGCCAGATGACGTTCGTGACATGATTGCGCCGTGCAGCAAAATGCAACAGCACTTCGGTCATCGGATCCCAGCGGTCCGTGCGTCCCCCGACCAGAAGAGACCGAATGGCCTCGGCATCTGGCGTGCCACCAGGTTCCCGTGTCACGATCGCTTCAATGTTGTGGCGGTCTGCAAGCCACGTTTGGAGTTTCTTGACCTGTGTGGATTTCCCTGAACCCTCACCGCCTTCGAGCGTTATGAAACGGCCGCGGTTCAAAGTTCCGATGATGATCTGAAAATCAGATCTGCCAGTGCCGAAATGAGTCTGGGCACGAGGGAAAGTTCACCGACATCCTTGGCCGCGAACAACGGCGCCTCAATTGTTCCGGTTGTCGGTGAATCGACCACAAGCAATGCGATCTCCTGACCCTTGGTGACCGGAGCCGGAACAGGTCCCTCATAAATGATACGCACCGATAACTTGTCGCGGTCGTCCCACGCCAGCGTGTATGAAAGATCATTCTCCAGTACGAGCGGTACAGTGTCCTCCTGCCCCAGCCAGACTTCGGCGGTTCCGACGTTTTCGTCTGCGGCAAACAACTCGTGAACTGCAAACTCCCGGAAACCCCAGTCGATGATGGAGCGTGCCTCGCGTGCACGGGTTCGCGAACTCTCGAACCCGTTGGCAGCGAGAATCAGCCGACGGCCGTTTCGGATCGCTGATGCGGTCAGACCGTATCCGGCAGCGCGCGTATATCCAGTCTTGAGTCCATCTGCGCCAACTTCGACATAAAGGAGCGGGTTTCTGTTGTCCTGTTTGATATCGTTGAATGTGAACGTCGTCTCGGCGTAGTAATGGTAGTACTGCGGAAAATCCTCGATTGTCCGTCGCGCAATGATGTAGAGGTCGCGCGCGGTTGTTATATGCTCGGGATCCGGCCAACCAGACGCGTTCCTGTAGACGGAGTTCTGTTGGCCAATCTTGCGACCTGTATCCGTCATCTGACGGGCGAATGCCTCTTCCGATCCCGCAAGGCCCTCGGCGACAACAATTGTTGCGTCATTTCCCGATTGTACGACGATGCCCCGGATCAGATCCTCGATGGTCACATCCGTCCCGACCTCGACCCACATCTTGGAGCCGCCCATCTCCCAGGCTTTCTTACTGACCGGAAATGTATCGGTCAGTGAAATCGATCCCTGTTCAAGTTGCTCAAACAACATGTACGTCGTCATCAGTTTCGTCATCGACGACGGATAGATCTGACGGTCCGGATCCTTCTCGTAGAGAACCGTGTTCGTGGTGACATCGACAAGGATCGCACTTTCGGCGGAAAGTTCGAATGATGTTGCGCCGACCTGTCCGGTTGCAAGCAGGCCAATGAGAGCGGCGAGCGGAAATTGCAGAAAGCGTCTGATCAACGTGTTCATGGTCCGGTTATGCGTTTTGAATGGTCAGTTGACATTATTGTTGATGCACAACGATTGCACCGGGGAACCCCAGGTACGCCACATGATCCAAAGCCCGTCGCGTTCCTTGTTCGTCGTCGAACGGCCCCAGCCGAACGCGATAAACGACACGCCCGTCGTCCAGTAACTCGCGTTCAATTCTCATGTTGCCAGCCTGCATGACCTTGCGTCCAGCGGCTTCTGCGTTCGCGCGTTCCTGATACGACCCGACCTGAATGTAGCGGTCGCCCGTTTCAATGATGTCGCTATAGTCCGCCAAGCTGGCGATCGCCAGGTCGGCCGCCTGCACGCGAACCCTGACTGTCCCCGCTTCGTAAAATCCGAGGAGCTGCGCGGCGCGACGCGATACATCGATGATTCGCCCGTCTACAAACGGACCGCGATCATTGACAGTGAGGACGATTGACCTGTTGTTCTCGAGATTGGTGACCCGCACGTCAAACGGCATTGGTAGCGTCTTGTGGGCGGCGGTCAACGCATTCATATCATATGTATCGCCGTTCGCCGTCGGTTTGCCATGGAATTCAACACCGTACCATGAAGCGATACCGATCTCGTCGTAGTCGGGATCTTCCGCAGGAAAGTAGGTAATTCCACCGATCTGGTAGGGGTTGCCGACCTTGTAGGTTCCGCCGGTCGTCGTCGGACTTCTATCCGCCACGTCTACACCACCACAACCGGCGACAAGAAGCGATGCGAGGATGACCGGGCAGATGATCCGAAGAGATTGCCGTGAGCGAAGGAACAACACGCCTGATCCACTAGATATAGGGTGTCACGATCCTACCGATCCGCGATTTTGTCTGCAAGACTGACAACCGAAAGAGCAAAATAGTTGGAACGATTCCAGTCGAGCAAAACATGATAATTGGGAAACACCAGGTAGGCGGGTCCGTCGGCACCGTCGGGCAGAATGAGCGATGTTTCGGTGTCCAGCGCAACCGACGGCACAGAACCGGTCCAGGTCACACCCAGTTCATACCAGGCTGACAACGGCCGCACATTCCCGTATCCGGTGCCGGACAGATCAAGACCGGCAGGAACAATCACCTCACCACCCCAGGGCATGCCTCTCGTCCACCCGGCACGCGACAGGTAGTTGGCGGCAGAGGCAAAGACATCGCCCTTGTTGGTCCAGATATCCTTCCGGCCATCGAAGTCCCAGTCCTGCGCAAAGTCCCGGAAACTCGATGGCATGAACTGACTTTGACCCATGGCGCCGGCCCAGGAACCCTTCATGTCCGCAAACGCGATGTGCTGCTCATCGAGAATGTGAAGCGCGTGCATCAGTTCACGACGAAAGAACGCACTCCGCCGCAAGTCCCAGGCCAGCGTCGCAACCGCGGCGACGACACTGAAACTCCCTGTGTAGCTGCCAAACCTGGTTTCCAGCCCCCAGAGGGCAACGATGAATTCCGGATCCAACCCGTAGTGCGACGCGATGGAGTCAAGCAGTGCTCCGTAACGTCTGTAACGTTCCCGTGCTGCCTCGACGAGCGTATCGGGGATCCGCGTTTCCATGTACTCCGAAAACGTCAGCGTGACTTCCGGTTGATACCTGTCGAGTTCGATGACACGCGGAATCGGTTCAATGTCAGTCAAGACCGCATCAAGCGTGTCCGCGCTGATACCGTCCTGCAGCGCCTCGGCGTAAACGCCGGTGAGGAATACTTCCCAGGTCGGTTGCTGGGTGTGTCCGGTGCCCGCCTGCATCAACAGTACGGCTGCAAGGATGGGGGCATACAGAATTGTGTTTCTTGGCACACGCGGTTCCGTTCGCTCGTTGAGATTGTTCTGACCTATCACGCCGCGAAGCGTTTTTCTTCTCTTGGCTGCCTGTTGAAATGCTCGCGATAGCATTGGCTGAAATGTGAAGCCGAATTGAAACCGGATGCAAGGGCAGCGGAAATGATCGAATGAGAGTCATGCAGGAGCAACAGTCGTGCGTGTTGAAGGCGCAGTGCACGATAGTATGCCGACGGCGACTGATTGAGATAGGTTTCAAAAAGACGTTCGAGCTGGCGGCGTGATATCCCGACGGCTTCTGCAATACTCTCGACCCTTTCCGGTTCTTCGATGTTTGTCTCCATGATCCGGATGGCTGCAAGGACCTTGGGGTTGCGTGTCCCGACTCGCGACTGAAGTTTCATGCGCTGCTGATCATGCGATTCACGAATGCGCTCATGAATGAATTGCTCGGATACCTTGCCGGCAAGGGATACGCCATGGTGAAGCGTTATGAGGTGGAGCATCAGGTCGAGTGCCGCGGTTCCACCGGAACAGGTGATCCGTGAACGGTCGATCTCGAAGATGTCCCCGGTGACGTCGAGTTCGGGATGTTTTTCCGTAAAGTCCTCGATGTCCTCCCAATGGATTGTGCAGCGATACCCGGAGAGCAATCCTGCTTCGGCGAGCAGATGTGCACCGGTGCACAGGCTGCCGATTGTCGCACCTGTACGGGCGATCTTGCGAAGCCAGGCCATGACTGAACGATCGCGAAACGACTGCGCATTTATACCGGAGCAGACCAGAAGCATGGTGCAATGGTCCACGTCCGCGATCTTGTGCGTGACGCCGATTTCCAGTCCGTTACTCGCCTGAACCGGTTCTCCATCAACCGACACGACATTCCAGGTGTAGAGCGTCTTGCCACTCATGCGATTGGCGGAACGCAACGGCTCCAGAGCGGCGCAGAACGCCATCATTGAAAATCGCGGTATCAGAAGAAACGTGATTTCGTGAGCCGCGTGCACACGCGTATCTGCAACCTGGCTCCGTTTGGATTGCAGTGGATTCATGACGGCACGCGCACCGGATGCAGGAACTGCACTGGTTCCCATCTCATGTGCCCTGCCCGACTGGCGGCGGGTCAGCCGCGTCAATACGCACGATCGCCGGTGATGTCCGCTTTCCATCGCGCAGTTCACCGAAGTAGACCGTCATGTGGGGGAACGGGATTTCAATACCGACTTCGTCAAACCTGAGCTTGATCTGCCGTAAATATTCCCGACGCACGCCCCACTGATAACCGGCTTGCGTACGAACGCGCGTGCGAATGGTGACAGATGAGTCACCGAGGTCGTTCACACCAAGAACTTCGAGATCTCCCGCCAGTTTTTCGGCAAACGACTCATCCTTGCGTGCTTCCCGGTCCACGTCGCGAATGACGTCAATGACCCTGTCGGTGTTTTCCTGATACGCGATTCCGATATCGATGACCGCATAACCGAAGTCACGCATGTAGTTGGTCAGTGAAGAAATATCGCCGTAAGGGACAGTATGTACGTAACCGGAGAGGTCTCGCAGTGTCACCGTTCGTATCGTCATGCTTTCGACGCCCCCCATCTTGCCGCCGGTATCAATCCAGTCGCCGACGGCAAACTGGTTTTCAACATGAATGAAGATGCCGGTAATCACGTCGCGGACAAGCGATTGTGCACCGAACCCGATAGCAATACCGACAACGCCAGCGCCGGCCAGCAGGGTCGTGATATCAAGTCCCATCTCACGGAGTACCATGATCGATGCGATTGTCACGATGGTGACGAGAAGCGAGTTCCGCAGCAGTGGTCGCATGGACGATAATCGTTTGCCTGTGAGCGAGTCTCCTTCGCGCGAGAGATAGCGGTCGAGAATGCCGTTGCCCAACTCCCAGAGGAATACGCCACCCGCGATGATCACGACCACTGAAATTGCGCGGCCCGCAACACCCAGAAATGCACTGGAGAAGACGATTTCGGTTGCCGGTACACCCCAGCTCTCGAGAATGATCGTCAACGCCACGATCCAGACCGCAATCTGAAAAACGGTCTTCACAGCGGCCATGTAACGGTTGGCTCGTTTTTCCAGTCCGGGAAATGTCTGCTGAAGGTCAGAGCGAATCTGGAACAGTTTTCGCAGACCCTGGCCAAGCAGTGATGAACTCAGGAAGGCTGCCACAAGCACGATACTTGTGACGACAAACGACTCCAGGAAGTAGAAAAAACTGTTTCCGACATCGAGAGACCAGGAAACAAACAGGACGACGACGACGGCACTCGATCCAAGATGCCAGAAGTCGGCAAGCTGATCGCGTACCACTCCAATGGATTTTTCCCCGGAATCACCACGGATCCAGTTGGCGACACGAACACGACTTTGCAGGATCAGGATGATCGCCATCATCGAAACGGCCAGTCCGGTCAGCCACATGACAGTGACCGAAGCAGATGGCGGTGCTTCCAGCGCAATGAGAACACCGGCAACCGCCATGCCGGACATTGCCGTCGCGGCCAATCTCCCGAACCATACGACCAGATACGCGGCCTGACGACTGTCGATTGGTATCGAACGAATTTGCGATGCGAGCGGCGCAAGGAGCACGCGGGCCAGTATCGTTGCCCCACGATAGATGGCATATGAGTGCACGATTGCAGTCGTTGCAGCTTGTTGTCGTGGATCCGGCATGACGACAGAAATCAGTATTGACGCCGTGACAAAGAACATGACGACCGGAATCAACTCGAGGCTGAGCCACTCGATAGCCGTCACGGGTCTTTCAAGCCAACCCGATACGGCGCGTTCCCGCAATTTCCTGACCCGACGCGCCGCGACAGCCCGACACAATCCTTCGACTACCAGGCTTGCACCGATAGCAACGGCCGCCATCCAGATGATATCAACCCAGAAGTTCCGTTGCAGTTCCGTCTCCTCAATCCATGAGATGACGGTATCGAGTCTGGCAAAATTGTTGACCAGCTCGCCCAGCCGCTCGTCGAGATTGCCAACGCCCAGAAATGATCCGATCAGCGGATGATCCGCAGTGTCCTGCAGGGGCACTTCCGCCGGTTGCGCGAGGTCTTTCAGTTGTCGGACGAGCGCATCGCGACTTTCAGGGTTTTCCAGTACCTCGACGAGTTGCTGGATCTCTACGTCCGCAGATCCCTCGGTGACATGCTGATCGGCATGGAGTTGAGCGCTTGCTGCCATTACAAGAAACAGCAGGCCGGAAAGGACCGCAGACCAGGGGAATCCGAAGAGCAGTGTTTCACTGTCGCGAAAGAATCTCTGAATCACGCCTGGTACTCCGATCATGATCTTCCCGCCACCCGCATCAGATGGGCTGCTTCAATCCCGCGTCCGGGATCGATCTCTGGCTACTGTTGTGCCAGGAAACATAACGGATAACGCAATGATCTGCGATGCAGTGTGCGTTCATCAACGCGCCATCAAGCTGTGTCATGCTCCAGATAAACAGCTCTGCAACGGTTCATGCGGTTTCGCGAACAACAATTTGTATGTCCGACTTGAGGGAATCACCACACAAGGCTAAACAGTCGATGTGATCAGGTGTCGACACGGTAGGGAATCATGGCTGAAATCATTGCAGACTGGCAGCGAGCAGATGACCCGCATCTATCCACCTACAAGCGGGTTATGCGGCTCACACTCTTTTCGACGATCGGAACGATCATCGTTCTCGCACTCATGGCCGTGTTCCTGCTCTGATTGCCCGTCAAGCCAGACATCAGGATTGTATCTGGCGGTCAAACAGGCGTTGACCGTGCGGCACTGGACGTCGCCCATCGACTCGGACTGAATTCAGGCGGGTGGTGTCCGAAAGGTCGTCGTGCCGAAGACGGCCCGATTTCAGAGAAATACGATCTGAAAGAGACCCCGCTTTCAGCTTACGAACAGCGTACACTGTGGAACATTCGTGACAGTGACGCGACGCTGATATTGTCCACAAGCCCGTTAACCGGCGGGACCGAATTCACATACCGTTCAGCAAAGAAGCGCGAAAAACCACTCTTCTGGGCGGACCCGACAGACACCAATTCCTGCAGATTGTTGGTCCGTTGGTTGCGAGAAGGCCAGTTCGACATACTCAACATCGCAGGGCCGAGAGAATCGACTGAAAATCCGATTTACGCGCGTGCAAACGCGTATCTGTATGAAGTACTGTACAGTTACATCAATGATACAGTGTAGATAGACGCCATAAACGATGTTCTGCTTGATGCAGTGTCATGGAGTTACAGTTCATCTTTAAGAAGTCGTAAATAAATATCGTAACGTGAATGTGTTATGCTCCCATCATTCACTGCATCATGAATTGCACACCCGGGTTCATGATCATGACTGCAGTTACGAAACCTGCAATGTTCTGAATAATCCGTGAACTCCGGGAAAAGCGTCACAATCTCGTCCTTTGGTATTCCATCAAGCAACAACGACCGGATGCCGGGAGTATCAATGATCCCGGTGGTTTCATCGATCCTGTACAACGAGGAACGCGCTGTCGTGTGTCTCCCCTCCCCGCGTTTCTTGCTTGTTGAAGCGGTCATCGCTCGGTTTTCGCCGGAGAGGACGTTGAAGATCGTTGATTTGCCGACACCACTCGCACCTGTGAGTACGGAGATCTTTCCCGAGATCAGTTGGCGCAGCTGATCAACCCCTGTCCCGTCCTTCGCGGAAATCCGCAGTATCGGGACCTGTGGTTGCGCGTATGCGCTCAGGTTTTTCGGTGGTGGTCCGAGGTCGCACTTGTTGAGAACCAGGGCCGCGGCGATACCGCTGTATGCCGCCAGTACGAGGTATCTGTCGATCAGCGAAGCATGAAATGCAGGTCGTGCAACAGACGTGACGATCAGGATCAGATCGATATTGGCGGCAAGGACATGGTCGGGTTCACGGTTCTGAAACTGCCGGGTACTGTCACGCCGTGGCCGTACAAACGCGGACTTTCTTGACTCGATTTCATGAATGAATGGCGGGTCGTCCGGTCCTGCCGGTTCCCCCAACACGACGTTGTCGCCGACGACCGGATAGGTTTCCAGTTTGCGGGCTGGAACACAACGTACATATTCTCCATTTCGATCGACAGTTACCCTGATTCCATGAACTTCTACCACACGACATCGTGAACCTGACTGCTTCACGATCACGCGCGTGAATCTTGTTTTGATTCAGTGTGCAACGGTCAGGAATTCATACATGTTGCACAGCATGCCATGACGAAAGATCACTGCCTCGTCAGTGGCTTGTATCGGATCCTGTGCGGCATGTCGGCTGCCGCACCGAGGCGACGTTTGCGATCCTGCTCATAGGCCTCATAGTTGCCTTCGAACCATTCCACATGGCTGTCGCCTTCGAACGCGAGGATGTGCGTCGCGAGCCGGTTGAGAAACCAGCGGTCGTGGCTGATGACCAGAACACATCCTGCGAAAGACTCGAGTGCGTCTTCAAGTGATCGCAGGGTATCGACATCCAGATCATTGGATGGTTCGTCAAGGAAAAGTACGTTGGCACCGGATTTGAGCATCTTGGCAAGATGCACACGATTGCGTTCACCACCTGACAATTGTCCGACCTTCATCTGCTGGTCGGTCCCGCGAAATCCGAACGAACTGACCCATGCACGACTGTTGACCTGATTGCGACCCAGCTCAATCAGGTCCGCACCTCCACTGATCTCTTCCCATACAGTCTTGTCAGGTACCAGACTCTCCCGCGATTGATCAACATAACCGGTCACGACCGAGTCACCGCGGTTCACTTCGCCTGCGGTTGGTTCGATCTCACCGAGGAGTATTCTGAACAGTGTGGACTTCCCTGCCCCGTTCGGTCCGATGATGCCGACAATGCCGCCTTGCGGCAGAACGAAATCCAGACTCTCGAACAATAGGCGGTTTCCGAAAGACATTTCCAGCCCATCGGCAACGATAACCTTCTCACCGAGTCGTGGTCCGGCCGCGATCACAATGTCGCCGCGCGTGGGTCCTTCGCTGCGTTGCCTGCTGCGTTCAAGCAATTCCTCGTAGGCTGCAAGTCGTGCCTTGCCTTTTGCCTGGCGCGCCTGTGGCGACGCACGAACCCATTCCAGTTCACGCGCAAGTGTCTTTTGAACTGCGTCCTCGGCGCGGCCTTCCTGTGCGAGGCGATCGCGTTTCTGTTGCAACCAACCGGAATAGTTGCCTTCGTAGGGAATTCCACGACCCCGATCGAGTTCGAGAATCCAGCCCGCGACGTTTTCGAGGAAGTAGCGGTCATGGGTGATCGCCACAACCGTGCCTTCATAGCGTGCGAGATGCTGCTCCAGCCATGCGACGCTCTCGGCATCCAGATGATTGGTCGGTTCGTCCAGCAGGAGCAGGTCCGGTTTGCTCAAAAGGAGGCGACAAAGCGCAACACGACGTTTTTCACCGCCGGAGAGATGACCAACTGCAGAGTCGGACGGGGGCAGACGCAGGGCGTCCATGGCGATTTCAAGGGATCGCTCAAGATCCCATCCATTGACTGCGTCAATCTTTTCCTGGATCTCACCCTGTTGCGCAATGAGCGTCGACATCTCGTCGTCGCTCAACGGTTCTGCGAACCTTTCCGAAATCTGGTTGAAACTGTCGAGTAATGCCTTTGTCTCCGCCATGGCCTCCATGACGTTGCCCAGAACATCCTTCTCGTTATCGAGTTCCGGTTCTTGCGGCAGGTGACCGACAGTGAAACCGTCCGCCGTCCAGGACTCGCCATCGAAGTCCTTTTCGATACCCGCCATGATCCGCAACAGTGTCGATTTGCCTGCTCCATTCGGGCCAAGAACACCGATCTTTGCGCCCGGGAAGAACGACAACCAGATTCCGTCAAGCACCTTGCGACCACCAGGGTATGCTTTGGTCAGTCCCTTCATGACGTGAACGTACTGGGGCAAGGACAGAGGTTCCCTTCGTCTATGAAATGCTCATTGAGCCTGGGTTTTCCGGCAGACAAATGTGTCGGATCCAGTGGTGGGCATGTGGACTATCCCGATAGCAGAAATGCAATCTGACAACCCTGCCCTTCACCTGCGCGAAGGTAGTGTTTAGCCTTCGTTCGTGCAAACGCTTTGTCGAGATTGCCTGACAACGACGCAGGTCACACCACCCACATGCAAAAATTGTGGGTCGCGTCGTGTGCTTCAACATGCAGAACTGCATGAACTGACGATTGCGCATGTTGATTGTGATGCATTCTATGCCTCGGTCGAAAAACGCAGTCGCCCCGAACTCGAAAAACTGCCCTTGATCGTTGGCGGCAAGACGCGCGGTGTCGTTCTCGCATGCTGCTATGTCGCCCGGCGTTACGGCGTTCACTCCGCCATGCCGATGTATCGCGCACGCCAATTGTGCCCCGGAGCAACCGTTGTCTCACCAGACATGTCGCTCTATGCCGAGGTAAGCGAACACATCCGATCCATTCTTGCGGAATACACCGACCGCGTGGAACCAATCTCCATTGACGAGGCGTTCCTGGATCTTTCTCCGGCGGGTTCTTCGATCGCCAATTCACCTGCATCACGATTGTGCCGGTTGGCATCGACCGTCGAAGAACGGGAAGGAATCCCGGTTACCGTCGGTCTGAGCTACAACAAGTTCTTGGCAAAACTGGCATCAGGTATCGGAAAACCGCGCGGTTTTACCGTCATCGGACAAAAGGACGCACGCGTGTTTCTCTCGGACAAGCCGGTCAGCATGATCTGGGGTGTCGGTGGCGCGATGCGCAAAGTACTCGCAGACGACGGCATTACCCTGATCGGGCAACTCGCACGAATGGATGAGGAGACGTTACGCACCCGCTACGGCAAGATTGGTGAGCGTTTATTCAAGTTCAGCCGTGGTATTGACGAACGGCAGGTCAATCCCGTTGGAGAGACAAAGAGTATTTCGTCGGAAAAAACTTTCGAGTCCGATATTTCGGATCCTGGCGAACTGGGCGACAAGATGCACGAACTCGCAGCGACCGTTGCCCGACGTCTCGACAAGTCGGGGTTATTGGCGCAACAAGTCACGATCAAGCTCAAGACGGCACGATTTCGGGTCATCACGAGGAGCAGGAAACTCACCTACCCGACGAAGTCGCGTGATGAGATTCTTCGCGTCGGCAAGATTTTGCTGGCTGACGTTACCGGCCAGCAACTGTTCAGATTGATCGGGATTGGCGTACAGGACCTCGTGGATGCCCGAAACTGGACACAGGGAGACCTTTTCGCCGATCAAATCGAATACGAGAAGGCGGACCGGGTAAACACGGATCATGACCCCGCTTCCCGGATCTGAACAACCCTGACAACTGCCGTGCACTGATCAGAACACGTATTGACGACACCCGCTTGCTCAGGCTGCCAAGGCCTGTTGCAGATCAGCCGCGATATCGTTGACATCTTCAAGACCTGCGTGAAGCCGGATCAGGGAGTCACTGATTCCGAGGTGATCGCGTTCTCCCTGAGACAGTTTTGAATGGGTCGTTGTCGCTGGATGGGTCACAAGACTGCGTGCGTCGCCAAGATTGTTCGAGATATCAATCAATTCGAGTGCATTCAGAAACCGGAATGCATCGTCGCGTGCACCATCAATTTCGAAAGATACGACGCTGCCACCGGCACTCATTTGACGCCTGGCGAGTTCGTATTGTGGATGTGTTGGACAAAACGGATAACGCAACCCCGTGATCCTGTTGTTTTTCTGAAGTACAGATGCAATCGCTGATGCGTTTTGACAGTGTTGGTGCATACGCAACTCAAGTGTCTCCAATCCTTTCAGCAAAATCCAGGCGTTGAACGGCGAGATTGCCGGTCCCGTGTGTTTGAGGAAGGCAAACAATGGTCCGTCAACAAACGCCGATGAACCGAGGACGGCGCCGCCCAGACAGCGACCTTGTCCGTCGATGTGTTTTGTCGCCGAATAGACAACGATATCTGCACCAAGTTCCAGTGGTTTCTGAAGAAGCGGCGACGCAAATACATTGTCAACCACGACAACCGCACCGGCATCGTGTGCGAGCTCACATACCGTACGCATGTCGATGACATCGAGTGTCGGGTTTGACGGAGACTCGAGAAAGACGGCCCTGGCGCCATCGGCAAGCGCGTCACGCCATTGATCGAGGTCGCACCCGTCTACAAATCGGGGTTTTACCGCGAACCTGGGAAGAATGTTTGCAATGATCTGATAACAGGATCCGAACAAGGCACGGGAGGAGACAATCGTGTCACCTGCGCCCACCGTTGACGTGAGTGCGGCAAAGACGGCCGCCATACCCGACGCCGTAGCCCGACAGGCTTCGGCCCCCTCGATGAGTCGCAATCGTTCCTCAAACATGGAGACGGTGGGGTTTCCGTACCGCGAATAGATGTAATGATCGTTCTTGTCGGCAAACGCTTCCGCGGCTTCTTCGGCTGTGTCATAGACATATCCCGAGGTCAGATACAGTGCTTCGGATGTCTCCGAAAACGCGCTTCGCACCAACCCGCCGCGAATGAGATTCGTGCGTGTGCTGAAGTTGGTAGACGGTAAGCTGGCTTGATTCATCGGTGCAACTCCATCAGGAAATCGAGCCCGCTTGGTCATGGCAGGCTTGGGAGCTGCAGCCGCAACCGTTTAGCGGATTGTTTTTCGTGGCCGCAAGCTGGTTAGCAAATCACCACGCAAGGACGATTGATGACCTTGATTCCATGCCAAGTCAAGACTCTCTTCCGCGAGAACCAGAGCATCCGAAGCAGACGCCGAGATCTGACCATCTCGTCAACGAGACACAATGCGAGTCGATCATGGCGGACATTGCGTTGCCGCGTTTCATCTGCGGATGATTTCAGACGCCTGCCAGCGGTTCAGCCTCGTACGGGAGGTCGTGCCCGGATTGCCGATATTGGAGATGGTATCGATCACTGCGGAAAAGTGCCTTTCAGATCCATTGATCGCATGCGCGACACGCTATCAACACACAGACTATCGATATGTTGATACACAAACCGCTGGCCGTTTCGACGCTGGTCGATACTGAACCCATGCGTTCGACACTTGTCACCGTTTTACCAGGTAGACGGGCATGGGCGTGCACACGTCGAGAGCCAGATGGCGCGGTCGCAGCAAATGTGAGACGGTTTTACGACTTGATTCCGAACCTGCGAGCTGTCCATGAACAATCCGCGTCACAATCAACCCGTATTCAGCGCTGAGGAACTTCTCGAGGGCATTCGAAGCTGGGTAGCTGTCGAGAGTCCCACCAATCATCCTGAAGGAGTCAATCGCATCATGGATCTCGCGGAGAGCGAGATGAGATCAATCGGTGCATCCATCAAACGTGAGGCAGGTGGCGAGAACTACGGAGATCTTCTCACCGCGCGAATTTCAGGGAAGAACGAAGGTCCGGGCATTCTGGTTCTCGGTCACCTCGACACCGTACACACCGTTGGAACCCTCGAAAACGCGTTGCCGTTCCGTCGTGACGGTGACCGTGTTTATGGCCCCGGAATCTATGACATGAAAGGAGGAATGTACGCGGCATGTTATGCGATGAAGCAGATCTTGCGGTCAGGGGTGATACCCAGGCTATCGGTGACGTTCATGTTCATACCGAACGAGGAAGTCGGGAGCCCGACAACGCGAAGCCGCATCGAAGCGGAAGCGGCGCGTAACCACTACGTTCTGGTTCCGGAACCCGCAAAGGAAGGAAAACTCGTAACCGGACGCCATGCAATCGCACGTTACGGTGTGAAGGTCCATGGTCGGCCGGCCCATGCTGGTTCAGTACTTTCCCGTGGACAAAGTGCCATCAGGGAAATGGCCAGTCAGATCCATGCCATCGAGGAAATGAGCGACCACGAAGCCGGTGTGGCACTGCGCGTCGGACGGGTACACGGAGGAACCTTTGTCAACGTGGTGCCGATCGCGTGCGAGGCCGAAGTTCTGGCTGTACTGCCCACGCAGGAAGCGATCGAACGAATCGATACTGCAATGATGGCGCTTCAGCCGGAGAATCCGGAAATCAGCATCACTGTCGAACGTGGCCCACTCCGTCCGATTTTTTCACCTGGTCCGGAAGTTCTGAACCTGTATTCGCGAGCCGAAGCGATCGCAAAGGAGATCGGGTTCACTCCTGGACACGGGAGTTTCGGTGGTGGTAGCGACGGGAATTTTACTGGCGCACTCGGCATTCCGACCCTGGACGGTCTGGGACTTTGTGGCGACGGGGCCCACACGCACGACGAGCATATCCTCTATTCTTCGCTGGTTCCCCGAGCGCGATTACTTGCCGGATTGCTGGAGACTCTTGATGTACCCGCTCCGTGAATCGTGCAGCCTGCGGGTCACAACCGTCAAATTGACGGAAATGCGCCACGAGCGGGTTCAGTGATCAAGCAGAGAGCGCCGGAAACGGTTCCGACGCTCTCCCCTTGTGAAAGACCTGATGGTTTTGGTCAGGCGGCCTTCTTCTCAAGCTGCGGATGCGTGTTTTCGTTCACAATCGCGATGGTACGCGGTTTCAATGCTTCGGGAACCTCACGAACAAGGTCGACATGAAGCAGTCCGTTTTCCAACGATGCACCGGAAACACTCACATGGTCAGCGAGCTGGAATGACCGACGGAAACTACGCGCTGCAATACCCTGGTGCAGGAAACTCCGGTTCTGGTCTGGCTTGGAATCGCGTGAACCGGACACTGTCACGGTTCCATCACGTACCTCTACGTTCAGATCCGAATCGCGGAAACCGGCTACAGCCATGGTGATGCGGTAGTTGTTGTCTCCGATCTTTTCGATGTTGTAAGGCGGAAAACCTTCATCACCAGACCGGGAATTGGCTTCCAGCATGTTCATCATGCGGTCAAAGCCAACCGTCGAACGAAACAGGGGAGAGAAATCAAATCGTGTCATCATACATATCCTTCAATGAGCAACATGTGCAGTTCCCCGTAGCGGAACCTTCTTACCCGTCCACACTCCCGTCTTCGGCAAGTGCCGGGTACGAACAAGATTTGGTTTTGCGCAGTTCAGTTTCAAGCCATCAGCATCGATTTTTTCCGGGCCTCGCTTGATCGCGCGTTCAGACAACCGCGCCAGAGAGGTCATGGCGCGACAGGCGTCGCCCATTCAATCCGCATGCCATTCTTGCTTGAACAGTCGAGATCAGATTTGACCCAACGACGGCTCGCTATCCGGGTCTGGCTACTCCTGGATCCACGGCAACCCTGCAACCTTCCAGCCACCGCGACTGCCACGATGCATGTTCCCATCCTTGTCGCCCTCGAAGCCCCCTGAAACGTTGTAGCAGGGACCATACCCGAGCGACGTCATTGCGATTGCCGCGTGCATGGAACGGACGCCCGACCGGCAGAGAAAGCAGATCGCCCTGCCCTTTTCGATGCCCGCATCTGCACAATCCTCGGCAAATCTCGAATTCTGTTGACCGGTCGGCCAGCCTTGCCACTCGACAAGGCGCAGCCTCTTCCCGATGGACTCGAGATTGGGCACCCCGACGAATTGCCACTCCGGCCTTGTACGTACGTCAACCAGAACGGCAGATTCGTCCTCTGACAACATCTCCCATGCCTGCAAGGGATGTACATCGCCAGCGTAGAGCATTTGATTCATGTCGCCTCCAGAAACGTCAATGCCGTTTGACGGCATATAGCGCGTACGCGACAGCACGCGCTATGTTTCCTTGCCGGACGGCAAAGCGCAACTATCGAATGAAACGGAGCAGACCCTTGCCTGAATCCTTTTCGCTGCTGGTTCTGCGCGGCGACGGAATTGGACCGGAAGTTGTGGATTGCACACTGCGGGTCATTGAGCAGATCAGCCGATCAACAATGAAAATCGACATGCAGGAAGCAGCGCTGCATGGTGCGGCGTGGGATTCATGCGGTGAGTTCTGCCCGCAGTCGACGCTCGATGCCGCGCACGAAGCCGACGCCATACTGGTCGGCGCAGTTGGCGGCCCAACCTGGGATCATATTCGGGTTCCCGGTGGTCCGGAAATGCAGGACGGCCTCATGCGTTTGCGATACGAATTGGGAACCTACATCGGATTACGCCCTGCACGGAGTTGGGACTGTCTGATACCGCAGTCGCCCTATCGGCCTGATCTGGTGAAGAACGTCGATCTTGTCGTCCTTCGGGAAATGACAGGTGGCGCCTTCTTCACGCGGTGCCGCGGCATTGAGCGTTCGGGTGACAAACCTCGCCGGGCCTATGATCTGTGCGAGTATGATGAAATCGAGATCGCACGTATCGCAGATGCCGGCTTTCAACTCGCACAACGACGGCGAAGGAAGCTCGTGTCTCTTGACAAGTCGAACGTAACGGAAGTCGGCGTCCTGTGGAGAGAGGTCGTCGACGAAGTCGCCATGCTTTATCCGGATGTGAACTATCGTCACCTGCTGGCTGACAACGCAAGTTTTCAGCTTGCTTGCAATCCAGGGTGTTTCGATGTGATCCTTGCAGACAATCTGTTTGGTGACCTGATCAGCGATCAGGCAGGTGCGGTCGTCGGCAGCCTCGCAATGCTGCCTTCAGCAAGCCTGGTTGCGATGCCCCGTGAAGGTGAACGCACAAAAGGGCTGTATGAACCCGTCCACGGATCAGCGCCGGACATCGCTGGAACGGGCATGGCAAATCCGCTTGGCACCATTCTCTCTGCCGCGATGCTGTTCCGTTATTCGTATGCACGGCCGGATCTTGCGGAGGAGATTGAATTGGCAGTTTCACGCACTCTCGCCGGAGGTGCACGCACCAGGGATCTCGGTGGCCGGATGACAAGCCTCGAGATGACGAACGCCGTTCTCGCAAATATGGTAGCGTGAGGTTTCTCAGGAATGAACGGAACGGGAACGCATGCAAAACGCGATAAACTGCGGTGAAGCAACGATCCGCCTCCTCGCGAAATATGGCGTGTCTACAGTGTTCGGGATTCCCGGTGTGCACACGCTCGACTTCTGTCGCGGGCTCGACAAGTACGGTGTACGCCACGTTCAGGCGCGAAATGAACAGGGCGCCGGATTCATGGCCGAAGGCTATGCCCGTGCACGCGGCCAACCCGGGGTCGCTCTCGTAATCTCGGGCCCGGGTGTGACGAACGCAGCGACGGCGCTCGCTCAATGTTACGCGGACTCGATTCCGATGATTCTCTTGTCTGCAGAACCCGCCAGTCACACCATTGGCAAAGGCTGGGGTGTGCTCCACGAGGTGACAGAACAGAAGCGCGTCACAGAGCCCCTGACTGCTTTCAGCGAAACTGTCCGTCGTCCGTCCGATATCCCCCTTCATCTGGGACAGGCGTTTTCGATGTTCAAAAACGAACGACCGCGTCCCGTCCACATATCCGTTCCCATCGATATCCAGGCCGAGACCGTTACAGATGACTGGGAGCCAGTAAACAAACCAAGCCGTGGCGAAGGGAATTCGTGCGCCATTCCGGCCGCAACAGACCTGTTGGGCAAAGCGAGCTTCCCGATCATCATGGTCGGCGGCGGTGCGATCAATGCAAAGCATGAGATCATGAATTTGGCCCAGAAACTGGATGCAATCGTTATCTCCAGTACCGCTGGCAAGGGTATAGTTCCCGAATCGTACCCGTTGAACCTCGGAGCGAGTACGGTCAGGTCTGAAACGCGCGACATTATCGCAAAATCGGATTGTGTCCTCGCGATAGGAACAGAACTTTCCGAAACAGACAGTTTTGTCGAACGCCTTGAATTCAATGGTCGTCTGATACGTGTGGATATCGATTCCAGCAAAATCAACGACTTCTATTCGGCAGATGTGGGCGTCGTTGATGATGCCTCTACGGCTGCAGGTGAGATTATGAGAAATCTGCTTGATCGTTCGGATCAACGCGTTCGTCGTAAACGCATCAGCCTTGTTCATGAGACAAAACAGAAAATTTTTGCAAACCTCACGGACTCGGAACGACAGCACGCATGCCTGCTGAGATCCCTGCGTTCGTGTACGTCACCGTCCACGATATTTGCCGGCGATGCATGCCAACTCGTCTACACCGGCGCATTCATGATGGAAGTGGAAGAACCGAGAAAGTGGTTCTATCCGGCGGGCTACTGCGCGCTGGGTTGTGCACTCCCCAATGCGATCGGTGCAAAACTTGCGTTACCCGATAATCCTGTTGTCGTCCTTGCCGGCGATGGCGGATTCATGTTCACGATGCCGGAGATCATGGTCGCCAGGGATCTCGAACTTACGTTGCCTATCATCATCTGGACCAACGGTGGACTGAAACAGATTCAGGACGATCTTGATGCACGCGGTATTCACCGAACCGGTGTCGAGGGAAGCAACCCGGATTTTGTTGCACTGGCAAAGGCCTGTAGCTGCCATGGCGTTCATCCGCAGTCTGCAGACGAATTTGAAAATGCGGTTACCGATGCATTGGCACGCAATGTGCCGACGGTGATTGAGGTCACCGAAGGCGATGCCTGGCTACGCCGGCACTGATCTTTTCAGATAACTGACACACCCGTGATTGAATTGCGCATGACCAAGAGTTTGCGAATGGTTGTTCTTTCGGATGTTCCGGATGAGATCGCCGATAGTGTTCGCGATCAGTATCCCGACATCGAGATCAGGACGTGTGACTCGTTCGAATCATTTCCTGATGTGTGCCGGCTCGACCCGCACATTGCCTATACCGAGCGATTTCAGCCGGGCCCCTTCCCGCGTGCCGCGTTGTTCGAGCAACCGTCATTGCGCATGGTCTTTTCCTCGGGCGCCGGCATCAATCACCTGACCCCGTGGGATCCGGCAACCGTTTCGGTGTGCAACGCCGGCGGTGTGCAGGATGAAGGACTGGCACAATTCGCCATGGCGCGCCTGCTCGCCATCAGCGGCCGGTTCTTCGAATACCACGATCAGCAGAAAAGGAAGGAATGGCGTTATCAGGCGCCGTTGCATTCGCCAGGCGGAACGCTTGTTGTTGTCGGGCTCGGCAGGATTGGCCGCGCCTGTGCGCGCGTTGCCCATGCATTGGGAATGACGGTCTACGGCGTGCGCGCACGGCCGGCGCCGTGTGCAGGTGTCGAGAAAGTTGTTGCACCGGACGACATGAACGAGGTTTTGGGTCGTGCCGACTACGTGATCGTCGTAACACCGCTGACGGATGGTACAAAAGGTCTCATTGGTGCAACCGCATTTGACGCCATGAAACCCGGCGTCATTCTCCACAACATGGCACGCGGTCATGTTGTCGTGGAGAAAGATCTGCGTGCTGCACTCGAAAACGGCAAGGTCGCTGCAGCGTCACTCGACGTCTTTGAAGAAGAACCATTGCCTGCAGACAGTCCGTTCTGGACGATGAGCAATGTGTTCATCACACCGCATACGGGCGGCATGATCACGTATGAGGATTTTGTCATTGGTGGTCGCCAGTTGTTCCTGGAGAACATTCGACGATTTCTGAGCGGCGAGGAACTGCTGAACATAACGGATCCAACACGTGGATACTGAAGCAGACCCGGGTTTTCGTCGCGTTCAGAGGATTTTCTTGCCGTACCGCCGATAATCGCCTGTATCGAGAGCAATATATTACGCAGGGAAGACAAGCCTCTGATTTCCCGGAGAATACCAAGGTCCCTGAAATTCCAGACAGCGATTCTACCCGGTTTCGAACGGATACAGGCGGCCCCGGCAATCAGAAGTCAGACCTTGCCACCGAAACAACTCCACGGAATTCCCGGATGAACTCTTGATACCAATTTCGGCCCCTCAACCATGTACGTCAAAACACTCGATGCAGTGAAGTTCCTTGTGACCCTCGCTATTGGTGCCTGATGCATCGATGTAACATTCAATATGAACTGCTTGAATAACAGCAATTTTTGCCTGCTCCATATGATGATCAAGCAACCCGCCGTGCGGGAACAATCCATTCGTTCGGCCATTTCTCGCAAGCCGTTGCATTGCCGACGCGCAATGTATTCAGGAAAAGAGCTGGCCCGTATCGTGCGTGCGGACAGGATCATCCGTCCGGATTGATCCGAGTCGTGCCAGGAACATGCTGTTCAGGACAGCGCAATTCCTGTCAGTATACGTTACGGAGTTCATGCATTCGTTCGAGTTGCCACGTGAACAGTCGAATGCAACAGGTTGAAAAGGACGGAACTCATGATCTCACACGGACTGGCAGGTCGCACGGCGTTGGTGACCGGTGGTGGTAGCGGCCAGGGCCGTGCGATTGCAACTGCGCTGGCCCGCGAAGGTGCCAACATCGTCTTTGGATCATTCACGCAAGGTCACCGCGGTCTTGTCGCGCGTGAGGAAAACTACTTTCCCACCGCCACTGATATGCAGGATTCTGCCAACGCCATCCGTGCGCACGGCGCGCAAGTGGTTTTTCAGCATCATGACCTGCGGAATAATGAAAGTTGTCAGTCACTTGTCGATCTCGGTGTGACGACATTCGGGTCAATTGATATCCTCGTGTGTGCTGCCGGCGTCTCGTTTCAGAAAATGGTGACAGAAACGCTTGATACGGATTGGGATCTCGTGCTCGACATCAACCTGACCGGTGCATTTCGCATGATCCGGCGATGCCTGCCCGCAATGATGGAACGCAAATGGGGCCGGATTGTCATTGTTGGGTCGACTGCTGCCAATGTCGGTGACGAGAAATTCGGTGCATACTGTGCGTCGAAGGCAGGACTTCTCGGTTTGATGCGTTGCGTCGCAATCGAAAGCGCACCACACGGCGTGACCTGCAATGCCATCAATCCCGGTTTCGTCAATACGGGAATGGCAGCCGTCGGCATGGAACATTTCTCTGCTGACAAGGGCATCTCTGTCGCAGAGGCCTATCGGGATTCGGCAGCCTACTCACCGATGAAACGAATTCTGGAACCGGATGAAGTTGCGGAACTGGCCGCGTTTCTTTGTTCGGAACGCGCCGCAGGCATCACAATGGAGGATATCACGATTGCCACCGGCAGCCTGTGGTGAATCCGCAAACGGTTCTGTCCACGCATGCGAAATCTTCCGGATAACGCTGACAATGGCAACGCATGCCGATGTTTGACCATGTCGGTGTTGCCCATAGACTGACGTTTCAGGCCATTGGAAATCGGAGGAGAAAATGGCGCGGGATCCTCGATATGACGTCCTGTTCGAACCCATTCGTATAGGCCCTGTGACCGCACCGAACAGGTTCTATCAGGTACCGCACTGCTCCGGCATGGGTTTTGCCATGCCTCAAACCCTGGCAGCAATGCGCGGAGTCAAGGCCGAAGGCGGTTGGGGTGTGGTCTGTACGGAATACTGTTCGGTTGAACCGTCATCCGACGACTTCCCGCACGCCTATTGCACCCTTTGGGATGATACAGACGTCCGAAACCAGGCCACCATGGTCGACGCGGTTCATCGACACGGCGCATTGGCGGGTGTCGAATTATGGCATGGCGGCTATTCGAGCGGGAACAACCTCACGCGTCGTGTGCCAACCGCACCAATGTCGATGCCGGTCTGGCACGGTACGACGCAAACACGGGCCATGGACCGCGCGGATGTTCGCGAATTTCGGTCAAACCACAGGAAGTCGGCCTTGCGCGCACGCGAAGCCGGTTTCGATATTGTCTATGTCTATGCGGCGCACGGATACCTGCCCGCCCAGTTTCTGTCCCCTGTCCAGAACACACGAACCGACGAGTACGGTGGACGTTTCGAAAACCGTGCGCGCCTGATCCGTGAACTCCTTGAAGAGACGAAGGACGCGGTGGGAGCAGAGTGTGCCGTCGCAATCAGGTTTGCTGTCGACAATCTCGATACGGACATGGGCATAACGCGCGACGGCGACGGGCGTGCACTGGTCGAATACCTCGCCGAGATTCCCGATCTGTGGGACGTCAACATCGCCAATTTTCCTGCCGATGCCCGAACGGCGCGATTTGCCGAAGAAGGTGCACAGGAAGAGTACATTTCCTTCGTCAAGACTGTCACATCGAAACCTGTGCTGACAGTCGGTCGCTACACCACACCGGACAGGATGGTGTCCATCATCAAGCAAGGTCTGGTCGACATCATCGGCGCAGCACGGCCATCGATTGCCGATCCATTCCTTCCCCGCAAGATCGAGGGAGGTCGCATGGACGAGATTCGTGAGTGTATCGGGTGCAATGTCTGCATCATGTCGAACGGACAGGCTGTCCCGCTACGTTGCACGCAGAATCCGACGATGGGTGAGGAATGGCGGCGCGATTGGCATCCCGAATTCATTCCTCCTGCTGCCGGCAAGGGCAAGGTCCTGGTCGTCGGCAGCGGTCCCGCCGGTCTCGAGGCGACACGCGCGGCAGGTCAGAGAGGTTACACTGTCGTTCTCGCAGAAAAGAAAACAACGCTGGGCGGTCGCGTTTCGCGCGAAGCGGGCCTCCCCGGGCTGTCGACATTCGCGCGGGTACGCGATTGGCGTTTGGGGCGTATCCAGGAAATGCCGAATATCGAAATCTTTCGGGACAGCAACCTCACGTCCGAACACATCCTGTCATTCGATGTTTCGCACGTATGCATCGCAACCGGCGCGCAATGGCGTGTCAACGGCGTGGGACGGTCGGCGTTCAATTCCTTTGACGGTCACGACTTGCCAGGTGTCTTCACCCCTGATCATGTCATGGATGGTACAAAACTTTCTGGTCGCGTTGTCATTTACGACGACGATCATTTCTACATGGGTGGTGTGATCGCAGAAGCCGTTTCATCGCATGATACGGATGTCGTCTTCGTAACAAGCGCTGACAGTGTCTCGCCGACCTGTCAGGGAACGCTCGATCAATCACGCATTCAGTCCCGGTTGATCGAACTCGGCGTGGAGATTGTCACTGCACACACCCTCCAGTCATGGGATAGCAATGAAGCGCGTTTCGATGGCGTCTACGGCGGACCAACGCGAAAAGTGGCATGCGACAGTGTGGTCGTTGTTACGTCACGGCAACCCGATGAGTCGCTGTACCTTGAACTTGCCGCTGATCCCGAGCGCCTCAATGCTGCCGGAATCGAGACACTTCAGCGAATCGGAGATTGCGAAGCACCACATCATATCGCTGCTGCCGTGCACGCAGGTCATCTGTTCGCCAGAACCCTTGACGGGTCCGATTCAATGCGACGCGAAATGATCTCGATGTGAGCGCCACGATCGATCGGTCGACTGACGGACTCTCCATCAGTGCACGTGATCGACTCGACGACGACGCATCATCCCGTAGCTGTACGCGATGATTGGTTCTACTGCCTGAGTTTGCGGTCGAGGTATTTCATCCATGCTACAGCGGCCGGCAAGAACCACGGACGTCCGAAGTAAAGCGGATTGCCGGGAAATACCCGGTCCGTCAGAGCTGTCCGGTGTCCCGGATCACCGAGAATGCGCAGGGCTGTCTTGTGTCCGAGCCATGTCCCCATGGGTACCCCGGCGGCACACCACCCCATGGCGTAGTGAATTCCGTCATGAACGCCGCCATGCGGCAGGAAATCGAATGTGAACGCTACCTTGCCCTGCCAGCAATGTGTGATCCTGATTTCCGAAAGGTCCGGTACGATGTGCACAAGTTCGCGGCGCAGTTCGATAGCCTTGGCCCGCATTGTCACCCGGTCCTCTCCGGTTGTGCCACCGAACAGAAATCTTGTGCCGTCCTCGTTGGTCCTGAGCCAGTTCGGTGAATTGCAGTGTTCGATCATGGGCCGGTTGTTCGGCAGGACTTTCCTGACCAGAGCCGGATCAACAACCTCGGTAACGATGTTGAAAGCAGAGACCGGTACGACGCGCCGCCGATGCCAGGGCAATGCGCGTGTTGTATAGCCGTTTGTCGCAACGACGACGTCCGTTGCGTCCAGTTCACCCCGCGGCGTGAAAACTCTGAAAATTCCGTTTCTCCGCACAACACGCTTGACCGGGCAATAGCCAACAATGGTCGCTCCAGCGCTCTGCACTCTCTCAAGCAATCCCTGATGATAGAGGCCGGCGTGTATGACTCCGTTCCCGTGCAGCAGTTGTCCGCCGTGATAGTAGTCACTGGCGACCTCTTCGCGTTGTCTGTCCGGCGAGATCATTTCGGCGTCTACCGGAACGCCATCGGCGATCATCATGTCGAGATCGTGCGCGAGCTTGTCGTAGACCTTGCGTGACGGTGCAGCAATGAAACGGCCTGAATTTCTATAGAAACAGGTGATCTGTTCGTCGCGTATCAGCGTCGTCGCGTAGTCGTGGGCATCGATTGCGACCCGGGAGAGCTCGCCGGCCGCTTGATGACCCAGGCGTGCCACAAGGTCTCCGTACTTGAACCACAGGGCGCGACCCAGATAACCGGAGTTTCGTGTACTCGCGCCGTGACCGGCGGCTTCGGCATCAATGACGACGACGCGCAGACCTGCACGCGCGAGCGTCAGCGCAGTGGACAATCCAACATTGCCGGAACCGATGATCGCAACATCAGCCCTGTCGGGCAGGATTGTCCCGGTGCTCTCGGGGCGTGGCGCCAGATCCCACCAGTACGGCGTTTCTCGATAATCTTCGGTAAAAGCATCGTCGGTCTGCATGGCCTGTCCACGACATGTATTGCGCCCGGTTTCCGGGCTGTTCGGATATCACTGAATTGCTATCATCAAACCTCTGTGATGCCGGGTTCAAGGAGAATTGCAATGCTGTACGGGCAGATGATGGATCGGCCGTTGATGATTATCGATATACTCAGACACGCAGCCGATGCATTTCCCGATGTCGAGGTCGTTTCGCGAACCGTCGAGGACGGAACGATTCACCGCTATGGATATCGTGACGCCTATCTTCGGACGGCACGCCTGGCGCATGCATTGCGTGAACTCGGGGTGTCGCAAGGCGACCGTGTCGCAACATTGGCGTGGAACACATACCGACATTTCGAGTTGTACTACGGCATTTCGGGAATCGGCGCAGTCTGCCATACCATCAACCCGCGGCTCTTTTCAGACCAGTTGATCTACATCATCAATCACGCCGAAGACCGCGTCATTTTTGTTGATGTCAATCTCATTCCCTTGCTGGAACAGATTGCCGACAGGCTGCCCGGTGTTGCGCACTATGTCATCATGACCGATCGTGCACACATGCCGAAGACCGGTCTCCATCGTGTCCACTGTTACGAGGACTTGCTGGATGGAAAGCCCACGACATACGACTGGCCTGAACTCGATGAACGCAGTGCCGCAGCCATGTGTTACACGTCCGGGACTACCGGCAATCCGAAAGGGGCGCTCTACAGCCACAGGACGACAGTTCTTCACGCGATGGGGCTGCTCGCATCACATGTAAAACGCTACGGGATTGGTCGAACGGTCCTGCCGATTGTTCCGATGTTCCACGTCCAGGCCTGGGGTCAGCCGTACGTGACTCCGATCTGCGGCTCACGGCTTGTTCTCCCCGGTGCGAAGCTTGATGGACCCAACCTCCATGAACTCATGGAGAACGAACAGGTCACCCTGTCGCTGGGCGTCCCGACAATCTGGCTGGGTTTGCTCCAGTATCTGCGAGAAACCGGTAAACGACTGTCGTCGCTGACACATCTCGTCTCCGGCGGCGCTTCCGCCCCGGTCTCAATGGCCAAGGCCTATGAGGAGGAATATGGCGTCAGATTCATGCAAGGCTGGGGAATGACCGAAACCAGTCCGGTATGTTCTTGCGGTGCGACGGGCGAGTCGATGGACGCACTTGAGGGCGACGCACGTTACGAACGCGCACTCTGGCAACGCCGGTTTTTTGGCGTCGAACTCAGATTGATGGACGGCACCGGAAATCTCGTTCCCCACGACGGAACGAGCCAGGGCGAACTTCAGTGTCGCGGATACTGGATCGTGAACGGGTATTACAACGACGACGACGCAACGGCTGCGGCAATGACGGAGGATGGCTGGTTCCGCACGGGTGATGTTGCAACGATTGCACCCGAGGGACTGCTCCAGATCACGGATCGAACGAAGGACCTGATCAAATCCGGAGGTGAGTGGATCAGCTCCATAGACCTGGAAAATGTTGCGATGGGGCATCCGTCCGTTGCAGAAGCGGCTGCCATTGCCCTGCCGCATCCGAAATGGCAGGAACGACCGATGCTTGTCGTTGTGCTCCACAAGGATGCTGCCGCCGTCGGCGCGGATGATCTGCGCGATTACCTGAAGGACCGCATTGCGAAATGGTGGATGCCCGATGATATCGTGTTTCTCGATGCGTTGCCGCACACAGCGACCGGAAAGGTGTCGAAACTCAATCTTCGTGAGCAGTTTCGCGATCACGTACTTCCCACAGTCTGACGCAACACAACCCGACTTAAAAACCATACATGATTCAGCATACTTAATCGTGCATGGAGCAGGTATTGCATGAACTTTGAATACAGCGAAACAGTCAACGCTCTGCTGGCACGCGTGTCGTCCTTCATGGACTCGCATGTCTACCCGAACGAGGACACATATCGTTCACAGGCCGATGAGCACGGCTGGACCCAGGTTCCACCGATCATTGAGGAACTCAAGTCCCGGGCGCGTGACGCCGGCCTCTGGAACATGTTCCTGCCGGATAGCGAGCGGGGCTTCGGCCTGAAAAACCTGGAGTACGCACCGTTGTGCGAACTCATGGGTCGCAGCAGGATTGCGCCGGAAGTCTTCAACTGCTCGGCACCAGACACCGGCAATATGGAAGTCCTGGAACGCTACGGCAGTGACGAACAGAAGGAGCAATGGCTCGTACCACTTCTGAACGGAGAGATTCGTTCCGCATTCGCCATGACTGAACCCGCGGTTGCATCATCCGACGCCACGAATATCCAGACCCGCATTGAACCGGAAGGAAACGGCTACCGTATCAACGGGCACAAGTGGTTCATTTCCGGTGCAGGTGATCCCCGATGCCGCATTCTCATCGTCATGGGTCGCACAAATCCCGAAGCTGACAGACACAGACAGCAATCAATGATTCTGGTACCCGTCGACACACCCGGTGTCCGCGTGATTCGTCCGATGCACGTCTTTGGCAACGATGACGCGCCCCATGGTCACATGGAGATCATTTTCGACAACGTCAAAGTTCCATCAACAAACCTGTTGCTCGGCGAAGGGCGCGGTTTCGAGATCGCGCAGGGTCGTCTCGGTCCCGGGCGCATACATCATTGCATGCGGCTTGTGGGGCTTGCCGAGCGGTGTCTGGAAGCGATGTGTGAGAGAGTCCGATCCCGCGTTGCCTTCGGTCGGCCGCTATCGACACGAGACACAATTCGTGCCGACATTGCCGACAGTCGAATAGAAATCGACATGGCACGCCTGCTGGTGCTCAAGGCCGCAGACAGGATGGATCGTGTCGGAAACAAGGAAGCGCGGAGTGAAATCTCCGCGATCAAGGTTGTTGCACCCAATGTCTGCCAACGCGTGGCCGACCGCGCAATACAGGCCCACGGTGCGATGGGGCTCAGTCAGGACAGCTTTCTCTCCGAGGCATGGATCTACGCCCGAACCATTCGTTTCGCAGATGGTCCCGACGAAGTGCATCGCGGCGTGATCTCGAAGCTTGAGCTTGCGAAACACGCTGGTGAATGACGCAGCGGCAGGAATGCACCAGCGATCCAGGGCACAGTATCGTTACCCTGCCCTGTCTCTAGTCATGATGAGGTTCAGCTGCGTATCGCGCACGACCGACCACCCGGGCGGGACGGAGATCGTCGAGGTTGAGTCCTCCAGGAGTGCCGGGCCGGCAAGGCTGCTGCCGATGGCAAGAGAGGAACGCGATCCGGAGACGCCCGTGTGCGATTCACCGGACTCGTAATATTGCCATGACGTGAGCGGACGCGCGTCTTGCACGACCGAATCCTGGAGCACGGGAACAAACTTCAACGGTGACGAAACACCCATGCGAAATGCGACGATCTCGATCGGGTTTGCCGCATCGCCGCCATGCATGAATACCTTGTGATGTTCGTCGGCGAATGCCCGCCGCAGTCGCTCCGATGTCAGCCCCGCGACATCGTCAATCGGTACCGCGACCTCGAAAGCCTGTCCGACAAAGCGCATGTCTGCGACAAACGTGATGTGTGGTTTGTTCCCCAATCCCATGCGTATGAATCGTTCGACAGCGCGATGATGCATGTGGCCATGGATCGTTGCGATTTCCTCAGGCACGGAATCGTCCAGAATCATCTTGCGCGTTACCGAGTCATACTGCTGAAAGTCTGCGGCAAGCAGGCCATATGCCGATAACACGCCGGCGCCAGGGGGTATGATGATGGTCTCCACCCCGAGATCTTCTGCAACGCGGGCGGCGTGCAGCGGCCCTGCGCCACCATAGGCAACCAGAGCATAATCCCGCGGGTCCTTTCCGCGTTCGGTCGAGACGATCTGCATCGCACGAACAACACTGGCATCCGCCACACGAATGGCGGCATCCGCCACTTGTTCAAGCGACATGTCGAAAAATTCCACCAGCGGCTGAAATGCATTGCGTGCGTGAACCGGGTCGATGTCCATGCGTCCGCCAAGAAATGACTCGGGCCGCAAGGTTCCGCGAATGACATGCGCATCGGTGACGGTCGGGTCCAGACCGCCCCGTCCATAGCAGGCTGGCCCGGGATCGGCGCCTGCACTCTGCGGACCAGCGCGCAGCATGCCGCCGTCATCAATCCAGACAATTGATCCACCGCCGGCTCCAACCGTGTTGATGTCGATGATCGGCGTGCGAACAGGCAGACCATCGAGAGCAAATTCGGCGGAAATGTCCGGCTTGCCATCGGTCACAAGACACACATCGGTCGATGTTCCACCCATGTCGATCGTGAGCAGGTTGCCGTAACCCGATCTCGATGCCTGTGTTATGGCACCCGTAACGCCGGCTGCAGGCCCGGACAACAGGGACGTGATGGCGTTTCTTCGCATACCTTCAACCGGCAGGCGTCCGCCATTTGACTGCATGACCGAGAGATGGCCGCGAAAACCACCGTTCTCGAGCCGTGATTCAAACCGTTCCAGGTATCGGTTAATGACAGGCTGTACATAGGCTGAAAGCGTCGTGGTCGACGCCCGCTCATATTCGCGGAACTCGCGTGATACCGCCGAGGAACAGGAAATCTGCATGTCCTGACAGTGGCGTGCGATATGTGCCGCCAGACGTTCCTCATGTTGCGGATTTGCATATCCGTTGAGGAGACAGATCGCGACAGCATCGTATCCGCCCTTGCGCAACGCCGGAATCAGCTCCTTCTCTATTGCGTCCTCGTCAAGAGCAACGAGGATATCACCGTTTGCCAGAATACGCTCGGTCACTTCGAAACAATCGCGTCGTCGCACGACCGGTTGCGGTTTTTGATATTTCAGATCGTAGACACGGCTGCGACTGTGTCGCTGCATGATCAGGATGTCGCGGAAGCCCGATGTCGTCACAAATGCGACATGGGCACCCTTGCGCTCAAGAACCGCGTTTGTTGCGATCGTCGATCCGTGAACGAGATCCTCGATTTCCGAAATCTCGAGATCAGCGGCCTGAATTGCGTTGAAGGCACCCTCGTCCGGGCTCTCCGGAACCGATTGCACCTTCGAGAACACGATAGAACCATTCCCGTCAATGGCGACGAGATCCGTGAAGGTACCGCCGACTTCTACTCCGACTCGCATGCAACCCGACCCGTTCGTTGATTTTCCGCGTATTGTACAGAGCGCGAACGACAATCAATATACACGCATCCGTGCTCATGAATTGCCGAAAAGGGTATCGGCAGTACTGCAAGATCATGTGGAACGACGATATTGCAATGTTCCTGAAACCGCCATTCACTCTTTCCTGCCCGGAGCCGCGCAATGCAACTTGATCCGGTCGACTACGCTGTCATCAGTCAGGGTATCATTGCCGCTGCCCGAGAAATGGGCTCAAAGCTCGTGCGTTCGGCGTTTTCGACGGTCGTGCGCGAAGCAGCTGACGCATCCGCCGGGCTTCTCGATCGGAATGGCCGAACCGTTGCACAGGCCGAGATGATCCCCATGCAACTCGGATCATTGCATGCGACCTGGGCTGCATGTGCACGGCACTTCCCGCCGGAAACGCTGAAAGAAGGCGATTTCTATCTTTCGAACGATCCTTATGAAGGCGGGCAACACCTTCCGGATGTCTTCATTTTTCAGCCGGTCTTTTTCAACCAGGAACTGCTCGGGTTCGCGGCATCTGTGGCACACCACCTGGAAATTGGCGGCGCGGCACCGGGAATCGTTGCTGACGCACGGGACATCTATCAGGAGGGTCTGCGGCTGCCTCCTTCACGATGGAATCTCGACCGTGACTGGAATGGTGGACCGCTGCAGCGATTGATCGCACGCAACATACGTGTCCCCGAACTCACGATCGGCGACTTCAATGCACAGTTCGCAGCCAACGGAACCGGCGCACACAGGTTGCGGGAGCTTGCAGCACGACACGGAACGGTCGAAGTCATCGCGGCCATGGATCAGCTGATTGATTACTCCGAGCGACGCATGCGTGGGGCGCTGATTGCGGTACCGGATGGAATCTATGAAGGCGAGGATGCGATCGACGACGATGGTCTTTCAGAAAGCACCCTGCCCGTCCGGGTCCGTCTGACGGTATCGGGCGACAACATTCATGCCGATTTCTCAGGGACGGCCGATCAGGTTGCATCCAATCTCAACAGTCCGCTTTCGTCCACCTATTCCGCGACTTTCACGCCGATCAAGGCTGCCCTGACCTCACCGGACATTCCGTTCAATCACGGCATGACCCGTCCCGTGACCTTGTCCGTACCATATGGTTCAATTCTCAACCCCAAGCCACCCGCTCCTGTTCATGCACGGATGGAAGCGTGTTATCGGGTCTATAACGCGGTGATGAAAGCGCTCGCCAATGCCGTACCGGACCGCGTCATTGCATGCGGATTTGATACAACAACAGCATTGACGATGACCAATTTTGACGGATCGCGATATTGCGTGGTGACAGAAGTGCTGGGCGGCGGCTATGGCGCCTCTGCAGAAGGTGACGGAGAAAGTGCGCTGGGCGGGCCACTTGCCAACTGTACAAACACGCCAGTCGAGGCACTCGACCTCGAATATGGTTTCTTTCGCATGCACGAATACGCCTTGAGAACTGACAGCGGCGGTTGCGGAAGGCATCGCGGGGGTCTCGGGTACTCCCGTGTGTATGAAATTCTTGCACCAAACAGCACACTCACCCTCTATGCGGACAGGTTCCGCCTTGCACCACAAGGACTGTTCGGCGGTCATGAAGGTGAAAGGGCGCGTTGTTCGATCCGGCGAAACGGAAGGGTTATCGAGGTACCAAGCAAGGGTTCATTTGATCTTCAGATCGGTGATTTTGTCACGATTGAGACAGGAGGGGGAGCGGGATATGGCCTGCCGTCCGACCGCGACCGGTCGCACATCGACAGAGACACCGCGGACGGCCTGATCAGCATCTGAATGACTGATCGGCATGGTTCGACTTTGATGAATCCACCGCAGGCCCATCAATCGGAACCAGTCTGATAGCGAAAACGCGAGAATGTGTCCGTGTCTGTCATGTCGGTATTGGCATAACCGACAGAACGCGTTTCGAAGCGACAAGATTTCGATCAATGGCCCGCTCACCCTCAAGGGTAACACGTTGCATCACCGGGTCATGTTTCCCGTAATCATATGAGGGATTGTGCATGGCGTGGCGAAGGCTGCGCATGTGCGCGGGCTGATCGACGCTGGCCAGGGCCAGGGCCATCATGACGCACATCGACAGTTCACGCGCAGGGTCATCTTGTGCCCGGCCGCGGATGTAATGGTTTTCAAAGCCGTATCCCTGGTCGATGCGGCTGTTGATCCGCTCAAGGGCTGTACGCGCCTTGTACTTGCGCTTCCAGGTCGGGCTGCCCCAGGGCGTTCGCGTGGTCTGTGTGCAACGGAACCCGCACCACCCGACCATAGTCTTTCGTGCGACACCCGGCCATCGCCTCACACGCCGCCCGACCGGCACAATCAATGTCATACGCAGCCGCCGGACACCGGTACTTCAAGCACGTCCGATCCGCCTCGAAGCCATGAAAGGCGAGAGGGCGTTGCTCCCTGTAGACAAGCGTGTCCGCGCGATCAGATGCGGATCGCGCGGCCGCGTGATCGCGCGGCCGCGGTTTCGACGGATCATAACCCGCCTCCTTCTTCTCGGACCTCCATAGCAGACGTGTGTCAACCAGTGGACGAATCCGATAATCGTCCCACAATGACGCCTTCAAGGGCCCGCTGTCATAGCCACGGTCCGCACAAAAGTACTGGCACCGCTCGGCCAGCGCCGGGCTTTCCTCAAATATGGCGGGCAGCATCGCCTCCAGGGTCTTGAGCTCACAAGACGATGCCGGCGTCACCGAAACCGCCACCGGTATCTCATAGGTCGTATCGGCAATCAGATGCAGCGTGTAACCGAACCAACATTTCACCTTCGTCCACGCCTTGTTCGTCGTGCTGTCCACATCATGCGTCTCATGCTTGCCCCAGTCCGCATCCGGGTCCGATGTCAAACCCGTCGAAATGTCCTTGTGTCCAGTCGAATGGCTCTCAATCGCCTGGCCGTCACATTCCAGGTGAACGCCAAAGTCCGGCAATGCCTCCAGCAGCTGATCACGCAACGCCACTGCCATCGCCGACATCACGCCACTCTCTGCTTCAAGAGACACACGCGATGATAGAAAACGCGAGAAATTGTGCGCGGCGGGAGCCGGCGATTGCGACACATAACCGGGAAAATGGATAACGCCCGTTTCCGGGTCCTGATAAGCGCGAACCCGTCGCACCAGGTTAAACGGAACAAAACCACAGACATCAAGAAGCGCCGGGTTGCGGTGCGTCTCGCGCACCAACGACGCCACCGACGGATGTTGGAAAACAATCCCGGCAACCACAGCGCTGCAACCGGATAATCATTGCGGCCGTGACCACGCCGCGTCTCCAGTCCCTCAATGATCCCATCGTCCGGCAGAAACTCGAGAACCAGCTTGAGAAGCTGCAAGTCGTCAAGCAGGTCAACGTCATCCCAGGAAAAGAGTGAAGGGTGCTGTGTCGTCATGGGCGCTGTCGGGCTCCTTGCCCTATTGGTGCAAAACACACGATTATCGCCCGGTGCGACCTTTTCCCATACATCATATTGATTGATATCAACAGTTTGGCGCATCCCCCACGCCCCGGGATGAAATCCGCGCCGATCCGGACCACGCGGATTCATAAAACGTTCAATTTGAACGGGTTACACGACACGCATTGGGGGAAAAAAAGATTCGATCCCCTCACTTTCGTGTTGTCTTTCAACGCCTTACAAACAACGCAAGACTCTCTGCTTGAAAAGAAGGCAACATCCCATGAAGCGATGAAGGACGCCAGAAAAACGAAGTTACACAGGAATATCCTTCCCACTTCTTACGGAATAATCCGGGATGACCTCATCGGTGAAATCTGAATACCAACAATAGGTGACCCGAGGATCCACGAATCGCCTCGCTCCGCAGCGATCGCCAGATGGACTAATGAATGTGCCTGGGGCTCGCCACGAAAGACGAAGTTAGCTCCGCACCCGCCAATCCGGCTATCATTGAATCACACTTGATTCCGACATGAGTTTGTGCATGATGCTGTTTCATGCAGATTGGTTTGCGTCAGGTTTCAGCGGACACGATGTCGTGGCTGAGGAATGCATGCAAGAGTGGTGATTGCTCGCGCGCATCCCTGGCGCGCGAGATCTCCAGTCTCGAGGGCTGGCTTGACTATCGGGGTCGCCCGCGTTTGTCATCGGGGCATCATGTTCTTCCGGTTCTGGCGCGCGAGCTTGGTGTTTCCTTGCCGCCCCGGCGTTACCGGTTGGTGATGCCCATGTTCGTGCGGCTGGTTATCCGGACCTGTCTCTTTCCTGCCCGCTCGCGGCGCTTGGTGTTGTCTCGGTTGATCTGGTTTCAGAGGCGGATCGCCGTTGTTGGGATTCGATGATGGAGAGCCATCATCGTGGCGGTTGGCGGCGCGCACCGGGTGGTTTGCTGCGCTACTGGATCCGTTCATCGCGCTACGGGATTGTGGGCGGCTTGTGTTTCACTGCGGCGGGCCTGCAGCTCAAGCCGCGCGATGACTATATTGGCTGGTCCGCCGCCGCCCGCCTTGCCCACATACAAGAGGTTGTGTGCAACCATCGATTTCTGATTTTGCCGTCGGTGCGGGTGCACCATCTGGCTTCGACGGCACTGCGCACGGCAACCGTGCGCGTGGCCACGGACTGGCAGGAGCGCTATGGCGTGCGCCCCCTTCTGCTTTACACAGGCATGTCAGCCATGCGCATCGGGTCGCCGTTCCGGGGTGCGCGTGCGGTCGCCACGAGGCGGGCTGGAAGCATGTCTTCCAAACCCTCGGGGCGCAACGCGTGCCCGCAGTTCTTATCCCGACGGCCGCGTCAGGCGCCGGATTGCCGATGGGCAAGGCATGGCAGAAGAAACTGAAACACGGCCTCGATTCCGTGATCGGTCGGCACGCCCGCGACCGTCTCACGGCGCGTCGCCCGCAGCATTGCGGCCGAACGACAGATCCGAGTGTCCGCTGGGTGCCCTGCGCGCGTTTGCACACAGGCTGTGACCGCCAGGCCGCCACGCCCAGGCTGTAGCTACGCCCAGCGCCGGGTCGACACGCCTGCCGTGCGAAGCCAGTGCTGTAGCCCACCGTCGTGCTGGTCGTGCATCGACCGCAAAAGGCCGGATAACCCGTAAGCCGCTTCAAACGCCCAGCGGGCCGGCTCGCCGAACGCTTCTTCCATGCGTCGCATCGAAGACCGAGGCCGACGACCTCAAGAAATGTCTGGCATTCGACGGCCTTCCGTGTGGGATCTCAAACACGCGCGCAAGGCCGCCGCTCGAGTGCGCACCGGACCCACGTCCCGGCTCAGGCTCAGCGACAGGCCAAGGGCGCTGTCCGGACCGCGCAATAAAAGTCGTAGCCCAGAGTTGCAGAGAAGCCGCTGCCTCGGGGTCGCACCTGCGACCGCCTGACGGAACCCCGATCATCGCGGCGCTGCACGGGCCCGGTTGCCGCGTCACGCCGGCGACAGCATACGAGGTGCGACCCGATACATCGAAGTGCAAGCCCGAGTTCGGCACACTCCAGGTCAAACCGCCGCCTGTAGCCCAGTTCGACGCCGAAACCGGAACCCGCATCGCCGTCGTCATAGCGCACCGCCCACGTCCCGGCTCAGGCTCAGCGACAAGCCAGGGCGCTGTCCGGGCGCAGTCGTCAGAGCAGAAGCCGCTGTTGCCGCGACGACCGTCGCCGGCAGCAAGCAAGGTGCGACCCGATACATCGAAGTGCAAACCCTGTGGCAGCGTCCAACTGCCCTCAAGCACACCCAGCCCAGTCTCACCCTTGAGGTCGCCAGCCCGAGGAGGATGCCAGACTGGTTGACGTACCCGAGGCGTCCGCGCGGTCCGAGGTCGTCCTGGACCAGAGCACGTCCGAGAGGACGGCCAGCGCGGGACCCGAACCTTCCGCCAACAGCTCGCCCCTGAGGCCAGCCGCCGCCATAAGCCAATCAATATCCGTCTCCGCTGGCGACGCGTCTTCCGGGGTGAGTGTCATGGTTCCGGTGCCGGTGCCTGCCGCCGCCCACAGGCTGAGCCGTTCCGAGGGTGTCACGGAGAGGTAGGGAATTGCGGAAACCAGGCTTACCCGCATCCGGCCAGCGCCCTCGCGCGCCACGCGGTAGCTGCCCTTGCCCTCGGTTCCGGAGACGGCCACTCCTGCCCGCCAGCCGTCATTGCCGTAGTCCGCGCCCAGCATTGCCGCCGTCAGCGTGCCGTCCACGTTCGCTGTGCCATCCGTGCCACCAAAGCTCGACCGTGCCCCTCGACCCCAGAAGGCGACGCCGTGGCCGGCTCCGTCCTCCGTGTCGGCCACGGCAAAGCTGCTGGTCGCCAGAAAGTCAGTCAATGTGATGGCGTCCGGTTCGCGGTCGCCGCGCGACTTGTGGTCTGTGTCATCGAACGCTGACAGAAGGTCCGCATGGCCGATGCCCGCTTCTCCGGCGACGGCCGTGGCACTGCCAACCGGCACCCCGCCCAGCGTCGCCTCCCAGCTCGCCCTGCGCACCGTCCCGATGCGCCAGACAATCCCGTCCAGTGCCTGCTCCGCTACCGCCCGGCCAAAATACGCCAGCCAGACCGCCGGCATCGGATCGCTGTTGGTGATTGTACCTTTCGCCTCGGTGTTTTTCCCGAGCTCCGCACCGCGGGCGTTGAACAGTTCGACCGTAAAGGTTTCATCGGGATCGTCGATAGCGTCCTTTTTGGTTTTCACCTCAATCGTTTTGGTCGTATCGCCGGGCGCAAACACCAGCTCGCCCATGCCAGCCTCGAAGTCGGTCGGTCTGCGCCGTCCCCTTCTTGGTGCGCCAGCGCACCCGGACCTCGTGGTCCGGCGCCCCCGAGAGTTCGACCTCGAAATTCAGAGTAGTGCCTTCAGCTGCCTGGACGTCTACATCTGCGAATTCCACCGTCGGACCGGTGGCGGATCCGGTGGCTCGGTCAAGGTGAGCGACTTGCTCATCGATGCCCCGGGTATGTCACTAGCGTTCCGGTCGAGGGTGTCCACCCGCACGATGTACGTCGTCCCCACGGTCAGCCCCGTGATCGTGTATTGGGTGCCCACGTGCACCAAAACACCCTGTATTAAATCCGGTGGGGCCGCTTTCGCGCCAGCTCACCAGGTATCCGCTCGGCGCCGTCTCCGCCGGCTGCCAGGTGACGTCGATCGTCCCCTCAGCCGACCCCACCGCCAGCTCCAGCTCGCGTGGCTCTGTCGGCGGTGTGCCCGCCTCCTGCGGTGTGGCTGCCACCGCCAAGTTGGTGCCGTGGATCAGATTTCCGTCGGCATCCAGCGTGTCCACCCGCACGACATAGGTTTGGCCGTTCTCCAAACCCGTGATCGTGTAGCTTGTGCCGGGTACTGTCTCGCCTTCGCTCAGCTCAGAGCCCGCCCGACGTTCCCGCCAGCGCACCAGATACTGCCAGCGCGTGCTTTGAGGCACATCCCAGCTCACACCCAGCGACTCGTCGCCCGCCCTCGCCACGAGACCGCGCACCGGCGGCGCCACCCAGTGTCCCGGTTTCAGCCCGCCGGTGTAGGTCAGTACCGCTTCCGCGTTGGCCTCTCCCATCTTGTGGATGGTGTAGTCGTTGGAGCGCAGGCTGTTTTCCCGGAACCGGATCTCTCCCGCATCCTGTGCCACCACCTTGTAGCCAAAGCGGAGCTCGTTGCCGTTAAACTGGCCTTGCCAGGTCGCTTGCCGCTCCCGGTTGCCGATCATCAGCGTGAATGTGGGCCTGACTTGTTCAAGGATAACAGGGTCCAAGGCAACAACTTCGCTGAACGTCACCGACACCCAGATCGTGTCGCCAGGCCCGTAGACACCGACTCCATAGGGGGAGGCATCAAACTTGCCGGTGATCAGCTTGACGGCCGTGATGGTCAGCGCCGTGAGGCTGCGCTCCACCCTAATCGAAGCGCTGGCGAACACCCCGGCGACGACGTTGCCGTTGCTGTCGAGGGTGTCGACGCGCACGATGTACTTCGTGCCCATCACCAGGTTCCGGATGGTGTGGCTGGTTCCTTGCACGGTTCCGCTGCTTCCGCTGAAAGTGGTGGTACCGCTCTGGCGCCAACGCACCATGTAGCCATTGGGCGCGTTGGTCGCCGCTTTCCAGGTGACCTTGATCTCCCCGGGATCCAGCTGCGGGTCGTCCTTTTTCGTCGTCAGCGTCAGTTCTTGCGGCGGGCTCGGAACGTTTGTCCGGGTCCTGGCGTCCTTCGCGAACGCTGTACCCGAGACCAGACCGCCATCCTCGTTCAGGCTGTCGATACGCACCCGGTAGACCGTGCCGGCCTCGAGGCCGGTGGTGATCTCGTACTCCGTAGTACCCGCGGGCAGCCGCACGCCTTCGTTGAAGCCACCGTCGATCTTGCGCCAGCGCAGCCTGTAGCCGTGCGGCGCATATGACGTCGTCCATGTGACGGTGAGCTTGCCGTTGTCGGTCGCCGCGACCGAGAAGTCCGACACGCGGGCAGGCGGTCCTTCGGCCTCCCCGTGGCCGACACTGACGGATTTGCCTCATCGGTTTTCTTCCCGGTATCCAGCGTTTCCACCCGAATCTCGTATTCCTGACCGTTCGTGAGGCCGGTAATCACCTCGCCGGACACCGCCGGAGCCCACCTCCGCTCCACGCTGCCCTGCTC
>CBDAUZ010000002.1:0-499829 GCA_965200745.1 Alphaproteobacteria bacterium
TGCCAATCATCGCCGGTGTCTGCCACGGCTTCATCGGCAATCGCATGCTGGAAGGATATTTTGGCGAAGTGTCATTGATGATCGAGGAAGGCGCACGCCCGGATCAGATCGACACGGTCATGTATGACTTCGGGATGGCAATGGGACCCGTCGCCGTCATGGACCTGGCCGGACTGGATATCGGCTGGCGGAAACGCAAGGATGAAAACAACGGCACAGCACCGGACAGTCGGGGTGCCTGGATCGCCAATCGCCTTTGTGAAATGGGGCGTTACGGGCAGAAGACCGGGCGTGGATACTACCTCTACGAGGAGGGCTCGCGAACAGGAATCCCGGACCCGGAGGTCGAGGCTCTTGCAATCGAAGCAGCTGAAAAATTCGGACTGAAACGCCGGGAGTTTTCAGGCGAGGAGATTCTGCAACGCGTACTCTATCCACTGGTCAACATTGGTGCACAAATTCTTGACGAAGGACATGCGCTGCGCGCGAGCGATATCGACCTTGTCTATATCAACGGCTACGGGTTCCCTGTCTGGCGCGGCGGTCCGATGCACTGGGCCGGATGCGTCGGTCTTGATGAGATCCTCGCGGGGGTACAACGACAACACGCCGTGTCGCACAAGGCATACTGGAAACCTGCATCCTTGCTGAAACGCCTTGTCGAGGACGAAATGTCGTTTGATGAATTCGACAAGACGAAATCCTGACGATGCATCTTGGAATAACGGGGAACTGCCATGCGTGAAGCCGTGATTGTCTCTACCGCCCGTACACCGATCGGGAAATCGTACCGTGGTGCGTTCAACAACACGCACGGTGCAACCTTGACGGGTCATGTCATTCGCAACGCTGTCGAGCGGGCCGGCATCGACGGTGGTGAGGTCGAAGACGTCGTCATCGGATGCGGGTTGCCCGAAGGAGCGACCGGCCACAACGTCGCCCGTCTGTCAGCCATACGTGCAGGACTGCCCGTCACGACAGCTGCCACGACCATCAACCGGTTTTGCAGTTCGGGTCTGCAAGCCATCAGTTCTGCTGCGCAACGCATCGTTGTCGACCAGGTTGACGTCGCTGTCGCTGGAGGAGTCGAGCAGATCAGCCTTGTACAAAACGAGAACCAGAACCATTTCCGGGCACGCGAGGAGTGGCTGGAATGCAACAAGCCCGAACTCTGGATGCCCATGATTGAAACGGCCGATATCGTCGCGGACAGGTACGGAATCAGCCGCGAGCAACAGGATGCCTATGCAGTCCAGAGCCAGCAACGCACCGGTGCGGGGCAAAGGGAAGGTCGATTTGACGCCGAGATCGTACCCCTGGAAACGGTCAAGCTGGTCACCAACAAGGAGACCGGCGAAGTCTCGCAGCAAACCGTGACGCTGGAGAGGGATGAGGGCAACCGACCGGCAACGACCACCCAGGATCTTGCCAATCTCAATCCTGTACGCGGAGAAGATCAGTTCGTTACTGCCGGGAATGCGAGTCAGCTTTCCGATGGTGCATCAGCATGCGTACTCATGGAGCGCCGTGTCGCTGAACAAAAGGGACTCCAGGCGCTCGGCATTTATCGGTCAATGGTTGTTGCAGGATGCGAACCGGACGAAATGGGTATCGGTCCGGTTTTTGCGGTACCGCGCCTGCTGGAACGCAATGGCCTCAAGGTCGATGACATCGATCTCTGGGAATTGAACGAGGCCTTTGCTGTACAGGTCATCTACTGCCGGGACCGGCTTGGTATCGACAACGACAAGCTCAATGTCGACGGCGGATCAATCTCGATCGGACATCCCTACGGCATGTCGGGTGCACGCATGACCGGACATGCGCTGATCGAGGGGAAAAGGCGGGGCGCACGGACAGCTGTTGTCACGATGTGTATCGGTGGTGGCCAGGGAATGGCAGGCCTGTTCGAAATCTGTTGATCGCCATTGTTTCCGCCGGAACAGGCTCGTTCAGACATGATCGACCCGGAAACGATCGATATTCGGGAAGACGAAAGACTTGAACTCGATGTCCTGGAACCGTGGTTGCGGGACAATCTCGGAGGTGCAAGCGGATCTCTGCGTGTTCGGCAATTCGGTGGCGGCCATGCCAACCTGACATATCTCCTGGACTTCTCGGGACGTGAATTTGTCCTGCGGCGACCACCACTTGGACCGGTCGCGCCATCGGCCCACGACATGAAGCGCGAACACCGCGTTCTTTCACGTCTCTGGCGTTCATGGGATCTCGCGCCCCGGTCATTCGTGCTGTGCACCGATACCTCGATTCTTGGATGCGCCTTCCATGTCATGGAACGCCGCGAGGGATTTGTCCTGCGTGCGACAAATCCCGAACGAACGCGCGACAACCCAGATCTGTGCCGGCGCATTGGTGAAATGACGGCAGACGTTCTTGCAAGTTTTCATCAGGTCGACCCGGCCGAGGTCGCGCTCGACGGCCTCGGACGACCGGAGGGATTCATTGAGCGTCAGATTGCCGGTTGGGCACAGCGTTGGGAAGCGGCTCTCGATGACGATGCGCCCGATGCAGGATCGGTTGTATCCTGGTTGATGGGAGAAACCCCGGCACCCGTGGCAACCACGCTGGTACACAACGACTACAAACTCGACAACATACTGGTCTCACGGGAAGATCCGGCCGTCCCTGTTGCCGTGCTCGACTGGGACATGTGTACGCGCGGCGACCCCCTGCTCGATCTCGCCAATTTGCTGACCTACTGGAGCGAACACGGGGACAGTGAACGCTGGCGTACCGCGGTCTACATGCCAACGGATGCACCGGGATTCCCGACCCGTCGGGAACTTGTCGAACGATACGCAGAAAAAACCGGTTTCGATGTATCGCGAATTTCCTGGTACGAGGTTTTCGTGCACTTCAAGACCGCTGTCATCGTTCAGCAGATCTACATTCGCTATCTGAAGGGACAGACGCGCGACAGTCGCTTCGCCATCATGGGAGACCGCGTCAAGGCCCTGATCGAAAAGTGCGGCGAACTTGTGTCGCGAGAACAGGCGTGAAAACCGATCCTCACTTCACAATCAACTCCTGGGGAGATTGCACCGTCAGAATTTCGCAACCTTCTTCCGTCAGCATGGCCGTATTGGAAATGAAGTAGTCGACACAATTCGTATCAGTAAACCACGCATGAAGGTGAAAGGTCATGCCCACTTGCAGGACAAGATCCGAATGAGGAGCCAAGCCCTGAACCCTTGAGCCACCCGTCCAGCTTGGCGGAAATCCGATGTCGACCAGATAACCACAATGATGGCGCTCGTACCCTTCAAGCCCGTACCGTCTCGCAACACGCCGCCAAGCGGCATACGCCTCACCTGCGACGGCACCGGGAACGATTGCGCAGCGTATTGCCTCCATTGCCTCAACCGCCATGGTGACTGATTTTTCCACACCCACCGGTGCGTTGCCGACATAGACAAGGCGTCCCATGGGCGCCTGGTACTTTCGATACGCTGCGCCAATTTCCAGGAATACGGCATCACCGTTGCGGAATACTTCTCCACACCAGGTCGTATGTTCCTCTCCGAGCCGTGATGTCGGTCGAACGAACGGTCCGAATCCGGGGTACTCACTCCCCGCCAGACACATGGCGCGCTGACATTCACCCGCGATTTCATAATCCGATGCGCCGTCACCGATGGCGTCAATGGCTGCCAGTGTCCCCGCATCAGCTGCCAAGGCTGCGCGTCGGGTGTAATCCATCTCCAGTGGCGACTTGATCATTCGCAACTGTTTCACGAGATCGGAACCATCGTGCCACTCGGCACCGGACGCCCCTTCCTTGATCAGCGTTGCAATGCGCGGTGTCAGAAACAGGGCCTGTTCTTCAAGACCAAGCCGTCCATTCAACAAACCACCGTCCCCGAGAACGTTCAGGACCCGATCGGACAGTTCCTCATTGTCCGCATGCCCGATGAACTCTGCATTGCTGACCTGATTCTCGACTGTGATGCGCTCCATCGCACGCGCGACAAGTGTCATAGGACCGTCATGTGGAACGATCAGGACATGTGCAGCGAAAAAGCCCCAGTGATCGAGTCCCGTCAGGTAGTAGATGTTTTCCGGGGTGGCGATCAGAAGCGCATCGAGATCACGATCCGTCATGGCAGAACGCAGCCGTGTCAGGCGTGCGTCGAGTTCCGTACGAGGAAACGGCTTGTTGTTCATCTCATCCAACAGGTCTTGTGAATATTCAACGCGTTCTATGCGTCCACAACGAAGAGTTTTCGCGAAACATCACAGAGTCTTTCACCGCCGTTCGGTCCGACAACAAAGGACTCGGAGACAGCAGCACCGTAGTTCTCCAACCAGACGCCTGACTGGAAGTGGAAACATATGCCAACCTCGAGAACTGTCTCGTCACCGGGGCGCAGGCTTGCCGTTCTTTCGCCCCAATCCGGGGGAAACCCAATGCCGATCGAATAGCCGACCCTGCTCTCCTTGTCATATCCATTGCGTTTCAGGACAGACTTCCACGTCGCTTCCACGTCAGCGCAGGTTGCGCCAGGTCGTGCCTTTTCCAGCGCCAGATCACCGCCTTCGACAATGACATTGGCCAGTTTTTCGATTTCACGGGGTGGTGGACCGATATGCGCCGTGCGTGTCAACGGTGCGTGATAATGTCGACGCGCCGATCCCAGTTCCATGACCACGAGTCCCTCGTCCGGCAATGGCGCATCCGTCCACGTCAGATGTGGCGTACTGGTCCCTTCAGCAACCTGAATGAGTGGGCAGAGACTCGTGTAGTCGCCATACATGTCCGGACCACCGTAAATCTGCGTGTGATAAACACCCGCGATCACTTCGTGTTGCGGGACTCCGGGTGCAATACGTTCCAGTGCACCGTTCATGACACGGGTTGTAAGCGCGCCAGCTTCACGCATGTATACAAGTTCCGCAGGAGACTTCACCAGACGCGCCCAATTGACGAGTTCCCGGTTGTCCTGAATTGACGCGTTCGGGAGACCGTCAACGAGATGCCGGTGCGCGCGCGCCGTGTAAGTGTGCGCATCAAGGTCGACACCAATCTTCGCATGCTCCCAGCCGCATTCCTTGATCAGTGTGCACAATTCATCGAATGGATGATTGGTCGGGTGATGGACCAGCGGTTCACTGAAAGCGATGATCTTTTCTGCCGGGAGATAGGTGGTGATGTGGGCGGACTTTTCGTCCTGGGCCCGTCCGAACCAGATTGGAACGGATTCATCAATGTGAACCAGCACCGCCTGCGGTGTATAGAACGACCAGCCGTCAAACCCGGTCAGCCAGTTCATGTTTGCAGGATCCTGGCAAATCAGCAGATCAAGATTCTGTTCATCCATGCGTCTGCGAACGTCGTTCACGCGCCGTTCAAATTCCGCAGGTTCAAAGGCCTTGATGTATGACATGGCGTGTCCTGCTCAGGCTGTTGCGTAGCTGTTTACGGCATGCGGTGCCATCGTACGATCGTGCGCCGCTATGTTCCGGGGTGTCAGACTGCCTGTTGGCGGAGGATCATCCCGAAAACCCCGGTGCGTTCGCGCGCCGCTGATATGAATTGCAGACATCGGTGGACCGGCGGTTTGTCGAACATGAGACGGCAAGAAGCGCACGGCCAGCCCGGTTCGCGACTGACCGGACCTGTTGGGTCCCGATGAATGTGCAAGAAGACAATGGTGCAGCGCAAACTGTCCCGAATTCAAAATCACCGGAACCGCACTCTTTTCGTCGAGTCCCACCGGGATTGTCTGTCCGCGCGTCAGTGCGTTGGCCGGGTCGATTGTCTCTTCATGTTTCAGTTTACTGGATGTGTGGCTCGCCGGGATGTACCACATGCAACCGTTTTCTTCGTTGGCGTCTGTCAACGCAATCCATGCGGTACAGATCTCATAGGGGTCCAGCCCCCAGTAGTTTGCATCCTGATGATAACTGACCCAACTTTCGCTGCTGGCGGGTTTGTGAAAGATATCAGCACCCTCCAGCGAGAAATCTGGTCCGATCGCGCTGGAAACCGCGTGCAACACTGAAGTGTCGGTCGCGAGTTCGTAAACCCAGTCGAACAGGAGATGCGACTTGATGTTCCACGGATGTCGAATTTCTGGCGGTTGTGTGACGAGCGCTTCAACATTGTCCGCAGCATGGCGTGCGCGCTCGACGGGTACACCGTCAAGCGGAAACACATATCCGTCCTGTACGTATTGCTCTCTGATCTTGCACGTCGACGGTGCAACGCCTGATCCGGGCTCCATGATCATCACCCTACTCTTCTCCCGTCCACAGAAGCGGCAGCAAATCACAACGAAGGGGTCCGCCCGGTTTCAATCCATATTCCGTCTCCAGGATGTCCGTCATGTCCCGTGTCCAGGGACCACGCGGGCGATAGGTCGCTTCACCGTCGGCGAAACGCATGGTCAATCGTCGGCTTCTTTGTCTCTGGCGAACAGACTTGAGTGCGCCATGCACGAGAAGCGAGTCAAAAATCAGGCAATCGCCTGGATCCAGTTCAAAACCGATCAACTGATACTCTCCGGTATCGCCCGAAAAGTCGGGAATTTGCGCGAACTCCTCATCTGGCGTTGCCTTGGGTCCGCTGCCGGTGAAGCTCTCGGGCATGAACTGCATCTTCCAGCGATGCGATCCTTTCACGAAAACCACGCCTTCGTTCTTTTCCACACGTTCCAGACTCATCCAGAGAACACACCACTGTCCGTCCAGATCGAAGTAGGGTCCGTCGTGGTGCCATGGCGCGTGATTGCATGTGCCCGCTTCACGCACGAGCCAATTATCCGTCACGAGCATGACCGTGTTCACATCCATGACACCGCCCGCCAGGGCTGGAGCGGGTGACTCAAAGATGAATCGTCGCATTGCCGGAACTTGATGCCAGATCCAGAAATCTCCGAAATAGGTTTCTGGTCTGGTATCGGCTGAGTAATCAACGAACAGTGGACCGCGCGCGGCGTTGCCCTGTTCAAAGATGTCGGCTGCGACCGCCAGCCAATGACGGTCAAATGCCTGTCGGAGACAAACGACACCGTCCTCCAGAAAACGTCGCCGGACCTCCGCGGAGAACTTTCCGGTTCTGTTTTCAGACGTCACGATGATGTCAACCGGCATCCAGAACCGCACTCAGGAACTGTTGTGTTCGTTTGTTGCGTGGCGAACCGATCAATGCGTCCGGTGTCCCCTGTTCCGCGATCTTTCCTTCATAAAAAAAGCAGACGCGATCGGAAATCTCCCGTGCAAATCCCATCTGGTGGGTGACGAGAAGCATCGTCAGACTGTGCTCGTTCGCCAGTTTCCTGATGACATTGAGAACCTCTCCGATCACTTCGGGATCAAGCGCCGAAGTGACTTCATCGAACAGCATGACCTTTGGACGCATCGCCAGTGCGCGTGCGATGGCCACGCGTTGCTGCTGACCACCGGACAAGCGGGACGGATACTCATGGATCTTCTCGGAGAGCCCGACCATGTTGAGTAATTCCATCGATCGGACTTCCGCTTCTTCGCGGCGAAGTCCCAGGACCTGTATGGGTGCTTCCATGCAATTCTGCAGAGCCGTCATGTGCGGGAACAGGTTGAACTGCTGGAAAACCATTCCGATACTCGAACGCATCCGCGTCAAATGAGCCCTGTCCGCTGGTACAAGTGTTCCACCGCGATTGACGTGTGTCAGTGGTTCACCATTGAGGTAGATCACGCCTTCATCGATCCCCTCGAGTGTCATCAACACACGCAAGACCGTGGTCTTGCCAGAACCGGAAGGGCCGATGATCGAGACGATTTCGTTCGTGTGAATATCAAGATCAAGGGAATCGAGCACGACGAGAGAACCATACCTCTTGGTTACGTTGGCAAACCGTACAAGGGGTACATCGTCGCCTTCGAGCATGACGGGGAGAGTACCAGTCGTCATGATTCGAACCCGGTGCCCGACATCAACTCAGGTTGCGTGTGCGTCTTGCCCACGCTTCAATGCGCCTGATGCCGAAGGCTGCAGGCAGGGAAATCGCGAGAAACAGAATGCCGACGAGCGTATAGGGTTCCAGGAACCGATAGGTCTCCGAACCCAGTGCATTGGCTGTATGCATGAGTTCAGCAACGCCGATCACAGAGAGCATTGGCGTGTCCTTGAATATTCCGACCAGGTAGTTTCCCATGCCCGGAACACAAGGGGGAATAGCCTGGGGAATGATAATACCGAAATAGGTTCGCCGCGGAGAAAGATTCAGCGCAACGCATGCTTCCCACTGCCCCTTGGGAACACTATCCAGACCAGCCCTGTAGACCTCTGAAAGATAGGAAGCATAGTGGAGGCCAATGGCAATCATTCCGGACGTCCAGGGCGAGAGCCGAATGCCCACCTGCGGTCCGACAAAGAAGATGAAAAAAATCTGCAGGACGAGCGGTGTTGAACGAATGAATTCCACGCATTCGCGCACGACTATGGTCAGGATCGGATATGGTGTGCGTTGCGCCAGCGCAAAGAGAAGACCGATAACCAGCGCGATCGAATAACCGATCCCAGCTGCGAGAAGCGTGTTCAGCGTTGCCGACAGAAGTCTCGGCAGGATTTCGAACGTGTAGTCCCATTTCCAGTCGAACATTTTCCCGCCCCTATCCGCGCCCCATCTTGCGCATCATGACTCCTTCGAGCATGCGCATGAACGGCGACACGACCAGTCGCGCCATGAGAAAGTAGATGATCAGCGCCGTGCCGAATGCCTCGGCTGACAGGAATGTCGAGCCGTTGACCTGACGCGCCTCAAACATCAGGTCTGTCACGGATATCAACGAAACCAGCGCCGTTCCCTTGAGGAGTTCGATCAGCAGATTGCCCCAAGGCGGTAACATGATGAGAAACGCCTGCGGCAGAATGATCCGGGTCATACGCTTGTAGCGGGACATGTTCAGCGCAAGCGCTGCTTCATATTGCCCGCGCGGTACCGAGATGATGCCACCGCGTACAATCTCGGCCCCGTAGGCGCCCAGGTTCATGCCGACCGCAATGAATCCTGCCGTGAATTTCTCCAGGGTAATGCCGAACAACGGGAGAACAAAGAAAATCCAGAAGAGCTGTACCAGCAGGGATGTACCCCTGAAGAATTCGATGTAGACCGTTGCCGTACCGCGGAGTACCGCGAGGTGCGACAAACGCATCAGCCCCATGACAATTGAAATCGCGATTGCCACTGCACTCGCAAGTGCAGCCTGCTGAACCGTTACGATACTTCCATCGATGAATCGCTGGCCGTGTTGCTCAAGAAATTCGAGGTAGTGTTCCAATGCGACACTACCGCACGACGGCAAGTGGGAGAGCCTCTCCGAGCGTCAAGGATACGCAAGGGAGTGCGAGGGATGTCGCAAAACTGATCATCCCTCGCAACCAGTCAGGCAGAACTTCGTCACACCGCGTGTCGACTTACCTGTTTGCGCAGGCGTACGCGGTCGTCGCGTCGCCGGGAAGCTGCGTCGACGTGTAATCGTATACGGCAACACCTTTCATCATCTCGTCCGAACCCATGTAGCGTTCCCGCGCTTCGTTGAAGGCCGCGACAAAATCTGCATCTTCATGTCGAAATGCGATTCCGACCCAATTGAGTGTCCATTCCGGCAACATGGTCGGATCAGTGATATCGATTTCTCCATCGCTTTCCGCGGCAAGTACACGCGCGGTGAAAAATGTCACACCACCTGCATCAGCACGTCCAGCCCTGACCGCAGCCAGAATTTCGGTTGGTCCCGGAACCTGCATGATATTGGAGTCAGCGATGCCTTCTTTCTTGGCCACCTCGACGATGTTGTATCCGGCACCCGTCACCAGGACTGAATCAGTATTCACGATGTCCTGATAGGTCTGGATATTTTTCGGGTTGCCCGCAGGCACGATAAACGCATCCCCGAATACACCGATCGGCTCGGAAAAGGTCACGTTCTCGCAGCGACTTCCAAGAATGTACATGCCACCCGTAATGACATCAAAACGATTGGCGTTCAGACCGGGAATCAGGCCACCCCAGTCGGTGACAACCGGTTCAATGTTCTCAATACCCATTTCGTTGAGAATCCCGACACCGATCACATTCGCAAAACCCAGTGGCTCATTGGCTTCACCCGGATACGCCCAGGGAATTTCGTTCGCGAAACCAATTCTGACCGGTTCACCGGCAAGCGCCCGTTCCAGCAGGGTATGGCCGTCCGCCATGCTCGTTGCCGACACGGAAAAGAGCGCTGCAACGGTCGCCACCCCAGCCATCAGCCTTTTTGTCAACTTGTCCAATTGTTCCTCCACTTGGAAACCGTAAGAAGTATCAACACAAGGTCATATAAAGCATATCAAGTCAGTGAAACAGATAGGCGTCTCAGCGAGTCATTTGCACGCCCAGTCGCCTGAGAAACGCAAGTCCGCTTTCGAGTTCGCCGCGTGTTATGTATTCACCGGGTTTGTGGGCACGGTCGATGTCACCGGGACCGAACACGACAGTCGAAAACCCCGCATCACTGAAATATCCGGCATCTGTGCCGAACGAAACGACGTTCTCGCTGTTGAGGCCCGTCAGCTCCCGGACAAAACGAATGGCTGCGGACGCATTGCTGTCATCGAGAGAAGGAACACTGGCTTCAATGATGGTAACGATGTCGGCATCCGGGTGTTGTGACCGCATCTCCGGCAGGAGTTCGTCTTGCGTGTACTGCAGGATGTTCTGAAGTGCCGCGTTGCCATCCTGGCCTGGCAAGGTTCTGATCTCCCAATCGAAGGTACACCAACCCGACGTTGCGTTTCGCGCGGTTCCACCCTTGATCGTTCCGACATTGAATGTCGTAAACGGTGGAACAAACGGAGACTCCGGTACCGGGTTTGCAGAAACCTCACGAAACGATTCCTCGATCCGGTTGATGATACGCGCTGCATAGGAAATTGCATTCACGCCGTTATATGGATTGCAGGAATGCGCCTCGATCCCTGTGACTTCCGTACGCAATTCGAATGCACCCTTGTGACCCGATACAATCTGCATTTCGGTCGGTTCACCAACAATCACCAGTGCAGGGCGAAACTGCATGCCCGCCATGCTCTCGAGAAGCACGGGCATGCCAAATCCACCGATTTCTTCATCGTACGTAAACGCGATGTGAATTGGCCGTTTCAGTTCAAGTTCGTTCCAATACGGGACGCACGCCAGAACGCAGGCAAGAAACCCCTTCATGTCCACCGAGCCGCGTCCGAACAGCCGGTCACCGATCTGCGTCAGCTGGAATGGATCGGTTTGCCAGGATTGTCCGTCGACCGGAACGACATCCATATGCCCGCACACGACAGTGCCATCGTCAGTTGGTGGACCAATTGTGGCAAAGACATTGGCGCGCTCACCCGTTTCATCACAACTCAGTGAGCAATCTACTCCGTGTACAGAAAGATATTGCTGAACGTACGCGACGATATCGCGGTTTGACCGGCCTGAAACACTCTCGAACGAGACAAGTCGTTCAAGAACCTTGACGGTTTCTTCAGTTACATTGGTCAATGTGCAATTCCCCGGTCAATTCAACACCGCATTCGACGGGTCTCATCCGATATTCGGTGAAATGATCATTTTCAACGATCAGAGACGTTCGGACGGACAGGTACGGGCCGGAGAAAAGGTCACGAAGTCAACCTGTCAAACGGAAGCCGAAGAAAGAGCGACGCTGCTTCTCCAGGAACAGCTGATGATACTCCTCGGCACGCCAGAACTCACCGGCATCCTCTATTTCCGTAACGATCTTCCGTCCGTCACCAAACCGTTCCTGCAGAACGGCGCGGGAGCTCTCTGCCTGCACACGTTGTTCCGCGTCATGAACAAAAATGGCTGATCTGTACTGTGTCCCCACGTCCGGGCCCTGGCGATTGAGAGTTGTAGGATCGTGAATGCGCCAGAAAACCTCGAGCAATGCAGCGTATGACACTGTCTCGGGATCGAATTCGACCGCGACGGCTTCTGCATGACCGGTGCGGCCGGTGCACACTTCCTTATATGTGGGATTGGTTTTCCAGCCACCAATGTAACCCACTTCAGCATCCGTGACTCCGGCAACCTTTCGGAATTCGATTTCCGGTTTCCAGAAGCATCCAGCTGCAAATGTTGCACGCGCCATCGTCAGTTCCCCATTCCAGTCGTACAGGAAATGATACTACCAGCCATGACAAACACAAACGTCGTCGAACTGGATTTTCCGTTGTTCCTGTTGAGATCACATATTGGCAAACGTCAGTAACTGCGTGTTTTATGAACAATATTGTTGTGGTTCAGGAATCGGAAAACAGAAATTGATCCACTTGCCTCAACATTTCTGCAACAACGACGCCCGGGAAAATTCAAACCAGGTATCCGCTTCCACAACCCGACACCTTTTCGAGTCGGGTCGCTGTTTCCGGCGAGACATCTGCAGGGCCGATTCATGTGTCCCGAAACGATCGGCGCCGTAGATCCACTGGGCAGCAATCCGATCAATGCACCCGATGACTCATTCCGTAACGGGCGTCGCGTGCGAACGTGCGTCGATCAATCCTCGCGCCAGATATACAACGGACTGGACCATGCAAGATGACCGTCCAGAGTTGATACGCGAACCCAGATCGCGTTGTCGCCGTCTGAAGAAATGCTGACAGGAACAGCCTTTTCGAGAGTCATTGTATCGAGTTTGTCTGGTACACGCCGAATGCGGATCTGACGTTCAAGGCCGCCTGCATCAAGAATCTCGTCGTTGAGTCCGATCTGATCCAGCGAAATCTGGCCGGATACATGGTTCGTCCGAACATCCAGGATCGCACCGTCGATGTGATCCAGTAGAAGATCAACACCACCGAAGTTCCCTGATGTCACGGCGTTGAACAGGATTCGGCAATCGTCCTCAAGTTCCAGACGACGATCGAGATTCCAGCGATTGAACGGAACCATCGTTTCGATCCGTGCGTTCCGGATTGACAGTGCACCTTCCCAGAAGGTGTTGCGTCCACGTCCACGGTATTCAGCACCCTGCCAGAGAATGCGTATGCGTCGGTCCAGGTCCGCAAGCTGATAGGGTCGAAGCGAGCTGACAACTTTCGTCCCGTTCAGGATGTCGAGGCGTTCGATGGGCGACTCGGTGAACGCCCGCACCGTCAACGAAATCTGTTCGTCAACAACCCGAACGATGTCGCCCATCATCGCGTCGTGGACCGTCTCCGCATCGCAATCAATGTGGCGGGGATCTCTTGGAAAGAGTTCTGCAGGAGACTCGAAGTGTGCATGCACGTCGAGATGCATGCGACTTCCGGACGTTCCGAAATGGTGACGACGGCGCATGCATTCAAAGACTGCGTCGCGGTTCAATCGCGGAGCGAGAAAGCAGGTCAGTCCTCCGTAGGCGCCAAAATCCGTGGCCCCTGGCGAACCTGCACCAGGACGACACTTGTGCCCGTCGCTGCTGGCAACAACACCCACACGGTGTCCAAGTTCAAGGCTGTCCGTCAGAATCCACTCGAATGTACCCCAGTTCGAATGAACCTCCACGGCAGTCTTGAGAACCGGATCGTGATCGTAGGAAACATCTGCCGGTCGACCGCCAACGTGAGACCAGAGAACACAGTCCTCGTTCTTGAGGACGCGGAACAGGTCCGTCACCGTATTGGCATCGTTCGAAATGTCGCGCCGATCCGGGAGCATCGCGTGTGACGAACGTCGAATTGTTCGCCCCTCGTGGCGAAAGTATACGTTGTGATCGCCGCCCACGGGTGTGTTTCCGGACCATTCGTACCCCGGAAAGACGACAAACGAGTCGTCCCGGTCCAACCTTTCGGTAACGCGGTTTATCTCCGCCCAGAACGCATTCGTGATCTGGAAATCATTGGCCTGATGTCCGGTAACGTCCAGAAATGCGATGTCGCGTGCATAGGTCATGTAGTCATCCAACGAGCCGATGCCAATCGTTTCACCGCTCTGGCCGTGCAGATCGCCCCAGTATCCGGCCAATGAATTTTCTTCGATGACGATGGGGTTGGAGACGGCGATCGGAACGCCGGACTCATCAACCGCGGAGATGCGCACAACACCCGGTGACGAAATGGACAGTCCTTCAACACGCAGCGAACTGGCACCTTCCTCGATACTGATCTGGTCTGGCAGTCCGGTTACGTCTGCGTCTGCGCACAGTCGCAGGAAACGGTGAGGAATGACTGCCGGATTGCCCCAACGATCTTCGAAACGCAGTCCGATACCAAAATTCTCACGCGGTCGGCGCAATCCCGGTGCAACAAGTCTGCCGATAACAGCAGGACCCGCCACGACCGGCAACAGAAGCCTTTCGGCAACTGGTCTGAATTGTCCGGTTGCACAGGCATCAACCGAAACACGAATCTCGAATGCTGATTCAGCAATGGTCTGCATGAGGAATCCGGGAGAACCGCCGCAACGGTCCCCGAACACAATCGTCATGCAATCGCCCTCTCTCATGTTCCCGCCAGTCACCGTGACCCGCAACGATATCAACCATGGTCGATAGGAATACGGCTCGGGGTAGAGAACAAGCTTCGCACCGTTACTTGCCGTTGCGGTAATGTAGTTGGGCGCCGCAGGATCTGTCGTTTGAAGTGGGCCGCCATCGTATACAAATCGGAAGGCAATCCGGATAGCGCCCGTATCGTCAATGCCGAACCGACCGACAGTGTATGTAATCCTGAGGGTCTGATAGCTCCGGATTTCACAGAATTCCGGTGCCTCCAGACAAACACTGCCGTATTCCTTGTCGTCTTGACCCGGCTCCACGGCAGGCCAGACATCACCCATCTGCGGCTCCTGAATAGGCTTCATTGGATTTCTTCCCTGCAGTGCGTTGTCGAGACCTGATCGAGCCAATCAAATTGCATGCTCACGACCGTCACCATCATCCAGAACCGACATTCCCTTGCCGTGATGAATGCGAAATGACGACTGGATTGATAACCGTCATCAACACCCGCATTGCGTCGTCATGTAATATCTGGCGACGGTCGAATTCTCGTGACAATGCGCGTCCGGGACCTGACGTCGCAATCGGATTGTCTCCGGTAACGTGAACATCTTCCGGCCTGGAGCTGGGCTGATGCCCCGCTTTGTCTAGACGCCCGCAACGATCGTTGAACCGCCATCGACAACCAGGACCTGGCCCGTCATGTACCGGGACGCAGATGACGCGAGAAAGACCGCCGTACCGGCAATGTCCGCGGGTTCGCCTATGCGACGCAAGGGATAGGTCGCTTCAATCTTCGCGCGACGATCATCGTCTTCCCAGAGTGCCCGTGCAAAATCCGTACGAATCAGACCAGGTGCTATCGTATTCACCGTGATCCCGTGTTCACCCCAGCCGACAGCGAGATTTCGCGTCATGGCGATCAATCCGGCCTTGGACGTACCGTACATGCCAATGTCATCTCCCCCCTTGAGACCGGCGATCGATGACACGAATATCAGTGAACCATGTTTTCTCTCTGCCATGTCGGGCAACACGTAACGGGCAAGCCACAGGTTGGCGCGAATATTGCAGTTGATGATCTTTTCGAAAGCTGATTGCGAAATCTCGGTCATGGGCCCGTAATGCGGATTGACGGCAGCATTGCCAACGAGGCAGGTGACCGATCCGAAACGTGAACGGGCCATCTCAACCAGACTTTCGAGTTGGTCGATATAGGTGACATTGCAGGCGACGGCGTGCGCAATACCGCCTGACTTTTCTATCTCGTCTACAACCGCATCACAGGCTTCTTTCATGCGGCTCGACACAACGACGCTGGCGCCGGCCATTGCCAAAGCGTGCGCGATCGCACGCCCGATTCCACGGGATCCCCCCGTTACGATCGCCACTTCACCTGTCAGATCAAACAGATCGTTCTTGTCATCTTTCATCTTGTCTCGCTTGTTTTCTTTATTTTCGGGTCGACGAGTATCTCGTCAAGGCATGCAGGGATTGACGTAGAACTCCGAAGATGAACCGGCACCTTGTTGGAGGGTGTGCGGATCATGATTCATGGTCGTTCCATTCCCGTGGATCTCCTGAAAACGTTCCTTGTGCTACTGGAGAATCGCAACTTCTCCCGGACCGCCGAACAGGTGGGGCGATTACGATCCGCAGTCAGTCTTCAGATGAAACGCCTGCAGGAAATTTCCGGAGCTCCCCTCTTCACAAACTCTGGCAAATCACTGTCTCTGACATAGCAGGGGGACATCCTGTTCGGCTACGCGAAGAAAATCGTCAAGCTGAATGACGCGTGTATTGACAGACTGGACGGAAATCTCCTGACAGGAACGATCCGTATCGGCACGCCCCGTGACTTTGCCATCACGTTTCTGCCACAGGACAGCTGATCGAAACATTTCCGAACATGACCCTGACAGTGACCTGCGATCTCGGCGTTGATCTGATCCGCACGATAGACGATCGGGACTGTGACATTGTCCTGGCCCTGCACTCCACGCGTTACCTGAAAAAACTCTGGCGAGAACCCGTCTCCTGGGTCGGATTGAAGACACACGATATCTCCATGACCAGGCCACTTCCACGCGTGGTCTTTCCGAACAGGCGACAATAGCGCGCACGCATGATTCAGACCCTGGAGGAAAGCGGTAAACCGACGACGATGCCGCGCTTCTTTGTCCTGTTCACCCCCGCCGCAGCCATACCTGCAAGATACCCGGCTAAGAATTCCTGTCCTGACGGATACTTCCTCTCCTGATTGATCGAAACCGTTGCCATTTTCGTTGTTTTGACTGCTGCAACGTCGATCCGTGGCGTCAGACCTGCACCAGTGCTTCGCAGCCGCAAAGGTGTATCTGCCCGAAATCCGGTTGAATCAGTGGAAACGCTTGTTTCGGGATAAACAGGCAGTTTTGAGGAAAAAACGCATACTGACATGAGCACACGAAACGATTTCCATCCGAAACACACCTGACCAACGACGACGAAAATATGATACGAGGGATACAGACCGCTTTTCATCGAGGATTCGCATGCAGATAACCTTCTCGCCAGCAGATGAGGCTTTTCGCACCGAGGTGCGTGACTTCATCGAAACCGAATGTGATCCGGATACACGGGATCGCGTCAGCAAGGGACTCGCAGTAACCAAGGATGATTACCTTGACTGGCACAGGAAACGCGCTGCACGCGGTTGGGGCTGCCCGCACTGGCCAAGTGAACACGGAGGTTGTGATTGGTCGCCAGTTCAGCACTACATCTTTGAAGAAGAGACTGGCAGTGCGTGTTGCCCTCCGCCGGTACCATTCGGGCCGGAGATGGTTGCACCGGTCATCTGGTCATTCGGCAACAGTGAACAGAAGGAACGCCACCTGCCACCGATACTCTCCGGCGATATCTGGTGGGCGCAGGGCTATTCCGAACCGAACGCCGGTTCCGACCTTGCCAGCCTGAAAACGCGCGCCGAACGTGTTGGTGACCACTATGTCGTAAACGGATCAAAAACCTGGACGACATACGCCCACTGGGCTGACTGGATCTTTCTACTGGTCAGAACGTCAAGTGCCGGCAAGCGTCAGGAGGGAATTACCTTTCTCCTCGTCGACATGCAGAGTTCCGGGATCTCCATCCAGCCGATCATCACGATGGAGGGTGGTCATGAAGTCAACCAGGTTGTCTTCGACGATGTTCGCGTACCCGTGGAAAACAGGATAGGCGAAGAGAACAAGGGCTGGACCTACGCGAAGTTCCTGTTGAGTTACGAGCGATTCAACATGGCCGGTATTCCGGAGGCCAAGCGCCAGATGAAACGTCTCGAAGTCATTGCCGACGATCAGGGATTACTCCATGACGCCAGGTTTTCGTCCAGGATTGCTGATGGAAAGATCCAGATCATGACGCTGGAGGCGACCATGCTGCGACTTCTGTCCAATATCTCGGCCGGCAAGGATCCCGGCAGTGAGGCGTCCTACATCAAGATCCGCGGCACCGAGATCGATCAGCTCCTGACGGAACTCGCGATGGAGGCCGCCGGACCACACGTCCTGCCTTTTGTTCAGAATCCACCACCGGAAGGCTGGAATGAACCTCTGCCCGGTCCCGAGTACGCCGGACCCGTCGCACCGTCGTATTTCAACACCCGCAAGGTGACAATCTATGCCGGATCGAACGAAATCCAGAAGAACATCATTGCCAAACACGTGCTCGGGTTGGGATAAGCCAGATGCTCGACTTTGAATTGAACGACGAACAACGATTGATCAGGGACAGTGTCGAGCGTTTCGTCGAGCGCAGCTACACCTTTGATATCAGGCAAAAGGCCGTCGAAAGCGAAGAAGGTTTCAGCAGGGGAACCTGGAGGGAGTTTGCCGATCTTGGATGGTTGTCGATCGGCATTCCGGCTGACGCAGGTGGTGTCGACGGCGGTGCACAAGATGTTGCATTGATCATGGAAGGCATCGGACGCGGACTCGTTGCGGAACCTTTTCTGTCTTGCATTGTCATGGCGGCCAAGGCCGTTACGCTCGCCGGCAACGCCGCGCAACACCGTGAAATCCTTGGTCCTGTAATGGCGGGCGAACACTTGATTTCCCTGGCATGGTCGGAAGCACGCTCGCGTTACAATCCGGCTGTTGTCGAAACTGCCGCTCGCGAGACACCGTCAGGCTGGACGCTCAACGGAACGAAAAACCTGGTACTGCACGGTGCTTCGGCGGACCGGTTGATCGTGTCCGCCCGGACAGCCGGTTCGGCAAATGACAGAAACGGCATCGCCTTGTTCGTCGTGAACAGCGATGCGGACGGTCTTTCAACCCGCGGATATCCGACCAACGATGGCGGACGCGCGGCTGAAGTGGAGTTACACGACGTCCACGTCAGTCATGACGACCTGCTTGGTTCGCAATCGAGCGCAATATCAGTACTCGAAGAAGTTATCGACCGCGCAACAGCAGCCGTGTGTGCAGAGTCCCTGGGACTCATGGAGGTCCTGAACGAAATGACACGCGATTATGCGAAAACACGTGTTCAGTTCGGGAAACCGATCGCGTCCTTTCAGGCACTTCAGCACCGGATGGTCGAGATGTTTGTCGCTCTGGAGGAATCGCGCTCGCTCACAACCGTGTACATGGGCGATGTCGATTCTGACAGTTTGACCGAACGACAGTCCGCTGTTTCAGCGATGAAGGTTCAATGCGACAAGGCAGGTCGGAAGGTCGGACAGGAGGCGGTTCAGCTGCACGGCGGGATCGCAATGACTGCCGAATACGCTGCCAGTCACTATTTCAAGCGACTCTCGATGATTCACCGGACATTCGGAGATGTTGACTGGCATCTCGACAGGTTTTCCAGAGCCGGCGTTGCGTTGTAGTCACGCAATCGGCGCCGGTTGCCGTCATCTGAACAATGGCTGTCCGCGTACCGATGTTCGCAGGCGAAGCAGCGTCGACTCGGCAGTGATGAACAGGTCTTTCATGGTTTCGCCGCCAAAGCAGAGATTTGCCGGAAAAGCGGGGGTCAGAACAATGCCGAGCAGTTCCGCACCCGGCGTGTAGACATGAATACCCCCGGGTCCCCCGACCCAGACATTGCCGTGCATGTCGACCTTCATGCCGTCCGGTGAACCTCTGCCACGCTGGCCGTCCGGATCTTCGGTTTTCGTGAACAAATCTCCCTGATCTCCGACCTCCGAGCCAATCATCGGGTATGCCCTTACAAACTTTTCTTCACTGTCGTTCACGTAGAGAAGCGAGAAGTCAGGGGAAAAACATAAACCATTGGGTGCATGCCAGGAATCATCGATCAACCGGAGTTCGCCAGCGGGTGTGACATTGAACAGCCCGCAAAAATCCAGTTCAGGGTCACGTTCCAGTCCTGTATGTGACTCCCTTCCATACAGCGGATCCGTGAACCAGATTCCGTCGTCGCGGTCGACGACGATGTCATTCGGGCTGTTGAGTTCACGGCCGTTCCAGCGGTCCGCGATAACTGAAATCGAACCATCCGGCTCCAGTCGCGTGACCCTGCTTGCAGCATGCTCGCACATCAGCAACCGCCCCTGCCTGTCGTAACAGGTGCCGTTCGTCATGTTGCTTGGCTCGCGCAACACGGAAATCGTGTTATCCGCCACGGACCATCTGTGGATGCGACTGGCCGGTATATCCGTGAATGTCAGATGCTGTTCATGCGCGTTCCACGAGGGCCCTTCGGTGAACGCAAACCCGTCGGCGATAACCTCGAATTCAGCATCTGCAGGAATCAGTTCAAGAAATCGTTCGTCTGCGACCCAGAGATTCGACATCAGTCATCACCTTTGAATGAGAACCTGGGCATCCCGCACGCCCGCAACCGATCAGCCCGGAATACTTACCATCGGATAGTTTATATTATATAATCGATCAGTTCGGAGTACTTGCCAGCGTATAGATCAGACTAAAATCATATGCGGAGTTCGAAAAACAGACGGGAGATGCAGGATGTTCAGAAAGGTGTTGGCCCTCGCACGACGCACCCGGACACGTGCAGATATGGAACTCATTGAAGAGGCCAATGTCAGTGCGGAAGCGGATGTTGACGGAGATGCACGCGATGATCCCGACGAGAGAGAGGTCAAGATTTATTTAAATATATTGCCTCCATTAAATACGTGGCCTCATTCAAATAATTGGCCCGAAACAATTAATTTGGACGATGCGCCCGAAAGAATGGGCATGCCTTACGTGATGGGAATGCGTCGTTGGCACTCCATGTAGGGCCTGCGTGTTGAGGGGAAATTGCATCGCACCGTTCGAATTGGTGATCTCACGCTGAAGATCACCGGCGAGGTTGATCCATGTTCAAGGATGGAAGAACAAGCGACAGGACTGCGTCAGGCCCTGACTCCGGACTGGCGCGGTGGCGTAACCTGCAGGGTCACGTTCCAGTCCTGTATGTGACTCCCTTCCATACAGCGGATCCGTGAACCAGATTCCGTCGTCGCAGTCGACGACGACGTCATTCGGGCTGTTGGGTTGACAGCTGTTCCAGCGGTCGGCGATAACTAAAATCGAACCGTCCGACTCCAGTCGCGTGACCCTGCTTGCAGCATGCTCGCACATCAGCAACCGCCCCTGCCTGTCGTAACAGGTGCCGTTCGTCATGTTGCTTGGCTCGCGCAACACGGAAATCGTGTGATCCGCCACGGACCATCTGTGGATGCGACTGGCCGGTATATCCGTGAATGTCAGATGCTGTTCATGCGCGTTCCACGCGGGCCCTTCGGTGAACGCAAACCCGACGGCGATAACCTCGAATTCAGCATCTGCAGGAATCAGTTCAAGAAATCGTTCATCCGCGACCCAGAGATTCGACATCAGTCATCACCTTTGCATGAGAACCTGGGCATCCTGTAGGCCAGCAATCGATCAGCCCGGAATACTTGCCACCGGATAGTTCAGACTACAGTATATGCGGAATTCGAAAAACAGACGGGACATGCAGGATGAGCGGAACGGTGTTGGCCATCGCACGACGCACCCGGACACGTGCAGATATGGAACTCATTGAAGAGGCCAATGTCAGTGTGGAAGCAGGTGTTGACGGAGATGCACGCGGTAATCCCGACGAGAGACAGGTCACGATCCTTACAAAGGAAAGCTGGGACTCGGCGTGCGGTGAATTGGGCAAGGATTTGCCGTGGACAACGCGTCGTTCGAACATCTTCATCAAGGGTCTGCGTGTTGAGGGGAAATTGCATCGCACCGTTCGAATTGGTGATCTCACGCTGAAGATCACCGGCGAGGTGGATCCATGTTCAAGGATGGAAGAACAGGCGACAGGACTGCGTCAGGCCCTGACTCCGGACTGGCGCGGTGGCGTAACCTGCAAGGTGACGTCAACGGGTCATATCAAGGTAGGTGATTCAGTCGAACTCCTGGATTGAGTTTCGCCATTCTACCCGCCGCAAGAGGTCTCGGAGGACACGAAAAATGTCAAATCTTATCGAAGGAAATCCGGCTCTCATTGTTGTCGACATCATGGGAACCGGCAGACCGGAAGATGATGACGGCGGCATTCCGTCAATGGGTGGAGAGGAGGAACGGGTCGACCGCGTCATTCCGCTCATCAATGCGGCGCACGCCAGTGCCATTCCGGTGATTTACATCATCGAAGTTCACAGACCGGATCACGTCGACTTTGGACGCGAACTTGACGGTGACGAAAGTGTTCATTGTGTCGAAGGACATCCGGGTACCCGTATTCATGTTCGCCTGCCCTATCGTCATGGCGTCGACTACCTGATTCCAAAACGGCGCTACTCCGCGTTCTTTGGCACGGACTTCATGATCCTGTTGCGCGGATTGCGGGTTGATACCCTCTTTCTCTGTGGGGGACTCACCGACGTTTGCGTTCATTACACATTTGCCGATGCACACCAGCACGACTACTACACGCGCGTGATCGAGGACTGCGTTGGTGGATCAAGTATTGAAGCACACAATGCATCATTACGCGCCATGGAATACCTCCAGAACGGTGCACGGTGCACCAGTGGACAGGTGATGGAGGCATTTGCAGGGTTTCAGAAGAAAGCTGCCTGAAGCGTAACCGGGGACGTCGATGCGGTTTGCCGATGAACGGAACTGGCGCCTCGGACAGCAACGCGTTACCCGATCATTCGGGACCAACCCTGTTCCCCAACCTCTTTTCGAAACTCGTCGTGGGCCCCCGGGAGTTCCGTAACAGGATTTTCTCGACCGGGCACATGACGTGCCTCATAAACGATCATTCCCTCCCTGACGAACGGTTCGTTGCCTACCACGAAGCACGTGCGCGTGGCGGTGCCGGCCTGATCATCACGGAAGCCGCCAAGGTTCATGCTACTGGCGGCTGGCGCAACCTCGATGCATCGACCGACGCGTGCATCCCCGGATATCGACGAACGGCAGATGCCGTGCACCAACACGGTTGTGCGATCTTCGGGCAACTCGGGCATTCGGGTGCGTATGGCATCTCGACCAGAGATGGAACACTCGGTGTCTCGTACGCGCCATCGCAGTCAAAGTCCGATCGTTCCCACAACATTGCCCGTGCACTGCCCGCCTCGCTTCTGAAGGAGTACGTTGTTGCCTACGGTCAGGCTGCTGCCCGGATGACGTCTGCAACGCTGGACGGCATCGAGATCCTGGCCAGCCACAGCCTGTTGCCTGCCCAGTTCCTGAACCCTGTCCTGAACCGTCGCACCGATGATTACGGCGGATCGCTTGAAAACCGTATGCGCTTTCTCCGTGAAATCATCGAAAGCGTCCGAAACCTGGCAGGCGACGATGTTGTTGTCGGCGTGCGTATCTCGGCAGACGAAATGGATGATGACGGGAATGACCCTGAAGAAATCTTCACGGTTTGCAGGAAAATCGCCGACGATGGCGGCATCGATTATCTGAACATCATTGCCGGTTCGATGATCAACCTGCGCGGGTCCATACACGTTGTCCCGCCGATGGCCATTGAAACAGGATACCTCGCCCCTCTTGGCCAGCGGATCAGGCAAGCCGTGAACATTCCGATCTTCCTTGCAGGCCGCATAAATCAGCCACATCAGGCCGAAGAAATTCTCATAAATGGTCATGCCGACATGATTGGCATGACACGGGCCCAGATCGCCGATCCGGACATGGCGCGAAAGGCACAGTCAGGTGCCGTCGATGACATCCGTGCATGCATCGCCTGTAATCAGGCATGTATCGGCCATATGCAATCGGGATTCGGGATCTCTTGCATCCAGCATCCCGAGACCGGTCGCGAGCGGGAATTTGGAACGAAGGTCATGACGAACCGGGCAAAACATGTCCTTGTCGCAGGCGGTGGGCCGGCAGGCATGAAGGCTGCGGCAGTCGCGGCCGAACGCGGACACAAGGTCACGTTGATCGAAAAGTCCGCTGCTCTGGGTGGTCAGGTATTGCTCGCGCAACAATTGCCCGGCAGGACCGAGTTCGGTGGAATTGTGCTCAACCTTGAACGGGAAATGAAACAGCATGGTGTCGAGAGGATACTGAATCAATCCGTGACCTGTTCACGCGTCGAGGATTCTGGTGCAACCGACGTCGTGGTTGCAACGGGCGCAACACCCTACTCTCCACCCCTGCTTGTGGACGATGATGCACAAGTCATCGATGCGTGGCAGATCATTCGGAAAACCGTCAGAACGGGAGACCGTGTACTGGTTGCCGACTGGCGCGGTGACTGGATCGGTCTTGGCGTTGCCGAAATGCTGGCAAGGGACGGGTGCAGCGTGACACTTGCGGTGAACGGTCGAATGGCTGGTGAGACGCTCCAGATGTATGTGCGCGATAACTGGATTGGTCGCATGCACGCTCTGGGAGTCAGAATTGTCCCGTACATGCGGCTTGTCGGCGCAGACTCATCCGGCGCATGGCTCCAGCACGCCATCAATGCCGAAACCATCCTGTTCGAGGACATCGAGACGGTCGTGACGTCGCTCGGACACCGGTCAGTCAATGACCTTGCAGATGAACTCCAGGCCTGGCACGGGAATGTGCATGAGATCGGTGACTGCCTGTCGCCACGCTCTTGTGAAGAAGCTGTCTATGAAGGGCTGAAGGTCGGTTTTGCTATCACATAGCACCCGTCTGACGCGATTCCGGTTCCGGCCTGATACCTCAGCACGATCGATCGACACGGTACTTTTCGAACCACGCGAGACCCGAAAACGTCTCCCCGGCAGGGTTGTATTCGGCACCGACAGGACCGTTGTATCCTTCTGCGTCGATGTGATCAAAGACATGCGCGAAGTTGATCTCACCCGTTCCTGGCTCGTGTCTGCCGGGATTGTTCGAAAACTGGACGTGGCCGATCCATGGCAGTTGCTGCGTAAACCAGTGACACAGGTCGCCGTCCATGATCTGACAGTGATAGAAGTCGAACTGAATACGTACGTTGTTGTGCGCAACCTGTTGCACGACAGCGCGCGCCTGCAACTGACGGGACAGGATGTATCCGGGAACATCGCGTGTATTGATTGGCTCGATCACAAGCGTGATGTTGTGTCTGCCTGCATCAGTTGATGCGGCTGACAGATTCTCGGCGAGGGTCCTGAAGCAAGTGTTCAGATCCACATCGTCCGGTTTCACACCGGACATGACATGTATGCGCGGCGCGCCAACAGTCATTGCATACGCAATCGCCTGTTCGATCGAATCCCGGACGACCCGTTCACAACCCGGTACCGCTGCCGCACCCATACCGTCAGCCATTTGGCCTATCTCGCCAGGCGCGTTGATCAGCTCCAGTGTGAGTCCGGCTTGCTGCAATGCATTCTTGACGTCCAGCGCAGGATATTCATAAGGCTCCTGTACCTCGACCGCATCGAAACCGGCCCGCCGCGCTGCATCGAAGCGATCCAGGAACGGAAGCTCGCAGAACATGGTTGACAGATTGGCTGCGAATCTGGGCATGTACGAATTCCTCATCCGGTTTCAACAGATGGTATCCTGACCGGACAATTCGACTTGCGTTCTGACCGGATCGTTTGCGGGTCGCTGCAACGCGATGATGCAACAAAATCTCAGGATGACTCACCACGTATCTGCAAGCGCCAAGTGGAGAAGATGATTGACCGGTTTGAAGTTTGCAATCACCGCTGCACCGTTCAAGCGTGCGCTGAAGGCCAAGGCGGAGCTGGAGGACCTCTACGGGAACATGGATCCCGCAGATGCAGAGATCATTGTTGCCGTTGGCGGTGACGGTTTCATGCTCGAAAGCCTGCACGAAACACTCGGTACGAAAGTTCATGTCTACGGCATGAATCGCGGATCGGTCGGATTCCTGATGAATTCCTACGCAAGGGACGATCTGATCGAGCGTCTGAAGGAGGCTCAACCGACAGTGCTCAAGCCGTTGATCATGCATGCACGCGACACGAACGGCGTACAACATACGGCGCGTGCCATCAACGAGGTCGCCCTGTTCCGGGAAACAGGTCAGACCGCGAAAATACGCATTTCCGTCGATGGCACGGTTCGGATGGAGGAATTGATCTGCGACGGCGTTCTGATTTCAACCGCTGCGGGGAGCACAGCGTACAATCTCTCAGCGCATGGACCCATTCTACCCATCGGTTCCCGCACACTTGCATTGACGCCGATCAGCGCATTTCGCCCGCGGCGCTGGCGCGGTGCAATCCTGTCGGAGAGCACCCATGTCATGTTTGAAGTTCTGGACGACAAGAAACGTCCTGTGAGCGCAGCCGCCGATTCGACCGAGATCAGAAACGTGCGGCATGTTGGCATCAGTACGGATCAGCACATGGTCGCGCATCTTCTTTTCGACAAGGACCGCAATCTCGAAGAGCGCGTGCTTGTCGAACAATTCGAATCCTGACAGGAAGCACCCATGACAAACAACCAGAATGTGCCGTTTGGCGTCGCGCTCCTTCCCTGCGATATCAGCCCATACAGGGCCGGTAACACGGGAATTGACTACATCACGACCTTCGACAGCGGCGTTTCCGGACCCCATGTCATGATCAATGCATTGACACACGGAAACGAACTCTGTGGCGCCCACGCGCTGAAACACCTGTTCGACAATGACATTCAACCGAAACGCGGCAAACTGACCCTCGGATTTGCCAACGTGGCAGCCTATGAGAGTTTTGACGCGTGGTCACCGTGGAGTTCCAGATTCCTTGATGAGGATTTCAACCGCGTCTGGGACATATCCACCCTTGAAGGCGGACGAAAGAGTCGGGAACTCACCCGTGCCAGGGAAATTCGGCCGATCATCGACCAGATTGATCACCTGCTTGATATCCATTCGGTTGAGACACCCCAACCTGAAATGCTGCTTGCCGGCGTCCGCGACAAGGGGCGCGCACTCGCACGTGGTCTGAAGTCTCCCAGACATATAGTGATCGATGCCGGACACGCTGCGGGGAAGAGACTGCGCGATTACAACCTGTTCGATGACGATGAGTCCGACCGCTCTGCCTGCCTTGTCGAATGCGGGTATCATTTTCACACTTCGTCGGTCTCGGTCGCGATCGAGACATCCTTCAGGTTTCTCGATCACTTTGACCTGCTACCGGATGAAACAATCGAGAACTGCGTGACGCGCGACGACACACCGGAACAGATCCTGATCGAGGTTGCGTACCCCGTCACAATTCAGACTGACGCGTTCCGGTTTGTTCGAAAGTTTGACGGATTCGAGATCATTGATGCCGAAGGGACGCTGATCGGGCACGACGGTGCCGAAGAGGTCCGCACCCCCTTCCCGCGTTGTGTCATGGTCATGCCCTCACGATCACCGACGAAGGGAAAGACAGCCGTTCGACTGGGCCGCATTGTCGCGTGATCGTCAACCACCTCCGCGTCGGTAGACATTATCGAATCTTTTCAAGAAATTGGCCTGTGCAGTCTCATCCATACCATGAAACGAGAGGATCACCTCGCTTCGTTCAATACAGATACCCGCGATGCGACGGGGCGGACCGGGTTTGCAGGTGATGACCACGGTCTGATCACCGTCAGATATCCGGATCTCGTTACCGACCGTCAACGAGCGATCCGGACCGACGACGTGTGAAATCAAACGCAGGAGTTCCGCGCGATTGATTGCCATGTCCTTGACGACGGTGGGATGTATCGTCTTTACCCACCTGCAATCGGTGGCCATGTCGCAATCGTATCGCCATCGGCAAGCCTGTATTGGTCCCGGTCATCAGGTGCGACATAAAATCCGTTCACAAGAACCAGATGACACATTTCTCGCGGCACATTGAAGGAATCGAGAATGCGGCTGATCGTCATTCCGTCGTCAATTTCGACTTCGACAGCGTTTTTCCGGGCATCACGCGGTAGCCACGGGGCCAGTGTCGCATAGAGCTTGAAGGTTACCTTCATGACTTCCTTGCCAGATCAGGACGGGATTATATTCAATGTACGCGAACCGTGCATGGTTAACGGTTGATACGGGTGCAGAATTTCATAACGGCAGCGGAACGCAATCGTTCACTGTCATGTGCGGAACCCGTGATTTCCGGCGGGCTGCCGGAAATGTCAAGACCCTCTGCCCATGCAATCGCACTACTTGCGAATGGGATTGCATGTGCTATCTCTCTTGCAGTTCGTGTCGGGATGGGTGGCCGAGTGGTTGAAGGCACCGGTCTTGAAAACCGGCAGGCGTCCTGCGTCTCGTGGGTTCGAATCCCACCCCATCCGCCATACCAGATGCGTATTCTGTATGAAGTGCAAACGCCGTCAGTGAACAGGCAACCTGCTCATTCCAGTATATTGAGCGTGCGCAGGATCATGACCAGACCCAGTCCGATCAATCCGTAGAGAACGAGTCGTCGGAACAGGTCAATCGACAAACGACGCTGTAGTGCGCGTCCGAACGCCATACCCGAAAATGCTGCAACAGTGGACAGTACACCGGGTAATGCAATGTTTGCGACGCCAAACTGACCGTGAATGGCCAGGCCGATTGCCAACCCACAGGACGCGGTCAACGCTGTCATGCCAATCGCCTGCGTGAACTGCTCCTTGTTCAGGTCAAGGGTCTGCAGGTACATGACGGAGGGAATCACAAAGACTGCTGTTGCACCGGTAATCAGCCCGGTACTTGCGCCGGTTACAATCCCGAACGTAGGCTCGGAACGCCTGACGCTTCGCAACCTTATTCCCGAGAGATCGAGAACGCTGAACAGGACCAGCATCAATCCCAGGAAACCGAGCGTTATGGCATTATCGGAATTCGAGATGATCGCAGTCGCCAATACGGCGACGAGTGCCAGCACAATGATCATTGGCCACAACCGGCGCCATGTTTCTACCAGGTGCGGCCCACCGAATGTTTGCCAGATATTGGTCAAAAATGCCGGAACAACGAGAAGCGCCGCGGCTTCCGCATGTGGTATCCAGAGTCCCAGGATACCGATTGCAACTGTCGGAAGTCCGAGACTGATGACACCCTTGACGAAACCGGCGAGCGCAAATACCGCAATGACCAATGCCGGTTCCCAAAAATCCATGTGGGCGTTGTGCCACATTCGGCAATATTCGACCACATGTTCATCAGGTTCCAAGTCAAGGACAGAAGGCCGTGAATCACGCCGGACTTTTCAGGCACCGGTTCAAGGTTGCTCACGCGATTAGTCGATCACTGAAACATGAGACAAGGTGAGCATGTTTGAAACTTTGCGAACACACATGGACCGGATCGTGCGTGAAGACCCGCAGCTCCGCGTTGCTGTGGCGCAGCATGATTGTCGGTCTGTGCATGGTTCTCTGAACGCCGAATCATGTACAGTCTTCCGTTTACCGGTCGGAAGAACACGCGTTCAACCTGACGGTCTTTGCAGACGGGTTGAACGAACCCTGGGGATTTGATTTCCTCCCTGATGGTCGGATCATTGTGACCGCGAAGACGGGCAGCTTGCGACTGGGTCAACAGAAATGGCGGCATATCGACGACAATTGCCGGCGTTCCAGCCGTTGACGACTCTGGTCAGTGCGGACTCCTCGATACCCTTCTGGATCCCGAAAACGGCCAAATCTATCTGACCTATACGGGGTCGGTCGCCAACGGTCGCACCGGGCGGCATTGCGTTCTGCACAGGTGACCGATTTTCAGGATGGCAGGGCAACCTTCTGATCTCGGGTCTTCGTGCGCGCACAATCTTTCGCCTCGAACGCGACGGCGATGCAACCCGATACCAGGAACGCCTGATGAAGGCCTCGGAATTCGCGACGTTGGCGTCGGACCGGTGTATGCACTGACCGATGCGTTCAACGGCAAGTTCCTGCGGTTACAACCACTCGCGTAATCAGCACCGCACCCTGAACCTGACCGGAATGGTCAAACCGGACATCGCGATGCCGATCATGTTGCGCGCATGCAATGTACATGGACAAAACAGGGCCTGACAGATGAAAGGGGTGGGATCCAGGATCCCACCCCTGCTTTTTCTGGATCACCGTGAAGCCCGCGGGCTTCAGTTCCGCCAGGACGTCAGAGCGCGAGGCGCGAGAGTGTCTCGTTCGTCGGCGTTCCATCAGGGGTCCAGCCACGGACCTCGTAATACTCGGGGAGCATCGTAGAAAGACCATTGGTCTTTCCGGTCGCCGGTCCCGTCCTGGCCGCATCCTTCAACAGTCTCGACGGCAGATTGTCATCATCTCCGGTGAAACCGGCGGAGATGTTGAACTGCCTTTCGAGATTCCAGATACGCTCACCGACCTCCGCGAGACGCTCGGTTGTCCACTCACCTTCGCATGCCGCATCAACCTGCGGTGCAAAATCGTCGAGTGTCCAGGCAAAGGTCGTGAAAACACACATGCCTGTCGAGTCGACAGCAGCGGTTGCATCCTGAAATGCACGAACCAGACTGGCCTTGCCTTCCGTGACGAGGGGATCGGTCTTTTCCGGTATGCCAAGAATTTCGGAAGCAACAGTGTAACTCCGGAGGTGACAGGCACCGCGATTCGACGTCGCATAGGTGAGACCCATGCCCTGAATGCCCCGTCCGTCGTAGGCCGGAAATTCCTGACCCTTGACCGACATGGAGAGTTCAGGCCTGCCGTGCTTTTCGCACAGGAGTTTCGAACCAAGTCCGATTTCAGCGCCGAAGCCCTCGCCCTTGCCGGTGAGCTCGGCGACATCGCAAAGTGCCTTGGCATTTCCGAATTTCAGGTCGATACCACCGGTGTCCGATTCCGAGATCACGCCATCCTCAAAGAGTTCCATCGCAGCGCCGACGGTTGCACCAAATGAGATGGGGTCGATTCCCTGTTCGTTGCAGATGAAGTTGGCAAAGGTAAGCGCCTCAAGATCGTCCACCCCGGTTGCAGCACCAAGCGCCCATGCCGCCTCGTACTCCAGTCCACCGGATATGATCTGGTACTCGGGCCGTTCAGCAACAGAGAAGTGGGTCCTGTCAATTTCAGAGACCCGGCCGCATGCAATTGTGCAACCGAAGCAGGCTGCGTTTGTCACAAGGTTTGGCTTGCCATCGGTTTCCCTGACTTCCGCCATCGCCTCGGCGCTGATCTTGCTCGCGCCGTCGAACTGAATGTCGCGATGATTCCGTGTCGGCAACGCACCAACCTCGTTGATGACATTCATCAGGACCTGCGTACCCATGGCTGGCAGTCCCTGGCCGGTGACGGCGTTGTCAGCGAGGACCTTCTTGGCTGCATTGGTTGCATCCATGAATCGTTTGGGATCCTTCACCCGGACACCAAGTGTTCCGCGAATGGCGACAGCCTTGAGGTTTTTTGAACCCATGACGGTTCCGACACCCGAGCGGCCGGCAGCGCGGTGCATGTCATTGACCACACACGCGAACTTGACGCCTTTTTCGCCGGATACGCCAATCGAGGCAACCCGTATCAACGGGTCGTTATGGTTCTTCTTGATTGCTTCTTCCGTATCCCAGACCGACGTTCCCCAGTGTTCCGACGCATCGAGCAGTTCCGCGGAGTCGTTTTGCACAAGCAGGTAAACAGGATTGGGCGACCGTCCCTCGAAGATGATCATGTCCCATCCGGCATTCTTCATTTCGTTGCCGAAAAACCCGCCGGAATTCGAACAGGCGATTGCGCCTGTCAATGCGCCCTTCGTGACAACAGAGTAACGCCCGGCTGTCGACGCACAGGTTCCTGTCAACGGCCCGGTTGTCATGATCATCTTGTTGTCTGGCGACAATGGATCGACCCTTGGGTCGATCTCCTCGAAAAGGTACTTGGTTGCAAGTCCCCTCTGCCCGAGATACGCCTGCGCCCATTCCATGTTCAACGGTTCACTCTCGCAAGTTCCGTCGGTGAGATTGACGCGAAGTACTTTTCCAGCCCAAGACATTATTCGTCTCCCTCCTCAGGACGCTGCAGCAGAATCCGCGACCGCGGCCGAAGAGCGCATTCGTTCCAGTCCGGTCCAGTTCGCATCGACATAGGTAATGGCATCTGTCGGACACGCCTTGGCACATTCGGGATCACCACCGCAAAGGTCGCACTTGATGACCTTGCCGGTTGATGTGTTGTAGTTGATTGTCCCGAAGGGGCAGGCGATTGTGCAGACCTTGCACCCGACACACAGTGAATCGCTGACAATCTTTGCGCCGGTTTCCCGATCAATAGAAATTGCATTTGTCGGGCATGCCTCGGCACACCACGCTTCCGCACACTGTGTGCATGTATAGGGCACGAAACGGCCCTTGCCTTCGAATGCGAACACCTTGATGCGGGACTTCGACGGATTGAATGATCCCTCATTGTCAAGCGAGCACGCAAGCTCACATTGCAGACAACCCGTACACTTGCCGGGATCGATGGAAAGTGATTTCTGCATGGGCGAGTCCTTTCCGTACGCAAAATGCTATCAGGGAAAGAATAACCGCTTGGACTGACATTTGCATAAAAAATTCGCGTTAGTTGTTGATTTTTAATGATTATGAAAATGATTACCATTTGCAACTGCGCCGCTTTTCGTGTGCAGTTGCACAATCGCAACCCAGGCATTCGGCAGGTTCATTGACACAACGCAGGATTACGTACCGGGAGAACGATCAACGGGGCCGTTCGCGGTGTTCAGGTATCAGGTTCCGCTTTCCTGCCCGGTACGAGCGGTCGGTTCTCGATCGCTGTAGATGAAACACTGCCGGTTGCGGACTGATCAAACTGCTCGAACATGTTCAGCAATTCCCGGGCACAGGCCTCCGTTGGTTCCATTCGTGTCATCAACTGGGCAGGTTTGCCCCGTTGGGTCAACACGGCATTGCATGCATTCATGCAATGCGACAGACACACGATACCCTGCACGCGATCCTGCAATTCGTCCGGTGCCATACGTCTGGTCAGATCAAACAGGCGTTGCCCTGGCCTGATCTCTTCGTCGTCCATGAACATCTGGCCGCGCCAGCGGCAGGTTATGCAGACGCGTAAAGTGGATCGGCTGCGCCGTCGCCGTTGATCACGCATCCTTGCCTCCCGCAGATGAACCGGAATGCTGCCCACCCGGCATCGACGGCGCAAGTCAGCTTTCAAACAGATACCGATACAAGGGCAGACCCGTCAATGTTCACGACAGCATTCAACTTGCTTCGGATGGCAAGGGAGAAATACCCTTGGAATTGAACACAATCCGGGGAATTGATCCATGACCCTTCGTGCCGTAGTCGCGATGATGGAACACGAGACGAATACCTTCTCTCCGGTTCCTACACCTCTTTCTCGCTTTGGTTTTCCCGAGGTTCCGACTGGACGTGAGGTCAGGAAACACTTTGAAGGTACCGGAACCGGACTCGGCGCATTCCTTGAGGTCGCTGATGAAGAAGGCATGGAGACCATCACGCCGGTCGCGGGACACGCATCACCGTCCGGTCCTGTACATGCTGACGCGTATGCCTTCATGTGTGATGCGATCTGTGAGGCTGTTTCCGGAGGATGCGATCTTTGCTTCCTCGACCTTCACGGTGCGATGGTGACCGAAACAACGGATGACGGTGAAGGCACACTTCTTTCACGCATTCGTTCGATCGCACCGGATCTGCCTATCGCGATCAGTCTGGATCTTCATGCCAATATGACGCCCGAGATCATCGAGAACTGCGATATTCTCGTCGGCTACAAGACCTACCCGCACGTCGACATGTACGAGGCCGGAAGACATGCCGGGGACCTGATGGTTCGCAAACTGCGTGGTGAAATCACACCTGTGATGCGATGGGGACAGCGCCCCATCCTCGCCCAGACCCTGCGCATGGGCCATGATGACATGCCCATGAAACGAATGATCGAACTGGCACGGAACGCGGAGGCCAACGGGTTGCTTGCTGCCAGTGTGTTTGGCGGTTTTCCCCTGGCGGATATCCACAACGCCGGTTTGTCTGTTGTGACGATTGCGGATGGTCGCGAAGACCAGGCCGCTGCGACCGCCGAGCGATTGCTCGCGGAAGCATGGCAGATGAAATCCCAATGGCTGTTCGATTCGGAACCTCTGGAATCCACCATTTCCCAAGCGGCCGCGATGGAGGATGGTCCTGTGATTCTTCTCGATCATGCCGACAACGCTGCTTCCGGTGGTACACAGGATACCGTCGCGGTACTTCGCGAAGTGATCAAACAGGGCCTCAAGGACGTCGCGATGTTCGCAATCTGCGACCCCGATGCGGTCGAGACGATGACACAGGCCGGTGTCGGAAAGACGATTACACTCGAACTCGGCGGCAAGGTCGACATGCCGGAAATCGGACGCACCGGTGAACCGCTCACGGTAACCGGAAAGGTGCGCTGCCTGACCGACGGCGATTTCGTTGTTACAGCGGCGATGGCCAGGGGCACGACACAGTCGATGGGACCGTCTGCGGTGTTCGAAACCGGCAATGTTCAGGTCGTTGTCGTGTCGAGAAACACAGAGCCATTTGATGTCGGATGTTTTCGCAGCGTCGGCATCGAACCGACCACAAAACGATACCTCATCCTGAAATCACGCATTCATTATCGAGCGGGTTTCAGCGGCCTGTCGATTGTGGATCTGCCCTGCAATGGCGTCGGCGTGACAAGCAGCGACAACAGTCTTTTCAGGTTTCGGAAGGTTCGCCGCCCGATCTATCCGCTTGAACCGGCATGCCCGGAGCTGCCCAACTACGACGCATCTGCGTAGTCGGATTCGGCTGGTTCAGGTGAGCCCGCGTTCTTCCTTTATCCTGTCGTAGGCCGCGTTGATCTTTGCCATCTTCTGATTGGCAACCTCGATGAACTCTGCAGGCATTCCCTTGGCGATCACAGTATCGGGATGATAGGTGCGCAGCAGTTTCCGATGCGCTGAGCGAACCGCATCGTCTGATGCATCTCGGTCAACCTCAAGGATTTCATAAGGGTCATCCTCACCCGGCCTGATCGATGCAACAAACGTGTGTTCGATCCGTTGAATGTCCGACGTCGCAAATCCGAAGATCTGTCCTATTCCGGCAATCATTCGCCGTTCCGCGATGTGATAGGAACCATCGACGTTGGCAATCATGATCAAGGCACCGAGAATTGATTCCAGTACCTGCCTGTTGTTGCCAAGGATGTTCGCAATCTGTTGCGCATACGGTTCGTAACCGTCGGCGCTTTCCCTTGCTGTATTGTAGATCTTGCGGACCTCGTCGGCGAACGCATCGGGTATCTGAATGACCCGTTTCAACGCATCGACTTCGGCGCGTGTGACCTGGCCGTCGGCCTTGGCCAGCTTGGCGGAGAGTGCAATGAGTGCAACCATGCAGGCGGCCTGCATGTTGTCGAGCGCATCGGGTTGATCAGACGCAAACGGATCCGCTTCAATTCGTTTGCGTCGTCTGACCGCGTTATCGACGAGATGGCCTGCCGCCATGCCCATCAACGCCCCCAAAGGTCCGCCGAGTGCCACAAATCCGATGGCCCCGCCGACGATCTTTCCCCAGAAACTCACATCAACATTCCTTTCGCAACCGGGTCTCGCGACGCACGACAAGGACTACAGAACAACAACCAGACGCTGCGTCCTGCCGTCGTCCCGCTGCGTTTCACTTTCACGACGGATGTGCGTTGGGTGCACCGGAAACAATCCACGATTGCAGCGGATTCGACTCGGCCCATCGCTTCGCATAGGCACCGAGGGTTTCAAAGACTACCCCTTCGCACGACGCAAAGTAGTCGATCAGGCGTTCAAGCATTGCCAGTCTATGCCCGCGTCCGATCACTTGCGGATGCATCGTGAGGTTGAAGATTCCACCGGGAATATTCGCATGTGCCCACGTGAACTCATCGCGCCAGATCTCTTCGACGACAGATGCCGGCCGCAAGCCGCCAGTTGAACTGTCGCGTTCAAAATAGGGAAAGTCGTCAAGAATCCATGTGACCGGCAATTCCACAAGGTCGATATGCTTGCCGAACACGTACGGCGAATCCGTTGGCGTCTGGTCGCCCGTGCGTACATAGTAGGGTGTAAAATCGTTTCCCATCATGCTGGAATCATACGCAAAACCGTAGTCGACGAGTAACTCGGCCGTGCGTTCACTGAAATCCCATGATGGTGACCTGTACCCCTTCGGTACGGCTCCGCATGTTGCCTCAAGTGCCTCAATGCCGAGCTCCAGGTTTCGCCGTTCACCTGCTTCATCGAAGTCCGCAGGATTTTCGTGAACCCATCCGTGGTGAACGATTTCGTGACCGGCATCATGTATGCGTTTGACCAGTTCCGGATAGGCAAGAGCTGTATGTCCGGGAATGCAGAATGTAGCGGGTGCGTCATACCCATCGAGAAGATCAAGAATCCTCGGAATGGCGACAGCACCGAATTCACCACGCGAGATCTGGCTCGGATTTGTTGATTTGTAGGACCCGATCCATACCGACATGGCATCGAAGTCGAAGGTCAGACAGCAAGTCAATCTCGTTTCGCTCATATGGGTGCTCCTGTTCAGCATCCTGGCTCGATAGAAGGTACCGGTCGTGTGCTATCCGCCCTCAAGCGGCGGCAGAATGACGACAACGTCGCTGTTCGCCAATCGATGCCCTGCCCTGTTCTCTGGTCTGATCACTTCGTCATTCACGACGGTCAGTGCTGGCTCTTCTCCCCCGAAGTTGATCCTGTCGACCAGGTCAGACACGGTACAACCATCCTTGAGTTCCCAAACGCCTTCACCATTGGCATCGAGTCCATGCAGCGGCGTACCGGCATAACCACGCAACCTGATCGTGATTTTCATCGAAGTTGCAACCGGGACAGCGTTTGTCCTCGCGGCACACCGTCTTCATCCCAACCCCGGAGTTCGTAGTACGCGGGCAGCATCTGTTCGAGTTCCGCAACCATGCCTGCGGCCGAGCCCGAAGGAGCAGGTTCCTCGAGCATGCGACGCGGCAGTGTGTCATCCTGCCGTCGCAGTCCAGACTGGTTGTTGAACAGCCGCTCGAGATTCCAGATACGCTCTCCGGTTTCGCGAATTCTCTCAGCGTCCCAGGATGATTCCAGTGCGCCGTCGAGCAGCGCGGCAATCTGTTCGATGTCCACGGCAGCGGCGATGAACGCACACAGCCCTGAAGAATCGAACATCGCGGCACGTTCGTCCTGTGTTGACTTGACGATTTCCGCCTTGCCGTCTGTTTCAGTCGTCTTGAAGTCCGATGCAAAGGGCGAGGCGCGAAGATGACAGGCGCCGCGGTTTGATGTCGCATACGCAAGTGCCATTCCCTGCATGGCCCGGGGATCGTAGCCGGGAAACTCCTGGCCCTTGACGGTCATCGCGAATTCCGGGTGTCCGTGTCTCTCGCAAAGGCGTTGCGCCCCCTCACCTATCTCGGCGCCGAAACCTGATCCTGTCGCAACTGCTTTCGCCATCTCGACGAGACCTTCCGCCGATCCGAATGACAGGTCGACACCAGTCTGCTCGCGGGTGATGACACCGTTTTCATAGAGTTCCATCGCTGCGGAAATCGCGCCGCCCAACGAGATGGTATCCATGCCGTCTTCATTGCAGATGAAATTGGCAAATGTCACGGCGTCGATGTCGTCGACTCCGACCATTGCTCCAAGTGCAAAGACATTTTCATATTCGAGCCCACCCGATGCGATCTGATAGCGGGGATTTCCACGAACAGAAAAATGCTCCGGGTCAATTCTCGATATGCGTCCGCAACCGATTGTGCAGGCAAAACAGGCCTTGTTCGTCAGAAGGTTGACGGTGTTCTCCACGCCATGAGGACGGCGCGACGCCGCTGCGTTGACGTTTTCCGTACCTTCAAACTGCACGTCGCGCCCGTTGCGGGTCGGCAGGCTTCCATAGTTGTGAGTCACGTCCATCATGGCGTGGGTGCCGATCGACGTCAGTCGCTGTCGTGCTGGATGGGGTTGCAGGTTCGATTTCGCCCATCGTACAGCGTGCATGAACGCTGCCGGGTCGTGCACCTGCACACCTCCCGTACCGCGTACCGCAATCGCCTTGAGGTTCTTTGATCCCATGACGGCACCGACACCTGACCGTCCTGCCGCACGGTGCAAGTCATTTACGATGCATGCGAAGCGAACCATCTTTTCACCGGCACGGCCGATCGACGCAACCTTGATATTCGGGTCTGCAAGTTCGGCCTTGATTGCCGGTTCTGTTTCCCAAACGGATTTGCCCCAGTACTGCCTGGCATCCCGGAGTTCAGCCCGATCATCCTCAATCCAGAGATAAACCGGATGGGATGCGCGTCCTTCGAATATAACCAGGTCCCATCCGGCGAGTTTGATCTCCGCACCGACCTTGCCACCGGAGTTGGAGGACGCGATGGCATTGGTGAGAGCACCTTTCGTGATCACTGAATATCGACCGGCGGTCGGTGCCATTGTCCCCGTCAACGGGCCTGTGGCGAAGATCAGGACATTTCCGGGATCCAGCGCGTCAACCGATGGATCCATGAGTGACGTCAGATATCGCGTCGCGAGACCGCGCTGACCCATGAACTGTTCAGCCCAGTCCTGTCGCAATGGTTCGTTTACGCAATGACCCGTTGTCAGGTTCACGCGCAGGACACTACCCGTCCAACCCATTTCTTGCTCCCCGGCATTCTGTTCCGGTGAACATAGCGACACCGGCGTTATCGTTCCAGATACGGACAATCTCAAGCCAGGCCTGATTCACGCTCATTGTTCCTGAAGCGACGGGGGTGGTGCGGCCCAGGCTGAGCCGGCTTGTCGTGGAGGAGATACGGCGCAGATACGCCAGATTCCGGTCAGAACAGCGTTGGAGGCGCTACGGGGCGTGTTTTTTGCGAAGATAAGCGCGCTTCAGGCACAGCTGTGACCTGTTCCGGTACCCTGCGGGCCGGACAAGGTCAGGTCATGACGGCGTCAAGGACGGCCCTGGGCCGGGCAGCACAGGTGCGCAAGGGATCGGGAGCCCAGGCAAAGCTGGCGCACAGGATGATAGCGAGCGCGACATTGGTGATGGCCAAGCTGTTGGCAGGGCCATGGCGGGTCCTCATGCGGCTTGCATCCTCGCCGAATCTGGTGTCCCGTCGATAGTGATTGCATGCTTCCACCACCCAGTGGCCACGGTTCAGGGCCAGCAGGCTCGCCGGATCGGCCTTGTCCCGGGACAGAGAGGTGATGCCATAGGCAAAGCCGATCGTTTTCTCGCTGCTGTCGACCTTTCCATCCTTCCTGACCTTCTCGCGAAAACGGGTGATGCGGAAGGCCTGCCGACAGCCGGGCGTGTCCCCATTTCGTGCTCGACACGCAGGAAATATGTCGATAAAATCTCCATTCATCGATATGTTGTCAGGTAGCGTCGATGCTGTCGACATGTCCGGACAACGTGAACGCACCAGAATTCACAACGATGACCTTCGATCCCCGCCGTCCCTTCAATGACCTTCCGGATCTGCCGCCGGCTCGGGAGACCGAGACACGGGAGGTGCTTCGCCGCTGCATTGCCGCACGCGTGGCACTCGCGGAACTGCGAGTCTCCGGGAAGCTCATCGCAAACCAGGCGTTGCTGATCAACTCGATCCCGCTGCTCGAAGCCCAGGCGAGTTCTGAAATTGAGAACATCGTCACGACGAGAGACCGGTTGTTTCGCTACGCCAATCGCATCACGCATCAGACGGACTCCGCCACAAGGGAGACCCTGCGCTATCGAGCTGCTCTCAACCGTGGCTTGGAGATGCTCGAACGACGGCCGGTGTCGACCACCGTCGCCGTTGAGGTCTGTCGAACGATCAAGGGTGTCGACCTGGACATTCGCAACACGCCGGGAACAGCGTTGACGAATGAGGCAACCGGCGAGATCGTCTACACGCCGCCGCAGGGGGAGGACGTCATCCGGACCAAGCTCGCCAACTGGGAGCGCTATCTTCACGAGAGCGAGGAGGTCGATCCTCTGGTCCGGCTTGCGGTCATGCATTACCAGTTCGAGGCGATCCACCCGTTTATCGATGGAAACGGCCGCACCGGACGCGTATTGAACCTGCTCTATCTGGTCGACAAGGGCCTTCTCGACATTCCCGTCCTCTATCTCAGCCGGCACATCATCCTGAACAAGGCGCAGTACTACGGCCTTCTGCGTGACGTAACAGCCCGCCAAGCCTGGGAGCCATGGATCCTCTTCATCCTCGAGGCCATCCGCACAACGGCCGAATGGACATCTGCAAAGATCCACGCCATCCGTGAGCTGCTCGACGCAACGGCCGCCGCCATGCGGCTCAACATGCCGAAGCGTTACTCCCGTGAACTGGTGGAGCTGATCTTCGTCAATCCCTATTGCCGGAACAGCGACGTGGTCGACGCCGGCATCGCCAGGCGCCAGACGGCGGCAGTCTACCTGAAGGCCCTTGCAACCCAGGGTTTCCTCGAGGAGATCAGGGTGGGACGCGAGAACCTCTACCTCAATCCGCCGCTCCTGGCGCTTCTGGCAACCAACACGGGACCGTCATGAGGCTGCCGTCAGCGACGGCCCAGGGGCAGTCCCTGGGCAAGGTTCATCGGCCGATTACTCCCACCATGTTCGGCAAGACTGGACGCACACCCGTGTGTTCCCGATGAGACTTCAGGGCAGCGACATGAATCTGTCGGGCTTCGGGTTACACTGGTCGACGGAATTCCGGGCGGACTTCAGCCCCCGGCTGACAGGCATATCGCCCTCGGTTTCGAGGGGCCGACATCAATTGATGTGGCCTTGGCGGGCGGTCATGAGGAGGAACCGGAGTATGCCAATGGAGAATCTGTCGCATCCGTGCCTTTCGGTGCCGCACGGCTGTCTGGAACTCAGCGTGGTCGGGACCGTTCCCACGCCGGGCATCAGCCGCAAGCAAATGTCGCATATGGCGAACTGCCGTGAGGACATCTCTTGCGATAAGGCGGTCCGCCTGGACAAGGCATTCAGTGATGGTGTCGACACATGGAACATGTCGCAGATGGTCTGCGAACTTGCCCGGCCGGCGAAGGACAGGGGCGGGTTCAACCTCGAGCAACCGGCGCCGGCCGCGTAGCTGTTGTTGCGGGGTAGGGACATGGCTCGAGAGCGACCGAGAAAGACCAGATTGCAGGGCAGTATCGCCGGTTCCAAATCCGCCACCACCGGCCCTGAAGCCGAACTGTGGGCGATGGCCGCTGCGCTGCGGGGTTCGATGGATGCCGCAGAGTACAAGCATGTCGTGCTTGGGCTGATCTTCCTCAAGTTCATCTCCGATGCCTTCGAGGAACGTCATGCCTCGGTGCTCGCCGAATGGGGCGCGGAGGCGGCTGAGGATCGCGACGAGTATCTGGCGGAGAACATTTTCTGGGTTCCCCGGGAGGCTCGCTGGGACGAGCTGAAGGCTCAGGCACGGCAGCCCGAGATCGGTCAGGTTGTTGACGCGGCTATGACGGCGATCGAACGCGACAATCCTGTGCTCAAGGATGTACTGCCGAAGGACTACGCTCGCCCGGCGCTCGACAAACAACGGCTCGGCCAGCTGATCGACATGATCGGCAACATCAGGGTGGGTGATGCGGAGGCCCGATCACGGGATGTGCTCGGCCGCGTCTACGAATACTTCCTGTCTCAGTTCGCGAGTGCGGAGGGCAAGAAGGGCGGCGAGTTCTACACGCCGCGCTGTGTCGTGCGCCTGCTGGTCGAGATGCTGCAACCCTGGCAGGGCCGGGTCTACGACCCCTGCTGCGGTTCGTCGGGCATGTTCGTGCAATCGGTCGAGTTCATCCGGTCCCATACGACCGGCAACGGCAACGGGGGCAGGTCGCATGATGATGTCTCGATCTGGGGCCAGGAATCCAACTACACGACCTGGAGGCTGGCGAAGATGAACCTCGCCATTCGCGGAATCGAGGGCCGGATCGAGCATGGCGACAGTTTCCATAACGACCGGCATCCGGATCTCAGGGCCGACTACATCCTCGCCAACCCGCCTTTCAATGCCTCCGACTGGGGCGGTGAACGGCTGGCGGCAGACAAACGCTGGCAATACGGTATCCCGCCCAAGGGCAACGCGAATTTCGCCTGGGTGCAGCATATGGTGCACCATCTGGCGCCTTCTGGAACGGCCGGTTTCGTGCTCGCCAACGGCTCCATGTCGTCGGCCCAGTCGGGCGAGGGTGAGATCCGCAAGGGTCTGGTCGAGGCGGGCCTCGTCGACTGCATGGTGGCTCTGCCCGGACAGCTGTTCTATTCCACCCAGATTCCTGCCTGCCTGTGGTTTCTGGCGCGGGACCGCAAGCGGCAGGGCGAAATCCTGTTCGTCGATGCCCGAGCCATGGGTCGCATGGTCGACCGCACCCATCGCGAGCTGACAGATGAGGATATCGGCCGCATCGCCGGTACCTATCGTGCGTGGCGCGAGGGAGCGGACGCGGACGGCTTCGAGGATGTTCCCGGTTTCTGCAAGAGCTCCTCGTTGTACGAGGTGCGCAAGCACGGCCATGTGCTCACGCCCGGCCGCTATGTCGGTGCGCCGCCGCAAGAAGACGATGGCGAGCCCTTTGACGACAAGATGAAGCGACTGGTTGCGCAACTGCAAGAACAGCAGGCTGAAGGAGCGCAGCTGGATGCGGCGATTGCGGACAACCTCAAATCGCTTGGATTTTGGCCGCCGAACCCATGAGCAACGCTGATGAAATTCGCTGGAGGCAGAGGCTCGAGAATTTCGGTCATGCGCTGGCTCGTTTGACTGAAGCGTGCGAGCAGGACCGCTACAGCGATCTCGAACGAGCCGGCCTGATCAAGACCTTCGAGTTCTGTTTCGAGCTGTCGTGGAATGTCCTGAAAGACCTTCTCTTCTATGACGGATATGAGGCGAAGGTGCCGCGTGCTGCCATTCGCCAGAGTTTCGACAGCGGCTATATCGACGAAGAAGACTGCGAAACGCTGATCGATGCCCTGGGAATGCGTAATGTGCTGAGCCATGCGTATCGCCGGAATCTGGCGCTCGAAGCGGAGTCGCTGATCAAGAACCGATATCACCCGGTACTTGTGCGGCTTCACGCCAGCTTGAGCGAGAGGGCGCTACGATGACCGATGGCCTGAAGGACAGGCATCGTGACGCCATCATTGCTCTTCTGGCGGCGAATGACCGCGTTGAGAAGGCAGTCCTGTTCGGTTCCCGTGCCATGAGAACCGGCACAGACACATCCGACGTCGATATCGCCCTTTTCGGAGACAGGCTCAGCTTGACCGACCAAGCTCGTCTTGCAGAGGCAATAGGCGAAATTCCGATGGCACAGTCGGTGGACCTGGTGCTGCATCACACCATTGACCATCAACCGCTTCTGGATCACATCCGGACTCACGGTGTCGAGTGGTACCGTAGACCGGAAAGTAAGGCGGACTCGCGGCTCCATTTGCGGCCAGAGCATCGCCGGACGCTGAAGAAGATTCTGCGAGAGCATCTGCCCGGTGTCGAGGTCTGGGCCTATGGCAGCCGCGTCAATGGCCGCAGCCACGACGGTAGCGACCTCGACTTGGTGTTTCGCGGGCCGGGGCTGGAAGAGGTGCCGATAGGCGAGTTGGGTGACTTCGAAGAAGCAGTGCGAGAAGCGACCCTCCCCTTCATGGTCGAGGCCCGCGACTGGGCACGCCTACCGGAGCAGTTTCGCCGCGAGATTGAGCGAGAGCATGTGGTATTGAGCAAGAATGCTCACTCTGAGAAAGAATCTAGGACACTTGGGGATTATTTCACCATCCAGCGAGGTACTACCTACAACAGCCGCCTACTTGGACAGGACGGACCAACCCTACTGGGGCGAGCTTCAATTCATCGTAACGGAGGATTCCGTTCAGATGCGTTACGTACATATGGAGGAGAGTGCCCCGAGAAACTTCTCGTTTGCCCGGGCCAGATTTATGTATCCTTGAAAGATGTTACGCAATCGGCAGATTTGCTTGGCGCTGTTGCGCGATTGCCAGTGAATCTCCCTCCCGGTCGCCTCACTCAAGACACGGTGAAGCTTAAACCTAAGGACGAAGGGATCGATCTCGACTTTATCTATTGGACTCTGCGGACCCCAGAGTACCGCCATTACTGTCATTCACATGCTACAGGAACCACCAATCTTGGTCTGTCGCGCGACGATTTTCTAGCTTATCCGATACCGATGCAGACTCTCACGCGCTGCCGAATTGTTGAGACGCTCACCGCCCTAGATGACAAGATCGAGTTGAACCGGCGCATGAACGAGACACTGGAAGCGATGGCGCGGGCAATCTTCAAGGACTGGTTCGTCGGCTTCGGCCCCACCCGCGCCAAGATGGAAGGGCGTGCGCCCTACCTCGCTCCCGAACTCTGGGACCTATTTCCCGACCGGCTGGTGAACTCGGAGTTGGGAGAGGTGCCGACGGGGTGGACGGTTTCCGACTTGGGAGAAGTGGTCAAATTTGCTTATGGGAAGGCACTGAAGGCCAAGGCTCGAGATGCGGCTGGCAAAATACCGGTCTTCGGCTCGAACGGCCAGATCGGCTGGCACGACCAAGCCCTTGTCGAGAGACCGGGAATCATCGTCGGCCGAAAGGGCAACCCTGGCACCGTAACCTTGTCGCTGACCGAGTTCTTTCCGATCGATACCACGTTCTACGTCGTGCCTAAACATGAGTACGATAAGTGCCTGTACTTCCTGTTGTTCGCGCTACAGGCGCAGGATTTACCGTCAGTGGCCGCCGATTCAGCGGTTCCCGGATTGAACCGGAACCTAGCATACATGAATAGGCAGATTAGGCCGCCTAGAGCCGTCGCAGAGTGCTTCGACGAGTACGTGAACGCCATGTACGCACGTCGCCGTCAAATTACTGCGGAATCCCGTTTCCTCGTCATCCTCCGCGACGCGCTTCTGCCCAAGCTCATCTCCGGCGAAATCCGTCTTCGCGATGCAGAGACTGCAATAAAGGCGGTCGCGCGATGACCCGGGATGAGGACCGGCGTCGCCAACTCCACTTGGGTGAGGTCAGCGGGTGGGCACTCCAGCGGATCGCGTTCAGCGGCGGTACACCAACCGGTTCGCGCCTGGACGATCTTGTCGACGAACCGGCTGCGTTCGTCAATGCGGACGGTGGCGTAGCGCTGTGACGGACGACCGGACGATCTAGGGAATGTCGCGCGAACATGCGGTAAGGCGGGGTCGCCTGCTGGCAGAGGTCGGCAGCGGCGCGCTGTTCAAGAAGATGGCGGGCTACCATCAGTTTCATGCCGTAGGGTTGGCTGTGGCCGAGACGCTACGCGCCGCCGAAATGCTGTCCCCAGGCAGGCAGGTGTTGTATCCTAGAATAATCCGACCTGCGGGGCCTGTTTACCGGATTATTTCGGACCGGATGTTTTTGAGAATCTGGTGTAGTGCGGGGACTCCCGTGACGCTGTCTCCCTGGCTGACCACGTCCACGTCGGGACACAGCGCGACAAAGCCACTTCCATCGCGTTCGACAATGGCTGTCAATCGCCTGTTCATCCGATTTCTGCAATCAGTCGAGTTTGCCTGGTGCAGGACTCATTTGTGGATGCGCACCCGATTTCGAATAATCGCAGACCTCTTGTGCTGCCAATGGTCCATGCACGTGAAACTTCGATACCGCAACGAAGCTGAACCACACCAGCATACCTCGGACGGTAAGGCCGTCGTACGGGCTCTTTATGTCACGCATGGGGAAAATCGCCCTTGATATGGCATCACAGCCGTTAGTATCTGTAATGTCTCGCGACTTTGAGAGGTTGAGATGTCTGGACGTCTAGAGGGCAAGAACTGCATCGTGACCGGAGCCTCACGCGGAATCGGCAGGGGTATTGTTGAACGATTCGTATCGGAAGGCGCCAGAGTCGTTGCTACGTCTCGCACACCGCCTCCACACGACGCCTTCGATGCCGACTTCGTCGAATTTATTGCAGGGGACGTCTCAAGCCCTGACCATGTTGCGCACCTGGTTGCGCAGACCGTGGCGAAACTCGGAAGCGTCGATGTTGTCGTCAACAATGCAGCGATGCAGGTCGAAAAGACACTTCCCGAAACAACGGATCAGGAATGGGAAACGATCTTTGCAACGAATGTTCGCAGCGTTTTTCTGGTCTGCCGGGAAGTCATCCCGCTCATGCGGGCAGCCGGCAGCGGATCCATAATCAATATCGGCAGTTACGACGGTTTTGTTGCTGACCCGGGATTGGCGGCCTACTGCGCAACCAAGGGCGCTGTTCACGCCGTCTCCCGGGCCATTGCAGTTGATCACGGCAACGAAGGAATTCGCTGCAACGTAATCTGCCCCGGCTGGATCAAGACGGACATGATGGACGCCTACCTTGCCAGTGTTCCAGACCCTGACAACGCTGCGAAAGTCCTGGACGCCAATCAACCCATTGGTCGTATCGGCAGGACGCAGGACATCGCCAACCTCGCTCTCTGGCTGGCCAGTGATGAATCCGAATTCACGACTGGCCAATTGATGATATGCGATGGCGGACTTACTGCGAAAGCGTCACAACCCGGATGAATCAGGATGCCGCGGCGAGCGGAGGCGCACTCTGCCGGGATTCCGCAAGGTCCGCGATTGCGCTGACAATGCTGCCTGTTTCCTCCAGACGCAACGCAACATCATCCCACTTTCTCGTGACAACAACTTTCTGATCCGAACGCAGCCTCGCCGCACCCTTCTGTTTCTGAATCCAGTGCAACAATGCTCCTGCATTGGGGAACACATTGTTGCGGAACGAGATCAACGCGCCACCCGGGCCCGCATCAACCCGGGCAATACCGGCACGCCTGCAGTCAACCTTGATTGCGACAACATCGAACAGGTTCTCCAGTTCGTCAGGTAATTCGCCAAATCGGTCAGCCAGTTCCCATCGCATTTCCCTGATCTCTTCCGGGCCTTCGAGGGCAGCAATGCGTCGATAAAGGGCCAGACGCACATCCATTTCGGAAACATAGTCTCCTGGAATGAGAATGGCGGAACCAATGGAAACTTCCGGTGACCACGAAACCGCTTCCCGCGCCTTTCGCCCTTCCTGATCTGCCTGCAATTTCTCCACCGCTTCCAGCAACATGCGCTGGTAGAGTTCAATACCCACTTCCTGAATATGGCCGGTCTGTTCGGCACCCAGGAGATTTCCTGCTCCGCGCAGATCAAGATCCTGACTCGCCAGAGAGAACCCGGCGCCCAAGGCATCGAGACGCGAAAAAACCCGCAGGCGCTTCTGTGCCTTGTCGCCCAGTTTCATGCCCCTGGGCACAGTCAGGTAAGCGTACGCACGGTTGTTCGATCGACCCACGCGACCACGCAACTGGTAAAGTTGGGCCAGTCCGAACCTGTCGGACCGGAAAACGATCATCGTGTTGACGTTTGGAATATCGAGTCCGGATTCAATGATCGTGGTGGAAACCAGTGCGTCGACCTTGCCGGCGTAGAACTCCTCCATGACGTCCTCGAGTTCAGCACTCGGCAGCCGGCCGTGCGCGATCGAGATTTTCAGATCCGGCACCAGTTCCGCGAGATTGCGTTTAACGCGTTGCAGGTCGCTGATTTGCGGACAGATGACATAGATCTGGCCATTGCGCTGTCTTTCCCGACGTATCGCTTCACGCACGACAATCGGATCGAATGGTCCGACGGATGTACGAATGGCGAGCCGGTCGAATGGAGCCGTTGCAATGAGGCTGAGGTCCTTGACGCCGTTGAATGCCATCTGAAGCGTCCGCGGTATCGGCGTTGCCGTCAGAGTCATCGCATGCACGGTGGATCTGAGTTGCTTGAGGCGTTCCTTCTGCCGCACGCCAAAACGTTGCTCCTCATCAATAACGAGAAGCCCGAGATTGGCGAACTCGATATCCTTGGCAAGCAGCGCATGCGTTCCGATGACAATATCCACCTTGCCCTCTGCAAGAGCGGTCTTCGTCCGCTGCACATCCTTGCGTGAAACAAGCCGGGAAAGCGTGCCGATGATGACCGGCTGCGAGGCAAATCGTTCAGAGAACGTATTGTAGTGTTGTCGGGTCAAGAGCGTCGTTGGTGCAATGATCGCAACCTGGAAACCGCATGTGACGGCGATCTGGGCTGCACGCATGGCAACCTCTGTTTTTCCGTAACCGACATCACCGCAAACCAGCCGATCCATGACATGTCCCGACGCCAGATCCTCGCGAACATCCTCAATAGCCTTCAGCTGATCTTCGGTCTCCTCAAACCGGAATCCAGTACAAAACTGGCTGTACATGTCTTCATCAGCAACCATGACCGGCGCGTGCTGAATCATGCGCTCCGATGCCGTTTTGAGAAGATCGCCCGCCATGTCCAGGACGTGGCTCCTGAGCCGGGCGTGCCGTTCCTGCCAGCCGGAACTGCCCAGCCTGTCGAGTTGGGCGGGCGTGTCACCTGAGCCGTATCTGGAGAGCGAGTCAATGTTCTCGACCGGAACGAACAACTTGTCGCCGTTGGCGTAGACCAGGCGAATGCAGTCGTGGGGCGCGTCATCGATCGTGAGTGTCTCAAGACCAGTGAAACGGCCTATCCCGTGTTCGACATGGACGACGATGTCACCCTCGGCAAGCTGCGACGCCTCCATGATCAACCGTTCGGTATCGCTCTTGGTCCGGCGATTGCTGCGGGCGCGAACGCGTTCACCGAAAATATCCTGCTCGGTCAGAACCGTGAGATCTTCCAGTACGAACCCGTGTTCGATGCCGAAGACTTCAAGCACGACGGTGTTGCGATCCTGATTTGCCCAGTCTCCCGGTTCCGTCAGGACAGTTTGCGATACACCGTAATGATGAAGAATGCGGTCAAGGCGTTCCTGACTCGATGCATTGAGACAGGCGATTACCAACCGCTGTCGCTTCGCAATCTCCGCCTTGATATGTTCGCAAACCGACTCGAACAGGTTCACTTCGCTGTGACTGCGCTCTGCCGAGAATTCACGGGCATAGCGTGCATCGGCCTGAAGAACGTGCGTATCTGACACAGTCTCCAGTGACGAAAGCGCAACAGTCGTCACCTGTTCAAGCTTTCCCGTCCAGTGTTCTACGTCGAGATACAGCTGCGCAGGCGGAACAACAGGTGATCCTGAGTCGGATTCATCCAGCGAAATCAGGAAGGGGCTTTTTCGGTCCGTGTAGAGTTCGTGAATAGCCTCGATACGGGCTTCGAGGGCGACAGAAATATCCGTGTCGAGCACGAAAATGCTGTTGTCGCCGAAGTAGTCGAAAATCGTCACGAGCTCATCGTGAAAGAGCCCGATCATGTGTTCAATTCCCGAATGGCGTACGCCTTCGAGAGCAGACACATAGAGTTCATCATTGTTCCTGTCTGTACCAAACAGCGTGTTCCAGTTGCTGTCGAAACGTTCAATCGATTCCGGATCAAACAACATTTCGCTCGCCGAATTGATGACCAGGGTTTCCATCTCACCCGACGATCTCTGCGTCAGTGGATCGAATGCCCGGATCGAATCGATTTCCTCTCCAAAGAAATCAATCCGCACGGGCCTGTCGTAGCCTGGCGTATAGATATCAACGATATCGCCGCGCACCGAGAAATCACCTATGTCCATGACCTCGCTGCAGCGAACATATCCGCACTCGACCAATTTCCTGGCAAGTTCCGTCAGATCGACTTCATCGCCGACGCGCATGTTCATGCGCGCCTTTGCCCAGAATTCAGGTGGTGGCAACTTTTGCATAGCCGCGTTCAGGGTCGTCACGATGGTACGTGCGCCGGCGTGCCTGTTCATCACCCGCAGCCCAAGTTCACCAAGGACAGCGACACGCCTTCCGATAATCGCGGCATTCGGCGAAACCCGGTCGTATGGGAGACAGTCCCATGCAGGAATTTCGTCGACATGGGTGAGCGGATCGAAGAACCTGCTCATCTCCCGGAAGTGACGGGCACGCTTCGCGTTGTTGAGAATCACAACAATCTCGGCTTCCGGCATGGCCTTCCGCAACGCCGCAACAAGAGCAGCCTCGGTCCCTGCAGGCAAACCCGCAACGACATTCTGTTTATTCTTGCGAATGGCTTTACATAAATTATTCAACATTTAATGCGGTATTGTTCCATCAATATTTCAACTATGGCATCCACGGACGTACCATCATGGCTGTAAATCCAACTTGCAATTATCGGATCAGGCAACGCCAGGACAGCCTCGAACGCATCGAGCTGCTCATCGGTCATTCCGTCAAGATGCGCATTGGCATACCTGCCGAGCAACAGGTCGAGCTCCCGTGTCCCCCTGTGTCCGGCTCTATAGCGCAGACATTTCAGACGTGTATCCCTGTCGTGTCCCATCTCGCTCCGTTGCCTACCAATGGGCGAACCATCTAATCTCTTGCCGTTGATCTGTCACCTTTGCAGCGGATGGTTCCGTCAACACACAATGCGACCTGCTATCCTCAACTCCCTTTTTGCCTCGGTGACCAACATCAAGGGCGTGGGTTCACGGACAGGCAACCTCATAGCAAAAGTGGCGGGACCACGGGTCATTGACCTGTTGTGGCACCTGCCCACGGGTTTGATCGAACGCAGCCGTATCAACACGATTTCGGAGGCCGGCGACAAGGGACCAGTCGTCATTGCGCTGGAGATACTGGAGCACAGGCCCCGCAAGACAGAGCGACAGCCCGTCAGGGTGATCTGCCGGGACTGCAACGACAACCGGGTCGAGCTTGTCTATTTTCGCATTGGTGAGCAACACCTGAACCGCATGCTGCCGATCGGCGAATGGCGGATTGTTTGCGGCAACCCGGATTTTCGTGTGCATTCCTGGCAAATCCTGCATCCCGACGCCGTGGTTCGCCCCGATCGCCGGGATGAAATCTCCATGGTCGAGCCGGTCTATCCACTGACCGCAGGGCTTTCTTCCGCTGTCCTCGGAAAGGCGATTGGCCATGCCCTGCAGAGTATCCCGCACCTTCCGGAGTGGCAGGACGCAGCGTTGCTGCACGACCAGGGTTGGCCGGATTGGAAGGGTGCTCTCCAGACATTACATGAACCGGGCAATACGTATCTCGACATCGCGGCACGACGCGCGCGCATGCGTATGGCATGTGACGAACTTCTGGCCAATCAGCTGTCGCTTGCCTTGCGGCGAAAGGCGCGACGTTCGCGCGATGGGCGTTCTCTCAAGGGTACAGGCGTTCAACAGCACTGTGTTCTGAACGCGTTCCCGTTTACGCCAACACCTGCTCAGACTTCCGCCATCACGGAAATCACGAATGACATGGCCGATCCTGCTCCGATGCTTCGATTGTTGCAGGGCGATGTCGGGAGCGGCAAGACACTTGTTGCGTTATTCGCAATGCTGGTGGCCATCGAAGAGGGCGCACAGGCTGCTTTGCTCGTACCGACGGACCTGCTCGCTCGACAACACTTCAGTACCTTGCGTGATCTCACCCGTGAATGCGGCATCGAAGTTGTCCTCTTCACTGGCAGTGACAAGAGCCGTACGCGCGACGAGAAACTCCATTCTATTGCCAGCGGACACGCCGATCTGATCATTGGTACCCATGCACTCGCTTCGCCGGAATGTCAGTTTGCCGATCTTGCCCTTGTCGTTGTTGACGAACAGCACCGCTTTGGTGTCGGTCAGCGTAATGCACTGGCGAACAAGGGCAGAAATGCCGATGTCCTCGTGATGACGGCGACGCCTATTCCACGAACGCTCCGATTGACCGAATTTGGCGACATGGACGTCACACGCGTGGCCGAACGTCTTCCCGGACGCCAGTCCGTTGACACCCGAGTCATTCCCTTGACACGCGTGCATGACGTAGTGGCTGCGATTCAGCGTGCTGTGAACAACGGAAACAGGGCGTACTGGATCTGTCCTGTTCTCGATGAATCTGAACTTCACAACATCACTGCGGCGACACATCGCCATGAGTCGTTTGCAGACATACCCGATATTCATGCGGGCCTGGTGCACGGCCGCATGACCGCTGAAGAGAAAACAGCTTCTGTTGAGCGGTTTGTCTCCGGCGAATCGAATCTGCTCGTCGCAACAACAGTAGTCGAAGTCGGCCTCGACATTCCCGATGCCACAGTCATGGTTGTCGAACACGCAGAGCGACTCGGTCTTGCACAACTGCACCAGTTACGCGGACGTGTGGGCCGCAGCGACAAGAAAGGTGTCTGCCTCCTGTTGTACGCACCGCCACTCAACGAAACCGCACGCGCAAGACTGGAAGCGCTGCGATCAACACATGACGGATTCGAAATCGCGGAGATCGATCTCACACTCCGCGGCGAAGGCGAGGTTTTCGGGACACGGCAGAGCGGAACGCCTGAACTCAGGCTTGCCGACGCGGAATTCCAGGCCCGCATGTGCGAAGAGGTCAGAAGACAGGCACAGCAGGTTGTTTCCGAGGACCCTGAACTCGCAACACAACGGGGACAGGCATTGCGATTGCTTCTCTACCTGTTTGCCCGGGAGGATGCGATCCGATTTCTCAGCTGACCGAACGGGCATCGGACGACGGAACTCATGGGTGCATGAGGACCTTGAAATCCTGTCAGCGTCGACAAAACCCTTTCAGGTGCGTGTGCCTGCTACGTGCCGCGGGATACGAAGATGTTGGCGCGCGATCGCGCGTACCCTGTCGCGTCCAATCATCCACGCTGTAAACCCGTTCGCGAAACAGCAGGAAATCGCCTCTTCGTGCACATCGAGTCCACCGGTGTATGCGCCAAACGCAGGCACGATGAGACGATTGCCGTCACTGACGAAACAACGCTGGCGTATCGTTTGGCCTCCGACGCCCACCGACGCACAGGGATGCAAGTGACCAGACACCTCACCGTGGACGCGTTTTTCCGGCGACGGTTCGTGACAGAATTTCAATCCCTGCAAGAACAGTGATTCAACACGACGCCCCGGAAGGATCGACGGCAGCTCGGGATCGTGGTTCCCGGCAATCCAGATCCACTGACGGCTTTGGCCAAGTTCAATGAGTCGTCCGCGCGTTTCGGCATCGAGACGGTCGAATGCACCACCGTCATGAAAGCTGTCACCAAGGCAGATGACTGTTTGCGGGTCAAATCTGTCAATCGCATCTTCAAGACAATCGAGTGTCTGATGGCTGTCATAAGGCGGTGTGAATGCGCCGTGGAGCGCGAAATACGTCCCCTTGCCGAAATGAAGATCTGCAACAGCGAGCACCCGCGCCTCGGGCAACACGACACAACCGGAGACATCCAGGTACAGCTCTACGCCGTTCAATTTCATGTCAGCGCCGAAAGACCGGTTTCCGCCGTCAATGCCTCCACGTCATCGAGCAGACTCTCCACCGCATCGCGACCAACCAGCTGGCGGCCGACTTCCAGCATGATCGGAAACGCCAACGGAGAAACGGACTCCAGTCTGCTGACAACGATTCGACCCGTAATCCTCTTCAACATTTCCTCAAGCCTGTCGGTGTCGAGAAGTGTACGCGATGCTTCATGCCGCGCTGCGCCAAGTATGACGTGGTCCGGTTCGTATCGTCTGAGCACATCGTACATGAGGTCGGAACTGAACGTGACCTGTCGTCCCGATTTCCTTTTCCCGGGATGGCGACGTTCAAGCAGCCCGGCAATCGTCGCGACCTTGCGAAACGCACGCTTCAGCAGAACCGAACCGGCGATCCAGTCCTCGAGGTCGTCATCGAGCAGGTCTTCCCGCAAGAGATCAACCGGGTTGCCGACTTCGGCCAGACTCCAGATCGCCAGCGCATAATCGTTGCACATGAATCCGAGAGGTTTGAGTCTGTTCGTTTCCATGCGGCGCGCCATAAGCATGCCAAGTGTCTGGTGGGCCGGACGGCCTTCAAAGGGATAGAGCACGGTGAAGTGACGATTGCCTCGCGGGAAACACTCGATCAGCAGTTCGTCTGCCTCAGGAAGAACGGAACGAACCTCCTGCATGAGAAGCCATTGCCGAACATAATCCGGCAGACCCCGCTGCGCGGGCGCTGTCACCAAGATCCGGCGCATGTAGTCTGCGACATTCGTCGTCGGTGGGAACGATCCACCGCCGTACACCGGCACCTTCGGTTCATCGGTGTCCGACGGGACAACAAGGACATCGAGGTTGCGAATACCGACCAGCTTCCAGATTTTCCCGCCGAATGCGAATGTATCGCCGGTACGCAGGCCATTGACAAAATTCTCTTCGATTTCGCCCAGGACCTTACCGCTTCGCTGCCTGACGCATAGCATGGGATCTTCGACAATCGTCCCGGCATTCATGCGCGCCTGATGGGCTGTCTTTTCGTTGGCGATTCGCAGGCAACCGCTGTTCGCAGGGTAAAGACGCTTGAATCGATCGTAGGCCCGAAGGGCAAACCCACCTGTTGCGACACAGTCGATCACGCGATCGAATGTTGCGCGCGCCAGCAACGCATAAGGTGCCGCCAGTCTGATCTCGTCATAAAGCTCGTCGGGATCAAAAGGAGAGGTCGCTGCACGAAGCAGTACATGTTGCGCCAGGACCTCCAGACCACCTGGCCCTTCGGTGCTTCCGTCCAGAACGCCGTCCTGTACGGCGCTCAGAACAGCCTGGCATTCGAGGAGTTCAAACCGGTTTGAAGGAACCAGTATGGCACGGCTCGGCTCATCCAACCTGTGATTGGCGCGGCCAATCCGCTGCAGCATCCGGGCGATTCCCTTTGGCGCACCAATCTGGATGACCAGGTCAACGGCGCCCCAGTCGACTCCCAGGTCGAGCGTCGAGGTACAGACAACAACATCCAGATCACCCGCCGCCATTGCACTTTCAACCTTGCGTCTGAGATCGACTGCCAGGGAACCGTGGTGCAGGGCGATGTCCAGTCCGCGTTCATTCATGTTCCAGAGCGCGTGAAAGATCCGTTCTGCCTGGCTGCGGGTATTCACAAACACCAGCGCGGTACGGGCCGCGCAAAGAATCCTGTAGATATCGCCAACCGCGTGCAGTGCAGAATGGCCAGCCCAGGGCACGCGCGCGACCTCCGGCGTCAGTATCGAAATATCCGGCAGCGCCGGTGACTCGGCCACAACACGCTCAACCGTGCCTGTACCGCCGAGAAATCTCTCGAGACTGGCCGGATCCGCCACGGTCGCAGTCAATCCGATGCATCGATGCTCTGGTGCCAACCGGCTGAGGCGCGAAAGATTCAACGCAAGCTGGTCCCCTCGCCTGTTCCCTGCCAACGCATGCAACTCGTCAACGATGACGAAACGAAGGTCGCGAAACATCGCTGGTGAGTCAGGATACGAAAGCAGAACAGCCAGAGACTCAGGAGTCGTGAACAGGATATCGGGCGGATTCCGTCGTTGCCGCGATCGCTGCGAACCCGATGTATCGCCGGTTCGTGTCTCGAGCCGTACATCGAGCCCCATCTCATGAACCGGAATTTCCAGATTGCGACGAACGTCGACGGCGATCGCTTTCAGAGGTGAAACATAGAGCGTGTGAAGTCCATGTCGGCCAGCACCTGACAGAAGTTCAATCAGCGCGGGCATGAATCCGGCAAGTGTCTTGCCACCACCCGTCGGTGCAACGAGAAGACACGATGCGCCGTTCCGGACTACCTGGGCAACTTCCAACTGAAACCGGCGCGGTTTCCATCCCCTGGAGGCGAACCAGTCTGCAATGACAGGGGGAATGGCGTGGTCAACTGATGGCGTGTTCGGTGCAGCAGAAAACGAAATCTCGGACACGTCAGTGTTTCTCGCGGGAATGCGCGTTCGCTCAGTCCTTCATGTGCGCGTGATCCTGGCCATCATTGCTCAAGGGCGTGCAGCATCGCCTCAATATCCAGTTCCCCGACGTAGAGGACTCCGTTAATGACAAACGCCGGCGTTCCATCGACACCGATGGCGTCCGCAAGACGGGCAGTCCGTTCAAGGTATTCCGCGATTTTCGGATCCTGCATGTCCTTTCTCAATTGGTCCGTGTCGAGGCCGACGGCTTCGGCAAGAAAAAAGATCTCGGTTTCCGAGAATGAACGAGTTTCGGTCATGAGAACATGGTGGAATGACTCATAGAGACCCTGTCGATGCGCTGCGAGCGCCGCTGTCGATGCCAGGACGGATTGCGGACCGAGAATGGGAAACTCCTTGTAAATCATCTTGATATACAGCCCCAGACCACGAATGTGAGCCAGGGTTGCTGCTGAGCGTCGACAATACCCGCACCGATAGTCAAAGAACTCGACAATCACCAGTTCAGAGTCTGCTGCCCCGCCAACGGGCGTGTCCGGGTCATACAGCAGCTCGGACTCGTACGCCGCAATTCGTGCAGCCGAGTTCTCATCCTCGATTCTTTGGCTATATCTCTCGACAGACTCCAGAATTACTTCGGGGTTGTCGAGAATGTACTCCTCGATGATTGTTTCGATGTACGCCCGATCAATGTCCAATTCATGGCCTTGAGCCGAAACAAGTGGCAGGACAGACAACAGCGGCAGCAGCACAAACTTGATGATCCGGTGCATGACTTCACGCAATCTCCTTCGTTTGTTGCTGCGGTTGTCAGGTTATGCACTGCCACAGGGTTTCTTTCGATACAGGGTACGATCAAGCGAAACATACGCCATTGCGCCACCGATGCGACAATCACTCTTCGTATGCGTTGTCGATACTTCGGCCAGCAATCAGCCCGATCAGGCTTGCCTTGTCAACTGAACCGGCCAACAGCTGATCGCCGATAACAAACGACGGCGTTCCCGCAACACCCAGGGTTTCGGCAACAACCTGGTTGTACGCAAGTACTTGCGTGACTTCGTCGCTGTACGCATCAGCCAGGAGCTGATGACGATCCAGTCCCAGATTTTCCCCGAGTTCACCCAGTGCCGTGTCCGTGTAGGGGATGGTCGAATACATCAGTGCGCGATGATATGGCCGGTACCTGTCCTGTTGTGCAGCCGCGAGCGCAAAACGTGCAGCGATGACTGATTCGCTGTCGCGTGTCGGCAATTCGATGACGACAATTGATGCATGACCCTCGTCTGCAATCTCGTCGAGTATTCGCGCCATGGCCCGGCAGTGACCGCATTGATACTCGGTGAATTCGACGACCTTCACAGGGTGATCGGGGTCGCCGATCACGGGTAGCAAAGGCGCCGCCGAGAGAATCTGTCCGAATTCGACAACATTGACCGCCGGAATCTGATACCCGCCGCTGTCGACTTCACCGAGCAACCCCAACTCCCGGAGTGCAAATACACCCGCGAGCAAAACGATGATCAGAAACAGGTTTCGTCGGGACATCCGCCCCGAACGCATCGTCGCGAAGGCATTTTCGATCGCCTTGTCGAGTTCCTTGCGGTCCGGTTTTTCTTTCTCCGGCTCTGTCACGTCAAACTCCAGAAAGGTGCGGCAGCCGCCGCGCGCATTCAATCCGGCACAGACTCAGAACTCAAGCAGTTCTGCCAACTGCTCGACAATCGCCGACGATCCGAGGAGTACATCATGTCCTCTTCCCCGACCGGTTTCACGGACAAGGACAGAGCCGCCAGCTTCGTCGATGATGATGCGCGACGGAGCAAAATCCCAGATGGCCAGATCCGGATCGAATACCGCGTCCAGTGAACCTTGTGCTGTCAGCATGTGACCGAAGGCATCACCGAACGAACGAACATCATCGACAGCACCGAGCAAGCGCTGCATGGATTCCGGAATTCCGGAATTCCTGAACTGTTTCGGCGTTCCCATTCCGACCATGGCGGACTGCAATTCGGATCGCTCCGATATCCGGATCGGAAGATCGTTGCAAAATGCACCGCCCCCCTTGCTCGCCCAGTATGTCCGGTTCAACGCGGGAAAGTGTACGGCGCCTGTGAGAATCTCGTTGTTTGCCTGATCCTGCAGGGCCACCAGCGTTGCAAAGGTCGGAATTCGACGCAAGAACGGGTGTGTTCCGTCGATCGGGTCGATGATCCACCGCCAACGGGATGTGTTCTCTCTCTCCCCGTCCTCTTCGCCCAGTACAGAAGCACCGTCGGGATACTTGATCTCGACGAAGATGTCCCTGAGTTTGCGTTCAACCTCAAGGTCGACATCGCTGACAAGGCTGCCATCAGTCTTGGAGGTATACGGCGTTCCACCTGCGGAATAGACCTTGCGCAGTATTCGCGAGGGAACCTTGGCAGCGAGGCGGGCGATCGACGTTGCCATCTTCATGTCGATACCCGAGACGAGCAGACTCATTGCGTTTCCGGTCTCCTCATTTCAGATACGAGCGAATGGCCTGCTTCACCTGACAACGGCGCCTGGCTTTGTACACGTGCAATCGCTCAGCCAACAAACCGCATAGGTTCGGAAATCATTCGAACGCCTTTCGGACTCGGGTCATGCATCATTCCTTGAGCATTTCGCGTGCAATGATCAGTTTCTGAATTTCCGAAGTCCCTTCGTAGAGTCGGTAAAGTCGGACATCCCGGTACAAGCGTGCAACCGCATTGTCGTTGATGTACCCGTATCCGCCAAACACCTGTACGCCACGGTCTGCAACACGGCCGACCATCTCGCTGCAATAGTACTTGGCCTCGGCACCCAATCGGGTAATCCGTTCGCCGGCTGTTGCCCGTCGCGCTGCCTCGCGCACCAGGGCCCAGCCTGCATCATGTTCGGTTCGGCTGTCCGCCAGCATCGCCTGGATCAACTGGTACTCGACGATCGCACGCCCGAACTGTTGGCGGGAACGGGCATACTGCAATGACTCGGAGATAATGCGGTCTGCGATTCCACAGCATGTGGCGGAAATATGCAGGCGCCCCCTGTCGAGTACTTTCATCGCGGTCCTGAATCCCGCACCTTCTTCGCCGCCGAGAAGCGCACGCGCCGGAACGCGACAGTTCTCGAACACCACATCGCAGACGGGCGCACCCCTCTGCCCCATCTTGTTTTCCGGAACGCCAAGCGAAAGGCCGGCAGTACTGGCATCCACGATGAATGCAGATACACCCGACCCGCCATCATCATCCGGATCGGTACGCGCCATCACGGTGAACACGTCGGCGCGGGGTGCATTCGTGATAAACCGTTTCCTGCCGTTGATGACATAGTCGTCACCGTCCCGACGTGCGCACGTGCGCAAGGATGCTGCATCGGATCCCGACTCGGGTTCCGTCAATGCAAACGATGCAATCAGATCTCCACGTGCCATCGCAGGCAGGTAGTCACGCTTCTGCTCGTCGGTTCCATCAAGAACAATGCCCTGCGATCCTATCGTGACATTCGTGCCGAATGCCGAGCGGAATACCGGCGCTGCGTGCGTGACCGTCCAGCCAACCTCGATTTCCTCGCTCGCGGTCAGACCCAACCCGCCGTACTCTTCCGGGATACTCAACCCGAACAACCCGAGTCCCTTCATCTCGTCGATGATCTCGTCCGGGATCCTGTCATTCGCATCGACGTCCGGTTCTGCCGGAATGAGCCTGTCGTCAACAAACCGGGTTATCGCGTCGAGCAACTGCTGCAGTGTCGATCTGTCGAGCGGCATATCTACCCCCATAAGGGATATCTGCTTGCACATGCGTATGGCATCGGGTCTTTGAATTGAGTGCGTCGGCAACGTGCGTCCCGGGATATCGGACGCAACTGCAGACTCATGTTACACTTTTGCCGGAAATTCAAGGGTCGATCGCAGCCCGGGAGAATCGCATGAAAGCCGGTCGGGTCATTCCAGCGGAGTTTGTGAAGGTTGAACCGGAAGACCCGTTCGAGAAATTCAACGGGGTCGTCTATCGCCACGACATGGGCGATGGGCGTGTGGAAGTGGGTGTTCTCGCAGAAGAACAGCATGCAAACGAGTACGGTTGGGTGCACGGTGGTGTCATGATGATCATGGCCGACGCGGCGCTCTGCATGAATTCGCGCTGGCACGATCCGGCAGAAGGAGCCATCACCGTCAGTTCGACCTGCAACTTCACAAAAGGTGCAAAAACCGGCGAATTCCTGCAAACGCATACCAGGGTTGTTCGACGTACACGCCAGTTCAGTTTTGTGAATTGCGAAATCCGGGTTGGCCAACGGGTTTGTCTGAGTTCAACTGCGGTCATCAAACGCTTGCTGCCGATCGTCGAGGACGAGAGCAACAGTCTTCCGTTCTGAAACATCCATCCCTTGCGGATGTTTGCCGAATGCCCGCGCACGACTGTACGGACAATGACGATGTGTCGCCTACAAACGTTGAACACCGAAGAAGCGCGAATCCTGTCCTGGAACACGCTGTACGCTACGGCATCTGATCAGGGGTGGATCCGGGATGGCCGAACAGCGTGTCGGCAGTCAGCTCCGAGGTCGATACACTGCGTCTTGCTGTCGTACCGGGGATCAGTTCCGGATTGTCGGCACGCCACATGGCTGGACGCATCCGGGAGGATGCCCTTAGTTCAGCGTGCTGGTGTACGGCCCGCATCAGGGGAGCGCAGCCCGATGTCTCCAAACGTCAGTTCCGGAATTGGCACGGAAACAACGCCGATCTGTGCACTTAATCCAGGTGCTGCACAGCAGGAACGTGTGACACTTCGCTTAATTCCTGTTTCGGCCATTATACTCCATCAGGCCGAACAATCACGATTCCCGCCGCAATGCAGCAACCTGAACTGATCAACCGATCGCAACGGGAAACACATCGTTTCAGGAAGGAAACCAGATTTCATGAGTCGATACGATCGCTCGATTGAGCAGTATTCACGCGCCCGAAACTGTCTCGCCGGCGGTGTTTCCAGCAACTTTCGATATCATCCCATTCCGGTTCCTCTCGCCATAGAACGCGGCGAGGACGCATGCACCTGGGATGCCGATGGCAACCGCTATGTCGACTACATCATCGGTAACGGAGCGGCGTTTCTGGGTCATTCTCCCACGTCCGTTCTTGATGCGGTACGCACATCGCTCAGTTGCGGACAGGCATTCACCTCTGTCCATCATGACGAGATCGTTCTGGCTGAGCGGTTGGTGCAGATCATACCGTGTGCCGAACGGGTCCGGTTTGATACCTCCGGAACCCAGGTCGACCAGATTGCCCTGAGACTCGCACGGGCGAAGACGAAACGGGAGAAGGTGATCAAGTTTGAAGGCCATTATCACGGATGGGCCGACAACATTTTCGCCAGCGTCGCGCCGGCATTGAATGAGGCAGGTCCGCTCAGTTCACCACAAGCGCTGCCACAAAGTCTGGGACAGACCGAGAATATCCGTGACAACCTGATCATCCAGCCCTTCAACGAGGTTGAAATCCTCTCGGATACCGTTGCCCGGCACGCCGACGAGATTGCCGCAATCGTCCTTGAACCGGTTGCCTGCAATTGCGGTGTCATTCCACCGGAACCGGGATACCTCGAGAGCATTCGGCAACTCTGCGACAATCACGGCATTGTCCTGGTGTTCGACGAAGTGATTACCGGATTCCGGATTGCGCTGGGGGGTGCACAGGAACGCTACGGCGTTGTTCCGGACCTCGCAGTGTACGCAAAGGCCATTGCCGGCGGATTTCCGCTGGCGGCAATTGCCGGTCGTGCCGACATCATGGAACAGGTCGAAGACGGCGTCGTCCACGGTGGAACCTACAATGGCATCGTCTCGACAATTGCTGCCGGACTGGCGTCACTGGACACACTTTCTGCCGACGACGGGAAAGTCTATCGCGACCTTGAGGTCAAGGGTGCACGCCTCATGGACGGTTTGCGTGACATCGGACGCCGGCATGGGGTTCCTCTCAATATTCAGGGTCTTGCCCAGATATTCTCGACCAATTTCACAGATGCGCCACGATTGAAAAACTACCGCGATTACAAATCCTGCGACGACCAGATGCGCATCAAGTTCATCCAGGGCTTGCAGGACAGGGGCGTCAGGGTAACCCTGCGTGGAACATGGTTTGTTCCGGCAGTGCTGACCGATGACAATGTTGATGAAACACTTGATGCCGCCGACGGCGCCATGCGGAAATTGTGACTGGCGCCAATTTGCCTATTATAGTCGCCCTGCGTGATACGCCCCGATTCGTGGAATTGACAGATCAACCTGGAGATCTGGACGAATGAAATGAGCACCCTGGAACTGAAGGATGTCTCCAAACGATTTGGTTCGGTCGTTGCCGTAAGCGACGTAAACCTGTCAATCCCGAATGGCCGATTTGTCTCCTTTCTCGGACCGTCGGGGTGCGGCAAGACAACCTTGTTGCGCCTGATTGCCGGACTTGAAACAACAACCAAGGGTACAATCACACTGGACGGCGAGGACCTGACAGGGAAGCCGACACACAAGCGCAATATCGGCATGGTCTTTCAGTCCCTTGCTCTTTTTCCGCACCTGTCGGTCGGCGAGAACATCACCTATTCCCAGCGTATCCGCGGCGTGAAAAAGGACGTACGACGCAAGCGTGCAGAAGAACTTCTCGAACTTGTGCGCCTGCCGGGAGTCGCTGACAGGGGCATTCGCCAGTTGTCCGGTGGCCAGCGTCAACGCGTCGCCATAGCACGCGCACTCAATCTTGAGCCAAAACTGTTCCTTCTCGACGAGCCACTCTCCGCACTCGACGCGAAGCTGCGTGAAGAAATGCAGGTTGAACTGCGCATGCTTCAGGAACGTCTGGGTATCACGACAATCATTGTCACGCATGATCAGCGTGAAGCGATGACGATGTCGGACACCATCGTGGTCATGTCCACCGCGAAGGTCCAGCAGATGGGGTCCCCCCTCGAAATTTACCGGAACCCGGCATCGGCCTTCGTGGCGGAGTTCATCGGGACCAGCAACCTGATCCAGGCGCGCCAGGAGTCGGGAAACAACGTCGCGATCTGCGGCAATACCTTCGCAACTGCTGCCGCGCCGGAACCGATAGATCCCGGAACATCGGTTGTTGTCTCGATCCGACCCGAAGATGTCCATATTGTACCCTTCAGTCGTGAAGGGCCCAATCAACTCGATGGAACCGTGACCTTCGTTCGCGATGTCGGGGCGAGTGTCGAGACCTTTGTGGATTGTGACGACATATCGATCGTATCGCTTGCGACCCCGAAGGATCGCGCCGACGTGCACAAGGGCGATCCGGTCAAGGTCGAGTTGCCGGAAGCAAGCTGTATCGTGCTGAAATCCTGATCATCATGAGCCAGGCCGAACAGAAAAAATACAATTCGCTGGACGCGGCGCGGCGCTACCCCTTCTGCCTGTTTCCCACAATCATGCTGGGAATCTTCTTCATGATCCCGTTCGTGATCATGATCACCATCAGTTTTGCGACACGGACAGCATCAACCTACGAACCCGGATTCGAATTCACGCACTACATCCGGTTCTTTTCACCGCTTTTCACGACACACCTGTGGGTATCGATTCAGTTTTCTGTCCTTGCCTGCCTGCTCTCGCTTCTGGTTGCCGTGCCGCTGACCTGGTTCATCAGCCGGTTCCGGCGAAGGGCGCAGGTTGTCGCACTGGTATTCATTCTGTGTATTCTCACGCTGTCCGAGGTGATCATCGCCTTCTCCCTGTCGATTGTCATGAGTCGCAGTGGTGGTCTTCCGAACATCGCCGAATGGCTCGGTTTTGTCGAACGGGCGCGGTCCTGGTATCCGAGTTATTTCGCCAATCTGTTTGGCCTGGCGTTTTTCAATATTCCGTTTGCCGTGCTGATACTCTACCCGGCCTGCACACGCCTCGATCAGGAACTGACAGAGGCGGCGCAAACCATGGGGGCATCGCCTGTCCAGAGTTTCTTCACTGTCATCATTCCCCTGCTCGACCGGACAATTCTCGCGGCTTTCCTCCTGCTTTTCGTGTTCACGATGGGGGCATTCATCACGCCGTCCTGGCTGGCGAGACCGGAAGACACGATGATGGCGCAGTTGATTGCTGAACAGGCACTTGCGCGCGGCAACATTCCGTTTGCGTCGGCAATGTCTGTCTTCTTCATGGCTGTCACCCTGCTGTTCACACTGGCGATCGTCTGGATCTATCGGGGTGACCGGAGCAAGACGACATGACCACCGTCCGCTGGTTCAAGATTGCATTCCTGATCACGATACTGGGAATGATGTCGGCGCCGCTGCTGGTCGTTGCAGGTGTATCGCTGAATGCAAAGAAAAGACTGTTCTTTCCGCCGGACGGTGTTTCCCTGCGCTGGTTTCCGGAAATCTTCACGACAGCAAAATGGCTGGAAGCCCTGACAAACAGCGTAACAATAGCGGTTTTCAGCGCAATTCTCGCGGTACTGATTGCGTTGCCGACGGCGTACTTCCTGTGGCGGCACAAGGTGTTTTACGCACGCGCACTCTATGTCGCGGGTCTGGTGCCGTTCGCACTTCCGCCCGTCATCACGGCCATGGGCATGCTGATCTTCTGGGGAGAAGTCGGCTATGTCGGGAACGTCTGGAACATCATCATCTGCCATGGCGTATTCCTCGTAACCCTGCCACTCGTCATGACGTCGCTGGGACTGGAATCGATTGACAGCGAGATCCTCGAGGCCGCGCGCACCATGGGAGCCGACGGCAGGAAGGCATTCTGGTCGATTGTCTTGCCAATGATTGCGCCGTACATGATCGCGGGATTTGCATTCGCTCTCGTTCTTTCGATGAACGAATACATTATTTCCTTTTTCGTCGGACAGTTCTCCACCATCACGCTGCCGGTGCAGGTACTCGCATCCCTGCGGTCGGGATACACGCCTGTCATTGCGTCCGTTGCGGTGCTGTTCATCCTGTTTGCGGTGCTCGTGTTCAGCCTTGTCGCACGGTTCGGCGACCTGCCCAAGTTGCTCGGCGGCTCCGATCCAAAGGTCTAGCAGAACGACGCCTGTCCAACGAATGCAGGCGTACCCTGACCCGCAAGAATGCATCGGGTAAGGGGGATCAGGATTTCGATGTACATTCTCTACGGTGGAAACGTGACGCGCGCACTCGGGCCGCAGATGGTCCTTGCCGAGGGCGGTTTGCCATATGAACTGCGCAACGTCGCAATCGAAAGACAGGAACACCTGAATCCCGAATTCCGCGCATTGAATCCGGCCGGTTTTGTTCCAGCACTCGTGACACCCGAAGGCGAGGTTCTGCATGAAGCCGCAGCGATCATGCTTTACCTTGCTGACCGCCACGCATTGACCGATCTCGCACCGTCTCCCGACGATCCGCTGCGCGGAAGATTCCTTGCCCGACTTCTCTTTTTCACAAACGATGTGCAACCGTCACTGAAACGGACCTACTACCCGCACAGATACGCATTGCGCCAAGAAGACATCGAAGAGGTACGACAACAATCCCGTGCGATGGTCCGTGCCCGTTGGCAACTCATCGAAAACTGGCTGTCAGAGGATGGCCCCTATCATCTTGGCCGCCGATTCAGCCTTCTCGACCTGCATCTGGCAATGTGGGCGTGTTACGGTTTCGAACGCCCGCTCGATATTCTCGACGAAATGCCCGGTTGCCGGCGCATGTACGACCTTGTTCGTTCACGCCGTATCGCTGGTCCGTTGCTCCAGGGGCTCGTCGACGCGATGAAACGCTTCCGCGGGTGGGAAACCGTCGGCTGAATTCACGCCCCCCAGATCTCGGAAAAGGCACGCAGGAAGTTCCCGCCCAGCAATCCCGCGATTTCATCATTCGACCAACCCGCAGTGTCAAGCCGTTCCGTGATCCGGACGAGGTCCCGGTGGCTTGAACAGTCCGAGAGATACCGGGCACGAATATCATTGCCGAATGCCTGCGCATAACGGGCAATGGCGGCCGGATAGTTGCCAAGTGTGAAACTGGTGATGTGTGAGACGCGATCGAGATCCGAAACCGCCGGCAGATCCGTTCCGATACCGACATGATTGATGCCCGCAATGCGCACGACATGTTCCAGATGGCGCATGAAATCGTCCAGGCCCGGATGGCGATCGGGGTTGCCGTCCCAACACATCGGTCCGTAAATACTCACACCAATCACGCCACCGGTGTCGGCAATCGCCTTGATGACATCGTCAATCTTGTTCCTGAGCGCGCCAGTTACAGCACGGGCATTCGCGTGCGTTGCGAGCACCGGCGTTCGGCTTTGTTGTGCCGCCTCGATCGATGTGCGCTGACCAACATGTGACAGGTCAATGGCAATCCCCACATCATTCATGACGCCGATTGCATCACGACCGAGCTGGGACAAACCACCGTCGTCAGGTTCAAGACAACCGTCACCGAGAAAGTTACGACGGTTGTATGTGAGTTGTGCGATTCGAAGTCCCGCCTTGTGCACGACAAACAACCGATCAAGATTGTCACCAATTGCACGAAGGTTCTGCCAACCCATGATCAGACCGGTCCGACCATCCGCCTGACACGCCGTGATGTCCTCCGCCCGCAAGACAAGACGCCAACCCCTGTCAGGGTCACGCAACCACTTCAGCCAGCGCGAAATGCCGTCGAACGCGGATTCGAAATCAGTTTCGAAGTGCGAGACGGTCATGTTGACGGCCGTAATGCCGGCGTCGCGAAGACAGGAACGGTCTCCGTCACCGAAGAAGTTCAATCCGTCAATGATCAGTGATCTTTCGTGCAGCGCATTCATCCGGTTCTCTCGAATTTTGGCATCACGTCGTTTGCAAAGCGCTCCATTGATGCCATGACATCGTGGTGCTCGGCCCCGAAACTCATGTTGACCAGCAGGTCCATGACCTCAAGCTCTTCGTATTCAGCGAGTTTGTCGACAACGTCGGATGCGCTGCCGATCAGGAGTGCATTGCGAATATCGTGTTCCGACTCCGGAACATCGATTGGAACAATTTCACCATTGTTCACGATACCCGGTGTGTCGGACACGTTACGGAAGCGGCGATGGTTTTCGTAGGCAATCCGGACTTTTTCGTCAATGTCGGCCTGGTCGCGACCGACATAAAGCATACGCAGCATGGAAAACTTGAGGTGATCGAGTTTGCCATCGGCATCCCGCCGCGCATCACCGAATGCCCGCGCCTGTGTTCGAACTGTTTCCATCCCGCCACGCAAGGGTGTCGTCTGAATGTGATAGCCGCGCCGAGCGGAATGATAGATTGCAGGATAGCTCAGTGCGGCAATCCAGATCGGGATCGGATTCTGTATTGGATGGGGTGTGATCGAAATCGGCTCGAAGTCATACCAGGGGCTTTTCCACCCGGTTTCTTCACCCGAAACGAGTTTCTGCAGGAGTGCGAGCGCGTCATCAAAGCGTTCGCGGCTTTCCGCAGGCGGGACCCCGAACCGTTCGAATTCATACCTGAAAGCCCCGCGCCCGACACCCAGTTCGAGACGGCCGTCCATGAGACAATCGGCCTGACAAACCTCTCCTGCAAGCCGCCTGATGTCGTAAAACGGCAGTACGAGGACCGATGTGATGATGCGAATACGGCGTGTTCGGGCCGCAACCTTGATTGCGGTCAAGAGCGGCTGGGGATGAGTCAGATAGTTGATGAAATGATGTTCGGGAATGCAGAGGGTATCGAAACCCAGTTCTTCCGCGAATACGCCCTGTTCAACTGCGTCGGCGTAGAGTTGCTGCGCCGGATACGTCGTATCAGGCCAATAGCACGGCAGGTAGAAACTGAACCGCAACCTGTCTTCTCCCGGTCAATGACACGACCCTGTTTCTTGAACACGCACCGTGCGCCTTGCTACCGTCCATGATCGTTTCACGACAGGAACCAGACGATGCCGCAAATCGACCCGCGTCACGAACAAAGTGTCGGCAAAATTCTTGCCGCACGGGCACGGGCGACGCCCGACAACATATTCATCCATGCCGATGCCCGACACCTTACGTTCGGTGAAGCAGAGAGTGAATCCAACATCGTTGCCAATGCCACACGATCGCTTGGAATGGAACCGGGCGGAACCGTACTTGTCATGTTGCCGAACGTCATCGAATTCATTCTGATATGGCTTGGACTGGGTAAATCCGGAGCGGTCCAGGTTCCTGTGAATACCGCGTATCGCGGCAATCTTCTCGTCCACGTCATCAACGATTCCGCTGCGTCGTTTCTCATCGTCGATTGCGAATTTCTTCAACGGATAGCCGAAGTTTCCGGTGAACTCGAACATCTCGAAACGCTGATTGTTCGCAACCTCCCCGAGGAACCGGGGCTGCTTCCAAACGGTCTCGAGTCGTTCCGGATCATCGATCTTTCGACCCTGTTCAATGGACGTGATACCCCGCTTGCCGAACTGCCGAAACACTATGATCTCAAGGCCATCATGTACACATCCGGTACGACAGGCCCGTCGAAGGGTGTGATGACCGTTCAGGCACACGCCTATGCTTATGCACACGGCAACCTTGAACTCATGGAACTGAAACCAGGCGACATCTACTACGCACCGCTTCCGCTCTTTCACATCGCCGGTCAATGGGCGGTTTGCTACGCGTCCCTTATCGCCGGTTCCGCTGCAGTCGTGACCGAGCGATTCAGCGTTCAGCGTTTCTGGCAGGATGCACGGCGTTTCAATGCAAAGGTCACATTCCTTCTCGGTGCCATGGCAAACTTCCTGGCCCGACAGCCGCCACAGCCTGACGACAGTGTTACGCCAATCGAGCGTGCACTTGTCGTTCCGATGTTTCCCGATGTCAGCGACTTCGGTCGTCGTTTCAACATGAAGATCAAGACAACCTACGGGTCGACCGAGACCTGTGCACCGCATCGGATCGGATGGGACGATCCGGACTGGCAAACCTGTGGCACCCTGCATGACGAACTTTTCGAAGGGCGCATTGTTGACGAGAACGATGAAGAAGTTCCCGATGGCACTGTGGGTGAATTTGTCATTCGCGGCAAGGAACCCTGGGTTCTCATGGCCGGGTATTGGCGCCATCCCGAGTGGACCGAGAAAGCCTGGTCGAATCTCTGGCTGCACTCGGGAGATGCGATGCGGCGTGACGCAAATGGCCGCTATTACTTTGTCGATCGTCTGACCGATTCCATTCGCCGACGCGGCGAGAACATCTCGTCACTGGAAGTGGAGAACGAGATCAACCAGCATCCGGCTATCGTCGAGAGCGCTGTCTTTCCGATTTCCAGTGAAGATACCGAAGATGACGTCATGGCAACCCTGGTTTGCAAGGAAGGATGCGCGGCCACCCCGGTCGAGATCATCGAATTCCTGGAGCCGAGAATGGCCAGATTCATGCTTCCCCGTTTCATCGACTTCATCGACGCGTTGCCGAAGACACCGACCGGCAAGATCAGGAAATTCAGTCTGCGGAAAAAGGGCGTTTCATCAACGACGTGGGATCGTGAAAATCCGTCCTGAAGGTGTATGGACCAGGCGACGTCACAGGGGTCGATTAATGCTCGGTGATAAATCGTACTCCAAGCCCTCTGGCATCATTGCAATGTGCGATGGACAGTTGCCCTTGAAACGGCGAAAATCTCGGCGAGATCGCTGATCGAATGGTCTCCGGTTTCGTGCATCTTTAGACGCTCTTTCTGTTGTTTTTCAGTTAGTTCCGGCTTGGGGTCCAAGGTGTCCCAAGCCGACACTGCCAACACAGTTAAAGCCGCCATATCCCGTTAGTTGCGGGTTTTCCTGCCCGCCAATACGGCATTGGTACAGGGTTCGGTACACGCCTGTCTTTCACGCTTCTTCCAACATGTTCTCTGATACATCGACACCGTCGATCGTTTCGAAACCAACGCCGGCCAGTTCCTGCGCCGCGAGCCCAGTACCGCAACCAACATCAAGCACCGCCACAGACCGACCCTTCATTACCTCGGCAAAGGCCCGCACCGGGATCTGGTGTGCGCAATAACCATAGTCCTTAAGAAGGTCGTCGTTTTAGATCGCCACCCAGTCGTCATTTTGATCGGCCGGGTCGATATCGACATCGCTTCCTGTCGCCTGTGCCAACTTGCCCTTTGCTTCCATCTCGACCGTCACCTGTCCAGCCCCCGGTTTCAGGGGCCTGTGATTTGGCGTTCCCCTGACAAGCTTTCAGTTACTGGTGCGCGACGTCAAGGAATGCGTTGGCCTTGTTGTACCCCAGCCCATCCGATCAGCCCTCTGATTCAATTCTCGAAAAGATCACCCAGAACGTAGTTCGGGTACGCTGCAAAGATTGTTTCGAATAATCCCTCGGCGACGTCCTTGGACATGCCGCCATTTTGGGCGTTGTCCAGAAACTTGCGCCTTAGATCGTCCTCAGACAAAGGACGTTGAGGGCTGCCAATCGGATAGGCAACGCGATCGCAAAAAGAGCGTCCATCCTTCAGATGCACAGTCACGGTGTCAGGAAAATCCGGGTGAAACGCCAGACCGGGTGACCGCGGGTGTGCGTTGACTGAGACGCGCGCCGCGAGATCGATGAGTTCGGGGCGCAAGAGCGCATCGGGCTGGAAACTGGCCACACCCACGCTACCGTCGGTCAGCGCAACCGCGGCGCACCACGGCACGCTGAACAGAGCCTCGGTTCGATCCTTCGGTATGCCATATGGCAGGACTGAGTGTGCGATATCGGAAACCACTGTCTTCACGCTGACAACATCTGACGCTTTTACCTGGTGCCGATTGCGCAAGGTCTGACAGGCTTCGATCACGAGGTGGGTTACCCCGCAAGAGGGGTAGTTCTTGATGTGCAGACCATACCTGAGCACGGCGTAAGACTGGCCAAGTTGTGCCAGACTAGCTCTCAGCTCATCAGGGCTTGCTCTGGTCATCATTTTCAGAAATCCCGCGTTGCCCTCAAAGACTGCTTTCTGCGCCGTGGCACCGTTGGCGGCAAACGAGGCCGATAGGACCCCGGTCTTCGCGGCCAGGCCAGCATGCAGCGGTTTCGCCGTTGTTCCAAATTGAGATGTGAAACCACCGATCATGCTGGTGGACAAAGATACGGCGTGGCTCGTCTGAGTGTCGTCCAGAGACATCAGCCGCGCACAGGCTGCCGCCGCTCCGATCGCGGCCAATGTGTTTGTCGTGTGCCAACCCAGTTCGTAATGCGTCATGTTCACCGCTTCGCCAATGCGCATCAGGACTTCGACACCCACGATCCAGGCGTCCCAGATGGATGTAAGCGGAACCGCGTCGTCGGCGATGGCAAGGAGTGCGGGATAGATCGCCGCACTGGCATGGCTGATGCCTGGGTCTTCCCAATCGTCGAAGTCGTAGGCATGCGCCGACGTCCCGTTGACCAAGGCGGCCCAGGGTGCCGGCAATATCTCCGGTCGCCCATAATCTTGTCTGTCACCACTTCCCCAGCTTTGGACCGTCGCTAGAACGGCTTGGGTGTCGGGGTGGTCGGCTCCCAGATACATGCACCCCAACGTGTCAGCGAATGCACGCTGCGCGTGCGCCCGGACCTCTTCGGGGTGGGTGTTGGGGCTATGAACCACAAATCGGGCGATAACCTCGGCGCATGTCACTGTGTTGTCGGCGAGGGTGCAGAGGTCAGATAGTGGTTCGTTCATTGAACTGACCTCCCATCAGAGCTTGCAAGCCGGGATTCCACGGTCTCCCGCATCTTGAACTTTTGCGCCTTCCCGGTGACAGTCATCGGGAAACTGTCAACGAACTGGACATCGCGCGGGATCTTGTAATGCGTGATGCGTCCTTGGCAGAAGGCACGGATGTCTTCTTCTGTCACAGCTTGCCCGTCCTTGACCTTGATCCAGGCACAGATCTCTTCGCCAAAATGCGCATCGTGAACGCCGAATACATGGACCTCCTGCACTGCTTCGTGCTTATACAGGAACTCTTCTATCTCTAGTGGGTAGATGTTCTCGCCTCCGCGAATAACCATGTCCTTGATCCGCCCATCTTCGTCCACGATCTTGATCTCAAGGTGCGGATGGACACAGCCCACTGTCGCAACCTGTTTCTCAAGCGGATCGCCAATCAGTGTCTGCGTACTGACCGGGCTGGTTTCGGTCATGCCGTAGCAGATCGTCATCTCAGTCATGGCGACCAAATCCCGACCCGGTCGCCGGGTACGAGCCCCAACGCCAATAGCCCGCTTGCCTGTTTTTCGACCTCGGCGACCCGTTCGTCAAAGCGCCATCTGATCTTTTGCTGACAGGACACAAGGACGAGCGCGTCGGGCCATTGTTCGCGTGCCGCCTCTCGCTGCTGCCCGATGGTCATTCCGAGTAACGACTTATCGGTCTGTCCGCAGGCATAGCTCATCGCAGCCATCGCATCCTCCTTGCTTTCGCCGATAGGGTTTGGCCAGATCATACGCCGCTCTCTGCTGGCACCGAACACAGAAACCCGAGAAACAGCTATACCAGAAATGCACATCGGCGCGTCCAATACTCCAGTTTTGTCATATCAGATAATTGATTGGCGCTGCTTCATTTGCGTTCGCGTGTGTATCACCCTTGTGCTGTGGTCACAGGAGAGTGTCGAGATGACTGAAGCTGGAGAAAAACTGGGCCGATCAAGGCGCGGGGGCCGGGGTCGAACAAGAGGTTTGCGCGAAAGGGAAGCATCGACGAAAGAGATCTCGAAAGTGCGCCGCCTTCCTCCGGCAGAGTTCCTTACCGAACAGCAAATCAATCTGGTGCATGATTATTCCATGCGGGTTCTTGACGAAACCGGGATCGAATTCATGCTTCCGGAGGCGCTCGATTTACTCGAACAGAACGGTTGCAAGGTCGACCGAAGCTCGGGCCGTGCCTACATGCCGCGCACGGTGGTGGAGGATTGGGTTTCCAGGGCCCCGTCGAGCTTCGATCTGCAGGGAACGACACGCGAGAGCCGTATCATGATCGGGGGCAGCAATATCTCCTTCGGGTCGGTGGCAAGCGCTCCGAACACTTTCCATTCAAAGCGCGGGCGGGAGACCGGGTCACAACAAGGGTTTCGCGACCTGCTCAGGATCAGCCACGCTCTGCCGACCTGTACATTCATGTCAGGATACCCGGTTGAGCCAATCGACCTCCCCGTCAACACCCGGCATCTGGACTGTTACAAGGATATGCTGACGCTGACAGACAAGCCGTTCCGGGCTTATGCGATCGGCAAGACACGTATTCGTGACGCTTTGGAGATGATACGGATCGCGCATCGCGTCGATGACGCCGGGATGGCAGCACCCCCGCGTCTGATCACGAACATGAATGTCAATTCTCCACTCAAAATAGATGGCCCGCTGCTTGTCGGGGCCATGGAGATGGTGCGCGCCGGGCAGATTGTCGTTGTAACTCCCGTAGCGTTCTCGGGTGCCATGTCCCCGATTTCACTGTCAGGTACGCTTATTCAGTTCAACGCAGAATGCCTGGCCGGGATTGCGGCTCTGCAAATGGTCCAACCCGGCGCGCCGGTTATGTATGGCTCTGTTTTGGCCACAATCGACATGAAAAGCGGTGCTCCCATTCTTGGTTCGCCAGAGCTCGTCACAGGATTTGTCGCGACAGGACAACTTGCCCGCCGATACGGCATTCCCATGCGCGGTTTTCTCGGTGCCACGTCAAAGGCCACCGATGCCCAGGCTGCCCATGAAACCCTCATGTGTCTTTGGGCAAATGTGCTGGCAGGCGTGCATTGTGTGTTCCACGCCCATGGATTGCTCGACGGCGGATTGATCGCCTCTTACGAAAAGGCGATCCTTGATTCCGACCTCATCGGGATCATGCAGACGATCTCGTCAGACGTCGACTTCTCCGATGCAGACGAAGCCTTGGCTGCGATTGACGCCGTCGGCCCAGGCGGACATTTTCTGGGCTCGTCGCATACAATGTCACGGTATCGAGATGCCTTTCACACACCAATCCTTTCAGACTGGCGGCCATTCGAAACCTGGAGCGAAGATGGCGAACGAGAGACTGCAGCACGAGCCGAGGCTTACTACACGGACTTGCTGAAGAACTATGTCCCGCCGTCCATTGATCCGGGTGTTGCCGAAGAGCTGGAGACTTTCGTTGCCCGGCGCAAGGTTGAGATTGGTGGTCATGAAATAGATTAAGTCTATGGTGGAAAGGAATTCATGAACTTTTGGCTGCTTCCGGAAGACCACGCATGAGTGCTTACTCCGCTCTACGATCATCCTTGCAGCTTGGTCCGTTGACCCTGCGAAACCGGCTTGTGAGCACAGCACACGCCAACGGGTATGTAACCGGTGGAGTGCCTGGTGAACGATATCAACGCTACCACGAGGAACGCGCACGCGGCGGGTTGGCGCTCAGTGTTTTCGGGGGCTCGTCAAACGTGGCACGGGATTCCGGAGCAATCTACGGACAGATTTACGTTGGTGATGACAAGGTCATCCCGCATTTCCAGAGCTTTGCCAAACGCATGCATGCCCATGGCTGCGCGCTGATCTGCCAGATCAGTCACATGGGCCGGCGCACGTCATGGAAGGGAGGCGACTGGATCGGCACGGTCGGCCCCTCTGCAGTTCGTGATCCAGGACATCACTCGATGCCCCGTGAGGCTCGACACGAGGATATTTCGAGAATTGTCAGGCACTTCGGAGATGCCGCAGTACGATGTCAAGAAGGGGGACTGGACGGGTGCGAGATCCTGGCGTCGGTCCATATCCTTGGCCAGTTCTTGTCGCCGCTCAGCAACTTCAGGGAGGATGAATACGGCGGTTCGTTGCAAAACCGTATGCGGTTTTTGACCGAAGTTCTTGCAGAAGTTCGCAGCCGTGTCGGTGCGGAGTTCGTGGTTGGGCTTCGCTACACAGCGGACGAGACGAATGAAGGCGGCCTTGGACCAGGGGAGGGTGTCGAGATTGCCAAAGCGATCGCGGCAACCGGGCTTGTTTCGTATCTCAGCCTCAACGGGGCGTATGGAGGCTCTGCAAAGGGAATGTCCGAAGCCTTTCCCGGCATGGGCACACCCTCGGCGCCCTATCTCGACATCGCTCGAAAGGTCCGAGAGGCGAGTGGGCTTCCGGTCATGCACGCTGCGCGCATCACCGATGCAGCAACCGCCGATTTTGCCATCACCAGCGGCGCGCTCGACATGGTGGGCATGGTACGGCCGCACATTGCCGACCCTCATATCATGGCCAAGCTGAAGAAGGGACAAGAGCGCCGGATCCGGCCCTGTGTCGGAGCGGGTGCCTGCATTGATCGTGTTGATCTGGGTGGAGACATGATTTGTACGCATAATGTCACCGCCGGTCGGGAGGGCCGTTTTCCCGATCACTACGCGCCATCGGATACGCCCCGAAAGGTTGTCATCGTGGGCGGAGGGCCTGCCGGGTTAGAGGCCGCGCGTGTGGCCCGATTGCGCGGACATGAGGTTGTGCTTCTCGAAGCATCCGACCGTTTGGGCGGACAGGTCTTGCTTGCGGCGAAAGCACGTTCACGCCAGGACATGATCGGGATCACGGAGTGGTTGTCGTCGGAGCTTCACGAATTGGGGGTCGATAACCGTTACAACATTTACGCTGAGACAAGCGACGTACTGAACCTCAAGCCGGACACCGTCATCATCGCAACCGGCGGTGTTCCGCAGCAACGGCTCGAAGATGGCGGGGAAGACCTCGCCATGACAAGCTGGGATGCTTTTCTGCTACCGGATGCGCCACGAGGGCGCTGCCTGGTTTACGACGAGAATGGCGGACATTGCGCGATTTCGTTGGTCGAAACACTGGCCGCGAAAGGGGTGGCGGTTGAGTTCATGACACCCTACCGGCGGGTCGGGAACGAGCTTGGCGGCCAAACCTACCCCCAATACCTCGAAGAGCTTTATCGCTTTGATGTGACGTTGACACCAGATCACCGCCTCATCGGATTGCGCCGTTCGGGCAATTGCCTCACGGCTATTGTCAAGAACATGTTCACCAGACAAACAAAAGAGCTGGAGTTCGACAATGTCATCGTCGAACAGGGCACCGTTCCGATCAGCCAACTCTTCAACGACCTTGGGCCACTGTCGACAAACAGGGGGATCACTGACTGGGATGCTTTGGCCGACGGGCTGCCTCAGCCCGTTACCGCGGCATCGGACGGGGCTTTCAACCTTTTTGCAATCGGAGATGCAGTGTCCAGCCGGGACATCCATTCAGCAATGTTCGATGCAAATCGGATTGCGCGCAACCTGTAACGCTCAATTACGCGTGTCGGATCACGCTTTTTCGATGTCCCAACGAAGTTCCTGGTGCATCGTTTCAACCACAGATTTGAGGACCGCAATAGCGTCACGTTGCATCCGTGTTGTTGCTTGCGACGCGGTGTTCAAGTACACACCGCGCCGGATTTCTGAATTGATGATCTTGCGTGAGACCAGCGTTCCGACGTCGGTATCACGTTTGATTGAGCAGTAAGGCAAGATTGTCGCGCCATCGCCTGCCCGGGCGGATTGCAGCTGCGCTTCGACCGTGTTCACGTTGTGCCGCACTTGCAGTTTACAGTCATTCTCCTGAAAGCTTCGCTCGACCAAATCTCGAAAAACCGCCGGTTGCGACTGCATGAGCACGGGGGTCGTGCTTGCCTCCTGCATGGTGATCGGAACCGATGCGGGACCGACAACGTCAGGTGTTCCAGACATATACAGGCATTCCGTGGCGATCAGTTCGCCAGCATCATCATCGAAGCGACGAGGCGTATAGTAAATGCCGATATCTGCTTTCTTCAGGCGAAGCTGCGTCTGGATATCCTCGCTCAGGGCCTCGAAGATTTCGGGGATCACTCGGATGTACTTTTGGGCAAGGGCCTCCACGAAAGGTCGCATCACAAAGGCGCTCAGCCGTGCTGGCAGCAGAATGCGCAAGGAAGCCACGCTATCGCCGCTCACATCGCGCACCTTCGCCAGGAATGCATCGTAGCTGTCGAGAACCTCTTGTGCGGCAACCCGAAGCACCTCACCTTCTGCAGTCAGAACCATTCCGCGCCCGGTGCGCTGAAAAAGCTCGACAGCAAGTGTTGCTTCCATCTCGCGGATGACGCGGCTGAGTGCTGCCTGAGATGTATTGAGCCTGATGGTTGCTCGGCTGACGGATTGCTCTTCGGCAACCGTGACGAAGTATTGCAACCAACGAATCTTCATTCTTTTCTGTCCACCGACCCGACACCGCACCCCTGCTCCCTACCCCGGATGCGCCCACAGCCGTTTTCTAGCATCAATCGAAGGCGCGCAAAAATTAAGTTTCCTGTTTCTCGAAAAGCATCGGATGCTTTGCTTACCGTGGATCGGCGCGATGGGCGCAGGCGTTCCAGAGACAGCTTGGCCCATCTCGTTTCAAAGTATCAGGTGCTAAAAAACCGACTTCTCAACCCATCCCGCGTTGCCACATTGTCAGAAAACAACATGATGACTTAAGAGCATGCGCTGCTCACAGAAAACCGGGGAGCCGTGAATGTCGATGATCCAGCTTGTCCTCGCAAGAAGGCCGGGCATGACGCTGAATACGGGTGATACCGAGTTGGTGGAACGGGACGTTCCGGAACCCGGCGATGGTCAATTTCGCATCAAGCTGAGCCATATTGCGCTTGAGGTGTCGATGATTGGATGGATGCGGGAAGGCCGGTCCTATCTGCCCAATATCGCAATCGGTGATCCGATCAGGGCCACGGGTGTTGGCATTGTCGAGGGCAGCTTGCACCCCGGATACAAGGCGGGTGATCTGGTGACCGGACTGTTTGACGCTAGCACACATACGATCAGCGACGGCAAGGTTGCGGTCAAACTTGATGCAACCGCGGTGTCGCCTGAGGCCTGGGCTGGTGCCCTTGGGTTAACGACAGCATTCACGAGCTTCGTCGGAATGAGCTTTGGGCAGCAAGACCTGAGCGGAAATACGGTGCTGGTCACGGGCACGTCCGGTCTGGTCGGTGGGTATGCTGCTCAGCTTGCCAAGCAACGGGGTGCGCGTGTCATTGGAACTGCCGGTTCAGAAGAGGCCTGCCGCGACGTGGAACGGAAGTATCGGGTCGACCATTGCCTGAACTATAACAACGAGCGCGATATCGAGAGTACGTTGTCGGAGCTGTGCCCAGATCGCATCGATATGTTTTACGACAATGTCGGCGGCACGATTTTTGACGCAGCCCTCGGCCGAATGAACGCTTTCGGGAGCATTGTCATGTGTGGCCAGACATCCGAACGTGGTCTCGCCTCACCTCCACCCGTCACGAACATTCGGACAATGATCATGGAGCGCCTGACGATGCGCGGGTTCGTTGTTTTTGACCACCCCAACCTTTTCGCAGACGCTGCGCAATGGATTTCCGAAGGCGTGTCTTCCGGTGCGTTGGTGAAGCCACATGAGGACATTAGTCACCCAGGTGGTCTGGCAGAATTCCACGACGCCTACTCGGCTCTGGTAGGGGACGCTCGAAAGGGTAAACACGTTCTGTGCCTTTAGGTGGCAAGGGATTCGTTTTCCAGGCTATTGAGAACGAACGACTAATCGGGATCTGAACTGGCAATCGATTGGCGCATTTCTTCTTCTAGCCAGCTTTCAAATGCCAATGCGATAGTCTTTGTTGGTCGTTTTTCTGGCTTCAGCCCAAGTTGTCAGTTGTAGTGACAACTTGGGTTATCATTCGGGAATGAGGTCTCATACGGATGTGGTAGCGCAATGAGCCATTCTTCGGCGCACAGGACCCGCAGGGGTGGTCGTCGTGCATCGCGTCGCGGAGCGGCAGAGGCTGGCGACATGGACGGCGCATGGCAAGGCGCATGGGGTGCGCCGAAAGGGGGCGTTGATCGTCCATTCAAGAACCGTCTACCCGCTTACGACATCCTCAGCGCAGACGAGCTTGAAGCGGTTCATCTTGCATCGGTTAAAATCCTGCAAGAGATCGGAATTCGCGTCCGAGGCGATCCGCATGCGCTGGAACTGTGGAAAGCGGCAGGTGCGGAGGTCAGGGGCGATATCGTTCGCATCCCACAGGACTTGATTGAACGGCTTCTGTCACTGGCACCGGAAGAGTTCACTCAACACGCAAGAAACCCCGCACGCAGCGTGACCTTTGGTGCTGACAATGTCGTCTTTTCACCAATCTTTGCCTCGCCGTTCGTGCGGGACCTGGAAAACAAGCGACGCCAAGCGACGTTGTCGGACCTGCACAACCTGCTCAAGCTGACGCAAATGTCGTCCTGCCTGAACTATGGGGGCGCGCAAATCTGTGAACCCATGGACGTGCCCGGACCCAAGCGCCATTTGGAAATGGTGCGCGGTCACCTGACGTACTCGGAAAAGCCCTTTATGGGAGATGCGCGTGCGGATTGGCGCGCAAAGGATTCCTTCGAGATGTGCGGGATCGTCTTCGGCAAGGAATTTGCCCGAAAAAATGTCGTTCTTTTGGGGTTGGTCACGGCGTCCTCTCCTCGTTTGTGGGACGCGGACATGCTCAAGACCCTCAGGTACTACGCCGAGATGGGCCAATCGTTGTTGATAACGCCCTTCATCATGCAAGGTGCCAACACGCCGGTGACAATCGCCGGCGCACTGGCACAGGCGAATGCCGAGGCGATGTTCGGCATGACCTACGCCCAGTTGGTGCGGCCGGGCACACCGGTGATTTACGGGTGTTCTCTGGCCACCGTTTCAATGAAGAGCGGAGCCCCGCTTTATGGCACAAGCGAGATCGCACGCTTAACGTTGGCTATGGGGCAATTGGCCAGACGCTACAAGGTTCCCTACCGCATTGGCGGGGTGCGGAACGGAAGCATGGAGTCTGACGTCAGCACCGGCGCTCAGAACGCCGTGACAATGATGCCGGCCCTTTTGGCAAAGGCAAATTTCATACTCCATTCAGTTGGCTGGCTCGAAAACTCCATGTCGGTGAGTTTTGCCCAGTTTATCATGGATCTCGATCAGCTCGCGCTGCTGCAGGAATTTGTGAAAGGCATCGACATCAACGAGGAAACTCTCGCGCTTGAGGCCATCGCGTGCGCCCAGCCAGCTGGGGATTATTTTTCCAATCCGCATACGATCAAACACTACCGGTCCACGTTTATCGAACCCATGATGCCCGCGTGGGGGACGTTTGATGCCTTTGAGGCTGCCGGTTCGCCAAGCATGATATCTTCCGCCTTGGGCTGGGCAAAACGCGCCTTGGATGCATACGAACCGCCTCCGTTGGATGTGGACGCAAAGGAGGAACTCGATGCCTTTGTGGAGAAACGAATGGCTGAACTACCGGATATCGAAACGTAAGCGACGCACGAACTCCGGTTACGGTTCGCCAGTCGTTCCCCCTGAAGCGCGGGCGGCAACGACGTCGATCTCAATCTAAAGCGCAGGGTCGAACAATTCGACGATCACGCCGGTCACAGCCGCGCTCATGTGTTCTCCCAAGGCCTCAATTCGGGCTGCCTTGCTAAGACCCAGATTGTCCCGATCCGTCAGGGGCATCTTGAGGCGAACCAGATCCTGTGGCCCGCGGCGTCAATCCCCTCAAGAAAAGCTTTGACGTTGCGCCATGCCTGCAGGAACCTCAACCGCGTTGTAATAAAGGCCGTGCGCGGGATAAAGTGTATCGGGGTCGAATTTACTGCTCGCTCTTCTCATGTCGTCGCTCCCTTACGGTCTTTGTCCCACTCGATGGAGGCGCGATCCCCGTCATCAATCCAACTTGCAACGGCCAGCATCGGGGCATCACCCGTTCGCATTTCATGCATCTGCCAGCTGTCGTGAAAAATCAAATCCCCGGCCTCGACCTCGAACCAATCGCCATTGTCCAGCCGCCACTGCGTGCCGGGTGTCAGCAGCAGGTAGATTTCGCGCGCATCGTGGTTGTGCCCAGGGTAAAGCAGATTGGGCGCCATGAGCATGATACCTGTGCGCGGTGCCGCCCAGACGAGTGCGGTGTCAGTGCCAGACAGCCCAGCATAGGCATAGCCATTCAGAAACGCCTGCGAGCAATTGCTTTCATTGTAGCTGGAATTTTGTGACCACCTGAAATGCGATGCGGCGTCGGCCACGGCCTCGGCCAATCCGGACAATTTGTGCTTTCTGGCTAGATCCAAAGCGGACGCCAGATGTTCCAACACGGGAAAAGCGTCGCCGAAACGGGCCTCGTTTGGCCGAGGTTCCGTTTCGACGATCTGGGGCATCGGGACATGACGCCCGACGGTTACATCCCTGGTGGCCGCGATCTCTTGCCATATACGCCTGACCAGCGGTTCCATATCGATCGTCATGTCCTGACCTCCTCGTTCTGCTGTGCTCCTGAGAACCGGGACTTCACTGGCGTTTGCTCGTCCCACACAAGGCCGATCAGCAGGGGCTGGCCCTGATCCATGCGCACACCGTGCGGCTGCCAGGGAGGGTTATGAATGACACTGCCGGGCAGCTTGGTTTGCCATTCCGCATCGCCAATCTTCCACGAAGCAGTGCCGGACAGGACCACATAAAACTCCTCGGCAGAGTGCGCATGAACAGGATATTCGACATCCGGGCCCAGCAACAGGACGCCGGCCAGCAAGTGATCGCTCTTTATCGGGGCGTCCGAACTGATGAAAAGCGTCCAACCGTATCGCTCCAGGAAGACCTGGCTCACATCGTCCTCGGAATAGGTTTGTCGCCACCGAAGACTGCCACTGATCCCAACCAGTCGGCGTACAAATTCGGCCGTCGCTTCTGGCGCCTGTTCTGCTACCTCTGCCAGCCAGTCGGTGACGGGCAGGTCATGCGCTTCGCACAAGTCTATGATTGTGTCCGGAGGCGGCCATTTGTCCAGAATACGCCCGATATCAGCATGATCCACGCCGCGAAAGATATCGTGCAACGCATCGGCTGCGGCCGCTATGCCGTCCTCAGCGTTCTCCCTCCGCTGCCAGTCTGTCTGTTCCTGCGCCACGCGCTACAGGCCTCCAACATCAATCCCCGGAACCGTAAACAAGCGCTATCCAGTCGGGTCTTTTCCCGCAAAGTTATTCTGATCAGATGCCTCCCTCAACTAGGCCGCTGCGATGTTGGCCTTGCGTATTTCGATATATGACATCAACTCTTCCTCAACGCCGGGATCGAGTGAAGGTTGCTCATATTCCTGCAAGAGCTGCTTCCAGAAAGCATGTGCCCTTTGCACAGTATCCCTTGAACCCTCTTCCACCCATTTCTCAAGATTGCTCCAGTCCGACAGCATCGGTTGATAAAACGCATCCTTGTATCGTTCGAGGGTCTGTGGCGCGGCAAAAAAATGGCCGCCAGGACCCACCTCTTCGATGTCCTGAACACCAAGGTTTTCCGACTTGAACGACAGCGGTTTCATCGCCTCGTTCACCATCTGTAGCATCTCCGAGTCGATGATCATTTTCTCGTATGAGAACGTCAGCCCCGACTCCATCCAGCCATGCGCAAAATTGAGCAAACTCACCCCCCCAAGGACGGCCCCCCAGATCGACATCTGCGACTCGTAGATCGCCTGCGCGTCGATGACATTGGAGGAGTTGACGTTTCCCGACCTCAGCGGCAAGCCATATCGCCGCGCCAGTTGCCCCGCGACGATGATCCCCTTCATGTATTCGGGTGTACCGAATGATGGCGATCCTGACTTCATATGAACGCTGGTGGCGAGCGAGCCATAGACGACCGCTGCACCCGCTCTGACGATCTGCGATAACGTGATGCCTGCCAGTATCTCGGCATTCTGTTGCACCAGACTGCCTTCAACGGTGATTGGCCCGGTCGCCCCCGCCATGGCGAGGGAGGCAATGACACAGGCCTGCCCCATGCTCGCCATCCGAATGAGGGCGTCTGTCATGGGCTGATCAATTTTCATCGGGCTGTTGATGCTGATATTGGTGATGAGCCCAGGGTCCTTCACCAGCTGTTCCGTGCTGATACCGCGGGCAATCGCGGCCATCTGCAGGCCGTCTTCGATCGAGTCTGGCGCGACAGCTGTGGGCCTCCAGACTTTATCGGTAAGGCACAATATCGACGCATAGGCGTCGAGATGACGGGAGCTGGGCGGTAAATCCTGCGGTTCGACCGGGTAACCGTAAATGCAATGCACGGTATTCAGGCACTGACACAGCTTTATCAAGTCATTGAAATCAGAGTAGGTCCCGCTCCGGCGTCCCCTGTCCAGATCGGAGCAATAGGGCGGAACCGTTGCCGGGGTGAACACCATGTGTATATCGTCAAAGACAAGATTGTGCGCCGGGTTGCGTGCATAAAGGGTAAAACTTTTCGGCGCCAACTTGATCTTGTCTTCGACAAGCGCAGGGTCTAGCCGCACGCGGCAGTTGGCTTCATCCACATCTGCACCAGTCGCCTTAAATCGTTTCCGCGCGTCGTCGCTTACGACTTCAAGCCCAACATCCCGTAACAGCCTTAAAGAAGCCTGATGGAGCGCTTCAATCTCGTCCTCGCTGACGATAGAAATCGGGCCGAACCGGTTAACTGGCTGAGACCAGGGTTTCTGCGAGATTCTCGCAACGGCAGTCTCCCGACGATTGCGTTTTGTTCGTCTGGACATTGATGAAGAGCCTCCCTTTTCTGTTCTGATGCCGGCGTCTGAACTGCGTGCGAACGCGCTTCCTTTCATCGCATGGGATCACGCGGTTCGTGATCCAGACCATGTGTGCTTGTCCAAACCGAAGCACGTTAGATCAACGACACGAGGACGAGCAATTCTGTACGCAGAAGTGTCTCTAAGTACCCGAATCTTGATAGTTTTCTCGGTATGCTTTACGTCACTCTGCGCGGCGCGAAAGCCAACTCATGTCCTATGATCCGCATAGTCCAACCCCGTCACACCAAACATGAAAAGCAAGGTTCCGGCGGACATTCGTTATCCGCGTATAATCTGAACCCCAATTCGCGGAGGAGTGAAGGCGCTTCGACCAACGCGGAAAATTGCAATGGGCAGAAGGATAAGAAAGTATCCCGAGAACCGGAACCAACCGACAGGAAATGGTGACAGGCTATCTGTTGCCAGCTTCATCAAAGAGCCACTGAAAGCGGCCAGTGCAAGGCCAGGAATGATGCGCATTATGCCTGAGCGCACTGCTTCGACTTCGGTGTTTTTGAGAGCGTCCAATTCAACTTTGTTGGCGCACGGTTCAGCCAAGGACAAACACATGCTTCTATGAAGGCATTATGGCTTCCAGTGCCGCCAATAAACAGACGACTGCCCGCCGGGTGCGGATGCACGATAGTAATTTGACGGATCATCACACGTGCGGCTTCAGGAAGCGACTTTCCTTGCGAAACAGAAAAGGTGATATGCATGAGATACGACCGGTGAATTGGCCGCACATCGTTTGCCATCATAGGCGTTTGTTACTAGCGTCTTGGAATATGAAGCGCAAAGACGCCAACACTGGCTTTTGTTGAGAGGGGCGCACTGTTTAATCTGGTTAAGCACTCCTAATAACACTCGGTTTTTCAACAAAAAATGGCGCGGAAAGCGCCGTTGTATTTAATCGGGTTGTCAGAGGTTGCTGGCGTTCAGAAAACACTAAAACACTCGCCCCAGGACGGTACGAAGAGGCTTGGGTGGCGAAGTGGTGGGAGGAATTTGTGTACAGTCTGATCGCGAAACGTGTGGGCATTGGTCTCATCATCGTTTTTGCCGTCTCAATCATCATTTTTCTCGGCACGCAAGTGTTGCCGGGCGATGCCGCACAGATCCGGCTGGGTCAGGAAGCGACCCCTGAAAACGTCGCAGCGATGCGGGAACGGCTTGGCCTTGATCTGCCGCACTGGCAACAATACTGGAACTGGTTGATTGCCTTCCTGCAGGGCGACCTCGGCACGTCTCTTGCCGGCGACATCCCCGTTTCAAGCCTTCTGGAAGATCGCTACATGAACACGGTGATCGTGACTGTGCTGACAGCGCTGATCGGAGTTCCGATCTCGCTCGCCCTCGGCATCACGGCAGCCATGTTCCCCGGTAGCCTTTTCGACCGGGTCCTGACCATCGTTTCCGTGACCCTGGTCGCCGCACCCGAGTTCTTCACCGCCACTTTGATGGTTGTGATACTCGTTCTCGCGCTCGGCATCGGGAATGCGGTCGTTGTCGGCAGTATTGAGGGAAAGAACATATTCGAACTGATTGCGCATTTCGCGCTGCCGATTGCGGCACTCTGCTTCGTGATTGCCTCGCAGCTTATACGTATGTCACGCGCGGCGGTGCTCAACGTAATGAACTCGCCCTATATCGAAATGGCCATCCTCAAAGGGATCCCGCGGCGTGTAATTATTCTGCGCCATGCCCTGCTCAACGCGATTGGCCCCATCGTAAATGTCGTGGCACTCAACCTTGCCTATCTCGTCACCGGGGTGATCGTGATCGAGGTCTATTTCTCGTATCCCGGCCTGGCGACACTGATTGTGCAAGGCGTGCAGACACGTGATTTCGTCGTCGTACAGTCGATCGGAATGCTCTTCTGCCTGACCTACGTCATTCTCATGTTGCTTGCGGATATCGCTGCCATTGTATCGAACCCTCGCTTGAGGCACCCGAAATGACAGATCAGAAAAATCCGCTGCTTGAACACTACGTGGCCCCCCATGGCGATGACATCGTGTTCGACGAACTGCATGACGCGGCCCCGAGCGGAAAGTTTAAACTCTCGATTACCGGCAAGGTCGGCCTGGTCGTGGTGTGCTTCTGGATATTTATCGCGCTCTTCGGCCAGTTTTTGGCACCTTACGGTGAAAACGACCTCCCGTTTCCTGATGATTACAGCGAGTTTCAAGCACCCCGGGCCGGGGCGTGGCTGGGGACCGACACAGATGACAGAGACGTGCTGTCGCGCATTATGTACGGTGCCGGGCGGACGTTGGGCATCTCCGTGGCCGCCACGGTGATGGCCTATGTCGTCGGCGTCATACTCGGCATTGGCGCTGCCGTGACCGGGCCCCGGGTCGACATGATCATCAGCCGCATCAACGATGCATTCCTAAGCTTACCAACGATCATGCTGGGGCTTGTGGTTGTTGCTGCCGCCGGATCAAGCATACCGGTGCTGATTATGACGGCGGGGTTCATCTATGCCTGTGTTGTCTTCCGATTGGCCCGAGCCATCGGCATGGAAGTTCTTGTGATGGACTTCGTCGAGGTCGCCAAGGTGCGCGGCGAAAGCACTTGGTGGGTGATTGTCAAGGAAGTCTGGCCAAACGCCGCTATGCCTCTGATCTCTGATTTTGGGTTGCGACTGATCTACGTTATTCTGTTCATCGCCAGCCTCAGCTTCCTTGGCCTGGGAGTTCAGCCGCCACAAGCGGATTGGGGATCCATGGTGCGCGAAAACCTTGGCGCGTTTGTATCGTTTGACGGTTCAATTGTACCGGTTCTGGCACCCGCCATTGCCATTGCCACACTAACGGTTGGGATCAACCTGATTGTTGATGACATATCCGCCCATGCCGGCGGCAAGCTGAGTAATCGCCTGTGACAGTTCTGGAGAATGAAATCGTCTTCGAGGCGAAAGACCTTCGGATTCACGCCGTGCGCGATGACGGGTCTGAACTGCCGATTGTCAAGGGTGTCGACATCCACATACCGCGCGGAAGCGTCGTTGCCCTGATCGGTGAATCCGGTTCAGGTAAGACGACGATTTCACTCTCCGCGCTTGGGTATTTCAAACCTGGTCTAGTGTTTGCTGGCGGTGAAGCAAGATTGCTTGGTCAGGACCTCACCAAAATGACGACGGACGAACTTCGCCCGATCCGGGGAGAGAAGGTCGCCTATCTCGCGCAAAGCGCCGCAGCCACTTTCAATCCGTCGCTCAAGATCAACGAACAAGTCACCGAGGCGCCAGTCAGGCACGGGACAAAGACACAGGCAGAAGCGGATGCAAAAGCATTGGAGCTCTACAAGGCACTCGAATTGCCAGATCCTGAGAACATCGGCAATCGCTACCCGCACCAGGTTTCTGGCGGACAGTTGCAGCGCCTCATGGCGGCGATGGCCCTTTGCGGTGATCCTGATCTGCTGGTTCTTGATGAGCCCACAACGGCTCTGGACGTGACCACTCAGATTGAGGTCCTGAAGTCTTTCAAGAAGGTGATCAAGGAAGAAGGTGCTGCGGCCATATACGTCACACATGACCTGGCAGTTGTAGCGCAGATCGCTGACTATATCGTCGTGTTGTATGACGGGGAGATACAGGAGAAGGGCCCCGTCGATGTCATCATCAACAATCCACAACACCCGTATACCAAGCGCCTCATGGCGGCGGTTCGTCCAACCCCTGCGGCGGGCCAATCGGACGAGGATACAGGACAGCACGATCGTGAAGTTCCCGCGCTCGAAGTAAAGGACATCACGGCCGGGTACGGGCATGGGGCGGGGGCGCGTCCGCTGGTCACCATCCTACGCGACGTGAACCTGACGATTGAGCGTGGCCACACGGTCGGTATCATTGGCGAATCCGGTTGTGGCAAATCCACTTTGGCGCGGGTGATGGCCGGATTGTTGCCGCCTGCCGATGGCGAAATGGAGTTGAACGGGTCTCCGATCGCTGGTTCCTATCGGCGTCGAAGCAAGGCAGAACTCAGGACCATCCAGTTTGTTTATCAGATGGCGGATACAGCCCTCAATCCAAAGCACAGGATTTCGGATATTATCGGGCGCCCCTTGGAACTAAACCTTGGGGTAGGCAGCAAGGAGAAGCACGAGAAAATCAGCGATGTCCTGAAGATGGTCGACTTGCAGACGGATTTCGCGTCGCGATTCCCACACGAGTTATCCGGTGGTCAAAAACAGCGTGTGAACTTGGCACGCGCCCTTGCCGCTGGACCAGAGATAGTTTTGTGTGACGAGGTCACGTCCGCGCTGGACACGATCGTGCGTGCTAATGTCATCGAACTGCTCAAGCGTTTGCGGCGTGACACGGGCGTATCTTTTGTCTTTATCAGCCACGATTTATCGACGGTCGCCTCCTTTGCAGATGAGATAGTCGTGCTCTACGCAGGTCGTGTCGCCGAACGTGGACCCACGGACCAGGTGCTTTCACCACCCTACCACCCTTACACGCAATTGCTCATGTCGTCCGTACCTGAGATGCGGGTTGGCTGGCTGGAAGAAACACTGCAGCGTCAGGAAACCTTGGCGGGTATATCTCGTGGGGTCACGTTGACCAATGTCGGCTGCCCGTTCTTCAATCGTTGTCCTGTGGCCATCGAGGGAACTTGTGACAAGGTGGACCCGCCTCAAAGGTATGACAAAAAAGGGCATGGTCACTTCATCGAATGCCATCGCGAGCTTGACGAATTGACAAGCGGGTAGCGGATTGCGGCTCAGACAACGTCGCGGGGCTTCCTTCTCATATACATGACCAAACCAAACACCCCCGGTTTTGAAGCCGGGGGTGTTTCGCATCCTTGGTTACGCGTCGTCCCGCCACAGATACGGTGGCGACTCCGCGCCACCGAAGTGGTTCAGCGGTACGCTCGTACGACCTTTCACATAGTCTGCCGCGGCATCCACGTAATCAAGGTGCGCAGGCGTGATGCTGCCGGCGGTTTCATGGATCATTGTCTGCATATCACAGTACATCTGCTTACGTTGCGCAGGATCCGTCACCGCCAGAACGTTGGTGAGCAGCTCGTCGAACAGATCGTTCTTCCAGTAGGTCTCGTTCCACTTGGAATCGCCCTTGTATGTCAGCGACAACATGATGTTCGCGGTGGGACGCGGGTTCCAGCGCACGACACAGAACGGATCTTTCAACCAGACCGCGCTCCAGTACCCATCCGGCGCGACTTTCTTGACGGTCACGTTCATGCCTATTTTCGCGGCTTCGCGTTGGGTCGACGTCGCCATTTCAACAACGCCCGCACCGATCTCCGCAGCGGTGATCGGAATCTCCGTGCCGCCGATGCCGGACTGCTCGAAATGCCATTTCGCTTTGTCGAGATCGAGTTCGCGTTGCGGGATGTCCGCGCAGTGATCGAAATAGGCAGGGCCAATTGGTTGGTCGTTGCCCAGACTGCCGTGGCCTTTCAGGGCGCCCTTCACAACGCGGTTGCGATCCTGCAAGTACTTCAAAGCCAGGATGACATGCTGGTTTTCGCCCGGTGCAATATCCGTGCGGCCGGCGATGGTAATGTAGCCACCCGCTTTCAGCGCCCAAAGACTAATGCCTTCCGTCGCTTCAACCGATGAAATTGCTTTCGGAGATACCGCGGCAATTGCGTCTACATCACCGTTCAGCAGGGCATTCACACGGGCAACAGGATCGCCGATTCCGAAATGATGCAACTCGTCCAGATAGCCGCCTTCTTCCGAATAATTCTCGAAACGTTCGCCGATGCAGCGGACACCCGGCTTGAACTCCTTTACCTTGTAGGGACCTGTGCCAATCGCGGTGCTTGAGAAATCCGTGTATCCTTCGGGGATGATCTTGAAATGGAAGGTCCCAAGAGAGATGGGCAGATCCGCGTTTGGCCGGCTCAGGACAGCGACGACCTCATGGTCATTCACTTTCTTCCATTCCGTGATCATGGACACCAACGATGCAGCGCCAGAGGTTGAGCTTGCACCGATGTGGCGGTTCATGGAGTAGATGACGTCATCTGCCGTCATGGTCTTGCCGTTATGGAATTCCACGCCCTTGCGAAGCTTGAAAGTCCACTGCGTTGCATCCGCATTGGGAATGATTTCTTCGGCCAATTCTGGTGCGTAGGAAAGATCATCCTGCAAGCGCGTCAGGGAGCCAAAGAACATGCGGCCGCGGAAATAATCGACCGTCGCTCGATAGCCCGCAGGATCGAGCTGGTCATCCGGGCCGTGCGAATCCACCGCGAACTTCAGGACTCCGCCCCGCTTGGGCGTGTTCGCGAGTGCTTGCGTTGCCCCACCAACGATCAAGCCTGAAGCCGTTACAGTCAGACCGGTTGCCATCAGCATCTTGATCGCGTCGCGACGCGTGGCACCTTTGCGCAGCATGTGCAGAAGGGGCTCGCGATAACTGTAACCCAGATCACCAAATTCGTTCGGTTTGCGTTTAGTCATTGAGTTCTCCCTGTTATGATTATTGGGGTTTTGGCACTGATGTCATCGATATGCCTTGTTGATATTTCTACCAACATGGTGAAGTAAGACGTGCTTACCCGCTGGCATGCTTACCTGCTGGCATTGGCAAACTGTGGTCCGTTTTGCGGGTGTCGCCATAGTATTGAAACAGGCGAAACCGACAAAAAACCTCCTCCGTAGCAAGCTACACCACTATTTGGACATATTTTCTTGAACTGCTTCAATGGAGTTTTTGTAACTTGAGTTAAGCATTGCTAAACTTATCCAGAGGCCTGAAATCAAAAGGTGCCAAACGGTGGCTCCCATCCGTGAACAACGCAGACTTCGCCTTCCCGCGACGGATACTCTCGTTACATTTGAGCGGGCGGCAAAGAACCTCAATTTCAAGAAGGCTGCCAAGGAACTGAACATGACGCCTTCGGCGGTCAGTCAGCAGATTTCAAAGTTGGAAGCATCCCTCGGCGTCGAACTGTTCCGCCGCAGTTCCAAGGGGGTTCGCCTTACCGAGTCTGGCGCAGCCTATATCAAGGAAGTTCGCAAGGCGCTGGCTTTGCTGAGAACAGCGACACGTCATATCGTCGACACCTCAAACCAGCAGCCTGTAAAGATAGCTGCCTACGTTCCGCTCTCGACATACTGGCTGTTTCCCTTGGTCGGTGAGCTCGACGAACAATACCCGGATTTGTCGCTGGACATCGAATCCGTGACGCGGCATTTGGACGTCACTCTTCGCGATGCAGATATCATCGTGCAATTTGGGCCGTTGGACAATGCAAGTGCCGAAGGGCACGTGGTATTGTTTCCCAGAACGAGCACGCCTGTTTGTTCGCCCAGGTTTCTGGAACGGCATGGGCCATTGGAAACGATAGACGACCTGTTGAGGGTGCCGTTACTTCACAACTTGGCAACGGAAGAAGAATGGATTGATTGGTTTGACGATATCGCCGGCATAACCAACCCTCCGCCTGCTCAGTACAGATTTCGGGACAGGGGTTCCAACCTGGGTGCGGCTGAGAAAGGGCTGGGCGTGGCGTTGGGATGCAGGAATTTGTTAAAGCACGATCTCGAAGCTGGAAACCTGATCGCTCCGTTTGAACACAGCGTAACTTATGACTTCGGGTACTACGTGCAGGTTTCAGGTGCAGCCAAGCGGCTCAAAAGGGTAACCAAATTGCTGTCATGGTTGCGGTCGAAGGGCGAAGATACCGTTGCAAGCAATTGTTTCCCAACCCAGACAAAAAATATCAAAACTCTTTGATAAAGCTCTCTTTTTAGGGGTGGTGCGATTGACCTGAAGCGTTCTGCAAAAAACCTGAATCACAGCCTTTGGCAGAACGCAGCGCAGGCTTTGAGCTTTGCACGCACCCGGCCTCTATCTGATGTGTCAGGTTAAAGGCCGGACGCTTTAGTGGAAACTGGTTCGCATTCGTCTGACAACACCGCCACCCAGACCAGTCTCATTTCCAATTTGCGTATTCCCGCGCGCGGTCCGCATCACCGGGATGTTTCTTCCGCGCTCCACCTCGTGGAATCAATAACAGGAAAGCGCAGTTTGTCGCCATTGGTGCATCCGAAGAGGACTACTCCTTTGTCCGTGTCCCGATTGTCAGAAACGGCTACAGCAAAAATCAGGCTTTCGGTTCGCATAGATTCGACGCACACGAACGACCGCATTGACGATTTGCGCCGCATTGCAACGATAGGCATGCCGCACTTGCGAGCGAATGCTGCGTCAGCAAAATGCGCACCTGCACAAGTCCGGTTTGTCCCGCATGTTGTATCCAAGAATAATCCGACCTGCAGGGGGCCTGTTGTGATGTCGCACGCATTAAGCGCCGCCGCCAGCGCACTACCATCCAGATAGGTCTGATATGGCGCGTTCACGGTTGTGAGCAATGCTCTTTGCTCTCCACGTTCATACCGGTCCAACTATAGCGATGTCACATTGGAACAGCCCACTATGCTGACGCGAGCCGTTCCAAAGCAGCCATCAAAGGCATTGCACGAACGCCGCCCTGACCCGGCACATCCTTTCCGTCGGCATAGACGAGGATCCGTTCCGAGACTTCCAACTCTTCGGCCGCGATATGAAACCCCCGCGTGACTTTCGGCGATGTCGTCCGCTTGATTTCGATGCCCCAAATCTGGCCTCGGGGTAGCTTTAGAACCAGATCGATCTCTGCACCGGCTGATGACCGATAGAAGCTTGCCTCGGTCCCACGGGGCGCGGCAGCAATCAGGTTCTCGATGCAGAACCCTTCCCAGCTGCCGCCAACGACCGGATGCCCCAGCAGGTCTTCCGGCGCCTCAATCCCAAGAAGAGCGTGGGTCAGTCCGGAATCGCGAATGTATACCTTGGGGGATTTAACCAATCGCTTTCCTGCGTTGGAATGCCAGGGCTGCAATCGCCGCACCAGCATCAGGTCGACAAGCAGATCGAGATACCGGGCAACGCTCCGTCCCGAAACACCGAGATTGCCTGCAAGCTTGGCTGCGTTCAGGAGCCCCCCCTGCTCGTGCGCGAGCATCGTCCAGAACCGGCGAAGCGTATCGGCGGGGATGCGCAACCCGAATGAGGGGATGTCCCGCTCAAGATAGGTCCTGATGAAATCTTCCCGCCAAGTGAGGCTGGCCCGATCGTTCTTCGCGAGATTGCTGTCAGGAAAGCCGCCACGCAGCCACAGAGTGGATATCACGTCCGCGCCGATCTCTGGTAGCATGAATGGTGTCAATTCGTGATAGCTGACCCGACCGGCCAGCGATTCCGCACTTTGATGCAAGAGTGTGTTTGACGCGGACCCCAACAACAGGAATTGCCCGGTCCGATGCCCCTGCCTACGCCTACGGTCGATTTGTCCGCGTAAAGCGCCGAACAGATCTGGTAAGAGCTGGACCTCGTCAATCACGACAAGACGGCCTACCTGTTCGTCAAGATACAGGTCCGGTTCTTCCAGAACCTGGCGATCAGCAGTTCGCTCCATGTCCAGATAGACCGCATCGCGGCTTTCCGCTATGTCCTGAGCAAGCGTCGTCTTGCCAACCTGTCTCGGCCCAAGAAGGACAACTCCCGCTTGGTTCTCCAGTGCTTCTTCAACCGATTTTCTATGACTGCGCTCGATCATACCTCGCATTTATGCCATGTAATGGCAGATTTGCAAGGTTATTTTCAGGAAGCCCGGCCAATTGAACGAGTGACTTCGTCCAATTGAAAGGCTTTAAGGAGCCGCGGTTTCCACCATTCCCACATCCTCAAGCTGTTCCCGGTCCGGAAGGTCGCCGAGGGTTTCCAAGCCGAACGCGACGAGGAACTGTTCCGTCGTCACAAATGTATATGGCGCCCCTCGTCTAGGCGCGCGCGGTCCGATGGTAACCCTTTCCATTTAATGGACAGGGTTACCCCCCTCGTCTGGGCGCGCGCGGTCCGATGCCGATCAGACCGCGCACGTGTAGTCGACCGATCAGGTCACGGCTGATCTCTTTCCCGAAGATGTCTTTCAAACCATCCCGTGTAATCGGCTGGCGATAAGCGATCGCCGTCAAATAGCGACGTCGAATTCGTTGAGGTCCAAGACCTGCTCGCCCACATCTGCCGCAGCGCGGATCACAGGGGCATAGACAGGCCGCGCTCGGAACATCCGTCCGCCGGACACCTCGGCGAGTTCAAAACCCGCCCCTCCAGATCCGCGATCAAAAGGTCAACTGACACCCCCTGCCCCACGACACGCGCCAGAACCTCGCGCGGTACTGGCGACGCGCTGGCAAACAGCACCGCCTCAATCCGGCGCATCCATTCCCGCCCAGTCCGATTCTTTCGGAAAGACGACCGGTGACGATGTTTGCAGATCAGGAAACAGGCTTGAAATCGCACCGCGTGTCAGACAATGCGCACACTTTCGCCGGTAATCGGCCGCGTCGCACCGTCGGCATAAAGATCGGCACCACCTGACGACAGTTCCCTGTAACCGTTGATGACGTCGTAGGGATCCTGAAAATCCTGTACCCATCCAAGAAACGGACGGTGCAGATTGAATCCAAGCAGTCTTGCGAGTTGTTCCGGCATCTGCCGAACATCGTCTGGCGTCACCGAAAGATACCAGTTCTGTTCCTGTCGCAACCAGCCGAGCGAATATCCGGCAAACAACGCAATACGCCACGCATCAGTTGTCGTGTTGCGACCTCCGCCGTGGTAGGTCGAACCGAGGAAGGCACAAAACGATCCCTTCGGCATGACGGCTCCCACTGTCTCGTCGTCACGCGGGACCCTCTCGTCGTCCCAACGATGGCTGCCGGGGATCAGACGGGTTGCCCCATTCTCTTCCGTGAAATCGGTCAGTGCCCAGAAGATCGTCGCACATGAATTCCGGTCGGAAGGATGGGCGAGAGGATAGAGCAGATCATCGCGGTGAAGCGGCTGCGGCGTCTCACCGGGTCCGATCGCGGTGATCGAATTCGAATTCAACTGGTAGTTGTCGCACCATGGACCCAGCGCAAGGTCCATGATCTCGATCGCCTTTTCGTGAATGACGAAATCACCTGTCGCTGGCGACTTGGAAAAAAGTGAATGCAGGCGCTTTGTGAAATACCCGACGAAGTTTCCTTCTCCACACGATTTGCGATCCATGTACGGCGCGAGATCTGACAACAAGAGGTCGATCATCGCATGATCAATTGCGTCGCGAACGATGACGCAACCGTCTTCATTCAGGATTTCATTGATGTGACTGACAGGTGTGTCGTTATCGACACGCGTGATCTCACGCTGGGTCATGCTTTCCTCCCCGCCTTGCAGGACTTCACGGATCCATGACTTGGATGGCTCCCGGTGCCCGAACATCTGCAACACGAGAAACACCTTCTGATGGCACGGAGTCCGGATTGAACAACCTGATGGAAGACTACGCCAATTCAGGCATCCTGCGAAGACCCGTCATGCAGGGAGTGACATCGACGTACCGGCGGACGTCCCTGTCCGGTTTCCTGGCCACGCAATCAATTGGACGAAGAAAGCTGTTGCGTCGCGAGCCTGGGCGTCGCTTGGGCATCATCGCCTGACACACCGGGCTTCCGGCAACATCCCCTTTGGTTGTTGCCGGGCAGACGGCGGATGGCGACGACATCGAATGAGCGGAACGTGTCGCGCGTGAAGACGTCGTTGTGCCAGGACATTGGCGTCTGCAATCAGGAACCGCTCCTTCGGCCGCATCACATGGTCGTCGGTGTCCTTATCCAGGGCTGGAGTGATGGGTGAGACAATCCCGCAGTTCGGCATCGTTTTCATCCCGTCGACACCAGCATGGAGATTGGTTCTGCATAAATCGGCGCACGTCAGCATCGTGATGGATTTCCGCAAGCGCCTTGTCTGCTATACGAACAGTGTTCATCATTGCCTAGAATGTGAAGTGAGGAGACTTCAGTTATGGATGCAAGGAAACTGGTTGATTCGTTTCGAGGTGGACAGCTCTCGCGACGTGAATTCTCGAAGGCATTGTCCGCCGTCGGACTGGGAATGGTCACACTGCCCGTCGCCGGACGGTCATTCGCAGCGGAAAAACCGATCTACTTCGGATGGTCAGGTTATGACGATCCGAATTTTGTCACATCGTACATAGAAAAACACGGCGAAGCGCCCGATTACACATTCTGGGGTTCGGAAGATGAGGCATTCCAGAAAATGCGTGGCGGTGGCTTCCGTCCGGATGTCATGGCGCCGTGCACTTACGAACTGATCAAGTGGAAAAACGCCGGATTGATCGCTGCGCTCGAACCGGAGAGGCTGATTCACCTGCCGGACATGTTTGAAAGTCTGGAGGACATCGAAGGTTCGGTGATCGACGGACAGCGCTATTTCATGCCGATCGACTGGGGCAATTCGACGATCATCTATCGACGTGACCTGGTTGGCGAAGCCTGGCGTGACGAAAACGTCTCCTGGGAGATCTTCTACACGGACGAGTTCCGCAATCGTCTTGGTTTCTATGATTCCGCGGGCGCCATTGTCGAGATATCCGCACTTGTTCTCGGCTATGACAATATCTTCTCGCTGACGGAGGAGCAGCTCGTCGAAGTCCGGAAGATGGTCGCCATTCAACGCGACAACATGCGCATGTACTGGAGCGATCAGGCTGAAGCGCAACAAGCGCTGGCGTCAGGTGAACTCGTGGCGAGTTATGGCTGGAACGACGCATACGTCAGCTTGAAGAGCCAGGGAATCGATGTCGGTCTGGGCATTCCCAAGGAAGGAATTTTCACCTGGTGCTGCGGACTGGTCGTGCACGCCGAAACGGAATTTGTCGACGAGTCGTACGACATCATCAACGCATTCGCGAGTCCCGAGTCAGGCGCCTACGAGATCGAGAACTGGGGATATGGCCACGCCAACAAGAAGGCCTTTGAACTCGTGCCCGAGGCCGTTCTTGCAGATCGTGGACTTTCCGTTCCCGAAGCGTTGCTCGACAACGGTATCTTTTTCCAGGCTCTGGCACCGGATATCGAGGAAAGCTACATCCGTTTGTGGGAAGAGGTCCGCGCAGGTTACTGACGCGTCACATCAAATCAGGGGATCCGAAGCCTTCGGGTTTCGGGTCCCTTTTCATTGCAATAGTGAGGACTGACGATGTCAGACAAACCCGATCCGTTCGTCTGGGATGACCCGTTCCTTCTCGAGGACATGCTCGGTGAAGAAGAGCGGATGATCCGTGACTCCGCACGCAGCTTTTGTGAGTCCTTTCTTGCGCCACGGGTCCAGAATGATTTTCGCAACGAATCCGGCGATCGCGAAATTCTCGGCGAAATGGGCGCCGCGGGTTTGCTCGGAGCAACAATCGATGGTTACGGCTGCGCCGGTGCAAGCCAGATCGCTTACGGACTGATTGCCTTCGAAGTCGAGTATGTCGACAGTGCTTACCGATCGACACTCTCTGTGCAATCAAGTCTCGTGATGCACCCCATCCATGCCTATGGTACCGAAGACCAGCGTCGCAGGTATCTGCCAAAACTTGCTACAGGTGAGCTTGTCGGCGCATTCGGTTTGACCGAGCCAGACCACGGATCAGACCCGGGAAGCATGAAAACTCTCGCACGCAAGGTCGACGGCGGGTTCATTCTCAACGGAACAAAGATGTGGATCTCGAACGCGCCGATTGCCGATGTAATGGTCGTGTGGGCGCGTGACGAAACCGAGGGGCGGATCCGCGGCTTCATTCTCGACCGCGATATGAAGGGACTTGCAACACCGACAATCAAGGGAAAATTCAGCCTGCGGGCAAGCCCGACCGGATACATCGTCATGGAGGATGTATTTTGTCCGGAGGAAAACGCATTTCCGGAAATCCGTGGCCTCCGGGGACCGTTCGGTTGTCTGAACAATGCCCGCTATGGCATTGCCTGGGGGGCATTGGGTGCGGCAAGTTCCTGTTGGCACACCGCACGCCAGTACGCTCTCGACCGCACACAGTTCGGTCGTCCCATTGCGGCCAATCAGCTGATCCAGAAGAAACTTGCCGATATGCAAACGGAGATTTCCATTGGTCTGCAGGCGTGCCATCGGGTCGGACAGCTCAAGGATGCCAATCGTGCCGCGCCCGAGTTGATTTCACTCATCAAACGTAACTCTGCAGGAAAGGCGCTGGAGATCGCGCGCATTTCACGCGACATTCTTGGTGCGAACGGCGTCAGCGACGAATACGGCGTCATCCGTCATGTTCTTAATCTGGAATCCGTCAATACGTATGAGGGAACACACGATATTCACGCCCTGATCCTCGGACGCGCACAGACCGGTATTCAGGCGTTCACCGGATGATGTTGCGCGGATCTTTGTCCCATTTTTGAAGACTGCTCGGTTTCGCGTGTGCATCCAGGGGCTGTTCAGATTCATGACGACCTGACCGTTGGACGGGCAATGTTGGATTGATCCATGATATTTGGCAGATTTTCCAGACACTGAACGAGGCTGAGGCGAAACAGCGCCGAAACGATGGCGCGGCGCATGACCTGATTGGAACAATTAAGGTCTTGTCGAAATCAGGATACGTTCAGACATGACTGATGTGCACGTGAGACCTGCAACGTGCAGGATAAACGACAGGCCACGTTCGAAAGACGCAATCTCGAAATACATGAACCACGGATGTTCGTGACCACAAGCGCGTTATCCAGTTTTTCTGAGAAATCGACCCATGCATGATCCAGACTGACCGGATTTTTCGCCAGTACCCGACATGAAGGCGACGAGCTCGCAGGTCCGGAGGGTTTCCCGGCGGCTGTTTGGTCAATTCAAAAAAAATATCGACGTTCCCGCAATCCAACCCTTGACAAACATGTCATTCAATCCGATACGTCAGGAAAGTTGAGGTCTGGCTCTCCAGAAAAGAGCTCGCGGAGATTTGAAGGGCAGCTTGCATCCGCGTTACCAACAGCTAAAGAGCCACGGAACTGATCTCCGTGGGCCCATGATTGAGGACCGGAGAAAAGTGCGAAAAAATCCTTCATCAAAAGCGCGATCGTTCATTTCACCTGATCGAAATGGCGCATACGAACACAGGCATCGCTTGACCAACGAAAGACCGGGCAGCAATGCCCGGACGGTCACGATGTCACAAGAGATACTCTGACCGCGGCGTTCATTGCGGCGGCGAACCTGCCTGGTCGGAGTACACCCGGGGGATGGAATATCATATTCCATCCCCCCTCAATTTTCATGATCATCCGCTATTCTGCAGCCGGAATCAGGAATCTGTCCTGAACGATCTCCTCCTCCCCGATTCTGTATCAAACAGTTGTTCAGAAATCTATACCACAACTTGATCAGCCTTGTTGCGCATGAAACCCGTGTGCCGTATCTCCGGTCCGGTCGACCAACCATTAACGTCAGTCACGCGATCCTCCAGACTGGAAGGGCATGATTTGTCCAGTTCATCGTTTCCCGGCCGATACCCCGATACACGATTGCGGCGTTTGCGTCGCAGTCACTGGATACGCAATCTGGTTGCTGAATCGACACTGGATGTCCGGGACCTGATATGGCCTGTTTTCGTCGTTGAAGGTTCTGGTGCCCGGCAACCTGTCGACGTCATGCCGGGTGTCGAGAGGTATTCGATTGACACGCTCCTTGCTGTTGCATCGGACGCGTTTGAACTGGGAATTCCGGCCATCGCGGTCTTTCCGTGTACACCTGAAGACAAGAAGTCACCTGACGGCGCGGAGGCCACCAACCCGGATAATCTGGCCTGCCGGGCCATTCGGGCGATCAAGGACGCGCTTCCGGACCTCGGCGTCATTGTCGATGTCGCACTGGATCCATACACGACACATGGTCACGACGGCATATTGCGTGATGGCGATGTTGCGAACGACGAATCTGTCGCGTACCTGGTCGAACAGGCACTGGTACAGGCCGATGCGGGGTGTGACATCATCGCACCCAGTGACATGATGGATGGTCGGATCGGTGCAATCCGCCAGGCGCTCGATGGCGCCGGCAAGTCGGATGTCGCCATCATGTCCTATTCGGCGAAATACGCATCTTCGCTCTACAATCCATTCCGCGGTGCCCTCGGATCAGCGGGCAACCTCGGCCCCGCCAACAAGAAATCCTACCAGATGAACCCGGCAAACTCGGAAGAGGCACTACGGGAGGTGACACTTGACCTTGCCGAGGGTGCCGACATGATCATGATCAAGCCAGGACTTCCCTACCTCGATGTTGCGTATCGCGTAAAACGTGATCTGCAGGTTCCGGTTTTCGCGTATCAGGTATCGGGGGAATATGCGATGCTGGAAGCTGCATGCCGAAGCGGTTATCTGGACCCGCAAAGGGCATGGCCGGAAATCCTGCACGCATTCAAGCGTGCTGGGTGTAACGGGATCCTGACCTACGCGGCGCTGCGCATGGCGCGCTGCCTTTCCGATGGTTCATGGCGTTGACAACACCGCTGGAAACTAGAGGCCCCCTTTCCGGTATCACGGTCGTCGACCTGACGCGTGTACTCGCCGGTCCATTTTGCACGATGGTGCTTCTTGATCTTGGTGCACGCATCATCAAGGTCGAGCAGCCCGAAACGGGAGACGAAGCGCGCGGAATCGGTCCGTTCATTGGTTCCGTTTCAGGATATTTTGCTTCGGTCAATCGCGGCAAGGAGAGCATAACGCTTGACCTCAAGAACCCGGACGACCGGGAAGTCCTGCACGCTGTTCTCACCCGTGCCGATATTCTGATAGAAAACTTCAGACCCGGTGTCATGGATCGCCTCGATCTGGGCTGGGAGCAGCTGAAGGAGACCTATCCGGCGTTGATCTACACGAGCGTTTCCGGCTTCGGGCACACCGGGCCGTACAGGGACTATCCGGCCTATGATCTGGTCGTTCAGGCGATGGGGGGCATGATGAGCCTGACAGGTCATCCCGACGGAGCGCCAACACGCGTTGGATCGTCAATGGGTGATATCACGGCGGCACTTTTCGCCGCTATCGGGATCTGTTCCGCGCTCTATGACCGGTCCGTCACCGGCAAGGGTCAAAAGATTGATATCGGCATGCTTGATTGTCAGGTGGCCATTCTTGAAAACGCCATTGTCCGGCATTCAGCCACGGGCGAGATTCCGCAGGCTCTTGGATCCCGGCACCCGTCCATCGTGCCGTTCGACGCCTTTCGATCAGCAGACGGACACATTGTCATCGCAGCCGGCAACGACACGCTGTTCACCCGTCTGTGCACGGCACTCGATCGCCCCGACCTGCCGACGGATGAACGGTTTTCAATCAATTCCAGCCGTGCCCGACATGTCGAGGAACTGACACAGGAAATGAATGCCGTACTGCAGACCAGGAACACCGACCACTGGCTTGCAGTGCTGCGCGGGTCAGGTGTGCCATGCGGCGCCATCAACACGGTGGATCAGGTCGTTGCAGACGCACACGTCAACGCCAGAAACATGATCGTTGAATCGAATGACCCGGTGGAAGGCACCATTCGTCTGGCAGGCAACCCGGTCAAGTTTTCCACATACGCTGACTCTGGTGTACGCGGGACGGTACCGCGACTGGGTGAACATCGCGATGCAATCATCGCGGAAGTTTCGGATCTGTTGCATGTGAATGCAGGAACAGACCCGGGATCGTGACGCGCAGACCGGCGTACATCGTGAAGAACCTCCCTGCCCGTTCGATCATGCACAGGCTGGCTGGATTTCGACCCGTCGCGACTGCTCCTGTTCTTCAATCCAGGTCAGCGGCAACATCATGATCGGGTGCCTGTTTCTTTTTCTGAAGGGTCTTTTCTTCCTCATTATCTTTGTGCTGCTCGGGGTTTTTCTGGGCTTTTTCGGACTGGTCCTCTGGTTCAACGATTCGTTGCCGAAAACCGACGGTCACATTCTTGTCGAAGGGTTACAGGACGAGATCGAAATTCTCAGGGATGACTGGGGCATTCCACACATATTCGCGCAGTCGCCGTCAGACGCCTACTTCGGCCTGGGCTTTGTTCACGCTCAGGACAGGATGTTTCAGATGGAACAACAGCGGAGGCTCGCGCAGGGGCGGCTTTCGGAGGTTGTCGGCCCACTGGCGGTCGACATAGACAAGTTCATGCGCCTGCTCGACCTTCACCGTTCAGCAAGCGCAAGCTACGCGATCATGAACGCGCATGCGCGCGAGACACTTGATGCCTACGCGGCCGGTGTGAACCAGTTTCTCGAAACACACAATGGTTCCCTGTCACCTGAATTCACACTGCTCCTGGCTGACGATCCGGAGAACTGGAAACCTGCCGATTCAGTCGTCTGGATGAAAATGATGGCGTTGTTGCTCTCAGGAAACTGGCGCGACGAGATCCTGCACGCGCAGCTGATCGAACGGCTCGGGCCCGAGAAGGCGGCAAGTTTCTTTCCCGGAAACCCGGCTGATCAGCCGGCAATCATTCCGTCATCGGACGCGGCAGGTTTGCGCAAACTTGGCGACCTGCTCGCCTGGCTCGGCCCATCGACGGACAATGGCTCGAACAACTGGGCGGTTGACGGGCGTTTCACCAGCACCGGTCATCCCCTGCTTGCGAACGACCCGCACCTGCGGTTTGCGATCCCTTCGGCGTGGTATCTCGCCCATCTTGAGGCACCGTCGTTAACCGTCATGGGTGCAACGCTGCCAGGTATGCCGGTGTTTGCGGTGGCAACCAACGGTGAAATCGCGTGGAGCCTCAGCAATACAGGCCCGGATACCCAGGATGTTTTCATCGAAACAGTCGATCCGGAAAACCCTGCACGCTACATGACACCCAACGGGTCGGAACCGTTCGCGGTTCGTGACGAACGCATCGTCGTCAGGTTCGCACCCGACAAATCGGTCCGCATGCGGGAGACGCGTCACGGGCCCGTACTCTCTGATTTTGTTGTCGAATGGTCAGATGAAGCAGAACGTGTCGCAGCACTCGCGTGGACCATCCTGCACGATGACGATCTCAGTGTGCAGGCTGCGCTCGAACTGCATACAGCGACATCCTGGAACGACCTTCTGGCGTTTACGCGTGCCTTCACCGGACCGGTGCAGAACATTGTCTATGCCGACCGTCTCGGAAACATCGGATTGTTGGTCCCGGGCGTCATTCCTGTCCGGCGCGATGGTCGCGGCCTGGTTCCGGTGGATGGCTCAGGCGACGCGTTCGACTGGACCGGCCGGATTCCGCACGGCGAAATGCCTACATTGCTGAATCCCCGTTCGGGTATCGTTGCTGCAGCAAACGATCGCCTGGTAGACGACAGTTACCCCTACTTTCTTGGACAACAATGGGCTCCGGGATTCCGCGGCAAGCGAATACGGGAACGACTCCAGGAACAGGCCACACACGACGTCGGAAGTTTCGCGTCCATACAGATGGATCTTCATGACGGTTTCGCGGTCGCCATGCTGCCACTGGCTCTGGGCGCTGAACCGGACACGCCCGGCGGACGTCTTCTGCAGGCGCGTCTGCAGGAATGGGACGGCACCATGCACCCGGAACTTGTCGCACCGACAGTATTCCATGCATGGTATCGCGAGTTTACACGCCTCGTTTATTCAGATGACCTCGGCGACCTGTTCGATGAAGCATGGTCCCGGCGTCCTCTGTTCGCACTCACACTTATCGAGAACGATCCGCATGGATGGTGTCTCAACGCGACCTTGCCAGCGGTCAAATCGTGCCAGGGTCTGGCTGGCATTGCATTCGACCATGCGTCGACATTCCTGGTATCGCGTTTTGGCGAGGACCGCGGAAACTGGAGCTGGGGCGATGTGCACGCGCTTGATCTTTCTCACACGATCTTCGGAATGATCCCCGTTCTCGATTCACTGACGGATGTGAGAATTGAAATAGGCGGCAGCAGGCATACCGTCGCACAGGCGAGTTATGTTTTCGATAACGATGACAGTGTATTCTCTGCAGTCCACGGAGCAGGTTTGCGCGCCATCGTTGAATTGAATGATCCGGTTAGCGGCCATTTTGTCATCCTCCCCGGACAATCGGGTAACCCGTTCTCACCCCACTATCAGAGCATGGTGGAGAGATGGATTTCCAATCAGCCCATTCGTCTGGAGTTCGGACGCAACAACGTCAATGCGGCCGCACGGTTGATCCTGGCGCCGAAGGAAACCTGACGCACAACAAGGTGGGTATCACGCTTGGAACCAGTGATTCTAGAACAACGACAAGCCCCACTTGTCATCAGCATGCCGCACACGGGGACCTGGATTCCCGCTGACATCGCCGACACCCTCAGTCCGATTGCGCGCCGCCTTCCCGACACTGACTGGTGGGTCGAGCGACTCTACGCATTTGCAAGCGACTGTGGCGCAACGCTCATTCGCGCAACGCACGCGCGCTATGTCATCGACCTGAACAGGCCACCGGACAATTCCAATCTGTATCCGGGCTCGGACAGTACGGAACTCTGCCCATTGACGACGTTCGACCATGAGGAAATCTACCTGCCCGGCCAGGAACCGGACGACGACGAGATCACGCGCAGGCTTCACGAATACTGGCAGCCGTATCACGACGTCCTGAAGCAGCAGATCGAACGCCTGCGTTCTGCGCACGAAAACATACTGCTTTGGGATGCGCATTCCATTCGTTCCGTGGCACCGCGTTTTTTCGAGGGACGCCTGCCAGATCTCAATCTGGGGACCGGAGGGGGCGTGTCATGCGCGCCGCAATTACTGGATATCGTTTCAGATCGTGCCCGGGCAGAGGGAACCTACAGCGTCGCCGTGAACGGCCGATTCAAGGGCGGTTTCATCACCCGAAACTATGGTCATCCGGCAAGAGGTGTTCACGCTATTCAGCTGGAACTCTCTCAGGCAACATACATGGAAGAGAAGCCCCCTTTCAGATTCCTCGATGAGCGCGCCGCCGCGGCTACGACAGCAATCGGGACCATGCTGCACGCGGCCATGGAATGGATCAACGCTTCACAGGCGAACGACGCATCGCCTGATCCCGGTTGAGTCACATGATCGGCTGAACGAATGTGATAACGTGGCAAACCTGAAACCGGTAGTTCAGTTTTACCGGGGTTGCAGGCAGGAGACTGACACGATCATGGAAACCGGACCGGTCACCGCAAGCAGAATAGCTGACACGCGAAGCGCACAGATTCTCTTACCGGGCATCAGGCGTCTTCCGCCTGGCGTCGAGCGTTATCTTGTCCCCGGCGCTGGTGCGATCGTGGTGCGGGCGATCAGCTCGTTGTCGTCAATCTGGAAGGCGGTCAAACATGCGAAATCGTTGCCATAACAAGTGATGGCCGGATTTCACCGGAGGTTCTCGGCCTCGGACAGCTCGGCAATGCTGGTGGCTTGCGCGCGATGCTTGCGCACGCAGGAGAAGAGAGCCATGTGCTCATGGATATACTTGAACGACATGGTGTTTCCCGGCGGCTTGATCGTTGTGCCACAGTATTCGATCAGGAATCGTCGGCCTATGACGAATGCATGACAACCGTTGAACACGATTGCACCATTGTCGTGGCGGCACCCGGTGAACCGATGGATGTCGGGAGTCAGAACCCGCCATCACCGCTGGAAGTATTCCTGATACGCCAGAATCCATCCGAAGCCGCAGAAGCGCTGATACCGGACCCCCTCGCGGAACCACGATACGAATACAGGATTGCTGCCGGGACGGCACACGCCTACGAGGTCCGTGCAGGTGAGTTCATCCAGATTCTCGATATTGAAGGCCGCGAGTGTTCCGATTTTCAGGCACTCTCCCTCCCCGCCCTCGAGAAAGGGCTTGAACGCGATATCGATCCAACTGCAACACGGGTTCTCTCAGGTGCGGCATATCCGGCGCCTGGATTGCATTCAAAACTGTTCGACCTGGATCTCCAGCCTTGTATCGAGATCATTCAGGACACCGTTGGCCGGCACGACAGTTTCAACTTTGCCTGCACCGCAAAATACTACGACGATGTCGGCTATCCGGGTCACGTGAACTGCACCGACAATTTCAACGCAGAATTGTCGAAGTGGCATGTTCGTCCGCGCAGCGGGTGGCAGGCGATGAATTTCTTCTACAACACGCTGCTCGACGACAACTATCAGATTTACCTGGATGAGCCCTGGTCGCGGCCCGGTGACTATGTTCTTTGCAAGAGCTTGCGCGATCAGGTTTGCATCAATTCTGCCTGCCCGGATGCCATCGACCCGGCCAATGGCTGGAATCCGACCGATATTCTCGTCCGGGTCTATCCTGCCCGTAATGTGTTCAAGAAAGCCATAGCAACCAGAACCATGCCAGACTCCGATCCAAAGATGACCCGTGAAACCGGATTTCATTCAAACACTTCAAAACTGACCCGCAACTATGCGGAATACAACGGTTACTGGCTGCCGACACAGTTCACCAACCACGGAGCGATCGACGAATACTGGGCCTGTCGTGAACGGGTGATTGCGATGGACCTCACACCATTGCGAAAGTTCGAAGTAACCGGGCCCGACGCCGGTGAACTCATGCAAAGGACGCTTACACGCAATGTTCGGCGACTTGCAGATCACCATGTTGTCTATTCCGCCATGTGCTACGAACACGGTGGCATGATTGACGACGGAACGCTGTTTCGGTTGTCACAAACCGGTTACCGCTGGATTGGCGGCACGGAATACGGTGGAACCTGGTTGAGAGAGCGCGCCCGGGAGTGGGGTCTGCGGGTACATGTGCGCAATTCAACAGACCAGTTGCATAACATTGCCGTTCAGGGTCCGCAAAGCCGCGCGTTGCTGGCCGGCACGGTCTGGACACCGCCTGCAAATCCGCGCGTCGACGAGATCGGATGGTTCAGGTTCACGGTTGGACGCATCGGCGACCATAACGGCGTTCCGGTTGTTGTCTCCCGTACGGGCTATACGGGAGAACTGGGTTATGAGATCTGGTGTCATCCCCGTCACGCCAGCGAGGTCTGGGATTCCGTGTTCGACGCCGGAGAGGCCCATGGCATATCTCCTCTGGGACTGGATGCGCTTGATATGCTTCGCATTGAAGCCGGACTCATTTTTGCCGGTTATGAATTCGACGACCAGACCGACCCCTATGAAGCTGGTATCGGCTTTACCGTTGCGCTGAAATCCACGGACGAGGATTTCGTGGGTCGTGCGGCGCTGGAACGCCGCAAGGCGAATCCGCAACGAAAGCTGGTCGGGCTCGAACTGGCGGGCAACGAAGCCGGCTCACATGGCGATGGTGTCTATATGGGCCGCGCCCAGGTCGGGGTTGTGACCAGCGGCATGATCTCACCCCTGCTGAAGAAGAACATCGCACTTTGTCGAATGGATATCACCCACGCCGCGACCGGAACAGCCGTTGAAGTCGGAAAAATGGATGGCCATCAGAAACGTGTTCCCGCAACTGTCGTGCCATTCCCGTTCTACGACCCGAAGAAGGAGCGACCACGCTCCTGATCGAGTGAGACCGGACGCACGGGTTTCGACCTGACTGTCTGACGTCGTCGTCGGATTCAATGCATGCATTGACCGTTATGAAGACCGACGGTACCGGCAGGTAATTGAGCGCAACCGGGTTCGTTCAATCAGGCCGATGCCTCGCTCAACAAACGTTGCGCCAGTTCACGTTTTTCGTCGGCCGACATCTTCTTCACCTCGTTATCGATTGACCTGTGGTTGATCGCGGTGTTCCAGTAGTCAAGTGAATCGAAACCAAGCAGGGCGTGTTTGCCGACAAACTGGCGAAGCACCTCGTTGGTCGGCCCCATGACCCAGCCAGCCTTGGCGTCCCTGAGGAGGCGTTCCATTCCGAGGCCAGCCTTGTATCCCGTGCCACCACAGGCGTGGAGCATCTTGTCCGATACTTCGTGCACGTTCTTTGCCGCCTGGAACTTGACTTGCCAAAGCTGGTTCAACAGTTCGGCCCGCGGCAGCGCTTCCAGATCTTCGTGCAATGACCAGTCGCAATTGTTTGTCGATTCGTCCATCGCCTTGGCCATACCCATGGTCATCATGCGGCTGGCATTGGTGCCGATAATTGCTTCACCGACATAGTCCTGAATGGTCGGGTAGTCGCAGACACGCAGACCGACGTCAACATGGCGTTTTCGCGTCGTGTGTCTTTTCGCGACATCGATCATGCCCATGGCAATGCCGTTCCAGGCACAGGACGAGTTGACAAGGAAAAACGTATCGACGGCTTCGTCATTGGAAACAGCACCGTCCCCCCTGGGACCGACCATGCGATCCTTCGGAATCGTTACGTTGTCGACAAGCAATGCACCCGACTGGTTGCCGCGCATGCCCATACCATCCCATCCGGCCACATCGGCCTGAACCTCGTCAGCCATGATCAACCAGACAGACAGATCCGAATAGTCGCCGCCAAAGTCGGGGCTTGTGGTCTGAACGATATACCAGTCCGCAAAACCGCCGGAGGTTGTCCAGGATGCGCGTTTGTAGACCTTCCAGCCGTCCGGTGTGTCCTCGGCGCCAGAAGAAATCGGATACCAGAAATGGGAACCGGTTTCGGGGTCGGAATAGGACAGTGTGCCGATCAACACATCCTTGTCGATTCGCGAGAATATGTCCCGCAGCGGCTCGTTGTCGTGATAACGGAACAGACCCGCCGCGACCGCACCGTAATGCATCGTCAGGCACATTGCCGTCGAGGGACATCCGTATCGGGCCACAGTCTCGACAACCATCGCCATGCAGACATGGTTTTCACCCAGACCACCCAGTTCTTTCGGAACAAGCAGGCCGAGCAGGTTCATCGATGCAAGTGCTTCAAAATTTTTCCGGGGAAACTTGAATTCGCGATCGGATTCGACGGCGTTGACACTCAATGTCGTACGACAAAGTTCGATCAGATCTCGCTGAATTTCTCTTTGTTTCTCGGTCAGGAAAAACTGCGGATCGTATTCGTATCCGATCCCCCAGTATTCCTCGTCACCCCACATCTTCACGCCGTTTTCCGTCGTGTCTTCGCTCATTTTGTGATCTCCGTACCTTCCCGTTTCAACCAGGCAAAGCACCACGCTTCACATTGACAGGTCACTCGCTTCTAACACCGGCATATTTCTGTCGCAACATTCGCGAAATGACAGGATGGCCGTCGCACAAACATCCCTTGTGGGCTGGCATACATGTGTCGTCTGAAGAGGACGCGCACACCCTCGGCCGGGGTGCCAGTTCAGGTCATCAGACCGGAATTCGTGCAGACGATTCCCGGCCCGCGGCTATCACGGCGCACAGGTGACCCGTTCAATGCCGTGTTATCGGAGTGCGATTTCTCAGGACCACTCTATGTCCAGCGGATCGGGGCCAATGCTCCGGTATGAGCCGCGATAGTAGAGCAATGGTGCAGACGGTTCGCCAATCTCCATGTTGAACGCCTCACCGACAAAGATGACATGGTCGCCACCGTCATAGTGCGAACGCGTGTAGCACTCGAGCACGGCAAGAGAACCGGGAAACAACGGGCACCGGGTGACAGCCGTTTTCCATTCAACACCATCCCATTTGTCGAGCGACGTCCGGGCAAACTTGTTGGAAAGCTCGCGCTGTTCCTCACAGAGCACATTGACCGCGAAGAAATCGCAACTCTCGAACTTGTTGAAGCTGTAGGCCTCGCGCGACAGGCTGAAGAGTACAAGCGGCGGATCGAGTGAGACCGAGTTGAAGGAATTGGCCGTGATGCCGAGAAGTTCACCGTCACGTGTGCATGACGTGACGATTGTCACGCCGGTTGCAAACATGCCAAGCGCATCACGAAGCTGAAGCTTGCTGAAATTTCGCTTTCGACTCACGCGCAGTAAGATCCAGGTTATCGATGATAATCATACCACAAACCCGTACCGCTGCGTGCCGGAGAATCTGACAATTCCGAGACGCGGTCTGCCAACCGTCAGTACCCCGGAACCAGTTCGGGCAGGAGTGTGATCATTTCCGGTACAAGCCACATGATCGCCAGACCAACGATCTGGATGACGACAAATGGCGCGACTCCCCGATAAATCTGTCCTGTGGTGATTTGTGGCGGAGCCACACCGCGCAGATAGAACAAGGCGAAACCGAACGGTGGCGTCAGGAAGGATGTCTGCAGATTGACGGCAATCATGATCGTGACCCACTTGGGATCAAGCGTGCCGCCGTAGATGACAGGTCCGACAATCGGAATGACGATATAGATGATCTCAAGAAAATCGAGAACAAAGCCGAGTATGAAAAGAACCAGCATGACAACGAGAAAGACGACCCACTCGTTATCGAATGCACGCAGGAAATCCTGGATATGTTCTTCACCACCGTAGGAAATCACCACCAGATTGAGCATTTGTGATCCGATCAGAATCGCAAACACCATCGCGGTAACTTTCGCCGTGTCCCGCACGACATCCCTCAGAATCCCGTCACGGAACAGTACCCAGCAGGCGTAGCACAGTCCGCCGATCGCGAGATGATACGTCGTGACGGCCACCAGGAATGCGATCCAGTTTTCGAATCCCACCTCGTCAATCGTGATCCGCAGGTCGAAACTCGTACCGACCAACAGAAGAATGACAGTCGAAAATGCCGCGATGAGAATGAACCGTGGTCCCTTGCGGGAATTCGACTCACGCAGCCGCCGATAGGCGGATAGCATCAATGCCCCTGACGCACCGAGACCCGCCGCAGCCGTCGGACTCGTTACACCGGTCAGGATCGAGCCGAGAACGGCGACAATCAGGATCAACGGCGGAAAGACGACACGCAGGATCTGGACTTCCGCAAGCCGCGGTATGGCGTGGCGTAACCCGTAAATCACTGCAAGGACGGGAATGGCCAGGATGAGCCACCCTGTTCCGGGACTCGCAAACACTGAAACCAGGAAGGCATCGGCGAGAATCGTGGCGATGACACCTGCCCCGCCGACGAGTAATGGCCAAACCGATTGCGACGGTGCAACAGCGTACGCGCCCATCAGGACAAGCGACATCAGGACCAGAATCGTCAGCAGGCTTTCCGACAACGGTGGCAGACTCTGCATTGCCACCAGCTCAAGTTCGTCCAGCACGGCATCTGTTGGCGCGACAAAGCCACTGGCGTCCGCTGCAGCCTGATCCGCAACTGACCGATCCCACTTTTCCTGTCCGTGGAGTTCGATCATCGAGGCCTTGCATTCATCCGAAACATTGGTTCGCAGTTCCGGCGTGATGGGTGGCTGTACGAGAGAAAGTCGATCGATCGTTTGCGGTCCGGCCAGATCGGTTGAAAACAGGACACCGGCGGCCGCAATGACGACTGCGGGTCCAACAAGAAACCAGAAGAAACGGTGATGTATCGTCGATCGATCGTCGGCCCAAAGTGCCTCGCCCATTTCGACGGGTGGCGCCTTTGACGGCCTGAACAGCGCGTAGGCAAAGACATAGATCGCATAGAGCGACGCCAGCATGATGCCCGGGATGATCGCCGACTTGAAAAGCGTACCGACAGAAACAACAGCCGCTTCACCCAGATAGGTCAGCGCGTCGCGGCACCCCGCCGCGATCGCACGGTCTTCCTGTGCTGTCGCGTAGAGATCGCCCGCAAGTGTTCCAAGAAGAACAATCACGATTGATGGCGGGATGATCTGACCCAGGGTCCCTGATGCCGATATCACACCCGTCGCCAGTTCCGGCGAATAGTGATGCCGCAGCATTGTCGGCAGGGACAGCAGCCCCATCGTCACGACTGTCGCGCCAACAATCCCTGTCGAGGCAGCGAGAAAGGCGCCGACGACAACCACAGAAACTGCGAGGCCACCCGGCAACCTGCCGAATACCATGGCCATGGATGTAAGCAGATCCTGGGCAATCCGTGATCTTTCAAGCGATATGCCCATGAGAATGAACATTGCGACTGCGAGAAGCAGTTCGATCGACGGCCCGGCCAGAACCCGGTCATTCATGCGATTGACGATGAATGTCAGGATTCGGTAGTAGGCGCCATCAATGCCGTTTTCGAACAGCGGTACAGCAAATGTCGGTAACTCCGGGTATCGAAAGATCGATATCGTGTGTTCATTGACACCGGAATCCACCAATGCCCGATAGGCATCGCTCCGCGTATCGACGACCTCCCGGACAAGCCACCCCGCCTCACTCATGGCGCCGATGATGGCGAATGCGATCAGTGCGGATCCGGCTATGGCAAACGCAACAGGAAATCCGGAAAGAATGCCGGCGAACAGGAGAACAAACGTGATGATCAATCCGATCTCAACGCCGTCGAGACCAAACAACATCAGTTTCTTTCCTCCGGCGCACGCTCTATCGCCACAGGCGGTTCGACACCGATGTCGGCGCGTGGATCGAGATCGAGATGCTTGCCGGACGCCTCCTCGCCTTCGAGAAACTCAAGCAGGCATCGATAGAAAAATCCGACGCCCTGCAGGAACATCAGCCCCGCAAACAGGACCAGCAGAATCTTGAACAGAAAGTACCCGTCGAACCCGCTGGGCGAAAAACCGACAGTCTCGACGTTCCAGCGGACAAGCGCAGCCTTTCGTTCGACCGACGCAAGGGCTTCGGAGGCGGAGAGTTTCGGTGTGATCAGGTGCCGCCAGAGGAAAAACCAGCCAAACATCCACACGACACCGGTAAACGGCAGCACAAAGAACAGGGATCCGAACATGTCGAGAACACGCCGTGTTCGGAAGCGCAGTGCCGCATAGACAAGATCAACACGCACATGACCGCCCTGGACGAAGGTGTAAGCCGCACACAACGCAACGATCATCGCATTGTAGAGCTTGAGTTCCTCGCCAAACCAGCTCAGGTCCCGCGTGAACGCGACGCCGAAAGGACCGATTGAAATCTCGGAGACCAGAAATATCCGCTGAAGCGCGATGATCACGATCTGCTGGAGGACCATGACCAGTGCGGCCCACGCGGCGAGGCGTCCCGTTACATTCGAGATTCCCTCGATAACACGCACCACGCCCCAAAGAAATCCGTGTCGCCATAATCCGATGACCAGAACAACGATGGCCACGTCAAGAACAACAAAGAGAAACTCCAGGGAAGCGCCGTAATAGACGATGTAGACCAGATCCGCCATGTTTGTCGGATCCGGCCACAGTTCCGGGCTGGAGACAACCCGAACAAGATCAACGAGCCCGCCAAACAGGCGGACCGGGAGCCAGATCAGGATCTCGATCATGATCTACGAATCGAACTCGCACCCGAACCGGAAGCAGCTCGGGTGCGAGTACAGAATGTCAGATTCCCATGACCCTGTTGCGTTCACGCGTGTAGACCGCACTGGACTTGCTGATCCAGCCTGCTGACGCGACGAGAGAGCTGTGAAATGAGTCGAAAATCTTCTTGAAAAGCGGATCCGACATGTTTTCGTCCATGACGGCTTGCGCACCTTCCCCGAAGGCTGACCAGACGCTTTGCGGAAATTCGAAGGTCTGCACACCGGCGGCAATCAGGCGCTGGAGTGCAAAACCGTGGTTGGAGAGAAACTGAGCGTGATTCCACGAGTTCGTCTCACCGGACACAACCTCGATGATCTTCTGCTCCCACGGGCTCATGCTGTCATAGACTTCGCGGTTCAATGCCAGCGACAGTCCGGGACCCGGCTCATGGAATCCTGATGTGTAGTAGATCTTCGTGATCTCGTTGAATCCGGCCTTTTCATCCGCCCATGGCCCGATCCATTCCGTGCCGTCAATTTCGCCCTTGGCCAGCGCATCATGTTGCGGACAGACGCGCCGAGGTGCGTCAATGCCTTGCCGCCGAGACCTGGCATGCGGAAACGCAATCCCTCAAAGTCTTCCGGCTGTTCGATCTGCTTGTTGAACCAGCCACCCGCCTGTGCGCCGGTGTTGCCGGCAACGAACGTCCGGAGGTTGAAAACTGCCGACAGTTCATCGAGGACTTCCTGGCCGCCCATGTGGTAGTATCAGTTGTTCAATTCAATCGGTGTCATGCCGAACGGTACAGCTGTATAGAACGCGAACCCGGGATGCTGGCCAATGAAATAGTAGTCAGCCGCGTGATACATGTCGGCCTGTCCGGATGAAACTGCGTCGAATACCTCGAAGGCGCCAACGAGTTCACCAGCGGCCTTGAAGTCGATTTCGATCATGCCATCGGAAAGCGCAACGATGTTGTCCGCGCATCTTTGTGCAGCATCATGCACACCGGCCAGTCCACGACTCCACGACGTAACCATCGTGAGCTTCCGGCGACCCTGTGAAATGGCCGGCGTCGGGAACGTCGACGCGGTCGCACCAACGGCAGCAATCCCGGCACCGCCTGCCAGGAATTTACGTCTATCCATGAGGGTAGATCCTCCTCAGTTGTGTAAAAGCAGAGACATTGTTTCCCAACCGGTTTTGAAGTCCGGCTCAAGAGAATAGAACGCAACCATGTGTTGATTGCAAGCAACAAGAAGCCCGATCACCGGAATTCGGGCACGTGTGGCACCACAGTCGCGTTCAAGTGCGCAGAAACACACATTGAGACATGCCCCATGTTCAGACGATCTCGCGCCGTTGCATGTTCATCAGGACAGAGTGAAAAGACGACGCACATGCGGGGCGAACAGAACATATCGCATTGCGCCCTGGAGCTATCCGAATGTTACCGGTTCAATTCCAGGTACGACTGCCAGAGATCGACATGAACGCGGTCGTGTGGCGTCGCGCGCGAGCCCCACAGTTCACACGCGGCGAATTCGACGGTGTAGCAATGCTGCGGGCACTCACCTTCCCTGCGTGCATTCGTGTCGGGAAAGACGAACACGCCGTGATCCCGCTGGATTACACCGGTTCGTCCGCGACAGTAGCGTGGCACCCGTGTGTGAAATGGTGGGTGTTCGTTGCGTACCCTGACAGAATCACCGACCGAAAATGCCCGCGTGATCTCGGGCGTGTCACGGCGTGTGCTGTATCCCCCGGCAACGGACTCTTCCATTTCGTCGAGCGTGATTCCGCTGCCGCCGGGTGCGCGTACCGGCGAATCAATCTGCTGCATGCGCGCCTGGATCTCGTCGTGCGTGAGAACATTGCGTTTCGTGACAATCGCCTCAACCGAGCGGGTCCACAGTTCATAATACGTAGAATTCAGATATGTCGCCGGCGGAATTCGCTCGATGTTCGTCCGGAGATCGTCGTCCGAGAATTTCACACCCTCCGCGACCTGCAGGGCGAGACCGAATGCCCTCCTTTCCCACGCACTGTGAAACACGGGCTCATCCGGCTGACGGTTGATTGCACCAAACCCGTGCATGCCGCCGAGATCATGGATTCCGTTCATGGGATCCTCCGTTTCAGTGCGGCGCTGTGCCGATCATGCCGTCGCGAGAGACGACTGCAGCAAGATCCTCTCTCGTCCAGCCGTCCGTGTCCTGCGGTCGTTTCGGCAGGACCATGTAGCGAATCTCGGCACTCGAGTCCCAGACCCTGACCTCGACATCATCGCCGATCGCATAACCGAATTCCTCAAGCACAGCTCTCGGCTCGCGAACCACGCGTGCCCGGTATGGCGGACTCTTGTACCAGCGCGGTGGCAATCCCAGTACAGGCCATGGATAACAGGAGCAGAGTGTGCAGACGATAACGTTGTGAACATGATCCGTGTTTTCGACAACGACCATGTTTTCACCCTGGACACCCGAAATCCCGAACTCTGCCAGGGCGGGCGTCGCATCCTCGACAAGGCGTGCCCGAAAATCATCGTCCACCCAGGCCTCGGCAACAATCCGTGCACCACGGTGCGGACCAATTCGGGTCTCGTAGAGTTCGATGAGACGGTCGATCGCATCGGGATCGACCAGTCCGCGTTCAGCGAGCAGGTGCTCGATCGCCGCGACCTTCAACGCAATGTCCGGAACTTCGTCGTGTTCTGCCACTGAATTCCTCTCTGTCGCCGATGAAGACAATCAATCAAAGGTGCGTCCGGAAGGATAGCCCGGCGGGATTGTTTTTCCAGCCTGACCGCGTTTTCCGATCAGTTTGTCGAGGTCCGTAATCCGACGCGTGCGTGTTCCCGCTTTCCAGGCCAGACCGTCCTTCAGATCGAATGTCTTGATATCTGACAAGCCTCCTGAACGATAGCGCTGGAGAATGACTCCGCGTCCCCGGTTCAATTCGGGAATCTCAGTCAACGGACAGATCAACAGGCGCCGCTCTTCGCCCCCCATGACCGCGACATGCGTCCCTTCCACGAACCGCATCGCGGCTGCCTCGACCGCACCGGATACGTTGAGTATTGCCTTGCCGGAACGTGTTCTTGATTCGACCATGGCCTCCGGCACGATGAATCCCCTGCCGTCGGTTGATGCCACAATCAGTTTCCTGTCGCCCCTGAATACGTTCATCGCGACTATATCGACGTCGTTTCCAAGATCGACCAGCAAACGTACCGGATCGCCGGACCCGCGCGCGTCGGGCAGCTTGTCGCAGCCGAGTATGTAGAACCGGCCGTTTGTCGCGAAGAGCAGGAGTTTGTCCGTCGTCCATGCCTCGACGCGAAACCGTTCCCGGTCTCCCTCCTTGAACCGCAGCGTTCCTGCCTGTTCGCCATGTTGGCGCGCTGCGCCGATCCAGCCCCTGAGTGACAGGATCACCGTGATGGGCTCTCGTTCCATTGTTGCATCAGACGGAATATCCACAGCGGGCAATTCACCGCCGACACGTGTTCGCCGCAGGCCTGCCGCATGGCCGTGCCCGAATTCAGCGCGAATCTCGCTGAACTCCTTCTTGAGTGCTGTCTTCTGGCGACGGACGCTGCTGATCAGATCGTCGAGTTGCTCGCGTTCGCGCATCAGCTCGGACGCTTCTTCCTCGATCTTGATTTCTTCAAGCTTGTGCAGCGCACGAAGTCGCATGTTGAGGATGGCTTCCGCCTGCAATTCGCTGAGCGCGTAGCGCTCCATCAGTTGCCTTTTCGGGCGGTCCTCGAACCGGATGATCCTGATCACTTCATCGATGTTCAGATACGCGACGCGGAATCCTTCGAGGACTTCCAGACGACTGTCGATCCTGGCAATACGATTGCGTGAGCGTCGCAGGAGTATCACCTGCCTGTGGTCTATGAATGCCTGGAGCGCTGTGCGCAAGTTCATCACACGGGGGACGCCATCCGCGTCCAGAACATTGAGATTCAACGGAATCCGGACCTCAAGATCTGTCGTTCGAAACAGCGATTCCATCAGGACCACGGGGTCAACCGTCCGGTTCTTTGGTACCAGGACCAGTCGAACGTCTTCTGCCGACTCGTCGTTGACACTTTCAAGAAGCGGGAGGCGACGCAGGTCCAGGAGACCGGCAATTCGCTCGACCAGGCGCGACTTCTGAACCTGGTACGGGATCTCGTCGACAACGATCCTGTAGGTTCCCCGTCCGGTTTGTTCCTGATGCCAACGCGCCCTCAGACGAAATGAACCGCGACCGGTCTCGTAGGATTCAACAAGGGACTCCGTGCTTTCAACAAGTTCGCCGCCCGTCGGGAAATCGGGTCCCTGTACCAGGTAGACGAGTTCACTGGTCGTCGTTCGCGGTTTGTCGACAAGTCGCATGAGTGCCTGGCAGAGCTCGTCGGCATTGTGCGGCGGTATACTGGTCGCCATACCGACCGCGATTCCGCTGGTGCCGTTTGCCAGGAGGTTGGGAAAGCGCGCGGCCAGAACGACAGGTTCATGTTCAGACCCGTCATAGGTGGGACGAAAGTCAACGACGTCATCGTCGAGACCTTCGAGAAGTGCCAGCGCGACATTGGTCATGCGCGCTTCCGTGTAGCGCATTGCCGCAGCGTTATCGCCGTCGACGTTGCCAAAGTTCCCCTGCCCGTCGACCAATGGATATCGCGCAACAAAGTCCTGAGCGAGGCGCACAAGTGCGTCATAAATCGCCTGGTCGCCATGCGGGTGAAACTTGCCGATGACATCCCCGACCACGCGTGCGGATTTCTTGAATCCGTCCTGCGGATTGAGGCGCAGCAGATGCATTGCATAGAGCAGACGGCGATGCACGGGTTTGAGGCCGTCCCGGACATCCGGCAATGAACGGGACGTAATCGTTGACATGGCATACGCGAGATAACGCCGGGTCAGCGCATCAGAAAACGGAACGGTCTCTATCCGGTCTTCCTGAACACCATCGTCAACCATGATGATCCTGCAGTTCCGTTTCGTTTCGTCGCACGAGACAGTCCATGAATCGTGTCCTGGCGGGCGGTGTGGCAGGTTCCTGCTCGGGACGCAGGTAACGCGACAGGAAATACCCGGTCATCCGCAACCCATCGAGAACATCCGACAGCGTGGCCTCTCTCCGACCTGCCAGGAATCCTGGAAGTACCAGGAGCCTGTCGGCCCACTTTTCACCAGCTGCATGCGTGACCGCGCGACCTGTTCGCGGCGAAACCCATGCCAACCCCTCTCTTTCGCCCGTAACGGCACAGCGGGTCAATTCAAGTCCATATCCAAGTTCCGCCAACACGCCAATTTCCCAACGCACATAGACCGCCGGCCAGTGTGCACTGTCCGATGCAAGCTGATCGAGAAGGACGACAAGTGCATCATACTGATGCTGACACGGTTGACGCTCCGGAAATGCGACCTCGGCGACTGCGCAGGCGCTTGCCAGGCACGCGAGACGGGCGGGATCGTCGATAAAACGGCGCGCAACTGCCCGTTCGAGTTCAAGTGAAACCGAACCGAGATGCTCCGGCAATCGCGCTTTCCATTTGACAGCAACGTGGTTGCCGATCTCGATCAGCGGACGTCGTTTCCGACTGGCGCCGCCATGAAGCAGACCCCTGAATGGACCGTGTTCGCGTGTAAGCAGACAGACGATCGCAGCGGTCTCACCATGACGGCGTACCGAGAGCATGATGGCGCTGTCAAACCATTCGATCACGCGAGATACAACTCAATCAACCGGTGTACTCAAGGCCGATGTCACGATACCGGGCCGGTTCATCAAGCCATCGTTCCCGAACCTTGACATGAATGAACAGGTGTACGGTCTGCCCCAGGATTTCTTCGAGTTCCTTGCGTGCAGCAATACCGATGTTGCGGATTGTGCTTCCCTTCTTTCCCAGCAGTATTGCCTTGTGGTTCTTTCGCGAGACGTAGATCCACTGGTCGATACGCACGGCATTCGTCTCATCGAGTTCTGTCCATTGTTCGGTTTCGACCGTGAGTTCATAAGGAATCTCCTGATGGACCCGCAGGAACACCTTTTCACGTGTGATCTCTGCTGCCATGCGGCGCAATGGCAGATCGCTGATGTGGTCATCGGGAAACAGCCAGGGTCCGACGGGCATGCGGTCCGCAAGAAAACTGATGAACTCCTCTGTACCCTGCCCGTTCAGTGCCGATACATAGTGGATTGTATCGACTATCCCTGTTGCATCGAGTTCCGCCGATAACGGCAGAAGCTGGTTCTTGTTCACCTTGTCGATCTTGTTCACGGCAACAAATATCGGCTGCTTGCGATCCGTCAGGTTTTCAAGAATTGCCCGGACATTCGCGGTCATTCCCTTCCTGCCGTCGATCAACAGCACCGTCGCGTCTGCATCCTGGTTTCCCGACCATGCTGCACGAACCAGTGCGCGTTCAAGTTTGCGTTGCGGCGTAAAGATGCCGGGCGTATCGACCAGTACAACCTGGGTATTGCCGATGTTGCGAATACCCCTGACGGCGCCGCGCGTCGTCTGGATCTTGTGAGTCACGATCGAGACCTTGGCGCCGACGATTGTGTTGACCAGTGTCGACTTGCCGGCATTCGGTGGCCCGAGAATGGCGACATACCCTGACCGGCAGTCTTTCGGCGACGTCATTGCTGTGCTGCCTCGTATATCAGTTCGTCAAGCAACTGCTGCGCCGCGGCGGTCTCTGCCTGGCGTCGCGACGATCCCGTCGCCCTTTTCCGTCTGCCGCTTTCGTGGCTGATCTCGACCGTAATATCCGGTGCATGATCGGGTCCCGTCATACTGACAACCGTATAGACCGGCAGCGTCAGATTGTGACCCAGAAGCCATTCCTGAAGGCGGGACTTCGCATCCTGTGGCGGCGTGTGTACCGCTTTCATGCGTTTCAGCCAGTAACGCTCGACAAACTGGCGGGCCTGTTTGTAGTCACCATCGAGATAGATGGCGCCGATGAGCGCTTCAAGAACATCTGCAAGAACCGACTCATTTTCATTGGCACCGCGGCGTTCCTCACCTGGCGACAGGTGCACAAGTCTTTCAATTTCGAGTTCCCGCGCGATCGCGGCGATCGTCTCGTTCCGGACAAGATCAACCTGTCGCAAGGTAAGCTTTCCCTCGCTCTCTTGCGGATAGCTCCGGAATACCAGCGACGCCACGATGGCGCCGAGAATTCTGTCACCAAGAAACTCGAGGCGTTCATAGCCGAACTGGCGGTTGCCCGCGACGGCGCTGCCGTGGGTCAATGCCTGATCAAGCAGTGCACGGTTCGTAAATCGGTGGCCGAGACGATTCTCGAGTTGTTCTCTCGGTTCCCTTGCCAGCTTGCGCTTCATTCAACCGACTGGAAGATGCGGCTCCAGCGTATCGAAACAGGCCACGTCCATGGAGCCAGCAACGACCCGCACCCGTCACTTGAGAAGAACAGGAATGCGGCGCGTCCGATGAGATTTGCTTCGGGTACAAATCCCACGATGTTTGCCACGCGGCTGTCATTGGAACTGTCCCGGTTATCGCCCATCATGAAATAGTGACGGTCAGGGACCTCGACAACAGCGGTATCATCGTACCGGCTGTTCTCGGAAATGTGCAGGACTTCGTGTTGTTTTCCGCCCGGCAGCGTCTCGATGTATCGATCGATAGCCCTGTGTGTCTTGCATCGCCTGTCAATGAACGGTTCGGTTTCTTCCTGGGGAACAGCGACACCGTTGACATGCAGGATGCCGCCGATCATCTGGATGGAGTCACCCGGCAGTCCGACGACGCGCTTGATGAAATCCACGCTGGTGTCGGTCGGTTTGCGAAAGACCACGACGTCACCGCGTTCGGGTTGTGCCCCGAACAGCCGTTCACCGAAAATTCCCATGTCCGTCCCGAAACCCAGAGAATAGTTTCCATACCCGTAGGAAAATTTTGAAACAAAGAGATAATCGCCTGCGAGCAATGTCGGTTTCATTGAACCGGAAGGAATATTGAACGGTTCATACGCCAGGGTGCGAATGAAAAGGGCAATGAGCAGCGCATAGATGATTGTCTTGACGGTTCCCAGGATGCCATGGTCGCCACGCAACGACCTTGGAAGCAGCATCTCGACGGGAATGAATACGAGGCGGATAACGAGTTCGATCGGACGAAGCAACAGACCGATCAGCGTGAACGGCGCCATCAGGACAAGCACCCACAACGGCGTACCCGGGCGACCGCTTTCATCGGCGTCGCTCTTCAGACCCAACAGTTTTCGGATTCGCAGCATCTGCTGTGTTCAGCTCAATCCGATCCGTCGACACCACGATCGGGATGTCGATCAGGATTGGTGGCGACGGCGGAGATGATGACGAGTGCCTGCGCCAATGGCATGTCGTCGGTCATGGTGACATCAATCTGCGCTGACATGCCGTCCGGCACGAGCAGGTCAAGCCGCGCCCTTGCACCATTGCGAAGTTGCAGGGTCGGTTTTCCGCTCGGCAGGTTGACCACCTCCATATCGCGCCAATAAACCCCCTGTCGCAATCCCGTGCCGAGTGCCTTCGAACATGCTTCCTTGGCAGCAAAGCGCTTGGCATAGGTCGCAGCAGTATTCGCCCGACGCTCGGCCCGTGCCTGTTCCTGTTCGGTAAACACGCGTTTCTTGAACCGACTTCCAAATCGCATGAGGGTCCTTTCGATGCGCCGGATATCCATCGTGTCGAGACCGATACCGATGATCATCCACTCGATCCAGTCGACATTGCGTCATCCTTGCGCTGCGCGCCGTTTGCTCCAGACACGAAACACTCCCCGATTGTTGTCGACATCATGCTGCCTGAACCAAGAAGGAAGTCTGGTCGGCATCGGTCCGGAACCGATCGGGCTGTCCGACTATCAGAGATTGACCTGTCAGGAAACCGGCGTTCGTTTGCATACGCCGGAACCCGCTGCAGGGACTGCAGTATCATCAACGTGAAGCCGCCTCTCAAGTTGCCCGTCCCGTAGCCGAAGAGAAGTATGCCAGTTCCTCGGGTGATATGTCATCGAAGCTTGCATAATTCATGCGGTAAAGCCGGCTGTAGAGTCGGCCGCTTTCCATGAGTTCTGCGTGGCTGCCGGTTTCGACAATCTCACCGTCCTGAAGCACGATGATCCGGTCAGCGTTCCGGATCGTTGCCAGTCTGTGTGCGATGATCAACGCCGTGCGTCCCTGTAACAGGCGGGCCAATGCCCGCTGGATCTGCAGTTCAGTGTAACTGTCGATATTGGCCGTCGCCTCATCAAGAATGAGGATCCTGGTGTCCGCAACCAGCGCCCGTGCGAAACTCAGTAGCTGGCGTTGGCCGACCGAGAGCGAGGCGGCTCCCTGGTCAAGCTGCGTATCGTATCCGTCCGGCAATACCCTGATAAAGTCGTCAGCACCCACAGCACGCGCCGCTTCAACGACATCATCGTAATCGGCGTCGAACTTGTTGTATCGAATGTTCTCGAGGATTGTTCCCGAAAACAGGTACGGCTCCTGGAGAACCATGGCGATGTGCCGCCCGAGTGCCTCTTGGCGAAGATCGCGCACGTCAACGCCACCAACCCTGACCGCGCCATCCCAGACATCGTAGAACCGATGTGCGAGCGCCATGGCGCTGGTCTTGCCTGACCCGGTCGGCCCCACAAGCGCGACCGTTTCGCCTTCGTCGACTCTGAAACTGACATTCCGCAGGACCGGCAGGTCCGGTTCGTATCCGAATGTGACATTCTGAAACTCGACGGAGCCGCGTCGACCGGCAAGATCAAGCGCGTAGTGCTTGTCCGTGATCTCGACTTCAACGTCGAGAACCTCGAAAATTCGCTGACCTGCCGCCATTGCGCGCTGCATGATGCTGTACTGGAATGTGAGCGACCTGATCGGATCAAAGAACCGCTGTACATAGAAAAGAAATGCAACCATGACGCCGAGATCAAGCGCCGATTCCGCAACCATGCTGCCACCGACAACAATGACGACGGCAAGTGCAAGACCTGTCAGCGTATCGACAACGGGAATCATGATGTTTGCGTAGCGTGACGCCACAAGGTGCGCCCGCAGGTTCTCGGCAACCTTGTCGCCGAACAGGGTCAGGTTCAGGTCCTCACGCCCGGTTTCCTGGATCGCACGAACGCCGTGAATGTTCTCGGCCAGCGCCGCGTTGACAGCGGAACTGGTTTCCCGCGCCTTGAGGAAGACGCGGCGTGCACGCGGCAGCCAGACCATGCGGATGCCGAGAAGAATCGGCACAACTGTCAGGGTCAGCGCACCCAGTCGCACATCAAGGCTCAGCAGGACGACGATAATCCCGACAAGCAGGATCAGATCGCCGACGGCGAAGATCGTCGATTCCAGAAACTCCTGGAGCGCATAGACGTCGCCCTGTAACCGCGACATGAGGCGTCCGGTTTCCGTGCGATCCATGAACGAAAGCGAGACATTCTGGACATGCGCATACATGGCGCGCCGCAGGTCGAAAAGCATGTGGCCGGCGACGTGGCCGACAACGCGTTCCTGAATCCGGTTGGCAATGAAATTGGTGAAGATAGCTGCGAAAAATGTTGCAACGGCGATGTAGAGAATGAGGCGTGCGTCAACGTCCCCGACGACCACGCCATCGATCACATAACGCACCATCAGGGGAATTGTGAGCTGTGTGAGAGTGAAGACCAGCACGGCAACGACGGCGATGCGCAGTCTCTTGCGATAGGGCTGCAGGAAAACCCCGAGCCGCAGCATGACGTTGCGATCGAACGCCTTGCCAAAAAGCTCCTCGTCCTGCGACACCACCGAACCGACAACAGCCAGTCCCGGACGCGGTTGCGCTGCGTTCGTCATTCTGCGGAACCCGCCTGGAGATCGTGCAATGCACGATACGATCCATTCAGTGACATCAGTTCTGCATGTGATCCGCGTTCGATAATCCGTCCGTTATCGAGAAACAGGATCTCGTCGGCGTGTTTGAGCGAATTCAGACGATGCGCGATGATGATAACGGCCCGTGCACGAACATATTCGGAGAGTTCGTGGCGAATGCGCTGTTCGGTTGCCGCGTCGATCGCAGAGGTCGAATCGTCCAGAACCAGAACACTGCTTGCAACCAGAACCCCGCGCGCAATCACCAGGCGCTGGCGTTGTCCTCCGGACAACGACACCCCGCGCTCACCGACAAGAGTTCCGTAACCTTCCGGCAGGTTTCTGATGAAATTGTGCAGTTGCGCGGTCATCGACGACCGTTCGATGCTGCTGCGCCCGGCCCATGGATCACCGTAGGCGATGTTGTGATCAAGATCGGCAGTAAAGACGAACGGTTCCTGCGGGGCGATCACCACCTCCGCGCGAAGCGATTCAAGGGTTACATCGCGAACATCCTGTCCATCGATGGTGATGCGTCCGCCGGTTACATCGTAAAACCGTGCAACGAGGTGCGCTATGGTGCTCTTGCCGCTTCCAGGCGGTCCGACGATCCCGACCGTCCGTCCCTTGCGGACCTCGAAACTGATTCCTGTCAGCGTTCGACTGTCCCGTACCGACGCGGGATAGGAAAAGTTCACGTCCTCGAAACGAACCACGCCGTCCGTAACGGCAAGCGGTCGCGCGTCCGGACTGTTCGAAATGCTCGGTTCGAGATCAAGGATGTTGAAAAGGCGGCCACCGCAGGTCGATGCGCGGGCGATTGAATTGATCATCCAGCCAATCTGCCGAACCGGCATTTGCAGGATTGTCATGAATGCCAGGCATTCGGCCAGTTCACCGACCGACACCTCCCCGTCAAGGACCTTGGAACCACCGATAAACAGGACCGCACCCATGGCGCAGAAAAATACGAATGTCATGGCGGTCGTACTGGCCACGAACAGGTCAACCCGGCGGTGGGATGTTCCCAATGCACGACCTGCAACTGAATCGTAGTGCACCAGTTCGTGCGCCTGGGCCGCGAACGCGCGCACCACACGGATACCCGCCAGGTTTTCTTCCATGATGCGGGTGAGGTGTGCGAGTTCCTCCTGCAGCTTCAACCAGGTTTCGCGCAGGCGAAGCCGCGAGATCGACGCAATCGTCGCGACAATCGGCACGAAGGACAAGGACAGGATGCCGAGTAGCGGGTCAATTCCGACAAGTGTGACGGCGCCACCGCAGATCAGGACAGCCAGATAGATTGATCGGAGTATACCGGTATCAATCCATAGCCGAACGCCTTCGATATCGAGTATTCCGCGCGCCATGAGATCACCGGTGTGAACACGATCATGCCAGGACAAGCTCAGGTGCTGCAGCTTGCTGTAATAAATCATGCGCAGCTCGCGGCCGAGAATCTGGCCGATCGCCTCGCCCTGGTAGTTCTGGAGCATCGTGAACAGCCCGCGCATGACACTCACGCCAACCAGCAGACCGGCTGTTCCGAGCAGTGCCGAAACGGCGGAAGTCTGGGCTGTCGCCATACTTGCCCGCTCGAGCATCACGACAACATCGTCGACAGCCTGCCCGAGGTATTGCGGCACGAAAATCTGGAAGATGCCGGCACTGATTGCCGCTGCGATTGCAATGACCGCGCGGACGCGTGCGCGAAACGCCATGACGGTGATACGCCAAAGTACCCCCGTATCCATGTTCGAGACGTCAATCCTGTAGGATCCGTCAAAGTCCAGGTCGGATCGCGGTACTCGCTTTTCTCTACTGTCACGCATCAATGAATTGAATTGAAGAAACCTCTACCCGGACATGTAGCCTATCGGGTTGTTTGCCGGTACCAATCACTTGTGGGTAGACTTGGCAATCACGGCACTGCGTCGAGGCGCGACAACATGGCGGCCCATGGCAGGGCGTCGACATCCTGCAATCGGATTCAAATCAACAAAGTGGTGCAGATCAGTCACGCAAACTGCACCGGCGCATGTCGTCGTCACCAATCAGGAACGCATGGCGCAAGGGATGCCGATGGCATCTGAACGAATTCAGGTCGCCCCAACACGCAGCGGGGGTTCAGTGTCCTGTCTGACACGGTGTACTTCCGTCACGTTGGGGTCGGTTCGCAGGTCTGCAATGATGCTGACCAGATGACGAACATCGCGAACCTCGACGTCGATGCGAATCGCAAAGAAATCGACAGACCGGTTGTTGACGTTCAGATTGAGAATGTTGCCATTGTATTGACCAATCAGTGTTGTCACCGTCCCCAGCGCACCCGGTGCGTTCAGCACGACAACATCAATCTGCCCAACATGACTGAGCGGAGCCTCACCGTCTTCGAGCCACTTTGCGTCGTACCACAGGTCCGATGAACTCTCGAACTCCGGAAGTCGTTCACAGTCGATTGTATGAATGTCCATTCCAGTTCCCGGAGTCATGATCCCGACAATCCGTTCACCGGGGAGCGGATGGCAACACGCGGCGTAGTGGACGGCAACGCCGCTGATCAGATCACCGATCGGAACCGCCGCCACACGCCCCGCCGTGCCTTGTTTCTTGCGGACCTTTCGGGGTGCTGGTTCATCGTCGTTGAACAAGCTTGATACAACCTTCTTGCCGGTAATCTCGCCGCGCCCGATGGCGATATAGAGATCGCCCAGCGTTCTCTTCGAAAAGATCCGACACGCCCGACGAACGTATTTTGTCGACATCTCGTGTCCGGAACTGGAAAAAACCCGGACAAGTATCGATCTGCCAAGAATCCTGTACTGATCGCGCTCCTGGCTGCGAACGAAGCGCCGAATGCGCGAACGGGCCTTGCCCGTGACCACGAAACCTTCCCAGCCCGGGTCCGGCGTGCTTTTGCTTGAACCCAGGATCTCGACCTGATCACCATTGAGGAGCACGGTTTTCAGCGGTCGGATCTTGCCGTTGATCTTTGCTCCCACGCAGGTGTCGCCGACCTCCGTGTGTACGGCGTAGGCGAAATCAACCGGGGTTGCGTTCCGTGGAAGTGCAATCAGCTTACCCTGCGGCGTAAAACAGAATACCTGGTCCTGGAACATTTCCAGTTTGGTATGCTCCAGAAACTCTACCGGGTCGTGTGCATGTTCGAGAATGTCGAGCAGCTGACGTATCCAGCGGTACTGGCGGCCTTCTTTCAGTGACGCCCGCGTCTTGCCATCCCGGTAACTCCAGTGTGCCGCGAGCCCGTAGAGCGCGATCTCATCCATGTCGCGCGTACGTATCTGAATTTCCAGGCGGTGATGGTCCGGACCGTGAATCGTCGTATGCAGCGAACGATAGTCGTTCGGCTTGGGCGTCGAGATGTAGTCCTTGAAACGTCCCGGCACCATCGGCCATGCACGATGAATCGCACCCAACGCGGAGTAGCAGGCATCTTCGCTGCCCACGATGACGCGAAATGCAACAATGTCAGAGAGTTGTTCGAAGCCAAGGCTCTTGAGCTGCATTTTCCGCCAGATCGAGTACGGTTGCTTCTCGCGCCCGGAAATCTCGGCATTGATACCCGCGCCAGCCAGCACCGTCTCGAGGCTTCCGATCACACCCGGGATGATGCTGCCGCCCTCTTCATTGAGAAACTTCAACCGCTCGAGAATTGAATCGCGGGCGTTGGGGTTGAATTCGCCGAACGCCAGATCCTCGAGTTCATCTTTCAGCGATTGCATGCCGATCCGTTCAGCCAGCGGCGCATAGATACCCATGGTCTCCTGGGCAATGCGCATGCGCTTGCCCTGGTCCTTGATGAAACGCAGCGTCCGCATGTTATGCAGACGATCCGCAAGCTTGACGAGCAAGACGCGCAAGTCGTCTGACATGGCCAGAAACAACTTGCGGAAATTCTCCGCCTCACGGGAATCCTCTGACTGGATCTCGATCCGGGACAGCTTTGTCACACCATCAACAAGCTGGGCGATCTGTTTGCCGAACTGTTCGGCAATGTCATCAAGTGTGGTCGGCGTATCCTCGACGGTATCGTGCAAAAGACCCGTGATGATCGTCTGGTCGTCGAGTTTCATGTCGGCAAGGATGCCGGCAACTTCAACAGGATGTGAAAAATACGGATCGCCGGACGCGCGCTTCTGGGATCCGTGCGCCATCATCGCAAAGACATACGCGCGATTCAGCGCCTCCTCGTCTACCGAGTCTTCGTAACTCCTGACTCTTTCAACGAGTTCAAATTGGCGCAACATTGCATGATTTCCGGCCCCAACAGACCCGGTGCGACGTCAGTCAGCCCAAAAGCCCGGTCTCCGGGTCGACGGATGCATTCTCGTTCTGTTCGGCTTCGGACGCCAGGACACGGTTTCGGAGTTCTTCCATCGGATCATGCGCCAGTCCGAGACGATCAACATTGAGGCTGTCTTCGTCACCGATATCTGCTCCATAGATCAGATGATGGCGCGTCTCGTCCAGGTCAATTGTGTCTTCGGCGATCTCGCGAAGCGCAATCACAGCCGGTTTGTCGTTATCGACGTCGACCGTCTGACTCGCACCCATGGCCAGGTCACGGACGCGTTGGGCAGATAACATGACCAGTTCAAACCGGTTCGGTACGCGATCAATACAGTCTTCAACAGTCAGTCGAGCCATTGAAAATCACTCCAGCGATTGCATTCCGGTTGAGTGCCATAACTTGGCGACATTTTCAACATTCGGACGATGCGACGGTCACCTGTATCAATCAATGAGCACACAAATCCGCAAATACGTGCAACCGAGAGACATGGAACACATATGACATGAACCATTCTGCAGGTTCATGGCCGATTATCCGACGGGACCGCTTCACTGCAGCAATCATCGACAATCTCACGCATCGCATGAGGATCATCGGGCAGATCCGCTATCAGCGTACTGATTGACCTGCCGGAAACCGGATCACGCCACTGTGGCGCAATGCACGCCAGCGGCACAAGTACAAACGCACGTGTTGTGGCACCCGGATGCGGAAGTATCGGCGAGCCCGTGTGCTGCACGAGACCCCTGTAGTCGACCAGGTCAAGATCGATCACGCGTGACTCCCAACGATTGTCACGTGTTCGCCCAAGTTTCCCTTCTATTTCGTGAAGTGTCTGCATCAGTTCCTGGGGTGCAAACGCGGAGTCCAGTTCGATAACGCCGTTGGTGTAGAGTGGTTGATCAAGGCCGTGCATGGGTGGTGTTTCAAACCACGGTGATATCCTGCAGATGCCCATCCCCGCACTGTCTATCAGCATGAGAGCACGTCGGAGTGTATCCAGTGGCGGCCCCACCCTGGACGGCAGATTTGCACCCAACGCCACATAGATGCCACCAGTCGAAACCGGTGTACACGCGGACATATCAGACATTCCTTCGCATCACGGAAACCCGACCGTCCAGATTGTCGTCATGTCTGGTGCTCACTGAAACCGCAATCGAGTGTTCACGAGCATTCACAGCCCGTTTTGACGAGGCGGCGACACAACGCAAGAGTGTCTCCCGAATATAGAACAAGCTGACTTCTGCGCGCATGACTATCGTACCAGAACGGAACTGTCCCCTTTGTCCGCGCCTCGCTGACTTTCGCGACCAATGGCGCGAACAGGAACCGGATTGGCACAATGCACCTGTTCCGGGTTTTGGTGAACATGATGCACGATTTCTTGTCGTGGGTCTGGCACCAGGACTTCGCGGGGCCAACAGGACCGGCCGACCGTTCACGGGCGACGGTGCCGGGGCACTCCTCTATCCTGCATTGCTGGAGTCCGGATTCGCACACGGCATGTACGGTGCACGTACCGATGATGGTCTGGTGCTGGTCGACTGCCGGATAACCAATGCGGTTCGTTGCGTACCACCCGCCAATCGTCCTGACGCAAAGGAGATCCGGACCTGCAACAAGTTTCTGGTTGCAGAGATCAGGTCCATGCCGAGACTGCGGGCGATCCTGGCGCTTGGCGGTATCGCGCATACGGCGGTCATTGACGCGTGTGCATCCCGTCGTTCCGCCTTTCCATTCGGACATGGTGCCAGGCATCAGCTCTCGTGCGGTATCACGGTGTTTGACAGCTATCATTGCTCACGTCTCAACACGAATACCGGTCGCCTCACACGATTGATGTTCATGGATGTACTCATGTCCGTTCGTGACATGATCAACGCATCCGGGGACGCAGGCTCACAATGATTGCAGCCAGAATCAGGACGGCGCCTGCGACAGCTTCGAACCGGATTGTTTCGTTCAGCACGTACCAGCCAAGTATGAGGACTGTGACGAGTTCGAGTGATCCGGCGACCGCCGAACGATTGCTGCCGGCAAGAACAGTGCCTGTCACGACAAGCAGCGTTGCAACCAGACCGGTTATCAGACCGACATATGCCAGGGCTACCCAGCCCGCCGTCGTATGGGGCCAGTGCATTCCCGGTTCGCTGTAGATCTGCCAGGCAACGACAACGGCAAACGCACCGAGACTGACTTGCAGTGTTCGCATGCCCGGACCGGGTTGGTCTCCGACATCACCGACACAGCACAGATAAAGTGCGTAGCACATTGGCGCCAGGAACACGAAGAGTACTTCGACGATGGGAATTCCGGCGATATCGCCAGGTGACATGATCAGAATCGCGGCAATGATCACCAGCACAACGGCGACTGCCATGCGGAGTTCGATTGCAACGGAAAAAAGCAGGCGTGCAAACAGCAGGGCGAAGACTGGATAGGTATAGAACACGAGGATGTTCATCGATGCCGGCAACACGGCGTATCCCTCGAACAGGACGATCGTGCCGCCACCAAGCGCAGCGCCGGCAACAAGCGCAGAAACTGACAACTGCCATCGCGGTCGCCGCCACATGACCCAGAAGATCAGTAATGCGACTGCCGAGATGTATCTGATGACAAGAGTAGAGCCGGATTTGACGTCTTCTCCGCGCAAGACCTCCAGTGGAATTGGCAGCATGCCGAAACAAACTGAACCGGCGGCGACCATGAATACGCCAAGGCGTACCTGCGCAGGGCTGTACCGTGTCTGCTTCATCGGTGCTTCCGCAAATTGACGCTTGTCATGCAAGTCCTTATGTCCACCACAAATCAGTGTTGTACCGGGAGTATGAAAGATGGAAGGAACGATTGACCAGCGTCTGGAGGAGCTTGGCATCGAATTGCCGGATGCAGCCGCACCGGCGGCGAACTATGTACCCTGGGTTGTCAGCGGCAATCGTGTCTACGTATCCGGTCAGATCACGCTACTCAACGGGGCGTTGATGTATATGGGAAAGGTCGGGGATGAACTTTCCGTGGACGATGGCTACCAGGCTGCACGCCTGTGTGCGCTCAACATTATCGCGCAGGTCAAGGCCGCCTGCGATGGTGATCTTGACCGGGTGAAACGGATTGTACGACTTGGCGGGTTTGTAAATTCCGGACCGGATTTTCACGATCATCCCAAGGTCATCAACGGCGCGAGTGATCTGATGGTCGAGGTATTTGGCGAGAAGGGACGGCACGCGCGTGCAGCCGTCGGCTGCCCTGCCCTGCCGCTGAATGTTGCAACTGAAGTCGATGCCATTGTCGAGATTGACTGATCCATGCAGAACCGCATGACCGGCGGGGACGTCGTCGTTCGCACGCTCGTCTCAAGCGGCGTCCAGTGTGCGTTTTGTGTGCCGGGCGAGAGCTATCTCGCCGTTCTCGAGGCGTTCCGTGTAAACGCAGACAAGATTCGGTTGATTACCAGTCGGCACGAGTCGGGCGCTGCATATGCCGCATGCGGTTATGCACGTATCTCCGGAAAGACGGGCGTTGCCCTGGTCTCGCGCGGACCAGGCGCGACCAATGCAGCCATAGCAATACATACGGCTGACCAGGATTCCATACCGCTCGTCCTGCTGATCGGTCAGGTGCCGCAATCCGAACACGGACGCGAGGCCTTTCAGGAGATCAATTATCAATCCTTCTACGGGTCCATCGCACGCGCGGTTCTTGAACCGCGTTCACCCGATGACATACACCGCGTCATGCGAGAGGCTCTCGTCATCGCGCAATCCGGTCGTCCCGGGCCCGTGGTGGTGGTCCTTCCCGAGGATGTAACGGAGGCGACCGCAACAACGTACGGACAGGGCGAAACGACGGAGCTGCCACAGTCTCCCATGATCGGCGCGGTTCCCGAACAATTCTCGGAAACACTTCGGAACAATGGCAAACTTCTCGTCGTTGCCGGTGAGTTGATGCGTTCGAGCACACATATACTCGAACGGTTTGCATCAAGGTATCGTGCTGCAGTTGTCTCCGCCTTCCGGTGCCAGGATGTCATGAACAACCTGAATGAGCATTACATCGGAACATTCGGCATCGGGCGCCCGGCATATCTGATCGATGCGTGGAACGAAGCGGACGCTGTCCTGCTAGCCGGTACACGATTCGACGCGATCACATCGATGGATTTCTCCTTGCCGGTTGATGATCGCACAATACTGATGGTCCACCCGGACGCACGAGCCGTGTCACGCGTCGACCCCGATCTGTCTCTCGTCGCCAGCCCTGCTGCCGTTCTCGCGTGCCTGTCAGACTGGACGGGCACCCTGTCGCACGATCTGCTGTCGGTTCGCGAAACCTGGGTTGAACAGAAAAAGGCCGGGTTGGAGCGCTATCTGCAGGATTGTCCGGATGCCTTCGGACCGCTCGACATCACCGACGTTGTGCGACATGTCTATCGCAGACTTTCCCGGATTGACCATGTCGTGACGAATGATGCCGGCAACTTTTCGACATGGGTCCAGCGTCATTTTCGCTTCACGATACCGCACAGTCAGGCAGCGCCTATGTCAGGGGCGATGGGTTATGCCGTACCTTCAGCGGTCGGCGCTGCCCTCGCACGACCTGACGCCCGGGTCGTCGGATTTGTCGGTGACGGTGGTTTCATGATGACCGGCCAGGAGCTTTCGACAGCCATACAAAATCGCTTGAATGTGACAATAATTGTCGGTGACAATCAGTACTACGGCACGATCCTGATGCACCAGAACCGTTATGCCGGGTCAGGTCGGCACATGGCGGTGGAACTGAACAGCCCGTCCTTCGCGGAAATTGCCAGAGCCTATGGTGCAAGGTCCTGGCGGGTACAATCGAACGAGGAGTTTGAATCGGCTTTCGACGCGGCAATTACTGCTGAAGGGCCCAGTCTCATACATCTCATGACAGACATTCGCGACATCAGTGCCTTTGGATCCCTGTGACCACAATACCCGGTTGCCCGATTGCGCTGCAAAAACAATGATGGGCGGTCGAACCCGATACACATGAAGGTCAGCCAGGCGCGATGAGTGAAGAAAAGTTCGGCGCCTCCCAGGCGCGGATCGTCACGAGCATTCATGATATTGACGCGGATTTCTGGAATCGGTGTGCCGGTGACAGCAATCCGTTCATCGGACACGCGTTTCTGTCGAGTCTCGAAGACAGTGGTTCGGTCGGTACGGAAGAGGGATGGAAACCGGCCCATGTCGTAATCGAATCACGAGATAGCAAACCGCTCGGCGTTGCGCCGGCATACATCAAGAGTCACTCAAGCGGTGAGTTCGTCTTTGACTACGCCATCGCCAATGCTCTCGAAAGAATTGGTGAGAATTACTATCCGAAGTATCTCATTGCGGTTCCATTCACACCCGTGTCCGGGTCGAGGCTGCTGGTCAGCCCCGATTGCGATGACGCAGAGGCAGTCCGCCGCGATCTGATCAGAGGCATTGTCCAGTTCGGTGATTCACAGGAATTGTCGTCCGTCCATGTCAACTTCGCACTCCAGGACGAATGGAACCTGATGGGAGAACTGGGCCTCCTGAAACGATGCGACATTCAGTATCGCTGGTCGAACAATGGATACGAAAACTTTACCGACTTCCTCAACAGCCTTTCATCACGCAAGCGAAAGGCAATCAGAAAGGAACGGCGCGAAGCAACAGCCAATGGAATCACCGTTCACCGGATACGCGGTGATGAAATGTCAGCTGATGCACTCGAGACATTTTACGCCTGTCACCGCGATACATTCATGCGTTTCTGGGGAGCGCCTTACCTGACGCGTAAGTTCTTTGATATTGCCTTGGCGCGCATGGGTCATCGAATTCTCTTTGTGATGTGTCGCCGGGCTGACAGATGGATTGCCGGTGCGATGAACGTTATCGGTTCAGATACGCTTTACGGTCGATACTGGGGTTCAATCGAGAATCACCGAATGTTGCACTTCGAGTGCTGCTACTATCAGTCAATCGAATATGCGATCGAGAACGGCCTCGCATTCGTTGAAGCCGGTGCACAGGGCCATCACAAGATTCAGCGCGGGTACCTGCCCAAGGAGACATACTCGGCCCACTGGTTCCGCAATCCCCGTTTGAGCGCCGCCGTACGAAAGTACTTTCGTGAAGAGGCACGCGACGTAAGCCAGACAACCGACCTCATCGAACGGTTGTACACGCCGTTTCGGGAAGCACGCACAGCCACCGACACCAGTTGATCGAATGTACGTGTTTCCCGAAGTATCGGTGTCTTTCTTTACAGGAGACTCACACCAAGGCAGGTCTATCGACCAAACATGACATCGCCCCTCGTCGCGCATTGCGGGCATGTTAGTTTGTGCACCGCAGAATTTATTGTGCAGTGCAGCATTTTTTGTTGACAATGTATGTAAAGAATATATTAAGGGTTATCGCAATGCACAATTCATGCCTGATGGAGTAACGACCGTGGCAAGCGCAAAGTCAACAAGCAAAGTCGATCCGATTTCACATCTGGACGACATGATCGACACTTCGATCAAGGTCTCTGAAGATCTCGCCAAGTCCCATTCTGACAACGCCAGGAAGGGATTCGAGAGTTTCGTGGCATTTGGACGCGAATCCCTGGATGCCGTCGGCGACAAGACGCGTGACATCGAGGGTCTTTCGGGAATCACTGAAATCCGCAAGGACAACTTCGAGGCGATCGTGGAGTCGGGCAAGAAAGTCGCAGCCGGCGTTGATGAACTCGGTGTTCGTGCCTTCTCGATCGTACGCCGCCAGGCCAACGACGGCGCCAAGGTCCGGCGCGACCTGGTTGCAGCGAAGACTGTTGACGAAGTGGTTCGCATTCAGCAGGACTACACACGCAAGGTCTTCGACGACGCCATCAAGGATGGCATGGCATTCTCCCAGGCCTGGATGTCCGTGGCCGCGGATGCGGGTCGGCCGATTAGCGCCCGTTTTGCGGAACTCGCAACGAAGTCGATGCGCACACCTGTCTGAGTATTCTTCGGTTTCCTCCTCCCCGGGGGGCGCTGGCCGTAAAGCGCCCCCACTCCTCTCTCCAAATTTCTGCACAGCGACCTTACGCCGCTACCCTGCGCAAGCGCTCCCGCCCGTAAAGAGAACGCCCAGTCGACCGCACCCGGAATACACATTCTCCGTGCCGGCCATCCCCGGCTTGTGTCGCGCCAAAATCCTCGCCACGGACGAGAAACCAAAGAGAAGCGTCGACGATTACCAGTGCAGAATTGTCAGAAAATCCGCAGTACACCGTCGCCCCACAACGGAACGCTTGCTTCTCCGGGATTACCAGAACGTCGGGCTGCCTCGGGTTCCACAACGCAACGACATCCCCCTGTGTCCACGCTTGAAATGCGTCATTCCTTCATGCATCGACAGGTCGATCTGCTGTTCCACGCCGGTTTGTGGCTTTTTTACCAATACCGCCAGAATGCCAGCTGCAAGAAACGCCATCCCTCGCATCGACGAACGACTACGTATAGCCCACCATCTGTTTTCTGCCATTTGGTCGTACAAGGGCCTATGGAGTGAGCGGGCGCACATCGTCTGATGGTGCAACACATGCGCAGCGTGTCTTGACGCCGGGGTTGCGATAGACAGCGGAGACAACACGCAACAGAATCTGGTCGAAGCAACAAGAAAAGCCCGACCGTCTCATCGTGATCGACGCTGGGTCTCATCTTGATTGTCGGGAACCAACGGCCGGCGTATTACGACGGATCACACCCGGCCGCGCTTAATGTATCGGGCAATGTCCTCGGCCAAGCGGTGCTGCTGTTTGTCCTTGTGTCAATCTCCTGCGCAATACCGTGAAGAGGTTCGTCGTGCAGGCCCCCTGTTTGATGAAAATTCAAAGAAACCTGAAAATCTGGCAGGCACGGATCACATACTCGGCAAAAGACATGGGAAGGCATCAAAAACAGGTCGCTGGAAGAGGAAGTCTCTCGCCACCACTGCTTTCCGATCAGAAATCCACACACCTGATCGGTTGTTCACCGCAACCCGTCAACACGCCCAGGACAAGAAGATGAGTGCATTCGATGTCGTCATACCATGACGACGCATTGACGAAATCGTTGGAAAAACAGGCTTCCTGTTTTCGCTCGCGCTGCGGGAGTACGTTCAGGTTTGCAGTCAGAAACATCCTGGCAGACATGGTTGCGAATGGTCCCGCGTGCACACGCCCGTAACAACACGATCAGATTCTTGTCTCTTCAGATTGTCATGCACAATCATGATAGTGCATAGTCCTGTCACGGTGTCGATCATGCGAACAAACATGTGTCTCCTGTGAAAAATGGCCAGAAACCCGCAAGACCAATACCCCGACGGAAACACAGGTGTCCTCACAGAGACGCGTACCAAGACTCGCAAACCGTCGATGTACAAGGTACTGGTCATGAACGACGACTACACCCCGATGGAGTTTGTCGTTCATGTTCTTGAAGTCTTCTTCCGGAAATCACCTGATGAAGCGATGCGTATCATGATGAATACGCACCAAAAAGGGGTCGGGGTTTGCGGAGTCTACCCGTTTGAGGTCGCCGAAACCAAGGCAACCCAGGTCATCGAGTATGCACGAAAGAACGAGCATCCCCTGCAGCTCACCGTCGAAAAGGCCTGACGATTGATGATCTCCGCCAATCTTCAGACATCGCTCCGATCCGCATTGTTCTATGCGCGTGAGTTCAGGCACGAGTTTGCGACTCTCGAGCATCTGTTGATGGCATTGACTTTCGATGAAGATGCCATTGCCGTTCTTGAAGCCTGCGCTGTCGACATCGATCGTATCCGCGTGGACCTCGAGGACTTTCTGGAGAACGAACTTCAGGGCATACGAGTCGAAGAGCCTGTTGAACCGCGCCCGACAACAGGCTTTCACCGTACACTCGAACGGGCATTGGCTCACGTTCAGTCATCCGGTGGTACAGAAGTAACCGGTGCGAATGTGATCATCGCCATGTTCTCGGAACGCGAAAGCCATGTCGTGTACTTCCTGCAGCAACAGGGAATGGTACGCACCGATGCCACGTTGTTTGTCAGTCATGGAATTACCAAAACGGGAGACAATACACAGACCAGGGTTCCGCACGGTGCCGAGAATGACGAAGAGCCTGTTCACACGGGCAGCAAGGCGCTCGCACACTACTGCGTTGATTTGAATGAAAAGGCCACACAGGGGCAGATCGATCCGCTGATTGGACGTTCACGCGAAATCGAACGAACCATTCAGATCCTGTGTCGTCGCACAAAGAACAACCCGTTATTTGTCGGAGATCCGGGTGTCGGAAAAACTGCAATCGTTGAAGGTATCGCCCGCAACATTGTGGACGGTGATGTTCCCGAAGTCCTGTTGAATTGTACCATCTTCGCCCTCGACATGGGCGCGTTGCTGGCGGGTACACGCTATCGCGGTGATTTCGAGGAACGTTTGAAAGCCGTGGTTTCTGCGCTGGAGGATGATCCGAACGCGATCATGTTCATCGACGAAATTCATACGGTGATCGGTGCAGGTGCAACGTCCGGTGGCACGATGGATGCTTCCAACATGCTCAAACCTGCGCTCCAATCCGGTCAACTGCGTTGCATCGGATCGACGACCTACAAGGAGTACCGATCAACCTTTGAGAAAGATCGTGCGCTGGCACGTCGATTCCAGAAAATCGACGTTCCCGAACCCTCACTGGAGGATGCAATCAGCATCTTGCGCGGTCTCAAACCACATTACGAGGAGTTCCACGGAATTCGCTACACGCGTGATGCCATCAAGGCCTCGGTCGAACTGTCCGACAGGTACCTCCACGACCGTAAACTGCCTGACAAGGCGATCGATGTGATGGATGAAGTCGGCGCGGCACAAATGCTCGTACCGAAAGCAAGACGCCGCAAGGTTGCCGGTGTTCGAGATGTCGAGTCCGTGATTTCAAGAATGGCTCGCATACCGCCCCGGAAAGTGTCGCGCCAGGACAAGCAGTCGTTGTTCCATCTGGCGGATTCACTGAAAGCGAATGTCTACGGCCAGGACGAGGCGATCAATCGTCTTGCTGACGCGATCAAGATGTCACGAGCCGGTTTGCGCGATACCGAAAAACCGGTTGGCAGCTACCTGTTCTCCGGACCGACCGGGGTCGGGAAAACCGAAGCTGCGCGCCAGCTTGCAGCCTGCATGGGTATCGAACTCGTCCGTTTCGACATGTCGGAGTACATGGAGCGCCATACTGTTTCGCGCCTGATCGGGGCACCTCCCGGTTATGTCGGGTTTGACCAGGGTGGACTTCTGACAGACGCCGTTGATCAGAATCCGCACGTTGTCCTGCTGCTTGACGAGATCGAAAAAGCCCATCCCGACCTGTTCAGTGTCCTGCTGCAAATCATGGATTACGGCAAGCTCACGGATCACAACGGCAAGAAGGTGGATTTTCGCAACACTGTCCTCATCATGACGACAAACGCCGGTGCAGCGGAGCAGGCACGGGAGCCAGTCGGATTCGAACGGATTCGACGTGAAGGTGAGGATATCGAAGCCATAGAACGCATGTTTACACCGGAGTTCCGGAATCGTCTGGATGCCATCGTGCAGTTCAAATCACTGTCGCGTGAAACCATCGGTCATGTCGTTGACAAGTTCATTCGCGAACTCGAAACACAGTTGCGCGAGAGGAACGTGCAAGTCGAATTAAGCAACGAAGCACGCTCCTGGCTCGGCCGACACGGTTATGACGAGTCTTTCGGTGCGCGCCCCCTTGGTCGTCTCATTCAGGAGTCCATCAAGAAGCCGCTCGCTGACGCTGTTCTCTTTGGCGAGCTCTCAGGTGGCGGGGTGGTGCGCATTCTTGTCGATTCCGGCGACAAGCTTGATTTTGAATATGTGTCGGCAGATTTTCTCAAGGCGGGGAAGAAAAAGACAACCCGTCGTTCGTCGGAGAAAGCCAAGTCGTCTTGAGTGGGGACAGGAGTGGGTGCAACCCGCTCGATATGGTCATGGTGAACGCAACCTGGACACGGACCCGCGTGCGCAGATCCGGGAATCCGTGCGTGACGCTGTTTCGCAATTTCGAAGACTGACAGTGCGAATTCTTCCGAACAACGTGTCATGGTCCTTTCTGGATAATTCCAACAACCCGGCTTCTGTCATGCACATTCGATGCAATCCGGATTGACGAAGCGGTTCATCGGGTCAATAACGCCGCACCCAAGATGAGGAATAAACTGCTTCATGCCTGATCAGTTCAATTTCACTGCGCCTGTATCGCTGGCATTCGGCAACGACAGGATCCGGAAACTCGGACGTGACGTAAAACGCCTTGCCGGAACCGACGGACCGGTTCTTCTCGTGGCCGACCCGGTGTTCGCAAAAAACGGACTTGCACACCAGATCCAGACAATACTGGAAGAGTCCGGGTTCGAGTCGTCTGTTTACAGTGAGATCCGCAGCGATCCCCTGGCGACATCAATTGATGAGATTTCCGGACTAGTTCGACGAGACCGAGCGGCCTGCATTGTCGCACTTGGCGGTGGATCAACAATGGATGCGGCAAAGCTGGCCGCATGTATTGCCCCTTCGGGCGAGAACGCGACGGCTTTTGCGTTGGCAGAACAACCGCTTCCAGGGAATGGCATTCCCAAAATCGCCATTCCGACAACGGCAGGAACCGGTTCGGAGTCGACGCGCATATCTGTTTTCAGTTCCGCGGGGCAGAAACTCTGGGCCGCCGGTGATCGGCTCCGCTTTGACAGTGCGATCCTTGACCCTTCGTTGACGGTGGGGCTGCCGCCTCATCTGACCGCAGCGACAGGTATCGATGCAGCTGTCCATGCCATCGAGTCCGCAACCTGCCGGAAGCGAAATCCGGTCACGACAGCCATCGCGCTCGGCGCCATACGACTTCTCCGTCGATGGCTGACCACAGCGGTTCACGATGGTTCCAACATCGAGGCACGCGGACAGGTCCAGTTGGCCGCCACGATGGCAGGTATGGCAATCGACATAACGGGTGTTGGCATCGCGCACTGTATCGGGCATGCGCTTGGAGAGTACGCAGGCGTTCATCACGGCCGTGCCGTGGGACTGGCGCTCAACGCAACGATGCAGGATACCTTGACGGCGGTACCGGAATCCTATGCAGAAATTGCAGACGCGTTGGGAGCCGAGACGCAGAATCTGTCAGCCAATGACGCCGCACAACTCGCCGCGCCGGCATTCAGTGCCTGGTTACGTGACGTTGAGCTCAAGACAACCCTGGACGATCACAATCTGACGCCGTCCGATGCGACGGCCATTACACGGTTGTGTCAGGAACCGCAGAACAAGATCATGCTGGTGGCTGACAGCTTTGCGTACACACCGGACCTGCTCGAAACTGCAGTCATGCGCGTAATTTCAGGATCTTCAATGTCCGCGTCTGCCTGAAACGGGCACATCAGAATACACGCGTGCGGTTATCCTTCGTTGTGCAGGACCGCACAGGGAAGATCGTGAGTGTTCAGCACCTGACAGCCCTTGTGCGCACGTGATTCGGTCAGATCGACGATTCGAACCCTGTAGAGCATGCTCGTTGTCTGCGTTGTCGCAGCAGCAATGATGGCAATTGAAACCTTGCCAAAAACCGGCTCAAGATAGGTGGTCGCGTTTTTACGTGCCCGTTTGGCATTCTCGATCTTTGCAAAGGCGCCAATCTGGACGGACCATGAATGATCGCCAGCTGCACTTCCCTGATCGACGTCGAGCAACTGCTCGTTAAAATCCAGTGTGTCCTTGACGAATGCCGTAAGACTGGTTTCCGGTTTGATATTCGGAACGACGACATTGGCGAACAGCACTGTACCGGCGCTACGCATCGGGTGACTGCCGGGCGACGGGACGTCTCGGTCATTGTTCGCAGCTGTCACACGCCCTTTTTGCAGCATTTCGGTCATCCGCTTGTTTCGCCACTTGCCCGATGATCCGCCCATGATGACCGCAACAATCCTGCGTCCGTCAACAAGCGACGATGCCGCAAGGTTCCAGCCCGCTGGACGCGTGTAGCCCGTCTTTATTCCGTCTACGCCCTTGACGGTTCCCAGCAACTTGTTGTGGTTCGGATAGACACGGTCGCCGTACTTGAAATTCCTTGTAGTAAATAATGGATAATGTTGTGGAAAATCGCTGACCAGTCGCAACGCGAGGATACTCATGTCGCGTGCCGTGGACTTCATCTTCTTGTCGTGCCAGCCCGACGCGTTGGTAAACGTCGTATTGCGCATACCCAGTTCCCTGGCACGTTTGGTCATCATGATGGCAAAACGCCATTCACTGCTGCCCGACAGGCGTTCTGCAATAGCCGCAGCCGCGTCATTTGCCGACTTTGTAATCAGTGACATGATCACGTCGTGAACGGTGATCGTCTGCCCCCAGCGCAGTCCGAGTTCCGAGGGTCGCTGGCTTTCTGCATGTTTCGAAACAGGAATCTCTTCGTGGAGATCAAGTACACCATTCTCCAGTGCTTCAAAGATCATGTAGAGAGTCATCATCTTCGTGAGCGACGCAGGATACTTTTCCTTGTCCGGTCGCCGCTGGAACAGAACGTTCCCGTTCGAGGCATCAACGACGATCGCCGTATAATCGGCGTTCGCCTGCCGATCCGGGAGCCCGACCAGTAAAAACGAAACCGCGAGAACGCCGATTCCGAACCGTGTTACAGCGTATGCAAATGCTCTTTGTCCGACGAAACCAAACACGAACATTCTCCTCGAGACTGCAAGTGGTGGGCAGAACTACACCAAAAGACAGGATATATCCACAATTTCTCCACAGCCTCTTGGCACGCTGCAACAAAATATTCAATCAGGACCGGATGACTCCCCCTGCACTCGGCCAGCGATCAAGGGTCGAATAGGCATCCTGATATGCTGCCGCGACATGCAGGACCAACGCATCCGCATGGCGTTTTCCGACGATCTGGATTGCGGCAGGCAGGTCTCCGGACACGAAGCCACAGGGTACGCTCAGCGCCGGTTGTCGCGTCAGATTAAACGGATAGGTAAATGGCGACCAGGTGAACCAGCGACTGTGCGGCCAGCCTTCGGGCACCTCCACACCTGACGAGAATGCGGCAAGTGGCATTGTCGGCGTGAGCAGAACATCATGGTTTTCCATCAACCTGTCCATCTGCGCCGCGTAGTCCAGCCGCTGGCGCTCGGCTTCAATCAGATCAAGCGCACTGATTCGCTCACCTTCCGCAGCTATGGCGACCAGTCCTTGATCCATGTGACGACGACGTGACTTGCTGATTGACCGCACGATTTCAGCAGCAGACGCATACCAGATGGTCCGCAGCATCTCTTCAGGTTTGTTCACGCACGGTTCAATCTGATCGACGATGGCTCCGAGCTGTTCGAAACCTTCGGCGGCCTTTTGCACCAGTTGTGCGATTTCCGGCTCAACCCGGACATACCCGAGATCAGGGCTGAATGCGATCCGTACCCCGTCAAGTGAACCGACAATACCATCCAGATAATCTGCGTCTGATGACGGCAGCGACCAGGGGTCGCGAACATCGGGATGCGCAATGACATTCATCAGCAACGCCAGATCCCTGACAGACCGTGCCATGGGTCCGACATGCGAGAGCGTGCCAAACAGTCCGGGTGGATGAACAGCAACACGCCCGAACGTCGGTTTCAATGCCGAGATGCCGCAAAAAGCGGCCGGAATACGCACCGATCCCCCACCATCTGTTCCCAATCCGACCGGTCCGGCACCACACGCAATCGCAGCCGCGGCACCGCCGCTCGAACCGCCGGCAGTCATCCGCATGTTCCATGGATTGCGTGTCGCACCGTGCAGCAAACTGTCGGTAACGCCCTTCCATCCGAACTCGGGAGTGGTCGTCATCCCGATCAGAACAGCACCAGCCTCCTTCAGACGCGCCACTGACGGCGCGTCCTCGTTCCAGTCCTGTCTGATTTCCACGCTTTTGGAACCGGAGCGTGTCGGCCAACCCTTGACCTTCAGAACATCCTTGATACTGACCGGGATACCATCGAGAGGACCCATCGGTTTGTCTTGTGCCCAACGATCAGCCGACAGTTGCGCAGATTCCCGGACGGACTTTTCATCGCGATGCGCAAACGCCGTCAGATTGCCGTCAATTTGGTCGATTCTTTCGAGGACAGCTTCCGCAACCTCAACCGGTGAAAATGCGCCAGATCTGTATCCCTCGCACAGTTCAATTGCCGTCAGGCGAACAAGATTCGAGTCCGTCATGACACAAGTTCAACCTCGCCTTCGGTCGCAACGCCGCCTGCGTGGTTCTCCGCCCAGAGCGTCACGCGATTGTTCTCTCGCGGCGTACCGCAAATCGCGAATGGATGGTGCGCGAAGAGAGGCGAGACATTTCGATAGCGAAAGCGTTGGATCATCTGATCCGGAGCCATACGCTCGACTAGATCGAGCAGGAGAAGCGCGATCATGGGGCCGTGTACAACCAGATCAGGATAACCTTCAACGTTTCGACAATAATCGACGTCATAGTGAATCCTGTGTGCATTGAACGTCAGTGCAGAAAACCGGAACAACATAACCGGGTCCGGGGAAACTTCTCGACGCCATGTCGCATCAGTCGGCGGTTCGACCAAACGGGGTTTCTCTCCAGCTCGCGGTGCTTCTCGAAAGACAAGATCTCGCGTCTCGATCACCACAGGGGATGGGTTGCCTTGAAACAACCGGTGTTCGGTCGACACGAACACCAGTTTGCCGGTGCGTCCTGACTTCGGGACGATACTGCGAATAGTCGTTGTGCATGTCGCCTCCTGTTCGAGCGCAACCTTGCCCGTGAACTCGATTGAACCGCCCGCCCACATGCGTCTGGGCAGCCCGGTATCGGGCAGAAATCCACCGGGTACTGTTCTCCCGTCGTCGCCGACCAGCGACGTTGGCGGCGACTCAAGAAAGTAAAGCCAGTGCCAGCCAAGAGGAAGTTCCTTCAGCAGATTGCGATTGTCATCGGGTCTGTCGAGTGTCGCTGCCATGCGACTGACGGGCTCGACACTGAGGTATTCGCACATGGTTCTCGATTTGCCGACCGCGCCGGCAAAGGCGTTGTTCGCAGGTTCTGTCATGCTGCCATGTCAATCCCGAATTGCAGTTGTTTCAGTCAGCGCTCGTGCATCCCGATTGCCGCCATCCCCATGGTTCGACCAGACGAGACAAGGTTTCAAGACCAATGCAGCCACCGTACGTTGGCAAACTCTTCGTGATCGTCACCCTGCCCCGTTTCATGACCGCGCGCACAACACCCAGTCTTCGATATCGACATGATCTCCAGCTACCGGACGGCAGTGGAAACGCATGTCGTCCGTTTTGCATCACACAAAACCCTGCTTGGAATTAACCGACTGTTCACGCATTTTAGGCGCACTGTCATTGGAGTATGCACCGGGTGTCAGAATTTTTGGAGCAGTTGGTTCCCCTTGATCTGGGCGGTCTGACTGCTTTCCTGTCGATCATCGTCATCGATATCGTCATGTCGGGTGACAATGCCATCGTCATCGGAATGGCAGTGGCCGGGTTACCGCCGCACCTCCGACGAAAGTCAATCATGATTGGCGTTGTTGCAGCAACCATTCTTCGAATCTGTTTTGCGCTTATCGTCGTCGAACTGCTCGAGATTAAAGGAATCCTCCTGGCAGGTGGACTACTGTTGCTCTGGGTATGCTGGAAGATGTGGCGTGAGCTTCGCTACCTCGACGCAGCGCACGACAAACTCAAGTCGGCAGTTCCTGACCAGGGAGCCAAAACCTTTCGGCAGGCGATAACGGTCATCATTATCGCTGATGTCTCGATGTCACTTGACAACATCCTTGCCGTTGGTGGCGCAGCTCAAGGTCATCACGGACTGTTGGTTTTCGGCCTCATTCTCTCGATCGCGTTGATGGCCTTTGCCGCCAACTTCATCGCCAAAATCCTTCAGAATCATCGCTGGATCGCCTACGTCGGACTTGCCGTGATCGCCTATGTGTCAGGCGACATGATCTGGCGTGGTACAGGGGAAGTTTTGGAATTGTTGATCTGAACCTGTGTGGAATTCCGGTGTGTCGCAGTTATGCGCAATCGGATTCGATTCACACGGCCTTCATCCGTGATCACCGCAAACATCATCGGGAAACCTGTCGTCATGCATGCGTCAGTTTCGCTTGCGACGTCCCCGGTTGCCTCCGTGGTGACGAAGCAAGACATCGCGCGCCGCATTGATCTGCCTCGCGTACCAAGTGGAGCCACCCTTGTCGGGATGGTGTTCCGTCATCAACTTGTGATACGCGGCACGCACGGTTTCCGGATCTGCGTTTCGGTCAACACCGAGGATTTCCGCAGCATCGTCTGGTGTCATGCCCGAACCATCCGGCGAACGGCTGCCTGCCTGGTGACCCGTCCATTCGCGTTGCTGGCGCTGGAACTCTGCCAATCGACGCTTCCATGGAAACAGGACCGGCAACAACATCAAACCTGTACCGAATACGTGGAAAATCCGACCGTTGACGACGAACGCCACAAGCACACCGAGCAGAATCGCAATGATGACCCACTTGATCCATCGCACGACTGCAGACGCACGTGCATTAATCCCGATCCAGATCAGGGCCCAGAAGAGAAGCCCGATCCCGATACCTGCAACGAGCCAGTTCACAACCGATGTCCGTCGTTCGTCGCCGGTGTCAAACGGAACCGCGATTGACCGTCAGCCACGATCACGCATGATCCGCGCCTGTTGGCGCTTCCAGTCACGATCACGGATCGCTGCCCGCTTGTCATAGGAATGCTTGCCTTTCCCGAGTCCGAGCTCCACTTTGGCGATGCCTCTTCGATTGAAGTAGATGCCGAGCGGAACCAGTGTGTAACCTGAACGATTGGTCGCTCCTATCAATCGGGAAATTTCCCGACGATGCAACAGGAGTTTTCGCGGTCTGATCGGTTCGTGGTTGTCACGCGTGGCAGACCCGTACCGCGAGATATGGCAACCTTCGAGCCAGATTTCGCCGCCCCGTTCACGTGCGTATGAATCGTTGATGTTGGCGCGACCGTTTCGCAGCGACTTGGTTTCAGTGCCCGTCAGAACAATTCCGGCTTCATAGGTTTCTTCAATGAAGTAGTCGCGTCGCGCTTTACGGTTTTGCGCAACTCGCGCAGCTTCGGGTTTCTTTCTGGCCATTGCAGCATCACGAAATCAGTCCGGCAGCACGCATTGCCTGCGCGACGTTCTCGCATGTCTCGGGCCTCGGCCTGACAAGCGGAAGCCTGACGCTGCCGTCACCCCAGCCCAACAGCGATGCCGCATGCTTCACGGGACCGGGGCTTGTCTCGGAGAAAAGTGCCTGATGCAGGGGCATCAGGACATCCTGAATTCGGCGCGCTTCCTCATGATCTCCTGCTTGCCACGCCTCGTGCATCGCCGAACACAAGGACGGGGCAACGTTGGCACTCACCGAGATGCATCCGTGTCCACCCATACCGAGCAACCCGATGACGGCAGCATCTTCGCCGGAAAGCTGAATGAATTCGGGGCCGCAATAGTGGCGCTGAATTGATACCCGGTCTGCTGCCGCGGTCGATTCCTTGCATCCGATCACATTGTCGAGGGCGGCAATGCGCTGCATTGTTTCCGGACCAATATCAACACCGGTACGACCCGGAATGTTGTAAACGATGATCGGGATGTCCACCGAGTCGCTGACGGCCTTGTAGTGCTGATAGAGACCTTCCTGGGTGGGCTTGTTGTAGTATCCTGTCACGATCAGGACCGCATCGGCGCCGACACGCCGAGCGTTCTCCGTCAACAGGACACATTCGTCCGTTGAATTCGACCCGGTTCCTGCGATGACGGGGACGCGACCAGCTGCGGCTTCGATGCAAAGTTGCACGATCCGCATGTCTTCTTCGTGGGACATCGTCGGTGATTCACCCGTTGTGCCCATGGGAACGAGCCCGTGCGTACCTTGCGAAATCTGCCATTCGACGAATTCCTGATACGATTTCTCGTCGATCTTGCCATCCCGCATGAGCGTAATGAGTGCTACAAACGAGCCTTTCATTCTCTCATTGATCATGTTGCGGCATCCTCCGGGAAATCACGCAAAACATAGTTCCCCGTTGTACGTCGCGCAAGTTCACACCGGTGCGCAAACAGCGTGTGCGCTGAAGATTCCGGTTCATGCAACACCGACCGACAAGGGCTGAACACAGCATGAAATTCAGGCGTCCTGACTTCGTGCAAGGGCAGCCATACGGTTATCGAAACGTTCCCGTAATCGATGAACAGGGAAACACAGACTCATAGTCCTGACTTGCACACCTGCAACTTTGACTGCGGGTTTCGCAGTCCGGAAAACCGCGTTTTGCTTGATGGATTTCTCAACATGAACACGCTGCCGAAAAGATCAAATCAATACTACTACTTGGAAAGAAACAGGAAACCCTTCCCGCACTACGCCAGATTCTCAAAAACATCCGGTCCGAAATAATCCGGTAAACAGGCCCCTGCAGGTCGGATTATTCTTGGATACAACACAGGCCGCGTGCGCCGATGTTCACGGATTCGGACGGCAAAATTTTTGCGATAACTCACAAGGAGGGCCGCCTCGCTGGATGACCCTGCCGGAACCCGGTCATTGTCGGCACATGTTCGCCATGAAGAACATCGACACGAACACTTCTGATGATGAACATCGCCATGCCGTTTCGCTGTTCCGATACAGCGTGATCACGGAAGCTTTGCATCTTTCGCACGGCGAACTCTGTTGGTTGCCACAGTGAGTTACTGTGGAAACCAACAATCATCATGCGCTGCCATGTCGAACCCCTCGACCGCCAGCAGATCTTGGACTATGTCGCGCACCGCCCGCAGACTGCCGGTGCCGATCTTCGAGGCCGTTGCCCTCGAGGCCCATGCCCTGGCCAGCGGCGGATTGCCGCGACACATTGCCGGCGACAGCATACGAGCCACCTCCGTCGCGCAGACCGATCAGGCATGTCAGCCATGCGCAGCACCCGCCGAAAGCATGTCTTCCCTGGGGGCGCGTCGTGTCCCTACCAGCGGTACTGAAACACGGCCTCGATTCCGTGATCGGTCGGCACGCCCGCGGTCTCACGGCGCGTCGCCCGCAGGCCGAACGACAGATCCGACGTGCCCTCCGCGTTTGCAACAGGCTCCAGGCGCCAGCCCAGGCTGTAGCTACGCCCGCCGTCGAAAGTGCTGTAGCCCACCGTCGTGCTGGTCGTGCATCGACCGCAAAAGGCCGGCAACCCGTAAGCCGCTTCAAACGCCCAGCGGGCCGGCTCGCCGGCGTCGCCCGACCATGGCATGTCCGGTGCAAACAGCGCCGCAAGGCCGCCGCTCGACGCACCGCCCACGTCCCGGCTCAGGCTCAGCGACAGACCAAGGGCGCTGTCCGGGCGCGAGTCGTAGCCCAGAGTTGCAGAGAAGCCGCTGTTGCCACGACGATCGTCGCCGGCAGCAAGCAAGGTGCGACCCGATACATCGAAGTGCAAGCCCGAGTTCGGCACACTCCAGGTCAAACCGCCGCCAAGTTCGACGCCGAAACCGGAACCCGCATCGCCGTCGTCATAGCGCACACCCAGCTCCAGCTTCGGCATCAAGCCCTGTGGCAGCGTCCAACTGCCCTCAAGGCCCAGTCTCACCCTTGAGGTCGCCGCCGAGGAGGATGCCAGACTGGTTGCCGTACCCGAGGCGTCCGCGCGGTCCGAGGTCGTCCTGGACCAGAGCACGTCCGAGAGGAGGGCCAGCGCCGGACCCGAACCTTCCGCCAACAGCTCGCCCCTTAAGCCAGCCGCCGCCATGAGCCAATCAATACCCGTCTCCGCTGGCGACGCGTCTTCCGGGGTGAGTGTCATGGTTCCGGTGCCGGTGCCTGCCGCCGCCCACAGGCTGAGCCGTTCCGAGGGTGTCACGGAAAGGTAGGGAATTGCGGAAACCAGGCTTACCCGCATCCGGCCAGCGCCCTCGCGCGCCACACGGTAGCTGCCCTTGCCCTCGGTTCCGGAGATGGCCACTCCTGCCCGCCAGCCGTCATTGCCGTAGTCCGCGCCCAGCATTGCCGCCGTCAGCGTGCCGTCCACGTTCGCTGTGCCATCCGTGCCACCAAAGCTCGATCGTGCCCCTCGACCCCAGAAGGCGACGCCGCGGCCGACTCCGTCCTCCGTGTCGGCCACGGTAAAGCTGCTGGTCGCCAGAAAGTCAGTCAATGTGATGGCGTCCGGTTCGCGGTCGCCGCGCGACTTGTGGTCTGTGTCATCGAACGCTGACAGAAGGTCCGCATGGCCGATGCCCGCTTCTCCGGCGACGGCCGTGGCGCTGCCAACCGGCACCCCGCCCAGCGTCGCTTCCCAGCTCGCCCTGCGCACCGTCCCGATGCGCCAGACGATCCCGTCCAGTGCCTGTTCCGCTACCGCCCGGCCGAAATACGCCAGCCAGACCGCCGGCATCGGATCGCTGTTTTTGATTGTACCTGTCGCCTCGGGCTTATCTCCGAGCTCCGCACCGCGGGCGTTGAACAGTTCGACCGTGAAGGTTTCACCGGGATCGTCGAGAGCGTCATTTCTGATTGCCACCGGAATCGATTTGATCGTATCGCCGGGCGCAAACACCAGCTCGCCCATGCCAGCCTCGAAGTCGTCGGTCTGCGCCCCCTTCATCGCATCCCCCTTCTTGGTGCGCCAGCGCACCCGGACCTCGTGGTCCGGCGCCCCCGAGAGTTTGACCTCGAACACCAGAGTATCGCCTTCATGTCCCTCAACGTCTGCTGTGAATTCCACCGTCGGATCCGGTGGAGGATCCGGTGGCTCGGTCAAGGTGAGCGACTTGCTCATCGATGCCCCGGGTTTTTCCCTAGCGTTCCGGTCGAAAGTGTCCACCCGCACGATGTACGTCGTCCCCACGGTCAGCCCCGTAATCGTGTATTGGGTGCCCACGTGCACCAAAACACCCTGTTCAAATCCGGTGGTGCCGCTTTTGCGCCAGCGCACCAGGTATCCGTTCGGCGCCGTCTCCGCCGGCTGCCAGGTGACGTCGATCGTCCCCTCAGCAAACCCCACCGCCAGCTCCAGCTCGCGTGGCTCTGTCGGCGGTGTGCCCGCCTCCTGCGGTGTGGCTGCCACCGCCACGTTGGTGCCGTGGATCCGATTTCCGTCGGCATCCAGCCTGTCCACCCGCACGACATAGGTTTGGCCGTTCTCCAAACCCGTGATCGTGTAGCCCGGGCCGGGTACTGTCTCGCCCTCGTTCAGCGAAGAGCCCGCCTGACGTTCCCGCCAGCGCACCAGATACTGCCGGGGCGTGCCTTGAGGCACATCCCAGCTCACGCCCAGCGACTTGTCGCCCGCCCTCGCCACGAGACCGCGCACGCGCCCCGGCGTCACCCAGTGTCCCGGTTTCAGTCCGCCGGTGTAGGTCAGTACCGCTTCCGCGTCGCCCACTTCATTTGTGATGGTGTAGTCGTTGGAGCGCAGGCTGTTTTCCCGGAACCGGATCTCTCCCGTATCCTGTGCCACCACCTTGTAGCCGAAGCGGATCTCATTGCCGTTAAACTGGCCTTGCCAGGTCGCTTGCCGCTCCCGGTTGCCGATCATCAGCGTGAATGTGGGCCTGACGTGTTCAAGGATAACAGGGTCCAAGGCAACAACTTCGCTAAACGTCACCGACACCCAGATCGTGTCGCCAGGCTCGTAGAAACCGCCTCCATAGGGGGAGGCATCAAACTTGCCGGTGATCAGCTTGACGTTCCCGATGATCGGCGCCGTGATGACGCTGCGCTCCACCGTGATCGAGTCGCTGGCGAACGCCCCGGCGACGACGTCGCCGTTGCTGTCGAGGACGTCGACGCGCACGATGTACTTCGTGCCCATCACCAGGTTCCGGATGGTGTAGCTGGTTCCTTGCACGGTTCGGCTGCTTCCGATGAAAGTGGTGGTACCGCTATGGCGCCAACGCACCTTGTAGCCATGGGGCGCGTTGGTCGCCGCTTTCCAGGTGACCTCAATCTCCCCGGGATCCAGGTCCGAGTCCTCCTTATTCGTCGTCAGTTCCAGTTCTTGCGGCGGGCTCGAAAAGTCTGGCCGGGTCCTGGCGTCCTTCGCGAACGCTGTACCCGAGACCAGACCGCCATCCTCGTTCAGGCTGTCGATACGCACCCGGTAGACCGTGCCAACCTCGAGGCCGGTGGTGATCTCGTACTCCGTAGTGCCTGCGGGCAGCCGCACGCCTTCGTTGAAGCCACCGTCGATCTTGCGCCAGCGCAGCCTGTAGCCGTGTGGCGCATGTGACGTCGCCCATGTGACAGTGAGCTTGCCGTGGTCGGTCGCCGCGACCGAGAAGTCCGACACACGGGCAGGCGGTCCAGTCGGCCTCCCCGTGGCCGACACTGACGGATTTGCCTCATCAGTTTTCTTCCCGGTATCCAGCGTTTCCACTCGAATCTCGTATTCTTGGCCATTCTTGAGGCCGGTAATCACCTCGCCGGACACCGCCGGTGCCCACCTCTGCTCTACGCTGCCCTGCTCATTCTCCCGATAGAACAGGAGGTAGCCCCTCGGCGCATAGCTCGCCGCCGTCCAGGTGACCTTCAGTTCCCCGTCACCTGCCGGCGTCACTTGCAGGTTCGTCACCTGCGTCGGAATACCCGGCGTGCCGTAATCGTATACCGCCGTGGCGGCGACCGCATTGCCCTCGGCATCCAATGTGTTCACTCTGATGGTGTAGCTTTTGCGGTCCTCCAAGCCAGGGATCACGGTGCTCGAAACCGTCGGCGTTACCTGTATTTTATCATTTTGCGTCCATTCAGTCGCATCGGATCTCCGATAGAACACGCGATAACCCATCGGCGCATGGCTCGCCGCCGACCAGGTAACCTTCAGTTTCCCGTCACCTGCCGGCGTCACTTGCAGGTTCCTCACCTTCGTCGGAATATCCGACGGCGTGCCGGTAGCGTATACATCCGTGGTGGCCAACGGATTGCCGTCATCACCCTGTGTGTCCACTCGAATTACGTACTCCTGGTCGTTCTTCAGGCCGGTGATCACCATGCCGGATGCCGCGTTGTTCACTCGCGGTTGCGGGCTGCCATCTTTGTTCTCTCGATAGTACACGGTGTAGCCATTCGAGCCCTTCGGCGCATTGATCGCCTCCGTCCAGGTGACCCTCAGTTTCCCGCTACCTGCCGGCTCCACCTCCAGATTCCTGACCTTGGTCGGGCCGCCCACCCGGCGGCCGAGTGGCCTTGCCGAGTGGTCCAGAATCGCGTGATCGGTCTGTTCGACCACGCTGCCATCCTTCCGGTAGATGGTGTTGCCATTGTCGCGCAACGCATTCGCGCCGACGCTGATCGGCCCATCGTCACTGGCCACAACCCTGTAGCTGAAGCGAAGCTCGTTATCGAGTGTTTGGACATCGTACGCGGCTTCGCGTTGCCGCTCACCGATCGTCAGGGTGAGCGTCGGCCTCGGCGTATTCCCTCTAAGCTTGATATTCTCGTTGAACGTCACCACCACATAGATCGTCTCGGGTGGTGTCTTGCCGTATTCGAATTTTTCACGGTGTCTGGGATCGGTTTGGTCTTCAGCCAGCCAGATGTCCGTGATCACCGGTCCTTCGGTTTGGGCGGCCACGCTGGTGGGCTGCAAGCCGCCGACAAGCGCGACAAGGGGAAGCAGTGTTGCGATGAGGACGGCAAGGCCCGGGTGCAACCGGCCTCGGTGCAACCGGCCTCGGCGTGACCTCGGCGTGATCGTGTACCCGGCCGGCCCGGTTCCCGAACGCAGGCGCCTCCCGCTTTCCTGTGGTGAGCAGGTCATACGGGGCGTCCGATGCGATCCCGTACGTACGGGGGGGGGGGGGGGGGTAGGATTGCTGTTCCATGGGGAAACTCCCAAGCAGATCACAAGACTGCTCGCCCCTCTTGCGAGGTGGCGAGTGCACTCCGGTTTCCGAAAGAATGTGCTTCAATCAAAAGACATTGAGCGCATATGGATGCGGTCACACGTGGGAACTCAATGCCTGAAAGAACATCAAAAGAACGAAATTGTGACTACCTCCACGTGGCTAAGTATATATGAACATTAGGTATTCTGGCAAGTAGGCGCCTGCGTTGTGCCGATCTTCGCGAGCCGGGCTACGCGCGGCAAGGGCAAAAACTCTTGCGCGGGCACCGGCGCAACAGAGCGTAAATGACCACGCCGAGATCGCCGATTGACGGAAAAAATGGCCAAATTTTCGAGATCACCGCGCGTGCCCTTGAGCGTCTGATGAAACGCCTGCACAGAGGCGCGACACCGGCGAACCGCGGCCATGCCCGCTTCCCCGACGGCCGGGTTGTCGTCAACGACAACAAGGTTGCCGAGGCGGCACGTTGGGACGGTTTGCATTCCATCATTGCCCACGGCAACGATCATCTCGCGCTGGCGGACCTGCTCGCCCAGTACCGTCAACTCCGGACAATCGAGAACTGCTTGCGCACCAACAAGCATGATTTGCGCATTCGCCCGATCTTCACCGCAACGCATCCGCACCCACATCGCCATCTGCTACATGGCCTTCTGCTGCCTGCAGCATCTCCGACACCGGCTGCAACTGCAGGGCCATCTCATGAGCCGGGAGGTCATATGCCGGGAACTGAACTCCCTGCAGATCTCCGTCCTTCACCGTCGGACGAAAAATATGCAATCCCCACGCGGGTGTCCGTGGCAGCACGCCGTATCTAATTGCTGTCTCGCAATGAAGTGGAACGAGGCGCCTTTCCTGGTCTGAGTGGATCGTGCAGACCGCAACCCAGCACCAAATCGCCGCGCTCCCATGGGCGCTACAGTCGAAATGTAGTGCCCCTTTCAGATTCAGGCCTGATAAAATCCACCACTCGCGAGAAAAAATCTATGAATTCAAGAATGCACTGACGCAGACAAATCCTATATTGAGGATTACTGTCACCAGCCTTGATGGCTACTGTACAAAATCGAGTTCCCTGGAAGGAGAGATCATGAAACGACTCAAACTCACAATGTATGCGCTGGCCGCCGTGCTCCTGGCCACACCGCTAGCCGTCGCCGACGAGGCAAGCGCGCCGGAGACACAATTCATCTCGATCGGCACAGGTGGACCCACGGGCGTCTATTTCGTTGTCGGCAACTCGGTCTGCAGAATGGTTCACAAGGAAGCCGCCGAGGGCCGCAAGGAAGGACGCAAGCACGGAATCCGCTGCGCTGCACCGTCTACCGGCGGCTCGACCTACAATATCGGCCAGATCTGTCAGGGTGAGCTTGAATTCGGCGTCGCACAGTCGGATTGGCAGTTCCACGCGGTCAACGGCAGTTCCGAAAAGGTCACGAACTGTCCCGGTTTGCGTGCAGTCTTCTCCGTACACGGCGAGCCCTTCCATCTGATCGCGGCTGACGGCTCGGACATCGGTTCCTTCCCCGATACCATGGGCAAGCGGATGAATATCGGCAATCCCGGGTCGGGCCAGCGTGGCACCACTGAGGTGCTGATGGAAGGCTACGGCATGACCGCCGACGACTACGAGGCGGCAACGGAGCTGACCTCGACCGAGCAGTCACAGGCACTCTGTGACGGCAAGATCGACGCGTACGGCTACACTGTCGGTGTACCCAATGCCGGCGTGGCCGTCGCCACCGACGGTTGCGGTGCCTATATCGTCAACCTCACGGGCGAGGTCGAGCAGAAGCTGGTCGCTGACAACCCATACTATGCCTTCACGACGATCCCGGCCGGTACCTACAAAACCACTGATGCTGATGTGACAACCTTCGGCGTTATGGCGACTTTCGTCACCCATGAGAACGTATCCGAAGACGTGGTTTATGAGGTCACCCGCGCGGTCATGGAGAATCTGGACGACTTCAGGTCCCTGCATCCTGCCTTCAAGAATCTCGATCCCGCAGACATGATCAAGAACGGTCTGTCGGCACCGATTCATCCTGGCGCGGCAAAGTATTATGCAGAACAGGGCTTGATGTAGCCCCGCGACAACGGCGGCTGGCACACCGGGTTGTGTGCCAGCCGCTTGTAGTCGAACAGACTGTCCTGATGAGACAGGACACCGAGACGCACACCCCGGCGAGATGCGCTCGTGACAAACAATGAGCCGGTTGCGGTGGCCACAACGACCGACGTTGCAGAGACTTTAGAGCAGGTCGAGTACCGGGGACGTCGGCAGGGCCCGCGCCTGGCGCTGCTCATAAGCCTGCTTTGCTTCCTTTGGTCGCTCTACCAGCTCTGGATCGCCTCGCCACTGCCCTTCATGTTCGATTTCGCCATCATCGGCGACGTACCGGCCAGAGGCGTCCATCTCGCGTTTGCATTGCTGCTCTGTTTTCTGATGTACCCGCTGACGCGCCGCTGGAGCGCGCGCGGCCTGCCTCCATGGGACGCCGTTTGTGCCCTCGCCGGCTGCACCGCGGCACTTTATCTGTTCTTCGGCTGGGACGGTCTCGTCTCCCGTCACGGCCTCCTCTACGTCTGGAACGGAATTCCGGTCGAAGCCATTCTCGGCGGCGTCGGCATTGTGCTGCTTCTGGATGCAACACGCCGAGTTATCGGCATACCGCTCGTCATCGTCTGCGCGGTCTTCCTCGTTTACTCGCTCTTCGGCCAGTCGATGCCGGAAGTCATCTCTCACAAGGGTCTGAGCCTGAACCGGTTGATCGGCTATCAATGGCTCACCGGCGAAGCCGTCTTCGGCATACCGCTCAGCGTCTCCGTCAGTTTCGTGTTCCTGTTCGTGCTGTTCGGTGCGCTACTCGACAAGGCCGGCGCAGGACGATACTTCCTCGCGCTTTCCTTCGCCATGGTGGGACGCTTCACCGGCGGGCCGGCCAAGGCAGCAATACTCGCATCAGGCATGACCGGAATGATCTCCGGCTCGTCAATCGCCAATGTCGTCACAACAGGGACCTTCACCATCCCCGTCATGCGCCGGATCGGCATGCCCGCGGTCAAGGCCGGTGCCATTGAGGTAGCAGCGTCGACGAATGGCCAGCTCATGCCGCCGATCATGGGAGCAGCCGCCTTCATCATCGCCGAGTTCATTGGAATTTCGTATTTCGACGTGGTCGCGGCTGCAGCGATTCCCGCGGTGCTCAGCTATCTCGCCCTGCTCTATATCTCCCATCTCGAAGCGAAGAAACTCGGTCTCAAGGGCTTGCCAGCCGTCGAGATTCCGCCATTTCGCACGACCTTTCTCAGCGGTGCCCATCACCTGATACCCATCATCATTCTCGTCTACCTGTTAATGGTCGAGCGCTGGAGCGCACACAGCGCAGTCTTTTATTCAATTCTCTCGGTCATGGTGATCATCATTGCCAGGCGAGTCGTCTCAGCCCTGCAGCACGGCGGTCAGCCGATGGGCGAGGCGCTGTCTGATGGCATGACCGAAATCTATGTCGGTATGGTCGCGGGCGCACGCAACATGATCGGCATCGCCGTCGCGGTCGCTGCGGCTGGCATCATCGTCGGCGCTGTCTCTTCTACAGGTCTCAACAATGCCATGGTCGGCGTCGTCGAAGCGATTGCCGGCGGCAATATCTATATCCTGCTCGGACTGACCGCGATTCTCTGCATTGTCCTCGGCATGGGTTTGCCGACGACCGCCAACTACCTCGTCGTCGCCTCCCTGTTGGCCGGCGTGCTCGTGGAACTCGGGAGCGCGGCGGGCCTGGTCCTGCCGCTGATCGCCGTCCATCTCTACGTGTTTTATTACGGCCTGCTGGCAGATTCGACACCACCTGTATGCCTCGCCGCTTTCGCGGCCTCGGCCATATCCAGGGCGGATCCGCTGAAGACCGGTGTGCAGTCCTTCATGTACGACATCCGCACGGCAGTCCTGCCGCTGGTGTTCCTGTTCAATACGGAACTGCTGCTGATCGGCATCGAGAGTATCTGGCACGGTACACTTGTGGTGATCATGTCGCTACTCGCGATCCTGGCCTTCAGCTCACTCACCCAAGGCTGGATGTTCGTCAAGGTGCGTTGGTATGAGACCATCATCCTCGCTGCGGCCTGCTTCATGCTGTTCCGCCCGGGTTTCTTCATGGATCAGATTGCACCGCCTTTCGAACCGGTCGCGTTCGAGGCGTTCGTCTCTGGCGAGTTCAAACCCGAGACCGGCCGTAAGGTTCGCTTGCATGTAACGCGCGAGACCAACTATGGCGATCGCTACAAATTGTTCGTGCTGGAGACTCCAGTGGATCAGGCAGCGACAGCGTCGGAGATCTTCGGCATTGGGCTGGCGAAGGAGGAGGACGGCCGTTACTCCGTGGTCGATCTCGCCTGGAACGGTATTGCGGAGCAGACTGGTATCACCTGGGGCGACTACGTCAGCGGCGTCGATGTGGAGCAGATCGACGTGCCACCCAAGGAACTCATCTATCCCGTTGGTCTGGTTTTGCTGGGACTCGTCCTCCTGTCGCAGCTGGCGCGCGAACGGCGTGCCTCCCGCGCACCTGCTTAACGGGTGTCACGGGCACAAGGGAGTGTTGCAACCATCCTGAAATTTGCCATTGGAGATATGTGCGTTTTTTGCTGAGGCACATGATCATGACTGCAAATAGATTTCGAAAGTTAAGTTTTGCATCAAGTTTGCCTTAACATGATTTTGATATATCTGCTTTTTTGACCGGAAAGCGAACCGGATCTGTCAGATTTCACTTCCCAACAATTCGTGTCCTTTCCCTGAACCGGATCGTCCGTTGACATGACAGAAAATCTGCATCTGCCTGGAATTGCCGAGATCATCGCCGCGGCAAAACGTATCCGGAGCCATGCGATCATCACGCCACTCCTCGAGTCGCCACTTTTGAACCGGCAACTCGGCGGACGCCTTCTGCTGAAACCTGAATGCCTTCAACTGACAGGTTCGTTCAAATTCCGCGGTGCGTTCAACAAGATCAGAATCCTCACGGAAGAATCCGGTGCCCATGGCTTCGTCGCATTCTCGTCGGGCAATCATGCGCAAGGTGTCGCCGCAGCGAGTGCCATCGCAGGGTTTCCCTGCGCCATCGTGATGCCCGACGACGCCCCGCGTATCAAGATCGAGCGGACCAATGCGCTCGGCGCACAGGTTGTCCCCTATCCGCGCCACGGTGCTGACCGCGAAGCTCTTGCAAACAGCATCGTGGTGGAGAATGGCTGGGATCTGGTTCGGCCGTTTGATGATCCGGATGTCATCGCAGGCCAGGGAACGATCGGATACGAACTCGCGACTGCGTGTCGTGAACGAAGCATCATACCTGATCGCGTTCTCGTACCCTGCGGTGGCGGTGGGCTCTGTGCAGGTGTTTCAACCGCCATCAAGCATTTTCATCCGAATTGCGACATTCATACGGTTGAACCGGAAGGATGGGATGACACCGCACAATCGCTCGCAAGCGGTGAACGGATAACGATCAGCGACACCCCTGACTCATCGTGTGACGCATTGCTGGCGCGAACACCAGGCAACCTGACATTCGCGATCAACCGGCGTTTCGTAAGCTCCGGACTGACCGTCAGTGAGTCGGAAGTTCGCCATGCGATGCACGCAGCATTTCGCGAATTCAAACTGGTTGTTGAACCAGGCGGCGCCGTTGCGCTGGCGGCTGTACTGGCAATGAAGATCGATATCCGGGATCAGACCGTTCTCGTCGTTGTCTCGGGCGGCAACGTCGATCGTGAACTGTATCTGAACCTGATTTCCACGACGGACTGAAACACACCGCTGAATACAACTACGAATCGAGTTTTTCCCGTAACAATGCATTCACGACCTTGGGGTCCGCCTTGCCCCGCGATTCCTTCATCACCTGCCCGACAAAGAAACCGAAGAGTTTGGATTTTCCGCCCCGGTATTCCGCAACCTTGCCGGACTCACGCATCATCACGCTATCAATCATTGCGGATACCGCGCCCCTATCCGAAATCTGGCGCAATCCCCTGCTTTCGACAATCGCCGACGCTGACTGACCAGTCTCGAACATTTCCGCAAAAACATCCTTGGCAATGCGCCCCGAAATCGTCGAGTCCGCTACAAGGCCCACAAGTTCACCCAACGCCGCACTGCTGACCGGGCTGTCGACAATCGCAATGGAATTCCTGTTCAACAGCCCGAACAGCTCGGAAATGACCCAATTTGCGACCAGTTTGCTGTCATGCCCCACTGCTGCGGCTTCGAAATAATCCGCATTGTCCTTTTCAGCGACCAGAACCCGCGCGTCGTAGTCTGAAAGGCCATGCTGCGAGACCAGACGCGTGCGACGCGCATCCGGCAACTCCGGCATCGCCGCCCTGATGTCGGCGATCCACGATTCATCGAGTTCCAGCGGCAACAGATCGGGGTCGGGAAAATACCGATAGTCGTGTGCATCTTCCTTGCTGCGTAAACTGCGTGTCTCGTTTCGCGCAACATCGTAGTGCCTTGTTTCCTGTGAGACCGTTCCGCCATCCTCGATCAGGTCAACCTGGCGTTGCGCCTCGACTCGCAGTGCACGCTGCAGGAATCGTATGGAATTGAGGTTCTTGATCTCGCAACGAGTCCCCAGCGGATCACCGGATTTGCGTACCGAGACATTCGCATCAACACGCAGAGAACCTTCCTGCATGTTGCCGTCGCAGGTGCCGGCATACCGCAAGATCGTCCGGAGGGTGCGTACATAAGCCGCAGCCTCTTCGGGAGATCGCATATCCGGATGTGAGACGATCTCCATCAGTCCGACACCTGAACGGTTCAGATCGACCAGAGAATTCAGGGGATCCTGGTCGTGCATGCTCTTGCCTGCATCCTGCTCGACGTGCAGCCGTTCGATCCCGACCGTCTTTTCCTCACCGTTCTCAAGCTCGATCACGAGCCAGCCGTCCGATACAACCGGGCTCTTGTACTGCGAAATCTGATATCCCTGCGGCAGGTCCGGATAGAAGTAGTTCTTGCGGTCGAACACGGAATTGCGGTTGATCGTGCCGTTGATGGCAATCCCGGTTTTGACGGCCTGTTCGATACAGGCAATGTTGATGACCGGAAGCATTCCCGGCATTCCTGCGTCAATCGGCGAAACCTGGTCGTTCGGCTGGCCGCCGAACCATGCGGATGCATCGGAAAACAACTTCGCATTCGAGATGATCTGGGCGTGGACTTCCAGGCCGATCACATACTCCCAGTTGCCGTGACGGCCCTCGATCTGCGCGTTCAAGATTCATCTCGCGATTGCATGCCGGTGAAGTCTGCAGCCCGTTCGACTGCACGCGCGACACGAAACATCGTTTCCTCGTCAAACGCCCGTCCGATGACCTGAAGTCCCAGAGGCAGGCCACGGTCATTGATTCCGGCCGGTACGGAAATGCCGGGCAGTCCGGCAAGCGAAACCGGAACCGTGAAGATATCGTTGAGATACATGGCCACAGGATCTTGTGGCGGATTCTCGATACTGAATGCCGGTGTGGGTGTCACGGGAGTCAGCATGGCATCCACGTGCTTGAATACCTGTTGAAAATCGTTGGCAATGCGTGTGCGGACCTTTTGCGCCTTGAGGTAGTAGGCGTCATAGTAACCAGCGGAAAGTACATAGGTTCCGATCAGAATGCGGCGCTTGACCTCCGCACCGAATCCCTGTGCACGCGTCTTCTCATACATCTCCAGCAGATCATCGGCTTCCGCCCTGAATCCATATCGTACACCATCATAACGGGCGAGATTCGACGACGCTTCCGCTGGTGCGATGATGTAATAGGTTGGCAGCGCATAACGGGTCAATGGCAGGGAAACCCGCGTTGTCGTCGCGCCCTGTTCTTCAAGCCATCCGGCAGCACGCATCCACAGTTCCCGTATGTCTCCGGGCATGCTTTCGTCATCGAACTCTTCGGGGATGCCGATGACCAGTCCCCTGATCCCGTCGTCGAGCTTCGCCTCGAAATCCGGAACCGGGATGTTCGCGGATGTGGAGTCCTTTGGATCATGACCTGCCATGGCAGATAACATGATTGCCGCATCACGCACCGTACGCGTGATCGGGCCAGCCTGATCCAGAGACGATGCGAACGCGACAATGCCCCAGCGCGAACAACGGCCATACGTCGGTTTCATCCCGACTGTTCCGGTAAACGCTGCCGGTTGTCTGATCGACCCACCGGTGTCTGTCCCCGTCGCACCGGCCGCCAGGTGTGCAGCCACGGCCGCTGCCGATCCACCGGACGATCCGCCAGGAACAAGATCCGGGCCGGATTCAGTTTCCCGCCAGGGGTTCACGACATGTCCGAAGTAACTCGTCAGGTTGGACGAGCCCATTGCAAATTCATCGAGATTGGCCTTGCCCAGCATCACCGCGCCTGAATCGAACAACTTCGTTGTCACGGTCGATTCGTAATACGGCTTGAATCCGTCGAGAATGCGCGAACCCGCCGTTGTGGGGACATCACGGGTACAGAACAGGTCCTTGATGGCGAGCGGAATTCCTTCAAGTGAACCAGCCGCCCCGTCCCGTCGTCGTGCATCCGATTTCGCTGCCATCTCGAGAGCGCGTTCGGGTGTTTCGGTAATGTAGGCGTTGAGATGCCTGTTTCGTTCCATGACATCAAGATGCGCCGTCGTCAGATCGTGTGACGAAATCTCACCCGACCGGAGACGCTGCCTGCATTCAGCGATCGAAAGTCTGGTCAGATCACTCATTCGACGACCTTGGGAACAACAAAGAAATGATCGTGTGAAACAGGTGCATTGCGCGTTACGTCTGCCGACGTGTCGTTGCACACTGCGGTGTCCGGACGGGATTTCAACACCATTTCCGCGACGCTTGTCATGGGTTCCACGTCTTGCGTGTCGATTTCGTCGAGTTGTCGTATCCAGTCGAGGATACTGGTCAGCTCGTGCGCGAGTTCTGCCCGTTCGTCCTCCGTCGTTTCGATCCGGGACAATCTTGCAATTCTCTCAACCGTGGGTATGTCGATAGCCATGCACACTTCCATCCGTATGGACAAGACACGCGGCAATTCTGTTGTGCGGAATTTTGCGGAAACTAACAGGCAGCATGACCGTCGACAAGCCTGAACGGGACGCCGGCGCCTTTCTGCAAACCTGCCCCGCAGGGGCACTGATGGGCATTGATCCCGGATCGCGAACGTTCGGGATTGCAGCCTGCGACCGTCTGCGCGTTGTCTCGACACCCCTGTGCACTATTCACCGTCAGAACTGGCGTGCGGACTCCGCGTTGATTGCGCGCATTGTTGACGAGCGTGACATTTGCGGCTTCATTCTGGGTCTGCCACTCAACATGGATGGAACAGAAGGTCCACGCGCTGAATCTGCCGTGCAGATCGGTCACAATCTTGTCGATCGATTCACCCTGCCGGTACTTCTCTGGGACGAGCGTCTCACGACATTCGCCGCCCGTCAGTCTCTACAGGACAAGAGCAAGGCCCGAAAAAAACGCCGTGATGCGCTTGATGCCACCGCTGCGTGCATCATCCTGCAGGACGCACTGGATGCAATGGGCAGGAAACACGGCAATACGCGATGACAATTCACCGGCATTGCTGTAGTGAACATGTTTCAGCATGACAGCTGAATCAGATTTCTCCGTTCACCGACATCTACTGTCCATTGAGGATCTTTCTCCGGACGAGATAACCGGCCTGCTTGATATTGCCGACAGTTACGTCGTTCTCAACAGACGTGCCGGAAAGAAGCGCGACATCCTGCGCGGCCGAACACAGATCAACATGTTCTTCGAGAACTCGACGCGAACGCGTACGTCATTCGAGCTTGCCGGCAAGCGTCTTGCCGCCGATGTGATCAACATGTCGCCGAGCACAAGCTCCATCAAGAAAGGCGAGACGCTGGTTGACACGGCAACGACACTCAATGCCATGCGCCCGGACGTTCTCGTCGTTCGCCATCCTGACAGCGGTGCCGTGAAACTCCTGTCAAACTCGGTCGACGCCGCTGTCATCAACGCCGGTGACGGCAGTCATGAACATCCGACACAGGCGCTGCTGGACGGTCTGACGATCAGGCGGCGGGTTGGTCGCCTCTCTGGCCTGACCATCGCAATCTGCGGCGACATCCTGCACAGCCGGGTTGCCCGATCCAACGTCATCCTGTTCAACAAGATGGGCGCGCGCGTTCGCCTTGTCGCCCCTCCGACACTTCTGCCGACACGCGTCGAGGCATTCGGCGTCGAGGTCTTTCATGACATGAAGGAAGGCCTCGACGACGTCGATATCGTCATGATGCTGCGACTGCAGCACGAACGCATGCAGGGTAACTTCGTCCCGTCACCGCGCGAATATTTCGAATTTCACGGTCTGGATTACGAAAAGCTCCGTGCCGCCAGACCAGACGCCCTGATCATGCATCCAGGCCCCATGAACCGGGGCATCGAGATAGACAGCGAAGTCGCGGATGACTTCAACCGGAGCGTGATACTCGACCAGGTGGAAATGGGTGTTGCAGTCCGGCAGGCCTGTCTGGAGGTCTATGCACGGTCTTCAGACGCAGCGGATCACAACCTGTGAAACCCTGGCTTGCCGATACAGCCGCGAAGAAGGAAAAAACCGGCCGCGTTGCCTACGTCAATGCACGTCTGATCGACCCGGCCAGCGGACGCGACGAAGTCGGTGGAATTCTCACCGAGGCAAACCGGATTGTTGACCTGGGCCCGCAAGTCACGCGCAATACGCTTTCCCGGGATACAACAGTCGTCGATTCAACCGGCCTGGTTGCAGCCCCCGGTCTGGTGGACATGCGTGCACATATGCGTGAACCCGGCTTCCAGCATCAGGAAACCATTCACACAGCCAGCCGTTCGGCGGCCGTCGGGGGGATCACGACAGTTGCCTGCATGCCAGCCACGCATCCGCCGATCGACGATGTTTCGCTTGTACACTTCATAGAGAGACGGGCCCGGGAGACGTCGCTGGTCAAGGTCCACACCATTGCGGCGCTGACGCGGGAACGGGGCGGCGCGCAATTGACCGAACTCGGTCTGCTCAGCAACGCCGGCGCTGTTGCCTTCTCCGACGGAACGCGTTCAGTCATGAACACGAATGTTCTTTACCGTGCCCTGTCCTATGCAACGGCTTTTGACAGCCTGATCATTCACTATCCCGAGGACAGGTACCTGGCTGGCGACGGTGTCATGAACGACGGCGAGATGTCTGCGCGCCTCGGATTAGAGGGGATCCCGCCAGCGAGCGAGTGTATCATTGTTGCGCGCGACATTCGGCTCGCCGAGATGACAGGGGCCAGATTGCATCTGATGAACATCACGACTGCGGCGAGCATCGAACTCATTGATCGCGCCAGGCATGACGGGATCAGAATCACGGCAGATACAGCGCCGCATTATCTGGTTTCGAACGAAACCAGCATCGGCGACTATCTGACTTTTGCAAAGGTTCGACCGCCCTTGCGCCTCGAATCTGATCGTCAGGCCCTGTGCAAGGCGGTCGAGGACCGGATCATCGACGCCGTCGCTTCCGACCACACCCCACGCGATCAGGACAGCAAACGGCAACCGTTCGCGCAGGCTTCATTCGGAATTGTCGGACTGGAGACTCTGCTGCCGCTCACGCTCGAATTGTATCACACCGGGCGGCTGTCCCTTTCGCATGCGCTTGAGCTGATCACGTCCGGACCTGCCACGATACTTGGCCTGAATGCCGGCAAGCTTGAGAAAGGCGGACCGGCCGACATCGTTTTCATCGATACCGACCATCGCTGGCAAATCAACGCGAAGGCATTCCAGAGCAAATCGAAGAATTCACCGTTCAGCGGTCGCTGGGTTCGCGGAACGGCCGTACGCACCGTTGTCAACGGTCGAACCATGTACAGACTCGACCGCGGTGAATCACGGAATAGCTGATGATACGCGCACGATTCAATCATGTTTGACTATCGCCTCATGTCCGTCGATGCGTTGCCGTTTCTTTGGCCTGTCTTTGCCTGTGCCCTGATTTCCTGGCTCATCGGAACAATTCCATTCGGTCTTGTCCTGACCCGGGTCGCCGGTCAGGGCGACATTCGCAAACTGGGTTCAGGCAACATCGGTGCAACCAATGTATTGCGCACGGGCATGCATGGACTGGCACTCGCAACACTTGTGCTGGACATCGGCAAGGGGTTTCTCACTGTCACCGCCGCGCGGGAGTTTGGTGGACCGGATTTTGCCGTCGTTGCAGCAGTTGCAGTTGTTCTGGGCCACGTGTTTTCCGTCTGGCTGCGATTCCGTGGTGGCAAGGGCGTTGCCACGATGCTCGGCGCTGCGGTTGCACTTTCGCTGTCCGCGGGTGCAGTTGCCTGTATGGCCTGGCTTGTTGCATTCGCATTCACCAGAATCTCGTCTGTCGGCGGCATCGTGTCGGCACTCGCCCTGCCCGTCTCGATGTGGGTCTTTACGAGAGATTTGCCATTCGCAGTTGCCTGCATTCTGATTGCCACTCTCGTGATTATCAGGCACTGGTCGAACATCATCAGACTTTTCAACGGCACCGAACCCCGAACAGAAATTCGCATATCGCGCAGGTGAAATTTCGGCCGCGCTGATCTTTGTCTTGCTGGCGTTCGGGCTGATCGGGTTGTTTGTGTCAGATCGGTTGCAAACCTGCTACATTGGAAAGAGTCTGACCTGAGGGAAGACGTTTCATGGTTCGCCTGTTCACCACATTGATCCTTGTAGCCGCAACGGTTGCACACACCCTGCAGGCTCAGGCGAACTGTGAGATTGCGCCTTTTGCACAGTGCGAAGGTGCTGAACTGGCGAACGCGGTTCTCACCGGTGTCGACCTTGCCGATGCAAATCTAAGTTTTGCGGATTTGTCGGGTGCCGACCTGTCCAATGCAGAGCTGTCTGGCGCATATCTGCGCGGTGCCTATCTACGCGATGCGAATTTGAACAACGCAGGTCTGGATTATGCTGTCATGAGCCATGCAAACCTGTCCCGCGCAAACCTGAACGGTGCAAGTCTGATCAACGCGAACCTGATCAGTTCAAACTTGAGTTTTGCAGACCTGACCAACGCCGACCTGTCCGGTGCCTATCTGAACTATGCTGATTTCTATAGTGCAGATCTCACAGGTGCAAATCTTCGCGGTGCTGACCTGGCTAATTCAAACTTGAAGAATGCGAAACTGCAAGGCGCTGACTTGCAGGATGCGTATCTGGTTGGTGCGACAAATTGTCCGGCAATCATCGCCGCACGCTGCTGAACTGGTATCCGGGCGGGATACAAGGGCACAAATATCACCGCACACAACAGTCTGTTTCACGCGTCACAAGGCAGTCGTGTCAGGAATTCACGCTATCAAAAACTGTTGACGCGCCATGATTTCGTGACCATTTAGCGCAATGTCGTGCGTCAACCGGTTTGCTCAAGCTGCAGACCGTGCCTTTCGAGGAATTATGAGGTTGATCATGTTTGCGGGGTTCAACGCGTCCCCACAATTGCCTTCGAACAGGAGAATTCCGTGAAAGTCGTTGTCGTTGAATCGCCTGCCAAGGCCAGGACGATCGGTCGATACCTTGGGGACGAATACAAGGTTCTCGCCAGTATTGGTCACGTACGCGATCTGCCAAAGCGTGATGGTTCGGTCGTGCCGGAACGCGACTTCGAGATGCACTATGAAGTCAAGGAGTCATCACGCAAGCCACTGCGAGAGATTTCTGATGCGGTCCGTTTCGCAGATGAACTGATTCTTGCGACAGACCCGGACCGTGAAGGTGAAGCTATTTCGTGGCACGTTCTCGCCTGTTTGCAGGACAGGAAGCTGCTCAAGAAATGTGACGTACACCGTGTGGTTTTCCATGAGGTAACCCGCGATGCAGTTCTCGAGGCCATGGCCAACCCGCGTGAAATAAACATGGCACTGGTTGACGCACAGCAGGCACGAATGGCTCTCGACTATCTTGTCGGATTCAATCTTTCGCCTGTTCTCTGGCGCAAACTTCCTGGAAGTCGTTCGGCAGGACGCGTTCAATCCGTTGCGTTACGCATGATCTGTGAACGCGAGAGCGAAATCGAGGCGTTTACGGCACGTGAGTACTGGAGTGTCAATGCAACGCTCTCCCCGGAGAACGACAAGCCATTTACAGCGCGTCTGCACGAAGTCGGGGGGCAGCGAGTCAACAGGTTCGATCTGTCGAACGAACACCTTGCGGCGCTTGCGGCACATTGTGTTCGTACCGGGACTGACAGTGATGGCGCGCTCGTTTCTCTCATCTCAGGGAACGACGCCGCAACAGTCCCGAATCTTGACGCGTCGTTGGACAAGTATTCCCAGTACAAGGTTGCGTCTGTTGAGCGCAGGGAAGTCAAACAGAAACCGCGACCGCCATTCACGACATCAACGCTGCAGCAAGAGGCGTCACACAAGATTGGCATGGGCGTCCAGCGGACCATGCGAACGGCACAGAAGCTCTATGAAGGGGTGGCGATCGCGGGCGAAACCGTCGGCCTCATCACATACATGCGGACCGACAGTATCGCGATCTCACAACAGAGCATTCAGGCCGCTCGTGAAGTCATTCGCAAAAGATATGGCGACTCCTATCTTCCGTCCCGGCCCCATGTTTTCAAGTCAAGTGCCCGCAACGCGCAGGAAGCCCATGAGGCCATCAGGCCAACCGATCTCCATCGCACACCCCAGGAAGTGGACCGGTTTCTCGACAAGGACCAGTCGCGGCTCTACGCGCTGATCTGGAACCGAACCATCGCCAGCCAGATGGCGTTGTGCGTCACCAATCAGGTGACGATCAACATCGGGTCGCTGTCAGGCGACGTCGTGCTACGAACTTCCGGTTCAATCATTCTCTTTGACGGCTTTCGCCGCCTCTACAGGGAAGGACGGGATGAACCTGATCCGTCAGAAGAAGCGAACACTGGCGATCTGCCCAATGTGAATGTTGGCGATCTGTTGACATGCAACGACGTCACGACGGCGCAACACTTCGAAAAACCGCCAGCACGATTCAGCGAGGCCAGTCTTGTCAAGAATCTGGAGGAACGGGGAATCGGGCGGCCTTCGACATACGCAGCCATCATTCGTGTCCTGCAAGACCGGGAATACGTGCGCCTGGATTCCAGACGCTTTGTTCCGGAAGTCAGGGGCAGAGTTGTCACCGCCTTTCTGGAGTCGTTCTTCGAACGCTATGTCGCGTACGGGTTCACGGCAAAGATGGAGGAAGAACTCGACCGGATTTCCAACTCGACAGTTGGCTGGAAAGAGGTACTCCGGGAGTTCTGGGGACCATTTCGCAGTCAGACTGAAGACGCGCGGTTGATGTCGCCGTTTGCCGTCAGTGATGCGATCGAAAAACGCCTTGAGCGTTTCATCTTTCCTGCAAATGACAATGCGGACGCCAGAACTTGCCCGCGTTGCGGGGATGGACGAATCGGCATTCGAATGAGCAAGGGAAATATCTTTCTGGGCTGCTCGAAGTATCCCGAATGCCGTTTCGCCTCCAACCTGGGCGCAGATCAGGATTTGCTGGACAACGAACCACGAAATTTGGGACGCGATCCGAAATCGGGTGAAGATGTCACCCTGCGCAAGGGACCTTACGGCATCTACGTCCAGCTTGGTGATGGATCCAAGAACAAGAAGCCGCCCCGCAGTTCAATTCCACCCGAGATTGCGGTCGAAAGTCTGACGCTGGAGACCGCACTTCAACTCCTGTCACTACCCCGTGAGGTCGGCCTTCATCCGGATAGTAACGAACCGATCCTCGCGGCAATCGGACGATTTGGTCCGTATCTCAAATGCAAGGGCCAGTACACCAAGCTTCCATCCATAGACGATGTTCTCACAATCGGCCTCAACAGAGCCGTTGCGATCGTCAACGAGGACAAGGGATCACGCACGTCAACGGTTCTTCGCGAAATCGGCAATCATCCCCATGACGGTGCGCCGATAGAGATCAAGGGCGGCCGGTATGGCCCCTATGTCGCGCACGGACGAACAAATGCCAGTTTGCGAAAAGACCAGACACCGGACTCGATAACACTTGAGTCAGCTCTGGACCTGCTTGAAGCGAAGAAATCCCGACCGAAAAAATCCCGGACGACCAAGAGCTCATCGCCCCGTCGCCGTGGTCGAAAATCCACTCCTCGAACCTGATGACTTGCGATCTCCGACCAAGGAGTTCCGCGTTCGTACCAGACACAGAACCATCCTTCGAAATCACGAAAATGGATGCTCGTTGTCAGAGTGTCTGATCTGATATTCGTCACCGGATTCGGTTATGGGACTCCCGGTCGGTTTCATCTGGAAGACGTGGCACTGAATTCCCGACCTGCAGGTGCGGTTCTTGAAATCTTTTCCACAATTTACGCCGACTATTGCAAGTCGCGTAACGACAGGACATGAAATCGCAAACCCGACACGTTGCACACCATGACGGATACGACAAGGAGACACAGCGATCGACCGCGGGTCAGTGAAAGCGAGCAACGACGGCAACGGTTTGTGATCCTCTCAGGAAGATCAAGGATCGCAACCACCACAGAGAAGTTGACGTTGACGACTGCACCAAGGGTCATCGATTTCCACGGCGATAACACGACCGATGCATGGGCCGAACACTGCACATTCATGGGCGATTGACTGTGCTATAGTCCGTTCCCGTCATACGCATTCGCGGGAGTTTCAAGATGGCCGCCACGCACGCCGCAAAAGCCGATCTGAGAAGCGAACGACCAACCCCGGCGCAACGACGCTGGCTCGTTCGCGGTCTCGATCAAGCTGGCGGCAAACTCCCGTTGTTCAATGAACAAGGCCAGGAGATCGATCCGAGGACGATACGCAGCTGTATCAAACAAGGCTGGGCAGAACCCTGGATCACCAATCCGGTCAAGCCTGACTGGCTGGTCTGTCGACTGACGGCGTCCGGTCGCAGCATCGTCGAGTAAAACCCGACCGCATACGCCAAACACATCTGTTCAGGGCCGCTTGATTGAACACGGATCGTCCGTCACGCCCCAGGGACGCTGCAAGTGTCATCCTTGTCCGCGGCAATGCGCATCGCCCTGAAATCCTCATGGGCCGCCGGCGCTCGAAGGCGACCTTCCTGCCCGGTGTCTATGTTTTTCCCGGCGGCCGCGTCGACTCATCCGATCGCCAGGCAGCACGCGCGGGCTTCGAACTGAAGCGCGAGACCGAAACAGCATTGCGCCGCCACTCCAGAATTTCGAATCCGGTGATGCTGGCCATCGCAGGACTCCGCGAAACCTGGGAAGAAACAGGATTGCTTGTCGCGCGCAAAGGACTCCGCCACAAGGGTCTGCCGGACTCTCCATTCTGGCAAACACTGGCCGATCACGATGTCGAACCGGATGTCGCGGCACTCGATTTTGTCATGCGTGCATTAACCCCGACCATCTCCCGAAAACGGTTCAATACACGCTTTTTCATGCTGGATGCCTCGGACGTCGCGGGGCATCTCCTGCAGGATGGCGAACTGGTGGAATTGCAATGGTTCGATGCTGAAAAGATTGGCGAACTCGAGACCATAGACGTCACAAAGCACGCGGTCGCCATTGCGTGCGCACGCTGGCGCGATCAAGGATCCGTTCAGACAACAGTGCCGTTTCTGCACTACAGGCAGTTGAGACTTCACATTGACGAGATCTGAACTCGAACCGAATTCACGCCCTTGGGCGTATCACCTGGTTCTGTTGATCCTTTCGCTTTCAGCCATTTCAATCACAAGTTCACTTACGTGGCCGATCCTGTCGGAATTGCTCGCAAATCGGGGCTACAGCGATACTGCAATCAGCATCAATGCATCAGTGCAGTTTGCGGGAATGATCATTGTCGCATTGATGGCGACCCGGCTTATTCCGCGATTGGGATTTGTACTTTCGCTCGCTGCCAGTTTTGCGGTCATCGCCGTATCGCTCTTTCTCCTTGACGTCACGCGGGACTATTACGCCTGGTTACCCGTGCGTTTTTTCCTCGGTGCCGGTGTCTCGCTCATGTTTACCGCCGGTGATACCTGGATAAACCAGATTCTCGATGACAGGGTGCGCGGTCGCTGGCTCGGCGTTTACACCACAATCGGCATGGCCGGTTGGGCCATCGGCCCGATGATTGGTGCGGCGTTCGATCCGGAGACATCCTGGCCATTCATGTTCGGCATTGTTGCCGTCGTCATCGCGTCAATCCTGTTCATACCCACGCACAGGATTGCATTTCGCTTTCCCGAAACAGAACGAAAGGGAACAGGCCCCTGGACACTGGTTCTGGTCTTTCTCGCAGCGCCAACGGTGCTGTTGTCGTCTGCGATGTTTGGCATTCTCGAAGGCGGAATCCAGACGTTTGCCCACCTCTACACGATGGACATTCTCGGCAAGGAGTATCGCACCATCGGATATGCCGTCATCTGGGTCAGCTCACTGGGTGCGGTGTTCTATCAGTATCCGGTCGGATGGCTGGCGGACAAGGTTGACCGCGGCTGGCTCCTGGTGGGTTGCGTTCTCGTTCTCCTGGCAACGACCATCCTGCTCCATTTTGCAATCGAGGGTGGAACACATGCGTGGTGGACACTCCCCGGGTTGTGTCTCTGGGCACTCGTTTCTCTGTGGGGTGGTTCGATGGGTGCGATTTTCACGGTGGGAATCACACTTCTCGGCCAGCGTTTCACTTCTGTTGATCTGGTCGCGGCAAATGCCGTCTTTTCGGTTCTCTTCGGCGTCGGTGGCATGATCGGGCCAATTCTGGTCGGATTCTCGATGGACGGTATAGGCCCGGCCGGGTTCATTGTTTCAATATCTGCGGCAATCTTCCTGTATGTGACCTTTGCCACTTTCCGTCAGATTCAACGCGCATCATGAAAGACCGTCGAATCAGCTTGACCGGAATTCCCTGATCAATATTCTCCCGTTCTCTTTTCATGGCAGGTGATCTATGGCCAAACCGACGACAGTTCTTATCAAACTGGAGAGCACTGCTGACACGGGTTACTACTATGTAACCAAGAAAAACCAGCGGACCCAATCGGAAAAACTCGCGTTTCGCAAGTACGATCCCGTTGCCAGGAAGCACGTGCTTTTCAAGGAAAAGCGCCTGAAGTGACGGTTTCCGTCCCTTTGCGTTTTTCAGGAACGAGCCACCGAAGCCCAGTCTGATTCAGTCCATTTCCGGCATCTGATGACACACCCGGACAGCAGCGAGCAGCTGAAGTCCATCCGGATCGATCCCGATCGTCCGCTCGTCATCTGTGATGCGGATGGTGTGATTTTCGAGTTCATGCGCGAACTCGAGAGTTTTCTTGCTGAGCGGGAGTACTACTACAATTGGTCATCGTTTCGTCTGAACGGCAATATCGTGGACTGCAACACGGATGTGCCGTTGTCGGCACATGACGTCCATAAATTGATCGGAAACTTCCTCGATTTGCGAACCCGCGACATGTGCGTCTTCCCTGATGCACCCGCAGCACTGGAAGAATTGCAAGAACATGCGCAGGCAGTCGTGCTCACCAACCTGCCCTACCGGTTGCGTGATGCACGTATCAATGCATTGCGCGACAACGGCATATCAATACCCGTTATCCTGAATGAAGGTACAAAGGCACCAGCTGTCGCCGCGTTGGCTGAACGGACCAGCAAAACCTCCTACTTCATTGATGACCTTCCCTCACATCACGCGGAAGCGGCAATCCACGCGCCAGCAGTCAAACGCATACTTTTCGTCGGTGACAAGCGACTCGACAGGATGCTGGACGAGATAAGGGAAGCCGATTTCCGGGCCCGGAGCTGGAAAGACGTCATCGCGTATGTCACATCCACGATCGAATAAGTTCCGATTGGCGCGATGAAGTTCTCCGTCTGCACATCACCGTCTCATCGCGATTGTACCCGTCGCAACAATCTGAACTGTTTCCTGTAAACCACGCGACAGCATACTGCCGCCCAACCTGCAACAGACCGGAACCCGTGAATGCAAGATGTAAACGCCGAACGCACTGATTCCAGACCCACGGTTTACGTAACCCGCACACTTCCTGACGCAGTCGAGGAGCGGCTACGCAGGGATTATGACCCGCGTCTCAATACCACTGATGCGTTGCCAACACCGGCGGATGTCATCCGTGATTCACGCGGCGCACAGGCATTGCTTCCCTGTCCCACCGACAAGATTGCGGCAGATACGATAGAGCAGCTCGATTCGAGCATCAGGATCATTTCGACGTTCTCCGTCGGATATGAACATATTGATGTTGAAGCAGCCCGGAAACGCGGGATTGTTGTGACCAACACCCCCGATGTACTGACCGACGCCACAGCTGACATCGCCATGCTCCTGATTCTGGGTTCAGCGCGAAGGGTCCATGAAGGACAGGGGCTGATCTACGAGCGTACCTGGGGTGCATGGGCGCCGACGGGAATGCGCGGCATACACGTCACTGGGTGCCGTCTCGGTATACTGGGAATGGGGAGGATCGGACAGGCTGTGGCGAAGAGAGCTGCCGGTTTCGATCTGGAGGTCTTCTATCACAATCGCACACGGCTTGCGCCGGAGCTCGAATACGGTGCCACCTACTGTGCCGAGCTCGACGAATTGCTCAAGGTTTCAGACATCCTTTCCATTCATTGTCCGTCGACTCGCGAGACCATACGGATTCTCAATGCCGAAACGATCTCGTTGCTTCCGGACGGTGCCATTGTCGTCAATACGGCGCGCGGAAATGTCGTGGATGATGATGCACTCATCGATGCGCTGAAGAGGAGAAAACTGTTTTCTGCGGGACTCGATGTCTTTGACGGAGAGCCAGATATTCACCCGGGTTATCGTGATCTTCCCAACGTCTTCCTGTTGCCCCATCTGGGCAGTGCGACACGCGCGACCCGGGATGCCATGGGTTTTCGTGCGGTCGACAATCTCGATGCCTACTTCGCCGGAAACGAACCACCTGATCGGGTTGTCTAGGTCTGTCCTGCAGAACTCTCCGGCAACGGCCGATAGGTTTCCATCACACGCGCCACACGTTCAAGGAACACGGCACGGTCGAGTCCTGTAACGATCTCGCATTCGACCCCTCCGGGTTCGATTGCCATCTTTCCGATTTCCGGCCCGTCCTCGCACATGATCGCAATATTGCACATGTCCACCGTGTAGAGTTCCGGCCAGGCGAGGTAACCGACGGCAGCCAGGTCGTGAAACGGCACGGGTGCCTCGCGCCACATGCCTGCGACCGCTTCCCCGGGGAGACCGTATTCCCGTATCTCGTCGAACCACGCCTGATCGGGACGAAGATGACGCGTCGTATCGAGCGTAACGAACGTCACGGGCAAACCCGCATTCAGCACAATCTGTGCGGCATGCGGGTCCACATACACATTGAATTCCGCATGGGGCGTGACGTTACCGCCTTCGAGCGAACCGCCCATGATCACGAGTGAACTGATCTTGTGTACAAGATCCGGCCTCTCGATCAGCAGCATCGCGATATTGGTCAACGGGCCAAGTGCGGCAATCGAAAGGCGTGTATCGGTTTCATCCAGAAATCCGGTCAGCGCCCAGACGGCGTGGTAGTCCTCCGGCGTGGTTGTTGCATGGGGCAACCCTGAACCACCGAGGCCGTCCATGCCGTGCACATGTTCGGCAGTCTGGAGTTTGCGCATGATCGGAGTCGGGCATCCCGGGTACACCAGAATGTCCACTCTGCCGGCAGCTTCAAGAATCCTGCAGGCATTCTCACTCGTCACGCTAACGGGTACATTTCCTGCTACGGTGGTAATGGCAAGAACGTCCAGTTTCTCAGACAACGCAAGTGCAAAGAAAATCGCCATCGCGTCGTCCTTGCCAGGATCGCAATCAATCAGGACAGGCAGCGTCATGCTTCAGCATACTCCTCAACCGCCATTCGTGATCTTGCATCGGATGCGGCTACAGGACCATACAGACTACCACATCCGAACGGAGTAAAACCGATGAGTCCGGAACGTCACGCCAATTGGAAGATTCCGACCAACATTCGATTCGGACCCGGAAGGATTTCCGAACTTCCCGAGGCATGTCGCGAACTGGGAATTTCGCGTCCGCTCCTCGTTACGGATCGTTCTCTTCGCGCGTTTCCCATGATTGTGGACGCACAAGAGAATTGCGTCTCGAACGGACTGAATGTCGGCCTGTTTGCCGATGTCGATCCCAATCCCAGAGGATCGGACGTCGTTCGCGGCGTACAAACACTGCAAGAAGGAAAACGCGACGGCGTTGTTGCCATCGGCGGCGGCAGCGCGATGGATGCAGGCAAGACGATTGCGTTCATGGCGGGTCAGACCCGTTCAATGTTCGATTTCGAGGATCGTGCCGATTACTGGACCAGGGCAGATCATGACGCGATCCTGCCCGTCATTGCTGTTCCGACCACTGCCGGAACCGGTTCCGAAGTCGGACGGGCGACCGTCATTCTCGATGAATCAGATCAGACAAAGAAAATTCTGTTTCACCCGAACATGCTCCCCGGAATCGTCATCGAAGATCCCTGTCTGACACTGGGATTACCGTCGAATATCACCGCCTGGACAGGTATGGATGCACTTGCGCACTGCCTCGAAGCGTACAGTTCACCCATGATGCATCCCATTGCCGATGGCATTGCACTGGAAGGCATGCGCCTCGTCCGGAACTGGCTGCCCGAAGCGTTTCACAACGGAGAAAATCTCGAAGCACGCGGCAACATGATGATTGCCGCCACGATGGGTGCAACGGCATTTCAGAAAGGTCTTGGCGCCATACACGCGCTCTCGCATCCCGTCGGCGCGCTTTACGGAACCCATCATGGTCGAACCAATGCGATATTCATGCCGTATGTTCTGGTCATGAACCGCCATGCTGTCGCTGAAAAGTGCGAAAGACTTGCCAGATACCTGGATCTGGACGGAACGGGTTTCGACGCCGTGCTCAACTGGATTCTCGAACTCCGGCAGATCCTGAACATCGACAATACCTTGTCCGACCTCGGTCTGAACGATTCACGTACCGATGAGATCGTGTCTCAGGGCCTTGTTGATCCGTCCGCCGCAACAAACCCGGTTGAATGTACCGACGATTACCTGCGGTCACTGTTTCTCAATACGCTTCACGGAAACCTGGCTTGATCAACCACCCCAAAGTGTACCGATCGAGTCTGCGCGAATTGTTGCCCCGTCGAACACGATGCCGTCACGATGATCGTCTGTCAGAAAGAGCGGAGCATCAAGATCGATGACAGCCGCATCCTGGGCAACAAGACACGCCGGTGCGATGGCTAGTGATGAACTCACCATGCAGCCAACCATTATCTGAAATCCGTGTTCGCGTGCCTTGCGACGCAATTCCAATGCTTCGGTCAGGCCCCCCGTCTTGTCGAGCTTGATGTTTATCATGTCGTAACGACCTGCAAGCAGGTCCAGCGCGTGCACCCCGTGGCAGGACTCATCGGCACATAACGCGACGGGATAGTGAAGTCCGGCAAGTGCCTGATCCTGTTCTGCAGGGAGTGGCTGCTCGATCATTTCCACGCCGCAGCTGATGAATTCGTCTGTCAGGTCGACCAGAGTATCGATGGTCCATGCTTCATTCGCATCGATGACCAGACGCGCAGTTGGCGCTGCGTTTCGAACCGCGCGCAATCGTTCCACGATGAACTGATCATCGAGTTTGACCTTGAGTATGGGTAGCGCCGCGTGAATTGCTGCAACGCGCCCCATTGCGTCCGGACTATCCAGCGAAATCGTATACGCCGTATCCAAGTCCACAGGTTGAGGAAGTCCGGCCAACTTCCAGACCGGCACGCGCGTCATTTTCGATTCCAGATCCCAGAGTGCGCAGTCAACGGCATTTCGGGCTGCACCGGGCGACATCATGGCCTGAATGTCACTGCGGTTCGCACCATCCTTCAACGCATCGCAAACCCGTTCGATTTCCTCACGACTGGAATCAACGGTTTGTCCATAGCGCGGATACGGAACCGCTTCACCTTGCCCCTGATACCCGTCTTCGTGAACGCGGACCCGGACCGCCTCCGCTTTCTGCTTCGCACCTCGAGATATGCGAAAGACTGTCTTCAGCGGCCATTCGACCTTCTGCACATGCAGCTCACGAACGGGCATCACCGAATCTGTTCGAGTGCATCAACGATGGGTCCCGCGCCAAAGCGTACCGGATCGGTGCACGGCAGTCCGATTTCATGCGTGAAACCGTCCAGGCAATGCCACGCCCTGCTGTCGTCAAGACGCGCCGTGTTGATTGAAAGTGCCACGACTCTCGATCCGGGTGCAGTGAGTTGCGCCGATGACTCGTTGTAGCGTATGCACGTCATCAGATCGGGAAGATCCCGATCCGGCAATCCGCGCATGTGATTGCGTGTTGGCTCATGGCACATCACAAGTGCCTGTGCCTGTGATCCATGCAGAAGCCCAAGGCTGACACCGGCAAACGACGGATGAAACAGCGAGCCCTGCCCTTCAATGACGTCCCAATGGTCGGGATCGTTCGCCGGGCAGAGCCACTCGATCGCACCGGAAATGAAGTCCGCGACAACTCCGTCAACGGCTACGCCCTCACCTGCGATGAAGATTCCTGACTGTCCTGTTGCGCGAAACGTTGCATTCATTCCCCGCACCAGCATCTCCTTCTCGATTGCGAGAGATGTGAACATCTTGCCGATTGAGCAGTCGGTTCCGACAGTCAGAACGCGTTTGCCTGATCGGGGGTAACCGTTTCCGACATCGAATGACCGGGCAGGCTGGCGTACATCGAACAATGTCCGGCCTGTTTTTTCTGCAGTCTCGCGGAGAACCGGTATGTCGTTCATCCGAACGTGCATACCGGCCATAACGTCGAGACCGGCGTGCAGCGCGTCCGTTATGACCGGGAGCCAGTTGTCCGGTATGAAACCACCAGCATTGGCGATGCCGATGATCATTGTTCGACACCCGACACCGGCAGCTTCGCCAGGTGACACATCAGGCAAACCGAGATCTGCCGTGCAATCAGGCAGACGACACTGCGCTCTTGCTTTTTCGGGGCGCCAGATCTTGATGCCCGTGCACCCCTTGACGGACAGATCATCGCGCGCATCGCCGAGAAACAGCAGATATGGTGCCGCGGCCTTGTTCATCACTTTTCCACACCGGATTCTGTCTCAACGACCCGATCAATATTCAACCCCGGATCGTCAGTGCCGAGATACGCATCCTCGAGAGGAACCTGTGCGGTCTCAAGTATTGTTGCCATGATCAGGTAGATACCTGTCGTGAAGATAACATCGAGTATCTCTTCGTCACTGAATTGTCCGGTCAGTCTGATCCACGTCGTGTGGAGAACCTTGTGGTTGTCTATGATCTCGTCGACCGCATCGAGCAGTATGTCTTCCTTGCCTGTCCAGCATTCCGCGTGCCGCCTGTCTCGTACGCAAACGATCTCGTCAGTGCTCAAACCTGCCGTGCGACCGCGTTCAACATGATGGATCCATTCGTATTCGCTGCCCGTCCGCACCGCAACACGCAGGACAAGCAGCTCGCGAATTCGTGGCTCCAACGAGCTTGAGCGAACGACGTGTTCCCGCAGTGGAGCGTAGTGCATCATCAGCTTCGCGTTTCGTGCGATGACCTTGTGAATATTGAGCGGTGCACCGAGCGATTTCTGAACATCTGATAGCGATGCATGCCAGTCTACAGTTTCCAGTGGTGCCAAACGCTCTTGATTACCTGTCATCGAATACACGCTCCCGATTGGCCGCCGCTCCCGATTTGACCAAAATCCTCCAACCATCACAACCAGATCGGTCTCATGATCTGCTCGAGGCACAATCCTTCATGCACGGTACTGCCTTGATTACACAGGCGAGATGCATGAAATACGCATGGATGAAATGACACGGGTGACAACAGTGCCCGTGTGGTCCAGTGCTGGAATTGCACACAAGAAAACCCGTAGCGCAACCATCGGAATCAGACGGACATGAACTCTGCAACGCTTGAACTTTCGAAAGATGAAATGCGCGAAATGGGTTACCGGACGGTCGACATGCTTGTCGACTACTGGGCCGAACTTGCAAACCGAAACGCCGTAGACCCAATCGACATCGACTTGCTTCTCAGGGTCCGCAACGAACCAATTCCAGAATCCCCTGAGAACTGGCGCAATGTACTCAGTTCAGCCGAACACAATATTTTTGGCATTATGGGGCATATGGCTCACCCGCGCTTCCTGGCCTTTGTTCCGTCTCCATCCAACTTCGCGAGCTGCATGGCAGACGCTCTCGTATCAGGCTTCAATGTACCCGCCAGCTTGTGGCGTGAATCACCTGGCGCGGCGGAATGCGAACGCACGACACTGCGATGGATCCGCGAACTTATCGGTCTTGATAACTTCGGAGATGGGCTGTTTACCAGCGGTGGATCGGTCGCAAACCTGATCGGTCTCGCCGCGGCACGCAATCATCAGCTGGAGGAACCCACGTCGAAAGCTGTAGCCTATTGCAGCGCACAGACTCACAGTTGTGTCGCACGTGCCATGCGGGTTCTGGGATTCCATGGAGATCAGCTGCAGCCCATTCCGGTGGACAGCTCATACCGCATGTCAATACCGGATCTGACGGACGCCATTCGCGCTGACAGGAACCGCGGCAGATTACCGTTCTGTATCATCGCCAATGCGGGCACGACGAATACAGGAAGTGTCGACGACCTGCATGCTGTCGCCGATATCTGCGAATGCGAAGGAATGTGGAATCATGTGGACGGCGCCTATGGCGCCGCCGCCGCGTTAACCCCTGAAGGACGGCGTCTGCTCAGCGGTATGAATCGCGCGAATTCCGTTGTCGTCGATCCACACAAATGGCTGTTTCAGCCCTACGAGGCGGGGGTCTGCCTCGTTCGCGAACCCGGTGTGCTTCAGCAGACATTTTCAGAACATCCGGAGTACCTCCAGGATGTTGTGGAAACCGATGACGAAGTGAACTTTTCGGATCGCGGGGTTCAGCTTTCACGGCATCTCAGGGCCTTCAAACTCTGGTTTTCTCTCAAGGTCTTCGGTGCACAGGCATTTCGCGATGCAGTCCAGCGCGGGATCGACACTGCCAATTCCGCAGCCGACATTCTCAGGGACAGCGGACGGTTTGAAATCCTGTCCGGACCGTCACTCGGTGTCGTGACATTCCGTCTGCTTCCCGGGATCAGACAATGCAGCGATCTCGACAATTGGCATCGCCTCACCGTGGATCACCTTCTTGAAGACGGCTATGCCTTTGTTACGTCGACAGAGCTCGACGGCAGGCGCTGCCTTCGATTTTGCACAATCAATCCGAGAATTACGCGTTCCGACCTTGTCGGAACTGTTGAACGGATCATTCGTATAGCCGACGCAGTTGCCTGTGATGCCGACGAGTTCTCTTAGCGTACCTGACATGGTCATCACATTCAGCATTCGATCAGGGCAACAGGCTGATCTTGCAGTCTTGCGGAGTGTGCCAACGGGTTGACCCGAATTTCTGTTTGTGCAAAAGACAATCAGAACGCGCTCATCCAGAGCGGTTGAGGGACAGGCCCTGTGAAACCGCGGCAACCGCAAATTGCGGTGCCAATGCCTGATCGATGAGTCAGCCGAAAGCGGATCTTCGCTCTCGGCGCTCGTAGAGCGCGTATGAGAGAGGAGAGCGTCAGATGATGAATCTGTGCCGCGTAGGTTCTGAAGGTCAAATCGGGTTTCCGTGCCCGATTTTTCGCAGGTCAGCCAATCAGGACAGCTGCAACCCCGAATGACCGGTTCGCACGTTGCTGCGTGCCGAATCCAGTTCCGGGAAGTTCGCCACACTACGTAACCAGTTTTCCTCTTCATTCTGGTTTGAACATCTAGAAGAAGGAAGAGTTCTCATGACCGAAGCAAACAAGGGGGCCCAGAACGGGGTCAATGTTGAAGCATTGCTGGGTGCACGCGCGGCACTCGGTGAAACACCGGAAGCAGGTGCGTTCAAATGGCGCGCCACCAATGAGTGGCTCCACGGCACGCATAGTCGTTCATCCGTATGTGGTTATTTCGGCCTGGGAGCAGAACACGATCACAGGTCATCGTTCGAATTCGAATCCGATCATCCACTCGTGTTCGCGGCCGAAGACAACGCTGCCACGCCCGTTGAAATCGTTCTTGTCGGTTTGGCGAGCTGTCTGACTGCAGGTGTCGCCGCGGTTGCCCAGAACAGGGAAATCCAGTTGCGTTCGGTGAAGGCAACTGTCGAAGGTGACATGGATATTCAGGGAATACTTGGCGCAGACCCGGATGTTCGAAACGGGTTCAACGATATACGGGTAACATACGAGATTGATGCGGATGCTTCGTCCGACGAGATCAAGGCACTTGTCGCGCAGTCGCAGAAACGTTCGGCGGTGTTTGATATTCTGACCAACCCGACCAACGTCACTGTTGACGTTAGCTGATATCCTCCCGTGCAAGTCACAACCGTCGTAATCGGGGCCGGTCACGCAGGTCTTTCGGCAAGCCGATTCCTTGCTGCACATTCGATTGACCACGTGGTGATCGAACGGCAGGACGTTGCGAACTCCTGGCGTCGTGAACGCTGGGAGTCGTTGCGCCTCCTGACACCGAACTGGCAGACCCGTTTACCGGGTCTTGCCTATGACGGTGATGATCCGGACGGTTACATGACCACCGGTGAGGTCGTCGCGTTTATCGAAAGGTTTGCGCGGTTGACTGATCCACCAATCGTGACGTTCACCAACGTTGAATCCCTTGAAGGATCGGCAGGAAACTATCGTGTCGTCACGGACCGCGGTACCTGGCAATGCCAAACGGTCGTTATCGCAACAGGCGCTGCTAACGTGCCAAACCTTCCGGCGTGTTCGGAAGGGCTGCCAGGCGACGTTGAGTCCGTGACTCCCTTCACCTATCGCAATCCCGAAAATTTGCCCGACGGAGGCGTTTTGGTCGTGGGAGCGTCTGCGACCGGTGTTCAGATGGCTGATGAAATCCATCGAACGGGACGCTCAGTGACACTGGCGGTCGGGGAACATGTTCGCCTTCCCCGTGTTTATCGGGGCAAGGACATTCTGTGGTGGATGGACAGGACGGGATTGCACGACGAGCGATTTGATGAGGTGGACGATATCGTTCGTGCACGCCGTGTACCTTCGCCGCAGCTTGTCGGTTCACATGACAGGAGAACACTCGATCTGAATACACTGGTCGATCTGGGTGTGCGCCTGGTTGGACCACTCGCCGGCATTGCCGACGGCCGCGCGATCTTTTCCGGTTCTCTTCGTAACAAGTGTGCGCTTGCCGACCTCAAACAAGGTCGACTTCTCGACACGATCGATGACTGGGTCGAAGGTACTGGACGGGAAAACGAATTCGAACCTGTCCGTCGCTTTGCGCCAACGCGGATCGAGGGAAGCCCGCCGTTGTCACTGAAATTTGCCCAGGAGGGCATCAAGTCCGTCGTATGGGCGACAGGATTCAGGCCAGATCATTCCTGGGTGAACCTGCCCGTGTTTGATCACAAGGGGCAGCTCCGTCACAACGGCGGCATCGTTTCAACGTCCCCGGGAATCTACCGCCTCGGTCTGAACTTCCTGCGAAGACGCAAATCCAGCTTCATTCATGGAATCGAAGACGATTCTCGCGAGCTGATATTGCATCTTGCCAATCATGTCGGCGCGCATTCCACCTTTGTCCACGACGGAATCCCTGCCGCGGGCTCACACGGTTACGCTGCAATTCCAGCCGTGTAGGGTTTGTCCGACCCCGGTAAGGGCTGACGTCTTCACCTTGCGTTGTTCATGAATCCGACTGTCGGCGAACCCGATCTCGTTCCGGAACATCCGTCTGTCTTGCCAACGGGCTCGGGGCTCGTATTTTGCTAATCCTCATTCTGAGCGCAGTGGCGCGTCTTGCCGGAGTATCATCTTGACCACACCGTCGTTGGACACAGAATTCGCCCGCAGCTTCTTTCCTGCGATCAATTCCGACTGGGCAATGATGGAAAATGCCGGTGGGAGCCTCGTACCCCACACGGTTGTCAACCGTATAGCCGCCTATATGCGTGAATGTCAGGTGCAACCAGGCAACAACGCCGCTATCCCGCGCGACGCAGAGGCGCGTATCGCTGCCGGTCACCATGCTGTTGCGTCGATGATCAATGCCGAACCATCGGAAATCATCATCGGTCCATCGACAACGCGCAATGCCATGACACTCGCCTTGTCACTTCGCCAGAGTTTTCAAATCGGTGACGAGGTTGTCGTTACAAATCTGGATCACGAGGCAAACAACAACTACTGGCGAAAACTGTCTGAAACCGGAATCACTGTCCGCGAATGGCGTGCGAACCCTGAAACTGCAGCCTTGGAAACGGCTGAACTGGAACGCATTCTCAACGAAAGGACCCGGCTTGTCTGCTTTACGCATTGCTCGAACATCACCGGTCAGATCAATCCGGTGCGCGAAATTTCAAGACTGGTACACAACGCAGGCGCATTGGTTTGTGTCGACGGAGTCGCCTATGCACCACACAACTGCGTTGACGTTAGCGAACTTGATGTCGACTTCTATTTTTTCAGTCTTTACAAGACATTCGGCCCACATCTTGGTGTCATGTATGGCAAACGTGAGAGGTTGTTCGATACACCGGGTATGTATTTCTTCTTTCACGATGAATCCGACATTCCGGTCAAATTGAACCCCGGTGCGCCAAACCACGAGTTGACGGCAGGTTGTGCCGGTATCGATGACTACATCGCAGCACTCGAGGCCCACCATTTTGACGATCCTGCCAACGATGCGCACGCGCGCTACCGGCGTGTCTACGATCTGTTCGCCAGACACGAGCGGAAGATCAGTTCGCGCTTTCTGACCTTCGCGGGTGAACGCGACAGGCTGCGCATTCTTGGCCCTGACGATGCAAATGATCAGAAACGTGCACCGACGTTCAGTTTCACGATTGAGGGAATTGCAAACGGGGATGTCCTTGAACACCTCGAGTCGCGGGGCATCGTCGCGAATGCCGGTGACTTTTATGCGCCACGAATTTTGCGTTCACTTGGCATTGACGCACGAGAGGGTGTCATGCGCGCGTCTCTTCTTCACTACAACACGCTGGCAGAAACCGATCGGCTGATCGCCGCATTGGACGAGATCATGCGCCCATGACAAACGTACGTGATCAACTTGAAGCTGCGCGCGCTCTTGTTCGGCAACATGTACCCGTAACGCCTTTCCACAATTGGCCCTTGTTGTCCCGTCGAACCGGGTGCGACGTCTGGGTCAAGCACGAGAACCACACACCGATCGGTGCCTTCAAGATTCGTGGTGGACTCGTGTATTTCCACAGACTTCTGGAGCGCTTGCCAAACACATCCGGTGTTGTTGCCGCAACGCGTGGAAATCACGGTCAGAGCATCGCGTTCGCCGCGAGAAAACACGGAATTTCAGCAGACATTGTCGTTCCGCATGGCAACTCGTCCGAGAAAAACGCCGCAATGGAAGCACTCGGTGCGCAACTGCATGTTCATGGTGAGGATTTTCAGGAAGCTCTTGAATACGCGGAAGTACTTGCTGCGAAGCTGGATCTGCACATGCTGCCGTCGTTTCACGAGGATCTGGTCATCGGGGTTGCGAGTTACTCGCTCGAAGTCATGGAATTGCACGAAGACATCGACACGATGTACGTACCGATCGGCCTTGGTTCCGGAATCTGCGGTGCGGTGCTTGTACGCGACGCATTGAATCTGAAAACACGCATCGTTGGTGTTGTTGCCGAAAATGCGCCAGCCTATGCACTGTCTTTTGACGCGGGCAGATCGGTTTCGACAAATAGTGCTGCGACGATGGCCGATGGTGTCGCGTGTCGCGTACCCGATGCGGATGCATTGTTGCAGATCCGTGCAGGTGTCGAGCGAATTGTCACCGTCAGCGAAGCAGAAATCGAAGCGGCCATATCCATCTACTTTTCTGACACCCACAACCTGGCGGAGGGTGCAGGAGCTGCGGCCTTCGCGGCGCTGCTCAAGGAGCGTGATCAATTGGCGGCCTGCAAGATCGCTGTCGTTCTTTCGGGCGGCAACATCGATCGGAACGTCTACCAGGACGTTCTTTCACGTCATCTGGATGGTTGAGCACATGCCGGGATTCAGTATCCCTTCACTACTCCACCGTCAGAGTTATGTCGCTTTTTTGGTAACTTTCGTGGCCGCACACGGCGTTTCGCCGTACGGGTGAGCCCATCCATGGACCCTATTGCGCCCAGACAAACATCGTGCGCCTTGCAGAGAGGCTCCAATGGCCTCGAGGTGCGCCGTGAACTCGACGGCAGCCGACAGGTGCCCTTCATCACCACGGACATGCACACGCCGTTGGAACAGGTGGCCGGTGTCATGTTCTCCCGCTGGTCGCAGGAGAACTTCTTCACATACGACGCGACGCGTGCAACCTTGATGCCCTGCCGGTGCATCACCTCGCCGAACAGGATCCCGAGGCCAGCATTGTCAATCCGCGGCGCCGGAACCTCAGCAAACAGATCCGCCGGGTCCGCATTCCGCCAATAGTGCCGCCGACCGGGACATCAAACCACTGATCGAGGAACTCAATCGGACCCGAACCGTCTTCCCGGGTGCGTCTGCTTTATGAACCCCCGTCAGACGGCGAGCCCGACATTCTTGCACTCACGCATCCCGATCATGTTGCAAGACCATTGCCGAATAAATGCCCCGAAGTCAGGAAGTCTGACGTCAGATGTGCCTCGGTGTCACCGGTTCGTGAAGAACAACAGCGTAGTCCGCGAATCAAATCCTACAACAGGAATGCTGCACCCAACGCAAGAAACACGAGAAAACCGACGACATCGGTAACGGTCGTCAGAAACACACCGGCCGCGACGGCCGGGTCAACCTTTATGCGCTCCAGCACAATCGGAATGACGGCGCCAAACAGACCGGCAACAACAAGATTTGCGATCATCGCGAGGGCGATCACGAACCCAAGCGCCAGATCCTGAAACCATGCCCAGGCAACCAGACCTGTGAACACGGCAAACAGGATGCCATTGATGCTGCCAACCAGCAGTTCCTTGAACACCACGCGCATCGTGTTTGCGCGAGTCAGATCGCGCGTAGCCAGCGCACGAACAGCAACCGTCATTGTCTGTGTTCCCGCATTTCCGCCCATTGATGCGACAATCGGCATGAGGACAGCGAGCGCCACCATCTGTTCGATCGTCGCCTCAAACAGACCGATGACCACCGAGGCCAGGATTGCCGTACACAGATTGATGAACAGCCAGAGAAATCTCTTCCGGATTGTTTCAAGGACAGAAGCATGCAAGTCCGTCTCACTCACGCCGCCAAGACGAAGAACATCCTCCTCGGATTCCTCACTGATGACATCGACCATGTCGTCAAAGGTTATCGCACCGGACAATCGGCCTGAGTTGTCGACAACAGCAACTTCGGTCAGGCCGTACTGTTGAAAGACATATGAAACCTGTTCCTGGTCGGTATCGACATCCACTGTTGGCAATTCGCCATCAATCAGCGATTGCAGCGGAACATTCGTTTCGTTCCGAAGAAGCGTGGAAAGCTCGACAAGTCCGACAGGTTTGTGTGATGGATCAACAATGAATACGGCGTAGAATTCTTCAGGTAGCTCCGTTGACGTACGGAAATGGTCTATCGCCTGACCGACATTCCAGAACGTCGGCAACGCAACAACTTCGCGGCGCATGAGTCGACCGGCACTGTCGTCCGGAAACTGCAGATTCTCCTCGACAGCAACCCGTTCCGTTTCCGGAACTGCAGCAAGTACGGTTTCACGTACGGCCTCATCAAGGTCCTCGACAATGTCGACAGCATCGTCGGTTGCCAACGCACCAATGAGACTGGCAAATCTGTGTGTCCCGACATGCTCTCGCAGATCTTCACGTGTCGTTTCACCGAGGTGAGCAAGGATCTGGGGTTCAAGATCCGGCAGCAACAAGTCCACGACGAGTTGGCGACTGGCCGGCGTAATCTGTTCAAGAAGATCGGCCTTGTCCGCAGCATGAAGCGGAACAATCAACGCTTCGAGTCGCGGCAGGTCCTCTTCGGAAATCGACTCCAGAATTGCGTCGAGTAGTTCAGGTGTCAGCTGATAAAAATCCTGGACCTGATCAGCACCAGTAACATCCTGTGTCTGCAATCCTGTCATGGCAGCAGCCTCATCGTGATGTTCAATCGGCGTTCAGCCGATTGACGCATCGAACCGTAATGCGACACGCTGAACTGATATGGTCAGGTTCGTTCAGAGTCGCAATCTGGAGGTATGGTGCGGTCGAGAAGACTCGAACTTCCACGAGCTTTCGCCCACAGCGCCCTCAACGCTGCGCGTCTACCAATTCCGCCACGACCGCATTGGATGCCAAGTCGGAACGGTATAACTAAACTGCGTTATCGTCGCAAGGTGAACCGGAATGTCACAACCATGTTGGCGCACGGACAATGAACCCGTCCCCTACCTCGATGCACAGACGCGCATGGAGCGGATTGTTGAATCGATCGTTGCAGGTCAGACAGCAGAAACTGTCTGGCTGCTCGAACATCCGCCTGTATACACGGCAGGGACCAGTGCACATGCTGACGAGTTACTGAACGCCGGATCGTATCCGGTCTACCGGACCGGACGCGGCGGTCGATACACATTCCACGGACCCGGGCAAAGAGTTGCCTATGTCATGCTTGACCTTGGTAAACGCGGGCATGACGTTCGTGCTTTCGTCAACGGACTCGAATCCTGGATTATCAACACACTCGCAGTGTTCGGAATTGTCGGCGAACGCCGCTGTGGACGAGTGGGAATCTGGGTCGTGGACGAAAAAGGCGACGAGAACAAGGTCGCTGCAATTGGTGTCCGAGTCAGGCGTTGGGTAACGTCTCACGGGATCGCCATCAACATTGATCCGGATCTTGACGCATTCAAGGGTATTGTGCCCTGCGGTGTACACGAACACGGTGTGACATCGATGAAACAGCTTGGTCTCGACGTTGAAGCGCGGGATGTGGATCAGGTTCTACGTCAGACCTTCGACGAGAGCATGCCCGGCGTGTGTGGAAGTTTCAGACGGTCGACCGCTGCCGAAAACCGTTCATGACCTCCGGACTGGTTTCCTCGGCAGTTTGAACATCCGCAACCCTTGCCATGACCGGACCCTGCCGACATTGGTCTATCATGGCGGCAACATCATCCGATTTGCCGGCAAACATTGCCTCGACGGTTCCATCCCGTCGATTTCTGACCCATCCGTTCAACCTGTGTCTGGCAGCCTGTTCTGCTGTCCAGGCCCGAAACCAGACGCCCTGAACCCGTCCGGAGATCCGGACAACAACGGCTCTTTCGTATGGTGTTTCTGTCATGGGGTCAGTCCCTGATTGCATCGAATTCCTGAAACGCTCCCGTTCATGCAACTTGATCGACGGACAAACACGATGCGCAAAGCGGGGGGTTGCCCCATCTTGTCGCCAGATTTTCGGCTTTTACGCAGCACTGTATCCATAACCGTCATGGTGTGACGAATCGTACAACGGTTCCTGTTGACTGATGCTGCAGATACCGCGCCCAAATGTTGACATCGAGAGTTCAGAACATATTTTCGCATCACGATTTCCACCGCATTCCGGTCAATTATGCCCGTCCCTGCCCCACCCGAGCCCACAAGGGCAACGGCGTGCCTTGCGCTCGCGGACGGAACTATTTTCAGAGGCACGGGACTCGGGGCGTCGGGACGCTCCATTGGCGAGATCTGCTTCAACACGGCGATGTCGGGTTATCAGGAGATCATGACCGACCCGTCCTACGCCGCCCAGATCATCACTTTCACATTTCCTCATATCGGTAATGTCGGAACCAATCCCGATGACATCGAATCGGATGTACCGGCATTACGCGGCGTCGTGTTGCATGCAGACCCGACCGAGCCGTCCAACTACCGCGCGGCTCAGCACCTCGATACGTGGCTTCGTGCCAACGGACTGGTCGGCATCGCCGGCGTCGACACGCGCCAACTGACAAGAAAGATTCGTGATGCCGGATTTCAGTCGGCGGGCATTGATCACGGTCTGATCAACGAAACGGATTTGCTCCACGAGGTGGTCGGGTGGCCGGGAATTGAAGGCATGGACCTTGCCATGGAAGTGTCATGTCGTCAGACCTATCAATGGGAAAGCACCACCTGGGACCCCGAGACGGGTTTCGGACGTCTGACTGACCGTAAGCACCGCGTCGTGGCAGTCGATTACGGCGTCAAGAAAAACATCCTGCGTTGTCTGGCATCCATGGGTTGTCATGTGACCGTCGTACCCGCCAATACGGATCTCGATGGAATCCTGCGGCACAATCCCGACGGCGTGTTCCTTTCGAACGGCCCTGGTGATCCTGCGGCAACAGGTCGCTACGCCGTACCCGTTATTCGTGAGCTACTGAAACACGGTATGCCAGTTTTCGGTATTTGCCTTGGTCATCAATTGCTTGCGTTGGCACTCGGCGGCAAGACCTTGAAGATGATCAATGGACATCGGGGCGCCAATCATCCGATCAAGAATCTCGAAACCGGGGTCGTGGAAATTACCAGTCAGAACCACGGGTTTGTCGTTGATCCCGACAGCCTGCCCGCGGGAGTTGCGGTGACCCACATCAGTCTCTTTGACAAGACCCTCGCCGGCCTGAGAGTCACCGGCAAACCGGTATTCTCCGTCCAATACCATCCGGAGGCCAGTCCCGGCCCGCAGGACAGTCGCTACCTTTTCAGACACTTCGTCGATTCCATGCGATCCCATGCCGCGGCGCACTGACCTTTCCTCCATTCTGGTCATTGGTGCAGGTCCGATCATCATCGGCCAGGCTTGCGAATTCGACTACTCAGGCACCCAGGCCATCAAGGCGCTGAAGGAAGAGGGCTATCGCGTCATCCTGGTCAATTCGAACCCGGCCACCATCATGACCGATCCGGAGGTTGCTGACGCAACCTACATCGAACCGATAACGCCCGATGTCGTTGCCGAGATCATCTCCCAGGAACGACCGGACGCACTTCTGCCGACGATGGGCGGACAGACAGCGCTCAACACGGCACTGACGCTCGCGCAGATAGGCGTGCTTGAAGAGCATGGCACGGAGTTGATCGGCGCCAGTCGCGAAGCGATCGACAAGGCGGAAGATCGTGAGCTCTTCCGGCAAGCCATGAACCGCATTGGCCTCGAATGCGCGAAAAGCATGTTGGCTCACAACGCTGACGATGCGCGCACGGCCCTGGATCTCGTGGGCCTTCCGGCAATCATACGACCGAGTTTTACTCTTGGCGGAACCGGCGGCGGCATCGCGTACAATCGCGAACAGTTCGAGGACATCGTGCAACGCGGCCTCGATGCCAGCCCGACCAATGAGGTATTGATCGAGGAATCGGTTCTCGGCTGGAAGGAATACGAAATGGAGGTTGTCCGCGACCGTGCGGACAACTGCATCATTGTCTGTTCGATCGAGAACGTCGATCCAATGGGTGTTCACACAGGCGACAGCCTGACCGTTGCACCGGCGCTGACGCTGACAGACAAGGAATATCAGATCATGCGCAACGCCTCGATCGCGGTGTTGCGCGAAATCGGCGTTGATACAGGCGGTTCAAATGTCCAGTTCGCTGTCGATCCGGACAACGGCCGAATGATCGTCATCGAGATGAATCCCCGGGTATCGCGATCATCGGCTCTGGCATCGAAAGCCACCGGGTTCCCGATTGCCAAGGTCGCTGCCAAGTTGGCGGTCGGATACACTCTCGACGAGATCACAAACGACATTACGGGAACGACGCCCGCAAGCTTCGAACCGACTATCGATTATGTCGTGACGAAGATTCCCCGGTTTACGTTCGAGAAATTCCCGGGAACCGATACATCGTTGACAACCTCCATGAAATCGGTCGGCGAGATCATGTCGATCGGACGGACATTTTCCGAGTCGTTGCAGAAGGCCTTGCGTTCCATGGAGACAGGCCTCGCCGGCCTCGATCCGATCAGGATCGACGATGTCTCGCGGGATGGACTCATCGCCCAACTCGCACGGCCGGTTGCCGATCGACTTCTGGTGGTCGCGCAGGCAATGCGACATGGTCTGGACAACGATACCATTCATGCGATCACCCGTTACGACCCGTGGTATCTCGACCAGATTCGCACCATCGTCGAAACCGAGAATGCGATCAGCGAATTCGGAATCGCCGATGACACGCTTGCGTTCCTCAAACTGAAAAAAATGGGTTTCTCGGATCGACGCCTCGCCGAGCTGACCGGCCGGGACGAACAGGACATTCGCGCACAGCGAATCCGGAACGGCGTCCAACCGGTATTCAAGACGATCGATACCTGTGCTGCCGAATTCCCGTCCCGGACACCCTATATGTACAGTTGCTACCAGGGCGACGGGTTCTCCGAACCCGAGGATGAATCACACGTATCAACGCGCCGCAAGGTGATCATTCTCGGCGGTGGTCCCAATCGGATCGGCCAGGGTATCGAGTTCGATTACTGTTGCGTCCACGCCTGCTTCGGATTGCAGGACGCAGGTATCGAAACCATCATGGTCAACTGCAATCCGGAAACTGTATCGACGGACTATGACACCTCTGACCGGCTGTATTTCGAGCCGCTTACCGTCGAGGATGTTGTCGCAATTGTCCGCACCGAAATGCAGCGTGGCGAACTTCTTGGCGTAATCGTCCAGTTCGGCGGGCAGACACCGCTGAGCCTTGCCCGGTCGCTGGAAGCCGAACAGATACCGATCATCGGAACTCAGCCTGACGCAATCGACAGGGCCGAAGACCGGAAACGCTTCCAGGAGATGTTGCATGAACTCAATCTGCAGCAACCTGCCAACGGAACGTGCCATTCATCATCTGAAGCCCGCGAGATCGCTTCGCGGATCGGTTATCCGGTTGTTGTGCGTCCCAGCTATGTTCTGGGCGGGCGTGCAATGGAGATCGTCCATAACGACGACAGACTTGAATATTACCTGCAGCAAAGTGTGACTGCATCACCTGACAGTCCGGTGCTGATCGACCAGTTCCTGCAGGACGCAATCGAGGTCGATGTCGACGCATTGTGTGACGGCGACGATGTTTTCATCGCCGGGATCATGGAACATATCGAGGAAGCAGGAATTCATTCGGGGGATTCCGCCTGCTCCCTGCCACCCTATTCACTCGGACCACATACCATTGCGGAGCTCAAGCGTCAGACGCAGATCATCGCGCGCGAACTGCGCGTGGTCGGACTCATCAACATCCAGTTTGCCGTCAAGGGCGACGCAATCCATGTCCTCGAAGCCAACCCGCGGGCCAGCAGAACGGTACCGTTTGTTGCAAAGACAATCGGAATTCCAATCGCGAAAATCGCTGCGCGCATCATGGCCGGCGAGTCTCTCGCCTCGTTCAATCTCGTCGAACCGGCGTTCGATCACATCGCCATCAAGGAAGCCGTCTTTCCGTTCGGGCGGTTTCCCGGTGTGGACGTGATTCTTGGGCCCGAGATGAAATCAACCGGGGAAGTCATGGGACTCGATCAGGACTTCGGACACGCATTCGCCAAGGCGCAGATCGCGGCGGGCGGCGCACTGCCGCTTTCCGGTCGTGTTTTCATTTCCGTTCGCGAACGTGACCAGGGACATGCTGTCGAGCTTGGGCACCGTCTGCAGAAACTCGGCTTCTCCATGGTGGCAACACGCGGGACCGCGCGCACTCTCAAAAGCGCCGGTATTGATGTCGAGGTCATCAACAAGGTCCTCGAAGGACAACCGCATATTGTCGATGCATTGAAGGACGACAAGATCGACCTCATGATCAACACCACCGAAGGCGCGAAGTCGATCATGGACAGCTACAGCCTGCGGCGAACAGCCCTGCACAAGAAAGTGCCGTACGCGACAACTGTTGCCGGCGCCCGGGCCTTCGTTGAAGCAATCGATTCAATGCGGCGCAGCAGCCTCAGCGTCGCACCCATCCAGAACTATTCAGGAAGCCGTTGAACGCCGCAATTGCCGGCACAATCACGCCTGAAAGTGTACCTGGTTACACATCGGCGCAATTCCGTCATGTTGACACACGCACCAACGGCCAGTTCCGGAAGAAGGTATTCAGTTTGGCTGGATCGCCTTGGGGATATATCGGCCGTCTGCACCACTCGAGAACAGTCGCGGTACCTGCGGATGAGACACGGGTTCACCGCTCTCGTCGAGCACCAGATTCTGTTCTGAGACATAGGCCACATATGTCGTCTGGTCATTCTCGGCAAGAAGGTGATAGAACGGCTGATCCTTGGATGGTCGCATGTTCTCGGGTATCGAATCCCACCATTCCTCGGTGTTGGCATAGACCGGATCAACGTCGAATATGACGCCGCGGAAGTCGAAATGGCGATGATGCACCACATCGCCGATCCTGAACTTGCCCAAGCGAAACATATCGGTATTCACGAAGCTCTCGATCATGTTGGTAATTATGTCGATTCCCCGGGTGATGACAATCTGTAGATTCTCGAAAAGTCCACCGAAATCGGGGCCTTGGCCCTTTCACGAACGATAACAGATAAACTAGGTTTTTTATCCTGCGCAACACCTGAAAAGTTTACAGATGACCCAACACCACGAGAGCGAGGTCCTGATACTCGGTTCCGGTCCCGCCGGGTTGACCGCCGCCGTCTACGCAGCCCGCGCCGGTCTTGATCCCATGCTGGTTCACGGAATTCAGCCAGGTGGCCAGATGACGATTACAACCGATGTCGAGAATTACCCCGGTTTTGCCGATGTCGTGCAGGGTCCCTGGCTCATGGAACAGATGACCTCCCAGGCTCTCAATGTCGGGACAAGGGTTTTCAACGACATCGTGACCGATGTCGATCTTGACGCGCCGAAATTCCATGCAACAGGTGACACAGGCGATACCTATTCATCGTCTGCGATCATTGTTGCAACAGGTGCACAGGCAAAATGGCTGGGACTTCCGGGTGAATCCCGATTTCAGGGCTTTGGCGTTTCCGCCTGTGCGACCTGTGACGGATTCTTCTTTCGCGGCAGGACGGTCTGTGTTGTCGGTGGCGGAAACACGGCTGTCGAGGAAGCATTGTATCTCACCCGGCATGCCACAAGGGTCATCCTGATTCACCGGCGCGACACCTTGCGTGCAGAGAAAATCCTGCAGAAACGTCTTTTCAGCAATCCGTCAGTCGAGATCATGTGGGATACGGTGGTGGATGACATACTGGGCGACGACGAATTACCGACAGTGACCGGGGTGCGTGTCAGAAACGTGACGTCGGGAGCAAGCCAGATACTAGATCTGGACGGTGTGTTCATTGCAATCGGTCATGCACCGAATACAGAAATCTTCAGAGACCATCTCGAGATGGACGATGACGGTTACATCATCACGGCACCCGACAGTACGGCGACAAGCCGTGTCGGTGTTTTCGCCGCCGGTGACGTCCAGGACAAGGTGTACCGGCAGGCCGTCACGGCTGCCGGAACCGGTTGCATGGCAGCGCTCGAGGTCGAAAAATTCCTGTCCGAAAGGGAACATTCACCAGGTCAAGGTCAGGCAAGATGACCCCGCACATGGATTGGGACCGCCTCAGGATTTTCTATCATGTCGCGGAGGCCGGCAGTTTCACAAAGGCTGGTCGAAATCTCAATCTGAGTCAGTCGGCCATCAGCCGCCAGATCCGCGCACTTGAGGAAGATCTCGAAATCGACCTGTTTCATCGCCATGCACGCGGCCTCATTGTGACGGAACAGGGAGACTTGCTCTATCGGACCGTGCGGCAGCTGTTTCAGCGCATCACGATGGTCACCACCACGTTGTCTGACAGCAAGAAACGCCCGGTCGGTCACCTGACCGTCACAGCGACGACCGGCTTTTCGATGATCTGGCTGTTACCTCGTATCGTCGATTTCATGGACCAGTATCCCGAGATTTCGATTGGCTTGAGAATCGAGGATACGGACCTCGATCTCTCGATGGGTGAAGCAGACGTAGGTTTGCGTCTGGGACGCCCGACGCAACCTGACCTGATCCAGTTGCGTCTGCTGTCGATCAATTTTCACTTCTTTGCTGCACAGCATTACCTCAAGGAGTGGGGTGTGCCGAAATCTCTCAAGGATCTCGAGAAGCACCGCATCATCATGTACGACGACGGTCCGCTGAAAAGTACCGTCAATCCTGACTGGTTGCCACGATCGTTCGGCAGCGACAGACCGCAGAAGTATCCCGCCATCACCATCAACTCGGTTCTCGGGATGCGCCGTGCTGTCGAAAGCGGTCTCGGGATTGCGATACTTCCCGACTACGTCATTGATGACACCAGTTCCATGATTCAGATCGAACTTGAAGCACCGTTACCGACTGTTGACGTGTACTTCGTGTACCCCGAGGAACAACGGCATTCTGCCCGCATCAATGCTTTCCGAAATTTCCTCGTCTCACAAGTTGCCGCAAACAAACGGGTGCCCACGGGCACTGTCGGGCCCGCTGCCAACGTTCGACGGCACGGTTGATCAGGCATGGCGTGAACCGGTCTCGACGCAACACCTGAACGCGTCGGTAACGGAATCAGCCGTTATGTGACAACACGTCTGATTGTTTCGGTAATGTGCGCGATGTTTTCGGGTGTCAGATAGGCGTGCATGGGCAGACTGACAACGGTACTGCTCAACGACTCCGAAACAGGCAGGGCATTGTCCGCGACAGGGTATGAACGAAATGCCGTCTGCTGATGGAGTGGACGTGGATAATAGACTGCCGTGGGGATGCCCTGCGCTGTCATCTCCGAACGAAACCGGTCGCGCTCAATACCCATCAGACGAAGCGTGTACTGCGCCCAGTTCGACGAAACGCCGTTCCGCAAAACCGGAGTAGTGACGTTCTTCAGACCGGAGAGTGCCGCTTCATAGCTGGATGCCACATTTCCACGGTCCACCAGTTCCTGGTCGAAAAGAGCAAGTTTCTCGAGAAGTATGGCAGCCTGAAGTGTATCGAGTCGTCCATTCAGACCAATCCTGACGCAGTTGTATTTATCGACACCCGCCCCGTGGACGAGAAGCGATCGCATGACATTGGCAAGTTCTGTGTCGTCTGTGAAAATCGCACCGCCGTCGCCATAACATCCCAAAGGTTTTGAGGGATAGAAACTTGTCGTCGTTACCCTTCCGAATGTGCCGACCTTGCGTCCATCCAGAGTCGAACCGTAACTCTGGGCCGCATCACAGATAACCCATAATCCGTTGTCTTCTGCAACCGGGTTGATACGGCCATAGTCTGCCGGCTGTCCGAAGAGGTCCACGGTCACGACACCAACAGGCCGCAGTCCGTCCTGAACCGCACGCTTGACCCCATCCGCGATGTGATGCGCACCCAGACAGAAATCATCGACGTCCACATCGACAAACACCGGTGTTGCGCCGGCGAGAACGACTGCTTCCGCGGTCGCGACAAACGTGAAGCTCGGCACGATCACCGCGTCCCCCTGCCCGGCTTCAAGTGCCATAAGTGCGAGGAGCAGCGCGTCGGTACCGCTGGAGCACGCAATCGCGTGTTTCGCGCCGCAATCGAAAGCAAGCCTTCGCTCGAGTTCAGTGACCTCTGGACCCAGTATGTACGCACCATGATCAAGAACGCGAGAAATCGCCGTGTCCAACCGGTCCGCAATCGCCTGCCGCTGTTTGTCGAGATCAACGAATGGAATCATCTGAAACCTGCCGACCCCATCGAACGCCGGTCATCGTGAATCGGCTTCATCGCGGATGCCATGATAATCACGTGCTGGCGTAACCTCCTGCTGAGCCAAGACGCGTCCGAACCCGTTCATCACGTGGTGGAAAGGAACCGCTGCAGTTTACGGGAACCGCCGGCATTCCTGATCGCATCGATTCCGTAATCGCGGAGAGTACGCCAACAACGTCAGCGCCCTCCGTACAATCGGTCAAGGGAATTTGCCCTGTTTCGACACACCGGATGAAGTGTTTGCACTCTTCCTTCAACGGTTCTGTCTCGGCGACGTCCAATGGCGTCCCGTCGACGGACCATGGTTCCGCACCATTGCCGGCATGTCTGTGGTCATAAACCACAAGTTTGCGATGCCATGGCTCACGATCATCAAATACGATCACGCCATTCTCACCAGCCACAACCAGTTTCTGTTCCTTGATGTGATTGAACCACGAAATGAACATATGGACATTAAGTCCCGATGAAAACTCAAGAATAACGGCAGCAATATCGGCGCCGCGGCCTTTGGGGCCAAAGCTCCCTGATGCCGTAACCGATGACGGAGTCTCGCCGGTCAATGCAAGAATCATCGATACATCGTGTGGCGCAAATCCCCACAATGCATTTTCCTCTCGCCTGAATCCGCGATTGTCTGCTCGTACAGAGTAAACGTAACGCGGCCGTCCGATGCGACCGCTCTCGATTGATTCCAGCATCGCAACAAAGCACGGGTGAAATCGCAACAGATGCCCGACCATCAGTATCCGCGCGTGCCTGCGCGCCGCGCGAACCATTGCCTCAGCCTCCGGGTTGGTTACAGCCAGCGGTTTTTCCACGAAAACATGCTTGTCTGACTTCATCGCGCGAATCGAGAGAGTTGCGTGATCCTCGGGCAGTACCGCTATGGCAACCGCATCGATTCCCGGTGACGACAACATCTCATCGATTGACATGTCAGGCACAGCGAATTGCATCGCATGGCGCTTCGCTGCATCGCTATCGATGTCACACACGCCAGCGAGGACACCCAGTTCGCTGAAGTTGCGTACCAGGTTCTTGCCCCAGTTTCCGCAGCCAACAACCCCAACCCTGATCTGGCTTCTGCCGTTCATTCCGGCACGCTCCGCCAAAACCCGACACGTATCACCGGAACATTGATCAACATGCCGCCGGGTTCCTGGTTGTGCATGTTCCCGTCCAATGAATGTGTACACGGCACGAAAAGACCCGGATTACATGATCCGCACGCGCAGATTGCGAGGTCGTTCACGCTGTACCAGGCGCGTCCGACTGGAATCGGGATGTCTTCATCGATTACTTGAACAGCTGTTCGCCTTCCATTCCTTGATACAGTCCGGCGACCATCTCTCCGTAACCGTTGTAGATCTGCGTCTTTACTTTCACGTCTTTTGGTCCAAGCAGGGTTTCAGATGCCTGAGACCAGCGCGGGTGCGGCACCTCGGGATTCACATTGGCCCAGAATCCATATTCATTGGGTGCAACGTCTTCCCAGAATGTTGTGGGGCGCTCGTCGGTGAACGAAACCCGCACAATCGACTTGATTGACTTGAATCCGTACTTCCACGGCAGATGGAGCCGTAACGGAACACCAAACTGGTTGGCCATTGGCCTGCCATACGAACCTGTCACCATGAATGCGAGGTCATTCGCTGCTTCCTCGATCGTCACACCTTCCGTGTACGGCCAGGGATAGAAGAATTGTCGCTGACCTTCCGCAATATCGGAATCTTCAAACGTCTGGAACACGACATAACGCGCCGACGACAGAGGTTCGGCCATTTCGACCAGATCCTTGAGCGGGAAACCCGTCCATGGAATCACCATGGCCCATGCTTCAACACATCGATGACGATAGATTCGTTCTTCCAGCGTCACAGATCTGATGATCTGATCGATATCGACGGTCTTTTCTTCTTCAACCAGGCCGTCAAACGTCACAGCCCATGGCCGCCGTGGCAACTTCGCGGCGCGGGGCCAGATTCTCTTGTGGCTGCCGAATTCATAGAAGTTGTTGTAGACGAGATTATATCGCTCGGGTGTGATGGCTCTGCCTGCGTCCGCATATGCAGGGTTTTGTGCAGCAGGATAGAAACCCTCGCTCGGATCGAGTGCGGCTTGTTTGAATGCAAGTTCCTCCGCATCGGTTGCAGCGTTTGCGATACCTGGTATCAGCGACGTTCCCGCTGCAAGAATCGAACCTGCCGCGATGGATCGGCCAAGTTCACGTCGATTGAGATATGCAGATTCCGGTGTTGCGTCTCTTTCCGGTATTTCCCAGGACCTGGGTGATCGTATCAACAAATCTGTCTCCCCCTGTTCATCAAGATCCAGCCACAGACAATAGCACAATCGGCTGCCGTGATTCGTCTAAAACAGCTTCGACGTCGCGGCCTGTATCCGGACGCACGCTTCTTCAAGCAATTCATCGGAAGTTGCATAGGAGATCCTGAAGTTCGGACCTGACCCAAACGCGCCACCTTGTACGACCGCAACCCCTGCTTCTTCAAGCAAATAATTCACGACATCCGTATCGGACGAGAGACTCTGTCCATCCGGTGTGGTTCTGCCAATCAGGTCCGAACAGGAGGGATAGACATAAAACGCGCCTTCGGGCAGTGCACAGGAAAGTCCCGCTGCCGCATTCAGCATCTTCACCACCAGATGCCGCCGCTTGTCGAAAGCAAAATTGTTTTCGACGATAAAGTCTTGTGGCCCATTTAACGCAGCAACAGCGGCATACTGACTGATTGACGATGTGTGAGTCGTTGACTGCGACTGGACCTTGTTCATCGCCTTGATCAATTCGATCGGACCGGCACCGTAACCAATCCGCCACCCCGTCATGCAATAGGCCTTTGAGACACCGTTTGTCGTCAATGTACGCGACATGAGTTCGGGCTCGACTTCTGCCGGGCTACGGGGCAAAAAACCGTCGTAGACGATATGTTCATAAATGTCGTCAGTCATGACCCAGACATGCGGATGTCGCAGCAAGACATCCGTCAACGCCTTCGTGTCGTCCGTTGAGTAGGCCGCCCCAGTCGGATTGGACGGTGAATTGATTATCAGCCACTTTGTCCGGGGCGAAATGGCTTGTTCGAGATCATCCGGGTCCAGCTTGAATCCCTTCTCATCCGAACAGGGAACCACGACAGGTTTGCCGCCACACAACAGGACTATATCCGTGTAGCTGACCCAGTAGGGTGCCGGAATGATCACCTCATCTCCCGGATTCAGCGTCGCGACCATTGCGTTGTAGATGACCTGCTTGCCACCGCAACCGACCGTGATGTTATCAATCCCGTATTCGAGAGTGTTGTCGCGCAGCAGTTTTACGGCGATGGCTTCAAGAAGTTCGGGAATTCCAGCCACTGGTGTGTAACGGGTCTTGCCGTCGCGCATCGCCGCCTGTGCAGCGTCGATGATGTGGGCCGGCGTATCGAAATCCGGCTCACCAGCGCCGAGCCCGATGACGTCCCGTCCCGCGGCGCGCAGATCACGCGCCTTCTGTGTTACAGCTATCGTCGGAGACGGCTTGATCCGATCCAGACGTTTGGCAAGAAATGACATCGGTATGGTCCTCCATCGCCGCTGTTACTGTCATTCACGACAGAACTACCTGCCCTTCCAGACAGGTGCCCTGCCCTCGGCAAAGCTAGCCGGGCCCTCCTTGGCATCTTCCGAATTCAGACACGCGGCATATTGTGGAAATGCCTGGCCGCGCAGAGCGCCATAGGCCTCTTCGACCGTCATACCGTCTGTTCCGTTCACGATCGCCTTGATTGCCCGGAGTGATAACGGCGCACTTTTCATGATGGACGCAGCGAGTTCGCGTGCACCATCCATCAGTCCTTCCAGCGGCAACACCCGGCTGATCAGACCGAGTTGCATGCCCTCGTCGGCCGAAAGCCTGCGACCCGTGAACATCATCTCGACCGCGAGAGCCCGGGGAATACGTCTCTGCAACCTGACGACACCACCCCCGTCGGGAAGAATACCGATTTGTGCTTCAGGCAGCCATAACTGCGCATTATCCGATGCAACAATCAGATCCGCTGCAAGCGCGAGTTCAAAACCGCCACCGACGGCCATTCCGTTCACGGCTGCAATGACCGGCTTGTCGAGACTCCACAATTCAGTCAGACCGGCAAATCCACCGTCGATCGCCGCGGATGCATCGGTATCCTCGTTGCCTGCGGCAGCAGCCTTCAGATCCCAGCCGGCAGAAAAGAATTTGGGGCCGCCACCGGTGATGATCGCGATCCGTGCATCATCATCGTCCCTGAATGCGCAGAATGCATCGGACAGTTCCCGGCTGACATCCAGGCTGATCGCATTCGCCTTGGGCCGATCCAGCGTAATCTCCCAGACACCGTCGGCCTGGTTGATGTTGACAAACTCTGCCATCAGGATTCTCCCCGCATTGATTCGCGGGTCCGCAGAAATGCCCGCGAGATGATGTGTCTCTGAATTTCGCTCGTACCATCCCAGATACGCTCAATCCGCGCGTCGCGCCACAAACGCTCGACGGGCAGATCCTTGATCAAGCCCATTCCACCGTGGATCTGTAGCGTCTGATCCGTGACACGCGCAAGCATCTCGGATGCGCACAACTTGGCCATCGCAAAGTCCTGGTCCCGGGCTGTGCCGTCGCGCTCAAGCGCTGCAGCCCGCAGGACCATCAACGTTGCAGCCTCGATCTCCGTCGCCATGTCAGCAATCTTGAAGGATACGCCCTGGAACTTTCCGATTGTTCGACCGAACTGTTCGCGGGTCGCAGCCCATTCCAGTGCCAGGTCGAACGCCCGTCGTGCACGGCCTATGCACTGCGCAGCGACGGTCAGGCGTGTGGCTCCAAGCCACTTGTTGGCCACATCAAATCCCCGGTGTTCCCGCCCGAGAATCCTGCTCTCGTGGACCCGGCAATCGTCAAACACCAGTTCGCAGTGGTGAAATCCCCTGTGCGATACGCTTTCGGCGCCCCTTGTAACCGTCAAGCCCGGCGTTTCCTTGTCAACGATAAAGCTCGTGATCATGGAATTGCGACCCTGCGGCACACGATCTTCATCACTCGATGCGAAGAGCAGGATGTAATCCGCGACGTCGGCGTAACTGATGAAGTGCTTCGTTCCGTTGATGACAAAGGTATCGCCGTCACGAACGGCGCGGGTTCGCATTGCCCGCAGATCCGAACCGGCGCCCGGCTCGGTCATTGCAAGGCATTCGACCTTTTCCCCGCGGATGGTCGGCAAGAGGTATTCGTCAATCTGCCAGCCATCACATGCGCGAAGAATGTTGCTCGGCCGCGCCACGATGTATTGCAGCGCAAATACGGTCGTGCCCAGTTCCATTTCCATCAACGCAATGGTCACGGCATCAAGACCGCCACCTCCCAGTTCTTCGGGCATGTTCGCCGCGTATAGACCCAATGCGCGTGCACGGTTCCTGATACGTCGAACGAGCCATTCGGGGACCTCGTTCGTTCGCTCCACCTCGTCCTCGTGCGGTGCGAGCTCTTCACGAACAAAACGGCGCACCGTTTCGATGATCAGGCGCTGTTCCTCGCTGGGTGTGAATTGCATGGCTGTCCACTGCGTCAGGGGCGCCTTTGATTATTACCTTGACTGCCCCTCTTCAAGCCATGAAGGAGTCTGATGGCGCATCCCGGTTATCGTTGTCGCAAGCAGATCGCACAAAGCGTGCAGTTTGCACAGATACCGATTGATCCGGCGTGTCATGTGACACGACAATACGCTGTTCCTGCAGGCCTTGTCGGAGGAGAACTGTGACCCGGTTATCGAACGAACGCATAGCCTATTTCAACGGCAACTATGTCCCGGAAAGCCAGGTCCTCGTGCCGTTCCGGGATCGTGGATTTCGTTTCAGTGACGGAGCATTTGATACGGAACGGACTGTCGCCGGTCAAGTGTTCAGGCTCGAAGAACACATCACACGACTCTATCGGTCGCTCAGGTACATCGGCATCCAGATTACCGAATCGCCGGAAACCATGGCGGCGATCACACGCGAAGTGGTTGCACGCAACCTCCATCTTCTTCCCGACGGTGAGGATTACTGGGTCTTTCAGAACATCTCGCGCGGTGCGGATTGGGTCGGGGACGAGCCAAACATGCGGGTGGGGCCAACGGTGATTGTACATTTGCAGCCAATCCCGTTTCGACCGCGCGCCCGATTGTTCCGTGACGGCATTGATCTGGTCATCGCGCCATTTCGGCGCACCCCGCCCGAATCACAAAGTCCGCGTGCGAAGCTCACGGACTACATGAACGTCACGCTCGCGGATATGTATGTGAAGGCGCAGAACCCCGATGCCTGGGCGGGATTGCTCGACGTGAACGGCAACCTGAACGAAGGGGCCGGACAGAACCTCTGGTTGGTTCGCGACGGCGTTCTTCATACACCGCAGTCCGAAATGATCCTGGAAGGCGTCAGCCGCGCGGTAGTCATGGAGATTGCCGCAGATCTGGGTATTCCGGTTCACGCGGACCGCCTCGACCTGTTCGATGCCTATACAGCCGACGAGATCTTTCTCTCTTCGACAAGTCTTTGCGTTTGTCCTGTCCGTTCAATCGACAATCGACAGCCTGCCAGCACCACCGTTCCGGGGCCCGTGACGCGGAGGATCATGGACGGATACAAGGATCTGTTGTCATTCGATTTCGAGGCACAATACCTGCAGTTTCTCTAGCAGCTGGCCACAATGCCCGCATGGCGGACCATGGCACTGGACGTCTGACGGCTACAACGTCATTTCCGGACATCGGCCTGATGGTCACCGCGTCGGACTGTTGCGCAATTCAAAGATATCGGGGCCGGACACACTTTCGTGTCCGGCCCCGAATTCAGGAAAACCAAACTGATCCGTGTGTCGTCAGATCAGCGATCAACCATCGCATCGTGGCGGCCACGATGATCCAGAGCAGCATCCAGCCCGACATCATTGTAGTGGCGAACTGCGGCATCAAGTTCCTTGTTTTCGGAGTTGATCTGCCAAAGGTGCCAGGCAACCCAGATCGCAACACCGACAATGGCAAGAAGCCACTCGGTACCGGGGAACGGGTAGATCGCACCCAGCGACGCAACATCGCTCCAGCTTTCAACATTTGTAGACATATTCAGTTACCTCCTGATGACGGGACGCTTATCCCCGCGCTGTTTCACGATCAATTTCTTCCATTTTGGTATCGCGAAAGGCGTGGTACGGGAATGCATCTCCGTAGTCATGCGTATCGAGTCCGGCGAGTTCGACTTCGCGTGGAACACGCAACCAACCAAGTCCGTTGAGGATTTTCGCCAACACATAGCAGGGAATGAATCCGAGACCCCAGAACATGATCACAGCACCCAGGAAGTTTCCGAGTGGATTGATGACCGCAACGCCATCAGCGTTGGTCCCGAACCAGCCCGCAGCTTCACCGGCGACATTTGACGGGTAACCCCACAGCATGAACCCGGCAATGACCGTGCCGACGAATCCCGCGTAACCATGGACCGCCACAGCGCCCACTGCATCGTCGATCTTGAACTTGCGCTCGACCCAGTAGTGGAGTTTGTACGCAATCCAGACACCGATCATTGCAATGATCATGGACTCGATCGGGTGATAGAGATCGTTACCCGCCGACGCCGTAATGACACCGGCAAGTCCTCCCGAGTAACTCCAGAACGGTTGTCCGCGCGAGACGATATAACCCGCCAGGAGACCGCCTGACAGCGACATCAGGAAGTTGAAGGTGATCGCAGATAACGAGGTCGGCGTGAGATAAATGGTCGTTGCCGTGAAGAATGGTTCGCCTTCTACACCGAGAACACCGGAAGTGTAGTCGATGATCGGGACATTGCACGCCGCGTAGAAGCCCCAGAAACCCGTGTAGATCAGGAACAGTCCGACTGTAACAAACCACGGGTTGTTTTGCGGGATATCGCGCGGAGTGCCGTCCTTGGCAAACTTGCCCAGTCGCGGACCGAGAACAACAAGGACACCCAACGCCGAACCACCGGCGATGCCATGAACAACCGAGGATGCGTATGCATCATGGTAACCCATGAGCTGGACCATCCAGCCGTTCCAGCTCCAGCCCCATGCCGCATCAATGATCCATGTAACAGATCCAACCAGAACGACGATGATGAGGAAAGCCTGGGTCTTGATGCGCTCAATGACCGCACCAGAGACAATCGAAGCAGTTGTCCAGGAAAACAGCAGGAACGCTGCCCAGAACACGCCGTTGATTCGTGCCCAGAACATGGTGTCAGCGGCTGTAAGGCTTCCATCCTGTACGGTGACCGAGCCACCCATGTGTGTGCCCATGAGCTCGGACCAGGGTACAGCGAACGGTGCATCGACCAACCCGCCCATGAACGGGAAATAGGGGAACGCAAAGTAGATCCACCAGCCAAAGTAGAAAAACGTTACCGTTACGAGCGGTATCAGCATCGTGTTTTTCATCAATGTATGCTGAATGTTCTGGCGACGAGACGCGCCTACCTCGTAGACGCAGAAACCTACGTGGATCAGAAACATGATGACCACGGTGACCCAGTAGTAAAATTCCGTAAATATGACGGTCAGAGAGCCAAACTCGTCAGACATCGTCCTGGTTCCTTCCGTATTTTGAAGACGCCGCAACCACCGCCAATAGCGGTCGCCCCGACATGCACATCAGTTTACGATTCAATCTCAATGCTGCAAGGGCACCGGTTACGGTGTCTTGCCGGCACAATCCAATATCGGCAGGGTCCCGCGTTCATGATCGAGTCGTCAGAAATGAATCACAACCATGGCGAACAATTGCGCGAACGATTCATGGCATGGCAATGTCTTATTCGTCAGTATGCCATGCGACGCGCTGACGGGCGTCCGACAGAAGGCATGGAACCCCTTGCGGTACTTCCCGGAATGGTGGAACTCGGACACATTCGCACGGTCATCGTGCAGAAGACACCCGAAGACTCTATCGCATTGTTCCAGCAGATTGTCCGCGGTTCACTTGACCCGCGTGAGCGACAGGAAAAGGCGCTCAGACATCTTGCGGCGTTCTATTATCAGCAACCGAAACGATTTGAACCGCGGCTGTTTGCACAGTTTCGTGCGTCTTCAACGGGCGCAGCACATCTACTTGAAGCCGGAACGTGCACGCTCCGCTTCAGTCAGGCCACACAAGAATTTGTTCTGTTCTGCGATGTCGAGAAGCTTGCCGGTAACGATCAGTTTGCGACAGCACTGACCTGGCACAATGCCTTGTTCAGCGGCGCATTGATGCCCGACTCGATACGACTTGCATTCGCGCCACAGTGGAGTCGATGCACGGCTGTACCACCGGTTCCGACCAGCACTGAATAATCAGCATCCCCGGTTCAAGAGAGCTGTCACACAGGATTTCCCGGGAATGCATCCACGATTTTCTGTGTCACGATTTTGTTCATCACAGGATGAACCGGCTCAGATCCACATTCTTGACAAGCTCGCCGACCCGCTCCTCCACGAATGGAGAGCTGATAAGGATTTCGTCGCCCGGCCGATCCGGCGCGGTAAAGCTGATTTCGTCGAGAAGCTTTTCCATCACCGTGTGCAGGCGACGGGCGCCAATATTCTCGACATTCTCGTTGATGCGGGTTGCCAGGTCCGCAAGGGTATCGATCGCATCGTCCGTGAACTCAAGAAGCACACGCTCCGTTTTCAGAAGTTCCTTGTACTGCAGAAGGAGATTGTTGACCGGCTCTGTCAGGATGCGACGGAAATCGTCACGGGTGAGTGCATTGAGTTCGACCCTGTTTGGCAACCGGCCCTGGAGTTCCGGCAGCAGATCCGCAGGTTTTGCCAGATGGAACGCACCCGAACAGATAAAGAGGATATGGTCGGTCTTGACCGGGCCATGTTTTGTCGAGACCGTCGTGCCCTCGATGAGTGGAAGAAGGTCGCGTTGAACGCCTTCGCGTGACACATCGCCAACCATTCTGTCGTTGCGTCCGGCAATCTTGTCTATTTCGTCGATGAAGACAATGCCGTCCTGTTCCGTGGCGTCCACGGCGCTGCGAACTACGACATCCTCGTCGAGCAATTTGTCCGATTCTTCGGCCATAAGCAGGTCGTAGCTGTCGCCGACTTTCAGCTTGCGCTTCTTGGTATTTTCGCCGAACGCCTTTCCGAAAACATCGCCGAGATTGACCATGCCCATCTGGGCACCAGGCATGCCGGGCACCTCGAAGGTCGGCATGTTCGGCGAGTTTGTGTCCTGCACGTCCAGTGTCACTTCGTGATCGTCGAGCTTCTCCTGACGCAGCAGGGTTCTGTACTTGTTGCGTGTTTCGGTACTCGCGTTCTTTCCTGCAAGCGCTTCGATCACACGATTCTCGGCGGCGAGGCGCGCCTGTGCTTCAACTTCCTTGCGCTTTTCCTCTCGCTTCTGCGTGATCGCGATCTCGACGAGGTCACGGATGATTTGCTCGACATCCCGACCGACGTAGCCGACTTCGGTGTACTTGGTTGCCTCGACCTTGAGAAATGGTGCGTTGGCCAGTTTCGCAAGCCGTCGGGCTATCTCCGTCTTGCCAACACCGGTTGGCCCGATCATCAGTATGTTCTTGGGAAGAACCTCATCCCGCAACATGTCGTCGAGCTGCTGACGACGCCACCTGTTCCGAAGCGCAATTGCAACCGCGCGTTTGGCCGCGTTCTGGCCGATGATGAATCTGTCAAGTTCCGAGACTATCTCCCGGGGTGAGAATGAGCTCATGTGTTCCTCAGAGAGCGACGGAAAGAAACGATCCTTACAAGACGTCGTTGTCGTCTGGAGCGATCGATTGCAATCCGGCAGGTGCGGTTTTCATTCTAGTCTGACGCCACGCGTCGTTCTACCTTGTATCAAGAGACTCCACGGTAACCGCGGTATTTGTGTACACGCAGATTTCAGCAGCAATGGCCAGGCTCTTGCGCGCGACATCTTCCGCCGAAATACCGTCAGTCGATAACAGTGCCTTTGCCGCAGCAAGCGCGAAGTTTCCACCCGATCCGATTCCGATCAAGCCGTCTTCCGGTTCCAGCACATCGCCAGTTCCGCTGATGACGAGCGAAACATTGGCATCCGCGACAGCCATGAGCGCTTCAAGTCGGCGAAGGTAACGGTCGGTCCTCCAGTCCTTCGCCAGTTCCACACACGCCCGCGCGAGTTGGCCCGGATGACGCTCAAGTTTGGCCTCCAGTCGCTCGAAGAGTGTGAAGGCATCCGCTGTTGCTCCTGCGAATCCCACCAGAATCGAACCCGATCCCAGTCGGCGCACCTTGACGGCATTTGACTTGATCACTGACTGACCCATGGTCACCTGGCCATCACCGGCAATGACAACCTTCCCGTCCTTGCGGACGGAAAGAATGGTCGTGCCGTGCCATACGGACTCCTTCGTGTGCATTTACTGCAATCTCCTACCAACCGGTATTCAGAACAGGATCATCAATTCGATCTGTCTCGCAAAGCCGCGATCATTCGAAAAAATGAACGATATTGTTCAAGCGAAACAACGGCAGACACACAAGCGATACCGCGATCTTGCGCTGCATGAAGATCGGGCGATCAGTCTGTCCACCGCTGCAAACTGACCTTGTCATGCGATCCCGGCAGATTCGTATATTGCGTTCTACCGGACATTCACAGGTCATGAGAACCAGAAACCGCGCCTTTGGAACCCGCTGTCTCGTTTCGATTCCGGGACCGGTTTCACCCCTTTACTGTATCGTCGTTCAGTCATGTTTCCAGACTCAGAATATGTAGTTGATCGGCAACAATCTGCAATACCTGACGGTTTCGGCCATGAGAAATCGACGAACACGAACAGATTGGTGCGTCATTTTCGTTTGTGGGATCGCCGTAGAAGGCCCGTCGGCCAGGTTGACATGATCCGCACACACCGCCCTGGTACCGCGGAACCCTGTCGACAGCGACGAGAAGGCAGAGATAGACGGTGAGACCAACGCCTAATTGATCGCCGTACGCGATGGCAACCAGGCACGGGACCGCCGTGAACTGACCGTTGCACAACGGTCACATAATCGGGCGATTTACGGGCAAAGCCATATCAACGCTGCCTCCATCAACACGAGGCCTTCAGGAAACCGGTTCAACGACGGTACGCGTGGTATTGCGCCTCGGATGTGATGACAAGCGCGCAGGAGGTGGAATTTCATCGGGACTTTCCGGACCAGCACGGAGTAACACACACCGCGCTCGATCCGGAAACCACGTCGGGTTACCCGGCCGGACAGCGCCGCGCTGCAGATTTTTGGAGAGAGGGGTATCGTGGACTGGTCTACCCGTCCGTACGCCATCCCGGTGGCCGGTGTTTTGTCGCCTTCGACCCCGGTATCATCCAGAATGTTCGTCGGCGAGCAAGTTGGACGCTCGTCTGGCATGGTTCGCCAGAATTCACAATCGAGGCGTTGAGTCACCTTTCATGATCTTGATGCGGTACTTTTATATATCGTCATAAGATAATGAAAATGCGATATGTTTTCCTCCATGAATATCTTCACCTTCCTCTACATCATCAGCCGCGAGTCTTGCGGCGGTTTCGACTGGGCGTCTGTGGAAATCTCCTGAACGAAGTCGAAGACGCTCGCAGGTGGTCGGGCTTCCTCATCATCGTAACAGCGAAAGAGAAGGTTCAATTCGTCCGTGCTGGGCAGAGCTTCGGCCCGGTCTCCTTGCTGCGCTCGGATGGTTTCCCCGGCTCGTACAAATCGCCTATATGAAGATCGATAAGATTGCCAAAGGTCAGGAGACCAGCATGTTGATCAGTGCCGGTCCCTGATCCACAGGCGTTTCCGCCTGACGTACACAGCGATGGGAGTCGTCGTGGCGAAAAATTGTTTCGCTCGAACAGCGGCCAATTCATCGGGTCTCGACTCGGTGGGTACCTGAAGAAAGCTCAGACGTCGGTCACCATATTCATGTGTGTACAAAGAGACGCCGTTGAGGGGCAGGTTCAAGGATTTCGGGCGTAGCAGTCGTCGTCGCCAACAGTTTGAAAACGCACACAATGAAAATCAGTCATGACGCCAGATTGTCCACAGCCCCGATGATGGACTGCACAGATACCTATGACCGGTCGTTTCTGCGCTGCGTCACACGACACACCTTGCTCTATTCAGAGATGATCGTTGCAGACGCAATCCTCCACGGTCCACGGAAACGATTGCTTGAAATCGACGAAACGGAACATCCGGTTGCATTGCAGGTCGGCGGTTCGGAACCACACAAACTCGCCGATGTATCGCGTATTGCAGAAGACGCCGGTTTTGATGAAATCAATCTCAACGTCGGCTGTCCAAGTTCCAGGGTCGGCGCCGGTCGATTTGGCGTATGTCTGATGGCCTGGCCCGACATTGTCGCGCGTTGCGTCGAGGCCATGCAGCACTCGGCGACCATTCCCGTCACCGTGAAGTGTCGTATCGGAATTGACGACATGGATGAAAACGAAACCTTGCCGGCGTTCGTGGAGGAGGTTGCCAATGCGGGGTGCAGAACATTTGTCGTCCATGCACGCAAGGCATGGTTGCACGGTCTGTCACCGAAACAGAACCGTGAAATACCGCCCTTGCGTTACGGTGTTGTCTACGAAACAAAACGCCGTTTTCCGCATCTCGCGATCGTCATCAACGGCGGAATCCGGAACCTGGACGAAGCGAGAGGACACCTCGCTCATGTCGATGGTGCGATGATTGGCCGGGCCGCGTATCACACACCATACACGCTTGCCGACGCCGACAGGGTCATGTTCGGTGCCGAAACACCCCGGCCCAAACGCAAGGACATTGTTGAAGCCTGGTATCCGTATCTCGAACGAAAACTGGCCGCAGGCGTGCCGCTGAAGCGCATGACACGTCACATCCTGGGGCTCTACCACGGAGAGCCCGGCGCCCGGAGCTGGCGGAGAACGCTTGTGGAAGAGGCCGCGAAATCCGGTGCAGGAATCGAGGTTATCGAAAACGCATTGCGTTTTGTCGAACAATCAGACGCTTGTGGATCACGATCAATGTCACACAGACACGAGACTCATGTCGATACAAGCGACGAATAGCCGGTGAAAAACGAGCGCGTGTGCCGCAAGTCTCTCGAATCTCCTGACATGTGCCTGTTTGGCTAAAGCCGCAATGCATCACTCCGGTGCATGGCAACAGGCCTGAATCTTGTTGCCATCGGGATCACGGGCGTATGCGCCGTAGTAATGTTCGTGATAGTGGGAACGCAGTCCGGGTCCACCCTCATCCGTACCGCCAGCTTCGATACAGGCCGCATGAAACCTGTCAACGGCATCGCGTGTCTGTGCCAGAAAGGCGACGTGTGTACCGTTTCCGGCTGTCGCGGGCGCGCGATTATAGGGCGTGACAACAAAGAGTTGTGCCGGCTGCCCTTGCGGCGAAAACCCGGCGAGCGGGATACGCGGTTCGTTTAGCGTGCAGCTGATTCCCAGCGGCTCCAGGACCCTGGTGTAGAACTTTACAGATTTGTCGAAAGCGTTCGTGCCGAGCGTCATGTGACTGAACATCGTGGCAATCTCCCCACTCAGAGTTCCGAAACCGCCTGGTTCATTATGGCAACAAACATGTCCGCATTTGCCTTGTCGAACACCAGTGGCGGCCGAATTTTGAAAACATTGCCATGCGGTCCCTCACGGCCAACAAGTACGCCAAGTTCCCGCATGCGATTCTGCACCCTGTGCGTAATCTCCGGCGCCGGGGTCCTCGCACGCCGGTCGTGTACGAATTCGACGCCGGCGATCAGGCCGCACCCCCTGACATCGCCGATGCAATCGTGCTGGTCCAGGAGCTTTTTCATCTCGTTTTTCAGATAGTCGCCCGTTTCCCGTGCATTCGACTGCAGTTCCTCGCGCTCGATGACATCGAGAACCGCGAGGCCTGCGGCACAGGCAACAGGATTGCCCCCGAATGTACTGAACAGGCCGTCCGTGGCCTCGTTGAATTCCGACAGGATCTCGCTTCGGGTCACGACAACACCGAGTGGATAACCACCGCCAACCGGTTTTCCCAATGTCACAAAGTCAGGTGTGACACCGTAGTACTCAAATCCCCACATGGTGCGCCCCGGACGGGCGAATCCGAATTGAACCTCGTCAGCCACATTCATTCCGCCGGCACGTTTGACCCGTGCAAAAACTTCTCCGAGATAGGTTGGCGGTACATCAGGGATCCCGTTCGAACAGAACGACGTATCGATCATGAAGAGCGCCGTTCCCATGCCCGTCGATTCCAGTTCGGCAATTGCCTGGTCCGCAAAGGATGCGTACTTGCCCGCCAGATCCGGCTCATCTTCACGGTAGGGACCGCGATACGGATCCGGCGCAACAAGGGCACGTACATGTGGTGCCAGATTGGAGGAGTGTTCGGGCGAAAGATGTGCGATGGCATCCGTGATGCCGTGATATGCGTCCTTGACAATGAGGCAACCACGATTGCCCGTCAGCACATTGGCCATCCTGAAGGCCATGTCATTCGCCTCGCTGCCGGAATTGACAAAAACACAGCGGTCGAGTTCTGCCGGCATGGTGGCGAGAAGCCTCTCCGCATAGGCAGCAAGGTTGTCGTAGAGGTAGCGCGTGTTTGTACCGAGCGCCGCAGTCTGGCGTGCTATCGCATTGACTACGTGCGGGTGGCAATGGCCGACACTGGGAACGTTGTTGTAGGCGTCCAGAAACGCCCGGCCATTGGCATCGTAGAGCCACGCTCCCCTGCCCCGTTCCACGTGTATCGGTTTCTCATAGAACAGGCTGAGGTGCTTGCCGACAACACGGTGACGTCGTCCGAGTACATGTTCGGTGTCATCTGCTTCGGGTGTCGTGGTCGTACCGATCCTGCAGCGGGTCGGCATGCGCAGCACTTCGCGAAACCGCTGTGTTGCCCGTTCAGGGCCGATTGATTCGAGTCGCTCCAGATCTTTGGTGATCTGTTCGAGATACAGTTCGTCGTGGGACCTTCCCGCGCGGCCCACATGGAATCTCGACAATGTGATCACACCGGAAATCGCCAGGCGGGCAACAATGCAATCGTAGAGGACGTCGACCTCTTCCTCCTCGAGCGGAATCACCGAGTCGAATCCGACCGCAACATTTTCAAACATGCTCAGCGGATCATCAAACTCGTGGCCGTAATCGTCGCAAGCCAGTGCGAGTTCAACGGCGAGCGGACCATGGATCATGTCGCCAAAGTCGATAATGCTGACCGGAGTCTCCGGATCGTTTTCGTCGACCAGAACATTCGAGCTGTTGGCGTCATTGTGAATGACCTGGGACCGCATGGTTTCAAGACGCGGCAAGGTTCCTTCAATGAACCGGTCCAGCACGGTCTCGATGCATTGGCGCAATGTGCGGTTCTCGAACAGACCGGTATGAACACGCAGCGTCGGCGCCTGACGAATATCCCAGACAAGGGTATGCATGGACGATGGGTGGACAAATCCGCGCAGAGCACGATCCGTTCGCGCAACCAGCGCCCCCACACCTCTCAGTGTACGCCTCGTGTATTCAGTTTCGCCGACCGGTGTACCAGGCAACCACGAAAGGACCCTGACAATACTTGTGCGACCATCGCGAAGGGTCACGTTGCGTGACAATTCACCCGAGGTTGTCGGGACCACTTCAGGTATCTGCAGCGCACCATCTGCCTTGGCGATATGCAGCAATGCCCGCGTCTGGAAGTCGATGACGCCGGGGTCTTCTTCGGGATGGAAGTACTTCAGGATCCAGCGCCCGTTCTCACCCGTGATAGCGAAGTTGGTATCCCTGTCGGACTTGCAGGGGGTAAATTCACCCTCCAGTCCAAAAATCCTGCTTGCGAGTTGCATCGCCTCTGCAACACTCACCTCAGGCCGGTTCGAGACGAGATACTTGATGTTCTCGGCAAATTCACTCAATGCAACTCTCCCCCGCAGCAATTCCGGCTGTCGTCAACACACGAACATACATGCTTGTCCGGCTCCTTGCGTAAACTATCGAAATGATAGCAGACGCAAGAGACCATCCCGGCGTTTGACAGGATTCAAACGGGTGTCATCGAACGCGCCGAATTGCGAAACAAATCACGGTGATCGACGTACGGCCGCGCCAACGCTTGTCAACGTCTGAACGCACGGTACAACAACAACTCTTGTATCGGTTGAACTGCTGGAGTTGCCGACATGTCGCGACGGGAACGGTCTGCTGCGGGACGGCGACGCGCCGATGCGTCCAGAAATCGCAGGCCACAATTGCCATGGGCGACCTTTCGCAATCCCTATCCGCCGATGGAGATTGCGAGTGCCGACGAGATAGAGAGCATTCATGACGCGTCGTTGACCGTACTCGAGGAGGTCGGCGTCAACATTCTGCTCGATGAGGCGCGCGACATTCTCCAGGCCGCCGGTGTTCCGACGACCAGGGGCGAAACCCGCGTTCATATGGACCGCGGATTCATCGAAAGCATGATGAAGGAGACACCTGATATCTGGACACTCCACGCCCGAAATCCTGAACGGAACCGGGTATTCGGAGACAACCATGTCAATTTCTTTCCGGTCGCCGGCAATCCGAACGTCGCCGACCTTGAAGGTGGACGCCGTTCCGGAACCCTCAAGGACTACCAGGACCTGCTGCGACTGGCTCAGGTCGTCAATGCGGTTCATGGATGCACGCCGATGCTTGAGCCGCTCGATGTGCACCCGAACACGCGCTATCTCGATATCGTTGGCGAACAGCTGTTGCTTTCCGACAAGATAGCCTTCGGCTACGCAATCGGGCGACGCAAGATCCTCGACGCAATTGAAATGGTGCGAATCGCCAGGGGAATTTCACATGAGGAACTGCAGACGCAGCCCAGCATCTGGACTGTTGTGAACTGCAACTCGCCGCTTCAGCTCGACATTCCGATGTTGCTTGGCATGATCGAGATGTCGCGGCGAAACCAGGTTATCGTCGTCACGCCATTCACCCTTGCCGGCGCCATGGCACCCGTCTCGCTGTCCGGCGCCCTGATCCAGCAAAACGCGGAGGCGATCTCCGCGTTGGCCTTCTGTCAGGCTGTCAAGCCGGGGACACCGGTAGTCTACGGCGGGTTCACGAGCAATGTTGACATGCGTTCCGGCGCACCGGCATTCGGCACGCCCGAATACGTCAAGGCCGTCCTGGTCGGTGGACAACTCGCGCGATTCTACAAACTGCCGTACCGTTCGTCAGGTGTCAGCGCCTCGAACTGGCCCGATGCCCAGGCCACATATGAAACCTCCATGTCGCTCTGGGCGACAGTGCTCAGTCATACGAACATGGTCATGCACAGTTTCGGCTGGATGGAGGGCGGACTGCACGCGTCATTCGAGAAGTTCATCATCGACCTCGAAATGGTGCAGACACTCATGAAGGCCATGGAGCCCATCGATTTCAGTCAACCGGAATCTGATCTCGACGCCATTCGTGAAGTCGGACCGGGCGGACACTATTTCGGAGCGGGACAAACCCTGGAACTTTATGAAACCGCATTCTATCAACCGATCCTTTCGGACTGGCGAAACTGGCAAACCTGGAAGGACGATGGTGCGGTCGATACGACCCGGCGTGCACAACAGGTCTACCGCGATCTTCTGAGGGAATACGAAACGCCGTTCATGGAACCGGCAATCCGGGAGGAGTTGACCGCTTTCATCGATCGACGAAAGCGTGAGGGAGGCGCAACAGCGGAAGACTGAACGGGAGACGCGTGTCTCCTATTCCTCCAGGTTTTTCGGTTCGTGGGCACATTCGCGCACGATCCCGCACTTCCAGCAGCGTGGCTTGCGGGCAAGACAGGTGTAGCGGCCATGCAGTATCAACCAGTGGTGTGCACCTTTTTTCCACTTCTTCGGCACAATCTCCTCCAGTAACCGCTCGACCTTCTCTGGAGTCGTGCCACGCGCCAGCCCGGTTCGATTTGCAACCCGGAAGACGTGCGTGTCCACGGCAATTGTCGGTTCTCCGAACGCTTCATTCATGACGACGCTGGCCGTCTTGCGACCAACACCGGGCAAACGCTGCAGTTCCTCACGACTGTCCGGAACACGACCGCCGTACTTCTCGATCAGAATAGTCGAGAGTGCCGCGATGTTCCTTGCCTTTGCGTTGTACAGGCCGATTGATCGAATCTTGTCGCGAATACCGTCTTCGCCGAGTTTTGCCATCCTTTCCGGCGTATCGGCTTCATCAAACAGGCCCGGTGTGACGGCGTTGACACTCTTGTCAGTTGCCTGAGCCGATAGAACAACCGAAATCAGGAGTGTGAACGGGTTGCTGTAATCCAGTTCGGTTGCAGGCGCAGGGTTTTCTCGCGACAGGATGGTGAACAGCCGGTTGGCGAGCCGGACCAACCCGTCGCGTTCAGGATCGGACACGGTGAATTCCGTTCTTCGCCACGCGTTCCCGCTTGCGCGTCTCAGTAAACCAGTGCCACGGCACGCACCGGACACCCCGTGCCGTCACGCATCGAGAGCGGCAGGCATACAAAGTGAAATTCCTTTCCCTGCAATCGATCGAGATTGCACAATTGCTGAACCATGCAGACGCCCTGCCTGTTCCACACGGCATGCGTCGGCCACCACCATTCCGCCGGGTCATCCATTCCGATCAGATCCGTGCAGAAGAGAACGATACCGCGGTCCACAAGCCACTGTGCAACGTCTGTCGGGACGAATGGCCGGTTCATTGTGAACCCCTCCTTCCCCCAGTCCCTGTCCGTACCGGTCCAAACGATGCACGCCGACTCACCGTTGATCGTACCGCCACTGCGTTCTTCCGCTGCTTCGAGATCCGCGATGGTGATGGCTTCACCATTCTTCCGATGGGTCAGGTCCAGCAGCAATCCCGGCAGAACCAGTTGCTCGAGCGGCACCTGATCGACACTCTTGCCGTTGGCGTCACTGTGCCGCGGGACATCAAGATGCGTGCCGCAATGTTCGGGCATCAGGATCATGCGGCTTTCCATTGCCATCTTTCCGCCTGTGATCTCGGACAGATACGCATGGTCGTCGAGCTGGAAGAACGTCACCTGCCCGCCGATGTTCGGCATGTTCGAATACATGGGGTGGGACAGATCAACAATTTCCTTGATCGCTGGCAGCATGACTTCACTCCCGTCTGGTTGAGGCGCTACACCTTTTCAACAACTTGAATTTTCGATGATGAACGAACCCGCGTGCACCGTGATTTCCGCAAACCCGTCAAACAGTCGCACGAACACCAGCATGGCTTCCGATCCAGGCCAGGACTTCCTCGATCGAATGCGCTTTCTGCCCGCTCGGGGGTTGTGGTCGCCTGATCATGATGACCGGAATCCCGCAGGTGCGTGCAGCAATGATCTTTGCTTCGGTCGCCGCTCCGCCACTGGCCTTTGTCACGAGCGCATCAACTTGAAGATCGCGAAAAAGTGCCTGTTCATCTTCCAGTCGAAACGGCCCGCGCGCCCGCAGGATCTCGATAGCGCCGATCGATTCAATACTGACAGGCAATTCAATGACACGCGCTGTCAACCGCATGCCCTGACACTTCGAAAATGCCTCGAGACTGCGATTCCCGGTTGTCAGCAGAACCGATGTCGGTTTCATGGAACACAGTGTTTCTGCAGCTTCCGCATAGGTATCGACCTCGATCCAGTTATCGTCTTCAACCCTTTTCCAGTGCGGTCGCACAAACTTGATCCGCGGTGTGCCCGTGCGCGCGGCAGCAGTCTCGGCATGCCGCGCCATGATTGCGGCAAACGGATGTGTGGCGTCCACAAGCAAGCCCGTGCCCGAGTTCCGGATGTACTGCACAAGTCCATCAATACCGCCAAACACGCCACGGCGGACTTCGCCGCAAATGTTGCACGAACCGGCCGTGATACCGGCCAGTGACGTCGTGCAGTGAACATCGGGAAACCGTTCAGCGACGGCATTCGAAATTGCCGTTCCTTCCTGTGTACCACCCAGGACCAGAAGTCTTTTCATGGACCGGCCACACCGATTATGTCACCGGCGCGGTTGATGACGACCACATCTATTTCGGTCGATCCCGACAGCGTTGCGATGGCAGTTTCACGGGCGCCGGCTGCAACGCGTTCACCCAACGGAACCATCGCTGCAGACGCAATCGCGAGTGCAGCACTTGCGCTGGTTTCATGCCTTATACGACTTTCAACTTCCCTGGACGCACCGGCATCCCGCGCAAAGGTCGCGAGCCGCGACTGATCGACCTGACTGCGGGACGAATGAAGATCCAGCGCACCCTGGGCAAGTTTTGTCATCTTGCCGATGCCTCCGGCGATCGTCACGCGTTCAACGGGATGACGCCGCAGATACTTGAGCATACCTCCGACGAAGTCGCCCATATCGATCAGTGCACCGTCACTCAGATCGTGATACGCACGGATAACCTGTTCTGAAGTCCGTCCCGTTGAACCGGCAATGTGAGAAAGACCCTCCGCCCGGGCAACATCAATGCCCTGGTGAATTGATGCAATCCATGCCGAACAGGAATACGGAACAACAATTCCCGTTGTGCCCAGAATCGACAGTCCACCGACGATACCCAACCGTGGATTCCATGTCTGTTGCGCCAGTTGCTCGCCATCCACCACGCCGATCGTGATCTGGAGGTCGTGCCGATGCGCGAACCGGTCGGCCAGTTCCTCGATTGCGCTTTCAATCATCCGGCGCGGACCGGGATTGATGGCCGGCTCACCCGGTTCGACCGGCAAGCCCTGTTTTGTGACGATTCCGACGCCTTCGCCGGCCCTGAATTGAACACCGGTCCCGTCATCTCCGTAGCTGATCTGGACCACAACTTCCGCGCCATTCGTCACGTCCGGATCGTCGCCTGCATCCTTGACGACTGATGCCATGGCGCACTGATGACGGAGTTCCGATCTATGAACCTGAAACACAGGTTCCTGTCCGCGTGGCAGGGTCACGGTAACAGATCGGGGAATGTTGCCCGTCGCCAGTCCCTCATATGCGGCGGCGGCCGCCGCCATCGCACAGGCGCCTGTAGTCCAGCCCTTTCGTAAGTTCGTGGTGGCTGTCATGCGACCCACCAATCAGCAACGGAGACGACGTCGGATTGCACAACGCGCATTCTTCAACGCCATGCTGATCGGGCGAGAGTGGCCATCTGATGATGCGACGTCACAGGACGCCCCCGACCGACGTCACAGGACGCCCCCGACGTTTTGAACAATCTGCAATGTGCATGATACTTGACGTTCTCCGGGTCGTCGTATGTGTATTCGGCCACTGTACGCTATCGTGCAGAAGGAAATACAACCTTCCGGTCATGTTACATCAGTATCAGGCAGTTGCATGTCCACGAACACGTTTCCACACATGCCCGAGTTCAGGCCCGGCTGGGTCTGGCTGGCAGGAGCCGGCCCCGGCGATCCCGGTCTCCTCACTCTGCTGACGCTACATGCGTTGCGTCACGCAGACTTCGTTGTGTACGACGCGCTTGTCGACCAGTGCGTCCTTGAGCTTGCCCGTCCGGTAGCCGAAAGAATTTATGCGGGAAAGCGCGGTGGCAAACCGTCGCCTGTTCAACCTGATATCTCGCGCAAGCTCGTTGAACTCGCGCGATCCCGGAAGCGCGTGCTTCGTCTGAAAGGTGGCGACCCGTTCGTTTTCGGACGCGGAGCTGAAGAGTGTCGTGCACTTGCGGAAGCCAACATTCCCTTTCGAGTCGTTCCGGGTGTGACGGCCGGGATAGGCGGACTCGCGTATGCAGGGATTGCCGCAACGGATCGGCGAACCAATCATGCGATCACATTCGTCACAGGTCGCCTGGCAGGAGGCGCAACACCGGACGACTTGAACTGGGCAACGCTCGCTGGTGAGGGACACGCACTGGTGATCTATATGGCGCTCTCGAAACTGGCGCAGATCACACGAACACTGCTTGACGGCGGTCTGTCACCCGAAACGCCGGTTGCCATTGTCAGCCGCGCGACCACGCGTGACCAGAAGGTCATTCATACAAACCTGCATCGCGCCGCAGAGGCAGCCCGCCTCGCCGACTCTCCCGCGATTGTCGCCATTGGTGCGTTTGCACATGATCAACCTGCACTCAACTGGTTTGACACGGTCGTGGCTACGCTGCCGGCTGATGCAAACCGCATGGAACACGGTGGGGATTCGTGACCCGCGGAATCATCATCACGGCCCCTGCAAGCGGCTCGGGGAAGAGTGTCGTGACCATGGCCCTCTTGCGGGCACTGCTCCATCGCAAGCAGAGGGTTGCAGCATTCAAGACCGGCCCCGACTACATCGACGGTGCGTTTCATGCCGTCGCCGGCTGCCTGCGTTGTCGTTCGCTTGATCCCTGGTGCATGTCGAGATCGCGCCTGCATCATGAGTATGCGCGGTTGTCGGATGGCGCGGATATCGTTGTCGGTGAAGGAACCATGGGGTTGTTCGACAGCAGCCTGGACGGCACCGGGTCGACTGCTGATCTTGCCACAGTTCTCGGGTTGCCCTGTGTGCTTGTCGTGAACACCCGGGGTCTGGGCGCCTCCGTTGCCGCACTTGTCGAGGGTTTTCATCATCATCGAAAGCAGGTGTCGATCGCCGGCGTCATACTCAACCAGGTATCAAGCGCAAGGCATCTGAAAATTCTCGAACTGGCCATGAATGGTGTCGCACCGGTGTTCGGTCATCTCTCGAATTTGCCGGAATTTCGCCTTCCTCATCGACACCTGGGACTGGTGCAGGCCATTGAACACGAGGATCTCGAAGTCTGGCTTGAGCACGCGGCGACCAGGGTTGCCGAGACGCTCGATCTGGATGCGCTCATCAGCGTGGCCAGGGAAGCCGGCACGACAGTCGGGAATGCCGTCATGGAACCCGTATTGCCTCTCGGCCAGCGCATATCCATTGCGCACGATTCAGCCTTCGCATTCTGTTATCCCACAATCGTCGACGACTGGCGGGACGCCGGCGCAGAAATCACCTGGTTTTCCCCGCTTGCCGATGAAGGTCCGCATCCCGAAGCCGATGCGGTTTATCTACCCGGAGGTTATCCGGAACTCCATGCAGCAACACTGTCGTCGAACCGGCGATTTCACGACAGTCTCAGAGAGGCGGCATCACAGGGTGCGTTCGTCTACGGCGAGTGCGGTGGATACATGGCGCTTGGCGACACTCTCATTGATGCAGACGGGAACGGTCACCCGATGGCCGGGCTCCTGCCTATCTGCACATCGTTTGCAAAACCGCGTCGGCATCTGGGTTATCGACAACTGAAACTCGAAACAACATGTCAACTCGGCACCTCCGGTACGGCGTTGCGTGGCCATGAGTTTCATTACGCCACACTGGAAACACCCAGCGGACCGCATCTGTTTTCGTGCAAGGCGGCAGACGGTTCCGATCTTCCGGATGCCGGCACCGTCGTTGGCAACGTCGCAGGCTCGTTTTGCCATGTTGTCGATCGGTATGCGCCTGAATGCTGACGATCAAACCGGCAGCGGACATTTTTTCGGCGTATCACAATCTTGTCGTAACCGGTTTGCGTGTTGAAACCGTTCCGAGCTTCGAGTAATTCGTTTTCGCGTTGCTTTTCATTGCAATAGGCTCGGCATGATGCCGACACGGCCGCAAGCCAAATCATCATCTTCGAGGTGAACCATTTCAACGCAAGTGCAGGCAGCATCTGGCGCCTTTGACGGTTATCGCAGGACCATCAACGGTGAACACGACGAGTTTCTGGTTCGCGTCGGTCCCGGTACACCTGCTGGTGAGTATCTGCGAAGATTCTGGCACCCCGTTGCAATCAGTTCCGAGCTTGGTGACCACCCACAGGGTACGAGAATCCTCGGTGAGGATCTCGTCATCTTTCGCGATGGATCAGGCCAGGTCGGGCTGGTCCACCGCCGGTGCCCGCATCGCAGGGCCTCGCTGGAGTTCGGAATCTGCGAACGCCGTGGCATACGCTGCTGCTACCATGGATGGCTCTTTGATGTTGACGGTACCATTCTGGAAATACCGGGACAGGCCGATGGGGTCGTTTCCCGGGTATCAAGGAACACGCGTCTCGGTGCGTATCGCACGCTGGAGTACAAGGGCCTCGTATTCGCCTATCTCGGTCCACCGGAACTGGCTCCGGAGTTTCCCGTATACGATACGCTCGTCATGGACGGGCACGACATGGTTCCCTACCAGGCGCCTTTCGCCTGTAACTGGTTGCAGGTGCAGGATGCAATTCTCGATCCGCTGCATACGGCGTTTCTTCACTCGCGCGTCAGCCGGGAACAGTTTTCCAAGGGGTTTGGTGAAATTGGCGAGATGAAATTCTATGAACGCGGCAGAGGGTTTCTGGGGACTGCAACGCGTCGTGTCGGCCAGAATGTCTGGGTACGCGTGAATGAGCTTGTGCTGCCAAATTTCACGCAGGCGGGCGCAGCATTTGCGGTGGACGGCACACACCCGTGCTACTTCGGGAGATCAAGTTTCGCGCGGTGGGTTGTACCGATTGATGACCACAACACGAACTGTCTTGCCTGGGCGATCTTTGGTGAACGCGGTGACCCGCACGCGTACAACACACCCGAAGGCCCGGAACTGATCGAACAGGGAGAACTGTTCGATCGACCCTGGCAGCAGCGCCAGCGCTTTCCGGGGGATCGTGAAGCGTGCGAGGGCATGGGCACGATCACTGAACACAGCAAGGAAAACCTTGTGCCAAGCGACAAGGGCATCCAGATGTACCGACGCCATCTGCGTCGTGAGATCCGGGCGTTGGCCGATGGCCGGGAACCGCCGAAAGTGACGGATGCCGGTCTGAACCCGGTCCCCACCTATGGCGGCGATACGGTTCTTCAGGTTCCGCGCAGGGAAAACGATCGATCGATACTTGCGCGATACGGCAGCGCTGTGATGGACGCGCAATTCAGGTCCGAAGAGTTGCCACTGGATGAGCGGGATATGCAGATCATCGCGGATCTCAAACTGATCGAACAACGCGGGTACCAGGCATGCGCGTAAAGGTGCACGTCAAGAACAATCGGGCACGCCCGGGCGGGTTTCCGCCGACGCCGGAGGCAGAACCGGTCTTCACCACGACCCGCGAACGCTTCGACGCAGTGTTGTCGGAGTTTCCCGATCTTGCCGACAAGATCGACGTGTTCATTGATTGGGATGTCGACAATTTCCGGACTTCGATGCGTGAGGCCTCTGTCCTGCTGACCTGGGACCTGCCAACCGAAAACATTGCTGCCGTCGCACCGGAATTGAAATGGATTCACATCATTGGCGCAGGCGTCGAGCACCTTTGTCCAATGAACTGGGTTCCCGACGGTGTGACCGTGACCAACAACAAGGGTGCACAGGCAGAAAAGGCGGGCGAATTTGGTGTCATGGCCGTGCTGATGCTGAATTGCAAGATACCCGCCATCGCCTCGAACCAGAGAAAGGCACAGTGGGAATCCCTGTTCTCGACACCGGTTTCGGGCAAGACCGTCCTGATCGCCGGTGTTGGCCATCTCGGTGGCAGCGCCGCAAACCGCCTCAGGGAGATGGGCCTGAAGGTTCTCGGCATCAATCGATCGGGTCGTGCGCACGACGGGGTCGACGAAATGGGGACCTGGTCAGATCTGGAAGCATTTCTGCCTCGTGCCGACTTCTTGCTCGTCGCGCTACCTGCGACGCCATTGACCGGCAACCTGCTTGACCGTGATCGACTGGCACTGCTGAAAGACGGCGCAGGCGTGATCAACATCGGTCGGGCTGCAACAATGGATTATGACGCGCTTTGCGACATGCTCCGCAACGGACAACTGTCAGGTGCCATTCTCGATGTCTTCGAACCGGAACCGCTCCCTGCGGCATCACCGTTGTGGGAGACCCCGAACCTTCTGATCCTGCCACATGTTTCGTCCGACGACGGTGACACATATGTCGAGACGACACTGAGAATATTCCTTGCAAACATGCGCCGTTTCCTTGCGGGAAACCAACTCGAAAACAGAGTTCGACCCGAACTCGGATACTGAACCTCATTCCAGGAGAATGTCATGATCCGCTATTGTGAACCACAGACCATGAAGGACGCGATTGCCTCGCCCGAACGCATTGCGGAAACCGGCGAATGGCTGAGAAAGAACGGCGTACGCTATGTCCTGTGCTGCTGGATCGACCTTTTTGGACAGCCCAAGACAAAACCCGTGCCGATCAGCGATTGGGAGCGACTGTGTGCAGGAAACGGCCCGCAGTTTGCCGTACACTCTGTCTCATTCGTACCTGAACTCGGGCCCGCAGACCCGGACCAGATCATGGTTCCGGATCTTGACTCCCTCCTCCTGTGTCCCTGGGACAAGTCAAGTGCGTGGGTGTTTGCCGATTTGTGGTGGCAGGACAAACCCTACAGCCATTGTCCACGCAGCACGCTCAAACGAATACTCCGCGAATGTGAGGCACAGGGCTATCACGTCTATGCGGGTATTGAACCCGAATTCATTGTCATGCGCTGGAAGGACGGGCATCCGGTCAAGGCGATGGACAACGACCCGGCTCCTGGAGAAGGAATACGTCCACGCCGCCAGGCGTTCGGATATGACGTCGAGTACTCGATTGATTCGATGGGTTTTCTCGGTGACATGATCGAGATTCTCGACAACGTGCTCGATTGGGATCTCCACGACGTCGTCGCCGAGGGCGCATACAGCCAGTTTGAACTCGACTTTGGCTACACCGACGCGCTGGGTATGGCCGACAGGTTGGTCTTCCTGCGCATACTTCTGAAGGAAGTCGCCAAGAAACATGGAATGTTCGTCACTTTCATGCCCAAGCCCACAATCGGCGACTGGCGTTCAGGAGCGCACATAAACGCATCCATGCGACATGTTGACACGCCGGATGAGAATCTCTTCGAAACCGCGGAAGGAAACTGGTCGAGCGAGGCACTCCACGCGGTTGGGGGACTCTTGCGGCATGGTGGCGCCTTGACCGCGATTGCCTGTTCAACGGTCAATTCCTACAACGGACTTGTTCCGCGGGTCGGCGGATTTGAGGGTGGCACTGTCACCTGGGCGCCAACTCACATGACCTATGGCTACAACAATCGCTCGGCGATGCTTCGCTTGCCGCAAAATCGGTTCTGTATCGAAAACCGGGCTGCCGACATGTGCATGAACCCCTATCTGTCCCTGGGCGTTACGGCTGCCAGCATGACGCGTGGGATTGTCGAGAAACTCGATCCCGGAGCGCCGCTCAACGAGGACCTCTATTCTCTGAGCGAGGCCGATATTGCCGCGTCCGGGGCACAACGGCTGCCGCAAAACCTCCTCGAAGCCGCATTGACCTTGCGCGAAGACGATTTTGTTCGTGATACGATTGGCTCCGGAATGCACAAGTCATTCCTCGAATACAAGTTCGACGAATGGGAACGATATCACCAGGCAGTGACGGACTGGGAGGTTCAGGAATACCTGAGACTATACTGATGGCGAACAGTTACGAGCGTTTTGATCTCGGTGATGTCACCCTCCAGTCCGGCGAGGTCATGCGAGACGCATGGCTGGCGTACAAGACATGGGGTGACCTGAATGACAGGCGGGACAACGCGGTTCTGATACCGACCTATTTCACCGGTACGCATGAAAACAATGAAGCATATTTCGGTCGCGGACGGGCGATCGATCCAGCGCGGCACTTCGTCATTTCTGTCAACCTGTTCGGGAACGGATTTTCCAAGTCTCCCAGCAACTCCGGACAACCGGGCTGCGGCTCGGACATGCCGGCTGCCACCTACCACGACAATGTGGCTTGCCAGCATCGGCTCGTGACCGAACGATTGCGTGTACGCAAGTTCGCACTCGTCACCGGCTGGTCGATGGGTGGTTGTCAGACGTTCGAATGGGGCGTCCAGTTTCCCGACATGATGGAGGCTCTTCTGCCATTTTGCGGTTCAGCCCGAACCGCGCCACACAACAAGGTCTTTCTGGAAGGCGTCAAGGCGGCGCTGTGCGCCGATCCCGTCTGGAATGACGGGCGCTACACCGAACAACCGATCGTCGGATTGAGGGCGTTCGCACGGGTTTATGCGGGATGGGCGTATTCCCAGACCTGGTATCGCAATGGCCGATTTCGAGAACTCGGGCACGACACGATCGAGGACCTGTTGGTCGATTGGGAAAACGATCACGTGGACAACTGGGACGCAAACGATCTCCTTTACAAATTGAATACTTGGACGAACGGTGATGTCAGTGCCAATGCGAAACACAACGGCGATCTCAGAGGTGCCCTGGGTGCCGTCAGGGCACGGTGCATCGTCATGCCCTGCTCTACCGATCTCTACTTTCCGCCTGAGGACAACGCGATAGAGGTTGGATACATGCCGCAGGCAGAATTGCGACCGTTTGAAACCGAGTGGGGGCACTGTGCGCCAAGCGGTACAGCGGTTCCCGCATTTCACCGCTTTTATGACGAAGCCGTGCGCGATTTACTCAACGGTTGAAGTTTTTAAGGGATCACACAGGGCGATTCCGCGAGACCCTTGTGCATCGTTGACGGTCATCCGCCGATGCAGGGACATTTCTGGCTTTCTCGTGCAAAACAGTTGACCGTCTGCCGTTCGCCCCTGAATAACGAACTGCGGTTGTCGCGGAGCCTCGCAGACTTGGGCGAACTTGATGCGAACGCGTAGCTCACTGCCAGGACAGCGCTTCAAGATTCCGGAAATCTTCGTCTATCCCGAACGCACGTGGTCCAATGAATTCCATGGCCTCAGGGCTGCGCATGTTTGCTGTTGCAGCGATTGCGACGGCCTTTACGCGCTGACCGTAACGCAAGTTCTCGGTGGTTATGGGCTCGCCAGTTTCACGATCCAGAATTGTTATCAGGTCAGGCACGATAGCGAGTGTTTTCTCGCCAATGGAGGCCCGGGAGAATTCATTCTGGAAGGTGATCAGCATCTCCATGTTCGGATCGTCCAGCGCTGAAATCCGTGCCTTGCCCACCGCGAAGCCCGCCGTCGTCTCACGCAAGACGTCCTGAACCTTGCCATCAAAAATGACAGAGGCAAAACGCGGGGGATTGGATGTCTTGAAATATCTGACGAGGGCTTCGCAGACGTCTTCGGTTCCTGCGCTTCTGGCTTCGCGAAGGGCAGCGCCGATCTCTATGGCCAACGACACTGTTCGCGGAACACATGTGTCGCGCATCATGGGCCCGCTCATCGGATAACTTGCGCATTGTGAGATCCCGCCCATCTGCACGCAGACAGGACGGCCGTATCTTTCGGTGCGGAGGGCGGCATCGGTTTTCAAGAGCACGGTATTTCCGAAGTCGTCCGACATGACGAACGGATTTATGTCAGCACCGTAGATGTTGAAAGTCGTCATCTGGAACTCCGGGAATGCGCGCCCCATGCCGTCCCCATCGACAACTGGCATGCCGCGACGTGCAGCAACGACCAAAGGAATTGTCGCGTTAATTCCCCCGGCTTCCAATGGAATGATGCAATTGAATCTGCGGTCCAGTTCCTTTTCAGCTCGTTCCATTGACGTGATCATTGCCGACGCGTTGGGCAGCTTCTCGACAAAGGCCGTCGGTGCGCCCATACAAGCCAATGTTATGCCGAAGTGGTCTTCGGTCAGCTCATCGGGATCGAGCAATCTGATTTCGCCGCACTTCTCAAGTTCCTGGCTGAGCATGAGACGACCGATGTAAGGGTCGCCACCACCGCCCGTGCCCAAAAGTGCGGTGCCACGAATGAAGTCTTCCAGGTTCTCCGGGTTGATCGAGGTCATGACGCGGTTCTCGGTTCGGCAAGGTTTCCAATGGCCTTGGCCTTGATCCTGACGGCACCACCGGGAAGATAGGCGAGCGGAACCTCTTCAAGGCTCAGGATTTCGGTGGTCTCCAGATGAGCTCCTGCGGCAACGGCCCGTTCGACGGCTTCCTCTTTTGCCAGGCTCATTGCGTGATCTCGACCGACCTCTTCATATGAGAAGATCTTGTCGACCTCCCCTCCCACCTGAGCAAGACCTGCCCCGATTGCGTTTGCCACGCCGGCGTTCTCAGGGCGAAGAACTTCACTGGCTCCGGCAATGTTTCGGTCTACAAGGATCGTACCGCCGCCGACCAGTATAACCGGCACTGCGCCCTGACTGGACTTTACCTTGTCGACTGTGTCTTCGAGTTTCTTGTGGATCTCGTCCAGGGTCGCGTCGATCAATTCGCAGCTCAGATGCTCAACCCTGGATCTCTCTCCAATGTCAGCCTGACCCGCCGCGACAGCGACATCGGTTGTGGTCAGCGTGTCGCCGCCAAAGACCAGGGCTTTTTCCGTCAGCTTCAAGGCAACAGAGTCCGGCCCCACGGTCACACCGTCAGGCGTTTCTCGCACGATGCTGCCACCACCAAGTCCCACGGACAGGATGTCCGGCATGCGGAAATTGGTCCGGACAGAGCCAATATCCACTGCGAGTGCGCTTTCCCGCGGGAACCCGTCCTTCAACACGCCGACATCAGATGTGGTTCCACCAATGTCGATGACGACCCCTTCCTTTACACCGGACAGGAAGGCTGCACCGCGCATGGAATTCGTTGGACCGGAGGCGAAGGTAAGTACCGGGTACTTCTCGGCAAACTCCGCGATCATCAATGTTCCGTCATTCTGCGAGATGAAAAAGGGACATGTGAGGTTCAGGTCTGCCAGCGCCGAACGGAAAGCGTTCACGACGATCCTTGACAGTTCTGCCAGTGACGCATTCATGATCGCAGCGTTTTCTCGTTCGATCAGCCCTACCCGCCCGATCTCACTTGAGAGGGTCAGGAGGGTATCAGGCACTTCGTCGCGAATGATCTCGGCGATACGCTTTTCGTTTGATCCGTTGATCGGTGAAAATACACCGGAGATCGCTGCGGATGTGATGCCTTTTGCCTTCATGTCGCGCGCCGCTTCGCTCACCGCGGCTTCGTCCAGAGCCCGGATCTCGCGTCCGTCGAACTCGTACCCGCCGCCGACCAGATAGGAAACCTGGCCAATTGCAGTGCGCAGATGTGGCGGAAAATCTGCCATTGGCAGAAGGCTCTCCGTGGCGGGCAACGACGCACGAAATGTGGCGACAGGAACAAGTCGTTTGCCTTCGATAAATGCGTTCGTGAACTGGGTCGTGCCGATCATGACGCTGGAGATTCCATCCGGTTTGACACCGGATTGGAACAAAACGCTTTGAACAGCGGCGATTACACCGGATGCGACGTCTTCAGTTGTCGGCGATTTGATGGAAGCAACAACCTTCTCCCCGTCAATCAGCGCAGCGTCAGTATTTGTGCCACCAACATCAACTCCAATGTGCATAGCGTCTCCTCAATTGGCGCATCCGGAGTTTTGACTTGAGGCGTGTCGCGTTTCAAGAATCGCAAGGGATAGTTCTTGGCTCAATCTGGAACAGACCGTGTCAGCCCACGGGCTTATGGCACGCGGCCTGACGGGGCACCGTGCAGGCACCCTTTCAGTTTTCGAAAACGAACCAACGGTCACCAGACAAGGTGGCCGTTGACCTTGTTACCACGTCAAAATGACTGCCGGGAAAGAAGAAAGAGTTCCCGAACTATCTCACTTTGCCAACCATCAAACCGTGAAACAGTCCGGGCAGTTTACCGCCAATTACAGTGCGTTACCGTGGAACCCAACACGACGACGTGTGCCCGCCGTTGTTGTACACATTCGTTGCACAGGACCAGTCGGGTCTGCGCTATCGTGCGGCGGGTTGGTAATGCTGTCGGCAGTTGACTTCTGCACGCCGTTCCGGGGTGCACAGTCCGGTCTGGTTGAAGCCTCTGGACGCAGACTGGAAGGCCACGCTCACCCGCGAGGAGGCCCAAGTACTCGGCACTGCCAAACCGTAATATTGCGACGGCGACCGGGCGCAACGGGAATTTGCCCGCAGTTCCTGCCCCGATGGCCGCATACGCCGCCGAATTGCCGCGATGGGTCAGGCGTGGCATCAGCATCCGGGCAAGCCCTTGCCGGTGATCTTTCCGCGTCCCGCAGATCAGAAGGCAGCCTATCGCCTGCTCTCGAACGAGAGGGTGAAGATGAAGCACATGTTCGAGTCGCATTTTGAGGCGACGGTCGACCGCTGCCGGCAGGAGCGGTTTGTTCTGGCGATCCAGGACACGACGACGCTGAATTACACCAATTTGTTGACGACCCAGGGTCTCGACAAGTCCGGTGTGCGGACTCGCGGATACGCGATTACCCGGAACTCAGAAACTGTGTATCCCCTCTACCACTGTTCTGGTTGCTCCCGCTCTACAGCAAGAAACAAGGAAAACCACATGCCGTACAGTGCGCGGAATCAAGTCTGTCATATTGACAGCCCGGTATGCGGGTCGCGGATACGCTGTATTGTGTTCCTTCTGTATTGTCCGGTTTAATTCAATTGGTCTGTTCGCTGGATATGACGTATCACAGTGATCAGCATTTATTGACGATCACCCGCTGTCAGCATGTCAGTTCAGGAGTGACACGATTGAACGGAGGAGAACTTGCGCGACATACATGAACGGCTTGCCCGCGTGACAAGTGCAACCGTTTCCACGCAATTGTTCAAACGCGGATTTCGCTCAGTCTCGATTCACGGTATCGCGCCGTTGTCACCTGATCAGCCGACAATTGCCGGCCCTGTCTGGACCATGCGTTTCACGCCGTATCGTGAAGACCTCGTGGACCTTGATCACACGGCCAGCAGCAGAAGTGTCTTTCGCCAGACAATCGAGCATGCGCCGGCCGGATCAGTCGTTGTCGCCGAAACAGGTGGTGATCCCTCATCCGGTGTACTTGGCGATATCCTGTCGACCCGCCTTCGGCACCGCGGTGTTGCCGGGCTCGTGACCGATGGAACAGTACGCGACGTCAACGGTATTCTGGCAAGCGGATTTCCTGTCGTTTGTCGTGGTGGCGCAGCACCGGCAAGTGTCGTGAACTTCTATGAAGCAGGTCACAGCGAAATCATAAACTGCGGCGGCGTAACCATCCTTCCTGGCGACAGCATCATCGCCGATTGCGATGGCGCCGTGGTAATCCCGGCATCGATTCTCGAACCGGTTGTCCAGGCCTGCGAGGAACAGGAAGCCTACGAAGCGTGGGCCCTTGCACAGGTCAAGTCTGGTCGAAGTGTGCTTGAAGTCTATCCGGGCACGGACGAATCGCGAGAGGAATTCAGGTCCAGTCGCCTGTAGCGTGCCCCGACCGCTCGCCCGGCTGTTTGCAGGCGCCCGGCGAGGAACTGCCCTCAACCAATCGCAATCAATTCCAGCGGCGTTTCCGAGAGTATGCGGGTGCCGTCATGGCCGTACACGAGCGTGTCGATCAGATGGGTATCAAAAAGGCTTTCGTAGTTGGTCACCATGTTTTCCTGAAATACCCGATCGAGATACTTGTCATCGCCAGTATGAAAATAGAAGTCGCCCACCCAGTCCGGCGGCAAAGAGAGGCCCAGTTCATAACCCAGGCCCCAGCCACCGGTTTCGGTCCACAGTCCGGTGTCTACATAGTACTGCCGTAACAACGCATTGACCTCACCGACCGTCATCCCTGCCTTCACCTGATTGCGAAAGATCTCGAAGCTGCCAGCGGAGAGGACGTAGCGCTCCGCGAGGCGTTCAGGCGGATTACTGCCGACAAAGTAGCCGCGCAGTGCATTTGCGTGATATCGGTTGTAGACCCCGCAGAGGTCGGCACAGAGAATCTCGCCTTCGGCGATAACCTTGCGGCCAGCCATTGTGTGTCCGCTCGACATCGGCACGCCATCGACAACGGGTGCCGTGTTGAAAATCGGAATCAACGCCGAGAACTCGCCGCCGGCAGCCATCATCGCCGCCATTACTTTCCCGAACAATGTCAGTTCGGTCATACCGGGTTCAAGGTTTTCCATGATCGCCTTGTGTCCGATATCACAGATCTGCATCGCCCTTTCGATACAGGCGATTTCTTCAGGCGACTTTACACGTCGTGCCTGGCGTACAAGGGCACTTGAATCGCGCGGTCGACAACCGTTTGCAAGAAACGCTCCTTCAAACATGACGCTGATCGCGCGGTTCGGGAGATAACTCCAGTGTTCCATGCCAATGACACCTGAAAGCCAGCCCTCCCTCTCGAGCTCTGACATGACGAAGTGAATGTTCGGCTCGGCTTCCCGGTCCGGGAGGTATCGATTGTCACTTGAGCAGGATGTCGCAGCCAGAACGGGTTCTTCTGTCGGATTGTCGAAATGGATGAATCGCCGCTCCCGTATGTTGACCGCCGTTCCATAACACTGCGGATAACGCATCGGCCCCTGACCCTTGTACCAGGATGCCGTGAATCCGTGCAGCCATGCGATACCTTCCGGCGACGTGATCCAGAGCAGTTCAAACCCTTCGTTCGCGCCAAGTTCAATGAGGCAATTCAGGCGCCTTGAATACTCCTGTTCGGTGAACGGCAGGGTGACGTCCGGCATGTATGCAGAATCAAAATACCCCGGTACGAGGCCTGTACGCGTCATGACGTATTCCCGAACAGTTCGACACGTCCGTCTATAGAAACTGACGGACACAGGATGCTTTGCAATGAATCTCCCGGGTGCAGGCCAATTGCATCGAATTCGGGCAGCAAGTCCGGGTTGCAACCGGCCAGTCTGTCGGTCAACCGGGAATCAAGACCCAACCATTGTGCGGAAACCGAACGGCGTCCGAGCCCGTTCGGCAGGCTCCCGGAGCCACCATGAACCGTCATCCCGTGAAAGACCAGAACATCGCCCGGCTCCATGCACCACTTGAGTATCTCGAATGACTTCTCGTCAGCGTTCGCAATGCCCTCAATTGGCGTGAAATCCTCGTACTGCTGTTCCAGGGCGCCACCAAGATTTTCCTGCTCGAAATGTGCAAGCTCCAGCGGTCTGTCCCAGAGATGGGAACCTCTTACAAACTCGAGTTCCGTTCCTGCCGGCACCGGATCAAGTGATGTCCAGACGCTCAACGCACACGGTCCACTGGCACACCAATACGGTTGGTCCTGATGCCAGGGTGTTCGTGACCCTGTTCCGGACGACCGCACAAAGACCGACAGGTAGAAGGCGAGAGCCGTTGTCCTGCGCATCAGTGCCGCTGCAATCGGGCCGACCGGCGACATGGTCATGTAACGCATGAAACCTGGCCGCCCATTCACCAGGGATGCATCGTAGAAAATGTGATCGCCGGTCGCCGCGTCGTTGACCCAGTCCACATGATGGCGCCCGGGTTCGTTCAACGTGTCCGCGACGGCCCGCTCCAGTTCGCTCAACCAGTCATCGCTGAGGACGCATTTCAACATGACGACTCCGTCTTGCTCAAACCTGGCGATGTCCTCGGATGTCACGGGAAATTGTTCAGCATTCATCGTGACAGCGTCTCCTTGTTGGCGGCGACTTGACGAACAACCCGAAACCGAAAAAACCAAGACCCTTACATGGACACATCGAAGCTCTGATAGGTCCGGCTGGTCTTGTCATACATCAATCGACCCTTCAGTTGCTCGAATGAACGTCCGTAGAGGTGCAGATGCATGTTGTAGACACCCTCTTCCATGTGAATTGAATGAAATTCATCCGGCATGAGCGCTACACCGGCGTTCTTCTCGACCCGTACCTCGCGTGCAATCTTGAGGGGGGCGACACCGGCGTCTCCGCCATCTCCTTCATAAACCTTGTTGAGTTCAAGTCCGCGAATGCCAACGACAACCGCCCAGGTGGTATGATTGTGCGGAGGCGTCGTCACGTACTTGTTCGCAACTTCGATGTAGAGCTCGTAGCGACCATCATCATCAACTGAAAGAACCTTGAAAACCTCTCCACCGGATTCATCGGAAATCGGGTAATCCTCCACCGGGAACAACTCGGTCCTCGCACCCAGCGCAATCATGACGTCGCGAATGTCCTGAAGGGATTCGTGTGTGATTCCTCGTTCTGCTTCTATGGCCCGAACCTGTGACAATGCGCTTTCGATTGCCCGGTCGCGTTCCGATGAAAGTGTCATGTTCTCCTCCGTTTTCGCCTTCCCAGTCGACCGCGTGGTCGTCATGAACTCTTGCACGATGGTACGAAGTGGCAGGACCAACGCAACACGTTTGCTGTCCGGTTCACCGCCAACGTTCACGCGGTGTGCGCAGTTTGTCGTCTTCCACGAGATCTTTCACACATTCGGTGATGAGTTCTGCCCATGATCGCGCGTCGGCAGGCGATTGAACGAGGTCCTGTCGAATCTCGAACTGGAAGTGTGCCAGACCGCGACGCATGGCGTGCTCGGGAATCGTGTAGTCAATCCCCAGATCGAGTCCGTATGGCTCGTTGTCGCCGACAACCAGTGACCGGCGTGCATCCAGTCGCTCCAGAACAATCCGGGCAATACGATCATCCTGTGTCCAGCACACCGTGAATTCCTGCTTTCGGCGCGGTTGACCACGCATCTGTGGCGTCATCGTGTGTACCGAAATGACGACTGGTGAAATTGCGGCGTCCGCGAACCGCTGGATCGCCGTTTCTATGGCCGCGTGATAGGGACGCCATACATCCGAGATGCGCGCCGTCCTGTCTGTTTCGCCCAGTTCACTGTTTCCCGGAACCACAATCCCGTCACTGACCGACAGGATTGAATCAGGATCGTGCGTGTATCGATTGCAGTCGATGACAAGTCGTGAGTAGCTTGCCAGGATCGCAGGTGCGTTCAGTCCATTCGCAAGTTCCTGTGCGACGGCTTGCGCACCGATGTCCCAGGCCATGTGTTCTCGCAAGTGATCTTCGCTCAGTCCGAGCTGTGCCAGGGCGGCGGGTATGACATTCGATGCGTGATCGCAAACGATCAGACAGGGCGCACCACCGTCTGCGTTGAACTGGACAAACGGCGGTGGATCAGAATTTTCGGACAACACCGGACTACCAGCCCGCGAACTGCGCGACATCATCGTCGCTCACACGTCCTTGTTCCACGTCGTCGATGGCCTGCACAAGAATCTCGCCGGCGGTGCGTGCCTCGTCCTCACTCAGCGTCAGAGGTGGCGTGAGTTCCGGAACGTTGGAATGCAGTCCGACATAGGTCAGGAACACGCCAAGTTCATACGCCCGATAAACAACCTTGGCCGCCTCGGATGTGGCCGGTGATCTGGAATTGCGATCACGAACCAGTTCAATACCGATTGCGAGTCCCCGACCGCGTACGTCACCGATCAATGGATGACGGTCTTGCTGATCACGCAGGTAATTGACGATCTGTCTGCCGCGCGCCTGTGCGTTTACGGCAAGATTCTCTCGTTCCAGTGTTTCGAGAACAGCCTTCGCCACCGTCGCCGAAACCGAGTTTCCGGTCGTCGTGATCAGTGCAAAGGCACTCTGGAAATCCATGACTGCGCACGGTGCAATGACAGCCGAGACAGGTACACCGCTGCCCAAACCCTTGCCGAGCACAACGACGTCCGGAACAAAACCCTCAGCCAGATAACAGTGCATGACTCCAGGTCGGCCGAGACCGACCTTCACCTCGTCGCTGACGATCAGAATCCCGTGTTGACGGCAACGCCGCGCAAGTTCACGGAGAAACCCGTCCGGAGGCACAATCATCCCGCCGTCGGACTGCAGCGGCTCAATGAAGATTGCACCGATATCAGAGGGATCGACGGCACTGCTGAACAGGAAGTCAAGGTACGTGAGTACATCCTCACCGGGATTGTTCTGCGACAACGGGCGGTATGGGTTCGGGTACGGCAATTGCAGCAACCCCGCGGACGGCAAGGCGTGTTGCTGTGACGGGTGGCTCGAGATCGACATGGAGCCTGCAACACCGCCATGATAGGCTCCGAAGAAACTCAGGAACCTGCGGCGTCCCGTAGCTGCGGCGATGGTGCGCATCGCCGTGTCGTTCGCATCAGAACCACTGTGCCCAAGCCAGACCTTGTGATCGCGGGCCTCCGGAATGATCGACAAGAGGTGTTCCGCCAGCGAAACAGCTGCTTCCGACGAACCGAACAGGTCCGCTGCGTTGGCATACTCCTCGAGACCGCGCTGCGCCGCTTCAACCACCGCAGGATGTCGATAACCCAGGGATGCCGCGCCTGCCGCACCGGACATGTCAAGAACCCTGCGGCCGTCCTCTTCAATCAGGTAGTTGCCGATGCCGCCACGAATTGTCAGCGGGCAGGTCCGGAGCTTGCCGATGTTCGCCATGGACCTGGCATCGCGTTCGATGAGCGAATTCACCATGCCTGTTCTCCTATCGAATTGCCTCACGGCGACCAAGCAAGCCTTCAGGTCGAACCAGAAGCAGGAGAATCACAAGTGTCAGTGTGATCGACTCGCGAAACGGTAACCAGGCGTCGGGCAGGAATGCCCGCAAGGTCACCTCGATGAATGCAAGCGCAAATCCGCCCACGACCGCACCGGAAAGACTGCCCAATCCGCCAAGAACCACCGCAATGAACGCCTTCAGGACAGGCAGGAATCCCATGAGCGGGTCGACAGATCCGCGTTGCGCGAGCCAGAGTACGCCAGCCACGCCGGCAAGTAATCCGGATATGCCGAATGCGGTTGCAATGACGGCGTTGGCATTGATTCCCATCAGGCGTGTCACCGGAAAATCGAGTGCCGCGGCACGCATGGCCAGTCCGAGAATGGAACGTTTGAGAAACACCGTCAGGGCAAACAACAGCAATGCCGTCGCCGAGATCGAAAGCGCCTGAATGACACCGATGCTCAATCCTCCGATCTCGATTGCACCGATCATCCACGAGGGAACCGGGATCGCTCTCGGGCGGGCCGAAATGAGATTCTGAAACAACATGTGAAGGATTGTGCTGACCGCAAAGCTGGTAAGCAGCATGGTCGCGGTATTGGCGTTTCGAACGGGTCGAAAGGCAATCCGCTCCATCAGAACGGCTGATATGGTCGCAAGCGCGATGCCCAGGGCAACCGCCGCCGCGAACCCGAGGCCGGCGCCAATGGCAAAGAACATCGTGTAACCCGTGATCGTCATCAGTTCGCCATGCGCGAAGTTGATGAGACCGAGTACGGAAAAGACCATGGCGAGCCCCAACGCCAGCAGCGCATAGGTGCCGCCAAGCGACAAGGCGTTCACGAATTGCTGAAACAGGATTTCCAACGCGTGACCTCAGTGAACCCCGAGATAGGCGTGTTCAATTTCCGTTGACTGGCGCAACTCTGCAGCACTGCCAGACAACCGGATGGCGCCCGTACTCAGGACATATCCACGGTCGGCGATCTCGAGTGCCAGATCGACATTCTGTTCGACGAGAAGAATCGTCACGCCGCGTTGCTTCAATTGAACAATTAGATCGAAGATTGTCTCAACGACCTGCGGCGCCAGCCCGAGAGACGGTTCGTCGAGAAGGAGAATTCGGGGACCCGACATCATGGCGCGGGCAAGCGCCAGCATCTGCTGCTCCCCGCCTGACAGTGTTCCGGCGACCTGTTCCCGCCTCTCGGAGAGAATGGGAAACAGGCCGAGCATGTCGGCCCTGAGGCTGTCCTCTTCACCACCCTTGCCACGAGTCAGTGCGGCACCGATTGCCAGATTTTCAAGTACAGTCAGGTTCGAAAATATTCGCCGTCCTTCAGGACATAATGTCATGCCACGCCGGACGATCTTCTCCGGCGGCAAGCCCGTCACATTATCCTGTTCAAGATAAACCGAGCCCGACTGCACCGGCACAAGTCCCATGATGGCATTGAGATACGAACTCTTCCCGGCACCATTGGCGCCGAGAAGAGTTACGATCTCACCCTTACCGATGACGAGGCTCGCGCCTCGCACTGCTTCTACCGGTCCGTATCGGACGACAAGATCCTCAACGGAGAGCAGATGCGTCGCATCAGTTATCACGGAGCCGGAATCGAAGCGGGATCCGGGGAAAAGTCACCGACATGGGCGCGTTCACCATTCGAGACCATGTTCAGGGCAACAACCCGGACCGGAACACGATTCTGGTCCTTGTAGGTGATGGAACCCGTTGCAACCTCGACATTCTCGAGATTGTCCCACGCATCGCGAATATCCGAACCCATGGTTGAACCTGCTGCCTCGATCGCCGCGGCAATAACCATCATGAGGTCATACCCGGTTGCCGTGAAAATCGTGTCGTTCTTTTCGCCGTACTTGGCTTCATATGCCATCTCGTATGCTTCGAGTGCACTGCCCGGGGAGGCAAAACCCGCATTCGAGAAAACAACCCCTTCGGCAACTTCGCCAAGACCAAATGTTGTCGGTGAATCAATTCCGTCACTGCCGAGAACGGGTGTGGTGATTCCTGCCGCCCGCAACTGCTTGAGGAATGCCGGAAAGTCCGGCTCATAAGCCGACGTCTGGATCACGTCCGGCTGGGGATCGAGGCCCTTGATGTTCGTGACCTCGGCAGAGAAGTCCTGTTGCCCCATCGTGTACTCGCCAACGGCAACGACGTTTCCACCCGCATTCTCGAATGCTTCGGCGAAATACTCGGGCAATTTCTCCGTATAGGGCGTATCGCGTGACAGAAGCACATAGGCATTTTCGTAGCCTTGCTCGCGTGCATACTGCGCCAGAACAGCACCCTGGATATTGTCAGCCGTGTAGTTCGAGAACATGTACGGACCAACGGCCGCCGGCAGCGTTGGTGTCGACGCACACGAACTCGCGGCAGGAATCTCCGATGCCTGTGCGATCACGCCTGATGCCACCGCGGGGTCCACGTCACATGAAACAATCATCGCGACAACGCCCTCGTCAACGAGCTCCTGCGCAACTGTCGCGGCTTGCGCTGTGTCGGAGCGCGTATCCTTGACGATCAGTTCCACTGGCATGCCCATGATGCCGCCTGCTGCGTTGATCTCGTCAACAGCGAGCTGGACACCCTTGAGCGATGGCTGGTCGTATGGTGCCAGATAACCGGTGAACCCACCGGCGTACCCGATCTTGAGGCCATGGCCATCCGCCAGCCCTGTTCCAGTCATGCCCATCGTGCCTGCAACGAACGCAGCAGCGATGACCATCCGGTTTAAAACATGTCTCACAATCCATTCCTCCTTGGTTGAAGTCCCGGGTTTCCCGGATCCTTGTGTCGCGTTCCGAGATACGCCTCGATGACATCCGGGTTCGATTGTGTCTCCTGGGGCGTACCAGACGCAATGACTTGCCCCTTGTTCAGTACGACAACGCGATCACACAAGCGCATGATCAGGCGCAAGTCATGATCAACGACGAGTAATCCCAGGTGACGCTTTGCCCTCAGGGCAAAGAGTATATCAAGCAGTTCATCCGATTCAGCGTCGTTCATGCCTGCTGCAGGCTCATCCAACAGAAGATATCTTGGATCCAGTGCGAGTGCGCGGGCGATTTCCAGACGACGCTGTGATCCATAGGCAAGCGTACCGGCGCGCCGCTCCCCATACGAACTGATGCCGAGTTCGCCAAGCAGCGCATCGGTGCGTTCCTCGAGGACGGCAGTCGAGTACTTCTTTCCACCCGCAGCAAGCGCTGCCGTGACGTTTTCGCGACAAGTCAGGTTTTCGAACAGCCTGACATTCTGGAATGTCCGGCCCAGGCGGCGGCGCGCGATCAGATGTGTGTCGAGTCCTGTCACGTCCGCATCGTCCAGCAGAACGCGTCCGGACGAGAGATCCAGCGCACCGGAAATGCACCCCAACAGGGTGGTCTTTCCGGAACCGTTCGGTCCGATCAGACCGAGAATCTCACCGCACTGGAGCGTCAGGCTGACGTCGTCCACGGCGCGAACGCCCCCGAAGTTCTTTGCGACATGTTCAATCCTGAGGGATCCGCTCCGTACACCGGTTCCCACCGTTTCCTGCAGAGTCCCGGAAACCGGTACAGGCGCGCGCTTGCGCCAGGCCTCGGGAAGAAACTCCTCGATTTCACGAAATCCGAGCAGACCGTTTCGTCGCCAGACAAAAACCGCAATGATCGCAAGACTGAGTCCGATGTCCGTCAAGCCGAAGACCGTCGGTTCGTCAAAGTAGGTGGTGTTGATCGTCTCTTCGGCACCGCGCAACACTTCGATCAGGACCGTGACGAGAACTGCGCCCGCGACAGCCCCCGTAACACTGGACATACCGCCGACAATGAGCATCACCAGCATTGCGAACGTGATCTGGAAATAGAACTCGCGCGGCGAATAGACGCCCAGGTAATGCGCAAGAAGCACGCCGGCGACCGCGGCAATTGCCGCACTGATTGTCCATGAAACAAGGCGTTCCCTTTGGACGTCGACGCCGATGGCGCGCGCGCCCGCCTCGTCCTCGCGTGCGGCACGCAACCTGAGGCCGGAACGGGAGTCCCTGTAGAATCGCGCAGCCAGGAGGGCAAGGATGAGAAAGACAAGTGCAACGGGAATATCGACAGTCTTCGGAACGCCGATCAGCGCCTGGCTCCCGCGGGTGAAATCCCGCGCACCCACAACCACGCCATAGGCGATGATGAGGAGACCAAGCGTCGCAATCGCAGCCGAGGCGCCACCAAGGCGACTGATCGGAATGCCAACCAGGAAACCCAGAACGGTCACGATCGCCACAGCGATCATCCCGGCGACAAGGAAATGCAGTTCGACAGTCGCCAGCCAAGGGGGAAGATCCGCCAGAAAGAAGGCCTTCTGCTGGACCGGAATCGTCAGGACACCGGTGATATGTGCAGCAATTCCCATGAATGCCGCATGCCCGAAACTCAGAATTCCCGAGTTGCCGGTGAATACGCATACGGCAATGACCGCGGTCGAGAGCACCAGCCAGTGAGTCACTGTACCCTGGAGGGCAGCACCGGCTGTTGTCCAGAACACCATCGCAATGACGACAATCGGAACGAGCAGTACGACGCAGCCAAACAGTGCGTTTCGGGTGACATCGATGCCGGACATCAGCTCCGTTACTGGAAGTCGCATGACCTATGTCTTTCCGGCCCGGTTACGCAAAACGATGTCCTTTCAGTCCATAGCCCGGATTGCGTGACAAAATCCAGTTTCGACAGCGTCACTCAACCACGGACTCCCGGCGGCGACAACCTTGCCGCATCGGGCAAACCGGGTTGCTCAACGATACCCGACCGGCTTCACGCGGAGTCAGTGGTGCTCCACAGGGGATCGTCGAATCATGCGCGTCCGATGGACGCACGCAGTCTGCGTATCCCTGTTTGCGATCCGTCGACCGGATTTCTGTTCGGGTTCAATTGTCCCGATTGCATGTGTTGACGCTGCATGCCCTGCTGCAAGATAGTGCCAACCGCATGGCATTTCTGCGACCTGAACGGTGATTCAATGGCAATGAGCAACCTTATCAACCTTGTGTGGAACGATCTCGTCGGGATTACCCGGACGCGCGGTGTCATTGACGACGAGTTTCACCGTTTCAGGACCCATGGACTGGGCTGGGCCATGGCCGGACAGTCTCTGACGCCTTTCGAGGATATTGCCGATAATCCGTGGGGGCCCATGGGAGAGGTTCGTCAGGTTCCCGATGAATCCACGATGATCGACATCGAGGTTCATTATGATCAGCCCATGTTGCGCCTCGTGTTCTGTGACAGCATGACCGCGGACGGCGAGCCATGGGAATGTTGCACCCGCAGCTTTCTCAAACGCGCTTTGCACGATTTCAGGAATGAAACCGGGTTCGATCTACTCATCGCCTACGAGAATGAGTTTTCGCTGGTTGACGAATTCGGCAAGCCGCGATGGGCGTCGCCTTTTTCACTGGATTCAATTCGGCTCGTTTCAAGGTTTGTCGAGGATTGCATCTACGCCTTGAAAGATGCCAGGGTCGGGCTGGAGACATTTGAACCCGAATATGGAGTCGGACAGTACGAGGTCAGTTGCGCTCCCGCAATCGGTGTTGCCGGTGCCGATCGCGTCATCATCACGCGCGAGGTGATCCGCGACATGGCGCGGGTCGCAGGAGCCGTTGCAACCTTCAGTCCCAAACCGACTGCCGATGGCGTTGGAAACGGCTGTCATCTTCACATGAGTTTCCGTGACGCCCACGGTGGTAACGCGACAGTCGACGAGTCTCGTCCCGGTCATCTGAGCCGGGTCGCAGAACAGTTCGTTTCCGGCATTCAGAAACACATGAACGCATTGCTCGCGTTCACCGCACCCTCACCTGTTTCCTATCTCAGACTCGGGCCGCATCACTGGTCTTGCGGGTACAATGCGGTGGGCGTCCAGAACCGCGAAGCAGCGATCAGGATCTGTACATCACCTGGGCGGGCACCGGCCGAACGAAGCGCATCATACAATCTGGAGTTTCGGGCAACCGATGCGACAGCCAGTCCCTATCTCACGATTGGAGTCCTCGTACGCGCAGGACTTGAAGGCATTCGTGCCAACCTGCCGGCACCCCGTCTGATCGAACAGGACCCGGATGCGTTCAGTCCTGCCGAACGGGAGAAACTCGGGATCACCGCTCTGCCGGACGGACTCGAAATCGCGCTTGATGCGTTCCGGAATGACACGGTGGTCAGCAGCTGGTTCACACCGACAATGCGTGAAGCGTATCTGGCATTGAAGGAAACCGAAAAGGACATGGCTATCCGTCAGGATCCGTCGACAATTTGTGAAAGATATATCTGTGCCTACTGATCATCCGGAGACGGATGTCGGGATCGACCTGATCGATCATCACTGTCATGGAGTCGTCACACACGATCTGGAACATGACGCCTTCGAGCAATTGCTCAGCGAAAGCTACCGTCCACCGCCTGCGGGTACATCGCAGTTTGACAAGCCTCTCGGTCTCATGGTGCGCCGGTATTGCGCACCACTGCTGGATCTTGAACCGCTGGTGTCAGGTCAACGATATGTGGAGCGCCGGCGCGAACTTGGTGCATTGGAGGTCAACCGCCGACTGCTGAGGGACTGCGGACTTGCCTGCCTTGTCGTTGATACCGGTCATCGCGGTGGCGAAATCGCCGATGTGCCGGAAATGTCCGACTTGAGCGCCAAACCGGCATTCGAGGTCGTTCGCATCGAAGCTGTGGCTGAAGAGGTGAAACGGAACGGGGCGACGGCTGAATCGTTTGCACGGGATTTTGCTGACGAGCTCGATAGGCGGTCCGTCCATGCCGCCGGTCTGAAAACCATCGCCGCGTATCGCGTTACATTCCGCATTGATCAGACAGCACCAACCGAAACGGAAGTTTCCCGTGGTATCGAGGACTGGTACCGGAAGTGCGACGAACACGGTGCCGTACGTATGGACAACGTCGACCTTGTCCGTTTCGGACTCTGGCGTGGTGCCGAGTTATGTCAGGACAGGAAATTTCCCCTGCAAATTCATGTCGGATTCGGCGATCCGGACATCTACATGCAGGCATGCGACCCGACCTGCTTCACGGATTTTCTTCGAAGCATGGAGGAACTCGGTGTCGATTGCACTCTCCTGCACAACTACCCGTTTCAGCGTCAGGCAGCCTGGCTCGCGGAAATATTCCGCAACGTCTATTTTGATGTCGGTGTGATCCTGAACTTTGCCGGACCCCAGGCTCAATCAGTCATGGGTGAGGGCCTGGAGATCGGGCCGTTCTTCAAACAACTCTACAGTTCCGATGCGTTCGGCCTCGCCGAACTGTACTACCTCGGCCAATTCCAGTTCCGGCGCACGCTCAAGGCGTGTCTCGACAGCTGGATTGCCAACGACATGTGCAACACCCGCGAAGCGGACCGAATCGTCGCGATGATTGCGCGTGGAAACGCGATGCGCATCTATGACCAAAGCCTCGGGGACCTGAATGCTGGTCATACCTGATGAAACGCATCCATCTCCCTGGCTTCAGTCATCCACGTTCACCAGACAACGGGGCCAATAGCGTAACGTTCAGGTTTCTTCGTCAGGGTCTTCAAGAACGGCCTGAAGTTCATTCCATTTTCGGGTGGAAAGACCACTTGCCTGCTGGGAAACAGTTTCTCCCTTGATCATCCTTCGTATGACGTCCAACTGTTGCGCCGTCAGCTCGGCACCATCGAGTTTTGCGTCTTCAAATGCGGCAAAAGCCAGAGGCACCCATGCCCGCACGGTTTCCATCATAGCCTGTGCATAGCATCGTATCTCATATTGCGCATGAGGATCCGCGCGTAACGACAGGAATTGAAAAAGATTATGTAGATCTGTCTTCCAATACCACTGGGTATAGATGTTGACAGGCAGGTTCATCCGGGCGAGTTCACGCGCCAGTCCGCGTCGCGAGTCATCCCGATGCGGACCCTCGTTCAGCATCTGCTCGTAGTGGTCGTACGCGGTCGCCGCATCCTGCCGTAACATGTCGAGGACCCACCGCGCCTCGTCGTTCGCAAGAACATCACCGCGTCCCTGGCGGTTCTGGGACGTCTGCGCGGCAAGATTCTCCGGTTTCGGCACATAGAATTCCCGGTCAAGGATCGAATAGCGTGCAGAGTACTCGTTGACGTTTGCGGTACGGTGCCTGATCCACTGGCGCGCAACAAAAACCGGCAGCTTTACGTGGTACTTGATCTCGCACATTTCGAATGGCGTCGAATGACGATGTCGCATGAGGTAGTCGATGAGCGCTGCATCGCCTCTGAGTGATTTTGTACCTCGGCCATATGAGACACGCGCAGCCTGCACAATTGCAGCGTCGTTGCCCATGTAATCGACAACACGTATGAACCCATGATCAAGGACCGGTATCGCCGTATGCAGGATCTTCTCCAGTTCCGGACTGCACGTACGTGCGGTCTGCGAGGTTTCCGCGCGCTGTTCGGCGATCTCACCTTGCTGTTCAGCGGTCAGTCGCATTCGGAAGTTTCCGTGTTGGCCCGAACAGGTTGATGCGCAAACAACCCCGGTTTCGACGCCGGGATTGGACAACTGCTATCCGGGTGAATGCCAAAAATTGATATCAACATCTTCTGAAGTACTCGTTTCTGTGCCAGCGGACATATACGGGGTCGGGCGTCCACTCCGGACGCCTTGGTGAACGTATCGGTTCTCCTGTCAAACCCAGCAAGGTTTCTCGCGAATCTCCCTGCACGCTATCGGATACGAGGACGGTGTAGTCACTTTGGTGCTTTTCAAGGCTGATCGCACCGGCATCGAATGCCTTGTGGTGCAGAACACACAATGCCAGTCCGTTGTTGTTCGTATCAGGTCCATTGTCGCAAACAGGCTTGATATGTGCCGCCTCCAGCGAAAAAAATTCTGAATCGATGCTCAGGTCAAGGCCGCAAATTGCACAGGATGCGCGATAGGCATCGAGTATCCTGTCGCGAAAATCACTGCTGCGTCGAAGCACTGTGCGACGATACCGCATCGGGCTGATTTCCCGATTGAATCCCACGTCGCTCAGGATCCGTTCGTGCCAGGTCTCCGGAAAGAACCTCTCGAGAAGATGGTCCACAACCTCTGCGACCAGACTGACGTCGTTTTGCAGCATCTCATGGACCTCGATCGGTAAACCACCCGCGACATGGTGTTCTTTCATTTGCGGAACACTGAAAGTGCCATCGCTCAGAACCTTCAGGTTATCGCACCCTGGTACATCCCAAAGGGAATCGGAACGAAGAAACGAGAATGGAAACTGCGGGCGTCTTCTTGAAGCAATACGCGGGCCGAATTTATTCAGTAGAGATTCCAGCGGTTGCTCCATCTCGGCGTAACGCACAAGTCTATCGGCGCCGTCCTGGAGTTTTGCCAACATGTATAGAAGGAGCAGCGCCTTGTGTGGGCTTCGCCTTCCTTTCCGCGTATGAGGATTGAGGTTTTTGAACCGCTCCAGAACTTCCGCTCGATCCATCATGCGTCAAATCTTACGGCACGGCAGGCAAGATTGCCTATAGGTCCAACGATCGGACTTGTGAAAACGACCGATGCCGTGTGTTCGTTTCGTGGCCAACCGGACGGATCGCCGCAAGGGTCACGCAACGACCCGAACGGAATTCAACCGACGATCTGCTTGTTCCCGTTATCAAACTGACAAGACCAGCCAGCCGATTGCCAGAGAACCGGCTCATACACGATCGGGTTCGCGTCGTTGATTGGAGGAATCAATAGCTGGAAACCACCCTTGATACCCTGAGCGCTGCGCGTGCCATCTCGGCATCTGGTGTTGTGCGACAACAAGCCGAGGCTATCGCAAGCGCAATCGGCGACGTGAATTGAAAACATCCACGAGCGTCGCAACGGTCAGGGCCGACATTTCGGTCCTTGGATCGGACGTTGCTTTCCTTGAATGGGTCGGCGGGTTCAACATCGTTCTCTCACTTGCAGTCTTGATGATTGTCGCTACAGAACGCCTTCGAGAATTCGACCAGGTCACGTGATCAGTTCTGAAACCACGAACCGTAAGCATGTCGAAACGCGCCATTCTGTTGCCTATCTGCCACCAATGGTTTAGATAAGGGTTGTCCGATTCATCGGACTATGGCGATAAACGCAGTACGGAATAGACGTTACGGACGCGGGGGCAGTACCCGCCGCCTCCACCAGTAATCTGAGGGGGCGATACAGGTTCGACGTGCGTGGTAAAGGTCCTGTTTTTGCCCGGCATGATACCGCCGTTATCGGGTCAAAATCACAATCGCCAACGATAACGAGGCGTACGCTCTCGCTGCTTAAGCGGAAAGCGCGGTTCGGAGGGCACCGGGCAACAGAAGCCCTCCATGATTTCGCGGAAGGAGCCGACAACCGATGGACTACCGCGTACTGGTCGAGGAAGCGCTTCGCGGTGTGATGATCCAGGCCCTGCGTCAGGTCGAACATCATGGACTTTCCGGAGAACATCACTTTTTCATTACATTTCGCACCGACTATCCCGGCACCGGAATCAGCAAGGATCTCAAGGCGCGCTATCCCGAGGAAATTACAATCGTCCTGCAGAACCAGTTCTGGGGACTGAGAACTGACTCCTCCGGTTTTTCTGTCAGTCTGTCCTTCAGTCGCAAGCCGCAGACCCTGCGTATCCCCTATGATGCCGTGACGTCATTTGTTGATCCCAGTGTCTCGTTTGCACTGCGGTTTGATTCCCATGGTGAAAGTGCGGACGAACAGATCGAAAGTCCCGGTTCAGGCAGCGTTGGTGTGGAACCTGTGGCGGTGAAAAGTCCCGATGAAACCTCCAAGGTCATATCGCTCGACGCATTTCGAAAGAAATAGCTTCACTCCGCCGGCCGTCTCATCATCATCGGTTTTCGTTCCGCGCGTTTAGAGCGCCGTCACCCGACAGTTCAGAAACAGACATCAAGGTGAAACAGCCATGAGCGAATTCCGGGTCGAAAATGACACTCTTGGTGACGTCAACGTACCGGCGGACCGGTACTGGGGCGCACAGACGCAGCGTTCACTGGAGAACTTCAGGATCGGTGGCACTGCAGAGCGTATGCCACCACCGCTGATCTGCGCCTACGGCTGCGTCAAACTGGCCGCCGTGCGAACCAACGCAAAGGCTGGAAGAATTTCCGGCACGTTGGCAGCAGCCATCGAACAGGCCGCACACGAAGTCATGGAAGGTCGTCTCATGGACCACTTTCCACTTGTTGTCTGGCAAACCGGTTCGGGAACGCAAACAAACATGAACGTCAACGAAGTCATCGCCAATCGTGCGATCGAACTTCTCGGCGGCATTCCGGGCTCGAAAGATCCGGTTCACCCGAACGATCACGTGAACATGAGCCAGTCGTCGAATGACAGTTTTCCGACCGCCATGCATATCGCTGTGACAAGTGAGATCACGGACCGGCTCCTGCCATCTCTGGACCGGCTGCATGGCGCCCTGGCGGAGCGCGCACATGCGTTCCGGGAAATCGTGAAAATCGGCCGGACTCACCTGCAGGACGCCGTGCCTCTCACACTCGGTCAGGAGTTTTCAGGGTATGCACGGCAGGTCGAACTCGCGATCGCGCGGGTCCATACTGCAATGCCAACCTTGCTCGAACTCGCCATGGGCGGAACGGCTGTCGGTACGGGACTGAACAGCCCCGGCAGTTTCGGAAAGGACTTTGCCGATGAGGTTGCAAACATCCGGGGAATTCCGTTTGTCACGGCAGTCAACAAATTCGAGGCGCTGGCCGCCCACGATGCATGTGTCGCGGTCTCGGGTGTACTGAATGTCATCGCAGTCAGTCTCAACAAGATCGCCAACGACATACGTCTGCTCGGTTCCGGTCCACGCAGCGGTATTGGCGAGCTCGTGCTCCCGGCTAACGAACCGGGAAGTTCAATCATGCCCGGAAAGGTCAATCCGACCCAGTGTGAAGCGCTGACAATGGTCTGTGCCGAAGTCATGGGCAACCACACGGCCGTGACGATCGCCGGTGCGCAGGGCCATTTCGAACTGAACGTGTTCAAGCCCGTCATCGTGTTCAACGTACTGCGCTCGATCAGGTTGCTGTCCGATGCAATGGAGAGCTTCGCAGACCGATGCGTCAGCGGAATTCAGGCTGATGAATCCCGTGTTTCAGAGATGATGCAGCGGTCATTGATGCTCGTCACCGCCCTCAACCCGCATGTCGGATACGACAATGCGGCACGGATCGCAAAAAAGGCACATGCAGACGGAACGACGCTGAAAGAGGCCGCGGGTTCCCTGGGACTGGTCACTGAAGAGGAATTCGACCGCCTGGTCGTACCGGCAGACATGGTCAGCCCCGGGGACTAGACATGCGGGAGTACTTTCGCCGCTTGGGAAGACTCCTCCGGTTTCGGCAACCACCGTCATTCTTGTTGATCGCGACATGCGTTATCGCATTCATCGTCATGTTGCCAATCGTGGCGGTCGTCTCGCGGGTCGGTGCAGACAGCGGCGGTGTCTGGTCAGAAATTGCGCCACGCGTCCTTGATGTCTACCTGATCAACACTGTGATCTTGCTGGCCGGTGTTGCCGTTCTGGCCGGCACAATTGGTACCGTCACGGCCTGGCTCATCACAATGTACGAGTTTCCAGGCCGCCGCGTGATGGAAATACTTCTGCTTCTGCCATTTGCGGTGCCGGCGTTTGTGCTCGCCTATGTCTACACGGACCTTCTCGAGTTCGCCGGGCCTGTCCAGACCCTGCTGCGCGATACATTCGGCTGGACACGCCATGACTATTTCTTCCCGTCAATCCGGTCGACGACAGGCGCGATCCTCATGCTTTCGTTCGTGCTCTATCCATATGTTTACCTGTTGGGACGTGCGTCATTTCTCATGCAGCCGGTCAAGGCTTCCGAGGTTGCACGGATTCACGGATACGGATCATGGCACAGATTCTTCCGCGTCTGTCTTCCAATGGCTCGCCCCGGCCTGCTCGCAGGTCTGGCGCTGGCACTCATGGAAACACTCGCTGATTTCGGAACCGTCGAGTACTTCGGTGTCCAGACCTTCACGACCGGTATCTATCGCGCATGGTTCCTTCGCGGATCGCCGGAAACCGCGGCGCAACTCTCGAGCATCCTGATGCTCTTCGTACTCGTCGTGATCCTTCTGGAACAGCATTCCCGTCGCGAAAGGCGTTTTGCAAGTGCGTCCGATATGCTCTCACCATTGCGACGGACGAAACTCGCAGGAGTAGCAGGCTGGACAGCATTCGTTATTACACTTCTGCCTGTCATCGTCGGCTTCGCCATTCCCGGATCGGTTCTCCTGAATTACACACTTGAACAGGGAATCGGCGATTCAAGTTTCCTTACCTACGCCGGAAACTCGCTCCTCATTGCGACCCTCGGCGCCCTGGCGACAATCGGTGCAGCTGCCATTCTTGCCTACGGCGCACACAGTTCGCGGCACACGGTGGTGCGTTTCGCCGTACGGCTCTCAACCATGGGCTACGCAATTCCGGGATCGGTCATTGCCGTCGGCGTATTGATCCCGCTGACGACTCTGGACGACGCCATAAACCGGTTGACCATGGAGTTTCTGGGTGTATCGGTCGGGCTTGTACTGACCGGGTCGCTCTTTGCCCTGGTCTTTGCATACATGGTCAGATTTCTGGTCATCGCCTTCAACACGGTCGATTCCGGTTTTACGCGGTTGACACCGGAACTGAACGGCGCGGCCCGAACACTGGGGCACGGACAGTGGTCGGTGTTTCTGCGGATTCACGCACCGCTTCTGCGCGGCAGCCTGTTCACGGGTGCCCTGCTCGTGTTTGCGGATATCATGAAGGAACTACCGGCCACACTGCTTGTGCGGCCGTTCAATTTCGAAACACTGGCGACGCGGGTCTACAGGTTGGCTTCTGATGAAAGACTCGCAGAGTCCGCGGCGCCGGCGCTTCTTATCGTCCTGGTTGGACTGATTCCGATCCTGATCCTGTCACGGCTGACGACGCGCACACGCCAATCGACCCGGGATCAGGAGTATGAACTGCCGTCCGTCACTTCCAGCCGTTACTCTCCATGATACTGAGGGCCGTGCCACGATGGGCACCAATGGTCTGAAGGTTGATCGAGTCAGTCTTGAATTCCCCGTAGAGGTCATCGAGAACCGATGCACGCGCAACACCTTCCAGTACTGGCCACTCGTTGTTTCGGTCGGCAAACACGGCCTGTGCTTCTGCACTTGCCAGGAACTCGAGAAAGGCAACCGCGTTTTCTGCATTGGGCGAATACGCAACCACGCCTGCACCGGAAATGTTGATGTGGGTTCCCCTGTCGCCCTGATTGGGTAGCACAGGGACAATGGCCTCGGCGACCGCCACGTCTTCCTCTTTCGAGGATCGCATCAGACGGGCGAGATAGTACGAATTGGCGACGGCAATCTCGCACTCACCGGCGGCAACCGCCTTGATCTGACCCGTATCGTTTGATTCGGGTTCCCGCGCCATGTTTGCAACCAGACCTTTCACCCACTCGGTCGTTGCTTCCTCACCGTTCGCATTGATGAGTGAAGACACAAGCGACTGATTGTAGACGTTGCCGGATGAACGAATGCAGATCATGTCTGCGTACCTGGGATCGGCCAGATCTTCGTAGCGCTCCGGATGATCAATGTCCGCATCCCTGTGAACCATGATGATTCGTGCACGGCGCGTAAACGCATACCACATGCCCTCGGGATGTCTGAGTTCCGACGGAATGCTGTTGTTGAGTGTATCGGACGCTGTTGACTGAAGCAGCCCGTCAGCGGCCGCACGCTCGAGATTCCCTACGTCCGCCGCAAGGAACACGTCTGCCGGACTGTTCTCCCCTTCACTCCTGATCCGCTCAAGCAACGCGCCTGCCTTGTCTTCGATGACGTTGACGACGATGCCGGTCTGTTCGGTAAAACGCTCGTAGAGAATGATATCGGTGTCGTAATGCCGCGACGTGTAGAGGTTGACCTCGTTCGCCATGGCAAGACTGCCCGCCATGACACACGGAATTGAAAATGCGGCGGCCGCCGCAAGTACTCGCGTGTACATGTGAAATTACCCTTAGTTGCGAATGATTATACCTAGCATTCGCATATACATGGCACATGAAATGTCGTCAACAACCAATGGACCACTCCAACCGGAAGCGACCCGGCATTGGCCACGCTTTCGACATGTCCTGCCGATGTGACCGAGAATCTCTCAGGTCAGAAAACAAACGACGATTTCTATGGTGTTCTTTCGTTCCGTCTGGATGTCGGGCCTCACGGGAGTATGATCGGTCAACCAACATTCAGTGGTCGCGCGCATGTCGCGAGACCGGGCCAGACATCAGAGATTTCTCGAACCTCGATAGCAGCATTGCCGCGCGAACTGTGTGGATATTACCGGTCAAGTCGACCGAGAATGTGGTAGTTTCCGCGTCACATGGACATCGCCCCGAACAATTCAGGCAGCCATAAAGAGGATGCCGCCAGCCTTCTCGATCTCTTGAATGAAACGCAGCGCCATGCGGTTGTGGCGACCGAAGGCCCCGTACTGGTACTTGCCGGTGCCGGCACAGGCAAAACCCGGACACTGACCGTCCGCATTGCACATCTCATAGCTGCGCGGCTCGCCTACCCCGGACAGATTCTCGCCGTCACGTTCACGAACAAGGCGGCAGCAGAGATGTCGATGCGTATTGGAGAATTGATCGACCACCGCACCGACGGGCTCTGGTTCGGAACCTTTCACGCGATCGGAGCCAGGATTCTCCGACGTCACGCCGAACTCGCCGGCCTTAAACCAGGGTTCGTGATCGCGAACACGGATGACCAGCTTCAGCTTGCGAAGCAGGTACTCGAAGAGTCCAGCGTGGACAACAAGAGGTGGCCTGCGCGTGAACTTGTTGCGTACATCCAGAGATGGAAAGACAAGGGGTGGATGCCGGAGCAGGTACCCGCAGACCAGATTCCGGACTATGCCAACGGTTCGGCCGTCACGCTTTACCACGCGTACCAGGCGTTGCTCCAACGATTGAATGTCGCGGATTTCGGAGACTTGCTGCTTCTGACACTGGAACTGTTCCAGCGTCATCCCGATGTGCTCGCAAACTATCACCGGATGTTTCGCTACATCCTCGTTGACGAGTATCAGGATTCCAATGTCGCGCAGTACCTCTGGTTGCGCCTGCTGGCGCAGGCCAGCGGGAATATCTGCTGTGTAGGCGACGACGATCAGTCCATATATGGCTGGCGTGGTGCTGAAGTGGGAAACATCCTGCGATTCGAAACCGATTATCCCGGCGCAACGGTCGTGCGACTGGAGAGAAACTATCGCTCGACCCGCCACATACTCGGCGCAGCCTCCGGATTGATCTCAAACAATCAGGTCCGTCTGGGTAAGACACTTTGGACCGACACCGAATTCGAGGGGGAAGGCATACCGGTACAGATCCGCCCTGCCTACGATGATGGAGAAGAGGCGCGTACCGTGGCCAACGAGATCGAGAGACTTCAGAGCAAGAAGGTACCACTCGAGGAGATAGGAATCCTTGTGCGCGCAGGACATCAGTTTCGCGCATTCGAGGAACGATTCAGCACATTGGATATTCCCTATCGGATTGTCGGGGGTCTGAGATACTTCGAGCGCGCGGAAATACGCGATACCTGTGCGTATCTCCGTCTGGTGAGTCAACCGCATGACGATCTCGCCTTTCAACGGATCGTCAACAAACCCAAACGCGGAGTCGGACCGAAAACATTGCAGCAAATCAGCGCGCGTGCTTTCAAGGACGATATCTCCTGTTTCGAGGCCACAGAGCGGCTTGCGACGGAAGGCGGATTGTCCTTGACGGCCCGAAAGTCCTTGAAGGAATTCATCCAATCAATCTGGCGCTGGCGGTCACGTGCAGGAGACGTTCCGCTTTCAGGACTGACACGGACCATTCTCCACGAGTCGGGCTACGAGCAGATGTGCATCGACGACAATTCGGTGCAAAGTCGTTCACGCGTCGACAATTTGCGCGATTTCGTTTCGTGGATCGACAGTTTGGGCAACCTGGCCGAATTTCTTGATCACGTCAGTCTGACCATGGATGCAGACAGTGATCCGGAGACCGATAGGGTCAACCTGATGACTCTCCACAGCGCAAAGGGACTTGAGTTTCGCCACGTATTTCTTCCCGGTTGGGAAGAATCCGTGTTTCCGAACTGGAACGCACTGAACAGCGGTGGGAATTCCGCTGTGGAGGAAGAACGCAGACTCGCATATGTCGGCATCACAAGGGCGCGCCAGACTGCGACTATTCTCTACGCAGGAAGCCGTTTCACTCATGGACAGCGGTCATCTAATCCACCATCGCGTTTTTTGAACGAACTTCCCATGGAACATGTAGAATACGCCGATAGTGCGGGATTTGTGCCACGATTGAATTCGCGCATCCTGCCGGATTTTGGTGGACCTCGCCGATACACGTCCAGACACAAGCCGGCGCAAGATTCTTCTGTCGAACTGATCGAAGACGACCATGCACGGATTTCACGCAACGAGAACCGCCGGGCACATCTGACGACCCTCAAGACTGGCGCGCGAATCTTCCACGACAAGTTCGGGTACGGCCGGATCATCAATGTTGATGGCAAGAAACTCGAGATTGATTTCGAACACACGGGAACCAAGAAAATTCTGGCAGAATATGTTCAACCCGCATGACAGGTGATCAGATTGTCTGGCAGGTATCTTTCGACGTCCCCGAAGCCCTTGTTGAATGCGCGGAGTTCTGTCTCGAAGAACACGGTGCCATTTCTGTTTCGGTCTTCGAGAACCCGCATGACATGCGAAACATTTCGGCGGTATTCGAGTCCGAACCCGATCTGAACCGGATTGGTACAACCGACAGCGTCTTGTTGCCGTCACAATACCTGGCGACCGCCACACTCAAGCGACTTCAGAACATCGATTGGGTTGCACAAACCAATCGCCTTGATTCGCCGCGACGGATCGGTCCGTTCATTGTTCGCAGTCGTACATGCGCGCCGCGCGGACGCGCAGGAATTCACATCATTGTTGATGCAGGTACCGCATTCGGAACCGGCGAACATGGCACGACAGCGGGCTGTTTGCTCGCACTTACAGATCTGCAACGATGCGGTTTTGTCGCGGACCATGTGATCGATATGGGTTGTGGAACGGGTATCCTTTCCATTGCGGCATCGTACCTCTGGAATTGTCCGATTCTGGCCGTCGATAACGATCGCGATGCGGTCCTGTTCGCACAGGAAGCCGTTCGTGTGAATCAGCAGGATTGCCTTGTCGGCGTCACGGAAAGCACAGGATTTCGCGATCTCGATCTTTCACACAACCCGCCAACCAACCTGGTCATTGCAAATATCCTCGCGCAATCGCTTGTTGACATGGCGTCGGGAATTTATGAGGTGCTGCGACCGGGTGGTTGTGTGATCCTGTCAGGGATTCTCGGAACACAGGTCAGTTGGGTTATGCGAGCATTTGGAGAAGCGGGATTTTCACTTCTCGCGAGTCGAGCGATCGATGACTGGGTGACGATAACCCTTGCCCGGAATTACGATTACATGGATCGTCCTTGAGAGTTTGCACTGTCGGAGGCGAGTTTGTTCAGGTTGTCACCACGGCGGACCGAGTTTTGAATCAGAGTGAACCCACCAGAAGATCCCGATACGGCGGTGATGCCAGACTTGCCGTACTGCTGGCCAATGAACGAACCGGTCAAACGGTTGCGCAAACCCGGGAAATTGTCGCCGGTGTGATTGCGGCTCCCGGACATCCGGACCCATGTCACTGGATGAACATGATTTCAGCTGCGTGCAGCCCTGAGCTGTCTCGTGAACTCGCGGCGCTTCAAGGCGATCTTTCGGATCGGGCGGCCAACAGTTCGCAGGTTGTGTCTCCAGCACCCGCGTGGCGACTCAAGGCGTTGCGCCGCGAGATGGCCGCGCGGTCGCTCGACGGGTTCATCGTACCGCACGATGATGAACACCAGGGTGAATTCCTGCCCTTGCGCAGTGAGCGACTACGCTGGTTAACCGGCTTTACAGGGTCGGCAGGTGTTGCCGTCATTCTCGAATCGGATGCTGCCATCTTCGTCGACGGACGCTACACGCTGCAGGTCCGAATGCAGGTCTCGGAACACGACTATGAAATCCGCCATCTGATGCGCGAACCGGTCGATGAATGGCTTGCAACGAAATCCGCCGGTCTGCGTATCGGATTCGATCCCTGGCTGCACATTGAGGCCGATGTCGAAAAACTGCGAACTGCCGTTGCGAAGGCGGGTGGCGAAATCGTCGCGTGCGGCAGCAACCCCATCGACGTCATCTGGTCCAATCAACCGGCAAGGCCGCTGTCGCCAATCGTGCCCCATGAACTCCAGTTCGCAGGCCAGCCGTCGTCGGAGAAACTGCTGGAAATTGCCGGGTTTCTCGAAACGGAAAACCTGGCCGCGGCTGTCATTTCCGATCCCGCCTCGTTGGCCTGGCTCTTCAACATTCGCGGTGGCGATGTCGCGGATATTCCTGTCTCGCTGGGTTTCGCGCTGGTCGAGCAGAACGGTCGTGCGACCATTTTCACGGATTTGTACAAGGTGACCGCATCGCTGTCTGACTGGTTGCCCGAAAACGTCGTGGTCAAGAGCACGGATCTCATGGGCAGCATCCTTGACAGGATCTCCGCAGACGGCGCACGGGTTCTGGTTGACCATCAAACCGGTGCACACTGGTTTGTGCAGCGAATTCGTGATGCAGGAGGCGTACCCCGACTTGCACGTGACCCCTGTGCGCTGCCAAAGGCACGCAAGAATGCAATCGAGATTGCCGGGACGCGCAACGCCCACAAGCGCGATGGCGTTGCGTTGACCAGGTTTCTGGCATGGCTCGACTCCGCCACGGCAGCCGGCAGCAATGTTCAGCTGGATGAACTGGGTGCGGTGGAAAAACTTTTCGAGTTTCGCAGTGAGATCGCGGAGTTCAGGGGCAACAGCTTCGATACGATCTCCGGTGCCGGACCCAACGGCGCCATCGTCCACTACAGGGCAACGCCGGAGACAAACCGGGCATTCGAATCCGGGTCGATGTATCTGGTGGATTCAGGAGGGCAGTATCTGGACGGTACAACTGACGTCACCCGAACAATCGCCATCGGTCAACCTGACGATGACATGAAACGCCATTTCACTGCAGTACTCAAAGGGCATATTGCGATCGCGACCGCACGATTCCCCAAGGGAACAACCGGTGTTGCCCTTGACGCGCTGGCGCGTGCGCCGTTGTGGCGTATTGGCGTCGATTTCGACCACGGGACCGGACACGGTGTCGGTAGCTACCTCGGAGTCCATGAAGGACCCCAGTCCATTTCTCCTCGCTCCGGCATTCCCCTGGAACCCGGCATGATCGTGTCCAATGAACCCGGATACTACCGTGCGGATGGCTGGGGTATTCGTATCGAGAACCTTGTCGTGGTCGAAGAGGATCCGCGTGAGAGTGAACGCGAGATGCTTCGATGTTCAACGCTCACCATGGCACCAATTGATCTCCGGCTTGTGGATGTTGATGCGTTGACCAGGGACGAAATCTCGTGGCTTGATGCGTACCACAGCCAGGTTCGTGAAACTCTGGAACCTCACCTTGATCAGGAATGTCGCGCCTGGCTTGAGTCTGCAACGCGTCCGGTGGCGTCAACGCGCTGATTTGAGTGCTCGGGTCTTTCGCATGCAACATGGAACCACAAGATGAAACACGCCGGACCTGATGCACTGGAGGCTCTGGACGGCGTGATCTTCCGGTTACGGGAACTCGTTGAACTCAAGGAACGCAAGCCGGGTGTATTCTATCGAAATTCCCGTGCCTTCCTGCATTTTCATGAGGACCCGGCAGGCTTGTTCTGTGACGTTCGTCTTGACACGGCAGGCGCGTTCACACGGGTCCCCGTCAACACACCCGACGAACAGGAGCGCTTGCTTGCCCGGGTGCGCCGGTCGGTTTCCCGAGACGTAAACAACAGTCGTTGAGGATACGGCCGGATCATGACTGAAAGTTCGCTGCTTCAGACTCCCTCAGGCCGTCCCGAGCCCGGGCGCTTGGAATCCCTTTTGATGGCATACCGGGAAAGAACAACGCCATTACCGATGTTCCAGGTGTGGAAATTGGCTACTGCACCCTGATCGAGGGTACAGGTCCACTTGTGGTGGGCCAAGGGCCGGTTCGAACAGGCGTGACTGCAGTGATTCCCCGTGGACGGGAGCACGCCGCAGAACCGGTCATGGCAGCACAGTTCAGCCTGAACGGAAACGGTGAACTTACCGGTAGTTGGTGGATTGAGGAAAGCGGCCAGTGCGACGGGCCGATCACGATCACGAACACGCATTCATGCGGCGTTACACGCGATGCCACCATCGAATGGCTGAACCAGCGATTTGCCAACTATACGGAGAGCCCTTCTTGGGGGTTGCCAGTGTCGGGAGAGACCTACGACGGCTGGCTGAACGACATCAACGGCTTTCATGTCACGCGGGAACATGTCTTTCAGGCGATCGAGTCCGCGTCGGCTGGTCCCATCGAAGAAGGCAGTGTTGGTGGCGGGACGGGCATGATGCTTTACGGACACAAGGGTGGATCAGGTACTGCCTCGCGCGTCGTTGACTACGGCGCACGATCCTTTGTCGTCGGGGCTTTCGTTCAGGCAAACTTCGGACTTCGCGCGCAATTGACAATCGCCGGAATCCCCATGGCTGAACATTTACCCGGGCCCGAACCGTACGGCGAGGATACGGGATCGATTATTGCCATCGTCGGAACGGATGCGCCGTTGCTCCCTCACCAATGCAAAAGGCTTGCGCGTCGAATTTCGCTCGGGATTGCGAAAGGCGGATCAATTTCGGGCACGGGTTCCGGCGATATCTTTCTCGCATTCTCCACCGCGTCATCCGGACAACTGATCTCCGACAATCCCTTCCTTCAGATCGAGGCCATCAGGGACCACCGCATTGATCCGTTTTTTGAAGCAGTCATCCAGGCCGTTGATGAAGCGATCATGAATGTTCTTGCCGTAAGCGAGTCAATGACCGGAGTGAACGGGAACACTGCCGAACCGCTTGATCGAAAAAAGGTCACGCAGGTGCTGAAACAATACGGTCGATATCGCGAACCGCCGGGTGTACCACTGCCGTCTTGAGCGTTTATGCTGTTCACAAACACGGGAACGGGCATCGGGTACCTTGATCCCTACGGGTCCATGCCTGTTCTGTATGCGTGAAGACCGCCAGGACATTCTCATGCCGACAAGGAGGTCTCAACACCGAAGAACCGCGCAATCTGCGCATCGTCTTCCTTGTCCAGTATCGCATCGGAATCGGGCATCGGGTACTTCAATCCTGTCGCACAATTGAACAGTACGACACGGTCACGAACACTGACACGTCGTTCTTCAACTGATTTGCGCCATGCCGCGACAGTTGCAGCACCTTCCGGACACATCAGCAATCCGTCACTTGTCGCGACGTTATCGCGTTCAGACTGTATCTCCCGATCCGTCACCGAAACTGCAAAACCTCCGGATTCCCGCAAGGCGCGCAAGATCAGGAAATCACCAATCGACTTTTCAACCCGGATTCCGGCCGCAATCGTTTCTTCATTCCGGTCAAGTACACCGTGATCCAGTCCCTGCTTCCATGCGTTGACAATTGGTGCACATGCATCCGACTGGACAGCGACCATTCGCGGCAATTCGCCGTCGGCCCACCCGATTTCCTTGAGTTCGTTGAAAACCTTCCACATTCCGATCAGTCCGGTACCGCCGCCCGTCGGGTAGAAAATCACATCCGGCAATTGCCAGTCGAATTGCTCAGCGAGTTCCAGCCCCATCGTCTTTTTTCCTTCAATTCGATAGGGCTCCCGCAAGGTCGCGACGCTGAACAATCCCGCCAGTCCCTTCAGCCGTTCAATCAATGCACCGCACTCGACAATCGATCCGTTGACACGTGCGACACGCGCGCCGTGGACACGGCATTCCTGCAGACAGATGTCAGGAGCATCGGACGAACACAGTACTGTCGCTTCGAGTCCGGCACTTGCGGCATATGCCGCAAGTGCGGCGCCTGCATTACCATTCGTTGGCAACACAAGTTTCTGCAGACCCAGTTGTCGCGCCATGGAAACAGCAAGGCAAAGACCGCGCGCCTTGAATGAACCGGTCGGTAGTCGACTCTCATCCTTCACAAGGACGCAGCCCGGCGCTTCCACATGGGTTGCAACACTTCGCACCAATGACAGAAGCGGTGTTACAACCTCTCCAAGCGAAATCCGGTGTGGACCATCGACCGGGAGAAACGGTGCGTAGCGCCAGAAACCCGGCACGCGAGATTGTGAAATGTCAGATCGCGAAAGGTATCGCGCGATGCGCTCGAGATCCAGACGAACCAGTAGCGGGTATCCGTCACGGGACATGTTGAGGACGCTGTTTGCCTCGTAATGCTCCCCTGTTTTCGAGCATTCAAGATGACTTGTGTAGGTGCCGGTCAAGATCCGGTCCTGTTCGCTGCCACGACGATCAGCAACGCCGTGTTGATGACAGGTATTCGTCCATCCGGACGCTCATCAGATCGGGATTCCTGTCGTTTTGTTGAACACCATGTCCTATGCCACCGGTGACCACATTTGAAGAAAGCGGCAGTTCAACGGCCGCATGTTCCACCGTGGTCTGTGCTCAGGCCGTTGCCTGACTGGAAACCGGTACCGAATTCCGTGACATTCGATTGAAAAACCAGCCCGTCAACGTTCCCAGCAAAATCCAGAACACGGCATTGACGGCAATGGTCGTATAGATGAACGACGTCAACAGTTCATCAGGAACCAGACTATCGCCACCGCCGGACACTGGTGCACCCCACACATGCGGAGCGACGAGGAGCACGACGCCTGTGGCTTTCCAATACCGCCTGGAATACACCAGAATCGCAATTCCGCCGGCCGTGGCGAGAGCCGTTGAAATCCACCAGATTTGGCGAAGCTCGATTGCAGTCCTGTCTGCTCCGGGGAGTTCAGGCGGCAATCCAAGCGCCGGTGCAACCTGAAATGCAGCAAATCCTGCGAGACCCCAAAGAATACCGCTACGCCAGGTCACGCCACCACGCAACGCGTAGCACGCCGAAAGCATGAGAGCGAAACCGATGGCGGTCAGCGTACAACTGAGAACGGTGTAGAAAGTTCGTTCCGATCCGTCTTCCGGAGCCCAGGCTTCGTGATCGTGTGCGTCTTCGCTGCCATGATCGTGGGCGGATGCAGCCACTTCGAGTACTTCCGCGTCCAGGATCAGGGGAACCACAAGGACCTGCTGTCCCGCGGACAGCGCCAATCCAGCAAGAACACCGCCGAATAATGCCGCAAGGAAGATTCGCGAAATCATCTGTGAACTCCGAGTACCACCCGTCGTGGATCAGTGGCAGGGGAACGTCAGACCGTGTCGCATGTCGTGCGCGGCATTGTGCAGCACATCGGCACCGGCAAATCCCGTTGCCAGAATGATCAGTGACCCGAACAGAATCGCCAACGTCACACCAATGATGGTTGCGGCGCTGTGCTGATCAGTTACCGCCGCAGACAAGGCAGAACGATCTTGGTTGATCATCTTCATACTCCCGAACGAATAACAAAGTCGCTTCAAGCAAGCGGCGCTTGTTCTATCACAAAATACCGGGAGATCACGTATATTCCGGTGATACGATCGATGGAGCACTCGGAATATGTCGTTCTGGTCCGAAATGCATGATCGTCCGGTTTTCTCCGCGAGAAGCAATGCTCGAGTCGTTTGGGACCTGTCCCGGTCGAGACGGTCATTCCAGCATTGGAGTATCGCCGTGCAGTCTGAATTTCAGCGAAACAATATTCTTGACTCCATGCGACTATCAGATTGTTTTTCCGCGTTATTTTTTCCACCCGCGGCACATCCGTCGTCAGGGGTTTGAAACCGGGATCCGGCGCGTTCCGGTGACGCAGAGTTCCGCCAAGCCTGATGGTACGGCGACGCTCTCTCGAAGTAGCGTGGCCTGTCAAATGACATGAAAACAGGTGTCGTTCATGTGGTAACAGGGAATGTGTAATTGAAAATTCTGTCAGACAGTGAGAGAAATCATGCACTGTGGCTGCCGCCAGTCGTAACTGCAACCGAAAGTCCGATGCGCCGGTCCTGACAAACAATTCTCGATTCAGTTTCCTGACCCAGCTCGGAATCAACCATGCTTGTCCTTGGCAATCTGACCGTACGCCTCGGCGGCCACACGGTCCTTGATCGCGTATCTCTCAATATCACGCAGAACAAACGCGTTGGTCTTGTCGGTCGAAACGGCGCTGGAAAATCGACTCTCATCAATGTGGTAGCCGGACTTCTTGACGCTGACGACGGGGTTGTGGAAACGCCCCGTAACACGCGCATCGGATATGTCGCCCAACATGCCCCGGGCGGAACACAAACACCGGTCGAGCGTGTACTGGCCGCAGATCAGGAACGAACACATCTGCTCAATCAGGAAGTAGCGCTTCGAAACACGCCGGAAATTGCTGAGGTGCACGAGCGTCTGAACGCAATCGATGCACACAGTGCGCCTGCCCGTGCGTCCAGCATCCTGGCCGGCCTGGGTTTCACGCAGGAGCAGCAACAACAGGAACTTGAGGTCTTTTCGGGTGGGTGGCGCATGCGCGTTGCGCTGGCTGCCGTACTCTTCTCCCGACCCGATCTCCTTCTTCTGGACGAACCCAGCAACTACCTTGATCTCGAGGCAGCCCTGTGGCTCGAGGCGTTTCTCAGGTCCTATCAGGGTACATTCCTGGTGATCAGCCACGAGCGAACACTGCTGAATTCGGTTACCGAACAGATACTTCACCTCGAGGACGGCAGGGCCACGCTTTACAACGGCAACTATGACTCGTTCGAGCACCAGCGGCGCGAACGCTTGCGCCAGCTTGAATCAATGCGGGTCCGTGAAGTACGCCAGCGTGCACACCTGCAGGCCTATGTAGACCGCTGGCGATACAAGGCCCACACAGCGCGTCAGGCACAAAGTCGTCTCAAGGCAATTGCTCGACTCGAACCGGTTGCCGAAGCCATTGCGGACACGAGCCTGACATTCGATTTCCCGTCGCCCGACCGGTTGCGACCACCTCTGGTTGTCCTTGATTCGGTTGACGTTGGTTACAACGATGATCCGTCCGTTCTCACAGACCTGAATCTGCGACTGGATCCCGAAGACCGCGTTGCATTCGTCGGCCGCAACGGCAACGGAAAGACAACATTGGCGCGACTTCTGTCGGGTCGCCTTCAACCAAGATCAGGCGAGATTGTCGCCAGCTCCAGATTACGGGTTGGCTACTTTGCACAAAACGAGATTGACGAACTTGATATTGAGGAGACACCGCTTCAGCACATGACGCGCCTCATGCCCACTGCCCCGCCGCGTGCTGTAAGGGCGCAGTTGGGACGCTTCGGCTTTTCCGGAGACAAGGTAGCCGTCAAGGCCAAGAATCTCTCGGGCGGTGAACGGGCACGACTCGCACTGGCTCTTGTGACCCGGTCGGCACCGCATCTGCTCATCCTCGACGAACCCACCAATCACCTTGATGTCGATGCACGCAATGCCCTGGTGCAGGCACTCAACGGATTCAGCGGTGCCGTCATCGTGATTACGCACGATCGATACCTCGTGGAACTGAGTGCCGACCGTCTTGTACGTGTTGCCGATGGGACTGCGTCGGAATTTGACGGAAACATCGACGACTACCAGAACATGGTGCTTTCCAGGAGAGAACGGCGTCCGGAGAAGCGCACACCAAAGCAGCATGGGCAGTCGGCAAAGGCACGCAAGGAAGAACGCCGTATTCAGGCTTTGAAGCGTCAGGAAAACCAGTCGTTGCGCAACGCGGCAAAGGCCGCGGAAAACGACGTCAACCGGTTGCTTGCGACACGCAGGGCGATCGATCACGCGTTGTTTGACCCGGATACGCACAACGGGCCGGAAAGTCACATGACCACGGGTGACCTGATGAAAAAACGTGCGGCTGTCGAACAGGAACTTGGCCGCGCGGAAGCACGGTGGGTTGATGCCGTTCACGCACTTGAATCGGCGGATCAGTCCACGTGAACGACGACGGACCTGCTTTTGTCGTTTTCCTCACCCAACCGTTTGTTGATACAGAAATGAACAGATGGCATCGACGGTGCAGTAACAGTTCGCTGCTGTACAATCGCAATCGGCGTGATAGTCGATCAGCCCGGGAACATGAAAAACGGAAACAGTATGGTTGAACAAACCAGATTTACGGGCGTCGTGTTCGATCTTGACGGGACACTCGTCAACAGTGCACCGGATATCGCTGACGCCTTGAACATGGTTCTGGCAGACCTTGGACGCACGGCGCAGACAGAAAAAACCCTTCACGATCAGATTGCCCGCGGGTGGGGCGGCCTGCTTGTCCGGATAATGGAATCGACTGGTGGCATACCCGACGAGGGTCGCCAATGGGTCGAAAAGCGCTTTGGACAATACTACCTGACACGCTGCACGCGCGTGGCCAGTCTGTATCCGGGCGTCATGTCGTGTCTCCGCAAACTGCACAAATCCCGAATTGTCATGGGAATCTGTACCAACAAGCGTCAAGCCGGCGCAGACACGGTAGTCAACAGTATCGGACTGTCTCCCTACATGTGCGCCGTTGTCGGCGGCGATCACGGTGTGATGAAACCGGATCCAGCACACCTGACTCTCACATTGGACAGGATGGGAACGCCACCCCATTCAACAATCATGGTCGGCGATACGGCCGCCGACTTGCAGGCAGCCCATGCACTTGGCATCGCCTGTGTACTCGTTCGCTACGGATACGCCAGCCAGTCGGTCGACGACCTCGGGGCAGACGCAACGGTCGATTCTCTCGACGAACTGCCGGATCTGTTGTTCAACCTCTGATCGAGCACACTGCGACGACGCGTTAGTCTTTCCGCGGCGGTCATTTACGAAAAACGGCGTCGACCGCTATCGCGCCCTGCGCGTTTACGATGACGGGATTGACGTCGATCGAATCTATCTCTGCGCACAGTACATCGACCATCATGGAAAAATTCGCGAACATCTGTGAAACGGCGGCGATATCGTATGGCGCACGTCCACTCCCACCGTCCAGCAATGACGAAATCCGCAGGGACCGGATTGCGTTCTCGGCCATTTTTGTTCCGAACGGTGGCAACAGGAACGCGCGATCGTCAAGTGACTCGATCAGCGTACCACCGGCGGATACCATGACAATCGGGCCGAACTGGAGGTCGTGGACCATCCCGAATGCCAGCTCGATACCCTCAGGGACCTGCTCGGCAATAACAACCCGGGGACCCAGGCGCCCGGACATTTGCCGGTAGGCCGCGCGCAATGTTTCATCCTCATCCAGCCCGACAATCACACCGCCGACAATGCTCTTGTGAACGATATCGGGCTCTGCGGTCTTGAGCACAACGGGAAATCCGATTTCCAATGCTGCTGCAGAAACCTCGTCGTGATCGCTGCACCGGATCGTTTGCGCCACGGGAACGCCGAAGGACTTCAGGCATTGCAGCGCCAACCACTCATCCGGCACCTGCGATAACAACATGGTTCGAACATGCGTGACCGTTTCAGGTGACGGCAGCGCAGGAATCATGTCCAGTGCGGCATGCCGGTCACGCCACTTGAGTGCGTTGGCGAGACCTCTCAGCGCAGGTTTCAGACCGTTGATGACAGGAATATCCAGATTCTGGAATCGCTCCGCAACCCGCACGTTTTCGACGGCGCCTAGACTGCAAATCAGGACATGAGGCTTTCCCGTTTCATCCGGTATGGTTTCGAGATCATCGATAACGCCCGTATAGAAAGAAAAATTGTCGTCCACGAACATTTCGTGCGCGATGATGGCCAGTCCGGGATCCCGGGAAAATGCTATCGAGGCGCCACGGATTCGCTGCTGAAACTCTCTGTTAAGCGGACCCGCCACATCCAACGGATTGACAGCCTGCAGTCCGTAATCAAGTTGCGTCTGCAGTTTCCGTACGGTCGCTGATGCCAACTGTGGTAGTGGAACATCCATTGCGTCGGCAATGTCGATGAGCTGTTCGCGCAGACCACCGGAGTCAGTGATGATTCCTATGCCGCCCGGGCCCGGCTTTCTTTGTTGTGACAGGACCTGCGCTGTTGCCATCAAGTCGTCGATGTCGGAACAGCGGATGATGTCGTAGGCATTGCACAGGGCATCAAAGGCACTGTCGCTCCCGACAATAGCCGCAGAGTGTGTTTCGGCGAGAGATGCGCTCAACGCGGTGCGGCCAACCTTCGTGACGACAATCGGTATACGCCTCGCGTGGGCCTTCGCTGCTGCCGCAACGAACGCGTCCGGGTCACGTATCGATTCGATGAATAAGGCAATCACCCGGGTTGACTCGAGATCCACTGCATAGTCGATGTAGTCAGCAACCGTGGCGTTGATCTCCTGACCTGAAGAAACGACCAGGTTGAACCGGTAGCGTCGCGTACTGGAAACCAGCAGGCTGAAGACCGATCCGGAATGACAGATGGCCGCAATACCCCCTGGGATCGGCGAAGTCGGTACCTGGAAACTCAGCCAGATTCCGTGCGTCATGTTGACGAAACCCATGCCATTGCCACCGCAGACCGGGATGTTTGATTCCCGGGCCATGGACTTGAGACGATCAAGTAAAGGCGGGTTCGTGTCGCCAGCAAAGAAACATGGATCGAATACAACGACTGCGCGGATCCCGGCACGGATTGTCTCGTGAAACAGGTTCTCCATGCGCTGCGCCGCAACGGAGAGGACAGCAACATCGGGAACAATCGGCAGGTCTGCGATACTGTTCAGGCAGGGATATCCTCCGACTTCCGTGTATCGCGGATTTACGCAAAACACCTGCCCCGTGAAGCCTCCCCTGCGGACCGTCTCCGCCAACATGGCCCCAACGGTGCCCTGTCGATTTGATGCGCCTACGAGAACGATCGAATTGGGTGCCAACATCGGCGCGAGCCAGTGACCCGAGGGAAAATCAATCACGACATTTCTCCTGCGTCGGGCGTGGAGTGTGACTTGTTGCCTCAGTCAGGCAGCGATTGGTAATCCCGGTCCAGTCACCACCGGATTCCCGCCTGCGCTGGAGTTGAACATTAGCCGAATGACTCCATTTGGATACATGTCAAAACCGGTTTGTACCGGCAATTTTCTGTGTGGTCGCTCTTTCAACGGTGATTGTTGTACCCAGTGCACTCGCGGCCGTTTCTGCATAGCGTTCAACCCTGTCAAACGAAACGACGTTCGCACTTTCGCTGATGCGCAACACCAGCTGATTGCCCACTCGGACCAGAGACGATGTCGCAAGCATCTCATCGCGCCTGGTACACAGTTCAACGGCAAGCCGCAGGATCTTGCCAAGCGATCGCGACATTCCTGCTCGTTGGTCTCCCAACATCTCGATACAGCTCGCGGCAACTTCAGATTCGGCAGAACCTCCGTAACGGACAAAGGTTGCCAGCGCCAGAAATGCACGCTCGCCGTGATCAAGTACCGACCAGGGCATATAGAGGATTCGTGACAGAGTCAGTGTTGCACGATGCGCCGGATGTTCGCTCCAGCCCGCATCGGCAAGTATGCAGGCTGCGTCGACCAGGCGATTGTCAATTTCACCAATCAGACCGACTGCAGGGCGAATCCAGGTGCTCAGCGTCGCAGCACGATCGATCAGGCAGTGGTGTTGTGCCGTGAGGTCGCGGCACGCTGACAACAGCGCATCCTCGTTCCGTACCTCGTCGTTGAGCAATTGAAAATGAAATCCTTCACGAAGCCCATGCGCAGAAAACATGACATCTTGTGGGGTCAGTATTGTCATGCATTCATCAAGGATGGCCGCACCCCAAGGCAGGATATTTGCCCTTCTTTCAGTGATGACACCCCGCGCGATTTCAGATGACCGATCACGATCCATCACGATGTCCGTGAGTTCACTGACCTCACCCTGATTCATTCGGTAACCGTGTACGACATGCAACGGATGGCGGGCTTTCACGAAGTGCACCCGCGCAAACGCCCGCCAGGTACCCCCGACAGCATAAAATCTGCCGGCGACTCCTTCACGTAACCAGGCGACTTCTTGCAGCGCATCAGCAACGATCGCTCGTACGATATCAAAGCGATCTCCCGCTTTCTCGACAAGGCGCAAGACGCCGATGTCGAGCGACGTCTGATCCCTGATCTCCCCGTTGGTCAACGATACGATCTCCAGGCTGCCGCCTCCCAGGTCAGCCATCACGCCCGTCGCGTCCGGAAAGGCTGACGTCACCCCGAATGCCGACATGCGGGCTTCCGCCTGACCGGAAAGAACCGATACCGGCCAACCCGTGCACGCATAAACGGCATCACAAAGCGCGTCCCGGTTCGCAGCACTGCGGACGGCGGCGGTTGCGAGAAGTGCGAGTCTGGAAACCGGCACACCCATGGCGACATGAACGAGAGTCGCAATTGCATTGACGGCCTGATCAACCGTTTCGGGTTTGAAACAACCACTTCGCTCGATTTCCGTGCCCAGGCCGATCACCACCTTGTGATTGATGATTGGCAGAGGAGCGCGACTCAGTCGGTCATAGACGACGAGACGAATGGAGTTCGAACCGATGTCAATGACGCCAATGGGGCGATCCGGCTCAACTGGACGGTGTCCGGTAGTCATGCACCAGGTTTGACAGGCACATTGCCACGCTGAATCTGTTTCTGCAGCGCGCTGCCGCGACCGGACAACGACGGGTTCTTCATGAAAAATCGATGGGCGCTGAACGAATTGCTCTTTCTCGGCGGACGAACGTAAGTGCCGTCGCTCTTGAGGAACCATGTCTGTTCAACATCACGGAGGTTGGCGATCATGATCTGGTCGACAACCTGCTGTCGTACGGTGGCGTTCATGACCGGAACCATCGTTTCGACGCGATGATCTATGTTCCGCGGCATCCAGTCCGCTGACGAGACGAACACCAGTGCGTGTCTGGACGGCAGTGCATGGCCATTTGCAAAACAGAATACTCTGGAGTGTTCGAGAAACCGGCCAACGATGCTCTTGACCGAGATATTCTCGGAAAGACCGGGTTCACCGGGTCTCAAACAGCAAATTCCGCGAACCACAAGTTCAATCTGCACCCCCTTGTCACTGGCGGTGTACAACAGGTCAATGAGGTCGGGATCAACCAGCGCGTTCATCTTGGCCCAAATCGCAGCAGGTTTGCCGCTCTGCGCGTTCCTGATTTCCTTTTCGATCAGCTGGTGCAGTCGCTCCCGCATGTCGAGTGGAGCCACGCCGACGCCATCAAGATTTTCGGGCCGAATGTATCCCGTCAGATAGTTGAATATGCGGTTGGCATCCCTGCACAACGCACTATCCGCAGTGAACAACGACAGATCCGTATAGATTTTTGCGGTTATCGGATGGTAGTTGCCCGTCCCGAAGTGGACATATGAAACCAGTCGACGCAACTCCCGTCGCACGACCAGAGAAATCTTCGCGTGGGTCTTCAGGTCAACGAAACCATAGACAACCTGTGCACCGGCGCGCTCGAGGTCTCGCGCCCAACGTATGTTCGCTTCCTCGTCAAATCTCGCCTTCAATTCCACAATGGCCGTGACCGACTTTCCTGCCTCGGCCGCCTCGATCAGTGCCTTGACGATCGGTGAGCCTTCGCTCGTCCTGTAAAGTGTCTGCTTGATGGCGACAACGGCCGGATCCAGTGCAGCCTGCTGAACGAACTGGACGACGACATCGAAGCTCTCGTAAGGATGGTGTACGATGATGTCCTTGGCGCGTATTGCGTCGAAACAGTTACCCCCAAAGTCACGGATCCGCTCGGGGAAACGCGCAGAAAACGGTTCAAACAGCAGGTCCGGACGCTCACTCGTGATGATCTGCCCGAGGTCGGCCAGACCAAGTTCACCATCGACAGCCGTGGCATCCTTGTGATCGATACGGAGCCGCTCAGTCAGCAGCTGACGCAGTTCCTCGGGCATGTCCTTGTTGACGACGAGATCAATCACGCTGCCGCGTCTGCGCTGTTTCAACGCACTCTCGAAATGACGAACCAGATCCTCTGATTCCTCGTCGATTTCTATTTCACTGTCGCGAACAACGCGAAAGAACCCGATTTCGAGAACACTGAAACCTGGAAAAAGCCTGTCGAGATGCAGCCGAATGACCTGTTCAAGCGGGATAAGGCGTATGCCTGTGTGGCCCGGCAACCTGACAAACCTGTCAGTCTGCTGCGGCAGGCGAATGATCGCATTGACCGGCTCGGTACCTTTTTTCCGGAACAACTTGAGCACGATGCCGAACCCGAAATTGGGCATGAACGGGAACGGGTGTGCGGGATCAATCGCAACCGGTGTCAGCAACGGCAGGATATCGTCGTCAAACCTCGTTTCGAGCCATTGACATTCCTCGGGCGAAAGATCGCGTGTGCCGACCACCGATACGTCGACGTTCTTCAGTTGGCGGCGCAATCGATGCCAGGTCGCGTATTGTTCGTGAACCAGTTCGCGCGCACGCCGCTTGACCTGTCTGAGCTGCTGTTCAGGTGTCAGACCATCGATACTCGACGTCAGGATTCCTGCGTCAACCTGCGCTTTGAGTCCCGCCACACGCACCATCTGAAATTCATCCAGGTTGTTGGCAGAAATCGACAGGAACCTCAGCCGCTCAAATAGCGGATAACGCTTGTTTTCCGCTTCCTCGAGAACCCGTGTATTGAACGCAAGCCAGCTCAATTCGCGATTTATAAATCGCTCATTCGGGTGTTTCTTCGGCGAACCACCAGCGAACGCGTCAGGTACGGCGGGCTGTGTTTCCTTCAACCAGACATCAGGACCTGAATCTGCCTCGTCGACATTCATGGCAATGTGCCTCGCAACGCAGGAACAACCGTTTGATGAGTCGTGGAATCTGCAGGGTACTGCGTTTCGACGCAAGTATCCTTGACTCGTTTGCTCTTCACTCCTTGCTTTGCCTCAAACACTCCAGGCGAGCCACTTCTGTACATACTGTCTCGTCGACGGCGATCTCTCATGAATTCAGCTGGCCAATACTGGACGTTGTCGAACGGATCGAATCGTATTCACTCGACATTGGACCCACCGTTCCCGACCTCCTGGCAAAAATAGAGTGCCATCATATCAGGTACGATCCTTGCCTCCGCCAATCGACGTTGAAGGCGCAGTAGCAGGTGCTCGCAATGACTCTCGAATACGATCTGGACGTTGCGATGCTGCGCACTCGATGCCGGAACAATCAAGGTGACCACATGGAGCACCACAGCTCATGCCGATGTACCCGGTGATTGCGACAAACTCGTCGAGACTACCCATATGGCTGGCGGAATGAAACAATTCGGCGTGGTCTTGGGCGCGATGTGCGACTTCACACTGATGATTGCCAGGATTCTGCTCTTGGGGAGAGGATCGACGATTGTCAGACGCCTGTTTTCATGAATTTCAACGTGAGCCGGATAATTTTACGCCTTGCACCGACCAGTTCCGAAGCAAGGACAAGTTTCGCCGATGGCTCGTTCGGTCCGCAGAGAATACGACGAGTCTGGTTTCCGGAGCAGAACAAAACGCGCGAACCAGTCTCCTTGAACGCGCGAAAGCGTCGACTCGTGCGGAACGGTCCAACAACCGCAGCTGGTGATCATTCTCCAACCGCGCAAGCAACACGCGTATTGAAATCACGCCAGATATCACTTCGGCAGAAAGGTACGATTCCGCGCAACACGTACTCCAGTACAAGAATGGCGAAATGCTCATCGCAAGGACCCGACTGGCGTAACAGATCCCCACACACAAGAACTGACTGAAACCGCCGACACAGGATCACCCTGCAGACTGCAGGGCATTGCCGTCCATTCAACATTGATGTTTATGGAACGTTGTCCCCTTTGTCGTACAATCGTGAGGATTGCTTTCAATCAACCCTGTCAGCCGTATTGTCGTGTGTGGCGGTCAGGGGGATTTGAAACGAATTGCTGACGGACAGGAAGGCGATTTCGACTTGACCACAACGCTCTACCTCGTGCGGCACGCAAAATCGAGCTGGCGCGATCCGTCATTGCCGGACTTTGATCGTCCATTGAGAAACAAGGGGCGACGTCGCGCCAAGGCGCTCGCACTGTGGCTGCATCAAAACAAGATGCCGTGCCAACACGTCTTGTGTTCCAGTGCGCTTCGGACCCGCCAGACACTTGACATTCTCCTACCGGCACTTGCCGATCCGATGGTCGAGTTCGAACCGAAACTCTACTTCCGCATGAACGAACCGGGGCTCGTCGGGCTCCTCGGAAACATCCCCGATACACGCCCTCACGTCATGGTTGTCGGACACGAACCGTTGCTGCGTTGGTCGGCAATTTACCTGGCCGGATCGGCAACCGGCGACGCACTCGACCGGTTGGACACCAACTTTCCGACAAGCGCCATGGCCGTTTTGACCTTCGGTTCCGCAAGCTGGAACAGCCTTGCACCACGTATGGGGCACCTTGAACTGTTTCTCGTACCCTCCGCGTAAATATCGTACGTCGTAGTGACCACTGAATCGGACAAACCATGAGACTGATCGCCGGTTGGCTTTACGCACTGGGTCTGGTTGCAGCCGTTTCAGGCGTTATTATCTATTTCGCAAATTCACCCGAGGCACCGGATCGCGATGAACTCTCGTGGTTCTCCGGGCATGTGGTTGGAATTCTTCTGGAAAAGGATCTGGACGGCACGGACATCGTCTATCTTCGCTACAGAGACCACGAGACCCTCTACAAATACATCTCTCTCCTGCCGCAATACGTAGCAGTGCGTGACCGACTCGGCATCTACAGGGATATCGACATCCTGATCGAAACCGAAGCCGAACCGGACAGGAACGGCGCCATGCTCATCTGGGGACTCGTTGAACATGACCCGTACAACGAAGGTACCGTGATAACGTACGATGAAGTCTATGAAACCGTGACTCGCACAAATCGCTCCTGGCAGGCCATCGCGATCTACGTTCTGCTTGCAGGCATCGGAGCAATCGTACTCGGGTTTGTGCTCCGGCGCGTCTTTCCATATGTCCCAAGGGACCCCAGCGTATGAACCACTGGTTTGCCTCGTCCGCTGGGTATCGTACACGGTCTTGAAGACCGCCGTTGTCATCGTCGCGGCCGGCCGGGGAACACGCATCGGTGGCGATATCCCGAAACAATACCGTACCGTTGGCGGCAAGCCAATGCTCGCCTGGTCTCTTGACACCTTCGCAAGTCACCCTGTCGTCGACCTGATACAGGTTGTCATCGACCGGAATGATCGAACACGATTTGATGAGGTGGCGGCCGGACGAGAACTGTTGTCACCCGTGATTGGCGGCACGACACGCCAGGAATCGGTCCGCAACGGACTGCTCGAACTCAAGCCGCATGCAGCGGAATTTGTGCTGATTCACGACGCCGCACGCCCGTTTGTTCAGGCTCAGCTTCTCGATCGCCTGATCGATGCGCTCAAGGCTGGATCGCGCGGGGTCATACCGGTTCTTCCCGTCGCAGACACGGTGAAGATCTGTGAAAACAGCCTTGTCACGCAAACCCTTGATCGATCGAAACTGTTTCGTGCACAGACACCCCAGGGTTTTCGTTACAACGAGATACTCGACGCACATCTCGCGTCACGCAGGAACGACCTGACCGATGATTCAATGCTGGCAGAGGAAGCGGGGATACCCGTGACAACAATCGATGGCGACGATGGAAACTTCAAGGTGACCGTACCCCGGGACTTGCAGCACCGGTCAGAGCAAGGCCATGTTCTCGAAACACGAGTCGGCACCGGTTTTGACGTGCATGCGTTTGCACCTGGTGACCATGTCACACTTTGCGGCGTGAAGATCGAACACAATCGTTCGCTTGCTGGCGATACCGATGCCGATGTTGGTCTCCATGTGTTGACTGACGCCATCCTGGGGGCATTGGCAGAGGGGGATCTGGGTTCCAATTTCGGAACCGGCGATCCTTACTGGCAGGGACGTGCGTCTGACGAACTGGTCAATGCCGCAATGGAACACGTCCACCGCCGCGGCGCACGGATCACGAACGTCGATGTGACATTGATCTGTCAGGAACCTCGGCTGTCCCGACATCAAACAGCCATGAAAAATCGAATTGCAGAGATTATCGACATCGACCTCTCTCGGGTGAACGTCAAGGTAACAAGCACTGATCGGCTCGGCTTTACAGGCCGTGCGGAAGGAATAGCGGGTCAAGCAGTGGTAACCATTTCGTGCCCCGCAACCTGAAAGAACAGCCGATCCACAAACCGCCGTCGGTAAACGCTGTCTACCGCAGACCGGAACTCCTGATTGCAACCTGGTTCGGTTGCGGGTTGTTGCGCCCGGCGCCCGGAACATGGGGTTCACTGGCCGCCTTTCCCCTCGGTATCGTCGTTTACATTCTTGCAGGTCCCTGGGGTGTACTTGGCGCCGCAGGCCTCGTTCTGGTCGTTGGGCTGGCTGCAATTCACATGATGCGCACCGAGAGCCAGTCCTGCGCGGATCTCGATCGGAACTACATCGTCATCGATGAGGTGGTGGGACAGCTCATCGCCATGATACCGGCAGCGCTCTCCCCTGCTCTCCTGATCGCGTCGTTCGTCTTGTTCAGGTTGTTTGACATATGGAAACCGACTCCGATTTCCCAGCTTGAGCGATTTCCCGGCGGCGCCTCGAGCGTGATGCTTGACGATGTCGCTGCGGGCATTGCAGCCGCCGCAGGTGTCCTCGCCCTGTCCTGGATCGACACCACCTATGTCACTTGAATTGCACAAGGATATCGCGACGGAACTTCTTGATCTCTGTCGTATTCGCGGCATCAGGATTGTTACGGCGGAATCCTGTACAGGCGGACTCGTAGCCGGCACACTCACCGCAGTTCCAGGTTCCTCCGACGTGTTTGACGGCGGATACATCTCCTATTCCTACGACGCCAAGACAACGATGCTCGCCGTTCCACGTGCGCTGATATACGCCGAGGGTGCGGTCAGTGAAGCAGTCGCACGCGCAATGGTCGATGGTCTGCAGATCAACTATCGCCATCACTTGTGCATATCGGTGACAGGTGTTGCGGGGCCCGGCAGCGACAGCCAGTCAAAGGAAGCGGGACTTGTTCACTTCGCAGCGGGTCTGGAAAAATCTGTCGTGTGCCGCGTCAGACGATACGGAGACATCGGTCGAAGCAATGTCCGCAGTGCGTCCGTGCGCGACGCCCTCGAACTGGCGAAACAACTGACCGTGTCGGCAGACTCGCGTGTTCAGTCTGAACCGGTGACCTGAACGCCATGCGCAATCGCATGTTCCGGATTTCCGAAAAGCCTGATCGCCCGTGTCTCGAATGAATGGATCATTCGTCGCGACGCTTCCAGAAAAAACAATCCGGCCACCGCATTGTGGACGGGTGAACGGAACTCGAACTCGATGAAGAAATCGACGATGCAGCCGCCATCGGGTTGCGAAATGAACTGCCACCGGTTTTCCATGTTGCGGAATGGACCCGCGACATGGATCGCGACGACCTCTCGCGGCGGTGTCAACGTAACGCGCGACGTGTAGCTTTTCTTGAGACCGCGAAACCCGATGTCGAGCTCTGCCCAGAAAATATTGCCATCGCGGTCTGTTATCCGTGCACCGGTGCACCACGGGAGAAACGCGGGATAGTTCTCGACATCCGCGACAACGCTGTAGAGTTGTTCGTCGCTCCAGGGAAGCAACCGTTGTTCACGATGTTCGGTCATCGTGCCAGGTCCTCCAGTCTGCGTTGCCGAAGAACGTCGAAATGACTGTCTGCATGATACGACGACCTGGTCAGCGGACTCGCGGAAACCATCAGGAAACCCTTGGCATAGGCCAGTCGTTCGAGTTCAACAAATTCATCCGGTGTCCAGAAACGCTCGAGTGCATGATGCTGTCGCGTTGGTTGAAGATACTGCCCGATGGTCAGAAAATCGACGCGCGCTTCCCTGAGGTCATCCATGACCTGCAGGACTTCATCCCGTGTCTCTCCAAGCCCGACCATCAGGCCGGATTTCGTGAAAATTGATGAGTCCAGCTGTTTCACCTGCCAGAGCAAGTTGAGTGACGCAAAGTAGCGCGAACCGGGACGAACCGAACGATACAATCGCGGTACCGTCTCGAGATTGTGGTTGTAGACTTCCGGTCGTGCGGACACAACGGATTCAATCGCGCCGGGCTTTCGCAAGAAATCGGGTGTCAGAATCTCGATTGTCGTCGCCGGGGTCGCTTGCCGGATTGCGTGAATGGACGCGACGAACTGCCCTGCCCCGCCATCGTCGAGGTCATCACGGTCAACAGATGTGATCACGACATGGCGCAGATCCAGATCCCGTACGGCGTTTGCGAGCCGTTTGGGCTCCTCTGTATCCACCGGTCCGGGGCGTCCCGTCGCAACATTGCAGAATGTACACCCTCGTGTGCAGACCGACCCCAGGATCATCACGGTAACATGCCGTTTGGCCCAGCACTCGCCGATATTGGGGCATGCCGCTTCCTCGCACACTGTGTTGAGGCTGGCCTGACGCACCAGTTTGCGTGTTTCCACATACTCCGTGGAGACTGGTGCACGCACGCGAATCCATTGCGGCTTGCGCTTGATATCGGTCGGTGTGCGCCACGCCTTTTCCGGATGCCGGGGACGACTTTTGGTCGCGACGTTCGAGAGTACGGTTATTTTGACGGATTCCCTTTTGACACAATCAGATATGCAATGCGCGATCATACGCCGCAAGTACCGACTCACCCATCATTTCCGAGAGTGTCGGATGGGGAAAGACGGTCTGCATCAGTTCCGCTTCCGTGGTTTCGAGCGTTCGGGCGATGGCAAATCCCTGTATGAGCTCCGTTACCTCGGCACCGATCATGTGTGCGCCAAGCAACTCGCCGGTCGCTGCATCAAACACGGTCTTGACCAACCCCTGATCATCTCCCAGCGCAATGGCCTTGCCATTGCCGACAAAGGGGAATCTGCCAACACGAACCTCGTGTCCCTGCTCGCGTGCGGCGGCTTCCGTCAGCCCGACGCTGGCAATCTGAGGATGACAATAGGTGCATCCGGGTATCATAGTCACATCCAGTGGATGTACGCCCTCTTTACCGGCCAGCATCTCGACACATAGAATTCCTTCATGACTGGCCTTGTGTGCCAGCCAGGGCGGTCCGGCAGCGTCGCCGATTGCGTACACGCCCGGTTCACCCGTCTCGAACCGGTCATTGATGACAATATGACCGCGGTCGACCGCGACACCAGTCGACTCAAGTCCGATGTCCTCGACGTTGCCGGTGATGCCAACCGCAAGAATGACTTTCTCCACGCTGATTTTCTGTGATTCACCGTCATTCGTGACGATCGTGACGTCCATTTTGCCCGCGGTTTCTTTCACCAGCTTCGATACACGGGATTGCGTGTGGATCACCATACCCTGTTTGCGGAAGGCGGCTCTGGCAAACTCCGAGATTTCGACATCTTCCGCAGGAAGTATGCGGTCGAGAAGCTCGACAACCGTGACGTCGACACCAAAATCACGGTAGAAACTCGCGAACTCGATGCCGATGGCGCCCGAGCCGATGACAAGGACCGATCCGGGAATTTCCTCCGGAATCATCGCCTCCCGATATGTCCAGACATCCTTGTCGTTCGTATCCAGATCAGGCAACGCACGCGAACGTGCACCAGTAGCGAGAATGATGTGTCTTGCCGTGATGTCCGACAGCGTTCCGTCATCATGCTCGACGGCAACGCGACCTGATCCTGCAAGTCTTCCGGTCCCGGACAGTACCGTGACCTTGTTTTTCTTGAGGAGATACTTCACACCGCTGGTCAGCCGTTCGGCGACCGCGCGACTGCGCGCGATGACCGTACTTGCGTCGTATCCCTCCAGTGAAACCTTGATCCCGAAATCCGCAGCATCGCGTGCAAGCCGCAGGACTTCCGCAGACCGCAACAACGCTTTCGTGGGTATGCACCCCCAGTTCAGGCAAACGCCGCCAAGATTTTCGCGTTCGACAACCGCAACAGAAAATCCGAGCTGGGCGGCCCGCAGTGCCGCAACATAACCGCCCGGCCCGCCGCCAATGACGACAAGATCGAATTTTGCTTCCTGCATATCCGTCAACCGACGAGCAGGGTCACAGGTGATTCCATGGACCGTTTGAAGGCACCAAGCAGCTGTGCTCCGATGGCGCCGTCGATCACACGATGATCACAGGACAATGTGCAGGTCATCACCGTGGCCGGTTCGATCTCACCATCGTCGTTGACGATCGGGCGACGTTCTCCTGACCCGACAGCGAGTATGCCCGCCTGCGGTGGATTGATGACGGCGTCGAATTGCCTGATACCGTACATGCCGAGGTTGGACAGGCTGAAGCTCCCGCCCTGATACTCCTCCGGCATCAGTTTTCCGTCGCGTGCCCGGCTGGCAAGATCACGCATCAATGCGGAGATCTGCCCGACACTCCTGTTCTGGGCGCTGCGAATCACGGGCGTGACAAGTCCGCCGGGTACAGCAACCGCAACCGCAACGTCCACGTCGCGGAAACGTCTGATCCGATCACCCGCCCATTGCGCATTGGCGTCTGGAACAGATGCCAGAGCAGCAGCGAGTGCCTTGATGACAAAATCGTTGACGGAAATCCTGTTGTCGTCGCGGTTCTCGTTGGCGTCTGCGCGAATTGCGAGCAATCGGTCAATCCGGCAATCAACCGTGAGATAGAAATGCGGAATTGTCTGTTTGGCTTCCTGCAGACGCTCGGCAATGATCCGGCGCATCGCTGTGACCGGTACATCCTCATACGCGGCGGGCGGTGGTTGAACCGGCAATTCAACGGGCAGGACTGCTGGTCCGGTTTTCAGCGCATGCTCGATATCCCGTCTGACCACGCGGCCGTGTGGTCCCGTACCCCTCACGCTGCTGAGGTCAATTCCGTTCTGGCGAGCCAGATTGCGTGCCAGCGGACTGGCACGAACACGCTCACCTGGCATTGTCGTCTCTGTCAATTCCCGTTGTTCTTGCCGGGGTGCGGAATCGTCCGACTGGGGTGTATCAACAGGTGCCGCCGACACCACCGTACCTGCGGCCACGATAAACGCTTCGATGTCAGCTTCATCCTCGCCGTCCTCGAGAATGACCGCGATCGTCTCGTTTACCGGTATGTTCTCGGTTCCTGCCGGCAGCAACAACCGTGCGACCCGGCCTTCGTCAACGGTTTCAACCTCCATCGTCGCCTTGTCGGTTTCGATTTCGGCCAGTACGTCTCCAGAGGTCACGGAATCGCCCTCACTGACCAACCACCGCGCCAGGGTTCCCGTTTCCATCGTCGGGGAGAGCTGCGGCATTGTGACTCGAACGGGCATATTCAGATCCTGCTTTCCAGATTCAGTCCCGGTAGCAGACCTTGCGCACTGCTTGCGCAATCTGTTCGGCCTGCGGCAGCGCAAGCTTTTCGAGGTTCGCAGCATACGGTAACGGTGTATCTGCGGCCGAAACCCTCAAAACGGGTGCATCAAGGTCGTCGAAGCAATTCTCAAGGACGGCAGCAGCTATTTCGGCAGATACCCCTGCAAAGGGCCAGCCTTCCTCTGCACATACGAGTCTGTTGGTACGCGAGACGGACTGACAGATCGTATCGAGATCAAGCGGCCGGATACTGCGCAGATTGATGACTTCGACCTCCACACCTTCTTCTGAAAGGATGTCAGCTGCCTCAAGTGCCTTTCCGACCATGATCGACAATGCCACGACAGTGGCGTCATTGCCGCTTCGCTCAATCTTGCTCTTGCCAATCTGAAGGACGAGGTCCTCATCATCTGGCAGTTCAAACGCCTGCCCGTAGAGGATTTCGTTTTCCAGAAAGACGACCGGATTCGGGTCACGAATCGCCGCCTTGAGGAGTCCCTTGGCGTCTTCGGCGGACCACGGCGCCATGACCTTGATTCCGGGAACATGCGAAAACCAGGACGAGAAATCCTGGGAATGCTGGGCCGCAACTCCGGCAGCTGCCCCGTTCGGTCCCCTGAACACAATCGGACACTGCACCTGTCCACCCGACATGTACAGGGTCTTTGCGGCCGAGTTGATGATCTGATCCATCGCCTGCATGGCAAAATTGAATGTCATGAATTCGGTGATGGGACGCAGTCCCGCCATTGCGGCTCCGATGGACAGGCCTGTGAACCCGTGTTCGGTGATTGGCGTATCAATCACCCTGTTTTCACCAAACTCTTCAAGCAGTCCCTGGCTGACCTTGTAGGCCCCCTGATACTGCGCCACTTCCTCACCGATCAGGAACACGTCCGGATCGCGCCGCATCTCTTCGGCCATTGCATCGCGCAGCGCTTCACGTACCGTGACTTGCATGACGCCTCAAACCCCATCGCCCGCAGTGTCAGAAACATAAATATCGGACATGAGATCCATTGTGTCGGGGTCGTCGCTGGTTTGCGCGAACTCTGCCGCTGCAGCGATTCGTGACTTCACATCCCGATCTATTGCCTTGAGTTCGTCATCGTCCGCAACACCCGCCTGTGTAATATCGAGACGCAACCGGTCGATCGGATCCTGCTCGGCACGCATTTTCTGGACCTCATCCTTGGTCCTGTACTTGACGGGGTCGGACATTGAATGTCCGCGATACCGATAGGTTTGCATCTCGACGAGGATCGGCCCGTTCCCGGATCGCGCATGCAGAATGGCCTCGCGTGCTGCATTGCGCACAACCTTGATATCCATGCCATCGACCTGCACGCCCGGTATGCCAAAGGCCTCGCCCCTGCTGCACAGTTCGGTCCCCGCCTTCGCCCGGGTGATGGCTGTGCCCATAGCATACCGGTTGTTTTCGACGACAAACACGATCGGCAGTTTCCAGAGACTTGCCATGTTGAACGTCTCGTACACCTGTCCCTGGTTCGCAGCACCTTCACCAAAATAGGCGATGGTGACGTTGTCCTGCTCCCGGTACTTTTGCGCAAAGGCAATTCCGGCGCCCAACGGAACCTGTGCACCGACAATACCATGTCCGCCGTAAAATCCGTTTGACAGGTCAAACATGTGCATCGAACCGCCCTTGCCACGGGAGATACCGGCGCGGCGACCAGTCAATTCCGCCATGACGGCGCCCGGGTCCGTTCCGCGAATGATCGCATGACCATGACAGCGGTAGCTGGTGATGACCGCATCTCCCGGTCGTGTTTCCGCATTGGTGCCGACCACGACAGCTTCCTGTCCGATGTAGAGGTGGCAAAATCCCCGGATCAGGCCCATGCCGTACATCTGCCCGACCTTTTCTTCAAAGCGCCGGACAAGCAGCATGTCGCGGTACAACGCGAGGGCATCCCGATCGACCTCGGGCCGGGCTGCCTTCTTTCGAGCTGATGAACTTTTTGGTTTTCGCGCGATCGTCATGCTGGTACTCGCGTTTGCCGCCGATGCATCTCGTAGCACATGCCTCAATCCGGAATTCTCGTGCACGGTCTGCGGCAGCAGATTAGCAGAAACTAGAAACCGGTATCTGTTATTTCAAGCGACTTCGACACGTGAGTGTTCGCTGCATGCCATATCTCTGACGAATTGCACCGTCTTGTATTTGGCAGACCATGTGGCCCGGCAGACTATAGTCAGAACCGGTCCTTCAGCATGATGACAACGTCACGCTTGTGAACCCGGTTAAGAACACGGCGGACCTGTTCATCCAACATGTCACGGTCGATACCCGGGGGCTGCAACAATGTCGTCCGATTGAAAAGATCTTCTTCAAGTTTCCTTGCCTCGACGAGCTTCTCTTGTGTCTCGTCAATCAGGATTTCGAGTTCGTTGAGGCTGAGGATGCCGTTGGCGCCCTTGATCGTCGGATAGGTAAAGTACGCGACCAGGCACATACCGAGTATTGCAGGAAACGACCGCGCCGAGGACCGCACAAAGTCACCAAAGAGTCTCATAGCCGTATATGAAGTGACGAAACACCGAGTGTCAATATCCGCGTAGCATTCACCCGGGTCGACAAAATGCAGATTACTGCCTAGCCTGGTTGCATGCCGAACACGTCATGGACGGACATGGAAAACGACCTGATCGTCGCGGATTACTTCGCGATGCTGGCCAATGAACTGGCCGGACGTCCGGACAACAAGGCGGAACATCGTCGAAACCTGATGACGCTCATCGGTCGGTCGGAAGGTTCAATTGAGCGCAAGCACCAGAACATCAGCGCGGTCCTCAAGGGGTTCAATGAAGACTGGATCAATGGTTACAAGCCGTTGGTCAATTTTCAGGCATCATTGGTCGATGCTGTGGCTCGCTGGCTCGACAGTCAACACAATTGGCGACAACAAATACCTCCCGGAAAAACAACAGATACCCGGGCGGTAGTTGAGGAAATCTGGGTCGGACCATCGCCAACCATGTCCAATGTGCCCAAGCCAAAGGAGCTTGAACAGACGCTGCGGATCGCCCGCAAGTTCGATGCCGCAGGCCGCGATGAACGCAACCGGGCGCTTGGCCGCGCTGGCGAGAAACGCGTAGTCGCGCACGAACGATTCATGCTGAGATCTGCGGACCGGGATGATCTCGCACGCAAGGTGCGCTGGATTTCGGACGAAGAAGGCGACGGCGCGGGATATGACATTGCCAGTTTCACACCAAACGGGCGGGAACGCCTGATCGAGGTGAAGACAACGAATGGCTGGGAGTTTTCACCATTCCATATCTCGCGCAACGAACTGGCTGTAGCAAACGAAAGAAGCTCTGAATGGTGCCTGTTTCGCCTCTGGAACTTCACGCGCAGGCCAAGAGCATTTGAACTCTATCCGCCACTTGAAGCGCACCTATCCCTGACCGCAACGTCATATCTGGCCAGTTTTGATTGACTCACGCTGATGCAGGATCCGTCCCTGGACACGGCAAAGTTCAGCAGGAATCACGACATCGTGCCGTCTTGAAGTGCGCCACACCCGATCGCCGTCGTGCGCGGATTGCAACCGGATTTTGATCGGGACCAAATCGTCTCAATACACATCAAGTCGTCGTGCTGGAGGTTTTCGGGACGCCCCGGCCGTCCGCATCAGGACGAAGGTCACGGAACTGTTGAAAGCCGGAATGCCGCATTGTTGCGTATCGCACATGTTCCAAGCGTCCGACGCGCAGATCTTGCGTACCGTCTCAGTAGACGCTGTACTTCGAAAACAGATCTCTTCCCGCATAACGCGCAGAGTTCCCCAACGCGTCTTCAATTCTCAAAAGGCGGTTGTACTTGGCGGTACGGTCAGATCTCGATAGCGCACCAGTCTTGATCTGGCGGCAGTCAAACGCAACGGCGAGATCGGCAACTGTCGTGTCTTCCGTCTCGCCCGACCGATGCGACATGACCGTGCCAAATCCATCCTGTTTCGCGATGTCGATGGTCGCAATTGTCTCCCAGAGCGTGCCGACCTGGTTCGGCTTGACAAGTATCGCATTGCCAATCCCGCTTGATACTCCCGCTTTCAGACGCTCTGCACTTGTTACAAACACATCGTCGCCAACAAGTTGGACGCCATTGCCGAGCGCCGATGTGAGATCTCGCCACCCGTCGTAGTCGTTTTCCGCGAGTCCGTCCTCGATCGAGATTATCGGCCACTTTTGAAGGAGTTCAGTATAGAGCTTGATCATTGCAGCCGAGTCATGAACCTGACCGCTGTTGTCCACCCGATAGGATCCATCCGAATGAAACTCCGTGGCCGCGGGGTCAAGCGCAAGAAAGACGTCCCGACCCGGTCGATAACCTGCCTGCTCTATCGCCTGCACGATCATGTCCAGAACGGTTTCGATTTCTGACAACTGCGGCGCAAACCCTCCTTCGTCGCCGACATTTGTTGCATGTCCATTGTCCTGGAGAATTTTCTTGAGGGAGTGAAACACCTCGGATCCGGCCCGCAAGGCTTCCGCAAATGAATCAAATGCCACCGGTGCAATCATGAATTCCTGGAACTCGATCGCGTTGTCTGCATGTGCGCCACCGTTGAGCACGTTCATCAAGGGTACCGGAAGCATATTTGCCCTGACACCACCGAGATGACGAAACAGTTCCTGACCGGCGTCTGCGGCGGCCGCGTGCGCGGCGGCAAGCGAAACGGCCAGTAGGGCATTGGCGCCAAGTCGCTCCTTGTTGTTCGTTCCGTCGAGTTCGATCAACGCCTGATCAAGACTGTACTGATCGTGAACGTCCATCCCGGAAATGGCATCGAATATCTCGACATTGGCATTGTGAACGGCTTTCTGCACGCCACGACCATGGTATCGTTCGGGATCACCGTCACGGAGCTCATGTGCTTCATGCGTTCCGGTCGAGGCACCCGACGGCACTGCAGCTGCACCTCGCGCACCTGACTCGACGAGTATTTCAACCTCGACAGTCGGGTTTCCGCGACTGTCGAGGATTTCGTGCGCCACCAGGTCAATAATTCCACTCATCATCGTCTTCCTGTCTTGCTTGACTGGCCTGTCAGTGTTGACCGTCAATCTCCTTCGTTCCGCCGAACTGTCCATGTGCCATGCGTGACTTTGAATGCGGAACCCGCAATTTCAAACGTCTGTCATGCACGCCCGGCAGACCGGCACTGCGACTGACAAATACCGGTTTCTTGTTTCGGATACCCGACGATCAATCTCTTTTCGTCATCGATCATGCTCACGCCGTGACCATGCCTTGTGATGGGTCAGATCAGGCGGGACTGGGCAACAGCTGCCTGCACGAATGACGCAAACAGGGGATGTGGCGAAAACGGACGGGACTTCAGCTCGGGATGAAACTGGACGCCGATAAACCAGGGATGATCTTCAAGTTCAATGATTTCAGGTAGCAGTCCGTCGGGGGAAATGCCAGAAAACGACAGCCCCTGGGCTTCCAGCAGCGGACGGTAATTTACATTGACCTCGTAACGATGACGGTGGCGCTCGCTGATTTGAGAGGCCCGGTAAATTTCCCGGACCCGGCTGTTGTCCTGGAGCACACAATCGTAGGCACCCAACCGCATGGTTCCGCCGAGATCAGAAACAGACGTCCGGCGCTCCATCTCGTCGTCCTTCACCCATTCTGTCATCAATCCGACAACAGGATTTGCAGAAGGTCCGAACTCTGTCGACGACGCATCTGGTATTCCCGCAAGATTCCGCGATGCCTCGATGACCGCCAACTGCATGCCTAGACAGATACCGAAGTAGGGAATGGATCGAATGCGCGCAAAGGCAACAGCTGCAATCTTGCCTTCTATTCCCCTTTCTCCGAACCCGCCTGGAACGAGAATGCCATTCACGCCATCGAGGTGTCGTACTGCGTCCTCACGTTCAAAGATCTCTGCATCGATCCACTTCAAGACGACCTTCACATGGTTGGCAATCCCTCCATGTACCAACGCTTCGGAAAGGGATTTGTACGCATCAGCGTGTTCCGTGTACTTGCCGACCACTGCGATTGTGACTTCGCCGTCGGGATTTCCGATTATCGAAACGATCTCCTGCCAGATCTGCAATTCCGGCGGGGCACTGTTGTCCAACCCGCACGCGTCAAGAACTTCGCGGTCCAGACCGGCTTCATGATAGGCAATCGGTACCCGATAGATTGTATCGACGTCGAGCGCCGGAATGACGGCAGATTCGCGGACGTTGCAGAATCGCGCGATCTTGCTCAGTTCCACCTGTGGGATCTCCCTCTCGGACCGGCAAACAAGAACGTCCGGCTGAAGCCCGATAGCTCTGAGTTCCTTGACCGAGTGTTGGGTTGGCTTGGTCTTGATTTCGCCTGCAGCTTGCAGATACGGCACAAGCGTATGATGAATCAGAACCACATGCCCGCGCGGATGTTCCTGAACCATCTGTCGAATGGCCTCGAGGAACGGCAACCCTTCAATATCACCAATCGTGCCGCCAACCTCGCAGACAACAAAATCCGTCTCGTCCACGTCAGCCCGAAAGCACTCCTTGATGACATCGGTTACGTGCGGAATGACCTGCACCGTACCACCGAGATAGTCTCCGCGACGCTCGCGTTGCAGAACATCAGAATAAACCAGGCCGCTGGTAACCGTATCGCTGCGTCGAGCGGGTACACCGGTAAATCGTTCGTAATGACCAAGATCCAGGTCTGATTCCGTACCGTCATCGGTTACGAAGACTTCGCCGTGCTGATAGGGACTCATCGTTCCCGGGTCGACGTTGAGGTAGGGGTCGAATTTGCGCAGGCAGACACTGTAGCCGCGTGCCTGGAGCAAAACACCCAGGGCCGCTGTCGAAAGTCCCTTGCCTAACGAGGAAACCACTCCGCCTGTAACGAACACAAATCGCGTCATGGACGTTTTCAGTAACACACAATCGTGTTCCGACGTACCTCAGAGACCGAACGTTCGAAATCTCCTGTTGATGATCGCTGTTTCACTCCGAAACAGGTACAGTCGGTTCCGAACTCACCGGTTCTTCTTCAACAATGATATCCGTCGATATGTCCTCGACAATCGATGCGGGATCCGACGTACGCGCAACCAGTATGCTGAGTCCAAGGCTCGAGACAAAGAACAACGCGGCCGTGAGCGCAGTCAACCGCGTCATCAGACTTGCCTTGCCGCGTGCTGACATGAAGCCCTGCATGCCACCACCACCGAATCCCAGACCGCCACCTTCGCCGCGCTGAATCAGCACGAGCGCAACGATTGCAATCGCGAAGAGAACGTGAAGTGTGATCAGAACGGTCTGCAAGGAAGGAAATCACTCTGAATGTTGGTGATTGCGTGCGCTTTATCACAGCAACATGCACACTTCCACACATAGGCCCCAATATATTCGCGTGCGTTCGCCTGCTCTGGTCAGATACCCTATCCGACGAGCTGCTGGAATTCAGACAACCTGTTCCAATGCAATGTTTACAATTCCGGCAAACTTGACCGGATCCAGGGAAGCGCGCCCGACTAGCACGCCATTGACTTCAGGAACCGCCAGAATTGCTCCAACATTGGTCGGATCCACCGAACCACCATAGATAATTCTTGTATTTTCCGAACCCGGCTTGTCGCGCAACGACAGTTCAGCCCGCAATGCGGTGTGGACTTCGTCAATCTCCGATGTGGTCGCGACACGGCCTGTACCAATTGCCCAGACCGGCTCATACGCAATGGTGGTGTTTTCGGAACATGCGGTTGCAGGTACTGCCTGTCGGAGCTGATCCAGGACACACGCGATGTGCTGGCCGCTCTTCCGAACAGCGCTCGATTCACCGATGCAGATCACGGCTGACAAACCCGCGCAATGAGCCGCTTCCGCCTTGCGGCGGATCAGGTCTCCTGTTTCACCAAATTCGCGGCGACGCTCGGAGTGTCCGACAACGACGTACGCGCATCCGGAATCGGCAAGCATTTCGGCAGAAATCTCACCGGTATGGCTGCCCTGGATTTCGGTATGGCAATTCTGTCCACCGACCATGATCCGAGTGTCTGACAACGCCTGTACGAAATACTGCAGCAATGTGATCGGGGGCAGAATCAAGAGGTCACAGGTTTGTGTCCGGTCAGAGAGTTCACGAAGGGTTTCGAGGTGGCCCATCACATCGTCACGCAAGCCGAACATCTTCCAGTTTCCTGCAATCAGACTGCGCAAGACCCCTCCCCTGTCGAAACAAACAGACGTGCTTCGGCAACATGACGGTTCATCTCCATAGCGGACACATGATGAGCCGACAACATGCCAACAAATGACGATGTGCATGCCGGAATCACGATCAACTGATCCATTCGCTGTCATCGATTTCGAAAAACTGTTCTGCACAGCAGCGCGGAAGACAAGAAAACAGTTCGTCAAACCGCCTGTTGAAAGCACGCCTGACAACACCTGGAAGAGACTGTTCGGCACGTAAACGGCAAAGCGGTGGCGTTCAGAGCGACTGTCAGGCGCCGCGCCGCAGGCGGATCAGGTTTGAACGAATTCCGACATGAATGAGGTCGAAGCCTTGACCATCAACCACCGGTGAAAATTTTCGGTTGAATGCCGTCACATGGGCGTACTCCTGAACCGGGGAGCAAGACTGTCATCTTTCCAGCCCTGTATCGAATTCGCCATAACACACTTTGGCGCGATCGAAGTCGTCGAGGATTGGTTACAGGATAATGACGGACTCAACGATCAATGATTTGAACTGTGATCCAATCTTGCCTGCCGTACCAGCATGCAGAACACTCATGCGTACGTCACGGACAAGTCGTGAGGTGAACTCGATCCGGGTCCAATCGCCAACCGGCAAGTCATTGTTCGGCAAGGACTCGAAAAATTCCGATACTGATCGCCTCAGGGAGATCAAGAGGAACGAGAATAACTGGTGTAGAAGAAGCGCATCCAGATCCCCCGATATCACGATCCCTCGTCTCGCACCTCCCGCAACAAATCGGCATCCGAACGCCGCAATCGAGCCATTGCAGCCCGAAAAGCAGCCAGTCGCCTGTGGGGTAATGGTTTCTTGAAACCGGTTGCAGCAGATAAACGAGTCACGTTGAACGAAACCATGACAGCACCACGTGATCAAGAAGCTGGACAGATCGTAATGTGGCACTTCCGACCTGACTGTATCCGCGTCGAGATAGAGAAATGCTAAGGAGACGGTGGATCGTCCTCTACAGGAATTGCAAGCGCTTCGTGTCATCGTGGACTGATTTGATCTTGCAATATGCCTTGGCGGGAAATCCTCGGGGACCTGCCTGAAGACCCCCGAACAGCTTGTCGAGAACCGACTGCTGCGACTAATATGCGCCCACTCCTTCCATACCTCCGTCTGGTGTCTTCATGCTGACCAAAATGCGCGCTGGCGCTTCGTCCTGGCCCGCCAAGATCTTTCTGTGCCTTATCGCACTGAGCTTCGTTGGATGGGGTGTCGGTGACATCTTCGTCAGCCGTGGTGAAACCACGGTCGCAGCCGTTGGCGATGCGGACATTGATATTCGTGATCTGGAAATTGCCTACAACAACTATACCCGCAGGTTGCAGAACGCGGGCTTCCAGATCGAACCCGGATCCGAAATAGCCCGAACCTATGCCAGAGGCACGCTGGACGGCCTGATCCTCCAGACGGCTCAAGCCGAACTGGCTGACAAATTGGGAATTTCTGTCGGTGAAGACACGCTTCGCAATGAAATTGCCAGGGATCAGGTGTTCACAAACGCATCCGGCGCGTTCGACAGTGCCGTGTTTGCACACTTTCTGACAACCAACGGAATTACCGAAGAGCGCTATCTGGCTTTTCTCGACGAACAGATCACCAATGTACAACTGGTCGACAGTATTTCATCAGCACCGCTGGCACCCGACATCCTGGTCAATACGCTCTACCGCTATCGACAGGAAACACGAACGGTCGAGATTGCTGTTCTTGAAAATGAGACGTTGTCAACTCTTCCGCAACCAGATGTCGGCGAACTCGATGCCTGGTTTGAAGAGCGAAGAGAAAACTATCGTCGACCGGAGTACCGATCAGTTGATTTCCTGTTGGTCTATCCGGAGGACATCGCGGATGCGATCGAGATTGACGATGCGGTGATTCGGCAAGACTACGAAAGCAATCTGGACCGGTGGACTGAACCCGAAGAACGACTTGTCCGGAACATCGTCTTTGACACGCAGGAAGAGGCGTCAGCGGCGCTGGATGCTCTGGAAGCTGGCGCGGACTTTGGCGAGATTTCATCAGGCGCAGACGTCATCAGCGCAAGCGAACCCGAATGGATAACCCGCGAAACGCTGTTCGAAGAGATTGCCGCGCCGGTTTTCAACACGGAATCCGGCAAAATCGCTGGTCCTATCGAATCAACCTTTGGCGGCTGGCTGATTTACCGGATCGACGAGATCAAACCACACAAGGACACGACATTCGACGAAGCACGCGAGACGATTACCGCCGCACTCCAACTTCGTGAAGCACAGGGCGAAATGTACCGTCTGGCAAACAGTATCGATGATCTGATTGCGTCCGGTGCAACCGTCGAAGAAACGGCGTACGAACTGGGCCTCGATCGCGGCATTCTTCTGGAAATTTCATCTTCGGGGCAATCCTCGGATATCAACGCTCTGCAGGTCATTCCGTCGGTGCCGGAGTTTCTCGGTGAAGTGTTCCGGTCGGAGCTCGACTTTCCTTCACCTGTCATCGAGGTTGGCGACGGCGGTGTGCTGGTTGTCGAGGTCACGGACATCGTTCCAAGCCGCCTGCATGAACTCGACGAGGTACGCGACAGAGTCCGTGACGATTGGCAACAGGTACGAATCAGCGAAGACGCCCTTGCCGCCGCCGAGGGTATCGCTGCGGGAGCAAGTGCACTCGACAACCTTGATGAGGTTTTCGGAGTCGAAGCCGGAACGTTCATGACATCGGAGCCATTCACGAGATCTGGCGATACTGGAGTCAACAATGTCGGCCGGGACGTGACCAGTGAGATTTTCGAAAAACGGTCATCCGAGTTTGTCATAGCCGCTTCAAACGACAGCAATGCCGTTGTCGTGGCGCGAGTCTTCACCATCACGCCTGGTAACCCGCTCGATGGTGATGATGCGCACGATTCACTGTCAGATCAGCTTGCAGACGGCATACGCGCGGATATTCGTCAGGTCGGCAGTGACGTTGCCCGCAACGCCGTGTCGGTTTCGATCAACCAAGACCTCATCGAACAGTACTTCTGACATGCCCGTGTTCAGCCCGGACTTCGCGGCGTTTGAAAGAACCTACAACCAGGGCAAGCCTCAAGTCGTCTGGACACGTCAGGTCGCCGACCTCGACACACCAGTTTCCGCATTTCTGAAAATTGCCGGCGCAAGACCCGACACCTTTCTCCTGGAATCGGTCGAAGGCGGCGAGACGCTGGGACGATACTCGATTATCGGCCTCAAACCGGACCTGGTCTGGCGTTGTTCCGGAACGCACGCTGAGATCAACACCCGTGCACGCTACGATCCCGACGCATTCGAGCCGGACAACCTGGCGCCTGTTGAATCAATGAAACGCCTCATACGGAAGTGCCATATCGAGATCCCCGAACATCTTCCGCCCATGGCATCCGCCCTCGTCGGCTATGTCGGATACGAGATGGTGCGCCTGATCGAAAACCTGCCAACCGACAACGAGCTGACAATTCCGGTTCCTGACGGTCTGCTTGTCCGGCCGACTATCATGAGCATCTTCGACAATGTCGCGAACGAGGTCACGATCGTAACGCCGGTCTGGCATTCACCGGACGTTGGCGCGCACGCCGCATATGCAATGGCCTGCGAACGCCTGTCGGACGTAATTGCTGATTTCGAGCGCCTGCTGCCACACGAAACCGGGATGGCGGAACCTGGATCCCTGTCTGAAACGTCCTCGAATACGCCGCACGAACGGTTTCTTGAAATCGTCGAGAAAACCAGGGAGTACATCTGCGCAGGCGACGCGTTTCAGGTTGTACTTTCACAACGTTTCGATGTGCCGTTTCGTCCGTCGCCATTCGCCTATTATCGCGCATTGCGCAGGATCAATCCGTCACCATTTCTTGTCTTTCTCCAGTTCAGGGATTTTTCCATTGTCGCCTCGAGCCCCGAGATACTTGTACGCGTGCGTGACGGCCGGGTCACAATTCGGCCACTGGCGGGTACACGCCGACGCGGCGACAACAAGGCACACGACCAGGCGCTGCGCGAAGAATTGCTGGCAGACCCCAAGGAGCGTGCAGAACACCTCATGCTCCTCGATCTGGGCCGCAACGATGTCGGCCGTATAGCGGAGATCGGAAGTGTCGAGGTAACAGATAGTTTCGCGATCGAAAATTACAGTCATGTCATGCATATAAGTTCGAACGTTGAAGGAATACTGCAGTCCGACAAGGATGCGGTCGACGCACTGTTTGCCGGATTTCCCGCGGGCACAGTCAGTGGCGCACCCAAGGTCCGCGCGATGGAGATCATTGACGAGCTCGAAACCGAAAGGCGCGGTGTTTACGGCGGCGCCATCGGCTACTTCTCTGCCAATGGATCAATGGACAGCTGCATAGCCCTCAGAACCGCGATTATTCGCGACGGCACGTTGCATGTTCAGGCGGGCGCCGGAATTGTTGCGGACAGCGTTCCGGAACTGGAACATGAAGAGTGTGTCAACAAGGCACGTGCATTGATTCGTGCAGCCGATGAAGCCATGCGTTTTACCGCCAGATCAGGCGCAAACTGGCCAGGTTCGTCCCTGTCATGATTGGTGACGAACACCACACGCGCAGTGATCCTGCGACCTGCACGGTCATCGGATAACGTCATGCTGGTTCTGATCGATAACTACGACAGCTTTACCTACAATCTCTGGCACTATCTCGGTGAACTCGGTGCGACCACCGAAGTCTATCGAAACGACGCCGTGAGTGTTGATGATGTTGTTCGAAAAAATCCGGAAGGCGTCGTGCTCTCACCTGGACCGTGTGATCCCGATCGCGCAGGAATTTGTCTCGACCTTGTCAAACGATGTGCCGCCGACAGGATACCGTTGCTGGGCGTGTGTCTGGGACATCAGGCGATCGGTCAGGCCATGGGCGGTGTGATCACGCGGGCACCGGCACCGATGCACGGGAAGCTTTCACAGGTCTCGCACGACGGAACGGGCATTCTTGCCAATGTCCCGACACCATTTCGAGCAACACGATATCACTCACTTGTCGTATCGCGTGACGCGATTCCTGATTGCCTTGCAGTGAATGCGCAAACCCCGGACGGAATCATCATGGGCGTTCGCCATCGTGATCTGCCGATTCATGGCGTTCAGTTTCATCCCGAGAGTATTGAATCAGAACATGGGCATGCCATGTTGCGAAACTTTCTCGAATCCGGAGAGAAGTCATCCTCATGACGGCAGACGATCTTCGACCCTATCTCAAATCAATTCATGACGGCCGCCTGCTGTCTACCGATGAAGCTGCCGACGCCTTCGGTGTCATCATGTCCGGAAGGGCAACGCCATCTCAAATCGGTGCATTTCTGATGGGACTTGCGGTTCGCGGCGAAACCGTCGACGAAGTTACAGGCGCTGCACAGGCGATGCGTGGGTACATGAATCCCATGTCGGCACCGGCAGGTGCAATGGACGTCGTCGGCACGGGTGGCGACGGAAAGAAAACACTGAATGTCTCGACAGCAACCGCCATCGTCGTGGCGGGTTGCGGCGTCACGATTGCCAAACATGGTAATCGCGCAGCGTCATCCCAATCCGGTGCGGCAGATGTGTTATCCATGTCAGGTGTCAATCTGGACGCGGACCCGACAGTTGTGCAGAGAGCGATCAACGAGATCGGGCTGGGTTTCATGCTGGCACCGCTCTACCACAGCGCCATGCGGCATGTGATGCCAACACGCGTGGAGTTGGGTACCCGGACCATTTTCAATCTGCTGGGACCATTGGCCAATCCGGCGCAGGTCACCCGTTATCTCCTTGGTGTCTTTTCGGCTGACTGGGTTGAACCGATTGCACGTGCGCTCGCCAAAATCGGGTGCGAGAAGGCCTGGATTGTTCACAGTGGCGATGGTTGCGATGAACTGACACTCTCGACGGAGAACATGGTAGCCGTCGTGGACGGAACATCCGTCGCAATGCAAACGGTCAGTGCCGCGGATGCGGGCCTCGACAGTCGTGAACTTCAGGAAATCGCCGGCGGCGAACCAGCGCAGAATGCCATGGCGCTGAAATCACTTCTCGACGGCGCACACGGTGCCTATCGTGACACGGTACTTCTGAATTCTGCTGCTGCACTTGTCGTTGCCGACAGGGTACGGGACCTCAAGGGTGGCGTTGAATTGGCGCACAGATCCATCGACAGCGGTGCGGCCAGAAACAAGCTCGAAAAGCTTGCCGCATTGACGTCCGGGCGGAATTGAGACCTTGCCCGATATTCTCGCGGAAATCTGCGAGACAAAGCGCGCCCATGTCACACAGCGAAAGAAAACCTGTTCGCTTGGCGAGCTGGAAAGTACCGCAAGATCTCTCGCAAAACCGACGAGCTTCTCCGATGCCCTGTCTCACGCGGCAGCAGAAGGCACGGCGCTCATTGCGGAGATCAAGAAGGCTTCTCCAAGTGCGGGCCTGATCAGACCGGACTTTGATCCTGCGCACCTGGCCCGTGCATATCGCGATGGAGGAGCGGCGTGCGTCTCCGTCCTGACGGACGAACCATACTTCCAGGGTCACGACTCGTTCATTCGGGTCGCTAATTCGGCATCGGGATTGCCCTGTCTCAGGAAGGACTTCTTGGTGGATCCCTATCAGATTGTCGAAGCCCGCGCTCTCGGCGCTGCCGCCGTGCTTGTCATCATGGCGGCTGTCGACGACACGCTTGCCGCTGAACTGACCGAAACTGCACAAGCATTTGATCTCGAAAGCGTTGTCGAGGTCCATGATGGTCACGAACTCGACCGAGCGCTTCGCATCGGCGGTGACCTCATCGGTATCAATAACCGAAATCTCAAGACGCTGAAAGTCGATCTTTCAACGACCTTGTCACTCGCTCCTCGAGTCCCTGAAGGCCTGGACGTTATCTGTGAAAGCGGAATTCGAACACACAACGATATTCTACGCTTTGAGGCGCACGGTATCCGGCGTTTTCTTGTTGGTGAACATCTCATGCGCCAGAAGGATGTTACTGCGGCAACTCGGCTGCTATTGGGTTCAACAGACACCGTCCAGACGGGTTAGCCCGAGAATGAATCACGGTTGCGCCGCTCTTGCGCACCGACTCCCACCAGCTGCGCGGGTGGAACCGGTCGAGCATGATCAGAGATCCGTCCATGGTCATCATCGCGGTGGCCGCGACGGCCATGGCATTCTTATGAATGGCCGGCAGCGGTGTCAGCATCCGCTCACAGTCGCGGCGCAAACTGATGTAGCCACCCGTTTGGGCAAACCAGTCACCGGAATGCAGATAGTATTCGTCGGACAGGATGCAGCCCTTGGGCCGTCCCGTCGTTCCAGAGGTGTAGAGGAGGCGCATTCGGTTGCACTGTCGGGACGGGCCTCAACTTGCGGCGCAGGATTGATCGCCCGTGGCAAGTCCTCTTCGGCAGTAATCACACGAACTGTCAGCATGGCGTTCGTGATCGCTGGTTTCATCTCGGCGATACGATCAGGGAGGTAAGATGGCCATAATCATCTCGGAATGTTCGGCCAGATATTCCAGTCGTTGATCGGGACAACCGACGCACCGAGTGCGTTCAACGCCAGCCAGAGTTCCAGAAAAACCGGCCTGTTCTGCAACAGCAAGCCTGCCCTTTGGTCAGCGCCATAGCCCGCACACTGAAACCGCTGGCGTCAGTGTTCAACACGGGCGGCCATGTCTGCATAGGTTATGTCACCCGCCGGTATTCCGTAGATTCCGGCTGTTTCGTCAAGTACGCGCAGAAAAGGCGCAGCGCGCTGCCGTTGTCGTAAAACGTCCGTAAACAGTCTCACGTGCCGCGGGCACTTCAGATGAACAGCTGTATGTTGCTGAAAGGCGCATCGAAATTTGTCAGGTCAATGCGCTTGAGTTTGATCTTCAGAACGCCATCGACTTCGACCAATTCGTGTCCTGCCCAGCCCGAATATCGATCCAGCCGATCACCGCGTGTCTCGGTATAGAGGAACGAAGTGCGCAATTTGTAAACGTTGTCTTCTTCGCCCATTGAAACGATACGCGGCCGTTCCAGTAAATGGTGGCAGCGGCTCTTGGGTTTCTGACTGAATGTTCGTTCACCGGACAACCGCTCAACCCTGACAGTAAGCAAAAACAAGTCTTCGTACATAAGTGACGGCTGAAGAACCGGATCCTCTTGCTGCCACTCCAATGGCATCCAGTAACGTCCATCTTCGTGAAACAATGCGAGCCAGTCATCCCATTGCATCCTGTCCAGCGTTGCGGCTTCGTCGTAGACAAAGTCAATCAGGTCTTCGCGTGTCATTCGGCCGCCCCCATGTTCTGGGTCATGAACTTGCGCCAGGCATAGAACTGATTGCGGATCTGGCGTTCGGATGTGCCGTTGACGACCTCTGTTGCCTCTTCGGGTTCTTCTTCCTCCCACAAGCGACGCAGGTTGACCCATTCGTTTCCGTCTGAATGCAGGCCCTCCTGAGCACGTTCGTACATTTCAAGATCATCGTGACCGACAATCGACGTCGGCGCATTGATGAAGCGGTTGTACATGAGCCCGCGTTCATAGAGCTTGTCCGGCGCGTCTTTCAGCTTGAACACCCAGCTTTCCACCAGCGTCTTGTCGACACCGAGGGGGATGAAGTTGCGCAAGATACCGACCGCTCCCTTGACCATGATATTGGGAAAATAGATCGTGTTGTGGCGAACGTCCCCCAAAATGGCATGAGCCCGCTCTTCGCCGTAGGCTTCGACCATCTTTTCCAGATAGCCCCCTACGCCGTCATAGTCCTGGTGAATCGACCCGTACACGCCGGTATGCCCGTGTCCGTTTGGCCACACGCGAATTCCGGCCCCTTCATAGAACTCATACGGACTCATGAAGGGAGCGTAGAGTTGCACGGCCATCGGTGTTTCCGTGGACTTGTGTTTCTCACGCTCCCAGACGCGAACCGCCGTACCAGCCGAGCTTTCATGCGCCACCATCGGGTGGCAGGTATCGGTCTGGTTATCGATCAGCATTTTCCAGTTGCAGGTGTGCATGTACCGGATTGGCTGATTGACGACTTCCAGTTCACCAGCGGGAGACCGGTCCGCCATGTTATCGATTGTCGAGAGAGCATCACCAAAATACTCTTTAAAGCTCAAACCTTCCCTGGAAAGGCGGGCGAAGATCAAACCACGATAAACCTGCACATTCTCGACATGTGACAGACCCCTGGAAGCCTGATCATCACGAAATCCGGCACCATCGTATCCTTTCTTTAACGGGACGGTCAGAAGAGAGCCATCCGTCTCGAACATCCAGGCGTGATAGGGGCAACGGAAGAATTTTCCGGTGTTGCCGCATTGTTCGGACAGTAATTTTACCCCTCGATGCGGGCAGCGGTTGTACAGTACGTAAATCTGGTCATCACGGTGGCGCGAAACCAGGATTGGCTGTTTGCCAATTTTCGACGTGATGAAATCGCCGGTTTTTTTGAGCTGACTATTGTGTCCGACATAAATCCAGGAGTTGGGAAACAATTGTTCCATTTCCAACTCGTAGATTTCCTGGTTCACATACACGTCCCGATGAACCGCGTAGCCCTTGACCAGATCGGCAACGGCTCGGGGATTTCCGCGATAGCGAACCATGGTTTCCTCCTGTTTCCCAGTCAGGCGCCGACGACAAGCATTGGCAGTTTCGGACGCGAATTGCGGGTCTGATTCCCGTCATCAATCAAAATTTTTCTTCCGGTCAGGAACCCGCACCGACAATCCGGCACCTTCGACTTCGACCGGATCCATGCAACCTGCCCGATTGTGTTGTGGTAAGCCGGTTTCCCATTGTCAGTACTTTCTGAACGGATTTCGTGACATCACGTCTGCCAATTTGGCGCCGGCACGAATTTCATGCGTATTTTTTTCGACAAGAGCGTTCCGTATCCTGGCGCGTATGCATATAGCCCGAGAACGTTAGGCATCTGGAGGGTTGTGGCCACAGCCGCGAATAGTATGGGGATCCCGCATTCGTTTTCGACTCTTTGAATCACTGCCCGTGATCGTATTTGAACGCAAGCCGAGAGAGTGCCGCTTCTTCATCGGTTCGTCCCAGCGCCGACGCTCGTCGCCGCGCACAAGACGCACGACGACTTCGGACAAAAACCAGCTTGTCGGGCAGGCAGAGCGTGGTCATGTCCCACCCGTAACACCGCCGAGAAGCAAAAGTCAGCCCTTTTTCGGCGCCTTCGAAAAACAGGCAACCTGCGATCAGCGTGAATCAGCCCTGATGGTAGGACACCCGCTTCGCACCTTGCCTGCTCTATCAGGATATGCGACCGCAGCTATAGAAAGATTATCAAGAGGAGGACCGTGTCGGCTCGGTTGGCGACTCGGGCGAACCTTGACTCGACAAGCGCGGTCGCGGAAGGTGAATCCGCTGCGGCCAACATGGTGAGGAGATGAATCTAGAACAGACGTTGAGAACGGTGACCACCCGCATTGCTTCGGGTGATCTAGCGAACGAGGCGCAGGTCAAACACGCCGTCGTATTGCCTGTCCTCCGCGAGTTGGGATGGGATGACAGTGATCCCAGCGTCCTCCGACCAGAGTATGCGTTAGATACCGGGTTTGTGGACTACGCGCTTCTGGACCGTGGTCGTCCGCTGATTTTCATTGAAGCCAAAAAGGTTGGGGCTTTGAGTGTGGCAGGCGAAGCGCAGCTCTTCTGGTACGCGACGAACAAGGGTGTACCTGTGCTCATCCTCACGGATGGGAATCTCTGGGACTTCTATCTCAGCATGGCGGCCGGCCCGCCGGATGAGCGCCGATTCTATCGAATGAATTTCGGGCTTGAACACAAACTTCCCGAGCACATGAATTTTCTTGAGGTGCATCTGCATAGGGAACGAGTAGTGTCAGGAGAGGCGAGAAAGAATTCCGAACAACTCCATGAAACTAATCGCAAGAAAGATCATGCGTACCGCATAATTACAACGTCCTGGAAGTTGCTATTGAGCGAACCCGATGAACTGCTCCGCGACTTGCTGATGGAAAAAGTTGAGAGTGAATGTGGGACACGACCGGAACAACAAGACATCGAAGAATTTCTGAAGGAGTACGCAAACGTGGTTGTCGAAACGCCCACCGCTCCTCGCGCAGTTCGTTCTCGAAAGAAGAGAGATGTGACTCCGGAACCGGCTGTAGGCCGGAGTGGGAAGTTGGTTGGATTCGTCTACAGGGGAGAAACCAACCATGTTGGAACGGCGATTGGCACCTTGGTTGCAGTTCTAACTGCACTCATGCAGGATGACAGTGAATTTATTGAGAGGTTTTCTCACACAACTATCACAAGAGCTCGCAATTTGGTTGCGAAGGATCAGTCTAATCTCTATCGCGCCGCGCACCTTGCAGACATGGTGAAGAAATTGCCAAACGGGTGGTGGCTGGGATCCAATCTGAGCGAGGAACAAATTCGAAGATACATCGGGGTTGCGTGTGATGTGGCAGGGGTAAAGTTGGGTGTGCAATTGAAGCTGCTGGAAGAATAAGCTGTTCTGTCGCGAAACTGGTGGCGTCGCGACGTCCTCTCGCAAAGTCGCCCCTCTACAGTGTTCGGGCAACCCGGAAGCCGAGGCTGTCGCTGCTGGAGCCTGACGCACCCGCGGCCCGGTTCGGGGAGCGCAGGTCCTCCACGAAGCTGCGCCAGGAGCCGACGCACACGACGCAGTAGCCACATTCCTCCCTTCCTGCCGCCTTCACCCTTGGCGGCGTCCAGTAACTTCCGTCATCCGGTGCTCCAAGGCAGCTTCCGTGCCAGCAGTCCGTGGTCTGTCACCTACCCATAGTCAACTGCGTCCATGACGAGGTGATTGGGCGTGGATTCCGGTGCATGTGTTCCCGATGGCTGGCGAAGAGCAGGAAGTCTCGCAGTCCCTTCCAGGCGAGTTGGGTAGCCATCATGGCGGCGAAGCGGCGGCTGTCGGCGTCGGACTCGACCTCCACCAGCGCGATCTTGCCCAAGGCCGCCAGAGTCAGGCGGCTCAGGCGTCCCGCCTTGACCGCGTCCGTGAATCGCTCCATCGTGGCCGTGTCGAACTGCCGCATGCCAATCTGCGTGCGGCAGGGATAGACGGACAAATCCGGCGTGTCGACTATTGTCCTACTGACAGAGCCGGAGGACTGCCAGTGGCGAAACGGACGGGAAACACATTGGCTCAACAGACCGAACACTATACTCGCGAATCGACGAACCTTACAATTTCGGAAGTTGACACTAAGTTACCACAGCACGGTGCGTCAGGGTCGATCAAGAGATCCTGTTACGCTATTCGCGACGTTCCTAGGCTTGCGGTCTCGAAACGCCTGCGCATACCACCGCCGAATCATGATCCGAGCAAGGAGTACCGGTTCCGGTATCATGCGAAGAAGCACAGCTCCTTGCCCCATGTCGTCAAGTTCTCCGGAGGTCGCTCAAGCGGCATGCTGCTGTTCGTACTATTGGAGAACGGACTGCTCGATGCGTCCCGAGGAGATGTCATCGTCTTCAACAATACCTCCGCTGAACACCCGGACACCTACCGGTTCGTACGTGATTGCATGCACACCGCTTACCGCTATGGAATCCCGTTCTTCCAATTGGAGTTCCAGACATACGAGGACGCCCGGCAGGGCGAGTGGACCCGGCTGCCGACGTACCGTCTCGTCAACGGTCGACCGAAATCTGCCACGAACACCGAGGGGTTCCACTGGCGAGGCGAGGTGTTCGAAGAGCTGCTTTCTTGGGCAGGCTACGTCCCGAACCAATTCAATCGCATCTGCACGAAACACCTCAAGCTCGACGTAACCCGCAGCTTCTTGAAGGACTGGTTCGCGTCGAAGGCAACAATCCCGCGTCTCGGACACTACGGCAACCACTCTCGCATGGATCCCGATGCGGCCTTTCGGCGCCATCGGCAGAACCAGGGTGGAGTGCCTGAGGAAATCTTCCTACGAAAGCGCGCCTACGCCTGGAGCCGGCCTCATGTCCGGCCCGGACAACGCTACGATGACTTCCACCCGGGATGGCAGCCGTTCGAGAACAAGGCACTGAAGGGCAAAACGTTCGGTGACAAGGCATGCTTCGGAAACGAAGGCGTGGAATACGTCGCTTTCATCGGGCTTAGGGGTGACGAGCCGCATCGGATCCGACGCGTGGAGGCGCGCAACGATACCGATGCCGGTTACGAAGGCGAGCACGTCTACATGCCGCTTAACGACATGGCGGTGACCCGAGACGACGTCAATGCGTTCTGGGAACGCCAAAGCTGGGATCTGGAGCTCCCGGAGGACACGCGCCTTTCCAACTGCGTGTACTGCTTCCTGAAAGGAGCAGCGAACCTGGAAGCTATCCACGCCGAGCTGGACGGTGCCCGGGACTCCGAGGTGCCCGGATTCGGACCCCTTGCCAACACGCCATGCGATCTGCGTTGGTGGATGAGAATCGAAGCGTTGTACGGTCGGGACCTCCGCGCCGAGAAGCGCACGATCCGCAGAAAGGGCGCGACACACATCGGGTTCTTCGGAAACCACCCGTTTGCCTATGGAGACCTCGCCTCAGGGCGAAACCTCGGCGTACTGAGCGAGACGCTGCTGCCATGCGACTGCACAGAATGACCGTCGCGCCTGTCTACCTGGACTATCAGGCCACAACCCCAATCGACCCCGCGGCGCACGAGGCCATGTTGCCGTTCCTGAGAGATCTATTCGGTAATCCCCATTCAAAAGATCACAGCTTCGGTTGGGAGGCGGCGCGGGCGATCAAGGACGCTCGAGCAAACGTTGCGGGTTTGATCAATGCAGACGACGACGAGATCGTGTTCACCTCCGGCGCCACCGAATCGTGCAACTTGGCCCTCCGAGGGGTCGCGAATCGTTCGGGCAACGGCCGGCGAAATCGAATCGTCACGCTGGCGACAGAACACCCGGCTGTGCTCGAGACGGTTCTGGACCTGGAGCGATCGGGCTTCGACGCTATCGTGCTTCCCGTCGAGGCGGACGGTCTCCTGAATCTCGCCCACCTCGACAAGGTGATCGATGAACGGACCCTCATCGTCTCGGCGATGGCTGCGAACAACGAGATCGGCGTGCTCCAGCCGAGTGCCGAGATCGCGGCCCGATGTCACGACGCCGGCGCACTGTTCCACACCGATGCGACCCAAGCGGCGGGACGGATCCCGATCGATGTAGACGACTGGGGCGTCGACCTCCTGAGCTTCTCGGGCCACAAGGTGTATGGACCGAAGGGCGTGGGCGCTCTGTTCGTGCGCTCCGGCGTGCAACTAAAGCCACTCATTACAGGAGGACCGCAAGAACGGGGGCTTCGAGCGGGAACCCTGCCCCCGGCACTCATTGCCGGGTTCGGCGCTGCATGTGAGGTCGCCGTAGCGAGACAGGAGCAAGATCGTGTACAGATGGAGACGCTCACGAAACAACTCCATACGGCTCTGCTCGACGGACATCCTACATTGCGTCTGTTCGGACACGTCGAGAAGCGACTCCCCGGGAGCCTTAATGTCGGGTTCCCCGGGCTCGCGGCCGAGGAGGTGATCCGCAACATATCCGACCATGTCGCCGTATCGAGCGGTTCGGCATGCGCATCCGCAACATCGGAGCCCTCTAGGGTGCTGCTGGCATTGGGGCTCGACCCGGAGGTCGCCGCCACCGGACTCCGGATCAGTCTGGGCCGCTTCACGACGGCGCAGGATGTCGACCGTGCAATCGCAGCACTATCCAAGCTTGCACCCCTCGCTCAACTCCATCACAGAGCTTGATCACCATGCCAGGACATATCCCCAATGTTCCCGACTTACGTTTCGGCCCGGGAACGAGCGCAGGCTTTACCCCGGCCGGAGTGGCAGTCTTCGACGATCTTCGTCCTGCCGCGGTCGTGCGCGAGCTCATCCAGAACGGGTTGGACGCTGCTCGAAATGCGGAGGTCAGTACCGCCGTCGTCCGGTTTCGGCTGACCCGAGTGTCCCGGGACAAGGTCCCGGGGATTAAGAGCTACGCGAGCGCGTTCACCAAGGCGATGAAGACCCAGGAGGGCATGACCGGCGGACAGCTTAGCGGTCAGGCGAAACTCACAGCGGAGACGATCCGCAAGGCGCTTGCTCAAGACAAGATGGACGTGCTCTCAATCCTTGACAATGGGGTTGGTCTCAACAAGCAACGTATGAACGCGCTCCTGAGCGACGGTGTTAGTGTCAAGGACGGCGCGGCGACTGGGACCTATGGGAACGGACACTCCACCGCCATCCCGGCATCGAACCTTCGCTATGTGCTATACGGCGGGCTCACCGAAGGTGGAGAACGAATCGGTGCAGGCCACGCCGTGCTCGCCTCTCACTACGAGTCGGGGGATCAACACCAGCGATCTGGAGACGGCTTCTACATCCGGGATTTTCAAGCAAGCCACAAGACGCTCTACGACTACGCGACCGGGCTCCAGCTTCCCCCGTTGATTGCGGAGGCACTTGACCTGATCGAAAAGGACACTCCACACGGCACCGCCGTCATCATCCCGGCCTTCAACCACTTTCTCGAAGAGGAAGAGAAGGATCTGTGGTCCATGGTCTCGTACGCAGCATCGGCCAACTTCTTCGTCGCCGTCGAAAAGGGAGACCTGGTCGTCATCGTGGAGGACCATCGGTGGGGAGTGGACGAGTGCCCACGGACCTTAGATCGGTCAAACCTCGCAGATGTGCTCGACCGACACCGGGACGAGCGACGAGCCAAGGCATTCCTCAACGGACAGCGGGCCTACGAAGCCCACAAAATCTACCGATCCAGCGCACCACACCTTGTCGAGACCGATGCCGGCCCGATCGAGATTCGGCTCCGCGAAATCCCTGAAGGTAACACACGTGTCGATCTGTGCCGTAACGGAATGTGGATTACCGACAACGTTCCCGTGCTGCGCAGGCAAGGCTTCGCAGATCAGGTCCCTTTCCACGCCATCCTCTCGCTCAATGCACTAAAGGAAAGCAATCTGCACAACCTCATACGCCTCGCCGAAGGCCCATTGCACGATGCGATCAACCTCAAGCGGCTCCCAGCATCGCAGCGCAAGGCATGCCGGAGCGCACTCAAGGAAATCAAGCTATGGATCTTGGGAAACACGCAAGCGGCCAAGTCCGATGCGTATCTGTCAGACGACTTCCTGACTCTCGACTTCGGCGACATGGACGGCAGCGGCAGAGCGGTGTTCGGCAATGCGTTCTTTGGCATGCCTGTGCCAATTCGGAAAAGTCCGACGCGCGAACGCCAGCTGTTCCCCGCCGAGGACGATCTGGAAGAAGGTGGCTCGTCCGGAAAGGGCAAGCGCACGAGGAGGGCAGTCCCGAAGACCGATCGTCGTCGGGAACGGCCATCGCTGCCTGCGTTCTTCCAGGCCGCCTCGCGTCCGGCAGGGAAGAACCGGCGTCGGATCTGGATCGAGTGCGAGAAGAGCTGCGCCGACGCGCAGTTGCGTCTCGTCGTCGATGAGGCATTGGATGCAACATGTGAGCGTCCCGGACAGGACTCCTACATGCCTGCCGTGCTCGACAACGTCACAATCGACGCAAGGCCCGCCAGCGCCGAGGACCTCGTCCGCTGGAACGACCAAGTGATCGGCGTGCGGTTGGGCAACCTCCCCGAAGGTGCATCAGTCGAGGTCGAGACCGACTACCAGCTTCTCGGAGATTTCAGAAATCTTTCGGAGCCGTCGCTGCGGGTCGAAGTGTTCAGAACCGAGCAGGACCTCGAGACCGGCACAGGCGCCAGCGACCGCACAGGACAGGAGGCCGAGCGGTGAGCGTCCCGTACACCGTCGAGGCAGTCGCTCCGGGACCCTCCAACGCGGTCCGCTCCCACGACCACCCCGTGCTCGAGTCAGGGAACCTTTCGTTTCCCGGTGGCCGTTATCTCTTGGACTTCCTTCCCCAAGAGAACCGCTCGTCATTTGTCATCACGCACCGGATCGAGGGCGCGGCCCTGATCAAGCGCATGCTGGAGGCTGGGCAGGCCCGATACGCCTGCGTAGTCTCTTCGCCGATCTCTTCGTATCGTCGTACGCATCTCTCGAGTGAGGCCCGGCACCAGGTGGGTTGGAACAGCGACGATCTCGGCGATCCACCGCTGTTCACGCCGATGATCCTCTGCGTCGAGCCGCAGACCATCACGATCGATGCGGATCGAGACGGCGTACATCGAATCTGGCACAAGCAGCGCATCGATGTACGGAAGGGCTCACGCTTGGCCCTCGGCAGCGTCTTCCAGCTCCAATCGTCGATTCTTCAGCTCCTGTCACTCGAAGAAGACACGCACCTTGGAGAAGGCCAGTTCTTTGTCGATGTGGGGGAAGAGCCCTTCCGCTTCCGTATCAAACTGAGCACGGAACTGCACAAATTCCTTCGCTTCCGGAAGGACCCCATCCGAAACCACATCATGACTCACATCGTGACGGCCTGCTTCGCACTGCTCCAGAAGGAGTACGCCAGCGATGACGGGGATACCGGGTGGCAATCGTTTGGTAACCTCCGGGCTCTGGCCGACCACCTCCAACACGAGGGGCATGTGGACTGGAGCGATCAAGAATTTCATCCGGAGAGAGTCGCAACGGCGCTTTACCCGCACAAACTACCCACCGCCGATCTCGAGGCGGAGAGCGACGCATGACATTCAAGGAGTTGAACGACGCGGAGTACGCCACGTTTCGAAAGGACCTACTTCGCGTCAAAGGCAGCGAACGTCAGACGAAGTTCCTCGGAATCGTCCGAAACAGCGACACCTTCCTGGAGCACATGTCGGCCATCTCTACGGAAGGCGCAGTCGATGCAGCGCTCGCTGCCGAAGCGATGACGGAGAACGAGTACAAGGATCCACCGTCGAGTACCGAGCAAGTCCTGTACACCGCATGGTCTTCACTCACACCGGCGGTCGCTTGCCGCTCCACCTTCTGGGCGAACCTCACGATCGAACACATTCGGACCGGCCGAATTCAATCCGCCTACTTGGCTGCCAATGGCGGCAATCTGGCCGGAGGTGCCGAGCGCATCGACTTCGTACTGGACGACACGTACGGTCAGGAGCCAAAGCAGATCGATAATTGCGTGCGTACCGTCCTGAGACGCCTCGGTGGCTTGCGAGAGGTGCGTGGCAACCGCTCGGTGTACGTCGACTGTCCATTCGCTCGCGCATGGTGGAGGGAACGCATCGCAACCCAAGCCGGAGGTGGCGACGAGGAAATGGCCTCCTGCGTGCGTACCATCCTCCGTACGAATCAGACGTACTGGGAGAAGCTGATCGACCGAATCGTGTTCAGAAACTCGACATTCGGTTCGGAGAACATCCGTAGCGCGTTCGTGAGAGCACTCGCCCAGTGCGTGGAAACCAATCCATCATCGGAATTCACAAGCTCCACGGATTTGCAGCGGCTGTGCCGTCGCGTGACGACTTACCAGGGTGCCCGGGAACTCAGTATCTTGAGTCGCACCGAGCTGGATGACCTGATGAGGGCAGTGATCACCGAGGCATGACGCAAGCATACAGTCAAGAGCGCACCCTCATCACCCGAAGCCTTGCCAATGTCCGCCATGCTCCGCTCCTCCTTGTGCGTTGAGACAGGGTACAAGGAGATCGTGGCGGGACCCTAGGGCGCAAGCCACGAAACGGAGGTCGTCATTTGGCCGCTTACGACAACACAACGCAGTGCGGCTTCGGTCTCATGGCGGGAGGAGTTCGTCGCCGGTACATGGCCACCGGCGTTGATCACAGGGCCGGGCTGCGTTTGCATGCAGGCGTCGTCTTCACCGCCCGATCCATGCCGCGCCGTAGTCGTTGCGAGGGTTGCGGTAAATGCTGTGCGCATGGTCTGCCATGGTTGCCCCGACGTCATACTGCGGTGAGTACTCGAGGACCAGAGTCGGCCCCGTTACCCGGAAATAGGCGAAGCCCAATGGCTCCTGCGGCCCCCACCATCCGAAACAGGTCTCGTCTATTCCCGCCCGGACAGCCGCCATCGCCGCTGCGTGGTCGTCATCGTTGATGAAGCCCAGGCGGGTATCGATCAACCCGATCAGCAGCGTCTTCTGCACGCCGGTGAGGTCGGCGCCCCTGATGCCTTCACACGGTACGAGCGTACCGTACTCGCCTGGACCAAGCAGGGCGTTGATGGCGACGTCGCCGAGAATGGCGACCGCCTTCTGCTCGACCGTCAGGCTCCCCAGAAGCGCCTGGGCGGCCGCGGTTTCTTCTTCAGTGACAAAGACCTCTTCGCCATCGTAGCGAACATGCAGCGGTTGGCCGCCCGTCAGCATCGGCGAAAAGGTGAGATCCGCGCCGTATATCGTCACATTGAAGGCGAGGTGATGTCCTCCGAACTGAAACATCCAGGGCTGCGAAACGGACGGCTCGCCCAGAAACGCCACATAGAAGTGCTGCGATCCGTATCTGAGGAAAGGCACACCGGGCAACCCGTCTTCGGCGGCAAGCTGGTACTCCACGTTTCGAACGCCTCTTTCACTCAGGATTTCAGCGAGAAGCGCGTCCAGAAGCTCTCTCTGTTCCGCCGACATCTTGCCCAGTTTAAGGCCGCCGCGCGGGATCATTCCCTCCGGAAAGTTCGACCAGTTGGACCGTTGTACGTTGTCTGAAAACGCATAGGTCGCTGCCTGTTTCTGCGCCGGGTCCAGCGAAGCCAGGAAGGCGGCAGCGGCTTCCTTGATCGCGCTGGTCTTGGCGTCGGTTTCCCGGTCGACGAACGCGCTCTGCAGCGCAAGATCGACAGGGCCGACATCGACGCCGAAGAGCAGACCCGTCGTGAAACGCGGGAACAGGATCGAGGCGCCTACCAGCACGGTCAGGACAAGAACCGCTCCTGCCAGGACGATGGAAATGCGCCTAATCCAGTTCTTGTGTTTCATGGCGTCGACCGTTTCATTGGCTTGTTGAACTGCTTCGGCATCCGGGCATCCCTGTCCGCCGGCGGCGCACCCTTCTCCGGAATTCCGCGTTCCGGCATACCCGACAGACGGCGAACCCCTTGCGGTCAGGATGCAGCGTCCCGATCGACATCGAGGCAGGGAGCCGGACCAGGACCCCTCAGCGGCCTTTCACTGCCGCTGGCGTCGAGCGGTACTTGCCTATGCCGTCGCGCATGGCCAGCATGATCGTCTCCACGCTGCTGCCATCGCGACGTCTCCCGGCAGGTACGCTGGCGTACCACCAACCCTGTGTCAAGAAAGGGTAGGGCGACGCCGGTTCTAGGAGTACCGGCACTGCGCGGGTCTGTTTTCGCGAAGACAAGCGTGCTTCGGGCACAGCTGTGACCTGTTCCGGTACCCGGCGGGCCGGATAAGGTCAGGTCATGACAGCTGTTGTATCCAAGAATAATCCGACCTGCAGGGGCCTGTTTACCGGATTATTTCGGACCGGATGTTTTTGAGAATCTGGTGTAGTGCGGGAAGGGTTTCCTGTTTCTCTCCAAGTAGTAGTATTGATTTGATCTTTTCGGCAGCCTGACCCGCGGGTTTTGGCGTCGTCAGGCATTCGGTTTCGAGGCCGCCGCCTGGTACTGGCACTTCGTTGACGTGGTGTGGCTCTTCCTGTTCTTCCGCATCTACTGGTGGGCGGCGGAAAGATTGCCCATCACTGACGGATGCCGTGCTGCCGTCGGGGCCAGGAGTCCATCCGACTTGCAATCGGAAGCACACGTGTCGGGGTAGGTCGCCCGACAGGTGGCATCCTCCTGCCCACCGCCCTGTCCGATTTGTATGCCGTGCCCGAACACACCAGCCTTTTGCCGAGAATTGACAGAGATGCCAGCAAGCGGTGTTGCACAGGCCTTCAAGGACGCTATCATGTACATTAACATGTACATTTGAGGTAGGGACATGGGAGAACAGCATTCGATCGCAGATGCGCGGCGCAACTTGCCGCAGCTAATCCGTCAAGTGGAACGAGGCGAACCGGTGCAACTTACCCGGCGCGGAAAGCCAGTCGCGGTGCTGCTCGGAAATCAGGCCTTCGAGCGGATTGTTGCCGGTCGACGCAGCTTTACAGAGGCCTATGCAGAGTTCGCGAAGGCGGTCGATCTTGCGGAACTTGGTATCGATCCGGCGGAATTTCTAGACGGCGTCCGGGATCGGGATCCAGGCCGCGACGTGTGGATATGATCGGTGCGGTATCTGCTCGACAGCAAAATCATCTCCGAGCCGATGCGCCCGGCACCGGCGCCCGGAATCATCAGGGGTTTGCGTGAGCACAGTGATGAGATCGTCATCGCGGCACCTGTCTGGCACGAGTTGCGTTTCGGTTGCGCTCGTCTCCCACCCTCAAGGCGCCGGAATGCGATCGAGCGATACCTTGCGGAGGTGGTGCTTGCGACCTTTCCCGTGCTCGACTACGACCGGCATGCTGCGGACTGGCATGCCCGGGAGCGAGCACGGCTCAGCGCCGCTGGCGAGACACCGCCATTCGTCGACGGTCAGATTGCCGCGATCGCCGTTGTCAACGAACTGATCATTGTAACCTCGAACATCCGGGACTTTGAGAGATTCCAGGGAGTGCAGATGCAAAGCTGGTCCTGACGCTGGCGAAGCCTGCTGTCAGGCCATGTAGCCCCCGCAATTGACGGACAGCGTCGATCCTGAGATGAAACCCGCCTCCTCGGCGGCGAGGAAGACGACGCAGCGGGCTACCTCTCCGGGTTTGCCGCTGCACCCGACGGGAATACCGGAGTCGATCCGCTCCATCACGGCGTCGCTGATATGGGCGATGAGGTCGGAACGGATATAGCCCGGGCAGATGTAGTTGACCCTGATGCCCTTGCTTGCGTTCTCGAGGTCCAGCGATTTCGTGAAGCCGAGCATGCCGACCTTGGCGGCGGCATAGTTCGCGACGCCGAGCATGCCGGAATGCGCGTTGATCGAACTGATGTTGATGATGCGCCCGAAGCGGCGGCTGGGCATGCCGCCTAGAACCGCATGCGCCATGTTGAAGCAGGACCCGAGATTGACGTCGATCACAGTCTGCCAGTTCTCCGCATTCGTCTTGTGAAGGAATCCGTCCCGGGAAATCCCGGCGTTGTTCACAAGGATGTCCACAGCGCCGAGCTTCTCCTCGACCTCGGCGACGCCCTGGGCACAGGCCGCATGATCGGCGACGTCCCAGCGGAAGACCGGGATCCCCGTCCATTCCCTGAACGCTTCCGCCGCTTCGGTGTTGTCGGCGTAGCGGGCGGCCACCTGGTAGCCGGCGTCGCGGCAAGCCGTGGCTTCCGCCGGTTACGAGTACGACGCGGGTCATGTGCTGTGCGCTTCCTTGTCAGCGCTCGACGCACATGGCGATTCCCATGCCGCCCCCGATGCACAGGGTCGCGAGCCCCTTTCGCGCGTTGCGTTTGTGCATTTCGAACAGGAGCGTGGTCAAAACACGCGCCCCCGAGGCGCCGATGGCGATGGCGGCGCCATTGACATTAACCCGGTCCGGTTTGAGGCCGAGACCTTTTTGACGGCGCAGGCCGCGGCCTGCGAAGTAACGGAAGCCGAGAGAGTGCCGCTTCTTCATCAGTTCGTCACATCGCCGTCGCCGCGCACAAGACGCACGACGACTTCGGACAAAGGCAGCTTGTCGGGCAGACAGAGCGTGGTCATGTCCCACCCGAAACACCGCCGAGAAGCAAAAGTCAGCCCTTTTTCGGCACCTCCGAAAAGCAGGTGCCCTGCGATCAGCGTTAATCAGCCCTGCCAGTGCCGGTTCACGACAATACAGAACCAACCGAGCGTGATAAGATTAAAAGTGTGCTGAAACGAATAGGGAGAGTGAGGGCATGACCGAAATCAAGAAAAACGCGGATGGGAAGGGGAGACCCGGTTCGCCAGTGTTGGAGAAAATCTATCAGGCTGGAAAGATTTCCAGACGTGGATTCGTCCGCGATTCTGCACTCCTCGGCATGACCATTGGTGGAGTCAGCTCCATTGTAACAGGTGGTGCGTTTGCCGATGACGGGATGCCGCAACGGGGCGGAACACTTCGTACCGAGTACAACTGGATTCCATATGTTGAAGATCCGGCAGCGGACGGTGTGGGTACTGGTGCTGTCGGTCTGTCCATTGCGGAATCGCTGGTCTGGGTCGGCGAGGATGGCGTACCACGACCACAACTCATCAAGTCGTGGGAAGCCAACGAAGACAGTACAGTCTGGACGCTTCATCTCCAGGAAGGTGTAACCTTCAATAATGGCAAGCCGTTTGGTGCTGACGATGTTATCTGGAACATTCAACATTGGCTTGATCCGGATACGGGATCATCAATGGCAGAAGCACTTGATTTCCTCTCGCCCGATGGCGTGGAAAAAATCGATGATCTGACGATCAAACTTCACCTCAATCGGCCCAATGGTGATCTGCTCCTGTCGTTCTACGACTACCCGAGCATGATCGCACCTGAAGGTGGATGGACGGATTTTTACAGCGGCAATGCTGCCGACGCCGTCGGTACAGGTCCATTCATGATGGAGGAGTTCACTCCAGACGAACGAATCGTTCTTGTCAGAAACCCCAACTACTGGCGCATGGGTGCTGATGGCGAACCATTACCGTACCTTGACAAGGTTGTTGTGACCGCGGGATGGGATGATGCAGCCCGGTTGGCGGCTCTCGTCGGTAATGAGGCAGATTTGTTGTCGCCTGGCGATGGCATCATCGAGGAACTCGAACAGTATCCGGATGAAATCAAGATCCAGTCTTTCAACACCGGCTGGATTACTCCGATTGCCATGCGGGTGGACATGGCGCCGTTTGATGATGTCCGTGTTCGTCAGGCTCTTAAGCTGGTCCAGGACCGCAAGACCATACAGGAACTTGTCCAGCCCAAGGGGCAGGTGGCTTACGACCACTGGATTCCAGCTGCTGCAGGTGCCTACTGTCCCGATACCGATGCGGACGGACGACCGCAGGATATCGAAACTGCCAAGGCGTTGCTTGCTGAAGCAGGCTATGCCGACGGCCTCGAACTTGAGCTCTCGACGCCCGATGACGGCTTTCGGCCATCCTTTGCACAGGTCTACAAGGAAATGGCGGCGCTTGCCGGTGTTTCGGTAAGCATCAACATGCTGCCAAGCTCCGCGTTCTGGGATCAGTGGCAGGAATGGCCGTTTTCGATCAGTGGATGGAGCGGAAGAATTCCCGCAACACGGAACATCGCCCTGGCACTTCGGTGTGGGGCAAGCTGGACGGAAACCTACTATTGCAATAACCGTCTCGACATGCTTCTCGACCAGGTTGACGCAACGGCAGACACGGACAAGCGACGGGAGTTGTACTGCGAGATTCAGAGCATCATGCAAGAAGATACGGGCTATATCATACCGTTCTTCGCTGCCACATTCGGCGCTCGACGCAGTAACGTCAATCTGCCCGATACCTGGGCGAGAGCCGGAAATCTCTGGCATCACATCTGGCTGTCTCAAGGATAGTCTGACAATCCGCTGACCACGACAAGTTCAAGATACACCGCCGCCTTCGCCATGATTTGCGAAGGCGGCGGTGTGATGTGCTGCACGAATGAGCCTATTGCTCCGGTAAAGGCACAATCATGCTGATGTTCCTCGTCAACCGCCTCGGTTCCATGGTCCTGACCATGCTCGTCATCTCGATCATGGTTTTCTTTGTCGCCGAGGTTGTCCCCATTGACCCCGCACGCAACGCTCTCGGTCGCTACGCTTCGGAAACGAAAGTCGAGGAACTGCGAGAAAAGATGGGCCTCGATCGCCCCGTGGTGGTGCGTTACCTGGACTGGATCTACCATGTCCTGCAGGGTGATTTTGGAGAGTCCATTCACTTTCGCCGACCTGTAAGTGAACTGGTTGCCGTTCGCCTTGAGCGATCGTTGGCGCTCGCTGGACTGGGTTTTGCGTTCATGATCCCGATAGGTCTCGTTCTGGGCTGCCTTGCCGGAGTATCGGAAGGCAAGATTCTGGACCGGATCATATCCATTACCGGGAGTCTGTTTGTCTCCATTCCACCGTTTGCGAGCGGGATCTTCCTGATTGTGATCTTTGCGCTCTGGCTTCGCTGGCTCCCCGGGGCGAGCATGCCAAATCCGGACGCAAGCTTCTTCGAATCGATCAAGAAGCTGATCTTGCCAATACTGGCCCTGTCGTTCGACGAGATTGGTTATCTGGCCCGTTTTACGCGCGTGAGCATGGCCGAAGTCATGGATAGTGACTACATCCGGACGGCAACATTGAAGGGGCTTCCAAAGACGAAAGTCGTGCTCCGGCACGCGCTTCGCAATGCTCTGATCGCGCCATTCACTGCCATCATGTTGCACGTGAATTGGTTGATCGGTGGTGTCGTCGTGGTCGAGGTTCTTTTCAACTATCCGGGCCTTGGACGCCTGCTCCTCGATGCAGCCCTGCGCAACGACATCGTGCTTCTAGAGGGCGGAACACTTGTGCTCACATTTGTCGCGGTCGCCTCTCAGGTTATCGGTGATATCGGAATCTACTTCATGAATCCGCGTATTCGAATTGAGTAGTTGCCCGTGGAAAAGAACACGAAATCTTGCGGAACAGCGTCTTTCGCCCGCATGTGGGTGCCACTTGCGGAAGACATCGAAATGAGTGGAATCAACACAATGGTTCTGCTTTTTGAACGCGTATCCATCATCCGCCGGGGTCGTCGTACCCATCGTCAAATTGGAATCGGTAGAAACGCTGCACACGGCGAGGAAGGCAGTCGCGCTTCTTGTAACCACAATGCACAGATCGTCAGATACGGTTGCGGGTGCCCCATTGGTGGATCAGGCTCCTGATGGGCGTCCCGGTCGTACGTACGACATTCGCTCACGCAGCGCGTCAGCCCATGATCGGATCATGGAAGCAGGCCGTTCACACGCGAACGCTTGATACTGAAAAATCACGCGTCGATGACTGAAAACCGGTCCGATCAATTGGTTCAGCAGAGGCAGCAGATGTCGTTGCTTGCCTTGACAAGAAAATCTTTCTCGGCGCTGGCTTTGTCGAGAAACGCATCCATTGGTGCTGTTGTGATCGCAGGCTGGATTTTCGTTGCAATCGCTGTCCCGGTCATCGCACCGTACTCACCGACCGATATTCTCGGATCGCGACTCCTGGATCCGTCTTTCGAACACTTGCTTGGAACGGACCATCTGGGACGGGATGTCCTGAGTCGACTGTTGTGGGGCACGCAGATCATACTGTTTCTTGCTCCCACTTCGGTCTTGCTCGGTGTCGCGATTGGCGCGCCCATGGGACTGGTTTCTGGCTACGTTGGCGGCAGGCTTGACTCGGTCATCATGCGCGCTGTCGATATTCTTCTGTCCTTCCCTACATTGCTGATCTACATCCTGATCGTGACAAGTATCGGATCTTCGGCTGCAATTGTTGTCATCGCCATTGCTTTGGGGTCTGTCCCGCCGATCACGCGAATCGTGCGAAGCCTCGTGCTGGACGAACGGACAAAGGATTACGTAAGCGCTGCCCGGCTCCGCGGCGAGAAACGTCGATACATTCTCTTGCGCGAAATCTTGCCCAACGTAGTCGCGCCCATCATTGTCGACAGTTGCATTCGCGTTGGATATGCAATCATGGCAATAGGATCGCTTGGATTCCTGGGGCTCGGCATTCCGCCACCAACGCCGGATTGGGGAGGAATGATCAATGAAGGAAGGAAGTTCATCTTCAGTATGCCATGGATGGTCGTCGCGCCGGCAGCAGCACTGAGTTCGGTTGTCATCGGTCTCAACATGCTCGCGGACGGTCTGAGAGAAATCGGACAGAAGAGATAGAAAACGGAATGGAAAGAACTTGTTGCAGTTCGTGCATTCCGGTCGCACAGGTCGGCAACAGACTGCCGTGTGCCCTGCAATGATGATTCTGACGACCGAACCGGTCCCTGGACCAGTCGTCCGGTCCGCATTCCGTTTACCGCGTGCTCCTTGGCATTGCTGACTGAGCTTGAGGTTCCGGAAGTGGCCCTGACGACACATGAACCCATTCTCGAGGTGGCGAATCTCGAAGTTTCCTATTCAACACGGCACGGACTGGTGAAGGCGATCCGCAATGTATCCTTCGAAATAGCTTCCGGCGATTCACTGGGACTGGTTGGCGAATCCGGTTGCGGGAAGAGCACACTCGCCTTTGCGATCATGAGCCATGTGGCCAGAAATGCTTCGGTGACGGGCGGAAGTATTCGATTTTGTGGCGAGGACATGGTGCAGAAGAGCGTGCGCAGTCTGAACAGGATTCGCGGCAGCCGGATTGCCATGATCTACCAGGATCCGGTTGCAGCCCTCAACCCGTCGCTTCTGATCGGTGTGCAGCTCTGCGAAGTGCTGACGCAGCATAATGCCATCAATCGTTCGGAAGCTTGGGATGCCTGCATTGCCATGCTGGAAAAGGTGAATATGCCAGACCCGCCGGCAGTCATGCGTCGCTACCGCCACCAGTTATCAGGAGGACAACTGCAACGCGCAGTGATTGCGATGGCATTGCTGGCCAATCCGGCGCTCCTCGTTCTGGACGAGCCGACCACAAGCCTTGATGTCACGGTCGAAGCGGGCATCCTGGATCTGATCGACGAATTGCGACGGGAATTGAACCTCTCGATCCTTTTTATCAGCCACAACCTTGGTGTAATCAGCAGAATTGCGGATCAAGTGGCGGTCATGTACTCGGGTGAGCTTGTCGAGCAGGGGCCTGTCCGTGATATTTTCCATAATCCTCAACATCCCTACACATCAGCACTGCTGAAATGTGTTCCGAGTATCGGCACAGGCAGGCAACCCTGGGCGCTGCACCCGATCAAGGGCCGTGTGCCCACTCTGCATGAATCGGCGCCGGGGTGTATCTTCGAGCCCCGGTGCGACAGAGCCGGCGACCGTTGCCGCAAGGAACATCCTGAGTTTCATAGAGCTGGCGAAAACCATGACGTGCGCTGTTTCTATGCCGGGACACCGACAGTTGCTGAACTGGCAACCGCGCAAGACGCACCGGGCAACGGAAACGTCGCAACAGGTTCAAACGATATTGTTCTCGATGTCGACGACCTCAAAACCTATTACAGGGCGCGCGGTAGCAGCTTCGGAATGTCGGGTGGCAACCGGAACAGGGGAATTGTCAAGGCGGTAGACGGTGTTTCATTCAAATCCCGAAAAGTCGAGATCGTCGGGATTGTTGGTGAATCCGGATGTGGCAAGTCGACACTTGCCAAGTGCATTGCAGGTCTTGAACCGCCCGACGGCGGCACGATGGAGTTCATCGGAGTCGACATCGCGCGGGGTGTCGAAAAGCGCCCGCAGGAGCTCATCAAGGAATTGCAGATGATCTTCCAGAATCCGGATTCAACACTGAATCCCAAGCGGACTGTGAAGGATGCGATAGCGCGTCCGCTGAAGCTGTTCAATACGGTTCCTGCCAGTGAGATAACAGGGGAGGTTGTGCGGCTTCTCGATGCCGTGAAACTTGGCGAGACCTATCTGGATCGCCTGCCCAGACAGTTGAGCGGCGGCGAGAAACAACGGGTCGCGCTCGCAAGGGCATTCGCGGGGCGGCCATCACTTGTACTATGTGACGAACCGCTCTCGTCTCTGGACGTCTCGGTTCAGACGGCCGTCATGAAACTTCTCCTCGAGTTTCAGAGCCGGTTCAAGACGACAATGCTGTTCATCTCGCATGACCTTGGTATCGTCTACCAACTCAGCGACATGGTCGCTGTGATGTATCTGGGACGAATTTGCGAGATCGGTCCTACAGAGGCGTTGTTTTCGCCACCCTATCACCCCTATACAGAGGCGTTGCTGTCTGCGGTTCCAATTCCTGACCCTCTCCTGGAGCAAACACGCATTCGGCTTTCAGGCAGTGTTCCCAGCGCGTTGAATCCACCGACAGGTTGTCGATTCCACACCCGCTGTCCGCGCAAGATCGGATCGATTTGCGAGAGAGAGCCGCCACCATGGCGACAAATCGATGACAATCATTTCATTGGCTGCCACATCGACATGGACGAATTGCGTGCCATGCAGCCCGTGATCGGGACGATCAAATCCGGAGTTCAGGTCGATCGTTGAATCCCTTGCGCGACGCAACGGATTGGAATCCAGTCTTGATTTCCGCATGGACGATGAGCGGAAGGCCGACGGGTGCCTGTTTCTCGTCGAATGTCGTCATTCGTACCATCCTGTGGTCGACGTGCGAAGCGTCCGGAACTGCTTCATGTCATGGCCACACCAGACTTGTGCCTGAAGTTGTTGGGCGCGTTGGCGGATCTTTGAGACGGTCCCGGCGGCTCGGGAAGGTGACAGGGAGTATCCGGCGGGACGGTATGGCGGCCCGAAGTTTTCGAGCGTAAACACGGCATCGGAAGCGAGTATTACATGTCCGGTTTCCGGCATGCAGATACTCAGACCCAGCATTCCAGCAGCGTGTCCCGCGTTCCAATTCAGTAACGTGATCGAGTTCGTCAGCCTGATCTCCGTGTCCTCTTCCTCGACAAGACACCATTCAAGTTCTTTCGTCAGCCACTGTGCCGTGTCCTTCCAGGCATAGGAACTGTCCGGATCCCGGCGGGCATGGTATGCGAGCGCCGTATCGCGTTCCGCGCGGTGAACAATGATCCGGGATTTTTCGAAAAACTCGACGCAACCTGCGTGATCGGAATGCATATGTGACAGGACAACCCTGTCAATATCATCGGGCCCGATTCCCAGTTGCTCGAGACGGTTTGGTAGATGGCAATCCTCGCCGTCGGGTCCGGCAAACCAGGGATAGGAACGCTTGAACGACTCGGACCAGCGACCATTATCATTCATGGCAGCCGGATGGCATCCGGTATCGTAGAGCGTTCGACCATCCATCTCTTCGATCAGGTATCCAAGAATTGGGCAGATCATTCGTCCGCTGGATTCCGGATCAGCTTCCGCGAGATCGCCGAAAATCACGGCATTGTCCAGTTCCATACGACCAAGATCGAGGACGAACAACCGGTTTCGCACAGTGTAACTCCTTCAACAGATTGCGCGATCTGACGCTACGCGTCAGCCCGTGACTTCCAACCGTACCAGAGCGTTCTGGCCCGAACGCCAATTCCCAGGAAAGGCTGTGGCGGCAACAAGGACGGCCGCGAAAGTGTGCGAACATCATCGATCAGCGTTGATTCCGACCCCATCGCGTACTCGGCGAGCAGTCTTCCGGAAATTGTTCCGCGTGCCAGCCCGACACCGCAATACCCAAGGGAGACAAAGACCCCGGGATCCAGGGAACCGAAATGTGATGCCCAGTTACGGGTCATGCAAAAAACGCCAGCCCATGTTTGCTCGAACTGGAGAGTTCGCAATCCGGGATATCTCTTCAGCAGTATCTCCTTGTGCTTCTTTCGGAGTCGCTGCCGTTGATCGTCGGTGAGGCGAAACTGGTTCGAGTAGTATGTCCCGTAACGGACGAGCATGCGGTTGGACAGGGTTCGACGCATCGTCGTCGTACCGGTAATGCCCCATTCTGCGCTGCCGCCCACTGTGTCCTGTTCCTCATCGGTCATCGGTCGCGAGAGACTCGCACAGGCGATCATCGGGAAGACGAGGCGGCGAAGAAAGCCGAGTCTTGAGATAAACGCATTGGTTGTCAGCAGGACGTTCCCGGTCGTTACGCTGGCGTCCGTGCATTCAATTCGTACGGGTGAACCCGGTTCAACACGGCGTACAGATGTCTGTTCGCAGACTTCCACATTTTCGGGCAACGACTGGCCCAGTCCACGGCACAGGGCTGCGGGATTCAGAAGAACTGTGCCGGGAGTCAGGATCGCAGCGCGATAGTATCCGGTACCGGTTATTGTTTTCAGAGTACTGCGGTCATACCAGACGTACTTGTTTTCCGAACCTTCCAGGAGTTTCCTGGTGTTGTTCAGGTGCTTTTCCCGTTCGGCCGTTACAACGGCTGTCAAGTGCCCGATTGGTGACCAATCGCATTCAATCACATGTTTCCGAACGCAATCTTCCAGATGTTCACGCCCGGCTACGATCAACCGGGTAATTCGCCTGTTCTCTTCAGCGTTCAGATGTTCTGTGAGGTGCGGTGTGTCAATGACAAAACCGGCATTTCGACCAGAGGAACCGTATCCGATCTGATGCTCGTCAATCAGCAGAATACGCGCGTTCGGATCGAGTTCACCCAGTCTTCGTGCAGCAGCAAGACCGGTAACGCCGGCACCGACGACGACCCAGTCGGCCTTGTGTTCGCCCTTCAGACGACGCGGCTCTTCCGGTGTCGGGAGAACAGAATACCACCCGGATGCATGTCTTGTGTCGTCAGACATGGATTACCAGTATTCCTGGTTGCCAGGCGACAGCATATCACCTGGTCTCATCCGAAATCGAGATCTCGCAGGCTTTGGTGGACGTCTTTCGGGGCGACCGCAACATAGCGTGCCATGTTGTGTATGCTTGCATCACCGCCAATGCCGTATTCGGCGTCGTATCCATAGTCGTCATCATCATCGTTTTCGGTTCCAACACCACCTTCGTTTCCGGCCAGAAACACAACGCGGGTCTGCGGTTGCTTCGGATTGATCCGGTTGTAGGGGTGCCAGTTTCCCATGACCTTTGTCTTGTGCCTCGCCTGCGCCTTGTCGAGATATGCCGCAAGGGGTTCGACACCCCCTGCACGCGCAATCAGGTTTGGTTCGTCGCGCAGCACTTCAAAGGTGTCAAAGCCACGTGTGGACTTCCTCGCCAATTCATAATCGAGAACAACACCGTAACGCCGCGGAAGCCCGGATACGCCGGATTTGAATTCTTCAAACGGATAGATCGGAATCTCGGTATGATCCGGCAACCTGCCGTTCAGTAGATCGGCGGCTTCCTTGGCCGAGATCTTGGCGGCGTATTGCCCGGTGTATCCGTCGTTGTTGTGCCGATTGACGTCTGCACGGTACGTTCTCTCAAATCGTTCTGGCGAGGCGAAGATTCCACCACCGTGAACAACAACAATGACAATGTTCCCCCCCGGTGAGGTGACGACATTCTCTTCCGTGAATGATGTGAACCACGTGTTCCAGATTATGTTGTCGTAGGGCGCGTGTGTGCGGGCGTGAAGCAGTTGCGGCAAGGATGCCACAAATCCGTCCTCTCCCGCATACTCCAGAGCCATTCGCAACGCGTTGGGAACATGTGAGTCAAATACGATCTGTGCTTCCATCTCAATGTCATGCATGTGGGTGTTTTCCTTGTGCCAGATTGCGATCAGGTTCCGAACGAGAGATGGCGCACACCGGTCAACGGGCGTTGCGGTGCGACAGCAACATAGCGCGCCGGATTGATCATCGCCGTATCGCCACGGATCGCAAACTCTGCCTCGAGGGGCATGCGGTAATGTGTGGTCCAGGTGCCAGCGTAAGCCTGTTCGACCTTCGATAGTGGGCGGAACACGTCATTTTGGGGGCCACCTTCCTGACCACCAAGGAACAGTATTCTTGCCTGTTCTTCATCCGGGTCTATTTCGTTGAAATTGTGCCAGCTTCCCATCACCTCCGCAGTCCTTCGATCCCGGGCCCGATCCAGGTACAGCGACGCAGCTTCAACTCCACCCGCTCGCGCAATCATGAGAGGATCGTCCTTCAGTCGGTCAAATCTCACGTTACCGGAACAGGAGTCCCGTGCCGTTTCGAAATCCAGAATGGTGGCGTAACGATATGGCAATTTCCCCTCCTTGTCCTTGAATTCCTTGAAGGTGAAAACCGGTATCTCACGGTTGTCAGCGAGCTTGCCTTCCAGCAGGTCACGCGCTTCGACATCGCGAATTCTGGCGGCGAACAGGCCCGTAAACCCGATCTCGGAGTGACGGCTGGTACTCGCATGATAGAGGGCCCTGAATCTCTCGGGTGTCGAAAAAATTCCACCGCCGTGTACGACGACGATCACGTGATTGCCGTGTCGAGTCCGGATCACGTTCTCTTCACTGGTAGAAGTGAAGAATCGGGTATTCCAGATTTCGTTATCATATGGGGCTCTGGACCGCGCGTGGAGAAGTTGCGGCATTGACGCCACAAACCCATCGTTACCTGCGTACTCCAGCGCACACCTGAGTGCTTCAGGTAAATACGAATCGAAGAAGACCGAGGCCTCCATACGCGATTGATCCATTTCGTCGTGCCTTGTTTCCATGTTGACCTGGGTCCCCTTGGGCTTTCAATTTGCCACACTCACTTTCGTTTCATGTTTGTTTTTCCTTCAACGATTATCAATCCATCACTTCTTTCATTGCCTGGGATCCGATCACGATGGTTCCCGACAATCAACTTGAGACTCACTGTCATACAAGATGAGACGGTGGCGTCGCGTGCAGGGGATCGACTGAAGCAATCTGATTGAGCCGCAAACCGGTCAAGCAATCAGTCTTCCAGATGAACAGCGATCAATTCTTGATTGACTGATCAATCTATGATCACAATGAAATGAACTGATCGTGTCGAATCCGTACAAACGGCGTCTGATGCAGCCATGGCTGCAGATCTTCAGGAACCGGGGTACCGAATGAGAAATGGGGTGTTTCCAGATGTGCAACGTGTGCGGTTGTGGCGAAATGCAGACCAAGATTGATGCAACGGATCCCCTCCACACGCACACCCAGCACCATCACTTTGGTCAGAATGCCGCCGGGGTCAGCGTCGCCGGTCTCGATGATGCACAACTGATCACGATTGAAGAGAACATACTCTCGAAGAACGACCAATATGCCGACATCAACAGACGTCGCCTGGCCAATCACCACATCTTCGCCCTGAATCTGGTATCGAGTCCTGGTGCCGGAAAAACGTCGCTCCTGGTCGAAACAGTCAAGGCGCTCTCGTCAGAAGTACCGTGCGCGGTCATCGAAGGGGATCAGGAAACGGCCTGCGATGCAGACCGAATTCGCGCGACCGGTGTAACGGCTGTCCAGATCAACACAGGCCGGGGCTGCCACCTCGATGCGCACATGGTTGGACACGCACTGGATGATCTCGATCTGGTATCCGGTGGAGTCCTGTTCATCGAAAACGTAGGGAACCTCGTTTGCCCGGCGCCCTTTGACCTGGGAGAATCCGGAAAGGTCGTCATTCTCTCGGTCACGGAAGGGGACGACAAACCACTCAAGTATCCCGACATGTTCGCCGCCGCCAAACTCATGGTGCTCAGCAAGGTCGATCTCCTGCCATACGTCGATTTTGATACCGACAAGGCTGTCGAACGGGCGCGACGCATCAATCCGGATCTGGAAATTCTGCAGGTTTCGCTGCGTGACGGAACCGGAATGACAGACTGGCTGCACTGGATATCAGAAGGTCGAAACAGGATGGCGGAACCGCCTCATCCCGACGGGACCCTGGTATCAGAAGGTCTGGAAACGCATGCATGAACTGGCACTCGCACGCAGCCTGATCGAACTGGTCGACGATTATTCTGCCCATCATGGCGGGCGCGAGGTTCGGCGAATTCACGTTCGTCTCGGACAGTTGTCCGCCATGACACGGGCGCTTTACTTCTGCTTCGGTTCTGCATCTCGCGGAACATGTTGCGATGGCGCCATGCTCGAGATCGAAGAAGTGCCGCTGACCGTGAATTGTCGGACATGCCAGGCCGTCAAGACACCGAGTGGTCGTTACAACTTTCGTTGTCCTGATTGCGGAATGCCGACGCCAGAAGTCGTAACGGGACGGGAAATGCAGCTTACCTCCATAGAATTGGGGCCTGCGGGATCTGGCAAACGCGTCGGAACCGCCATCACCGAACCGACAAATGGAGAGCTGTATGCCAACGGATCTCCCTGAAACCTGGGACTTCGTTCCCCATCAGCACCGTGGTCCGCATCGCGAAACTGCACCGGACGCACATATCAGGTCGCCGAGCAAGCACAATGGACCGTTCAAGGCACCGGGTCTCCGCACTTTCATGGCTGCGCCCTATTGCGAACCTGACAGGGACAAGGTTCGCGCCGCCGGTGCGAAAATCTGTTTTCTCGGCGCGCCCTGGGATCAGGGAACAATCGTACGAACGGGAACGTCGAGCGGACCACAAGGTGTCCGTGAAGCCTCAACGCATTATTTCCCGTACATGTTCGAATATGACGTTGACCTCATGTCTTTCTTCAGGGTTGTTGATTGTGGCGACATACCGATCGTCCCGGCCAACAATGCACTCTCGCAAGCCTACATGTGCGATTACGTCACCGAGTGTCTGGAAGGCGGCGCCAAGGTAATACTCGTCGGCGGTGATCATTCGGTACCTATCCCCGGAGCGCGTGCTCTCTCCCGGTATCTGGACCGACACAAGCCCGAAGCGAAGATGGGCTACCTCCACATTGACTGTCACCTCGACGCTGCAGTCGATTGGGGAGGAATCGAAATCACGAATGCATCCGGACCTCCCGAAGCGTTGAAACTGTCCAATTGCAATGCAGCCAACATGGCGCACATGGGCTCGCGCAACGGTCTCAATCCCAAGGACTGGATGGATTTCTGGATCGATAATGACATGCCGATCATTCCCATGTCGGCGATCGTTGAACGTGGGATCGAGCCCTGCACACGATTCATCTTCGATCGCGCCTGGAACGGTACGGAAGCGGTCTATGTCTCCTGGGATACAGATTCACTGGATGCAAGCTGCATGCCAGGAACAAGTTGTCCCGAGTGCTATGGCATCAAGGCACGCGAAGCCATTCAACTCGCGCGTATCGCCGGAGAATACGGTGCCGACGTGCTTGAACTGGCCGAGCTTTCTCCGGTTTTTGATACCAGCCAGATCAGCACCAAGCTCGCCTGCAACCTGATTTATCACTTTCTCGGAAGTCGCGCGTCGACACTGCGCAGTCAAGGCAGACAGCCGTGACTCACGCGTGGCGGACGTCGCATCGGGGATGTGCGTTACCCTGGGAGGAAGTCGGATGAACCCTGCAAAGGCCTTCTTGCACCTTTTTTCACCTCTGGGTGGTGACGAAGCGGACAACTATCGATCACCAGGCCAGATTTCGTTTTTGCGGGCGCCATATGTTTCGTTGAGCAAGGAAGCCTTGCAGCAGACCGACGCAAGCTATGCATTTCTCGGCGCACCCTATGATGAAGGCAACGTTGGCAAGCCAGGCTGTGAGGATGGCTCACGCGAGTTTCGGGTCGCGTCGCTCGACTACTTTCCATACTGGTTCGAGTTCAATGTCGATCTGCATGGCCGTGCCGTTGACTGTGGCGACGTACAAATGCCGCGGGTCAACCCGACGGTGGCCCATCAGCGAATATACGCCGCCGTCCGTACAGTCCTGGACGCCGGTTTGACGCCGATCATCTGCGGCGGTGACCGATCGATCTCGATTCCGGCGTCAAGGGCCCTGTCTGACCATCTCGGTACCGAACGCAAGATGGGTTACATGCACCTGGGTGCACATCTCGATATGGCCGATTCCTGGGCCGGTGAGCAGAATGTCAGCACCTGTGCTCTCGCACGGATCACCGAGCTGGAAAACCTGAACCCCCGCAACGTTGCCCACATCGGTGCCCGCAATTCCTTCAATCCCAAGGACCATGTCGATCTGGCCCGTCATCGGGGAATTCGTTTCCATCCCATGTTCGAGGTGCTGGAACGGGGTGTCGCAGATGTCATGGACGAAGCGTGTACACGGGTCTGGGATGGAACGGATGGCCAGTATCTGAGTTTCAATTTCAATGTCATGGACTCATCCGCCGCACCGGGCGTCACGGCCACCGAATCAGGCGGGTTTGAAGCCCGCGAAATCATGCAGGTGGCAGCCAGGGTTGCAGAGCACGGAGGCCCATCTGTTCTCGATGTCACGGAACTCTGTCCGATGTTCGATGTCAGCGGCCAGACATCCCGTATGGCTGTCTGTGTCATCCTCAGGATCATGGCAGGCATTGCAGCGAAGGACGGCCAGACAATCGATGAAACCATCCGCCGACCTGGTTGGATGCACGGCGGTTGAACGGAACGAAAAAGTGCCAGGCAGAAACAAGGGAACCGGATTCCAACCAACCTGAAGAGGGACATCGACAAATGACGAAACCATCGCAACCGACCTGGAGTACAGTGAGCCGCCGCACCCTTCTTTCGGGTGCCGCCGGAATTGCCGCGACAACAGCCCTGTTGCCGCGGTACGCACGCGCCGAAGGCGAACTCAATGTTCTCGTGTGGTGCGATCACGCCGATACAAAACTTCTCGAACCGTTCGAACAGGCACACGGCGTCAAGGTCAACGCCAAGACATATGAAGGGACCGGAACCGCACTGGCGATTCTCGAACAGTCTGCGCCGGGCGACTGGGACGTGATGGTGATCGATGCACCTGACGTCCCGCAAGTTGCCGACCTCGGTATTCTTGAAGAACTTCCCGAGGATATTGCCCCCTGGAACGATATTTTCCCGCAATTACGCGATGCGCCCTACACGCACGTCAACGGCAAGTCGTACGCAATTCCCGAAAAGTTCGGCTACTACGGCTTCTGCTACAACAAGGACGTGGTTGACCCGGCGGACGCCAGGCGCGGCGATATTGCCTGGAACGACAAGTACACGGGACGCATTGGTGTCTACGACTACTATTTCCCGATCATCCAGATGATCGGGCTGTCCATGGGTCTCAAACCCGCGACGATCAAACGTGACGATCTCGGCGATATTCGCGAAAAACTCCTGGCCATGAAACCGAACGTCAAGATGGTCGGCGACATCGTCAGCGTCCAGAATGCACTGGTCACCGGATCGGTTGACGTGGTGGTCGGTGGCGCGGAGTTCACGGTATCCAATCTCATGCCGACAAATCCCGAACTTGACTGGGTTATCTCCGATGATGGTGGTCTGATCTGGAATCAGGGAATCGGTATCCTGAGCAGCAGTAACAGGAAGGAACTTGCTGCGGAGTTCGTCAAATGGATACTCAGCCCGAAAGGCCAGGGATTGCTGGCAACCTCCGAGTGCTTCTGGGCCATGCCCGCGAACGAGACCGCGGAACTCTCGACCGAAGAAAAGACAATCCTGCGGTGGGATGACCAGCCGGACTTTCTCGCGCGTTCGCAGGTGTCACTCCTTCCGGATCCGGAAATGGATGTGGAAATGCTCGATATCTGGACGGAGTTCCTGCAGGCCTGAGTTCACAGTTGATTCCGGCGGAGAGCAATACAGCCAGTATTCTTCACCTTTCGCGGCCACTGACTGATTACACCCCGCTGGACAGATCACACAGACAGGAAAGACCTGAGATATAGACCGGCGAAAGTACGCTTTGGGAGGGAGCGACAAATTCGGGGGTGTCTCCCTGACGCGATGGGCGATCTATCCAGCGCTGATTTTCTCGCTGCTGTTTTTCGTGACTCCGTTTTTGATCATGGTCGCCGTCGGATTCTGGCAGCGCCTGCGCGGACGACTCGAAGCAACCTGGACATTCGCCAACTACGAAAAATTCCTTACGCGGGACTACCTCGTCGAGGCACTTTTCAATTCGATAGAAGTAACGGTGCTGACAACGGTCATCAGCATTCTGGTCGCGTACCCGCTGGCATACATACTGGCCTACCGCATATCGCTGCGCTGGCAGAAAATTGTTCTCGTTTTCGCGGTGTTGCCATTCTGGACCGCCTATGTCGTGCGTTCCTACAGTTGGCTTCTCGTGCTGTCGGACACGGGCATCATCAATTCAAGCCTGTTGTCGATCGCACTGATCAGCGAACCGCTGACGCTGGCTTACACGCGTGGCGCAACGATCCTCGGTTTTGTCCACTTCTTCACCATGCTCCTGACGCTGACCATTTACGCGAGTCTGATCCAGATCCCGCGCTCACTTCGCGATGCGGCTTCAGATCTGGGTGCAACCGGATTTCAGGTGTTCCTCAGGATAACCCTGCCCCTCAGCATTCCAGGCGTGGCTGTCGGTGCCTTCCTGACGTTTGTCATCACGATTGGTGACTACATCACACCCCAGATCCTCGGTGGCAACACGGAGGTCCTTATTCCGCAGGCCATCATGCTGCAGATCTCCCGCTCTGCGAACTTTCCGATGGCCTCTGTCATGAGTGTCACCCTCATGATCGTGGTCGTCTGCGTCTATTTCGCATCCGCGCGCTATCTGAAGATGGATCGAATCTGATGAGCCGCCTGATCGGTAACATGACCGTGAGTGGTTATCTGTTGCTGGCGCTCGGATTTATCTATCTGCCCGTCGTTATCCTCGTGCTCTTCTCGTTCCAGAACGGGGACTTGCCTGTCCCACCCTTTGATGGTCCGGGCTTGCGCTGGTATGCCAAGCTGTTCGCCAATGAGCGTCTCCTCGACGCCCTCGTCAACTCCGTGGCCGTCGCGGTGCTTTCAGCACTCGTCACGACAATTCTGGGATTTCTGGCCGCCTACAGCCTGTCCAGAACCCCGGTCAAATTCCCGGGCACAGCGCGCTTCCTGCTGATTGCTCCGATCACGGTATCCTATCTGATTATCGGGATGGGATTGTTGACGACCTTCAATGTTGTTGGCATCTCGAAGTCGCTGTTCGCGGTCGGCATTGGCCATGTTGTCATCAATCTGCCCCTGGCTTTCGCTATCATCTATTCGCAGATGAGCGATCACCACAAGAACATCGATGCCGCTGCACACGATCTGGGCGCCAGCGATCTCCAGACCATCATCCTGGTTTCCCTGCCGATGATGAAGGTGCCACTGCTTGCAGCGTTCTGCCTTTCTGCAACTCTCTCCTGGGACGAGTTCATCGTCGCTTTCCTGCTCAGCCGATTTGAAGTGACTCTACCCGTCATCATTTTCGAAATGTTGCGTGCCGGTCTTACACCCGAAGTGAATGCTGCCGGAACCGTCGTCTTTGCCATTTCCATGAGCATCATCCTGATCGCCGCCGTCACTCTTCTGTTCAGACGCGGAGACGGACGATGAGCCAACCGCTGGTCAGATTGCACGACGTTCGCAAGGTCTATGGCAATCTGGTCGCACTCGACAATGTGAATCTGGCTATAGACCAGGGACAGTTCGTTGTTCTTCTCGGACCGTCCGGAAGCGGCAAGACGACGCTGCTCTCGATACTCGGCGGATTCACGACACCGACATCCGGTCGGGTCATGATTGACGGTCAGGATGTGACATCGACTCCCCCTGCGCGACGCCCGACAGTCACGGTCTTCCAGGATTACGCCCTGTTTCCGCACATGAGTGTTCGCGACAACATCGGGTTCGGGCTTGCGATGCGCAAGGTGTCCAGATCCGCGCGCTACCGACGCGTGGAAGAGGTTCTGGCCACAGTCGGTCTCGAAGGCCTCGGCGAAAGAAAAATTCACCAGCTTTCAGGCGGTCAGCGCCAGCGCGTTGCCTTGGCCCGGGCCATTGTGGTTGAACCCGCGGTCCTGTTGCTCGATGAACCCCTGGGTGCTCTTGATCTGAAGATCAGGCAGCAAATGCAGGAGGAACTGGTTCAGATCCAGCGGCGAATTGCAACAACATTCGTACACGTCACCCACGACCAGGACGAGGCCATGAACATCGGTGATATCGTCGTCGTGATCAACAATGGCTCCATAGAGGACGTCGGTCCGCCTGAGCGGGTTTACCTCAGGCCAGCCAGCCTGTTCACCGCCAGATTCATGGGTGACAGCAACATCCTTTCCGGCAAGGCAATTTCGGGGAACAGTGAACTAACAGCAATCGAAACCGCTCTCGGGTTTCTGACTGTTCGTGGTTGCGCCGAGACCGGATCAACGGCGCATCTGTCCGTCAGACCAGAGCACATCAGAGTGGGTTCTTCGGATCAGGAAGACATGATTTCGCTGGGCGAGGTCATCATCCAGGATATCGTGTTTCAAGGCGCACATCGGCGATGCCATGCCCGTTCCGGAACCAGTCAGGAGATCGAACTGTTGTTGCGTCTGCCAGCAGAGCAGTCGTTGACTCCGGGGGAAACCGTTCCCGTTCATGTACGGGCGCACGATCTTGTCCTGTTGCAAGACTGATCGTGTCGTGGATTCCCTATCCATCCGTCTGCGAGCATTGCGGACCAGCGTGAGAGCCGCATAACGATGCCTGACAACCGGTCACGAAAGAGAAATGCCCGGGCGGATGCCGTACTGGAGGTTGCTCTCGATCTCTTCTCTACCAAGGGCTATGCCGAAGTCACGATGCAGGAAATCGCACTGCGTGCAGATACCACCTATTCCCTTGTGTACTACTACTACAAGAACAAGGAGGACCTGTTTCACGCAGCGGTGTCCTATGCGGTCGATCAGGCAATCGAGAACTACAACCGGATCAACGCGGAGAAACACGCGTCACCGGTCGAACTGATCAACAATTGGCTCGAGAACAACATTACCTATTCGGAACCGCTCAAACGTGCTGTCAAGATCATGTTCGAGTACTCTGACAAACGTGACGAATCGCCGTCCGTCGCAAGCGACATTGAATACTTCTACATGATCGAACGAAAGCTTCTGACCGACGGAATACGTCTCGGCGTGGAACAGGGTGTGTTCACATGTCATTCACCGGAAGACATTGCAGCATTTGTTTCGACCCACATCGACGGCATTTTCTATGGTGCCCTGGTTCGTCCCGAGCTGGACATCGAAACGGCAATGCAAGAACTCAGATCCATCCTGTGGCAGCTTCTCCGGTTTCAGCCTGAATCGTGCAGTCGGAACCGGTGTTCCCCGGAAACAGACAACTGAGTGGCACGACAACCATGACTCATCGATTATCCTGCATGGGGCCGGAACAGGACGGTCAAGGGAGAACCTGCCATGTGTAACGGATTGACGCATCTTGATCGTGACGGACGTGCGCGAATGGTTGACGTCTCGGCAAAGGACCGGACTGACCGAACCGCTGTAGCCGTTGGCAGAATCTTCATGCAACCGACAACACTCCGGGAAATCGCAAAAGGGTCGATCCCCAAGGGTGATGTGTTTGCTGTTGCCCGCATCGCCGGCATCATGGCGGCGAAAAACACGGCAAACATGATTCCGCTGTGTCACCCTCTGAGTCTCTCGTCAGTGAAGGTCGAACTTGCAGCCAACGAGACCGATTCCTGTGTCGATATTTCCGCGACATGCAGCGTGAGCGACCGAACCGGCGTGGAAATGGAATCACTTGCTGCCGTTTCGATTGCTGCGCTGACAATCTACGACATGTGCAAGGCAATCGACCGCGACATGGTTATCGGTGATGTTTGTCTGGTTGAAAAGCGCGGAGGCCGGACGGGAAGCTGGCAGCGCGAACGATGATTTCAGTTCTTGAAGCACGACAGCGGATCCTCGATGCTCTTGTACCGCTGTCGACCGAACAGGTGTCCATTGCCGCTGCACATGGTCGCGTGCTGGCGCAGGACATCACGGCCCGTGTCACGAAGCCGCCACGAGACGTCTCCGCAATGGACGGTTACGCAGTTCGTGCGGCAGATGTTTGCCGCATTCCGGCCACACTGAAAATTGTTGGTGAAGCAGCTGCCGGCAAGGCGTCGGAAACACACGTCGGCGACGGTGAAGCCGTGCGCATCTTCACCGGCGGTCTTGTCCCGGATGGCGCGGATACAATCGTCATTCAGGAACTGACTGAACGAGACGATGACATCATCAAAGTCAATCAACCGGTTGTCCGGGGACGATACATTCGCAAACGTGGACTGGACTTCCACGCGGGCGACTGCGCCGGACTCAAGGGCCGGCGTATGGGACCGCGCGAAATCGGTCTGATCGCCGCCATGAATGCAAGCTGGATCCAGGTCACGCGAAAACCCCGCATTGCGATCCTGGGAACCGGTGACGAACTCGTGATGCCCGGGAATACCCCGAAACCCGACCAGATCGTCAGTTCGAACTCGCTTGTCCTTGCCTCGTTGGTACGGGAATGCGGCGGAACGCCGATCGATCTTGGCCTCGCACGTGACGACGCGAAGACCTTGCGCGCAATCATTCAAAGTGCGCACGATTGTGACATGCTTGTTGTGACAGGCGGAATGTCGGTTGGCGAACACGACCTCGTCCGTCAGGTCATGGCCGATGAAGGTCTTGATCTCGACTTCTGGAAAATTGCCATGCGCCCCGGAAAGCCACTGGCCTTCGGCATGTACGGGCGTGTTCCGATGCTGGGATTCCCGGGAAATCCTGTCTCCACACTCGTTTGTGGTCACATTTTCCTGCGCCCGGCGATTTCACGAATGCTCGGTGAAGATCCCGCCAGCCGGCATCCCGTGACCGAAACTGTGGTGGTCGGGGCGGATCTGCGGGAAAACGACGAACGGGAGGACTATCTGCGTGCACGCCTCGAACCGACAAACGATGGCGCACGCATCGCTGTACCGTTCGCGCGGCAGGACAGTTCCATGATGGCAAATCTTGCGCAGGCTTCCTGCCTGATCATCCGCATGCCCTTCGCACCTCCGGTCCGAACCGGGGAGATGGTCGACGTCGTTCTACTTTAGAAATGCGTCGTCGGCGCGCTCCTTTGATCGACAACAGAACACGTGACGGAAGTCTCCGTCGAAAAGCGCTGGTATCCTGTCGATGAGCATTGAACAATTGACTTGGCATGTGAACACTTGTAGAACATTCGATACAAGACACTGCAAAATCCGAATGGAACATTCGACAATGCTAACGCCAAAACAGCATAAGTTGCTCCTGTTCATTCATAAGAACCTCCAGGAAAACGGAGTCTCGCCATCATACGAAGAGATGTGTGAGGCAATCGGTGTTCGTTCCAAGTCCGGCATTCATCGCATGGTTGTGTCGTTACAGGAACGCCAGTTCCTGCGGCGCCTTCCCTATCGTGCGCGCGCGCTCGAAATTCTGCGTCTGCCGCAGAATGTCAGTAGCGACCAGGAGGGCTATGCCGTTGCACCAGATGCGGCCAATGACAACACCGTGTATATCTCGATGCACGGGCGAATCGCTGCCGGCACGCCTATCGAGGCCATCAGTGACCCGTCTTTTGTTGTCGGCGTACCCGCCAACATCGTCGGGGGACGGAATTGCTATGCGCTCGAGGTCGAGGGCGACTCGATGGTTGATCTCGGCATTCTCGACGGCGACACGATCATCGTTGAACGTTCCGAAGACGCGGAAAGCGGATCGATTGTCGTCGCACTGATCGACGATCAGGAAGCCACTCTGAAACGCCTGGTTCGCAGGGAAGGGAAGATAGCTCTCGAAGCTGCCAACCCCGCATACAGCCCGCAAGTCTACCATCCTGATCGCGTCAAGATTCAGGGCTGTCTTGCCGGTCTTCTCCGTCACTATTGACTGAATTCCGATGAAAAACGACCGATTGTGGGTCGAACAGTTCAGCGCGGGCGACCTGCAGTCCTGAATTCATGTCTTCTGTCGTAACACGATTTGCTCCGTCACCGACGGGGTTCCTGCATATTGGCGGCGCACGAACGGCGCTGTTCAACTGGCTCTATGCACGCCACTTTGACGGCGCGTTCCTGTTGCGTATCGAAGACACCGACCGACAACGATCATCGCAGGAAGCAACGGACGCCATCTTCAGCAGTCTGCGTTGGCTCGGTCTGGAATGGGACGCGCCACCGGTGTTTCAGAGCACCCGTGCCGCCCGTCATGCTGAATCAGCGCGACGCCTGCTGGCAGAAGGTCGCGCCTATCGCTGTTACGCCACGGCTGAGGAATTGCAGGAAATGCGGGAAACCGCAAAACGCGAGCATCGGCGACCCAGATATGATGGGCGATGGCGTGACAGGGATCCGGCAGATGCACCGGCAGGTGTTCGTCCGGTCATTCGCCTGAAGATGCCGCAATCAGGTCACACGATGATCAACGATCGCGTTCAGGGTGAAGTCGTGTTCGCGAACAGCGAACTCGACGACATGATACTGCTGAGATCGGATGGTACCCCGACGTACCTCCTGGCCGTTGTCGTGGACGATCATGATTCCTGTGTCTCGCACGTCATTCGCGGTGACGATCACCTGACCAATGCCGCACGCCAGAGCCAGATTTGTCGTGCCCTTGGCTGGCCGGAACCCGTGTATGCACACATACCACTCATTCACGGTCCGGACGGCGGTCGGATGTCAAAACGGCATGGCAGCATCAGCGTCGAACAGTACCGCGAACAGGGTTTTCTGCCGGAAGCTGTTTGTAATTACCTGATGCGGCTTGGCTGGAGTCATGGCGATAACGAGATCTTTTCCACGGACCAGGCGATCGACTGGTTCGACCTGCCGGCAGTCGGCCGGTCGGCAGCCCGGTTTGATCTCGCAAGGCTCACAACCGTCAACGTGCAATACCTCAAGACAGCGGATGACCAGCGGCTGGCGAACCTGACGGCACAACTCTTGACAGACACGCTGGGGCGCGAACTGATATCAGATGAAATCGCACTGCTCGCGCAGGCCATGCCTGCCATGAAGGAACGCAATCGAACGCTCGTGGAACTCGCAAACAGCGCGTTGTTTTTCTTTCAACGCCGCCCCCTTCAATACAACGACAAGGCGGCAAAGTTCCTGATTGCCGCACGCGGCATCCTTGGCGATCTTCATTCCAGCCTGAACACGATCGGGAACTGGACAAAGGAAGAACTCGAGACATGCGTTCGGGACGTGGCTGATACCCGTGCGCTCGGTCTGGGCAAGGTCGCGCAACCGCTGCGCGCGGCTCTCACCGGAAGCAATGTCTCCCCGCCGATCTTTGATGTGCTTTATTTCCTGGGTCGCGAAGAATCACTTGGTCGACTGGCAGACGGGATTGCGTACAGCAAAGGGAATCTATCCGGACAGGAATGCGACTGATATCCCCGCAGTGATCGCGGACAGTGACGTAGACCGCAGTTTTCAGGTAAACAGGTCAGTCAGAACGAATGAAACCATCCGCCAAGCAAGGCAGGAGAGATGAACAGCAAGCAGCACGGCCACGTACCAACGGGTCCCCGGAAAGTCAGAGATGTCAACCTGGTTGATTCCGGTACCGGTGAAATCCTCGCCAGATTACCCATACTTGAGGGAACAAAGGGATCGACGGTTGTTGACGTCCGAACACTGCATCAGCAATCCGGCCTGTTCTGCTATGACCCCGGGTACACGGCGACCGCAAGTTGCGAGTCCAAGATCACCTATGTGGACGGCTCGAATGGCGAACTCCTTTACCGTGGCTACCCGATCGATCAACTCGCGCAACATTCAAGTTTTCTGGAAGTTTGCTACCTGATCCTTAACGGTGAACTTCCGCGCGCAGACGAACTGGCCAAGTTCGACTGGACCATCACGAACCACACGATGATCCACGAGCAGGTTAATTTCCTGTTCCGTGGATTCCGGCGTGATGCACACCCCATGGCGTTGCTGGTCGGCGTTGTCGGTGCTCTGTCTGCGTTTTACCCCAAGAGCTCCAACGTCAATGACCCGCAAGAACGGATGACTGCCGCGATACGCCTCATTGCGAAGCTGCCCACCATCGCGGCGATGACCTACAAATGGTCGATAGGACAACCATTTGTGTATCCCCGTAACGATCTCGGGTATGCGGCCAACTTCTTGCACATGATGTTCTCGGTGCCCTGCGAAACCTACGAAGTCAATCCGGTGTTCGAACGCGCCATGGATCTCATCCTCGTGCTGCATGCTGATCACGAGCAAAACGCGTCGACATCGACTGTACGTCTGACGGGATCTTCTGGCGCCAACCCGTTTGCATGCGTGTCGGCAGGTATCGCAAGTCTTTGGGGACCCGCACACGGCGGAGCCAACGAGGCGGTGCTGCAGATGCTTGAGGACATTGGTGAATTCGACCAGATTTCAGCGTTCCTCGATCGCGCCAAAGACCGGGATGATTCGTTCAGACTCATGGGTTTCGGGCACAGGGTTTACAAGAGTTATGATCCGCGTGCAGTCATTCTGCGCGACGCGTGCCATCAGGTCCTTGATCAGATCGATAACCGTGATGAACCGCTTTTGCGGATTGCCGTGGAACTGGAGAGGATAGCATTGGCTGATTCCTACTTTGTCGATCGGGGGTTGTATCCGAACGTGGACTTCTATTCGGGTGTGATCCTGCGGGCCATGGGCATCCCAAGGCGCCTGTTTACCGCCGTCTTCGCAGTGGCGCGTACTGTCGGCTGGATTGCCCAGTGGAACGAGATGCACCTCGATCGGTCACAAAAGATCGGGCGACCACGCCAGGTCTATTCCGGCAAGCTCAAACGCGATTTTGTGCCCGTCGATCAGCGGTGATTTCAACACCACGATCTGCCGGAACGTTTGATGTTTCACCGTCCGCGACCGCTGCGGGGTGTACCTGAAGGGAACAACACATGCGCTATCTGCACACCATGGTCCGTGTACGCGACATCGACGAATCGCTCGATTTCTACTGTAACAAGCTCGGCCTGAAAGAGATGGACCGATATGAGAACGAGAAGGGTCGATTCACTCTGGTCTTTCTCGGCGCCGAAGAGAATCCGGATGCCCAGATTGAGCTGACCTACAACTGGGACCCCGAAGAATACGGGGGCGGCCGCAACTTCGGACATCTGGCCTATGAGGTCGACGACATCTACGGACTTTGCGAAAGTCTCATGAACGCAGGTGTCGTGATCAATCGGCCGCCACGCGACGGTCACATGGCGTTTGTGCGTTCACCCGACGGAATTTCGGTAGAACTCCTGCAGAAGGGTGAAAGCCTTCCCCCTGCAGAGCCCTGGTCAAGTATGGGAAACACCGGACAGTGGTAAGGTCTCCTCCCCTGTCGCCGGTTCATGACCGTTCGATGCTCGTGAGAATGTAACGCGCAAAGTCCAGATTTTGCTTCTCCAGCCAGCTTAACGGGCCCGGTTTTGCGAGCGGTGCGCGGACGCCGTTATAGAGGTCTTCCACGACAACACGGTCTTCTTCGTTTGTCCTGTCGAGAAAGCGCTTTGCTTCCGCAATCTTCTCGTCGACGTTTTCTGTATCGTCCATGACTTCCGGAGCAAACGCGAGACCATAGAGAACGTCGATCTCCCCTGGCGACCGCGGTTGCAGACTCAGATACCAGAGATGATCCGGTCCCAACACGAACATGTGGCATGGATAGACGGTTCCGAGGACCGATGTACGGCGCCTCTTGCCCCGTAGCCGCTTGTTGGCGCGATGCGCGGTCCCGACAGGTGCGTCACTGTCCTTGGTAAACCACTGGTGGGTATAACCGTCACCAGCCTTCCCGAACCGTGTGTCGTCCACCGGAAAATAGGCACCGACCGTCTTTCGATGTGTAAACGGAAGATGATATCCTTCCATGAAATTCTCTGTGAGAAGCTTCCAGTTTGTCTTCCAGACGTGTTCCTGTCGGTCAACTTCCACGTAGTCTGATGCGTGATAGGGACGCATAATCCGTTCAAGACCGGCAAGTCTCCTCTCCGGTTCGGGAATTTCCGGGTTCATCGTGACGTAGATCCAGCCCTGCCACACGGCACACCTGATCTCCGGCAACGCCAGCGCCGTCTTATCAAACAGACAATTTTCTTGCATGTGTTGCGCGGCGACGAGCCTGCCGTCAATCTCATACGTCCAGGCGTGATAGGGGCAAACGATTCGACGACATTTTCCCTTGCCGCTCACAAGCTTCATCATCCGGTGAAGGCAAACATTCGAGAGTGCCCTGATCGAACGATCACGCTGCCTGATGACGATGACAGGCTGCCGGTTCAAACGGGCAGTTATGTACTCTCCTGGCTCGCTGATACTCTCGGCCCGCCCAACGCAATGCCACTCCCGGCCGAAAATCCTCTCCCATTCAAGGTCAAGAAATTCTTGTGAGGAGTAGACTTCAGGCGGCATTGTGCGTGCACAGGCGGGTTCGTTCCCGATGTTTCGACGCATCGACTTGACGATGAGATGAATTTCCGACGACATGACCTGCACAGTTGTGTCCTCGCTTGGCTAAGGTGCTGAAAAGTACGGTGAAGCGTTACGCAATGACAACCCGCATCATGAGATAAACTCGAGAATATTGTGCGCCGCCATGTCGGACGATGAACCGCACGGATGACGCAGGGAAGCAATCACCTTCCGGAATTCCCTGCACTGCCCCGAACGGAGTCGATCGTCGTGAAGAAGTGCCGTCACGGCGTCAGAAACAGCATCAACCGTAAACGCGTCCTGAATGAACTCGGGCGTCACCTGCTTGTCCGCCAGGATGTTGACCAACGACAGGAAACTGGCATTCGACAGGCGTCGAAACCGTGCGGCTGACATCCGGTCAGCGCGACCAACGACGACATGCGGCGTACCGGCAGCCGCAAGTTCCAGTGCTGCCGATCCAAGTTTCGCGACTGCGGCATCGGCGATTGTCATCAGCGCGACTCGTTTATCGGCATTGGCCGCCTCGACAATCACCCGTACATTCCAGGATTGCAGCGCGTTTCGCAGCCGGTCTGCCACGCCTTCGACGGTCGGAACAACATAGACGATCTCGGGAAAAAACTGAGCCAGTCGCTCTGCAACCCCCCTGACAAGAGGAAGCTGATTTCTGATTTCCGCATCGCGACTTCCCGGCATCAATAACACGATCGGTCCAGTCCGACCGTCGAGAATTCTGGCGCGTTCCCGCGCCGGGCAATCGGGAATTGTCAATCCCGAAACCCGGTGGCCAACAAAGACCGCATCCTGGCTCACCGCATCCCACCACGGTTTCTCGAAAGGAAACAGCAGCAGAAGCCGGTCGAACAGGCCCGCGATCCGTTGTGTACGCTCTGACTTCCATAACCAGACAGTGGGCGCAACATACTGGATGACCGGGCACGGCGCCGGGTAAAGCCGCCGGGCAAACTGGTAGGCAAATTCCTGCGAATCAACGGTCACCACGACCGCCGGACGTTGTGTCCGCACAGCGGCAACAGCCTGCCGTATTCGACGGAGGATTGTTGCGAGACGCAACAAGACGTCCAGATAACCGGTAACCGCCAGATCCGTCATCGGAAACATGGGTTCAAACCCTTCGGCTTCCATTTCGGGTCCGCCGACGCCCGCAAACCTGACATGTCCGCCGGTCTGGTTGATCAGGCTGCGCATGAGCCCTGCACCAAGAACATCACCCGATGGCTCACCGGCAACTATGAAAATCAGAGGGGCAGGCACCGTATGGTCACCGATCGACGAGATGGCATCCTTCCAGAAACAGGCCATTCCTGTTTGCGAGGGCAATTGTCTTTTCCCGCTCGACAATCAGTGACTCACCCGCTTCGATGACTATGCCGGAAAAGCCCGATTCCACGCACAGTTGCACCGTTGTGGTACCAACCGTGGGAAGATCCGCGCGCCGATCCTGATCCGGATACCTGATCTTCACGAGTATCGGACCGGGTCCGGACCGCTTCAGACTCCCGCAGCGCCTGATCAACGCATCCGTTCCTTCAACCGCTTCCAGACCGAGCACCATACCCTGTTGCACGACGATGGATTGACCAAACTCGAATGATCCGAGCGCATCAAGAATTGATGCTCCGTGGTGAATATCCTCCCGTTGTTCCTCGTCCGGGCCGCGTTCTGTCAACACACCGGCAGGCGCAAGTAACGAATGAACAATCTCATCGACTCCGACGATACGACCCGCCCCGTGCTCCTCGAACAGTCTGATGACAAGCTTGAGCAACGAACCGTCTCCAAGTCGCAGGTCACGGCGTTTCATGAGATGATGCGCGTTTCCGTTCTGCGGCAACGTGTCTGCCGACGGCCGGCGCACGGTTCCGGTGAGAACGATTTCCTCGACACTTTCGTTCCTGAATATTTCAAGTGCGCCTGGCACGTCCCAGAGATCGAGCCAGTGCGGATCATGCGACGTGACGATGTCGGGGTCCGCATGGTCCCGCAACGCCAGCAGGACACTTGCCCGACCCTGTTCCTTCACTGTTTGCGCCACGATACCCGGAAGTGCACCACCCCCGGCAATGATGCCGAGTTTAGGCAACATCAGCAGGTTTGGGTTTGCACAGCCCGCGATTACCTTTCGATTGCACAAATGCGAGAACCGCATCGACAGGGCCGCACGGGTTCACGAAATCCTTGATTGCCTTGGCAATCCGGTCCTCGAAAATTCCCTCATCCGAAAACAGGTTCTGGTACAGCTTGCTCAGCGAGTCGATTTCAGTTCTCGGAAACCCGCGGCGCCTGAGCCCGATCAGATTGATCCCGTCGAGAGCAGCGCGATCGCCATTCGCCCTTCCGAAGGGAATCACATCGCGTACAACAGCTGAAAATGCGCCAACGATTGCATGCTGACCAACCCGGACATTCTGATGAATTGCCGACCGCCCACCAAGTATGACGAAATCCCCCACGACGGCGTGGCCACCAAGCAAAGTCTGATTGGCAAGAACAACATTGCTGCCGACCTGACAGTCATGGCCAACGTGGGCGCCAATCATGAACATGTTGTCGTCGCCAATTCGCGTCACCATCGCGTCGGTGACGGTGCCGGTATTCATGGTGACCTGTTCGCGAATGATATTGTTGCGTCCGATCTCCAGACGGGTGGGTTCGCCCCTGTACCTGATGTTCTGCGGCGCCTGGCCAAGTGAGGAAAACGGATACACCGTACTCCCGGCCCCGATCGTCGTTATTCCCTCGACAACAACATGCGACTTCAATTCAACCTTGTCATCGAGGACGACATCGGGGCCAACCACGCAGTATGGTCCGATGATCGCCGTGTCCGCGAGGCGCGCACCGGGGTCAACGATGGCAGTTGCATGAATTCGGGCCATGAAGTCGGTCAGCCGTTCTGAAGCATGGCTGTTGCAATACCTTCCGCAACGATCACATCATCAACTTTCGTGACGCAGTGGAATCGCCAGAATCGTCCACGCTGGTGATCCTTCCTGACATAAAGCTTCATGACATCTCCCGGCGTGACCGGTTTGCGGAACCGCGTCTTGTCCACCGTGACGAAGTAGATCACCTGACCCCACGCCTCTTCACCGAGCGTGGCAACCATGAGGACGGCAGACGTCTGCGCCATCGACTCGATGATCAGCACCCCAGGCATGACCGGTTGTGCCGCGAAGTGACCCTGAAACTGCGGTTCGTTGATCGAGACATTCTTGATTCCGACAGCACTCTCGTCGGGAACGATATCAATAACCCTGTCGATCATGAGAAACGGATACCGATGAGGAATGAGCTCCATGATCTTGATGATATCAAGAGACTCGAATGTCGATTTCTGGTCAAGATAACCTGTATCGCGGGCATCGTTCATTCGTTCAATCCTGTCTGGCCTTGCGCCTCAGATGGCGTTGTATCTTGCGATATTTCGCTACGGGTATCGCCGGAACACCGACATAGGTTTCCCCCGCTTCCAGTGATCCAATCGCTCTCGACATGGCGCCGAGTTTCAACCTGCTGCCGAGCGTCGCATGTTCCGAAACGCCACTCTTGCCTCCGAGCATCGCAAAATCCCCGATTACGGCACTTCCGGCAACACCTGCCTGACCTGCTATCACCACACCGTCACCAAGTTGAACATTGTGGGCAATATGTACCTGGTTATCGATCATCACACCGTTCCCAATAACCGTGTCCTCGATGGTGCCACGAACGATCGTCGTGTTGGCACCGATTCCGACATCATTACCGATGAGCACGCGACCAACGTGCGGGATACGGCAGATACCATCGCGCGTGATCGTGAATCCGAAGCCCTCCGTGCCGATACGGGCACCCGACTGGATACGTACACCGTTACCGACAATACTAAACATCATGGTGACGTTGTCACCAATCTCGCAATCATCGCCGATCCGGATCCTGGACCCGAGTACTGTCCCGCTTCCAATGTGGCAACGTGCGCCAATTTCCACACCATCTTCCACGACCGCAAAAGCATCTATTCTTGAGCCCTCGCCGATGGTCGCCGACGGATGGACACGGGCATCAGGAGATATCCGGCCTCGGGATCGCGCGTGTGGATAGAAAATCCGCGTGATCTTCGTGAACGCCAGTGACGGGTCGTCGCACACCAGGGGAGCCGTTGCGGGCGGAAGATATCGCGTGTCAGTTCTCTTGATGAGGCACGCACCCGCAGAGCTGGCCTCAAGTGCTGCAGCAAACCTGATGTTATTGAAAAAACACAGTTCGTCGCGATTTGCCGTGGCTGGTGTTGCAACATCTTTGATGTATTTGGAACCGTCGAAGCTGCCGGCCAGCTCCGCGCCCACAGCCGCAGACAGTTCGGCAAGCGAAAACGGACCAGCTGGTTGGGCGAATCGGCGACCAGGCACCCGGTCTACTCTTGTTCGGTATCTTTGAGTGTCATTGCGGGAACGCTGCTGTTCAATTCCGAAATAACGTCTTCCGTGAGATCCAGCGTTTTGTTCGCCACCAGATACTGTGGCCTGCCAAGGATGATATCGATCTCGCGTTCGGTCATTATGTCTTGCAATATTCGCAGTACGTGACCCTGCAATTCGCCAATAGCTTCGGTTTCCCGTGTCCCGAGGTGACTTTCCTGGTTTCTGATGTGATCACGCAATTCCTGCAAATCCCGTTCAAACTCCACTCTCAGCGTTGTCAACTTGTCCTCGGACAGCAATGAAGATTTTGCGGCAATGTCCGTTTCGCGTTTGCGCAATTCATCTTCCATTTCCGCAATTTCCTCGGAGGCGGCCTTGCGCAACTGCCGGACCTGACTCGTTATCGACTGACCGGCACTTGATTGCCGAATGATGTACTGCAGGTCAATGAAAGCGACTTTTGAACCGTCGTGTGCAGAAGCCGCCGTGACAAGAAAAGCCAGCGCGACAGCAACAACGGAAGCGATCGGAATCTTTCGGACGGAATGCATCATCAGAACCCGGTCCCGACACTGAACCTGAACGTATCGGTTTCGTCATAGTCTTTCTTCTGGACCGGCCACGCAAAATCGAATTGCATCGGTCCAATAGGCGAAATGTAGGAAAACCCGACGCCGACAGATCCGCGTGGTGTTGACTCGTCAACGATATCCGCACCCGTTACGTCAACGTTGAAGAGACTCCCCCAATCCGTGAATACCCGTCCGCGCAGGCCAAGTTCACGGGGAAGACCCAGCGGAACATTGAGTGAAGCAGTCGCGTTCCAGTACACGTTTCCGCCCAGAACATCGCCTGTCCGGGTATCCCTGGGACCAACGCCGGAGAACGAAAAACCGCGCAGTCTGCTCCCGCCGATGAAGAAACGGTCCGCGATACCGACATCTTCTCCCAGACCGTCGATAATGCCCGCATCGAGCCGAAGGTCGAGAATCCAGTCACCGCCAAACGGATAATGATAGGTGCCGATCATCCGTGTGCTCGCATAGCGGGTATCGCCTCCCAGACCTGCCACTTCGAGGTAATGACGCAGCATGTAACCTTCGGTCGGAAATATGACATCATCGCGTTTGTCGTAGATCAGCCATTGCGACACTGCTGATACATGCGTCTGCCCTTCCTGGCTCGCGATGAACGGTGACGCTGTGGCCTGAACGTTGAGAATATCTCTGAACTGGTAGAGATATGCCACTGTGTGACGGAGGTCCCGCGCGAGCTGATAACCCAAACGGACACTCCCGCCGATGACTTCCTGTTCAAACGACGACGTGGACGTCCTGTCCAGTCGACGCGCAACGATATTCACACCTGCTGCGAGATCCCTGTCCAGAAAGTACGGTTCGACAACATCGAGTTCGAAGGTTCGCGATGTATTGGACAATTCCAGATCAAACGCCAGGGTCTGACCATTGCCAAGAAGGTTCCGTTCCGAGAGGGAGATGGTGATCAAACCCTTGTTGAGGGAGGAATATCCGATACCGAAAGACAACTGTCCGGTCGATTTCTCCTCGACCGCAATCGTGATGATGACAAGATCGTCGCTGCTGCCAGGTTCGGTCGACACGGAGACGGATGTGAAATAGTCGAGCGCACGTATCTGTCGCTCAGATCTTTGCATGCGCGCGAAATTGAGCGCATCGCCTTCAACGATGAGTACCTCGCGGCGAATGACTTCATCCGTCGTCCGGACGTTGCCGATTATGTCTATGCGTTCGACATAAACGGCCGGACCACGTACAACCATGAACTGCAGATCAACGATCTGCGCTTCCGGGTCGCGGATGACATCGTAGTTGATCTCGACGAAGCTGATCCCGCGTTGACCGAAATCAACCGTCATGTCGAGGATATCGTCCTCGATCAGGTCAGCGTCGTACCAATCACCGGTATCAAAACTGATGAGATCAAGGACATCGTCGGGAGCAACATCACCGAGTTCGGACGTGACCGAAATTTCGCCCACTTCATAACGCGGGCCTTCATCGATCGAAAAAGTCACAAAAAATTCTTCAAGTCCCGGCGTGAATTCGGCAACCGCTGCTACAATTTCGACATCCACGTATCCTTCGGACAGATAGAAACGCCGCAGGAGTTCACGGTCGAATGCCAGCCTGTCAGGGTCATAGGAATCAACAGTGGAGAGGAACCGATACCAGGCCGATTCCTTTGTCACGATCTCATCGCGCAGCGTGCTGTCTGAGAAGCCCGCGTTGCCAACAAAATTGATTTCGCGGACGATCGTTGCATCGCCTTCCGAAATCTCAAAGACCAGGTCCACCCTGTTCTGATCCTGCAGGATGATTTTCGGTTCGACGGTTGCGTTGAAACGCCCCGTACGCCGGTAGATCTCGATCAGCCGCTGCACGTCGTCGCGAACCTTGGCCGGCGTGTAGATCAATCTGGGTTTGAGGGAGATTTCGCCTTCAAGGTCCACGGAATCCAGAAGCCGGTTTCCCTCGAATGCAATCTGGTTGATCACGGGATTTTCGACAACTGTGACAATCAGCGCCGTCCCTTCGCGCCGGACCGAGACATCGGCAAAGAAACCTGTTTCGAAAAGGCGCTTGATGGAATCGTCAACCAGCTCGATGTCAATCGGGTCGCCGGGGTTGAGTTCCATGTAGCTGCGTATTGTCTCGACCTCGACCCGCTGATTGCCTTCAACGATGATTTCACTCACGGTCGTCTGTGCATGTGCCGATCCGACGAACACAGCGACAAACCAGATTGAAGCGAGAAATTTGTTGTGAAATACCTTCATCAGTCTCCCCGAGCACAGCCTCCTACGAAAGAGAACCGCCAAACAGGTTCATGACGCCAAGTCGCATCAGGTCATTGAATGTAACGTAAATGAACAACGCTCCCACGAGTACAATACCAATCTGGGTACCCTTCTGTTGCACTGCCGCACTGACGGGTCGTCCGGTCACGATTTCAGCGATATAAAACAGCAAATGTCCACCGTCGAGTAGCGGAACGGGAAACAGGTTCACCAGACCCAGATTGACCGACAATATTGCCGCAAAAATCACCAGATTGATAAAACTCGCCTGCGCCATCTTGCCGGAGACGTGGGCGATACCCAACGGTCCGGCAAGTTCCTTGCTGCTCACTGAACCGGCAATGATCATTTCCAGAATTTCGAAAATCCTGCCAATCCAGTTCCAGGTCTCCGCGACGCCTGCCGCAAGGGCTGCAAACGGACCAAGTCGCGTCGAAGTGATTGCACCGGAAACGACACCGATCCGCCCCACCTCACGCATCGCGCCATAACTGTCCTCAATCAGGGCGATGTCCGGAACAACCCGCGTGACAAACTCCTCACCATCCCGTTTAACCAGAAGGTCGATCGGGACTTCCGGTCTCAACGAGACATAGAGCGCAAGGTCTTCAAAACTCCGCACCGTGTTGCCGTCGACTTCGACGATGATATCTCCCGCCACCAACCCGGCGCTTTCCGCCACGCCGCCTTCCACGACATCGGATATCTCCGTCGAAACGGTCGGCTGCCCGACGGTGGCATAGACGCAGGCAAACAAGACCGCGGCGAGAATGAAGTTTGCGATCGGGCCGGCAGCGACGATCGCCGAACGCTGGTAGACCGTCCGCTCCGCGAATGACCTGTCCTCCTCGGCCGTATCCACGGCATCGGGTTCGGCGCCTGGCAGGTCGCTTTGCCCGAGCATCGACACGTAGCCGCCGAGCGGCAACAGGGAAATACGCCATCGCGTTCCATGCCTGTCAGACCAACCGACCAGCTCCGGTCCGATGCCGACCGAAAAAACCTGAACCCGAACGCCATTCATGCGCGCGACGCTGTAGTGCCCGAGTTCATGAAAGAACACGATGACCGTGATGACACTTGCGAATGCCACAATGTAACTCAGGGAATCAATCACAGCACAGGTCCCGGGAGATATTCAGGAAGTCCACTTCGATACCACTACTGCAGCGTCCTGTCTTGCCCTTCGGTCGCATTCGTATACGTCATCCAGGTCACGGATCCCGACATGGCCGATGGTTTCCAGTGTGTCCTCAATGATAGGTACAATCCGTCCGAACCCGATCTGCTTCGCAAGGAACGCCTTGACCGCGACCTCGTTTGCCGCGTTGAGAACGATTGGCGCACCACCGCCGGCACGAAGCGCCTCGCGTGCCAGAACCAGCGCGCGAAACTTCACCAGATCCGGCGCTTCGAAGTTGAGATTGCCGACAGCCACAAAGTCGAGCCTGGGTGCCGGGTTGTGCATTCTTTCGGGCCAGGCAAGTGTGTAGGCGATCGGCGTGCGCATATCCGGCGTACCCAGCTGCGCAAGGATCGATCCGTCGGAATATGCAACCATGCTGTGAATGATCGATTCAGGGTGAACCAGGATCTCGATGCGCTCTTCACCAACGGGAAACAGATGACTCGCCTCAATGAGCTCGAGCCCCTTGTTCATCATCGTCGCGGAATCCACGGATATCTTGGCGCCCATGTCCCAGTTCGGGTGGCGCACAGCCTCCTCGGGTGTACTTGATTCCATCTCATCCAGGCTCGATTTCCTGAACGGGCCACCCGACGCAGTCAGAATGATTTTCTCCACCGCATCGGCATGGTCGTAGTCGAATACCTGGTGTATCGCATTGTGTTCCGAATCAACCGGAAGAAGAACACTGCCGGTTCGTTTCGTCTCATCGACCAGAATCGATCCGGCACAGACAAGCGCTTCCTTGTTTGCAAGCGCCACGACACTGCCATTTCTTACCGCCCGAAGCACGGGTGCCAGGCCCGCGGCACCGACAATCGCTCCCATCACCCTGTCGGCAGGACGGGCTGCCGCCTCTTCAAGGGATTCCGGTCCGCCCCCGGTTTCAATCCCGGTGCCATCGAGTTGCCGTTTCAGTTCCTTGTACAATTCCGGTTTTGCTATCGCCGCGTATCGCGCGCCTGACTCGCGTGCAATCCTGGCCAACGCTTCAACGTTGCTGTTTGCCGTAACCGCTTCCACACACAATGCACCGCCCGACTTTGAAATCAGGTCTAGCGTGTTGGCGCCAACCGAACCTGTGGCACCGAGAATCGTGACCGAACGCGGCATGTCAGGGGCGAAGATCATTCAGTTGCTCACCGGCAGGAACAGATAGAAAACCCAGAACAAAGCAAACACCGGCGCGGCAAACAGCAGTGAATCGAGGCGATCCATCACACCACCGTGGCCCGGCAGGATCGAGCCGCTGTCCTTTACAGCGAACACCCGCTTGACCCGCGACTGGAAAAGGTCGCCTGCCTGTGCGGAAATCGAGATGACGGCCGCAAACACGGTCGCGGTGTCAAGCGACAGGCCAACAAACGAAGCAAAAAGTGTTCCGACAGCACAACCTCCGATCAGTCCACCGATCGCTCCGGACCACGTCTTGTCCGGAGAAATGTTCACAGCCAACTTCGGTCCACCAAAGATGCGACCAACGACAAAGGCGCTTGTGTCTGTTGTCCAGACAACGAGAAACAACCAGAATAACAGAGGTGCACCGACCGGTGCACTCCAGCACCAGAGAATTGCGATAATAGGCAGCGTCACATACAGACAACCGAGAGCCGCCCACAACCCGTTCGTGCGCCTCAAGAGAGCGAACAGACCCGTACCCGCAGAACCGACGACAGAAATGTAGAGCGCAGCCGGTAGCGAGACCGGCACCATCATCGCGTACCAGCAACCGGCCAAGGCGGCAATCGCAAACCATGTACCCCTTGTGCGTGTGACCCGGTACCATTCATGGAGAACCAGCGCCCCCAGCAAGCCGACCCAGCCAGCAAAAAACCACGGCGTCGGCACGAAGATGGTCGCAAGCGTTATCGATGCGAGAACAAGCGCCGATAGTATTCGCAGCAACAGCTGCGGGTATCCGTTGTCAGGAGACGGCAATTGCCCCGAACCTGCGGTCGCGTCGGCGGAATTCGTCCAAAGCAAAGTCGAGTGCGTTCCGGTCGAAATCAGGCCAGAGAATCGGTATGAACACGAGTTCGGAATAGGCGCCCTGCCAGACCAGAAAGTTGCTCAGTCTCTGTTCGCCGCTTGTTCTGATAATCAGATCCGGATCGGGCAGATTTGCCGTGTCGAGGTGGCGTGAGAAGCGTTCTTCGTCGATCGAATCCAGTGTGGCAGTTTCCTTCAGGCACTCTTCAATCAACGCACGCGCCGCGCGAAGGATTTCGTTTCGTGCCCCGTAATTCAGTGCGACTGTTACAGTCAGAACATCACCGGCGGACGTTTCATGTTCCGCTTCGTACATCATGCGCCTTACGTCATCTGGCAATCCGTTGCGTTCGCCGATGAACTTGAGCCTGATTCCCTTCTCCACGAGCTTGGGAACCTCGATTGCGAGATTGTCGCGCATGAGCTCCAGGAGGGTTGATACTTCCAGCGACGGGCGTCGCCAGTTCTCCGAACTGAAGGCAAAAATCGTCAGATAACGGATCTGCAACTCGACGCACGCGTCCAGTGTCCGCCTGAGCGCCTCTGCCCCGGCTTCATGACCTGCGGTCCGCGGCAGACCGCGGTCTTGAGCCCATCGACCATTCCCATCCATGATGATGGCGACATGCCCCGGTACCTGATCCGGGAGTTGATTGAGTTCCAGTGCTGGCATCCGGGTTCAGACCTGCATGATTTCCGTCTGTTTGGTTTCGAGTATCGCGTCAACCCTGGCGACTTCCTTATCTGTCAGTTTCTGGATCTCGTCACCAAAGCGATGTTGTTCGTCCTGTGAAATCTCTGACTCGCGTTCCAGTCGCTTGAGCGTTTCCATGCCGTCGCGACGTACGTTGCGGATCGCAACCCTGGCCTGCTCCGCGTATTTTCCGGCTATTCGGCTGATCTCGCGGCGGCGTTCCTCATTCAGTTGCGGAATCGGTACACGAATGACCTGCCCCTCGCTCTGCGGATTGAGGCCGAGGTCGGAATTCCTGACAGCCTTTTCGACGGATCCCACCAGACTCTTGTCCCATACCTGTACCGTTATCATTCGCGGCTCGGGTACGCTCACGCTGCCGACCTGATTGATCGGCATTGTCGTGCCGTATGCATCCACCGTAACCGGTTCCAGCAAACTCGCAGACGCACGCCCTGTACGCAATCCTGCGAGCTCTCGACCGAGTACGGTGATCGCTCCGTCCATACGCCTTCGCAGGTCCTTCAGCGTCGCTTCAGTCATGACCATCCTCCCCTGATATCCGCGTATACCTGCCACGGCCATCCAGTATTGCGGCAACCGCCCCGTGTTCGTGCAGGGAAAACACTAGCACAGGTAAATTGTTGTCGCGCGCCAGCGACACCGCTGCAGCGTCCATAACTTTAAGGTCCTGCGCAAGGACATCAGTATACGTGAGAGTTTCGAAACGCCGGGCGCCGGGGTCCGTTCGTGGGTCGGAGGAATAGACTCCATCGACATTCGTCGCTTTCAGGAACGCATCGCAACCCATCTCTATTGCGCGAAGTGCCGCAGCAGTATCGGTGGTGAAGAAAGGATTGCCCGTACCTGCCGCGAAAATCACGATCCGTCCCTTGTCCAGGTGCGATACAGCGCGCGGACGCACATACGGCTCGCAAATTGTTGGCATCGGAATCGCTGACTGCACGCGCACATCAACACCCAGGCCTTGCAGTGCGTTTTCAAGCGCCAACGCATTGATCACCGTCGCCAGCATGCCCATGTTGTCTGCTGTTGCCCGCTCCATCCCGCGGTTTGCCCCGACAACTCCACGAAAAAAGTTTCCGCCGCCGACAACAACGCAAACGCCGGTGCCCGAATTCGCCGCAACGGCGAGATCCGCGGAAATGCGCTCGACTTCCATCGGATCAATGCCGAAGTTCTGCAAACCCATCAACGCTTCACCCGATACCTTCACGAGTACGCGTCTGTATTCACACCCCTTGTGTGTGGCATGCGTGGAAGATTTTTCTCCGTCTGGCACCACTGCCTTGCATCAACTCCGTAGCGAAACAGTACCGTTCTGATACAGATGAGCGTTCAGGATCCGCTGACTGCCGCAGCAACCTCTTCTGCAAAATTCACTTCGGCTTTCTCGATTCCCTCACCCAGTGCATATCGAACAAACCCGGAAATCCTGACACTCGCACCAACGTCCTTCGACATCCGTTCGAGAAGGTCGCGCACGCGGGTTTCGCCGTCCACGACAAAAATCTGTTCATTCAGTACAACTTCCTGAAAATACTTGCGAAGGCGCCCCTCGACCATCTTCTCGATGATGTTTTCAGGTTTGCCGGACTCTCGCGCCTGTTCGGACAGAACGGCCCGCTCGCGATCAACGAGCGCGGGATCGAGAGAATCACGATCGACCGCTTCCGGTTTCGTGGCGGCAATATGCATGGCAAGTTGTTCACCAACATCCGCGACCTGTGCGGCATCGGCTTCGGACTCCAGTGCGACAATCACACCGATCTTTCCCATGTTTGGCGATGCTTGGGCATGCACATATCCGGCAACGATACCCGAAGGAACGGACAACATCGCCGTCCGGCGCAGCTGGAGATTTTCACCGATCCGGGCAATATTCTCGGTCAGGGTGTCGCCAACGGTTGCGGATTCACCTGGCATTGCCAAGGCGGCCAATGACCCGACGTCGCCATTCGCCTCCAGTGCAAGTGACGAGCACTGTCGTACAAAGTCCTGAAACTGTGTGTTTCGTGCAACAAAATCGGTTTCCGCATTGACCTCGACGAGTGCTGCGGACCGCCGATCCTCGGCAATCGCCATCGCGACCAGCCCTTCTGATGCAACACGACCGGCCTTCTTTGCCGCTGCAGCGAGACCGCGTGTACGCAGCCAGTCGACTGCCGCTTCCATGTCGCCTGCAGTCTCGAGAAGAGCCTTCTTGCAGTCCATGAGTCCTGCACCGGACTTCTTGCGCAACTCCATGACGACGGTTGCAGATACGTTCGACATTTTTCAGTTCACTCCATCGGAAGATTCTGGCTCCGCAGTCTTCCGTTCATTTTCGTCGTCAGTGTTTTCCGCCCGTTCTTCCGCATCGGTCTCGGGATTGTCCGGTGTCTCCGGACTTTCAGACACCTCGGCACCGTCGGATTCGATGGTCACGAGTGCTTCCAGCGCCGTTTCAAGAACTTCCAGTTGTTCTCCCGCGTCGATACCTGTCGCCCGCTGTTCCGCCTCGATACCATCGAGTGCCGCATCAGCGACGAGACCGCAATACAGTGCGATGGCGCGAATGGCGTCGTCATTTCCGGGAATGACGAGATCGATACCATCGGGATCACAGTTGCTGTCAACGACGGCAGCGACCGGTATTCCAAGCTTCTTTGCTTCGGAAATCGCGATATCCTCCTTGTTGATATCAACGACGAACAGGATATCGGGAAGACCGGCCATGTTCTTGATCCCGCCCAGAGCCCGTTCGAGCTTGTCCCGTTCGCGGGTCATCCGCAGGATTTCCTTTTTCGTGAATCCCGTCGCGTCTTCATCGAGTCGTTCCTCGAGGTCACGCAGACGACCAATTGAATTGGAGACCGTCTTCCAGTTGGTGAGCATCCCGCCAAGCCAGCGGTGATTCACGTGATACTGCCCGCATCGTACTGCCGCATCCGCAACAGCACTTTGTGCTGGCCGCTTGGTGCCGACAAACAGAAGGCGCCCGCCGTCAGCAACGACATCGCGTATCCGCGTGAGCGCCTGACGCAGCATGGGCACCGTCTGCTGGAGATCAATGATATGGACATCATTGCGTTCACCGAAGATGAACGGCTCCATCTTCGGATTCCAGCGGCGGGTCTGGTGACCAAAATGCACACCGGCCTCGAGAAGCTGGCGCATGGAAAACTGAGGCATTGTCATGAATCTCTTTCCCTTCTCCGGTTCTTCGTCCGCAGACATGACCGGCAGGGCCGGCACCGGATGGCGCGAAGAATGCTGTTCTGCGCACCTGCGTCTGCGTGCTTGATGTATGCGGCTTCCTAACGCCGGAAACCGTGCAATTCAAGGTCCGGGCTCTCTAGGCGACCGGCCACCCGACACGCGTGTTATTCAGATGATAATCCTGACGGCGCCCGACACTTCACAACGACACGTCGTTGTCACTTGTTGCTTCGCCGAACAGAGGGTCCTGGCGACAGGTCCCCTGCCCGTTTCGCCGTGTGCGATGCGCGGGTCGAACCGATACGCTGTCTTTCACAGATCAGGATTGCCAACAACCGAGGAACAGAATCGCGGTTCTCTTCGTTCGAGGGTTAACGCACGTTCATGCACACGTCCTAGTCCGCAGCTTCAGCTTGCATGGCGGACTCCTGCGCCTGGAAGATGCAGAAAATCTTGCGCACCGTCCCGACGCTGTCCCACTGGTATATTGATCCCTTGGGCACCATGAATGTGTCACCGGCACAATACGTTCGCGCCTTGCCCGTACCGTCCGTGATCGTGACCTCACCTTCCAGGATATGCATGAGTTCGTTGCGCGGAAACGGTGCGGGTTTCGTGTGCATTTCACTTGTCTGCCAGACGCCAACCAGCATCTGCCGTGTCACGTCCTCGAAAAAGATCCTGATGCCCTGATCCGGGACGCCGCCAACGTAGCGGGACGTATCCTGCTCTCCGACAGGATTCAGTGCGCCGGTCGTGTCGATCGTGCGCATCGTCAGCTTGTCGGGGGTCAGCGTGGCGCCGGACTTGTCATCAAAGATCACCCAGAATTTCAACACATCACCAGTCTGTATCCAGGACAGCGGTGTTCCCTTGGGAATGACAAAACTCTCGCCGGCATTAATCGTTTGTTCGCTGCCGTTTTCGTCCCTGATGGTAATCGCACCATCGAGTACGAGCATGAATTCGTTCACGTCGTAGGGGCCGAACTTGCCAACCATGGGGGTGCAATGCCAGACACCCGAGGTCAGTTGTCCCGTATCGTCGGTGAAATAGACGTGACCACTTTGCACCGGGTTCCCCGACTCGAGCGATTCGGGCGGGATCTGCTCCCACTCGACAAGCCCGACATCTTCGGGGCCTGATGTTGAATAACGTATGGAGGTCAGGTTCTGCATCGTCCTAATCCGTCAGTTCAAGTCTTCGAGAATTCGTTTCAGTTACCTTACCACGATCAGCGCCCGACTATCATCCAGACGCCATGGGTCGAAATGTGACAAGCCCATCCCGTCTGACTTGCGTCGGAAGCTGTAATTCCCAATCGATGTAGTCCCGCCTGGCCAACTCCGGATCGTTCGTACTCTCGAACGGTACTTCAGCAACATCTTCAATGTCGTGCATCGCTCCCGCGCTGCCTGATTCCGTTTGTAGCCCCGCCTGCTTCCACGCGAGCAGACCGCCGTCGAGGACACACGCGACGATGCCGGCCTCTTGCAGGTCACGGACAGCAAGCGCTGCCAACCGACCGTTTTCGTCGTCCAGCACAACAACAGGTGCCATGCGTCCCACTTCCGGCAAGATTTCGTTCAGTCTTGATCTGGAAACCCAGCGTGCGCCCCGCGGGTGTTCCTTGCAAAACGCAGTGGACGAGGACACGTCAATAACAGCGTGATTTTCACGCGCGGCGAACTCTGGCGAAACAGCCTGAATGCCCTCTGGTTCGTGACTTTGCGGCGTATGAGAAAACGCGGACCTGTCGTGAACAAAAACGCGCGGATACCCCATCTGTCGCAACCAATGAGCAACCACGCGTGATCGCAGGCCTGTCTGATCCGTGATCACGATCCGCGCATCCCGAACGGCAATCCACCTGTCTGTTTCCTGAATGAGCTGCGTGCCTTCGACACACACGGCGCCTGCAACCGAACCTGTGGCGCATTCCTCCGGCAACCGGACATCAAACAGATAGGTTGTCGACGCTTCATCCCCTTGCCATTGCTCAAGGGTTGGCCAGTCAACACTGCCAACACCGTTGGCCTCGGCGAGATCAATGCACTTCTGTCTGAAACGGCCAGAACCGGAATTGATATCGAATCGTCTCGACGCCCCGTGTTCCAGCGAAAGACCCGCCCACTCCCAACCGATCGTTCCGTTTCTCAACGCGTAAACCTGATTTGCGACGTCGAGATTGCGCAGAGTTTGGGCACCGATGATCGACCGCGTTCGTCCTGCGCAATTGACAACAACAGTCGTATCGCCGTCCTTCACAATCTCTGGAAACCTGTAGGCCAGTTCAGAATTCGGACAATTCACGCTGCCGGGAATATTGAATGCGCGGTATTCGTTCCACGGTCGGCTGTCCAGTACGATCAGGTTTTCGCCGGATTGTCGTCGACGATGCAGTTCCTCTGCATCAATCTCGGGTGTTTCGCAGGATTCTTCGACAATCTCTCCGAACGCCTTGGACGGTACATTGGTTCCCTTGAACAATTCGAAACCGGCCTGCTTCCACTCTACCGTACCACCACCGTGAACCAGGATCTTCGTATACCCCAGATCTTCGAGCACGCGCGCACCGTACCCCGCGGATCCAGAACCATTGTCAGTCAGAACAACGCATGTCGACTTGCATGGTACGAGGCGCCGGATATCGAGTTCGAGGCGTGAAATCGGTGTGTTGTTGGCAACACTGATGTGACCTGCTGCAAATCGTGCAGATTCACGAACGTCAAGCAGCGCAAACTCGCCTCCTTCGATGATCCTGTTCCGCAGCTCAATTGCAGAAATGTTTCCTGTCGACATACAGTCCTGATCCAATACGCAAACAAGCCGGCAAACGACATCGAGAACTCGACGCGCTTCGACAGATGACGGCAATCACCATTTTGACAAGGTTACCGCGCGACTGATCGCATAACCAGATTTCGTTCATGTAGAGGCACTTGGGTTGTGCCGGTTTTCGCGAACCGGGTCGCTTGCAGCAAGAACAAATCATCTCGCACGGGTGGCGGTTTGCATGAGCAAGTGTCTGGCTTCCTCGCGTGTGGTTGGTGACGGGCGCAGTGGCGGCTCGCTGTCTAGTCCAAAGACGATGGGTTCGGGTTTGAGGGGTGGCCGACCGCAGCAGTGTGATGATGCCATCGCGGTGCATGGCGACGGCAGCAGAGCGCGCGGGATCAACGTGGAAATGAACGGCATCGCTGCCCAGGGCGGTCCACAAACATGCACGGCGTGTCTTGCGGCCTTGTCCCAATGACCGGATGCGCCAACTTGTCTCATCGCCGTGGAGGACACACGTTCCGTCGAGACGCGCAACAATGGCACTCTCAAGCGTGACAAACATTGCGCAATTTCGCGGTGTGCTGTTGGCCAGCGTCCCCGCGGAAATGGCCATGTGGCAGCCATGCGGCGCAGCGGTCGCATACAGATGTAACGCGCGTCGAACACATGCGCCTGGTCATGTATCTGCTGGATCGACGACGCGCGCTAACCGTTGGCCCGACAAGGCAAGCCGCAACACGGACAAGCAAGCTCATCCGGTGGTGGCTCGTGCACTTCCTCCTTCTCCTCAAGCGACGGACGCTGTGTGCGACCGTGGCCAGCAGTGCCCGCGTTTCTTCTTCGAACGCGGCTTCTCCTGTTGCTCGTTCTTCTTCCCGAAAGCCGTCTTCGACAATTTCTCCCGGATCGAACGCAAAGCCCCGTTCTCGTTGCGCAACGTCTCGATCGTGCTGCGCTTGCGTGACTCAATGTCAGCCTGTTCAAGAATCCACGTCAGACGCGCCACTTCCTCTCGCCAACGCAACGCTTCCTTCGCCGTACGGCGTATGTTCCGGACCTCTCGGCGTGCCGCCGTTTCGAGACAAACAAGTTCTGCACAGCGACCTTCCGCCGCTACCCTGCGCAAGCGCTCCCGCTCGTAAAGAGAACGCCCGTCAACCGCACCCGACAACGGAACGCTTACGCAATTACCGTGGAGGGATTTCAGGACCTGATGATCCGCGGAAATGACTTCGGCACCAACCATCTGGGTCTCTTCCTTCCCTCGATGATCGATCACATGGCGACAAACGCGCGGACGAACTGTCGCCATCCCCGAAAACATGCATGTTTCTCGGAGAGTACTTTCGGAAAAACTACCGGGGCAGATACTATGGTAAGGCGTAAAGCCTCATGCGTGCCGTCACGACAGAATATCTGGAGAAACTGAAGAATGTCGATCTGCTCCTGATGCCGACAGTTCCCATGAAAGCGCAACTGATTCCTCCAGCTGACAGTCCATTGGCGCTGATCGTGCAGCGGGCTTGCCTGCGATGTCCATCCAGTGTGGACTGAGTGAGGGTCTGCCGGTCGGTTTGATGCTGGTGGCCCGCAACCACAATGAATCCACGATCAATCGAACGGCGTTTGCATTCGAACAAGACGTCGACTGGCGAACACTCTAGGAGAGACGGATATGTCTATTCTCACCGAAAGCCTGGCTGACAAGATCAGGAATTTGCCGGACGAAACACCGTCAGCCACTGGCGCACGGAACCGGCATTCACATGTCGTCGGTCCTGCTGAACCACCGCTTCGCCACGTGACCGTGGCGGACGCTTTGCGGGAGTCGGCAGAACGCTATCCAACGCATGACTGTGTCGTGATTGCCAACGAAGAGCGACGTCTCAGCTACCGCGCATTCGAATCTCTCGTCGACGACATTGCAGCAGGTTTTCTTGCCCTTGGAATCGAGAAGGGTGACAGGGTGGGAATCTGGTCGCCAAACCGGCTCGAATGGGTGTTGACCCAGTTCGCAACGGCGCGCGTCGGCGCCATTCTGGTCAATATCAATCCGGCCTATCGGCTCACCGAACTTGAATACGCGTTGAACAAGGTGTCCTGTCGTGCACTGGTCACGGCGTCGTCTTTCAAGTCATCCAATTATCTCGACATGATCCGCACCCTTGCACCGGAACTCGCGGACTGCGATCCGGGAGAGCTGGTGTCAGCGAAGCTGCCGCATCTGACAGCCGTCGCGGCAATGACAGACGATCCGGGCCCCGGTGTCCTGCGGTTCAATGATCTCGCAGACATGGGCAGTTCCGCACAGAAACTGCGCCTCAACGACATTGCGCGAACGCTCGAACCGTCCGATCCCATCAACATACAGTTCACGTCCGGCACCACAGGTGCGCCCAAGGGTGCAACCCTCACCCATGACAACATTGTGAATAACGCGCGCTTCGTGACGGGTCGGATCAACTTCACGCAACGGGATCGTCTGTGCATTCCCGTACCGCTCTATCATTGCTTCGGCATGGTCATGGGTGTGCTCGGCTGCATTACCAAGGGAGCGGCGATGATCTTTCCGGGCGAGGGTTTCAGTGCACCTGAGACGCTCGCGGCAATCTCGCGATACCGATGTACCGCTACCTACGGTGTGCCGACCATGTTCATCGCCATGCTCGAGGAGATGAAACAGGGCAGTTATGACCTGTCCGCGCTGCGAACAGGGATCATGGCAGGCGCAACATGCCCGATTGAGGTGATGGAGCGTGTCATCAACGAGATGAACATGCGGGAAGTCACGATTTGCTACGGCATGACGGAAACTTCACCTGTTTCATTCCAGAGTTTTGTCGACGATCCGGTTGACAAGCGAGTCACGACAGTTGGCAGGGTTCACCCGCACCTCGAGGTCAAGATTGTCGATCGTGAAGGAGAAATGGTACCGGTCGGCGAAAAGGGAGAACTCTGTACCCGTGGATATTCAGTCATGCATGGATACTGGGAAGACGCGGAACGTACCCGGGAGAGCATTATCGAGGGTTGGATGCATTCCGGTGATCTGGCAACCCTGGACGAGGAGGGCTTCTGCACAATCGTCGGACGCGTCAAGGACATGATCATCAGGGGTGGTGAAAACATCTATCCGCGTGAAGTCGAGGAATTCCTGTTTCGCCATCCCGACATCGCACAGGCCCAGGTCTTCGGCATTCCGGATAACCGATACGGTGAACAGGTCTGCGCCTGGATTGTGCCGCGCACGGGTACATCATTGACAGGAGCGGACGTGATCGACTTCTGTACTGATCAGATCACACACTTCAAGATACCCCGCCATGTCCGGATCGTTGATGAACTTCCCATGACGGTGACCGGCAAGCCCCAGAAGTTCATCATGCGCGAACAGATGATCGCCCTGCTTGAACAGGACAGCACACCGGAAGCAACCTGATGTTCGACCAGGGAATGCGTTTCGGACTGTGTGACGAGATCGAGGCTCTCAGGGATCTTGTGCAGAAACTCGCCGCAAGCGAAATTGCGCCACGCGCGGCTGAAATCGATGCGAGCAACGAGTTTCCTCGCGACCTCTGGCCACGACTTGGCGAACTAGGTCTGCACGGTATCACGGTCGAGGAAGTACTGGGTGGCTCAGGCATGGGATATCTCGCCCATGTCGTGGCCACCGAGGAAATCAGTCGTGCATCGGCATCGGTCGGCCTTTCATATGGCGCACATTCCAACCTCTGCATCAACCAGATCAGGCGAAATGGTACCGTCGATCAGTGTCGACGCTACCTGCCGCGACTGATTTCCGGTGAACATGTCGGCGCCCTGGCCATGAGTGAATCGGGTGCGGGCTCGGATGTCATGTCGATGAAGCTGCAGGCCCGCAAACACAATGATCGCTTTGTTCTCAACGGAACCAAGATGTGGATCACCAATGGGCCGGATGCTGATGTTCTGGTTGTCTACGCACGAACGACCGGTGGTATCACTGCGTTCATCGTCGAAAGAGATTTCGCCGGTTTTGCAGCCTCCGACAAGCTCGACAAACTGGGAATGCGCGGGTCCAATACCAGTGAACTGGTGTTCGAAGAATGTGAGGTTCCGTTCGAGAATGTCCTCGGTGGAGAGGATGGCGGCGCCCGTGTCCTGATGTCGGGTCTGGACTACGAGCGTGTTGTTCTCTCGGGAGGCCCTCTGGGAATCATGGCAGCATGCCTCGACACCGTCATGCCACACATCCATCAACGCGAGCAGTTCGGACAACCTGTCGGGAAGTTTCAGCTTGTACAAGGCAAACTCGCCGACATGTACACGACGTTGAATGCATGCCGGGCCTATGTCTACGCGGTCGCGAGCGCCTGCGACCGCGGCGAAACGACCCGCAAGGATGCTGCAGGTTGCATTCTCTTTGCCGCCGAACGGGCGACAGTGATCGCTCTCGATGCGATCCAGTTACTGGGTGCCAGCGGCTACGTTTCGGACAGTCGGGTGGGGTGCTATCTGCGCGATGCGAAACTCTACGAGATCGGTGCCGGTACATCCGAAATTCGACGCATGCTGATCGGACGCGAGCTCTTCCGGGAAGCCGCCTGACGGCATGCCTGTCATCGCATCGTCCATTTCCACCCGTGCGGAGGTTTTCAGGTCAAACCTGACACACATGCAGCGCCTGGTGGACGAGATCTCCGCGACGGCCGCGACGATCATGCGCGGTGGACCGGAAGTACATCGCAAGCGCCATATTGAACGCGGCAAGCTGTTGCCACGGGAACGCGTTGCACAACTGATTGATCCAGGAACGCCATTTCTGGAGACCGGACTGTTCGCCGCATGGGGCATGTATGACGAGGACATTCCGTCCGCGGGGCTCATCACGGGCATCGGCCGCGTCGCTGGCAGGGAGTGTATGATCATCTGCAATGATGCGACCGTCAAAGGTGGCACCTACTATCCGATGACGGTCAAAAAACAGCTTCGTGCCCAGGAAATCGCAGAGCAAAACCGGTTGCCATGTATCTACCTGGTTGATTCGGGCGGCGCCAATCTTCCAAATCAGGACGAGGTCTTTCCGGACCGCGACCATTTCGGACGCATCTTCTACAACCAGGCCAGAATGTCCTCCGCAGGAATTCCGCAGATCTCGGCAGTCATGGGATCATGCACAGCGGGCGGAGCGTATGTGCCGACGATGAGCGACGAAACCGTCATTGTGCAGCATCAGGGAACAATCTTTCTGGGTGGTCCACCCCTGGTGAAAGCAGCAACCGGCGAGACTGTGACATCGGAAGATCTCGGTGGCGCTGACATCCACGCCCGTGAATCCGGTGTCGCAGATCATCTCGCACGTAATGACCGGCATGCGCTTGAGATCGTTCGTTCTGCAGTTTCCAATACACGAGCAGCCGCCAAGCAGTATCCGGACGGGGAAGCAGTGGAACCACCGCGTTATGATCCGGAGGAGATTCCAGGCATCATCCCAGAAGATTCCCGGCATGCCTTCGATATCCGCGAGATTATCGCCCGTGTCGTGGATGGTTCCCGTCTTGATGAATTCAAGAAACTCTACGGTACCACGCTGGTCTGTGGCTTCGCGCACATTGCCGGCATGCCCGTCGGACTTGTCGCAAACAATGGAATCCTGTTCTCCGAGTCAGCACTCAAGGGCGCACACTTCATCCAGCTCTGCGCACAGCGGGGCCTACCACTGGTATTTTTCCAGAACATAACCGGTTTCATGGTCGGACGCAGATACGAAGCCGGTGGAATCGCAAAGGACGGCGCGAAGCTGGTTACAGCCGTTGCCACTGCCGCTGTTCCCAAGGTGACCATGATTGTCGGTGGATCATTCGGAGCCGGAAACTACGGCATGTGCGGCAGGGCGTTTTCACCACGATTTTTGTGGATGTGGCCCAACGCGCGGATCTCGGTCATGGGTGGTGAACAGGCAGCGGGCGTTCTTGCGACCGTGCGTCGTGACACCATCGAACGCAAGGGTGATGACTGGTCCAAAAAAGATGAATCGGCGTTTCGTGCCCGAATAGAGGAGCAATTCGAACGTCAGGGTCACCCCCTCTATTCCAGCGCAAGACTTTGGGATGACGGAATTGTTCATCCTGCACACTGCCGCAAGGTTCTGGCTCTTTCGCTTTCCGCAGCAATGAATGCACCGATCCCGGAGTCACGCTTCGGGGTCTTCCGCATGTAGTCATGTTTGAAAGGCTGCTGATTGCCAATCGCGGGGAGATTGCCCGTCGAATTATCAGGACGGCCAGAAGGCTCGGTATCACGACGATCGCCGTGTTTACCGAAGCCGACCGGGATGCCCTGCATACAGCAGAGGCCGATGAGGCCTGGTGCATCGGTGTTTCGCGCGCCTATCTCGATATTGAATGTCTGCTTTCCACCGCATCAGATGCCGGTGCGGATGCCATTCACCCGGGTTACGGGTTCCTGTCCGAAAATGCCGATTTTGCCGAAGCATGCGAAAAATCCGGTATCACGTTTGTCGGACCAACTCCGGCCGCCATCCGAAGCATGGGCAACAAGGACCAGGCCCGACAGATTGCCAAAGAGGCCGGCATTCCGGTTGTTCCCGGCTTCGACGACGAATTCGAGGATGATCATGCACTTGCAAGGCATGCCGAGGCCATCGGATTTCCGGTCCTGATCAAGGCGGTTGCCGGCGGCGGCGGCAGGGGCATGCGCCTGGTGAGAGAACCTGGAGAATTTGCGTCCGGACTCGATGGTGCCCGGCGCGAAGCGCAATCCGCGTTCGGGGACGCGCGTGTGTTTCTGGAGCGTTACATTGAACAGTGCCGCCATATAGAGATTCAGGTTTTTGCCGACTCTCTTGGCAATGCGGTCCATCTGTTTGAACGGGACTGTTCAGTTCAACGTCGTCATCAGAAGCTCGTTGAGGAAGCACCTGCACCGGGGATGACGGAGAAGACTCGTGCGGCCATGACCCGTGCTGCTCTCGCTCTGGTCCATGCCATTGGATATCAGGGTGCGGGAACTGTCGAGTTCATCGCGGATGCATCGACCGGACTTCAGCCTGAACTGTTCTGGTTTATCGAAATGAACACCCGGCTACAGGTCGAACATCCGGTCACGGAAATGATCACCGGTCTCGATCTTGTCGAATGGCAACTCCGTGTTGCTGCAGGAGAGCCGCTTCCTTCCGGTCAGGAGGATCTGAAGATCCGTGGACATGCGATCGAAGCGCGTATTTGCGCTGAGGATCCGGCACGGGATTTCGTTCCGTCCACGGGACAGATTCGCCAGGTTTCTGCGCCGACGCAGACCGATGAAATACGAATTGACAGTGGCGTTACGGACGGTTCGGAAGTCTCGTCTCACTATGATTCGATGATCGCCAAGCTCATTGCCGCGGGCGAGGATCGTAACAAGGCAATCACGCGGCTGTCTGCTGCGCTGCATGATTACAGGATTTCGGGAGTCACGACCAATGTGGCCTATCTCGCACGATTCCTGCGACTGAGTGGATTTCGTTCCGGTGGCGTCGATACCCGGTTTCTCGCTTCGTTCCATGACGAACTTCTCGACACCGGGTCTGTGCCACGCGCTGTCATTGCCGTTGCTGTACTGCATGGGTCAGGGATCCTCAACTCACCGGAAGATGGCGATCCCTGGTCGAACCGGGACGGCTGGAGACTTTGGGGGCACGCGGAAAGTCAGGTCACCCTGGAATGTGAAGGAAAACACTATTCCGTCCCGGTCTCTCAGACCGGAAACGGACGCGTGTCAATGATTCTAGAGGGTGAACCTGTCGCATGTGAAGTGTTGCACCATGGCGACGACATCCTCCGCATACAAATGAACGATCGGATCACGACACATCGTTTCATTCGTTTCGAACGCTCACTGCAGGTATTTTCGGACGGGAACAGTCATGTTCTGGTACTGGCTGACGAGACAGGTTCGGAAGAAGATCAGGAACACCGTCGTGGCGACGTCAGGCCGCCCCTGCCCGGGAGAATTGCGAAGTGCCTTGTCCGTGAAGGGGATGACGTACGCGTCAACACTCTCATGTTTGTTCTCGAAGCAATGAAGATGGAAATTGAAGTTCGGTCCCCCCGCAGCAGCAAGGTTTCGAAGGTTCTTGTCGAGACAGGGGATCAGGTTGAAGAAGATACAATTCTGGTCGAGTTCCAGTCAGACAGTAACGTGCATTGAACAGTCATGCGCCAAAACACTCCAGACTGTGTCAGCTGGCGTTCTTCATATGACGGAACAATCGGCATACCCCTTCATGTGCACGGTGGTGCAGATCTTCGAATGCACAGCTGCAAGGAACGGCGAGCAACGACCTGTTCGAGACGACGACGGTGACGCCAAAACTTGATGCGGACCCGCGCAACCAACATCGATTTCCTGATCAGCAACCGGGAAAAGACAAAAACCGTCGTCAGACTGTCTGTTGCTTCGCGCCGTATAGCGCGACAATCAGGATGAGACGCCGTGATTTCATGAACCGGACTGTTATGGGAACCTGAGGCCCTTGCGGTGTTGATTTCCGGGGATTTGCGCCGGACGTCGATTCTCGAAATACCAGTATGCGAATAGTGGCTCGTCGTTGGTCCCAGCAGTATGCAGTCATCCGAATCATGAAGTGCGTGATCCGACTTCCGGCCAGCCATCCTCACCGGGAGGATACCAGTGTTTTTCAAGCACCTCGATGATTCCGATCAGGCATTCATCCCGCCTTCGCTCCATTTCGCGAAAAGCCCGATTCCCGGCCTCCTCTTCGCTGCCCGTGATGATTGCTTCCTTCAGTTCGTGTGTCAGTTTCGGCGGCCGCAGTTTCGTCCAGGGTAAATCGAGGGTCGGCCCGAACTGATCCATCGTGTGGCGCATACCACCTGGTCCACCCCCGCAATGCCAGGCCAGACATATACCCATGACCGCCCAACGCAGTCCCGGTCCGCCGGTAATCGCTGCATCAATCTCGGGTACCGTAGCAATTCCTTCATCGATGAGATGCAATGCTTCATGCCACATCGCACATTGCAGTCGATCGGAAATGTATGCATCGATTTCCTTTCTGACATGGAGTGGACGCATACCGATCTGTCTGTAAAACGCCGCCGCAGCCGTCACAGCTTCCATTTCCGTTTTCTCGCCACCGACGATCTCGACCAGCGGCAGCAGGTAGACCGGGGAAAACGGATGCCCGATGACGACACGTTCTGGTGCAGCACAACGTGATTGAATTCGACTCGGCAACAACCCTGACGAGCTTGATGCAAGGACAATGTCTTCCCGCGCGACTTCGCCCACGGCCTCGAACACCGCGATTTTTGTTTCTTCCCGCTCGGGAACAGACTCCTGGATGAAGTCCGCCTCGGACATGGCCTCGGCAAGGTCAGGAGTGAATGTCAACCTGTCCGGGCTCGCCCCCTCTGCGAGACCCCGTTTTTCAAGCGCCGGCCACGCGTGTTCTACATTCGTGCGCAACAGATCTTCCGCCCCGGAACCCGGATCCGTCGCAGTGACATCGAGGCCGGCAGCCAGACATCGTGATGCCCAACCGCTGCCAATGACCCCTGTTCCAACGAGCCCCACACGCCGAATATCGTCGACCTTCACTAGCGTCATCTTTGCGTGCTCCTAATTCACATAAGATGGGTCCTGGGCATCGAGTATTCGTCGGAGACCGGGCCATTCCACCGAGCCGTCGGCCTTCCAGTCTCCGCCAAACGCGGCATCGTAATGTCGCTCGCACATGTCCCGAGACGGCACGACATGGGGTTCGCTCGATGCAAGAATACGCATCTGGAGGTCACACGCCGTATTCAGGGAATATGCGTAGAAAAAGGCTTCCGAAACACTGGCGCCCACAGTCGCAAAGGCATGGTGCCGATAAATCAACGCCTTGTGGTGACCAAGATTTTGCGCAATGCGTGCGCAGTACTCCTCTTCAAAGAAGAAGTCCCCTTCTATGTAGGCAAGATCGTTGTAGAACGGTATCGCCGCCTCGGTGAGACAGGGCAGCAGCCCGTTCTCCAGCGCGGCGACTGACATGACACCCATACCATGGGCATGGATGATCGCGTTGACGTCACGCCGCGCTCGGAAAATCGACGCCGCAGGTCGGCAGACCGCAAAGTTTGTCGGCGTGTCGGGATCATCAAGTGCCTTGCCATCCATGCCGATTCGAATCATGTCCGAAGCCTTGATTTCATGAAAGAACAGACCGTGGGGATGAGTCAGGAACCAGTCTTCCTCTCCGGGAAGACGCGCGACGACCGAACCGTTGGTCAGATCGGACATGCCGTATTTATCCAGCAAGCGAAATGCGGCGGCCATGTCTTCGCGCAGCGACCAGTTCTCGTCTTGTGAATTGGCAGATCGCGCTTTCAAGTTTGAACCTTCACCCATGTTTGTCCTCCAGTCACTTCGACCTACGATAATGTCGCGAGGCTTTTGCAAGTTGCCTCGCGTGTACACCGGAAACCGCGTATGGCGGTCATGCGGGATAATCGTTGTACACAGCACTATGCCTTCAATGATGACGCGAGACATCCCCGACGAATGCGTCGCATCTCGATTTCTGGCCATCGACTGTACTTTTGATGGACTGCCCGATACCTCCGACTGTTCCGATCAACGCGCAAGCTGTTTGCTGATGTTGGTTCTGTTGTTTCCTTTCGGACATTCCTGCTTCAGATTTTCGTTCGACTTCTGGAGTGATGAACCTCGTTGGAAAATCGCAACTGGAGCCGCAGGGTTGGGTTATCCACGCGGGACTGATGGTCTCCTCCTGAATCCTCAAACATGTCTCACAGAATAATTGCCTCCGATGTAAAGGACGGACCCGTTTCGGCTTTGGGCCAGGAAACACATTCTGCAAGGAATTGACATGTCCCGTCGCAGGAGGAGCCATTCACGACATTGACTGTCAAGTTTTCCAGTCTTCCGAAACATGCCAATGGCTCGAACATCCTCCACTCAACAAACCAGGTACGACGAAGACGCCAGTGATATGCAGGAGAAGCCACGTCGATGGCAAGGGCACCGATCCGTTTCAACATGCCGTTTGATCAAGAGAACGCGGCTGCACCTACCTGGCACGTCAAGTGATCACAGGTGCCATCATGAGGGAAATCTGCGACACGAATTCAGTCTTGTCAGTGGGCGTGGTGAAAAGCGAATGATAAGAGCGAGGAGACCTCAACGACCCTTCCATTGCGGTGTGCGTTTTTCTGCAAACGCACGCGGTCCTTCGATGGCATCTTCCGAATTCATCATCTTCTCATAGATCGGGATGCCGGAATTGCCCGATTTCGTTCGGATCATGGCGTCGGCAAGCGGCAACGGCATGATGGCCGGCATGATGGCCTTGAGAGCCTGAATGGCCAGCGGTGCACTTTCACTCAAGCCATCGGCTATTTCGCGAACTCGGTCCATCAGATCGCCTGACGGCACAACTTCACGCACGAGACCCCAGTGCTTGGCCTCTTCGGCGTCCATGTGCCGGCCAGTCATGAAGAGGTCCATCGCAACATTGTAGGGGATGCGTCTGGGAAGACGTTGAATGGCACCGGCCGATGCCAGGAAACCTCTCTGCATTTCCGGCAGCCAGAACTCGGCATGTTCGGCGGCAACAAGAATGTCTGTCGACAGCGCCAGTTCGAACCCGCCGCCGATGGCGACGCCGTTGACGGCACCGACAACAGGCTTGTGCAAGTCCCAGAACTCCGTCAGGCCGGCAAACCCGCCCGGTGACTCCTCGTCATCCATCTCACTTAAGGAATCAGCTGCCGCGACCGCCTTCAGATCCCAGCCCGCCGAAAAACAGCGTTCACCGCTTCCGGTTACGATGCCGACGACAAGTTCGTCATCATCCTGAAGCCTGCGGAAGGCTTGATAGAGTTCCATCGACGTCGCCGCATCAATCGCATTGACCGGTGGACGATCAAGGGTGACTTCCAGGACCTTTCCCCGTTGTTCGACCCTGACAGCCTGTTCTGTTCGGTTGTCTGTCATGACGTGTTTTTTACTCCTCCTCACAGCGGTCGCTATTTCCGAAACAAATCAAGATGATGATCCGGATCTCCGAACATGCCATTCAGCGATGTCACGCGCTTGAAGTGATGACCCGCAGGATGATCCATTGTCATTCCGATACCGCCGTGTAATTGAATCGCATCGGCGCAGACCAGTCTCGCCGCCTCGCCCACGGCGTATTTTGCAGCAGAAACGTTGTGCCTTCGCCATTTATCGTCGGGATCGCTGGTCATGATTTGCGTGACTTCATGAACTGATGATGTTGCGAGTTCGCAGCGTGTGTACATATCCACCATCCGATGCTGGAGTGCCTGAAACGAACCCAGCGGCTGCCCGAACTGTTCACGCGTCTTGAGGTATTCCAGCGTCGTTTCGAACATTTTCCACATGGATCCCAGCATCTCGGCGCAGACAAACACCGTTGCCCGTTCAATGGCCAGTTCCAGAACTCTCAGTCCGATATCGGTCGCATCTATGACCGATTCATCACCGACAACAACATCGTCAAACCGAATGCTCGCGGCACGATCGCCGTCGTGAAGCCGATAACCCTCGATCGTGATGCCGCACGACTCAGCCGGTACGAGAAACAGTGTCAATCCCTCGGGATCGCGGCTGTCACCGTACGTGCGCGCCACGACAACAATCTGATCTGCCGCCTGACCATGGAGCACGACATCCTTGCGCCCGTTGAGGTTCCATCCCGTCCCGACGCGAATCGCTCTAGTCTCGACGTCGTGAAGATCAAAGCGCGCCTGCGGTTCAACGTAAGCCAACGCCAGTTTCAGGGAACCGTCGGCGATTCTCGGCAGCAATGCTGCACGCTGCTCGGTATTGCCGCCCAGGTCGATTACCGATCCGCCAAGGACCACGCTGGCAAGATACGGCAGGCGAACAAGATGACGGCCAAACTGTTCGGCAATGACCATGAGTTCCATGGCACCACCACCGAGCCCGCCTGCATCCACTGGAAAGGGTGCTGCCATGCAACCCAAATCGGCAAGCTGATTCCAGTCGGACTCAGCAAAGCCCTCGCTCGTCGCGACTGTTGTCTGGCGGTGATCGAAGCTGTACCGCTCGGTCAGGTTACGCTCCAGACTGGACCGGAACGCTGACTGCTGTTCATCGAGAATCGCGGAGAATGTCATTGCATCATAGTCCCAGAACAGCCTTGGCGATTATGTTCTTCTGAATTTCCGACGATCCGCTCCAGATCGTCGATTTGCGAAGATTGAAATACACGCGTGACGCATGAACTGACGCATCAGGTCCGGATGGCTCTCTGTTATCGCCGCTTGCGCGAACAGCCTGGACATTGATGTTTGCGTATGGTCCGACTGCGTGAACCATGAGTTGCATTATGTCCTGCTGGACCTCGGTACCCCGGACCTTGAGGAGCGATGCCTCGAACCCCATTGCATCCGGACCGCCCGGGCCGAACAGAAAACGGCGTTCCGTGAGATCGATCTGACGCAGTTCAATTTCGGCCTTTGCTAGCTTTCTTGAAAACGCATGATCCTCCAGGAGGGATTTCCCCCCGGACTTTTCGCTTGCCGCGATCCTCTTGAGACGCCTGAGCATGGCAATCGTCCGACTGACCTCTGCCGAACCGAAACGCTCCATCCCCAGTATGTACTTGCCAATAGACCAACCCTTGTGTTCTTCGCCCAGACGGTTTGCAACCGGAACGCGCACGTCCTCGAAAAACACCTGATTCAATTCGTTTCCGCCCTCGAACGTCTCGATGGGATGAATCGCAATTCCCGGGCTCGTCATGTCAATGAGCAACAGCGTAATGCCATGTTGTTTGCGGCCCGATGAGTCTGTTCTGAACAATCCGAACATCCAGTCTGCGTAGTGTGCTTCACTGGTCCAGATCTTCGAACCATTGATGATGTAATCGTCACCGTCCCGGTCCGCACGACAGCGCAAAGATGCCAGATCCGAACCAGCGTTGGGTTCCGAGTAACCCTGACAAAGAATGATATCGCCATTGGCCAATCCGGGCAGGAAACGCTGTTTCTGTTCTGCATTACCAAATTCGATCAACGCCGGACCGACCATACCCGCGCTGAAAATGCTGATTGGCGGTGCGTCGTTGATCGCAAGTTCCCGTTCAAACCAGTACTGCTGTTCAAAGGTCCAGCCGGGTCCGCCGTATTCCTTCGGCCAGCTTGGGCAACTCCACCCCTGGCCACGATCGTGCAGAATACGCATCCAGCGGCTGATATCCCTGGGAGTCAGACCGTCATGCTCGCGGCACACCTTGTCCCTGAGATCATCAGGAAGACAGTCTTGAATCTCTCGGCCGACCTCTGCGCGGAATTGTTCGTGCCTGAGTTCTGAATCGTCATTCAAGGTTCGCGTCCTCGCCGGTTGAGAGTTTGCACATACTTTGCGGGAAAATGAGGTTTATTGGCTCAGAATGAATCGATTTCACAAGTCGGTGGCCGGTCTGGCATCAGGTGAACCGCGTAGCTGTTGGCCGTATGCTTTCACAAGGTGACAGCGCCTCAGTCTCCAACATAACCTCGTTTCCTCGCTCCCGCTTATCAACACCAGTTCGTCTGGCGCACTTGCAGTCCACAACAACCAGGACAAATATTTCGGCAAGCTCATCAGCATCCGAAATTCCGATCTTCCCGGCCGCGACCGACCTGATCATGTTGCATGATCCACTTTCAAATTCTGTTCGATCTCAGGCCGTCTGAGGTTGTGAACCCGTTAAATTTTGACGTCGAGACAATCAAAACCCCGCATCAATTGAGGCAGGTTTCCACTGTGGGCGACAATACTCTCGAATAATGCAAGTGCCCCGAGTAAAATCAAGCTGGATCCGACGCTGCGGTCGACACGAACCACGCAGTATTGCGGCAGGTATACGGGAATAGCGACAACTCATTTTTAGGATTCGCACCTGAAGTCATAATCGTACAGTCGGCGTTGCGTCGTCGAAGCCAACTGGCACCTGGAAGGTTCATAGAGGGCCAATCTGGGCGGGGACGTCCTTCTTTCGGCTTGACCTTACGCCTACCACGAGGAGTGCCATGGCCAATCTGATCACCATCGATATCACCTCTCTGTTCGAGGGCGGAACGGAAGAATGCCGGGAAGTGGACCGAAACACCGGCCAGCCGGTTCGCCGGTTTTTCGGACCGGGAATTGGAGACACGTTTTCGCGAAGGCAACGCGACCCTGCGCTTGCTCAACTATCCTGCCAAGCCGGCCGAGTTACGCATCGCCAACGAAATGCCCGATTCCCGACGTGGGCATCTCGATGCTCCGCCCTTGGTCACGGGGCGCCTGCAGCGGGGATCTCTATCCTTTGGCAGCGTCAGCCAGGACTCCAGGCCCTGGCACCGGATGGGCGTTGGCGAGACGTGCCTATGATCACGAATTGCCTTTCGGTACATCCGGGCACAGCAATGGAAGTCATGACGGAGGGGAAGGCGCCAGCTACGCCGTATCGGGTTATTGACCACGGCGTCTCGCGGCAGTCGATCGGTTTCTTCCTCGAACCGGGTCCGGGTGCCCAACGCGCGTCGCTGTCCGATGCATCCGAGAGCATCGCAGGCACTCATGGCTGGAACCTGCAAGAACGGTTCCACCGACAGAAGGGATACGCGCACCCGGTTCCCGAGCCACGCAAGGCAGCTTGCACACCATGACCCAAGACACTTCCATGCCTCATCGGATGCAGTGGGCGGACGACCGCCTGATCGAGCAAATTGTCGACGGCCGCAAGACCGCGACGGTGCGTCACCTTTCCGACAGCGCAGAACTCGACGACTACAACACCGCTCTGGATGTCGGCGCGATTTATCAGATATATGACGGCGAGAGACAGGTCCGCGCGACGGTCCGTTTGACCGCTGTCGCGCTGGTTCGATGGGGCGATCTGCCGGAGGATTTGTGGCGACGCGACCCCGCGGCAACAGGCGAGGTCAGCGAGGCTGCCTTCCGCTCCGACCATTTCGACTACTTCGGTCGACCGAGCGACGATTATGAATTCCTGGCCGTCTACTTTGACCAGGTCCCGATGGTCGACGCTACAGGATGAGACGATTCGTTTTCTTCCTGGATTGGGAATTGAACTGCCAGTTCGCCGGACCGATCTGGGCGCGTGAGAAGGAACTCTACTGTCAGGCGGGGCTGGACGTGCAGCTTCTGCCACCCAGCGCCCAGCCAGACGGAGACATCATTGATCTGGTTGTGGAGAACGACGGCGCTGTGGGTTCCATTGAGGAAGGTTTAATTCTGCATGCAATCGCGGCCGGCGTATCTGTGCGCATCATCGCCGCGACTCTGAAGCAGACCCCCCTCGTCCTGATCGCGCCGCGCGGCGGCCCAGTCAGAACCCTCTCGGATCTGACGGGACGCCGGGTTGCCATGCATGGTGACGGCGTGCATCTGCTCGGAGGGCTTCTCAGGTTGAACGGCGTGGATCCGGAAAGCGTCGATCGAACAGTCGGGGGCTGGTGCCTGGACGATCTGATTGAAGGACGTTTTGACGCAGTCCAGGGTTATGCGATCACCGAGGCACAGGCCCTCACCCGGCGTGACTTTGAATCGCTGTTGATTCCGCTCAGCCATCCCGGTCTCGATCCGCATTCGCAAGTGATCTTCACGAGTGGCCGCAGCATCGACAGTCACCGCAACGACCTCGGCGCCTTTCTGCAGGCGACATTCGAAGGATGGCGCCAGGTTCTTGCCCACCCTGACGAAGCAGCAGAATGCGTCGCGGCACAATCGACCGAACACGCGGACCCTATTGAAAATCGAACGATCCTGGACTCCATCGGCCGCTACATCCGAGGACCATGGACAAACCACTCGGAGCACTCGGAGTTGGACAAACCATCCGGGGCGCTGGCGTCGCAATCTCGCAAGCTACGTCACCTGCGGGATAATCAAACCCGTCTCCGACATCGAACGGGCGATTGAGCCCACACTTCTTCCGGACAATATGGAGCCCTGAATGGCGCTGACGGCAGCACTCCGGTGAGTTGTGTTGTGACTTCGGCCTCGGCGCTAATCAGCGATCAGAAAAGCTTGGTCTCACACGTGCGGATCGTTCGTCGCTGTTTTACCAAACGCCTCAGTCGAATTGACCTTGGAGAGGGATGAATGAACCGGAAAGGAAGTGAATACCAACGAAGCTTTCAAGAAACGCCACGAACTTGCCACGATCCGCCGTCACTCGGGCAAACGTCAGTCCGCGCGCCGCGGCCAGCACGCCGCAGGCGAGGAAGTGCAGCTTGGGCGTCCGGATGATTCGCTTCAGCTTATCTGTGGATCAGGGAGGCAGGGTCACAAGGACGAATACCTGCTCCAGACGGTCCACATAGCGCTGACCCGTCTAGTGGGTGACGCCGATGCCGGGAATCAACAACCTTGGATATGGTCATATTCGTGGGTGTCCGGTTTCATGGACCAGACATGACGACGCAGTTCGATCTGAAGAGTACGGCAAACCTTGGAGCGCGGGTATCAACTGTGAATCAAACGATTTGTCATGCGGAACCGCTGCGTTGATTCGTGGTCACTTCCTCAAGCCCATGGACTCCATCAATCACCCTGATTCGTGCCCCGAGCATAGGCGACAACATGTATCGCCCGGGCAGGACGACATCAATAAAACGTCCGTCACCAGAGGCGTAGTTGAGAACGACACGTCCGTTCCCCGCACCTGCCTCTGAGAGAACCTGAAATAGTCCGTCCGGTGTCAGTTTGCCATCAACATGAACGTTGAATTTCACACAATCACGCGCAACCGTATCCGCCAGCGCCTCGACTTGTCTTGCAGAAAACTTGACGACGCCATTATCGTCCCTGCGGGAATCAACCTCCATGAACAGCGATTGCCCGGATTCGAGTAAAGGCCTTGCAGCTTCAAGTATCTCCGGGAAGAGCACGACTTCGAATTGACCGGCTTGATCAGAAAGCGTCAAGAACGCGAAACGGGATCCGCTCGCATTGCGCCGCTCCCGCGCGCTGACGACAACACCTGCGAGTCTGAAACTTGACTCTCCGCTTTCCGTGTTCGCTATCGCCTGCTGGTGCGTCACCACCCTCCGTGTTTCCAGTCCCTTTCCAAACGAATCGAGTGGATGTGCGGTGAAGTAGAACCCGATTGATTCCGCCTCTGCCTTCAGTTCATCAAACCGGTTCCAGGTTCCGACATCCTTCAACGAGGGCATCATGATCTGGTCGTTGGCTTCATCAGCGAATAGACTGCGCAAGCCGCTTGTTCTTTCCTGTGCCAGATTGCTGCTGTAGCGGACAAGATATTCAGCATTCCCGAATATTCTCGCCCTGTTGGATTCCAGACAGTCGAAGGCGCCGGCACTGGCCAATGCTTCGAGTGCCTTCCTTCCGACTTGTGCAAGATCGACACGCGACAACAGATCGCTCAGATCCTTGTATGGACCATTCTTCTCGCGCTCGGTCACAATGCACGAAACAGCACCCGCGCCCACATGACGGATAGCCGCGAGACCGTACCGTACCGCCTTGCCATCAGGTGCATGTTCTATTGAAAAACTGACATCCGATGCATTGATACTTGGCCCGAGGAGACTGGAACCAATCCGGTTCAATTCCCCCCTGAAAACGCTCACGTCATCAGGTTTGTCGAACGCGAAGTTCATTGATGCAGCAAGAAACTCCACTGGGTAATGTGTCTTCATGTACGCTGTCTGGTACGCAACAACGGCGTATGCTGCCGCATGGCTCTTGTTGAATCCATAACCGGCAAACTTGTCGACAAGCGCAAAAATCTCGGATGCCTTTGCTTCCTCAACCCCTTTCGCGACGGCGCCGGACACGAACCTGTCTCTCTGTGCCGCCATTTCTTCCTTGATCTTCTTTCCCATGGCGCGTCGCAACAGGTCCGCCTCGCCAAGGCTGTAGTCAGCCAGTACCTGCGCGATCTGCATCACCTGCTCCTGATAGATGATGACGCCGTATGTTTCCTCGAGAACCGGTTTCAGAAGCGGATGAAGACAGTCCACTTCTTCCCTTCCGTGCTTCCGATTGCAGTATTGTGGAATGTTATCCATCGGTCCGGGCCGATAGAGCGAAACCAGCGCAATGATATCCTCGATCGAGTCAGGTAGCAGCTGACGCAATGCATCGCGCATACCCTGACCCTCAAGCTGAAACACGCCGATCGTGTCCGCCTGGCTCAGCAGTGTGTACGTGTCTGAATCGTCCAGAGGAATGCGCTGAAGGTCGATTGCAGCACCACCCTCCCGTACGAACTTCACCGCGGTTTCAAGTATGGTGAGTGTCGTGAGTCCGAGGAAATCGAACTTGACAAGGCCGGCTTTCTCAACGGCTTTCATGTGAAACTGGGATACCGGCAGGTCGGATCTTGGATCGCGATACAACGGCACGAGTTCCTGAAGAGGCCTGTCACCAATGACCAGACCCGCAGCATGCGTACTGGCGTGGCGTTGAAGACCCTCGAGTTGTACGGCGACGTCGACCAGTTGGCGGATTTGCGGATCTTGCGTGGCTTCCCGAACCCTTTCATCGTGTTGCAGGATTTCGTCCAACGGCACCTGCGGCACCGCATTGGGAATTTGCTTGGCAAAACTGTCGACCTTGTGATGGGGCACCTTCATGACCCGACCAACGTCGCGTACAACGCCACGGGCCTGCAAAGTACCGAAGGTGATGATCTGTGCGACGTTATCGTGCCCGTAACGTTCACGGATGTATGCGATCACTTCTTCCCGGCGATTTTGGCAAAAATCAATATCGAAGTCCGGCATCGAAACGCGTTCCGGGTTGAGAAACCTCTCGAACAGAAGCCCGAAACGCAAAGGGTCGAGATCCGTTATTGTCAGTGACCACGCGACAATCGAACCTGCCCCTGATCCCCTGCCCGGTCCAACCGGAATACCTTCGTTTTTCGCCCACCGGATTATGTCCGCCACGATCAGGAAGTATCCGGCAAACCCCATCTTGTTGATGACATCAAGTTCGTATTCAAGCCGGGAACGATAGGCCGATAATGTTTCCTCATCCGCATTCGACGGGTCACCTGATTGACCTGTCCGGCTGAGACGCTCCATGAGTCCATCGCGCGCGAGCGCGCGAAGCTTGTCCGCTTCCGAAACGCCCGTAGGTAGCGAGAAAGCCGGTAAAATCGGATCGCGCGTTGGCGATGTGCACGCACATCTCTGCGCAATCATGCCTGTGTTCATAATGGCTTCGGGCAGATCCCGGAACAGCGCCGACATCTCGTCCGGACTCTTGAAACAGGACTCGACTGTGCTGCGCTCGCGACGCACGGCGGAGTCCTGCCCTGCAATACCGAGCAGTACCTCATGTGCACCAAACATCGATTTGTCTGCAAACATGACGTCGTTGGTTGCAACGATCGGCACACCGTGCTCACGCGCAAGGTCAAGAAACGCCGCCTCGCATCGATCCTCGTCGGCCAGTCCATGGCGCTGGATCTCGATGTACAAACGGTCATCGAACAGTCCCTGAAGCGTACCCAGTCGCGATCCGGCGATGCCGGTTTTCTGCTTGCGCACCATGGCACCGAGCGGACCATAAGCGCCACCCGTGAGGCAGATCAGTCCATCCGTCCGGCCATCAAGATCATCGAGTGAAATCGACGGGATCTCACCAGACTGCGATGCAAGATGAGACCGGCTGGATAACGCCATCAGGTTTGCATAGCCTGCCTCGTCCTGTGCAAACAGGACGATATGTTCGGCCCGTTCCTCATCACGCAGCGGTTCGTCCGAAGCAAACCGGAGTGCAATCAGGGTGCCGATAACTGGTTGAACGCCCTGCGCCAGACATGTCTGTGAGAACTCGAGAACACCAAACATGTTCCCGGTATCGGTCACGGCCATGGCCGGCATGTCATGTTTGACACACAAGTCCACAAGCCGGGGGATCTGGATTGCACCCTGGAGAAGCGAATACGGCGTGTGAACACGCAGGTGTACGAATGCATGGTCCGGCACAGCCATGCCACAGGTTACTCCAATCCAGCTCTGCGTGCTTGATGTGCGGCATCGGCGGCGAACGGAATCTGCTGTCTGTGGGGATAGCTTGCGGCTTCACGAGGGCTGCAGTCATCCGACGTTGCGGATGACCGGTCCGAATTCAGGTAAGCTGGCCGGACTCCAGTCGAAGGATTCGATCCATTCGTGCAGCGAGTTCCATGTTGTGTGTCGCAACGATAGCTGAAAGCCCCTGGTGGCGCGCCTCACGCAACATGACATCCGTCACGGTGCGCGCCGTTTCGGGATCGAGGTTGCCGGTTGGCTCATCAGCCAGCAACACGGCAGGTCTTCGAACCAGAGCACGGGCAAACGCAACCCGTTGCTGTTCGCCTCCTGAGAGTCGTGCAGGCCGATGATCCAGACGATCACCAAGTCCCAGATTCGAAAGCATATCCTGGGCGCGAACCCGTGCATCACGTGACGAAGAGCCCGCGATAAGAAGCGGGATTATCACGTTCTCCAAGGCCGAAAATTCCGGCAAAAGGTGATGAAACTGATAGACGAAACCAAGAAATTTCCGACGCAGAAGGGTACGCGCGGAATCATCGCGTGTGTCACACACTTCGCCTTTTATGCGAATCTCGCCTGCATCGGCCCGTTCAAGAAGGCCGGCTATGTGGAGAAGTGTCGACTTTCCCGCTCCCGACGGGCCGACGAGTGCGACAACTTCACCGTGTTCCAGACGAAGGTCTGCCTCACGCAGCGCTTCGATGATCCGTTCGCCCTGGACAAACGACCGCCTGATGCCCTGCAGGGAAAGTGCAGCGTCATGCATTGCGCAACGCTTCCGCCGGTTCCACACGCGCTGCACGCCAGGCCGGATAGAGTGCTGCCAGAAACGTCAATCCCAATGCCATGACAACGATGACAACGACTTCGCCCCAATCGACCCGGGCTGGCAGCCGGGACAGGAAGTAGATTTCCGCGGGAAAGAGTTCCGTTCCCGTGAGTGACTGCAGGAATTGCCTGATCTCCTCGATGTACACGCAGAACAGCACGCCAAGTGCGAGGCCCAGAACCGTTCCGGCGATGCCGATGCAGGCACCAGTCAACAGGAAGATCTTGAGAAGACTCCGGCGTGATGCGCCCATGGTACGCAATATCGCGATATCGCCATTCTTGTCCTTCACCAGAAGAATGAGGCTGGAAATGATGTTGAACGCTGCCACGAGAATGATCAGCGTCAATATCAGGAACATGACGTTTCGTTCGACCTGAAGTGCGTTGTAGACGTGGTGGTTGGATTGCTGCCAGTCAGCAACGGCCACCTCGGATCTGTCAGTCCTGTCGAGAAGATCCCTGACCGCCTCACGAACGGCAGCCGGTTCCTCCGGCAATGCAATCTGCAACTCGATGTGCGTCACGCTCTCCTTCTGTCGCAGGTAGGTTTGTGCCAGATCGAGCGGCATGTAGATCACGCGTGAATCAAACTCGTACATGCCTACGTTGAACGCTGCCAGGACAGGATAGGAAACGGCACGCGGCATCGTTCCGAACGCGGTGGTTATCCCGTTCGGAGAAATCAGGGTCATCGTCTCGCCGACACGAAGGCCGAGATTCCACAACAATCTGTCACCAGCGACGATTCCGGGCGTATCCCCGAACCGGTCAATCCTTCCTGCCCGAATGCTGTCAGCAACGAGCGACTTCTGCGCAAGGTCTGCCGGGCTGACGCCTCTGATCAGAATGCCGGATTGATTGCGTGGTGATGCCGCGAGCACCTGCCCGACAATCATCGGAATTGCAATCTCGACGCCGTCAATTGCCTCCAGCTCCTCGACGAGTTCCTCAAACCCGGCAATTCCATCAACCGGTGACGAAATCGTGATGTGCCCGTTGAACCCCAGGATTGTCGAAAGGAGCTCGTGGCGAAACCCGTTCATGACAGACATCACCACGATCAATGCACCGACACCGAGACAGATTCCGGCGAGCGAAAAACCTGCCGTGACCGAAACAAAACCCTCCGCCCGTCTTGAGCGCAGGTAGCGAAAGGCAATCGTGCGTTCGAGTGAGGAAATCAAGGTACGTGTTCTGCGACGCGGCTCAGCGCAGCATCAGGGCTGAGTTCATCCCTGACACGACCGTCTCGACGCTTGATTTCGACAACACCATTGCGCACACCACGCGGACCGACGGTGATTTGCCAGGGGAGACCGATCAGGTCCATCTCGGCAAACTTGACACCTGCACGCTCGTTTCTATCGTCATGCAGGAACTCGATACCACGCGCCCGGAGACGATCTTCGACTGCCCGCGCCATCGCGTCACACGCTGCATCGCCGGATTTGAGATTCACGATGCCGACCTGGAAGGGAGCAACGGAATCCGGCCATATGATCCCGGCGTCGTCATGGCTTGCCTCGATGATTGCACCGACAAGGCGCGAGACACCAATTCCGTATGATCCGCCGTGAAGCAGCCGCTTCTCCCCGTCGGGCATATTGACACTGCACCCCAGTGCTTCCGAGTATTTTGTCCCGAAGTAGAAGACGTGGCCAACTTCTATGCCGCGGGCAACAACAAGTTCAGCAGGATCAACCGTACAGTTCCCGGGGTCGTGTTTTTCGCCGGTTGCTGCGTAGAGCTCTGTCCACTTGCGAAACTCGGGTTCCAGATCAGCATCAAAATCGACCCCTGGCAAATGCGGATCCAGATCCAGGAGTTTCCTTTCAACGTATACCGCCGTCTCGCCAGTCTGTGCCAATACGACAAACTCGTGTGACAGGTTGCCGCCGATCGGACCCGGGTCGGCGCGCACGGGAATGGCCCGCAGACCCATTCGCGCATAGGTTCGCAGATACGCAACAAACATCGTGTTGTACGAATGCTTGGCGCTCGCGTAGTCAAGATCAAAGGAATACGCATCTTTCATGAGAAATTCGCGCCCGCGCATGACCCCGAAGCGGGGCCGCACCTCATCACGGAATTTCCACTGAATGTGATAGAGGTTTTTCGGCAGTTCCCGATAGCTGCGAATATCGTCACGAACGATCTGCGTGATCTGTTCCTCGTTGGTTGGACCATAAAGCATGTCCCGGCCATGGCGGTCCTTGATCCGGAGCATCTCGGGACCATAGTCATCATAGCGTCCGCTTTGCCGCCAGAGATCGGCCAGTTGAAGTGTCGGCATGAGTACGGCCTGCGCCCCAGCGGCCGTCATTTCCTCGTGCACGATGTTCTCGATCTTTCGCAGCACCTTGTAGCCAAACGGCAACCACGAATAGACACCTGCACTGGCCATGCGGATCAATCCTGCCCGCAACATCAAGCGATGCGAGACAATTTGCGCGTCCGCTGGAGTCTCTTTCAACGTAGGAAGAAAGTAGCGAGACAATCTCATGGCGAAATCACCTGAGCAACAAATGGAGGACGCAAACTAGTGTGTTGCATTGGCGCGTTCAACCAATCCGAATGCGACTCGTACGACTACATATGGCATCCCGGTTGACCAGATTGCGCTGAAAGATCACGGACGTTCAACATGCTCAAGCCCTGCCTCAAGCCAGGGTGGACGTGCCGCGCATACGATTTCGAACACCGGACATGTATGCGAATGCGCACCAGGCAGAAAACCTGTCGACAGCAGGAACTCTTCGGTCACAAGAGGACCCGTAAACAGAAATGTCTTCCTGAACAGCCGCGTCCATTCCTCACCCGTTTGTGGATGAAACGAACGCAGCCAACCCGCAAACCCGCCATGACTGTCACGAAGGGCCACGATGCGCCGTGCATTCTCGATCGTCGCATCAATCTTGCGCCGATTCCGGATGATGGCGGGATCGCCGAGCAGTCGTTCACGATCACCTGTACCGAAGCGTGCAACAGTGTCCGTATCAAAGTTCACGAATGCACGCCGGAACCCGTCGCGTTTCCGGAGAATGATCGCCCACGACAGGCCGGCCTGGTTGATTTCCAGGGTCAAACGCTCGAACAGTTCCGCTTCGTTGCTGACCGGAAATCCATACTCGGTGGCGTGATAGGATGCGTGAACCGGATCATCAGGCGCCAGCGCACAGTAGTGTGCACTCATACCTGCCAACCAAACACCAGGTTTCCAATATCAATGATGCCCGCTGCATCAGCCAGCCAGAATGCACCAATCAGCACGGCCGTGACACAGGATGTCACGATCGCCTTGCGAACGATCATGGGCCTGACCGGCGCGCCCGGATCATGTCCGGGTTCGACATTTTCCTGACGCTTTACGCCAAACGGCAAACTCGCCAGAAACACCAGCCACCAGACAAGCACGACAACGACAATGAACCCGAACAGGGACATCAGATCTCTTCGAGTTCGATCAGCGTCCCGCAGAAATCCTTCGGATGCAGAAACAGCACGGGCTTGCCGTGCGCTCCTGTCCTGGGCTCACCGCTCCCGAGAATTCGTCCACCCTGGGCAACGACATGATCACGCGCTGCCTTGATATCCGTCACTTCGTAGCAGATGTGATGAATGCCGCCGGTTTTGTTCCGTTCAAGAAACCGGGCAATCGGCGAATCCTCGCCCAGAGGGCGCAGGAGTTCGATCTTCGTGTTTGGCAATTCGACGAACACGGTCGTCACGCCGTGATCGGGCTGATCGACCGCTTCGGACACAACTGCGCCGAGGGTGTCCCTGTAGAGACTGGTGGCCGCTTCCAGATCCGGTACGGCAATGGCAACATGATTCACTCGGCCGAGCATTAAACCGCTCCCTGGTCTATGGCGCCTCAGGCGCGAACGATCTGTATCTCCACAAGCGGACGCTGGGTAAACTCCAGTTTCAACACGTATCGCACCCGTTTGTGAGCAATACGGCGGACCTCATCGTCATTCAATCTCTGGTCGCGCCGCAACCCCTCAATTCCATCGACAACGTCATCAACCATGTCGTCAACGATCTCCGGGTCAATCTTCTCGTCCAGTCCAACCAGACTGATCGCCGGGTCTGTCTGTAGTTCGCCGCGGCGATCGAGGAAGATCGATACGAGTACGATACCCGACGCCATCATACTGCGTCGCTCGCGAATGATCTCGCTGTTGACGGGCAGCACCCGTCGGCCGTTCCAGATCAGCCTTCCGTGGGGAACGTGATCGACAATACCCGGCTTGCCGGGCGCCAGGCGCGCCATCGTTCCGTTTTCGACCTGCACCACGTTGGGAACCTTGATCTGTCGGGCCAGTTCTGCGTGTTCCCGCATGTGGCGCGTTTCCCCGTGAACGGGAATGGCTGTCTTCGGCCGCAACAGCTTGTACATGCGAACAAGTTCGTCGCGGTTGGGATGCCCCGAGACATGCACGAAGTGGTCCTTTTCGGTGATCACCTCAACGTTGCGTTTCAGGAGTCGGTTGATCAGATCGTAAATCGGCCGTTCATTGCCCGGAATGATCTTTGACGAAAAGATGACGCAGTCTCCGTCATCGAACGACAGTGTCCTGTGCGAACCGTCCGCTATCCTCGACAACGCCGCACGTGGCTCTCCCTGACATCCGGTCATGACCACCAGGGTTTTCTCCGGGGTCAATCGGGCAGCTTCACGGTCACTGACGAACCGGACATCCTTGGGCAGATATCCGGTTTCTCGCGCGCAATCGAGGATCCTGTGAAGAGACCGACCTGCAACGACACATTCACGGCCGTTGACGCGCGCCGCCTCGTATACGGACAACAATCGTGCAAGATTGCTTGCAAAGGTCGCGATGCCGACTCGTCCGGACTTTGTCGCAACCAGGTCTACAAGACTCTTGCGTACCTCGGCTTCTGATCCCGAGACTCCGGGTCGGAAGGCGTTGGTCGAGTCGCAAACCACGGAAAGGATCCCTGAATCGCCCATGCGTTTCAGCATGTCTTCGTCTGCGGGCGCCGAAATCAACGGATCGGGATCGAGTTTCCAGTCTCCGGTATGGACCACGGATCCATGCAGGGTCTCGATCACAAGGGCATTGGGTTCAGGAATCGAATGTGTCAGGCTGACGAGCTTCACCGTGAAGGGGTCGAGATCGATCTCCCCGCCCAGCGGCACTTCCGTTATCTCGATATCCTCGATCCCGTCAGCGCCTTCCTGGACCTTGCGACGAAGAAAGGCCGCAGTAAACGGCGTCGCGTAGACAGGACACTTCAGTCGCGGCCACAGGAAGGGAACTGCACCCACGTGATCCTCATGGGCATGCGTGAGCACGAGGCCCCTGATCCGGCTTTTCAGCCTCTCGATGTAGGCCGTATCCGGCATGATCAGATCAATGCCGGGCAGTTCCTCCCCGGCAAACGTCACGCCGAGATCACAGATGAGCCAGGCGCCACCGCATTCATAAAGGTTGAGATTCATGCCAATCTCGCCGGCGCCGCCGAGCGGCAGAAAATGCAGGGGTGCACTCATGTTGCGGTCCTGTTTCGCGTACGCTTCCATATTTCATTCAGTCCGCGAACGGTGATGTCGGCATCGTATCCATCGATGACATCGCTTGCCGCATCGAAGAGAGGCGCAAGCCCGCCGGTTGCCACCACGCGCATGGTCTGGCCGTATTCCTCGAAGATTCTCGAGACGACACCTTCAATCAGGCTGACATATCCCCAATAGGCGCCCGACTGCATACAGGCAACCGTATTGGTTCCGATCACCTTGCCAGGCCTGACAACGCCGATGCGCGGCAGACTCGCGGAGATTCTGTGCATGGCGTCGAGCGAGAGGTTCACACCGGGCGCAAACACACCGCCGGCAAAACCGCCGTCGGCATCAATCACGTCAAACGTGGTTGCCGTACCAAAGTCAATGACAACCAGAGGCCCGCCAAACCGGATGTATGCACCAACCGAGTTTGCCATGCGGTCGGCACCTGCTTCCGACGGATCGTCAATTCGAACCGGTATGCCCAGGACCGCATTCTCGCCAACCACAACGGGGTTACAGGAAAAATGGTTGCGGCAAAGTACCTTGAGATCGAAAAGCGTCTGCGGTGTGACGCTCGCAATCACCGCGTCGGAAATCCGGTCCGGTTCAACCCTCTTGAGGTTCATGAGTTGTCCCAACCACACCGCGTATTCGTCGGCCGTCCTGTCGGAACGCGACGCAATCCGCCACTGACCGACAATTTCGTCGTCCCTGAAAACCGCGAACACCGTATTGGTGTTGCCCTGGTCAATCGCCAGCAATAACTCGCTCATATCGCCTCCGCGAACACGAGTGAACCCGAATGACAGCGAACAACAATGCCATCTTGCCGGATGAGAAGGGCACCACCATCGTCGATACCCTCTACCCGTCCGTGCACCGGGTATTCTCCTTCAATCGTGGCGTTGCGCCCGAGCCCCGCAGCCCGGGCGAGCCATGCATCCTTCAGGGCTCCAAAACCGGCACATTCCCACGTGGAAACGTAAACTTGCAACCTTTCGCCCAGATAACGCAACAGCAGGTTCCGATCCGGACACCGTGCACCCAGGTTCCTCAAGTCGTCGATTGCCATGTCAGCGATATCGGGATGGCTGACGAGGTTGATGCCAATACCGACAACAACGGGATCCGTATCATTGCTCCCGACCTTCTCCACAAGAATTCCACAGACCTTGCGTCCGTTGACCAGAACATCATTGGGCCACTTGCAACGGGCTGGCGGCAACTCCGGTGCAAGCAGCGATATGGCGTCCACCACGGCGAGTCCGGCAACCAGGGAAAGTTGCGGCAGATCCCGTAACGGAACCCGCGGCCTGAGAATGAAGGACGTATATGAGTTTCCGCGCGGAGACTCGAAAACCTTGCCGTGACGGCCCCGGCCTGCCGTTTGCACTTCGGCGCGCACGACCGTCCACGCGGGTGCACCGTTGTGCGCATGCGCGAACGCCACGTCGTTTGTACTGGTCACCGTTTCAAGATCGATGAGCGAAACCGGTACAGTTACGGGTCTGGTGTCGGGAATACCGCTGATCCGTGACGCTAGATGAGGTCCTGCACGGCAAATCCCGTGTAATCGAGAAGCGGATCGAGATTGAGGAACATCGCGAGCGTGACAATCGCCGTTATCCCGACAACCGGCCACAACTCACGCCCCATGGGACGGTCGAACGGATCACACGGCGCGTCGAAATACATGATCTTGACGATCCGCAGATAATAGAAGGCGCCAACCACGCTTGCGAGAACACCGACAACAGCCAGTGTATAGAGACCGGCGTTTATGGCTGCCATGAAGACGTAAAACTTGCCGAAAAACCCTGCCAGGGGTGGTATTCCCGCCATGGAAAACATGAAAACCGCAAGACAGAGTGCAAGCTGCGGACTGTTTCGCGACAGTCCGCCAAGATCGGCAATTTTCTCGATCATGAGACCGTTGCGCCGCATCGCGAGAACACATCCCCAGGTTCCCAGCCCCATGACCACATAGATCGCCATGTACACCAGCATCCCCTGATAACCGTCCGCGGTGCCGGCTGCGAGCCCGACCAGCGCAAATCCCATGTGGCCGATCGAACTGTAGGCCAGGAGACGCTTGATGCTCTGCTGACCGATGGCTCCAAGTGCTCCGAGAACCATCGACGCAACAGCAAGAAGGAAAACGATCTGCTGCCAGTGTTCGAAGTAACCTGCGAATGGATCGGCGAGCACCCGGAGAAGCAGGGCCACCGCGGCGACCTTGGGCGCCAGTGACAGGAATGCCGTGACCGGCGTCGGCGCACCTTCATAGACATCGGGTGTCCACATGTGAAACGGCACGGCAGAAATCTTGAACGCGAGACCGGCGAGAATGAAGACCATGCCAACAAGCACACCCGTGGAGAGTGTGCTGCCGGATTCGGCGATACCGCTGAATGTGGTCGTGCCGGCAAACCCGTAGACCAGCGAACATCCATAGAGCAGCATGCCGGATGCCACAGCACCAAGAACAAAATACTTGAGACCGGCTTCACTGGAGCGACTCTTGTCACGCTGAAATGCGGCACAGACATAAAGTGCCAGGCTCTGCATCTCGAGGCCGACATACATGGTCATGAGGTCGTTGGCGGAAATCATGACGAACATGCCCAGCGTCGCAAACACCATGAGCACGGGGAGTTCGAAGCGGTTCATTCCGTAGCGCCGCATGAAACCGGATGCCATCACCAGCGTCAGGATGGCACCGACAAGGACGAGCGTCTTCGCGAACGTGGCAAGGCTGTCCACCGTGAGCAACTCACCAAACACGCCGACAGGCAGGCCCGGCTGTGTGCCGGTCAGATAGATCAGGACACCCGCGACAACCAGCGTCCCGATGGAACAGGAGTAGACAACGCTGAACACATGACGCCGGAAGAAAACACCCATCATGAGCAAGGCCATGCCGGCAATGGCAAGCCATACTTCGGGAATGATGAGAGACATGTCATGTACGGGTGACATGGTCACAATCCACCTGCGGCACCGATGACCGTCGTCTGGTCAACGAGATTGGCAACCGAGACATGCATGGCATCAAGAAACGGATCCGGCCAGATACCCATCACGAGAACGGCAACGACCAGCGGAACAAGAAACAGGAGCTCGCGCCGGCCACAATCCGTGATGGTCTTGAGATCACTGCGAACAAGTTCCCCGAACACGACCCGCCGATAGAGCCAGAGCATGTAGGCGGCGCCAAGGATGATTCCGGTCGTGGCCAACACCGCGACCCATGTATTTGCCTGGAACGCACCGACCAGTACCAGGAACTCACCGATAAACCCCGATGTGCCCGGCAAACCGACGGATGCAAGAACAAAGATCATGAAGACCGCGGCGTATCGCGGCATCCGGTTCACAAGGCCGCCATAGCGCGCAATCTCGCGGCTGTGAATCCTGTCATACACCACACCGACACACAGGAAGAGAGCGGCAGACACGACGCCGTGTGACAGCATCTGGAAGATTCCGCCCTCAATGCCCTGCTGGTTCATCGCAAAAATGCCGATCGTCACGAACCCCATGTGTGCCACGGACGAATAGGCGATGAGCTTCTTCATGTCGGTCTGCATGAGCGCAACAAGAGAGGTGTAGATGATGGCAACAATGGAAAGCGAGTAGACCAGCGGTGTGAAAAAATGCGAGGCCTCCGGCAGCATCGGCAGGGAGAACCTGAGAAAACCGTACCCGCCCATCTTGAGAAGCACACCGGCGAGTATGACCGAGCCTGCAGTCGGCGCCTCGACATGCGCATCGGGCAACCATGTATGCACGGGCCACATCGGCACCTTCACCGCAAATGACGCGAACATGGCAAGCCAGAGCCACAACTGCAGATCCCGTGCAAAGTTGTTTTCCATGAGTTCGGGGATACTGGTCGTGCCGCTCTCGAAGTACATCGTGAGCATGGCGACGAGCAGCAGTACCGAGCCGGTCAGTGTGAAGAGGAAGAACTTGAAGGCCGAATAGATTCGCCGCGGGCCACCCCAGATACCGATGATGAGAAACATCGGGATCAGCATGGCCTCGAAGAACAGGTAGAACAGCACGAAATCGAGAGCACAGAAAACACCGATCATCAGTGCTTCCATGACCAGAAACGCAACCATGTACTCCTTCACCCGGGTCCTGATGGCGTCCCAGGAACACAGGATGCACACGGGTGTGAGAAACGCGGAAAGCACGATCAGGAACAGCGAAATTCCGTCAATGCCCAGGTGGTATTCGATACCGAATGCCGGGATCCACGGCGATTTCTCGACAAACTGGAATGCGGACGTCGTCGGATCGAACGCCGTCCAGATCAGGACGACAACCGCCAGAACGATCAGCGACGTCCACAACGCCACATAACGTGCGTTACGGGCAACGACCTCTTCGTCATCGTTGCGAATTGCCAACGTGAATACTGCACCGGCGATCGGCAGGAAGATGGCGAGTGAAAGCAGTGGCCAGGTGGACATGTGCGTGATCCCTAGCCCCACAATCCGAACAGGAACCAGCTGACAACGACCACAAGGCCGATCAGCATCGCGAATGCGTAATGGTAGACATATCCCGACTGCAACCGGCGGGTGCGTTCCGAGAGCTGCAGGGCCGCTGCCGCAATCCCATCAGGCCCCAGACCATCAATGATATCCTCGTCGCCGGACTTCCAGAGTCCCAGACCCAGTCGCTTCGCCGGTCGAACGAACACCAGTTCGAACAGTTCGTCGAAATACCATTTGTTGAAAAGAAACCGATAGATCACGGCGAAACGACGGGCAAACATTCCCGGAATGTCGGTGCGGTACATGTAGCAGAACCAGGCCGCGACTATGCCGCCGAAGGAAACGACGAGTATGAGCACCTTGACCCACAGCGGCGTCAGTTCGTGTGCCAGATCGATCACGTTTTCGCCGGTCATCAGGATCGAGTCACCGAAGAAGTCATGTCCGCCGTGATACACCATGTGTCCACCAAAGATGCCGTAACCGCCTGCCACGGCGCCGAGCGCCAGAACGATCAACGGAATCCACATGACTTTCGGCGCTTCGTGGGCATGCTCGAAGACCTCCGTCGACATCCGCGGGCGACCGTGGAATGTCATGAAGATCAGACGCCATGAATAAAGGGCCGTCAGGAATGCTGCGCCGACACCGAGCCAGAATGCATACTCGGCCGAGAAACCGTCGCGCACCCACGCAGACTCGAGAATGAGGTCCTTCGAATAGAATCCGGCAAACAGCGGAATCCCCGCCAGTGCCAGACTGCCGATCCACATGAAGGCATAGGTCAACGGGAGCTTGCGCCACAATCCACCCATCTTGCGCATGTCCTGCTCGTCGGCGACGGCGTGAATGACCGCACCCGACCCGAGGAAGAGCAACGCCTTGAAGAAGGCATGCGTGAAGAGATGGAAGAGTGCAACGGGATAGGCACCGACACCACAGGCAAAGAACATGTAACCAAGCTGGCTGCACGTCGAATAGGCAATGACCCGCTTGATGTCGTTTTGTGCAATGCCGACCGTTGCCGCAAAAATCGCCGTCGTTGCACCGACAAGCGTAACCACAGTCAGTGCAATATCCGCCTGTTCGAACATCGGCGAAAGCCGGACGACCATGAAGACACCGGCAGTCACCATCGTTGCAGCATGGATGAGGGCAGAGACGGGCGTCGGGCCCTCCATCGCGTCGGGCAGCCAGGTGTGCAATGGCACTTGCGCCGATTTGCCCATCGCACCGATGAAGAGGAGCAGGCAGAGCAATGTCAGGGTGTCAAATTCAATCGACAGGAACGAAATGGTCGAATCGGCATGATCGGGCAAGGCGGCAAAGATCGTGTCGAACGACACCGAGCTGAAAACGAGAAAAACGCCCATGATCCCCAACGCGAACCCGAAGTCCCCGATCCGGTTCACGAGAAACGCCTTGATCGCCGCGGCGTTGGCCGACGGTCGCTTGTACCAGAATCCGATCAACAGATAGCTGCAGAGACCAACACCTTCCCAACCGAAGAACATCTGAACAAAGTTGTTCGCAGTGACGAGCATCAGCATCGAGAAAGTGAACAACGACAGGTACGCGAAAAAACGCGGCCGGTGATCGTCGTGCGCCATGTAACCGAGCGAGTAGATGTGAACCACTGCGGAAACAGTCGTTACAACGACCAGCATGACCGCTGTCACCTGATCGAAGTAGAGCGCCCAGTCGACCTCGAATGCACCGGAATCAATCCAGGTATAGAGATGGACAGTGAACGGCTGGCCTGAAGAAATGATCTGGAAAAACACGATCCACGACAGGAGCGCCGAAGCGACCAGCAAGACGCAGGTCAAGACCGGTGCCGCTGTTTCCTGACGTCGGAACACGCCGGCATAAATCGCGCCGGCAAGCGGGAGAAAGACAATCGCACTGGCGTAGTCCACGCCGATCAGCCCTTCATCGTGTTGATGTCCTCAACCGCAATGGAATCGCGATTGCGGAAGTACACGACCAGGATGGCGAGGCCGATGGCAGCCTCTGCCGCGGCAACCGTCAGGACAAACATCGCAAAGACCTGTCCCACCAGATCGCCGAGTTCGACGGAAAACGCCACGAGATTGATGTTGACCGAAAGCAGCATCAACTCGACACACATCAAGATGATGATGACGTTCTTCCTGTTCAGGAATATGCCGAGGATCCCGAGCGTGAAAAGGATCGCTGCAACAACCAGATATTGTTCGACCCCGACGGCCACGTCACACACCCTCGCCGCTGCGAATATCCTGGACCTTGATCACATCCGAGGGTCGCCGAGCGACCTGATTGCCAATGCGCTGCCGGCGAATGTCACGGTGCCGTAGCGTCAGAACAATCGCACCGATCATGGCGATCAGCAGAATCAGCCCGGCACACTGAAAGAGGAATGCGTATTGCGTGTACATGATATCGCCAATCGCCGCCGTATTGCTTCGATCGGTGATGGGTGGAATTGGTGCTTGCACGACGGTATCGGCTTCGAACTGCCAGGCACCGAGAACCACTGCGAGTTCGACGAGCAGAACCAGTCCGATCAGCGCTCCGATCGGCAGATAATGCAGGAATCCCTGGCGCAATTCGGTCAGGTCGATGTCAAGCATCATCACGACAAACAGGAACAGGACGGCAACGGCACCGACATAGACGATGACGAGGATCATCGCGAGGAACTCGGCACCGATCAGAACAAACAGAGCCGCTGCGTTGAAAAACGCCAGAATGAGTGCAAGGACCGAATGGACGGGATTTCGTGCTGAAATCACGACGACGGCCGCACCAAGAAGGACGGCCGAAAACAGATAGAAGGCTATCGTCTGCAGTATCATCGAGGATCTACCTGTACGCGGCGTCCGCAGCGAGACGTGCGGCGATCTCGCGTTCCCAGCGATCGCCGTTCTCGAGCAGTTTTTGCTTGTCGTAGTAGAGTTCGGCGCGCGTCTCGGTTGCAAATTCGAAATTCGGGCCCTCGACAATTGCATCGACCGGGCAGGCCTCCTCGCAGAGTCCGCAGTAGATGCACTTGGTCATGTCGATATCGTAGCGGGTCGTGCGACGACTGCCGTCTTCACGCGGTTCCGCCTCGATTGTGATGGCCTGCGCCGGACAGATCACTTCGCAAAGCTTGCAGGCGATGCAGCGTTCCTCGCCATTGGGATAGCGCCGCAATGCGTGTTCACCCCGGAAACGTGGCGACAATGGACCCTTCTCGTAGGGATAGTTGATCGTCGCCCGCCGCCGAAAGACATAGGTGAGCGTTCTGGAAAGACCTGCGAAGAGCTCTGCCAGAAGAAATGTTCGCACAATGCGGTTGCGGATCACTTTCCCGGCTCCTCCCCGCTTACTGGTTTGTCCTGTCTCATGACATCACCGCAGCGGTTCAACGCGGCAACCAGTCAAACAGGTGCAATGCACCGGCCACAACCACGACTGCACCAAGAGATATGGGCAGAAAGACCTTCCAGCCAAGCCGCATCAGTTGATCATACCGATAGCGCGGGAACGAGGCACGCACCCACAGGAACACGAACAACAGGACAGCGATCTTGGCAAGCAGCCAGATCGGACCTGGAATCGAGTGAAGGATTTCAAGGTCGAAAGGCGGCAGCCAGCCACCAAGGAACAACACCGCCGCCAATGCCGACAGGAGGATCATGTTGGCGTATTCGCCCAGGAAAAACAGGGCGAATGTCATGGCCGAGTATTCCACGTTGTAGCCGGAGACCAGTTCCGCTTCCGCCTCCGGCAGATCGAACGGCGCCCGGTTTGTCTCGGCAAGCGCTGAGATGAAAAAGATCACAAATAACGGAAACAGGGGAACAACATACCAGTTCCAGAATCCGCTACCACGCTGTGACTCGACAATATCGGCGAGATTGAGTGATCCGACGCAGACCAGCACGGCAATCAGCACAAAGCCGATGGACACCTCGTAGGACACCATCTGTGCCGCAGAACGCAGTGCGCCAAGAAAGGCATACTTCGAGTTCGACGACCAGCCAGCCATGATGATGCCGTAGACGCCGAGCGACGAGACGGCGAAGATGTAGAGAATGCCCACATTCAGGTTGGCAAGGACCCAGACGCCGGACTCCGACGCACCAAACGGGATAACCGCCCAGCCGATCATGGCGAGAACAAAGGTAATCATCGGGGCGACGACAAAGATTGCGCGATTCGCACCTGTCGGAACGATGGTTTCCTTGAAGAACATCTTGGCGCCGTCGGCCAGGGGCTGAAACAGTCCGAACGGCCCGACGACATTTGGCCCGACCCGCAACTGCATCGATGCCAGAACCTTGCGCTCGAAATATGTCAGGTAGGCAACCGACAGGAGAACCGGCACCAGAATCGCCAGGATGGAAACGACCAGCACAATCAGCGGCAGAATCCATGTTTCAAGAAGCGCCATCACGCACGCTCCTGTGCATGAACCAGGACATCAGCGCATTCAGCCATGGTCGGCGACGCACGGCTGATTGTGCAGGTCCGATAATATTCACCGACCCCTGCGGATATTGGCTCGTCGCGCATCTGACCGGCAGCAGCAATGGATCGCCACTGTGCAGCCTGAATCTGTCCGATCTCGCCGAGACGGGGAACTGATGCGATCATCCGCCGACGCAACTCTCCAAGGTTGTCGAAGGGCAGCGTTTTGCCAATCAGTTCCGATAATGCGCGCAGGATCCGCCAGTCTGCTCGGGCCTCACCGGGCGGAAACACAGCCCGGTTTGCACGCTGGGGGCGTCCCTCGAGATTCACATACGTACCGTCCTTTTCGGACCACGCAGCACCGGGGAGTATGACATCTGCAACGCCCGCGCCTGTATCGCCATGGTGTCCGATGTAGATGACAAACGCCTGATCAAGGTCGTTCCCACTCAGTTCATCTGCGGCGAGCAGGATCACGGTATCGATGCCACCTGTCGGAATGTTGTCAATGATCTCGCGTGTGCCGGAGCCACCGGGACCGGGGACAAAACCGATATCCAGACCGCCGACCCGGGATGCCGCGCGATTGAGCACACAAAATCCGTTCCAGTCACCGCCCACCGCACCTGTCGATTCCGCGAGTGCCGCGGCATGGGCGAGCACCGCGTAACCGTCAGGTCGTGCAAGAGCCTGCGTGCCGACGATGATCATCGGTCGCTCCGCCGCGACAAGGTGATCCGCGAACGCACCGGTTCCGTTCGCCATGTGTGCGAGTGTCTCCGGTGCACTCCCCAGTTCAGTCACGTCGTACGTGAGTTCTGCCGGCTCGCCGATGCGCGCGATGCGAAATCCACCCTGCAACCAGCGTTTGCGTAATCTGGCGTTGAGAAGCGCCGCTTCGGTGCGCGGGTTGCAACCCACTAGAAGGCAGGCATCAGCATCCTCAATACCCGCGATCGTGCTGTTGAACAGATACGACGCACGGTTTGACGGAATGGCCGCCGCACCGTCCTGGCGACAATCCATGTTCGCTGACCCGAGAGACTGCATCAGCAACCTGGCGGCGAACAAGGTTTCACAATCAACCTGATCGCCCGCAATAGCCGCAATTCTCGAACCCTCCCGCCCGGAAAGCCGGTTGGCGACGACGTCCAGGGCTTCATGCCAGGAAACCTCCTGCAATGCCCCGTTCTTGCGGACATATGGACGATCAAGACGGCGGCGCGTGAGCCCGTCGATCGCAAATCGGGTCTTGTCTGCAATCCACTCCTCGTTGATATCCTCATGGATACGCGGAAGAACCCGCAGCACTTCCCTGCCCCGCACGTCAACGCGAATATTGCTGCCAACCGCATCCATCACATCGACCGACTCGAACTTGTCGAGCTCCCAGGGCCGCGCAACGAAGGAATAGGGTTTCGAGGTCAGCGCACCGACCGGACACAGATCGATGATGTTACCCGACAATTCGCTCGAAATACCCTGCTCGATGTACGTGGTAACCTCCATGTCCTCGCCGCGCCCTGTCGCGCCGAGGACCGGGACACCGGCCACCTCATCCATGAACCGGATGCAACGCGTGCAATGGATGCAGCGTGTCATGAATGACTTGATGAGCGGCCCGAAATTCTTCTCCTCGACCGAACGTTTCTGCTCGGTGTACCGGCTTACACCGGTTCCGTATCCCATTGCCTGGTCCTGAAGATCGCATTCGCCACCCTGATCACATATCGGACAATCGAGTGGATGGTTGATCAGCAGAAACTCCAGCGCACCTTTCTGGGCCTTGCTTGCCACCGGTCCACGGGTCCGCACGACCATGCCGTCCATGAGTGACTGGGCGCATGAGGCGACAGGTTTCGGTGCTCTTTCGACCTCAACGAGGCACATCCGGCAATTTCCGGCAATCGAGAGCCGATCATGAAAACAGAAACGTGGAACTTCCGCACCGGCGAGTTCGCAGGCCTGCAGGAGTGTGAGGCGCTTGTCGACCTCGAGCTCAACACCATCAATGGTGACACGGACCGTATCTGTCATGGCATGCTCGTCACGCGGCCTGCTGCATGCGCCGTTCACGACAGGCATGAATGCGCCGCTCAAGTTCGGGACGAAAATGCCGGATCAGACCCTGCACCGGCCATGCCGCTGCATCTCCCAATGCGCAGATCGTGTGGCCTTCCACCTGTGTGGTGACTTCGAGGAGTGTATCGATCTCCTCGAGTTCCGCATCACCCTCGATCATTCGCCCGAGCACGCGCATCATCCAGCCGGTACCTTCACGGCACGGTGTGCACTGACCGCAGCTTTCATGCTTGTAGAATTTTGAAAGACGCCAGATCGCCCGCACGATGTCTGTCGAGGTGTCCATGACAATCACGGCAGCTGTTCCCAGACCCGACTTGACATCACGCAAACGGTCAAAGTTCATGGGAATGTCGTCGCACACCGGTTTCGGTATGCACGGTACCGACGCACCGCCTGGAATGACGGCCAGCAGATTGTCCCAGCCGCCACGGACGCCGCCAGCGTGTTTGTCGATGAGTTCGCGAAGCGGAATACCCATCTCTTCCTCGACATTGCAGGGTTCGTTGACGTGTCCGGAAATACAGAAGACCTTGGTCCCTGTGTTGCCCGGTTCCCCGATCCCTGCAAACCACGATGCACCACGACGCAGGATTGTCGGCGCAACAGCCACGGTCTCGACGTTGGAGACTGTCGTCGGACAACCGTACAGGCCTGCCATGGCCGGAAATGGCGGTTTCAGCCTCGGCTGGCCCTTCTTGCCCTCGAGACTGTCAAGCAACGCCGTTTCTTCGCCGCAGATGTACGCACCAGCACCGCGGTGAAGGTATACATCGATGTCATAGCCGCTGTTGCAGGCATTGCGACCGATCAGTCCGGCGTCATACGCCTCGTCAATCGCTCTTTGCAACGCAACGGATTCATTGAAAAATTCACCACGAATATAGATGTAGACAGCGGTCGCATTCATTGCGAAGCCCGCCAGCAGGCAACCCTCGACAAGTTTGTGGGGATCATGCCGCATGATGTCACGATCCTTGCAGGTACCCGGTTCACTCTCGTCGGCGTTCACGACAAGATAGGCCGGCTGACCCTCCGGACGCGATTTCGGCATGAACGACCATTTCAGACCGGCCGGGAAACCGGCGCCGCCGCGCCCCCGCAATTCGGACGCCTTGATCTCGCTGATGATCCAGTCCTGTCCCTTCACAATCAGATCCCTGGTGGAATCCCAGTCTCCCCTGGCACGCGCGGCATCAAGCAACGGGCTTTCGAAACCGTAAAGGTTGGTGAAGATCCTGTCCGAGTCGTGCAGCATGTGATCAGGCTTCCGCTGCCGGGTGGTGCGAGTACGGTTCCGACGCGTGACGCGACCCTTGCGGGCCGATGTCGGGTGTCCCGCCTCGTTCAAGTTCGTCAATCAGGGAGATCATGATTCCGGGTGTGAGATCTTCGTAGAAATCATCGTTGATCTGCACCATCGGTGCGTTGACACAGGCACCGAGACACTCGACTTCCTTCAATGTGAACTTGCCATCGCCGGTTGTTTCCCCGAAGTCGATCTTCAGTCGTTCGCGGCATGCCTCAACGATACCGTCGCTGCCGCAGAGCATGCAGGGTGTCGTGGTACAGACCTGGATGAGAAACTGTCCCACCGGTTCGAGATTGAACATCGTGTAGAACGTCGCCACTTCGTAAACACGGATTGTCGGCATGTCGAGAATGTCCGCAATCGTGTCCATCGCCGCAACCGGCACCCAGCCGATCTGGCGTTGGGCAAGATCAAGCAGCGGAAGAACGGCACTCTGTTGACGTCCGGCGGGGTACTTCGCCTTGATGCGGCGAATATTCTCCAGATTTTCCGGCGTGAACGAGAATTCCGCCGGCTGATGATCGGGAACGCTGGGACTGCCGCGTGCCAGGCTCACCGGTCAATCTCCCCGAAAACGATGTCCATGCTTCCGACGATCGCGGCAGCATCTGCAAGCATGTGTCCCTTGCACAGGTAGTCGGTCGCCGCGAGATGAAAGAATCCCGGTGCCCGGATCCGACAGCGATAAGGTCGATTGGTACCATCAGAGACCAGGAAAACACCGAACTCGCCTTTCGGCGCTTCGACAGCGGCATACACTTCGCCTTCGGGAACGCGATAACCCTCGGCGAACAGCTTGAAGTGATGGATCAGGGCCTCCATCGAGGATTTCATTTCGGCGCGCGACGGCGGCGAGACCTTGGGGTCCGCCGTCTTGACCGGGCCACCGGGAAGATCCGCGATACATTGACGAATGATGCGGATTGACTCCCGCATCTCGGCGAGGCGGCACATGTAGCGTTCATAACAGTCACCGGTCGTACCGGTCGGGAGATCGAACGTCATACGGTCGTAGACATCATACGGTTGCGACTTGCGCAGATCCCACGGCACGCCCGCCGAACGCAACATGGGTCCGGAAAATCCCCAATCAATGGCGTCGTCCGCCGATACCATGCCGATTTCCACCGTTCGTTGCTTGAATATCCGGTTTTCATTCAGGAGGTGCTCGATGTCGGCTATCACTCTTGGCAATTTCGCCACATAGGCGTCGATGTCCCGTTCAATTCCGGCAGGCATATCCTTGGTGACACCACCAGGACGGAAATACGCCGCGTGCATGCGGGCGCCCGACACCGCCTCGTAGAACTCCATGAGTTTCTCGCGTTCCTCGAATCCCCAGAGCGACGGTGTGATGGCGCCGACATCGAGTGCAAAGGTCGTGACATTGAGCAGATGATTGAGCAGGCGTGTGATCTCGGAAAACAGGACCCGGATGTACTGGCCGCGCAAAGGTACCTCGATATCGAGGAGCCGCTCGACAGCGAGTGCATAGGCGTGCTCGAGGCACATGGGTGACACATAATCGAGCCGGTCGAAGTAGGGGATTGCCTGTACATAGGTCTTGTACTCGATGAGCTTCTCCGTTCCCCGATGGAGAAGTCCGATATGCGGGTCCGCGCGCTCCACGATTTCGCCGTCCATCTCGAGGACCAGACGCAAGACGCCATGGGCCGCCGGATGCTGCGGACCGAAGTTGATCGTCGTTGTCCGGATGTCAACTTCAGGCATCGTTGCCGTTTTCCGCCTGTACGCGGGCATCTCCGGGAAGCACGTCAAACGAACCTTCCCACGGCGAAAGGCTGTCGAAATTGCGAAATGCCTGGGTCAGCTTCACGGGTTCGTAAATCACGCGTTTCTCGTTTTCGTCGTAGCGCATCTCGACATAGCCGGTCAGCGGAAAATCCTTGCGCTGGGGATGTCCTTCAAAACCGTAGTCGGTCAGGATACGCCGCAGATCCGGGTGTCCGGCAAACCATATGCCATACATGTCCCAGACTTCGCGTTCGAGCCAGAGTGCGGAACTGAACAACGGAAAACACGATGCAACCGGTGTTTCCTCAGCCACCTGCAACCGCACGCGAAGGCGCAGGTTCTGCTGAAGGCTGAGCAGATTGTAGATCACGTCAAAACGACTTTCGCGTTCCGGTCTGTCGACCGCCGTAATATCAACCAATTGGCGAAACGCACATTCACCTTCATCGCGCAACCAGCTCAGTGTATCGATCAGACCGTCACATGACACCGGCAGCGTGGCCTGATCGCGATCAAACCGGGCTTCTCCGACTGCATCTGGAAACCTGGCGACAGCGGCCGCACAGATTTCGCGAATGACGTCATTCATTGTTGCTGTGTAACCGGCTGCTGTTCAGCGCCGAATGGTTCCCGTCCGGCGGATTTTCTTCTGCAACTGGAGTATGCCGTACACCAGCGCTTCAGCCGTCGGCGGGCAACCAGGAACGTAGATATCAACCGGAACAATCCGGTCACATCCGCGTACGACCGAATAGGAATAGTGATAGTAACCGCCGCCGTTTGCACAGGAACCCATGGAAATCACCCATCGCGGTTCCGGCATCTGATCATAGAGCTTGCGCAGGGCCGGCGCCATCTTGTTGCAGAGTGTGCCGGCAACAATCATGACATCCGACTGTCGCGGACTCGCGCGGGGAATCACGCCGAAACGGTCAAGATCGTATCGGCTCATGTAGGCATGGATCATCTCGACGCCACAACACGCCAACCCGAACGTCATGGGCCACAGGCTTCCTGTCCGCGCCCAGTTCGCGAGGCGGTCGACATTCGAGAGAACGAAACCCTTGTCGGCAACCTCCTGCCCCACGCGTGCAATCAAGGCATCCTGATCTTCACCAGGAGGAATGTCGCGAACAAGTTCTATTCCCATTCGAGTGCTCCCTTGCGCCATTCGTATATGAAACCGACCGTCAACACGCCCAGGAACACGACCATTGACCAGAATCCGAACAATCCGATTTCCGACAATGACACCGCCCACGGGAAAAGAAACGCAACCTCAAGATCAAAGATGATGAACAGGATGGCAACAAGATAAAACCTGACATCGAAGCGTCCACGTGCACTTTCAAATGCCTCGAAACCGCATTCATAGGCCGACAACTTCTCGGGGTCGGGATTCTGGGGCGCCACAAGCCATGATGCACCGATCATGACGCATGCCATGGCGATTGCGAGGCCGAGAAACACCACGATTGCAAGGTAGTCAAACAGAAACTCGCCCACCGTTGGCCTCCCAAGCCATGAGGTCTGAATCGCGTACGCTTTCGCGACGATCAGAAATGGCGGGAGTGACGGGACTCGAACCCGCGACCTCTGGCGTGACAGGCCAGCACTCTAACCGACTGAGCTACACCCCCGGGCACCCGCATCGTCTAAGGAACGGCATTCAAACTGTCAAGGAATCGGACTGTCTCTCGCGTCACGCGCCGCAATGCGGCCGAATTGATGAACAGCACACACTCCGTACTTTGAAGGGCGTCGATGCAGCGGCAAAATCGCCATGCTGCGAACTGTATCTGCGCAGCCTGCACGCGTGACCGGCAGCGCACATGTTGACGCTGCCAGCCCGGTGTGCGCCAGGTATTCCACGCGCTTCCGGACCGAACCCGTGACTGGACAGTCGTCTCCGAAAAAGACGGATCGACCGCGGTCGCCAGCGTATTCATTGCATGCGCTGACAACCAGATCGATCCGGCGAATCGCCAAAATATGAACATGGTGGGCGATGACGGGCTCGAACCGCCGACCTGCTGGGTGTAAACCAGCCGCTCTCCCTGCTGAGCTAACCGCCCGACAATTTCTACCCTGGTTGAGTTTCAAAAAAATTCGCTACGCCGATCCGTTGACTGCTTTCTTCAGCTTCTGCCCAGCCTTGAACACCGGACGTCGGGAACCCGGAATGTCGATGACTTCCTTCGTACGCGGGTTGCGGCCGCGTGACGGTCCGCGGGATACGACAGAGAATTTTCCAAAACCGATGAGTTGAACTTCTCCGCCTTCAGCAAGTGTGTTCGTTATCTCATCCAGGGTGGCGCTAACCGCTTGATCGACAGCAGATCTGGACATACCGGTTGCCTTGACAACCGCATTGACTAGGTCGGATTTCGACACAAAAAAATCTCCTCCTGTGAATGGTCGCGCAGTGAGCACACGCCCTTGATACAATGTCAGAAGCAGACTCCTTGCCCTTATCTGCCCTGACTGTCAACGGATTGCGCAGATCAAAAAAACGTCGGGTACATCAATCACGCACGACCCGGCCGGCACATCATGCCATGGCGCCGTCTTCGTCCCTGAAACGCAGGAATATCCAGTTGCGGGCGGATCTGGCACGCGCACGACGCGGTCCGCGCCTGCAACATGATCAGGCCGTGAAGGGGTGTCAGCAACGCATTGCATGGGCGGCGGGCCTTTCGGACCACGCCAACCGAATCAGCGACGAAGGTCTGCCGGGATCATCCCGCTTGCGTATGGCACCGCACGAATGACGCCGGTTCAGTGCGTAACGACGCCTTCCTGATCCTCACTGCGCGCCTGTGTCATCTTGTCGAGCTGCGCCGCATCGTCGTCGGACCATTCGACCGGCACCGGTGTATCGACCAACGCAAGGGGAATGACCTCGTCGACAGACGAGACCCCGATGATCTCGAGTCCACGTTTGACGTTATCGGGGATTTCCGGAAGATCGCGCTCGTTTTCCTTCGGGATGATGACGGTGCCAATTCCGGCGCGATGCGCCGCGAGCAATTTCTCCTTGAGACCACCAATCGGCAGGACGCGACCACGCAGCGTGATTTCACCCGTCATGGCAACGGTCGACTTGACCGCTATGCCCGTGAGACAGGACAGCATTGACGTAAACATCGCGATACCGGCCGACGGACCGTCCTTGGGCGTTGCCCCTTCGGGAACGTGAACATGAATATCGCGCCGGTCGAAGATGCTGGGTAACAGGCCAAGCTCTGGCGCCCGGGCCCTGAGGTAGCTCTTGGCAGCCTGAACGGATTCCTGCATGACATCGCCGAGTTTGCCGGTAATCGTCATCTTGCCCTTGCCAGGAAGAACAACCGATTCAATCGACAGCAACTCGCCACCGACCTCGGTATAGGCAAGACCGACGGTCACGCCAACCAGATCATCGTGATCAACTTCACCGTAGCGGAACTTGCGAACGCCGGCGTACTTGCCGAGATTGCGCGACGTGATTCGTACGGATTTTGCCTCACCGGCGACGATCTTCTTGACAGACTTTCTCTGGAGCTTGGCAATCTCGCGTTCGAGATTGCGTACACCTGCCTCGCGCGTGTAGTAACGAATGATATCGCGCAGCGCACCTTCGGTGATGGTCCATTCGTCTTTCTTGAGACCATGCGACTTGCGTTGTTTCGGAATGAGGTGGTCGATCGCGATATTCAGTTTTTCGTCTTCCGTGTACCCGGAAATCCTGATGACCTCCATCCTGTCCAGCAACGGCTGCGGAATGTGGGTCGTGTTTGCGGTTGTCACGAACATGACGTCAGACAGATCGTAGTCGACCTCGAGATAGTGGTCGTTGAACGCGACATTCTGTTCAGGGTCGAGCACCTCGAGCAATCCTGAACTCGGATCGCCGCGCCAGTCGTTTCCCAGCTTGTCGACCTCGTCAAGGAGAAACAGCGGGTTCGAGGACTTGGCCTTTTTCATGCTCTGGATGACCTTGCCGGGCATCGAACCAATGTAGGTCCGCCGATGGCCGCGAATCTCCGCTTCGTCACGCACACCACCCAGCGACATGCGTACAAAGTTCCGACCGGTTGCCCGGGCAATGGACTTGCCAAGAGAGGTCTTCCCCACGCCCGGCGGACCGACAAGGCACAGGATCGCGCCGCGAACCTTGCGATTGCGGATCTGGACTGCGAGATACTCGATGATTCTTTCCTTGACCTTCGTCAGCCCGAAGTGATCGTCATCAAGAATCTTCTGTGCATTCGCGATGTCGCGCTTCAGTCTTGTTCTTTCTGACCAGGGAATGCCAAGCATCCAGTCGAGGAAGTTCCGTACCACCGTCGCTTCGGCGGACATCGGACTCATTGAACGCAGCTTCTTGAGTTCCGACAGTGATTTTTCGCGGGCTTCCCTGGTGAGTTTCTTCTTTCTGATCGCTTCCTCGTACTCACTGATCTCGTCGCGGCCTTCCTCATCCTCGCCGAGTTCCTTCTGGATCGCCTTCATCTGTTCATTGAGGTAGTACTCGCGCTGGGTCTTCTCCATCTGGCGCTTGACCCTGCCGCGTATGCGTTTCTCCACCTGCATCACACCGATTTCGCCCTCGATGAGCGAGAACACTTTCTCGAGTCGCGCACCGACGTTGTCGAGCTCGAGCACCGCCTGCTTGTCCGCGACCTTCACGGAGATGTGCGACGAAATCGTGTCGACGAGTTTGCTGTAATCCTCGATCTGCGGCAGCGACGCCAGGACTTCGGGTGGAACCTTCTTGTTGAGTTTGATGTATTCCTCGAATTGCCCGATGACGGCTCGCGACAACGCCTGCAGTTCCTGATCCTGTGCTGCGCTGTCCTCGAGCGGCTCCACAATCGCCTGGAAGAACTCGTCGTTTTCGATGTTTCCGATCATGCGTGCGCGCTGTTTGCCTTCCATCAGCACCTTGACCGTGCCGTCGGGCAGTTTCAGAAGCTGCAGTACCGTCGAGATCGTCCCCACATGGTAGACGTCATCGGGTCCCGGGTTGTCCACGGAACCGTCCTTCTGCGTCACAAGAAGTATCTGCTTGTCGTTTTTCATGACATCCTGGAGCGCACGCACGGACTTCTCCCGGCCCACGAAAAGCGGGACGATCATATGCGGAAAGACCACAATGTCGCGCAGCGGAAGAACAGGAAATGGCTGTTGCGTCACAAGAATTACCTCCGGAACAATGTCATCAGCGCGCGGTCCTTGCGGTCACCGGCAACCATTCAGATCAGGGGGTGTTCGTCAACTCAATCCGCGACAACACCAGAAACGACAAGCCGGGAAACCCCGTCAAGAAGCCGGCAATACCTCTTCTTCACGTTCGGCATAGATGAGCATCGGCGCCGCACCGTTCTCGACAACTTCACTGTTGATCACGACATCGGCAACGCCATCCATCCCCGGCAATTCATACATGGTATCAAGCAGGATACCTTCAAGGATTGATCGCAGGCCTCGTGCACCTGTCTTGCGGTCTATGGCCTTGCGGGCCACCGAGTCGAGAGCATCGTCGGTGAACGAAAGACCGACATCCTCCATCTCGAACAGCTTCTGGTACTGTTTCACAAGCGCGTTCTTGGGTTCGCGCAGGATGCGGACCAGTGTCGCCTCGTCCATCTCATCGAGCGTGGCAATCACCGGCAACCGACCGACAAACTCCGGAATCAGACCGAACTTGAGAAGATCCTCGGGTTCGACGTCACGCAGGATCAGACCAAGCTTGCGATCCTCGGGAACGCGCAGTTCCGCACCGAATCCCATGCTCGACGGCGTCTCGCGCGCCATGATGAGTTTCTCGAGACCCGAGAAAGCGCCACCGCAGATAAACAGGATGTTGGTTGTATCAACGGTCACGAATTCCTGCTGCGGATGCTTGCGACCGCCCTGCGGCGGCACCGAAACCATCGTGCCTTCCATGACCTTGAGAAGCGCCTGCTGCACACCCTCGCCCGATACATCACGGGTGATTGACGGGTTGTCGGACTTGCGCGCGATCTTGTCGACCTCGTCAATGAAGATGATGCCGCGCTGTGCGCGCTCGACATTGTAGTCGGATGCCTGCACAAGCTTGAGAATGATGTTCTCCACATCCTCGCCGACATAACCGGCCTCGGTGAGTGTCGTGGCGTCCGCCATGGCGAATGGAACATCCGTGATTCGTGCCAGTGTCTGAGCGAAGAGTGTCTTTCCGCTACCGGTGGGCCCGATCAGCAGGATATTGGATTTGGAGAGTTCAACCTGGTCGCTGTGCTGCTGGTTGTTCAGCCGTTTGTAGTGATTGTGGACGGCGACGGAGAGGATTCGTTTCGCGTGTTCCTGCCCGACGACATATTCCTTCAGCTTCCTGTCGATCTCGCGCGGCGTGGGAACGCCGTGACGGGATTTCATGATCGAACCGCGTTTTTCCTCGCGGATGATGTCCATGCAGAGCTCAACGCATTCGTCGCACACGAAGACTGTCGGGCCGGCAATGAGCTTGTTGATCTCGTCCTGACTCTTTCCGCAAAAAGAGCAATACAACGTGTGCTTGGAGTCGCCGCGCTTACCCATCAGAGTTCTTCCTGGTGATTTGCCTTCTGGTCGATTGTCGTAACGAACGCAGATTTGCAGGCTATACCGTTGCGCATCGAATTTGCAGATTCAAGTACCCGGATGCAATGGATCACGATGATTCTTCGCCCGAATCTCCTGGCTGGCCCCGCGAAACGATCACTTCATCGATAAGGCCGTACTCCCTGGCTTCATACGGCGTCATGAACCTGTCCCGTTCCATGCTCTCCTCGACGTCCTTGATGTCGAGGCCGGTGTGTTTCTCGAATATCCGGTTCAGGCGTTCCCGCACCGCAATGATCTCCCTGGCGTGGATCTCGATGTCCGCCGCCTGACCACGGGCGCCGCCCGACGGTTCATGAATCATGATGCGCGCATGTGGCAATGCAAACCTCTGTCCCTTGGCGCCTGCACACAGAAGCAATGCCCCCATCGATGCAGCCTGCCCGAAACACAGGGTCTGAACCGGCGGACGCACATATTGCACTGTATCGTACATCGCGAGTCCGGCGGCGACCGTTCCACCTGGCGAGTTGATGTAAAGCGAGATATCCTTCCCGGGGTTTTCAGCTTCCAGAAACAGGAGCTGTGCACAAACGAGGCTCGCAATGTGGTCGTTGACCGGACCAGTGACAAAAATGATGCGTTCCTTGAGAAGACGCGAATAGATGTCATACGAGCGCTCGCCCCGTGTGGTCTGTTCGACCACCATCGGTATGAGCGTATTGGCATGGATTTCCGGAACTTCGCTCATGCGATCAGTGTCCCGTGGCAGTTGAGTCGGCGTGCGTCGAATACCCTGCATCGACGATCGGATATGTGACAGCTTCGTGTTTGCAAGACCATTGTGTCCCGGTTTTCAGGTGGATCGCAAACCCGACCGACGGACCTTGTTCTCACGCACGGGCCTCGTTTTCCTTCTCGAGAATTTGCGACCAGGTTGCTCTCAGCAGATACAGGGGAAGACCTTCTTCCTGGAGCACCACATTTTCCTGAACATCTGGTGGGAATTCCCGTTCGGGTTCAGTCGTCTCGTCTCCGTCCGTCCCATCAACGTCGGCATGGTCACCGGCGAGAAATTCTCTGAGTGAACAGGTAAGCGCATTGGACCTGGCAGTGGCGAGCACATGTTCGATAACCGCATCTTCAAGCGCCGGCGCAGTCAGACTCTGCAATGCGGCATTGTTTTCCTGATAATACTTGATGACCGCAGCTTCACGACCCGGGAATAGTCGCGCTTGTCTGATAACGAGATCCTGCAGGGTCGCGGCCGACACCTGAATGTCGTTTTCGAACGCGATCTTTCTCATCAGAAAGGCGAGCCTGACGCGGCGTTCCGCGATTTCGTGGATCTCCTGATCATCCAGGTCATCGGTCGAGTCGCTGTCTTCCGCATATTCGGCACCGTCCGCCTCTGTCGCGCCCGCTTCAACGACCGGAACATCCTCTGTTTCAACAATGTCGTCCGCTTCAACGACGTCCTTGTCATCGCCGTCATCATCCGTCCTGGCCAAGGTGCCAAGATTTGCTGAAATCGCACGTGCCTCATTCGTGACCAGGGATTTGGGCACTTCAAAGGAAACCGTTGTCGCAAATCGGTCGAGCAGCGCCTGCTTGCGCATATTCCAGTTTCTCAGATCGACGTAGGTCTGCAAGTTCGTCTTCAGCATCTCTTTCAGTTCTTCTTCGGAGATGACGAGACCTGTTTCGTCACCGCGAATCTGCAACAGTTCGGAAACCGTCAAATCCGTCGGGATCTCGATCTTGTTGATTGTCATGGAGACGGGCAGCGGCCCATCGTATTGACTGTCCTCCATCACCATTCTTCTGGTTTTCTCTACTGGTACTGTTTCACCGGTGTTACGGCCGATGACGACATCGAACGTCTCCAGGAAATCTGGCGCAATTTCGTCGTCTGCAGCACGAATCACAATCACATGACGTCGACGGTCTGTGTTATCGTTTTCATCAGTCGAGTCCGCAGGTTCCCACAGGACATCGAAGGTCACGCAGTCACCAACCTGAATCGCATGTTCGGCAGGAGCGTCATCGAAGGTCATAAGCGCCCGTCGACATTCCTCGAGAGCAAGCGCAAGGATATCATCTGTTTCCGGTACGATGGTCTTGAATTCCCATTCCGACCAGTCGGGCGAGTCGAATGCCGGAACCAGTTCAACGGTGAGATCAAACTGCAGGGATTCACCCACTGCGAAAGAATAATCGCTGAGCCGGGGCGCGACAGCGGGATTGAGTTCTCGTTCCTTTACGACACGATCAACGGAGTCCTCGATTGTCTCCCCGACCGTTTCCTTGACAATATCGTTCCCGTAGCGCCGCAAAAGCAAGCTTTTCGGCACCTTGCCCTTGCGAAATCCCTTGATATTCGCCGTTTGCTGCAGGGATTCGAGTTTCTCATCGATCTTCGACTGCATGAATTCGGCGTCGACGGAAATGCTGAATTCGCGCTCAAGACCATCAGATCGCGTCTCTGAAACCTGAAGGGTACTGGTGTTCATGATCGTGCCGTCGTCGCCGTGCTGGATGTCATTGTGTTCCGGATGTTCCCAGACGAAGAGTGGTGCGGGCGGAGGGACTTGAACCCCCACGACTTTCGTCACCAGATCCTAAATCTGGCGTGTCTACCGATTTCACCACACCCGCATCTCGAATGCCGAAAGCAAGCTGGTTTTGCCCCTATAACGGCGAATGTGATCTGTCGCAACCGAACCGACGCATGCAAGTGTCCAAATCACTCCGCGTGGTTGGACTTATCTGAAGGCGTCGCGGACCATTCCTGTTTGCCTTTTCGGCGAGATTCCGGTCCAGTACCCGTGCCTTGCGTTCAGACAGGATTGCACGACTTGAAAACCCGATACTTCGTCGCGAAGGCGATTCAACAACCTGTGCCGTCGCGTTGCAGCTGTCTCCTGCCGGATCGAAACAGATCAAGGATCGAACCGGCGATCAGCGAGTCGAGATCGTCGGCCACCAGTCCTGGTCCGTAGCGGCGGGCTGCGTCGGCATGCACCCAAACCGCCATTGCGGCAGCATCAAACGGTCCAACTCCCTGGGCAAGCAAACCGCCGATCAGCCCTGCAAGAACGTCACCCGAACCGGCCGTCGCGAGGTACGGTACACCGTTGGTGTTGATCAGAACACGGCCATCCGGTGCCGCGATGACCGTGTCAGGGCCCTTGAGAATGACGACACAACCCGCTTTCGATGCGGCGCATCGTACATCGTCCAGCCGGCTTTCCGTCCGATCAAACAATTTGCGAAACTCGCCTTCATGTGGCGTGAGAACACAGCTGCCGTGCAACGATTCAAACAGGATGTCCGGCGTTTCCTCGAAGGTTGTCAGGCCATCGGCATCAAGGACGACCGGAACACCGGATCGCAACGCGGCAAGCACAAGTCCACGGGTCCGTTCGCTGACTCCCTGACCGGGACCGGCAGCAATCGCGGACACCTTGCGTTCACGGATGAACGCCTCGAACTCCTCGGTGTTGTCGACAGGGCGGTTCATCACTGCCGTGTGATGCAGTGCATAGATCATCAGTGCCGACGATGGCATGACACAGGTAACAAGGCCCGCGCCGGACCGTAAACCCGCGCGGGCGGCCAGTCTGGCGGCGCCGCTCGTCGCCATGCCGCCTCCCGCCACGGCAAGGTGTCCGCGGGCATACTTGTGCGTACATTCATCCGGCCAGGGCCACCGTGCAGACCAGAGTTGCGGATGGTTTTCGGCGATTTCCGGCTGCACTGCGGCCAGGATCCCGGGTGCGATACCAATATCGGCGATGACGAGACTTCCGCAACGGGCCCGGCCTGGATACAGCAGATGCCCTGGCCTGGGGCGGACGAAGGTGACGGTCTTGTTGGCGGAAGGTGCAGCGCCGCGCACCGATCCGGTATTGCCATCAACACCACTGGGAACATCCACAGAAACACAGCGCGGCGCCGTGACGGCTATCAGGTCGACGAGTCGCTGCGGGAACGCGCGAGACAATCCGGCACCGCAAACCGCATCAACCACGACATCGGCGACTGGTAGATTCGCATCGGCCTGCTGAACGGTCTTTCCACTCCAGTCGCCCGCAGCAGCTGCGGCATCACCCGACAGTTGCCCCATACCCTCTGGAACGACGACAGTCACATGACAACCACTGTTCTGCAGTAAACGCGCCGCAACATAACCGTCGCCCCCGTTGCCGCCACGACCGCAAACAACACAAACACTGTGAACGGCGTCCATTTCGAGAACGGCGTCCGCCACGGCACGGCCGGCGTTTTCCATGAGTTCGCGTCCGCTTGTTCCGTCGGCAATCGCAAGTCGATCCGCCAGTCGACTCTCGTCAATTGACAGTACGCAATGCGCCAGAAATGACTCCGGCGCGATATCTGTCATCGGCAATCCGGTTTCGGATTTCTGAGAAGATTCAGGCACATCGGTTGATCGAAGACGAAACGCTCATCCCTTCGACCGGCATGGAACATTCGCCGGATATCGTCCGTATCGACCTGTTCTCGCCTGATATCGTTGTAACGCCGCGAAACGACAGTTTCTATGAATTCTTCAAAATCGTCATAGTAACTATTGTAATAAAACGAATATTCACCACTTTCACTGAATGCGGATTCAGCACGGTTGGCCACAACGTCCTGTGCAGCGGCACGTTCAATTGTCTCGTCATGAAACGGTTTCACGAGTTCCGTGTAGCTTCCCCGCACCTCCGGTTCGAGAATATAGAGAAATCCGTCCGGTCGAAGGATACGAATCGCTTCATCGATTGCCGTGTTCATGAGTTCGATCGGTACATGATGCAGGGACTTGCTGAAAATCACGCCATCGGCACACGAATCCGATAACGGGATGTCCTCCGCACCCGCGCGATAGAACCTGATGCCGTCGCAGGCGAGCTCATGCTCGTTCCGTTCAGCCTGTTCGGGTTCCGGTTCGATGGCGACAACGTCGGCGCCCCGTTCGCGAAGTGCGCGCGCGAGCGTTCCGTCGCCGCATCCGACATCAACGATCGTTCGACCCGAAACTTCAACGAGTCGGTCCATGACCTCGAGCTCTGATGATTGACCAAAATCGCGTATCGGTTGTTTCAAATCGACCACCTGTTGGGATGTGGTCGGAGCGGCAGGATTTGAACCTGCGACCTACGGTCCCCCAGACCGTTGCGCTACCAGGCTGCGCCACGCTCCGACAGTTTGCGAGCCGTCAGTCTCGGCGGCTGAGCAGCTCACAACAGAATTCAAGATCCTTGATCGTCATTTCTATTCGGCTAATCTCGTCGGCGTAATCTTCAGTTGCGACGACCTGCGCCGGCTTGTCGGGTGCATCTGCGATCGTACCGGATGCATAGATTCCTACATCAGGTAGTCCGGAAACGCCAACGTCACGAATCAACTTCTGAACACCCTTGATCGTGTATCCGTCAGCACGAAGCAGACGCTTGAGATCGCGCAGCAGGTCGACATCCTTGGGGCGGTAGTAGCGGCGCCCGCTGCCTTTCGTCATGGGCCGTATCTGATGAAACTTGGTTTCCCAGAAACGCAGGACATGCTGCGGTTCCCCGAGTTCCTCTGCAACTTCGCCGATTGTCCGGAATGCCTTGTTCTCCGCGGCTTCGCTACTGTCAGTGAGCGTGTCGGATTCCGCTTCAGGCTTTCCCGTCATGCATCGTCCTCACTTCCGTCACCTGGACCTGAATTCACCCTGTTCTTCAGTTTCGCCGAAGGTCGAAATGTAAGCACATTGCGCCCGGTTATCATGACTTCCTCCCGTGTATGGAGGTTTCGCCCGATACGCGGGTTCTTGTAATGCACGGAAAACGTACCGAACGAGGAAATTTTCGCCTTGCCGGTGTTCTCGAGAGCAGTGCTCAACTCCTCGAACAGTGCCGACACCATCTCACTCGAGTCCCTGTAGGACAGACCGACATTCTTCACCAGTGTCTTTGCCAGATCGTGACGAGTCAGGGATTTGCGAGCCATGCGCACTGCCTTTTATCTGATAAATCACTCTAGATAGATCGATTAACCCTATCAAGTCATGATACAGAGTGACGACGAATCAATTTTTCTGTCACTTGTAGATTCGAGGTGAATTGAACCGGTCGCAGAACGCAAGTGCCTTCGAAACAGGACCGCTGCCGCGGCGACTACCACCTGATCAGAGAGGCACCCCACGTGAAACCACCACCCATGGCTTCGATGAGAACCAGGTTGCCGGGTTTGATCCGTCCATCGCCACAGGCCTCTGCGAGAGCCAGAGGAATGGATGCGGCCGATGTATTGGCGTGCCGTTCGATCGTGTGGACAACCCTGGATTCAGGCAGGCCGAGTCGGCGTGCTGTCGCATCGATGATCCGGCGATTTGCCTGATGGGGCACGAACCAGTCGATGTCATCGCCGGTCAGACCGTTCGCTTCGAGCGTTTCATCGATGACCGCGGCGAGCTTGGATGTCGCATGCCGAAAGACCTCGCGACCATTCATCCGGAGGTGCCCGACTGTTTGTGTCGATGACGGTCCGCCATCAACAAAGAGCATGTCGCGATACCTTCCGTCGGCGTGCAGTCGAGTCGAGAGAATGCCGCGGTCCGCGTTTGTTCCGTTTCCTTCCTCTGCGGTCAGAACCAGCGCTCCGGCACCATCTCCGAAGAGAACGCAGGTGCTGCGATCCGTCCAGTCAAGAATGCGCGAAAAGGTTTCCGCGCCGATGACGATGGCGTTTGTGAATTCACCTGTCCTGATCAGCGCATCGGCGACAGAAACGGCATAGACAAATCCCGAACAGACCGCCTGCAGGTCGAACGCGGCACCACGCGTGATATTCAGCGCAGCCTGTACCTGTGTTGCAGCAGCGGGAAACGTGTAATCAGGCGTCGATGTAGCGACGACCACCAGATCGATTGCGTCAGCTGTCAGCTCGCTTCCGTCGAGTGCACGGCGCGCCGCGTTAACGGCAAGATCCGACGTCCGTTCATCCTCGGCGGCCACGTGCCTGCGCCTGATCCCTGTACGCTCGAAGATCCAGGTGTCTGTCGTATCCAGCGTTGCCGCGAGTTCATCGTTGGAGATACATCGCGGTGGAAGATAGGAGCCGCACCCGCAGATGCGCGAGCGCCGTCGCATCAGTCGTTGGTCGGAACCAGGGCGCCGTTTCGTGCCATGCGCCCGATGTTCTCGATAACCTTTTCGTTGAAACCCTGCGCAAGCATGTCCAGAGCGAACCCGATGGCGTTGGCAAACCCGCGCGCATCCGTCCCGCCATGACTCTTGACCACAACGCCATTCAGCCCGAGAAACATTCCGCCGTTGTACTTTCTGGGATCGGTCCGGTCTTTCATTGCCTTCAACGCGGGACGCGCAAGAAGGTAGCCGAGGCGCGACATGAGGCTGCGGCTGAATGAGTCGCGCAAGAAGCGCGCATAGAGGCTTGCCGCGCCCTCTGCTGTCTTCAACGCGACGTTACCGGAAAATCCGTCCGTAACGACAACGTCCACCGTTCCCTCGAGGATATCGTTGCCCTCGATGAAACCGACAAACTCCATCGGCAGCGAAGACTTCCGCAGTTCCTCTGCGGCATGGCGGATGACATCACGGCCCTTCGTGTCCTCATGTCCGACGTTGAGCAAACCGACCGACGGTTTCCGCATCCCGTGAACGCTGCTGACAAACGCCGCACCCATGACAGCAAACTGGACCAGATTGTTCTTGTTGCAGTCGATGTTGGCACCCAGATCCAGCATGACCGACTCACCGCGTTTTGTCGGGAAAGTCGACGCGATTGCGGGGCGGTCGATACCGGGCAATGTGCGGAACGCCCGCATGGCCATGGCCATGAGTGCACCCGTGTTTCCCGCCGAGACGACGCCAGCGGCATGCCCGTCCTTGGCCGAGTCGATCGCCAGCTTCATGCTGGTCTTTCCACCGCTGCGAATCGCATGCAAGGTCGTCATTTCCGAACTGACGTAATCTTCAGCCGCGATGACTTCCGCAACGTGTTCAAGACGGGGGAATCGCCGTAGCTTCGACTTGATGTTCTCGGGGTCGCCAAACAGGTGAAAACTGGCTCCAGGGTATTCCTCGGATGCAAGATTCGCGCCGCCGAGAACCACGTCCGGCGCACGGTCGCCACCCATCGCGTCGAGCGCGATGATCCGGGTGGAACTCACGTCCTGTTTCCTGACATTCCCGTTCGACGGATTGAAATCAATCAGTTCTCGGCCGTTAACGCGATGACTTCACGACCGCGATAGAAACCGCACTTTCCGCAGACATGATGCGGGCGCTTCATCTCACCGCACTGGGAACATTCTGTCATCGCCGCAATACGCAAGGCATGATGCGAACGACGATTGTTGCGGCGTGAACGCGATACTTTCTTCCTTGGAACCGCCATGATTCGTGCCTGTTTTTTTCCGTGGGGTTTATGCGCCGAGTGTATAATGCCGATCTTCACGACAGGCAAGTTTCAACACATTGTATCTCATGCATCGTGGAGCACCGACTGTCAGAGCCTGCCTGTCGCGACTCCTGACCGGAATGCACGAACCGTATCACGCAGCGCCGTTCAGCTTTCCAGTTTCAGTGCTCGAAGTCTTGCAAACGGTGATGCGTCTTCTTCTCCCGGGTCATTGGTTGCAGCGTATTTCGGATCCAGTTCTGCGCCAGGTTTTCGGGGGTACGGTTCGAGTTCGAGACCGAGGCGTTCGGCGACAATCTCGCCAAAATCGATCGCCTCGTCGATCAGCGGTTCCGGTGGATCCTCCGCCAACGGATCAATGAATGCCGGTCCTTCGCCGTGCGGGTCTGTTTCGGGATCGAAGGTGACCGTGACCGCGTCGCTGATGTGCGCCGGAACCGGTTCGAGCGAAACCACACAGTCCTGAATCACATCTGCTGTGAATTGCACACGCGCGATGATCTGCGGTCCACGCCTGATCATTGCGATGTCCGATTTCAGTTCAACCAGCTGTCGCATTCCGAAACGCGCCGCAAGCTCTTCACGCTCCGGACCTTCACACACGATCCGGAGGCTTCGTGACTCACCGTCTCGCAGGTGCCCGACCTGCACGATGCGTGAAAATTCCGGTGGCGGTACCCGATTGTTCATGCCGTCAACGTCCGATGCCTGTATTCGCGGTGACGGGCGGCAGTTGTTCTGCGTCCGACGCGGCAGTGCTCATGTCGTTTCGACGCGGTGACGGTCGTCACATGCACGCGCCGCGGCATCCGCGCCCAGTTCGCACGCTCCCGGGACAAGCAGCTGAAAGGTTCCGGAGAGGACCTCGCCGTCGGGAACTGCGGCAAGGTTGGCCGACTGCTCCAGGACGTATGCTGCCATGCAGGTCATTGTTGCATCCGGCACGTCGACCGTTCCGTACAGATTACGTGCGAGCACGTCGCAGAGTGCCGTGGTGGGATCACAGGAATCCAGTGCTTCATCGAGTGCTTTTGCCCGCCCGTAGAACGCACGGGCCATGGCCTTGATCTTTCGACCGATCGAGAGATCTCCGGCACCGGCCTCGCGCAAGGCGCGATCAAGATCAACGAACAACAGATCGAACAGTTTCTGCGCCGTATTCGCGTTGTCGTCCTCGATCGATCGAATACGCCGCAGCAGCAACGCAACGTGAAGAACGAGTATCTCGAAACGCCCGTCAAACGTGTCGGGTACACCGCATCGACCGAAGAAGGTATCCAGGCGTGCGTGTTGCGACAAATTGCCGTAAATTGCATGCGTCCGCGCATCAAATCGGGGACGGAAAAGGAATCGCCTGATCCGTGAGGCAATGCCTGATTGACAGATTGTGCCATTCATGGCGAATTGAATATGTCGTTGGTGTCAGACGGTCAACGGAATCGAAATCAGTCGCAGGGGTCTTTTCATGCGTTCAGTCCTGATCATTGCCGGGATTGCAGTACTGCTTGCCGCCTGCGAGCCGCGTATCTTCATACACGGCTATGTCCCTGTTCCGGAAGTCATTGAAGAGGTGGAACCCGGGGTTCAAAACCAGATTGAGGTATCACGTCTCCTCGGGTCGCCATCGACGACGTCGGTTTTCGGGAAAAATGTCTGGATGTACATTACAGATCGCGTGGAACACTTCGCGTTCTACAAGCCCGAGATTCTGTCGCGGGACGTGCTCGCCATCTCGTTTGATGCGAACGGCGTTGTCGAGGAGATCGTGACATTGACGCTTGTGGACGGAATCGTGATCGACCCGGTTTCACGTACGACACCAACGTATGGCAAGGAGTTTGGTCTTCTCGAACAGCTCCTTGGGAACATCGGTCGGTTCGACACACCGGGTGGCGTGAGCGGAACCGCCACACCCTGAGAATCGTCCGCCTTTGGGCCGCGTGCGCGGGTGCTCGAGACCGACGGTCTGAACACCCGCAACGATGCGGCGGCTTCTGCCGTTATGCCCAACCGCCGAGCGCGGCGAGCATCAGCAGGGCAACGATGTTGATGATCTTGATCATCGGATTGACCGCTGGTCCGGCGGTATCCTTGTAGGGATCACCAACCGTATCGCCCGTCACCGCGGCATGGTGCGCTTCGGAACCCTTGCCGCCATGATTTCCATCCTCGATGAACTTCTTGGCATTATCCCAGGCACCACCGCCGGATGTCATGGACAATGCGACAAAAAGTCCGGTCACGATTGTTCCGAGCAGCATGGCACCAAGTGACGCAAAGGCTGCGACCTGTCCCGCAATCACCCAGATGACGAGATAAAGCACGATTGGCGCAAGGACCGGCAACAGTGAGGGAACGATCATCTCGCGTATTGCCGCACGGGTCAGCAAGTCGACGGCACGGCTGTAATCCGGTTTGCTCGTGCCTTCCATGATTCCGGCAATCTCGCGGAACTGGCGGCGAACCTCCTCGACCACAGAACCGGCAGCGCGCCCGACCGCCTGCATGGCAAGAGATCCGAACAGATAGGGCAAGAGACCACCGATAAAGAGGCCGACAACGACATAGGGGTCGCTCAGCCGGAACGAAACCGAGAGATCCGGAAAGTAATGCGCAAGATCCTCGACATAGGCAGCAAACAGGACGAGGGCTGCAAGGCCTGCCGAACCGATAGCATAGCCCTTGGTCACTGCCTTGGTGGTGTTGCCGACGGCATCGAGTGCATCGGTTGTCCGGCGGACGTCTTCGGGGAGCTCTGCCATCTCTGCAATACCACCGGCGTTATCCGTCACCGGACCGTACGCGTCGAGTGTCACCACCACGCCGGCGAGCGCCAGCATTGTCGTGACCGTAATCGCAATACCGAAGAGACCGGCGATGAGGTAACCGATGATGATCCCGGCAGCGATGACGATCACCGGGGCTGCTGTCGCTTCCATGGAAAGCGCAAGTCCCTGGATGATGTTGGTGCCGTGTCCGGTTTCCGATGCCTTGGCGATGACACGAACCGGCCGGTACTCGGTGGAGGTGTAGTACTCGGTAATGACAATCAGCAGTCCGGTGATGATCAACCCGAGGAGCCCGCACCAGAACATGTCCCAGCCATTGAATGATGTCTCGCCGATCGTGAACACCGAACTCAGCCCGACCACCCATTGCGTCACCGGAATGAAGAGTATTGCCGAAAATACTGCAGTCGCGATGAATCCCTTGTAGAGCGCCCACATGATCCCGCTGTTGCCACGAAGTTTCATGGCGTACTGGCCGATGATCGTTCCGAGGATGCAGACTGCTCCGAGAACAAGTGGAAAGACCATCATCTGCTGCTGAACGGCGCCGGTGAAGAAAATCGAGCCCAACAGCATCGTCGCAACGAATGTGACCGCATAGGTCTCGAAGAGGTCAGCGGCCATTCCTGCACAGTCGCCGACATTGTCGCCAACGTTGTCTGCAATCACGGCAGGGTTGCGCGGGTCGTCTTCTGGAATTCCGACTTCCACCTTGCCCACGAGATCGGCGCCCACGTCAGCACCCTTGGTGAAGATTCCGCCACCGAGGCGCGCAAAGATCGAAATCAGTGAGCCACCAAATCCCAGCGCCACCAGCGCTTCAATGATCTCGCGCTGATCGACCTCCATGGACAGGAGGACGAGGTAGTAGACGGCGACGCCCAGCAACGCCAGGCCGACGACGAGGATCCCCGTGACAAACCCGGCCTTCACGGCAACGCCAAACGCCTTCTCGATACCCGTGCGCGCCGCTTCTGCGGTTCGAACATTGGCACGCACGGAGACGAGCATGCCGATATATCCGGCAGCACCCGAGAGAATCGCCCCTATCGCGAATCCGATGGCCTGCATGATCCCAAGCGCGATGATGAGAAGTACGAATATTGCGATCCCGACGATCCCGACGGTCCTGTACTGACGATTCAGGTACGCCTGTGCGCCAACCTGGACCGCATTGGCAATCTGCTGCATTCTTTCATTGCCGGCACTTGCTGCCATGACGGATCGAATGGCCCAGATACCGTAAATCACAGCAATGGCACCGCATGCTACGGCAAAGAATAATGCTTCCATCGTGGTGGAAACTCCCATGAGAGGCTTGGGGCAGGAAAAGGACCGGAATTTCTCCGGTCCGTCGTTGCGGGAAAATAGACAGAAACCGTTGTCTGGTTCAATCACTCCGATCAAATTCGGAAGCCGACATATTGTTCACGGGATGTGACGCCAACCATGGACCGTGAGATCACGCACACATCCGTCGGAATCGCGGAAGACAACACCCGCACCATGCGTACACGAACCGATGACAGTCAGCGGCGTATCAGCCGCATTCGCTGCACTGGTTGCAACCTGATGCAATTCAGGCGGAAAGGTCACCAGCAACTCGTAATCGTCACCGCCGGTCAGCAGCGTGTCGAGGAGCTCCGCATTCTGTTCCAGCGCAGACCGTGCAGCATCCGAAAGAGGCAAGGATCCAAGTTCGATGGTGATGCTGATACCGGAACATCGGGCGAGATGGTTCGCGTCCGCGGCCAGTCCATCCGAGACGTCTATTCCGGCACTCGCCACGTTCAACAGATTCCGGCCGAGATCAATCCGTGGCTGCGGAATCCGATAACGCTCGTCAATGTGCATCGTGAAACACGGTGACAACCCGGGCAACTGTCGCGTGCGGTGACGCAAGCCAAGCGCTGCATCACCGATTGTTCCGCTGACGGCAACAAGATCTCCGATACACGCGCCATCGCGCGTCGTCTTGCTCCCCTCCGGGAGGGTACCGATGATCGTGGCGGAGAGACAAAGGACGCCACCGCGTGCCGTGATTGTGTCGCCACCCAGCAGAGGCACGCCAAAGCGTTCAATGTCCGCGGCCATCCCGGCAACAAACGCATCCCACCAGGGTTCTGCATGTACACCGTCGGAGACAAGCCCGAACAACCAGCCGACCGGTTTCGCTCCCATGGCAGCAAGGTCGGAAAGATTGGTACGCAGGAGTTTGCGCGCAATGTCACCTGGCGGATCGTCGGGAAAGAAATGCGTTCCCTCGGCGATGATATCCTTGGAAATAACCAGATTTTCCCCCGCACACGGACTGATGCTTGCCGCGTCATCCTCGAGTCCCATGGCGCCGGGATGGGTTGCCAGCGGTTTGAGTTTCCGGGCAATGAACTCGAATTCATCCATTGGTCGATGCAACCGGTTCGAACTCGGATGCCCGAACTTCGTGCGCAATCTTGTTGAGTACGGCGTTGACCAGACCCGGTTCGGCTCGGTCGTAGAACGCATCGGCAACAATGACATAATCATTGATGACAACACGTGCCGGCTGGTCCGCGTGTTCAAGAAGTTCGAATGTTCCGGCACGCAACATGGCGCGAATGAGTGTTTCGAGGCGACCCGTCGTGCGACCGCGATCAAGTGCCAGCCCGATCATGTTGTCGAGCGCGTCGGCTCTAACCGCAACACCGCGTACGATTCTCTCTGTCAGGTCCTCGTTGATCTTCGCGTGACCGTCCGTCTCGTTGATAATGGCGCCATTCTCGAAAACATGCTCAAGCGCTGCCTCGACAACAGGTGATCCGCGTTCAATTTCGTAGAGTGCCTGAACGGCTGCGAGGCGCGACACCGCACCACGCGGGTGGCTCGTCTTGTGACCGTTCATCCCGTGACACGAAGGGTTGCCGCCAGTTCCACCATTTTTCTGCACGCGATGGCCGCCTCCCTGCCCTTGTTGCGGCGAGCCGGGATCGCGCGCTCGCGTGCCTGATCATAGTCATCGACGGTCAGCACACCGAACCCGACCGGTGCCATGAACCGGATTGCAAGATCGTTGATGCCACGCGCCACTTCATTGCATATGAGATCGTAATGAGATGTCTCACCACGAATGACGCATCCCAACGCGAGGTATCCATCATACTTGCCTGTCGCAATACCCATGCGCATGCCGCCCGGGATCTCGAATGCGCCGGACAGTTCCACACGCTCCCAGGTCGCGCCCCACTGTTCCAGTTCAGTCAGGGCGCCACGTACCAGTTTGTCGGTGATGTCCGCGTAGTAACGCGCTTCCAGAATGAGAATGTGCGGAGAGGTTGCCACGATTTCCGTGCCGTCACGTGTCCCGGTCCGGTGCGAACCGGCGGTGATATCCCGTCTTGATCATGCGCCCAATGTAACGTGCAAAAAGGTCGATTTCCAGATTCACCCGGTAACCCGGCGACAGATTGCCAAGTGTAGTCTCTCGCAGCGTATGTGGAATGATATTGACGTCAAACAGACAGGTATCTCCGCTGTCCACGACGCCGTTGACTGTCAGCGAAACACCGTCGACAGCAACAGATCCCTTCTCGGCAATGAATGGTGCCAGATCGACAGGTGTGGCGAATGACATGAATCGTGATTCGCCGCGCGGACGAACCGTATCGACCACGACGACCGCGTCTACGTGCCCGGAAACGATGTGTCCACCAACCTCGTCTCCCACGTGGTATGAACGTTCCAGATTGATACGCGTTCCGACGGACCAGTCTCCCAGTGTGGTGCGCGCACGCGTCTCGCCCGAAACATCGACCGTAAAGGTGTCTGACGTGCGACCAACGGCCGTCAGGCATGCGCCTGAGCAGGAAACAGACGCGCCGACGGCGATATCCGCGCAGTTCCACGGCGCCTGAACGGTAAATCGACGCGACTCGCCGCCGTCGTCGTCAACAATTGTACCCATCGCGGTCACGATCCCGGTGAACATCAGCCCCCACACCTTGAAGATTGTGCATCCATGACCAGCAGACCGTCCGCACCGATACGATCATGCCAAACAACCCGGAACCTCCGCAAATCGTCGATTAAGGCAACGCCGACGGGCGGCAATGCGGCCAGGCCGTCGTCACCGATGACTGTCGGTGCATGAAACCACACCAACCGGTCAACAAGTCCGGCGTCCATGAACGAACCCGCAATGGTCGGTCCGCCTTCAACAAGCAGACGCGTGAGACCAAGTGACCCGAGTTGCTGGAGCATGTCGTCCAGAGCAACACGATTGTCCGCAGTACGCTGAACGGGAATCACCTTGATCCCGCGAGATTCAAACGCCGCCCGTCTCTGTGGTGTGACCGCGGACCGGCCGCAGACGACCCATGACGGCGCTGCTGGCCTGGTTGCGGAAAGGTGCCGTTCGGGTTGCATGCCGAGGTTGCTGTCAACGACTATTCGAACGGGTGACCGACTGGCCATGCCGGGGAGCCTGCAGTCAAGCGATGGACTGTCAACAGCTGCCGTTCCATGTCCGACAAGAACGGCATCATGTGACGCGCGCAGTCCGTGGGAAAACTCGCGTGCGCGACGACCTGTGATCCACCGGCTCTCACCGCTTGCCACCGCCACTTTCCCGTCGAGAGTTGTGGCGATTTTCAGTGTCACATAGGGCCGTCCTGCGGAAACCCGGCTGAAATGGCCGGCGTGTACCTGTCGCCCAGCGGATTCCTCGACACCGGTCGTGACTTCAATTCCCGCCTTTTCCAGTCGCGCGATCCCCTTCCCGCCTGTTCTCGGATCCGGATCCTGCGCTGATACGACGACCCTGTGCACCCCGGCTTCGATCAGGAGGTCCGCACACGACGGTGTTTCACCGCGATGCGCACAGGGTTCAAGCGTTACGAATACCGTGGCACCACGCATACCGGCACCGGCGCGTTCGATTGCCAGCGCCTCGGCGTGGGGGCGTCCACCTGACGCCGTGACCGCTCGCGCTACAACCCGCCCACCGTTGACAACAACGCAACCGACCGAAGGGTTGGGCCAGGTTTCTCCAAGATTACGTCTTGATAACGATAGAGCCGCCAACATGTGGCGGATGTCGGACTCAGTCAATCACGGAACCGATGTCGAGTTGTTCGACGATGTCCTCGAAATCGCGTGCCTCGCGAAAGTTGCGGTACACGGAGGCAAACCGGATGTAGGCGACCTTGTCGAGATTTTGCAGCGTTTCCATGATCATCTCACCGATGACACTCGACGGGATGGCTTCTTCCCCATACCTTTCAAGGCGCTGCTGGATGCCCCGTACCAGTCTCTCGACCTTCTCGCGCTCAACCGGGCGTTTACGCGTGGCAATCAGTATCGATCGTTCAAGTTTGTCCCTGTCGAACGGTTCCCGTCTTTCGTCCTTCTTGATGACCTGCAGTTCACGCAGCTGAATGCGTTCGTAGGTCGTGAATCGCGCACCGCAATTCAGACACCGCCGTCTTCTGCGAACCGTCGAATTGTTGTCGGTTGGACGCGAATCGCTCACCTGTGTATCGGGACTCTCGCAGAAGGGGCATTTCATGGCCAACCTCGTTCACCTAGTAGTTCAAGTTCTCGTAGACCGGAAACTCGCGACAGAGTGACAGTACCTTTGCAGCCACCCGCTCCTCAACCGCGCTGTTATCATCCGGATTGGCTGCCAGTCCGTCGAGGACCTCGACAATCATTTCGCCAATCTGCCTGAACTCAGCCTTGCCCATTCCACGGGTTGTTCCAGCCGGCGTGCCGAGCCTGATACCCGACGTGATAACCGGTTTCTCCGGATCATAGGGAATCGCATTCTTGTTGCATGTGATTCTTGCCCGTTCGAGGCTCTCCTCTGCCGATCTTCCGGTCAAACCTTTCGGCCTGAGATCAACCAGCATCAGGTGGGTGTCGGTCCCGCCGGTGGTCACAGCAAGTCCGCCTGCGACAAGTGTTTCTGCGAGAACGGCGGCATTGTCGACAACAGCACATGCGTATGCCTTGTAATCATCCTGCAACGCCTCCCCGAGCATCACGGCCTTGGCGGCGATCACGTGCATCAACGGCCCGCCCTGCAGGCCCGGAAAAACGGCAGCACCAAGCTTCTTTCCAATCTCGGGATCATCCGAAAGGATCATGCCGCCCCGGGGGCCACGCAATGTCTTGTGTGTCGTGGTGGTGATCACATGGGCATGCGGTATCGGACTGGGGTGAATTCCGGCCGCGACCAGACCCGCAAAGTGCGCCATATCGACCATGAGATATGCGCCGACCTCATCGGCAATCTGGCGCATCCGGGCAAAATCGATGAAGCGCGGGTAGGCCGAACCGCCGCCGATAATCATCTGCGGCCGGTGTTCCTTGGCCATGCGCTCCATATCGTCATAGTCGATCCGCTGATCATCGCGTCTGACGCTGTAACCGACCGCGTTGAACCACTTGCCAGAAATGTTCGGTTTTGCGCCGTGAGTCAGGTGTCCGCCGTGCGGCAACGCCATTCCGAGCGTTGTGTCACCAGGTTTGAGAAGGGCGAGATAGGCGGCGTTGTTGGCCTGTGCACCTGAATGAGGCTGGACGCCCACCCATGCACAGTTGAACAGTTTTCTTGCTCGATCAATTGCGATCTGCTCGACTATATCGACATATTCGCAACCACCGTAGTAACGGCGTCCGGGCAGGCCCTCGGCATACTTGTTGGTCAGCACTGTACCCTGCGCTGCCATGACGGCTGGCGAAACAATGTTCTCTGACGCAATGAGTTCAATCTGGTCGCGCTGCCGACCGAGTTCCTGTCTTATGGCGCCAACGACATCTGGGTCTGCATCGCCAAGTGTGCGGAGGAAAAAGTCACGGGCCGTGTTTCTTGTGCAATCAGGCATCGCTCGATGCTCCGCAGGTAAACTGACGGCGCGTTCTATCGCAAATCATCCGGGTTCGCCAACATATCGACGCGCGGAACATGGCGTCCTGCGGAGAATGGTGTCGAAAGGAATGCAGAAAGGCACTGCAAGGCTGTTTCAGGATCGATGAGGCGCGCGCCCAGCGCAAGGACGTTTGCGTTGTTGTGTTGGCGTGCGAGACGGGTCGATTCTATATCGTGGCACACCGCTGCGCGGACATGCGGGTAACGGTTTGCCGCCATGGCGATACCGATTCCCGTGCCACAGACCAGAATGCCGCGGGTCGCAGTGCCTTGTGCAAGACACAAGGCCATTCGATATCCGAATATCGGATAGTCGACGGGATCGACAGAGTGCGTACCAAGATTCACCACGCCCAAGCCACGCCCTTCAAGAGACGCGACGAGGATTGTTTTCATGGAAAATCCTGCGTGATCGGAGGCAACAGCCACCGGCAAAATCATGATAACACCCTGTTCTTCGGCATCACCGCATGTCTAGCATGTACGCCGGGTGTCTACCACTTGGTCCCTTGCATTCACCACTGTACGGCAATCCAGGATGCGTATCAGCAAGCGCGTGACGTCGTCGTCAACTACAGCAAACGGTTATCCGCCTTGACCAACGCTGATCGCGGTTTGTTACCTGAGCGCGGAACGACCGCGGGAATCAGTCCTGCAGGCGAAAACCGCTGAACGACAAGCACGATTGCTCCCATGACACAGACGCGCAGGTAAGGCGCACTCTGCAAAAGGTGTTCGCGAATTGCATTGTCATCAGCCATCTGCGACGTGATGACATCCATCAGGAATCGTCCGGCCGGTTCGGCTTCGACCCAGACGAACCACACAACGAAAGCACCGAGAACCGATCCCCAGTTGTTGCCGGATCCACCAAGAATGACCATGACCCAGATCAGGAAGGTGAATCGCATGGGCTGGTAACTTGTCGGCGTGAACTGTGCGTTCAGTGTCGTGATCATGGCGCCGGCTATGCCGATGACGGCTGCACCGATAACAAAAATCTCCAGATGCCGGCGTGCGATGTCCTTGCCCATCGCACTCGCGGCAACCTCGTTGTCGCGAATGGCCCGCATCATGCGGCCCCAGGGCGAATAGAGTGCCCGCTGTGCGAGAAAAATGATCACAAGAAGGACAGCCGTGAAGAGCCCGGTGTAGCAAAGCTTCACGAAAAGCGTCGAGGCTGTAATCGTTTCGATACCCAAACGTGCGGCAATCGACTGAAACGATCCGGACTGCTGAAGCGCGAGTTCGTATGGAACCGGACGGTCAAGTCCGGTGACGTTGCGAACGCCCCTGGTCAACCAGTCCTCGTTCTTGAGAATTGCGATGACAATTTCCGCGATGCCAAGCGTCGCGATGGCGAGGTAGTCCGCGCGAAGACCGAGCGCGACCTTCGCTATCAACCAGGCGACGCCCGCAGCAACCAGCCCGCCAATCGGCCAGGCAAGAATGATCGGCATATCAAGTCCGCCCAGAAAGCCGGTTCTGGCGGGGTTCACTGATTCGATCAACTTGACGGCCGGGTCGAAAACGACGCGTATGACAACAAATCCGACGACAACAACAAGCCCCGTCAACAGTGCCCGCCGCGTGCCGCGTTGCATCTTCTTGCGTATCAGTACGGCGCAACCGATTGTCACTGCGAGTGCTGCGGCCGCCAGGGCAAGGCGGTCTCCCGCGCGCTGCCACGCTTCAACGACAGGATCGACAGAAACCAGGACGGCCGCAATTCCGCCAATTGCAGCAAATCCCGCCACGCCGACATTGAACAGGCCGGCGTAGCCCCATTGCATGTTGAGACCCAACGCCATGATCGCCGAAATCAGGCACAGATTGACGATCGCCAACGCAACGGACCACGATTGCAGAAATCCGACCGCAAGCAGAAGAACGGCTATCACCGCAAAACAGATCGGTCCGCGTGACGTCATGCGATTACCCTGCCCTTGAATATTCCGGTCGGACGTACGAGGAGAACGACGACGAGGATCGCGAAGCTGATCGCGAACTTGTAGTCGGTCGTGAGAAACTGGAGCAGTCCCTCAGGTTGCCAGTTCTCCGGCATGAGATAGATGGCAAATTTGCGGTAGGCGTACGTCAGAGCAATTTCCGAAAACGCCACGAGATAACCACCAATGACCGCACCGACCGGATTGCCGATGCCGCCGACAATTGCCGCGGCAAAGGTTGGCAGGAGTAACTGGAAGTACACGAACGGCTTGTAGCTCTTGTCCAGTCCGAAGAGCGTGCCGGCGATGGTCGCAAGAGCACCGGCAATCAACCATGCAAGAAACACGACACGGTCCGGGTTGACACCCGACAGCAAGGCGAGGTCCTCGTTGTCGGAATAGGCGCGCATGGCCTTGCCGGTTCGTGTCCGATTGAGAAACCAGAAGAGGGCCACGACGACGATGATGGTCACGGCAACGGTCAGGCCTTGTGTGAACTTGATGGCCAGCCCTTCCTGCAGTCCGGTGAATTCCCTGAATTCACGAACCTTGATCAGGAATCGCGCTCCATCTGCAAAGCTGCGATCGCCGGGCCCGATGATGACGCGGACGAGCCCGTTGAGCAGAAGCATGACGCCGAACGACACGATCACAAAGGTGACGGCGGGGCTCTTGCGAACCCTGTAGTAACGATAGACAAATCTGTCCGTGAACAGGCAGACGGCGACGGCGACGACAATGCCGAACGGCAACGCCAGCAATGCTGTCGGGAACGGATCGATGGAAACGCCGTTTCCCTGCAGCCACCAGGTCATGAGAATGACGCTCATGGTCGCCAGCGCCATGAGGTCGCCGTGGGCAAAGTTCGCGAACCGGAGGATCCCGAAGATGATCGTCACACCCAGGGCACAAAGCGCGAGCTGCGAACCGTAGGCAATGGACGGAATGATGACAAAGTTCGCGAGCAGGACCGCTGCGTTGAGGATATCCTCCACCGTCAACCTCCGAGAAAGGATCGGCGGACTTCGTCATTCGCGAGCAGCGATTGTCCGGTGTCGCTGAACCGTGTCTCGCCCGTCACCATGACAAAACCCCTGTCGGCGATCGAAAGTGCCTGTGCAGCGTTTTGCTCTACCATCAGTACCGCAACACCCGATCCGCGAATTTCCATGATCCGGTCGAACAGTTCATCCATCACGACCGGCGAGACGCCGACTGTGGGTTCGTCGAGCATGAGCAACCGCGGTTCGGTCATGAGCGCCCGGCCAACCGCAACCTGTTGACGCTGCCCTCCGGACAGCTCACCTGCAAGCTGCCGTCTCTTGTCCTTCAGAACAGGAAACAGATCAAAGACGGACGCCATAACCTCAGCAACGCCGCCCTGCCGGAGATACGCGCCCATTTCCAGGTTTTCTTCGACCGTCATTCCGGTGAAAACGTTGGCACTTTGCGGAACAAACGCCATTCCACGATGAACCCTGTCCTGCAACGGCAGGCGGGTGACGTCGCGGGAATCAAACGTCACACGACCCTTCCGCAGTTCGAGCATGCCGCAGATGGCCTTCATTGCCGTAGACTTTCCGGCTCCGTTGGGACCAACAATGACTGCAATCTCGCCTGGTTCAACAAGGACGGAACAGCCGCGAAGAATGTCGGCGCCACCGTATCCACCAAACATGTTCTCGCCGGCGAGAAAGGTCACGTTACAGGACCGATCTGCATGCGACCGCGTCGTCCGAGATATGCCTCGATCACCCGTTCGTCATTGCGTATCTCGTCGATGCTGCCACGGGTCAGCAATCTGCCTTCGGCCATGACGACGACCGGGTCACACATCCTGGCAATAAAGTCCATGTCATGCTCGATCATGCAGAATGTATAGCCGTATTCCTGATTGAGTCGGATAATGGCGTCGCCGATTGATCGCAGCAGCGTGCGGTTGACCCCGGCGCCGACCTCGTCAAGAAGAACGATTCGGGCGTCCGTCATCATGGTGCGACCGAGTTCGAGGAGTTTTTTCTGGCCACCCGAAAGGTTGCCGGCGAGTTCATCGGCAACGGGCTCAAGATTCAGAAACGCGATGACCTCGTCCGCCCGTTGGCTGATGGAGGCTTCCTCGCGTGCGACGCGACGCGGCTCCAGCCAGAGCTTCATGAGGTTCTCGCCCGACTGGTGATCCGGCACCATCATGAGGTTTTCGCGCACTGTCAGACGCGGAAACTCGTGCGCAATCTGGAATGTCCTGAGAACGCCGCATCGGAACAATTCGTGCGGTTTGAGGCCGGTTACGTCACGGCCTTCGAGCAGAACACGGCCCGATGTGGGCGGGATCAGCCCGGCGATGATGTTGAAAAGCGTTGTCTTCCCGGCACCGTTCGGGCCGATCAGCCCTGTAATCCTGCCCTTTTCAAAAGAGTACGAGACACCGTCAACGGCATGAATCCCGCCGAAGTGCCGATGCAGGTCGCGTACCTCGATCATGGCATCGGGAATGGGTAATCCGGCAGACCGCGGGTCTGCCGGACTACGATCAGATCAGCGAACGCGGACTGTCACAAACTCACCGCCTTCGATACGCAGTTCCTTGTAGGAGCCGAACGAGTCTCCGACGTCGTCGAGTTCAACACCCGTACCGCCGACGTAGTCGATATCGACACCTTCCCGTATCAGTGCGAGCGCTCTTCCAAGCTCATTCGGGCCGATCTTTTCTCCGGGCGCATTGGCAACGTCGAGTATCTTGGACTGGATTGCGCTCCGGTCAGCAGAACCTGCGGCTTCGATCGCCAGCAAGATCAGTGCGGTTGCGTCATAGGTGTTGGAGCAGAACGGGCAATCGCCCTTCAGACCCATTTCTTCCGCATAGGCTGAATACTGCGCGGCTTCGGCAGATTCCGAACCGGGCAGTGTCAGGATTGCACCTTCGATATCCTCGCCAAAGGTCTCGAACAACACGTCTCCGACCATGCCGTCAGCCATGAAAAAGTTCGAGAATGCGCCGGAGTCGAGAGACGCCTGAATGATGCCCTTGCCACCCTGGTCGATGTAACCGAAGACACCAAGGTGTTCTGCGCCAGTTGCCGCAAGCGCTGCGACTTCCGCCGAATAGTCGGCCTTGCCATCCTCATGAGGAACCGAGGCGAGAACACTGCCACCGGCCGCTTCGAATGCAGACTGGAAACTGTCGGCAAGCCCCTTGCCGTAATCATTATTGGTGTATGTCACCGCGACCGTATCGATGCCCTGATCCATCAGTACATCACGGATAATCTCCCCCTGACGTGCGTCTGACGGTGCAGTCCGGAAGAAGTAGCCATTGTCCTCGATGGTCGTCAGCCCGGGTGACGTCGCAGAAGGTGAAATCATCACCACGCCATTGGGTACAGCGACGTTATTCGCGACCGCGGTTGTTACACCTGAGCAGTCCGCTCCCATGATTGCTGCAACACCGTCGGATGTGACAAGACGTTCGGCGGCGGCTGTCGCCGCGTCTGCGTCAATACACGTTGAATCGGCTTCAACAGCAGCGACCTTCTGTCCATCCAGAAGACCGCCCGCGTTGTTCACCTCATCAATCGCCAGTTTGGCAGCAGCGTCAATGTCGGGGATCAGCGACTCGATTGGCCCGGTGTATCCCAGCAGGACACCGATCTTGATTTCTTCGGCAGATGCTATTGTCACCGCACCTGTCGTGATGCCGACGGCGCAAATGACAGTGGCAAGCCTGTGACCTGACCTCAACTTCATTTCTATGTACTCCCCGGAGCATGAATACGGCACGTCTAATATGTGACGGATCGACCAACCGTTCAACTGCCGACCGGACAGTTACCGATACGCAAACTGCAGGGAATGGCACATGTCCGGCATCATTCTTCGTCAGACTGAACCTGCATATGCGGACGATGCAAGCCTGTCTGACGAACACGACATGCAGGTCATCCTCGTCCATAATCGGACAATGTCACGATGCAGTGATCAGGACACAAGTCGGTTCATCAGGAAGAGAGCTGCAATCCCGGTATCAGCCTCGAGCTGCACAAACGCGTGTCACGCCCGAAGGCGACACGTGAATGCCCGTGATGAATGGAAATCTGCTACCGCGATGCTTAACCACCCTTGAACGCAGCCAGCGCCTGAACATGCTCGCAGCCCAGTCCGCAACATCCACCAAGAATCCGGACACCCGACTCAACCCAGGCGCGTGCTTCCTCGACCAGTTTCTCGGGTGACGAAATATTCTCGAAACGCCAGTACGGCATTTCGAAGTGACCTGAATCAGGATACGCCATCATGGGGCCATCCCAGGCGTCACGCAAAATCGCCAAGGCCGGTCCCGTGATGCCGATGTTTGTGTGCATGAGGCCGATGGCTTCCGCTGTGCTCGCAACAGCCGCGTTCACCGCGTCGGCGAATGGATAACCTTCCCTGGCGTAGCTGATGATCCTGTCGTTTTCCTGGCGTGCACTCAACCCGCACCAGTACGGCAGTCCGGACTCATCTGCAGCGCGTATGGCCAACTCCATATGCAACGGTCGCGACATCATCTCTAGAATGATCATGTCAGCACCGGCGTCCTTTCCGGCTTGCGCAACCTCGCGAAAATTGTCGAGGACCGCCTCGGGTGAAGGTCGCCGCGCTGGATCATCCCGCGCAGCCCCGAGCACCATGGGCATCTGGTGCGAGATTGACAGTGCAACGGCAATCTCACGCCCCGCCGCTGCACGCGAACGTGCGTCAATCGCAATCTCGACCGCCCGGCCCGTCAGTTCCGTGACGCGTTCCGGAATTCCTGCCTGTTCCAGCATGTGCCGTGTATTCGAGAATGTATTTGCCGTGACAACATCGGCACCTGCGCGAATGTAGTCTTCATGAACGTCGCGAAGGAGGTCGGGTTCGTTGCCGGTTACCAGGGCGCACCACGCACCGTCATTCATGCGCGCACCACGTCGTTCGAGTTCGGTACCTGTCGCACCGTCAAGAAGAACGATGTCTCCGGCCGCAAGGCGGTCCGTGAGATGATCGATTGCCATTTTGCAAACTCCTCCACTTGGCGCTGGACTCAGCATATCGTCAATGTGCTGATGAATTGAAGGTGACGAGATCCTTTCGTTGTGCCTCAAATTATTTCTGAACATGATGACAGGCCGGCATCGATCAGCGTTGAAATCATTGGATCGTTGACGAAACGTGTCTTACGGCTAATCTTGGTGAAAATTATGCGGATGCTTGGAGGACTGTCTTGACCAAACACTTTTCAACGTCCCGCCGTACCCTTCTGAAGGGTGCAGCGGCAGCGAGCACGGCGCTGACAACACCCTTCGTCCTGCGCCGGGCCTGGGCTGAAAATCCGATCAAAGTCTCATCTTATGGCGGTTACTTCGAAGACATGCTTTCGCAGTATGCCTATCCGGCATTCACGAAAGCGACAGGTCTCGAGGTCGAGACCGTTTCGCAACCCGGAGGATTCGACTGGTTCGTGAACCTCGAAGCCAGCATCAAGTCGGGCACGCCGGCTGTGGACGTTACGATGGCTGCGCAGGGTTCAATGCGTCGTGCGCCGGACATTTTCATTCCGCTGGATGAATCTGTCATTACCAATCTTGCGAGTGTCCCGGATTATCTGAAGTTCCGGAACGCTGACAACGCACCGATCGGTGCACCGGTCTTGGCGTGGTACGCGACATTTGTCACGAACACGGAAGTCTGGGAGGAAGAGCCGACAACCTGGGCAGACGCCTGGGATCCCAAATTCAATGGTGAACTCGGTTGGGGGCGCAACGCGTCGTCGAGTTATTTGATCGACATCACCGCCGCGACGTTCTTTGGCGGCAATCAAATCATGGAAACCGATGAAGGCCTGATCACCTGCTTGGAAAAGATGGCCGAAATGAAGGACAACGTTCGGCTGTGGTACCGCGATGAAGGCCAGTTCCAGCAGATGCTTCAGTCTGGCGAACTGACTGGCGGGCAGTACTATCACGACGTCACACAGGTCGCGATCATGGACGGTTTTCCGTTGCGCTCGACCTTCCCGAAGGAAGGCGGAGTGATCGATTTCGGATCCTGGTGTATCGTTCAGGGCACCGAACAGGCTGATGTCTGCAGAGAGTTCATCAACTGGACGATTTCCGTCGAAGCACAGACGGTTATCACGGACAACCTGTGGACGGCACCGGTGTTGCCGCGCAACATGTTGCCGGATCTGTCCGACGAGTCATTCAATCGCGCTTCAAGCACGATCCGCCCGATCATCCCGTATTATCAGGTCTATGTCGACAAGGGTGACTGGATCGACGAGAAGTGGAACGAGTTCCTGTTCGACATCTGATCGCGGGGTTCAGACTTATTTTGCTGCGGCCGGGAGAATCTCCCGGCCGTATTTTTTCGGTCAAACCCATGCTCGTGGTATCGTATCCGAAGTATGCCCATGGTTATCCGTTTGTAACCATGGACTAAAAAACCCACCGTGAACCGGACGTCGTGCAGACAATGATCGCCTGGCAAGTGTGATGTTTCCAACTCGCCACCGTGACTTCTTCGACCACCGGACAATTGTGATCCGCGTGACTGATTACAGTGTTTGAAACCGCCTTCTCGGGCGCCGTTCCAATGCAAGACTGTCGGCCTGTTGCCGCAACCGGGCGAAACAGCAAAGTCGATGATCACGCCGCGAGCTGCATGATCTTGCTGCGAAGATCGTTTTCTGCGTCGAGCGAAGCCACCGCTGTTCCGGCTGGGTTGGTAAGGCGAGCAAGATCGCGTCGAGGTATTTCCCGCCGGTCGGCGAAAACGATGACAGATTCAAACGCAAGGTCATGAAGTGGAAAATCTGACAACATGATTGTTGTCCGCCGTGCCTTGTCCCGACCTGGCACACCGTAAGAAAAACCAATTTTTGTCATGTCCCCGAAAACAGTAATCAACCGAATAGTTGCGTCCGTCGGGTATGTCGGAAGGAACATGGTCTTTTTCGGCGCTTCCCTCGTCCACGATACCGAACAGCAGGGACTGCAATTCCTCGTAGAAGGTAGAAACTGCACGGTCTCGGTCAAGGACGGTCAGGTCATGGATCTTGGTGAGTGCCTGACCAGATCTGAACGGATCAGTGGCAGCCTGATCCAGCGGTGTTTCAACCGCAAAACGCCGTTTTCTTCTTCTGTTCCACACTCATGCGTAATCTGCTCACGAAGCACGGACCGTGTACCGTTATCGAAACTATCGACGTCGTGCGCGTAACTGACATGCATCAGTGTATGTCCAAGATCGCAGAGCGGCATACCACCGGTTGCAGTCTTGGATTTGAAAACTGGAAAATGATCTCCGTCAGGAACGGCGACTCCAGCATGAGCAAATTGTCGTTACGCTTGTGAATTAGAATTTCCGTGCGTCGACGTTCGCACAGGAGATTTTCCAGGGGCGCCGGATCAAGTGCCATCGAGCGTTCTGTATCGACCGGTTTCTTTGGCGGGACTGTCGGTTTTCGACCCTTCTGACTCAATCCGGATTCCCGACATGATCCGGTCTGGATCAGCCTGGGGAAACACCCCTGATCTGCTTGGAAAACAGTGGGAACCTACATTTCGGTCATGAAAGGTTTCCATTGTCGGGCCGTGATGTGGCGCCCCGGCATTTCAGCGTCCTTGGTAAAAACGCTTGCATGCCAGACGATCGGTCACGCCAACGGGGATAAATTCCGCCGATCGTGCAGGTGTACCCTCACCAACTCATCCTGATTGACGCTGAGTCTCACGTTGATTGTCGGGAACCAACATCACGGGAATTTGGGTGTAATAAGAGAATCAAGGGCTAGCGAACATTCGGAATCCAGTACCGGGTCAGGATGCCTGGTCGTAGGCGGTGACGTACCTGGTTGACACCAACAACATTTCTGAACCGCTCCGACTGAGACCAGCGCTGGAAGTCGTTGCCAGCTCGCGCGAGCATGATGGCAATGTCGTAATTCCCGCACCAATTTGTCACACGCTGCAATTCGGATGTGTGCGCCTCATGCCTTCACGGCGACGAAACACAGTCAAGCAATACATCATCCGCAGCGGACGTCGTCGATCGCGTGACCTCCTCATACATGGCAGCAAGGACCGCAGTCCGGCATAACCAGGATATGGTGAATGTGTATCAGCGACTGCCACATGCCAGCACACCGCACAAGATTGTACTGATCGCCGTCACGCGAAAGCTGATGTCCTCGACAATGCACCGCTGCCTGGAAGGCGCTCCTGGACAGTGACCGCTCCGGCCATCATGCACGCTTACCCCTGTTGAAATTGAACACCCCATGCCCTGTCCCGGACTATGAACTGGTCAGCAACAACCAGGCGCACCGAAACATGGTGCACCTGGTGGGTGCACCTGATGGGTGCGCAGGAGAGAATTCAAGCGTGTGACGAGACCGAACTGGTGAGCCCGCAGGGACTCGAACCCTGGACCCTCTGATTAAAAGTCAGATGCTCTACCAACTGAGCTACAGGCTCGATCCGCACTGCGCAAAACGAATACCGGGGAGGTATATCGTGCGTGAATTTCGGTTAACTTAGGGAAAGTGATTGTATCGGTCAATTCTCTGTCGCGGTACGCGAACATGCCACGGATGGCCAGCATTCTACCGGTTCACACACGGTGTTTACCGGGATTCGACACCGGAGGTAACAACCATGATGAGCGATCTGCGCAGCAGTCATGACAGCGAGGGATTGTTCGAGGACTTGCAACAGCACGGTTACTGCCTGATCGAAAACCTTCTGGATGCGACCGCACTCGAGATTGCACGAAAAGTGGTCAATGACAGTGCCGCGCGACCACGCGAACAATCGCAACGGTCCGGGGATTCACAGGACTGGTTGCTCGATGAGCGAGACGCGTGGGTTCTTCTGATCGCCGGTGAATCAGGTGCGGAATTCCTGGCCACGAATGAAACCGCGATTGAACTTGCACACCAGTTGCTCGGAGCACGCATTCATCTTTCCGGGTTTACAGCGCACATCATCTATCCGGGCAATCAGCCCATGGCATTGCACACGGACCAATGGTGGTTGCCGCGACCGACCTTGCCGGTCACACCTCCCTGCCGACCCGGAGATATCACACGCGCAGTGTCCTGCTACGGGGAACCCGTTTCAGCGAGCACACCGATCAATCCGGCTGTTGCGATCAATGTCATGTGGGCCTTGAGTGACTTTACGTCGGAAAATGGCTGCACACGGATCGTACCCGGGAGTCATCTTTCAGGATGTGAGCCAGACCCTGCACGGGAGTGGACGACCATAGATGCGGAAGTCCCAGCGGGTGGCGCGGTGATATGGGATGCGCGAACCTGGCACGCGTCAGGCGTGAACCGCAGTACGTCTCCGCGAACCGGTGCAAGCATCACGTATTGTGGTCCACAATTTCGTCAGTTGCAGAATCACACGTTGGCGCTCCGACCCGACTGCTATGGCAAGCTGGATGGCAAGCTGCGCGAACTGCTGGGTTTTCGTCTGTATGCAAGTTACGGAGCAACCGACGATGATCAGGCGGATTTTGCACGACCGGGCTACCTGCGATCGTGAATCACCGAAAACAGTCATTCAATCCGTGCAGCCGGTCTGATTTCTGAATCGCGCGACCAGGCTGGCTGCAGCCGCGTCGCGTGACAGGTCATTGTCCTGCACAAACGACCGGAACGATCCCTCTGAAATACAACTGCGAATGGCCGCCATCAGATCCTGGTAGAAGCTGACGTTGTGTTCTGTAAGCAGAACAGGACCGAGCATCTCACCAGACCGGAACAGGTGGTGCAGGTAGGCCCTGCTGTAGTGTCGACAACATGCAGCACGACACGCAGGATCAAGGGGTGACATGTCACCCCTGTGTACGGCATTGCGAATGTTCAGCACGCCTGCGCACGTGTATGCACGCCCCGTCCGTCCCGAACGGGTTGGCAGAACGCAATCGAACATGTCAATGCCGCGCACCACCGCGCCGACAATATCGGCGGGCGTGCCGACTCCCATCAGATAGCGTGGCGAAGACCATGGAAGTTGCGACACGGTGGCTTCCGTCACGCTGAACATCAGATCCTGGCCTTCCCCGACGGCCAGTCCGCCAAGGGCATAGCCATCGAATCCGATCTCCTGCAGGGCATCAATACACATCCCCCGAAGCCGGTTCGACGTTCCACCCTGTACGATTCCGAAAAGACCATAACCGTCCCGTCGAACAAAGGACTCCCTGCTCAGGGCCGCCCAGCGAATAGTACGGTTCATGGATTCAACGAGTCGATCCTCATCAGCCGGATACTCGACGCACTCATCCAGAACCATCGAGATCGTCGAGTCGAGATCGTTCTGAATGGAAATCGCGATCTCCGGTGTGAGTCGATGCAGGCTTCCGTCGATGTGACTGCGGAATGTCGCTCCCGCGTCATCCACCTTGCAGAGTTCCTTCAACGAAAAGAGCTGATAGCCGCCACTGTCTGTCAGGATTGGCCCCGGCCAGTTCATGAATGCGTGCAGGCCGCCCAGACGCCTGACATGATCCGAACCGGGACGCAGCATCATGTGATAGGTATTGGCGAGAACCATGGTCGTGCCTGTTGCCCGGACCCGGTTGCTGTCGAGACCCTTCACCGAACCGGCTGTCGCAACTACCATGAATGCCGGTGTTTCTACCCGGCCGTGCGCCGTAGACAGCGTACCGGTGCGTGACGCACCGTCTTGCGCATGCACCTCGAAGCGGATCATGAATTCCCTGTACAGATCAGGGACGTCAGGTGTCCAGTGATGCAATCAACCTTTTGATCGCATCCCCTGGCAGATCGGGGGATACGGCGGGACAGCCGGGCAGACTCATCGACCAGTAGTCGTTGCATATTGATACGATTCCGCTTGCAACGCTGCGTAGCGCCGGTTCCTGTGCATGCGGACGGGAGGATTTCAGGATATCACGCAGTGCACTGGCAAAATCGCGATGAACCGTGGTGAGAAAATCGGCAATCGCCGGTTCCCGGCGAGCCGAAACCAGAAACCACGCAAAGAGCTCCTTTTCTGTGCTTTCCGGGTCATACCCGGGAAGAAGAAAGGCCGGCAATTCACCGATCCTCTCAGGATCGCGAAACGCCATACGCATGTCGTCCAGATCCGTTCGTGATCGCAACAGAAGCCTCTCGAGCAACGCAGAAACCAGAGCATTCCGGTTGCCCAGGTAGTGGCGAATCAACGAACGCTTCACACCAGCTTCCTCGGCCACATCGTGCAGTGTTGTCTCTGCCAGTCCCTGCCGCACAACACATCTCTCGAACGCATCAAGAATCTGCGTCGACCTTTCGTCGCTCAAGTCGGGGCGTGCCACGTCACCTCACAGGTCATTGATTGTCACTGTTGACAATTCGGTCAGCGGAACTTTATTGTCATTTATGACAATCTTCAAGGGTGTACCGTAACATGACCAGAGTCACTGTCATTTCGCTGTTGTTGCTTGGTCTTGTCACAGGCGGCATGACGCCGGTTTCGGGCGACACAACAGACGCCGACCCTGCCGGTCACTGGACGCTCAACCTGGATGACTGGACAGGCCAGGATGCACGGACATGGGGTACACGGATCGTGGACCTGGACGGAAACGTTCATCGAATCGGGATGCTGGAAGCGCCCGGACCCGCCATTCTCGTATTCATCAACAGCTGGTGTCCCGTTTCACGACGCTATACCGTCGAACTCAACAGACTCCATGAAGCGGCGCTCGCACACGACATTGCATTCTATGGCGTGATTTCCGATCCGCTCAGTACCGCAGCGCAAGCACGCGAGTTTGCCGAGGCTTACGAGATCGGTTTTCCCGTGTTGTTTGATGGATCAGGTGATCTGGCGCGTCGTCTTGACCCCGTTGTGACACCTGAAGTCTTCGTGGTCAGCGTACACGATGATGTTCTCTATCGTGGTCGAATCGACAACAGGTTCGAGTCTATCGGAGTCCTGCGAAACCAGATAACCAGTCACGACCTTGCAGGCGTCATCAGCAACATTGCAAGCGGATCAGTGGAGTTGCCGACACGAACCACGCCGGTCGGTTGTGTTTTCGAGGCCTGGAAGGAACCGGTGCCCGAAACTGTTACATGGCACCGCGACATCGCACCCCTGCTGACCGCTAACTGTGTCGAATGCCACCGCAATGACGGCGTCGCTCCGTTTGCTCTGGATACCTACCAACATGCCAGCGCCCGCGCACAGATGCTCTCACTCGTGACGTCAGCGGAGATCATGCCGCCCTGGCGTGCAGTCGAGGGTTTTGGTCTGTTTCGCGATGAACGCCATCTCTCCGAACGACAAAAGGACCTGTTCAGTGCATGGGCAGACGCCGGTACCCCGCTCGGGAACCCCGACGACTCCATTCCTGCCGTCCAATGGCCAGAACGCGACTGGCAAACCGGTGAACCGGATATGGTTGTCGAGATGATCGAACCCTACGCCGTCAGCGCGGGCGGTCCCGACATCTATCGTTACTTCGTCATTCCGTTCGAACTTCTCCGGGAGCGCGCAGTCTCTGCAATCGAATTCCTGCCCGGAGATCCGAGTGTCGTGCATCATGCCAACCTCTTTGTTGACTATTCCGGGCGGGCACGGCGTCAGGATGCGCAAGACGACGAGCCAGGATTTTCCGTGTTCGGAACCGGTGATTTCTTCGACTACAGCGGTGAGGGGGAAGCATGGGGGATCGGCGGCTGGACACCCGGTGTCGATCCGTATGTCCTGCCCGAAGGCTATGCAATGTGGCTTCCTGTTGGTGGCGGGGACATCGTCTTCGAGATTCATTATCACCCGTCAGGCAAGGCGACCGTGGACCAAAGCCGCATGGCCTTCTACTTCACTGACAAACCAGTCCGACACTGGGTGGACGGTATGGTCATTGGTACACAGAACCTTGTCATTCCGGCAGACAGCGACGATTACTGGCGCCATATCACGATGGATGTCCCGGTCGATGTCACGCTCGTCGATATCCTGCCGCACATGCACTTCCTTGGCGCTGAAGCCAAGGCTGTTGCAACGCTGCCGGACGGCAGCCATGTCCCGCTTGTCCATGTGAAGAACTGGGACTTGCGTTGGCAGAACATATTTTTCTTTCGGGAACCGCTGTTCCTTCCTGCCGGGAGCCGTATCGACGGCTGGGTTCGTTTCGACAATACGGCACTCAATCCCTACAACCCCTCGTCACCACCCAAGACGGTAGGTTGGGGCTGGGGATCGGATGAGGAAATGGCAGAGTTCTGGATCAGTTTCGTTCTCGACGATCCGTCAAAACGCGAACAATTCATCAGCGCCTCCTGGTCGAGCTGGTACGGAACAGCAACGCTGACCGAACCCGTACCGGATCTCGAGGATCTTGAAATACGGTGAATTCAGAATGGAACGCGGGCAGGCTCCAGAAGACACGCGTCACCGTAACTGTAGAACCTGTATTCCTTCTCGATCGCATCACGATAGAGAGACATCATCCTGTCGGTCCCGGCAAACGCGGAAACGAGCATGAACAATGTCGAACGCGGTAGATGAAAGTTGGTGATCAGAAGATCGACCACGCGGAACCTGAATCCCGGCGTGATGAAAAGGTCTGTATTGCCGGTGAACGGTTGTAGGGAACCGTCATCAGCTACCGCGCTCTCGATCAGGCGCACACATGTCGTGCCAACCGCGACGACCCGTCCGCCTGAACGACGTGTTTGTCTGATCGCGTCCACTGTAGACACAGGCACCCGCCCGAACTCCGCATACATCCGGTGATCGTCGGTATCGTCTACCCTGACCGGCCGGAAGGTCCCGACTCCGACGTGCAGTGTCACAAATTCCTGCGCGACGCCACGACTCGCAAGTTCAGCAAGCAGTGCGTCGGTAAAGTGCAGCCCGGCGGTCGGTGCGGCAACGGCGCCGGGGTGTTCGGCGTACACTGTCTGATAATCAGATTGGTCTGCTGAATCCGCCGTTCGGCGAATGTATGGCGGGATCGGCATCTTGCCATGCGTCGCAAGACAGGCTTCGACCGTGCGGTTTCCTGTCGAGAGTTTCAGCAGAACCTCACCACCTCCCCCAAGCGCGATAACATCCGCAAAGAAGCCGTCCGCAAACTGGATCCGGTCTTCGGGCGCCAATCTGCGCGCCGGACGGGCCAATGCATTCCAGTACCCGTTGTCGTCCGCGCCGAGCAGTGTGATCGACACTTTCGCGTCACGTCGCCAACCCTCGAGGAATCCCGGAATGACCCGCGTGTTGTTGAGCAGAAGCAAATCACCAGGGCAAAGCAGGTCCGGCAGATCACGAAAGATCCGATGCTCAGTTACACCGTTGCTACGTGAAACCAGGAGCCGCGCACTGTCGCGCGGCACGGCTGGCCGGTGCGCAATCCTGTTCTCCGGAAGTTCAAAGTCGAATGTATCAACCTTCATGCGAGCAAGCGGCGCAGGTTGATGACGGACTCACATGGCACCACGGGAACGATAGCGTCTGATCGCATGGACCATCCGGCTTCGTATGCCTTCCGGAACAAAACTCTCGTAGTCGCCTCCGAGCAACGCCACTTCCTTGACAAGGCGCGAGGCAATGAATGTGTGCCGTTCCGATGCCATGAGAAAGACGGTTTCGATCTCGGATGCCATACGGGCATTCATGCCCGCCATCTGAAACTCGTTGTCAAAATCACTCACGGCACGCAGGCCACGAACAATGACAGATGCATCGTTCTCCCGGGCAAAGGTCACCAGAAGGCCATCAATCGGCCTGACGACAATCTCCGCAAGATGTGACGCCGACGGCAGTCCGCCGAGCTCGTTTTCAAGCATCTCAACCCGTTCGTCGAGCGTGAACAACGGCGTCTTCCCGGTATTGACCGCAACGCCGACAATCAATCGATCGAGGAGACATCGCGCCCGGTTGACAATGTCCAGGTGGCCGGTGGTAACCGGATCAAAGGAACCGGGATATATTCCGGTGCGGACGCGGGACATCATTCCTCCTGCGCGTTTTCTCGAGGCGGGCGTTCGCCGCCGCGCGACTCGTTCGTAACTGTTGCCGCATCATCATCGGTTTCGTCGTCCATAAGTGCCCCGTCAACAATCCGACTTGCCGACACGACACGGGACTCCTCGCCGACACGGAACAGTCGTACACCGCGTGTCGCCCGGCCGGCCACCCTGATTCTCGCAACAGGGCAGCGAATAAGCGTGCCGTTGCCGGTGACGAGCACAATCTGGTCGTTCTCCGAAACCGGAAACGCCGCGACAACACTGGCTGACTTCTCGCCACCGTCGTCGCGAACGAGTTTTATGCCGCTGTAACCGCGTATACCCCGGTTCGACCGCCTGTACTCGAACGCGCTGCTGCACTTGCCATAGCCGTCATCGGTTATCATCAGGAGCAGCTGTTCCCTGGACTTGAGATCCGCATAGGTTTCGTCGTCCATGTCGACGTCTGCGTTCAGTGAATCTTCGCTGTTTCTGCGCCTGAAATACGCATCGCGCGTTGCGATATCGAACGGGACATTGTCCAGGATTGTCATGCCGATTATTTCATCGTCACCATCGAGCCGTGCGCCGCGTACGCCGGACGAGGCACGGCTTTTGAACAGCCGTACATCCGTTACGGCAAACCGGATACACCGTCCACGCCGCGTGAACAAAAGGACATCCTGTTCCTCGCGGCAGGTTTCGACACTGACGATCCGCTCCCCGTCCGAGAGCTTCATCGCAATGAGGCCGCTGGTCCTGATGCGACCGAATTGTGTCAGGGTATTGCGTCGCACCTGTCCACGAGACGTAACAAACACCAGCTGCAGTTCGGCCCACTCACTCTCGTCCCGGGGAAGGGGAAGAATTGCCGAGACCGTCTCGCCCGCATCACCGTCGATTTCTTCCGCCGATCCATCCGCCGTGCCCCTTTTCAGAGCCAGCAGGTTGACAAGGTGCTTGCCGCGCGACTGCGTGTTTGACGATGGCAGACGATACGTCTTCAGTCGATAGACAAGCCCGGAAGAGGTAAAAAACAGGAGCCAGGCATGCGTGTTGACGACGAGAACCTGCTGCAGGAGATCCTCTTCACGCGTTGACATACCCTTGTGTCCCTTGCCTCCGTGATGCTGCGCCCTGTGCGCATCAAGAGACACGCGCTTGATATATCCGTTGCGCGAAACGGTGACGACCATGTCTTCCGGTGCAATGAGATCCTCGTCTTCCTGATCCGATGAACCCTCTTCAATGGTTGTACGCCGGTCGCTTGCGAGCCTGGCGCGGACATCGACGAGTTCCCCGCGAACGACACGCATCAACCGGTCCCGGGATCTCAGGATTTCGTAATTGTCGGCAATCCGTGCTGCGAGATCGCGTAACTCTTCCGCAATCTTCTCGCGTTCCAGACCTGTCAGCCGCTGCAGCTGCATGGCGAGGATTGCGCGGGCCTGCTTCTCGGAAAACCTGAAGAAACCGTCATCGGAGATCTGATCCGACGTGATCTCTCCTTCCACAATGACCGCAAGTTTGCGAATGTGATCGTCGACCGGCCACTGCCGTTCGAGAAGCCGCTCTCGCGCTTGCTGGGGATCAGCGGAGCTTCGTATCAGCGCGACGACATCACCGACATGGCTGACGGCTACGGTCTGGCCCAGCAGGAGATGCGCACGGTCCTGCATCTTTGCGATCTGGAACCGCGTTCGCCGGACAACGACCTGTTCGCGAAACCCGATGAAATGCGAGAGGATGTCGCGCAGGTTCATGACCTGCGGCATGCCGGATTCATCGAGTGCAAGCATGTTGATTGCGAATGAATCCTGCAGTTTCGTACCACGGAACAACTTGTTGAGTACGACCTCTGACATTGCGTGGCGCTTGAGTTCAAGCACGACGCGTACGCCGTGCCGGTCGCTTTCGTCGCGCAATTCGTGAATCTCGGTGACAATGCGATCAGGGTTGGCCGACTTGCCGCTCGCGATTTCCGCAATGCTCTCGATCATGCGTTCCTTGTTCGCAGGAAAAGGCACTTCCGTGACGACGATCGCTTCCCGGTCGTTGTTGAGTGTTTCGACATGACAACGTGCGCGGATCACGACCTTGCCATGCCCATGGAGATAAGCCTGGCGTATGCCCGCGGTGCCGATGATCTGGCCGCCAGTCGGGAAGTCCGGGCCCTGGACATGATTCATGAGTTCAAAGTGGTCGATGTCGGGATCGTCGATCATCGCACAGCATGCATCAACAACCTCGACCGGATTGTGTGGTGGAATGGATGTCGCCATCCCGACCGCAATGCCGCTGGACCCGTTGACCAGGATGTTCGGAAATCCTGATGGCAGGACGACAGGTTCCTGCTCGCTTCCGTCGTAGTTGTCCCTGAAACCGACCGTGTCATTTGCCAGGTCGTCAAGCATGGATGACGAGACACGCGCCAGACGGGCCTCCGTATAGCGCATTGCCGCAGGCGGGTCCCCGTCCATCGATCCGAAGTTCCCCTGACCGTCGACGAGGGGAATGCGCATTGCAAAGGCCTGAGCCAGCCGCACCATCGCATCGTAGATGGCACTGTCACCATGCGGGTGGTAACGACCCATGACATCGCCGACGATGCGTGCGGATTTCCGGTATGGCCGATCAGCCGTGTATCCCTCGTCGTGCATTGCGTAGAGAATGCGGCGCTGCACGGGCTTGAGACCATCGCGCACGTCCGGAAGTGCACGCGCAACGATAACGCTCATCGCGTAATCGAGATAACTCTTCTGCATCTCGTCCTCGATGGAGATCGATGCAAAGTCCGGCATGTCCTGGTTCAACGACATCGCGAACCGGTCATGGCAATAATGGTGTCGCTGGTGACCGACAATGCGTCACCGTTCCGTGGAATCACCACTGTCCTCTCATGTCTGATGCTGCATGTTCAGGGTTCGGTCAGAACGGCAATTGTTCTACCCGTCTGTCGACGCGGTCGTCGATGCCCCGACCAGATATCCTGACGCGGTCGCCGCCCGATTGGTCTGCAGCTGTGTTTCGCGCGCTCCAGGCGTCGTCAGAACGGGATCTCGTCATCCAGCCCATTTGCAGGACCATCGACATCAAACGAATCGTGTGTGTCCTGACCTGAACCATATGACGGGTTTGAACCGATGTTCTGTCCCGGACTCTCACTCCTGTCCTGCGTGTAACGCGATGAGGGCTGACCGCCGCCACCGCCGCGACTGTCCAGCATGACCATGGTTGCGTTGAATCCGCGCAGGACCACTTCCGTCGAGTACCTGTCGTTCCCGGTCTGATCCTGCCACTTGCGTGTCTGCAACTGGCCTTCGATGTAGACCTTGGAGCCCTTGCGTAGATAATTGTTCGCGATTTCCGCCAATTTGCCAAAAATCACGACAGAGTGCCATTCGGTTCGCTCACGTCGTTCGCCGGTCTGCCTGTCATTCCAGCTTTCGCTCGTTGCGATACGCAGGTTTGTAATCGGATCGCCGCTTGGCATTTGTCGAAGTTCCGGATCACGTCCCAGGTTTCCGACAAGGATGACCTTGTTGACACTTCCCGCCATTCAACACTCCATGTATTCAAGTAAGATCATCCCGGTCCAGCCGATCGCCGGAACGCCATGCACAGTATAGCAAATCGAATGAGTCAAGGCATATGTCTCGTGACGTTCGCTATCCACACGTTGCCCCGGCAGGATACAAGCGATTACATGCCCAATCGTATCGCTGCAGATATATTCGGCTTGATCAAGCACGACTGACGGGAAAGTCCGGACGGGAAGATGCAGAAGACAATTTTCGTGCGCGGTGCGTGCGAACACAACCTGAAAAACATCGACGTTGCCATACCGCGCGACGAACTTGTCGTGATTACCGGACTGAGCGGGTCGGGGAAATCCTCTCTCGCATTCGACACCATCTATGCTGAAGGACAAAGACGATACGTCGAAAGTCTCAGCGCCTATGCCCGACAGTTTCTGGAGGTCATGGAAAAACCGGATGTCGAGCACATTGACGGTCTTTCTCCCGCGATCTCGATCGAGCAGAAAACCACGTCGAGGAATCCGCGTTCAACCGTCGGAACCGTAACCGAAATCAGCGATTACATTCGTCTCCTCTGGGCACGTGTGGGAATCCCCTATTCCCCGGAGACCGGACTGCCGATTGAAAGCCAGACTGTCAGTCAGATGGTTGACCGGATCATGTCGATGCCGGAATCGACCAGGCTGAATCTTCTTGCTCCCGTCGTGCGCGGGCGCAAGGGCGAATACCGAAAGGAACTTGACGAGTTCAAGCGCAAGGGATTTCGCAGGGTCCGGATCGACGGATCGATGACCACGGTCGACGACGCACCGAAACTCGACAAGAACTACAAACACAACATCGAATTAGTCGTTGACAGAATCGTCTTGCGTGACGGGATCGAGACCCGTCTGGCCGATTCCATCGAGATGGCATTGACGATGTCAGACGGACTGCTCATTGCCCAGGAGGCCGATACGCAGGACGAAACACTGTTTTCGTCCAGATTCGCCTGTCCTGTGTCAGGTTTCACGATCGAAGAAATCGAGCCGCGCCTGTTTTCCTTCAACAATCCGTTCGGCGCGTGTCCCGCGTGTACCGGTCTGGGTTACAGGCCCGAGTTCGACCTGGCTCGCATTATCCCCGACGAGGGCAGGACCATCGCGGGGGGTGCACTCTCGCGGATGGGGGAAGCGATACATCGTCATGGGGATTCGATACATCGTTATCGGTACGAAATCGTTCTTACCGTTTGTCAAACCTACGATATCCCGATCGATGTCCCCTGGCGCGAATTGCCCCGGAAAACGCGGGATTTTCTGTTGTACACCGAACGCAATGACGAGGTGTTGATCCAGAAATTTCGCAACAACACCCAGCAAGACGCCATCGACACGAGTTATTATGGCCCTCTTTTCTTTGAAGGAATCATCCCCTTTCTGAACCGCCGGTGGCGCGAGACCACCAGTGAAAAGATCCGGGCGGGGTTTGCACCCCTGATGAGCGAGGCCCTGTGCGATTCGTGCAATGGTTATCGCCTGAAAAAGGAGGCGCTGGCGGTTCGTATCGCTGATCGACATGTCGCCGAAGTCTCCGAATTCACGATCGACGAGGCGCGGCGCTGGTTTGACGCAGTCGAGGCCAAGCTCACGCCCAAACAGATCGAGATCGGCAGCATCATCCTGAAGGAGATCCGGGAGCGGCTGCACTTTCTCGACAGGGTTGGTCTGGGCTATCTGTCGTTGTCGCGGTCGTCCGGGACGCTGTCGGGTGGCGAGTCACAGCGTATTCGCCTGGCATCACAGATCGGGTCCGGGCTGACAGGTGTTCTCTATGTTCTCGATGAACCCTCCATCGGTCTGCATCAACGCGACAATCGCCGCCTGCTCGATACACTCGAGAATCTCCGGGATCTCGGCAACACGGTGATCGTCGTCGAACATGACGAGGAAGCCATCCGGTCAGCCGATCAAGTCATCGACATGGGACCCGGCGCCGGTGAGAAAGGCGGTCATGTTGTTGCACAGGGCAAGCCCGAGGAAATCATGCGCAACCCTGCAAGTCTGACCGGGCAGTACCTTACGGGGTTGCGGCAGATACCATTGCCGGCGCGACGACGTCTGCCCGAGAGACATCTGCGACTTGCAGGAGCCGAGCTTCACAATCTCAAGGGGATTGACGTGGATTTTCCGATTGGCCTGCTGACCTGCGTGACAGGTGTGTCCGGCAGCGGGAAATCATCGCTGGTTCTCGGATCGCTGTTCCCGACACTGCAGGATCGCTTTCGAGTGCCTGCGTATCCGGCCCCGAAGAAACACGGTTTCCCCGCGGGTACACACGGACTGAACAAGATCATTGACATCAACCAGTCGCCGATTGGCCGGACACCGCGCTCCAACCCGGCGACGTACACCGGTGCCTTCTCACCGATACGCGACTGGTTCGTCAACCTTCCCGGTGCCCGTGCCCGGGGTTACAAGGCTGGACGCTTCAGCTTCAACTTAAGAGGGGGACGCTGCGAAGCCTGCAAGGGAGACGGGCTGATAAAGATTGAAATGCACTTTCTCGCCGATGTGTATGTGCAGTGCGACGTTTGTAATGGACGTCGATACAACCGCGAAACGCTGGAGGTGGAGTACAAGGGGCATTCAATTGCCGATGTCCTCGAGATGACGGTCGCCGAGGCGCTCGAACTGTTCAAGGCGGTCCCTGCCATTTCTTCCAAACTGAGCATGCTGGACCGGGTGGGACTTGGCTACATTCGCGTCGGCCAGCCGGCGACGACTCTTTCCGGCGGCGAAGCCCAGCGTGTCAAACTCGCCAAGGAGCTCTCGAAGCGTGCGACCGGCAACACGATCTACATACTCGATGAGCCGACGACCGGATTGCATTTCGAGGACGTCAAGAAGCTGCTTGAGGTGTTACATGCGCTTGTTGATGCCGGGAACACGGTTGTCGTCATTGAACACAACCTGGAAGTGATCAAGACCGCGGACTGGATTATCGATCTGGGACCCGAGGGTGGCGATAACGGCGGACGTGTCATCGCCGAAGGTTCACCGGAAGACGTCGCGCGTATCCCGCACAGCTACACGGGTGAGTTTCTGGCGCCGGTTCTCGGTATCGGGAGATCGCGCGTTTCGGCAGCCTGATCCGGTATCGCGGGCCATGCCGGCGCGTCTTGTCGATGCACGATCAGGCTGCGCTCCGACATTTAACGATGCTGCAACCAGTCGCCGTGCGCAGCATCATACCGTGACAGGCAGACGGCGGTGTATTCCTCGTAATTGACATCGAGAGTGGAGCGGATTTCCTGGACCATGCTCCACATGGCCTCGCGTGCGAGTGATGTGCACGCCAGTGCCTTCAGTTGTGTCAACGCCGTCTCGGCATCGCCATCCAACCAGCCTGAATCGGCGGCAACGGCTGCGAGCCGGGACTGCTGTTCGGACGGCAGGTCGTTGTTGGACGCGAGGTTCGCCAGATCGAACAGCGGCGTATTGAAACCGGCGTACTCCCAATCCACCAGCCAGAGTCGGTTTCCGTCATCGATGAAGTTGGCGGCAAGCAGGTCATTGTGGCACAGGGCAATTCGCACCGGGTTCAGTGTCCTGTCGATCGCATGAACTTCTTCAACGATCTCCGTGACACGCCCTGCGAGGCGAAAGTCATTTTCGAGGAGAAAATGTCCATATTCGCGAATGACGTGAAAGACCCAGAAAAACGGTGCACGTCCCCGCAGTCGCGCGGCGCCGTCCCTGAACAGCCGGTCGAGCAGAGCGAGGATCCGGTCCAGGTTTTCGGGATCACGGACATCTGCTTCCTCGAATGTCCGTCCCTCAATCCATTGCACGACCAGAGCACCCTTGGTCGTGTAGACGACATCGGGTCCAACGCCGGCGAGGGCAGCGGCGCGCGAGCAAGCGACCTCATGTGTCCGGCGAATGCCATGGTGTGCAATGTTCTCGCCGAGTCGTACGAAGTAGCGCACTGCGCCGTCATCAACACGATAGTTTCGATTGGTGATGCCACCGGAAATCGGTTCAGGCGACACCGGCGTCGACCAGCAGGGCAGATCCCTGATCCTGCGGACACTGTCATCGTGAACACTTTCAGACATCAAGGATCCTGACAGTTCAAGGGCGATGAACGCCACTTGCCGGGTTCATTCACGGGCAATGGATCACACATGCCTAAAGCGTCCCGCGAAATGCACCGCCGTCCATGACGATGTTCTGCCCCGTGATGTACCCTGCGTGCGTGCTGCAGAGAAATGCGCATACGGCACCAAACTCGTCGGGCTCACCGAAACGACCCGCAGGATTGGTTCTGGCTTCACGCGCCATTGCCTCTTCCAGGTCCTCGTCGTCCGTGCGACGCCCCATCATCGTCTGCCTTATCCGGTCCGTGTTGAAAGGTCCCGGAAGGATGCTGTTGATCGTGACATTTGATGCCACAGTTTCCCGCGCGATGCCGGCGCAAAATCCCGTCAATCCGGCGCGTGCGCCGTTTGACAGGCCCAGGGTTGCGATCGGTGACTTGACCGCCACGGACGTGATGTTGACGATGCGGCCGAATCCCCGTTCGATCATGCCATCGACGACAGACCGTATCAGCATGATTGCGCTCAACATGTTGGCATCCAGTGCGCGAATCCAGTCCTCGCGATCCCACGCGCGAAAGTCGCCTGGTGGCGGGCCACCTGCATTGTTGACCAGGATATCCGGCGCACTGCAAGCGGCGAGCAGTTTTTCGCGTCCTTCGGGGGTCGTCACGTCACCTGGCACCTCGGTGATCACGACATCATCGCTTTGTGAACGAATGGTATCCGCCGTTGACGCAACCGTGACCGGATCACGCCCGTTGATCACGACATGGCATCCTTCCCTTGCCAGCGCGGTGGCACACCCCCGACCGAGTCCCTTGCTCGACGCGCAGACAATTGCGCGGCGCCCTCTCAATCCCAGTTCCATATCCTCGACTCCAGGTTGGCGTTGATCGAACGGCGCAATACTGCCCCGAAAACGGCCGGGAAGTCACGTTGGCCACCGTCACGGCCCGTGAACAGCGCAGACACTCCGTGATTTTCACGAGCCCGATTCCATCCAGTCTTCCGAGTCACCCTGACAGGAAAACCCGAGAACCTCCCGGGCAAGCGGCACCGTAATCGGACGCATGTGTTCAAGCGAGTAACGATCAAGTTTCCTGACCAGTTCCGCAACCGCTGCAAACGATCTTTCCGTTCGCAGGGAAAGATAGGAAACGACATCGCGACCGACCGTCACCTGACAATCACGGAAGAGCTTGGCCATCAGACCGGCAATCAGTTCATCGTCTGGCGGTCCTATCTCGACGGTCCGGACCGCTTTCAATCGTGAGCAGAGATCTGCAAGCGTCACATTCCATCGTGCCGGTGAAACACGCGAGGTCAGGAGCAGATAACCATCGTCCTCCCGGACCATGTTGATCACATGAAAAAGCAGTGTCTCGTCGACGCCCCGGTCGCCGTCCTCCAGAACAAGTGCCTTCGCATCGGGGATCCAGTTTTCAACAATATCCGTACCGGGACTGTGAAAATTCACCGGGACTGCCTTGCTCGCCGCTTGCCAGATGTTTGCCAGATGAGTCTTTCCACACCCCGGTGGTCCGTGAATTGCCAGCACATTACCTGGCCAGTCAGGCCAGCGATCAATCGCGTCCAGCGCCTGGTTGTTGCTGCTGCTCGCCACAAATGCCCGCCGATCGGTCACCGGTTCGCGATCGAACGTCATGAACCCCTGTCGTTTGTTCAATGAATGGAAATGATCCATGCGCCTTGAGCATCTGACAATTCCAGTCCCACCCGCCGCAGATGCGTCCCGAGATTTTCGAGCGTACCGGTGTAATGAATCTGCATCTGCACGCGATCACGCGTAATTATGCGTGGTATCACACGCTGAATTGCCGCAAGTGCCCGCAACCGTCGACGGGCGTCTACCCAGTCGTCGAGTCGCGAAATCTTCAAATCGACGATCACCTCCTGCGGCGCCCCCGGTGGGGCAAGGTGGAGATCGGCCCAATGATCACTGAGCGATTTTCGCACCGCCATCACTGATTCAACCAGATCAGGCGGTTTTCCGTTCGCCGTATCCTGGTTCAATATTGCCGAATATCCGGGAACGGAACGACTGCCGATCGAGTCGTGCCATTCAAGGGTTACCTGCAACATGCCGTTTGCATATCTGGCCCGTGCGACCAGAACACCGTCCGCATTGTACCGTTTGCGAAAATCTGCAAGACGCGTGCGGTCTTCGGCCAGAACATCATCCACGCCGATGGTACCGATGTCCCCAAGTCCGCCGACAGGAACCACGAACTCGATCGAATCGCCTGCATCTGTCGATTTCTGCCATGCAGACAGCCAGGCATTTCCGGCCCGCCAAAGCACGGGCATCCCTGTTGACTCGAACAGGGGCAGAACGACCAGGACCGGGCCGGGCTCGGAGAGGAATTCAACGCCCGATTGACGCAGAACATCCAGGACGGGACTGCGCGTGTAGTGCACGGTAATCATACCGACATAGCGCCCGGGCGAGAGTTGTTCGTCAATGATCTCGATACCCTGAACAAGCGACTCGAGTGTCTCCGCATCGAGCGTGGCGACTGAACCCGCATCTCCGACGACCAACCGGACAGACAACCTTTGCCAGCCATCGCGGACTGCACCGCGCAGCGCCTCTTCCCGGGCAATTGTCGTGGTGGACGAAAATTCATCCACCGCGATATCGGCAACGCTATAGACCGCCGACGGGGACTGCGCGAAAACCTGCTGGTCTCCAGGCGTCAGGAATGATCCGACCAGAAACAGAACCGCCAGAACGGGGACTCGCGCGATCATTGCAATGAAACAACCATTTCGTAATGTCGCCATGTGTTTACCAATGTCGCCCTGGAGATTCGAGCCGGAATGCAAGATCTCACCTACAAGGACGCCGGTGTTGACGTCGAACTTGGCGAGAAATTTGTCGCATCGATCGCTGCCAGTGCGAAATCCACCATGCGGCCCGGCGCCAACCCGACTCTCGGTTCATTCGGTGCCATGTTCGATCTCCGGGAGACAAGTTTTGCCGATCCGGTTCTCGTCGCTGGCACTGACGGCGTCGGAACAAAGGTACTTCTCGCCATCAGGAACGAACGCCACCGCAGCATAGGAATCGACTGTGTTGCCATGTGTGTCAACGACGTCGTCGTGCATGGCGCAGAACCCTTGTTCTTTCTCGATTATCTGGCAGCGGCACGCATTGATCTGACACGAAACGTTGAACTCGTCGCCGGAATTGCCGACGGGTGCCGCATGGCAGGATGTGCACTGATTGGCGGCGAATCGGCTGAACATCCCGGAATGTCCCAGGCAGACGTTTATGACCTCGCGGGATTTTGCGTCGGTGCGGTCGAACGTGACGCCATGCTTCCGGTCGACAATATCGCTGAAGGCGACGTGATACTGGGGCTCGCGTCTTCGGGGCTGCATGCCAACGGCTTTTCCCTTGTGAGACGTGTGCTCGAGACTACCGGACTGTCGTTGCATGATCCGAGTCCGGTCGACCCTTCCCTTTCGCTGGCCGATGTACTCCTGGAGCCGACTCGTATCTATGTCCCGGCCTGCCTTGCGGCTATGCGGCAAAGTCGGGTCAAGGCATTCTGTCACGTAACCGGCGGTGGGCTGACACACAATGTTCCGCGTGTGCTGCCACACGGGACAGGTGCGATCATCGACACGGCAAGCTGGAGTGTTCCGCCGCTGTTCATCTGGTTGTCAAACCCTGCACCTGACATCGCAATCAACCCGTCCGAAATGCTTTCGACATTCAACTGCGGTATCGGAATGATAGCGATTGTAGACAGGACCGATGCCGATGACGTCGTCGCAGTTCTCGAATCCTGCGGCGAACAGGTCATGGCGATTGGTTCGGTCGTGGCGACCGATACCGCGCCATCGGTCACCTACACGGCGATGGCAGACACGTGGCGCACGATTTGAGGGTGGCCGTTCTGGTTTCCGGCCGGGGAACCAATCTCAGGGCGATTGCGGAATACTGCAACTCTGCACATTCGACCACGCGCATCGGCATCGTGCTTTGCGACAAACCCGGTGTACCTGCCGTTGCATACGCAACGGATGCCGGTATTCCGGTTCGTGTCGTCGACCGGCGAGACTTTCTGACGCGCCGGGCATTCGAAACCGAACTGGATCGGGAAATCCGTCAGGCCGATTGCACGCTCATATGCCTTGCGGGTTTCATGCGGATACTCTCGCCCGATTTCATCCGTTTGTGGCCTGACAAGATCCTGAACATTCACCCTTCTCTCCTTCCGGCATTCCCCGGACTCGATTGTCACAGGCGGGTGATCGAGTCAGGCACCCTCTTCACGGGTTGCACGGTCCATGTGGTTCGGGAAAAGGTCGATGACGGCCCGATTGTCGCACAGGCTGTTGTCCCGGTGCTTGCAGATGATGATGCGTGGAGTCTTGCAGACCGGGTTCTCGAAGCCGAACACAAGCTCTATCCGGCGGTACTCGGATTGTTTGCCGGCCGTCGCGTCAGGATTGTTGACGGGAATGTGCAACGCGACGGTTGCTTACGGCCTCACTCCGTCCTGTTCAGCCCTGCCGGAATCGAGATCTGAAACGGGGCATCAGCCGGTTATCTCGGTTTCTGCAAAGAAGAAACCGATCTCGGTGCGGGCGTTTTCCGCTGAATCGGATCCGTGAACCGAATTCGCCTCGATCGACTCCGCAAACAGCTTGCGAACAGTGCCCTCGTCCGCCTGTTCCGGATTGGTTGCACCCATGATTCTGCGATTCAGGGCAACAGCATCGTCGCCTTCGAGGACCTGTACCACAACCGGGCCGGACGTCATGAATTCGACAAGAGAATCAAAGAACGGTCGCTCGCGATGAACCGAATAGAACGCCTCCGCCTGCGCACGCGACAACTGCAATCGTCTTTGTGCGACGATGCGCAGACCGCCATCTTCCAGCATCGCATTGATCTTTCCCGTGATGTTGCGCCGGGTTGCATCAGGTTTGATTATCGAAAGTGTGCGTTCGGCCATTGTTTGTTACTGGTTTTCAAGGGGAAAGGGCAGTGCCTTATATGCAATCACTCCTTGGCCGTCTATACATCGATCAGTCCGGAGTCAGCCGCGGCCAGGACGACCAATCGATGGGAGCAAGATGACAGCAACTGCAAACCGTGATGGCGGATGCGTCTGCGGCGCCATCCGATACCGGGTCCATGGTACACCGTTGATTGTTCACGCATGTCATTGCACATGGTGCCAGAACCTGAGCGGTTCCGCGTTCGCGTTGAACGCGATGATTGAAACCAGCCGGGTTGAACTTCTCAAGGGGTCCCCGGAAGCCGTCGAGACACCGACGCAGAGCGGCGCGGGGCAAACAGTGATGCGCTGTCCTGTTTGTCGGACATCCGTCTGGACCCACTACGGTCAGTCGGGAATGAATATCGCGTTTGTCAGGGTCGGAACACTTGATGATACGGGTGCCATGCCGCCAGACATCCATATCTATACTGATTCGAAGCGCCCGTGGGTCGTGATCGAAGAGGGCGTTGCGTCAGTTCCAGGTTGGTACAACCCGCGGGAGGTCTGGTCTTCAGACGCGATGAGACGCTATCAGGAAGCCCGGCGCTGAGGTTCGCAGCCCGTATGCAGGCGTCACACCGGCTTGTCTGAACCGGTATCCATTTTCATCGTCCAGCCGCGCCTCTCGTTCTGTTGCCAGTAGGTCAGGCGCAATCCAGCATCACGACGCTGCTTCCAGCGTTGGCGCGCCCTGACCACTGCATTCTGGTTGCGACCGTCAAATATATCGACGACGCGCTCAAATCGGGCAAGATCATCGTCATCGCAATCGTCGAGCAGTACAAGCAGATTTCCGTTGTTCAGATTGTCATTCCCGGTTGTCAACAGAACGGGATGTTCGGACTCATGATCATCACCCGCGGGACCGTGCGGCAGGAAGGACTGCGGATCATAACTCCACAACAGCGCATCGAGCTGTTGAACCCGTTCGGGTTGTCCAACCTTGACAAGAGCCCTGTAACCTCCGGTGCAAGCCCTTTGCAGAAGTGATGGCAGCACCTCCTCAAGGCTGCTTCTTTGCAGGTGATAGAACGCGACTGTGGTCATCAGGCAAAATCAGCGGTACGGAATGCTACCAGCATGCCGGCTGCGTGCTGCCTGACCACCCTGACGATCTGGTGTGGACGTGAGACGATCGTGCAGACCGTTCACTTCGGCTCCCTGTTCGACGCGATGAAGTTGTCCAGCAGACGAACACCATATCCGCTGGCGCCCTTCGGGGTGATTGCGTCGTCCGATCTGGCCCAGGCCACGCCGGCTATGTCGAGGTGGGCCCACGGTGTGTCGCCAACAAACCTCTGCAGGAGCACGGCGCCGGCGGTCGCGCCTGCTTCCCTGCGCAGGCCCACGTTTTTCATGTCCGCAATATCGGAATTGATATCCTTGTCATAACGCTCGCCCAACGGCATGCGCCAGAGCTCTTCTCCGGTCTCGTCACCGGCGGCAATCAGTGTATCTGCGAGGTCGTCATCGTTGCTGAAGAGACCCGCCTTGTAGGATCCGATTGCGACAATGATCGCGCCGGTCAAGGTTGCGAGATCTATGACATGCGATGGTTTGAACCGCGTTACCGTGTAGTGAAGCGCATCGGCCAGAACCAGGCGCCCCTCGGCGTCCGTGTTGATGACCTCGATGGTCTGACCGGACATCGTGGTGACCACGTCACCCGGGCGCTGTGCACGATGCGACGGCATGTTTTCGACACAGCCGAGCACACCGACAACGTTTGCTTTCGCCTTGCGTGACGCAAGGACCTTCATGAGTCCTGTCACACACCCCGCACCCGCCATGTCAAATTTCATCTCCTCCATTCCCGCTCCGGGCTTGAGGGAAATGCCTCCGGTATCGAAACACACACCCTTGCCGACGACCGCAAGCCAGGGATCGTCCTCGGATGCTCCCTGCCAGCGCATGACGACGAGCTGACTCTCTTTCTCGCTTCCCTGTCCGACGCCGAGCAATGCGCCCATTCCCAGTTCCTGCATCGCCGCTTCGTCGAGAACCTCGACGTCAACGCCGAGCGGGGCAAGTTCCATGGCGCGTCGTGCGAACTCTTCCGGGTAGAGAGTATTGGCCGGTTCGCTTACCAGATCACGCGTCAGGAAAACGCCGTCGGCCAGACTCTGCAGCTCGGCCAGCCGCTTGCGCGCTTGCGTCGCATCTGCGGTGACGACCGTTATCTGCTCGGGTGCCTGCCTGTCTTCCGGTTTCAGTGTCGTTCTGTAGTTGTCAAAACGATAACTGCGGAGAATGTTGCCAAGAAGGTAATCGCAAACCTCGACGGGATTGTTCGTCGGTATAGCCACGTTCTGCGCACCGAGCGTGCAAAGATACTTGTATGTCGCACCGCCAAGGCGCTGTCGGTCGAGAGCAGAAAGGCCGACAAATGAATCGATTCCAATCACGACAGCGCGTGAAATCGTTCCGCCGGGTAATGTGACCGAAAGAAGCTGCTCCTTGCTTCCGGTAAATTGTCGCGCGGAGTCGATAGCCCTGCTGATGACACCACCGTGCGCTTCGTCGAACTCCGCACCGGACGCCACCAGCTTGCCACCGGTTTCAGCCGCCACAACAACGGTGTCGACATCAACGGGAAGCGTCGCGCTGAATTCAATTCGCATCACAATTTCTCCTGCTTGTGTCCTGCCGTACCTGCATTGGACCGGGATATCGAACGGTTGGTGCAAAGTCCGGGCCGTTCACACCTCCGGTTTCGCATGGGCTGCGTTAATTCAAACAAATTCAATGTGTTACATCGTACCAGCGCGTAACATCATCGTTGCAGAGTGTATCATGCAGTCAATGTTTGACAACTTGAACCAACGCCATTCCGTGGAGCACTGTGATGTTGATGGCCTATCCCGCAGATTGGCCGGGTTGCATTCATGTGGCGCGACGGATGAATACGGTCCGACAACTGCCCGTTGACGCAACATGGCGGCGAATGTCGGCGGACGCCGTTGTCGTGCAGATGCACCGTTCCGGAAATCAATAGCGATCTGTCGCGGGTCAGTGCGTCGCCGCCATCTGAACCAGCGAGTCCGGATCCCTGATGACCGATCCGAAGTTCACTGATCATGGCGCAGCGGAACTGGCCAACTGATGTGGTTCCGGTCCGGATCCCGCAGAGGTAAATTGTCGGCGCAGAACATGTTGCAGACGCATGTCAGAACGTTGCAGCGCAGATTCACAACCATATAGTGCGTGGCACCATGAACCTGCAGGTGACGGTTTACGTTCACGAACGGTACGTACCGGCAACACCACTGGAATCCGTGTAGATGGGTTCCATTCGTTCGCTGAAGTACACACGATACATGACCGGACAACTGGTTGTGTCCAGCCTCTTCGTCAGTACCGGTCTCATTGGCATGGTATGGCTCAGCCAGTCGCTTCGCTCTCTGGACCTTGTGATCAACCAGGGAATCACGATGGGTGAATTTCTGACGCTCGTCGTGCTGCTCCTGCCGTCGATTGTCATGATAAATTTGCCAATCGGCATCCTCATTGCGGTGATCCATGTCTACAGCAAGCTCAGCACGGATCGGGAACTGCTGGTTCTGCGCGCCGCGGGCGTCGGCCAATGGGGGCTTGTCAAACCGGCAATGATCGTCGGCGTGTTTTCCCTGGTACTCGGTTTTGCGATGACGCTCTACCTGTCTCCGGCCAGCTACCGGGAATTCAAGGAGACGCAAACCACACTTCGCGCAGGCGTCAATCATCTCCTTTTCAAGGAAGGTGAGTTCAGGAAGGTCGCCGACGGTGTCACGGTACATGTCAGGAAACGGGAAAACGACGGACGCCTGATCGGATTTCTAGCCCAGGACAACCGTGACCTGGTCTGGAACGCAACCATCAGTGCCGAGTATGGACGCATTGTACTGGATAACGAACGACCCGTCCTGGCACTGACAAACGGGAATCGGACTGAAGTCAACAAGACGGATCAGTCACTCAGGATCATTCAGTTTGATTCATATGTTCTGGAGCTCTTGCAACTCGTCGCCACGCCGACAGACAGGGACAGGAGACCCCGGGAATATTTCCTGCACGAGCTCTACGAACAGGCTGATACGGCATCCGACTCGCAACGCCGCAAGCAGATGCAAGCCGAAATTCACTTGCGAATCCTGACGCCGTTTCACGCGATCACGCTCGCACTGATCGGTGTTGCAGCAATTGTCTCGGGTTCGTTCAATCGACGCCATCGTTGGCCCCGTATCGCAGTCGGTATGGGAACGGGGCTCACATACGTCATCCTGATGGTCTTTCTCGACAACGTTCTCGAGACAAATCCGGCAATCGTCGTACCGTATTATCTGCTTCCGGTACTGGCCGCACTGACAGCAATCTGGTTCATTGCACGCCCGCAGCATGCGTTCAGAATACCGTTGCGACGTGCAGAACGGACCGGTTGGGAACAGAAATGACCGTCTCCATCAGGTTGGCTGTCTATATCGCACGCAAGTTCCTCAATGCGGCGCTCGCCGCCTTCGTTGTCCTGCTGATTATCACGTTCCTGATTGACCTCGGCAGCCTGAACGGGCGCGGGGGTCACAATTCAGAACTCACGTTCCTGACTGTCATCGAGATGGCACTCCTTCATCTGCCGGAACTGTCCCAGAAACTCCTGCCGTTTGCCGTGCTCATCGCGACAATCGTCACGTATGTTCGTTTCACGCGAACATCTGAACTTGTCGTCATGCGGGCAACGGGTATGTCCGTCTGGCAGTTTCTGTTTCCGTCGATGGCCATGGCTCTTGCCCTTGGCCTGTTCTCCACCCTCATCATCAATCCCCTCTCTGCAACGACATCATTGCGCTATGAGCAGATGGAAGCGCTGTTTCTGCGCAGCCAGGGTGAGCAATTCGCTGTAGAACCAGGCAATTTCTGGTTGCGGGAAGGTGACGAAACACGCCAATCCGTGATTCACGCAAACGAGGTTTCAATCAACAGCGGAATCCTCAGGGATGCAATCGTCCTTGTATTCGAGAACGGCGATCGACTCACCGAACGCTATGACGCACGCCACATGCAATTGACCGAGGGTGCCTGGGTTCTGGACGATGTCATCATCACCCGACCCGATCTGACGATCGACCGGGTCGATTCGCTTTCGATTCCGACATCATTCGATACTGCCCGCATTCAGGACAGGTTCGCGACGCCCGTGACGCTTTCTTTCTGGGAGTTGCCGGGATTCATTGCCGACATGAAAACTGTTGGTTCGAATACCACGTCGTATCGTCTTCACTTGCACGGTATCCTCGTGGCCCCGCTGGTTCTTGTTGCCATGGTTCTCGTCGCAGCGGGCTTCTCCCTGCGCCTTACCCGACTGGGTGGAATCTGGCTTTTCATGATGACCGGAACCGGCGCCGGTTTGTTCTACTACTTCGTCTCGGATATCTTTCTCGCCTTCGGCATGTCGGGCACTCTTCCCGTCATGTTGGCGGCGTGGGCACCGTCGCTGATCGTCGCAGCACTGGGAGGTGCATTGTTGTTTCACCTGGAAGACGGATAATGATCGCACGGTTCGCTTTCGCGACACTCGTGGGTGTCTTTCTGATTTCCCTGCGCCCGGCTGCAACAGCCGACGTGACGGACGGTATCAGCCTGAAAGCTGACGAAGTCTCTGTCGACGAGACATTCCGGACTGTCACCGCCGTCGGCAACGTTGAATTGCGGCACTTCAGCTATGTGTTGCGGAGCGAGCGTGTAACATTCGACTCGGCGCATGACACCGTCGTCGCATCCGGCAGCGTTGTACTCGAGGATTCCTCGGGCACCACCATTCACGCCGATCAACTGGAAGTGACAGGTGACTTTCGCGAAGCGGTCATCACGAACATGCAGACCCTGCTCGCCGGTGGCGGATGGCAAACTGCCGCGCGTGCGACACGGACCGACGGTCGCTACACCATATTGCGGGATTCGAAATTCAGTACGTGCAGACCGTGCAGCGAGGATGAATCGGATTCGGTCATCTGGCAAATCAGGGCGCGGGAAGTCGAGCATGATGAGGCAACCAAACGGATCACCTACCACGATGCATCACTCGAGTTTTTTGGTGTTCCTGTCTTCTATCTGCCGTTTTTCAGCCATCCGGATCCGCAAGCGGTGCGTCAATCCGGTTTCCTGCCACCGGTCTTCGGTCACCGGCCGATTCCCGGCGCCTATGTCGGCGTCCCCTATTATTTCAGCCTGGCGTCTCACCGGGATCTGACAATCGCAACGACAGTGTTCGAACGCACCCAGGTGATGCTCGACGGTGAGTTTCGGCAACGCGCCAGAAACGGTTACTTCGAAGTCCGGGGTTCTGCCATCAACACCGACATTGACGAGGAGAACAACCGGCCGCGAAACGACGATCACCTCAGGTGGCATGTAGACGGACACGGCTTGTGGGCGAAAGGCGAACAGCTTCAGTATGGTTTCAATCTCCGCCGATCATCAGACAAGACCTATCGTTCGCAATATGGCTGGGGTAGTGAAGGCGTTCTGAAGTCAGACGCATTCGTGGCGTTCTTTCGCGATCGTTCCCATGCATCCATATCCGGTGTTTCCTATCAGGATCTGCGTCCGGACGCTTCAGACGATCAGATTTCCACCATCCTGCCGCTCGTCGAACTCAACTACCTGTCTCCCGCAATGGCGACCGGCGGCAGTCTCTCGCTCAATGCTTCGGCGCTGTCCCTCGACCGGCGGGAAGGCCGGGATGTCAACCGGCTGTCGATGAAGGCGACGTGGGCGCATCCATGGCTATCGCGTTCCGGACATCTCCTGACAGCCAACGCCGCACTGCGCGGTGACGCATATCTCGTTGAAAAGCCGTCAACATCCATGGATTCAGCATTCGAGCCGCGGTTCGTTCCGGAACTGTCACTCGAATGGCGTTATCCCCTTGTCCGCGTCGGCCACCACTCAGTTCAAACGATCGAGCCCACTGTCCTCGGTGTCTGGAGTGACGATTACGGCGAATTGGAAGAAATTCCCAACGACGACAGCCTCGGCAACGAGTTTGACGAAAACAATCTGTTCAGAACCAGCAAGTTTCCCGGTGCCGATCGCGTGCGAACAGGGTTACGCTTGAACTATGGTGTTCGTCTGTCATCCATCTCACACGACGACCTTCGGAAGGAACTCGTAATCGGTCAATCCTGGCGCGTTGAACCGGACAGCAAGGATCCGCTGGTCAAGGACGGGCGGTCGTCGGATTTTGTCGGCAGGCTGTTGCTGGGCTTTTCGCGCGACACGAACCTGTCCTATCGATTCAGGTTTTCACCCGAACAGCTCAACAGGTCGCGCGTCAGCCTCGATACCCGTGCAGGCGATGTGGCGCTGGGTCTCGACTATGATTACATTCGCGGTGACGATGAAAATCGTCCCGATCACCAGCAGATTGCACTGAGTACGTCGGTACCGCTGCACGAATACTGGAAGTTGTCAGGAACATGGCGCAGTGATCTGTTCAACAGAAACAGATTCATCTATGGAGGTTCAATCACCTACGAAGATGAGTGTCTCTTCTTTGCTGCACGTGGAGAGCACAGGGAGACCGACACAAGAAACGACGATCACGGGACAGAGTTCTCCATTTCGATCAACCTGAAAACCTCCGCCGGTTCATGATCGCACCCGGAACGCGTGCTTCTGCTCCTTCAGGAAAACTTCGGTTGTTGATACCTTCCGCCGTTTTCAACTCCCTGCCTTTGAGATCTTCCAAGACATGATTTCGATTCGATCACGTATCATTCGCACAATCGGGTTTCTGTTCCTGGCATCGCTGTTGGCGACAGGTCAGGTCCGTGCACAGGACTCGCTGCAGGTCATTGGCTCGGTCAACGACGACGTCATCACACTCCTCGACGTCATCGAGCGAATTGTCCTGCTCCTGCGCACATCGGGAATTGAGGACACGGCAGCAAACAGGCAACAGGTCTATCCCGACGCCCTGGACATGTTGGTCAATGAACGCCTGCAACTTCAGGAAGCAGAACGGGTCGGACTTCGCGATGGACAATCCGCCCTCGAGGATGCCCGTCGCGCTGTCGCCCGAAACATCGGCGTCAGTGTCGGTCAACTCGATAACCGGCTTGTCAGCATGGGTATCAATCCGGAAAGCCTCAACGAGAAGTTGCTTGCCGAACAGCTCTGGGTTTCGCTGGTCTCCATCCGCCTGCGACGTACGCCCGTGACCGAAGACAACGTTGATGACGAACTTGATCGCCTCATCGCGGAGGCCAATCAACCCGTCGTTCTCCTGTCCGAAATCTTCCTCAAATCTGATTCATCCGAGTCCGAAGATGGTGTGATTGGCAGTCTCCGGGAGATTGGCAAATCAATATCCTCCAACCGCCAGTTTGCGCAGATCGCGCAGCAGTATTCACAGAGCGCGAGTGCGCGCCTCGGTGGTGATCTCGGCTGGATCAATGAAAGCGAATTGCCACCGGCAACTCTGGAAGCCATTCAATCACTCGAAGTCGGAGGTATAACGCCACCGGTTCGCACAAACGACGGTTTCGCAATATTCCTGTTACGGAATCGCGGCGAACGCCACAGCCCGCGACCAGACGATGATGTCGTCCAGGTCCGCCAACTCACGTTCGGCGGGGGGAACGTATCAGACGAACAGATCGCGGCGATCACGTCCGGGATCACCGGTTGCGATTCGCTTGAGGACATTGTCGAATCGCAAGGTACTCTTGACGTCGGCTCTCCGATCGAAGCCCGAATGGGCGATCTTGATCCTTCAATCAGGACCTTGCTTGATCCGTTGAAAGAAGGTGAGGTTTCAGCCCCGTATACTGCCGGAGAGGTGCCCGCCGTACTGGTTGTCTGTTCGAGAACCGTTGCTGGCTTGCCCACGCGCGACGAGGTCTTCCAGACCCTGCAGATGCAGCGTTTTGAACGCATTTCGCGAAGTTACATGCGCGAGCTGCATCGCAATGCATTCATTGACATCAAGCGATGACAATGGCCTGTTCATCACGGAATGGCTATTCGACGCGGCAAAACGGCTTCACATACCGTCTCTGACGTGCGGGATGATTGCACCACACATCTGACAGGCGACGTTGCGAGAAGTGTGCGTGCACGTCGCGCGTTGGGGCAGAATTTTCTCCTCGACAGCAACATCCTCGACAGAATTGTTCTTCTTGCGGGTGATCTGAGAGGAAAGCGGGTACTGGAAATCGGGCCTGGGCCAGGCGGACTGACCCGGGCCCTGCTGCGGTCTGCGGCAACATCGATCCACGCTGTCGAGAAGGACAAGAGATTCGTCGCGGAACTGCAGCCATTGCTGCATGAGTTTCCGCAGCGGTTCTCGCTGCGCGCGTGCGACGTTCTCCATGTTGAACTGACCGATCTGCTTCAGGAACAGGACGTCATCATGGGTAATCTGGCGTTCAACATCGCATCGCAACTTCTGGTGCGGTTGCTGGACCATACCTCTTCCATCGATCGGATGGTTTTCATGTTCCAGAAGGAGGTTGCTGACCGCATTGTCGCGGAACCGGGGAACCGAACCTACGGACGATTGAGCGTATTGGTGCAATGGTCATGTCATGCCGAGGTCTGCATGGCGTTGCCACCTGGCGCGTTTGTTCCGCGTCCCAGGGTTTCTGCATCGCTGCTACGCATCACGCCGCGCGCTGCACCACTTCATCCGGTCGGTGGTGATGCCCTGCGTGTCGTGACCAAAGCTGCATTCGGTCAACGCCGCAAGACGCTGCGCAACGCACTCAAGAATGTCTGTGCCGACACGGAAGCGCTGCTGGACCACGCATCAGTCTCGCCTCGCGCCCGTGCGGAAGATCTCGACGTCCCGACCTTTTGCCGTTTGGCGGCCAGTTTGGAACACGTATCACGCCAGAACAGGTCATGACGCAGGCTGGTGTTCTTCTTCGAGACGTTCAGGGCCGGCGGCAGGCTCCAAAGGAGAATTCTTCGTCATTGCAGACGTCGGGAAGCCGAATCGACGGACTGAATGCATTCACGGGAGGCGTCTGGCACTGTATATCGCCACGGGACGCGCACACATCGGGAAAACAGGTTCATGAATCAGGCGGGTTTTCGCGTCGTCATGGAACGGTCAGAAGACGGCGAGGTGGTCGAGAAGCTCGCTTTTCAGGCTCTGGGGCATCGATTCTTCCACAGTCCGGCTGCGCGAATGCGCGAAGGATTGCGTCCCATTCGGACTCTGTCGTTTGTTGCGCTGCTCGATGAATGTGTCATCGGTACCGTTCGTTGCTGGCCTGTGCGCATCGGCCAGACCGTCCCGGCAATCCAGTTGGGGCCTGTTGCGATTCAACCGCAGCACCGCGGAAACGGATACAGCAAAATTCTGGTCCACACGGTCATTTCGCATGCGCGGACGAACGGCCACACCATCATCATGCTTGTCGGCGACCCTGCACTATACCGGCAGTACGGATTCGTATCGGCCACGCCCCACGGTATCCTGCTCCCGGAAGCCGAGGATCAGGAGCGATTTCAGGTTCTCCCGCTGACGGACAATGCGCTTGTTGGCGTCTCCGGGACAGTCGGACCGGACAGGACCTCGCGTGAGGCAACAATGGCATAGCGCACGGCCCAGTATGGATGCCTGATCCAGCATGCCGATCTTGCGTCAACGGCATGTTGGGAACATTCGTCCCATCATGCTGAACAATCGTGAAGGGACCGTTCAATCCCCTGTACTGTCAGCCGATAGTGCGCGCCTGATTGACCGAACCATTTCCGGAATGCGTTCACTGCCGGATCGTTTCAATCGTTCGGCCGCGAGTATTGTCCGCACCTGTTCGACGCATGCGTCAATATCGTCGTTGACGAGTACATAATCGTAGTCGCTCCACTGCGTCAATTCGTCTCGTGCGCTCGCCAGACGCCGACGCATGACATCAGACGAATCGGTTCCGCGGCCAAACAGGCGCCGGCGCAACTCGTCGGCGCTTGGCGGCAGGATGAAGATACTGACGACATCATCATGTGATGCAGAACGCAGTTGCGCTGCACCCTGCCAGTCGATGTCGAACAGGACATCACGCCCGCTTGCGAGCAGTTGCTCAACAGCGGTCGCCGGAGTTCCATATGCGTGACCGAAGACCAATGCATGCTCAAGGAGCTCCCCCTCCGCCACCATGCGATTGAATTCCTGTTCGCTGACAAACAGGTAATCGCGCCCGTCCTGCTCATTCACACGGGGATTGCGGGTTGTAACCGAAACAGAAACGGCGATCCTGGACCCCTCCAATGTCAGAACGCGCGAAGCGATCGTGGTCTTGCCCGCACCGGATGGTGCGGATATCACAAGCATCAGCCCACGCTGGCAGCCGGCCGGGTTTTCTTCAGGCAATGTTGAGAACCTGTTCTCTGAGGCGGTCAATCTGGACCTTCATCTCAAGTCCCTGTTCAACGAGGTCCGGGTCGCCTGATTTTGCACACAAGGTGTTCGCTTCCCGGGCAAGTTCCTGACACAGGAACTCCAGGCGTTTTCCTGATGATTCCTCCTGCAACGCATGACGAACCGCTTCAACGTGTACATTGATACGATTGAGTTCCTCACGAACATCTGCCTTGACTGCGAGCATGACAATTTCCTGTTCGATACGGGCGTTGTCGATTGCAGGTTGATCCGCGCAAAAAGCTGCGATTCGTGATTGAAGCGTCTGATGAATCCGTTGTGGTTGCACCTCGGCCAGAAAGATTGCCCTGACGGTGCATTCTTCAATTGCATGTACGAAATGCACCATCACCTCCGCCAGTTGCAGTCCTTCCTGTCTGCGCTGTTCCTCAAGATCGTCAAGGACGGCGTCCAGGTCATCCAGAATCGGCTTCACCAAACCCGCGTGGAATGCCTCGGGCTTACCCTTGTCTGCGACCATGACACCGGGCAACGACAACAATTGAACCGCGGCAGCAAAATCAATTCCCTCAACGCGCATCAGGTGTCTGACTGTGCGTCGCGCCATCTTCAGGGTGGGTTCCCTGACGATGATATTGCTATCGTCATGTTCCACACGCAGGCGAATGCTGAGGTTGCCGCGCGCAAAACGCTGTTTCACCCTTTTGCGGACTGTTGTCTCCAACGACACCATATCTTCCGGAAGAAAACAGCGAATCTCCAGATTCCTGCTGTTGAGGCTGCGTGCATCCCACCGCCAGGAGTCTTCCCCCTCGATACCAGACCGACTCGCAAAACCCGTCATGCTCTGGATTTTCAAAACAGGTCCCAGTCTGATAGTGGTTAGAATCGGCGCCCACACGTCTTGTGTGTCACCTTGTACAGTGTTTCACAGCATGATCCAAAAGCCGAACACGATTCTCATTACCGGCGCCAGCAGTGGCATTGGACGGGCCCTCGCACATCGATACGCCGCGCCGGACACGACGCTGTTCCTCGGTGGTCGCAATGCCAGGAACCTTGCGGATACCGCCAAACAGTGTGCTGAACGGGGTGCGACCTGCCATACAAATGTTCAGGACGTCACTGATCGCCACCGCATGGAAGCGTGGGTCCGTGCATGCGACGATATGCGCAGCCTCGAACTCGTTGTGGCAAATGCGGGTGTTTCCGCCGGTACCGGCACCTCGGGTGAAGATCGCGACCAGATCCAGGACATCATGGCAACAAACGTGGACGGCGTCTTCAACACGGTCGTCCCCGTGATCGAACGAATGGTCGAACGTGGTACCGGCCAGATCGCAATTATTGCATCTCTTGCCGGATACATCGGATTCCCGGGTGCACCCGCCTATTGCGCGAGCAAGGCGGCATTGCGGATCTGGGGCGAGGCGCAGCGAACCTGGCTCGCTCCCCGTGGCGTGCGTGTCTCCGTCGTCTGTCCGGGATTTGTCAGGACGCCCATGAGCAGCGGCAATCCCTACCCCATGCCTTTCATCGTGGATGCAGATGTCGCAGCTGAGAAGATCCAGAAGGGGCTTGAACGCAACCGTGCCTGTATTGCGTTCGCCTGGCAGGCAAATGCCATCATCCGTTTCCTCTCGCTGCTGCCCCAGTCCGTTCGTGCGCGTTTCCTCCTACGAACGCCGGGGAAACCGTCCGTTGACGAACAGGAAAATCGTGCGGAATCCTGAATGAACGATACCCGTTCTTGCGGCATGCGCGGTCGCCGCGATCCGATGTCACCACCAGAAAATACGCGCGTCTGTCAGTAGTTCACATCCGTCACTTGTAACGAGGACAGTCTCCTCGAAGTCGCCGACATAACACATGTGACGAACGCTGCGTTCGACGCAAAGAACCATGCTTTCCTGCAGCACCGTGTGGTCGGTCTCGATGAGCCATGGCGAGTCCCAGCCAAGGCCGATTCCATGACCAAACCCCTTGAATGAGCCTTCGAGAGCAAAGCCCAGACTTTCGAGTTTTTCGCGACCGACGCGTGCAACATCCGATGCACGGACACCGGGTCTGATTGCAGCAATCGCGGCGTTCACGGCATGCATGGGTGCTTCAAAGACGCGAATCTGCTCAGCAGTGGCGTTGCCGACCGGTGCGGACCGCGCGTGGTCGAAATAGTAGCCTTCCAGTGCACCGGAAATGCCGACGTGGAACCAGTCCCCGTCCTCCAGCACCTCGTGCGATCCCCACGTCGGGAAACTGCTCGATACCATCGTCGGAGCATTACCACCGCGACCCGATGACATGAACGAGTTGTACATGATCCCGCCACCACGAACGAGAACATCCATGCCGACAGCCACGATGTCGCCGTGGGTTGCGCCTGGAACCGCACACGCGAGCATCGCGTCTGTAACCCGACTCCCCAACAGGGACGCGCGGCGCAGGATCTCGATCTCTGTCGGGGACTTGATCAGTCGTTCCTGAATCAGGACATGGTCCGCATCGACCCATTCGATCGACGGCAATGCATCGGCAATCTGTCGATGAACGCGCCAGGGAATCGTGTCAGAGCCGGCAATCCCGATACGGCTGTCCTGGCGAAATGTGCCGCGGACTGCCTCGATGACCGATTCTGTTACATTTGCCGTCATAATCAGATCGCACGCCACCGCCTCGTTCTCGTCCGCGGGCGGGTCGTCTGCGATCAGTACAGGTTCCCCCGTGACAGCAAGAATCACAAAGGTATGCGCCCGTGCCTGCCACGCCCCGGACACGTCGGGTATGAAAGGAAACCGCGAGTAATAGTTTGTCAGATACTTTACGTCGCCGTACCGGTCGACAGTTCCACCGCCGCGTGAGCAGACAAGCAGACCGTCAAGCCCTGACTGTTTCATGCGGGCCTGAACGTTTCTGCACCGCGCGGCAAACTCTGATTTACTAATGGGCAACTCTTGCGTCCCTGATTGCACGCCAGATCCTCACCGGTGTGGCCGGCATGTCGATGTGTTCAATTCCCAGGTGCGCCAATGCGTCCACAAGTGCATTCATGACCGCCGGCGGCGCTCCGATCGCACCGGTCTCTCCGACTCCCTTGACACCGAGTGGATTGCGCTTGGTGGGGACGGCAATTCGTGTGGTTTCGATCATCGGCAGATCGCGTGCACGCGGGATCTGATAATCCATGAATGTGCCGCTCAACAGCTGCCCCGATACCTCGTCATAAACCGTGTTTTCCGTCAGGGCCTGACCGATTCCTTGTGCGACGCCGCCATGCATCTGACCATCGACGATCAGTGGATTGAGAACAATACCGACGTCGTCGACGGTTATGTATCGCAGGAGCGCGATTTCGCCGGTTTCGGGGTCGACCTCAAGTTCGCAAATATGTGTTCCGTTCGGAAATGTTGGTCCGTTCAGGGGTTTGAAACTGCCGCGCACCTGGAAACCCGGTTCCTCACCGGTCGGCAGTGAACCCGGATCATATGACCGTCTTGCAATGTCGGCGAGCGTGATCGAGCGGTTCGTGTCGACTACACGGTACACGCCATCCTGAAACTCCACGTCACTTTCGTCCGCATCGAGCACATGTGCTGCAATGCGCCGACCCTTGGCAATCGCACGAGTCGCGGTGATGTTGCAGGCATTGCCCGCCACGGCAGCAAAATTCGAACCACCGTTCCCTGACCCGTAAGGCACAAGGTCGCTGTCACCTTGTTGCACGCGGATTTTCGACGGTTCGATTCCCAGTCGATCAGCAATGATCTGGGTGTAAACAGTCTCGTGCCCCTGACCATTCGTCTGGGTCCCGACCTTGAGCGTTGCGCTCCCTGACTGATCGATGATCAGGTCGGCCATATCCGGACCGAGACCGCCGCATCGATCGAACACGCCGGTAAGACCAAATCCGCGCAAACGACCGCGCGCTTCTGACTCGATACGTCGAGCGGGGAAACCCGCCGCATCGGCCTGTTTGAGTGCAAGGTCGAGATGGCGATCGAACGCGCCGCAATCGTAGACAAGGCCAGCACCGGTTTCCCAGGGAAACTGATCTTCCCGGACGTAGTTTCGCCGGCGCAGCTCTGCGGGCGAAATGTCGAAACGCCGCGATGCGACATCGATGAGACGCTCTACCAGGAAGGCGGTTTCCGGCCGGCCTGCACCGCGATATGCATCAATCGGAATTGTGTTGGTCACCACACCATGTACGCGGGTGTGCAACGCGGGGATGGCATACAACATGGACTGGATGCCGACGGCAGCCACCGTCGCGACAAAGGGCATCAATTGCGAAACGTACGCGCCGAAATTTGCAACAACATCAACTTCCAGGCCCGTAATACGGTACCCGCTGTCGAATGCCATGCGGCCGCGCATGATCCTGTCCCTGCCCTGGAGATCACTGACAAAACTTTCGCTACGGTCGGCCGTCCACTTGACTGCCCGCCCGGTCATGCGTGCCGCGACGAGAACCAGAACATATTCGTGGAACAGAAAATTCTTCATGCCGAACGCGCCGCCGACATCATCGGTCAATACGCGAAGATCTCCACGCGGGATCCGCAACACGTGATCGGCCAATGGTGCGGCAAGCTTGTGGGCACCCTGCGAACTTGCATGGAGGACATATCTGTTCGCCCGCACATCGAACATGCCAATGGCCGATCGCGGTTCCATCGGGGCAACGACGACCCGGTTGTTCTCCACCTCGAGTTCGACGACATGCGCCGCTTCGCGTAGCGCTTCCCTTACGGCGTCCGCATCGCCGACGTCCCAGTCGAGCACAAGGTTATCGGGCGCCTGTGGCCACAGGTTCGGCGTGTCTTCGCGTATGGCATCGCGCGTTGCAACGACCGGATCGAGGACATCGTAGTCGACATTGACCATTTCCGCCGCATCTCTTGCAAGAGTCGGCGTGTCTGCAACAACGAATGCAACAGGTTCCCCGACATGCGCGACCTTCTCACCGGCAAGAACAGGCCGCGGGATCCTGGGCATATCGGTCCCGTTGCTGTTTTTCTGGATCGCTCTGACTGGCAGTGTGCCGATACCGGCCGCTTCAAGGTCTGCTGCCGTCATGACCAACCGAACACCGTCTGCATCTGATGCTGACGATATATCCAGCGACCGTATCCCGGCATGGGCATGCGGCGTACGAACTACAGCGCCGTAGAGCATGTTGTCGTGGCGGATGTCATCCGTGTACTGACCCAGCCCCCGCACGAGACGTGGATCCTCCTTGCGGGGAGTCGGTTGACCAATTCCGAACTTCGTCGTGACTGAATCCACCGCTACTCCATCGTCGCCCGTGATTTCCCTGCAGAACCAGACCGCGATGGGACTCAGAATCGCTCGGCGCGAAACGGTTTGACGTCCAGACCCGGATCACGGCCCGCGATTATATCGGAAACAACAAACCCTGACCGCGCCCCAAGCGTCAATCCAAGATGTTGATGGCCGAAATTGACAACAACGTTTTCCAGGCCGGCCAGCTTGCCAATCGCCGGGAGAAAGTCCGGCAAGGTCGGTCGCCGCCCCATCCACCGCGTCACTCTTGTTGACGCTGGCGGGTCAAAATTTCGCAACGCATGCCTGCCGCATTCCACGACCAGGTCTGCGCGGCGATAATCGGGGGCGGCGTCGATACCGGCAAACTCGACGGTACCCGCGAAACGCATGCCACCGGACATCTGCGCCATGCCGAAATGCTCTTCTCCGTGAATGATCGGGCGGGACAGTCCGGAGTCGTAGTCATGAAACACGGTGTGATAACCGCGTTCCGTATCCAGAAGTGTCTTGACCCCAAGTTGCGCCAGAACGCGGGCCGACCATGCACCGGCTGCAATAACCACCTTGTCAACCTTCAGTTCACCCGATCGCGTGACAACAGTGTCAACGCGGCCATTGCCGTGTCGGAAATCCACAACATCATCCTCGACGATCCTGCCGCCCGCGGACAGGAACTGATCTGCAACCGCCCTGACCAGAAGGTAGGGATCGAGAGCCTGGTAGACTTCTGGCTGGTAGGTTGCGCACACGACACTGTCGGAAAGTGCGGGTTCCATCTGGCGAAGTTCGTCGCGTGAGATTTCATGGAGACTGACACCGAGTTCGCCGAGAAGGTCCCGATCGCCGCGCCCCTTGTCGAACCCCTCTTCTGACGAATAGGCGAGAAGCATCCCGCGTTTGCGAATCAGTTTTTCCGCATCCGTGCCGGATACCAGTCTGTCCCAACTTGCCGGCGCTTCGCACAAGAGACCGTGAAACGCCCTGGCATTGCGCATCCGCGTTTCGTGGTTTGCCGCTCTCAGGAAGGCGATCAGCCAGGGAGCCAGTTTCGGAAGGTATCGCCAGCGGATCGCGGGGTTGCGTTTCCAATCCATGAGCATACCCGGAATCTGGCGAACCAGCGCCATTGACGGCATCGGGAGCGAAGAAGTGGCATCACAGATGATGCCTGCATTGCCGAATGAACAATTCTCACCCGGTCCGTCCCGGTCGATGAGAGTGACGTCATGTCCGTTCCGTATCAGCGCCAACGCCGCGCAGGTGCCCGCAACACCGGCGCCAATCACAACCACCTCGTGCCTGTTCGACGGGCTCGTGTCTGCGTCATGACCGGAATGCACGACCGGGGAGTTTTCTCGTGTCGCGGGAGATGTATCACGCATGATCGGCGCCGAAATAAAGCGATACGCGATGTCGGGCTTCTGCGAAGAAAAGCCAGCGTTCGATCAGGAGGCCAATCTGTGCGGCAACGGACGCCAGAGTGACGAAAACAACGGATGCCGGACCTTCGCTCGCGAGTGTGCACACCAGCAACACGGCAGGACCTGTGAACCCGGCCAGAAACGCCAGCTTGCGCAGTTTCCGTGCGTGCTTTCGGGCAACGCGATAGTGCATTTCCCTTTGAACCCACGTCTCGCTCGTCGACGGATTTTCAACAAGTCGCACGTTCCTTGCCCGCTCCTTCATGCCCAACGCGCTGCCGGCGTTCACGTCACCCCTATCCTGCGGTCGTGACCAGACAAGGAGCTTGTAGAGACCTGCCGAGAGAATCAGGACGGCGGCGCCGATCGGGAGCAAGGGTGAGACGGGCATGGGTGCAGTCAATACTGCCATCGCACAAACCACAACCGCACCACCCGCGAGTCCCAGCAGCAGGTACCCGGGAACTGTGTAGCCGGATGCCCAGTCCGGGACCGCCTTGATCGACGCATAGATCATCGATGTACAGTAAAGTGTAAAACCGGAGCACAACACCATCGCAATTCCGAGCGCGACTGCGAAATTGGCCCCCGGTCCGCCAAACAGCCAGCTCAATGTAAAGACAGTCGTCGGCGCGAACGTGATGATGGCTGCGACGCCTTCCCGAGACAACCAGGACGATTGCCATTGCGACAGCGCACGCCACGCCCGTTCCGGATGTTTCAGGTGAAACAGCGACGACAACAGTCCGGTCGTGACAAGAACCAGCGCAAGCAGACCGGTGAGAAGGAAGAAACGCGCACTGACCGGCAAGACGTCCGTTCCTACCAGCAGGCCAAGCCACATGAAGCAGCCGTAGCCGGTACCGGACAAGGTCGTGAACAACAGGATTGAAAAAGCGGGATACAGGGCTTCAATCCGTGAGCATGCGGTCGAGCCAACCCAGGAAACCCGTCGGCTGCGCCTGATCGATTTCATCGGTATCGGGCGCATGGCCTGCATGGCGGGTGCGGGGCGGGAGGTAACGGTTGACCGGTGCGGCACCGCTTTCGGGCATCAGGGCGACGCCGCCGCGTTCGGCAACGAGCTTGCTGACATCAGAATTCGGATCACCAAGATCGCCGAAGTGGCGGGCTGATGTGGGGCATGTACGTACGCAGGCGGGAATCCTGTCTTCAGGTTCAAGATTGGCATTGTCGATGCGGTCGACGCACAAGGTGCACTTTTTCATGACACCCGTTCCGGCATCGAGTTCACGCGCACCGTAAGGACACGCCCACGCACAAAGGCCGCACCCGATGCATTTATCCTCGTCCACGAGAACAATACCGTCTTCGGCGCGTTTCCATGATGCGCCAGTCGGACAGACGGGTACGCAAGGAGCGTCGTCGCAATGCAGACATGAGCGCGGGAAATGCAGCGTAAAGCCGCCGTCACCGTCATCGATCTCGAATGTGTGGATCCGGTTGAGCCAGGTACCCGATGCCTCGGCACCGTATGGATCCTGATCAGACAACGGAGAGTAGCTGCCGATCGAATTCCACGACTTGCAGGCAACTGCACAGGCATGACATCCGACACAGATATCCAGATCAATCACCAGCCCGAGCTTCGACTCCACCTTGTCCGGGAGGCTTGTCATGGCGTGATACCAGCGACCGGCATGTTCGTCGCAAGCACATCGAAATGCGGCTCCGCACGATCGGAATGCCTGGTACAGCGGGTGATCCTGACACGAAGATCATACCAGGCCGCCTGTCCGGTCACGGGATCCCCGTTTGCGCGCCGCCTACCGTTGTCGTCGACCGACAACTGATCGTCGATGAGATGGTTGAGAAGAAAACCGGTCGTCGCCTCTTTCGCATCTGCACCAAGTGTCCACGCCCCGGCACGCTTGCCGATGGCGTTCCACGTCCAGACGGTGTCGGACTGTACACCATCCACGACGGCAGCCTGAACACGAATACGGCCGCACTGACTCTCGACAATGACCCAGTCACCATCCGAAATGTCCTGCTGCCTCGCGACCTCCTGACTGATAAACAATCGGTTGTAGCCGTGAATCTGCCGCAACCACGCGTTCTGTGAACCCCAGGCGTGATACATCGCCATGGGTCGCTGTGTCACGGCGTGCAAAGGAAACCCCACTTCGTCCGGTTCAGAAACCGGATACCACAACGGGAGCGGGTCCAGGTACTCCCGGACCTGTTCCCGTAGCTCTTCTGGTGGCTGGTGCAACCCGTGCCCCTCTGCAGCCAGTCGAAACTTCTGCAATTCCTCGCTGTAAAGCTGCAGCACGATGGGTGCACTGTGGTCAATCAGTCCCAGCGATGTCGCATCCTCAAGATATCCGGCATTGGCAAACTTGTAGAACCTGTGTCCGGCAGCGAGTTCATGGCGCCAGTGGCAATCATGCGCCCTGTACGCATCGAGCTGGTGCGGGTTAACAGCACCCTTTCCGGCGCTTTCTCCGTCTGCACCCCGCCAACCGGCCAGCGATCCGACGCCGGGTTTGCGTTCATGATTGACAATGTAGTCTGCATAACCACCCGGATAACGCGGTGAACCGTCCGCATTGGTCAGGCCGGTGAATTCAAGTCTGTGCCCCAGGTCAAGCAAAACGTCCTGAAAAGGCCTGACGTTCCGGTCGGGTTCCACAACGGGTGCCCTGATCGCATCAGCCGGTGCATCGGGGTCGCTGATCGGCCTGTCAAGCAGTGAGATGCAGTCCCAGCGTTCGAGATATGTGGTATCCGGAAGTACGAGGTCCGCATACGCAACCATTTCCGATTGATAGGCATCGACGTAGATGATGTGCGGAATGCGATAGTCGTCCGAACCAGGTTCGTGGTCCGTCAGCATTTTCATGATTGCTGACGTGTTCATGGAGGAGTTCCATGCCATGTTTGCCATGAACATGAACAGCGTATCGATCTTGTATGGATCACCCTTCCAGGCATTGGTGATCACATTTTGCATCAGGCCATGAATTGCGAGTGGTGCTTCCCACGAGAACGCCTTGTCGATCCGCACGGGCGTTCCGTCTTCTTCGACCAACAGGTCTTCCGGTCCGCCCGGGAATCCGAGTGGCATACCGGGCAACGCCTCGCATACGTTGATTTGTTCGGGTTTGCCTGACGGTCTCGTCGGACAGGGAATATGCCGCGGAAATGGCGGTCGGTAGCGATGCCCGCCCGGTGTATCGACAGTCCCCAGCAACAGCTGAAGAATATGGATGATGCGGCAGGTATGAAATCCATTCCGATGTGCCGAGATGCCACGCATCGCATGCATGCTGACCGGCCTGCCAACCATGTTCCGGTAGTGTCTGCCCCAGCTGTCGATCCAGGGCTCTTCAACCGTTATGTCACTCTCGAATGCCGCTTTCGAGATTTCACGTGCAATCCTGCGAATGTCTGAAGCCGGCACACCTGTGATCTGTGCGGCGTTGCCCGGGTCGTGTCTGTCTTCGAGAACCCGGCGTGCCAGGAGTTCGAACGCCGGTACGGCACGCGTTCCGTCTGCAAGCGTTACCGCGCCCTTGAGCGCAATGTCGTCGTCCACTCTCTCGAATGGCACGACAGCGCCTGTTTGTCTCACGCAGACAAGCGGTGAACCGTTCGCATCACGCGCAAGAAGGCCGTTTCGGGGTGAGCCGGGATCGCTGATCACAAGGTGTCCAGCGTTGGTGAAGCGCTTGAGATAGGCGGTATCAACCCAACCGCGCGTGAGCAGCTCATGGCACAAGGCCATGACAAAGGCGCCATCGGTTCCCGGTCTGATCGGGATCCACTCGTCTGCGATGGCGCTGTACCCGGTACGAACCGGATTGATCGACAGCACTTTCGCACCACGGGTCTTGAGCTTGCCCAGACCAACCTTCAGGGGATTGCTTGCATGATCTTCGGCAACACCGAACAGGAGGAGATAACGCGTGCGATCCCAGTCAGGTTCGCCAAATTCCCAGAATGAACCGCCGGTCGTGTACAACCCGGCCGCCGCCATGTTGACGGAACAAAATCCTCCGTGTGCGGCGTAGTTTGGCGTACCGAACTGTGCAGCCCACCAACCGGTAAACGCCTGGCTCTGGTCTCTTCCCGTGTAGAACGCGAGTCGTTTCGGGTCGTTGTCTCGTATCGGCTTGAGCCACTTGATGGCGATATCCATCGCCTGTTCCCAGGAAATCGGTTCAAACCTGTTTGACCCTCTGGGACCGACCCGGCGCATCGGCGTTGTGAGTCGTGCGGGTGAATAGTGATTCTTGAGGCCTGCTGCACCCTTGGCGCACAAGACACCCCCGTTTACGGGATGCGCACGATTGCCATCGATGTAGACAGGTTTACCGTTCTTCTTGTGAACCCGTATGCCGCAGCGACAGGCACACATGTAACAGGTCGTGGTTTCTGTCTCATCCCACAGTGGTTCCATGCCAGCCTTGCCGTTCCCATCTCGCCGGACCAATCAACAATCCTCCGTATCACGGGCACGATACAACAGACATCTGTCTCGCATCATGTTCTTGATGCCTCGCAGCCAACGATCCGCAACGACGTGATCGAATACATCGATGTCCTGTCACGGGATTTCGAAAACCGCCGGGTCGTGGTGGAGGGGACAGGTTCAGCGCGTTCCTCGACAAGACCAGGTCTTGCCTGCCGGAAAACGGATCCCCGACAACAGGAACCGAAATTCGATCAGTTCTGAAATACAGGAAGCAGACCCGGGATGCACCGGGCCTGCTTCCTTGAAGAGGTTTGACAGAGGTTGGTCAGCGATGAATCGCAATCACATCATTGCGTGATCGATCCAGCCCTGAACCTTGTCTGCGTTGTTGTCGAGCCACTCGTTGACCACTTCGAACAGATCACGACCCTCGTCATCGATTGACGCCATCATGACGGCCTGTTCACTGTTGGTGATCGAATAGTGCTCGATCAGTCGCCACGCTGCCGGGTGTGAGTCGGCGAAAGACGGATTGGCAACCTTCCAGATCGCTGAGCTTGCCCAGTCGCAATCATAGGTATCATCGGGATTGATGCCGAGGCTCGCGTCTTCGTAACATCCGTCAAAGTATTCCGGCAGGAATACGCGCTCGAGATTGACCTTCGCGTGGAGCCAATGCGGTTCCCAGAACATGACAATCAGAGGTGCCTGGCGCTCGACGGCTGACAAGATTTCGGTGATCAATGCACCTTCGCCACCTGACGAAATCGATACATAGTCCAGACCGAGCGCTGCAATACGCTTGCTGTTGGAGTCACCCCAGTCGGCCGGGTAATCCAGAAACCGTCCCGACGGGAGCGTTTCAGGTGTCGAAAACAGATCGGTGCAGTCGTTCAGTGCTTCCCAGCTCGGCAGTCCCGGACACATTTCGATGACATAATCGGGAACATACCAGGCTTCCTGCGGTTTCAGGCCTGCAACGGACACGATCTGTGCGTTACCCGAGTCGAAATGTTCATCCCACGCATCACCTATGTTGGAACTCCAGATTTCCAGCGACGCATGAATATCGCCATCGGCAACTGCGGTCACCTGCGGGTAGTATCCGGCGGTGATGTACTCTACATCGTAGCCCATTCTTTTGAGAACTTCGCCCGCAACCGCCGTACTGATGTGCTGACCAGTCCACTCGTTCATCGCAAGACGAACCGGTTCATCGCTCTCGGGAATGGATTGAGCATTGACGCTCAACGAGCCGCCGAGCAGAAATGCGGCAGCGATAAGTGCAGTCTTTCTGCACAGATTGGTCATTGTGGTCTCTCCTCGTTCTTCACTGAGACGTCGCGCTCCTATCAAAACGCTCCATCGGGGATTCTAGGCAAACATACTTAAAATCGCGACAAAAAAAGTTTAACCACTGCGTATTCATCCGCAAGGTAACCGCGGGAGAATCTGTACACGCGCGAAGGTGTGCGGTGAACGACGGGATCAATGGCGACACGAAAAGGAAACAAAATCGCCAATGGTTGCCACCGACAAACTGGTCAATCGGCGTCAACGATCTCGAAATCGGCATTTGTCGGTTCACCAGCCCTGCCGTTGATGGGAAGTATGTCCTGGGGACATGCAGACATCGCGACGACACAATCCATTTCGGCTTTCAGAACGACGTAGTCACCGGGCTTCGAGAGTGGTTCCTCGAAACTCAACGCGCCGTCTTGTTCCCAGGGTATGTTCATGAACAGATTCAGCGGCGAAGGCGTGTGGGTTTCCGACAGGTCGAGATCCGCCATTGCAGAGGACAGATTGTCTGCACAGTTATCGTGGTACCCTTCAACGCCGAGCAGGTGATAACGCCAACGGTCACATGCTGCCATCTGCGTGTCGTGGCGTCCCGGCGACGAATCCTCGACCAGCGACAGGATGGGTCGCCGTCGATTGGTCACGAGTTTGTCGCCAACGACAGGTGACATCCGCTGATTGTAGGCACGCGTTGCGTCCATTGCCATGTACTCGGACATGTCATCGGCATTGAATGCCCAGGTATCGACGACCTGTTCACCGTGCGTATTCACAACCCGGATTGACTGACCCTTGGTGAGATGAACCGCCTTGCCGCCGCGCGCCGGCACCGTTCCCTGTTTCCCCATGTGAGCCTCCATTGCATTGGTTCGTATGCACGCATTCAAGTAAATTGAGCCGGAATTCGCAAGGAGCGAACCCGCCCGTGTGCGCGATCACGTCCATCAACACACCCGCCGATCTTGAACGGGGATTACGCATACTCTCCGCCACCGAGCCGCGTCTTGCGCGGGTCTGGGAGATCGTCGGCACCCCACCGATCAGGCGTGAGAAACCCGGGTTGCGATTCATGCTGCAGGTTGTCACCGAACAATCAATCTCCCTGAAAGCCGCTGCCGCCATCTGGAGCCGGCTGGACGAAGAGATGAATCTCGATGATCCCGCATCGGTCCTTGCGGTTCCGGCACACAGCCTGCGCCAGCTCGGTCTGAACAGGGTGAAGGGACGCGCATTTCACACGATCGCACAGGCTGACAATGCGGGTCTCTTCAACAGGCTCGCAACCATGACGGACGACGATGTCCGTTCATCACTCACGTCGCTTTACGGCGTCGGCCCCTGGACGGCGGAAATCTATGTCCTCTCGGCACTGGGTCGCAGGAACGCATGGCCGGCAGGCGATGTTGCACTGCAAAACGCGGTTCAAAGGATTCTGGAACTTTCCGCGCGTCCTGATGTGAAAGAAATGCACGCGATTGCCAGGGCATGGCAACCGTGGCGATCAGTCGCGGCTCGCCTTTGCTGGTCATGGATCAGAAGAGAGTGATGGCCTGTGGTTGCGCACCAACCGTAACCTGACTGGTCTCGCTGGCGCGTTTGATCGCATCGTCATCGCGATGGAACTGCTCAACGCCAGAGCAGCCTGTCGACTGTGATTGTCTTGCAGATCAGCATCCAGCGCCGGTTCGTCATCGGGTTCAACAACCTGCTCCACGGTTCCGTTCCCCCTTGCCCCACATCGTTCTCGACTGATTTCAGGGTCTGGAACCGATTGTCGATCAGTCCCGACGCGACATCGTCCTTCCACCCGGCACGCTTCCGACAAGAACGAAGCAACGTCGTTTGCGGAAGCGTCATTCATGCGACAGCAATGTCGGAGTTCCTGTGGCAACTGAAGGCTGCTGTAGGGTATGCTTGTTCCAGATTCCACAAGATCAAAGAGTGAGAACTCATGAGAAGCACATACCTCGCGGATCTGAAGCGAAAGCTCAGGGCCGGCATCATTGACAGAAGATATTTTGTTACTTCGGCACTGGCCGCCGGCGTTGCGCTGCCGACGGTGTTATCCATGGAGAAGTCCGTTCAGGCCGAGACACCCAAGAAGGGCGGGACACTGAGGCAAGGATTCTCGGCAGGATCCACGACAGAAAGTCTCGACGCACTGCTGAGCACCGGCTCGGTCGTTGAACTCTCCAACAACTGGTGTTGGGGCAACAACCTCACCGAAATTCAACCCGACGGTTCGTGCGCTCCTGAACTCGCCGAAAGTATGGAAGCGAGCAATCAGGCCAAGACCTGGATCTTCAAGCTACGCAAGGGCATTACCTTCCACAACGGAAAGTCGCTCACACCCGAAGACGTCATTCATTCCGTGCATCGTCATCGTGTTCCGGACAGCCCTTCACCCGTGCGGTCATTGTTCGAGTCGATCGTTGAACTGCGCAAGGATGGCGATGATACGGTCATCATGGAACTTGACGCACCGAATGCCGACTTCCCCTTCCTGTTGAGTGACTATCGTCTCATCATCATGGCGTCGGATGCCGAGGGCAATGTGGACACGACAACCGGAAACGGCACCGGTCCCTATGTCGTCGAGTCATTCGAACCGGGTTTGCAGGCGTTCTTCACGCGCAATCCGAACTACTTCAAGGAAGACCGGGCGCACTTCGATGCGGTTGAGAACTATGTAATCGTCGATCCGGCAACGCGGCAAAACTCGCTGACGACAGGCAGCCTCGACGTGATCGATTATGTGGAACCGAAGACCGCTGATCTCCTCAACCAGATCGCAGGCGTGCGGATACTCGAAGTCACGGGTACGCAAAACCGCAACATGGTCATGCGTCTCGATACGCCACCATACGACAACCTCGATCTGCGTCTGGCGCTGAAATATGCTGCAAATCGCGAGCAACTGATTGAAAAAATTGAAGGCGGGCACGGCGTCGTCGGCAACGACCACCATATCTCGCCATCACAGCAGTATCACAATTCCGAATTGCCACAACGCGTGTACGATCCGGACAAGGCGAAGTTCCACCTCAAGAATGCCGGAATGGAAGGCATTGAACTGGAACTCATCGCATCACCCGCCGCCCTTGAAGGCGCACTCGATGCAGCCGTACTGCTCAAGGAATCCGCAGCAGCAGCCGGGATCAACATTTCGATAACCCGGGCACCGGCAGACGGATTCTGGTCCACCGTCTGGAATCAGAAAGGTCGCGGGTTCGTTACGTCCTACTGGGGTGGCCGTCCGACGGTTGACTGGATGTTCACGACGTGTTGTGCAGCTGATTCCAACTGGAACGATACGGCGTGGAAGGGTACGCCAGCAGCGGATCGCTTCAACGAACTGCTCGTCGCCGCCCGATCGGAAACAAACGACGAGAAGCGTCGTGAAATGTACTGGGAATGCCAGCGGTTGATGCACGAGGATGGTGGAAACCTGATTTGGGGATTCACGAACTATCTCCACGGCTTGAGGGATAATGTGATGCACCCAGCAAGAGTCGCAGGCAACTGGACGCTCGACGGCGCGAAGAGCATGGAGCGCTGGTGGTTCGCTTGATTGCAGGTACAGGGATGTAACAACGAGAAAGGTCCCTTCAAGACATCCGCTCCGAGTTCCGAATCAACACGATTGCGGAACTCGGAGGCTTCACGGAACGGCCCGATCCATGACAATCGGTGCGCTGGTGCTTGAAAAAGTGCTTATCGGGTTTCCGGCAAAACAGTCGGGTCGTGAAAGCCGGCATTGGACGACGGAAGCGGGGGTCGCCCGCGAATCAGATCCGACACCTTCTCGCCGATCATCATCGCCGGTGCATTGAGATTCCCGCTCGTGATTGACGGAATAACCGACGTGTCAACGACGCGCAGATTGTCAATACCATGCACCCTGCACGCCGGATCAACGACAGCCATCGGGTCGATCCCCATCTTGCACGTACCGCATGGATGATAGGCGCTTTCAGCAGTCTCGCGAATCATGACATCAATGTCGTCATCAGACACCGCCTGTACCCAGGGATCTACGGCGTCTTGACGGTAGGGATCAAAGGCACGCTGTGAAACAACCTCCCGTGCCTGATGCACGCACAGACGCAGGTCTTCGACATCTCGCGGATCATCGAGAAAGTTGAAGTCGATCAGGGGTGTATCGTGCGGGTTGTTCGACGAGAGGCTCACTGATCCCCTGCTGTGCTCGCGCAGTGTTCCGACACATATGCAAAACCCGCTCTTGCGTGTACTCGGCAGCCAACCCTCGAGCAGGAACGGGAAGAAGTGGTATTGAATATCCGGGTGCAGGATATCCGGTTTGCTCCGCGTGAAGGCACCGACCTCGACCTGGCTGGAAGCGCAGACACCGTCACGAAACAGAAACCAGCGTGCTCCCGCCAATACCCGTCCCACGAGACCCGCATGCCTGTTTCGGGCGAAGCGACGCGCGGTCCGCCACTGAAGATGCACTTCCAGATGATCCTGCAGGTTGTGCCCCACTCCGGGTAGATCGTGCGCCGGGTCAATATCATGCTGACGGAGATGGTCTGCAGGACCGATCCCCGAAAGCATAAGCAACTGCGGGGACCGGAACGGGCCAGCCGCGACAATCACTTCCCGTTCGGCATAGAGGGTTTCGGCAACGCCATCCGACAGGACATGCACACCCACTGCGCGACGGCCTTCCAGAACGATCCCTGTCGCCATGGTGTTCACCCGCACTGTGAGATTGCCGCGCGCGTGTGCCGGTTCGATGAAGGCACGTGCCGTACTGGCCCGTTCACCCCGATCAATGTTCATGTCGAAGGGGCCGAAACCCTCCTGTTGAAATCCATTGACATCCATTGTGGTCGGGAAACCGGCCTGTTCTCCGGCATCGACGAAAGCGCGGGAGAGAGGATCGCGAACACCGTAGCAAACTGTACCGACGGGCCCATCGTCGCCGCGCCAGGGGTCAGCGCCCCTGTTGTAACGCTCCGTACGGCGAAAGTAGGGAAGCACCTCGGCATATGACCAGCCGTGTGCGCCGTCCTCTACCCAACGTTCATAATCCCGTGCATGCCCTCGAATGTAGGCCATTCCGTTGATCGCGGATGAACCACCCAGACCCTTGCCGCGCGGTTGATAGATCTTTCGGTCATTCAGATTCTTCTGCGGAACCGAATAGTGGCTCCAGTTGAACGGTCCGCCTTCAAAGTGCCAGCCAAGGGCAGCGGGCATACGAATCGACCAGTGGCCGGTTGGACCACCGGCTTCAATCAGGAGAATGCGGAGCCCAGGTTCCTCGGACAAACGTCCTGCAACGACACCGCCTGCGGAACCCGCGCCAACGATGATGTAATCATAACCCATCGGAATGCGCGTCCTCAGTTCATGGCGCCATCATTGACGGCGAGATCGGGATCTATGTCATGTCACTCAGATCGTAACTGAACCGGCGCGTGGCGCTCCAGGCCGGATTCCAGTCCCAGTGCGTAACCCGGCCTGTGGCCAGCGCCTTGCGCAGAAACAAGCGTCGTCGTTGGCTATCGATGACCTGATTGCGCAGCTGGCAGGGATTCCACTGTCGGTACAATTCGGCGCACAACGATTTCTCAACGTCTGCGGTATCGGGACAGCCTGCCCGATTTTCCAGTTCGTCAGGGTCTTCCTCAAGGTTGAACAGCAGCGGTGGATCATTCTCGCCGTGAATCAGTTTCCACTTTCCCTTGCTGACCATGAACAGGGGTTCCACGGCCCCCTGGCTGCAGTACTCGCTCAAGGCAATGTCAGGCCAGCCATCCCGGCACCCCGAAGCAAGTCCCGTCAAACTTGTTCCGTCGATCGGCGCGAACAATGGTGGCAGAGCTCCATCGCCCGCCCACTCGAGAAATGTGGGAAGAAGATCAACCAGCGAAACGTTCTCACTGACCCGTCGAGCCTGAAAAATTGCGGGTGCATGGATGATCATCGGTATGCGAACAGACCACTCGAAGAAGTTCATCTTGAACCACATGCCGCGCTCTCCGAGCATTTCTCCGTGATCCGCGGTAACCACAACAATCGTGTTGTCTTTCTCGCCAATCGCCTCGACGGTTTCCAGAACCCGACCGATCCGGTCATCGAGCCATGACATGACCGCGTAGTAGGCACGTCGTGCCCGCAGCACATCGTCCGGACCGACGTCATAGACATGACGGCCCATCGAATAAAAAAGTCTGCGACTGTGCGCATCGCATCTTTCTTCCGGTATGTCCGGCACACGCGGTTCATCAATCTCGTCATCACTGTAGAGATTCCAATGGGACGGCGGTGCATGATACGGATCATGCGGGCTGATAAATGAAGCAGTGAGGAAGAACGGCCTTTCTTCCGAACGGTCAGCGTGATCGTGGAGCCAGCGACATGTCTCCTCGGTGACCTCCTCGTCATATGCGGTATTGACGCTGCGACGTGCCGGTCCGGCATCACAAACCTGTTGCACGGTGGGATACGTCGGTTTTGGCGTCTTCAGATCGCGGGTCCAGTCGCCGGTCCAGAGAAAATTGGCAGGATAGACATCCGGCGTGGTGCGGTCCTCAAATCCGTGGAGTTGATCGGCACCGACGAAATGCATCTTGCCGGACAGGCATGTGCGATAACCCATTGCCCGCAGATAATGCGCCAGCGTCGGTGTCTCCGAGCGAAACTCGCATGCGTTGTCATAGGAGCCAACTCGACTGGGCAATCGTCCCGACATGAAGGCCGCGCGCGCCGGAGCACAAATCGGATAGTTGCAATAGGCCTTTTCAAACACGACGCCTTCATCCGCCAGCCGTTCGATGTTCGGCGTTCGGCAAACTGACCCACCATATGGTTTCAGGACCTGGGGAGCCAATTGATCCATCATGATGAGCAGGATGTTGGGTTGTCGGGTCATGTGTTCTCGCCCGTCTGCGTGCACTCCGGTACAATGAAGTCTCGGTCCTGCACATGTTTTATTCAACACTTTCAGTGCGGTGTTGGTTCCCGTCCCGTACGGGATCGACGCTGAGGAGCCCCTGACTTGCATCGTCTGATGTTTGTGGAGTCGAAAGATCTGACGCAACTGCATGGGTCGAAGAGAACGAACGCAGCTTGAGCATATCAGTGATCCGGAATTTTCCAGATGTCTGGTCTGCAGCGATCGCCACTACGGAAACAACCTGATTTCCGTGCCTGCCGGTTTCCCATTGATGTGAGAACGCTTCAGAGCTTGTTGAATAGCGTTGCATACAGACTCTGTTGGCCCACCGTCCTGCTTGCAGCGTCTGCCTCACGGGACGCCCGACTTCGTGCCGTTCATCCGGAAGGGAAACACGCGATCATCTGATGTTGCCTTAATTTCTGCAGGAAGTGATCGGCAGTACAATATGGGCCTCTCAATGGGACACCCAACCTGTACGTATAGTTAATTTCCGTCTTCTGAGGGCCCGACTTACGGGACACAACCTCATGGTCTGTCTGGTGCATTTTGCCATCACTACATCGACGCTGTGTCTCCCGGGCGCAGTTTTCACGACACTGCTGACAGTTTCACAATGCACCGGTTTTTATGCGGGATTCCGATCCTGCCGATCTTTCTGTATGCGCGTTCAACGCTGTTCGGCAAACCCGTCCATGTCGAAAGTCTCATCGCCCGTCGAACACAATCGTTGCCGCTCCATTGCGAAGGCTGAAATGTCATATGGTGTGTGCGTGTCGCGCAAGAGCTGCGCCACTGTCTGTCCGATGACCGAGGCGAATTTGAACGCGTGGTTGGCACCGACGACACAGATGCAGTTCGGGTGCCCGGGCACACGGTCAAGAACAAAATCGCTGTCCGGCGTGTGCGTCAGAAGGCACGTCTTCGTGCATTGGACCGGCCCGAGCGCTTGCGGCATATGTGCTTCCGCGAAGACCCGAACCGCTGCTGCATTGGCAGCGTCAGGATCAAAACTCCGCTTGTCGGGGTCGGTGGAAAAGAACCGGTCCTTGGCGACTTTGACACCCATGTCACCGTAGGCAGGAACGCCGTAGAAATTGTCGAGGATCATCCAGATCCAGACCGGCAGTTGGTGGTGCGAGAACAGCGCAATTCGGGGAGAGTTGAAATATGTGACCTGCTCTTGTGTCACGCGAAGAGGAACGTGGTGATCAAGATGGGCCAGAAGCCTGTTGGTCCAGGGGCCGGCGGCGATGACAAGCTCTTCGCATTCGAAATCTTGCCCACCGGCGCTGATCCGATACACCCCACCCAGATGAACGATCCCTGAAACGGGCGTGTTGGCGATCAACCGCGCGCCATTGCGTTCAGCCAGGCGGCGATGTGTTGCGTTGGCCCGACTGGCCAGTACGAAACCACCGTCAGGCTGATAAACGCCATGCATCCGGTCCGTGATGCGAAACTGCGGAAAACGCTCTGCGGTTTGCACATCGTCCAACCGTTCGAACGGTACGCCACAGGCCGCCATGCTGCGATTGAAGGCCTCTTCGTCCAACGTTGTTTCGTCGGGCCAGAAATTCACCTCGCCACATTGAACAAGCAGATTCTCGCCAGCATCTTCTTCCAGTTGATTCCACACGCGATAGGAGGCTTGGGCGTACCGGACATACGCCTCGGTGTGATAGGTCAGACGGATGATCCGCGAGTGATCCTCGGATTCACCACGCACATGTCCGAGTTCAAACTGCTCAAGTCCCAGGACATCGCCATCTTCACGCTGCGAGAGCCAATAGGCCGCCGCACTGCCCAAGCCGCCGAGGCCGATGACGATAGTGCGAAAGTCTGATCGATTTGCACGAGTCCGCAATGTCAATCTCTACTTTTGATCGAGGTGATTGCGTTGTCCCGATCTAGTCGAAGCTGTCGGCGAGCGACAAGGGACGCGCACCTTCCTTGTCGCACTGTTATGAGGTGTCTGCGCGTCACTGACGCCGCTGAGATGTAAGCGTCGGCAGGCACTTCGAGCAGCGTTGATTACCGGACAACCTGCTGAGAGTGTGTTCGCGTGACACGGCAGGCAAGGCGTTCCGTCACGCAGGGTCCCGTGACAATGTGGACTGGAACGCGCACGTCCATCTGGATGATTTACAGGCCGTCATCCCCGTTCAGCTGCTGATCTTGCCGGTTGGTTGATGGTAAAAACTGTCCATACCGACTTGATCGCGAATGAAACGGCGGGAAGCATCCTGTGGTGGATTCCAGTCCCAGGGCGTTCGTTGACCCTTGGCCAACGCATCGCGCATGAACAGGCGTCGACGCTGGCTTTCGATTACACGCTCCTTCAGTTCGTGTGGTTTCCATTGACGGTAAACCTCATCTCGAAGCGCATTCTCGACATCGGCAACTTCCGCACGACCTGCGAGATTTTCAAGTTCATCCGGGTCTGCTTCCAGATTGTACAACACCGGTGGATCGCTCTCGCCGTGGATCAGCTTCCAGTCACCTCGGCTGACCATGAAAAGAGGCTCACACGTCCCTTCTCCACAATACTCGCTCAACGCGATGTCCGGCCAGTCATCGCGATTCCCTGATGCAAGGTTTGCCATGCTGGTACCGTCGATCGGTGCGACCAGATCGGGCAATTCTCCGTCGCCGGCCCATTCCAGGAACGTGGGAAAGAGATCAAGGAGCGATACGTTTTCCCGAACCCGTTGCACCTGGTAGATGGCCGGTGCATGAATGATCATGGGGACGCGGACCGACCATTCATGAAAACTCATCTTGAACCACATGCCGCGCTCACCGAGCATGTCTCCGTGATCCGCCGAAACGACAACAATCGTGTTGTCTTTCTCTCCAATCGCCTCGACGGTTTCCAGAACCCGACCAATCCGGTCATCGAGCCATGACATGACCGCGTAGTAGGCGCGTCGCGCCTTGCGCACGTCTTCGGGTCCGATTTCATCGAGATGACGACCCGTCGTATAGAACAGTCTCCGGCTGTGAGCATCGCGCAACTCCGGCGCCATGTCTGGTACGCGTGGATCGTCAATCTCGTCATTACTATAGAGATTCCAATGCGATAACGGAGCGAGATAGGGATCGTGCGGACTGATGAAGGACGTCGCAAGGAAGAACGGTTTTCCATCAGCGTGGTCGGCGTGATCATGAATCCAGCGGCACGCTTCAACGGCAACCTCTTCATCATACTCGGTGTTGACACTGCGACGCGCTGTTCCGGCATTGAGGACCGCCTGCATGGAATGGTACCAGGGTATCCAGACAGTCGGATCAAGTGCCCAGTCACTGGTCCACGAAAAGTCTGCAGGATAGACATCCGTGGTGACCCGATCCTCGAAACCATGGAGCTGGTCAGCGCCGATGAAATGCATCTTGCCCGAGAGACAGGTGTGGTAGCCCATGACCCGCAGGTAGTGCGCCAGAGTCGGGATTTGCGACTGAAACTCGCTGGCGTTGTCATAGACGTCAATGCGACTCGGTAACCGCCCGGACATGAACGAGAATCGCGCGGGAGCGCAGATCGGGTAATTACAGTAGGCCCTCTCGAATACGACCCCTTCGTCAGCGAGACGTTCGAGGTTCGGCGTCTTGCAAACTGTGCCCCCGTACGGTCTCAGTACCTGTGGCGCCAACTGATCCATCATGATGAAAAGGATGTTGGGCTGTCTGGTCATGTGCAGGTCCTCGTTTCCGGTTCACCAACCTTGAATCTGCCGGCATCCGTTCGGTTGTTGTAAAAATTCAGACATTCCCGCCAACGAATGTCCAGTAAAAACAGTCCGACAGGATCACGCTGTCGTTATCCGGACGAGACGATCATCATCTCCTGCCTGACTCATCAAGGGTCGCGGCTCACAGGATCCATGAATCACCGTATATCGAAAACCGGAGTCGACCTGTTTTTCAGCGACAAACCGTATCCAACATCTGTCCGAGGTTTTCTGATCCCGCGATGTTCAGACATCCGATCCAACAACATCTGCAATGCTGGCGGCATTGGTGCGTGCGAGATTCTGCTCCAGACCATCGAGAATCTCCTCAACGAGGCCGGGCCCCTTGTAGATCAGGCCCGTGTACAACTGAATGAGTGACGCACCAGCACGCAGTTTCACCCAAGCATCCTTGGCAGACGCAATACCTCCGACCCCGATAATCGGCATTCTTCCCTGCGACGCATTGTAGACAGCACGCAGCAAACGTGTTGACTGTTCGAACAGCGGAGTACCGGATAGCCCTCCCTCCTCCGATGCATATTTCCCCTGCAAGTCATTGCTTCGCGCGACGGTTGTGTTCGAAATGACAAGACCGTCTGCCGCGTTCTGAAAGGCAATATCTGCAGCAGCAACAGCAGCAGCAACCGAGAGATCCGGTGCCAGTTTCACGAGCAGCGGACCCGTTGAATGACCGGCCCGTTCGGCGGCCAGGCTTTCGAGCAGCGGTGCCAGCCGACTTGCGAATTGCAAGTCACGCAATCCGGGCGTGTTGGGAGAGGAAACGTTGATGACGGTGAAGTCTGCCAACGGACCGAGGCGCCGATAGATTGTCAGGTAATCGGCGATTTCGTCGCGTGAATCACGATTGCAACCAATGTTCACGCCAACCACACCGGTACTGATTGATCGATTCTCCAGACGCTGTGCGACAGCATCCATTCCCTGGTTGTTGAAACCGAGTCGATTGATGACAGCCGCGTCTTCAGGAAGACGAAACATGCGTGGACGTGGATTGCCGACCTGCGGACGCGGCGTCACCGATCCCACTTCAACAAAGCCGAACCCGGTTCTGAGCAACGGTTCGAAAACTCTCGCGTTCTTGTCGAAACCTGCCGCAAGTCCGAGAGGATTTGGAAACCGTATGCCCCATATGTCAGTTTCGAGCAGCGGCCGCGACCGAGAGTTTCCTTGACCGACGAGTCCGTTTCGGAGCGCCCAGATTGTCAGTGCATGGGCCGACTCGGGATCGAGTGCGTGCAGTAGTGGTCGAACAAGGCGAAAGGTATCCGGCAATCACCTGATCCCGTTAGTGGTGCCAACACAACCGCAGGACCATCGGCGAGTCACTGTGGTGGATACGTATTCGTTGAAACAACGCAGTGAATTGAAATACCCGCACACCAGCTGCGAGACGGTACAAAGCCACTGCTTCACGCGGTAAACACTTCGGGTCGTTCAAATCTTTCGCCTGGATTGTCATGGACCAGCTTACGTACTTTGACGGTAGTTTTCACGAAGGCAACCCGAAGATCATGGGACCGCTGGACCAGTCATTCTGGTTTGTAACGCAGATCTTTGTCGGTGCGCGCGCCTTCGATGGTGTTTTGCCTGATATTGAACGCCATTGTAAACGCTGCGTGGCGTCCGCCAGGACAATGGACATGAATCCCGAGCAGACTGCCGACGAACTTCAGGAACTGGCGGTCGACATGGCGCGAAAGTTTCCCCGTGACAAGCAACTTTATGTTCGTCCGACCTTCTGGAGCGGACAAACCGAGTCTTTCTGGACCGCTTCCAACAATACATTCTTCATGATGGTGCTCGAAGTCGCACCGATGTCGGTTGGCAAGGCATTCACGGCATGCCTCTCCGATATTCGTCGTCCTGCACCTGACATGGCGCCAACTCTCGCCAAGGCGTCCTGCCTCTATCCTGCAACCAGCATGGCGGTCAGACACGCCGTCCGTGCCGGGTTCGACAACGCCGTCATGCTCGACCATGAAGGAAACGTTCGCTTGCGCGATGACGGGGTTCGAATGCCAGCATAGGGAGGACTGGTAACCACACTTTTGATGCCCTGCATTGGAGGGCATGGATGCTGACGATATGGGTGCGGTTGCGCGCCCGGAGCATGGCGGTGACGGGAGCCTGTCGGCGTCGGCGACGGATGCCGTTGACTGGCAGGCTGTAGCGCTTCGGGAGCGGGCTCGCGCGGAGGCTGCGGAGGCGCGTTGCGGAGATACAGGCCCGTACGAAGGCGGGCACCTACAAGTCGCTGCACGAGCAGGCCCGGGGCAGGCTGGAGGCGACCCGCGAAGAGCTCAAGGGCGTACGCCGTGCGGCGAAGCGGGCCCTGTGCTGGAAACCCGCGGGTCAGGCTGCCGAAAAGATCAAATCAATACTACTACTTGGTAAGAAACGGGAAACCCTTCCCGCACTACGCCAGATTCTCAAAAACATCCGGTCCGAAATAATCCGGTAAACAGGCCCCTGCAGGTCGGATTATTCTTGGATACAACAATGGCTATTCGCGGGCTCCGCTCGTGGCCGCGAGCGGGCCGCGGTGATGTACACCCTCATCGACACTGCCAAGCTCAATGACGTCAACCCCCAAGCCTGGCTCGCCGACGTCCTCGCCCGCATCGCAGAGCAACCGCAGACCCGTCTACACGAGCTCCTCCCCCGGCACTGGAAGGCCGAACGGCAGCAGCACCTAGACGCGTAAACTGCGGCCACCACCGGATGCTTACGTTGCTTCGGGCCCATCGTCATCAGAAGTACCTTCGGATAAATTTCTGAGAATTGACTCTATCAGATCAAGTGCGCGGTCAGGTGGCAGGCTGCTGGCGATAGTACCGAAAGCGTTCTGGACTGCCCCGAGGGAAGCAGGCGCAACAGTCTCCAGCGCAGGGTTGGGATTGACATCAAGCGTGTCCAAGGCGCTGTCGCAGAGGATGGACGTCTGATGAGAGGCCTTGAGTCTCTCAGCTTGGACTAGTTTCATTACCTCACGAATCACTGGAATCTGGATCCGCTCACGCTCTACAAGGGCGGCGGCGGCAGCGGGGCAGAGATAGCCGGAACGCGCGAGGTCGCGTGCAGCCTTGAGCCGGTTGATGGCGGTATCGACGTTGCGAAGCCTGTTGCGTTGGGAAGAGGCACGGCGGCATCGCGAGCTGATTTGTTGCGCGACCGCACCGATGTGATTTTCAAGATTGCGTAGGTGAGGCCCAGGCTCGAAGTAGTCTCGCCGACCGTTGGGAAGGATACGGCGGTCCAGGATATGGATTTCACCCACGCACCAGCCGTTGAACCTCGGTTCCTGAAAGAGATGCTCAAAAATGCGCTCTGTGCCGATCTGCACGTTTCCAACTCGTGCGCGAAGACCGCGTACTCCCAAGCGTCGCGGAATGGAACCAGTGTAAGGTGTGTGCGCGAGCCAAAGTGCGGCCGCGGGGCTGTCTCCGTCGACGCGGGGAATGATGCGCGTTTCGAGAGATTCGAAAGGGGCACTGATATCGTCCGTCAAGGGGATGACGTTTTGGAACGGCCGCTGGATTGGGTGAGGATCATCGTTGATGCGTATATCCAGAACCAGATGATCGGCGTTGTGGACTGTGAGGAACCCGCGTGCCTCTTCCACAAGCGGGAAGCTTGCCGCCATGGGGACAGGACAGACTTCGCCGAGATAGCTGCGGACAGCATTTTCGTTGAGAAGAGTCGAGGCTGCATGGCGGCTGATACGATCAACGGTGACTTGGAAAAAACGTTCCGGCCATTCGCCACACGATACCTGAGATATCGTCGTGGCCATCCCTATAGCGGTCTTGGCATCCACACGCGTTAAGTCCAATTCCCGGAACGCGCGGGCGTTCCATGAAACGCGCGTGGGAGGAGAATCCCCGCAGGTGCGGGTGGTAAAGTGCACCTCTTCGGCGAATGCGAGACCTGAAAGCCGCCCGATGCCGCGAAAGCCGCGATCGACCGAAGGATCCTTGGAGCTACGGCCAAGGTCGATCAGACGGTGAACAGCTTCGCTGGGTGTCAGGCCCGTACCGTCATCGAGGATAGTGACTTGGGAACGGAGGGGATCAATCGTGATACGCACGCGACCGGTGCCTGAGCCTTGTGCCGCGACTGCATCGGCCGAATTTTGGACGTACTCTCGATAGAGAACGAGCGGATTGTCGTACATTCCAGAGGTAACGAGCCGAAGCAGCTCACCGCCAAGGACAGGGGACTTGGCCATTAGGCAGTATCGGCGTTGGGGTACCGCACCGAGCCACTGTCGAAGGACGGTTTGTCGATTGGTTCGAATAGGCCCGCGTCTTCGACGGCGATATCGGATTCGGGGAGCATGTGGTCAGGCGTGAGCTCGGGGAACACGTGGGCGATGTCGGTGACTTTAGCGGCCGCTGTGTCAATTGCGTGGAAACGAGCAAGCTGGCGGATCAAGGGGCTCACAGACTTGTCGGAGACGAGCGCGAGGTATGCCTCACGGCGAGGTCTTGTAAGCAAGATTTCGCTGAGCAGTGCAATGAGTTCAGTCCGTTCACTGGGGGCAAGACGCTGCCGGAGCGCTTCGTAGTCATCGAGCAACGGGCGTCCCTCACCGTGCTCGAAGAAGTCACGTTGAAAGATAAAGGCGTGCGGAAGAGCCAGAAGCCGTTCAAACTCCTCAAGGCTGTTACCGAACGCCCTGTGGAAGAACCTTTCGTTTCCGGACACTACGCCGTGGGTGGCCTGGAGCATGATCTGGAACGACCTGAGGTAATAGCGAGTCCAGTGTTTGCCTACATGTGAACGGTCCTTCATGGTGACCGGGAGATAGCGCATTGGGAATGACCAGATTCGCACGCCAAGGCGGGCGTTGAGCTCGATGTTGATATGCATGCGGTGATAAAGGTCACCGGGCGTGTCCATGAAGTTGTAAAGCATGTAGTTGGACAGCGACCTCAGACCGTAGTCGGCGGCCATCTCAACTGAGCGCACATAGATGCGACGCATGCCGACGTGATCGAAAGCGATGCGCAGGGGGTCTATGCAGATTTTGGCCATTTCGCGAAGATACATCGGGGTCTTTGCGAGGATGCGGGCGTCCACACCCTGGTTGAAGTCGACGCGCCGCTTGACGGGAGGTCCTCCCTTTCGTTGAAACATCGCGCCGGCCTCAAACCCCAGGTCACGGATTTCGGCGATCACTTCCTGATACCGACTGCTCGCCGCGACGTTGTTGTCCATGAGTATGAGGTCTTTCTTGGCACCGGACTGCTCTTCGATACCCGTAACGAGACTCGTGATGGGGGGCATCTCCCGCTGCCCCCCCTCAAGTTTCGGGACACCGCAGAACGCACATTTGCGTACGCAGCCACGGGAGGCATAGCCAAAGTAGGCATCTTCAACCGGATAGCGGTAAGCAACGTCCTTGAGGATGCTGTAATCGGGAACAAGCTCCTCGATGGGTGTGCCGAAGAAGTCCTGAGAACCAAAATCACCGTCTTCGGCTGACAGTTGAAGGGAACAAGCAGGGGGTTGGTCAAGAAGGCCTTTGATGAAGCGCACGCCAGCCCATTGCGGTTCACGAACAAACTCGTCAAACATGAGGGTAGCGGCGATGCCTCCTACGAAAACGCGCTCGGCTTGGCCGCGGGCAGCACGCAACGCAAAGTTGATGGCTGCCGCTGTTCGCCGCCACTCGAAACTAAACAGCGTTGTGACGTACACACGGTCCCAGACCTGTTCGAGAGCTTCCGGTGTATCGCCTTTGACGAACAGGACATTGTCTCTACAGCCGCGGGAGCCGTGATAAGCAGCAATCTTCATGAGGCCGAGCGGCGGGTATTTGTTCGGATAGCCAGGCTCGACGAGAAGGATATTCTTCTTCGGCATGAATTCGCTAGCGGACCCGCGACCGTAAGTTTCGGTGGATGCGTATGGCCGATGTGATCAGTACCGTAGCACCCATCTCAGTGGTTCCGGCCCCCGGGCCGTAGCGCTGTCACAACGCGTTTTTCGATAGTCGTGAAGCGCTTGTCGTCGTTGAGTTCCTCCTTCACTACGGCCAAGACGGTGCGGACGGCCCTGCGCGCTTGTTTATTGAGGTGTGACATGGATGCGTCGGCATCTGTGCGCTGAACGTTGTTGATTTCCACCTTCAGCTCATTCAACCCACGGTGCATCTGTTCGAGTTGTGTGCGTTCGTCGGCGGTGCGTTTGCGTTGCTTGATCGCGGTGTCGAGGCGGCCCACTTCCTTGTTCAGCCTTTCGATCAGCTGCGTCTTTTCGTTATGGGATGTGAGCCCCTCCTTAAGTCGGGACCGGGCTTCCTCGGTTACACCTTCCGCCCTTTTAGCGATCTTGTGAGTCGAAGTATTCCGATCTTTGGATTCATCTCGGATATCCTTCTCGATGCTTCGTACTTCGTCGGCGATCTGTTCGCGAAGCCGATCAAAGGCGTCTGAGGGTTCGAAATTGTCCCGTTGTGAATTCGGCACCAGAGCCGAATTCACAGCGTGTACCTCGCCGAAGCACCATAGCGCCAACTGGGGAGAGGGCCAAAGAGCCTGGAGGAGAGTTTCGTCACCGACGGCGATGTTGTGCATGCGGATGCGAAGCCCTGCAAAGGGAACATCGGCGAGAGCGCCGCGCCGCGAGTGCAGAGCGAGCCAGCCCCACCAGCCCTCATAGTCGCCGTTCCTGGGCAGGGCGACGACGTCTGTGACATTGACACGGCGGGGCGCTTTTCCACGGCCATCCTTAGTGTTGAAGGAGTCCTTGAATGGGCGATGGATTGCGCGAAGAGTTGCGCCATCCGCCCCGCGAATGCGGATCGATACAGCGTCAAGCGAATCAGGGTGTCCGGCGTTCTCGGCAAATGAACGGATTTTTTCTTGAAACTTCCAAGTCGTGGGATCCTGACTTACAGGCGCCGTCTGCTCCAGATAGCTCGCCAAGGCATCCACATCGAGCAGGGTGGGGTTGGTCACTTGCTCGAGAGAAACCCGCAGAAATCTTGTCTTGGAGTCGGATGGCAGTTCCTCAAACGTGCAATTGCTATCGATCGCGTCGGCGACGGTGGTGGGTGCCTGCCCGGGACGCGTCAGGCAGTTAATTGCCTGCGCGTCGAATGTGACGGTGAAGACGCGGCCCCCGCCGTCGCTGGTTTCGAAGATGAGCCGGCCACAGTAGCTGATACCGGCCATGCGGCCGATCCCCCGGAAGCCAGCGTTGGCAGCGGCTGCGCTCGCGCTATAGGCCTTGTCCGAGAAGCCGACATCGACCAACCGTACTGCGGCCTCCTCCGGGCTGAGCCCCGTGCCGTCGTCGCTGATTTGGAGTGATTTCGTATGGGGGTCGACGGTGATGTCGACGCGACCTTCTTCGGGACCCAGCAAGCCTTGGCGGCGGGCGGCGCGGATACTGTCAAATGCATTCTGAATGTATTCACGCACGCAGTGCAGCGGCTCGCTGTACATGCCGAGGGTGATGGTCTCAAGGAGATGGACTCCCAGTTGAGTCTCTGGGGGTTGTGGCATGGGCTATCCCTGACGGTAGGCGTTGCGTGGGAAGCGAAGCTTGAGTGTTCCCGCGCTGAACCGGGTATGGCTGACAAGCAGCTCGCCCTTGCGGAGGAAAGGGACACGCTTTGACTGTGGCCGCAATTTAATCTCGGGATCTTTCTGGGACTCGACTGCGGTTGTGCGGCCGAATATGTGGGTGCCGGAGTTGCCGGTAACACGTTCGTCGACGCTGGTGCGAAACTGCTCTGCGCCGAACAGGATGATCCCCTCGGAACGCCCGCGTTCGCTGATCTCCCTGAGATGCACCGTCAGGGACCGGGCGCCGCCGTGCTTGGGCGCAAACTTGTTCAACTCGTCCGCGAAAAGAACGACCGTGCGATGGTCCGTGCTCGCGCCTTCGTCGTCATCCATATCCAGCGGCCGTGGGTCCCGCAGGGCAGAGATGACATCGCCGACAACGAATGCCTGCAGGTAGTCGGGAAGTTGTGCGATGTCCACCACGGCAACCTGGCCTGGCTGGAGCAAGCGGAGACCGTTTGACAAGAAATTCTGCCGGTATTCGTCGGCTTGGCGCGCCGTCTCCGTGAACATTCCGTTGCGTGTGCGCTGGCTGAAAAGGCGGGAGAATCGACGCCAGGACTGGACCGGTATCTGCTTGTCTGGCGTTGCTTGCGCCCACTCGTCGACCTTGCTGCGCAGTGTGCTCCACGGGCTTTCTATGGATACATGTTCTCTACAATACTGTGCGCAGCTAACGAGCGTCTGGTTGGGGTCGTCCATGTCCTCGAAAAGCAGGTGGAGGCGTTCAAGGGCGTGTTCGACATCGTAGAAGTATCGGTAGGCGCACCCAGCGTTCATATTTGCAGAGACGTCATCTGCACTCAGCATGGTTTGAGTCCGGGCTGCCCCACTTGCTAAATAGGGATAGAAATACGTCACGTCGGAAAGCGGCTTGCATTGCAGGCCGCATCTTTCCCAATCCTGTCGGGTGTAATCGTCGATGCTAGGATCAGGCTGGTGGAGCCGAAGAAGATCGGAGCCCTTGACATTCAGTATGACTAACGCCGGCTTGCTGCCGTCGAGCCAGTCTTCGGCCCGTTGCTGGATGGCAGACAGAATGAACATGGCATAGGAGGTCTTGGTTGCTAGGCCTGAGATACCGGAGATGTTGAGATGGGCGCCTTCGGGGCCGACCAGATAATCCGCGTCCATATCGACGCTGATGACGATGCTGTTACCGTCAGGCCCGGACATCGTGATGTACCCGGCTGGAGTGTTGCGACGGTACTCATCGATACCGAGCGCTTTGCGAACACCTTCCTCGTCCGGCCAGTGAACGCGGGCGCCATGGGGTACGGGCATTTCGATGTCATTGGTGTTGTACAGCACCGTAGCGTCTGCGTAGGTCGTAACAACCCGGCCCACGCGAGGCGACTGGGAGGAGTTCCCGAAGTCTGAAGATATGAAGCCGCTCAATGAACTTGGTTCGTCCGAGACTTGGTGAATCTCATCGATGATCGCGTAAAAGCGACCAATATCGGGGTCGCTGCTTTCCGGCGGTTGCACCTGGACAAAGTCGAATGGCTTGAGGTTGATGCCAGTAGCCAACCAGAACCGGAACGATCCAGTTGATGTCGGGTGGCTCTCTGTCGCTATAACGCGACCTATCGGGGAGGTGTCGGTCATCGGGGACATCCGAAATTGGTGCGAAACAGCTATTTCAGAGGCAAGCGCGAATAGTCCGGTCGTTGCGGAACTTTGTCTTGATGTATCGCTCGGTAAGGTGCACTGGATAGAGATGGCTCGCCCAGCGGGAGTCGGTGTTGGGAGTGGCAGGAGCGCGAAGGGCGAGTACGTGCTCGCTTATTCGGTCGCATCTCGCGGCATCCATCCAGGGCGCCTCGCTCGTGGGCCTGTCTGGGAAAACCTCAATCTTGACCACGCCGTCCAGGTGTTCGAGGCTTGCGATGCGACCCCGTCCATGTAGCCGCAGGTACCAGGATGCGATGGTGAGATTGCGATGCTGCGTTCCACAGGCCGGAGTCCGGTAGCCTTCTGGAAGGCGTGAAACCAGAGTGCCGACGCGTTCGGCACCCGCACCGCTGCGATACGGTCGGTGCAGATTGAATGACTTGGCGACTCCAACCACATTCCGGAAGTCCTCCTTGTGGCGGTCCATGTCGGTGTAGAATTCGATCGAACCATCTATGAGCAGGAGCGCGTCCCGGGAGATGTCGCCCGCTCGGACGAGCGAAACGATGCGTTCGACCTCCATACTATGCATCTTGTGGAGCACCCGTGCACGTGCGCTGTCTACCGGAGGTCTGTTTTCGGTATCATCGACCTCGTAGCGGTCAAACGAGAGGTCGAGAGGAAGGCGCGAAGTCTTGGCAGCGTCGCAAGCGACCGCTTTCGCTTCGACAAGGTCTCCATCGGAAAACGAGTTTGGGAAAAGGAGGATGTTGGCGGAGTCGTAGTGCTTGATCTGAAGTCGCGAAGCTCTCAACTCGGTCGTCGCTACACCGACTTGAGCGATGATCAACGGAAGGTAGCGCTTTTTAGGGTCCACGACATAGCCGGCCTGGGTGATGCGCTGGGAACCGTCGATGAAATACCGGAAAAGCAGGGGATCGTTATCGGCAATCCCATCGACAGACAGGAAACGGCTGCCGGGGCGCGGTATCTCAAGAAACTTCCCGTGTGGAGGTTGGCGGTCTCGCTCGTCTGCAATCGACGAAAGGTCGCCGTCGTCCACACCAGCGGCGGCGTAGCATGTGAACTTGCCTTCTCGAAGAGCTGCTAGAATACCCGTCATGGTTCTTTCGGAAGGTGTAAGGGCTCAGCAATTTAGATCGAAAGGTCCTCACATGCAACGCGCGGTGTATCCCACTTGCGCTGTCCCGATTTTGCTGAAGCTGCGGACGCGCGACAAGTGTGGCACACGCCATGTTTGTGCGGCATCGGCGTGTCTGATCGTCAAGAATGTCGTCGGAATCGGGGTCATTTCGTGCGCGCGGGCGTTTTCCCCGGACTCTTTCGCTCCTCGATTGGCCACAAGGCGACAGCAATCAGTCCGCCGAACCCGGTTTGGCAGACCCCGGCGCGCTACACTGCGCAAAATGGTCAGCCGGTGTCGCGGAAAGTCGGTCTCTTGACCAGGCTGCGCATGTGCGCGGGCTGATCGACGCTGGCCAGTGTCAGTGCCATCATGACGCACATCGATAGGTTCACGCGCAGGGTCATTTTGGCCCGGCCGCGGATGTAATGGTTTTCAAAGCCTTATCCCTGGTCTATGCGGCTGTTGATCCGCTCAAGGGCTGTACGCGCCTTGTACTTGCGCTTCCAGGTCGGGCTGCCCCAGAGCGTTGGCGTGGTCTGTGTGCAACGGAACCCGCACCACCGAACCCGCGCGACACCCTAGGCCCGCGCAGCGCGCGGCCGCCTGACCACCTCCTCAAGGACCTCGGGACCGCACCGCTATCAATGCATCACACTTGATTCCGTTTCCTGGATGGTTTCCTTTGCGGGTTATTGGTCCAGTATTTCTTTTATTGCCTGGTATCCGGTCACGGATTGGGTCAGGATCTGACTTCCTTCCCAGAGTTTCTGTGTGCCGGGCAAGGGTTGTCGTTTTGATGGATGGAAGCCTGCCAGCCCGGCGGTCAGGATGACAAACTTTTCGATATCCATGTCCGGTCCGGGCGGTCCGCGCACTGATTTGAGTTGATAGAAGCGCGTGAGGGCGCACAACATCTCGATGTCGTGTGGTGGCACATATTCGTGCGCCGGGTCGTTGGCCCTGGTCCGCGCCAGCCAGGTGAGATCCCACACCCGGAAGGCCGTGATGGCGTCGAATGCCAGACATTTCTTGAGGTCGTCGGCCTCGTCGAGCCGCCGGTCTTCGATGCGTGTTCCGGTCTTGAGCGCATGGAAGAAGCGTTCGATGCTCCAGCGCAGTTCGTAGAAGCGCAGGAGTTCCTTCGCGCCGTCGAGATTGGCTTCACCGACGGTGGAAAGCAGCAACCAGTTCAGGGGGGTGGTGTTCTTTTTCGGGTTATCCTCGCGTGCCGAAACCGCCAGCATGGACAGGGGGTCACCGCCGACATCGTTGGGCGCAATCAGATCAACATGGGCAGACCGCAGGGTCAACGTGACCGTGCGCGCCTTGCGCCGGTTGGGTCCGCCGCAGCCCGGCACATCGATGGTCCGTGTCCCGAGCGGTTCCAGCCCTTCGACATGGCTCCACAGGTCAACCGCACCGGCAGGCGTGTCGACCCGGCGCTGCGCCGAACGGCTGGCACGCACCAGAAGTTCGCCACCGGTGTCTCTGGCGTGCGACAACAGGCTCCAGAAATCGCCCTCGCGGTCACAGACGCTGACAACCCGGGTGTGCGCACAGGCCGCAGCAAGTTCCCGCGCACGGTCAAGACCCGCCACCCAGCGGACACTGTCCTTGCCGGCAGCCCGCCGGAACGACGCATCCATGGTGAACAGACCCAGCGGACGGCCAACGCCGTTGATCGCCATGCCGCAATGCGCGAGAACACCCGCCGTCCCCTTGCCGCCGCCACCGAGATCGTCAAGGCCGCCCGTCGCAGACAAGGTGTCGTAGTTCACGGTCGTCGTGTCCTGGATCGCCAGCACCAGACGCTCCTGTCGGCAGCGGTCAACAGTCGCCTCGTAATGCGGCTCCAGGATATGCTTCATGGTCACATTCTCGTTCGACAGCAATCGATAGGCCGCCGTCTGATCAGCCTGGCGTGGAAAGATAACCGGGATCGACGCGCCCAGTTTCTTCTGCCATGCCTTGCCCATCGCCGCAATCCGGCGCCTGACGCGGCCGTCGGGATAAGAACTGCGGGCATACTCGCGTTGCGCCCACGAACCGTCACAATACAACGGTTTGGAACGGCCGAGAACAGGCGCCTCCTCGTGGGTGAGTGCCGCCTTCCAGCCCGCCTCCAGTGGCTTCACCCAGACCGCACGCGGCACCCCGGAACGGCGACCCGATGTCCATTGCGGACAGCATTCCCAGCCCGCCGCACGGTAGCTCAGACCCGAATGGTCCGGCGCAACGAATGTGTAAAGCAGAAGGGGGCGCACGCCATAGCGCTCCTGCCAGTCCGTGGCCACGCGCACGGTTGCCGTGCGCAGTGCCGTCGAAGCCAGATGGTGCACCCGCACCGACGGCAAAATCAGAAATCGATGGTTGCACACAACCTCTTGTATGTGGGCAAGGCGGGCGGCGGCGGACCAGCCAATATAGTCATCGCGCGGCTTGAGCTGCAGGCCCGCCGCAGTGAAACACAAGCCGCCCACAATCCCGTAGCGCGATGAACGGATCCAGTAGCGCAGCAAACCACCCGGTGCGCGCCGCCAACCGCCACGATGATGGCTCTCCATCATCGAATCCCAACAACGGCGATCCGCCTCCGAAACCAGATCAACCGAGACAACGCCAAGCTCCGCAAGCGGGCAGGAAAGAGACAGGTCCGGATAACCAACCGCCGCACGAACATGGGCATCACCAACCGGTAACGCGCGGGGCGGCAAGGAAACACCAAGCTCGCGCGCCAGAACCGGAAGAACATGATGCCCCGATGACAAACGCGGGCGACCCCGATAGTCAAGCCAGCCCTCGAGACTGGAGATCTCGCGCGCCAGTGATGCGCGCGAGCAATCACCACTCTTGCATGCATTCCTCAGCCACGACATCGTGTCCGCTGAAACCTGACGCAAACCAATCTGCATGAAGCAGCATCATGCAGAAACTCATGTCGGAATCAAGTGTGATTCAATGATAGGTCTCCAGCCCCTCAATGATCCCATCGTTCGGCAGAAACTCGAGAACCCGCTTGAGACGCTGCACGTCGTCAAGCAGGTCGACGTCATCCCAGGAAAAGAGTGAAAGGTTGCGGCGTCGTCATGGGCGCTGTCGGGCTCCTTGCCCTGTTGGTGCAAAACACACGATTATCGCCCGGTGCGACCTGTGCCAATACATCATATTGTTTGATATCAACAGTTTGGCACATCCACCACGCCCCCGGGGTGAAATCCGCGCCGATCCGGACCACGCAGATTCATGAAACGTTCAATTTGAACGGGTTGCACGACACACATTGGGGGAAAAAAGATTCGATCCCCTCACTTTCGTGTTGTCTTTCAACGCCTTACAAACAACGCAAGCCTCTCACTTGCACAACACCGGATGCGGGGGTAGCCTGATTTGCGCGGTAGGGTAACCGGTTGGTCTGTAGCGGTCAGGAACCCGAAATTCCGACACCCGTTTGCCGACGCGGGTGTGTCGATAAAGACGGTTGTGTAACAACCAGTCGGGAGGCAACTGACATGGCACTCGATCCCGTCGATTACGCGGTCATTTCTCAAAGCATCATCGCGGCAGCACGCGAAATGGGTGCGAAACTCATTCGAAGTGCCTATTCGACGATTGTCCGGGAGGCGCAGGACGCATCGGCTGCATTGCTCGATCGTGACGGAAACGTAGTCGCCCAGGCTGAACTCATCCCCATGCAGCTCGGTCCGATGAAGATGACATTCGTACCCTGTGCAGAGACCCATCCGGTCGACCGTCTGGTACCCGGCGATTTCTACATCACGAATGATCCGTTCAATGGTGGTCAACATCTTCCCGATGTCTTCATATTCACACCGATTTTCTTCGAGGGAGAAGTTATCGGGTTCGGTGCATCGGTCGCACATCACCTCGACCTCGGGGGCGGCGCACCGGGACTGAATGCCGATGCATCAGATATCTACCAGGAAGGCCTGCAGATTCCGCCGTCGTGCTACAACATGGATCGCGACTGGAATGGTGGCCCATTCGAACGCCTGGTTGCCGCGAACATCCGAGTTCCACAACTGACGATCGGCGACTTCAACGCGCAGTTTGCCGCCAATTCGATTGGTGCCCTGCGTACCCGGGAACTCGCAGCAAAGTTCGGCAAGGACGCCGTTGTCGAAACAATGCGCGATCTGCTCGACTATTCGGAACGTCGTGTCCGGGCGTCGATTGCCGAGATTCCGGACGGTGTTTACGAGGGTGAAGATGCCGTTGACGACGATGGAATCACGCGTACGCCCCTTCCAGTCAAGGCTCGTGTGACGATCAGCGGAGATGATGTCGCAATCGATTTCGATGGCACCGCTTCACAGATTTCACGCAATCTGAACTGTCCGTTTTCATCGACGATTTCTGCAGCGCTGGCTTGTGTGAAATCAGTCCTGACCAGTCCGGATGTTCCATTCAACGAAGGTGTCAAACGTCCCTTCACGATTACCGCGCCCTATGGATCGATCCTCAATCCCAAGCCGCCTGCGCCGGTCCGGGCGCGAATGGAACCGGCGTACCGCGTGTTCAATGCGGTCATGAAAGCGCTTGCCAGTGCGGCGCCGGAGAAGGTGATCGCGTGTGGATTTGATACAACAGCCGTCTTTGCACTCTCACACCTCAAGCCGGACGGTTATCGGGTCTATGTGGAAATCTTCGGCGGCGGATACGGTGCTTCAGCCACGGCAGACGGCTGTGACGCCATCGACAGTCCACTCTCGAATTGTTCCAACACGCCAGTCGAAGCACTCGACATGGAGTACGACTATTTTCGCGTTGTTGATTACGGCGTATTGCCGGACTCGGCTGGTGATGGCCGGTTCAGAGGTGGCATGGGCTTCACCCGTGCATATCAGATCACGCAAGACGACGTCATCTTTGCGATCTATGCGGACCGCTTCAGGATCGCGCCTGCGGGCCTTTTCGGCGGTAGCGAGGGTAAGCCGGGGCGGTGTTGCGTCATGCGGAGAGACGAGACCATCGAAGTCGATTCCAAGGCCGGCATGACATTGCAAAAAGACGATATCCTCGCAATTTTTACGGGCGGCGGCGGTGGATACGGCACTCCGTCCGAACGATGCGCAGAATCCGTCAACCGTGATCTCGCAGACGAATTGATCACGCTCAACGCGATCACCCCCGGTCAGATAGATTACGGAACTGCCGTGCCCTGACAGGCGCTACTCCCCGATACCTGCAGTTCGGCGTGTTGAACTTACCGGTGTTGCCGCTCGCAGGCAGCTGTTCCCCACATTCGGTTGCGGCATGAATTCGAGTCTTCAGACTTTCAGTATCATCAATCCTCAAGATCTGACTTGAATCATTGCGCCCGATAGCGCACGTCACTGAACAGTTGATGCCGTCTGACGGAGGTCCGGTGTCACATCACCACGTGATGGAGGAACAATGACGCTCGTCGAGTATGAAAAACATGGATCTGTCGCAGTGTTGACCGTGAACAATCCACCGGTCAATGCCATGAGTCCGGGTGTCCCGCGTGGAATCTGCGACGGGATGAGACGAGCGAATGACGATCCGGATATTGCTGCCATCGTCCTGATCGGTGCAGGCCGTGGTTTCATAGCGGGCGCGGATATCCGGTACTTTTCACTGCCATGGCCGGACGGTGAAGAGAGTTTTTACGACGTGATCAATGCATTCGAGGCCAGTCCGCGACCGGTTATCGCTGCAATTCACGGACATGCATTGGGCGGTGGCCTGGAGGTCGCGATGGCCTGTCATTATCGCGTCATCGACAGGTCAGCGGTAGTCGGACAGCCAGAAGTCAAACTGGGTTTTCCGCCGGGCGCCGGTGGTACACAGCGACTGCCACGACTGGCGGGAGTCGAAAACGCGCTGAACATGATCGTCGCCGGCAACCATGTCTCCGCGTCGGATGCACGGTCTTTCGGTATCGTTGACGCGGTTGTGGAATCCACATTGCTCGACGGTGCAATGGCGTTTGTGCGCAACATTGTCGATACGCAGACCTCATATCGACGTACAAGAGATCTGACGGTAACACCGCCTGATAGCGCTCTCTTCGATCGCAAGCGCAAGGAAATTGTGCGGTCTGCACGAGGAATGCGGGCGCCTTACGCCTGTATCGAGTGTGTCGAAGCTGCCGTTCATTGTGACTTCGACACGGGTATCAAACGTGAACGCGAAATATTCGAAGCGTGTGTGAATTCCGACGAATCCCGCGCATTGCGCCATGTGTTCTTTGCAGAACGCGCATCAACAAAGATCCCGGGGATCGATCGCAGTACAAAACCCCGGCAAATCGACTCAGGCGGTGTCATTGGGGCCGGAACGATGGGCGGTGGTATTGCGATGAACTTCGCAAATGCCGGAATACCGGTTGTTGTCGTGGAAAACGACCAGGCGGCACTCGATCGGGGCATGCAGACCATTCACAGGAACTACGCAACGTCAGTCAAACGCGGTCGTCTGTCAGCCGAGGAAGCAGACCGGCGCCTGGCGTTGATATCGCCATCGGTTTCAATGTCTGATCTCGCATCGGCGGACTACATCATCGAAGCGGTGTTCGAGGAAATGGCAATCAAGAAATCGGTATTTGCCAGTCTCGATTCAATCGCGAAACCCGGTGCGATTCTGGCGTCAAACACGTCATATCTGAATGTCGACGAGATTGGCGATTCCATACCCGACAGACACGGTCATGTTCTGGGTACGCACTTTTTCAGTCCCGCCAACGTCATGCGCCTGCT